>NZ_AP045840.1:0-102357 GCF_059725505.1 Vibrio sp. KUL78 | reverse complement strand
TGTTCATTCACTCAGGCATGTTGGTGGCGTTCTTGGTGGTGAGTGTATTGATGCCAGAGAACGTATCAACAATAGAAGTTGGCAGTGAGGAATACATTCAATCCAAGCAGAACCAATCACTGATTGGCATCTATGTGCAAACACTTGGTGTCTATTTGGTGTGTGGTATGTTCGCTTGCTTGTCGATGTACGATAAGGTCAAAGTGGCATCCAAAAAGCTTCAATCATTGCCAACAAACTCGGCAGCGATCATCCCTTCCATTGTTGCGTATGCACTTCAGTCTTTCGATGTGCCTGTCATGGTAACCGTATCGCTGTTTAGCGGTCTGTTTATCTGTTGGGGCTCAATGAATGCTGTCCGTACTAGCTACAACCAAATTGTTAAGCATTACGGTTTTCAATAGGCAAAAAAATAGGGCGTGTTATACGCCCTCACTATCATGGGTATTTCAAAACAGAGTGTCGTCCGTACATGCATATATACAGACATATCAAATACTAACACTTTAACCATACTTACTACAACAATTCCCCGCAACATTACCTCATTCAATACCGCTATCATGCTATCAATATTGATTGTTAGCATTATAACACTATGTTTTTAAAGCCATTGGTATTAAAGGCTAAACTGTTTTCATGCCGTACTCAATCATTAATATATGTGTTGTGAGAGCAAAGAAATGCACTCAATAAAATTTGGAATATTAGCTGATTGGAGAATTAACATGAGTAAAGAAACAGAGTTGTCAGCATTGGACGCTGCATTGGCAGATTTAGATGCACTCGAAGGTTCAGACATCGATACATCAACGTCTACGGACACTACGACAGTAGAAGCGAAGGGCACTGATGACGATGAACTGGCTGCGCTAGAAGCCGATCTCGAAGAGATTGAGAATATGCCTGATATCAGCGCTGATCTCGTTAATAAAGGCACGAAGGCGAAGAGCGAGCCTGCGAAAAAAGCAGCGACGACTAAAGCTAAAGCGCCAGCTTCTAAAGCCAAAACAGCAGCGAAAACTAAGCCGACTACGAGCGCTAAAAAGCCAGAAGTTGAAGCTAAAGAGCCAGTGAAAGACGACGCGAAAGCGAAAGGTGCTGACGACAAACCGTCCACTGAAGAGGGCGCTGAAACATCTACTGCGCCGAAGAGTCGTGCTCATGGCGCTGTACGTCCAAGCGAAGCACTTGCGGTTCGACTTGGTGGTGTTGATGCGATCAGCGCAACAATGATTCACACACCTGGCGATGCCGAGTTGAGCGCTGATGACCTCAAGAAAGTGATCGCTGAGCGTATGACCGAGATTGACACTGCGCCTAAGAAAGTCGGTGAGAAGCTGGTCAATGCTTACGCTCACTTGAACAACGGAACGAATCTGTCTGTCTACACGGAAACAGCGCTAACGATGATTCTCGAAGAGGGCACGTTGACCAGTACATCGCTGTTCAATAAGTATCGCGAGCATCCATATTCAGAAGGCACAGCACGCAGCCAATCGGGTCAGCTGATGAAAGTGTTGCCTCTGATGGGCATCGCTGAGCGTGACGGACAAACGCTCACACTGATTGAAGACTCGGTGCTTGCGAGCGTCTTTCGCGAGAAGCTAGGAATCGTTGAGTCTGCTTAACAGCGTGAATATACCAAGCGTCTTACGGGGCGCTTACATATCCATGTTGGATAGTGTGACTCCTAGCTCCTGATGGGGCATTCAGCGGGACTATTGCTCTGGTAGTCCCTTTTTTTTAATACTTTTCTAGCCCAAGGTATTAGGTTTTCTAAGTCTGTCTTCCCAACAATCATGATGTTACAACTAAGCCAAAAGGAGGCAGTTATGAATTTCAGAACTTGTATTTTGGCAGCAGGATGCGCCGCTCTATCTGGTTGCTCTGCATGGCAGGCAGATTTTCCCATCACAAAAGAACGCTCACCGATGATTACGTTGTCGAGCGATCAATCCGCGGATGTGCTTAAGGTTTCAAGAGCCAATGCACTTGCGTTGGGTCAAGGACGTTACGATGTCACCGCGCCCACCGTTGACTATGTCGTGAATCAGTTGACGGCCACGTTGCCGGTCGAGGTTCAGTTGAAGCTTGTGTATGTGGATTCGATTGTCGCAATGGGTGAGCCTGCTGAAGTGTCCTGCTTGGCATCGTTCGTAGTGGCAGGCAAGAGCATGACGACCTCATCAATATACCAAGCTGACCTTAGTGACGACTTTGCTTGGATTGAACAAGCGACAACGCCGTGTCTTGACCATGTGTCTGCTCAGATGCAAGCGGCTATCGACACACTCTAAAGCCTATCATGACTTCACAAAGCGCTCTGAAATCGATTCTGAGCGCTTTCCTTTTGAAATCACGTACAAAGTTACTCTGAAACAGCTAAAAACGCTCAGAGACGATTCTAGACGCATTCCCAACGCTATCTTGCTGACTATCTTCACTTAGTTTTCGTTATGCACTGGAAATTAAGAAAAAATGTGGATAAATTTTATCCTCTCGCGCGATCATGATCTGTTACTTATTGGGTGTTGTGGGTAACACGCAGTGTTATCCAAAACACGATCCTGCTTGTATAGATCCTAATATACGATCCAATAGAGATCCCTGAAAGATCCCTAAGAGATCCTCAAATCGTCTAAGCCAATGATATCAAGGCTTAGAGAGATATCGGGTGTAGTCTGATCATGCGGGTGGTGTAGTCTGAGTTAGTAGGTGGTGTAGTCTGAGCGTGTGACGGGTGTAGTCTAATCAGATCTGCGGTGTAGTCAGAGTAGATTTTATGGTGTAGTCTGAGCAGATAGGAATCCTTCAATTTGCAAATATTATGTCAGTGAAAAACCCATCAGAGAATGGCGAAACCATTCTGGATGCTGAGTACGAAGTCGTTGAAATCAAAGATAATTATACCTCTGTTGATGACTACATACAAAAGACTTACGACGAGGCTGTGGATAACACCGATCCCGATTCTCCACAGGGTATGCCCAACGACGATGATGAGGACAAAGTACTCATCTACCCACCGTCAAAGAACACATCGATCCAACCGTCCGTATTGCTGAGAACGCCGATATTCAGTCCGGTTGGTCGTAAAACCCCTAACCAGATTGTCGTTGATGATCTCTCTGAAGAACTGTCCAAGCTTGAGATTTGTAAGCGTGAAGGCTTTGACCGCGTTGTTCTTAAGGGGCCTGCGCTCAATATGGAGACGGACTTTAGGCTTTGGTGTGGTTTGCTTCGTGTGTTTTCCAGTCATGATCTGAAGTTAGAAGAGATCCGCGTGGGCTTTAAGGAGTTCTGCGAGTTGTGCGGCTATCCTACGACTCGAATTGGAGCAAGGCTGCGTCAGAGTATCAAAGCGTCCCTGTCGCGCATCTCTATGAAGCGTGTTGAGATGGACAAGATGGTCGATGAAAAGCTTAAGGTCTTGAATACTGGTCTGGTTTTGAAATCGTTCCTAGACGAAGAGAACGACGAGGTCGTGCTTGTTGGTGATCCGCAGCTGTGGGAGTTGTATCGCATCGATCATCAAATCTTGGTTAGTCAGCTAGTGCTGAAGGCACTCCCGCGTTCAGAGACAGCGCAAGCCCTTTACGTGTACTTCTGTTCGCTACCGAACGACCCATTGCCTGTGAGTATCGATCGTCTCCGTGCCAGGTGTAATTTTGCTCTGGCCAAGGAAAAAGAGCAGAACCGCAGTATTCGCAATGCCATCAAAAAACTTGAGGATATCGGGTACTTAGTGGGGGAGTGGCAGGAATGGCGAGGCAAACAGTGCTATCACGTTCACAACCGAGATGCCAAGATGACACTGAGTAACGACTGACGCGGTGTAGTCTGATCATGCGGTGTAGTCTGAGCAGATACTCGCCGCACTGGTGTAGTCTGAGCATGCGGTGTAGTCTGAGTAGATACTCGCTGCACTGGTGTAGTCTGAGCAGAATTTCATCTTATCCCGCTGGTCGTAGGGTGTAGTCTGAGTAGAGAATGTGCTGTGCGGTGTAGTCCGAGTTGAGAGATGACTCGAGTATTTGCCATGAATCTTCTCCTCAGACTACACCGAGAACCAACAAACAGTCACTTAGCTAAGAATTGCCATCTACTCAGACTACACCCATCTGCGCAGACTACACCCAATCTCTCCTCAGGCTACACCGCATTCTCATCAGGCTACACCATCTACTCAGACTACACCGAGCATGATCAGACTACACCCGATCGACTCAAGGTACACCCAATCTACTCAGACTACACCGCTCAACTTTTTGCCATTTTTGAGATGCAGATCTCCACAGACTACACCGGGTTATTCTCTCCGAACGTGGTGATTCACGCATCCCGCAGTGTCCAATCAAACGAGCGTTTACTCATCCCGAGGACTCACCATGTCCGTCATCACTTTTTGCTCGTTCTACTATATATAAACACTCTTAAGATCTAGTTATTTAAACTATAGAGCGAGCGCCTAAAGTGATGATATGCGGGGTGATTGAGAGAGTTCGGAAAATATCCATGTAAAACACTATGATGAGCGGAGCTAATGCAACATTTCGCTATCCTAATGCTATCAAAAAATCGCACTTTTAACGTTGCAAAAGATAACATTGTGTGTGGCTCGTCATGAGCGTGTCTGAGCGTCTCTGTGTGCTGCGGAAATGACTCAAAACGAGCACTGATTCATCTTAAGTGAATGGACGCTTACGATCGCTTCTGAGCGCTCTCATAGGTAATAAGCCTCTGTTTAAATCAAGACCGTTGACTCACTGATTTTAGTGATATACGCTTTTCCCATCACCATACTTGAGATGCCAAAGATGAGTACAAAGCCACTAGAAAATAAGAACCTACTAGATCAATTGGGTCAAGCTGTGAAGGCTGCACGTGTCGCCAAAGGATTGAAGCAATCTGACGTCACACAAGCCTGCGGATTATCACAAAACATCGTGACTAACCTTGAGAAAGGAAAGGGCACGACCGTCAGCTCACTCCTCTCCATTCTTGAACATCTAGGGCTATCTGAAGCGGTACTCGCCGCTATCCAACCTCAAGACAAAGAGCCGGTGCATGATGCGCGCTTTCGTCCTGCTGAGCCAAAGTTGGTGAATGAGAATGACTTCAAACTAAACCCTGACGCTTTGTTTGCCTCTGAAGACACAGTGATGACCCTTCCAGAGACACTGAAGCGTGATGAGCTGGATAAAGCCCTTGAGCGTGACCCTAACAGCATCTACCGAGTGAGTAACGCTCTTGCGACTACTCTGTACAGTGGCGCATCCAGAACAGACATCGCCGTCCATAGTCGTATCTGTCGATTTGAAGCTGCGGCCGGTGAGCGCAAGAAGGAATGTTTCTTCGTTACCTCACTAGAGAACGCCAAGACATTGAAGTTACTTTGGTCGGTTGATGGGTGTCTGATGAAACCGAACGCCATCATTCAAGCGGCTGTGTCAAAGGTTGACCTGGCTGACCATGACGCTGACGAGCTATTGGTGGTCCTAAGAAAACGCTTCGCTGCTTACGACATCTTCGTGGACTCGGTCATCGTGACTGAGAAGGAAACCATGCTGAAGGTCGGTGAGCGTGAAGTCCGTGGTCTGAAGTACAAAGAGCTCTACCTCGATACGCTGCAAAACTGGGGTAACTAAATGAGCGGAGTCAAGATCGATAACTCAGCCTTAAAGGTGTACAGCCTCAATCAACACAGAGAGCCTGTCAGAGTCCCTGCTGCGTTCTTTATTGATATGGTGACCTCTGACGCCTCTAAGGTTGGTCTTGACGCTATAGAGACCGCACAGACAACATTTGAAGTCTCAACCGTGTTTCTGGGGATAGAGCAAGAGGATGGCTCGTTCTTTGAAACCCGTATCGTAGGAGGGGAGTACAACGACTCAAACTGGACATACAAAACGTATGACCAAGCCCTCAACGGACATGAACAGATAACGAACGCTTTTAGGGAACATTACGATTCACTTTGATAGCAAAATATATCATTCAGATTAATAACTGGTCTGAGTGGTATATATGTCAGGCTTATATTTAAATGCTATCGAATCCATCGTGATAATAAGTAAAACCATGGTCAAAGGGAGAGGACCAATGCCTACACAAAATACCACCTCAAAAGTAAATAAAACCGTTTTCATAGCTGCCCAAACCGATGTTTCGTTTGTCGGTGATACATCACGCAATAAGTCAAAGCGAACCTATTAATATATTGGTTTATAGCGGCTTAAGTGTGGTAACCTCCACAAATCAGCTCAAGATATATCAAATCGCTTACGGTTCTTGAGCATTATATAAATGTGACCTTTCACTAGGGGGCATATAGGGCAGTCAGGTAGTACGTCACGTATGGTCAGAGTAAAGGAAGGCACGAACAGTAGATACAAGTACTGTTATGTAGGCGAAGTCAAAACTGGTGCTAGGTATAAGATGGATTGAAACACTCACAGAGAGTTTGTGCGGTTCTCAGTCATCTTACCTTAAGGAAAACAAAAAAACGTGAGTAGGAGTCTTTTGAGTCTCGGCTACGAGCGTGTGATAAATAAGGACTACCGATGTTCGAACTGACCATAGAATATGTGAAACACAGAGGGGAGTTCACTATTGAAGTGAGCATGGAAGACAGTGATGAGGTAATTATCACTGAGCACTTCAAAAATATTGGAGACAGTACGATTCTTGCGAGGACGATTATTAGTAATCCCGAGGCGAGCCTTGGCTACGAAACGTTTGTTCGTAATATGGGTGGACGGGAGAACGTGTTTCTCGGCTTCATCAAAGGGTATCGCTTGGTGACCTGTGGCAATGAGTCGATACTGGATCATCGCTTGGATTTAGAATGGCTGTATCAGAGTGAGGATTTTGCGGCCACGATGAAGCTAGGTCAGTACATGTCGTTTGTGGGTCAGTGTTTGGAGCCGACCGTGGTGTGCAATGGTGAACTGACGGAGAAGTGTGGCTTTACCTTCTCAGCGAACAGCTCAACGATGACGTCCTACTCCATTGACTTAATCACTGACATTCCGCTGTGTGACATGTATGACCCGCGCTGCCCATAGCGTTGGCCCTATATAGGGGTTTTTATATATAAGGCTGCCTTGTCACCTCCACGAGTGAGGTTGACACCACACTCCCAATAGCCTTATTTCACCCAGATCCTATTTGAATCCTCGTGCGCCAATCCAGTTGGTGTCACGGGGCTTTCTCCTGTTCCCAATCTTTCCCATGGCACCCCGCGGTGCATTGCCCAACTCCGTCACCTTGGTAAGCCGTGGCGCGCATTGCCTCGCCCCTTGTTCGTCCTCTGGGAGAGCAAGAGAGCCCTGCTTAGATATCAGATGATAAAGACTCAAGCGCTGCACGAACGACAGCGCGGTTATTCACATAACGGAGTCACTATGATCGAACCAATTTCAACTTACTTTGACCATGAGCTTCAATGCGAAGTGAAAGTCTACCCATCGAAAGATAAGCCACGTCGTTATTCCCCGAAGTTTAAGTCTCAAAAGCAGCGCGATGAAGAGCGTCGTGAGCGCGCCAAGCATCAAACGCAACGCATGAACGCTTATGACGCTGCGGTCGCGTTTGATGTGCAGCGAGACGAAGCACAGAGCGTTCCCAGCGTGATGACTGACTTTGAAGTGCAGCTTAAGCAAGAGCGCGCACGGTTCAATCGTCGTAAAGCGCACTAATTGGCATTAAATATCGTCTGCTCCCGAGCGGAACAGACGATTCTTTCAAGAAGGGAGAAATAACATGGTTGTTACAGTCGTTCGTCACCGTACCATCGGTGACAAAGCAGTGATGTGGGTTCAAGTGATGAACTCGGGTGTGTCCAATCTGATTCATGTGTACCACGTGAATGGGTTTGAAGACAGAACAGGCCTTATTGAAGGCGGTAATTGGGGTAGCGATCCCGATGTCGCTCAAAGCGCGTATGATGAGGCGTGTGCGAAAGTTGAGCTGGAAGCGGAAGAGAACGAGTGCGAAGCGCGCACTGAAGCTGTGAACCAGTAAGACGAGCAATCCCTCTTTCGAGAGGGATTTTTATTGTTCCTGGCTGTGACCGTGGCATGAGAGCATAGCTCAGCTCAGAAAAGGGGCACTTTGACCAAATGAGGGAGTCTTCAATACCGTGGTAGCCCACGGGACGCATGACCTCGGCGACGTTGAGCTTGGGAATAACCATTACCTGTCATTTCTGTCCTTTGGTGTTTGTCGCAGTGCCTCGCTCAGAATAAGAAAATTGAGACTCTAATAACACAACACATAACGGAGTCCACCATGAAACATGAACAGGTGTCTAAGCACTTTCCGCACGAGCTGTTCCAATCAATCTTTGCGAACGTCACCAAAGCGTCGAACTTCAAACCAATCTACACCGTGCTTGTTCAGTCGCAGCACACTGACATCTACGCCCGTGTTGAGCTGACGTATGACCATCATCGCAATCTGACTGAGATGAAGCACGAAGGGATCACGGGTGAGCAAGTCGAGCTGCTTCAGTGCCATTACAAGAAATACATTGATGATGATGTCGAAGGTGACGTGGTTCAGTACGCGCTCGATGCCAGTGATGGGAGCGTTCTCGATAAACACGCCGAGTATGGTCAGATGATCTTCGCGTCTGACCTTGGAGAGATTCTTGTGAAGTAACCACGATGAGCGCACTGCGGTGCGCTCTTTTTCTCCCTGCTCATACCCCGCGGCAAGCAATGAAGTGCCTCACTCACTGCGTGACAATAATGACTCGAATAACAAACACAACACATAACGGAGTCACTATGAACTATCAGAACATTTTCCACCTGCAAAAAGCAGGTTACTCACTCGAGCAAGCGGAAGAGCTTGAGTCACGCGGTATCACGCTTGCTGACACCGACAAGCTCGACGCCTACGAAGAAGAGCAGAACGCCATCGCTGAGCACAAACAAGATCTTGAAGAGCGTGGTTTCTTTCATGGTACAGACTGTCCCATCGTGAATGCTCGCATTGAAGCGCAAGAGGTGTTCGATGACAAATACGCCATGTACATGAATGAATACTAGGAGGACAAGCTTATGATGGCGTCACTACACCGCAGCTTTCAACGTGGTCGCACAGTAATTTCGGTGATAGAGCAAATCGACTCTGATACCAACAAGCATCGCATCACCTTTCATGAGTACATGATGACGAGCGACGGTCGTCTGCTTATGACCGACATTCGAGACTTTGACCTGCTTGAGCAAGCGACCGCTCACTACGACAACGAACGCCTGAAGATGGACAAAGAGCTTCACGCACTTGATTAACCCCATTGCCCCGATACGTCGGGGCTTTTTTGACAGACACAGTCACCAAGGTAGACCACGGTGCGCATATGGACCACGAGCGCCCATCCCTAACATGCAGGGAGACCATACGGTGCGGGCTCTGGAGCGGTGTGAGGGAAACCATAACTATTACGTCATTACATCATCTCATCCCTACAGTATCTCACCATCCCTATAGACAGTCTTTTGAAGCGCGGCTATACGCATAGAGAGTGGTGTCCCTCGTTCGAGCAGGCACACCGTGACTGATTAGGCAAACCGAGCTCACCATGTTGCTGTAGGGGTGGGATAGCCTGACGGTGCCCCTCTATTTTGGTTTCCCTCTGCTGACTGCAGGTTGGGTTGACCGTGAGTCTGCAGGGACGGGGTAGGATGCGTACTGGATTGGGGTAGGGCGACCCACCTGGGCGCGGGGTAATTTCCTATACCCTTGTACAGAAAAGCGTCGAATGCCTGATAGGACGTTTCGTCCTGCTCTTTTCATTAGAGATCAATGATTGTAAGCTTATAAACAACTTAAGTCAGTGACTTATGTTATGTGATCGGGCTTGCGAGCCCATTGGAATGCTACTACCGCATTTAAAGCGCACTCACCTTGAGTTGCGCTTTTTTTTCTGCCTGTCGTTCAACCAAGGGACGCCACGGTTAACTCTTCACCTCAATCCTGCACTGATTTAATAGGGAAACCACTCGGGTCGGCAATTCTGTCGGTCTGGGGAACGGCTTTTCCTATTCCACCGACCCTATAGGCAAAATTTTATATAACAGGGACCGAAACGATTGGGTCTGGGCGGGAGCGTCAGGGCGCCTCGGAATGCCACGGGACGCCACGGCGAGAAAAATCTAAAACCAGAGTGAGCACCGTCACATTAGAGATTGCTTATTAAGTGAAACGCATCATTAGACAATGCTAAATCAGCGATTCATTGAATTAGTGATTGCTTGTATAAGTGTATGCTTAATAAGCGTTAACTTAATTATGTGCTGAGTGACACGAATTGACGTCAAAAGTGACAGTGACCTAGATCACACTAAGTAATAAAAATAGTGATGTGAATCACATATTTGCAGCGATGAAGTGTGACCGATATCACATATCAGTCGCCTGAAAAGTGTGCGATCGGTCACTAAAATCAGTGAGTGAGATTACAATTGCAGGTCTGTAGTTGTGATACAAATCACACAAAACAATCAAAAACACTAAAATCAGTGTTTTTATATTGTGAATCTTAAGTCATCGCTTATTATTAAATTGTTCTCGCAACAACGAGACGCAGAAAATCAAAAAACATAAATCACATATACATAAGGAGTCATTATGACTAACTCAAATAAGAACACTAACAAATCATTTCTTAAAGCACTAGCAGACAGCGCAATTGACGGTCTTACATTCTCTCAGGAGATGTTTACTAAACGTTCTCAGGAAAACGAGAAGATCACCGAAACCAGTTCACGCCGTGAGCGTCTAGGTGAATCTGGCATGCGTGCAGAGACTCACGCTAAACACGACAGCTACCTATCTGGTTTACGTGCTAACGAAATGCGCATTATGAAAATGGTTAACCCATCTTTAGACGCTGGCAACGTGGTTAAGTCAGCAAGCCGCGAGCACAAAAAGTACCTCATCGGTTTGTGTTCTGTAATCGCTCAGGAGACTAGCGCGCCAAACATGGACGCACTGAATGAAGCGGCTAAAAAAGTAAACCCTAAATTCTCGCGTATTACGAAGGTTCATAGCTCAGTATTTGCGATGATGGAAGCGGTCAACGATAACGACAAAACATTCAGCGCGGGATACCTTAAAGCGCTTAAGAATGACGACACATTCACACAAGCGGGTTACATTCTCGGATTCTTCAAAAAATACAATCTGGGTACGGTGCATGGTAGCGGTGAAGGTCGATATGTGGAGATCAATAACGACCATCCATTAATTCAGAAAATGCGCGAGCTAACCAGCAGCAAGAAAGTTGCTAATCCTTACTCATAACCCACCTACCAGAGCGCGAGAAATCGCGCTCTCTCTTCTGGAGTCCTCCAATGCTTACACACATTACCCGCGAATCAAATCACCTGTTTATTGCGCCTTGTGGCGAACATCTAGCCATTAACATCTCTGACAGTGTTGTTAATGAATTCTTTACAATGGATCTTGATCAGCGCATCCAACCAAATACCACTTTGCAAGATGTTAAATTGATGGTGGCGGATCTGATAGATCAATATTCCGTGATCTGATTTTGCCCACCTGAAAACGAGCGCTCACTATGAGCGCTTTTTTGTGTCTGTAGAAAATGCAATTCTGATGATGCGCTTCAATGCATCAAATCGTAAACGTCGCGCACGCTGACAGCGTTAAACGTGCTCAGATAATAAATGATACTCATAAGATAGAATGAACGCTTACAATCGATTCTAGAGCGTATGAGACGACACGCGCTAAATCAAAACGAGCGTGAAAATCGAATAGTCCTAGAAAAATCGCGAATACTAGGAGGGGAGCGTTATCGAGTGCCGACGGATAGAAGCGACCCTTATATTTAGCCGCCGCCAACCTTGGAATCTTTGCCCTTATACTAAGGTGACCAAGCGACTCGATGACCCGTAGACCACCTGACCTCAGTGACCCTTATACTTGTTGGTTCTATGGTTAGATTAAGTAAGTGCTTAATACCATATTGCAACGAGCCAAAAATCCCTTTATAGTCATTGCCATAGATTCAGCGACCGCACACGGTCGCCAAGTGACAAGAGGCAAAGACATGGAAGCTCAACTAAGACAATTATTGAAAATGTGTGATGAGGTGATACCTGCATTGGTAGAGAACTACAACCTCGATACTCAGGAATTCAATCAACTGAATGATGACCATGTTGCGCTTGGCAAAGAGCGTGATGCGCTGCAACAGACCGTGACTGAGCTGACCGAGCTAGTGAAAAAGCAGCAAGCCAAGATGAACGAATTACTCAATGACCTCAAAGAAGTGACGCACAAGTCCACCTCGACCATTACTCAGCTTGAGTCCGAACTCAGCACCGTGAAGTCAGACCTTAAAGCATTCCGAGCGCTCAACCCTAAGAAGCTAGAGAAGACCAATAAAGAGCAGAAGGCTCGTTTGGCTGAGCTGAATAAGAAGATCGCTCGACTTGAAGGGGAGCTACGTAATGAGCGCCGTGAGAGTAAGCGCGTGAAGCAGCGTTTGGAAGACCAAAAGCTAGGGGTATGGATGCATGGCCAAGAGCGCATCATCCCGTTCCTGCATGCTGATGTGATTCAACGAGACGACATCACCACCGATTCCACTGTGAAGATTGGGGCATGGTGGCATCACGAGTGCGGTATGCAAATCATCTGCTCATACGACCAAGAGAATGATGAGATTTATATGTGCAACCCTTATGACGAATCAGGGGCGTTGCGCGAACCTTCTGTGACAGCTCAGAACCAGCTTCTTAAGCAGTTCCGCGCTGAAGCTAAGAAACAGTAACGAGAGAAGACCATGACTAAGATTATCAAAGGGACAATTGTTGACCGAGTTAAGTCTATCGATGAGCTATCTGAATGCTCACCGAATCTGTGTCGCACTGTAGTTCAAGCGTATTTGGACTTGATGACCAATACCTTGATTGAAGGGAAAGCCATTCGCTTTAAGAACGTGGGCAAGTTGGTCCCATACTTGAAGAAGGGTGGGCGTCCTGTTCGAAACCTGAAGACGAAAGAGACGATGCCGATGCCTGACCGCCTCACTGTGTCGTTTACGGTGGGCACACTCTCAATGGGTAACCGTGAGGGCATTGAAGTCTTGAGCGAGACGGACATGATTAAGGCTCTGGCAGACAATGAACAGTTGCTAAATGCGGTGCTACGCAGTGCCTTCTCTCGTCGTAGTGACCCTAAGGCGGTTTTGGGCGCCACAGTGATACTTCGTAAGTTAGCAGACGGGACGGTTCGTAGCTTCAATGCGCTATTCCAAGAGGCAAGAGAGAAAGAGTTGCCTATCGAACTACGCGGTATGGGTCGATTCAAGAACCATCGCCCTATGAGAGATGGCGAACAGCTTGTGGTGAATCCTGCGACCGGTGAGCGTCTTGTGAAGACGGGGAAAGACGCAGTCATCCGAACGTCCTTTAAAGAGAGTGTCGCGCTGCGTCGTGCCTTAGATGAGAAGCTTGCCAATGCCTAGAGATGAGATGAATAAGCCCAAACGCATCGCTCAGCTTGAAAGTCAGGTGTTGTTACTGGCGAACCAGCTTCGCAATAGCCAAGTGGCACTGAGGTTCATTGCGACCACGGACTTAGATCGCTCTCAAGAGCAGGTTGGTGAGTATGTCGATGGTGTAATTGCTAATGGTGAATCGGTGCTTAATGAAGTGGGACACGGAGAGTTTAGCTACAAGCGGCAAAACATCTTGCTGACGGACTATCAAGAAAAGTTGGACTAAAAAAGGGAGCTGATGCTCCCTTTTCTTTAGGCAAAAAAATAGCCAGGCATATCCCTACCTGGCTCTCTATTCAGTTCGTTATAGAACTAACGTGACAAGAATGATATTAAGCTAAGGCTTATTGTATGGCAAGTTGTTTTTAAGCGTTTACTTAAAGTCGTGTTTTATCGTGGATTTTTGGCAAAAAAATACGCCACATCAATGATATGGCGCTTTCTAGGAATCGTTATGCACTGGTCGGAATCTCCCTTGCACACTGATAATAGCATGTGATATTCACACATTAAAGCAGTTTTGACACCGCCTCTCGCTTCTGTTCATCTGACGACACGGTGTAGATAGCCGTCGTGCTTAGATGTTTATGACCCATCAATTCCTGAATCGTCTTCATTCCTTCGCCTGCCTGATACATGGTGGTACCAAAGAAGCGACGACCACAATACCCTGTTCCACCTCGAATACCGCAGCGCTTCTCAATGATGGTGTTCATGATGCGAGTCAGTGACGAAGAGGTGAAGTGATCGCCCTTCTGTGACAGAAAGAGTGCCTGTCCTTCACGAAAGCGAACGCCTTTCTCTTTACGAGCACGAATGTAGCCGAGTAGGTGAGTTTGCTGCATAGCAGAGCCAATTGGGATCTTTCGAATGATGCCACGCTTGGTGTACCCACGTTTGAGTATCACGGTATCAAATAGCCGGTCGCGCTCGAAGTCGTAGACATCTTCCAGCTTCAGTGATGCAGCCTCTTTAGGTCGAAGCCCCATTGTGAAGAATGCGGTCAGCAATGCCTTGTCTCTCAGTTCGTGCCGAGTGCCAGTGCATGAGTCGATGATCTGCACAGCTTGATCGCGGGTAGGGATAGGAGCCTGCCCCTGCTTGCCAGCTTGTCCTTTCTGTCTGCCTCGTTTTCTTACTTCAGCCATAAGGCCTCCTGCTATTCGTGAAAGACAACGCTGATCGCGTCCAAGTAGGTTTGGGCATCGTAACTAACAAGATAGTGTGCTTTAAAATCTTCGCCACGAACGTAACGCTTAAGTTTGAGGTTGTGCGACATGTTGTTAGGGCAGGTCTCTTGATACTTGGTAAACAGGCGACTTACTTTCTGGCGACTCAGATCGAGAATGAGACAAATCTCTTTGGTGGTGACCGAGCCTTGAGTCATCAATTTGGCATCAATGAGCCGATAAATGTGCGTGTCCAATAGCGATCGCGACATGACGATTCCTTCATTCACCTATTAAGCGTTATTGATCAAAGGTTAACAGCATAATGAATAAGAATATACATTCTTATACATTTATTTGCCAGTACGTGACGCCGTAACACTCTCATTTTCATTGGCTTTTTTACCTAAGCCTCGTGAAAACTGGATTCTCGCTCATTCTCATTTTTACCAAAAACTGCTCAAAAACCGAGCTTGTAACATGCTCACGAATACTATTATAAGCAGTCCTTAACTTGTTATTGATGCAACTTAATGTGCGCATAGTGTTGGACTTATTACACGCAAGCATGATTGCAATATTGATTGTTAGCATGCTAACAACATAAAAACAAAGAAGAAAATTTTAAATGATATCGATATTGTCGGTAGTGTTGTAATCCGAAGATATGAATGAAAAGTTGGTATTAAATATGTGAAATAAGATTTCAACCTGTTAGTATTAAGTAACTACTTAAGTATTTTGCAGGCGAGGTGAGGCTGTATGGGAGCCAGTATGAGATGTCATTGGAGCATGTCCCTGTCTCAGCGCACTTTGCCTGCAATGAAACCGCCTCGTAGCCCTTGTGCTGCGGGGCTTTTTTGTATTTGAGGTATCAGTATGGCTAATCAAGATCGCATTCAACGAAGAAAGCAACGCAAGGCAGAACGCAGAAAAGAGCGCCGCAATTCGCGTAACTCTAACGTCGATTTCGCGTCCAAAAAGCATCGTAACCATGACAAAAGCAAAGGCAGTAACGTGGAAAAAACACACATTACTGTGAGTCATTTTGATTCACTTAGAGAGGTGCATCAGGACTTTGACGAAACGTATTTTGCCAATGATTTGACGGTCGGTGTTGGCTGTGCAGGTACAGGTAAAACGTTCAGAGCGGTGTACCTAGCGCTCAAAGATTTGTTCAATCCGTCTCTGCCTTTTGAGCAGATCATTCTTGTGAGAACAACCGTAGCCGTGCGAGATGACGGACACTTACCTGGCACTGCGGAAGAGAAAGCTGCGCCTTACGAGCGTCCTTTTATGGGTATCGTCAATGAAATCTGCGGTCGTGACGACGCTTATGCGCTGCTAAAGGCCAACGGATACATCAAATTTCACTCTACAAGCCACGAACAGGGGCTAACGTACAAGAATTCTGTGATTGTTTTGGACGAAATCCAGAACTACACCTTCAAAGAGTTGGATCTCATCACCACTCGTCGCGGTAAAGACTGCAAGATGTTGGCAGTAGGTGACTTTGTTCAGGACTATGTCACCACACGTAAAGAGCAGTCAGGGCTTTCTCAGTGGATGCAGATTGTGGAAGGTATGCAGGAGATCGGCCGAGCTGGCATTGTTGAGTTCACTGAGGACGATATCATTCGTGATGAGTTCGTGAAGGACTACATTAAAATTCGAAACAAGCTCAAGATTGCCGCATAGAATGGAGACAAGCGGGTAAGATCGTGTATAGTAACAAAAGAAGATTGAGATGGTTGCCGCCATCCCAATCTTAGGGGTTACTTACGCAAACTGCGTATGAAGTGGGTTAGCGCATTAATAAACGCAGTGCATGCAACGATTAATGGCACGATGATTGGTACAAATTCATTCAAATACTCTTTCATTAGTTCTCCTATATTGAGAGGCTCATTGGTTGCATCCAGTGAGCCTTTTCTATTCTATCACCGTTTGAACTTCACCGTTCCCGAGAAGAGCAACCCTGAGACAGAGTCTTTAGGACGCGGTTTTCAAATAAACCACATCGCGATCTTCACTGTATAGAGCGCAAAGACATTATAAACCCCGAAGTCAGTAACTACGTGTTTTGTAGTAAACTTTTGCCCGATTCGACAGGCTAACATCACAGTTTTTCGCTCTGGTAAATACCTTAAGCATCAAGCCTTTTGAATACAAGTCTCTTATGCAGCTATCGTCCACTTTTAGTTCGATAGGGAGATCCGCTTCATCTAGATCGAACAAAACCAAACCGATAGTTGTAAGTCCCAATATATTCTGAAACGAGTTTTAATGCTGAGTTAGGGTGTAGTGCCGTTAGGAGATGTTCGTCCATAATTCACAAAGGTCTCTGATCAGATTCATCAGTTCGCGGATAGCTCGGACGTACTTTCTAAGTCGATTGATATCAATTGGTAGTTTCTTCATGTTTACCTCGCTTTGGTGACTACAGAGGTAATTAGGAGAATAAGAATTTGGGAATAATCAGTTACGACAGAGAAGTAGCGCAACCCATTAAGAACGAAAACCTCGGTTTGATTGCTTTCTTAATGCTAATGGACGCATCCATTAGCATTAATGTAACCACGTGTCATTCAAGGGGATCTCTCAACTCTACAATCATTGATCCCACCCACAATAAAGGTCATAATTACTGTGTTTCTATACATGTGTTTACCCTATGCCATCCATCAGAATTCGCTTTCATTACAACACGGTCACGCTCAACGAAAGGGGAGTAGTAGACGGTCACAAGTCAATCTGCGGCAATACAGTTGAGGTGATTGGTGCTGACGGCTCGACCGATCGCTTTGAGTTTAAGGGCTTTCGACAGTACAGCGATTACAAAGGCTCACTGATCCCCGTGCAGTTCGTCAAAGTGTGGAATGTCGCTGCCTTCTACAAGGACGACTTTGCTCGCGCTGAGTTCGTGGATAGCAGCCACTATTGCATTGGCGTCTTTGAAGAGAATGAGCGAGGGGTGTATTTGCTGCTTGATGACGGTGGGCTAATGACTCGTGAAGCCACAAGACCGACTAACCCACCAAAGAGGAATGAGAGCAACGTAGTGCCATTTCGTCGCGCTTAGAAGCTGTCTGGCTTCGCTACGCTGCGTGTCATCCACATTTGCCCTGCCTGCAAGTCCTTCTGTGCGAACTCAAGGTCACGACGAGACTCGGGTGTATTGGCTTGAATCATCAACTCGGTAAGAAGCTGCTTGGTTTGCTCTCCGTGTGCTTTGATTTGGTTCATTAGATCGATCTCTGCCTGAGACAGATCGCGATACCCTGTGATTTTGCGGTGCTGATTATCCATATCAGTAACTCCAACTGGCGAACTTAGTACGTGCAGGATCGTCGTCAATGTGAAGGAACGAGTCTGCAAAGCCAAAGCCTTTAAACCCTTCTTCGATAGCGATTTGAATGAGCAGCATGCGCTCATGACCCCAACCAATCTTGATGTCAAAGGCGTAGCCCTTAACGTGGCGCCCACCTGTGTAGCTAAGACCGTATTTCTTCACCTTCGCTTGCTCTGAAGGGTGGTTAAGACAGCGATGCGCGGAGGTTAAGGACAAGCCCTTGCCGGTCGCTGCAAAGAATCGGTCACGGACGCGCTGCAGCCGATCTAAAGACGACGGGTTGCATTGGTTTGGGAACTGCTTTTTACACTTGGAGCACTTGCAGCGCAGTTCATCGGCGGTGAAGTTCTCTTGAATGGGTTCGATCATCATTACTCTCCTGACCGGTGACCGACAGTTTCTTCAAAACCGCAGCAAACGTTTTGCGACCTTGCTTGTCAGCCAAATCAATAATTTTGAACCCGAGCCGCCTCGCTATGGCTAAGCAAAACTGCTGATCGTCATGGCGAGACGACTCAGGTTCGGAGAATGTCACGATGAATTTCGTAGTAACGAACGGATTGATGGACTCTTTGCCTTCCAGCCCATACAGGCAGGCGAGGGTAGAGTACGCCAGGGACTTCCGGTGAGGTGTTAATTTGTGGAAGCCACTCACCTGCTTCATACCTAGCTTTCGAAGGTTGCCAAATGTCGGGTTAACGTACACTGGATAACCGCTCTCAGGGATACTTTCTTCGCTATACAATTCCTTGTTGCCTCGATAGACCTTATAAAACGTCATATTCATGACGCTGTCAGGTGTTGTCGCTAAAGTGGCTCGTTGACTCAACACGGACGAGGCTTTAACGATGACACGCTTGAGCGCTTCACTAGGTTCCACAAAGCTAAGGACGGCGAATTTCATAAAACTCTATTACTGTTGATTGTTAATCTACGTTATCAAGTTGCATCAGGGTCATCGAGCTCTACCACAGGCTCTTCAGGCGGCTGTGGCCAGTTCTCTAAGATGTAATCTAATGCCTGCTCGCGAGTCATGCAGTTCCCGTCATCGGGTCCAGTATGCGTTACGATCACTTCTTTTTGATCGAGACTCACGCGAGCGTTGGGGTATTGGTTTCTCAATGGATTGGTATAGACAGTGCGCCCCTGCACTTCGATACTGGCGTTGTACTCCTCAAACGAAATGATTCTATACACTGAATTTCTCCTTCCATCGCTCTTCATTGAGGTTCACGGCAAAGCCATCGTCTACCTTGTGCACCACAATGTTGTCGAACAGCGCTGCATCGCCAATCGTTGCATCACCCACCATCGAAATATCGATTGTGGCAGCGTCAGCGAAGAAGTAGCCCTCATTAAAGCCATCGTTCGACAGCGAGAGCTTTCCTGACGCTTCCAAAGCACATGTAGCCCCAATTGCTTGCTCGATGTCGCAGGACACGCGATAGATGCAACCTTCTTCGACCGACAGCGTTTGTGTTGCTGTTTGATACGCAATGTCATTGACGAAGCGAGCACGGCCGCCATCTTGTGTGATGGAGTCACCCACCCACGACGAAACGTCCGAATCGAATTCACCATTGATGACAAGGTTGCTGCCATCAGGATTACGATTAACCGCGGCGTTACGAATGATGCCGCTCTCGGTGTAACCATCATCGACAGGGAAGTAATACTCCTCGCCCTCATCGATCATGAAGTTCATGATGACAAAGGTGCCAGACTTACTTGCGTTAGAGATGCGATCAAGATGAATAGGCGTTTCGTCAGTGTAAAGACGCTTGGAGGTGACCAACTCACCATTCCAATAAAGAACCGCAGTGCCATTAGACATGCGAATTCGAAGCGTCCCTTCAAACGGCACATCAGGAAAGACACTGTAGAACACAGCCCCGCTTCCGTTGTGACGCATGATGACGTTGTTCCCTTTCATGATGATCTGAGTGTCGTATCTTGCGCCATACGCAAGCATGCGCTCAGACGAGTCGGAGTTGGTTTCGATGATGTCGAACTCAATCACCCCTTGATCGTGAGCGACCACGACTTCTGGGATTTGAATGAAATCATCAATGCCATCAAACTCATAAACCAAACGCTTCGGCTCGGTCAGATCGGATAGGCGTTTAGGCTTGCCATACCCCTCTGAAAAGCCTGAATCGTCAAACTCATAAATCATTGTGGCGTTACTCCAATCTCTGCCTCACCAAACAGTGTTTTCGCATAGACGATCTCACCATCTGCCAAATCGTAGTGATAGCGCTTGCCTACCTGAATCGGGTCACCAGAAGCCGTGGCGTCGGGTTTCGTCGAGCCTTGCAACGTAACGACATTAGTGGTTGAGCGGTTGATGAACGAGCCAGTTGCTTCTTGCGTGATAGCCACGTAGTCGGAAGAATCTACAGTTATAGTGCGTGTGGTTACGGTCATTATGTATCCCCTTGGTTACAATAGTTTGCTTAAATCGAGCTTGCCTGAGAGTAATTTCTCCTGCTGCTCTGGTGTGAGTGAATTCACCAATCGCTGCGCTTTGCGCTCCATGTCTTTCTGTCGCTGAGCCTCCAACGCCTTGCGTTTGCTCATGCGCTCAAGATGAGGTTCTAGCGCTTTCGGTTGGGCAATCATCACATCGACCATCAAACCAACCACCTCGGCTTGAGTGAGGCTGTAAGACTTGGTTCGCTTAGTGATGAATTCGTGTTGACTGTCCGTCAGTTCGACGGTGATTCGTTTAGGTACTGTTGCCATTACTTTCCTCCGAAACAGCTAAAATTAAACTCGTGTAAAGCCGTATTTGGCTGGATTCCAAGTTGTACCTGGCTCCAGTAAATTCTCGGCAAAGCCCGGGGTCTTGGTGATGATTTCCTTGCGCTGAATAGCATGAGATCGCAGGTGTTTGTTATGCTCATCGGTGAAGTCCAAGACGAAACAGATATTGGGTCCAGACTTCTTGGCACGTAAGCCACGACCGATGCGCTGCCTATTCGACACCTCTGCTTTACCCCCTCCTGCCAATGCAATGAACCCAACGGACGGCACATCCACACCCACATCGAGAATGTTGGTACCAATCAGCACATCAATCTCATGAGTGCCAAGCTGAGCCAGAGCGTGTTTGCGAGCGTCCTGTTTGTCTTCTCCTTTAATGAATCGGACTTTCAGACCGAGACGCTCTAGGTATTGCTTCAGCAGCTTGCCGTGATTGACTCGTTGAACAAGAATCATCGACGTCAAACCAAAGCGCGACATGCGAACACACTCCGCGACGATTCGCTTGTTACGATGCTCATTTTCAACAATGCCCACTCTGTACGCTTTGTCGTAGCCAGAGCCTTTAAAAAGCCCCTTAGGAGAAGGCGTCGATACAATCATGAATTTTGGCGTCGCCAAGATCCCTAAATCGATAAGCTGCTTCTCGGTAATCTTGATCATGATGCCGCCCGAACAGCCCATCAGACGCATGTTGGATTCAGCATCGCCTCGCATGAATGGCGTAGCAGTTAACGCCAATCGGTAGCTTGCCTTGTTGCAGGCACTCATCACATCAAAGTAACCATTACCACCTGCTTCGTGCGCTTCTTCTGCAATGACAAACTCAAACTCACGGAGCAATTCAAGCGTCTCTTTGCGCTGCTCTCGCTGCTTTTGCATCTTCTCTGAAATGTTGTTCAACAGAACAGCGTCAGGGGTGCGACGAGCGATTTGATCGCTCTTCAGTGCTTCGATCTCTTTTAAGCGAATGGCGGTCTTAACTTTCTTCTTAGCTTGTCGTGCTTTGAGGGTGGTCAGCTCTTTGTCTTCGCGCTCTTTTTGGCGAAGTAGATGCTGCTCCATCAACTCATCAGCGGTGTGCGTAGTTAGTCGCTGAGCAAGCGTTTGAACCATGCCGCATACAAGCGGTTTGTCTGCGTCCCACTCACTATCTCCGACAATGCCCACCTCACTCGCCCCAAAAGATTCAACGCAGTCATCACGGAACTGATACATCAGAGCGCTTCGTGTGGTGAGAAACAGAGTTTTGCGTTTGATACGTGCGTAAGCGAGTCGAGCAATACGACTTTTACCACCACCGGTCGCGACCTGCGCAATGCCCATCCCAAACTTCTCAAGCTTGCGAACGGTTTCCATCTGATAGCTGTATCGCTCATCCCCATGACCAAACGCATCAACCATAGGCAGCTCTGGACCCAAAGGCTCAGGGCGCGGCTTTTTGATGATGTGAGGCATGTACCCGTGTTTCTTAAGCAGCGATTGAACGCGAGGCAAAAAGCCTGCGGGGAAGCTGTTTGTTCGAAACGAAAAGAACGATGAGTTCCCGTCCCAACCTGGGCGTTTCGTCATGAATTCGCTGCCCTCAACCGCATACGACAGAAGTTCACTGACAAGCAGCCTTGCTTCTCTCGGTGGGTCGATGAGTTTCGCGTGTACGGGGTTAGCGGCAATTTTCAAGATCGACATTATTTGATGAAACCTTACACTAGGGTTATTCTGTAACCTATTAAGTACTTACTTAAGATTTTAAACGTATCAATTCATTCACTTGTATAAGATAACACACTATGAGTAAAAACTTACAATTTTCCTATGAAGACCCACGAACTCTGAAGAAAAATCCGTGGAATCCCAATGAGTTAACAGCAGAGGCCGAGGCTAAGCTGAAGAAGAGCTTAGAGGAGAACGGACACGTTAAACCCATCCTCGTTCGTGAGCTAGAAGATGGTACCAAAGAGATTGTTGGAGGTGAACACCGCAGCGATCTATCCATCGAAATCGGTTTAGAGCAGGTGCCTGTTCTTAACTTAGGCGTCATCTCTGACAAGCAAGCGAAGAAGATCCTTTTGCTCGACAACTCACGCTATGGCGAGGACGACGTTGGCAAACTCTCGAGTCTTTTGGAAGAGCTAGGCACGGCTGAAGAGCTGGCGTCTTACATGACCTACACCGAAGACGATCTAGCCACGTTGATGACCAGTGATGTCTCGCTAGAGATGGACACGCTCGATGAGTTGGATGAGTTGGACTACGTCGATGACGAGATTGCCCCCACCTCTTCCCCTGAGCTGAAAACACACCAACCAATGAAGTTCAAAGTCGATGTTGAAAACGCCGACATGGTGAAAGACACCCTTGAACAAATCATGCGCGAGCAAGACATTGAAGACTCGGATGCACAAGTGAAGTCAGGTGATGCGCTGACATGGCTTATCCGAGATTATCGCGAGCGCGCAGGGTTGGACAGCGAAGAGTCGGACACGGAATTCGATGAAAGCGTAGATGCGCTTTTAGAAATGGAACTTGATCTGGACTAAGGACGCTTATGGCCGCCAAGAAAGCAACAACCGAAGAGTGGGGCATTGATAAGCTCAAGCCCTACAAAAACAACGCGAAGATCCATACCAAAGAGCAGGTAGAGAAAATCGCGCTTTCCATCAAAGAGCACGGTCTGGTCAACATCCCTAACGTTGAGCCGAACGGTGACATCATCACAGGTCACGGTCGCCATCTGGCACTGCAAAAACTGGGTTGGGAAACCGTGCCGGTTAAGGTGCGTTACGACCTCACCAAGAGAGAGGCCGCCGCGCTTCGAATCGCAGACAACAAAGTGGCTGAAGGTGACATGGACACCAACTTGCTGCAAGAAGAGCTGCGATGGCTTCAAAAAGAGGACGAGTCCTCTCTGTTGGCTCTGGGCTTTGATGATAAAGAGCTGGAGTTTCTGACCACAGACTTGGGCGCATTGGATGACGATTTGCTCATGACCGATCTCGAATTGGTTACGGATGACCTATC
Organism: Vibrio sp. KUL78; assembly: GCF_059725505.1. Classification (NCBI taxonomy): domain Bacteria; kingdom Pseudomonadati; phylum Pseudomonadota; class Gammaproteobacteria; order Vibrionales; family Vibrionaceae; genus Vibrio; species Vibrio sp. KUL78. Next base: position 78,503 of record NZ_AP045840.1, on the reverse strand, counting down.
AGAAGAGGGTCCAGAGTCTTCGGATACCGATTCTGCGATTGAAGAGGCGGATAAGGCAACGGTCACGCTTGAGAAAGTCTTTGGCTTTAAGAAAGTGACCTCGTCAGAAAGCCTCAAGCTGAAGCGATTCCTCGCCAGCATTACTTCTGAGGGTAAGGATCCAAAGGCTGCATTGCTAGAGCATGCAGAGAAGGTGCTTTATGAGTAGATACGTAACCAAACCGCAGCCCATTCAAGCGAAGAAGATTGTCCGAACGGGCGTGAACTCAGGCTATTACCAAACCGAAGATGGTCAGGTCTATCAATTGAAGTCTGTGCAGGTCGGTAAGGCAGATGACTACCTGATTTTTGAAGATGGCGTAGCGGTGGGCATTCAGACTCAAGAGCAGTTTGAGCAGCACATCCAACCGGTTCCCGATGAAGTAGACCCTGTTACGGTCGATGCAATGATTGTTGAGCAGGACTACATGAACACGGGCGAGCTGACGATTTGTGTGTTGACGCTGACGGACGGTCGCAAGATCTCTGGTGTGGACAACGGCATTGGCGATTCGAAAGAAGAGCAGCGCGAATTGGCGTATCACGATGCGTTTAACACGCTCATCAAGCATGAGGTGTATGTGCATCAAGGACTCAAAGCCTTGTTTAAGGAGGCTGACAATGGTTGAGACATTTCATCATCACGTTGATGTTCGATTCAATACCTCTGTAGAGCGTACCAAGCGTGTGCTCGATATCGGTGAGTCGTTTGGTTTGGGCATGGACGACAAAGAGTTTGTGGTTTACGACAACTTCAAGTTTGCCACTCGACAAGGCGATTGCATCTACATCACGGGGCAATCAGGTTCGGGCAAGTCGGTTCTCCTGCGTGAACTCGCGAAGCAGTATCGCAACCAATATCGTCTGCAGGTTGGCATCTTGGATGAAGTTGAGCTTGAAGAGCGACCGCTCATCGAGCAGTTGGGCAGAACGACTGAAGACGCCTGTAAGCTTCTGTCGCAAGCGGGGCTTAATGATGCGTATTTGTTCATTCGTAAGCCTTCGGAGCTCTCAGATGGGCAGCGCTACCGCTTTAAGATTGCCAAATTGATTGCGATGGGCGCTGAAGTGCTGATCGCTGATGAGTTTGGTGCAGTTCTCGATCGCACGACCGCCAAAGTCGTCGCCTTTGCGGTTCGAAAGCTGTGTCAGCGCCACAACGTCACACTGGCGGTTGCCACGACACACAAAGACTTACTTTGGGACCTAAAACCTACCCTGACGATTGATAAGAAATACGCCGATCAAATCCGCGTTTCTTATTCGGATCGCGAAATGCTAGAGGAGTATTGATATGGCAGCTAAGAAACCGGTTATGAACTTTTTCATGGAAGTAAACGTGCCGATGTACTTTCGTCGCATCATTGCTTTCTATGGCGACTTGGAAGGTTTTAAGACGATGTCAGAGGAGCTGTTTGACGAGAAGATTCAGTGGCTCAACATTGTCGAAGAGTGTAAGCAAGCGAACGGCTTTTGCGTGCCTATGGTGGATCAAAAAGGCTCGTTTGAACTTATCTTCATCGACGCCACTACCCCTAAGGCATTTCAAGAAGAAGTCATTTGGCATGAGTGCTTTCACGCAACCGTGAACATCTTGACTGGCATTGGCGCGAACATCAATGCGACGGAGCAAGAGCCAGGTGCGTACCTGCAGGGCTACATTGCCACGTCACTTCGCGCTGCAATCAAAGATATGCAGAAAAACAAGAGCAAAGTAAACAGCGAGGCTCAATCTGAAAGCGTTGTCAGCGATTCTGAGACGCCCAAAGCGTGTCGCATTCGTCGTGATGCTCATTCAACGATTAAACGCAACACAGCGCAATACAGCGCGAAGGGAGCATAGACTATGGCGATCATTACGGCAGTAAGCGCGTTAGCAGCGCTTGTTCCACAAATCAGCAAGTGGATTGGGGGCAGCAAAGCAGAAGAGGCAGCGGTGGCCATCGGTAATGTGGCGAAAGCGGTATCTGGACAATCGACTGTAGAATCCGCGGTTGGTCAGATCATGAATGACCCTGCGGCACGAAACGATTTCATCTTGTCGATGGAGAACAAGCGGCTGGAATTTGATCAGATGTACCTCGCCGATAAGCAGCATGCGAGAGAGCAGCAAGTGGAAGTGGTTAAACACGCAAAAGATCCAGTGGCTCGCCAGTTCATCTATTGGTACGCATGGTTCATGTCCATCAGCTCGATGTTGTATTTTGCAGCCATTACGTTTCTTCCCATTCCTGAAGCAAGCACACGCTTTGCCGACACAATCCTTGGATTCCTGCTCGGCACTGTGATTGGCGGGATTGTGACGTTCTTCTTTGGCGCCTCAAAGCCTGTGAGGGACGATGAATGAACGAGATCACTGTGACTCGCCACGAGGTGAATAGCGATCAGCTGTTCTCCTTGCTCGATGACATGGTTGTTGAACGTGGCACCAAAGACGATTGGGATAAGCTACATCACCTGCACTACAAAGCAGAGTCGCTGCCACCTGCGCCGCACTTCTATCGATGCCGACGCATCTCGAACGGTGAGCTTGTTGCGGTGTGCGTTCTGAGTACCGTGTCGCTGCTGCTTGCCCCTCGTCATGATGTGTTGCCCATGCTTAAGCCAGGTGGTGACACAACCTTAACGAACAAGCATCGTCCTCGTTGGCTCAATGACAACATGCGACGAGTCGGGCGTATCGTGACGTCCACCATGTATCGCGGAACAGGCGTGAGCTATCGGTTCATGAATCTGCTCTGTCGAATGTCAGGCATGCGATATATCGAGATCGTCAGCTCAATGGCGAAATACAACCCCTTCGACACGAAAGCAGGATTCAAACGAGCGCCTTTGAAGCGAGCCGCCGCTTACGATTCAGGCGTGAAGTTTTTGCGATCGCAGTTCGAATCACACCCTGCCGACCAACTCGCATTGCTGGATGAATATGATCGTCAGCCGAAAAGTGTGCAGCAAATGATCCATCGAGACTGTGCCGAGTTCTATTACAAGAACAGCTCACGCGAGAAGACGGGGTCGAAATTGGGTCGAACGCTTGAGGATGTGATGAATGACATGTCCATGAAGCAAGTGCTTCGCGAGCTGAACCAACTCATCTTCGGACACACCGTGTATGCGCTGTATCAGAATCCTGATCACAAGCGCGTTTTGCCAAAACAACTGCCTTTGCTTGCGTTCGATAAGCAGGCGACCGACGAACCTTTGGAGCAATAATGGAATTAACTTATCGAATGTTGATGATCCTAGAGGTCATCGTGAAGCGCAACGACGACGGCTCACTTGTCGACTTAGATCAGCTGATCGAGAAAGTGGACTACGATGTCACCAAACCCGCAATTCAGTTCACTCTCCGCAGAATGATTCAGCACGAAGTGATAGAGAAAGCGCCTCGTGAAACTCGACGTGGAAAAAAACGCATGGTTTACCGCGCGACAGGTTTGGGTTACGAAGCGCTGAAAGTAAACAAATAACCGTGTGGGGAACTCATCATCACTTTCCGCGATTTTCACAAAATAATAAGTATAAAAAAGAGATCTTTTAGAGTGTTATATATAGTAGAACGAGCAAAAAGTGATGATATTGTGTAAGTGTATGAAAACAATGTGAAAAACTGAGCGGGTAGTGAGCCTGCGGATAGTGATGAAAAATCGTGCCTTTTTGAGTCCAAAATGACTGCGGAAAGGACACAGAAAACGCCTTGTTTTGGACATAAAATGAGTGCGGAAAATAGTCTAGTGAATCTCGGAATCCTCTCTTCAAAAATTCAGTAATCACGCTTTTCGGAAAAGTGATGATTCATGAATCCTTATATCGTAAGGGTTTAAAAGCTTTTCATTCTTAAGTAATCACTTACTTAAGATATTTATTGCGGTATGATGATCCGCAGAAAAGAATTTGAGGTGAGTGATGACAAAGAAGCGAATGACGACGCGGGATTGGATTCGAGCCGAAGCCATGTACGAATCGGGGGAGTATAGCCTCGATAAGATTGGCGAAGAGTTTGGCGTCCACAAAGCCACGATCCAGCGTCATATGAAAGAAAAAGGCATTGAGAAGGGCGTGGCAGCCGCGAAAGTGAAAGAAGCCGTTGAAAAGCGTATTGCTGATGATGCATCCGAAGAAGTCGATATTACGACTCAGCGCATCCGTGAGACGAAAGAACGCCAATACACGCTTGCAGCCACCATTGATAAGCGGATCACACGTGAAATCATTGATGCTGAGCGAGAAGACCGACCTATCTCGGTGGCCACAAACAATCTCAAAGCCTACAAGCTGATGGCGGAAACGCTGAAGCTGACCCGTGATGCGCAATACGAAGTGCTTGGCATTTCTGATGAAGACAACGATGAGCTACCAACACTGGAAGTTCGTGAGATGTTGGAAGACGAGATCGCTGAAATTCGTGACGGTCAAAAAGAGCAAGCCAAAGAAATGGGTGTGCTCGAAGAGGGCGGTGATGAATAATGAGCAAAACGGTATCGCTTAGTCTTCACCCTGCACAGGCTGAAATCGCTAGACACAAAGCGCGATTCAAATGCGTGGTAGCCGGTCGTCGTTTTGGTAAATCTCACCTTTGCCTTGTACGAATGATCACGGAAGCCACCAAAGGCAAGAATCGACGCATTTGGTATATTGCCCCGTCCTTTAGGATGGCAAAGCAAATCATGTGGAAGGAGCTGAAAAACTCCATCCCTAAGAACTGGTTGGCGAAGAAGCCCAATGAAACCGAACTCACGCTTGATCTAAAAAACGGCACTGAGATTTCGTGCAAAGGCGCAGATAACCCCGATTCATTGCGTGGTGTCGGTCTGGACTACGTGGTGCTCGATGAGTATCAGGACATGCGAAAAGAGGTGTGGGAAGAGTGTATTCGACCAACCTTAGCAACAACGGGCGGTCATGCGCTGTTCATTGGTACGCCGAAGTCGTATAACTTGCTCTACGATGCCTACATCTCTGGACAAGACCCAGACAAGCCACAATGGGCATCGTGGCAGTTCCCAACCATCGCCTCCCCATTCATCCCAGAGCACGAGATCGAGCAAGCACGAAAAGATATGGACCCTCGAACCTTCCAGCAGGAATTCGAAGCGTCCTTCTTAAACGTATCAGGTCGTGTTTACTACCCATTCGATCGCGAACGACATGTGAAAGACCACGTGAAGTTCAACCCGAAATTACCTATCGCTGTCGGTATGGACTTTAACATCGACCCAATGTCGTTGGTCGTCATGCAAGAGCAAGACGATGGAAAGATTTGGATAGTCGATGAGATTGTGCAGTTCAACTCGAACGTGGACGAAGCAGCGGAAGAATTGGCGCGACGATACTGGCGCTATTTAGACCAAACGACGATTTATCCCGACCCTGCGGGCAAAGCAAGGCAGCATGCGAGGGGTGAAACGTCATTAGATGTGTTAAGAGAACACGGATTTAAACGCATCAAATATCGCCGCAAACACCCTGCGATCGATGATCGTGTGAACGCGGTAAACCGCAAGCTGATGACCGCAGATGGTACGGTAGGGGTTGAGGTTTCTCCTCAGTGTAAACATGTAGTTAGATCCTTTGAGCAGACCATGTACAAAGAGGGTTCGAGAGACATTAACAAGGCTTTGAGCGTCGAGCACGTTACCGATGCACTGGGCTATTACATCGAAAGAGAGTTCCCAATGCGCAAGATCAAGATCGCTGGATACTCAATTTAAGTTGATTCTTAAGTAAGTACTTAATACTATATAAGGTAAATAACCAAACGAGGCGATCCTGTTGGACTTTTCTAAAGTGTCAAAAAAGCAAATTGGGCAGATGATTTCTCGTCGTCACCCAACATACAACCTAATGGTAGAACATTGGGAGTTTTTGCTTGAGACCTATACAGGAGGTCGAGCTTGGTTTGAAAAGCACATCTTTAAATACCTCAAAGAAGGGGATAACGAATTTAAAGATCGTGTGGCTCGCGCTTATCGATTCAACCACACACGCGAAGTCGTGGACTTAGTGAACAAGTACGTCTTCAAGGGAGTGGTTCGACGTAATCGAGAGGATGCGCCAAGAGAAGTGGCTGAGTTTTGGGATAAAGCGACAAGAGGCGGTAAAGACATCGACTCCTACATGCGCTTTCTGTCCAAACGCAGTTCGATTGTTGGTCGCATCTGGGTCGTGGTTGATGCAGTCAGACGAGGCGAGGGTGAGAGTAAAGCGGAAGCAAAAGCGCAGGTCTACTCCTACTCAGTACTGCCGCAAAATGTGTTGGATATGTCTTTTGATGATGACGAGGAGCTGAACTGGATTCTGATCCGCGAAACAGCGCGTGATGACGAAGACCCAACCTCAACATCGAACATAGTCTACAGCCGCTATCGTCTATGGACGCGCAATCAATGGTTCTTATTTACGGAAGAGAACCCACAGCGTAAAGCCAATGTAAAACCCATTTTCAAGCTGAGCGACAGTGGCTCGCATGACTTAGGCATTGTGCCTGTCTTCCCTGTCGATCATATGGAATCCGAAGAGCTGTATCACTCACCATCAATGATTGGTGATGTGGCGTACCTCGATAGAACGTGTGCCAACTATCTGTCGAACTTGGACGCCATTATTCAAGATCAGACCTTCAGCCAATTGGCGATTCCAGCGCAAGGTTTGTTGCCAGGTGAAGACGGTCATACGAAGGTGATCGAAGCGGGTACCAAACGCATTTTTACTTATGACTCTGAGGGTGGCGCGCCTTTCTTCTTATCGCCAGACCCTAAGCAGGCAGAACTTATCATTACCTCTATTCGTCAAATCATTAACGAAATCTACGTTGTGGTTGGGGTGAATGGAGAGCGAACCAAACAGGACAACGCACAAGGCATCGACAACTCAAGTGGTGTCGCGAAAGCCTACGACTTTGAGCGTGTGAATTCTCTGTTGGTGAGCAAATCAAAAGGGCTTGAGGTTGCTGAGTATCGACTCGTTGATCTGGTGATGCGATATCACGGCAACGACAACTACACGTTTAAGACCAATGAAAGTGGTCGACGCACGTTAATCACTTGGCCCACAGACTTTGATACTCGCGGTTTGCATGACGAGATGGACATTTCTTCTCGCCTAGAATCGCTGACTACACCGATTGAACTGAAGCGCTACCAGTTAAGACAAGTACTGGACAAGCTGTATCCGTTCATTCCTGAAAAAGACAGAGCCGAGCTAATCGACTCTATCAACTCTATGGCAGACGACCTAACCGAACAAATCGGTTTGGCGTTTGGCAAAACATCATCCACATCTGCGAGCAACCCTGATCAGTTGAGCAAAGATGCGGATACCGAAACAGACCAAGATACCGGTCAAGACTAGCCAAGAAAGAGGCACTAACTATGAAATATCGAAATCAATTCTTGAAATACATGGCTCCTGCATCAGACGGCACCGAAGGTGGTGGCGCAGGTGGTTCAGAAGGCGGCGAACAAGGTGGTAAAGGTGATGAAGACAACACCGATTACAAAGCCGAAAACGCCAATCTTCTAAAAGAAGTCATGAAAAAGAAAGGGCGAATCAAAGAGCTAGAGGACGCGGCAAGCAAGTTCGAAGGCATTGATTTAGACCGTTACGCAAAACTCGTGGAAGCCGAAGAGTCTGCGGAAGCTGAGCGTAAAAAAGCCGAGCAAGAGCGTCTTGCCAGTGAAGGCAAGTACGAAGAGCTATTGGCTAACAAGCAGAAAGAGCACGATGGCATCGTTGCTCAGATGGTTGAGAAGCACAAGGCAGAACTCGAAGCTAAAGACACGAAATATCAAGAATTAGAGTCGGTAGGCAAACAACAGCTATCTCAGATCGAAGAGCTAACAGTTGGTGCCGCATTTGGAAATTCAAAAGTCATTCGCGACGACTTGGTTGGCGTGATGACCCCTGCTCGTGTTCGTTCCCTATTCGGTGCGCACTTCGAGCCAAACGAAACTGGCGATGTAATTGGTTACGACAAACCGAAAGGTGTCGAAGGTCGCGCACCAATTGTCAACGCAGAAGGGAAGCCGCTTTCATTCGATGATTCGCTTAAGCAAATCCTTGAAGGGCAGGCTGACGCAGACACAATGTTTAAGAGCAAAGTCAATGGCTCTGGTTCTGGTACCAAAGATGGTAAGGGACAAGAAGGCACTGAAGTTGGTTCGGGCATTGATCGCATCAGTCATGCGCTAAACAAGACAAAAAGCTAACGCGGATTTTTTTGATTGGGCTTCTTAAGTAAGCGCTTAACACATTAGGCGCTAATTATATTAAATGGTATAACTTAGGAGCTAAACTATGCCACTTTTACGAGCAGAAGCTGAGAAGCTTTCACAAGAAGATTTGGTGCGCGGCATCATCGAAGAGTTCATTGATAAAGAAGAACTTTTTGCACTGTTGCCGTTCGTAGGTACATCAGGTAAGTCGTATGACTATGACCGAGAAAAAACACTGGCGCAAGGTGATTGGTTAGATCCGAACGAAGAAGTGCAAGAAGGTGCTTCAGAGTTCGACGAAGTCACCACTCGTCTACGTATCCTAATCGGCGACGTTGACGTGGATAAATTCCTAGACGGCACGATGTCGGACATGAATAGCCAAAAAGCTACTCAGATCCAATCGAAGCTAAAAGGCATGCGAAACCAGTACAAAGACGCAATCGTCAACGGTCTTCAAGCGAACAAACAGTTCGATGGTCTTCAAGAGCTGGTCACTGCTGATCAAACTCTAGCAGGTGGTGAAGCAGTGCTTGATCTGAACATGCTTGATGAACTGACAGCGGCTGTGAAAACAGGCGCAGACGTCATCATGATGCGTCCAGAGCACTACCGTAAGTACAAGCAGCTAATGCGTACGTTCGGTGGTAACACGGGCGGCATGATTCAGCTACCAAACTTCGGTCGTCAGATTCTGGCGCACGATGGTACACCAATCATCCAGAACGAATACATCAAAACGACTGACATCTCAGGTGGCAAGAAGTCTGACATCTTCGCGCTTCACCTGGACGAAGCAAACGGTGTACACGGTCTGTTCGCGAACAGCCACCCTGCGGGCTTTGCTATCGAAGATCTGGGCACTGTTCAGAACAAAGATGCGACCCGTACTCGAATGAAGATGTACACAGGTCTAGCGCTTAAATCGACACTGTCTCTGGCGAAAATCGGTGACGTTAAGATTTAAGGCCCAATCAAGTGATTGATCAAAGGGAGGGTTCGCCCTCCCTTTTTAGGATTTACGAGGAGATATTTACCATGCAATTTAGCTTTATCGAGTTTTACGTTCGACTACTTGGCGAAATGATGCTGCACACAGGCGTCATCGGCGCTTATGAGTTTAAGGACGGAGTATCTGTTCGTAAGCTCTTTCGAAATGAGGCAGAGCAACTTGCTGCCATTGGTTTTCGCTGCGAAGCAGTCGGTCTGAAGGACGGTCAGGTCGAGCCCATCTTTGAGGTGATTCCCGGTCAAGTCCCGATGCCTGACGCTGCAGTCGATGAGGTTCATAAGAATTACATTGCTTCACGATCAGGGGAAAAGACTCCTACGAAAGTCGTGGATGAGTCTGAGCTGACAGATAGCGATGAAACGGATAGTGACTCTGCGGATACGTCCGACAGCGAAGAGCTAACCGAGCCGACCACCGTACTGACTCGCGACTACCTAGAGAGCGTTGCTGACAGCAGCGGCCTAAAAGGACTGCGTAAGATCGGCAAGCAATACGATGTGAAAGGCAAGTCCATTCCAGAACTTATCGAGCGCTTGCTCCAAAAGCAGGGCTAACGTATGGAACGACACCTATCTGGACAAGCCATTGACTTCACTGTTCCTCTGATTGATGTATCAGGGGAGCCAATCACTGTCACAAGTGTCGAGTGGGTGATGTTCGATGAGCAGTACGACACAGTGGTAACCGGCACGGTCACGCCTTCTGCTGATGATGAAGTGGTGACGGTGTCTGTCGAAGCGCAGCACTGCACCATTACCAACAACATGAAGTCTGAGGTTCGCGAGCTAAAGGTGAGCCTTGTTTCTGACGAGAAGACCATTGTCACAAGCACCTACTTTTTCTTGGAAGAAGAGGTCATGTGTGAACCTGGCACCAACTCGTTCGTGACCTTTCTTGAAGCACTGCGCTTAATGCCAGAGTTTCCAACGTTCGTTGCGCTTAACTCAGCCCCCGATGAGCAGAAGCGATCAGCACTGATTGCGGCTTATCGCAACATTGGCAGCTTAGAGCTATCAACCAATGCGCTGATTGATTCGACAGGTTTACCCATGCTGACAGAGCAGGGCGAGAGCTACTGGACAACGCTTCAGCTTACCAAAGAAGACTGGATCGTCATTCAAGAAGACATCAAACGAAACTTCCAATACGCACAGATGGCAGAAGCTGAGTTTTTGCTAGGTGGTGATGGTAATGAAGATCTGCGCTCAAAAGGGGTGATGTCGTACACGGTAGGCGAAGTGAAACAGTTCTTTCGCACCAGTAAGCCACTTGAACTGTCGGTATCGAAGCATGCGCTGAAATACATCGGTCGCTACGTTCAATACAATCGGAGGCTCACTCGTGTCTAAAGCCATTCAATCCGCTAAGTCGCTATTGGGCAGCTATGAGGTGTGTGTTAACGCGCTCAATGGTGCACTTCATCTGTATTTGGATGGAGCAAACGCAATGACGATTGGCGAGTTGAAACGCTTTAAGGGTCGAGCTACGCAAATCTCGCTTCAGAGCTACACAGAGCTGTCCAATCAGCTTCAGTCAGTCGCAACACAGATTGCTCGTGAGGCGCGCTTACGTGCGTACTCTGACGCGAAAATCAAAGCGCCAAACATCATTGTGACAACTGTCGATCTCGATGAGATTGATGAGTCGGTCAAACAAGAATTCATTAAAGCCGCCTTGGAAGGGACTCGCCTAGCGAAAGATCTGATGAGTCAGTACACCCTTCTCGTGACGGCATACCGGTCGAACCCGAATTCTGCTCGCATTCGTATTCGTGAGCGCAATCGTGGTCGCATTTTGAAAACCTACAGCTACGACCGTCAGGGTCGAGCATCGCGAACCAGTTGGGCACTTTATCTCAAGTTGGCTCAGTTCCTCTCTGAATTGTCGCATATGACGTATCTGCAAGCGGCTGCAGAGTTGGGATTCACCACGTTTGAGCTCTATCAGCCTGATCATCGCAGACACGGAATGACCTTTGAGCTTGAGTCGATTCCAACGAGTGAGCTTCACCCGCAAAGCGAAGCCATCATCAAAATTAAGCGAGGTGAGTGATGTTTATTCCGCTACGAAGAACGGGGTTGCTGTTTGAGGTTGAAAAGAAAGACGTCTATGGCGATCGCGTTTACAAGACACAAGGGTCGTCTTTTGGTTGGGCGCCTATTTACATGCGAGAGAATTTAGGCAGCAGTACGGTTCGTGCTGACAGCTCCGCAAGTAGAGGTCGTGCTGATGAGCGTCAAGCAGACACGCGCATCATCATGGACAAGTTCAGTCAGCCAAAGAAGGGCGACATGATCACGTTGGATGGGAATGAGCCGCTGATCATTAACAAGGTTCATGAGCGCATGGACATTGTCGGCCGCCTGCATCATTGGGAAGTTGAGTGTGGCACAGTCAAACAGCCAACAAGTTAGCATTGAGCGCCAAATTGGGCGCGTTCAATCCAAGATGATGAACCTTGCTCAGCGCTCGAATAAAGCCTGCGTCAAGGTCATGAGACTGTACGCAGAGAAGGTAAGACAGCGAGCGACTTGGTTTGCGCCAGAAGAGACAGGCGCACTTGGCAACATCAACAACTGGCAAGTGGAAGAGAAGAGCAACGGGATCAATGGACGCTTAACGTTCACGGTACGCATCAAGCGAGGCGCGAAGCGAACGAAAAAAGGCAAGGTGACATTGATCTCTAAGTACGCAGGTTACATGCACGATGGGAAGTACTCAATTCGTGGCAAGGACAAGCAGGGCAATGATGTTTATTCGCGAGCGAAAGCCAATCGAACTCCGCCGAAGGGTCAAAAGCGACTAAGCAAGTTTCCCAATAACTCAGGGCACTTTGTGGGCAGGCTCTATTTAACACGCGCCATGAATCACTATCGATTGCCGCTTGTTGAAGAGATGCGCAAAGCGGTGGCTAAGGAGCTGAAATGACGATTTTGACCGAGCTGGCTGACTACCTTGCAAGTGAAGGGTTGGGCACGACCGGCGAAGACATTTTTGTAAACCAAATGAGCGACGACGTGGAAGGCATTTTGCTGTTCGAGGACACAGAAGGCTTTATGCAGCACACGGAAGCTGACGACTACTATCGCGGCTCATTGAATATCACGGTTCGACGGGTTAGCTCGTCGGAAGGGGAAGACTTGAGCGATCAGGTCTTCAAGTTGATTAGGGGTCAGGGGAAAACCTTTGGCAAATACACATTACTAATTTCTAAGCCTGAAATGCTCCCACAGAGCTTTGGGCGCAATGAAGGCGGCTACGTTGAGTGGCTTCTTGCCTTTCAATTAACCTTTGTAGTTGGAGAATAAGATGAGCGATACAAAGAACATCAAGCTGGGTACTTGTAAAATCTCCTTCAATGGTCAAGACCTTGGTCTGACGTTAGGTGGTGTTGAGTTGACGGTAGAAACGAGCACTCACGAAACCAAAGTTGACCAGTTCGGTGACACCGTTGTGAACAACATCATCACAGGTCGAAACATCAAAGTGTCTGCGCCACTGGCAGAAACGACACTGGAAACGCTTGTTTCGATCATGCCAGGTGCGACTCTTGTGACGGACGGCACGGACTCAAACAAGAAACGTGTGGATGTGACCACAGGTATCGGCTTGAGCCTGCTCGATAACGCGCAAGAGTTGGTACTGCACCCAATCGCGTTGGCTGACGACGACAAATCAGAAGACATCGTGATCCCGAAAGCAGCGACCGAAGGTGCGATGAACTTTGCCTACAAACTCGACCAAGAGCGTGTGTTCAACGTTGAATTTAAAGGCTACCCAGACACCGCAACTGGCAAGCTGTATCACTTCGGTGACGAGACAGCAACAGAGTAATACCCTATCCTTAAGTAATTACTTACTTAACGGTGTATTAATTGTTATCATGCTCCTACTTAGTAGGAGCATTTTTTTAACAGGAACGAAGCTATGAACTTATTAAATCTTGATGAATTAGTGGGCATTACACGAACTATCGTGCTTAAGGGCACTACTTACAACATTCATGAGCAGACGATCGGTAACCTAGTGGAAAACGTCAAGATGGCGAACTCCATGAAATCAGACGATGAAACCGCAATGTTTGAGGCAATGGTGAGCGCAGCTAAGCAAATCCTTCCTGATGCTCCTGAAGAAGACATTCGAGGGTTAACGCTGATCCAGATTCAAGCGCTTATTCGCTTTGCGAACGCCTCTGATATTGAGCTTACGGAAGCAACCAAAGAAACAGAAGAGGCAGAGCAGGGAAAGGCGTAGAGGCAGAGCGAGTTATTAAGTCGGCAGACTTTCTATTTATCTTCTCTCGCTTTTGTCATTTCTACAGCGTTACCCCTGAACAAGCACTCGCCATGCCTGTTCGATTGTTCTTTGCGATGGAAAAGCAGATCTCTCGCATTCGAGCCGAACAGGACATGAGAAAACTGGCACTCAATGCTTCGTCAACGAACGGAGAACAAGCCACAAAACTGCATCAAACATTGGTCATGGAACAGGGTGAAATTTATCAGCTAGAACGCAAGACATTCGTCAAGGCGGAGTCTGGCGCGATTGATATGTTGAAATCGCTCATGTAACAGGAGTCCCAATGAGTAACAACGCAGGAAACATTGCTGTCGGTCTTGTCTTGAACGGGGCTGACGCATTCATTGGTCGAGTTAATCGATCGTCCCAATCACTCGATAAACTCGGCAAATCCACCAAAACCGCTGTTCGCTATCAAGATACGTGGCTTCACCAGATGCGTGATGCAGCGATCATTCTTGGCTTGGCGCGAAGTGCTGTCGAAAACCTCAACCTCATCTTTACAGGTCTGCCTCGCGCTATTCTTGCTCAGAACGCCCAACTGGAACGTTCGCAGGTGCTCATCGCAGGTATGGACACAGGCGCAGAAAGCTACGCTGATGCAATGGAGCGAGCACGAGATACGGTGACCGAGATCATCAATATGTCGTCTACCTCGCCTTTCTCTATTCAAGCGATCGCTGATGGTATGGCGAAGCTGAAAGCGGCCGGTATCGAAGACACTGAGCAGGCAATCAAGTCGATGGTTGATGCGTCGGCAAAAGCGGGTACCAACTCTGAAGGCTTCAAGCGTCTGTCTGTTGCGATTCAACAAATGGCAGGTAAAGGCGTAATCTCAATGGAAGAATTACGTCAGCAAGCGGGTGAAGCAATCCCAACCGTCATGAAACTCATGTCCAGTGCAACAGGTATGCACATGAGCGAAATGGTGAAGAAGATCTCGACTGGTTCGGTCGAAGCAAAATCGTCGCTACGTGAGCTATTCAATGAGATGGCGTTTACGTCGATGGGTGCTGCGGAAAACATGGCAGGCACACTGGATGGCTTAAAGAACCGCATTGCCAATGACTTCACTATCTTGTCGCAAAAGGTCGGTGAATCCGGCTTTAACGATACGATTAAGAACCTGGCGACCGAGTTAGACCAAATTCTTATCTCGCCTGAAGCAATGGCGTCAGCTGAGAAGTTTGGTGAAATTCTATCGAGCATCGCGAATCTAACGTTCCAAGCAGGCAGCAGCTTTGTGTCTCACATTAAAGAGATCACCGCAGCGCTGTTAGGTTTGGTCGCAGTCTCCACCGTGAACAAACTCAAAGCAGGGCTGACCACTGCCTTTGATCAGGCATCCATGTCAGCAGCTAAAGCGCAGGGTCGAATCGACCGGTTAATGGCACGTACCGATCGCGCTATTGCATCAAGTCGTCAGGCTATCGAGGCAAATACTCGAGTCGCTTACCAAGCGTCGATGAACTTCGCTAAACAAACCAATGCCTCGCTCGATGCACAGAAGACCTACTTTGGCACTTATCTGAATGAGCTTAACCGCTCTCACGAGCAGCACATTGCGAAGGCGACGGCTTTGCAAAACAAATACAACAGTACCAGCCGCAGCATCGTGAAAGCAGGTAAGAACATGTTCAATGCGATTGGCGGTTGGACTACAGTCGTTACGGTCGGTATCACCGCAGCTATCTACGCATTGGACGAATTCATCTTGAAACAGCGTCGAGCTGCCGCAGCTATCATGAAGAGCAGTGGTGCAGGGGCGACCGCTGAGCAGTTAACCAGTGCTGAGAAACGTCTCGGTGAGATTGAAGCGGAAATCGCTAAGAAGCAGCGCGAGCTAAACAATGGTTCGTATGAGAATGCGCGTGGTGAGTATCGAGCGATCTCTGAAACAGACAAAGCGGCTCTGGCAGATGAAATCGACAACCTCATCAAAACCAAGAACAAGCTGGATAAAGACATTCAGTCGGGCATCCAGTTCATGCGTTCAACCTCAATGGACTTAGGCTCAAGTCAGGCATCGTACATGCTGCGTGAGCAATTTGCTGAAATCAGTAAGACCTACACCTCTGAGATTGAAGCTATCAAGAAAGAGCTTGAAACCCAGAACCTCAGTAACGATGAGTACACCAAGCAGTTCAACGCTCGCCAACTTGAGCAGCGTCAGATTGCGGTGGCCGCACTTATCGATATCGAGAACAAAAAGGTTGCTGAGTGGAAAGCCGCTAACGATGAGATTAGAAACTCGGAAGGCGAGCTAACCAAGCAGCAAATCCAAGAGATTGCTCATCGTGAAGGCTTGATTAAAGGGTTGACTGAGTATCGTCTCGATATGCAAAAGAAGATCGAGAAGAATGAAATCAAATCGCTACAGATGAACTCGACACAGCAGACCTCAGAAGAAAGCTTACTCTCTAAGCTAAAGAAGTCTGAGGCGCTTCACGTGCATCGTCTAGAGCGAATTAAGCAAGAGATTGACTACGGTGAGCATCGTATTCGACTCGAAGAAGATCTAGCGTCTGGCAAGCTGAAGGTGAGCGATGCAGATAGGCAGGCACTGCGTGTGCAAGCCGATCGCACCGATGCTGCGATTCATGCTTACAAGGTTGAGCAAGATGGCATGAAAGAGCTTGAGCAGGCGAACAAGCGTCTTCAAAACCTCACTTTGTCGTTTGCGAAGAAGTTGGGTACCTCACAGGGTAAATCACTCAATGAGTTCATGGAGTGGAAAACCGCCAGTGAGCAAAACGCGGAAGCGATTAAGGAAATGCGCTCTCAGCTAGAGAAAGCAACCAGTGGCAATCTGTCGTCTGATCAGCAAGCCGCCTTGATGAAGTTGTCGAACATGGCGAAAGAGATTGACCTCAACAACATCATCATTCAGCAGCGTGAATACCAAGAAGACATCATGTTGGATTTGGGCACTGAGATGAGTCGCTACCTGTACGAAACCAACAAAACGAAGAATGGACTGAAGCAAGTGAAATCAGTCCTAGAGAAGAAGCTCAGCACTCAGAAAGAAGGCACTGAAGAGTGGCGTCGAACCAAAGAAGCGATCGATCAGATTGTCTTGAGTTTGGAGATGGCCGGCCGCGAAGCCGATGCCATTAATCCTAAGAACGATGCGTGGTTTAACCTCAGTCGTTCTATCACGGATATGTCCAACCAAGTCGATGATGAGTTGGCAGGCGCATTCGATGGCGTGTTTGATGCAATCTCAACGTCCATTGTCGATACAGGCGCAAGCTTCTCAGACATGATTAACGACATTGCCAGCGATCTCGCCAGCTTCATGATCAAGATGAGCATGATGCAAGGTATGCAGGCAGCATTCCCAAGTTTCTTTGCTGATGGCGGCATTATGAGTGCTCAAGGCTCAATGCCTTTGAAGATGTACTCAAATGGTGGCATTGCGGACTCCCCTCAAGTAGCGGTCTTTGGTGAAGGTCGAATGAATGAAGCGTATGTGCCT
The DNA here is from genome assembly GCF_059725505.1 of Vibrio sp. KUL78. NCBI lineage: Bacteria > Pseudomonadati > Pseudomonadota > Gammaproteobacteria > Vibrionales > Vibrionaceae > Vibrio > Vibrio sp. KUL78. Next base: position 61,462 of record NZ_AP045840.1, on the reverse strand, counting down.
TTGCCTGACGGTCGAACCATCCCTGTCACGATGAAAGGCGGAGAAGGTGGCGCACCGGTCGTCAATGTCATCAACCAAACGGGCATGCAAGCAGAAGCGGAGCACAGCTATCGATTTGACGGTGAGAAGTACATTACCGATGTGGTTCTGAAAGCTGCCTCTCGCCCAGGTAAGTTCCGTGACGCACTAAACCGTAAGTAAGGAGATAACATGGCACTTTTTCCTCCCAATGGTGTGTATGAAGATTCGTCAAAGTACGACCAAGAGCATGAAGACAAGGGCATGCACTCAGAGACGGATGGGGGTTACACGTACTCCCGTCCTCGTCACTCGCGTCGAGCAAGGCGACGATTCAAAACAGGATTCACTGATATTAGTGAAGCTCAAAAGGCAGCGATTGAACGTTTTGTGGAAGATCACGGCACGTATCTGATCTTTTCTTACGTCATTCCAGACACACAAGAGAACATTAACGTTCGCTTTAAAACCCTTCCAAAGTACGATTATCAGGGCATGGGCGGCAATCACCGCTATAACGTCTCTGGCATTACGATCGAAGAAGTCTAACTAGCCTCGAAAGGGGCTTTTACTTGCAAACGCTATGGTGGTTTGTTGTACACTGTAGGTTATTAAGTAAGTGCTTAATGTGTTTATGAGGCGAATATGCAGAATGTAAGTATCTCGACCGTGATCGAGAAGAACAAGATCAGCTCTTCGAATGCAATGGTGTTTGCAATCGAAGCCAATCTCTACGACCCGTACAGTGGCAGCTTTGTAGAGAAAATCTACTTAACCAATAACTCGGCAGACGTCGTGGTTGATGGTGAGACTTACGTTCGCTTGCCTTTCTCATTAGATCTTGCTGACGAAGCCGGTGAGATTCAAAACATCCAATTGTCTGTGCAAGACCAAGTGGGCTTTTTAACGCCTTATCTTCGCTCCTATCGTGGCTTGGTTGGCACAGAGATCATCGTCAAGTTGGTCACGGTACCACCTGACGAATCTGAAGCATCACAGGTGGACTTCTCAGAGGTCTTTAATGTCATGTCGAGTTCGGCTGCGGATTACGTGGTGTCGCTTGAACTTGGCGCTGAGAACCCACTGACACGCGGCTTTCCTAATCGCACACAGCTAAGAGATCGCTGCTCCCACAAATTCAAATCAGCAGAGTGTGGCTACACAGGGGATAAGACAACCTGCGATCTCACTTTGCTTGGTGATAACGGCTGTCAGGCTCACGACAACGTTTCTCGTTATGGCGGCTTTCCATCCATCACAGTGAGGAACTTGTAATGAAGTACATCGATTTGATTGGCGTCAGGTTCGAATACAACGCGCGCGATCCTAAAGAAGCGCTCGATTGTTATGGGTTGATTGTTGAGCTTCATAAGCGCATGGAAATCGCGATCCCTGACTATCACACCCCCGATGAGAGCGCACACACCATAGCGAACATCATGCACTCAGAAAAGGTGCTGTGGCGCAAAGTCGAGCCAAAGAAAGGGGCAGTCATGCTCATGAGGCTTGGCGTCTATCACTGGCATGTCGCGATGTATCTTGGCGACAACCTATTCATTCACACATCAGAAGCAACAGGCGGGGTATGCATTGAGCGCCTGAATAATTGGTCGCAACGAATTGAAGGATTTTATGAGTATGTTGGAACAACAGAGCATTAATTTTGTTGTCATTAAAAACCCGATGTTGCCCGATGATCGGCTGCATCTAGAGCGAGAATGGCAAAGCGATCTGTCCTTGCAAGATTACATTGGTGATCTGCAAGGTAGCTACGCGATTTCTGTCAGTGGTCGAAACGTCCTGCAGGATGAGTTAGCCAATGAATACGTGAAAGCCGACGATGTGATTGTCATCTGTCCAATGATGCACGGTGGCGGTGGTGGCGGTGGCAAAGCCATCATGCGTTTGGTCGCGGTCGTTGCGCTGACTTATTTCACGTTTGGTGCGGGTGCGTTCACGCTTGGCGGCTTAACAGGTGGCTTTGCAGGGGCAGGCGCTTCGACAGCGATGGGCTTTGCCGCGACCGCAGCTGTCAGTATTGGCGGCAGCATGCTAATTAATGCGGTTCTGCCTCCAACGATCGATGACATCAGCTCTAACTATGGTGATGGCACAAGCAAAGACTACACCTACGGCATTGATGGCGCGAAAAACAGCTCTAACGATAACATTCCTGTGCCTTTGGTTTACGGTCGTCACCGCATTGCAGGCAACATTGTTGGCAACTACACGAGTCTGGACGGTCAGACCCAATACCTTCACATGCTGATTAACTTAGGTGAGGGTGTCTCACCTTCTATCGATCGCAGCACCATTGAAATCAACGAGCAGCCAATTGAAACGCTCTCTGATGAACCAGAGGTCTATTTCTACAATGGTAACGACGGACAGTCTATCCCTCGTGGCTTCAGCAGACAGATCACCCCGATTGCGATCAGCAACAATTCGGAGCTGGTAGACAAAGACACCTGGACCTACTTCACCACGTCAGACCAAGTCGAAGTCGATGCAGTGCAGGTCAATATTAATGCAGGTCTGGTCAGCATTGATGACAATGGCAACGAGAACGCTCGCAGTGCCAATATCGTTATGCAGATCAGAGAAGAAGGGACGTCTGAATGGATGCCGCTTTCGACTGCCATCAAAGAAAGTCACGCAGCACTCGGTTACATCTTTGACTTCTATGAAGACGAGAACGGCGACTACCGTCGATACGATTTCGATTCGAACATTACCAAAGTACCTGTGGGCACTCAGTACATCGATCCAACTTACCCAAACAAGTTTCAGGGTAAAACGTATAAAAACCACTATGTTGGCTCGGGTTCTGATTGGGATTTAAAAGGTGACGCGGTCACGACAAGCGGCGGCACTTCGGTTCTGAAAACCAATCGCTATGGTGGCGGTGGTGGCGACAACTTCGAAACGGAAAGCTACTACACGGGCGCAGAGCCAAATCGCACCTCTCAACCACCTGCGTATGAATATGGCGATCTGTATGTCGATGATAAGAAGGTCGGTACTTACCATGACTTTCATGCAGTGAACCCATTTGTCTCAAGCTACAACGGTTCGGGCATGGACGCAGGCGCGAAAGCCGGTCAGCAAACCACCCTAACAGGCAGCTCATCATCATCCAATACTCGATTCAGCTTTGAATCTGCGCCTTTAAAACAAGGTCGCTATGAGATCAGACTGCGACGAGTCACGAACGCCTCTACCAGTACGCGCATTCGTGAAACGATCATCTGGAATGAAGTTAACGAGATTCAAGAAGTCGGTATCGCGTACAACTACAGCACCATGATGTCGCTGAAAATCAAAGTGACCGATCAAATCAGCAGCATCCCGAATGTCACGGTGGAACACCCGGGCAAGGTGATTCGAGTTTGGGATGAGGGGAACAGTTGTTGGGCGCCAAGTTACAAGCCATTCTATCGCACCACCATCTTACTCTCAGAGCGTCAGTTTGATCACTACCCTGTGACGACACGAGAAAAGAGCATCTATGGTGAGCCACGTCTATCGACCGATGATGAGAAGCGAGAGACGCTAAAACTGGTGAGCGGTAACGTCATTCCTGATCAGCGCGGTCTTTTGCTGCCTGCGCATCTTCTGTTGCCCTCTGACAGCCTGATTTATACCAACAATGAATACTGTCACGACAATCCTGCTTGGATTGCATGGGACATGCTGACCGACACGAGATACGGTGCAGGCATTCATCCTGCTCGATTGGACTTCTACGCATTCAAGGCGTGGGCAGCATTCTGTGAAGAGAACAATCTGAGCTATCGCGGTGTGATGTCCACGAGAACGAACGTATGGGATTCACTGTCTCAAGTCTTCCGTGTAGGCCGTGCAACACCGCTTCGCGCAGGCACTCGATACTCTGTCTCTGTTGAGAAAGAGAAAACGCCTGTGATGCGTTTTGGTCAGGACAACATCGAAAAAGGCACCTTCTCGACGGCGTGGTTGCCAACGGAAGATCGCGCCAATGAGATTGAGCTGACTTACTTTGAAGAGAACGACGGCTACGCATCGAAAACCATTCGAGTGACGGACGAGAGCGCCCTAGAGCTTGGGGCTCGTATCAACTCCACCTCAACCACCATGCGAGGTGTGGTCACTCAAGAACGTGCCATTCGAGAAGCCATCTACTCACTGAACATGAATAAGTTGGTCCAAACGGTATCGTTCACCGCTCCGATTGAATCACTGGCATGTACCATCGGTGATGTGGTGACCGTGCAACATAACATGATGGAGTGGGGCGCAGCTGGCAAACTTCGCGCAGTAACAGACGAAGGCAGCAATACGTATCTGCTGACCCTCGATCAAGAGGTGTTGTTTGAGTCTGGCCAAGATTGGCGAATGATTTTGTCGCTCGATGTTGTCGATAGGGGCAGCTATGTGATCGACTCTGTCTATGGAGACTACATCACGCTGCGAGACTTCGCCCCTGAGACGTCCGAACGCATTTTGCGTGCTGTCGTCGCTGATTCAGATGTGGCTATCTTAGACACGTTTACAGCGTCAAACGATGAGAAGGGCATTATCGTCAGTGATGGCTCTGCATTTACAGTAGGTCAAACCGTTTCACTCAAAGACACCGATGTTGTTGAGAACATTGCGGTCACTACGCTTGTCTCGGACGAAAAGAGCGATCAAGTTCGTATTACCTTGCCTGAATCGGTACCAACACAATATCAGGGCTTTGTGATTGGCTATGAGAACAACATCAGCCGTGAATTCACCATTCGTTCGATTGGTCTAACAGGCGACAGTCTGACTCGTGAAATCACCTGCCTTGAGTATGACCCTAGAGCACTCAAAGACGATGACATGAGCTTCACCATTGAAGATGTGGTGATTGAGAAAGTCATTGGTGCAGTGTCCGATTTACGCATCACAGAGTCCGAACGCTACGAAGCCTCTGATCAGAATGTCAGTCTTGTGGTGGAGTGGTCTCATGATTCGATTCGCTATCGTCACGCGCAAGTATTGGTGAAGCAACACGGTGAAGGTATCAGGCTTGTTGGTGAATATGCGTCTGCAGCGACGGTTGTGGTTCGCAGAAACTCGCCGGTCGAGATTCACATTGTCCCAATCGATATTTTGGGTAAGCCAGGTCTATCCTCTCTCATCAGTCACGTACCGCTTGGCGTCAGTGATAACCCTTACTTCGTAACCAATGTTGCGATTGAATCATTGATGGGTGGGGTACGACTGACATGGGATGTGGAAATCAACACGCTGTCTGCAACCGAGATCTACTCTGTTGAGCTAGGCACGATGATTGATGGCAATCCTATCGAGCTTGATAGTCCAGAATCATGGTCGGGCGACAAAGTCCTTCAACACGCAAACAAGATCCACGCGACATTGCTCAATAGCTATGATCACATGACTGAAACCAGTGATGTCGTCGGTAAGTCGCATTTCTACTGGCTCAGAACGCTGGATAAGGCAGGTCACCCATCTGACATGAAATACGGCGGTCAGGGTGTGCCCAACACGGCGCGTTCGTACAACACGGTCACTGTGTATCAATGGGCAGAAACCGATCCAGAGACGCCAACGGGCGGTACGTATGAGTCACCATTGCCTGATGGGGGTTTGTGGACCCTAACACCGACCGTAGTCGTCGCAGAAGAAACCAAGAAATATAAGCTGTACTCGTCCACTCGCACCTTCTGTAACATGGCGATCTATCAAGATACCGAGTGGTCAAGACCGAGCTCTATCTCTGAAGACATCGATGTGTCGGTAACGTGGGTGATGTATGCCGATGACATGGAAGGTACGAACATCTCAGAGACGCGAACCGAGACCTCTCGATTCATTGGTTTTGCCTACAACCAAACGTCTGTGGTGCCAAGCACTGACCATACGCTGTATGAGTGGCGATTGGATTTGATTGATGAGCGAGACTATCAAGATGCAGTCTCGCCAAAAATCGATGAAGCGATTGATGGTCTGAGCGACCGCTTTGATTATCTGGACAGTCAGATTGATAAGAGCGCAGAGTCAGGTCTGTCGGCGATTTTGCAGGTCATCTATGAGCGTCAGAACATCCGTGACATCACCTACGGGGAAGATGGCACGATGGCGCAGATTGCGGAGAACAAGTCAGAGGTTGAGCAAGCCAATCTTGCACTTGCAACCGCAGAAGAATCGCTCATGGCGTCGATCAACTCACTGAACACCACACTAGGCGCACAAGTCTCAACGAACACCGCAGCGATCGCATCGGCGAATGAGTCGATTGCCTCGTCTGTTGAAACGCTACGCACGGAGTTTGCTGAAGCTGACAATGCAGTCAAAGCTCTGGTGAACACCAACGCACTGGCGATCTCTGATGCCAATGGCAGCATTTCACTGCTCGAAACCACCATGCGCTCGGAATATCAAAGCTCAGCGCAAAATCTGCAAGCACAGATCAATAGTCAGACTGTTGCGCTGTCGAACACAAACGACTCTATCACCTCGGTCACGAACAAGCTCAGTGCTTCCGCAGATGAAAGCTACGCGGCCATTCAAGAAGTGCTGCAAGCGGCTGCAAGCGTCGATGACAAATACAGTGCTCAGTGGGAAATCAAAACCTCCATCAATGGACTGCAAGGCGGTGTGGGCTTCTATAACGACGGCTCATCCACTCAGTTCGTGGTCGATGCTGACGTCTTTACGGTTCGCAGCGGTGACAGTGCAGAGTCGGTCTTTTCGGTTGTCGATGACAACACCTACATTCGCTCAGCCCTTATCAAGCAGTTGGAAGCCGTTGACATCAACGGTGGCCAAATTGGTATTGGCTCGGGCGATCACTCAGGTCACGCCTTTTTCGTGGACGAAAGCGGCAAGATGTGGGTGCAAGACATTGAAGCGAAAGGGGGCACATTCTCAGGCGATCTCGACGGTGCAGGCGGTACGTTCTCAGGGACGTTACAAGCAACACAAGTACTTGGCTCAAAGGTATTGAGAACGTCAGGCAAGCTGTCGGGTACGTTCTACAACGGCAGCTCAGGCACGATCAACACAGGTTATGCCACTGCTTCTTGGAATGACCAACGCACCTTTGTTGCGACAGCAGGCGCAAGCTCAGCAAGCTCAGAATCAGGAACAGGTATGTGGTGGGGTGTGAAAGTCACGCCTCGTCATATCACAGCATGGAATGGTGCGACCGGCACCAGTCAACAGCAATTGGTGTACTCGGTTTACATGTACGGAAACAACAACATGAGCACGCAAGATATCAATTGGCAACTATGGGAGCTTATCTAATGCAGACCCTTGAAATCACGGACATTTACGAGGACGCAATAGCTCGCGTAGATGAAGACGTTTTAAAGAAAGTGGCGATGACGAATCTAGACGACGATCTGGGCTTCGCCACTTTAGAAGATGGCACGAAGTTTTACTTTAGTTGGGAAATCGCTAGAGCAGAACTGGCTAGACGTGGCGTCTCTTACTCCTCCCTCGATGTGTAATCAAATCAGTAATCAACGAATTATTTGGAGAGAGAAATGACAACCCCAGTAACCACAAGTGAGCTATTCGAGCAAATGGCAAGTGTCATTGCGGATTGGCAACTGTTTATCGATCAGCAGCGCGATTGGCTCGGTGGCCCTAATAGCGACGACGACACCAACGCAGACAACAAAGGTCAGCGCCTTTTAACTGACAGTACAGGTGTGGGTCGTCTTGTCGATACCCCCGCAGAAACAGAGAACAAAGCAGCGAAAGCCGCAGTCGCTATCGAAGCGCTGATCTCACAAGATATTGATGACGTCCTAAACGCCTCCAATCTCACAGCACAGCACCTTACGCAGATCCAAGACATTGAGTCGCAGCTAAACACGCTCGCCACTCAAATGACTGATGCCAGTACCGAAGCGACCGACGCGAAAGACATCGCAGTCGCAAAAGGAGATGCCGCAACGCAGGCAGCTGAACTGGTCACTCAATTGAAAGACCAAGTCACTGAGCTTCATGGGCAAGTTCTCACTGCGAAAAATGAAGCAGAGCAAGCCGAGTTAAAAGCGCGAGCCATTGCGAACCGCCCAAGCACGATCGACGCCATGAAATCCCTCGATACGTCTGACTTGCAGTCTGGCGATATCATTCATCCAAAGGGCTACTACGCAGAAGGTGATGGCGGTGAAGCGTTCTATCAATTAGAGAGCTTGGCAGACTCGCAGCGCGAGCTAAACGCGGTGGGTTTTGTCACTGCAGGTTGGGGCGCAGTGCAAGCCGATGTTTACTCGTTCGTAGAAGGACTGTCGGTGGGTGGCTACATCGAGCTAGGTCACTACGACTTCAAAGCAGGTGACTCCGTTGAGTTCAAACTGTCAGGTGTGCTCAGACAAGAGTATTGGGTGTCCTTTTTGTCAAACGTCACGACAGGCGATGACTTAATGCGCTCGTTTTACACAGAGTGGCGTAACAGCGTTAATGTTCAGGTGTTTGTCGATGATGTTGAGCAGGTCAGCACGGGCGGCTCAATCCCAACAGACGGACTTGAGCATGATATCAAGGTGGTGTTCCTAGCTGACTCATCAGGTGATTTTCAAATTGGTAAATCCAGCGACAATATCCGCGGTGGAATTCGTGAGCTGAAAATTACCACTGGCGGTGCACTCGAGTATTACCCGCTCAATGATGGTTGGGCTGAAAACCCTAAGCTAAAAGGCAACGTGATCACCGATGACGCAACCGAAGTGATTCTGGGTACAGAGTATGTGGCGCGATTGGTCAGAACGAGTCTAATGAACGTGAGGCAGCTTGGCATTCCTTGTGATGGCACTGACGCTACGGACATGATGCAAAACGCGATTGCAACGCAAACCAACTTCTATGCTGCCACCGACGATGTGATTCGTCTTCGTAGACCGTCTTATCTGCGCGATAACATGTACATCGACCTCAAGGGGTGTCACATCATTTGGGACAACGATGGATCGCATGTAAACGTCAACCAGAGTCGAAGTAATGGCATCTTCAACATTCATGGTGAAACCATTGAAACGCTAGAGAACGTCACCTCGTCCATTGAAGCAGGCAGCGATACCATCACTTGTGATCTCTCTGCTCTCAACCTTTCGCCAGGTGATTACGTGGTGATGGACACTGACAACTCGTGGGCAACGAACGATGGCAGACCGCACTATCAATGTTTAGCCAAAGTGCAAAGCGTGAATGGCACGACCTCGGTCACCTTCGATGAGATTTTTGTCTGGGGATTTGAAGGCACTATCGATTTTACTAAGGTCACGCCGGTTTTCAACGTCACATTGAAAAACATGCGTATCACGGACGAGAGTAGTGTGGATCGCGACAACTCCATCACAGGCATTGCCGTGATGCGAGCGACCAATGCGCTTTTGACTGACATTCACATGGAAGGGCAGTACAACCCTGTTATCGTTTGTTACTCAACGAGAGGACTGACGATGAATCGCGGCAGTGGTAAGGACGCGAAAGCAACTGATGGCGGTGAGGGTTACTTCATGCAGGTTGGCTCTAGTCGTCATGTTCATATTAATGGCGCCCATCTAGAGCGTGGTCGTCACGTTGTCGACTTCACGGCTTCGGCTCGCTGCTCAGTTCGAAACTCACACGGCTTTGATAACGCCGAGACGGAATTTAGTTTTCACGGCTCTTGGGAGCACGACATTGTCATTCAGGGCTGTACGGGTAGCGTGGGTGTTGCAATTTCAGGTGTGGGCTTTGGTGAAACCGCGCATCAGATCACGATTGATAACGTGCGAGGTGAAGCGTTCTTTAACTATGGTCGTGCCTACGGCATTCATGTCAAAGACTCAACCTTCAACTACATCTCGACCAATACTCGCGGCACCATCCTAACGAACGTAGTGACCGAGAAATACGCGCGCTTTGGCAGTAGTGAGAGTCCGATCGATGGTAGAAAGATGGTGTGTAAAGTCTATGGCGGTGAAATTCGCTCAGAGACCTACAGCGGGGCTAACTTCATTCCTGAAACCGCGAACGTCGAGTTCTACGGAACGGACGTCATCTTCAAAGCTGACAGCTCCAATACCAATGTGAACTGTCACAACCTGACTATGTTCGGTGGTCATCTGACGTATGGATGGCGACAGCCTATTTCTGCAGGCACATGGCGATTCAATGGCACCAAGATGGCTGATGAAACCTGCTTTGTGTTCGATAGCTATGTTCGACATGGTTTTGCGCTGATCATGGACGGTGTCATTCACGGACAAATCGACGGTAACTTTGGTCTGGTGCGAAATCGAATCAGTAGCGCAGGGATTCGTGACGAGGTGGGTGATACCAAGCTGGATGGTGTGGCAACGCTGATGCTGCTCAACATGGTGCTCAATGCCGATTCATCGACAGACAAAACCATCGACCTCGACCAACCTGGCTATTGCCTGAATATTCGAGTGGATGGTGTGGTGAACAAGCGAGGCAACTTTATCTGTGATACGCGTTGGCTCACTGCAACCGCAGGTTATATCGACATCAACCTTATCGATCTTGAAAACCGAGATCAGAACACAAGCTTCCCTGACTATGGCAGTCATAAGCACAAGAATCAGGATGTGGACTTAGATACTGAGCTGGGTGTTGATCCGCACAAACAATTCAGTCAGAAGCCAAACGACACTCAGATCATGGTGTACTTGCTGAATAAGTCCACGGGTGGCTCAGGTTTGCTTGCGCTCAACTATCCGATCGATGAAACCGGCAGGGGATTACTCACCGTGACTCGCTCAGCAGGTGGGGCCGTTGTGAAGCAAGAGCTGATTTACTCGCAAGATGGTTCAACGTATGGAGCAGGCACAGCTTGGGTTCGAGTCGCAAGCTACGGAACGTGGTCAGATTGGCGACAAGTCACGGCTTAATGCAATAACCTTATAACCTCACTCTCTATTTTTGGTGTGCAATGTGTTACTGTTAAGTTATCGCTTAAGATTTAACCAAACACACATGTTCATCTTTTAGAGGGTAAGGCTATGACAATGGAAAGAAAGGTGATGGTGAGTGTGATTACCGCACTCATCATCTTTTTGGGAGGTTTCGTTCTCGACGTCAACAAGGGCATGGCTCTGTTAAGTCAAGATATTGAAAACCATAAAAAATCACAAGACCTACAGATGACGGTTGTTAAGCAACTGGTCACCGAAAACAAGGTTGAACGTCAGAAGATGGAAGAAACCATGTCCAATCTGGACAAGACAATGAGCATCCTCGTGGACAGGCTTAAGCGGGGAGAGCTTCAAGTCCACCCGAAGCGATAACCGACCATCCCGACCCTATTTACTATCCGTCATCACTTTTTGCTGTTTCTACTAATATAAGATATATTGCTTTAAGTAAGTACTTATGATTAATATTTTAAATAATAGAAACAGAGCCTATAGTGATGATTTTGAAGGAATTCAAGGGTGCGGAATTAACTGACCTTCAGTGTGATGAGGTTGCATTAGAGCGTGTAAGTGACTCCTTGCTGAAAAAGGAGCGCAAGCTGAATGAGACAGCTTGGTTTGATTATCGCTTGATGCACCCCACTCAACGTTCGTACCTGTTTGCACACTACTATGAAGAAGCATATCGCTACATGCTTCGCCTGCATGTGGACTATCAACAAGCTGAGGGTGACAGCCCTCGCTCATTCCTTCCAAAGACCGATCCATTAGGCAAATCACTTGCTGCTATAAAGAAAGAGAAGAAGACAGGCGTTGCTCAAGCCTTTCGAAACTGCACGTCCGTTTGGAAAGCAAGACAGAAGGCCGATGAGTATGGCATTCCTTACAATGTGTTTTGCATGTCGGGGATGAAAACCGCTGTAGGGCGTATATGGCAGAGAACGCCAAATCCATCACAGCTCTACTCAGAAAATATCGTCAACGGGATCATCGACCGTTGGGCAGAGCTGGCATCACAAAAGATGTACGTCGCCTCAAACCCTTTCTATCAAATCCAAAATTGGCAAGACCACCCCTCTCAAATTGAACACGCTGAATGGGTCATCGAACAGCTTAAGGTTCGTGTAAATCCTGAATTCGCACTGTCGGAGCACGGATTCAATAACCCTGTCATTCCCGTTCAGATGATCCGAAGTCATTTCAGTGAAAGCGTCATTCTACGAGCCCGCAATCTAAGCCGCAGGTCTGCGTCGTGACCCCTTCACAGATCAGTAAAGTAAACGTTAGAAGCAATCAATACATGGAGTTAACAATGAGCTATCAAGAGAACCGAAACAAATCACGCGACACACTGAGAAAGCCAGCGCGCACCAACAAACCTCGTCGTCAGCTGGACGCTCATGAATTCATGTTGCTCAACGCCAAGCGCAATGAAACGGAAATGCGCTTTGACCTAAGCGACGGCACAGTTTACGGACAAGTCGTCAACTTCGACAAGTTCTCCATCATCGTCAAGGACAAACGAACGTCTCGCGACATCGCTATTTTCAAAAGCGCGATCGAGTCATTCACCACCTCAGAACACGCCGCTGCGTAACTAGAGGTTAAGTGATGACCGAAGCTGCACTGGAAGAAAAAGAAGAGGTCAAATTTACTGACTTCGACCCTGAATTTCAGGAGAAAATCGTTGCCATGCAAGTGCGCGACGGGATCTTTGCACGACGAACAGAAGGACTGTTAAAAGCGGAGTACTTTGATAACCGAGCAGACGCAACACTGGTCAACTTGGCTATCAAGTTCCACGAGAAATACAAACGCGCCCCGTTAGAGCCTGCCATCTTTGTCACGCTCTTTAAGAAAGCGGTCGCCGCCGGTCGCATCCGTGATGACATTGTCGAAGAGTGTAAAGAGAAGCTGAAGGCGATCTTCACTGCGGATATTTCAGCGCGTGATTACGCTATCGACCAAGTGGGTGAGTTTGCTCGTCACCAAGCCATTCAGCAAGCGATGTTGGATGCGTTTGATGCGATAGAGCGACACAACATGGACAAGGCTGAAGAGATCATGTCCAAAGCGTTCTTGGTGGGTCCACACGCTGACTCTGCACCTTATGACTATTGGGAAGAGATCAAGAGTCGTACCGATCACCGTGTTGATGTGAAGTCGGGCAAAATCAAGCCCAACGGACTATCAACAGGTATCCCAGAGCTCGACAAGGTGCTTTATCACAAAGGGTGGGGTCTCAAAGAGCTGACCGTTCTACTCGCAGGCGCGAAGCGAGGCAAAACGTTCCACCTGTGGGACTTTGGCAAGCTGCTATCGCTGCAAGGTAAGAATGTATTAGGGGTCACGCTTGAAGTATCAAAGGACGTCATCTCTGAGCGTCTTGATGCCAGTGTTTCTGATGTTGAGATTGATGCAATCAGCTCTCACATTCTCGCCATTCAAGAGCGTGTCGCTGAAACCGTCACGAAGAAAAAGCCAGGTAAGTTCCTGCTGCATGAATTCCCATCTGGCTCGTTCCGACCAGTGGACTTGGAAAACCTCATTGAGAACTACAAGGCGCAAGGCATTAAGTTTGATGCTGTCGTGATCGACTATCTCGACATCATGGCCCCGAACCGTTGGGTGGCAAATGAGATCGAGAACTCACGGACGATTTGGGTTGATTGTCGTGCGATTGCTCAGCGTGAAGAGCTGGCGATGTTGTCTGCGACACAGACCAACCGTGATGGTCACAAGTCCGTGACCGCGAAAGCCGAACACGCTGCGGAAGACTTCAACAAAATTCGAACCGCTGACTTGGTGATCTCGATTAACGCCACCGAAGAGGAAATGGCGAAAGGGGAAGCGCGTTTGTTCTTCGCTGCCTCTCGAAACCAAAAAGGTGAGTTTACGATGCGAATCACTCGCGATCTTAGTAAGGGTCATGCGATTAAGTCGGTCGTTGGATACGAATAGGAGTGTAGCTATGGACGTCTCGCAAATTCTTAATGATAGGGAACTGACGTTTCTCAAACCGAAAACTGTTGAGCACGAGGTGAAAAGCACGTACTCAGCGGTCAAGCAGGCTAGAAAGACTCAGGAGCGAGACTTCATAGGCGGTTTAGACATGGATGACTCGGTCAGACGTTACTACCTGCAGGGCTACGGCTCGGAGCAAAGTGAGCGCAATCCGTATCAAGGCACTGCAATCATGGCGTTTCATGCATGGGAAGCCGGTCACTACGACAAATGGGGGCAATGATGAGAACGTTATTGGGCGCGGCAAGAGCAGGCAAGTCAACGTACGCGCAGCTTGTAATGAGTCTTGGGCAAATTCGAGGCACAAGCGTCGACTTTGTGGTGTGCGATGAGGTGGACTTGCTTGAGCCAATGAAGACTTTGGTCGCTAAGCGAAAAGAGATGACCACCTATCGACGCCCTTACATGCCCATTCGAACTCGCATCGCCTACGTGGTCGAGCAAGCATTGAGAGAGAAGTATGGCAAGCACTGATACGGACATTGCGGAGCTACTGGATTATATCGATCCAGAAACCTTCATGGATTACGAAGGCGTTGCGTATAAACGAACCTTTGGCTCAAGTGGCTCTCAGTTGAATCTAAAGCACTGTCCTCGTTGTGGCGGTAGCAGTTGGAAAGTGTATCTCAACTCAGAAACAGGGCTTGGGAACTGCTTTCATGGGGCGTGTGTTGGCGAACCTGGCTACAACCTGTTTAGCTTCGCTCGTCACCTGTGGAACACGGACAACAAAGAAACGATCGATAAGCTTCGCGACTACGCCAAAGAGCAAGGTTGGATAGCCAAACGCAAGATCGCAACGGCTGTCGATTTTGAGCCAGTGGATGAGGTGGAGTTGCCCGAAAGCGTCGAGCTTCCCTACAAAGACACGATACCCAAGTATCTGTCCAATCGTGGCATCACCAAAGAGATCGCTGCGTTCTTTCACCTTCGATACTGCCACAAAGGGCAATACGTTTACTTCGATCATGAAGGGAAACGACATTGGCAGAATTACGACAAGCGAATCATCATCCCAATCTTTAATCATGAGGGCGACATCGTCACTTTTCAGGGTCGTGACATTTTGGGTGTCTCGGACAGAAAGTACCTGTTCCCGAATGGACTCCCGGGTACCGCTCGCTTTCTCTACAACGCCTACAACTGCATGGGGCTTGAAGAAGTGGTGATGTGTGAAGGGGCGTTTGATGTGATCGCAGCAAAGATGGCAATGGACGAAGACGTTGCGCTTCGTAACGTGGGGCACATTGGGTCGTTTGGTAAGAATCTCAGCTCAGGCAGCGCAACAGGAGACGACCAATTGGGTGTACTCGCAAAGATGCGCGATCGAGGGTTAAAACGCGTGGTGATGATGTGGGACGGAGAGAGCGCAGCGCTTAAGTCTGCGGTGAAGGCGGCTCGTCTTATCATTTCAATCGGATTGGAAGTCAGAGTCGCAGTCTTGCCCAAAGACAAGGACCCAAACGAAGTGCCACCAAGTGAGGTGATTCGCGCTTACCATCGCTCACTACCGCCGACCAGTTCAAAGCTATTTCAAAGCATCATCAGCCGATCCCGCAGGGCATAACTGATAGCCCGAACAGATGATTGCATACTAATTAAACGAATCAAACAGAGTCATACGATGAGAAATTATATTGCCGTGCAACGACTGAAGACATCATTAGGCGAAGACGTCTATGTTGTCTCTTTGGCGTGTGTTAACACCTATGTTTCTACTGCTGTGTTAGTGGCCTATGAAAACATGCGCTCGGGGCGTCTCGAACCTCTATTAAGCGAATGCTCTTCGCTTTCTAAGTTTGCCATTAATCACTCAAAGACGGATGGCAAAGGCTTCAACGCCAACACCGCAGAGCGCAATCTTGAAAAGGCGTTAGAAACCATAATGCCAATGGAGTTTTGTCGCGCTGAAATGCTTCCAATCGAACCCACTTTTTCACGCAGTGCAGGTGCAGCTGAGTACTCGATGACGACGACCAAACTTCAATATATTGATGGTCTCATGAGAGACCCATTAATAACGATATGCGATGCCCTAAGCGCGTCAGATCTTATTACTGATGCTGGAATTAATGCGCTCTGTGGCAGATTGCAAATCACCCCGCGCACCATGTCAGATCTCATCATCAAGCCTCTGTTTGAAATGTCAGACAACACAAGAGACACCGAAGTTGCTCCTCGCATCGATATTGAATCGAGTGTGCCAAGTGATGCGATCGACAGGATGGCGGAAGCGTTCAAGCGAGCGTCCGATTCGGCCGCAAAATCAGTATTGGAGACAGGCAAAATGTCTGATGCGAAGTTTAAAGGTTGGAGCACCGACCCTTATGGAGAAACGGGGATGACGCATACGGGTGTCCAACCTGAGCAATCAAAAACAGAGTTAGAAGAGCTGGATGAGGAGTTAGATGACCTCATCAATGAAACCAAATTAATGAACGAAGGCAAATGGGGATTGTTTTAATGAAGATTTTCTTAACAGGCAGCATATTGCGCGACAAGGACGATGACAGTCGTCGCAACTACGTGAACGTATTGGTCAGCATCAAAGAAGGGACGCAGCAGATCTATTACCACATTCGAAATTACCAAGCGAATGCGCGCTCCAATGCCCACCGCTTGCTTTTCGACAGTTTCGAAGACCGCGCTGACGCAGAGCGTGAATATCAGTCCACGCAAACCAAAAAGCTAGGTCGAAACCGCGTCGAGCATGAAAAGCTGCTCATGGATTTTGAGGATGAAGAGGAGTTTGAGCGCGTCCTACTTTCCGACAAGCTACGTCTGACGGTCGCAAACGCTCGCAAGATCCGTAACCGCGTGGTGCTCAACTGCGAAGAGATGAAAGCCCGAGAGCCCGATCCCTCAGAAACCTTTGAAGAGTCAGTGGAGCGTCGCATTGCAGAGATTGACGATGTGGTGGAAGAAGAGCGTCGATTAGGCGTTGGTAAGGGCACAGCCGCACTGCATGGCAGCTCGTGGGGTATGTTCTAAGCCACTGGCTTGTCTGTTTTGCCCTCAGTACGTCTTTTAATATAAGTAAGTGCTTAGCAACAAGAGAGTTAACTATATGGAAATCGTTACAATTGACACGTTGCCTGCGGAAGCAAGCATGAGCGGAAAGAATACGTGCTACCTGCAATGCCCTGCACTGAATCGTCGCTCGAACTACGGAGTGTGCCTGTTCACTATCAACGCCTACAACAATGGCAAGCTCAATGACTCGTCTGACTGCTACTCGCATGTGGGGCGTGGCTATTGCGAAGCGCTTAAGTTTCAAAAGCAAGAGCAGGAAGCCGGTCGCGCTCTGTTCTTTAAGCCTCGCGTCGATACTGGCGAGCGTATCGATGTCACCGTGTTAGATCAAAAGCCTGCTGTGGTGACTGAGCCAAGTAAGCCTGAGTCAGAAAGCTACATGCGCGGCTGGAACCAAGTCGATGAGCGTGAGAAAGGCAAAAAGACTTCCAAGCCGTCTGCGAAGAAATCCGCTGTCTTCAATACCGAAAAATCTGAGTTGGCGGATGCGGTCACCGAGTTAGCCACTGAAGAAGCAAAAGTAAAGCCTAAACCTAAGCGTGCTGACACCTCAAAAATCACCAGTGGCATGTCCATCTTAGAGCGTGCTCGTGCGATGGCAGGAGGTTCTTAATGTATTTGCAAATCACCACTGCATGCAACATGTCATGCCCTCATTGCTGCTTCGCTTGCTCTGAAGACAAGCGAGGCGAGTACATGCACCCAAAAACGTTTCGAAGAGCCGTTGAACTATGTGAAGAGATGGAAACGACCATTGAGATTGGGGGAGGTGAGCCAACGATTCACCCCAAGTTTTGGGAGTTCTTTGGCGCAGCAATGGCGTCTGATGTGGACTCTGTGTGGATGGCGACCAATGGCAAGAAGACCGAGATAGCAAAGGCACTGGCAGCAATCAGCGTCGAAGATGGCAAGTTTACCTGCGAACTGTCTAGAGACAACTATCACGACATCATTCATTCCGATGTAGTCAGTGCATTTGGTAGTCGAATTCGAACTGTACAAGCGCACCATATCGCGAACGTAGGCTCTGCAAAAGAGAACAAGATCGGCAAGCGAGACGCATGCGCTTGTGAGACGCAATTCATCTTACCTACGGGTGACATCAAAGCATGCGGCTGTCTCGATGCGCCAGTCATCGGTCATGTTGATGACGACGATGCAATAGAGATTATCGAGCGAATCAAACAGCTTGAAAGTCATTCTGGCTATTCGTGTCACATGAAGTGGCAAGACGATGACGCCGAACTGAGCTTTCTCAAAGGCGAGCTGGATGAGGACGAACTCATCGAGCGCATCACTGAAGAGGAGGCGGCCTAATGCCCTCAAACCTTTCAGAGTCAAAAGTCAAAAACGTTAGGCAAAGAGAGCTTCGCTACGTGCGCGACACCAATACCTATCTCTGTACGAACTGTATGGAGAAAGGTGACTTCGTCATCACAGGTAACGGTGATGTGCAATGCAGCTATTGCGGTCACACCAAAGGCAACATCAAAGAGGGCTTTAAGCATGCGTGAAGATATCGCGATCGCTGCATGGGCGAAAGAGATGGGCTTTGAGGTAGACAAGCGCTGCAATCGCTTTCGAAACCGCCTGTCTCCTTACGAGATAGGTGAGTCAATTCCCCACCATTCATTACTTTTTACGCTGCGCGATGTCTCTGCGTGGCAAGTTCGAGGCGGCTGGAAATACGCGCGCCTCATTGACGGGCTGTTTCTGCAACACAGTGAGGTCTTTTCCTCTGTAGAAACGTGCCTACATGACGTCTTAGCAGTGCAAGGAGAGCTAAATGAAGAACCCGCATAAATTCATCAAAGCCGTTGTTATGGGTTTCAACAAAGAAGGGCGTATCAATCAAGTTCGCCAGTTGAGCATCAACGTGAACAACGCCAGTTGCCCTATCGAGCGACAACAAGTGAAACGCGCCACCCAGGTTCTTTTGGGTGATGAGGAGATTGAAGAAGTGCTGATCTCGGTCGGTAAGCGCATGACCGGTGAGTTTGATTGTCCTGAGAAAGCCGACGCGTGGGCAACGCGAGAGCTGTTTGGTGATTGATATGCACGATCTACGAATGATTGTCCTTATTGGGTCCGATGCGATGGGGGTGGATGAGTGTCACTCATTGCCCTTCTCGAAAGATGTGGACTTGACCATTTTGAAAACCGTCATTGTCGAGCAGAAAGATGCAGGCATGACGTCCTTCGCCCTCATTCGAGGGGCAACGTTAGAGTGCGATCGCTTTGTCTCGGCTGAAGAGGCTATTGGCTTTGTCGATCGCGAATTAATCAAAGAACTACCATCAGCGACATAGGAGATCTCGTTTTGGATAAGTTTACGACCTTGCTACAACAAGTGAATCAAATAGGCGCAGCCAAAGGCAAAGAAAAGGAAGTGGTCATGGCTTCGTTTGAGAGCCCTGACGTTGGACTGAAGCCTGTCATCAACTACGCGCTCAACCCTGCCATCACGTTTGGTATTGGTAAAAAGACCATCACCCAGATTGAAAAGCAGTGTGAGACGGGCGTGAGCGTGCTCACTCTTGAGAATGCGGCTAAGGTACTCGAAGAGCTAAAAGAGCGCACACTGACAGGAAGCAACGCTATCTCAGCGCTCATCAATTTGCGCGCTCAACACTGCTCAGAGTCGTGGGAGCTGCTTAAGCGAATACTCATCAAAGATTTACGTGGATCGTTTAGCGCGAAGACTGCGAATCGTGTGTGGGAAGAGTTCATCTGGCTCTTTGAAGTACAGCTTGCGAACAAGTACGCCGCGTCCAAAGTGAAAGAGTGGCCGGTTGACGGAGAAGTGAAATACGATGGGGTTCGATGCGCTGCTGAGATTTGTCTGCGTGATGGCAAAGTTATCATGCGATCTCGCGAGGGCAACGTGTTTCCCATGTTCAAAGAAATCGAAGCCGATCTCTTAGAGTTAATGAAGCGTGCCATTCCAAACTATCAAGGCGTGGCCTACATCGATGGTGAAGTCATGTCGGGTGAGTTCCGTGAAACGTCTGGCGACATTCATCGTAAAGACACGCAGATCACAGGGGCAACGTTCCGAGTCTTTGATTTCCTCACCGAAGAAGAGTTTTGGGAGCGAAACGGCAAGAAGGCCGATCTGTCGCCCGTTCGTCGCCGCCGTATCGAGGCATTGTTCTTCAAAGCAGGCTGTGAGCTAAAGCAATGCGATGACTTAGGGATTGAAGGAGTGAACTGCGATAAGTCCCGTTACGCTGAGCTCAACACGCTTCGCCTCAATGAACAATATGAGATTGAGAACGATGCTGCCGCACTTGCGCTGTTTAGCCACTTCTACAACTTAGGGGAAGAGGGCATCATCGTGAAGCCTCGCAACTGTCGTTATGAGCGCAAACGCAATAACAATTTCCTCAAAATCAAAGGCAGCGTCAGTGAAGACTTGAAGATCATCGGCTTTGAGAAAGGCGAGCGAGACACCAAGTACGAAAACCATTTAGGCTCTATCGTTGTCGACTTTAAAGGTGTGAAGGTGAATGTCTCGTCGGGTCTAACGCACGATCAGCGTATGACATGGTGGGACAAACAAGATGAGCTTCTTGGTCGCATCATTGAGGTCAAAGCGCACGAAGTTACGCCCGATGGTTCAATGCGTCACCCACGCTTTATACGCTTCCGTGATACTCTCAAGAAAGGCGCAAAAGAGTAAATCAATACCGCAATATTGCAAGCATTTTAGCTTGCTAACATGCTAACCATCTTGTTCAATGTGCGACCAGTTATTCAGTTGGTCGCACATTTCTCTTCTACTTTTACCCCTCTATCGCTTATACTTTTTGGCGCTAAGCAAAATTATCCCGAACAAACAAGAGAATACAAAGATGATTACCGTCTCCGAACTGATAGGAAGAGACGGCTATGTGGAAACTTTACGTGACTTAAGCATCTGGAATATGGACGTCGATGACGTAATGCCTGCGCACCTGCAAGGCTTTTTCTATCGTTCAAAAATCAGAACTGATCGCGAGACAGCGAGACACACAGCCAACTCTATTGCGCAACAAATCTCAGCCGCGAACGCCCAGAAGATTGTTCGAAACAATCGCCTCAATGACTTTTCTATTTCAGAACCACCTTTCCTTTCTGGCGAGCTGCGTAAAGCGCTGCGTGAGATGGAGATGGTGAAACGACGTTGCGTGTTCTTCGCGCTCATCACGGGACTCGATCTTGAAGATGCAGTGGCGTTAACCTGGCAAGGCGTCAAAATCATGCGAGAAGGCGGCATGATGGTTGAAAACGATGTAGCACTGGATGTGCTGAATGCTTTACCACGTCACTTCAAAAGCCCACTTGTATTCTGGACAACGAATTCACAGTACCAGCCTGTCTCATTAATCGGTCTTCGTGCCGAAGTCGAGATGGCATTTTGCATGACTTATGAAGAGCTAAGGGACAAGGTTCAAACCATGTTATTTATCGACTCAGCTCTGGACGCAAGAGAATTGACGGAAATTTGGAGATCGAAGAATGGGTAAAATCATCATCGTTACCGCTCAGAAGGGCGGAACGGGGAAATCAGGTTGTCTTGCGCATATTGCACACGGACTGAAACGTCGTGGCGCATCTGTGCTGATTCTGGACTCAGATCAGACGCCAACAGTAAAGAAAGGTTATGACGACCGGTTGGGCTATCAAGATCTGGAAATCGTCTCTGAGAAGGTTGGCGCTGACTTCCCGTTGGTCAAACGATTAAAACCCTCCGATCCCGTTGATAAAGTTTTGGAAGTAGGTAAGCGCAAATACGATTATGTGTTTATCGATACTCAGGGAAAACTTGAAACCTTTGAGGCTGAATTAATTTCAAAAAGCGATTATGCCCTAATGGTGGTTGGTGCATCGGAAACAGATTTTGAAGAGTCTTTTGATGTTGTGAAATTGACCAACAGTATTGCCAATAGATATCAGAAAACTATCCCGACTATTGGCATTCTTCAAAAGGTTGATTCCCGTGATAAGCATCTAAATGCCTACATTAAAGATAGAGTTCGAGAAGAAGCCTCGGGATTAGATTCTTATATGTCAGCTAACTCAATTATTAAGGTATTGGGTTCGGTAGGTTTTACCGCTTATGACGCTTATGACAGTCCTAAAGATATGACTAAAGTTTTACAAACGAAATGGCAAAGAAAAGCTGTTTCTACCATTTCAAAGCAGAGAGCAAAAGAGTCCATTGATGAGGTTGAAAGTATCATTGATGAACTACTTAAGGAGTTAGAAAAGTATGAGCAATAAGGGTACTAATTCAGGCAGAAGTGATGAAGAGTTGGATGCACTATTAGATGCACCAGAGGAACAAGTAGTTACTAAACCAGTAAGTAATGAGACTGTCGATATCGACTCGGAAGAGATCTACGTTCCAAAACTGAACATTCGTCGCAAGAAAAAAGGTGATAACTTAAGACCTTTAGGTAGTCGAGTACCTGACTATATTATTGAAGATTTAAAGTTATTGGCAGATTATGAAGATGTCCCTGTTGAGGACTTAGTAGCGGGTATCCTTGAGCAAGTGTTGGATGACAACATGGACAAAGTATACAAAGCTGTTGAAAAACAAATGAGAAATCGCCGTAAAGCACGCAGCTAAAGGCGTTAGAGTGTGGTAAAAGCGTCGCTATATTACCACACTTTAAAAAAATCAACTCTAAAAAGGGGCAATTTGTCCCTTTTTTGACCCCTCCAATAAAAACACTTTTTTTCGTGAGAATTCTGTTTTTATCCCGTATTAAATGCGCTAGTATGCAACCTGTCAAACGTCACTCTTGAACCATTTGTTAGATAAATATTTACTAAACATCCGAGAGTTACGTGATTGATAATGTGTGATTGATTGACTATGATTTAAAAACATAAAATAAGTAAGT
This sequence comes from Vibrio sp. KUL78, assembly GCF_059725505.1. Classification (NCBI taxonomy): domain Bacteria; kingdom Pseudomonadati; phylum Pseudomonadota; class Gammaproteobacteria; order Vibrionales; family Vibrionaceae; genus Vibrio; species Vibrio sp. KUL78. Next base: position 38,583 of record NZ_AP045840.1, on the reverse strand, counting down.
AATTAATATCCCCTTTTATGTTGGGCAGAAATTAGTATAAAAGTACTATGTCCATTAGTTGATTAAAGAATCAGCGAGGAACTGACGATGACAAACTTAACCAAAGCTGCAAAAATTGACAGCGAAATCCCGCCAGTAAGTGAATTGATTGATAAGGGTATTCATACGGCTAAAGCTAAAGGCTTAAGTCTTCATGATATTGCTCGTCAATGCGGAATGATTAATCCAAGTTCAAGAAGTGCATCACCTGTTTTTTCAATGTTAAGAAGTGGCACAATGCGTTTGCCGCTTGAACGTGTAATTGCTGTAGCAGATAACTTGGAGTTAGATCGCCGCCAACTTCTTATCTCTCAAATTAGAGATTCTTTAAAAACCGCTATGGTTAAAAAGAATCCTGAGAAAGAGATTAAAGAATTTGAAATGGTATGGAACGCAATCGGTTCAATCCTTCTTTATACACACACCTCTGAAGAGTCGGCTTTTATTCAGGCATTTCGTGAAGTGGAAGAAGAGCTTGATCAAAAGATTGAACCTGATCAGGAAACTATTGAACAGTTTAAAGAAGTCCTTAGAAACCAATACGCCTTATAGAAAAATACGGAAAAAGTCCGTCTATTAGGCGTTAGTAACCTAACTACGGAAAAATTCCGTATTAAGGTTCGAATTGGTTTAGCCAGAGGGCATTTATGATTGCAATAGGCGAGAGTAGTTACTGAGTGCGACTGACATAGGTTCAGTCGCTTTTTTTTGCCTGTCACCCCTGAAAGCTCCTTCAAAATCACTATCTTTCCCTAGTTATACACTATAGTATTAAGTCGTTACTTATCTTACAGAGTGTACAACATGGAACTATTATCACCCGTCGAGATCGTTCGCGACTCCATCGCGACGATTGTTCAAATACTCGCAGATCGTGACATCCCTGTTCGTCAAGAGGGCATGAAGGCTGCGGTAAGTTACAATGAGATAACCGGTGAACCTATCGCGGTTACTCTTCCCTATCTCCCTGATGATGCAAGTGAAGACCTTATCTTGTCTGTACAAGGATTTCTTGATCACGAAGTGGGGCATCTTCTTTTCACTGACCAATCTGAACTCATCAAAATCGCCCATGACCCTCAACTGCTCGAAATGCAAAACGTCATTGAAGACCCTTATGTCGAGCGTAAGATGCGTGAGCGCTTCCCTGGCTCTCGAAACAATCTAAATCAACTCTATCAACTGTTCATTGAGCGGATCGTTCACAAGAACTATGAAGCGCTTGTAGCTAGAGGTGAAGTTAACCCAATGGCTTACTTTGGCGTGTTGTTTCCCGTTATCTCTCGTGCATGGGCTGACTTCCCTGATTTTAAAGAATACATGGATGACAAATGGGAGTTGGTTGAGCCTATCGTTAAGAAAATCGATACCAAACTGATTGAGCGCATGCCGTTTACTAAGAACACGGCAGAGAACGTGGAGATTGGCCGCGAAATGCTGCTTCAGATCATGATGGACCCATACGATGATTTGGACAGTGGTGACGACGATGAGTGCGAGATGCCCTCAAAAGGCAAGATGGGTGACCCTCGTAAGTCTGCCAAGAGTAAGTCATCGGGTGAAGGCGGTCGTCGTTCTGGTCGAAGCATTGTCGATGAAGAGGGTGATGACACAGACGAGAAGCCTGAGCCTGAAGAGGAGACAGAAGAGGAGTCTTACGATGATCATGATGAATACGACGATCGTTTTGATGATGAAGGCGAAGAAGACGAAGATGAAGGAGGCTCTGGCGCTGCTTCTGACGACGAAGACGAAGACGACGGTCTTGAAGGCGGAGAAGACGAAGAGGATAAAGCGCTAGAAGGCGGAACATCTGCTGAGCTTGAGAAAGATAAGGTCGAAGAGGAGTCAGGCGATGATATCGACGCTGGCGATGGGGCTTTCTCTGATGACGGAGAAGACGACGAGGACGACGACGAAGGAGAGGTCTGGCGACCAAGCTCTGATAAGGAGTTTCTTGAGCACTCGATTGGCGATCTCGATGACTCGATGGGCGGTGAGATTGAGAAGATGGCGTCCGATGCGGCTGAGCGATCAGACTACGTCATTCCGACCACCGATCAGGATGTGATTGAGCCTGCACCCATCGTCTGTGAGCTTAGAGAAGCCGAGCGACGAGTGAAAGCTTTGGATGAGCGTGTCATGGATGTCGCAAGCGCCATTCAGCTCGATTTTGAACGTGCCTTTGTCAGTCAGCAAAAGTCGTATTGGCGAGGTGGGCAGACACGAGGAGCAATTAACGCTTCTCAGTTGGCTCGCATACGAACAGGCGACATGCGTGTGTTCCGTCAGCGAGAGGTTCGCAAGACCCGAGACTTCGATGTGCAAATGGTCATCGACTGCTCTGGCTCGATGAATGGCGAACGTATGAAGCTTGCTATCGAAGCCGCTTATTCAATGGGTGTTGCGCTCGACCGCATTGGCATTAACTTCGAGATCATCGGCTTTACGTCGAAGATGGGCGTCTCTCTTGGAAGCAGAGGAGTGGCAGGGCGTAAGTATCGCTATTCTCGATTAGACGCGATTTACATGCCTGTCTTTAAGGACTTCAAAGAGATTTGGTCACCAACGGTCATGCAGCGTTTGGCATCATGGTCGCAACCTTCTCGTGGCGTGTTGCAACAAAACGTCGATGGGGAATCGCTGATGTTGGCGGCAAAACGACTCGCAGCGCAGGCAAGTCCCGGCAAAGCCATGATCGTGCTCTCTGATGGCTCTCCTTGCTGCCATTCAGAAGACGACGCAGCACTCTCTCGCCATCTAAAGAAGACCACGAAGACCATTGAGAACGCGGGGATCAACTTAGTCGGCATTGGTATTCAACATGAAGGTGTGAGGGAATATTTCTCGAACTATACCGTGCTTCGAAACCTATCTTCACTGCCAACAACGGCAGTTACTCAGGTACGTGACATTATCTTGGGCATGTGATTTTTCGCTTGCCCACTCTTAAGTAAGTGCTTAACATTGATAACCCTAATTATACATTTAATAATAAATGTAGAGTTAAAACAGAGACATGACAGAGGACGACATGAATAAGATTGAATGCAAGATCTGTGGCGCAAAGGTACACGCGATGGCAATTCACATTCGCGATGAGCACCCAGACTGGACGCTAGAGAAGTACAAAGCTGAATACCCTAAAGCCCCTATTCTCAGTGAGATTGCCGAAGCTCGCGTCAAAGAGAAGAAAGCGGCCGCTGCCAAAGAGAAAGAGTCTCGCGAGATGTCAGCCATTGAAGCTGCATCAGCCGTGTCTACCAAAGGCGAGATGCACACGCTGTTCAACTTAGGCAAGATTGCCGCTGCGATGCGTCCAGATGGCAGTCCTGTCATGGTCGAAGTGCTCGAAGATGGCGATTGGTCGATGCAAGTGCCAGAGCGCGACGACAATCATGTTTTCCCTGTTGATGAACTCAAGTCTGGACTGACAGCGATTGCACTCAATATACCTGGCTACTTTTGGGGCCACTCAGGTACAGGTAAGACAACGCTATGGACGGAAATTGCAGCGCGAACGAATCGCCCAATGATTCGAATTCAACATACTGGCGCAACAGAAGAGTCGCACATTCTCGGCTCAATGGCTGCGAACAAAGACGGTACGTACTTCGACCCGGGTCCACTACCGCTTGCGATGAAATACGGCTGGATGTATCTCGCTGATGAATACGACATGGGACACCCACAAAGCATGATGGTCTATCAGCCTGTGTTAGAAGGCAAAGCGCTCATCATCAAAGAAGCACCTGCTGACAGTGAGTGGCGCATGATTCAGCCTCACCCTAACTTCCGTTTTGTGGCGACCGGCAACACGAACATGGCGGCTGACGAGACGGGTCTGTATCAAGGCACCAACATTCAAAACGGTGCGAACGCTGAGCGCTTTGGTATTGTCGAGCAAATCCCATTCATGCCGAAAAAGAAAGAGATCGAGGTTGTCTCGAATCAAGGTCGCATTGCAGAAGACGATGCGAAGAAGCTGGTTGAGTTCGCTGCGAAGGTACGTGATGCCTATGACGCGAAGAAAATCCGCACTCCAATCGGTCCTCGCGTTCTGATCAACTCTGCAAAAATTGCCATTGCTCGCGCTTCATTCATGAAGGGGCTAGAGCTGGCTTACATCAATCGTCTGACGACGAAAGACCGTGAGGTCGTAACTCAAATCGCGAAGCGCATCATTACTGCCTAGTGAGGTGAGTATGTCGAAATCAAACCTTGCCCCTCATTGCTTGGGGCAAGCTTGCTCTTTCTTTCCAACCACAGCGCCTTGCAAGCGCTGTCCTTCGAGCATTGATTGTGCGAAGCAGGTGATGGGCAAGCTTGAACGCATCAACGAAACACTCAACGTGACGCCACTGCTGAGCGCCACGCAAACCTATCTCGATAAGCATGGGGTGGCTACCAAAGCCATTCATCTTGAATCGAGTCATTCGGTCAAGTTTCAAGTGGAAGTGGATTTGTCGGCACTGAGTATTCGTGCTCGAAAGATTGCGACTGCCATTCTCACTCGCGGCATCGATATGAAGCAGGACGCTCGACGCGGAGGTAACCGCCTTAAGTTCGTCAAGCCGACCTACCTCTTTGCCATTCAAGGCAAGCTCAATCAAGACGGACGATTCACACATGAGGAGCTGAAGGCACTCATTCGTGCTGATCGTCCTGATTGCAAAGAAACCGCCATCAGCAATCACGCCAGTTTTGCTGCGCAAGCGTTGATGGCACTAAATGTAATCAGTAAGACAGGGAGCGCTTATGACCTCGCTAATTAATACGCGAAGCACCTTTAGCATGGGGCGCAGCATCTTACCCGTGAAGCGCATCATTACATTGGCGCAAGAACACGGCTACCAACAAGTCGCATTAACAGACGACGCAACGGTATCAGGCATGACGGATCTGTTTAATACCGTTCGTACACTCGAAGAGCCCATCAAAGCGGTGATCGGGGTGAACATCAAAGTCTATGACGACCCCACCTATCGACCGCCCTCAAAGAAGTCAGGCGAGAAAGCCAAGCGCAATGAGTTTTGGGAAGCAAAGCTGTTCGTGAAAAACGAAAAGGGGCTTAAAGCGCTGTTTCGACTGTTATCGGCTGCAAACTCAGAAGCGTACTTTTACCACACGCCTCGCGTTGGCATTAAAGAGCTCGTGGTGGCGCTGAAGTCTGACGGACTGATTGTCTCGACAGGCGATTTTTTCTCGCTGTTTCAACACTCGAATTACAAGCGCATACATGAAGCGTTGGTTAAGCATGTGAGCGCGTCAAATCGATTTATAGAGATGATTCCAGTCAACAGCGCATACTTTGACAAGATCAACGCTATCGCTGCTCAGAGTGCATTAGAGAGCGATTCTAAAACGGTGTTCTCTCGTCCTGCTTTGTATGAGGAGAACGCAGACGAGGCGCGTGATGTAATGAGCTACATCATTGGACACTCGAACGCTAAGCACCGTCTTCGCAGCATCCCATTCAATCGCGATTTCGTGGTGAAAAGCAAAGAAGAGTTGGGGTTTGAATGTGAGGCGATGATTGAACGTCTCTCAGTGTCAGGCGCAGCGGCCATCACCGATCGCAGCGCTGACTTATTCGACGCCTGTCGCTACGAATGGACAAAGCAAGCGATGTGTTTACCTCAAATGGCAGACGATGAGTTCGCGGAGCTGACCAAGCTTTGTAAGCAAGGTTGGAAAGACAGACTCGGCCGCAAAGTCTTTGGCTACAAACCCGATTCAGCCGATCTGCCTCAGTACAAAACGCGATTGCAATACGAGCTGAAAATCCTACGTGACATGGGTTTTGACCGTTATTTCTTGTTGGTGCGTGATGTGATCATGTTCAGTAAGGAAAACGACATCCTAGTGGGTCCTGCTCGTGGCTCTGCAGCCGGTTCCCTTGTCGCATATCTGATTGGCATTACAGATGTGGACCCGATTCGCTTTGGTCTTATCTTCGAGCGTTTCCTAAACCCCGATCGTCTCGACTATCCCGATATCGATACTGACTTCATGTCCTCACGACGACAAGAGGTCGTGGATTGGATTGCAGCGACATACGGACGAGAAAACGTAGCAGGCATCAACAACTACACCTCGCTAGGTGCAGCGTCAGCGATCCGAGATGTGGGGCGCATGTTCAGCATCAGCCAAGATGAACTCAAATGTACACGAGGCATCGAGCAAGGCATGACGCTTGAACAAGCCAAAGAATTGCCCGAAGTCGCTCGTTACGCAGTGAATCACCCCGATCTCTTTCCCATCTCTGAGCAGTTAGATGGCGCAATGCGAAGTCTCGGACGACACGCTGCGGGGGTTGTTGTGGCAGGAGAGCCATTAATCGAACGCGCTGTGGTGGAGAATCGAAAAGGCGAACAGTCGGTGAACTGGGACAAACGAACGGTGGAGGACTGGGGCTTAATCAAGCTCGATATACTGGGTCTGTCCACGCTCGATGTTATCCAGATCAGCAAAGACAAGATCAAAGAGCGTCATGGTATCGACCTCGATTTGCTCAGTATCCCTCTTGATGATGAAGCGGTACTCGATGCGTTTGCTCAGGGTAAGACCGTTGGTGTGTTTCAGTTTACCTCTGGCGGAATGCGAACCTTACTTAAGCAGTTTGGCGAAGGGGGTCGAAAACTCACCTTTGAAGATGTCTACGCGGCGACTGCACTCTATCGTCCAGGCCCACTCCAATCGGGCATGACCGAGACGTATGTCCAAATCAAACAAGGCATCGTTAAGCCGCATTACGAACATGCCAAGATGGAACCTGCTCTGTTAGAGACGCGAGGCGTTATTGTCTATCAGGAACAGGTTATGCAGATTGCCCGTGATCTGTGTGACTACACGATGGGCGAGTCCGATGTGCTTCGTAAAGTGATGGGTAAGAAACTCCCTGCAGAAATGGAGAAGCAGCGTGAGAAGTTCGTGGCAGGCGCAGTGAAGTGCTCTGATATGGAAGAGTCGCATGCTTCGCATCTGTTCGACCAGATCGCTCAATTCGCAGGCTACGGCTTTAACAAATCGCACTCGGTGAGTTACACGCTCATCTCCTACATCTGTATGTACCTCAAGCACTATTACCCTGCTGAGTTCTTTGCTGCGTCCTTATCGATCGTCAAAGAAGATGCGCTCACACCCATCGTAAAAGATGCCGCTGAGCATGGGGTGTATGTCGTGCCACCTTGTATCAACAACTCAACAGACACGTTTGAAATTGGATACGACGAGAAGCGCGAGCAACACATTCTGTACAGTCCTCTTAATCGAGTGAAACAAGTCTCTGACAAGGGCACCAAGATGATACTGCGCGTCAGAGAAGACGTCGGAGGGGTGTTCCGAGATAAGAAGCATTTTCTGGACAGCATTGAAAAGCGTCACTGTAACAAGCGAGCCCAAGAGAACCTTGATCGCGTCGGTGCGTTTTGCTCCATCGATCCTGACGCTATCGACCCTCGTCACCCAGATCGCCTCAAAGACCAAAAAGAGCTGCTACCTAATCTGATGCTCAATAACGTCAAAGCGAGCCGCTACATCGATCTGAAGACTGTGAAACCCGAGATAGCCGAGCTGTGTGAAGCCATCAAAGCCAAACAGTATGACGAAGAAGGGTTCTCAACAGGCGTCATACCGGTCATTCCAAACTTTGGCGCACGCCCCAAGTTCATGATGATTTCCGACAGCGCGGCCTTTACCGAAGAGAAGGCAGGCAAGTTCGCTGAAGGGAAATCGTTCAACTACACCAAGTTCGCACTCGACTACGCTGGACTGAAAAAGTCAGAAGGCTATTACACGGGTGTCGTCAAAGCCAAGAAGAAAGATAAGCAACTCTCGACTGAAGAGATCAACGAATGGTCAGAGTTTCTTGAGCAAGAAATCGAACTGCTCAAACCAAGCGTGGTGATCTGTGCAGGTGGCGCAGCTATCCGAGCGTTATGTCCTGATGTGAAGGGAGGGTGGGAAGCGCTCTCTGGTCAGGTGATTTATGACGTGAAACGCGACTGTTCCATCTACTTCGCGCCTAACCCACAAATGACGTTTGTGAAGCCCGAAGTGCAAGACATCCTCAATGACATATTTGCCGAAGTTAAGGAATCACTATCATGAAAATCAACAATATCCAAAGTGAAGTCAAAGTAACCGCAGAGTTTGTTCGTGAAGACAAGGACAATCTTCAGCTCTACTCAAGCATGAAGGGCGCAGCAGAGGTTCAAGATGCTTTCTTTGACGCACTCACTGAATCGTTGCGAGAGCCAAAGACCATCAATGCGCACTTTGGCGTAGCGATTGATGCAGCCACGAAAGTCGCGCAAGAGCACGGAAAGAAGCTTGAAAGCTACGGGATGTACGACAGTGCAGTGGGTGAGGTCATTGGTCGCATTATCGAAAAACTCAGCAGTACGGAGGAAGTGTAATGGCCGAACTCAAGAAGAAATTCAACTGGGGCAAGATCGTCAAAGACCATGTGATTGGCGATTACGTTATTCGTGAGTACATCGAGAGAGGCACTGACAACACCGCGTTTCACGTTTACCTGAAGGGCGTCGATACCAGCCACTCCTATGAAAGTTTGGACAGCGCTTTGATTGCGGCCATCGCCATGAAGTACGACGGTGCGAACACGCAAGCCAACACGTTCTTTGAGCGAGCTATCGATATTCTCGGGAAGTATCAATAGCCCTTAACACCCAACGGGCGCAAGTGAGCGCCCTGTCTTCGCGTCATAACATAACAGTATGAATAAAGCAGTCTATCAACGGAGAGATAGCATGACTGAAAAACAGAGTGTAATGCCGGTCACCAAAGACCAAGCAGTTCAAACGAACATCGGGTACGCCAGTAAGATTGGCAAGCAGGTTATCAAGTCTCAGCTTAAAGCCAAGCTTGATGAGCTAAAAGCCAAACGCGAGTCGATCAGTGACGAGGCAATGAATGTCTTCGACGTCAAGGATTTGGAAAAGTACCTCAACGATAAGGTGACTCTCGGCATCAAGCATGATGGTGACGTCACGCGCTTTCGAAACCTCTGCAACACATTTTCCCCACATCACGATGAGCACAACTTTGCGTCCAATCTCAACTTTGTTGACAGCATTGCCTCTGGTTCAGCCGCTCGCAGTCTTCAGATGTGCTCTCTAGAGTCGCCACAATTCAAAAAGGTACTGGAAGAGTTGGGTACGGATGTGAACGTGGATTTCAAGGTTCGTTGGGCAGGCGAGGGTTACGAAGACTTATTAGGTTTTAGCTGCTTCGTTGCACTCGATGATGTATGGATGGCCAAGCTTAAAGAGCAAGCCGCACTGGTCAGCGAAGAGCGCAAGATCTACGACGATATTTGCGCCATCAACAAAAAGATGGATGACATCGATCAGTTGGTCGAAGAGATGGAAGCCAAGCTGCTTGTTGACGAGTTAAGCAGCTCCGCAGAAGGCAAGAAGGTGCTTGCGGTGACCTCAGAGTTGGTCAGCGGTGTGCTTGATATGACCCCTGAACTTCTAGCGTTGGAGAAATAGCAATGGCTCAAGTATCGAATGAAGACAGAGTGCTCATGTTGGCACTGATGCCCACTCTATCAATGCCCGTGATCGCAGAGAAGTTCGAGATCTCAGTGCATCTTATGGCTCACTCGATACTTGATTGCGATTTCCCAATGGACGAGGGGCTATTCAACGCACGCCTCAAAAACAACAACATTCGATTTAGCAGCACAGCAATAGAGCGCCGCTGCTATCGATGTAAAGAGTATGTGCCTTATACCACTGAATTTTGGCATCGTTCGCGGTCAACAAAAGATGGCGCAAACTCGCACTGCATTTGCTGCCAGTTAGAGATGAATCGCGAGAAGTCCGAAGCCGCTAAACAAGGAAAACGTCATGAGTGCAAATGATTTTGTTTGTCGAGAGTTTCATAAGCCTTTGCCACAACACCGTCATCTTAAGCATCACAATGAAGATGAATTGGAGTTGGATGACCCGAAGTACAAGTGGCAGTACTTTGGCGAAACAAAGTACGGTCGTTACGCGGTGTGTCAGAACACACAAGTCAAACGCGGCTTAACAATGGGTGAGTTCTATGGCTCTGGTGTCGTGGATTAACGGGAGAACTGACGATGGAAAGTAACGATATCGATTTAGCCAAAGCATTGATGCCCGATCTGTCGATGAGCGTGATCGCTGAGAAGCTGGAAGTGCCATTGCATTTGTTGGCGCAAGAAGTGTTGGACTGCGACTTCAAGATGACCGAGTCGCTGTTCAATAAGCGCTTGAACGGGGATCGCATTCGTTTGGGTGAGGACTCAATCGAGCGATTGTGTGTGCGATGCGAAGAGTATTACCCACTGACCGCTGAGTTCTGGCATCGCACTCGCTCTCAAATAGGCGGCACACACTCAATGTGTAAAGGGTGCGAGCGCGAGCGTAAGTTCAATTTCAGACAAGCGAAAGGGGCGAAAGCCTACAAGCGCAATTACTAGGAGAGAGCATGAAGTTATTTCTACCTTTTACCGTTCGCCACAGTGCAACGTGTGATAACGACTGCGATTGCGGATGTGACGATGCTTGTCCTGTTGGTACAGAGACGCAAGAGTTGGACGCAGTCACCACAGTTTTGATTGGTACCAGAGGCTCAAACGAATGGGTTGAGTCCATTCATCAAGACGGAAAGGAATACAAGCAAGAGCAAATATTGGAAGCGCTAAAGCGTAATGTCGATTTTGCCATCAAGCGTCATGAAAAACTGGGCACATTCAAATAGGGAAGCAGCATGAGTTGGCAAATCAAACATAGCATCGAAAGAAACATCAAAGAGTATGGCTTTCATATTCAGTACATCATGGCAGATCAGCATAGCGCCTCACTGCCTTTCTTCTACACTATCGGCTTAACGGACATGGGTCTGCCTGAGATCTTAATGGTGGGTGACATCCCTACGACCTATGGGGCTCAAATCATTCATGTAATCGTGGATGAATGGAAGCGTCGCGGGTTTTTACCTGGCATCCACAATGACTACATTCAGACCAAAGACAAGAAGCCACTTCCGCTGCAAGTTCGCGAGCTAGACACCAGTTACCCTCGACTCATCAATCACTTCACCGTGTTTGCCCATCAGCGCTACGAGCACCATGATAACTTCCGTGTTGCTCAGTTAATTTGGCCAGATCATGAGGGTCGATTGCCCTTTGATGAAAGCTATAGCATGCACCATCTTCAAGAGCTATTGCCTCTTGTGAAGGCAAAGTTCGAAGCGTAGGTAATGTGTATTTATTTTACGATGTCCTCTTTTAATTTTCGTGAATAGTGCTTACTATAAGATCACTCTTAAGTAAGCACTTAACACTATAAGGTTTAAATGTATGGAAGCGAAAGACGATGACATGGCTGTCGATGCAAGGCATGAAGAGCGCGAGTTCAGTGCCGCTAAGTTGAGACGCGACTTGCAGATCAACGATGCGGATCTGGATGGCAACATGACTGAGCAGGCTTCTCTCTACGCTTACTATTCCTCACTGTATGCCAAAGCCCAATACGAAGCTGATCATGCGAAGACCATGCTTGAAGTGACGCATGCGAAAAAGTATGCCGCCATTCGAAATGCGAAGTTAGGTAGAGCGGTGAAATTCAGTGAAGCCTCTCTCGAAGCGGAAGTGCTTCGTTCAGAGGACTACATTCTCGCCGCACAGCAAGTCAACAAGACCAAGCTACGTGCCACGCTACTCAAAGAAGGACTGGAAGCCTTTAAGCAGCGTCGAGATATGCTCGTGCAAAAAGGTGTCTCAAGACGCGAGGAGATGAAGGGCGAGCTGTTTCTGAAATCGAGAGATGAAACTCCTTCTCAACGTGCCAAACGACTCATGGAAGAGCGAGGAAAATAATGAACCCATCCATCATCGAAGCTGCGGTGACGAAACTTGTGGATGAGCGCATTGCTCAATTCAATAACCACTTTCTTCGTCGTCATGGCGGTGTCCCGATTGACTGCAACAGCGAAATGTACAAGCGAGCGGTCGAAGAGATCAATCATCTGATTAAGTCGGGTACCAAGAAGCCTTCTCAGCAATCAATGGGGGCAGCGCTTGATTTACTCGGTGTCCTTCACGCTTGCAAACTGCCTGAAACCGAAATCAGCGTCACGCTTGGACTTCTGGCTTCACTCGCACAAGGCGCAGTGCTGTCCGATCTGACTGAGAATGACCGATGGATCACGGTCAAAGAGGGGCTTCAAGCGAACAGCCGAGATCAGCGTGTGGTTCGCAAGGGCGATCAATTCTATTTCACCGAAGGTTGGTTATACCCAACAGATGACAAGCCAGAGGGCATCCTCAAAGGCGAAGCGTCTTGGGTCGAAATCAAGCTTCCCATTTCCGTTACGCAATTAACCTCAAAGCTGTACGTAAATGAGGACAAGCAAGAGGAGAACAGCGCGTAGCACAGTACCCATAGGGACTGCTTCGGGGTGTAATGCATCTTTAAGTAAGTACTTTATATTGTACTTGATAATTAATTTTATCAGCGATTATCGCAACCTAAGAAACCTAAGCAACTGAAAAAACTAAGCAACCTAAAAAACCTAAGCAACTGATAAACACAAGGAAACGCCATGAGCGCATCAGCAAAATTACGCGAAAAACTCGCAGCCAAAAAGAAGCAAATTCAAGAGAACTCAGGCATGCGCGCCGACGTTCTTCGTATTCCGATGGGTAAGAACAAGTTCCGCATTCTGCCTGCTAAATCGGGTGACTACGAAGGGCAGTTCTGGGCTGATTTTGGTCAACACTTCATCAAGTCTGAAGAGAAGGACGCAACGAGCGGTCGTAACAAGGTGAAATCTGTTTACGTCTGTGTAGATAAGACTTTCGATCGTCCATGTGATGTGTGTCAAGCCATCGAAGAAGCGGCTCGTCACGCAAAAACTGATGAAGAGCTGGATCTGGTTGAAGAGGCGAAGTGTCGCCGTGCAGAAGTATTGGTTAACGTGTTGCACTTGAACTCATCGGACAAAAAGGGCGTTCCGCAAATCTTGCAGATGACCCCAACCACGTTCGAAAAAGTGATCGACATTATGGAAGAGTACCCTGATCTCATTCATCTGAAAGACGGTGTTGACTTAGTCATCACGCGTGAAGGTACTGGTCTTAACACCAAGTACAGCGTCATGCCTGCTGCGAAGTCTGCACCTGTTGATGAAGGTGTGCTTGATCAGATGACCGACCTCCAAGAGTTCGTTCAGCAAGAGCATGAGAACGGCTTGAAAGCTGCTATCACAGCAGTCAACGCAACGGTTGGTCTGCTTACTGACTCTGCGCCTAAAGCGCTCGAAACGAAAAAGCCTGCTAAGAAAGTCGCTGAAAAGGTCGAAGACGACATGATGGAAGTCATGGACGATATCGATGATGCGGAATTCGAAGTGATGGAAGAAGAAGTGAAGGCGACCGGCACTGACGATGCTGTCGCAGCGTCCTCTGGTTCTGACGATGTCGATGACATTGATGATATCGATGACCTGCTTGCAGATCTAGACGACCTGTAATTCTCGCACCCTCACTCAAAGAGCTAACTTCGGTTAGCTCTTTCTTTCTATAAGGAATTTCGCATGCCAGTACTCTATCTGATTGATGCAAACTCAGTGGGTTACGCAGGACAGCACGCCGCCGATCTCAAGACAGGCGATCAGCCCACACAAGCCATTTACAATGTGTTGATGAACATTCGCGGTTTAAAGAATCGCGTCAAATCAGCACAGTTCATGTACCTTTGGGACCGAAAAGCGCAGTTTCGCTTTGATCTGCTTCCCGACTATAAGGGCAAGCGCTCTGACTCCCCAGAGAAAGTGAAAGCCAAAGAAGAGTATCACTCTCAACAGCCTTTCATTGAAAAAATGCTGACGATGCTTGGCATTCCCCAAGTGTCTCACGATGGTCTAGAGGCTGATGACTTAGGCTATTATCTCGCGCTGCATTACGCCAACAAAGGCTATGAAGTCGTTCTTGTTACCAGTGACAAAGATTGGCTACAGATGGTCGCGAAGCATCCGAACATCAGTTGGTATGACCCACGCTTCGATCGCTCATGCAATCACTCTCTGTTTACCGAGCAAACAGGCTACGCGACCGCTGAAGCTTACGTCGATAGCAAATGCTTGATTGGCGATAAGTCTGACAACGTCGATGGCATTGACGGTATCGGTGAGAAAGCCGCGCAAACTATCCTCACGAAATGGGCATCTGTTCGAGACATGATGGCTGAGCACAAAGAGCTTGGTGAGTTTTCGAAAGAGAACATCGGCTCTGAGTTTAGCCGCTACATCAAAAAGATGAATGCCTTCTGTAGTTCGCCAGACTTAGTGAAACGCTACGTGCGCAACCGCAAGTTGATGGACTTAAGCCTCGCCCCTAAGCCTGACAGTCTTCAGATCGTCAAATCAAAACCCGATCCCGATGCCTTCTTTGAGTTCTGCGAAGAGTTGGCGTTTCACTCTGTCGTGGCTAAGCGCGAAGCGTTTACCCAAACATTCTTTGGGGGTGAGTAATGGCTAATAAAGAGTTGATGTACACCATTGTCGAACACAATGGGCTAAAGGGTTTTGCGATGTTAAGTTCCGTGCAAACCAGCGGTCAGGCGAGAAAAATCGTCAAAGCAGGGGGTTTGATTGTAAACACCTACGAGCAGGCAGATAAATTAGAGCAGTTGGCTTGTTACGCAGATAAAGATGGTCTTGTGAAAGATCGCGGTCACTTTAGCAGACTTAAGCATCTTAACGACCGTATTTTCATACCGTCAGGGGAGTTTCGCGAGAAGTTTCTGACCAAAACGAACAAAGAGGTCGCATCGCATGGCTAAAGAGCGCATTGAGAAAGACTTCTATCCGACGCCCATCTGGTGTATCGATGCGCTGCTCTCGCATCTTCAGGAGAAAGAAGACGATATGTTTTCTGAACCTGCAATGGGTGACGGTCGTGTCTTCGACCGTTTCCCAACTGGACATGAAAAGAAATGGGCAGAGCTATCCAATCATCGTGATTACCTCAACCCTGGCGATCTCGATTTGACCGCAGACGTCATCATCACCAACCCACCATTCAGTCACGCCCTTGAGTTCATCCGTCATGCACTCGACCGAGATTTGAAGCAAAACGGCACAGTGTGCATGTTGCTTCGAATGAGCATGCTTGGCAGCAAAGAACGCGCTGACTTCTGGCGTGAGTTCCCCGTGACCAATCTCTTCATGCTAACGCCACGACCTCAGTTTGTGCATGGCGGCTCAGATAACAGCGAGTACGCATGGTTCATCTGGGATTACGGAGAGCGATTCGACTTACCTGCATTGTGGACGTTCAAACGCGAAGAGCACGATCTCGACTACGCCAACAGCTTACGAGAGAAAGCCTTCAAAGCGGAGCTCAAAGCGATCAAGAAGAAGTTGAAAGCCGAACGTCCAGAGCTGAAGGGCAAAGCATTACAAGAAGAGGCGGAAGCGCTTCTGATTCTCGAAGATAAGGACACAGTATGAAAACAGCAGACGCGGCAGCGGCCATTGATAGCATCTTTGGCGGTGAACCAGAAACACGCGGAGTCAATGTCTGGCTAGACACCGGTTATCCGCCTCTCAATGAAGCGCTATCGGGTGACCCATTCAGAGGGCTTCCCTGTGGTCGTATCGTTCAAATGTACGGTGATAGCTCAAGCGGCAAAACGCTGATCTCGACAGAAGCCATGTCAGCAGCACAGCGACAAGGTGGTCTGGCATTGTTTATGGATCATGAGCGTAGCTTTATGAAGGAGCTTGCTGAGCAGAACGGACTCGACACAAGAAAGGGGCTTTTCTCTTTGCAGTTCCCAGACTCCTTTGAAGAGTCCGTAACCAAAGCGATTAAGTGGTCACACTACATTCGTGATAACGAAATCATCGCACCAGAAGCGCCTTTGATTGTCGTCTATGACTCACTCGCGTCGATGGTACCAAAACAGAAGCTCGATAAAGATGCCGACGAACTGAAGATGAATGACAGCTTGGCACTCGCCAAATGCTGCAGTTCAGTTTTCCCATCTCTTGCGCTCCACGCGGAAAAGACCAACTGCTTGATGCTGTTCCTCGATCAGATTCGTCAAGATCCCGGAGTCATGTTCGGCGACAACACGAAGACCTCTGGCGGTAAAGCACCTGCGTTCTATGCGTCCGTTCGTATTGCTCTGTCTCGCAAAGTGCTGAAGGAGAGCGGTGAAGAGTACGGTCAGCTCATCAAGGCGAAAGTCGTCAAAAACAAAGTCTCTCGTCCCTTCCAGAAGTGCGAATGGGAATTCTTGTTCAAAGAAGATGGTACCGGCTATCTCGATAAAGTGGGTGGACTCGTTGATTACCTTTGTGCAAAAGGCGCGATGACTAAGAAAGGCGCGTTCATTGAGTTCAAAGGCAAAAAATACAATCGCAAACCGCTTATCAAGATGATTGAAGATAACGATCTGTATGACGAGCTTTTGAAGCTTATTCCCAGCGTCTCTGCGAGCGCTGACGAGCTAGAAACTGAGTAAACGACAAATCACACACTCAATACTGTAGGCGCTCTTGTGAGCGCTTACAGCGTTCAAATTAACACATAGGATACTCAACGTTGAAAGGAATCGATTTGTTTGCAGGCGGTGGAGGAACAACCGCAGGGGCAACGAAAGCTGGCATCGAAATGATTTGGGCAGCCAACCACAATCCCGTCGCTGTCGACATTCACGCACGCAATCACCCAACAGTTCAACACGCTTGTCAGGATCTTCATCAAGCCGATTGGTCAGAAGTGCCTCGTCACGACATCATGTTTGCTTCCCCTTGCTGTCAAGGACACAGCCGAGCCGCAGGCAAAGCCAATCAGTCTATGAAAGCCGACGTCAGTCGCTCAACCGCATGGGCAGTTGTGAGCTGTCTTGAAGCGCATAAGACCCCATTTGGCATCGTGGAGAACGTGAAGGACTTTCTTGATTGGTCACTGTTTGATGCGTGGTCGTTGGCGCTGAAGACACTCGGCTATTCGATGTCGATAAACACCATCAATGCAAAACACTTAGGCATACCTCAAAACCGAGAGCGCATCTTTATTGTGCTTGCTCGCAGTCGCGCACCCATCACGCTCGATATGGAAACCTCACCCATTCAAAGCGCTCGAACCTTTATCGATCTCAGTGATGAGGGCTACAAGTGGGATCACATCGAGAACCGCGTGGAGAAGACGCAGATGCGTGTTCGTAATGGACAGCGAGAGTTTGGTGAAGTGTTTCTTGATGCTGCTTATGGCTCTGAAACCAGTGGACGCTCGATAGACAAGCCCATTGGGACCATCACCACCATCAACAAGCACAGCGTGGTGAAGGGCGATCTGATACGTCCTATCTCACTCAAAGAGATGGCGGTCGCGCAGAGCTTTGATGAGTCATACGAATGGCCAGCCTTAGCGACACAAACCAAAATGCTGATAGGAAACGCCGTACCGCCTGTGATGGCGCAGCGAGTCACTGAGGCACTGCTTAGAGCTGCTTAATTGCTAACATGTAATATTGCAAGCTTGCTAACAACCTAACAAGCCAAAGGGCAATGTTTATTGCCCTTCTTCTATCAATCATACTGACACTATTGAAAAACAGATTGCAAACATGCAAGGCGGTAGTTATGACACTGGTTTATTTTGATGGTTACTCAACCACACGTAAGTTCTATTCGAACTTAAGCTATGAGCGGATCAGTAACATCGCTCGCTCATTACCGCCTTCATACATCTGGCACATTGAATAAGGACATGACAATGCCCCACAACGAAAGACTTGAGCACATCAAGGCGCAATTCCTTGATGACACTGCGAATCACAAGATGGAAATCATTCAAGACAATGGGGTATATCGCCATGTTCGTTTTATGGCGCCAGGTTCAAGCTGCCATATGTTCGACTTGGTGACCTACCCAAACTACCTTGTTTATTCGGGTGATATGGGCTGCTTTGTCTTCTCTCGTATCGAGGATATGTTCTCGTTTTTCCGAACTACTGGTGACGAGCTTAAGGTCAATACGGGTTATTGGAGTGAGAAAATTAAAGCCTTCGATCGCTCAAGTAACAGCGACAAAGAGTGGGATATTTCGCTTCATAAGAGTTGGGTTACTGAGCGATTTAATGAATGGAAAGCGCAGCTCATTGACGATGGTGATGCTCATGAAAACGACTTTCGTCCCATCTGGAAAGACATCAAGAACCGCGTCTTAAACCCAGACGATGAGCGCGATGCTCTCAACATTCTGGAAAACTACGACTTTGAAGTGAACGACAGTAAGCCGTTTGAGAACTGGTATGAGAGCTATGACGCGAATCAAATGCCTCAGCGACTCATTTGGTGCCTGTGGGCAATCAATTGGGGTGTTAAGCAGTATAACAAGCACCACGAAGATGCTCACGCTCGACGTGCCAAGATCGCAAAAGAGCAAGAGGAGCGAGAGAGCCTTTACATTGTTTATCGTGACGATGTAACAGGCGCACCGTTTAAGATTGGACAGAAGGTTCGTGTTGGTGAGCAAACCGGTGAAGTCCTGTTTCTTGATTACTCAGGCGGTTGTGGTGAGTCATACCCTGACGACCCGATGATCAGCGTGAACATTGATGACGGCTATAGCGAAGGCGGTCAGGGGATGTTTTGGAAAGAAGAGTTAGAGGCGGTGTAGCCATGAAAATGTTTCGACTCACAAAGGACTGCGGTCGCGTTCTGATTGAAGCGGGGCTGAAAGATCTTATCGCCAAAGAGATGAGCGAGAGCCAGATTATGAAAGTGATCGATCGGTTGGCCGACAAGTCGGCCCACCTTGCTAAGCGCTTTATCGAAGCGGTTGAGAGAGCGGCTGAAAATGACGAAGCCAAAGCCGAACGAGAGGCAGCTGAAAAGCTTCGCTATGCGCTTAAGTACCATGCGGTCGAAGTGGAAGAGGTGTTTATCAAATCACGAAAGGGCGTCCCTCAGTCGATATACATTGCACAGATCGAGGCTCACGAGGATGTGCCTGATGAACTCGTTGGTTTTTGGCGAACAAGTTATGCCGATGACCTGCGTTACAAGAATTTTAGCGAATGCACCCTTGATGATTCTTGGGAGCGCACACGCTCTATCGAAGTGACGAAGACCGTGTGGGAAGGGGCAGAGCCCGAATAAACAGAACGATTGATTTTTTTAACAAGGAGAGAGTTATGCGATTAGGTATTGGTTTTGGGCTTTCGAGCTATCAGATTTTGGAACGCAACCGCTTCATGGCAGGCAAAGCGACACGACACTTTGCTTTTCTGCCTGTTCGACTTGCAGATGGTGAAATGATTTGGGGCGAGCACTATTACCGTGTTTACACCTCTCAAGACAGCTACTTCGGTCTGTGGCACACCTGTCACAAAGAGTTGCCAGACTTCGTCGGAGATGTCGTGGCGTTCTCTATGATCAAGTCAAAGCGATTGAAGTAGGCGCTTATGTTGATTGGCAAATCAAAGGCGTATCAGCAAAGCCTGATCAAGCAGATGGACGGCAACTATACGAAGCATTTCGCTTGGTTGCCCGTTCAACTGGAGAACGGTCAATGGGTTTGGCGAGATGACTATTATCGCGTTTATACCGCAGGGCGTTATTACACTCAGTTAGGCTATCAAGCGCATCTTCACGAGCCAAAAAGTGGCTGTCTAATGCCAAAAAGCCTGCATAAAGCAGATAGGATTGGCTGATGAGACGAATTAAAAGCCGAGAGCGTAAGAACGGCATGAAGTATTGCACGTTCTGTAAGCCAGACAGGGTAGAAGCAGTATGGCGCAATCACACGGGCGGTCAAATCAAGATCCAGCTGGCGTGTGAGGACCACAAGGACAAACTAGAAGATGTGTTTGTTGAGTGGGACAAGTCAGCAAAGCCCGATCCAAACGAAACCTATTCAGAAGCCGACTATCAAACTTGGCTGAGACTGTAAGGAGACATCATGGAACGAACGCTAAGCAAAGCGGAAGCGATGGCGGCGATGCTCAATGGGGATAAGATCCGACATCGTCACTTCGCCTCTAATGAGTGGATGAAGTCGGGCACCAAGTCTGACATTGAATTTGAAGATGGTTGCCAGTGCAGTCTTCAAGAGTTTTGGCGCTATCGCGTCGAGTCGTCTTGGGATACCGGTTGGTCAGTTGTTGGCGAGGTTTCTCAATGAGTGAGAATATCCATCAATGCCAGCTTGAGTGTTGGAAGACATGCACAGGCGAGCCATTGACGCTTGGAATCATGGTTAAGACAACAGAGGAATGTCAGTACGTGGATTTCAAGAACGGTGTGTTTATGGTGACCTCTATATCATTTGACGAGAAAGGCGTAAATATCGGTATAAATGATAATGGCGATCCGAATGACTGGGAAACAGCCTATGATGAATTTCGAATCGATGAATTAACATTAAGCCAAATATAAGTCAATTCCATCACTCCTACAATTCTCTTCTGTCTAATTTCTAATACACTCGCCTTCAGGAATATATTATTTCTTGTAGGCGAACCCCTACAATAAGCAACAAGTAGACTATTTTGTAGCACGTAAATTACCCCTTATTCATTGCTCAAAATATGTTCAAATCTATACACGAATCCGCGTCAGTTGGAATTCTATAGAATTACGAAAAACAATAATTCGATAGGTTGAAAAGATTATTTACACACCCTAAAACCGTATTATAAGCAAGGTCTACAACACTCAATCCCTCACACATATCGGTATAATCGATCATCGATCCCAATACTCAGTGATCACTTAAATTTTTTTGTGGATTTTTGTAACCCATTGAGCTATAAGTTATTGCTTATGAACATTGGTGATGATGTCAAACCCTCAACATTCGAACTATTCTAACGTTAGAAGTGCAGCGAATAGCAGGGAACGTGTTATGGACAAGAAGCGTGTCGTCATCAGACGATTAAAGGAAAAAAGTGAGCGAATCAAGGTAACAATCTCACCCGCTAACTACTCGAACAACGAGAAAGGCGAGATTGTGTTGAAGAACAGCCCTCGAATGAGGCTGATGCTCGATAAGAACCTTATTCGAGAACAGGGATACGCATCAGATAGAATAGAGCTAATTAAATTTGATGAGGAACGGATGCTACTTATCTTCAAGCCTTCTGCTGACGGAAATAAATTAGCGCCAATTAAAAAGGGCTCTGGTAAGGCTGATATATCCGTCCCTCTTTCCAAACTAAAAACACTGGAAGCTAAAGACTTCCCCCAAATTAAGCGTGAGCCTTGTGCTTACCGATTTTTATCAGGCTATCGTTTAGCCATTATTTTGCCGCTCGGAATCAAATAATAGGAAGTTATTTATGCACCAAGCAAAGCTAGAAAAAACTATGGGTCTTATTCAAGACGGGAAAGAAGAAAGCGTTCAGTGGAATGAACTACTGATTGCCTTCTCTCAACTCTCTGAAGAGCGCATGATCCATGCTCTTAAACTCCTTACCCCTTCTCAGCTTAAGTCGATAGGAGATGCGACTGAGAAGTCCATCGGTCTATCTCGTGACCGTCAATTTGAAGCGCTTAAGATCCGCATGATTAATGATGGTGTCGATGTCAGTGACTTCATTCAATACCTTACCGACAATCCAAATCTCTCTTCTCGCAAGTCTCGCGGTCGTCTGACTGACGCGGAAAAGGAACTGCGTGATGAAGTGATTCTTACCCATCTCAGTGAAGGCAACACCAAATCGAAAGCCATTCACGACGCCATCGTGAACAAAGGACTAGACCTGTCGTACAGCTCGGTAGCGGCCAGAGTAAAAGTACTACAGGACGAGATGTCGGCTTAACACTGGATTGTGTTTCTTCACCGCATCGCATGTCGATAATAAAAGTATCACTTAACAATAAGTTACTGCTATATAGGGAAATTATCATGAATGACTTGGAAACAATTTTGCTCTCTGAAACCGAAGGCAAAGAGATCACGGGGTACGATCTTACTAAACTCATTCCTTCAAAGGGTTGGCGCGCTTCTCATCAACAAATCTATCGCTCACTACGAAAGATGGCTGACTTAGGCTACGTCAATTGTCGCTATCAAAAGCAAGACGGTAAGCCCGATAAGAAGCTCTACACCATCACTAGAGCCGGTCGCAAGGCACTTCAAGAAGCGAAGACCGTTGAGCCTGTTATCGACAAGGTTCAAGATCACGCAACCACTCAAGCGTTCATCGGTAACGTGGATTACTTCATTCGTCTTGCAACCGAGCTTGCAGAGCGTATCGAAAGCCTTACATCTAAACTGTCCAACAAAGAAGAGCTTGAACCTTTAGAGCGCATTGCCGCTCGTCGCAGTATCGCTCGCTTTACCAGTGACAAAGATTGGGCGCTTGATGTAGCTCGTGAACTTCAAGAGTCTGCTGTGGCTTGCTAATGGTTTAACTTGGGCTGCGTGTGCAGCCCTTTTGTTTAGGGAGAGAACAAATGGCTGACAAGCTGAGTTATTGTCGAGCAACACAAACCGCACTGCGATCGATACAGTGGAAACCTGGCTTTAAGAACACGGTCGTTCTGAGTGGCAACATGGAGCTTTGGATTGAAGTGTCGTCTACATGCAAGGACATCTTTTTCTCGATCGCGAGAACATTCAAGGACTCAAGCCGCAATGTCGCAAGAGTGTTCGTGTCGGTAAGTGAGGACGAGGAGGGTGAGGTGCAACGCTATGCTCGCTATCACCTTGACTCAACAATGACGGGTTCGGAGGTGTCGGGTTACGCAGGCTTTCAAGGGCTTAAAAAAGAGATCCTGTTTAACCACGATATGAACCGCGCAATCTACACGATTCTCGGTCGACATGAAGAGTTTCAAGATAGGCTGATTAGCCTTAGACAGAAGGTGGCTGCATAACGCAGCCATTTTTTTCAACTTTTTTCCAAATATAGGTTGCAATCTATATAGATTGCGATCTATATTAAGACAAAATAAGAAGAAAGTTGATCATGAAAAATTGGAATATAAAACTTCGACCGCTATTTATTGAGTGGTTCAAAACCTTAAGCTCACAAGACAAAGTAAATGTTAGAGCCTCAATACGTCTTTTGGAAGAGAAGGGTCCAACTCTTGCTCGTCCACATGCTGACTCACTTAAGGATACAGACCTTAGTAACCTTAAAGAACTTAGAGTCAGTAGCAATGGTAAACCCATTCGTGCCTTCTTCGCATTTGATCCACGACGCCAATGTGTTGTGTTATGCGCAGGAGACAAGACGGGTGACAAACGATTCTACAAGAAGATGATTCCTATTGCGGAACGAGAGTTCGAGGAACATCTCAAGGAGTTACACAATGAAAAGTCGTCCACTGAGTGATTTAGATGCGCTAATGACCGAAGACGAGTTGATGCAAGCCAACGAGAAAGCTGAAGCGATGCTTTTCGAGTTGAACCTGCAAGACTTCCGTCACATGGCTAAACTGTCGCAAACTGATGTCGCGAATACGATGGGAGTGAAGCAGCCCACCGTTGCCAATCTTGAGAAGAATGGCAAGGACGTTAAGCTGCTATCCCTAAAACGTTACATCGAAGCACTAGGCGGCAAGCTAAGCCTTGATATCGAGCTACCAGACGGTACGCATCGCGGCATTAGCATCTAAACTACCTACCGACACCGATCCCCTGTTGCGTTATGTTTTCTATACGTGACGCAATAGGAATCGATATGAAACATTTCCAAACTGTTCGTCTCAACGCACTGAGACGCTTACCTGACAATAGCTACATACTGAATTCAAAAGATCATGAGGACGCTTTGTGTCGTGCTTGCGAGCGCTTTGAGCACTGCCCAAAAGCATCGACAGTAAACACATGCAAAGAGTTTGTTCCTGTCTTTGTCTTCTCCAATCCCGCCAATCTCGATAAACACTCATTCAACACCATTCGATTGGGCAAAGCGTGGCACTCACGGTTAGAGCCAGGTCAAAGGGTCGCACTTTACGACAAGAAGTTTGACCGCATGTTCAGCGCACAGGTCACCACAATCTATTGGGATCAGGACAAAGAGGTGTGCTTGAAGGAGCATGCGTCTCGCAATCACATCGGTCAGACGCTCGACAATCCAGCGGAAGATATGAAGAAGGTGATGATACGCGCATACGGTAACAACTTCTTTTTAAAGGCTAATGGCCTCACAACTATCTACCTGAAAAGAATTTAAGTGAACGCTTAATATTTCTTGTCCTCCCTCGAAGTTCTCTATAAGCTTATACATAATAAGTTAACACTTAATACGGTAAGGGCAGAAGCTCTTACCTTGCTTTGACAAGGAGAAACTTCGTGAATAACGATCTTAAGAAAATATTTGGCATCATGTTTATTGGTGTAGTCGGTCTGATGATGTTCGCTGCGTTCTTGGCGACATACTCGTTAGAAGAGGGTGAAATGGCAGCGGTGCGTAACCCCGATGGGTCAACCAGTGCAGTGATGGAACCCGGACTTCACATGCGCGTCCCTTTCCTATCCACTAAGAACGAGTACAACGAAATCACCACCGTCTGCTTTGACTCAAACGAAGGTAATGCCGCCTCGCTTGATGAAAGCTCGTACTCGGTCAAGTTCAGCGACACATACAAGGTCGATATGAACATCTGCTTTAGGCTGAAAATGTCGCGAGACGAGGATCAATTCCTAGAGCTAAACCGTGTTGCCAAAGGTAACTACAACCTACTGCGTAATACCTACAAACCTAATCTGACCAACCTAATGTCTTACACCGCAGCGCAGTTCAGAGGCGAAGACTTCATGCAAGGGGGTCAGAATGAGTTTCTTAATCGTCTGACAGACCAAGCCAAGAACGGTCTATTGGTAACGAAGCGTCAACCTGTCGAAGTAACAAGTCAGGTAGGTGATGCAGGTGTGGACGTCAGCAATAAGCAAGTGTCCAAAGGTAAATCGGTTGTCTATAAGTCCGTTGTTCAGTTGGACAAAGACGGTCAACCAAAACGCGTACCTTCACCGTTGGCAGAACTTGGTATCGAAGTTATGCAGGTTAACTTCACCAGTGACCCAACCCCAGAGCCAGAACTGGCAAGCTACATGACCAAAAAGAAAGAGCGCATTCAGTCTCGTGCAACCATCATTGAAGAGCAAGAGACTGAGCGTGAGAAAGCCATCACAGAGCAGCTACGTGGTGATCGTGAGCGCATTCAAGCCAAACAAAAGATGTTGCGTGACAAGGATGCGGCTGAAATCAATGCTCAGAAACGCATTGCTCTAGCAACCGCACAGGCTGAGCAAGAGGTGATCGAGCGTAACAAGGTAGCAGAGCTGGCGAAGATCGATAAGGCTCGTGAGCTTCAAATTGCGAAAGACAACGAAGGCATTCAGAAAGCCAACGCTCAAGCGGCTAAGTACGAAGCGCAAGCCATTCTTGAGAAGGGTAAAGCGAACGCCGCCGTTACAAAAGCCAAGTACGCTGCATTAGGCGCCAACAAAGAGATCTACCTTGCGGAAGTACAGCGCGACATCAGCAAAGTCATGTATCAGAACCTACAGAACTTCAAAGTTCAAATGCCTCAGAACTACATCAACGGTGGCGATGGTTCGGGTCAAATGCAATCCAATCTTGACGTCATCACAGGCTTCGGCGCACTGGGCATGATGAATCAAGCCGCTACTCTCAAGCAGTAATATCCTCCTCTCATTAAGACCTAGACACGCCTTAGGCGTGTCTTAATTTATAAGTAAGTATTTAATACAATACAATCTAATTCATATAAATGAGTTTACTTATGGACATCGACAGCAACATCGGAATCTGCAAATGCGTTAGAGAGCCTAGAGGTGATCACTCACTGGAAGGGTATCAATTCGGCGACAGCTATGCCTTCAGAAAGATAGTGGGTGAGATATCTCCTTACTACCGAGTCTTTCCATCCTTTAGCAGCGACTACTACGAAACCTGCTCCGAGTCCGTCTTTCATCGTCATTTCATTAAGGAAAGAACATGAGACTCGTTAATACCACATTGCATCAAGCAATGGTGTCAGCTGCTCAAGCTACAAATGAGCAAGACGCCAGTAAAGCCATCTTCGACATTCAGACATTGATTGGTCAAGACGATGGCGGCATTGCAGGACAGCATTTTAGCGGCTGCTACAGCCTCGATCATAACAACCCATACAGCGAATGGTACTCGCTCACGGAGCAGGAGCGATTCTCTCGAATCTCTGCTTACGTGAAAAACGAAATCTGTTGGCTGCAACTTGAAGGAGACAGAGCATGACGACAACAAAGCCATCTGGTGTGATCAGCGATACGCACCTGCATAACTGGGCAACATTCAGCCACATCATTGCAGAGACAGGCATCAACAACCGTCTGCAAGCGATCATGGATGAGATTTGGCGAGCAGCGAACAAAGTGAAAGAGCTTGGCGGGGATACCTTGATTCATGCCGGTGATGTCTTCCACGTTCGAGGCAACTTAGCGCCCTCCGTGCTGAATCCAACTGTTGAGCTGTTCGAGCGCATTGTGAATGAGTTGGAGATGAACGTTTACATCCTTGCGGGGAATCACGATCTCGAAGGGAAAGAGTCGAATCGCTTGGGTAATGCGGCAGTTGCGCTTGAAGGTGCAGGCTGCACCGTGTTGTCTGGTGTGTTTGTCGATTCTCATGCTAAGCGCGTGTTCGTGCCTTATGTCGATGGCATGAAACAGCTTCGCAGCATCCTTAGCGATGTGACCGTAGACAGCAAGAAAGGGTGGACGCTCTTTCTGCATGCACCTATGAACGGAGTTATTCGCGGCATTCCTGACAACGGACTGTCTCCCGCAGAACTCGAGAAGTTAGGCTTTGATGCTGTCTTTTGTGGTCACTACCACTGTCATCGCATCTTCTCAGGCAATGTTTGCTCTGTTGGTTCAATCACGCACCAAACGTTCAGCGATGTTGGTACCAAATCAGGCTTTCTCATCTACGACGGTGAAACGATTGAACACTACCCATCGAATGCCCCTCGCTTTGTCGATTATGACGCTGATTGGAGCGAAGACGAAGAGATCGAGTACGTCACGGGTAACTTCGTTCGTGCCAAGTTAGAAGGCGCAACAAACGAAGACGTCGAAGAGATCCGCAAATACCTCAAAGAGCGTGGTGCTGCTCATACCCAAATCATTCATGTCCCTAAGAGCGAAGCGACTCGCGACGATGCCCCTTCAATTGAAGCCGGTGCCTCTATGCGTGTGTCGGTTGTCGATTGGTGTAAGAAGCAAGGCTATGACGAGAAAGTGGCTGCAGAATCTCAATCGATTCTTGAAGAGGTGGACATCGCATGATTGAGCCATCGGATTACGAAGAGTTAAGTCGCGCCAATCAGTCTTTGTTGGCTGCGATCGATTTTACGTTGAACACGGAAGACGGCTTAGCGTTTCTTCGCTGTTGGAACTCAGGTGACTTTGAAGCGATTCGCGAAGAGTGGCCAGAAGCGCCAGAAGCCGTGTTCTATTCAGATGCACTGTACGAGTGGGACGATAAGGAGCCTGAAGCATGAAGATTCTACTTGACCACGCTCACCCAATGGGGCGTTCGTTCGCAGCGCGAATGCCTTGCGGAAAAATCAAAGCAGGCGCGTCTGAAAAAGAAGCTCGCACATTCGAAACGCCAAGAGAGGCAGTGAACTATTTCATGCCTCGCGCATTAGGAGGCGATCACGGTGCCTGGAACATTTGCTACACGCTGGAAGATTTGCTGTGAGCAACAAATTCAACAAACACAAGGAGTGTCGTTATGGGTAGAGGATATCGTCGCGTTGAACCTCACGGTCGCATTGTTGTGGATTGTCCTTACTGTGGGGAAGAGGCGAAGCTGGTAAAGGGCACTGTGATTTACCCGCGTCGCAAAGATCTTGCTCAGCTTAATTTCTATATGTGCGAGAACGGACATCCCCGCGCATACGTTGGTTGTCACAAGCGAACCACCACACCACTTGGTCGTCTTGCTGACGCCAAGCTCCGAGAAGCCAAAAGCGCTGCCCACTCAGCGTTCGACCCTATCTGGCGAGTTCACAAGTTGATGAAGCGCGGTGACGCTTACAAGTGGCTGTCTGAGCAGTTGGGCATTGAGCGCGACCTTTGTCATATCGGCATGTTCGATCGCGTTACTTGTCTCAAGGTGGTTGATGCCGCCACCGCTTATCTTCAGCAGAGCGGTCGTGGCATGACAGAGAGCAATCTTGAGCTGTGCCAATCAATGCTCGATCGCAACAACTCGATAGACGAGATTGCACACGCCATGTCCGAGCACAAGTCACATCAAAGCGGGTTTCGTTATTGGCGAGAGATGATCGTCAACGAAGTCAGAAACGGAAACCTACGAGCATAGATAACGGAGTATCAGCATGGCTAAGCAATGGAAGAAACGAGCGCTACTGAAGCTAGAGGCTTTCTTTAATCTCTACAAGCCAACAATGCGTCACTACATGACCTCTTACTACATGGATGTAGAGCGCATCGGCAGATTGAGTGGCGAGTATCAGCATCGAGATGTCCTGACAAGTGATTGGGTATATGGCCCTCACCCAATCAGAGAAGAGGAGTGTTAATCATGATTTCACAAGCAGCATGGGATGAAGCGGTCAGCGCACTTCCAGAAGACGCGCAGTCAGGTATCAGCCTCAATAACCGCGTTATGTATGTAAAGCGACATATGAGTGAGCGACATGTCGCTCAGCGAGTGATCATCAAAGCCGTGTGCACCACTGGCTTTTTGGTCACGTTAGAAGCCGACGATGACGAAAAGATAGCGATGGTTCAAACGTTCTGGGTCGAAACGCTTTTCTCATCCGATCATCGTTGGGGTTACAGCGTTGATTACGCGGGCGATCTGGAAGCGTTTGAGACTGGATTTGACGATTAACACCCTGTGGGCGCAGTCGTTATGCCTGCGCTCAGTTGAGAAAATATATGTGTAAAAACAAAGCAACGGAGTCATGCAAATGCCAAATCACATTACGAACATTCTAACCGTCGATATAGATTGCCCACAAAAGACACATGAGGTGCTTAAGACATTAGTCGCGAATGACGGATCTATCGATTTCAACCGCATCACTCGTATGCCAAAGCACTGCTTGAAAGATGGCAGTTGGTACGGTTGGGCTTTAGATAACTGGGGTACAAAGTGGAACGCTTACTCTTATTACTTCGAAGGCTTCTCGCCTATGTCATCAAAGCGTTGGCACTACAGTCAGAAATTGAATAAACCGCTTTTCTTGGGCACCTACAAGCCGACTTGCTATGTGACTCGTCAAAGAAAGAAACAGTTCAAGAAGTGGCTCGCTGAAAACACCTTAACCTCTCTTGAGTTTGATACAGCATGGAGTTCGTGCTTTCCCATCTTTGTCGGTCTTTCTATGAAACACCCAGATGTCACTCTGTCCATCACGTTTGCTGATGAAGATATCGGCTCGAACTGCGGCACGTTCAAGCTCAAAGCGGGTGAGGCCATCGAAGATAATCTAGCGCCCTCTTGGAGTGAGAGCAGCAAAGAAGAAAAGATTTTCTGGTGCAATTTCGCCATGAAAGTGAAGGGCTACAGCGAAGAAGATCAGAAGAGCATGTTGGACGAGATGGAAAGCGAAGGCTGCTTTGACCCTCAATAACGACAAGGAACTACGCAATGAGTCAGGTATTTACGCAAGACATCACGCCACTCAGCAATGTTGTTGAGAACATCCTTCACGAAGAGAAAGAGCACCCTCGTCTCGTGCCTGTTCGAGTTATTGGCGAGTTTAGCCCTATCACCGTCTTCGCTCAACTCACTAGCTCAGTAGTAGATGCTTGCCATCGAGTTGGCTTGGGCGACCCGTTCCGACTGTATTTTAGCCCACAGCTCTCAATGCTCTCTGTGAGTGCATATTGGGACTCTGGAAGCGTTTCTATGGAAACGAGCAACTACAGCGTGGGGAAGTTAGAGGGTGACGACTTAATTCAGTTCATGGCTCAAATCAAGGCTCAAATCAAGGCTCAAAAGGATTAGACGAATGGCACTACCAACTATAGATAGCATCGCAACTTGCAAAGACGGCTATCTCTCATTGACCGAAGAGCAGTACTTGGCGCTCGCGAATGAAGCAAGTATCGCAGCAGCAGAAAGCGGAGCTGATCGTGAGTACGACCATAACCACGAAGAGTTCGAAATGAACTGGATAAGCAACTACTTGCAAACTGACGAATGGAGCAGAGGCACACATGAAATTTAACCGTATCGAAATCGATAACTTCATGGCAGTAGGTGAAGTCACCATCGATGTAGACAACAAGGGACTGGTGCTCATTCAGGGTGAGAACTTGGATGACACGAGTCAAAACAGTAATGGCGCAGGTAAGTCCACCATTGTAGAAGCGCTGCAATGGGCGCTATTCAATGAGACAGCTCGCGGTGACTCTGGTGACAGCGTCATTAACCGCACAGCAAAGAAAGGCTGTCGAGTACTCATTCAGATTGTTGATGGCGACAAGACATACAACGTGATTCGTCACCGCAAGCACAAAGACAACAAGAACCGCGTTCTGCTACTCGATGTGACCGATCGCTCTGATGTGGTCGATTTAACATTGGGCACAGATAAAGCCACTCAAGAGGTGATTAACAAGATCATCGGCTGTTCGTCAGATGTGTTTCGTGCCGCCATCTATTCGGGTCAAGAATCTCAAATAGACTTGCCGAGTCTGACTGATAAGCATCTGAAATCGATTGTTGAAGAGGCAGCGGGTATCGACAAGATGCAGCTGGCTCATAAGTTAGCGCGTGACAAGTACGGTGAAAAGAAATCGGTTGTTGATAATCAGCAATTTGAACTGACGCGTACACGCGATGGCATCGAAAGCTCAGAGAAGCGAGTGGAAGAGCTAAACGAGCAGTCAGCGAACCACGAAGTCAGCAAGAAGCGAAGCCTCGAAGCAACTGCGAAAGTGGTGAAAGACTACGTAGCAAAAGCGAAGTCCATCAAAGAGAAGTTAGCCTCATCTCGCAAAGACGAATTGGAAGCTGCGCTGAAGGTGGTTGAAACAGCGATCGCAGGTGTGGACTCCGAGAACGCCAAGCAACGTGAGCTTGCCAATGTGATCAGTGACGCCAAAGTCGAAGTCTCATTGGCTGAGCGAGGCTTTAAATCGGGCAAAACGAATGCCGAGAATCTTAAAGCCAAAGTCGAGTCAGTGATGGAAGAAGTGGGCAAGTCTTGTGACGCTTGCGGTCATGAGATCACCGAAGACTCAATCTCGGCTCGTCGTGCAGCGATCATGAAGGAGCTTAAGCAAGCTGCGGTCGATGCGAAGAAGTCGGGTGTTGAACTAAAGACCTTAAAAGAAAAGCTCTCTAAAGCGCAACATGAGCTGTCCGAGTTTGAATCGTCAATGACAGACATTAGCGACTTGGTAAAGCAGCAGAAATCTATTCAGAGCGAGCTAAGTGCTATTTCCGACTTAGAGCGTGATCTGATAGTCGCAAGCAACGAAGCGAAGCGCGCCAAAGAGAGTTTGGATAAACAGTCTGCGGAAGCAAACCCATACGTTGAGCTGATTAAGAAGGAACAAGAGAAAGCCACTGAGTTCAACGAAAAGCAAGAGCAGCAAGAATCCGACCTGGTTGATTCAAAAGCCGAGTTGCAAGTGGCCGGCTGTGTGGTGGATGTATTCAGTCCATCGGGCATACGAGCGCACATTCTCGATACTGTCACTCCGTTTCTTAATGATCGCACCGCTCGCTACTTGGGCATTCTGTCTGATGGCAACATTCAAGCAGTGTGGTCAACGCTGTCACGAACAGCCAAAGGCGAACTGCGTGAGAAGTTTGCCATTGATATCAGCAGTGAAACAGGTGGCGCGTCATACAAGTCTCTGTCTGGCGGTGAGAAACGCAAGGTTCGTCTCGCTACCACGCTCGCACTGCAAGATCTCGTATCGAGTCGAGCCTCCAAGCCTATTGAATTATGGATAGGCGATGAGATTGATGATGCGGTTGATATCTCGGGTCTTGAGCGTCTGATGACCGTGCTTGAAGAGAAAGCGAAAGAGAAAGGCACCGTGCTTATCATCTCGCACAACCAACTCAGCGATTGGGTCCGACAGCATGCCACTGTGGTTAAGAAAGACGGACTGTCTTCAATGACCGGTGTCCTCAATCTTGAACGTGATGCGGAGCTTGTGTAATGGCTTCTGTCTCTTATTCAAAAGAAGCCCTTGAGACGCTATCCAAGCGTCTCAATGCCTTCGACATCTTTAATGACCATTCATTTGAACTCAAGAAGATGATGAAAGCGCCTGTTTGCGATCGTCATAACCGCTATCGCACAGAAGGGCTGCTCGACGGAGAGATCTTTCGATTTGCTAATACCTATGTTGGTAAATCGAATCGTCTTATCTTCAAATTCAAACCGCTCAAGGCGAAGACCTATCGCTATATGGAGCTTGACCAAAGCAAGATTTACGAAGCGTTTCCCGCATTTTCTGATCTGATCGATAACATGCTTGGTGCTGATATCGACAGCTACCTCAAAGACTATTCATCGGTCTACGAGGAGAAGGAGCGCAAGGAAGAATTAGTTAAGAAGCAAGAACAATATGGCTCAGCTTGGGGCATGTTTTAGGAGAGCACATGAGAAAGTTAAAAATACTATCCATCGACCCATCGCTGAATAACTTCGGCATGACGACAGGCTACATCGATATCGATGACGATGATTTTCCCTACACCATTGAGCAGATGGTGTTGCAAGAATCATCGGCCGATACCAAGAACAAAAAGCATGTTCGTAAGAACAGTGACGACCTTCGCCGAGCCCGTGCGCTGCAGCGAAAAATGAAGGAGCTGGAAAAAGACGTTCACATGGTGATCGTTGAAGTCCCTGTTGGCTCTCAATCCGCTCGTTCGATGGCAAGCTATGGCATCTGCATCGGCATTCTCGCTTCACTTCGCAAACCTCTCATTCAAGTAACACCTACTGAAGTGAAGTTGGCCGCAGTGGGCAGCAAGACCGCTTCGAAGCAAGACATGATTAACTGGGCGACAAGTGCGTACCCTGATGCTGATTGGCTCACAGTGAAACGCAAAGGCGAAACTGTCTTTACCGCCAAGAATGAACACCTTGCTGACTCTGTTGCCGCTGTTCATGCTGCGGTACTGACCGATCAGTTCGCGCAAGCTATCGCAATTTTGGCAGCAGCTTAGGGGCTTGGTATGAGAAACGAGCTTTATCCCACGCAAAGTGAGTACTGCATACGCTTCACGGGAAAGATGTACGACTACGTCAATCGCCTCTACGAAAAGAAGCTCAGAAATAGCGCCGTGTCGCCTCGTGAACAGGCTCGAATATCAATTGAAGAACAGGAACTTAGGCGCGTTATTCGTAGAGCGTTCCCAGAGTTTCACGAATTCATGAAGCAAATGAAGCTTAACAAATGGCTTATCGATAAGAGAGGTGGAAGCCTTCTCTTGATTGCCTATTACGAAGAAACTGAAGAGAAGGAATCTTAATATGGAATTGACTACATTGACCGTGAAAGAGCTTATCGCAGAGCTACAGAACTACGATGGCGACTTGCCCGTTGTCTCTTGCTGTAACTATGGCGATCGCTCTCGAACCATGCAAGCAATCGCGGTGAGCGAGCTTCACGATCAAGGCTATCTTCAAACGTCTGGCTACAGCGACAGCGGCTACAAAGTTGTGGACGATGGCGACCAAGACGATGACGATGTTCAGGTGGTTGTTCTTAACTACGACGCACTGTAATCTCGATAAAGGGCTCAAGTGAGCCCTTTTTTGCTTCATCATCTCACTCTCACAACATCGCTTCCCCTCACACTGTCGTCAATTATCACGCACACAGACGCTCAGCCACAACAATATCAGTGATTATGTATCTCTACTCGTTTAGGACTGCTTAGAATCGCTCACACGCGCAAGCCATCTCATTACATTGGGTTTTCATTTCGTTTGAGGTAACGATCAAGGTATTAAGCCTTTACTTATTGCCTTACCTATAAGCACGTGCTTAAAATAAGTAAATACTTAAAGTCATTGAAACAACGGAGTGAAAAATGAAGACCTATCTAGAGCTGGCTCAACAGGTATTGGACGAAGGCTATCATGAGACAAACCGAACGGGCGTTGCGACAACTCAGATCTTTGGCACCATGATGCGATTCGATCTGTCTGATCAAAAGATTGCCGCCGTTACCACCAAGAAGCTACACCACACATCGGTTATTCATGAGCTGCTTTGGATGATTGCAGGTGATACCAACGTTAAGTACCTGCAAGACAATGGCGTTCGAATCTGGAATGAGTGGGCGAAAGAAGACGGTGAATTGGGTCCTGTTTATGGTGCTCAGTGGCGTAAATGGACTACCTTCAAGCCGATGGGCATGGGCGTTAAGAAAGTGGTTATCGATCAGCTTGCACAGATGGTTAATAAGCTGCGCAATGCTCCGCAAGACCGCCGAATCATTGTCAGCGCATGGAACGTAGGTGATATCGATGAGATGCAATTACCGCCATGTCACATGATGTACCAGGTGGACTCTGAACCTGCGGAAGTCGAAGGCGGTAAACGCAAACTTCGTCTGTTGATGTTTCAACGTTCGGTTGATGTGTTCTTGGGACTTCCGTTTAACCTTGAGTTCTACTCCATTCTTGCTCACATGCTCGCGCAAGTGACCAATCACGAAGCTGTTGAGCTGATTCATATGGGCGGTAATGTTCACATCTATGACAACCACCTTCCGCAGATCAAGACGCAAATCAAGCGTAAGCCAAAAGCGTTAGCCACCGTTCAGCTTAACCCTGAAATTAAAGAGATTGATGACTTCACCTTTGATGATGTCGAGATCGTCGGCTACACATCGCATGCCGCGCTTAAGGGCAAGGTCGCAGTATGATTCGTCTCATCGTAGCAATGACGATGGACGAAGTGATAGGCGTGAATGGCGATCTGCCATTCCGTCTTTCTGCTGACCTTAAGCACTTCAAAGTCATCACCTCCAAA
Organism: Vibrio sp. KUL78; assembly: GCF_059725505.1. Lineage (NCBI taxonomy): Bacteria > Pseudomonadati > Pseudomonadota > Gammaproteobacteria > Vibrionales > Vibrionaceae > Vibrio > Vibrio sp. KUL78. The sequence continues at coordinate 3,512 of NZ_AP045840.1, read as the reverse complement.
CGAGTCGTGGTTATGGGCCGAAAGACCTATGACAGCATCGGACACCCTCTTCCCAATCGAACCAATGTCGTGCTCTCTCGAACACTCGCGCCCATTGAAGGCTGCATCGTTGTGTCGAGCTTTCAAGCTGTAACCAAGATGTTTGGTACCGACTTCGATGTGATTGGCGGTGCTGAGATCTACGCGCTGTCCCTTGAAGAAGATCTAATCGATGAGCTGATCGTCACCGAGATTGAAGACACAGTCAAAGAGGGCGTTCTGACTCGCTTTCCTACCCACCTAATTCGTACGTTCACTGCCAAAGAAGAGCTGCTTGTCCAGAGGAAAGACGAGAGCAACCACGCAGCGTTCGTTATAAAACGTTATGAAAAATCAAATCAGTAAGGACAAACTTGTGAGTAACAAAACTAACTTCCACATGGTCTCTGAGTTCAACGCGATTCTTGGGCAAGGCGTTGCGCCTTCTCCTTGCATCCCTTCCCCACAGAGACAAGAGCTTCGAATGAAGTTGATTCACGAAGAAGCCATAGAAGAGCTCAACGAGGGCTTTATTGAAGGCGATTTGGTTAAGGTCGGCGATGCTATCGCAGATGCTCTCTATGTTGTGTATGGCGCTGCGAACGATTGCGGATTGGACGCCAACACCCTGTTAGCCGAAGTGCATCGCTCTAATATGAGCAAGCTATGTAACACCGAAGACGATGCGATCCTAGCAGTCGGACGATACGCAGCTGGTAATGGCTATCATGGCAAAGAAGAGATCATCATTGCCGACTATCGCCCGTGTGATTACCCGGGCCTAGAGGACAAGTTTGTGGTGTTCTCCGTTGAAACGGGCAAAACGCTCAAGGGTCCAAGCTACTCAGAGCCAGACATTGCAGGCTGTATCAAACGCATGCTTGTTCAAGCGCAAGCGGAGAAGATAGCATGAGAGTAGGCATTGCAGGTGCACATCGAGTGGGTAAAACCACTCTCACCACTGAAGTCAGTCGCATGCTTGATATCACCATGCTAACGGGCAGCGCAACACCCTCCTATGAGGCTTACGACGCAAAGCCGACTGATGACTTGTCTTTTGGCCACCGCCTTAAGATCCAGAATCACATATTGAAGTCGTTCATGGCTCGAAGTCACCAAGAGCCGACTTTCATTACAGACCGAACGCCACTGGACTACATCGCCTATACATTGGCAGAGTTAAGCACTGCGACTTACAAGTCCTTAAGCTCTGCGGAGGTGAAAGCGACTCGCCAGTATGTGAGAGACTGTCTCAATCAAATGAGCCAGTTCGACATCGTCTTCATCGTCCCGCCAGGTATTCCTATCGAACACGATGGATCCAAAGCCTTGTGCGATCGCATGATGATTGATCGTATACACGCCTTAATCATGGAGTATGCGGCTCAGTCCAATCATCAACGAGTCTACGTCTTGGACAGACAGATGACCGAGCTGTATGACCGCGTTCACTTCGTCACTGATTGGGTTCGAGAGCTTCAGATGAGCAAGGCGCTGTCGGCTTGATGGTTGCTTCCAGTGGCATCGCTCTACTGCCCTACTTGTGCGCGTTACTTTGTATTGAAACAACAATGCAAACACGCGCACAAGGAGTTCACATGACATCCAGCACTGCCAAACTGATTCTAACCGCTTACGATGAGCGCCCTTTCTACGTCGAATCACTGAAGCATGAAATTCAGCAGGCATTCTACCGCCACCATGAGCTGATCTTTGAGTCTGAGGTTAACAACTTGGCGATGGAAATCTTTCTTCGCTCTTACTCTCATTCCGACATGAGCAAGATGGCTCAGAACGAAGACATCATCACCTTCAATACGGACAGTATTGCGTTCTTTCTTGAGGGCAATAACGAACCTGTTCGTTTAGATATGGGTTGCAGTATGCCAATCCCTGCTGATCACTCCCCTATTACGCTCAAGAGCGATGATGAGTTGGCGATTCACTATCGCGACATTCTGTTTCGCATGTCACTGCACCGCGATTCAGATGAGCTATTGCAATTAGTGAGTCGTGTGGACGCGTTATCGAAGCGTCTGGGTGTCGCTGCGTTCTTCCGTGAATCAAAGCAGATTAGCAGTGTCGTTAAGAACGCATACCGCCAGTTAGACAAATAGGTGCCCTATGGACATTCCCAGAGACGCAGTGATCAAGATGCAAGATGAAATCGACCTTCGAGCGTACTCCGCGATCGAGCAGTTGGTGAATCTTGCAAGTACGGGTGAGATGTCATCGACCGCCGCTCGTCAAGCACTGACACTCGTTCAAATCTCTTTGTCGGGACTCGTCAGTTTCGACAAGGAGTTCTTTCAATTCATTTCCGAAACCGATGCGTTCTTGCAATCGCTACCAGTGCCAATGGCAAGTGTGGACTACATCTACAAGCGAAAAGACGTGACTCCCGTATTGCTGCGTCTACGAGGCGAGCGATTGGTTGTTAAGCAAGGAAGCAAAACCACTTTTGATCAAACCTATGACACGCCAAGCGAAGCGTTTGAGCGTCTGATGTCCTTTCATCAAAAGCTGGTAAAACTGAGGTACAAAAACCAATGAACATTACAGTAACAGGCATAGACGTCGAGACGACCGGCTTCGAGGCAAGCAAGGGTCATCGAATCACTGAAGTTGGCATGATTGTGTACGTCTTAGACACCGACGCCATGACGCTCACTGAAAAGGCTCGCGTATCCACGCTAGTAAACCCCAAACGAGACATCCCTGCTGAAGTGCAAAACATCACGGGCATCACACCTGCAATGGTCAAAGACAAAATCACCTGGGAAGAGCTGGCGCCCAAAATTAGCAAAGTCATGTGCATGACCGACATCTTTATTGCTCACAATGCCGAGTTCGACTCCTTATTTGTGGCTCACGAACTGCTGCGCCTCGATCTGCCTCTTAACGAAGAGATGGAAGTGTTTTGCACGATGGAAGAAGGACGTTTCGCTACCCCACTGGGTAAGCCGCCTCGCTTGCAAGAGCTATGTTGGGCACTCGATGTGGAGTTTGACGAAGAGAAAGCGCACCGTGCTATCTACGATACAGAGCGCATGATGGAAGCGGTCAAAGCCGGTATTAGTCGTGGCTACTACAACTTCTTGCCCATCATTGAGCGAGTCACTGTGACAAAGGAGGCCGCGTAATGAAAGAGCGCCTAAAGGAATTTGGTGCCGACATGATTGCGCCCTACTTGTCGGCATTCGTTGAGCTTGGCAATCGCAATTTGGCACTGTGCTACATGCTGATCGTGATTGGTGTGTATCTGGCAACTGAGCACGCCTTTCAATATGCAGAGACGCCAATGGAGGCAGTGGAGCTGTTTGCCATCATGATCTCAAGTCTGTTCTTCATTGCCTACGGGTGTGTCACTACGACCGCGATTGAGTTTAAAAAACTCATAGAAGAAAGCCCAATTGAAGGCTTTACGGTGGCTAGTCCACTGAAGAGACTCACCGACACGATCAAAGGAACTTGCCGCTCATTGGCGTTTTGGT
>NZ_AP045839.1:0-274498 GCF_059725505.1 Vibrio sp. KUL78 | reverse complement strand
TGTGGTACTTGTCTATCGACGTCCTGTAGTGCGTCATAAAAAAGAGCACACTTTATCGAGTATCCCAGCCCCGGCGAATGTTCTCGAGGGTTGCTATGCGGATGTGTCTTTACTAGCTGGCTTAATGGTGGATAAAGCGGTCTACCACCTTCCACTTTACCGACAACATCAACGCTTATTGGACAGTGGTATTCAACTCAGCCGCGCCCCCCTCATTAACTATATACAGAAAGCCGTTGGGCTTCTTGAGCCGATTTATCAGGCGCAACGTGACCATATCTTGCAAAGTAAAGTGTTGGCGATGGATGAAGTACCAATGAAAGCCGGTCGCAAATCAAAGGGGAAAATGCAGCAAACTTACTTCTGGCCAATCTATGGTGAAGAAGATGAAGTCGCGTTCACTTGGTCAAAAAGCCGAGGAACGCAGTTCGCTGTTGACCAACTAAAAGGGTTTTCGGGTACGTTATTGAGTGATGGCTACCCCGTGTATACCAAAGTGGTGAAACTGCTCAATGAACACGATGAGAAAGTAACGCACGCCACCTGCTGGGCACATACTCGCCGTTACTTCGAGCAAGCTTTAGATATCGAACCTCAATTAGCTCAACACGCCCCCGACTTGATAGTCCAGTTGTACCAGCATGAAAAGCACATCCGAAATGCTCAGTTACCGTCGGATAAAGCGCTCGAGTATCGACAAAAAAACAGCGAGCCGATAGTGACTCAATTTTTTGAATGGGTTTATCAGGAGAGACAAAATCCGGAATACTTGCCCTCGAATAAGCTTCTTAAAGCATTGAACTATGCCGGTGAACGCTGCGATGAACTCAAAGTGTTCCTAACGAACCCACATTTTCAAATTGACACGAACCACCTTGAACGAGCTTTGCGCGTTATTCCAATGGGAAGAAAGAACTTCTTGTTTTGTTGGACAGAGCTGGGTGCGGAGCAGTTAGGTGTGCTCCAAAGCTTAATGGTGACTTGTCGACTTCATAATATCAATCCTTACCATTACCTTGTTGATGTTTTACAGCGAGTGGCGATCCATCCGGCCGCTGACGTTGCAGAGCTCACGCCACTTCAGTGGAAAGAGAAGTTCGCAGAGAAAATTTTAACATCAGATGTCGCAGAAATGGGGTGATCCGGCCTCAGAATGATCGTTTACTCTTTAAAAATTATCCAATTACCTCGCGAAGTCTCTATTTGTGTATTTTACTTAAGAAAATACAACCAAGATTCACGGATGCGAGAATGGCTAAGAACAACAACATCGAAACACATAAGAAAAATACAAAAATAGAGAATGAAAAAAGCAGCGAGCTAAAGCCAAAAGAAAGAACAAAAAAGAAGAAGATCAGACTGCATTCACACCTAAGGGTTAACATCCCACTCTTCCAGTCGCTCATGATGATCTTGCCATCATTGGCTAAGCACGCGGCTGCCGAGGATGCAGACAGCTCTGGTGATACCGCAGATCAAGTAGCCGCAAATAACGTGACAGAAAAAGATGTTAACGATGACCACACGAAAGCGGACTCATCAGCGGTGACTCATCAAAAGACTCAAATGAGCGACAGCGACGTAAGCTCTATCTTAAGTGCAAGCCACGCCCCCCATGGTTCAAGCTCTCACTTGGTTCCTTCTCATCATTTATCGACGCTTTCTCACCCACAAGTCCACTACATTCCTTCGGTATCGATGCCGACCATTTCCGTAGGAAGTAACGGCCAGCCGACACATTCGAATGTGCCTGCGACGCCCGTTTTACCCGTTACTTTCAAGCCAGAAGTCATAAAAGGTACCTACGGAGAGCTTCATGTTGATGTAAACGGCCAATACACATTTGTATTAAACCCAAAATCGCCTCAATACATCCTGTTGAACCAACACCAACAAGGCACTGATCATTTCTTGTTGCATCTATCCAATGGTTCGAGTGTCATTGTTCAAGTTCCGGTCACAGGTAAACAAGACACGCCAAGTATTTCAGGAGACTTAACAGGTGTCGTCACAGAAGATCACAATATTGATTCACAAGGCTTGTTACATGCGAACGGCAAAATTGATGTCATAGACCCTGATCAAAATGAAAGTTCGGTTACGCCGGAAGTTATCTCAGGTAAATATGGTTCATTAACTATCGATGCTGATGGACACTGGCTGTATCAAGTTGATAACTATCTCTCGAACATTCAGGCGTTAACCTCGGCCACCTCCTTGCATGAAAGCTTCACTATCCACACCAAAGACGGTACGCCTCAGACGATCGAGATGTCAATTGGGGGGAACGACGACAATGCTGTTGTTACGGGCATAGATGCTGGTTTAGTGAAGGAGGATTTAACAACTCAAGTTCAAGGACAACTTTCCGTTACGGATTTAGACCTTGGAGAAAATCACTTTCAAACATCACATATTACTGGCAATTTCGGTATATTAACTATCAACAAAGATGGCTTATGGACATACGATCTGGATAACACCAACCCTGCAGTTCAGGCATTAGGGAAAGGGTCGTCCGCTACCGACACTATCACGGTTCATTCTGCGGATGGTACTCCGTCAACCATCAAGGTCACCATTAACGGAACCAACGATGCCGCTACCGTCAGCAGTGCGACTGTGGCCGTTGATGAAACGGATAAAGCCGTCACCACCTCTGGCACCCTAACCAGCACTGATGTCGATAACCCAGATAACGCCTTCACCCCAGACTCGATCACGGGTACTCATGGCAACTTAACCATTGATGCCCATGGCCACTGGGTGTTCACCGCTAACAGCGTCTTTAACCAACTGAACGTCGGCGACAAAGTTGAAGAGACGTTCACGGTCACCTCTGTCGATGGCACCCCATCCACGATTAAAGTGACTATCAATGGCACCAACGATGCAGCTACTGTCAGTGGCGCAACTGTGGCTGTTGATGAAACCGACTCAGCAATTACGACTTCAGGCACCCTAACCAGCACCGATGTCGATAACCCTGACAATGCCTTCACCCCTGATTCCATCACAGGTACCCACGGCAACTTAACCATTGATGCCCATGGTCACTGGGTGTTCACGGCCAACAGCACCTTTAACCAACTGAACGTTGGCGACAAAGTTGAAGAGACGTTCACGGTCACCTCTGTCGATGGCACCCCATCCACGATTAAAGTGACTATCAATGGCACCAACGATGCAGCTACTGTCAGTGGCGCAACAGTGGCTGTTGATGAAACCGACTCAGCAATTACGACTTCAGGCACCCTAACCAGCACCGATGTCGATAACTCGGACAATGCCTTCACCCCTGATTCCATCACAGGTACCCACGGCGACTTAACCATTGATGCCCATGGTCACTGGGTGTTCACCGCTAACAGCGCCTTTAACCAACTGAACGTGGGCGATAAGGTTGAAGAGACATTCACGGTCACCTCTGTCGATGGCACCCCATCCACGATTAAAGTGACTATCAATGGCACCAACGATGCAGCTACTGTCAGTGGCGCAACTGTGGCTGTTGATGAAACCGACTCAGCAATTACGACTTCAGGCACCCTAACCAGTACCGATGTCGATAATCCCGATAACGCCTTTACACCAGATTCGATAACAGGTACTCATGGCAACTTAACCATTGATGCTAATGGTCATTGGGTATTCACTGCAAACAGTGCATTTAACCAACTGAATGTGGGCGACAAAGTTGAAGAGACGTTCACGGTCACCTCTGTCGATGGCACACCATCGACTATAAAAGTGACCATCAACGGCACTAATGATACGGCTACGGTCAGCAGCGCGACTGTGGCTGTTGATGAAACCGACTCAGCAATTACGACCTCTGGCACCCTGACCAGCACCGATGTCGATAACCCGGACAATGCCTTCACCCCTGATTCCATCACAGGTACCCACGGCGACTTAACCATTGATGCCCATGGTCACTGGGTGTTCACCGCTAACAGCGCCTTTAACCAACTGAACGTGGGCGATAAGGTTGAAGAGACATTCACGGTAACGTCAATTGATGGCACACCATCCACGATTAAAGTAACTATCAATGGCACCAACGATGCAGCGACCGTCAGCAGCGCAACTGTGGCTGTTGATGAAACTGATTCAGCGGTCACGACTTCAGGCACCCTAACCAGTACCGATGTCGATAATCCCGATAACGCCTTTACACCAGATTCGATAACAGGTACTCATGGCAACTTAACCATTGATGCTAATGGTCATTGGGTATTCACCGCTAACAGCACCTTTAACCAACTGAACGTGGGCGATAAGGTTGAAGAGACATTCACGGTAACGTCAATTGATGGCACACCATCCACGATTAAAGTGACTATCAATGGCACCAACGATGCAGCGACCGTCAGCAGCGCAACTGTGGCTGTTGATGAAACCGACTCAGCGGTCACGACTTCAGGCACCCTGACCAGCACCGATGTCGATAACCCGGACAATGCCTTCACCCCTGATTCCATCACAGGTACCCACGGCGACTTAACCATTGATGCCCATGGTCACTGGGTGTTCACGGCCAACAGCGCCTTTAACCAACTGAACGTTGGCGACAAAGTTGAAGAGACGTTCACGGTCACCTCTGTCGATGGCACACCATCGACTATAAAAGTGACCATCAACGGCACTAATGATACGGCTACGGTCAGCAGCGCGACTGTGGCGGTTGATGAAACGGATAAAGCCGTCACCACCTCTGGCACCCTGACCAGCACCGATGTCGATAACCCGGACAATGCCTTCACCCCTGATTCCATCACAGGTACCCACGGCGACTTAACCATTGATGCCCATGGTCACTGGGTGTTCACCGCTAACAGCGCCTTTAACCAACTGAACGTGGGCGATAAGGTTGAAGAGACATTCACGGTAACGTCAATTGATGGCACACCATCCACGATTAAAGTGACTATCAATGGCACCAACGATGCAGCGACCGTCAGCAGCGCAACTGTGGCTGTTAATGAAACCGACTCAGCGGTCACGACTTCAGGCACCCTAACCAGCACCGATGTCGATAACCCTGACAATGCCTTCACCCCTGATTCCATCACAGGTACCCACGGCAACTTAACCATTGATGCCCATGGTCACTGGGTGTTCACGGCCAACAGCGCCTTTAACCAACTGAACGTTGGCGACAAAGTTGAAGAGACGTTCACGGTCACCTCTGTCGATGGCACACCATCGACTATAAAAGTGACCATCAACGGCACTAATGATACGGCTACGGTCAGCAGCGCGACTGTGGCGGTTGATGAAACGGATAAAGCCGTCACCACCTCTGGCACCCTGACCAGCACCGATGTCGATAACCCGGACAATGCCTTCACCCCTGATTCCATCACAGGTACCCACGGCGACTTAACCATTGATGCCCATGGTCACTGGGTGTTCACCGCTAACAGCGCCTTTAACCAACTGAACGTGGGCGACAAAGTTGAAGAGACATTCACGGTAACGTCAATTGATGGCACACCATCCACGATTAAAGTGACTATCAATGGCACCAACGATGCAGCGACCGTCAGCAGCGCAACTGTGGCTGTTGATGAAACCGACTCAGCGGTCACGACTTCAGGCACCCTAACCAGCACCGATGTCGATAACCCTGACAATGCCTTCACCCCTGATTCCATCACAGGTACCCACGGCAACTTAACCATTGATGCCCATGGTCACTGGGTGTTCACGGCCAACAGCGCCTTTAACCAACTGAACGTTGGCGACAAAGTTGAAGAGACGTTCACGGTAACGTCAATTGATGGCACCCCATCCACGATTAAAGTGACTATCAATGGCACCAACGATGCAGCGACCGTCAGCAGCGCAACTGTGGCTGTTGATGAAACTGATTCAGCGGTCACGACTTCAGGCACCCTAACCAGTACCGATGTCGATAATCCCGATAACGCCTTTACACCAGATTCGATAACAGGTACTCATGGCAACTTAACCATTGATGCTAATGGTCATTGGGTATTCACTGCCAACAGCACCTTTAACCAACTGAACGTGGGCGATAAGGTTGAAGAGACATTCACGGTCACCTCTGTGGATGGCACTCCGTCAACCATCAAGGTCACCATTAACGGCACCAACGATGCGGCGACCGTCAGCAGCGCGACTGTGGCTGTTGATGAAACTGATTCAGCGGTCACGACTTCAGGCACCCTAACCAGTACCGATGTCGATAATCCCGATAACGCCTTTACACCAGATTCGATAACAGGTACTCATGGCAACTTAACCATTGATGCTAATGGTCATTGGGTATTCACTGCCAACAGCACCTTTAACCAACTGAACGTGGGCGATAAGGTTGAAGAGACATTCACGGTCACCTCTGTGGATGGCACTCCGTCAACCATCAAGGTCACCATTAACGGCACCAACGACAAAACCGTGATTGGCGGCGTTACAACTGACTCAGTTAAAGAAGACATCGATCCTGGAGTTAACTCTTATGGCAACTTTGGTGGTAGTCGCTTTGCTGGTACACAATGGCATCAACTGACGGTTACCGACATTGACAATAACGTCGATCAGGTTGACATTGAATTTGGCGGTAAAACTGTCACTTGGCAAGTTGGCTCGCCTCTTGATATTCAGACTAATTATGGCAAGTTCGAGCTAACAACATATTCTCATGGCCCTCACAAGGGGGAGCTAGTTTGGTTGTATAACGGCGATAATCGCAACCCGTCGATTCAAGGGTTAAAAGAGGGCGAGTCTTTACACGAAAGTATCACTTTAGTTGCGCCAGATGGCACTCGCCAGTCCTTATCTGTCGAAATTAAAGGCACCGAAGATCACGTTATAATCGATACACCCAATCATCTTGGGGATGTGATTGAAGATCAAAACACGGGTGCACAAATTACGGGGCAATTACTCGCACATGATACTGACGCCCATGACTTGGTGAGCTGGACAGTGACCCAAGCAGCCGGTAAATATGGTGATTTTTCGGTTGATGCTGATGGCAACTGGCAGTTCATTGTTGATCAATCTAAAGCGATATCTTTAGGTGAAGGAGATGAATGGAACGAGCATTTCACCATTGAAGCGTTATCCACAGATGGAAGCAAAGTGAGTAAAACGGTCACTGTCGTCGTGCACGGTAGTAACGATGCTCCAACGGTGACAAGTGGACTCGTTCTGACACAAGGCATTGAAGATAAACAGGTTATATTAACCCAACAGGATTTGTTAGCCCATGCCAGTGATAGTGACCGCAACGATCAAGGCTGGCTAAAAGCCACCCACTTAAGCGCCGACCATGGTTCAATCAGCAGCAATGCCGATGGCAGTTTCACCTTCACGCCAGAAAAAGACTACAACGGAGATGTGCACTTTACCTATGATGTCATTGATCGCCACGGCGGGGCTACGCACACAGACGCAACGATCAATTTAGTTGCTGTCAATGATGCTTCCGTACTTGCGAATGCGTTATCTAGCAACGAAGTAATTGAAGATCATCTTAGCGGTTCCTCTTCTCATACGTTAACTTCTTATTGGAAAAATCTAGATATTACTGACACCGATGGTCAAGCAGATGCACAAATTGTCAAAATTGAAGTTAATGGTGTTGAGCATAGCGTCCCCGCCAATTTTGCAATGACTTTACAGGGTGATCACGGTTCATTTGTTACCACTCATGGATTTGATGGACATAATAAATGGCTTTATATCGCAGATAATAATCACCCTGAAATTCAACAATTAAAAGATGGTCAAAGTCTCACCGATCACATGACGTTGATCACCGCAGATGGCACACGAATTCCTATTACAGCGACGATTAAAGGCACAGAAGATAGCGTTATTATCGATACACCTGATTCGTTAACAGCATCGATTGGCACTGCCATTGAAGATCAAAAAACCACGCTATCAGGCACATTACAAGCACACGATGTTGATAAAGATGATAGCGTGCATTTTCAAACGCAGAATTTAACCGGTAATTTTGGCAGTTTCAGTGTCGCGACAGATGGTACTTGGCATTACCAATTAGATCCGGCCAAAGCACAGCACTTAACGGCGGGACAATATCAAACAGAAGGATTTGATATTGTTGCCATTTCAAGTGATGGCTCTACAGCAACAAAACATATTCAAATAAATGTACAAGGTAGCAACGACTCTGCGATCATCGCAGGTGTCGATACTGGTTCAATTACTGAAGATCGGCACGTTTTCCCCGATTCGATGCATCATATTCAAGTGACCGGAAGCCTTTCTATATCCGATCCAGATGCTGGTGAAGATCACTTTAGGGCGTCAGGGGCATTTGGACACGAAAAAGCTATCAGTGACCCCTTCCAGGGAGAAATGCACATCGACCGTCATGGCAATTGGGATTACGTCCTAGCAAATGGCAATCCAGCGGTACAAGCCCTAAAGCAAGGTGAAACTAAAGATGTCATCTATGAGGTTCATTCTGCGGATGGCACGTCTCACCGCATTACTATTACCGTTACGGGCACTAATGATGCTCCGACTGTGTCATCGTCAGTCATATTGGCTACAGGAAAAGAAGACACGACTGTGACCTTGCAAGCTTCTGATTTGCTAGCCCATGCCAGTGATATTGACCATAACGCACAACTGAGCATACATAATTTGTCTGCCGATCACGGACAAATTGTAGACAACCACGATGGTACTTTTCGTTTTACACCTGACAAGGACTATAACGGTCCAGTCCAGTTTAGTTACCAAGTGCAAGATGAGCATGGGGCGTCTATACCACAAACCGCCTCGATGAACTTGGTGGCAGTGAACGATGTTGCAACGATTTCAGGTGATAACAGTGCCTCTGTCACTGAGGGCGGTTCACAAGGTGCTATGCCAGATTTGACGGTTCCCCAAGGGGCTTGGCTGGCCACCATTTCTGCTGGTTTTGACTTTCCACCGGTGACCAAAAACGATCCAAACGCTGGTCGTTGGTATTCTGTAGGCGGTGATGAGGGTCCGGCAGGTGGTGCTGCTCAGGGCTTGGATCTGCAGCATGGGTTTTGGGTAATGAACATGGGAGACCCAAATTATGGTGTAAATGGCTATGCAATGTTTACGCGCGGGACAAACAGTGCCACGGCGCATTTTAATGGTGTGACCGATGATGCCCATGGTGACTTGCATATTACTGATCCAGATGCGACCCCAGACACCTTTGTTAATGTACAAAACCAAATAGGAGATCATGGTTACGGTACTTTCACTATGAAAGATGGTCACTGGTCCTTTGTGGCTGGTGATAAAGCCACATCCTTGCCAGATGGCGCAAAAGCCCAAGAAACCTTTACGTTTAGAACCCACGATGGCGTGACCCATCAAGTGACAGTTAATCTAACGGGCACGGACACCCCTTCTGAATTTAAAGGGGATTTTTCAGGAAACTTAACGGAAGGAAATGTGGGAGATGTTGCTACGGTGCACGGCAGTATTTCCATCACCGACCCAGATACGAATCAAACGCCAACACTGCCAGATATGCCGGCCACATCAGGTGACAACGGTTACGGTTCTTTTACGATGGTCAACGGACGTTGGGAATACACGCTTGATCAAAGTAAAGTGCAACATGTTGGCGCCCAAGAGAATGTACAAGATAAGATCACGGTGACCGCCAGTGATGGAACCAAACATGACATTGTAGTCACAATTCTGGGAACCAACGATGCGCCAGTTGTTAATGGGCAAACCTTTATCACGCCGCAAAATGGTAATACACCTATCGCTTTACGTGATTTGCTGGCTAATGTTCACGACTCAGATACGTATGACAATCAGCATTTAAGTGTCAGCCACCTACAAGCGGACCACGGCACCATTACTCCTGATGGCCATGGAGGTTATCTTTACCATCCTGAAAATGGATACAAAGGGCCGGTAGACATCAGTTATCAGGTCACCGACCCTGAAGGAGCTTCAGTGTCTGTTCATGCCAGTATGGGCAGTGCGCCAACGGCAAGCTCCGGGATCATTCAGATGCATGAAGATTCCCCACATACCTTTACTGCTGCAGAGTTCAGTGCGGACAATTTTGATCAGCTCACCATCAGTTCTTTACCTGATGTAACACACGGCACTTTGACGTTCAATGGGCAGCCTGTGGCAGCTGGACAACATATCGACACAGCCCACATTGACCAGCTTGTTTTTACACCAGCGCAAAACTACCACGGTGATGCCAGCTTTGGATTTACCGTGAGTGAAAATGGCATGCAGTCGGCAGCGGCTTCAGGTCATATTACGGTAGACAGCGTCACCGATGCAGCGTCGATTTCGATGCATCTGAGCGCGACTGAAGCAACCATGCAATCAGGACAAGGGAATGGGCTTGCTGTTACCCGCTTGGATGGTTCTCACCTTACCCATCAGACTTCACCAGAATTAACCGCTGAAGTCGTGGTTAAAATTCCTTCAGGCTCACACCTTAATAAAGAATCCGTTTTAATACAATTTGGTAATGCTGTCGCCAAAGGTGAACAACAAGGAGCTGCAGCAGTATGTAAAATTTATTCAGACGACAGTCATACCAACACGTTAAATACATTTACGGTCACCAACCCACAAAACCTTACTATTTGGCTACCGGGACATAAACCAATTCAAACAGGTATTGATATTACTCAAAACCATGATCCACATCGACTCACCTTCTCAGTAAATACTGCATCGCATAGCGCCACTGTTTATCAAGATGGTCAACCTGTCTTTCACACCAACAGTGCTCAGATATGGCATGATAGTGATTTAGGCATGAATAGTTACAACACTGCTGGAGATGATGCACAGATTTTTGGAAATCCTACCTTTTGGTTTAACCACCAAGGTCGTGGGGGAGACCATATACCAATCTTTATTGCAAAAGCAGTAGGACATACTGGGGTTAATTTAGGTGATGGATTACACCCACTGATGAATGAAAATGGGCAGGTAATGTACAGCGATGGGCAGATGAAAGCGCCTGCGAGTGATTTAAGTGTGCAAGCTGTATTTACCAGTGCTGTCATTATGCAAGGAGAAGTAACAGCCCAACAGGTAGCCTCTGGACCATTAAGTGAATCAACACCAGGAATTGGTTCTGGCAGGGTTTTACTGGAATTAGGCATCCAAGGCGGGCAACTAGTCGATCATACAGGGCACCAGTCTAACGCATTAGAACATCACTCATTGAATAGCCCACTAATTGGCGGTGACCCGCTCCATCATGAACTAAATCTGGATGTACAAGCAACCGATCCAGACGACCATGTAACCAGTGTTAAACTCTCAGGTTTGCCCGACGGGACAATGCTTGATGATGGCCATGGACACACAGCAACAGTTCATAATGGCAAAGCTGTCGAAGTGCAAGATTGGTATCGTTCAAGCATTGGTGTCGTGCTTCCTAACACAGCACCAACTGGAGATGTCCGTTTACATGTAGAAGTAACAACCACAGGCCCGGATGGCTCCACGGCAACCAGCACGGCTGATAATACCAGCATGCACGTGAGTGATGTGATGACGGACACCGCTCCAGATATTATTCAATCCATTATGCTCGGGGACGAAGATCAAACCTATCACTTTAGCGTGCAAGATTTCGGTTATAGCGATAAAGATGGTGATCCCTTAGATCACATCACTATCACTCAATTACCAGAGCCTGCTCATGGACAACTGCTCATCAATGGGCATGCCGTTACTGCAGGTCAGGAGATTCCTGTTTATGATATCGGGAAGCTGCTTTTTCAACCTGCCAAAGATTTTAACGGAGATGTAGACTTTCAGTATAGTGTTAGTGATGGTCTAAAAGATTCAGCGCCTTCTCAAGGGACCTTAACTATTGCTCCTGTGGTTGATGTGACTATTAAGCTTTCACCCGCAAGTGATTTAGGTTCATCTAACACTGATAACCTAACCAACGATGCCACTCCAACCATTACCGGACACACTGACATTCCATATTCTCAAGTGACGATATACGATGGTTCAAAACCCGTTGGACACGCGGTATCTGATGCTTCAGGTCAATATAGCATTGTGGTCAATAGCTTAACCGATGGCAATCATAATCTATCCGCTAAGGCATTAACTCCTTCATCCGGGATATCAGCAACATCTTCGTTCCTTTCTGTACACATAGATACGCAAGTACACGTTGGAATTCAGATGGACCCTATCACAGCTGACAGTGTGATTAATGCTCAAGAGTCCAACAGCTCTATCAATATCACGGGAGCTGTTTCAGGTGATTTTAGTATCGGCGACATCGTTACTTTAGATGTAAATGGAGCACAACATACTGGTACAGTAGATGCAAAAGGACACTATTCAATTGCCGTCCCAGGCAGTGAACTCATTGCAGATGCTGATCAACAAATAGAAGCATCAATAATGGTAACGGATAGCGCGGGCAATAGTGTTCATGCCGTGACTAATGGCGCATATCAAGTTGATACACAAGTTAATCTACCGACAATTACCTTTGAAAACCCTGGACCTGATGGACTTTATAGCAAGGCTGAAATAGCCCATGGGCACCCAAATACAGTCACCGCGACAATCACACCACCGGGTGATGCTAAGGTTGGCGAACATCTCGTTGTTAATGGACAAGATCACGTACTAGATACCCATACACTCCAGCATGGGTTACGAGTTGAAGTAAGCCCAGACTCTCAAGTACAAGTCACCATGACAGACGAACACGGAAATACAGCGGGTAGCCAAGGTGTTGCCGCCAGTGCAATCCCAGAGCCGATTGTTGTTAAACCGCCATCTGGAAGCCATCAAGTGTCCGGTACACTTGGTGTTCCGCCTCTTGTCCCATCTCAAACGCCTGTCCCATCGGCGCAAAACGGTTGGCGTATCCACCTACCTAATGGTCAGTATGTAACAAGCCATCATGGGCAATATGGAACGTTAACCATTGATCCTCAAACCGGTCATTTACATTACCAAGAGCAAGCACAAGTCCACACTGGACCACATGGCAGTGCTTCAGGTATTGGTCAGCATGAAGATAAGTTCGAAATCGCACTGCAAGGGACAAATCAGGATGAGGTGGTTGCCCACGTGAACGTTCAAATACTCAGTCATGGACCAGGGCATAGTGGCAAACTTACGGTTGGGACTGAGGTGGTAGATATGACGATCACACCTGTCACCCATTCATCACACCCTGCTCCACCACCGCCACCTCCAGAGCCGCATGATATTCCAGGTGTAGATTCACAAGCGAGCTTTACGGTCACTCAAAGTGATGATAGTTATCAAGATTTAACTCAACATGTACATCAAGAATCCGAACAGAAAACCAGCCATCATGGTGCTGCCGCTTACTTAGATGCTCTAGGCATCAAACCGGATGTAACATCTCCGGTTGATCACGATCAACCTGCTGATATCGACATTGTACTTGCACAAGTCGACCAACAACATGCGGTAGATTACGATCAAGCGCATTTGGATATGTCGGATGCACTTGAACACCATGATACGACAATTGACCACAACCAAGATGATGAACATCACCATCACAATGACGTAGACGGGCTGCCGGATATCGATCCTAATAATTAACTAACAACGATACGAAGCAAAAGGGAGCAAATGATGTGCTCCCTTTGTTTACTTCAGATAGAGACTACAGCTGGATAGTACCACTGCATTTTGAGTATTTACCTTTCACCAAACGCGACACTCACATTAGTATAAATAGGCTTCCAAAGGTACTGGAACACAGACTTCTCTCCAGTTGTGATGTCTACCTCACCTGTCATACCTGGCAAGATAGAGAAGCTCTCGGGGTTATCACGAAAATATGGTGTTTCGATTGATACTACTACTTCATAATAGATCTCGCCTCGTTCACTTTGACTTGTTGTCGGTGAAATACTTTCAACCTCTCCCTTTAAAGCACCAAAGCGACTGTAATCAAATGCATCAATCTTGATTCGAGTCGGCTGCCCTACGCTTACGAAACCAATATCTCTTGGCGACAAACGCGCTTTAAAATCAGCTTTACCACCGACAGGAACAATTTCAACCACCGTACCTCCTGGCTGAATAACACCACCATTCTGTGTACTTGGCAGACTTTGCACCAAGCCTTGTAGTGGCGAGACTAACATAGTGTTAGTCAATTTCGCTTGGCTTGAGCGTACTCTTGCATTTAAAGCTGATAAGTCGGACACAGCTTTAGACCGATCTTCACTCACTTTCGCCTTTGCCTCGGCAAGAAGCTGTTCTATCTTTTGCTCATTGCTGTCCGCTTGCTTAATCAATACTGATTTCTTACCACGTGCTTCTTCTATTTTTTGTTCGATACTGGCCAGTTTTTGGCGCATTTCAAGAACTCTTAAGCGCGAGATATTTCCCGCTTTATACCCTTTTTCCAATATGTTCAGTTCTTGCTTAGTGGCATTCAGCTCTTTTGTGTAGCTAGGTAGAGACTTTTCTACACTACGAAGCTGCTCAGCAAGCTGCTCACTATCCTTTTCAAGAACAATACGTTTCTGAAAGTACAGTCCTTTCTGAGCATTTAATTGCGCCTTTTGCTGGCTCACGATCTCTGGGAAATCAATTTCAAACTCACCAAAATTCGGCTCACGGTTATCAAGTAGAGCGTTCATGCGCTCAATACTAGCTAATAATGTCACTTGTTGAGATTGCAACTCTTCAAGAGCGGTACGCTGGAACGTAGCATCAAACTCAACAAGCGGTTGACCTTTCTCTACCAATTGACCTTCTTTGACTAGAATTTGTTTTAACTTACCACCAATTTCACTTTGCAAGACTTGCTTCTCACCCTCTGGAATCACCGCCCCTTTTGCTTTAGCGATTTCATCAACTTGAGTGACCACAGACCAAATGACAAAAGCAATCACACATAAAGCAACTGACCACGTAGCCATAGCCAATGTACGAGCCGTATTTTGTGATTCGACAAGCTCACCATAGCGCTTGCCTTCCTCAGTAGATTGTTTAGTCATTCGCGCCTCCTTGCTTAGACTTCTCTTGTGATAACGAATTTTCTTGAGATAGTGATTGCTCAGGAGACGATTGAGCCTCAGACAGCGGCTCCTGATCTAATGGACCGACATAAACCACGGCGCCCTCATCTAATACCACGACTTTATCAGCAAGCTTAATTAAATCCGGGTCATGAGAGGTGTAGATCACCGTTGCTTTTCCTCTTTTTGAACTTACAAACTCGCCAAATACACGCTTAGCATTCGGATAACCATCAGGTACGGGGTTATCCATTAAAAACATGGGATAGTCATAAACCAAAGCCTTTGCATCAATGAGGACCTGTGCAACTGTACCTGATAACATGTCAAAAAGGCTATCCGGTTGGATGCTGCTGATCGACGTATCTAGCCCACCTGGCAGGGTAGAAAACCAGCGCTTTCCACCCACCATTTCAATCGCAGAAATCATTTTTTGCTCTTCTACTTTATGTCCATCGTTTAACCACTCACGGATACTCAACGTGAGCAAATCAGGATAGGCAGCCCGAATGAAACACCAGTGGCGATAAAACTGTGGGTCATATTGGACAAGGTTAACCCCGTCAAGTTCTACCATACCGTTTTGAATCGGCTGTAAACCAGACAACACTTCTATCAAGGTTGATTTACCACTTCCAGAAGGGCCTGTAATCGCAACAATGTCGCCAGCTTCAACCTCAAAACTGACGCCATTCAATGCAGGGCGGCTTTGTTTAGAGTAACGGAGAGTCACTTGATCCAATTTCAAATATGGAGCGACCGTTGGCAATGGGTGATGCTGGTAACTGAATTCACGTTCAGATGGCTGAGACAGAATGCGATTTACCTGCTGTTTGGATTGATTAAAGCTATTAAAACGCATCGCGCTATTGGCCAAGACCTGGGCTGGACCAGTTACTTTAGATATCAACATCATAGACGCAATTAAACCACCGGGCGTCATTACCTGTTCGAATATAAGCCCAATACCTAACCCCATCACAGCCAGCGTTGAACCCAAGCCAATAAAATAGTAAGCAGAGGTATATCGACCCTGTAGAACCAATTGATTAAACGTCGCTTTTGAGGCTAATAGGTTGGCCTTTTGAAAGCGTTGAATCCAATATTCTGCAAATCCTGTACTACGAATAAAGGCAAGCTTGGACGACAGCTCGTTGGTCATGTTTTGACGATTCGTCCCTGCCACCGTCGATTGCATCGAACGCTTGCCACTTGAGCGTATCGATCGTTTTGCTAAGACGTAATAAAGGATCAATGAGACAATAGGAACCAGTACTAACCACCCACCTAGCACACCTATCGCCAGTACAAAAATGGCAATAAAAGGCAAGTCGAACAACGCATTACCCAGTGGGCCAGATAATACCCCTGAAATACGTTCAGATAACATCACTTGGTTTTGTTGACTAGAGGAAGCCGTTTGCTGGTTTTGAGCATAGCTATTTCTTAAAAGACGCTGAACAAGAGACTGAGATATCTCACGACTTACTCGATTCGACACTGACGCAAACACTCGGCTGCGTAATGTCCTAAGCCAGCCCATCATAACAAAAAGCAAACCTGCTCCGATTGCAATGCCTTGTAGTTCATGTCCCGCATCACCACCGATAACATGGTCATAGATAGACATTGTTATAAATGGTATGGCGAGTGCAAACATATTCGTAATGAAACTCACGAGCAGCAATTTAGGGATAATGGGGCGAAACGCATCCAGCCGTTCACCAACCCAATCAGGAGAGGCCTTCTCCAATGGAGATCCTTCAATCACAATGCAAAATTGAGGATTGTCTGAAACGTCTTCACTGCCATCAACAGCAACAAACTGTTTTGACTCCAAGTAGCCAGAAACCAATTCATTTTCACCAAGAACCAGCAGAACTAATTTGTGATCGCCTACCTCATCTAGGTTAGCAACCAAGCGATATGGCAATGCAAGCCTATCGAATAAGGCAAAGATATCATCGATCGATTCAACGCCGTTCTCATCGACCCATTGACGAGCGAACAGCTGGATATTTGCATTAACCTCCAACTCCTTGAGAACAGAACAGCATTCAGTTTCCAGTCGGTTCATCAGCTCATGTTGACCGTCTGTTTCGCCATGGCGAATAGCATCTAAACGATTCATGCAATGACCTCCTGTTGATTTTTGCTTCCTTCGGTAGTCGAACCGTTTTCCGCTGTTATCATTCGGCTTGCTACTTCGCGAAGTTTTGCATGATAGCTCACCATCAGTATCGTGCGCCCTGCCAAGACTTCTTCTTCTAGCACCTTAACTAGATTACCGAGCGCACTTAGGTCGAGTGAAGCATCCGGTCTTTCTAACAAAATGACGGGCTTCTTGCTTGCTAACTGACTCGCGATATTGAGTAGCTTCACGTTGCCCATGCTCAATAGAGAAGCACTCGTATGGCCAATCTTTGTTTCCAATCCATCCGGTAGACGAGTTAGCGCTTTAGCTAATCCTAAGCGCTGGGCGTAATCATTGGCATTTTGCGTTCTCTCGGGATCAAAGCCACACAAATTATCGAGAATCGTACCCGAGACTAGCTGCCCTTTAACACCACAATAAGCTGTAACTTGAGCGATAGAAGCGGATGAAACGGCCTCACCATTAATGAAGCACTCATGCGCTATTAAGTCATCAACTCCAGCAATCGACGACAACAAGTGGCTGTTGAAATAACGGTCTTCACTCTCTAACAAAACCAATTCACCTTTGCTGAGCGTCACATCCGTATGTGCAAGTTCTCCATACCTTTCAACTGTTGCTTGCTTGATTTCCAAAGTCTCAAAGTCAGATGAGTTAAACTTAGAACCTACAGGATCGGATAGCGATAAATCGCCCAACTTTTCTATTGCCTGATTGGCACTGTGGATTGAATTCAACTTGATTCGAACACCAACCAAAGCACTAAGTGGTGCGACAGCTCTACCCGACAAGATAGAACACGCCGCTAACCCACCAGTGGTTAATTGACCATCCAATACCCACAAGCTCCCTGTAATCACTAGCAAAACAGAAGTCGCTAGCGCTGCAAGCTGAATACACTCTTGAGCGAAAGCATTCTGCTGTTCTTCTTTTGCTTTGGATTGAGAACTGACACTGTTAAGTGATTTAAACTGATTAAAAATTCGAGACTCAACAGCCTGTCGTTTAATGCCCTGAATGGTTTGACTCAGGAGAATCAAGAAGGCTTTTCTTTCCTGTTCATCTTTAGAGGCTTCTTCACTCAAGAGTTTAACGTGAAGAGAAGATAACCAAACAACACCAAGTGTGATTAGCCAAACTGCCAAAGGTATCGCCACCAACTCACCGCCGATATAAGCCACCAGACCGAGAAAGATCAAAGCAAAAGGCAAATCAATAAAGCCAGCAATGATTCCTCCAGAGTACCAATCTTTCACTTTGGAGACTGCTCCCAACCCTTCCTCTATACCACCTACACCGATCTTTCTAATATGACCGGATGACGCAGTCGTCACCTTTTCAACCAAGGTTTGATATGTTGCTTTTTCGGTATTGCTCGCTGCGGCAGACAAAAGCCAAGTGCGAACAAAACGCAGAAGTGCTTCCATGGATACGGCTAATGTCGCCCCCGCCAAAAGCAGTGTGGCAGTTCCATAACTTTGATTAGGAAGAATGCGATCGTAAATCTGGAGAACCGTCAATGGAACGGCGAGTGACAAGAGGTTTATAAGTAAAGAAGGCAGTAAGACTTTCCTTATTACCCCTTTGTTTTTTACTGACGTCAACGGCATACACAATCCTTATCCATACTTATGAAATAAGATTGGTACAGACTATTAGGTTATGCAAGGCAAGCGGCTGATTTATTTGATTTTAGACATTGCTAAAAATTTGTTATTTTGATCAAACCTTACAGCCAGAATCGCACGTTATCACTAATTAAGTTACAACGAGAAGCATCTAAATTTAGCTAGTTCTATTCAAATCAAAATTTTCAATATTAAAACTTCCGGCGTTTAGATTAGAAAATGTATAGGTGATTCATATTAACGGATTATGAATGAGCTTTTATACTAAATGATATTGGGGCATAATCATGCCAGATTGAAGAGGCTGTCACGAAGTGGGACATTTCAAAATTACTGTATTGTATGCCCCTTTCAGTAAAATCTATAAGGCGCTCTACAAAACATCAGCAAATTTAGAGAGAGCACTGGAAGACGACAACTCTTCTCCTTCTAACTTTCCTTCTCTTGCTAGGCGTTGTTTGTTCATCGCTTGTGTTTCGTAATAGTCCTGTGCAATAGCTGTTTCAATGAACTCCACAGACTGATCGGTAAAGTCACTTACCGCATGCTTGATCTCTTCCAGCGAGACACTGAAAAACTCTTTACGGCGATTAATCATATTCAATCGGTGAGTATCAAACTTATCGTGAAGCTTCTTCTCTAGAGTTGGAGCATCATCTGTATGAATCATTGCATGTACATCAAAGGTAAACGGTACTGAAGCATCTCCAAGCTCTTTCACTCTATCCATTGGTTCTAATCGACGGGTCATGCCTATCTTGTAGACATTTTCCCCAAACGATCCAATATTAGAAATAATATAAACATGACCTTGCTTAGTTTGCTCAGCCATTGATTGAGCACGTTGGTGCTTGCGCTCTGCTTCCTCTAAGTTTGCCTGTAACTGTGCAATCTGTTTTTCTAGTTCTGATTTCATTTCGTCACTAGCTTTTTCAAGCTCTTTTCTCGCAGCATCCAAAGCTTTGTGATAACGTTTTTCTTCCTTTATAGCTTCAGCTTCTGCTTTTTTTATCTCTGCCTCTATTCTTGCTTCTTCACGCATTTGTGCTTTGATTTCCGCCTGTTCTTCTTTCTCGCGTTGTTTCTTTTCACGATATTCGTAAGTCAATTGGAGTTCTTTTAATTTTTCTTTGAGATAACGCTCTGTAATAGATATAGCATTCGGTTCATTTAGCTGATTGATTGCGGCGAACGCTTTCTTTATACGTTCTTCCATCTTTGTAACGTTTTTCCACGTACAGTTGGCAATAGCTGCCTCACATTCGTTATTGAAGGCTCTTGCGGTGAGACGAATACTCTTGTTGGTCATTTTCTTGCCTTCGCTTCGAGAACCGTCTACGGTCCATTCACGGTAGCAGTGTATCGCTCCACGGGAAGACTTCTCTCTCAACAAGGTTTTCTGGCACTCTTTACATTTCTTGATCTCTTCTTTGAATGTTTCAGATGCATCAAAATCGAACTTTGGCTCATAGAATCCGAGTTCGATAAGCTCAATATCTTCGCTGAATATGGCGATTTGCGTAGTTAAAGAGTCATAAGTGATTTTCTTACTTTTGTAGTCGACCTGAAGTTCACTGATCTGCTCTTCAACAGATTGACGTTTCGTAATTGCCTCGTCTCTCTTGGATTCGATTTCGCGTAAGGCTTGACGCGCTTTTTCTTCTATCTCTTTCTTCTCAATTTTCAGCTGATCCTTGATTTGCTCGCACTCAGCTTCAATATCAAATATCTGAGAGTATTTTTCTTTATACTCTTCGATTGTTGTTGCAGCCTCTGATAGTTGAGTTTCTGTAACTGCCAGTTTCTGAATCAGCTTTGAAGACTTTCTTACCCAAAAAATCCCGACAACAAGCAAGATTACTATAGCTCCTATTAGCATGTAAGTTAGTGAAATTTGTTCCATTTACCGCCCCCTACCGTCTCATTAAATATGAAACTGATAAGATAACTAATATCTACTCTCGTGTAACCGAGCAAATGTCACAATAAAGATATTTGTGTGCGGAAAATGTGAGTCAATCATCCTGACTTCATGCGCCAACATGCTTCGAGGCTTTCTATTAGTATTTGTATGGAAAAGCCAGATGAGAGGGATGTGAATGAATTCCTACTCTCACTGGAAATGGGTCAATTATGTGATCATAAAAATCACGATTACTACTGCCAGTATGAGAGCAATATTGGTAGCTTTGAAGCGGCATTGTTTTTCTTGGACTCCTTAGGTGGCGTCTCCGCAACATTTAAAGTGGATGCGATATTTGTAGCACTTGGAGGCGTTCCTTTTTGTTCTAAACTATCTCTTATCTCATCATCTTCTTTGAGTTCATCTTTGTAACGGTTAATCACCGTATCTAATGACACATTCAACAATGTACAATAGGTCTTTGCTGTATTAGTGCCTTTAACCAATTCATAGACTTCGCTTGGCTCAGTAGTTAGCTGGTCAATCAACATGTATTGCGGTCTACCGATTCTATGCTCCAATAAGTAACCGTTAATAGATCGCTCACGCCCATAGCCAGTGACCAAAAGCCCAGCTACCAATTCTTCCAAAGGTGTTTTGTCTTGGCTTTTTTCTCTTTGCACTTGCCTCAGCATAGACTCATAGGCCGAATAGACTAGATCCCAATCTTGCTTTTCGGTCGCTTCAGCTAGGTTAGTATGAGACTCTCTCCATCTAGCATCTGCAATTGACACATTGACTTCATCAACATTCCATTCTTTTGCTAAATTTTTACGTGCAGTTAATACGCCCTTATTAGCTTCATACCAGTCATGCCACCATCCATCTGCTAGCGCTTTCAGTTCTTCCAACAGAAACAAGTCGCCCTCACGATAGAGGCGTTGATCACCAGACAATGGCTCTTTTCTTGGGTAAATGGGCTTCTTACAAGATTTACACTTTGCTTTACGTTTGGGTACTTTCTCTAGCTCGTAGTTACAGTAAGGGCATTGTGACGTAGTACCGCAATTAGCTGCTAGCACTTTTAACTGTTCTTTCCTTCTCATAAAACGCTACCCAAGAATCTAAATAAAACCAATAATATATCACCATCTTACATTAGAAAATGTTGGTCAATATGATCGTGCTTGTTTAGTGAAGAGCAACAACTCTAAGTAGGAAAGGGGCAAGGACGAGGTTGTTATCGTCGGATCCCATATCTTCTATTGTGCAATAGGAACCGAGAATGAGCTTGCTCGACAGAACTCCGGCAAACTATGTGCCTATCTAGCAATTGCATTGGATTTAATGCCGCTACAAATAAAGTGCGTCACTAAATCCAATGTGCCTGTACTTACGTACCCTACCCCTGATCAATTTGAAAACCAGTACTCACTCAACATATGTAGCTCCCTAAAATAAAGCAGAGCGACTATGTTAACGATGACTAGAGCGACACAAACGAATTTTGCCACCCTATCCCATCCTACTAGTGCCGCAACTGCATATTCAGAATGGTTCTTACTTGCTAGTTTGCGTACTACATCCAGCAAAACATTGATTGATATGCTCAGGTACAGAGCAGGTATTAGAACATCAAATACAGTCATAACGTATCCTCGAATTAAACAACTAGGCGGATAGTATGAACAGGATTTACTTAATTTTTGGCAATTAGAGGAGCTATTTTTTGCATTTAACCCTGCAATATTGTTTTTTATGCAGCGCGCCAACTATGTGTATTGAGTCAAAGAGAATGGACACTTATTGAACATACATAAAATACCTGTCTATAGGCGCATGTATTGCTCTGTTCATTTGCGTCATCCATGAGTGTTGGGGTCGTAACCACTTAAACAGCTGGGTGATGTTTACCTCAGACAAAACTTCAAGCCTTCCAGTTAAGAACTCTGTTTTTGACACCAGTGTCATAGTGGGATTTCCTAAGTCACGACCCTTTCTAAGTACTGTGATGACAAAAGCGTAGTAAAAGCCAAAAAACACCTTAAGTATATGTTTTACGGAAACTAATTATTGTTAGATCGCTTTTTGACACCAGTGTCATAGTATAAACTTTATAGGTCTATATTTTGTCTGAAACTGCAAAGTTAGAAAACTTAGTCAACGATTATTCGTAAGTAAGCATTTGCCATTCCATGGCCTAACCTAACCAAACAATGTTTTTGACACCGGTGTCATAGTGGGATTTAGTTTGTATTTACCCCCAACTAGGAGCCCTACCCTGACATAGTTATCGGCAATTCCATTCTGACCTCTCAAACATAAAAAGACGACTTATGCGCTTAATGCCTCGTAGCGTCCTCAAAATCATCACTTCTAGTCATGTAACTATAAGCCTTGCTGATAGCACACTCTTGATCTCCTTGCACCACGGCAAGAACTTGCGGCTTAGATGATGCCACCGACCTTTGATCTATGTAGGCGATGATGTACATAGTCTGAATCAAGGAGATAACAGCGTTCATGGGAGAATTTGATTCAATGTATAGTTCAACACTTTCGTTGTTCTCGTGCGCAAAAGAGAGTCGATCACTTAACACCTGTAAAAGTGTTTCACCGTTTCCAAAGTCATCGAATACAATTGTTATGTACTGAAAAGACTCATACTGAGAAAATGAAGCCTCACGGGAATCAAAACTATCAATTCCATACTCTGACAGCACACTAACGAGGGCAAGTGGTGCGTCCGACAACATTGCTTCGTGAAGATATTCACTTAGCATCGCGCTTTCTTTTTTGAACTGCTTATCAGTAAATTGAGGCTCCTCAATGGGATTGAGACATGTTTGAGAATATCCCCAGTTAAATAAAAACTCGATCAGAGCGTCTGATGTTTGGTAGCGCTCAGTCCAGTTATCTATAATTTGCTTCGCTTTTTGAATGAGATTAGACATAGAAACTCCTTAGTTACCCTCTATCTATAGCGAGGAGACACACGAACTTCACAAAAAAAAAAGAGCTGACCGATGGCCAGCTCATTAACTAATTGATAATTCTACGTACATCAATTACCTGATCTCCTATCCGTACATGGGTATGAATAAGGCCAGGCACTTGATTGCAAAAACGCATCAGTGTTTCTGACGACCACAAAAACCTCTTTGGTTTTAAAGAAAGGTTGAAGTTGCCGCTAACAACCACCAATCGAGCTTTTGGCTCGTTAATCACCTTAGGTGACGGTATCCCTTTAATTGACTCTGATCGACAAACGCGACAATGACTTGAAACTCGGTCGTCTTCGCGATAAGTAAAAAAAGTCGAATCAAATGGATAGTACTCGCCACATCGAGAACAAAACTTCTGCACGCCAATAGGGGTAATCACAATATTGCCGCTCTTAAGTTTCGCGCTCTCAGCATGTACTCTGAAGAATCTGGTATCACCTTGTGCCAGTTGGTGGACTAAAACCACACTCACTTTATAGCGGTAGGCAGTAAGTTCTATATCTTGGTATTTTAGGTAATGCTCTAAAATACGCTCATGAAGAGTGAAATCTTCATAGAGGTTAAGCTTTTTCATAGCAAATCCCTTTTTTGAAGGGAACCTGCCCCGTAAGGGACAAGTTTCCCTTACGGTACATCGAATTGTGAAAGCTAGATAAAAGCTAGCAAGCCCAATACGAATGCAATGATCGCTATTCTAAAATTAAACCGAATAGCCGCGTTTTGATGATTCCACTGTGAATGCACGATGTGCCACAGGCTCGCTTTTTCAACAGACAAACGAACTTCAGAAACATCTGTTATTCCGAGTTCAATGATTGTGTCGTAGTCGCAAGCTAGAGTGGATTTGGTAAGTCCTCTGAGTCCATTTGAACCTCTGACGTAACGTAATACATAAGCGTTCGTATCGAGGTTTTTTATGACTATGGCTTGATTGCGCTTGAAGGACTTGAGTAAGTGGTTGTTAAGCCGGACATGCTCTTTAGAGTCACGGATCTCATCTTTCGCAAGAGAGATAACGTTATCTAGCACGATTGTTATATCGCTCATACAATCTCCTCTTGTTACTTCCTCATGCGCTTACGATGTAGGGCTCAGTGAGCCGCACATAGCCGAATACGCGGTTTAAGTAGGCTTGAAACAGCCATAGCTCAAATGAGGTTTTGGGTTTTAGGGTTAGTTTGATTTGCTTCATATTGCCGCAACCAACCGAGCATCTCTCGATATTCATGAAGCTAAGTTTTTCCAGAAAAGAATCGACTCGATGCTTATCCTCCCAGCATGTGGGAGTTTCTAGTACTACATCGATAGATAATGGAACTCGGCCGCAAATTGGGTCGTTAGCATCCAAAAGCGCACGGATTTTTTTTATCCAGCCTTCTGGTGTACCTCGACGACCTGATGGTTGTAGGTAGCCACGACTGACATATTTAGCCCACTTCAAACCTACTTCTTCAAGACAAGTTTGATAGTCGCTACACGCTATTAGCTGCCAGTTCCTGGCGCGTTTATTGTCAGAGTCAAAGCAATTACTTGAACCGATCTCTGCATATACGAAATGAAGGTCTTCCAATCCCCATAAGCTGAAATCAGAAAGAAGCCTTGCTTCATAATTGTCTCCTAAAACCGATTCAGCTGCTGGACGCATACCGTCTGCAGGAGACACGAAGCACTTGGTTTGGTAGCAAATTTCATACGACATAATTAATACTCCATATTGGATCTAACTATGTCGCGAGGACATAGGTAGCCCTCGTTGGGATTGATGTGATTAGTGAGCAGTAACTCGATTATGTGATTCGAAATCTTCGAATCTTGTTACTAGTGAACCTGCTGGACCTATAAACTGTAGGCCTGAGGACATTATCAGTTGGACAAGCGTATCATCTTCTTCATGCTCAAGGACTACCTTGACCAAATCTAGACTTGGTGCAAGACGACTGATGGTATGAAACTCGCGAACCTTTTTAATGGTCTCTGAGTCTTGTCCATAAACGATTAATACTGCACTCATACCTTAATCTCCAGATTAATGTTTGATGATGCACGCGCTATGCAGGTAAGGACTTCGCCTTCTTGCAAGTAGCCAAGAGGCTCAGACATGTACTCTGGCTTCCCTGTGCACTGTTTTTTGCAATCACCGCAGATGCCTTCTCTACAGCATGAATCCAATTTAATACCGTGACGCTCTAGACAAACTAAAACGCTTTCATTGGGATTTGATTGGATGGGTTTGTCATTCACTTTCATTGGATGACCTCCTTGTTATCTCTCTTAAAAAGAGGGGTGGCACTTTCTTTCAAAAGCGTTCGCGTTGGCAGCGCGAAAACTGGTCGGGAAATTGTATAGTGCAAAGCACCAGTCCAATTTACCCATTGGTAATACATGTAAGAAGTTCAGCCTCAAATAGCTTTTTCTGTTCATCTGATATGGCGTGATAGAACTGGGCAACCATAACGAGAATCGTTTTCTGCTTAGCGCTGAAGATTGAAAGTTGAGCCGCTTGACGCTCATCCACCAGCGCCTCTCTATCACAACTTGCATCAAATCGATTTGGGGCTAGTCGTTCAAAAAGTGCTATCCACTCTGCTTTTGTGAGTCGTTCAGGGGGACTCATTAGTTTTACTAAGTGATCCAAATCGAGATTCTTTTGTTGAAAGTAATGTATGTCAGCATCATCCAACTTGGTCACTTCGTTTATCTTTACTGACAAGAGAGACATAAACTACAACTCCCTTTCAGCGATCTCAGCAACGCTACCACGCAACGTTCCTTCAAGTTGAATATGTACGGCATTCGAATACTGTGCGTAGATCTCCACTATTCGGCTCAAACCTGAGTTCATAGGCGTAATGTAGTCATCGTCTATTTGCGAAGGGTCGAGATTCCCCATAACCGCCATCTTCGAATCTTTTGAGACTCGAGTGAGTACCGCCTTAGCTTTATTGCGAGTAGTATTTTGCATCTCATCACAAACAATGAATGAGTTTGAGATTGAAGCTCCACGCAGATAGTTAAGACTTTTGTAAGTCACCATGCACTTATCTTTGATGTAGTTTTTTGAGCTATGGGGAGACACATCTTGCTCCACCAAAAAATCAAGTGAGTCTTCAAATCCCGCCATATAGGAAGACATTTTTACGCTCTCGTTTCCGGGAAGGTATCCGATACGCTCAATATCAACAGCAGAGCGAGTGACGATGACTTGGCTGTATCGTTTTGTACTAAAGGATTGCTCTAGGCTAGCTGCGCAAGTCAGGAGCGTTTTCCCTGTGCCAGCAGCGCCGGTAATAATCACGATATCTATGCTTGGGTCGAGTAGGGCGTCAATGGCCAGAGCTTGCTGGAATGACTGTGGAGTGATTCCAAAGACATCAGCTTTCATTAAGCTGACTTTGTTTTTAAGGACAAACTTCATCGATTTTCCATCGCACTCTATCACCCTTGCAATGGCATCGCTCTCTCCCAAAATGTACATACCAGGATGGATGCTAGATAGATAATCGTGCATGCAAGGGTCTAAACATACGTCATATACCTGTTCCAAATCAGCATGTATTGTCGAGGTTGACTCAAAGTAATCCCAGATATCTCCGCTGAGCTTCAAATACCCTTTACCTTCAATGACCTCTTCCGATTCGATATTATCAGTACGGAAACTTTCAACCTGTTCCACTCCTGAAGCCTTGGCCTGCAATCGCATATGGATGTCATTGGTGACGAGTACTATGTCGCCAAGCTTTTCTTGTTGCTCAAGCACCGTTGCAATAATGACATCATCCGCACGAGAGTCATCGGATAGAATTGCATCAGGTACAATAGAGAGTTTTCCATCGTATCCATTGGGAAGATTAATACCTGATTGAATACCCTCATGTGAGGCATCTTTAATGATTGACTCAATCACCCTAATGGCATGTCTAGCGTCTACCGCACATGAACGAGTTGAACCTTTCAACCCATCGAGTTCTTTCGTCACCCTCATCGAAATGTAAACGTGATGTTCCTGAAAGTTCATCAATGCATGTGGATTGGAAATAAGTACGTTTGTATCCAAGAAATATCGCGCCATAACTGCATCCTAACTTCGATTGCCTGTTAGAAGCCTAGCGAGTTAGAGATTGATAAAATCCAATTAAGCAGCCAAAAAGCCCTACTTAGGGACTTCAATCTAGTGGGGTAGGGTTACTGTGAGTCTGTAGCGAGATGAAAAGGATCGACAGACATGAACCATGAATTGATTGAACAGCTCTATCAAGAGAGCTACGTAGCGTTGAAAAAAGCTTCTAGAAAGTTAAGCATTCTGTCGAGTGCTAAAGCGCGCATTCAATTTCCGAACATTGCCAAGCAAGCGCTTAACAAATGCTGGACGCTTGATGAGATACAGTCTCGCGTTTTGCGCTGCAGAACGATTGAAGATCTTATCGAATTAGATCCAACACCGTTTTTTGTTTTTACTCTGATACCAACAGAATCCGTTCAGCGACACCTATTAGTTGCAGCAGTAACCACACTAAACTCCATTGCAAAGCAGTTGAATACGATTAACCAACAGACAAGTTATGTGACGCTCAGGAGTTACTCCGACGGTGAACTGAGTTTCAATGAATTGCAAAGCGAAGGATATTTAATGCTGCATTCTAAAATTCAGAAGTACAAGCCATGTTTTGGTAAAGCACTAGAACACTACTTATATACATCTTTGGTTGCCAAAAAAACTAGCTTGATGAAGCTTGGATACAAACAGTCTAGTATGTTTAAGTCAGAGACCGAACAACATGAAGAAACCGGACATGAGTCTCCTATGTATGACCTATCTATTGACGTAATTAGAGCGTGCAAGCAAGTAGAGCACGCATTTAATGCTATGCCACCAAAAGAAAAAGTCATCTATTTGAATGATGCGGGTCTACTAGACAAGTTTTATACATCTCTGGAGCTCGCTGAGTTGTTTGATACCAGCGCACCATGTGTCTCAAATCTTCGCTCTAACGTTAAGTCCAGAGTGAGAGCCATTTTTGAACCAATTGACCCACAAAGAAGTTAGGGCGCACTACTTAAGCATGATGTCCAAAAGGTCGATTTTTTCATTTATTACATACTTGCCGCTTGGTAGTGTACGAAACAGCCCGCCAGTAAGCTCATCAATACTGTAATCGTACCCCTGTACCGCCAGCGTTTTATGCAGTTGAATGAGTTCGCTATCTTGCATACCTGGAACCCTACTTGCTGCTCTCAGTTTGGTATATCTTTCAAACATCGCGTCACAGGCTTCGAATTCATGTGCTTGGCACTTTTGCTTGAGCTGAATGAAGCCAGTATCGTCATTTGTCTGTATCGAAAAGTGGTATGTTGCAAACGCGAAAACGCCTGCAATGACACCATAGCGAAGTTTCTTATCTGTGTACCATTTACTCGCTTTCATCATTTCTTCCTCTAGCGTGAAAGTCGTCATCAACAATCCTAGTTTTTCATGTAATGGCAGCGTCAAATTAAGCGACCAAAATTTAGTGCAACGCTACCGAAGACAACAATCGTTCCATTGGTACAATAGATATACAAAGGCATCATTGCCTGGTCTTGTGCGATTCAATCCCCATTTCCAAGTCGTTTCCCCAAGTTTGTGGCAACACTTCTGATCAAAGACTTCTCGGTTATCTTGGTAATTTGGAACTTGAACGCTATTGCCTTCATTAACACTACCAACACTACTGTTTGCGCCATCTACGAAACTGACCTGCGTATTCTGCGCTTCGGGCACTGGAAAAAGCATGCTACTTCTGTACTGCGTCTTTGGTAGGGTAGGGGCATACTGCACTTCACAACTTCCGCTAACCATGTGATTACCCATCGTCAGCCAAGCCTGGCCCCTCCGATGTAGGGTCGCCAATAAGCGAGTAGTGAGCAGTTCCGTATTCCGAACCATGTCGTCGTCAGAGGTAGTCGACGTTCCGGTTAGTGGGTACAGATTTCCTGCACAACCAGCACAAAAAAAGTTCTGTTCTATCTCTCCACCAGCCATAAGTGTTGCGCAGTCTGCGGTGCAAATTGACTGTGCGACTGCGTTCGCGAACACAATGCTTTCAGGCGCCATAAGGAAAGCAAGCATATCTGAGTTGTATAGTGGGTCGACTTCTGAGAAGTACATTAAATCGAGAGTCGTAGCAGACGTGTTATTGCAGTCGGCATTCGTAAACATCTGAATCATCGACATTAGCGGATAAGTCCAATACTTATAGTGAAAGAAAGACTTATCATCAACAGATTGTGTATCTGCCGTCCCTGCATTGCCCAGAGAAGTGACATCGTCACTTAATCTAGAACCAAATGATGGCATGCAGTACGGCGTTGCGCTGAAACTCACAATTCGAGCTGGCTGAAAAAAACCAATTGGCATGCCAACTTCGGGAAGACCAAGATCCTCATCAAAGCATGCGCAAAACGGACTCGATGACGCTGAACCCTCGGGGCTATCACCCAAACCAGCGATTTTCACCGGCAACAAGCAGGACCAACATACTTGGTCGATAATTCCGGCCAGTACATTGGCATCCGGACACATGTCTCCGGCCACTGCGCTTCTAGCGCCATCATTGGCAGTAGCCGATGACGCGAAGACGACACTACAAAACGCAATACAGCCGATTAGACAAGCTCTAAAGAGAATCATCGGCTTGCCGCTCCAACCTCAGATGCCTTTTCAGTAACGAAGCTTGTTATATATCGCAAGTAGTCAGCGTAGTCTGGATGAGAATCGGCTAACCATACACCTATCATCATTCCTGCGACTAAAATTAATATCGTTTTCATACCTTACTCCGATTTTGTTGACTGTTGTATACGATTGAATTGATTGGTCGAACGAACGGTGCTCCTCGAATACTCTTGGATCCTCATTCGCGCGTAATCAGTTGTCTGCAACTTGGTAGGTGTAACTTGAATTCCAAATCTGTCTCTTACGTCGGCAGTAAGAAGACGTATCGGTATTTTGAAGTAATTGTTTATTTCTTTGAGTTGTTCCTTGCCTCTCTCAGGGTCTAACGTCGTAGCCATGAGGATTATTTCACCCAAAGACTCAGAAATGACTAAATGGCGAACAAACTCCATCTCTTCAGTGTCATTCGGATTAAAGACGTAAATGGTCATATGCATTGGCATGTGTTGCATGGGGTTGTACTTTTCGCCAGAACGAGCAAGTACGGTACCGTCGACAGCTTTTACATCTCTTGCCACAACCTTTGAAGGGTCAAATAGAAACGTCTTATCTACATCTGTAGAGGGGAGATCGATATAGGTTCGGATGCGCCAATGACGTTGAACGGCTTCTTCTTGTGCTTTTTCCCAGTCAATTCGTTCCGTTCTTTCCGCAACTTCCTCAATCCAGTGCCTTTCCACAATCTTTCCGACAGTACCGAGCTCCCCAAGGAACAGCGACGACTCGTTCCCCTTTAGCATTGCTTGTTCCGCTTTATCCATGAGGTAACTTGGATTGATTAATCCGTATACTTTGGCCGTGAAACTCTCCCCGGTAGGGCGATTGGTTTCCCAAACAAGTGCAGGAACTCTGTCGATATTGAAAGAATCAAACGGCAGGGGGTTTAGATAGATCGCTCCTTTGGTTTCAGCAGGTATAGACGTGAATGGAGTGCTTCCCTGTTCAATTTTCTTCTTGATTTCATTAAGTTTAAGTTGCTCAGTCGCTACGTACTTAATCATGCTGTTTAGATTGTCATGACCAGGAATTAGCCCTTTGTACATGACTCGAGCACCCCATTCCGCTGCCATTTCATACGCTTTTTTTAGCTGAAGCTCGCTCATAGAGGAGGAGACAAAAATCCACAAAGTGGAGGACTGTGTTTGATTGGGTGTTCCTCTGCTTACATCAGCCTTAAGACTTTGCTCAAGGGGGGTAGGAGAGTGTGTAAAGGGTGCTAGTGCATCCTCTGCTTTGGAGCGAGCTTCTGAACCAAGCAAGCTTTCTAAGTGCTCGAAGTCAATGTATGACTGCCCATCATTGTCGATTCGAAGAAGGTTGTGATTCTCCGCAAGCATCTGATCGTTAATTTCCTGAGCCTGCGATTTTAATTCAATAAGCTCATTTCGCATCTTGTCAGAATTCAAGATCTCTTTTGAGCGATCTAATAACGCTTGCGTTTCTATATTCGATTTACCTTCCATAGCTTGCGATATTTGCGACTTACTTTCTTGAATGCTATTGAGATCTTGCTCGGTGAGATTAGCCATCACTTGAGTTGCAATTAAAAGACATGTCAGGCTACTAAAAAATCGCATAACCAACCCCCATCAAATTTGTCTCTTTGGCAGTTCCCCAATAACGACTATCAAAACTTTGCGGTAGGGTGCCTATTAGAAACAGCTCGCCTTCTTGAACAGTGAAGTCACGTTCGATGTTCTTAGGGGGCCACTTTAAGTAACTGAGCATGCGAGATGCATCGATGTTGTATTCACGTGAATAGTGTTGGTTCGATACGATCACTTGTTTTGTAGTCACTACAACTCTGTCTCCAGGTACCCCAGCAACCAGTTTTAGAAAGTTAGTACCATCGGCAAATAGTGGTTCAGCATTGGAAGCAAGAACTGACACCAGTTGCTCTCTAACAGGCTCAGTGTTGTTTTTATCTATCACTGCATAACTAATAGGAAGACATCCAATTGCTGATGCCGTTACTTTGACTTCAAATCGCTGTGTCAGATAGATAACGATTGTCAGGAATACACCAGCTGCTAGGACGAAACTCATTGTGAACTGTAGTTTCATGCTTCTCGACTCATTGATGAACGTAGGTGTTAGTGTGACGTCTTTATGTAGCTCATTTCCTGATTAAGCGACCCAAATGGCGTATTGAATGCGCAGCAGACGGACTTTTTGATTTCATAGCGGGAGTAAACTGGGTTGGCAGCCTATAAGTCAGGAGTAAATTGTGATGAATACACCACTACGTCCAGATCCAACTCGTGTTGAATCTCAAGCTAATCCCAATGTAAATAGTCAAGGTGGGGGAGGGCACATGCAGCAACCTCTAAGGCCACGTCGAAACGCCAGTTCTTCACAGAGTACAAATGTATCTGCGCAGCCAGCAGCTTCAGAACCTGTGACCGATGTGGCGGTGCCGACGAATACAAGGAGCTTCAAAAGCACTTCTGTTAATGCAGACCATCGACAGCAACCCGCCAATGATGAATCATCGCGAGAGGATACAGTAATTGGAGCGCACAGTTATAAAGTGCATGGGTCTAAGGCCGCACTTGATATCAAATGTGTCGAACACATGAAAGATTCAGAAAAGCACCTTGTTGATAGAGAAGGTAACAGGGCTGTTTTTCATACTATTCGACTCGAAGCGGCTTCAATTTGCAGTGGACAGAGTCGCTCTTACAAATGGCATGAAAGTGTAATGCTGCGACTGACTCGTAACGAACTTCCATTGTTTATTGGAGTGTGTTTTGGTCTCCTGACCAAAATTAAGTTTTCAAATCATGGAATGTTTAACGACAAACGTAAATATTTCATTGTGGAGCACCAGACGACGCATCTGTTCATTACTCTTGGTCAACCAAAGGATTCTGCACCGAATCCAAACGAGGCGTATAAGTCAGTACCTGTATGTTTGCCTGATGCGCTTGAAATTGGTCTAAAGGCACTTAGCCAGTATTGCCGTAATCATCCACATCTAGACAGTATGACCGTACTTGATCAAATCAAAACGATGTGTGGTATCTACTCAAGCACAGGATTTCATGAAGTCATTGATAAGCTTCCGATGATACGATAGGACTCATTTAACATTTTTTGTCAGTTAATAGTTATCTACTGGTACTATAGGAAACTATAAATATAACTATTAAATGTATTGAGACTATGTAGATCTATAAGATCTATGCATCCTCCTAACTTTTTGTTTTAAAACAGTATTTAGCGTTTTTGGATACACATTTTCCGTAGGTTTGATCTCTTTGTCCGAACTTATGATCATTCTATCCGAATCGTTGATCTCTCTATCCTTCGAATTGATCTGTATATCCGTGTTCGCTGATCATCTAGCTCGATTTAATCACACACTTTATCCGTGTTTGTTGACCGTTTGACTTGGATAAAATTATAGCCAGATTTTTAACTGTGAATAAGTGCGCTATCTCTTTGTTTTTGTTAGTAGTCATCATCAACTGCTATGTTGTTGATCTCGTTTATAAAGCTTTCTATTGAACGTGCCATTTCCACACGTTGCTCTTCTTCTTTCTCTCTGCGTTTTATTGCTAGCTTAATTTTGCCTGCACGTTCATTTTCACCGAGCGATGCGTAGCAGTGAGCGAGGTTCTTAAGCTCCTCTATGTTCAATTCGATACCATCTTTGCGCTTTAGCTCCAGAGTTGAAATGATCTGCTTCATATCTTCGAGGTTGATATTGTGCGCCGGCGCTTCTTTCTCTACCCAACGGTAGAGGAACTTGATTTTGGAGAGCTTGCGACCCTCACGATACACTTCATACCCGTGCGTCTTACCATCTTTAGAATCGAAGAACATGATCTCGCGGTTGGTCTCTGAGTCTTCTTTGATCCCTTTAATGCTAGCTTTGATACAGCGGTCAATAAAGACGCTATTGTTAGCGAAAGAGCTCTTGCCGGACTTTATTTTTCCACTGGCATCATGAAGGCCAAATAGCCCTTTTAAATCTTCTATTTCAAAGGTTTGTAGATACGTACCGCCGCCCTTGAAGCGAGAGAGTATCTCGTAAAGACGCTTGGCGTACTCTTTCTTTAGACTGAGGAAGCTTTGCGTAGTGATCAGAGCGTAGCTGTTGTTGTATTCAATATAAGCCTCTTTGAGCTCGTCGTTTGGCTTCATAGTAAGGAGTCTGTCTTTGTATGTGACACGCTTGAAGATAGAAATGAAATCAAACTCCTGAATAGCTTTCGTTTCGTCTTCTACAAGGACACCTATGTTTTTCTTAGTGAGTCGGTCGGCAACAGGCTTTAGAGTCTTTGCTAAGTCTTTAGGCTCAATACTTAGCCAGCGAGCAAGCTGAGTAGAGGTAAACTCATACGTCGGCGTATTGTTGTTATCCCAGTCCTCAGGCTTCATGTGCGCAATCATGAGCGCAAATAGGTCTGCCTCACGCTGAGTGAGGTCTTGTTGGGAGAAAACAAGCTTGTGAGCTTTTTTGAACTGTTTTGGAAGTGTATGTTTTTTTGTTGTATTGACCTTGTTGCCCATGGTCTCTTCTCAATGGTGTTCCTATTGAGAGGAAGTATAACAGGTAATCCGTGTTGTGATCACAAGAAATCCGTGTTTCATTACAAGAAATCCGTGTTCTATTACACAGAATCCGTGTTTATTACACGTTATCCGTGTCGCATCACACAATTCCAGTCGTCATCGGTCACGGAAGTAGACACCGAGATAGTTGTAGATTCAGTTCCTTCTGGCGAAGGGTTCGTTCTGACAGGGACAGGGCAGGGCGCCTATATCTAATACAGCAAAATTGTTTAATTGGTGACCAGTTGAGTTTTGTCAGTGAATTAATTGATCATTTAATCCGTGTACTATCACATAATATCCGTGTCGAGTTTCGATCACGAGGTATGTGCCGACAGGCTGGTG
The DNA here is from genome assembly GCF_059725505.1 of Vibrio sp. KUL78. Lineage (NCBI taxonomy): Bacteria > Pseudomonadati > Pseudomonadota > Gammaproteobacteria > Vibrionales > Vibrionaceae > Vibrio > Vibrio sp. KUL78. The sequence goes on along the minus strand of NZ_AP045839.1, from coordinate 239,152 downwards.
TTTCATTGTTGATAAAACTATATGTTATTGTTTAAAAACGCATTTATTCTCGATGGCACCGTTTTCGATCATACTGTGTACACCATTTCAACGCAATATAGCGATACTATTGATCATTTAATCCGTGTTAGTAACGGCAATCAATACCATCATATCTGCTGGATTCTTTAGAAAATGGCTTTATTGATCATATTTTCCGTGTTTTGACGATGGCCAATAGCGCTATCTCTTTGTTTTCTTGTCTTAGTCATACAGATAATCCTTGTTTATTCTCCAAGCATTACAGTTTTTCCGCGCACCGCCGCAGGCACGAGCACCTCTACATTTGGGTTTTTTTTATACATAATCAGCACGCAAAATAACCGTCTATGCCCTTCGCTCACCCACTGTTCGTAATCAACGTCAGCGGGATACATTGCTAAACACTTTCTATTGATCAGTTTATCCGTGTAACTCACACAACTAATCCGTGTTCTATTACACATTACCCGTGTTAGATTACTTGATAACACCCTTTATCCGTGAGATATCTCTATCTCACACAAATAATCCGTGTTTTTTTTATTTGCCCTACACTTTTCCCGTGTTTTTCTTATCGACAAGTTTGAGCGGTACTCCTAAATGCCATTTTTCTTCTTTAATCACACACATTATCCGTGTTTTATCTTTGTTCACACATAAAATCCGTGTTTGCACGGAATACATGTGTGATGTTGATCTATTTGTTCGATCTTCCGCTTACAAGTGTTGGCGATTGCTCTCCCTTGTACAAGTTGAAATACTTAACCACTCTTTAGTTTCACCGTTACTACCTTTCCCTGTATTGCAATCAAGAGGGCATCGTCGTAGTCTCCTATGATCTCTGAGTTCAAATCCGCTTGGTATTCCAGCTTTGTATTGTGGTAACGACAAGTTCCACCAGCATCTAGCGGTGTTTCAACGATAAATACATGGCGGTCTTGCTTTATGGTACCTATTCCAATTGCAGTATCGTTCTTGGAGGTTAACCCCAGGAATTCGTAGGTTGCGCCTCCTAGTTCGCAGCGTTTAGAGTTCCAGTACTGTTTACCATGGTAGCGCTGTGCTTTTTTGGGGATCTGAAGGTATCTGAGCACGTTGTAACTAGCTCCTGCGACGAAAAGGTGCTTGTTGGTCACAGCAATGGATGGTTTTTCGACCACTGATGCCATAAATGCCCAGTCTCTTTTATCGATGCGGTCGAAAGCCATAGTGCTATCTCTGATGGCATATAGGGTATCGATTCCAACTTGCTTGCTCATCAATGAATAACGAACGTTCCTTCCAGTTGAAAAACTCACCTTACCTTCGTTCCTGGTCAACTCAATGGTCTTACTGTTCGTCTTGGTCATTGGTAGTGGTGATTGACTCCATACCGCTCCAGCGACACTCACGCTAACAACTAGCACAATAATTGGTCTGATCATGCAGATCTCCTCTAGGCTGTCTTGCTAGTGTAGTGTTCGTAAAAAGGGTAGAAAGAAGTTAAGCGACCCAAATGAGCCGCTTTAAATTTGATAGGTGTTTAATTGATTGCTATTGAGTAGGCCAAAGCACGGTAATAGTGTCAGTCGCAGTGTCACCGGAGTCATCTTCTGCAACGAGTGTGACCACTGCTTGAGCCCCGTAGTCACGATATTCAGTAATACGCTTACCTATATTTCGACGCTCTACACCATCCACTGTCCAATGATACCTAGCAATTCTGCCATCCACGTCTTCACAATCCGCTTCGATTCTGGCTGATTTAGAGAACATGGAATAGTTAATAGTGCAAAGTGGTGGCGTGTTTGGTACTACTTCAATCCGTTGTGTGAATGATTCTTCTTGACCATATCGAGTGACAACTTCGAACTTGATATCATGGACACCTGCTTGAAGCCCTTCAATCTTGGCTGTACTTCGAGTTTCTTCTTCAATCAGTTCACTATTGAGATACCAGCGATAGTCAGCTGCTCTGTCTGTCGGGTGGCCGCCACGTATAATCGGGCGCATGGTTACATCAAGAGGCGCACGTTGGTACTTATTGGAGAATCGTTCTAGCAATTCAATGCTCATCGGCTCTGGCTCTAGCACTTCGATGTACTCAATAAAATCTTGGTAGTTGCCGCGGTCATCCTCTACGGTAACTGTAATTGGATATAAGCCGGGTTTTTTCGCGGTAAACCTAGCCTTGTATCCAAGATCTCGTGTGAGCTCGACTTTGCCTTGACCGTTCCAGTCGAACTTGAAGTTTTCATGCAAGTTACTGCCAATTGGTCGTCTTAACCAGACTTCAAATTCTGAAGGCGCTACCTTGATACGCTGTCTGTACGCCAAAGTGAACTCTGGGAACTCATATGCCCATACTTGTACACGATGTTTGTATTCAGCGTATGTTTGCTCTTTCGCTCCATCAATCCAAGCCGTTAAGGTAACGTCATGAAAGTCTGCCCACTCTAGATCTGTTTCTGTTGGGTTGAAAACAAAGTCATCACCATTGAACCGGGTACCGTCAGGAGCTATCCATTCCGTAACGATAGGGGCGTTCATTCGAGAGTAAGGCGCAGATACTTTCGCTGCGAGAGAGATAGGCAGACCAACCTCAGTTTCTTTCTCGCCGAGAATTCGAGTTCGTACTGGTCGTGGTGGCTGACCTCGGACACCAAGCGCTACATGTTGCCAAGCATTCGGGTTGCTTTCAAAGCCAATATAGGCGGCACGCGCAGCTATTTTATTGGTACCCAGCCCTTCAACGGTATGGATAAGCGAGGCACTACCATCAGCATAAGTTGCACCACCATCGGTTGACCATTGAACAACAAGACTTGATAAGTCAGCAATGCTTCCGTGATCGTACAGTGTATATTCTTCTGTCAGACCTTCGATAACGTTGGTTGCACCGTCAATCTCTAGATCAGGCACACCATAACTCATCACTTGCACCCTATCTGTAGAGGACTCAATACCAGTGAACCTGTTTTTTACTTTCGCTTGAACCCACCAAACTCCCTCAGTTTCGGCACGGTACATGAATCGTTTTCCTTTCTCGGGATACTCTTGCCATGTTTGGGCATTATCGTCACTGATGTACCACGTCACTTCTTCTGCCGCATCTTTGTCTTCCCTAGAGGCGTGCACGTACTGGATCATGGTCGACAATGGCGCAGGACCAGAAATACGCATGGTTTTTAACTGGCCTTCGATTGCCGTTCCTTTGAGTACCTGTACTGTGGACTTGTTGGAGCGGACAATATGTTCGTAGTCAGGGTTTGGTGATTTCAATCTGGCTTGTGCAAAGTAACGAGTCTGCCCAATGCTTTCAGGTGCCCAATCAATGGTAAATGGGGTGTTTCCATCTGATGCAACACTCTGCCAATCAGTGAGAGGTGAAATGCTGCGATCTTTGTTCTCGGCTACCACTTGAACATCCCAGTCACCCATATCACTGGCTTTGTAGCGGATCTGGCGGTAAAAGGTGTCGTAAAGGCCAAATGCTGAATCCAGCGTAAGTTCATCAGCCGTAGACAATTCTTTTACTCCAGACTCTAGTCTCATTCGGATGCGCTTAGATGGTACGGCATAGCTGTATGCCGAGTTTTCGACAGAAATATTGGGCATTAATGAATATCGTACTTCGACGGTATAAGTGTTCTCATCCCAAAGCTTACGGTTATAGGCTTTCTCAGTGTCCATGACAGTGTAAGCGACATTATGATACGTGTATCTTGGTGATTGTCTGACCACGTTTGAGTTGAGCACTTTACCATCGCGCTTGAGAGTTACAGTGATCGGCGATGATGCTGACCTGACTCGATATCGTGTTACTTTCGACTCGCCAGGTTCAACAGCGTACCGATTGTGTGCAAACTGCTCCTTCTCATCAAAGAGAATTTCGGGTGATGGAGGCGCTGCAACGAGTAATGTGACATCGTCATTTTTGACTAAGTTCTTCCTACCGAACTTATCGTGCAACCAAATTCTCGCACTAATATATGCATCGCCATCAGTCGCGAAAGCGCCAATCAATACTGGCTCGGATGTATCCCATGCAGACTCAAGACCGATAGGTGTTTCCAGCCATTCTACGGAGCAGTGCAACTGCCCATGCTCTCGGATTGCTGTGACGGCCTCGATTTCAGATTTGAACATAGTGCAGCGATTTCCGGTACTTTGTTTAAAAGTGATCCCTTGGTTTTGCACTAAAGCGAACTTTTGATTTTCTACATCAGAGTAGCGGAAATCGAGTGGAAGGAAGTTAAGTGTAAAGGTACGCTCGACTGTATTCCCATTTCCGTCTGTACCTGCAATGGTGAGGTCGTGGACTGTACGTGCTTCTAGGCTAATGCCGTCCTGAATGGCTCTAGCCATGGTGAAATCACCTTTGTGTTCTATTTCTTGGCCATCAAGTTTTACAGAGGTGATGACATTATTGTTGGATGTCTCATCTTGTATTGTAAGTACGAGGTGCTCAAGAAAGAATACGGGGTCGCCATTTGTGAACTTATCGTCAATGTTAAAGAGGTGGATCTCAGGATCCAAGCGGTCGATAAGGGTGTTTTCATGTTCAATAGATGATCCATTGTCGAACACATCACTCGCGCTAATCTCCCCGCGATAGATGCCGTCTTTAATGCTAGCGACGTTAAATCGATACACGTATTTGTCACCAATACGTTCTGGAGTGCCGTGTGACGATAGCGTTGAGTCTGTGTAGTACGAAAGACTGGTTCTGAAGAGGCTACTAATGTTTTCGCCATTAAGTGTTATGTACGATACATCTTGAGCGTGTTGTTCGTCTGGGGTTATGTCTAGCGATAGACTGGCTGGCAACCACCAAAAGTCTGATTGGTTGACGCTGTGTGGTGAGCTTATAACAACCACTGCCTCATTATTTTCAACCGTAACAGGAGTGCCATCCACATCAAGCACGGTTGGGTGGCTGACAGAAGCATCTTGACCTCGCGCATTGAAGGCATATTGCTCTATGACTGGAGGGCGAAAGTCCCACGCGAAAGAGATGGTTTTGTTGTTGCTGAACGTCGCGTACTTGTCGCTAACTTTGAATCCCACCGGCATGGTTCCGACCAGTTCCGTGGCACCCGAGGAGATACTGATGTTTATCCCTGCTAGGTTACAACTTGTTTGTCCTTCTGGCACCGTACAAGCCCGATCGCTGAGAACAGGGATTTGAATTAGCTGGTCGTATGGTCGTGGTTCGACTTCGACACGCACGTTTTTGAACCGTTCGTTTCTGTCGTGAGTTATTGGTGTGTATCCACTAATGTCGCGGTCATTAGTTATGGTAGTGACATTGGTTACGAGAGGGGGTTCAGGCTCAACGACGGTGTAATCAAGGGTTCCTGTATCGATGATCACTTTCTCGTGGTTTGAACCGGAAAAGAAGGATATCGTGTAATCATGTGAATACTCACCTGCAGCGAGTAGTGCGCGCCCTTCCAAGTCAAACAGGTCTTGCGACCATCCTGTTCCATTTGTAGCCGATGAATTTGTCCATTCAAAGTAACAATAAAGCTGTTCGACCGTCGAGGTTTTCGCAAGCTCTAGATCCGTCGTGAGTTCGCACCCCTCGTTACTCCCAGGGGTTTGTCGCCCAAGTATCTCGTATTCCTTGACACTGCGATAGATTGTCTCGGGTAACGTCACTTCGAACTTTGGCATAACGGTTTTGATAGTACCTGTGATCGTGACCGTTTTTGCGAAAGACACTAGGCTAATTGAGGCGAACCCCAGAGCTAGAAAGCGATTTAGGCGCATGATGCTGTCCCTTTTTTTAAAGCAATAGAGATAGCGTAGAGCTAGCAATTCTCCTTTTTCCCAATTAAGCAGCCTATTTCGGCTTCATTAGTGTGTTTTCTAACCTCTGCTTTGTTGCTTTCACTACCATAACGGACATTACGTCGTGTGAAGGGGGTTATCATGAAAAAGAAATTATTGTTTGGCTGTATTGTTGGCTTGCTTTGTTTTCCTGTGTTTTGGGTATACCAATCAGATTTTGCCGAGACCACAGTAGAGACTGAACATCACCTGTTGCTTGGTGAATGGCAGAGTGACAATGGACTTAGTTTTGAAATCGTCGATGAAGGGTTGATTACTCAGACTGGGTTGCTGCGTGTTGCTTTCACTCGAGATAAGGATCGCTTGATTGGAAAAAGCAAGTTCCAGGAGTTTACATTTGAACCTATGAAAGGGGAGGAGTGGACACTTAAGGTGAAGAGAACAACGTTTGAAGACGTACCTGAAAAGACCTACGTTATCTCTCGCCCATCCACTGAATAACATTGGAAGAGCTTTGCAAATTATTCAAAGTTAAACATCCATGGCAAATTCTCTTGAGGCTGCCGACTGACTATCTTTCTTTAAATGTCGGTTCTGCGTCAGATTGCCAAGATGGATCGACAGTTGTGGTGCGTGGCGTTATTACGCGTTGGCAACGTCACTATCGCCGAGGTTACGGAGAAATCAGTACCAATGATGGTCGGTTTGAATTGTCATCATTCGACCCTGCGTCTTCTGAGATTAACCAGGCACTGCAATTTGCTGCTTCGGATCGTCACACAATTGAACTACTTGTAAAAGTAAAGGATGTCGGCCAGCAAAGATACCTCACTACACCAAAACTGATCCCCGATAGTTTGCGACTCAAGCGCGTCGGTCTCTATAAGACATGCCGAGTTAAAGCGCTAAATGGGTTGAGTTACTCTGCAAAACTGTCTGAATACTTCGAAGAGCTCATTGCTGCATCAGCGAGTTACATTCGCGAACGGATTAGCAGTATGCAGCTGCCACCAGCGAAGTTACGTGAAGTAATAGAAGCTCATGGTATTCAATTGGAGGACGTGCTGCGTGAAGTTCATTATCCAAGTGACACTGCACGCGCCCAGACTTGCTTTTCAATATTACAAAAGCTGGCTTCACTATTAATGGTAGCGTCTAAGGCTTGCGACTCACGCATTGACGCCCCGCTCACGTTCAAAAAAGAAGTGAACGCTTATTTTGATAGAGCGAGCTTTTGTCTAACCGACGAACAACAAGGAGCTGTTCGAGGTATTTTGTCTGCCTATCAGCTAGGCGCGCCACGCTCGGTGCTTATGGGGGATGTCGGTACGGGAAAGACCATTGTAGGTGCAATGGTTGCTCGGCATTTCGTTGATGCGGGTGGGCGTGTTGCTATTATGATCCCAAGCGTCATATTGGGTATTCAAATCTACACGGAGCTAGTCGAACTTTTCCCAGAACTTTCAGTGTGCTTTTTGCTTAATCGTGCAGAGCTTGCTCGTTTTAAAGGGCGTGGTTTTAATGTCGCAGCTGAAGTTTCAGAAAGCATGGATATCGTGGTGGGTACCTCTGCGATCATCCACAATCGAGCGTCGGTGGAGTTTGATCTGGTTTGGGTCGATGAAGAGCAGCGTTTGGGCGTTTCGCAAAAAGAGGCGGAGCTTGTTACAGTAGGTCGAACTCACTTACTGCTCAGTTCTGCAACCTGCATACCGCGCACTCAAGCGATGCTAGAGCTAGGTATGGTGCCATATTTTGCCATCACTCGATACCATACCCCGAGACAAGTCTTGACCGAACTGTTTTCGCATAATCAAGTCGTCGATGTGGTACACAGAGTTCAGGATACGGTAGCAAAAGGCTTCAAGGTGCTGTTTATTTGCACCAAGCGAGAGTCTCTGCAGGAGGGAAGTCAGCAGGATCGTGTCGACGCACAGAGCTTATATCAAGATTGGGTAGAAGTTTACGGCGAAGATAGCGTGAAATTGGCTCATGGCGGTCTATCAAAAGAGGTGAATGATCAGGCCATGACTGACATGAAATCAGGCTGTGGTCGAATCTTGGTGAGTACCACTTTCGTTGAGGTTGGAGTGACCATTCCAAACTTGATGCATGTGGTGATTATTAATCCTGAAAACTTGGGACTGATGCAACTTCATCAAATCCGAGGGCGAGTTGCCCGCTCTGGAGGTGTCGGGTATTGTGATTTGATTCCAACAAAGCCTATCTCTGAAGACTCCTTGATACGTTTAAAGACGCTTTGTGAAAATGAAGATGGTTTTTCTCTAGCCAAAGCCGATCTGTTACTTCGCGGTATGGGGGATATGGGTGATGGCACAGCACAAAGTGGCCAAGGTAAAGGCTTACTGGTTGATCATGCGATAGAGTTTGAGTCACTTAACGCAGTCATTGAAAAGGTAGAGTCGAGCTCTTTAATGCTAGGTACTTCTGGAGAAAAAAAACAGAGTTAAGTTTCCCCTCATTTACGTTGTCAGAGTTCATCAGAATGGAACCATATTGTCATTGCACTGCCCCAGCCAATATGATTGAAGGCTTTTGAATTTTGCCACATTGTCCCATTCTTACGATTAAACACTAGCAATCCTATGCCTTGATGCATATTCACGTACCTATTTGCTTCTAGTCCTAGCGTTATTTTTAGACGATCAAATACACTTCGGCATGGGGCAGTACCAAGAGTGCCAAGGTTGCAATTCACTAATACTATGTGCTCATCACTGAACTCTGGGAGTGCTTGGAGCCAGCTCTCAAAGGAAGGTAATTTGGTTAGTGATTGGTCTAGGCTTATGGTGTTGTGTTCATTGTTTTCTGTGTTGTATACGATGACTTGTACATCATCCTCACTTGCTTTGATCCCGTTAATCTCGAGTACCGTTTTGCATCGATATGGCGTGAAATGTACTCTGCTACATGCAGAACTTCTAATGTAATGGACGTCCTCTGGTGACCAGAGATATGGGATTTCAACGTTCACTGCTAGGGTGCGAGGTTCTGGGTCAGCTAAAAGGATACTTAGCGGTGTGCCTTCCTCTTCAAGGTCAAAATAGAACTCTTTGGTGTCGCCAGGGTGAATGTCTGTGCCTGCTATTACGAACGATGCCTCGTTGGAGTTATTGGATTGAACGATGGCTTTATGGATGCCAGTCGCTACGTGATTTTGCGTAGTATGCAGTGTTGGAATAGTAAGCGAGTGAGTAGGTTTTTCATTGATAGTGCTAAGTAATCTATTCGCTGGTGGTGCACTCGTGCTTTGAGTAAGTGAAATGTCGGATGTCGGCGGATGAACCAATAGGTCATAGGGACCAGCAGTATATTCCACATTCTCTTGAGTAAATGATACTTCGATGTTTTTGTGTAGCCCAAGATCGCCGATTGTCGGATTGATCTCTAGGCTGTCTGTTTGGCTGTTATAAGTAATAAAGCCCGGTTTGTTTACTATGTTTATCGCTGGTCGTGGAAATAGGGGGTCTTTCAGGTCGATCTGGTTTAGCGAGATAGAATATGTTTTGTTCGCTTCTACTTGATGTGGCATCTTAAAATGGCTACCACCGATTTGGTTTTTTATTTTCACGGTCGCACTGGTGCTAAGACCTGAATTATCCGTTACGGTGTAGGTAAAGGTATCAACGCCTGCCTGATGTGGAGAAGGATAGTAGATAAAACGACATGGATACTTTTCAGGCTTTTTCAGCCATACGATTCCATATTCTGCAGCGCTGTGTGTGCAGGTATGCACGTCTCCAGTATTTTGGTCAGTATATGAACCGAGAAAAACCCTCTGTTGCCCTTGTGTATTTTCCACGTCGAAACTTTCTGCTATTGGCGGATAGAGCTGTTCTATTGAGTTGTAACGGACTCCACCTTGTGACCAGTTGTAGAAGCCAAATCTTGACTCCGGTATCTCAAGGTCATTCACATCGAAAATTACTTGACCATCAATTTTGGCGACAAGCCTATCTGGATACGCTTGAAGCTCAAATGCGTATTCTTGGCCATGCACCCAACCGACACCTTCTTTCTTACCTAGAATGGTGTTGACACCTTTTTCTTCGTCATGCACTAACCATCCGTAGTGCGACATTTCGTCAAGCGTTCCATCAAAATAGAGTAGGGTATAACCGTTTTTTGCTCCCGTAGCGCCTTGCTTCCAACTGAATAGATAAAAGCCCCCTCCAGCGGGTTCGCCGTAGATCATGCCGATGTAATCGTCGTCGCCGACACCTTCACTTACTTGAATTACTCCCCGAAATGTTCGGTAAGAGTATTTCTCACTAGACACAAAGGCTGTTGGATGACCGTTGATACTTTGATAGACGCTATTGCCGTCTTCAGCAACGTTCCAATCACCGGAGCTTGGGGCACCAACTTGCACCCAGTTGTGCATGCTTATGAGTTCAGCAGAGATTACGTGACCAAATGGCATGCAAAGAAAAAAGAAGAGCATTACCTTTTTCATATTCGACTCCGACTAGCGCTTGATTCATACAAGGCTAGCGTTCGAATCATCTACTATGTGGGATTAAGCGACCCATTTAGTCTAAATTTTTATCTCAGTAAATGGACTTCAGTTGAGGGATCTCAAATAGAAACTCCGCGAGACCTTCCTTGTTTGACTGCATTTAAATCTGAAACCAAACAAGATACAGGGCAATGTCACGTTACCAGTTTAATGGAAGCCCAGAAGCTGTAGGGTCAATCCTAGAGATAACCAGGTGTGAAATAGTGCTCAAGTTCTTAAAACATTATTCAGCAATAGAGCTTGCTGGGCTTGTGAACACTTTCAGCGCTTAACATTAATCATGGAGACTTGTTAACTGTGGAATATCGAGCATTATGTTTGCAGTACCAAGTTCGCCCGGTCTAGCGGGGTAAATAGGGATCTCAAATGTCGAACCGGTATTTCCTAGGTCGAGGGACGTTCGAATGGTTGTCCCCGGTTCTACCGTCTCTTTAACCCCATCTATTATCACCATAACTGCGAAGTCCGACGTTTTTCTATTCGTTATGTATGTATCTTGAATACCGGTGGCCATCATGCCGCTGTCGGTGACCAATGGATAATTGTTTACAAAACGCGCTATGGCATTGTCATTGATGTCTTTTAGAGGGTGACTAACCGGCAACGTTGTTTGCGCTTCTAGCGTAATCAATCCCTTTGGTATGTATCCAAATGAGATAGTCGCAGTCGATTGATTTCTATAGCTATCTTCAGCGACAATTTTTAACTGATAACGCTCATTTTCGATTAGAGTTGGAAAAATTCGAGGAAGCTCAAAGGTTGCGGTATTATTATTGTTAACTATTCCAAGGAAGATATTTTCGTTACTTGACGCACCCGTTAGGTGTGCTTCAACAACATGTGAACTGTGCATATCCATTAGTGTTACCAAGATATCTCGTATGTCGGAAATAGTCTCTGGCATTGAACCTGACTCATAACTGATATCAATTGACGGGGATGTTGTATCAATATCTACTTGTGTGATGGTTTTAGCTATAGTACCAATCTTGTCGGTGATAGTGACCTCTATATCATGGACGCCTTCACTTAGCCCCTTTAAGGATAAAAAATCAGCGCGACTCTGCACATCATAGCGTTCCAGATTGACATGAGTTAGAGGCGTGTTACCTGTCAATGATTTGGCTTCAACTGTACGAAGGCCAAAATAGGTATCCCACCAGTTATTGGTCAAGTCACCATTTTGAGTCATGATTTTCAGCTCTTGTTCTAGCGTATTCTGGCTTATGTCTGTAATACTAATTGGGTTCCAATCGTAAACGATGCGTGCAATACCAACACGTTGCTCAAACTGACCTGTTGTCGACTTCGCATTTATATAAAAATCAGAGAAAAATGATTTAGATGTTGGAGTAAATGAATAGTTAACCGGTATATCACAGTAGGTGCCTCCTACTGGTACATGACACGTTGCACCCACAAGCGTATCTGTCAATACCTGTACATAGCTCCTTGGTTCAACGTGAGCTCGAATGTGCGACACATGGGTTGGTTCCTTTATGCCATAAGCGATACCATTGAACTCTGTTGAAGGGTGCGGGTTGACCCAAACATTATTGGCCATGACTTGGGTAGATTTTAGTTTTGTGGCCAGTTGTACATGTTGATTCGCAGGTACTAGATTTAGGTCCGTGTTACCAAATCTCTGGACATAGCAGCTTGAGCCAGATTTCGTAAAAAAATCGAGCCAAATAAGACTATTTGGGTATGAAAATGTCGTCTCATCAACTTTCCATTGGCCTGTCACATATGATGATTGGGGTAGGCCATATAGCCCGCCGCTATAGGCGTATGAAGAGCTCAGCCACTCTCCCCACCCGTACCAACCATTAATGTAAAAGTCATCTGATGGTCTCAAGGCTCGAAACTGAACAGGGTTGGCGTGAATGTAATGCCCGGACGCATTGTAATTTTCCCATACACCGGATGCAGCATTTCGAATTTGTAATACAGGTTTACTCGGACATTCGTTGTCAATCTTAGACACTCGAGTTACGGTTGCTTTGTTATTCGCTTTATCATATAGGTCAAACCCAATGGTGTAGTCAGCGCGCTTCGCCGCATATTCGATGTTAGCCGCTTGTTTCGCTAGCACCATGGCAAGTCCCGATGTTGCATCGACATCGGCTTGAACCTCATAGCGCTCAGAGTCACTGTGATTAGGGTGTTGGATAAAATATGTGGCTCTATCGACGCCAGACAAGCTATCTTGGATACCATTAACACTGATGGAATAGTTGAACCCACGGTTACTGAATGCCTCGATGCTCCCAAACATTGGAAAGTGACCACCATGAGTGTCACTTCGATAGATTTCACCCGTGATTTGGGGAGGAGTCACGTCTCTTACAAATAGGTAACTATCCACGGCCAGCGCGTTATTTGATAAATCATAAGTTGTGATGTCAATTTCGTAGCGTGTTTCTCTATTCAAAGATCGCAGAGTATGTTCTAGTCCATAAAAGCTCTTTTCACCAAACGTGTATCTATTGTTTGTATTGATAACCGGTGACGTAAATTGCTCTATGACGATACCGTTGTGTCTCACATCAACTTGTAACTTTCGGTCTAAACCCGACGATATGAATAGCGTTATATCACCTACCGAATTTAAAAATGTTTTCGCTTCAATTTCTCGCTCAACACTCTGTCCTTGGGGAGTGCTGAAAACAGCCCCTTCGATGATGGCCGAGTGAGCGGGAGTCATAATCATAAAACACAGCGCGGCAAGGGATGAGAGAGATCTATTCATTGTCGTTCTCCAAAAAGGGGGGCACTCAAACCGTAATAAGCCAAGGCACTTTTTGCTGTCGGTGTTAGTACTCCGGATGCATTTCGAACAGGTAATTCCACCTGCCCGTAGCCAGCTGTAAATGCTTATGTGTTAATCTGTGATTACGCGACCAAATAAAATGCAAATAAAAAGAAGAGCATTACCGTCTTCATGTCGAACTTCGCAGTGAAAATACATGTAAGTGTGCGTTTTTCTGTCCCTTCGATTTCCGATTAAGCAGCCAAAATGGATGCTTATTTGATGTACGGGATTTCGACAAGAAAGGTTGCGCTACCGTCGCCATTGCTATCGACAGTTATGGGGCGAATAGGTAGCTCCAACATTCCTTCAAGATTTGTAATGGTGTATTGCACCGACTTTGTCTCACCAGGAAGAACCTGCACCTCATTGATGGCGATTCCTGTTTGTGAGTCTGACCTCACTGACACTAACAGGCTTTGGACTCCACTCGCGATGCTACCGTCATCCGTTCGCAGTGAATTCGACAATACACGCGCAAATGGCACGTCGCCACTGTCGAAGAGCTCTTGAGCAACAGGTAAATAGGCTATTGATTCGAGCCGAATCAGGTTGTTTGGCTCATAGTTGAAGCGGTACATTTTAGTGATGCTGTTTTGATATTTATCTGCAGCCACTATGGTCATCAAGTACTCTTGACCCGCTTCCAAGCTTGGAAAAAGCCTTGGGTACTTGACCGACGTCAGACCGTTTTGTTGAGTAACAAACGCAAGCTCCACAGAATCGCTCGCAGGTCCACCAGTTAGAGTCATACTTTCTACACTTGCGTCATTTTGATCTATCACTCGGATCATCAATGACTCGAGTCCTTTTACCAGTTGTCCTTGAATGAAATCTATTTGATTTACGAGCAATTCTATTTCAGGGGGATCATTGTCAAACGTCACCTGGTCGAGCAGTGTCTTGCTGGTAGTGTTGTGGCTGTTATCGACAGCAAACGCTTCGATGCGATAGTCTCCACTTGCTATACCGGATAGAGATGTGTTGACCTTTGAGATATCACCATCTGTTTCACTAATACCATCGATTTCAGCTACTAATTGGTTCTCCGTAGACCAGACGCGAACTCCAGCACGTGCGAGTTTGACTCGCCCCCAAGTAGCACCACTAAACAACTCAGTTACAGTAAACGATAGAATACGTTTTGAATCGAGCCACTCAAATGCGTCATGAATAATCGGAGAAGAGCCGTCGTACTCAAAGATATACGAGGTAGCTGTCCTGAGCTCTGTTCCACTTTTCGTAAGCATGGGACGTTGATGATAGTGACCCGATGTGCCCGTAGAGTTGAACGGCCAATTAGGACGATAAATGCAACTTGTCCCGCCAATAGGTACAGTACACATATACCCTAGGTTTGCGTCTATCAGATCCTGCGCATAACTTCTTGGTTCAGCGAACATTTTAAGCTGGGATAGTTTTGTGTCACGCGGAATGTCAGGGGTATTTATTACTCCTGTCGAGTTAGGAACCCAGCCATAATTGTCTATGAGTGCCTCGTAGCGTAAAAAAACTGGTGCTATTGCGGAGCTTGTAAATGTCGCGTTAGGAAGAGTATACGGGTGGCAACGCCATGTGAATTGATCAGTATGGCCTATGATCGGCCACATAGCATGACCATCTGTGCCGACCGGCAGTTGTTTAACCAACAAATAGCTGAATTCGTTATCGTGCGTCAACCACTGGTAATTTACTGCAACTCCATGCCCTTCGGGGTATCCACCGTAAGTTGGGTTGAGTTTTTTTGATTCATCGTTGGGGACTCGAAAAATGATGTCAACGGGATTTTTGTCGACCAAATTGTTGTTCGTTACAAGGCGCATGTTCGGTTGGCCAAGCAGCACAAATGCAGTAAAGCGTGCGCCAATTTTCTCCGATGGAAAGTTTGAGTAGTCAATGGAGTACATGCTCCCTGTTCCAAGCATGGCGGTTTGCTCGCCAGCGTTGTAGATTAGCTTGCCTGTTGATATCAAATCCTCATTCTTGGCTCCTTCTCGATATCTAATTTCATAATAAGTATCGATGATGGGGTTGCTGTCACTAATACTACTAACGCGAATTTCGCGAGCTTCAATAGGCGACCAAATTGGCAGCCCATCATTAGCGATACCGCGTCCATATGGAATGCTTGCGGTAACACGGCCAACACTCGGCGCGGTGATGTCCGTAATCACATTGTACTCAGCTGATTCGATGACCCTATCTAGTGTGTCGAGCATCTGATACGTTACGCTATATTTCCCTTCTCGAGGAAATGATAGCGGGATACTTTTCCCATAAGTGCTGCCAGTGCTTGTCGTTAATCGGTCGTTTATGGTGACACGTGCGGTTCTATGCTCTGAGAGCAGAGTTCCATCTGCGGCCTTCACTTTTACAACGACAAAACGGTCAAGCCCGGTTGCTACAACTAGAGAGGGCTGTAAGCTACCGAGCGCGTTCTTCTCGAACACGGGCTTGGTGTGAGTGTCATAGCGCCATTCTATGGGCGCAGCGAGCATCGAGTTACAGATAAATAGAAGAGAAGCGCCAAAGAGAAGACGTCGCGACATAGTACAGAGATTTGGCTGCTTAAGCATAGGTCAATCCATTACATGAGAAAGAATCATCTAGTAGATCTAGCGGCTAATAAGGCGGGGTAATGGGATTAAGCAGACAGAATGAAGTCTCAAAAGGAAAGAAAAGCTAATAGGAGAAGTACAGCGGAAGTGGTGTACTCGAAGAGTGGATTTCGAGCGATGAGTATGGGGAATCGAAAGCGATGACTCGACACTGGCCAAAAGTAATTAACACCAGCTTTTGTGCACGAGTCACCAACCAAGTGCGCGATAAAACCAAAGGTTAAACTCTGTGCCCAAGGAAAAGCAGCAAGGGATGCAAAATACAGCAAGCAAAATGCAGCCAAGAGGGAATGGAGCGCTCCTCGATGTCCAAATACCAATTGGATGGGTAGAGAGAGAAAAGGGAGTTTGCGCCCAATGGTTGAATGGCGACAATCGATATCCGGCAATAGCGCCCCAAGCATGGCAAAAGCAAGTCCATCAGGAAGGCTCATAAACTCAAAAGTTGACCACTGCTGGTTATAGATAGCTACATAAGCAGCAGCAGTCGTCAGTTGATGATTTATGGCATTCATAGCGCACTCGTCGATGCCGACGCGCGTTCTGCTTTCACTCGTTCTTGAAGAGCGTCATGCGCTTGTGCGGCGTCTTCTCGAACATCATTGAGCAGATCGGTTTTATCAAACACTTGGTTTGAACCGTACATCAAGACATAGACCCGGTACTGTGTGCCTTCTCGAAGGATTTTGTAATCCACAATTTCGAGGTTTGAGAGTCGGGACGTCGAAAACGCATCAATGGTCACTTCAGTACTTTCTGAGACAGTGTCTCCGGCTGCGGCGTTTGATGACACGCTGGCGCGGTAATCTTTAGCGTTGGTCGCCACGTCGTTGGAGTACTTACGACCGATTTCACTCTCTGCGCGTATCCTAGCTTTATCGGTTGCACCTTGCATCGTAGAGCTCAGTCCTGTTCCCGTGCCATAATAGCCGCTCCCGTTATTGGCTGGCGCTTGAAAGAACCACGGTGGCACTTCAACAATGGCATCGTCGATACTTTGTACTTTGAGCTCATCTTGTTGTGCTTTGATTTTCTCCACTCGCTCTTGTTGTTCTTGTAGGCGCTTCGCGTATTCATCTGCAGGGCTTGATGCGCAGGCGGTAATCCCTAAGCACACGATCCCAATCCAAACTGACTTAAAAATAGACATAACGATTATCCTCTGTTGCATATCGTTAGTGTATCTATAGTCACTACGACTACGAACTTCATTAATTTTTAATAAAAAATAACTCTTGGTAGCGAATTTTAGCTCGATTAATCGGCGGTAATTTAGATGGTTAGTAGTTAATTAAACCGTCTTTGCTTGACCAATTTTTAGTGGCATGCATTACTATGGTAATCGTTTATTCATACAGTTTTTAGAGTTTTATTGCTGAATCCAGCTTAAGAGTAAACGCCACCTAAATCGGTTGTATTTCGGGCATACTGACCCCTGTAAGATTGTTGAGAGCTTTGAGGGTGGCGTAAGTGTCACAAAGTTTTCTTTCATAATTACAAAGGTTATTTATTTTTCCAGTAACTGTTTTACGCGATACCATAGCGGTCTCAGATAACGAACGCTTATGGCAACCATCCGCCAAATTGCGCGGAGGACGTTCTTCCCAGAAGGCTGCTCCGTTCCTTAATGTTACCGAAATGGTTTTGCCGTCAGCGAGTCGCTCCTTGTTGGGCTAGAGGTGCCTCTCAGGATGAATTTGAACTTCTTAACTCCCTCATGTCGATATTAAATATCTTATATTTTATGTTATTTCAATGGTTTGATTTTTTCGTCATCTTGATAAATTACTGCCTCAAGAGTTCTTTTAATGGAGGTCGTCTCTGCTCTATAAGATTATTTTAATATGTGATGCTTTACCCACTTTTTGAATTTTGCACTTTAGCATTGGGGGTGAAATAAGAGTCATTATGTTTATAAGTAAATGATAGTATTTGCTTTTTTATATTTTTTATTACAAAGCAATAACTCTATTCGATTATTTTGAACATTTCATTTGTTGATATTCTGTTGTGTTAAGTATATTGTTTTTTACATTGGTTAACACAGTTTATATAAGGAGATGGTAATGAAAATGTTTTGCTTTGTATTTTTACATATTTTAACAGCTTCTCCTGTATCTTGGTTTCGCTGGTATACTGTTGATCCTAAAATTAAAATACCTTCAAGGCTCATTCCCCGTTAATGATTTTTTATTGACTGCCTTAGTTATGCATTAGTGCTATTTGAATTAGCATTACCTTTAATAAGGCATATTGTTTCTAGTGTCAGTAGATTATTGACTAATAGTAAAGAAGCCCTAAATTCTAGGGCCAGTAGGGGACTTATGATGAGCAATTTACCTCTGTCATATAAAATCAAGGCCGTCGAGCCGATTAACTTACTTCCTAAAGAAGAACGCCTCTCAGCGCTTGAGCGAGTAGGTTTTAACCCATTTTTGTTAAAGAGTGAAGAAGTGTACATTGACTTGTTGACTGATTCGGGAACAGGCGCTATGAGCCAGAATCAGTGGGCGGCGATGATGAAAGGGGATGAATCTTACGCTGGCAGTACCAGTTTTTATAAATTGGAAGAAGCAGTGGATGACATATTTCAGTATCAATATACGATACCTGTGCACCAGGGAAGGGGAGCCGAGCAAATCTTGTTCCCCGTGCTAATAGAAAAAATGAAAATGAAGCGAGGTGGGACGAAACCTGTATTTATTTCCAACTATCATTTTGATACCACGGCAGCACACGTTGAGTTAAATGGTGCTAAGGCGGTAAATGTTGTCGTTGAAGAGGCTTATACATTAACAGAGCCATTCGATTGGAAGGGCAATTTCGATTTAGAACAGTTGGTTGGGCATATTGAATTGAACGGTTCAGAAAATGTAGCAGCAATTATTATTACTGTGACTTGCAACAGCATGGGGGGGCAGCCAGTTTCTCTGGAGAACATAAAAGCCGTCTACGATATTGCAAAAGAATATGGAATTTCGGTTGTTATGGACGCTGCACGCTTCGCGGAAAATGCGTATTTCATCAAGCAAAGAGAGGAGAAATACTCGGGTTGGAGTATCGCTGAGATCGTAAAAGAAATGTTTCAGTATGCGGACATGTTTACGATGTCAGCTAAGAAAGACGCTATGGTCAATATTGGGGGGTTATGTTGTTTTAAAGACAACGAAGATCTATACCGTTCGTCTCAAGCGCTCTGCATTCCAATGGAAGGTTTTGCGACCTATGGCGGCATGGCTGGTCGAGACCTTGAGGCTCTGGCGGTGGGGTTATATGAGGCGATGGATTATGGCTATCTTTCAGCCCGTATTCATCAAGTGAACAGGTTGGCTCAGAAACTGACGGATGCGGGAATACCCGTTCAAAAACCCACCGGAGGTCATGCAGTATTTATTGATGCTAAGGCTTTTTTGCCTCATATCAGTGTCGATGAATTTCCAGGTCACGCGTTGGCGAACGCCTTATATTTGGAAGGAGGAATACGCTCTGCTGAAATTGGGTCCTTACTGTTGGGACGCGATCCTACGACTGGTATCCAAAAAGCGTCTCCTCTGGAACTCTTAAGACTCGCAATTCCAAGGCGAACCTACACCAATGAACACCTAGATTATGTAGCTGAAAGCCTTATTAAGTTGAAAAAAAATCGACGCAAGATATCAGGGTATCGTTTTACTTACGAACCTGTAGTGCTACGACATTTTCTAGCGCAGTTCGAACCTGCGCTATAAATCAGGTCAACTTTGCTGCTTTTCTGAGTGACTTCATTGAGGCAGCTATTCTTCAACTTGAAAGGATTATTGATTATGGCTAGTTCTCCAAGTCGACGTGTCTCACTTATGTACGGCGCAGCGGTGGTTATGAGTACCGCTGTAGGTGTTGGTATGATGAGTCTGCCTATCGTTAGCATAGGAATGTGGTTTTCTCTCAGTCTGGTTGTTCTGGCGGCAACTGCGTTTTACGTTCTAGCGTCAGGTTCATTGTTGTTGGAAGTGAACATGAAGTACCCGATTGGAACGGGGATACACAGTATGGTTCGTGATTTGATGGGGAGTAAGCATGCTTTAATCTCCGACTGTATGATGATATTCAATGGGTTTATATTGATATATGCATACATCACTGTGGGTACCGAGGCTGTCCAGTTTTACATCGGTAAATTTACTGACTATGAATTAAATAGGTATTTTGCTGGGTTGCTCTTTGCTGGAGTCTTTGGCGCGATACTTTATACGAATCCCATAACCATTAGCCGTTTTTTGAGTGTCTTTGTACTCTTGATGAGTTTATCCTTCGTCTCTATTGTCTATGAGCTTAGTTTTAGCGTTGAAGTCGACAATATTATTGAACCAGCGATTGAACATGACTATTCCTTTGGTCTGCTACCATTTTTGTTCGTGTCTCTTCCGTTTTTTATGGCTGCAATGGGATATCAGCAAGTCATTCCGATGCTTAGGCAGCTCTATGACGATAAACCTCGCCGCGTGATTAGGTGTATAGCCCTTGGGCTTGGGTTGGTGTCCTTTATCTACTTAGTTTGGTTACTGGTAATTATGGGAAATCAGTCTCGTGATGCCATGATTTCGTCGGTAAGTGCAGGGAAAGACAATATCGAAAATGTGGTAGAAACCATCAGTCAAAGTGATGACATTAAATCGCTCATGTTCTTTTTTGTACAAATGGCCGTCCTGACGTCGTTTATTGGTGTTGCAAAGGGACTCTTAGATTATCTAACAGATGTTCTTTCAAGCCACTATAAGTTGTCAACGCGTTACGCGAAAGTGTCGGTGTTATTGCTTCCATTAATACTGTCTCTGGCTTTCCCCTATGGTTTTTTAGTGGCGATAGGATTTGCCGGTTTAGCAGGAGCTATGTGGGCTGGTGTCTATCCGGCTTTGATAGCTAGGGTGAGCCGAAAAAATACTCCAGAGAAGGAAGAGATTAAAAATGGCTATGTCACTTTAGGTGGTGAGTTAACGCCTTGGCTGGTTTTAGCGTACAGTTTTTTGCTCATATTGGTCATGCTCCTGGGTTTGTTTGACTTGTTACCAAAGTTCTAGGAGTGAAGATGGCACAGCCATAAACAAGCATTCTCATGGCGGTCGTCATTCTCCAACGTTGGTTGTTTTTTGGCGTAATAAGTTTGTACTGTCGGTCATTTTTGTCGTGCACCTAACCGGCTATGAGGGCAGATAACGATGGTTTGACCTGCTCAACCGTAACTACCCATCCAGGGGTTGAGTAGGTCTTTTTTAGGTGACATAGCATGAAACGTAGATTGAACAAGAACGTAGATGAAGCAGCTCGGGATAGGATTCGAATATTATTTGATGAGTTTGACCACCTCTATGTGTCCTTTTCTGGGGGTAAAGACTCAGGGGTTCTACTGAACCTCGTCATTGAAGAGGCGAAAAAACGGAATAGGCTGCCTGTTGATGTCTTGATTGTTGACTTGGAAGCACAGTACCAGCAAACCATTCGGTTTTTAGAGACGATGGTAGACAAAGAGGAGGTGAATGCGTTTTGGGTGTGTTTGCCGTTAAGTTTGAGAAACTCAGTCTCGCAGTTCCGACCTAAATGGGTGTGTTGGGAGCCGGACAAAGAGGACATATGGGTGAGACGAAAGCCACTCCATTCGTCGGTGATTGATGAGATGGATTACTTTCCTTTTTATCGTTATGCCATGGAGTTCGAAGAATTCGTTGCTGGGTTTGGCGAGTGGTATTGCGAACGGAAGAGGAATCGTGGCGTTTGCCTAGTGGCAATTCGGGCGGATGAATCTCTTCACCGTTACAACACAATCAAAAACAAAAAGAAAAGCAAGCTTGAGCCTTACGGATGGACAACAAGAGCGAGTGAGCGCTTTTACAAGGCTTATCCCATTTACGATTGGCATGTGATTGACGTTTGGGTCGCCAATGGTCGCTACGCCTGGCCATATAACCGTGTCTATGATCTGATGTATCAAGCGGGTCTAACCCTTGCTCAGCAGAGGCTTTGTCAGCCATTCGGAGATGATCAACGGAAAGGGCTTTGGTTGTACCACATTTTAGAACCCCGGACTTGGCAAAAATTGGTGCAGCGGGTAGAGGGATGCAATTTCGGAGCGAGATATTGCAAACGGCAAGGTCGAATACTCGGGTATTATAAATTTGAATTGCCAAAAGGTTATACCTATCGCTCTTACAGTAAATATTTATTAAGCAGCATGCCGCCACATCTTGCCAGTCATTATCGTGAGCGATTGTTTAAGTTTCTAAATTGGTGGAGAAAAAACGGAAAGCGACTTGGAATTTATTCGATACCGGATTTTGCCGAAAAGAAATTGGAAGCTAAAAAGCAAGTTCCGAGTTGGCGTCGTATATGTAAGGTTCTGATTAAAAATGATTATTGGTGTCGGGGTCTTTCTTTTGGTCAAAATAAGCGTCTTACAGAGCATTATATCGATTTGTATGATGAGTATTTCAGGAAAAATAAGTTATGAATACGAAAACCTTATGGGCAGCCTCAAATTTAATGTACGAAATTGCCACCTCTTTCGATGATTTGGACGAATTAACGATAAAAGAGCGGGTGGCGATTTTCAATTTAATGTCAGATCTGTCGAGCAAAATAGTGGGTTTTCCGCATCCGGCGCTTAATGTAAAACTGGTGGAGAGTCATTTGGTTCAGGACAACGATTACAACCCCAATAATGTGGCACCTCCAGAATACCGTTTACTCAAGCATTCGATAAAAAGCGATGGGGTTACTATGCCGGTAGTAGTAGGTGAGCACTCTGATGATGGAGGGTATGTTGTAATTGATGGTGCGCACCGGACCCGACTCATTAAAACGGAATCGGACATTAATGCGTCCTTGGCCAACTACGTTCCGGTTGTCGTGTTGAATAAAACCTGTGAAGAGCGTATGTCTTCATCGATTCGCCATAACATGGCGAGAGGGGAGCATCAGGTGGAATTGACCGCCAGCCTAGTGATCAAATTGAGGGAAATGGACTGGTCGGATGAAAGAATCGGTAGGGAGCTGGGGATGGATAAAGACGAAGTGCTCAGAATGCAGCAGATTACTGGGTTAGCAGAGGCCTTTAAGGATCGTTCTTTTTCTAAGGCTTGGGAATAAAGAGTTATTGATGAGATGGCGCTCTTTGGCTAGAGGGTCGACCGTTTTGTCATAAAGTGAAAGCACCATAATTGGCTCGGTCTTGAGAAGTGAATCCGTTGAGCTAGCTGCGGTCAAAGGGCTGAAAATAAAGACGTTGAATTTCAATCGATCGTACGTTGTTGAGGCCAAGGAGGGCTTATACAATTTCATTTTTTTAAAGAAAGCGATAGAGCACGCGTGAAGAAATTTCAGTCAGAGTATAGGGTGGATAAGATCCCGTTATTCACGAGATCCAAACAGAACACCACGCTTCTACTGGAAGAAGAAGGTCGGTTGTTGGGAGTCTGTACAACGATGAGAAACGATTTCCACCCTGACTATGACCGTCTGTATTTTTCGGTGCCTGATTATGACTTTGTATTAGTGGAAGCGCTCTATCAACAGATAGATAAATAGCGTGGTAAGCCTTCAAGGCCGATGCAAATACAGAGCAACGGGCGAGACTTGCCGTACAGTTTGTTATTTCTTGAAGCGTTTGGTTTTGAGTTCATCTTGTCATGCCACTGTCCTGAGATTGATGTCATTGCAAGTTTACAGAAGCTGAGCTCACTACCGCCTATTCCGAGGTGCTACCGGATAAAACGTTATATTGAACTTGGTGAAGTGCAGAAAAAGGCCTTAGATCATTTTCGTGTAACGGGTTGTTTACAAACTCAGAAGTGGAACCCAACAGTGGAGAGACTCGAGAAGGCTTGGGAGAAGATTGCGCTAACGCTTCAGGAAGAAGAAGCGTCTTGGGCGGTTTTTAAGGATGGGCAGATTGTGTTGAATTCCGACTTTATTCTTAATGACGACTGCGTTTGGTTAGGGTGGGGATGGCACGCTAGTGATCTTGAAGGGCATCCGATGTGTCAGGCGGTTTGGGCGCAAATATTAAGACTTCAATTGGAAGAAAGTCTGTTTCTAGGTAAACGAATGTTTGGCGAATTCGATTCTACCGAGAGGTATTCCCAAGCTAAGCAATCATTACTTGTTTATTCTAGCGAAATTAAAGAAAGATATTATCTATTCAAACAGAAATCGAAAGTAGTCAGAGTTGATGAATAGATTAACCATCTTATAGGGAATGCGTTTATATCAAAATTAGACCGTTTCCCGTTTGAAAAAAAGGGGAGTGCTAACGATAGTACTTTGTTTATTATGGAAGAAAGAGAAAGGAGGGTTCTATGTGTGATTATCAACCAGTCGGTGTCTTGTAATTAATAATTACGGAGCAGGGCAAAGACCTGCTCCGTTCATAATATGTGGGAAGGATGATGAAAAAATACATTGCTATTTGTTCAAGTGAGATGGACACGTACAGTGATTATGCTTTGTTCTCAATTGTGTCAATCTTTATCTTAAACGCCTCAACTTATGAGGTGGGATTTCTTGGGGCGTGCTATGCGATACCTTTCTATTTTTTGAGTGCTAGGTACGGAAGATATTTTGATAAAACGGACGTTAGACCATCACGCGCTGTCTTATTTTTTATCTGTGCCCTGTGTACGCCGACGATACTCTTCATTGATTCTATGCTCGCTATTTACGGGTTGCTGTTATTCAAGGTTTCTCTTCGAGTTGGCTTAAGTACTTCGATACCAAAGCTTAATGAAAATAAAGAAGAGTCGAAACAATTTTATGAGGTGACGGGTTATATTTTAAACCTTAGCCGAATTGGTGTTCCTCTTGTAGTGATTACCTTATATGACCAATATGGTTTGAGCTATGTGGTTGGGATGTCGGTGTTTTTCAGCTTTCTTGGCTTAGTGACTACCTTGGCGGATAGTGCGTATAAGCCCGAGAGTTCGCTGAATGAAAGGTTGTTAGAGGGAGCGTCAGTTCGAGATCTTATTAGGAAAAATCGAGGCCTCTTTTTATTAACTTTGACTTATATCATGTCGAGTATTTCATTTTATCTTAGCAACGACATGTTAAGCGTCTTCTTCAGATACATCGGAGAAGAGGAAAGCAGTATTGGCTACATCATTACTATCTTGGGTGTAGGGGGCGTGATAGGCACGAAAGTTGCCAGCGCGACCTTGAAGAAAATTTCGCCCATCTCAGTGTTTACTTTGTCGATTTTAACCAACGCGTCGTCCTTCGCTGTTTTGGGATTGACGGATACGGAGTCTACGGCGGCTCTATTTTACTACGGCGCGATTTTTGTCACAGGGATTGCGTCTGGGATAGCGTTTGTCTCATTAAAACTGGGGATTAGACGTGCCGTTAAATTTTCCCAACTGGCGACGGTGACTGGGTACATTCAAAAGATTGCAGCGCTGGTCGCGATGGCTCTTCCCATTATTGGTGGGGTGACCTCAGGAGTTTGGGGGATCCAAATCACGTTCATAATCACGGCTGTTCTACTGGGTGGCGTTTTTATTTATGCCTTGTGTCAAAAGGATCCACAGCCGCCCGTAAAAGAACCACAAACATAGGGAGAAGGGAGCAATGCTCAATATTGACCGATTACATGACGTTAATTTTCTTAGTGATCCTCATTATGAGGTGTATGTCAAAGGAAAGGAAAATTTAGGCTGGGATAGAGGGCTGGATTGGTCTTTAGCACGCAATGACCGCGTCCCAGAGGGGCTTCACTCTTTGGCGATTGAGGTGGCAAGCATGTCGGCTCATGTGGAAGTTTTAGGTATGCAGAATGCGGCTGAGCTGTTGGCGGACTGTTCAAATTACGCCTTGAAATTGGGATTGGGTCAAGCGGTGAACGACGAGGCTAGGCATGCAGAGCTGTTTGCTAAATATGCCATTTTGGCTGGTGGAGCCATACGTGACTGCTCAAAAACGCAAGAAGTGTATGACCAACATTTTGGTGAGTTGCGCTCGTTTGATGAGGTCTTTTTAAGCCACGTTTATTTGGAGAATGGTGCACTAGAACAATTTAACGTATTTATTTCGACGTTTGGTGAGCACAGCTTAATTGGGCAAATCTACAAAGGTACACTGCAAGACGAAGCAAGACATGTTCAGATGGGCGTGCAGTACTTTAAAAATAAGATGACCGAGGATGCTTCTTATGCTGATTTTGTTGCGGACCATTTGGCTGACTATAGAGAAGTTCTCCATATGAACGACAACGCAGTGAGGTGGTATTCAGAGTTAAGTGGCTTGGAAGAGTCGGTGATACGGAAGAGGATAGAGCAAAGGCATGATTCTTTTATAGCGAAGATTTTGGGGGTGGATTGACATGTTTAAAGGTTATCAGATCCTTAGGGAGGCGCTGACCGATAGAGAGTTAGACTCTATTATGAGGTATTTGGCGATAATGAAAAATACGGGGGCTCTGAAAGGCAATGCGGATGGGCAAAGTGCCCATATGTATTATTCCATTCCTTATTTTGAAGCGTTATTAAGCAGTTTTGCGCCAACGGTTAGTGAAGCCGTTGGAGAAGACGTCTACCCCTGTTACTCATTTCTTTGGAACTATAAAAAAGGCCATGAAGTCCCCAAACATCGAGACAGAGATGCCGTGGATTACATTGTGTCGTTCAATATAAACAACAAAGGTGAAGACGATTGGCCGATTTATATCGAAGGTGAGAGGGTCGATCTGAGAAACAAAGAAGCCCTCATTCTGGACGGTAAGACATTGGTTCATTGGCGAGAGGCGTGTCCTTACCATAATCGCTTACAGCTCGTATTGTGTTACACCAGAAGGAAATGTTTTCGATTTGATAAAAGGCAACATTTGGGATTTGATCCGATGCCAGAGGTGGTGACTGCCCCCTTCACATTAAATTTAAGCATCGATGATACCGTGATCACGGAGATGGCTAATGACGAAGTATGAGACTCCACTAGTGTATGACCGCAGCTTTACGTTCTTCAATGGCTTGTCTTTGATTCGTGATTTTAAAGATTCGCGTGGAAACCGGGTCACCTTTGGCTATATGTTGGCGGGGAAATACATCTGGAAAACCGTGAGAGCTGAGAGGTTTACGATTTACTACGGCCGAGCGACGTTTGTTTTCAACGACATCACTTTGGAAGCAACCGCCAAAGCCGTTATTACGATACCGAAAGAGACGTTGTTTGAAGTGCACGTCGAGGACACATTGGATTATAGGTGTGACTATGATTAATTTGGCGATTATCGGAACCGGTATGATGGCAAACGTTATTGCCAAAGAGATCACTAATGGGAATCAAGAGCTTGAGGTCTATGCGGTGTTATCGAGGACCGAACAACAGGCATTTCTGTTTGGTGAGCGCTATTCCATTCCTTCAGGCAGGCGATACTGCGAGGCACTGGATCTTTTTAAGGATGAGAAGGTTGAGGCGGTCTATATTGCTACCCCAACGAGTGAAAAAGAACACTATTTATCCTTGGCCATCGCTTATGGGAAACATGTGCTCTTAGAGAAGCCAATTCCCACTTCTTTGAGCGCCCTCACACTGTATGAAAAGGCGAAAGTAAAGGATTTGGTGGTGTTGGACGCTACGCATTGCGTACATAATGTCTTAATGCAAACCATACACGATATTGCTTCAGAGCATGTGGGGCGTGTTGAAAACATCGAGGTGAAGTTTTGTTGGCCCGATTGTGATACGGGCTCGAACACGCTCAACCCAGCCCTAGAGCCTTTGGGGGCGATGGGGGACTTGGGGTGGTATACCGCACGAACCTTGGTCGAGTTTATCGAGGATGCATTCGATGTGAGTAGCTATTGTGTAGTGAATGAGCAGGGAGCTATCGTAGAATCCCGTATCACCGGATACAGTCGAGCCATTGCTTTTACTCTGTTTGCGTCGTGTCGAGGGGCTACGGCCAGTCAACACCTTTTTCTTGGTGGCTCTATGGGTGAAGTGATAATTAAAGATTTTGTGATGCCGTATTGGGGATCCTTTGTGTATGGTGACATTCAGCGATTCAGTGACATTACCGTTCGCTCAGGTTTTAAGCCATTTTTAGAGACAAAGAAAGAGAAAATCTATTTTTCCGGTACGCAGCATGGGAATATGCTCTTGGGTTTTTCTTTAGCGATTAAGTCTCCCCAACAGCGAGAGTTGGTGAGGAAAAGTTTTGAAAAGGCAATTAGAGCGGCGCTGTTTCTCGAGGTGGCGAGTGCGGGTGCTAAGTCCATTGTTATCAAGGGCGGAGTGTAAGCATGTTCGCCCTAGGAGAGTGGTTCTACTATTTTAAGCATCAATTTTCCTTTTTTCTGCAGCCAAGCCATGGCCTCTATGTCGGGTATTTACTTGTGGCGGGGATAATTGCGACTGCCTATGGCTGTTATCAACTCAGAACCGGCAATGTGTTGCGCTCATTACAGTATTTAAAACATCTTCATTTTGTGAATAACGTGAGTTTTGGGGACGATGTAAAGCTGTTTATCGTGGATAAGCTGCTATTAGGATTTATCTACACGTTTCTATTCGGTGTAGCGGTGTTTTTCAAAGAACAAACCATCTTAGTCATGGATGTTTTTGAGCTAAGTACTGATTTAGGTGAGGCCTCGTTCCTGGTCATGTTCCTTTATACAGCAGGCGTCTTAATTATCTTTGACTTTGGGACGTTTTTTGAGCATTACTTGTCGCATAAATATAAAATTCTATGGGAGTTTCATAAAGTCCACCATATTCCGCCGCACCTCAACCCTATTACCGCGTATCGTTCGCATCCTGTAAATCAAGGGCTTTTTGTGTTACTTACAGGCAGTTTGACGGGGATCTACAGTGGGGTGGTGGGCGCGTTCTATCCTGGCCAGTCATTAACGTGGGTGTTAGCGGGTCAAAACGGCTTAATGTGTTTGCTATTAGTTTTGGGACTCAATTTACAACACTCTCACGTTCGGTTACGTTATCCAAGGGTTCTAAGAGACATCTTTGTTAGCCCTGCCTATCATCAAGTACACCATAGCCGTTCAAAAAGGCACTACAACAAGAATTTCGGTTTTATTTTTTCATTTTGGGATCGCTTATTTGGCACCCAGGTTCATCTTAGTGAAAACACCGAGCTGGAATTTGGACTTCAAGGTGAGCCATATCATCAGTATTCAGGCATCATTAATCACTATTTAACACCTTTTCTCAAAGTCGCTCGAATCAGACGAGAAAAACGCAAGCGTTTGGAGTCTCAGCCTTAAGAGTGTTTCCCAGACTCGCTGAGATTTTTTCTATTGGCCTCGGTCAACCACTACACGGACAGCCGTTACTTTAGAAACCCTCGAAATGACTGCTATCGCTCTTTAGTTTCTGAAAAACGTAGCGTCAACTACGCTTGTCGTCGCGTGCCTTCTTCAGAGCTTGGAAGGTCCTCAGTACCTTTTGTGATTGGGGGCGACTGAAATTCACCGACGGTCGCATAACAAGTGAGCAAAAACGAGAATTTACCAATTATAAGAGTCAAGAATCGCTAGTGTTGGCTGCAGGCTATTAGGACAACAAAACGCTGTCGATAAATATGACTCAAGTACCAAAGTCATAAAGTGTGTATGGGTTTTCACGTTTAAGTGTTGATTTGAGACCACTTAGTTGAGGTTGCCATTATTTCGAAGATAGGGATAAAGACGGAGAAGGATTAATGTTTTCTGACGTTGAATTCGTGTCATACTTGGTTGTGACGTTATTGTACGCTTTTATGCTTGGACCAGCAATGCTTTACAGTATTGCTCAAACAGCGTCAGGTGGGCGAGAGGTTGGATTAATGGCAGTCTTTGGACTTCACATTGGCGGCTACTTTCACGTGATTCTTACTGTGCTCGGTCTGTCCACGGTCTTACTATCACACCCTGAACTTTACTCTATCATTCAAAAGGCAGGTGCCGCGTACCTTGTGATTTTAGGCCTTCAACGAGTACTTTCGACAAGTATGTTACGAAGTCAGGGCGTTCCTGTGTCCGCTTACTCAGGACGAAAAGTATTCATTGATAGTGTGGTGGTCGATGTCCTCAATCCTAAGGCAGCGCTGTTTTATCTGGCCTTTTTGCCGCAGTTTGTTGATGTGGAGGGGACGTTTGATGTGTGGCTACAAATGTTAATCTTAGGGGTAATGACCAACGTTCTGTTCAGCAGTGCCGATTTTCTAAGTGTGTTACTCTGTGCACAGCTACAACGAAAATTACGTGCTAACAGTAAATGGGTTAGCTACTGTTCACGATGGGCGGGAAGCATTTTTATCGTTCTAGGAGTCATGGCATTTCTCAGGACGTAAGCACGGGAAAAGCCGTCTTTGAGTTTACTAGGAAGTGGAAGTGTGGCTATGGCTCTCTACTCATCACGGCTCGCTTCTAATTCTTCATCAGTGACTAGCTCATCTTGGCACTCATTAAATCCGTGATTTAGGCACCAGGCCTTAAGATCCTTAATTGACATAGGTTTACCATAAAAGTAACCCTGATGATGAAAGACGCCTCGCAGCAGTAAGCCTAGAGCTTCGCGTTCGTTTTCGACGCCTTCAGCGACCAATTCAAGTTTCAGTTGCTTAGCCATTTCAATATAACCATCGAGAACTGCTGACTGTCCTTCATCAATTGAGTGAGTAAACATTTTGTCAATTTTGATTGTGTCTATGTCGAGACAGTGTAAGTAGGAGTTGCCACCATAACCGGTACCTGCGTCATCGAGACTGATTTTAACCCCTAGTGTTTTGAGTAACACAATACGCTGTCTAGCAAACTCTAAATCGTCGATGGGCTCACGCTCAGTTAATTCAAGAACCAGTTTAGAGCAGTCAAGTTTCGCGCGTTGCAAGTAGCGATAAAAGTCGTCATTTTGAAGATGGAGAGGCGTGATGTTGACACTGCAGTAAAATTTATCATGTTGAACCATCAAAGGAGACAGTTCTTGGTAAACCGTTTGGATGAGATTTTCCGTCACTGGAATAATGGCGCCACTTTGCTCCAAGTGCTTAATGAACTTTCTCGGTTCAACGATTTGGCCGTCAGAAGGGATCCAACGAAGTAAGGCTTCCACGCCCACCATTAGACCTGTCTTCGCATCGACGATAGGTTGATAATAGGGAAAAAACTGAGCATCTCGAATGGCTTTTTGTAGCGCGATCTCCTTTTTAGCATGCCAATAGGAAATACACAGCAAAAGCACGGTGAAAGAGACCATAAAGAGAATGGTCGTAGCTGGCCATAATAGCTCATAAAATCTTGAGAGTACGCGAGCGATTGAGACGGAGGCCTCAA
The DNA here is from genome assembly GCF_059725505.1 of Vibrio sp. KUL78. Taxonomy (NCBI): domain Bacteria; kingdom Pseudomonadati; phylum Pseudomonadota; class Gammaproteobacteria; order Vibrionales; family Vibrionaceae; genus Vibrio; species Vibrio sp. KUL78. The sequence continues at coordinate 208,093 of NZ_AP045839.1, read as the reverse complement.
AAGTGAGAGGAAGGTATTTTGAATCAACAGCGTTAGAGTAAAGACGATCTCTCGTTGGCATGCTACCAATTTCAAGGATGGTGTAATTTACGCGTTGTAAAGACAAGCGAATGGAACGTTGATGGTCTAAATCGTTCTCTAGGAAAAGGTATTCAGTACGCAGTGGAAAAAGGAAGCCATTGATTCCATTTGAGCCGTGCAGATAGGTCAGATTTTTAGGAGCTGTTGGTAAAGAAACGATAGCTAAACGCCATATTTCCCCTTGCAGCTCGGTCTTGAGCAAGTTCTTAAAATTAGTTTCGTCAAACTGCTCAACCCCAAATGGAGAGCAGTAAGTATAGGGGTTCTGTTTATCCAAGCTAACGATGGGTATCGACATCAGTAAATGGGACACATAAAGCTTCTCAAGTTGCTCGATAGTGTCAGTAGAGCACTCACCACTCAATGTACTGTCAACGGAAAGGGTTGGTTTTTCAAGTCCATATTTAATGGCAACAGAGACGATTTGATCAAGATGATCGATGTCATGACGAATTTCATCATGGACTTGATACAGACTCAGGCTCAACGAGGTCAGTAGGCTAAACAGGAGCGCCAGCAACAAAGCGCCTGAATTATAGACCCAACGAGGGCTGAGAAGGAAATTTAACCTATGCTGTATGTATTGCATTCTTCATTCTTTATAATTATCACGAAACTGTGGTTGAGTTAGAAAACATTATTGTACTTTATAGATGTGTGTTACGGCATTGTAGTTTATATATTATCTTCCAGAAATCTGAATTAGATGAAGGGTAAACTTGTAAAATCGGGAAGCCAATCACTGTTGATAGCATGATTAATCAATTGGAATGGGGGTAGTGATGTGGAATTGACGAATATGTGAATACATGGGTCAATCACTGCGGTACTTGATTGAAATTACCACTGGTTAGATACTCAGTTCTCTTGGGACGGTCGCGCTTATTAGGAGGTGGAACAATGGGATTAGTGACCAATATTGAACAATGGACAATGCCCGCTGCTATTTGCCTGGCTACGAAAGGGATAAGAGCAGGGAGATATTTTAGAGCTAGAGCCGGTTTTTATTCTTCGCTATGGATTGCACGGCCGTGGAGTGTTGACGCTTCATGAGATAGGGCCGATGAAAGGTTTATCGAAGGCGCGCGTTAGACAGTTGAAAAATGGGGGCTATTGGGAAACTTCAACGAAAGTTAGATTGTATGGGGCGGTCCGAACGTCACTAAACCGAGATTAGCGCTTTAGGTTGTGAGGTGAAAGTTCAACACTGGTCGTCGTACTCAAAGAAAAGCGATGTCGAGAGCACAGGCCATGCCAACGACATGTAACCCAAATTCTAAGCCGAAACGTGCTATCGAATCCATCAGCAAAGTAAAGTCAGCCAATAGCTAGGAATGGATGGAAGGAAAAAGCGTCTAAAAGGACCAGGACAAATCCCGTTGGAAGGAGCAAAACAGAGGACTTTTTATGATTCTAGTTAGATGCAACGATGACCTCGACTTGGCTGATTAACTACTTGCTATTATGAAACAAGAGCTCATACAATTGAAGGAGTCAGTATGAAATTATTACCTACTCTCATTTTTATCTTTGCCGCTCCCTTTGCACAGGGATCACTCATACCCCTGAAGGACAAGAAGATTATTGAACTCGCAACACTATCGATGGCTGATCATCTTGAGGAAGAGGGCTGAGCATGGATGATGCGGAGTTTGTATTTGCATTCAAAGATAGATCAAACAAATCCACAATCTATTTTGAAGTCAAAGAGCACAAGGGTGAGCATGAATACTATATGGTCATTTGCCGCAAAGAAAAATGCCATTTGAGCTACCGTTAGTCTATCTTCATCAGTTGAAGGATGTGACATAAACAGCAATGAAGCCTTTCTTGATAGCTATCAACGGTGTCGTATCGGTACCGAGTTTATAACCGACTTTTTGGACCTCTTTTGTGATGCCAATCCCCGTTTCTTAGAACGTTTTGATTAGGTCGACATTAAAAGCAAGCACGTATGCTTAAAGCGTCTTTGGTTCTGATACAAAATGCGCCCACATCCTCTTCCATACGTGAAACCATTAGAAAATTGGCCATAAAACATAAAAATATGGGGTTGCATATTTCTGCGAGTGAGCTCGATATGTGGATCGATAACCTTGCAGCGACCGTAGCGGTTTACGACCCATTATATGATGAAAATATCGAGCTAGCGTGGCGTGATGTGCTTGCGTCAGGTATTAAAATAATGAAGGAAAACGCGTGTCATTAGCAAAGGTCTTTTTTAGGGAGTGCGGTCCTTTGCCAAAATAGGCACCATTACCACGAAGGTGTCCCATTATGGGTTACGCTTCGAAGTTCGAACAAATATGTTCAGGTGACTTTGATATACAGAAACTAATGAGTGGCAAAAAGCAAGACCAGACTCCCTTGGCGTGGTTAAAGACTACTGAGTACATGTTTTCGCTCACCGTGATGAGACATTTGAAGATCATCTACGTTTCTGTGAAAAAGTTCTAGCTCTTAACCCTCATATAATTGCTGATAACGGCGCTGACCTAAACGAACTCATATTTAATCACCCTGAGTTTAAAAGGGCTGTAAGGTAAGCTATTAGGTGCTTCAGAAGATACTACAACGGGCGCTAACCGCCTGCGTGAAGATTTCAAATCTGACCGATGGCCTATGATCATCAACGATACTATGTCTAAGCACATCCTTGAGAACCGTTTCGGCATTGGCTCATCAGTTGTAGATGGCATTATGCGAGCAACTAACGTTATGCTATCACGAGAGGAAGCACACTAAGCGAGCTCCGGTACCGCTCGACGTCTGCGTGGTTTGGTAGGTCACGTAACAGTTGTTGAAGGCAACTCTCTAAACAAGCTAAAGCGCGATAAAGCGATTAGTGTCAACGCTGGCCACTTCTTGCGTGAAATTAACTTGCCTGAACTTAAAGCAATGAGCGAGTACACCGACAAGATCCGTCCTCATGTGATCACTTACAAAATTGGAGGCGTAGACAAAGAGCTGTTTTTACTTTCCGATGTGAACCTAGCTAATCTATCTGCTGGTGATGGTAATCCAATTGAGATTATGGATTTAGGTTTAGTGCTTCAGACTCTAAGCCTGGAGCAAATCGCGCTCGACGTTAAGTCACTGAAGAAAACGCGCCTCAACCAGTACCTTGCGATATTGAAAAAAATGAGCCTGAACTTGCTTGTGAGCATTGGATCAATCACTAAGGCACGGAAAGGGTTCCGATTAAAGTTATGCTCGTAAGTTAAGCATTAACGTATATCTTCTTGGAGGTTTTGCAACATATACCATCTACCAAATATCTTTCGAAAAATATGACGAGCTTTACTGTTTGGGGAAAGAAGCATATGTTAAGTTATTGTTGGTATAACGAAATAACAAGGCAAGGAAGAATGAAAACCGAAGTATTACTTTTTCTAGAACGCAACCCTATACGTTCCTTTGAAACGGATGAAATTTATTTATCGAGAATTACAGAGATAGCAGTTCAAGAAAGTTTGGACATGAAAAGCTTCTTTCTTGTTCTAGGGGAAAAATACCCTCAAAGCTGGAAACAAATCGCTAAACTAGAAAGTGAACTGTCTTAAAAATTAGAGCCCAAGAAAATTCGAAAGGGCTGACTAGTAATGTCAGACCTTTTTTGATACTGAGCTTGTTTGGTGCAGGTGGATGACGTATGCAGCCCTAAGGACATAACGAGTACTTTACAAATTGACTACCTTTGTTCACGTTAACTTTTGACTGACGAAAGTTTATTTGAAAAGGGTTTTGGTGTGTTTATAACCTAACAAGCTTCTGTCCAAAAAAATGATTTATAAATTGCTAACGATCGCCCTTGCATTTGCCTTTAATGAAGTTCGCTCATTTCTGGCACACTGTCGGCTTGCGCCAGCAAGTATTTATATTCTGCTTGGATGAGTGATACACATAGTTCTATGCGTTCACGCTCTCCGTTGCCGATTCCTTGAGCTTCGGTAAGTCCAATCGTTTCCTTCTCAGGGCATTCTTTATGGTACCAACAGTTTTTACCATTATGGATGCCATTTTGGTGCCTGACCTGAATAGCTGTTGATAGGGCATTGGAAAGGTGCTGGAAGAAAATATCGGTTGGAGGCGACCTTTGAGGAGTCAGTAGCCTATCTAACTGGAAAGTTAGATAGGCTTAGTCATGGGTTTAAGGTTGATCTGCTACACAGGACGTGGGTGCAGCATTTAGGTCATTTTCATTTAACTGGCTGCCCCACTGAATGTGAATTGTTTTTTCTGATAGATCAGAAACGTGATAGCCTTTTCCTCTTGGGTAGGGCCAACGATAATTGGTTCCTAATGGACCTTTTTTCGACACAAGATCAGACAGCTCTTGACTAGTAGGGAGACGCCAGCGTGACGAGTCCAGGAACTTAACTGCCCCAAGAAATGCACAGTAATCAGCGGCATTAGTCTTGCTCAAACCAATATAGTAGTTTGGGGGCCTGACGCCCTCTAATGGGCTGTTTACTGCTAGTGCCTGAGTTGACCAGTTATAAGTATATCCGAGTGCCACAACGGCTCTTTCTGAAGGTGTTGCCGTGAATAATTTCGTATTGTCCGTGGAACTGGTAACTTTGAGACAAGTACCATCAGTATCATTCGCGGTACTGTTTATTGGGCCACAGGAAGTCACGCTAGTTGGAATGCTGAGAGTCACGATTTCAGACAGATTATTTATAGCCACAGTTATCGTGACCGACCCTGCTTTAAGCGCGGTCACCGTTCCATTGCTACTAACGGTCGCGATGGTTTCATCACTACTTGCATAAGTGACGGCGTCACTTATGTCCTGGCCATTTTGATCAAGCGCGACAAGTCGCGTGGTTGCACCAACACTAAGAGTTGCGTTAGAGTTTTGGATGGAAAGTGAGGTAATCGGGTGAATGACAACCGTGTCTAGCTGTTGGTCTTGAAATCCAGCATAACGTGCTACAATAGTCAAATTCCCTAAAGCCGTCGCTGTGATGACACCTTTCCTGTTGATGGTCGCAATATTTGGAGAGGTGACTGACCAGTCTACAAAATAAGTTATGTCTTTGGTGGAGCCGTCAGAATATATGCCAGTCGCTCTCATTGGCTTTTCTACATTTAATGTAGGCGGTGTGTTGTTTAATAACTCAATCCTAAAGCTCTCTAGCGAGGCTGCTACTACCTCAATTTGACTCTCAGCGACAAGGCTTGGTACTAATGTAGAGGTGACACTCAGCTGGGTCAATCCCGTTTGCGAAGGAGTAAATGTCGCAGTGTTAGTGTCAACGTTCCCTATTGTGGGATCGCTGTTTTGCCAAGCTAAATTGGTGAGGGAGTTATCCTGACTACCATCACTATATGTTTTAGTGACGGTCAAGTTTACTGGCTTAATGAGCCTAGTTTGTGTGTTGTTTGGTGTTAATTCGAGAGCCTGCAAAGTGGCGGAAGAGACGGTCACGCTCGTATCTGTCGCTTGGATACCGGCGATGCTTCCGGTGATTGAAATGGTCACCGGTCCCCCAACTTGTTCTGCAGTGAGAAGCCCGCTATTGGCCTCTATACTTGCAATCGTTGGATCACTGCTAACGTAGCTGAAGGTAGACGCTGAGCGAACAAGACTCGTAGCGCCTTGTGAGTCGGTTAACTCCAAAAAATAGTTGGCTTGAGCACCCAAGGGAAGATTGGACGGTCCATCAGTGACTATTCTGGCTGAGATTGCTTCGAAAATGTTCGCGTTGACTACAGATAGGGGGACGGTATCTTGTAAACCGTCAAATGCCGCCGTTATAGTGACGAGTCCGGGAGATTTGGCGGTAACGAGTCCTCTTGCGTCCACGTCTGCAATTGTGTTGTCCGAAGAACTCCAAGCAATGGCGGGAGCATCCGTTATATCAAATTCTGTGAGATCCGATATAAAGGCTTTAGCGGTAAACTGCTGACTTCGTCCAGTGCTGAGTGGGGGAGAAGATGAAGGCGATACTACCACGTTTTTCACCACAGCAGGTGTTACTTCAATTTCAGTAGAGGAAGAAAAAGCCTGGCCTTGGTAACTGCCCGAAACCTGGATTTGTGCGCTCCCGACGTCGTGGGCAGTCACCAAACCGTCTGCGACAGAGGCAATAGACGCGTTATCAGTGTTCCATGTTAATGAGGAAGAAGACGTAAAGTCTAGGGAGTGCTGACTTTCAAAGAACACGGTAGCGTTCAATTGTTTGGAAAGTCCTTTCGGTAAACTAACCTTCTGAGGCGAAACCACAAAACGATCCAGTGGGGAAGAAGTTAGTAGTATAGAGGCTGTTGCCGTCTTCCCTTGATAAGTCGCAGTGACGCCGAGTGGGGTGGTAATGATTCTGTCCCGGATTTGCAACAGGCCTTCGTCTATCGAGGCGTAGGTTGAATAGTCAAGACTCCAAGTAGTAGAAGCTGATACGTCGTATGAGTTCCCTAGTTCGTCTAACGCAATGGCAGAAAGCTGGTGCCTGGATAAAATGGGGAAAGAAGCCGAACTAGGAGTAATTGAGAATGAGGAAACTTGAATGTTGTTGTCCACGGTAGCCGAAACAGATTCACTGAAGGTTTGACCCGAAACCTGAAAACTGGCGGTAACGGAGACGTTTCCTGTTTGAGTGCCAGCGGTGAGTAATCCCGTCGAGCTGTCAATACTGGCGACTTGAGGAGCATCAACGGACCAAGTGACCGCGTTGGTAACGTCATTTGTGGTCTGGTCAGAATAAGTTGCGGTGGCAGTGTATTGTTGGGTCATCCCTTGTCTTAATTGAGCCCCAGACGGCGTCACACTCAACCCTTTGACTGTTGCCGTTGTAATGGTAAGCGACTTGCTACCTCTAAATGAAACCCCATTCGCTTGGCCTCTCAATTCGACTAAGACCTCTCCTGGAGAGATCGTAGTCAAAAGGCCTGTTGTCGACTCAATAGAGGCTTTTTCGCTAGAATTAACGCTCCAATTGATATTGGGCTGTTTTGTAACTTCTAAAGTACTTCCATCGTCGAATTGAGCGATGGCGGTATATTGTTGCCTCGCACCAACCCCTAGGGTGACGTGAGGCGCTTGGATAGTTAAGGTGTCGACAAGCGCCTCGGAGACTCTGAGAGAAGAGCTCGAAGAGTAGGTGACGCCAGCTCTGGTCAACGTAGCGGTGAGTTCCGTTTCACCCGAGCTTTGAGCTTGCACCTGGCCCTCAGATAAGTGAGCAACCGATGGGTCAGAGGACGTAAGGGACACTTCATCAGTCACATCTTGACTAACTCCGGTCATCGTTGAGACCAGTCGAGCGGATGGACTTGTCGCAAAACCAACGGGGAGTGTTTCTCTGTTCTCAAGGACTAATTCGTACTCTTCCTTTTGAGATGGGGGGTGATTGGATTGTTCTGAGTCTGACGAATCACAACCATTAATCAGTAACACCAAAAATAACAGTGCTAGTATGTTTATCTTCCGTTTCATGTACATACCCTTCTGGAGCGGATTTGCTCCAATCAATATAGCGAGAGAAAGTGACGTTGCGTGCCTCTAATCCAGTGAACCTCGAATAACAAAAGAAGTTTTTATAAGACACGCGACATTGACTAACTGAGTGTTAAGGCGTCACATAATAAAAGCGGGTTTTCGAGTGGGTGAATTGATGGTTGGATCCGCAGTGTGCCAGCGAAACCATGCTAATGGGGAAGGGAAATGACGATGGAGTAAGGTAGAAATTACATAATCCATTCTTAGTATCCCTTATGTTTAGGCACATCCTAATATCTAAAATTATAATTATTAAATATAATTTATCCACTTCATTATTATTGATTAGAGTTTTAGCTTAGTATTTTATAATCCGCCTATTTCTTTTGTTTCAGTGGCTTGACATTTAAATTTTAGTGGTTTTTTTAATTGAATTTTATATTTTTCAACGGAGATCACATTTAAATTAGCTTTGATTTATTAAGAAAAGACTGTAATGTTAGGTTTATTTCTGCTTAAGTACATAATTCGAGTCAAATGAGCTAATTAATCAATAACCCCTTACCATTTGACCCACATACGATTTGCTTTCTTCCAGCCTTGCAGTTAAACGATGTAGTTTTTATTTAGCACCTTCTTTGTGGTTTCGAGAGGTAAAAGCTCAACGGGATCTTGTCTTGAAGTACAAGGTATACACTTGGGTTGGCGCTAAAATACACCGATAAGATAGACATTACCTTTGTAGAAACTAGCTAGACTGAATTCGTCAGGATAGTAAGCACTAACATTCAATATTTTAACCATCTTAGGTCTGACTCCCCATTTGTTGAGAGTATGTAAAAATCATTCAATCCATGAAAATCAGCCCCCGCTTTTCAGCAGCACTTGCACTTGGACTCCACACACACTTTTACTACTCCCAACAACGCCTTGCTCGTTTAGTTGAACGGTATTGTAGTTAAATCGGATACGGATAGACTTCAGAGTTTTATTCTGTATATAAAAACAGTATAAAACTATCTTCTATTGCTGTTGGTTACAAGTAGAAATGCTTAGCGGATGAGCTTTGTGATCACCAGGCTAAGCAAAGCGACTGAAAAGACAGGTAAACTGAACATAACGCCTACAATCAGAAATGTAGAGAGCTCTTTAAACACATCATCTATGAAAGGGATGATCTGTTCTGTGCCCGGTACAAACAGAAAAAGACACAATGTAATGGCTAATGAAATAGCTAAGCCCGGAATAGAAAGTTTTACATCTGCCCAGCTTGGGGTCATGTAGAGAGCGACACTGCCTAGCGCCAGTAATCCTATTTTTGGTTCAACTAACGCATTGCTCCACCAGCTGATTAACGCTTGGATCATCAAAAAAGGGTCACGTTTTTGAATTAGCGATGATGAGAGAGTGCTGTAGATATCAATCTGGCTCACCCCGACAAAAATGGCAATCCCCATTATTAGCGGTGCAATACCTACCAAAACAGAGCCCAATGCGCCGAGCACTGTGAGAGGCCTTGCAAATTCGACGTAGCCCATGCGGCCATCGTTGGGTGTCGGCATTTGAAACAGTTTCATGTTGACTACCTCAAACCCATTGAGCTTGCACGCGGCGTAGTGAGCTAATTCGTGTACCGGTGCGCCAATAAGACCTGTTACGAATAGAAGTGGTTTCCTCAGGGGTGACAACAGCAGTACATATCGGATTCCAAGGAGCGCTAGTATTAGAAGGATAAATTCAGTCATAGTTAGCCAAAGGTTTGGTTGTGTTAATGCTCAGTTTGGATGAATATTTGCGACTAGTTTCGGTTTAAGCAACCTAACTGAGGTCGTTTAAAAAACGCAGTATTTGATGATAGTTGTGATCACGTGAGTACTAATTAGGGGCACCTATTTCCGCAGTTTACTATGTTTCTAATACGGTAAGTAATCATAGAGAGATATATCATGTACAAAGCCAGTAAGACTCATAAGGCTGACGCAAGGTCATTGAAGTCGAAGGCGGCGAAACGCGGTGCGCAGAGCAAAGCTGCAGTTCTCGTAGATAATCGCTCTATGCCATCTACTTTTTCGGCAAGCACGGCCCCTATTCAAGCTAAGACTGCCATAAAACATTCAAGTAAAGAAATAACTTGGGAGGGGGCGAAGGGAATTGTTGGCGTAAAAGTAGATGCCGACCTAGATCCTAAAGACAAGGTAACAGGCTCTGCAGTCGCTGATAGTCAGTCGTATACCGGTATCGACTCACTTGTCTCCAAGTACAATGCTGGCTGGGCAAGAGGGCATTTACTCAATCACGACCTCGGTGGGAAGGGCATCCCGCAGAATCTTTATCCGATTACCTCCGGTGCCAATCGTCGACATGCAAACTACGTGGAATACCGTGTTAAAGATGCGCTTGCCGCAGCCAATGCTTCGGGCGTCGGCGATAAGGTTCATTATTCAGTTGAAGTAAAAGGTACACCATCCGATTCTCAGTTCGTATGCGATTGGCAGTATCAGTCAAAAGATGGTGTTCCAAAAGTAGCGTATGGTGGTGTTGATTCTGAAGGACACGTCGTTGTTTCTAGCAAGCTCAAAGGGCGGCCTAGCAAAGATAAGAAACAACCCAATTCCGATCCCTATTCGAATTCTATAGCGGCGCCGGTGACAACACATGTGATTTGGCCGCATGGGGACTATAAAGGTCATGATGCGCCCCAATCAAACAGAATCACGTGGGAAGACTCAGCATTTTTACCTGGATCCCTTTTGACTAAAGAAGCCAACCCCAACTATTCCTTCGTGTCAGGTCAAATGACAGCTGAGCAAAGCGCTGAAGTAGAGAGAAAGAGACTTGAGCGAAAACGCAAAACATATAAAGCCGCTAGTCAAAGGACGGTCAGTCGAGCATTTGTATTTGAAGTCGCTAGGAGTGTCTATCGTGAGTTGAAAGAGCGGGATTCGCTGCCTTCTGGCGGTAAACCAGAGACTCAAGTTAAGGAGCTATTACGAAGGAAGTTTAAGCCAGTGATGTCTGCCTTAATGAGTGATATTTCAGTATTTATCGATAACTGTGATTTTTCACAAAACAACGAAGATCAGGAGTTGGGCTCCCTTGCTAATAGCTCGATGGTGATGGCTTTATCTACACAGATCAAAAGTCTGGGCTTCTATACCACCAGGTGTAATGAGATGAAACAAAAGCTGCCTATCATCGTAGAGAAGTATTTGTTCCGCAGTGATGAGAGCGAGGGGTTGCCGAAGAAAAGAACGCGGAGCGAAAGACAGTACTAGAAGTTAAAAAGGGTAAGAGTCGTTAACTCTTACCCTAGTGATTACACGAGCTTCATTCCTATGATCTCGTGTCACCATCGCCCGATGATTGATGCGTAATCAGCGCACCCTTAAAGGCACTCTGTTCGTTCGAAAACCTTTAAGAGGTACGCTGACCCGCTGGACGATGAAGAATTAGCGCTATATGGCGAAGGGCAGTCAAGGACAGATTGCAGTTGATGGGAGCAACACCCAACTATTGGAGTAGGCATAAACCAGACTAACAACAGATTTGGAGAAATACGCGTCTATAGAAAATATAGAACGATGGCGGCGCTATGTCTAAAAAAGAAAGCCACGCAGATGCGTGGCTCTTAAGTGTTCTGATCGTTTGCTGCTGAGATTAAACATCAAGCTAACTACAAACACCGGGCAATGGTAACTAAGGGTTACTCTAGAGTAATGGACTGGTCACCTCCTTGTGACAAGCAGTAAGGACTGATCGTCGAGTACATCTCACTCGAAACTCGCCTTACTAATTCGTAAAGATTCATCGTTTAAGTACTTACGCACTTCCGGTCTAAGAGTAGTAAGCGCTGTCACTCCTGGATACTTCGTGCGCTCAACAAAAATGGTAGGAGTCCCTGTCAGTCCGAGATCCATAAATAGTTGCACGTTGGTCGCTAACTGATCCTCTATCTCGATCGAATTAGCCACGTCCGCAACCGTATCACTATTAATATTAAGAAGTTTAGCTAATTCATATGCAATTTCCACCGAAGGCTGCGGGTGTGACATTAGTTGCGAATGATAAGCAGGGTATTGATTTGGAGAGATTTTATGCACGGCCAGAGCGATTTTTGCGAGATGACTTGACGTCTCACCTAATACAGCGACTGGCTTATAGATAATTTGTACATTCTGATCTTCCGTAGCAAGTGTTTTCATCGCAGGAGCGACGCGTTTACAAGCACCACATCGATAATCGAAGAACTCTACCACCTTAACGACACCATTTGGGTTATGAACTGGGGTAGAAGGGTCAAAGAACACGGCTCGCTCAAGTTGTGCCAAGCGAGCTTTGTCTTCTTGATCTTTCATACGGGCTACCAGTGACTGCGTTTGCTTGAAACCACTTAGTAGCAGCTCGGGATTATCACGAAATGCATTCTTCAGTAGATTATTGAACTCCTGCTGTGTGATTTCGTGTGCTATTGCGCTTGCTGCACTTAATGCGCAGATAAATGTAAGTGTGACTTTTTTCAATAACATGCCATTGCCCTCGTTTGATGTTTCATCAACTATGGCAGTCAGCCGATCATCAAAAACTGGAATAAGCAGCCAAAATGATGAGTTTAATCGAACGGACTTTATCAGGTTGTCTCTGTGTTAAACCTAAACCTACGGAAACGACAGCGAAGGATGTTCGTATGAGCTTAATGACGGTAAACCAGTATGCAGGGCTCGGTGCATCAAATACTCCTGATGATGTGCTTTGTTTAATGAATGATATCGGGTGCCAGCTATCGCTTAAGAACGTGATATTGCGGAGCAATGCCAAAAGAGGCGCAGCGTCGGCTTTTGAGGCCGGTTGCAATAGCGCATACCCTGAGCGTAAGCAGATTTTTCTCCCTTTTGAAGGCTTCAATTCTCGCTCTGTTAATGAGCCTTGCGTTCACATTGGTGACATGAAACTTGCTTCAAACATTGCTTCTCGCTACAGCAGACGTTGGCGATATCTAAAAGTGATTGAACGAAAGATTGTAGCGGCGACGACTTTTCAAATTTTAGGGCAAGACACTCGGTCTGTGGTTCGGTTCTTGATATGTTGGACTGGTGATGGGAGCTTGGATGGGCGGAAGACCAGTGGCGGTACCACTGGCCAAGCACTAAGAATTGCGACGACCTACAATGTGCCTATTTACAATCTATATCGTGATGAGCATCGCCAAATTGTCGAACAGTTTCTGAAGAAATCGTAGGCAAAAAAAAGACAGCGCTGGAAACCCAGCCGCTGCCTGATATGTGATTATCTAACTATTGTCAGACCGTTCTCGCTTAAGTAGCTCGGAAAGTGTTCAACACCGTGTTGATACTCATCGAGCCAGTCTTGCGACTTCTTGCTCTCTTGAATATCTCCTGGTGGTGTACACCGCGTGACCAGGATATTTGGTCGCGTTTTTTTTATCCTTGCTTCTAATGCTTTTGCTGCTCGCGCCCCTTCTCGGCGACCAAGCAGTTTGTGGGGTCTGTCTTTATCTTCGAAAATGACTAAATCAGTCACGATCTCGGGTATCCACATTCGCTCCATTATGTTGGAACTGATACCTGACCATATACCGAACGATTCAGCTTCTTGAATCGCCAGTCCAGTTTCAGGTCCTTCACAGACGCCTAGAACAATGCGTGGATTGCCATAGCTATCTTTGCAAAGTGTGGGTTCACCGAGTCTGATGCTTGAGCCATTTACCTCCTTAATGGGGCTACACATCATTTTGGCCTTGTCGACTTGTTGGGACTTATCTGACCCATCGGGCTCGAGAAAAATTCGGTGCATAGTGACCGTCTCATTCTTTTCATTCACCACGTAGAACACAAGACCAGGTAGACTGACTAAGCTGCCATCACTAGCGTAAGTCTTGAGCGTTGGGTTAAAACCGACGCTGTCAGGCAGAGGCATTTTCAGACCTCGGTTTTCAGCGTATGATTTTGCTATGCTCGAACGAGCAGCAAAGTCACTCCTACTTTCCACTTGAGAAAGTATCCAGCGTCGCTTTTCAAGCTCCTTACTGTCTATTTGTGTCACCTTGGGCTCTTTTTTAACACCAAATTGCTTAATGTCTCTCTGCGTATCGGTGGTTTCACCCAATATGTCTAGAATGTGGTAACAGGCTTTGCCTTTTGAGCAATTCTCAAGCCATGCCACCATGTCGATGCCATCACCCATACGTCCGTATTGGTTATGGTATCCACCCCCGACAGATTCCCAATCTTTATACAATCTGAAAACGGTATCGCCTTCTTTGGTGATCGGACATGGTCCAGCAACGCTAGTTCCCTTTCGACACTTTTGACAGGCGTCATCGAGGGCTGGGTATGCTGAAAACACAGCTGACCAACCGCCGTGGCGAGCTACAGTTTGCTGAATGAAATCAACAAACTCTACGAAGGAATCGAACTTATCCATAGTAACCTCTCATTCGTTTAGAATGGTAAGCTCCCACGGGAGAGCTTTACCCGTGGGAGAGAGACTTAGGACACGGCAATCGTATCCAATAACTTCTCTCTTACAATGGTTGCCATCAGTTCCGGCAACTCTTCGATATCGTTGAGTACAACAAAATTCTCAACACCACCATCCTCGCCGCATTTCAGTTGGATGGATGCTACTTCTATCGATTGCGCCTTACACTGTGCTTCAATGACTCGGACATGACTCGCGTCGCAAGCGGCATCGGTTATCACCAAAATTTGCTTCTTAGGGATAACTTCAGCAAGGGAATCAAACAGGTCTGCCGCTCTTTCAAGCGCCATTTCCGTACTTGTTCCTCCTCGAGACGCAATATCAAAATGCATGTCGTCGACACTCTTATCAAAGCCTGATTCAACTTCAAACCTATTGTCGAAATAGCACGTAGCATTCGGGATATTCAATATATCCAATGCTTTCGCGATGGCAGCCGCGCTGACATTCGCTATATGCATGTCATCGCTACCCATAGAACCACTTCGATCTACCAGCAAGACAAACGCACTCTTGCTAGATTCAACCTCATTCTCTTGGTAGAAAATGTGATTGTTTCCAGCAGCGACGCCTGCAAGTAGGTTTTGGTCGAAATGTATCCCGCTGTCATCATAGCTACGTGGCTGTATTTCTTTTGACCACATGGCACCTTCTATCTCTGCTGCAATGCGCCGAGAGAAGGTGTCTGATTCACGATCAATAAGTAGATGCCAAGCATAGTCTGAGTAACCTTTGCGCTCGCTCTTCGTACTACCGTCATTCGCGTAGGCTTTGAGTGTGTCTAAAGAGACATCATCTTTGGCCTGTTCGTTAATGGCGTCGTCGAGTATGTCGTGCATATCGACATAGGATTCTCCTGCGCTGTCGTATTCATCACGTGAGAAACCTTTTCCAGCAGACGTTTGGGAGGAACTTTCTGAATCATCAGAACCTTCAGAATCACCGTCACCACCAGCGTTTTCACCTGCTTCAGGCTGATCTTCAGAGTCTGGAGGTGTTTGATCATCAGGTTCAACCAATCCTTCCATAATCGTCATGACCGCAATCGCTTCTTGGATGCACTCCTCAGTAGATTCAAGTGTGCCCCACGAGACCATGCGGTCTTCCATATCCTGTAGTACGGTTGGGCTTAGGCCATCGTCAACAAGCAGTTGTTTAGCCCTGTCACCCTGACTGGTTAGGTGTGATTGACCTGCAATCGCATTCCCACGTCCTGAATAGAGAAGGAAAGCAAACAGCCAAGAAGCTCTATTGCCCTCTTCACTCACCGGTTTCCAGTAGCCTTCTTGGAATAGAAGTCGAGTCATTTTTTCAAACGTCTCGAAGGTACCAGGATATTCACTGATGACTTGTGACTCGATGTAGCAGTCTTCAATGATACTCCAGACCGAGCGAAAAGTAGGTGTCGCCGTCACTAGGAACTTTTGTATCTCCTCACTAAAAGAGCTGTGGCGCTGGTGGCCACCGATTTCATGCGTCACTTTTGACTCAACTAAGCTAAGCCAAATGTGATCATCTGGTGAACCAGCGTTGATAAACAAGTTGATTCCATCGGTCGCGCAGGGACCGTTGCGGAATATGATTTTGCAGTCTGGATGAGCGTGGTGCATGTTCATCAGGGTGCGGATCGTTTGCATCGTACTGTAGTTCATAGAACCTCCATACGTTAAAAAGGAGGTGACGATTGCCACCTCAGTTTTGGATTACCATTCAGCGTCGCCGAAGGTGCAAAACGCGCCTTCTGGCTCGGGTGTAGGGGGAGTTGCATCAGCAACAGGCTGAGGCTTTTTCTCCGCACTTGCTGGTGCAGGAGTATCTGGTGCGGAAAAACCAAATCCAAATCCAGTTGCCATTGCGCCAGGTGAAGGTTCATCTGGTACTTCGGGCTCTGGTTCGGGCTCGGGCGTAATGAGTAACGAAGACTCAAGCTTCTCAAGCTTGCTTGCGTTGTAGGCAAGCGCGAGAAACTTGGTGACCTCAGCGTCTCGGTAGACTTTTTCGCCACCAAGATCGGAAATGGTCTCATCGATGTCATCTACGATGCGTTCGAGCAGCGGATTTCCATCAGAGAAGTTGTAGGCATAGTCTCGTACATCGGTTAAAAAGCGGCGTACACCGTTTTTTCGGATGAGGCTCTTACCATTGTTCTCTTCGAAGATTGATTTACTACGCTCCATGATCTCGGCCAAAATCGCATCTTTAATGACGATTTCAGTGTCCTCACGGTGCTCATCCATAAACGCTTTGAACGCGATAGGTGGAAGTACTTCATACTTAAAGCGACTTACAAAGTCGTCTTTTTGTATTGCCACCTTTTCGATTTCAGAAGCCATGGTTGGGTGGGCTGCTTTGTGTCCATCCATGAGCGAATCGTAGTTTTGTTCGAGCGCGTTAACTGCAGCGTCATATTCAGCTTTGTGCTTGTCTAAAATAGACAACAACTGAGTAAGCTCGCCAATGGGAACAGCGGAAAGGCGGCCATAGCGCACAGCTATTTGATCGATTTCACGCTGGCTGCGCCTTGCGATTATTTTCGAGAATTTTAGCTCCTCCTTAGGAAACCACTGAATGGCACCTTTACGAGTAATGTCTGCATCAACCTCTTGGTTGTTGACTAACGTTTTACTCTCTTGAAGGACTCGCTCTCCAGACAGACCTGAAACAACGACATTGACGAGCACTAGCCCGTCGCTCAATCGTTTCGCTTCAGATGCTGAGAGATTACCAGCTCCATTGCTGATGGCGTCCGCAATCTCTTGGGTTTTTGTATCATTTGGATCTTTCATAACAACCTCCGAGGATGTTTGAGTAAGATCGCTCCCCATAAGGGAAACGATCTCCCTTGTGGGTAAATGAATAAGTGGTTAAGCGCCAGAGTTTAGGATCTGGTCGTTGGTAAAGACCTTATTCTCTGTATACGAGTAACCCGCTTGCTGCTTGCTCTTTAAGCGTTTAGAAGCCTCTTTTTGCGCTTCTTGATTACTACCTAGCACTTTGGTGTAGAGACGCAGTTTTGCTGCTTTGGCTGCGCCAGCAACGGTGTAGAGCGTGCAGTCTTCCACGACCCAACCCCAGACCTTGTCTGAAGACGAATCGGTGAAGCGATACATCTCAAATACAAACGACGATACATCAACTTCATCGCTGCCTTGTTGGCTAGAGCCGTTAGCGGACGGAGCGCCAGAACGCTGCTTCGTCTTCAAGTCGTCATACCATCCGAATGGTTCATCTAGAAAATGACCATCGGCTGAGTTGAAGACCTGGTTCAAGACGATCTCTATATCGGCTTTTTCTTTGGTGGTAACACCATTGAGAAAACACAAATCTAGAGTCAAACGTGGTGGTTGCTTGCCGTAACAGCAGATGTAGTACACCCACTTCATCAATGCGCGTGTTGAAAACGCAACTGATATTGAGGATTTCTGCTGTCCTTTCCTATCTGAACCCAACATGGCATCTCTCATTGCATTAGCAAATTTGAGTAATAGCTTGACGCTGTGTCGGTGTCCCTGCTTTAGGTGAGGAAAAGCTAAGTATATGGCTTTCTCTTCATCAGCAGGTTTTAGGTAATCAAAAGGCACCAAGTACGCTCGATTTCGAAACGGCGTAGACCAGCGCTGTGTCGCTGGATACAATCCAGAAATATCACCACAGCCTGCGGTATTGCCGAGCGTGACGAAGCGATAGTTCTTATGAGGAGTAATCGTCTCCCCCGTATCTTCAATTAGCCAAGACTTGCCCATTTCACTGGGTAAGTGGAGCTTAGCGATGAAGTCTTTCGAGCCTGTATCTGCTTCATCCAGAAGTACAACGCCACCATATTTCATGCAGTGTGCTACTGGACCAAGGACATAGATGGTTTCACCATCTTTGAGTACCCATCGTCCCTGCATGGCTTCTGGTCTTAAAGATGGATTGACGCTGACAATCGCCAAAGGCCAGTTCATCTTGTCGCAAAACCAAGTCCAAAATTCAGTCTTACCAGACCCGGTGGGTCCGTATCCGTGAAAAAAGGCAGGTCTCATTGGGCTACAAAACCACATTAGAGCATTTTTCAATATCTCTAGATCTGGGATGTAGGTTGGTGAACCAGTAGGCACACCGGCGCATCGGTGTTTTGGTCGTTCAATGACGATGGAATTGTTGGGGCTGATGATACCTTTAAAGATGTCACGTGCGTAAACGCGTTCCATTTCGTCATAATCGATTGTGTTTTCAGCAGGCGCAGTTGTGCCAGCCGCTTGATCGACTTGCATAGTCATAGGGTTTGCCTCTTATTAGTTAGGAGTTGAGCGTTGCTCAGTGTTTAGGAAGATGCTTTGCCTTGCGGCTAAGCTTTCTTGCATGTCGGGTTATCTTTCGGCCTTTTTGACCGCGAGAAATACGCAAAAGACGCTGAACGCGTCTTTTGGCTTCGGAGGATTTATTGGTCATTGTTCAAACTGTCCTTGGTTGTATTGACTTGGACGGTTAGCGGGCTGTTGCGAACGCAACTGACCTGCTGGAGAACGGTTATTTGCGCCACTTTGTTGTGGAACATTTTGTGAGCCAGTTGGATTTTGCGGAACTGGTGTGTGACCGTGCTGATGACCTTGACCTTGACCTTGACCTTGACCTTGACCTTGACCTTGCTTCATTGCTTCCATTTCGGTCTTCTTCACATGATGAAGAACGCGAGAAAACTTGAAGTCGTATGACATTGCCTGGTTTTGGTTTTTGTCTTCGAATGGGCGAGTTTTGAGTTCACAATCAACGATGAGTGCGTCGCCTTTTTGAGGCAGCGTTTTCATTTGTGAACCGTTGATAGTGATCCTTGCCCAGACAGGGTCTGCATCTTGCCAGTTACCACTTTCATCCTTGAAAGAACGATTGAGCGCGATAGTGACAGTGCTCCAAGCACCGTTATTACCGTTTTTTTGCTCAACATTTCCGACGTTCCCGCCGAGTGTGAACTTGTTAGAGCTGATGCGATACCACGGAGCGTCAGAGGTATTACTCACCATTTCGGATGGGATGTAGGTATCAATGGAATACACAAATAGGCTGTTTTGCTTAAATGTAGAACTATTGTTACCTTGGACGTCATAACTCTCATATCTTACGTTGGCGATGATAAAATCACCTTGCTTGAGAGTATCGTGTGTACTTTCGGTGTCTGGCACGTAAAGCATCATTTGACACGATATGACTTTTTCATCGCCTCCACTCCAGTAGTAGTTGTCGTTGCGTATCTCGACGAACTTACCACCTTGTTGTGGATGGATGTTTGTGATCAAACCAGAAATCTGGCCGCTGTTTACTTTGATTGAACGCATAGGATTTACCTTTTTTGCATTTAGCCCATGTCACGATGTGATTAAGGACTGAGTTATTCCCGAAAGGGAGAGGAGTGCACCATCGTTACCGAAGGCGACCGTGTTGGCAGCACGGTAACTGTTTGAGTGATTTGTAGACGCAATAGCGCCAGTTCCAAATTACTCAAGAGGTGTTGTGAGAATAGAGTTTGAGAAATGCTTGATGCTCGATTAAGCAGCCAAAAAGGTGTACTGAACCGATGCAGAGACAATACGGCATGCAAAAAAAAGCACTCCCTTAGGAGTGCTTGGATAATGGGGTTAAAGAAAACCACGCTCTGCAAAAGAGCAGGTATTACTGCCCGCGACCACTATGTGGTCGGTAAGCTTTATATCTACGGTTTCTAACGCATCTGCTATTTTTCGAGTGACGCGACGATCTGCGTTGCTCGGTTCACAGCTATGTTGTGAGGGGTGATTATGCGCCAGTACACAGGAAGCTGTGTTTAGCTCCAGTGCCCTTTTCACTATCTCTCTCGGATAGACAGATGCAGCATCTATCGTGCCTTTAAACATAACTTCTGATTTGATAAGCCTAAGTGCGCTATCAAAAAATAACACCAACATGTGTTCCCGCTCTTTGCAAGAAAGATGGGTGCAGATGTATGTTTTCATAAGCTCAGGGCTGGTGAGCGGCCCGCTTTGACGGACTTGCCCTTCCAGCAGTTCTTTTGCGAGCTCTAGCTTGATTTCATCAGGGATTGCCTTGCGGTAATCGTCCAAACAAGCCTCGCGCAAATCATAGGCACCGCAAAGCGGCGCCTGGGTTCTGACGTATAAATTCATAGGAACTCCTAAGACGAATAACGTCTCGCTGGTTAAGCGAAGACGCCAATCGTCATTGGCTGATGTTTGAGGTTATTTGAAGATCTTGATGTCGGGATTTGACAGTTCTTCAAATACGGGTTTTGGGAGGTAGGCATAACGCATGCCTCGGGGTAATGACTCACTGTCGTATGTGGTGCTACGCCATAGGCTGACGATATACGCGGGCTTGCCATCGGTTCCGGTTTCGATAAATGACGCCAAGAGTCCGTTGTTACGCAGCGAAAGGTGAGCTGCGGTCATGGCAGACATCTCGATATCATCTTCATCACCGCGCAGCTTGGCTGCAGCTTTAATGATTTTGACCATTTCCATGGGCAACTCCTATTCACTGGTAATGTCCGCTTTGTTCACATACGCCTGCCCGTAAGCAGTTAGGAACTTATCCCCACGGCCTAACACTGCAGGAATGGATGCATTCAGCGAGTTCATGGTTTTGACATCAAGCGTCGCACTGCGCCATGGGTATTTTCTTCCACGGCGTTGCTTCGTTGTGACCTCCGCAGTTCGATATAACATGATCCTGCGCTTGCCAACGGTTAACCAGATGCGGTCAATTACCACATCAGTTGCACCACGATGTCCTATCCGTATTTTGCGGGGCTTTTTGAGTAGTGCTTTCGCGGTCATTTTCGCGGCCATATACGTAATAGTGATAAAGGACAAGGTCGCCCAAATCCCGTGTGCTTGATAAACGCCGACGATGGCGGTACCGACAATCAGCACGGAAAAAGTATTCATAAATAGTCCTTAGGCATTAGCGCCTAGCCAGTTCACGTAGAGATGCTTGAAGTACCCATAGCCGATACCGACAAGGTAATCGTCTAAAAAGTCAGTGGGATGCTTCTCTTCTCCGCTGATCGCGCTGTGATGTTGCCCATCGATTTCATACACCAACTCTTCAATGTCGAATTGGTCGTAATAGTCGCTCATAGCGCTGTTGTATTGACTGAGTAAATCACCATCGTCCAATGCATCTAAGAGCGGCACGCCCAAGTCTGGGTTGAAGTGCAACATAGACAGGTCGAAAAACAGTCGATTGTTGTTTACTTCTGCGATAACGGCGTAAGTCGGTAACGTTGGCGTATCGAAGTAGTAAATGGAGCTTTTCACTCCGGCGCGAGAGAGGAACTCTTGAATCGCCGAGGTAAAGAGCAGTGGTTCTTCCTTTGCGAATTGCTCAAAATCGGTTGGCAGTGTTCTCACTGCGTAGCCGTTATCGATTGCGCTTAGGAATTCTGCTACAAACGCTAGGTTCTCAGACTTTCTGGGAGCAGCGAATGAGTAGGGATTTCTAATAAAATCCTCTACATTGCATAGAATGGGTTCCATCGTTGACCTCCTAGGTCTTGGATTTTTGGGTGGTTACCAAAGGTCGAAGTGGTCGAACAGTGACACTTCGGTGTCGCTGTTGATCTCTTTCAAGAGCGCGCCAATTTCCTTTTTCTGGAAGATATTGACTTCGGCGTATTGCACCAGGCACCACGCTTCATCACGTTCGTGCTGGCAGTCAGCGCTCAATGAGCGATAGAGAAGCTCGAAGGTGCCAACTTTGCCGTCGTTGCGCTTTTGTGGGTTACAGCGATAAAGTGCTAGAAAGTTTCTCTCCTTGCCTTGGGCAAGTAGCGATCCTTCGAAGCAATCGGTGTAGTCAATGACGTCTTTCATATCAGATCCTTAGCCCACCCAAAGGTGAGCTTTGGGTAGTTAACGATCTGGCGTCAGAGGTGGGATCTGTCACCAGTCCAGCAGATGCTGGTTATGGTTTGGGGTTGAGGTGAAGGTTAAGCTTTTCCTTAGAAGGAAGAGGCTGTGAATCAATTGTGATAGGCCGTTTGACATATCGCTCCAAGATCATTTCGAGATTGACTCTCGCGTGACAAACACCTGTATATTGAGCAGCGTATTGCACTGCGTATTCAGGTAGTTGTGTTTGCCATTGCTGCAGTTTAGTCTCGAGCTCTTTTAGCTCATCCACCAGCGCGAACAGGTCTTGTTCAATCATAGAAAACCCCCTGATGTGGACAGCTGGTCGATGGCAGGCATGCATCGTAAGAACGACGACTGCGTGCAATCTTTAGTGGATGTTTCGGCGTATACTCATGACGAGTCAACCGACCAGAGCTTTCATGACAATTGACTGATGCAGTGATACCATCGATAACGATATCGGCCGCGTACGTGTCAAACCCATGAACTTCTTTACCCTCAAGTAAGGCTTCAATTGCGGTTTTACTCCAATGTAATTGGCAGACATACACGACGCCTTTTTCATCCATCAGGTAATAGCCACAATCTGGGCTCATCAAGATCCCAATGGTAGTGAGCTCATCATCGGAGAGTGTCGCAAGATGACCACTCTTGAGGTTCGTAAGCGAAAGCCAATGAAACACATTGACGATACCTTGATCGGTGGTGAAGTTTCCGTAGCCATCGTAATAGGTGGCATGGGCGTGGTTGCCGGTACTTTTGAGCAGAAAGACATCGCACGTATCTTGAGCGCGAATAGATTCATTAGTATCGGTTGTTAGAAATGAAAAAAATCCCATGTTGTACTCCCTTTAGAGTGAAAGGGTCACCCCGCAGGGGAGTGAGCCCTGGTGGGTGTTAAGGGTGGTGGTTAGAGGGTTGCGATTTCTCGAAACCATCTCACGACAAGCGCCGTGTAGAACCATTTGGAAAAGTAGCACTCGTCTGTAATGACAGAACCATCAAGCGCACTGTAGCGTTGTTCTCCTTCAGTAAATGCCAATACCTCAGTGGCAAACAGCTCTTCTTCACTCACCATCATTTGATGAAACCAACACGGAGGTGTGGTTTTGATGATGCATGGAAGAGGGTGGTTTTGTTTGTGAATCCCTTCCCGGTCGATGACGGTAAAGGTTTCACCAGATTTAGGCGTTGCGGTTTTCAGGCTAATGACAAATGCGCTATTCACCATGTGGAGGCTGCATTTGTAGCGTAAGCAGTTGAAAAGGTGTGTAACGCCGATGGCCAGCTGAGTTTCTGAGCCAGAAAAGCCATGCAATACGTCACCCTCAGTTAAGACGACGTTCTGAATAAGCTCTTTAAGAAAAACTCGAGAGTCTTCCTCATGCTCCAGCAAAGGCTGTATGTGCACAAACCCAAAAGGGTTGCGGACAAAGCTCTCAAAAGTATCAATGTCCATTGAGTACCTCCAAGATTTTCCCGTGCTCTGCAGGGACATCGCCCAACAGTACATCGACTGCGCTGTTTACCCAGAGAGTGAAGATGCCGGTGCAAAACCACGACTCATAATAGGTTTTTGAGATCTTCGAACCATCCAGTGCTGAGTAACGAAAGTCGTCATCAACAAAGTACAGTTCCGGTCTATTGAGCTCATTGAGTAGGGATTCGTGAAGCGCATGGAAGTTTTTCTCCAGTAATGCACTTTCTTGAACCTTTCTCCATCCGTCTTTGGCATGGATTGCGGGATAGGAGTTTGCTGAGCAAATTTGCTGACTATCGAACCAGTATTGCAGTACAGCGCCATCAAGCTCTGCGTCAATCAATACGCCATATCCAAGGCATTCATGGTAAAACACCTCCACCTGTTGACGTGTGACCGTGAAACAGCGATAAATTGCTAGCGCCATCCAGGCAAAGTCATCAGGGTAGGGAAACGCATAGAAGCCTTCGTTTTGTTCAATAATGGCGAGGTTACTCTCCAAATATTGCTTAAAGTCCGCTGCGTTTTGAATATGGTTAAAAGACTCTGGATTTCTTATGAAGGTATCGAGCAACATAATGATCCCTCCTATGCATCCAAATAGCTCGTATCGTTATAGAAACAAGCACGATGGGTTGCGAATGCGCCGTAAAGTATAAATACGAATGCTCTGACAACATCAAATGGGTGGCTAAATGTTTCTCCAAAGAGAAGACCTTCTACACAAGCCGACAACAGGTCGGTGAATAGGAACCACTTTAAAACGTTCAGAGCGATTTCTTTTGTAGTTGCCAACGGGTCGAAGGCAACAGCAGTTAAGTAATGAATTGCAAACATGTCAGCCTCCTTATGAGTATTTCATGATGCGTTTCATCATTAGTTGGAATGTGTCTGTTTCGATGAGGTACATCGATACGAGTTCACCGTCAGAAAGACCATGCTCGAACGCAATGTCTCGTGTTACCGCTAAGGTATCGCGTGGCAGTACTTCAGCAGTATTTAGCACGTTGACTAACGTTGAACGTTGCGTGATTTTGTCAGAGAGGATCATTTCCCCTTCAACACCTCTTGCAAACACAGTGTTTTCACCGTCGACTATCTGGATTCGACCGTTAATGGATTGTCCAATATGCGATCCGTAATAGGATTGCTCAACAGGTGACATTTCTTTGGTTTCTAATTGCATGTTAGCCTCCGAAAGACCAGTTAATGAGCCCTTTTTCTACACATTTGAGTGCGAATTGGCGCTTTTGCACTTGGTCTTTTGCTGTGAAAGATTCAAGAAAATCCTTGCTACCACGTTGCTCAAGAACGGTGACGATTTTGTCCAATTCTTGATTGATCTTTGGCTCGATGACGGTTGTCACGCAGTGTGAACAGGTGCCATAGCCATCGTCATGCGTGGTTTCTTGAATGCCATTGAATAAGCTGCCGCAGCAGCTGCAAGTTAAAGGGATCATAGGGACCTCTGTTTTTTACTAAACGTAAGTGGTTATTGCCTGAAACAGGCGGCGGCGCTCTAGTGATAGAACGGTCGTTTTGGCAGCACGACAACTGGGTAGAACTGTTGTAGCCACAAATGTGGCGATCCAACTGTTCTGGTGGATGAGGTGAGTGTAGTGAGGCGAAGGGGAGAGAAACTGCATTTAAGCAGCCAAAATGGCATCCAAAAAAAAGCTCTGGCGAACCAGAGCGTAATTAGTCATAGATATTAAGAAGCCTGTGCTAGCGCTCCGAGGCTATACAAATGAGATGAATACTGATTGACGCGTTGAAGAATCGAAGTAGCGAGATGACAGTTTGCTTGTGTCGGTTTCTCGTTTCGATGCCCCATATGCTGTTCAATCCGGTATTCCTTGATGTAACCACCAGCGTTAAGAGCCCTACTACTTATGATGGTTTTTTGTTCGGAGCATGAGAGCGAATACAACAGCTCGCAATAGACGGGTGTTATGTGGAGCGTTGTGACCTCTTCGCTAGTGACACATTTAAATATCATGTCAGCTGAGTGCTGAAGTCGGTGAAAATAGCCGCCCACACAATGCCTCTGCTCGTTTCCAAGTGCGATGAGATCGTACTCGGTGCACATCTCCTCGCACTTCCCTTCAGTAAGCGAACTGAGTTCGATTTCTGATGAGAGCGATACGATGCTATGGTTTTGTTTAGTCTCCTTCATTGATTCCATGAAGCTCTTTGCGTGTTGTGACAGCTCTTTGAGCGGCAGTCTTTCCCAGTGAGCCAATTGTTTGGGTACAATTTCTCCTTGAGTTGGCCTACCTTGCCCAGCAATCATGCCGATCAATATTGGACAGTGATTCTCAAGCCAGGTCAGGTTTCTTACAAACATTCCCAATGTATTTCCAGAATTAACTTCGTGGCTACTAATTTCAGGATGTCGATAAGACAGTTCTCTATAACGAGTCCACATCTCAGCTGTCGAACCTGAGAAGTTAGACGCGCAAAGACGGACAAGCTGCCAATCATCGAAGTTTGGTATCGATAACGCTATTGGCAGGTTCATCGGAAAGTGCATTCTCATGTAAATTAGACGCTCTGCAATTTTTGCACGGTCGTATTCACTATGGTCTCGGCCAATTCGCTCAACGATGTTTCTCGGTCGTACCAGCTTTAGCTGGAAGAAGCACCGCGTTCTGCTTTTGTCGGCCATAGGGTCGCAAGCGCCATGTCTTACACTCCAAGAACCACGTGGGCGAAGGCGTATGACTGTCGGCTCGACTTTTATCCCTAGTTTATGCAGTTCCTGTTTGGACATGACACTGAGAAGACGGCACTTTTTCTCATAACCAAACAAACCAACACAGCGCTTTACGCGCTCTTTAAGCCTAAGCTCCTCTTCTATGGATAGACAGTCTATGAGCCTGTCAATCTCGCCATCGCCTATCGGCAGCCCCAAGTCTTTGGATTTGCTGAGTAAGCGGATAAAGCTATGGCTTGGCGTGCAGTAAGTCTGTACTTTAAGCTGTGGTCGATACAGAAACGATTCAAACGCTTTTGTATATACCAGCTCGCCAGTATAGGTCACACCCACAGCGATTGAATTGATATCGAAACCATTCACTAACTCGCACATATAGCGTGTGTTGACCGTCATGGTATTGATTAGCCCCTCACGTTTGACTCCATTGATGATGTAGCCGGTTTTGTAGATGCTTTCGACGCCATAGCCATTTATCATGCGTTGATAGCTGAATACTTTAGAGTTGGCAAACTCACCATGAGGTTTGAATCGTCATACATCTAAATCGTTGTATGCTACTGGAATGTCGAGTCCGAGCAGCTCAATCACTTGTGCTGCGACTGCGCCACCAGCGTATCCGATAAGTTCATCATCGCCGTTATCGGGACCCGTGTTAAAGCGACGCTCAAGGTGCGCGAGAACTTGTTTACCAAATTCTGGCTGATGGATTTGGTCGATAATCGTTTTCATGATTTTCTCCTAGATGTTGAGTAGTGTTGGCTTGCAAACAACAGGCGTTTCTCGCCTAAACAAAACGCAACAAAGCCGTGACAAGGTCACGGCTTATTAGTCAGGTGGGTAGGGATTAACAAAAATCAGTGATAGAAGAAGGCTTGCTTCTCTTCTCTTACCCATGACCAAAAGGATGATTCGGTATCGAAGTAGCGAATAAGACACTCGCAGTGGGGATACTTTTCAATGTCAAAGCCAAATGCGACTGTTCCATTTTTCAACAGAATGGCATGGCCAGCTTCAATCGTTTTCTCTAAGTCTTGATAGAGAGTGGAATGACGCAGCGGTTTATACGATTCAGGTAGCTGGTGGCTATTATGGCCAACCGATGCTTTTCGTAAGTTCATACTTTGCCTCCTAGCTTTTCAGAACTCGAGTTAGCTCACGCATGTTTCCTCTAGAAGATTGGCGCGAGGCGACGTTTGCGTTCTCCATACCGTGTATTAACTTCCCGGTCATATCGACCAATAAGTTGTAGGTATGAAGGGCTTCTGGATGGTTAACAACGATGGCTTTAATCGTTGTCCACATGACGGGGCATACATTCTTCTTCTTAGCTCTTTGCTCACGTAGAGCAATGAGTAAGTTCATCATGTCAGCTCCTTTTTGGCTGTCTAAATAGACAACCTTGGGTGTTTCATGTTGGTTAATCACAATGACCTCCTGGGTCGAAATGGGCACAGTGGTGTTCTGGGTGCCTAGTTATTGCTTGGATAAGCGAAGGGCTGTCAAAAGACAGACGCCGTTAGTAGTGGCGCAGCTAGATGAGTCGTGAGACTCGGAAATTTCGACGTTGGCGGTAAACGCATAGCGCGTAATAAGTCATTGCACTGAGGATATGAGACAGAAAGTCAGGTCAACCGAAATAAGCAGCCAAAAGTTTGTATAAGCGCTTCCAAGCCACAGTGGATTGCGCTTTTGGATTGTTGTCGTACTGGAAAAGTTAATAATTTTAACTTTCACGACAAGGAGAACGCGCCTAATTTAACTATTGGATTAAATGCATATGGAGGGAAGATGGACTGTATTAGAAGGGCAAAGTTGGATTTAAGAGCAGAATTATCGAAAACGGTGGTCGGCGCAAGTCTTTGTGCGGGTTTTGCTTGTTCAGTTATTGTTCCACTGCCGGTCGAACCCTCTACGTTTGGCACCTTCGGGACTGCAATAGCAAATACTGCCTATATTAGTGCTATATGTTGGCTTGTCTTGTTATTCAATCTCTACTATTTGGCCGATATCAGCGCAGATGAACGTCTTGAGAGAGAGTTGAAGACGCAGGACAATGCCTACTTGAAGCGTTACTGTGATGAACCCTCAATCACTACTCGTGAGCGAAGTATTGCAAGGCGGATAGTCGAAAACCTCAAACCTATTGAGATGCCGGAATAAAGGCAATGATAGTCTTGATGCAGCATGAGTTGCTGACGATTGTCTCTCTTGTTATCTCAATCGTCTTTGCTGCCTTTTTCTCTTTTGTAGAGCCTGCACATGAAAAAGTTTTGCTGTCTGATCATTGGAGCCAGCAACACCTGATTGGGAACCACTTCGTTGTGCCGCTGCATTGTCATGTGCTGTGGCACCACATTGATAAGACTGGGTGTGCGCAAGGGTTGATGGTCACGCCGCTAAGGCAATATGTTCGTTATCAGTTCAAAGGCTCGAACTTGGACTTTACCGAGATAGACGAGCTGTCATTTCGAACCCAGCTATTGCGAGTATCACGAAAGGCGCACTTATATTGGTTCGGCGATCCGCGCGATTATTTTTCAAAGGTAGTAGGTTAGTATGTCTGGAAGATCTGGCCGTCTTGAGGCCATTGACAAGGATTTGGGTTTTCACATAGCCCTGTGGAATATGCTGATGTTTGTGCCCGGAATGTTTCTGTGGGCGCCATTGCTATCTTTTGTACCGGCAGGGTTAGAGCGGTTTTTGTCCTTGTGCATACTGTACGCGATGATGAATGCCGCGATTTATTACACGCTCGGTTACTACCAGTTGTCTCAATGGAGCCATCGTGCACTGCGTATGATTAGTGTGTCAATGAGCCGAGCGGCAGGGCGAGAGCGAGAAAGACGCTTTGTTGTGATTATCACTGGCATTATTTTTGTCAGCACTTTGGCGTCGTACATTATCAAGCAGGGTGAGCCAGTATTCAGTTGGTATGGTAAGCACCGAGATTTTGATATCGCAACAGGTAGTGTCTATGCCATACCTAAGTTTGATGGTGGTGAATGGCTTGAAATCTACTTATACCCAGATAGGGATGTCTATAACCTATATGGTCTTCCAAAAGATAGTGCGGCAGTACTTAAGCTTGCTCCCATCAACTTAGCTACCATCCAAGACGGTGAATTGTGGCATCTCATCAGCGCAGCGAATACAGCATTTATTAAGGGTGATTTGCACACGCCTGGCTTCGTAATTCAATCATCATCAGTCGAACAGCAAGAGGCATTTTGGTTACAGTCGCATATGTTTACGCTGCTCAGATCTGCTCTATTTTTTTACGTATGGCCAGCGCTTATTCCAGTTTTGTCATATCTCATTCTGATCATAGGCAAAGCGAGGCTACTAACTGCTTGCTGCTTTTTGGTGGCCGTAACTGGGTTCAATTTACTTCCTTGGATAGCGATTTGGTCTGTCTAGACATCGAGAGGTGCATATGATTTGGACAGCAATTGAGCACGTTATTTTTGTTGGAGCCTTTCTTTACGCTGTTTACCTTTTATGGGGAGCATCATATACCGGTTTGATATGGCTGCTGGTACTAGCAATATTGGCTTATAGCCACATGGTTCCAACGCACTATCGTGATATTTCAAAGCAAGAGTATGCTTTTCTGCTAAGTCACGTTGAGAGAGCTCCTCTTCATCCAAGCTCACGCACAATAATTGCGAAAATTAAAGACGGCAAGATTGTCTCTAGGCGCATATTCATAGAAACGATTTCCGACCTCTCGTCATACATCAAGCTGAAAGAACTTGCGGAGGAGCACCCTCATTTTGCGATTGACTCCGGTCTCGCTGCATACATAGATAGTGGAGACTACGAATTAGATGACGAGGATGAATACTTGTCCGAGTTTAAGCGCTACCAGAATCGACTTTGGCTTAAAGAAAACGCATTGTAACGAGTTGCAACTGGCTCCATATTGAATGCTTGCAATCAGTTTTGCGCTAAAGCTTTTCCCAAAACACACCATCCGTAGGCACAGGAAAATCCAATCTTATCCCTTGTTTTTCGTAGCTGTCGTAGCGCTCCTCTCGACCTGGCTGAGTAACAAATATCTCAATTGGGTCGAGGGTGATCATAAAACCTAGCTTCATCTGAATTGATTTTGAGGTTTCATCAAGATACAGCCTACAGCGGTACTGAGTTCCTGTAGCTGTTCGGTAGACGATTTTTTCTGGCGGCAGTTTTAATAGGTTACAGATTTCCATGTAGTCAGCCTGCAGCTGTACACTTTTGAGTGTGGTGACTACCGCAGCTGAATCAACACCTAGGGCTCTTAACGTCGCTGCGTATTGCTTGAGCTGACCCTGTGATTCTGTGATTGTATCGTCAGACAGATTTTCAGTTATCACACGTGTAAGCACCAGAGTAGCAACTTTAAGCGGACTTTCAGAAGAGTAAGCATCGCTTTGATTCACTCGTAGCTTTCGGGCGGAGTCGAAAAAGTGACCGCAGCGGTGACTCAGTTTTTCAGTTTCAGCCGCTTGTTGATATAAGGCGCTGATGGCCTCATTTTCTCCCTGAAGGCGCTCGAATAATTCTCTTTTCCCAGAACAATGAACAACCCAGCGGATAAACCGCGGCTTGCTGTGTTTGTTCGTCTCAGGGTCAAAGTCATAGCGTGGATAGCAGTGTAGACCGAAGGACTGCTGCTGGACGCATACTGAAGTTACTTAATCGAGAAAGTTTTGTTCTTTCTGATAGTACTCTGTCCAAAGTTGTTTTAATGCTTCTTCCATAGCTTTATCTGTCAGTGATTCACGTTAGACATACTATAATAGTTTTTTGTGTTATTACAGCCACGTATGACGATATAGTATGGCATTCTAATATTGTGATGCAAGTGACTGAATTAATTATGGTCAACTCTTATTTCGAAATGACCATGTTGGATTTTATAAAATACTGCTGTACTTGCTTTGAATTCGCATTGATAGCTACTAGTTTCTTATTCGGTTTTAGTCTGATGTAAAAAGTTTGTAACTTTTTACTCTAAGGAGGAGATATGACTACCAAACAAATTGAAAGGACCGTCAAGCTAACAGCGAATGATTCAATATTTACGTAGGTAGGAAAGAACGTGAGTGAGTCAGTCATTAAGTATTTAGCTGGAAACTGGGCTGCCATGATTGCAGGTGATATAGGGCTTGTATCTAGCAGTAAAAGCCCCGAAGAAATCTTATTAAAGAAGGTTGCCGCCGAATTATCTGCTATTGAAAGTGAACTTAGGGAACTAATAAATATCGAATCTTTCAAAGAGTTTGATAATGCAATCAACGATTTAACGACCGAAATTATAAACCTTACAAGAGTCTGCGTTACGGGTGAAAGTAAAGATAAAATTGATGCAAAAATTCAGATTGTTGACGAAAAATTTACCGCTTTGATGGTAGCTTACATCGATGAAGGAACCGTCCATAAGACACCTTCTGGTTTCGATCTAATTGCTAACCAACTGTTTGAAACGAAGGGTAGTTACTCTGCATCTGTATGTGATGTTTTATTTGCTAGTTACGCTCACCTTCAAGGTTTAATGGCTCATGCCATTTACGTTTCGTATATGGCCAGAAAGAACCACAGAAAAGACAATGATCAAAGCCTAGCTAAGTTTCTTACCTTTCAAATAGGTGAGTTGAACAATATCGCAGAATACGTTCATGGTAAGGTGGAGTCTGACCTTAAAACACGATATATCACACTTGAATGGCCAGTCACAAATATTAGCCCTAACAGTCAAATAAAAACTGTTAATACAATACCAGTGTTTACATGGATAGGCTTACCATCACCAAATGGAGGTGGTACTCCTGACGATTATGGACACGTGAGATATCAAATGGACTTCACTAAAAACAACGTGATGGGGGATACGGGTGCCGGATATGTAATGTACGGTAATGGTACAATAGTAGAACAGAGCACCCCAGGGCTTGGCTATTTTGGGATGAAGCCAACCATTCTGAACAAACCTGCGATCGCAATGTCATTTATTGGGAACGGAAATGAACTCTGCAGTGGCATTGCCTATTTAGAAGAGTCTGACACTGGCGTAAACGGGCGCGTCATTTGGGATGCGGTCTTCGGTCAGGCTGGCAATATAACAGTCATATACCCTGACGCCGACCCGAAATATCGAAATGATACAGTTTGGGGAATGTTTACCTACTGTATGGGCTTTTGTGAGTTTACAGACGGTGATGTTCTGGCTGGATGGGGAACCACTTTAGCAACCCCCAATAATCCCGCTTATCACGCTTCTGCTACTGGGGCTCCAGAGTTCTACACTCTTAGGGGTGAGAAGTACACTTGTAGTGGTTTAATGATCCCGGATACCAAATTAGGTGGTAAAGTCTCCACCATAAATGAGGTGTTCAATGACAAAACGACAACGACGTACATTTTCTTCTGAGTTCAAAGTAGATGCCGCAAGCTTGGTTCTTGACCAAGGTTACTCAATATCTGAAGCGGCTCGCTCTCTAGACATCGGTGATACGGCCTTACGACGCTGGGTCGACCAGCTAAAGATTGAGCGTGGCGGAGAAACGCCAACGGTCAAAGCTCTGACGCCCGAACAGCAGAAGATCCAAGAGTTGGAAGCTAGGATTAATCGCTTAGAAAGAGAAAAATCCATACTAAAAAAAGCTACAGCTCTCTTAATGTCGGACGAACTCGAACGTTCTCGCTAATTGACCAGTTGAGGGAGCATGAACCGGTCAAAGTCCTTTGTGAGCTGTTCGATGTCGCGTCTTCCTGCTACTACGAGTTTAAACAACGAAAGCCGGATGCGAATCGCATTCGGTTAGCCAGCCGAACTAAGCAGCTCTTTAACATGAGTCGCGGCGCTGCTGGTAGTCGAACTCTTGCTTCTATGCTGCAGTCTGAAGGCTTCGATGTCGGACGCTTCAAAGTACGCAAGCTTATGCAAGAAGTAGAGCTGATAAGTAAACAACCGGGCTCGCATCGCTATAAGCAGGCTAAGCTAGAGCGACCAGATATCCCAAATAGGTTGAAGCGCGAATTCTCTGTTACCACTCCAAATGAAGTTTGGTGTGGCGATATTACTTACATCTGGTCCGGTTCAAAGTGGAGTTATCTGGCGGTTGTACTCGACTTATTTAGCCGCCGTGTAGTGGGTTGGGCACTATCAGACAAACCCAACGCAGAGTTGACTTGCAAAGCCTTGGATATGGCTTGGGAACAACGGGGACGGCCTGACAACGTGATGTTCCACTCAGACCAAGGAAGCCAATACAGTAGCCTAAAATACCGTCAAAGGCTTTGGCGATATCGTATAACTCAGAGCATGAGTCGTCGAGGTAATTGTTGGGACAATGCTCCTATGGAAAGGCTATTTAGAAGCTTAAAAACCGAATGGATACCAGCTAATGGGTATCTTACTCAAACTCAAGCAAAGAGAGATATCAGCTATTACTTGATGGATTACTACAATAGGCAACGGCCTCATCAAGCAAATGATGGGCTGTCGCCAGTTACTGCCGAAAATCGGCTTAAGTTAGTGTCCGGAATTTGTTGACCACTACAACTGTACCCGAAACCACATTATACCAAGGATTAAAGGCGTGGAGCCAACTCCCTGTTGGGCCGATAACTCATGAGCAGGCAAAGTTCTCCACACCGATTACTGGTGTTTGTGTAATGGGAGCTGTTTGTTTAGACGGCTCTGAAGGTCACCCTGATCGGCTTGTTATAATTGCGCAAACTCGCCAACGTGAAAATGATTTTACCAAAGAGCTTTTTGGCGGCGCTACAACAATTGAAGCTATCAAGGCGTGGATCAAAACTAATCCTAGTTAAATCACTTCCCCAGTCTTGTTGAATTTTACTAATGGCCTTATTCAAGGCCATTTTCGTTTGCCCAGCAAGGGTGCCAAATCAGTCAGGTTGAACGACATCAGTATTCCTTGATAGAGGGGTGATATCATGAATTGCAAGGGCGTTACTGGCCAACGGTAACTACAGAGCCTGAAGGAAGCTTTAGGAAGTTAACAGTATACAACGCAGGTGACCCCGCTTCAGCTTTATGAGCGAAGAAGTGTCTGAAGTAACGCGAAGGCCGATATTTAGCTTACTTCTTTTTAACGATCAAAGCAGCCTTCTCCGAAAGACCACAATGAACCTTAAATGGGGCTTTTTTTGAACTGTTCTTACTGAATGATTCCACTAGAACCAGCAACACAATTGACAGTAGCAGTTTTTGTCATCAACTCATCGATCACTGTCACCGTGCCTTTTGTCAATTTTTCGTTCAGCGTCACTGTCATACGCGAACGGCTTTGTTGCCAAATTCAGCGAAAGAGCGAACGCTAGCTAAATAGTTCGCATTTTAAACAATATACTGCGTTTCGGGCATACCTATCCCAGTTAGCTTGTTGAGTGCTTTGATCATGGCGTAGGTCTCACCCACTTGTGCGTTGTAATTTCGAAGCGTGAGTGAAGTACCTAGTAGTTGTTTTACGCGGTACATAGCGGTCTCCGACAATGACCGCTTATGGTAACCATACTTCTGTTTCCACTTTTTGTTCGAGCCATAGAGCTTTTGGCAGCCAACTGCCAGATTACGTGGATGTCCTTTTTCCCAGAATGCGGCACCTTCACGCGGAGGGATTAAAGGTGTCGCTTTCTTAACTCTAATCGCTCTGTGACACTCTCTTGTATCGTATGCACCATCTCCCGAGATTGCCTTGATGGTTCGGCGTGTTTGCTTGAGTAGGTTGGGGAGTACTTCCGCATCGGTCACACCTGATAGTGTCAGCTCTTCGGCGATAATTTCATGTGTATCTGTATCAACCGCAACATGGAGTTTACGCCAGACTCGACGCTTGCCATCAGTTCCATGCTTTTTCACTTTCCATTCTCCCTCACCGTATACCTTGAGCCCAGTTGCATCAATGGCTAGGTGTTGGATGGCGCCTCTTGTTGAGGCTTTGAAATCAACTTCTACATCCTTGGCTCGACGGCTTATACAGGTATAGTGAGGACAAACCAATGGGACATTCGCTAATTTAAATACTGAGTCTATGAAGCCTTGTAGCGCCCTTAAGGGTAAGGAAAAGATGCGCTTCAGCATGAGAGCGGTCGTGATAGCTAAGTCACTAAACAATCGCGGTCTACCACGTCATGTTGTTTAGATTGTTTCCACTCTGTTATTGCTTCTTCGTCAATCCAAAACGTGAGTGAACCTCGATTGACTAGGGAGTTGTTGTACTTGCGCCAGTTGGTGGTTTTATAGCGAGGCTACGGCATGAAATCAAAGTCAGTGAATGAATGTCCCTGATCTGATCGTAAAATTCTGATTTAGTTCATTCGATTTCGGCAACAAAGCCCATCTTCTCCGGTGTTTTCCAGAGTTTTTCAGGGGTAAATGAAATCCGTTTCTTTTACTCATAAATATAATCGGAACAGGCGAGCCCACATAATCACGTATGTAGGATGTCACCCATCATAAAAATAACTCATCAGACGTTACGCGATTCTCACAACATTAAAGGCACTTCTCGGTTCGACGAATTCGTATTGAGCATTTTTGGTTTGATGCTGCCGCCTCAAAGTCTTGTTCAAGCAAATTCGGCGCTAAAGGAAGCTTATGCTTGCTGTCTGTCATACATTTAAACTCACGCGTGGCCTTCGTCACCAAGCTCTTCCGCTTCATGCTCGCCGAAATGGTTTTCACATCATGTTTATCTCACTGACTTCAAGTTGTTTTTGAAGACCTCTTGCACTATCGCGCTATTTTTTATCATCAAAGCCCCATCGAACCTTGCTACCTAGCCGCTTAAGTCGCTCGTTGCGTTGAGGTACTTTATACTAGTTTTAAATCCAGTAATAAAAACCACTTCGAGAAACTCCGAACGACTTAGGCATATAGACAATCCTATATTGCATCAGATACTCGAGCATAAACTCATAATGATCTGCTTTAGATTTTTTTGCGAAGTAGGTGGCGGCCTTTTTACGATGTCTAACTCTTCGGCTTGCTTGACTTAGTTCCATTGATTTAAGTAACAAAGCCCTCGATTAGCCCTACTACAATGCTCAAGCTCCTCAAACGCTCAAGAATCATTCGTAAGATCAGGCCACTTTGACCACGTCAAAATCATAAGTTGGCTCCACAAATTCATATTGACCACTTATAATTTGTAATTCGTCCTTGCCACTTTCTTTTGTATCCTGCAGAACACCGTAAACCGCGTTACATGTATGCTTAAACGACTCTATATTTGACAAGCCTCTCACCAAACAAGCCGTAAATACAGCAGAAAACAAATTGCCGATTCCATAAACATTTTTATCAAAGCTTATTTTAGGAAGACGCGTAAGGTGACATGAATTAGAAGTAGCTAAAATCGTATTATATGTATCATCTTTTCTCGATTCTAAATGCTTCAATAAAATTACTTTTGGCCCCATATTTAACACCTGTTTACAGGCCGTAATAGCATCATATAACGACTCTATGTTGAGCCCAGTTAGGTCACTTAGCTCATCTTGACTCAGTACTAACACATCCGAAATAGGCACTAAACATTGCTTAACAACCTCTTTTTTACCATTGCGTAGATACCGAGACTCTTCATTCAATTCCAACTCGGGTTCGCAAATATACAAAGCATTGGGATTTCGCTCTTTAGTCAAGGCCACAGCGTCAACTATTGCTTTATATTGTTGTTCACTCACTTGATGCCCAGAGAGCACCGCGCCACATCCATTGAGCTTTCCTATCCCATCGAGTCCACGTATCAATGAATGTATATCATCGGAGTCAAACTTACGTTCAGACCAACCTTGCTCACATTCTGAATGGTTTGAAAATTGGGCAATATGAATAGGCCATACCTCCATGCCCATCTTTTGCATTGGGAAAACAGCCGAACTGTTACCCGCATACCCACTAACGAAGTGGGACTGAATAGAAATAATACTTTTCATAAGGTGCTCTCTAAATTTAGTTAAATTCACGATATATTTTAACTTTGTTGATTACATCTTATGGTCTGTTATCTCTAGTACTAAATACTTTTTGTAGGATCAAATCCATCATATAAAACCAAGCGAGCAATGAGGGCTCATCACCATATTACTGATAATTACGAAACGATGGATGGCATCCGACAGAAACTATTCTCTAATTTTCATCACCTCTCGTACTCTTCATTCAGAGATTGAAAAAACAATGC
This sequence comes from Vibrio sp. KUL78, assembly GCF_059725505.1. Classification (NCBI taxonomy): domain Bacteria; kingdom Pseudomonadati; phylum Pseudomonadota; class Gammaproteobacteria; order Vibrionales; family Vibrionaceae; genus Vibrio; species Vibrio sp. KUL78. The sequence continues at coordinate 170,784 of NZ_AP045839.1, read as the reverse complement.
ATTACACAATCGATTTATAATTCACTTTGCATGAAGTTCAGAAATATATTAACTGTTTGGCTTTCGAAGGTTTAAGATCAACCAGAATGAAACAAATGATGAGCTTTTAAAAACGACCTATCAGTATGAAGCATACACTCACCTTAATCGTAGCTGCTTTCATATTAACCACTCCAAACCTTAGCTTCGCCCATAATGACACGCTTACCTATTTGGGAATCACTAACCAGGGCCGTACTATCTTTGAAAAGTATGGCATTCCCCATAATTTACCAAAATCACTTGCTCAGGGTGAACATTTAGTAGAGCACGCCTAAATGTAACGCTTCACCTTGAGTATGATGTGCGTGGCTAGGAACAACAGTGTCTGTTTGCTACAAAGGTTTTTCACTTCAGTACCCGGAACTTATTCGTAAGCTCGTTTAAAAGGCTTATATGAATGGGGGGGGGATGGTATCGTTACAGTAAAACCTATGCTCGGCTGCCAGCTTGTCGATTATAGAAGTCAACTCTTTATTGGTGCCGAATGCCAAGGATTAGATGCCTGGTTAGATATACATGTTAAAACTGCAGAAATCGAGTTCGACTATGATATTAGCGTAGAACTTGGCCAGTGGGCTTACTTAACCGAATTTAACAAACAGATTGGTAAAAACTACAGCCTGAGTGTGCTTTACAACAAAGGAGAAACTCGAAACTCACTCACCCTGAATTTAGGTTATCGTTTTTAGCAACTACTTTGATCATAGTACTGCTGAGACCCTAACGGGTAATATCAACGCACCTGGCTTTGGCGCTATTGTCCATAACTGAGAGTTTCGGTAGTCTTTTGAGCAATATTGGTTACCTCTCTCATTATGGATAACTACCTCTTCTAAATTACCTCTACGGAATAATGCCATTAATAGCGCATCACAGACCGGAGTTTCTGTAATTCTGGTAGACATTGAACAACCCACTACTTGCCGTGAGTACAGACCGATAATAACGACTAAATACATCCAGCCTTCGCTTATAGCTAGATAGGTAATATCTCCGGCCCATTTTTAGTTTTGTGCTGTCGCACTAAAATCTTGCTCAAGCAAATTCAGGTAACAGGAAGCCAATGCTTACTGTCTGTCGTACATTTAAACTTAAAGGCTGCCTTCACGACTAGCTCTGGCACTTAATGATCGCGGTAATGTTTTTTACATCATGCTTATTACCATCTTTTCAAAATCTTTTTTGAATACGCCTTGCACCATAGCCATACGGAAAACCCTATATTGAATAAGATGTTCTAGCATCAACCCAAATCAATCTACTTTAGATTTCTAGCGAAGTAGGTGGCGGCTTTTTACGATATCTAGCTCTTTTGCTTGTTCAGCTAATTATCGTTTGAGTTTGACATTTTCAGTGGCTAGCTCTTTTCTCTATAGCTGATGTTCGCATCTTTTTGACGGCTTTACTTCATCCATAGATTTGATATTCATGTAATAATTGCTGTCGAGCGGCTGCAGCGACCCTGACTTTCTCTGCTAACTTAAGCGCTTCAGCTTTAAATTCAGGAGTATGTTTGATTCATGCTTTCTTAGTTGTCATTGTTCATCTCGTTCGTGATTGTACTTACTTAACGACGTGTCCAAAACTTTTGGAGCGAATCACTGTACTTTAAGGCATTCAACTTGATCGTTGACAACCTACACGTAAAAAGCAGCGAATGTCGCATCCAACCCTACATAAGCGAGTTTGAAGACTAGCATTCACCTGAGATCATCAGCTAAGTAACATTAAGTTGTAAATAAGTGAAAGTAATAGTTTCCATTACAACTCACGTTACTTATTTGGCTGTTAACTGCGTTATATCACATAGATACAAACATGGCAGTCGTTACCCCTTAATTTAACTGGTGATAATATGAACAATAACTGGCTTATAACAGTGCCATGTGGAGTTCTATTGGTAATTTGTATGACAGGGACAGCTTATGCGAAAACAACCGACTTAGATAATCTTTATCAACTCGCACTTAACAAAGACCCACTACTTAAAATAGCAGAGCTTTCAAATGAAAAGTCTAACTTTTCAACTCGTGGTGAATCCGGGAAACTACTTCCTCAAATCAAAGCCTATTTCAACATGTCTGAACTGTATAATTCTGACGTTGTAGAAACAGCTTTTGGTGGTGATGGTAGAGTTGGCAACATCGGTCTAACCTTAAGCCAAGCTATTTATACCCCCGCCGTACGTGCTGGAATTGCAATTGCGGAAAATGAATCAGAAAGTACAAAAATCCTAATAAAAAAAGCTCATGAAACACTCATTTACACCACAACAAAAAATTACTTTGATGTACTGCAAACACAAGCACTGTTAGACACGGCCAAAGCTAACTTTGACGTTTTAGAAAACTACCATGAAATGATCGTACGCCGAACATCTGCAGGTATTTCCAGTGAAATTGATTTGCTAGAAGCGGAAGCTAGGCTTGACCAAGCTAGCGTCACCCTGCTCGAAATGGAAGTACAGCACCAACTATCTCTAGATTCATTGGAAACATTATCAGGGCAAGAATTTAGCTCAGTCAAAGAGTTTAATCTCGAAAATTTTGAGCCAAATTTACCAGCATATCACTCTGGAGAGCCTTGGCTAAACATTGCATTACGTCAGAACCGAGATATCTTGCTAGCTAATTTAGCGATTGACCAATCACGTTTGGAGTTAAAAAGAGCTCAATCGGGCCACAAACCACAACTGTATTTGCAAGCAAGACTCAACCAACGCTTATACGGAGAGGCAAATTTAGCTAATGTTAACGACGTTCCAAACGACACAACCCTAACATCAGCAGAAGTTTCTTTGAACCTATCAGTCCCTGTATATTCGGGTTCTTCACTATCAGCTTATGTCGATATAGCTCAAAGTGACATCGATATTTAGTATCAAATCCTTGAACAATCGCAACAAGCAACAAAAAACCAAGTACGCTATGCCGAGCGACATATGCTTTCAACCTATAAGCAAATAGAGGCGTTCCAAAAAAGTGTCAAATCCCAAAAAAAAGCGCTTAGTTCCGTTACTAAAGGTTATGAGCTAGGTTCGAGAAATATGAATGACGTTCTCAATACCACCAGAGACCTATTTATCTCTACTTCCAATATGTATAGCGCCTACTTTTCATTCATCGCGAACGCCATGCTCTTGAAATACCTTTCAGGTGAAATTTCCGAGCAAGACATTACCTCACTTAATGCCAGCATAAAACAAGGTTAATTCTACTATGTTTAAAAAAACCACCCTATCCAGTGCACTTATCCTTGGAATGAGTGCTAGCACCGATGCAAGCAGTGTACCTGTCACGTATACAAAAGTGGTCCCCGCTCAATATGCGCCTGAGACAACCGTTGTGGCAAAATACGAAGCACAGTCCCACACCTATATAACTCCTCGATTAACAGGGTTTATCAATTCGCAACTTCACCCTGACGGTAAGTTTGTTCAAAAATTACAAGGACCTGGTGGGTCCACACAGTCTGATCTTGAAAATGCACAAGCAGAGCTTGATTCAGCAAAAGCTGCTCTAGACCTAACAATGATCAATGTTAAGAAAGCAAAATATGACTTAGGCTCTACGATCATCACAGCACCATATGATGGAAAGCTTGGAAAATCTAATGTTTCAATAGGTGACTACGTTTCGCCAGCTTCAGGTTCATTGATTGATATCGTTAGTCAAACCCCAATGAATGTAACCTTTAATGTCGATTTGAATACATTCAAAGAGTTCAGCCTCGAGAGCGATAGCCAATCCACTATTCAATTAAGTGATATCGACCAACCAGCTAATGTTGACTTCGTATCAAATAGTGTTAACCCAACAGCTGGAACGGTTGAAATTTCGGCAGAGTTTGATAACCATGAGTTCGGCGTAAAGCCAAATAGCGTAACTCATGTAACTTTACGAAAAAAGAACACTACACAAGGCTACTGGTTACCTGAGACAGCAGTAATTCAGGATCTAACTCTTCAATACGTTTATATCATTGACGAAAACGAGACCGCACAACGCCGTAATGTCACAATATTGGAGCGTGACAGTGGCAAAGTCTTTGTGTCTGAAGGCCTTGAAAACGACGACAAAGTCATTACCGATGGATTGATACGTGTAAGACCAAACACCAAAGTTATCATCAAAGCCGGAGAGTAACCCATGTTGAGTCGCTTTTTTATCCTAAGGCCTAAATTCGCTCTCGTTATTTCATTGATTCTGACCATTGTCGGAAGCATTGCAATAAAGATGATGCCAATTTCTGAATACCCAGAATTAACACCACCTGTTGTAACTGTACTCGCTCTCTACCCAGGTGCGAGTGCAGAAACCATTAACCGAGTCGTAGCCGCCCCTATTGAACAAGAAGTGAACGGCGTAGAAGACATGTTGTATATGGATTCGCGTGCCGCGAACGATGGCTCCTATGTGCTTAAGGTAACATTCGATATCGGTACAGACCCCGATATGGCGCAAGTCAATGTTCAAAACCGTGTATCGGCTGCACTTTCGTCCCTACCGCCAATCGTTAATACTCTAGGTGTACGAGTGAAGAAGGCGTCATCTGACCTCCTACTCGGTGTGGCAATTCATTCCCCTAATAAAAGCTATGGTCGTCAATACTTAGACAACTGGATGGACTCCTATTTAATAGACCGCCTTGCGCGTGTACCAGGCGTCGGTGATACAACAGTTTTAGGCACATCTTATGCCATGCGTATTTGGTTAGATGTAGACAAAATGGCAGCACTGAATGTATCTCCAGCAGATGTACGGTCTGCAATTAACGATCAAAACGCGCAAGTTCCTGTTGGTACACTCGGCTCAGGTACATCGGTTAAAGAGACGATGATTCAGGTTCCTCTTTTGACCCAAGGTCGCCTTGAAAGCCCAGAAGACTTCAAAAATATCATTGTTAAAACTGATTCAAGTGGCGCAAACACATACTTACGTGATGTGGCGGACGTTGAACTTGGCGATAGCCGCTATTCTACGTCGGTCCGTTTAAATGGTGAGTCTGCTGCAATGCTTGTTATTAGTATGACACCAGGTGCGAATGCTCTTGATACTGGTAATGCAGTTAAAGGGCTTCTTGATAGCATGGACATGCCCGACGACATTGCATATGAATATCCGTATGACGTAACCACATTTATATCTGATTCAATCGCTACTGTTACCGAAACGTTGGTGATTGCGATAGCATTAGTTATTATCGTTACTTTTGTCTTCTTGGGTTCATGGCGTGCGACCTTGATTCCAGCGATAGCAATTCCGGTATCGCTGGTAGGCTCGTTCTTCTTCCTAGAGGCCATGGGCTTTACCATCAATACCATCACGATGTTTGGAATGGTATTGGCTATTGGTATTGTTGTTTATAATGCCATCTTGTTAGTGGAGAGCGTCGAGACTGAGATGCAAAAAAATCCAGACTACTCGGCAGCAAAAGCAACTTTTGAAGCAATGAAGCTCGTCACAGGGCCGATTGTCGCCTCAACACTCGTCATGTTGGCGGTATTCATTCCTGTCAGCATGCTTCCAGGCATTACCGGTGTAATGTTTGCACAGTTTAGTATTACCCTTTGCGTATCTTTATTAATATCGGCAGTCAACGCATTAACTCTAGCACCAGCGCTTTGCTCAATCTTACTGAAACGACATGAACCGGCACGCTGGTTTATCGCTTTCAATAAGTATTTTGATAAAGTGACTAACCTCTATGGGAAAGTTGTCGGTGTGATGGTTCGAAAGTCCTCCATCCTCTTTTTGGTGTTCGGTGGAACGATTCTAGCAACCTATGTTCTTAATCAAATGACTGCTCAGGCCCTCATCGAGCCAGCAGATAAAGGTACTTTCTTTGGTATCGTACAGCTGCCAAATAGCGCCTCCCTAAACCGTACAAATGAGGTGTTAAAGCAAGTTGATGAAATTATTCTCGATGATCAAGCGGTAAGCTTAGTAGGCAGTGCTTCAGGCTTTAGTGCACTATCCATGTCGGTACAGTCTAATAATGCGACATTGTTTGTTGCGTTGAAACCGTGGGATGAGCGCAAAAACTTGCCTGGGGATAACACCGTCCTAGACGTTATTCAGCGTCTAAATGGAGAGCTTTCGAATATTGTTGGAGGTGCAGTTATACTTGTTCAACCTGCTGCGATTCCAGGGATTGGTTCGGGTTCTAACTTAGAGTTTATGTTGCAGAATAGTACTGGTGTAAGTGCAATTGAACTGGCTGGTGACACTCAAGAGTTTCTCCAAAAACTCAACCAAGCACCTGAAGTTGCGGTCGCGTACACACTATTTCGTGCAGATGTACCGCACTACTTCATTGACGTTGACCGTGAAAAAGCAAGACAGTATGGCGTTAGTGTATCAGCAATCAATAATACAATGATGTCTTACTTTTCTTCTGTTCGTGTTGGTGACTTCTCTCTTTGGGGAAACACTTACTATGTCAATATGGAAGCGAAGGAAGGTCAACGTAACGAGATATCGGATTTAAGCAAGATCCACATAAAGACTTCTTCAGGAGATATGCTACCACTTTCCGCTGTTGCAACGATTGAGAATCATCTTGAAGCGGATATTACATATAGCTATAACATGCTGTCATCAACGAAACTATTTATTGCTCCAGCGCCTGGCTACTCTTCAGGTCAAGTAATCAATGCCGTTGAAGCAATTGCGGAAAATAACTTAGGACTAGGTTATAGCTATGAGTGGACGAGTATGGCACTCCAAGAAAAAATGGCAGGTAGCTCTATTGTCTACGCATTTATATTTGCGATAATATTTATTTATCTATTCTTGGTTGCTCAATATGAGTCGTGGGCCTTACCCGTCGCCATCATTATTGCGGCAACAACAGCAGCTTTGGGCTCTTACCTAGCCCTAACGTTAACAGGCACAACGTTAACGCTGTATGGTCAAATAGGCTTGATTCTCCTGATTACTTTAGCCGCGAGAAATGCGATTTTAATGGTCGAATTTTCACAGACCCGACGAGAGAAAGGTTTGAGTATTGAAGATGCCGCTATAGAAGGTGGAAGACTACGTTTTAGAGCTGTGAATATGACATCTTGGGCTTTCATATTAGGTATTGTTCCACTGGCTTTTGCTTCTGGCCCAGGCTCTGTATCCCTGAATGGTACAGGCTTAACCTTACTAGGTGGTATTCTATTTGTATTGTTCCTAGGTTCTATTATTACGCCAGGGTTCTACGCTGTATTCCAACGAATGCGTGAGAAATTTAATAGGAATAAACCTTGATTAGCTATCTAAATCTCTACGTTTTTTTAATAAATAAAGTGCTAAGACACACCCAGTAAATGATTACACAAAACGCAAAAAACAATCATTTATCAGTTAAACACTCCACCATTTATGGTGGTTTTCCAATAAACTCAGTTACCAAAATATGTACGGGATCTTATTTAAAGGATTAAAGGTATGAAGGCACTTTCTTATATTTGTATTTTATTATTCACCTCTTTTCCGGTAAAGGCCAGTAGTATTAAGAACCCTAACCAACTACTGCCAATGGGAAGCCAACTTTCATACATGGTTTTCGATGTCAATAAAAATAGAGTTTTATTAAATAAAAACAGCCAATTACTGCTTTCTCCGGCGAGTTTGCAAAAGCTACTCATTGCAACGGCTAGCACTTTACAATTGGGTAATAACTTTCGATTTCAAACTCAGTTACTCGGTGATCCAACAAAACAGAAAGGAAACGTTTATCAAGGTGATTTAACATTACGCTTCGATGGAGACCCTACATTTAGGCATCAAGATCTAGGGAAGTTATTACAGTACATAAAAAGATCAGGTATCAATGAGATACAAGGCAATATCTCTATTGAGAGTGGTGCCTACAACGGCGCATTACACGCTGAAGGGGTAGTTTGGGATGATTTGCGGCATTGCTATGCAGCTCCCTTGCACAGCATTGTGATTAATAAAAATTGTATTTCTGGTACTTTATCAATTGCACCCGTAACCAATGAAATTACTATTAACATCGATCCCATACACCCTGTCCACATTACCCAAAAATTACAAGTGGTTACTGTAGCGGAGCGAGAAAGACGCCATTGTTCGGTACAAATAAATCCTCTACAGGCTAATCATTATCAAATCTCTGGCTGTATATCTGACCAGAACACCAATATTAACTTTGAGCTACCAATTAATTCGCCTGAAAACTATGCCATGGAAGTTATTCTGAACGAGCTACATAGATTAAATATTAAGATAACAGGCAGAGTTCTACAGTCTCAACAAATAAGTGAACAGCTTGTGTTGGTTACTCATTATTCTGATGCACTCCCCCTACTTATCTCAGAGATGATTAAAAACTCTGACAACCTATTTGCCGATAGCTTACTGAAAACCCTAGCCAGACACTATTACCAACAGCCCGGTAACTTTGAAAATGGAGTACTGGCATTACAAGAGATATTGGTGGCACACGGGATAAACTTTGCAAACAGCAAGGTTTTTGATGGTTCAGGTTTGTCGAGATATAACTTAACCAGCGCTCAGCAATTAATGGAATTACTCATCTATATTTACCAACAAGATGATCAGTTAGGCTTGATAAAGATGCTTCCAATTTCTGGCGTTGATGGCACTCTGGCGCATTACCCAGGGGTGACTAGTGAGAAATTGATTAATCGTATTCAGGCTAAATCAGGTTCAATGTCTGATATTGCAAATTTAATGGGAGTAATCAACACGCGTTATGGACCACGCCTATTTGTTATCATCATTAATGGGTATCACTATGATGCAATACACCCAAACCGCTCGCATCCAGAGTTTTATCGGCGATTCTTTGAAACGTTACTTGATTTTCAATAGTGTCTTTGTTATCGAATTCGTAGCAGAAGTCCATTACCCAAATCGAAATAAGCACCTTAACATTACGGGATAAAAGTATCCGCCCCATGAACCCACGGGGCGATATGACTAATGTTTGAAGTTCCAAGGGAGGAGTGCATCGATATCTGGCTCCGCTTTCGCCAGCTCTTTCATGCACTTGACCATGTAGTCGTAAAGGATAAGGCCGCTGGCTTTTGCAGTCTCGACGATACTGTAAAGCATCGCGCTCGCGTCAGCACCATTTGGTGTGTTCGAGAACAACCAGTTCTTCCTGCCAATGACCAGCGGTTTAATTGCACGTTCAGCACGGTTATTGTCTATCGATAAGTGACCGTCATCGATATAACGGATGAGCTTCGGCCATTGACCGAGCGTGTATTTTATCGCTTTACCCAACGGGCTAAACTCTATCACTCGTTGAGTCGTCATCCATTCGTACAACTCATCCAGTATTGGCTTGGCGTTCTGCTTTTCGTGTCTCGACAGACGCACCTTTTAAGCGGGATTCTATGCCATAGAGCTTCTGGATTTTGGCCAGCGCTTTATCTGCTTTGCCTGACTTGCCTTTACCTTGAAGCTTCTTAGCATCCATGAACTTGCGACGTGCATGCGCCAAGCAGCCGACATTAGTTACTTGATGAAGGCCGTCATAAGCACCATGGCCATCGGTTTGCAGATAACCACTGTAATCCCCCAAAAAGGCAACAGGGCACGCCCTCGCGCGACTGTTTTGATAGTCATACAGGCGATATTTTTCACGTTAGGAAGTGCGGCTTCTGGCGAGTCTGCGCCCGTGCAGTAAAGCCACATGTAGCATTGCTTATCTTCCTTGAGGACATTGAGTGGCGTTTCATCCGCCTGAACCACCACTTGCTCGAGTAGGTGTGTTTTCAAGGCCGCGTAGAGCGGTGCGAACTTTTCACTGACTTGGATAACCCATCTTGCCATAGTCGTGCGCGATAGTTCGATGCCCGATTGGGTAAAGAGCGACTCTTGGCGATACAGTGGCATCGCGTATTGGTATTTGCCCAGAATGATATTGGCTAGCAAGCTTTCTGTTGCGAAGCTCTTAGGGATAATGCTTTGCGGCGCTGGCTTTTGAACGATGTGGCTTTTGTCTTTAGTTTGCTCACACTGACGACAAGCATATTTAGGACGAACATACTCCAGCACTTTGAGTACCGCTGGCGAGAACTCTAGCTTTTCACTGCGGTCTTCACCGATTTTATGCAGGCTATGCTTGCAGCACGCGCATTGCTTTTCATGGTCGTCTAAATCGAGCTCGATAACCTCACGAGGCAAGGTTTTTGGAAGTGGCTTACGCTTACCACGTTTCTTCGTTGTGGTGGTTGTCGTGACCTCAACCTCATCTTCCTTAGCGGCTTCGCATTCCACTTCGTTGAAGAGGTCACCTTGAGATTCATCGTAAGGCTTTAACGCCTCCGAGCGTTTAGCGAACTGGCGGTCGAAGGCAAGCTTGAGTTGTTCAAGTAAAGACTGGCGCTCTTGTTTCAATCGGCTTTCTGACGCCATGAGCGCTTTCACCATTGCTTGTAGCTCGGCAACATCTTGACTTTCTGGGTTGATATTTGGCGTCTTTTTCATGGCATTCATTATACTAAAATGGAGCCGTGAACGCTTGGTGGATAAGGCTTTATTATCGATTAAGTCATTGTAAAATCGTTTATTCGAACGGGTTTATGGCCGATAATTGTGAAGCCAGAAAGTAGCCTATCAAGCTCGAATTGAGTCAGGCTAAACACCTCATTTTTCTCTTTTGATGGCCACTTGTACTTGGCTTTTTCGAGGCGTTTGTACCAAAGAGCAAAGCCTGTTTTATCCCAGTACAAGACTTTGATTTTGTCGCGCTGTTTATTGGTGAACAGGAACAGTGCACCGTTTGCCAAGGGTAAATCGGTGTCACTTTCGATAATCGCAGCAAGACCATTGATCGACTTTCTAAAGTCGACACTCTCACGATACAGATAAATCTCTGGAGCGCTGAGCATACGTTTCATGATAGCGCACCGATGAGTTCTGCTAGATAAGTGGCTGGCGTGCCTTGTGGAATACTCAGCCCAACATCATTGACGAGCAGTGTCATGTTAGCCGTTGCTATTTGAGCTTGATACTTGGTTGTCTTTTCGACGACTTCTGCTCTAACAAATCCGACAGGCGCTGATTGAGTTGTCGACTGAAGTTGACGGCGTTTTGCGAAGAACGTCGATAAGCTCAGTCCGTGCTGTTCACAGAAAGCACGTTGAGTGATGTTGCTGTGCTCATAGCGTTCGAGAAGAGTTTCCCATTCTTGGTTTGTGCGTCGAATTGCCATTTCAAATCTCCTTGTGGTTGAAGACCTGATCTTATTACTCGCGCAAAACGATTAGAATGCGGGGTTTATGACGCGCTTACTACGTTCATTGATGCAAGGGCTCCTTGAGAGTGGAAAGCTAAATGAATGTGGTGCGGTACTGTCCGGGTATCAAGTGTGTGAACATCAATACAGGGCAGTTGCTGATGCTGTAGCTTTGATTAAGGAACGAAACCCAAGTGCCTTATATATTTGCGAGCCAGAGTTAGATTCGATTGAGGAGGTTCAGGGTTTATACGACAGTAAGACAGAGACTGTAGCGCAATTTTTGGTGCCAACCTCGGATGTATTGGTACTGACTCAATATGAACTAAGTAATCTAACCGGGCTCAGCATTGGTTCCTTACACGATGCGGTTACTGCTTGCAAAAAGATGCTAGATATGGGGCCTAAGATAGTTCTATTGAAACACTTTGAAGCGAGTAAAACCGATACTTATAACACGCTTCTTGCTACTTCTAACTCATGTCGCCTAGCACTCCTTCCTAAGATACCCTTTGAAAAAAAGGTGCATGGTATCGGCAACTTACTTTCAGCTATTTTTACGGCTTGTTTGGTAAGAAATATGTCTACTCTAGAGTCGTTTAATCATGCATGTAATGCAGTTTACGGTGTACTCCAAGATACAAAAGAGAATGGAAAATATGAATTACAAATCATAAGTGGTCAATATGAATTCGTGGAACCTACTTACAATTTTGATGTGGTCAAAGTAGGGTGGTAAGGCCTGAGAACTATCAAATTGGCTAGCTTCAGAGCTTCGGCTTTAAATTCTTCAGCGTGTCGAGTTAGTTTCGCTTTCTTAATGGACATTGATTCACCTCGTTAGTGATTTTACTCACTTAACTCGGTGTCCGATACTGCTGGTACGGAGCTCCCCGGGAAATTCTCATCTGAAACTGGAAAATCTTCAGATCTGGTGCCACGCTTTCTTTTGTGTGTAATTTCGAAACTGACATTTACCCGTACTAGCTATCTATGAAAAGCCAATGTGGAGTTTGATTATGGAATCAAGCATTTATCTAATGATTGCCAAGCCTTTGCCTTCAACATCGGAGGGTAAGACGCTATTTGAAGACGCAGCGGTCTGTATCTCAAATTACAACGATAAAACGAATTTCGAAGGCTGGAATGAGATTAAGGCCAGTTGGGAAGATAGTATCGGGCTTCAATTCGACGTCGACTACAATGCATTAGGAATGAATACGTCCTCTCGCTTGGTGAAGATAGCGCTGGCGTAGTTGGTCAGAGTTGGCTTCCTTTTGTTAGGGGTGGATGGGCGTAAGATGGCAGTGTTCTAGGAAGCTGGGGCTCTGTTTTTTTGACAGCCGGTGGCTATGCATTGGTTATTAAAAATGGTCGATTTATAGACCCTGAAACAGTGCTGGATCAGGTGCTCAATATGGGGGAAACAGTTAGATTGATGAAATAACGAAAAATAAGTTATACAGCAGTGGGCTATCGACTCTACAGGCCTGTTCTAAATTAGGTATCAACTTTTGCGGGTAGATAATTATGATTATGGAAATCAACAGATACGTTCGGACTACTCTTCTTTTATGGGTTGTCGCTGTCTTTTTAAGTTTTAATGTAGTTGCTTCTGAGGAATCAGCGGATGATAAGGATTCAGGGACAAACACTGGACAAGATCCCACAAAACCAATGACACGTTTTGATATCCGTTTCGAGGAAGGGTATTTGCCTTTTGATGCTCAAGGGAGGGAAGACAAGGAAGGAATAAATACACTAATTTTTCGAGCTGATGCTCCTATCTTACTGGGAGACAAAGGAGAAAACGGAGTGTTATCACTTCGAATGGACGTCCCGTTAATATCACTGCAAAGAACGTCCACAAGAGAAGGAAGTTTTGAGTTGGGTAGCACTTATCTTCAGTTTGTACACATAGCGCCTAGTAGCTGGGGGAATTTACCTGGCGCAAGTGCTTGGGGGTGGGGATATGCAATGCAGGCCCCAAGTTCCACTACTGGTCGACAAGAATTTACCCACTTAGGAATATATGCCTCCAAATGGCAGCTAAGCGAGACAGTGAGTTTCGTACCATTATTTAAATATATGAACGCTTCTTCAGAAGATTATTTTGATGCGATAAATCAGCTCAGCTTTACTCCAATAATCAACTTCAACATAGGCAAAGGTATTGATTTTGTGACGTTGTGGGGCAACTATGAATGGTTGCTAAATTTTGACGATGGGGAATTGACTGGAAAACAGAGTGGAGACTATTTTATTCCTTACGACATTACTGTTGGCAAAATGTTATCTAATAACAGAGTAGTTGTATCAGCAACTGCTGCTGGCAAACTTCTGAGTAGTGGTGATTTCGAACAATATGATAATAAAATTATGCTTAGAGTGGGGTTCTTTTTCTAACTTATGATGGGCTTAGTTGCGTAAAAGAATTATTGACTACTCTTTACCTCTATCTAACAAATCTTGGTGTGTGATTCATAGAGATCATTTCAATCTATAATGATCTCTATGAACAGAGAAATACAACAACGGCTTACTTGGGTTAAGCTCTATGAGGAAACTAAATATGCGAGCGGCTCTATAGCGAACTAAAGTCAAAAATAACCATTAGCAGAACTAAAAACACCGGATAATGGTTATTTATAGGTTTTACAGGTAAGGATATTACTCATGCAATATAATTTTTGGGGCGGTGGTAAGCCTAAGGGCACAAAAACTATAGACTGGGTGGATCTGCTTTTAAGAACACATGCGAACCTATTATCACATAGAACCAAATTGTCATAGGTTCAGATTAAATGATTCATGATTGAGGTTAAGATGAAAAGGAAAATATGTTTATCGACACTTACTGGATTTGTAATCACAGCAGTTTTTTTCTTCGGTTACGCATTTGCTGATGAGAGCATTAATGAGTTTGAAGATCTAGCGGTAATGAGAGATACACCAGTTGAACAATCTCACTTTGATTCTTGGAACAAAACTAAAGCTCACTGGCAGGAAGAGTACGGACTACAACTTGGCATCGATTACAACATGTTAGGGTTAGTTGCAACCGACGCTTTAGGTCAGGATTCGGCTGCTTCAGGGGCTCTGAGGGCATATGGTCAATGGGATATAGTTCATACCAACTCGGGCGCAACTGGTGGCATAGTGTTTAAATTTGAACATCGGCATAAATATACAGACTCGTCGCCTAAGGAATTCGGGTTGAAAGACTTGGGCTATATTGGTTTTGTGCACTCTTTGTACGGAGACCAAGGTTTTAGAACTACACATCTATTTTGGCGGCAATCTATGCGCGATGATCGTATGGTGGTTTATGCGGGCTTCTTGGATATGACGGACTATACAGACTTTTATGCGCTGGCCAGTCCATGGAATGACTTTAACAACGGTGTATTTACAACAGGTAGTGGCACGATTGGAGGCCTTCCTGATGGCGCATTAGGGCTTATGCTTGGTGGCTTTATGAGAGACAATATCTACGGCTCAGCGAGTATTATTGATGCGAAGGGGAATGCGTCTGACCTTGTTCAAGGAGTCAAAGATTTTTTTGATACTGGTGCAACATGGAAAAGTTTAGAAATAGGTTATACGCCATCAAAAGAAACATTGTTTATTGATAACGCACACGTTACTTTCTGGCAACGTGATGCGGTTGAAAGTGATAAAGAAGGTTATGGTGTTAATTTTTCTATCTCTGGCCTTGTTAATAATCAATGGCTTCCATTTATCCGAACTGGCTGGGCGCAAGATGGCGGAGCCATGTATGATGCGTCAGTTAGCGCTGGTTTTGGCTATATTCCTACCAATCGTGAAGAAGACATGATGGGACTGGCGTTTAACTGGGCAAGTCCTATGGCAAGCACATTTGGTGATATCGATTTTGATGATCAATATACCGCTGAATTTTACTATCGCGCGAGAGTGACTCCTTGGCTTCAGTTGTCTCCAAGCGTTCAAGTAATGAATCATACAGCAATAAATCTTAATGCAATTGAATCTGGAGATGTTTCAAACGCGATCATAAAAGATAAAACAGATATGGTGTTTGGCTTAAAGACACAGTTCCTTTTTTTAAACAACAGTTAGTGTAGATAAAGGTTTAAAGCTTTTAGAGACTATATATTAGAGAGATGGAGTGTATCCGCCCCATGAACCCACGGGGCGATATGACTAATGTTTGAAGTTCCAAGGGAGGAGTGCATCGATATCTGGCTCCGCTTTCGCCAGCTCTTTCATGCGCTTGACCATGTAGTCGTAAAGGATAAGGCCGCTGGCTTTTGCAGTCTCGACGATACTGTAAAGCATCGCGCTCGCGTCAGCACCATTTGGTGTGTTCGAGAACAACCAGTTCTTCCTGCCAATGACCAGCGGTTTAATTGCACGTTCAGCACGGTTATTGTCTATCGATAAGTGACCGTCATCGATATAACGGATGAGCTTCGGCCATTGACCGAGCGTGTATTTTATCGCTTTACCCAACGGGCTAGACTCTATCACTCGTTGAGTCGTCATCCATTCGTACAACTCATCCAGTATTGGCTTGGCGTGCTGTTGGCGTTCTGCTTTTCGTGTCTCGACAGACGCACCTTTTAAGCGGGATTCTATGCCATAGAGCTTCTGGATTTTGGCCAGCGCTTTATCTGCTTTGCCTGACTTGCCTTTACCTTGAAGCTTCTTAGCATCCATGAACTTGCGACGTGCATGCGCCAAGCAGCCGACATTAGTTACTTGATGAAGGCCGTCATAAGCACCATAGCCATTGGTTTGCAGATAACCACTGTAATCCCCCAAAAAGGCAACAGGGCACGCCCTCGCGCGACTGTTTTGATAGTCATACAAGGCGATATTTTTCACGTTAGGAAGTGCGGCTTCTGGCGAGTCTGCGCCCGTGCAGTAAAGCCACATGTAGCATTGCTTATCTTCCTTGAGGACATTGAGTGGCGTTTCATCCGCCTGAACCACCACTTGCTCGAGTAGGTGTGTTTTCAAGGCCGCGTAGAGCGGTGCGAACTTTTCACTGACTTGGATAACCCATCTTGCCATAGTCGTGCGCGATAGTTCGATGCCCGATTGGGTAAAGAGCGACTCTTGGCGATACAGTGGCATCGCGTATTGGTATTTGCCCAGAATGATATTGGCTAGCAAGCTTTCTGTTGCGAAGCTCTTAGGGATAATGCTTTGCGGCGCTGGCGAGAACTCTAGCTTTTCACTGCGGTCTTCACCGATTTTATGCAGGCTATGCTTGCAGCACGCGCATTGCTTTTCATGGTCGTCTAAATCGAGTTCGATAACCTCACGAGGCAAGGTTTTTGGAAGTGGCTTACGCTTACCACGTTTCTTCGTTGTGGTGGTTGTGGTGGTTGTCGTGACCTCAACCTCATCTTCCTTAGCGGCTTCGCATTCCACTTCGTTGAAGAGGTCACCTTGAGATGCATCGTAAGGCTTTAACGCCTCCGAGCGTTTAGCGAACTGGCGGTCGAAGGCAAGCTTGAGTTGTTCAAGTAAAGACTGGCGCTCTTGTTTCAATCGGCTTTCTGACGCCATGAGCGCTTTCACCATCGCTTGTAGCTCGGCAACATCTTGACTTTCTGGGTTGATATTTGGCGTCTTTTTCATGGCATTCATTATACTAAAATGGAGCCGTGAACGCTTGGTGGATAAGGCTTTATTATCGATTAAGTCATTGTAAAATCGTTTATTCGAACGGGTTTATGGCCGATAATTGTGAAGCCAGAAAGTAGCCTATCAAGCTCGAATTGAGTCAGGCTAAACACCTCATTTTTCTCTTTTGATGGCCACTTGTACTTGGCTTTTTCGAGGCGTTTGTACCAAAGAGCAAAGCCTGTTTTATCCCAGTACAAGACTTTGATTTTGTCGCGCTGTTTATTGGTGAACAGGAACAGTGCACCGTTTGCCAAGGGTAAATCGGTGTCACTTTCGATAATCGCAGCAAGACCATTGATCGACTTTCTAAAGTCGACACTCTCACGATACAGATAAATCTCTGGAGCGCTGAGCATACGTTTCATGATAGCGCACCGATGAGTTCTGCTAGATAAGTGGCTGGCGTGCCTTGTGGAATACTCAGCTCAACATCATTGACGAGCAGTGTCATGTTAGCCGTTGCTATTTGAGCTTGATACTTGGTTGTCTTTTCGACGACTTCTGCTCTAACAAATCCGACAGGCGCTGATTGAGTTGTCGACTGAAGTTGACGGCGTTTTGCGAAGAACGTCGATAAGCTCAGTCCGTGCTGTTCACAGAAAGCACGTTGAGTGATGTTGCTGTGCTCATAGCGTTCGAGAAGAGTTTCCCATTCTTGGTTTGTGCGTCGAATTGCCATTTCAAATCTCCTTGTGGTTGAAGACCTGATCTTATTACTCGCGCAAAACGATTAGAATGCGGGGTTTATGACGCGCTTACAATTGACATTGCCCTTATAGTGGTTAATAACTAAACGGAAAAAACGAGCTGCCACATAAAAAAATCCGATATTGGTTTCCCAATATCGGATTTTTAATTTGATAACAATTAGAATCTAAATCAGTTCACATAATAGCAATGACGTAATCTCTAGTGAACTATGGTTATATCGCTGTAGCGTTGGAGTTTCATAACCCTTGTACGCTCCCACAAGCTACTTCCATTCATAACAATCTCTACCATTTGATGTTCGTCACAAAATGCCCAAGAAGGCTTTCCTTTGAAACTAGATTCTATTTCTGATACTTGTCCTTGCGTTAACTTAGACACATCCAAACCGACTTCATAAGCATATATTGAAAGCTGACTGTTTACCGCTTGCTGTTTCTTCAAGCTAGGTTCAGTACTATGTTGATACTCATCTAAAACTGTAACTTGGTTTGCTAAATCATCAAGTGAGGAGGCGTGAGCTACGCCTCCAAACGAGATTGCGCAAACTAGTATGCTAGCGGCAATTCTCATCTCATGCTCCTATTTGCTTTTGAACGTCGGGTTACCTTCTGCGCCTGCTTGTGTTGCAGAGAACGTAGGAACAGTAATGTTTTTCAGCCAGCTTGCTTTATCAATACCTTTGAAACGTGCCTTGTCTTCTGGAGTATAGCGAATAGGTTGACCCGCCCATACTTTCTTGAACTCGCCATCGTCAACCACTTTTTGGCCATTAACAATCACATAAGAAATACCCGTTGTTGGCTTGCCTTGCTCTCCCGCTTTATAAGTTGAGTTGTCTTGAACGTTTTCTGGATCAAAAATCGTGATATCGGCTACCATACCTTCTTGCATACGCCCACGCTTTTGCATAGCCTCAAGGCCTTCATCACCTAAATGTTTCGCAGGCCAGTAACTCATCTGCGCTAAGGTAAACATAAGTGGAACACCCTCTTCACGCGCCATTGCGAATACTCGACCGCGCGTACCCGCTGTACGTGGGTGACCTTTATATTCCGTGTAGTCCGCATCCCAAGAATCAACACCCAAACCTGAGTAAATAGAATCTGCCGCTACTGTCATGTGAGGGATCTGCAAGAAATACTTCAACCACTCTTTACGTGGTGGACTGAAAATGACGACAAGGTGACCAGGATCCTTTGCAACCAACTCTAGATAAGCTTCTTTATCTAAAAACTTGTCAGAATCTGGATCATAGATAATGTCCTCATATTTGTAACCAAATAGTCCTTCAACACTTTCTGGTATTAGGAATGACGACCCAATAGCAGTCGATGCTGCGTCATAAGGGTAGTATTCTGACCACATGTTCATACCTTGTTCACGAGCAGATTTAAGTTTCTCCTCTACTTCCCACCAACCAAATTCATTGTTGTGAAGCATTAATAAGCCCGCTTTTAGTGCTACAGCATTTGCAAAGACTTCATCGAAGCCCAACTGTCCTTCCGGGTTTACTGGGTTGCCATGAAAACGTGTATGAGAGGCCGTAAATCGTCCCCAATTTGCCGCCACCTTTTGTGATTCATACATTTCAAATGATGTAAGACCATTGCGCATGTATGCAGTTGTCGATGCAAGATTGATAGCACCATCTTTGAAGCCCTGATCCAAAATCGTCAAGATTTGGTTCATTTGTTCTTCATTGGCCTTGGTATCAGACCAACCACTGACCCCATCTTTGGCTGCTTCTGTGCGTAATTTACTCAGAATATCCGGAGCGTCATACGCTCGATCAATTTTGACTTCAGGGTCCAGAATCTCAAGCCTAGCCGCTTCTTGACTGATTCCAGTACCATAGTTCAAAGGCCAGGCATCTTTCTTATTGTCATACCATTCAGCTACGCGTGTTGCCCCTATTTCTAGATCCATACCTGTGGTTACACCATCAAGAGCTGCCAGCTTAATTGACAGGCCGTCAAGAGAATGGAAGTGAGTATCAATAAACCCCGGAGCAACAACCTGACCTGATGCGTCAATAACCTGACTGCCTTCTAGTTGGTCGGCAGAGATTGTAATAATTTGACCATCTTTTATGCCGACATTAAGCACTGCATCCAGCATGGTTTCAGGATCCATAACCCGACCATTTTCAATCACTAGGTCATAATCTGCTGCATGCAATGTTCCAGCGTTTAACGTCAATGCTGCCAGCACTGACGCTCTAATCAATTTCTTATTTGTTTTCATTTTTTTTCCTTATATTTTGGCTAGGTTCTTCTTTATCTACACTACAAAAGAACAGTCTCGCATATAGTAAGCAATACCATAACGCTTCTAAACAGCCCAAATCTTTAGTTTCAAACGGTATGAACCAACTAACTATTTTCAAACTGACTGTCTCTTCATCTGGCATTTATTCTATAGACATCAAGCAAATACATACACTAGCTTATGTTGGATCAGATGCGACAAAATCATCCCCTTAGCTTGAAAAACATTCAGGTACCATGGCCTAATGGAACTATCTAAAAGCCAACAAGCCAACTACAATAAACAAAACACTCACAACAACTAAACTTAGTCACATATACATTTATTTCAAGTAAGAAAAACCATAAACCAATGCAAGGGTATAAATTGATGAAACTCAAAAAACTTACGGTACTCAACACACTAATAGCTAGTTGCCTTTCATTTAGCACACTAGCTAACGAAGCGGCTGTAGTGATCACCAATGTCGATATCTTTGATGGTGTTAATAAACAACTCACTGAAGATGCCAACGTATTAATCGTTGACAACCTGATTAAAACGATCTCACAAGATGCTATCAATCATGAAGGAGCTAAAGTCGTTAACGGGAAAGGAAGAACGATGATCCCAGGTCTTAGCGATGCTCATACACACATCATGTGGACGGATGATATTGAAACACTTATTTATGGCGCTCCAGAAGGTTGGTCAGGTACCCTTGCAGGTGTGAACGCACGGGAAATGCTTCTGCGAGGCTTTACCACCATTCGCGACAACGGAGGACCAGCTTTCGGTTTAAAAAAAGCCATTGACGAGAACATCATTCCAGGACCAAGAATACTACCCGCGGGTGCATTTATTTCTCAAACATCGGGTCACGGTGACTATGACAAGCGCATGTTTTACATGTCACCTCACTTTACTGGTCAAATCGATAAAGCGTACATTCGAGGTTGGACAGTCATCGCCGATGGAGTTCCGGAAGTACAAAAAGCTTCTAGAGATGTATTCCGCTCTGGAGCAACCCATCTAAAAATATTCGGTAGTGGCAGTATTACCGGTGCACACGACCCGTTAGATGTCACCGAATATACTTATGAAGAACTCAAGGCAATCGTAACGGAAGCAGATAAATGGGGTACCTACGCAGCAATACACGCCTATAGTGATGTAGGTATCCAAAATGCCATCAAAGCAGGTGTAAAAAGCATTGAGCATGGGCTGTTCGCATCAGAAAAAACCATGAAATTGATGAAGAAAAATGATGTATGGTTTTCAACTCAGTTTTTGGCCTTTAGCTTACCCCCTGAAAAAGCAGGGATGACAGGTGACGCGGTTCCAAAATACCTACAAGCTCAATCTGGTGCTCAGGCAGGCTATGAGCGCGCTAAAAAGTACGGTGTGAAAATGACGTTTGGTACCGATATTTTGGGTTCATTAACGCTTCACCGAATGCAGAATCGCGAGTTTATCGCGCGTAGCAAGTATTTCACTCCTTATGAAATCTTAAAGCAAGCAACATCACAAAATGCAGAGCTTTTTGAACTGTCAGGTGAACGCCACCCTTATAAAGATGGAAGACTGGGTGTTATCCAAGAAGGTGCTTATGCTGACTTACTCCTTGTAAATGGTAATCCACTTGAAGACATCTCAATTCTCGCACTTCCTGAGACGAACCTCGATCTCATTATGAAAGACGGTATTATTTATAAAGACAAGTTGTCGAAATAACATTAAATGAATTGATAACACCTTGTACCCCCATCTAACCTGTTAGATGGGTTCATCGCGGATTAGCGTGAACTAAAAACAAAATCGGTAGTAAGTGATATGGTTTAGTCGCCAAACAAGAATCATACACAAACTACCGTTTCCATGCCGAATCATACTTTCCTATCTTCATTCTGGGAAGGCTTTCAAATAGTAAAGTCTCACCAGACAGCATCACTTATTACCCTGACTCTTAAACCTAACTCCAAGGCTAAATGCCTTTGTGGTCTCGAGAGCGAGACTATTCATGAATATCAGTGGCGCCATGTGAAAGAGGCCATGTTGCTCGGTGTGCCTGTTGAACTTTCCGTTCAAACACGAAGAATTAAGTGTCGTGACTGCGGCATAAAAACAGAGTCTCTATCTTGGTTAGAGCCTTATGCTCGCATTGCTAAGCGCCTAAAAAGCTATAAAGAACAACTGTTACCCCTGCTTCCCATTAAGCATATCTCCCAGTTAACGGGCGTTCATTGGCACACCATTAAAGAAATTGATAAACGCCGACTTCGACAAGTGGTACCGCCAGTGAAAAGGGGAAAGTTAAGGCAACTCTTCATGGACAAGTTCGCCATCTTTAAAGGGCATATATATGCCACCGTCATCGCTGATGGGAAGACTCATCAAGTCATTTGGATAGGGTTAGGGGTAGCCGCAAGGACATACGACCGTTCTTCGAGCAACTAGGCAAGTATGGCAATAATATCGAAGCGGTCGCAATGGACATGAATACGGCGTTTGACCTTGAAGTCCAAGCGCACTGTCCGAACGCAAAAATCGTTTACGACTTATTCCATGTTGTTGCTAAGTTCGGTCGTAAGGTGATGGATAGAGTCAGAGTCGACCAAGCCAACAAACTCAAGCAAGATAAAAAAGCGAGGCAATGGGTCAAGCGTTCACGCTGGGTGTTGTTGAAAAACAGAGGCAACTTAAATGCACGCAAGATAGCTATCTTACTGAAATATTGGATATCAATAAGGACTTGATGACCACTTATATACTCGGAGCACAACTCAAGGAACTTTGGCATTGTGAATCAGGAGTACATGCTAAAGGGTTCTGGGAGGCGTGGTGGGCACAAGTACAAGAGAGTGGAATTAAGCCATTGAAAGAGTTCGCACAAAAACTGAGTCCTTATCTTCACGGCATTATCGCATCGGCAAGTTATCCGCTCAACACCTGCACATTGGAAGGGATAAACAACAAGATAAAGCTAATCAAGCGAATGAGGTATGGATATCGAGATACAGACTACTTCTCCTTGAAGATAAAAGCGGCTTTCCCGGAAAGCCGCGATGAACCTTAATCTTTTCACATCTGATAGCTACAACCTGGTACTCTCACCTTCCCTCCATGAACCTTTCATTACAATAGACTCCCATAAGACACCCCATCTGGTTAAACACTCTAGTTATCCTATTTGTAGTGACACGATAACAAAACTAACAAGAAAACTTTTCAACGTTAAATACGGGCAGCGATGCTAATTCGATAGACCAACTAAAACGAGATTAAATTAAAAACGTTGTGGGTCAACCGAAACACACGATTGATAAATGTACTCGCTAGCTAAAAAGGGAATAACCACTAACTTGATAGACACCGTTTAGTTAGACAACAGCACTCACCAAGAGATACTTATGAACAGTAAAAGATATCCTGAATAATTTAAAATTGAAGCCGCTGGTGACTACAAATGTCATAATGTTACTGAAGCTGCCGCTCGTAAAGTGCCAATCACCCATAGCCTCTTTGCATGGAGTAAACGGTATGCCCTAGGCCTCTCTTCATCAAATAAAGTCCGATGAAAAGTAGAGAACAGTCGACTCTAAAAGAGTGATCCGCACCATCAGTTTTGGACACTGCGTTAAGTAAGTACAATCACTAACGAGGTGGACAATGACAACCAAAAAAACACGAATCAAACATGCTCCCGAGTTTAAAGCCGAAGCACTTAAGTTGGCTGAGAAAGTCGGTGTCGCTGCTGCACGACAACTATCGTTATATGACTCTCAAATCTATGGGTGGCGTAAAGCCGCTAAAAAAAGGCCGCTACCTATTTCGCGAAAAATCTAAAGTCGATTATTATGAATTTATGCTCGAACACCTTATACAATATAGGATTGTCCGCATGGCTAAGGTGTTTGGGGTTTCTCGAGGTGGGTTTTATTACTGGATTAATCATCGCCATAAAGTCACTCAACGCAACGAGCACCACCATCAGCTTGATAGCAAGGTTCAAGAAGTCTTGGCTAATAAAAAGGAACGCGATGGTGTAAGGCGTATTCAAAAAGAACTTGAAGAAAATGGGCTGGAGAGATTACTTATCTAGCGACAAGAGAAGGTTGGATGTATTTAGCTGTTGTAATCGACTTATACTCACGGCAAGTCGTTGGTTGGTCAATGAACACTATAATGACGGCGACTCTGGTCTGTGATGCGCTATCAATGGCATTATTCCGCAGAGGTATGCCAGAAGGGGTGATTATCCATAGCGACAGAGGTAGCCAGTATTGTTCAAAAGACTACCGAGACTTAATTACAGCCCATAATCTAAAACAAAGTATCAGTAGGAAGGGAAATTGTTGGGATACGCTTGTGTTGAAAGCTTTTTCCACTCAATGAAAGTAGAAGCCGTCCAATACGAGCCGATAATGACGCGAGAAGAGATGCGCCAAGCACTTTTTGAGTACATCGAAGTTGATTATAATCGAACAAGAAGGCGCAGTCCCCTTGGGTATCTACGCCCAGTTAACTTTGAAAAACAATATGTCGCTTAATGCGCTGTCCAGTCTGGCTGGAGCAGATCAGATGAGAGATAGTTCAAATCACAGACAATTACTCTTGATACTCATCAACTTTTTTTGCATTTAACAAATACGCTGTTGTCGCAAGGTCAGTATCTAATGTTTCCGTCATTAACTCACCAGTGACATAAACCACGTCCCATAACTTAGTCATTGGAGCCCCTTCTTCAAATTTGACATAAATGATTTGGTTCGGTGGTGGCGGTGGAACATGGATGCATGCCCCAAAAAATGGGACTAACAGAAATTCAGTTATATGACTCTCTGTTCCTTCAAGAGGAATTACAAACCCTGGTATTGAAATTTCTTTACCATTTAAATCATCCCTAACCGTTCCTACAGCACTTTGCTTGGCTTGAGGTCCAATATGACTAATCTGAGCACTGTCTCCCGATAAATACGCAGCTCGCTCTTGCTCTGGAATAAGATCAATCCACTCGATCGCTTGGTTAGTGCCTGCCAACGCAAAATTAAAAATTGTAGCGCTCACAATAGATAGGTATAGCAATATTTTATGTGTCATTAGCATACGTCCTCTTATATAACCCTAAGGTAATAGGGCCCCTTGAAATAAGGAGCCTGTTCAACAACTGATATCGATTAAAAAAGGATTTGCGCTTTTAAGCCCATAACTACATCAGTTTTATCTTTAATTAGTGCGTTTGACATATCCCCAGATTCAATTGCATCGAGATTAATTGCCGTATGATTCATGACTTGAATACTCGGGGACAACTGAAGCCAAGGCGCCACTTTCGCGCGGTAGTACAACTCTGCTGTATATTGATCATCAAAGTCGATATCACCAAATGTGCTTGCCATCGGACTTGCCCAGTTAAATGCTAGCCCCATCATATCTTCTGAACGACTAGCTGGAATATAGCCAAAGCCAACGCTAACCGATGCATCGTACATGGCACCACCATCTTGCGCCCAGCCCGCCCGAGCAAACGGAAGCCATTGGTTGCTTATAAGACCAGAGACTGAAACACTCACACCGTGGCCCTCTTTATCATTGTCAACCGCATCACGCTGCCAAAAAGATACGTGAGCGTTATCAATAAACAGCATCTCTTTCGATGGTGTATAACCAACCTCTACACTTTTCCATGTTGCGCCAGTGTCAAAGAAGTCTTTGACACCTTGGCTCAGATCAGACGCGTTACCCTTCGCATCAAGAATACTCGCTGAGGCATATACAGTGTCAGTCATAAAACCACCCAGCATCAGCCCTAAAGCACCATCAGGAAGGCCACCAATCGTACCGCTACCTGTCGTGAATACACTGTTATTAAAATCGTTCCATGGACTCGCTAGAGCATAAAAATCGGTATAGTCAGTCATATCCAAAAATCCGGCATAGGCCACCATACGATCATCGAGCATAGATTGACGCCAAAATAGATGTGTAGCTCTAAAACCTTGGTCACCGTATAGAGAGTGTGCAAAACCAAGATAGCCCAAATCTTTTATACCAAAATCTTTTGGCGATGAATCGGTATATTTGTGTCGGTGTTCAAATTTGAACACAATACCACCCGTTGACCCAGAATCGGTATGAACCATATCCCACTGGCCATACACTCTTAGCGCACCTGAAGCAGCTGAGGACTCTCCTAGCGCATTAGTCGCTGTTAATCCAAGCATATTGTAATCAATACCCAATTGCAGTCCGTACTCTTCCTGCCAATGAGCTTTGGTTTCGTTCCAAGAGTCAAAGTGAGATTGTTCAACAGGCGTATCTCTCATCACTGTAAGGTCTTCAAACTCATTGTTGTTCTCTTCAGCAAATACGGTTGTCGAGACTGCCATCGCTGACATTAACATTGTAACGGTTGCAGATAGACGAAAAGTGGGGTTCATTGTGGCCTCTATGAATAATTACTTCTTAAAATAAAAATGCTGTATTTCATTTGCAGTGCAAATAACAAGACTACGGATAATATAGTAGCCTAAAGGAGACGAGTTATGGGCAATAGATCCATAACCCATTGTTTATGTTGCTTGTTTAGAAGAATGACTTGTACATAAACCACGCGACGGTATTATCAATATCTTGTGTCATTGACGCTGACTCGACGGTACCGTAAGTATTCTCGATACGGAACTCACCCCAATGTGTTTTCGCTGCGTTCATTGGAGTACCAACTCGTAAGGAAGACTTCAATGTACTGGTTTCAATATCGCCTCCTGCATAAGTGTACTCTGGGCTCAACATTACATAGGTACCATCATTACCCGTTTTGACAGTAAAGTAACCTGCGGCCATGCCACCAAACGTCGAATTATCACTCACACCAAACTGGTGAGTCATAGCGTCACTGTACTCTCCTCCTAAAACACCTCCTCTCAAGTACATAGAGAAGTTCTCAGTTGGGGTAATAGCGACAACAGCACCAAGAGCAGCCGTTGTCATCGAGGCATTATCGATAAAGTCAACCGATGCAGCTACTTTGGGCATTGTAGGATTATCGAAGTTAAATACGTGGAAGTATTGCGCGCGAGCATCACTGTATTTTCCCTCTTTATCCATGTTGCCTTCAGCAACGACCATACCTTGTTGAGTGTCGTTAACGGCAAATGCATACGTTAGTGCCCCTTTAACATCACCTTGATTGGTTGCACCTACAGTGAAAGAGGTGGTCGCTCTTGCAATATCTGAAGGGTCGTTCTCTTCTTCAGCGAACGCTGAAGTGCTAGAAAGTGTTAGTACAGTAAGTGCAGTAAGTGCAAATTTTTTGTTCAGTGTCATTTTAGTTTCCAAAGTGGTTAATCAGTAGAGACAGTGATAATACAAAGACTTTCTGAAACAACTAACTAGCGTTTGTAGGATGAAACTGGACAAATTTAGAAACTGGCTTATCTTATATAGATATTAACAAACAACTAAACGAAACTTGGTCAAAGTAACTTAAAAATTGCGCCATCAACCAATACGTTACTTTTACAAATACCCAAATAAACTGGATGAAACACTATGAATTTTAGCCTTGAGCAGCTAAACACCTTTGTTACCGTATACGAGCAGAAATCTTTTAGTAAAGCGGCAGTGAAACTTAACAAGCACCGTAGCACAATTGGTCAAGTCATAATAAATTTAGAAGACTCTCTCATGTTAGCTTTATTTGATAAAGTGGGTCGTTCGGTAGAACCCACAGAAGAAGCATCATTATTGTATCGATATGCGAAACAAGCCGTTGAGCAATTAAACACATTTGATAGGCTAGCAATTAACTTAGCTTCTGGGGATATTGAAGAAATAAATATTGGTTACTGTAGTTTTATCCCTCAAATTGCAATCACAGACCTTAGAATGCAATTAACCAGAGACTTCCCAAATCTGAGAGTAAACCTACTTGTTCGCGGAAAAGAAAAGATCAAACAAGGAATAGAGAGCGGAGAGTTTCACTTCGGTTTGGTTAATATTCACGATAGCACAGCTATTAATAGCATCAATTCCATATACTTAGAGACACTATCTTTCGTTCCATTTGGCGCAAAGAACAGCGAACTATCTCGTACGCCTCCAGACCAAATGTTAACTAAACTAAAAAACTCTAAGCAGTTAATATTGCAGTCTTTAGTAGAAGAAGGCTTATCAGATAAAGTTATACTATCACCTAACAGTGAAGCAATTGACCAACTTTCTGTCATCATCAGATTAACTGAGTTGGGGCATGGTTGGGCGTTACTTCCTCGCTCCGTACTTAAATCGGAGCACATCAATCAGAACTTAGTTCAGTTAGAAGTATTTGAGTGGAAAAAAAGCTTAGAAATTCCAATTTCACTCTGGAGTCCACACTCCCATCAACTGGAGAAAATTAGGGGCTCTATAATTAATGCCTTGAAGGACTATATAGACTATGTTTTGGAAGAACTGAACAACTAACCCCCTCAATGGGGGAGGCACTAAACGCTCTTTAACCAGTAAAATAGACACCTAATTTTCTTTAGCTCGTTACTATTTTATAATCTTAGGGCTGCTCTGCTAGAAAGGGGGGTACTATCTGCAACGGTTATAAAGCGTTTATTTAATGCTCGCCAACGCAAAATTAAAAATTGTAGCGCTCACAATAGATAGGTATAACGTATCCGCCCCATGAACCCACGGGGCGATATGACTAATGTTTGAAGTTCTAAGGCAGGAGCGCATCGACATCTGGCTCTGCTTTCGCCAGCTCTTTCATACACTTGACCATGTAGTCGTGAAGGATAAGGCCGTTGGCTTTTGCAGTCTCGACGATACTGTAAAGCATCGCACTTGCGTCTGCACCATTTGGTGTGTTCGAGAAGAGCCAGTTTTTCCTGCCTATAACTAGCGGTTTTATTGCACGTTCAGCACGATTATTGTCTATCGATAAGTGACCGTCATCGATATAGCGGATGAGCTTCGGCCATTGGCCGAGCGTGTATTTTATCGCTTTACCCAACGGGCTAGACGCTATCACTTGTTGAGTTGTCATCCATTCGGACAACTCATCCAGTATTGGCTTGGCATGCTGTTGACGTTCTGCTTTTCGTGTTTCAACAGACGCACCTTTTAAGCGGGATTCTATTCCATAGAGCTTCTGGATTTTGGCCAACGCTTTATCTGCTTTGCCTGACTTACCTTTACCTTGAAGCTTCTTAGCATCCATGAACTTGCGACGTGCATGCGCTAAGCAGCCAACATTGGTCACTTGGTGAAGACCGTCATAGGCACCAGAGCCATCGGTTTACAGATAACCACTGTAATCCCCTAAGAAGGTAACAGGGCACGCCCTCGCGCGACTGTTTTGATAGTCGTACAAGGTGATATTTTTCACGTTGGGAAGTGAGGCTTCTGGCGAGTCTGCGCCTGAGCAGTAAAGCCACATGTAGCATTGCTTATCTTCCTTGAGGACATTGAGTGGCGTTTCATCCGCCTGAACCACAACTTGCTCAAGTAGGTGTGTTTTCAAGGCCGCATAAAGCGGTGCGAACTTCTCACTGACTTGGATAACCCACCTTGCCATAGTGGTTCGTGACAGCTCGATACCCGACTGGGTAAACAGTGACTCTTGGCGATACAGTGGCATCGCGTATTGGTATTTGCCAAGGATGATACTGGCCAGCAAGCTTTCTGTCGCAAAGCTCTTAGGGATTATGCTCTGCGGCGCTGGTTTTTGAACGATGCGGCTTTTGTCTTCAGTTTGCTCGCACTGACGGCAAGCATATTTAGGACGAACATATTCCAGCACTTTGAGCACGGCAGGTGAGAACTCTAACTTTTCACAGCGGTCTTCACCGATTTTATGCAGGCTATGCTTGCAGCACGCGCATTGCTTTTCATTGTTATCTAAATCGAGTTCGATAACCTCACGAGGCAAGGTTTTTGGAAGTGGCTTACGCTTACCACGTTTCTTCGTTGTGGTGGTCGTCGTGACCTCAACCTCATCTTCCTGAGCGGCTTCACATTCCACTTCGTTGAAGAGGTCACCTTGAGATTCATCGTAAGGCTTTAACGCCTCCGAACGTTTAGCGAACTGGCGGTCGAAGGCAAGCTTGAGTTGTTCAAGTAGCGACTGGCGCTCTTGTTTCCACTCTGTTTTCTCCGACATCAAGGCTTTCACCATCGCTTGTAGTTCGGCAACGTCTTGACTTTCTGGGTTGATATTTGGCGTTTTTTTCATGACATTTATTATACTAAAATCATGCCGCCAACGCTTAGTAGATAAGGCTTTATTATCGTTGTCGATGCGCTCCTGCCTTGGAACTTCAAACATTAGTCATATCGCCCCGTGGGTTCATGGGGCGGATACGGCGCAAGTACAACAACTCCCTAGTCAATCGAGGTTCACTCACGTTTTGGATTGACGAAGAAGCAATAACAGAGTGGAAACAATCTAAACAACATAGACGTGGTAGACCGCGATTGTTTAGTGACTTAGCTATCACGACCGCTCTCATGCTGAAGCGCATCTTTTCCTTACCCTTAAGGGCGCTACAAGGCTTCATAGACTCAGTATTTAAATTAGCGAATGTCCCATTGGTTTGTCCTCACTATACCTGTATAAGCCGTCGAGCCAAGGATGTAGAAGTTGATTTCAAAGCCTCAACAAGAGGCGCCATCCAACACCTAGCCATTGATGCAACTGGGCTCAAGGTATACGGTGAGGGAGAATGGAAAGTGAAAAAGCATGGAACTGATGGCAAGCGTCGAGTCTGGCGTAAACTCCATGTTGCGGTTGATACAGATACACATGAAATTATCGCCGAAGAGCTGACACTATCAGGTGTGACCGATGCGGAAGTACTCCCCAACCTACTCAAGCAAACACGCCGAACCATCAAGGCAATCTCGGGAGATGGTGCATACGATACAAGAGAGTGTCACAGAGCGATTAGAGTTAAGAAAGCGACACCTTTAATCCCTCCGCGTGAAGGTGCCGCATTCTGGGAAAAAGGACATCCACGTAATCTGGCAGTTGGCTGCCAAAAGCTCTATGGCTCGAACAAAAAGTGGAAACAGAAGTATGGTTACCATAAGCGGTCATTGTCGGAGACCGCTATGTACCGCGTAAAACAACTACTAGGTACTTCACTCACGCTTCGAAATTACAACGCACAAGTGGGTGAGACCTACGCCATGATCAAAGCACTCAACAAGCTAACTGGGATAGGTATGCCCGAAACGCAGTATATTGTTTAAAATGCGAACTATTTAGCTAGCGTTCGCTCTTTCGCTGAATTTGGCAACAAAGCCTTGAACACCTCATTTACGGTGGAGACTTTACCACCTAATTTGGTGTCCGGGATCATTAAACCACTACAATCAGTATTATACAAAAGAACGGCTGTAGTAAACTTTTTATATATGGCTGGGTAAGATAGTATAGTTAATATTGAACGAATTATGTTCTAATTTAGAAGCGAGGTTCGAAAATACAAAAAAGGTGTTCTCTGTCACCTTTGGAATTGTATGTTTTTTGTACGTTAACTTTTTTATGATAGAAACTTAATAAGTCCTCAGTTCTGTTAATATATAAGATACTGATTTTATGGAGATTATTTATTTTCTTTTTCGGTACTATTTTTCTCTTTCTTCAATTCAGAAGAATAACCTGATACTGTCTGCTAAACCATTAGAATAACTTCTCTGAACAGAATTTTATTTTATTCAACTTGAGCATTAACTAGTAATTTCACTACACTTTGTTTAATAAAGTGAAGTGTAATTATTGCTCAGATTATCCATTCTACAGATATAAATCAAAGGGAAACTTACGCCATTTTTCGAGTTTAGAACCAGACAACTATTACAAATGTAGAATAGCTTTCTTAATAGCCTCAATGCCACGCTGGTCATAACGCTTCGTCGTCTTTGGATCGGCGTGTCCCATCACTTTACTTACTGTCAAATCATCATAACCTTCCCCTAAAAGGTTAGTGGCTGTGGAGTGACGGAAGTCGTGCGGTGAGATAGTACGGCCTAATATAACTGAAACCTCTTGGCATACACGATTAACAGACTGTGTGGTCATAGCCTGATTAATCACTTGTTTGTGCTTGTTAACACGACAAAACATAGGGTCTCTTGACGTAAAATTCAGGCTATTTTCACGAACTTCTAACCACTTTCTTAGAAGTTCGACAACAAATCCAGAAGTTGCGATGTATACGTACCGCTCTTTATTGCCCTTACCAATGATATGGAGCTCACCGGTATCGAGATCACAGTCTCCTACTTTGAGTTGAACCACCTCTAGACGGCGTAAACCGGCCGCGTACATCAGTCCCAACATGGCGCGATCTCTTTGAGCTTTCACCTGATTTGACTGATTCTTTGTAATTTCCATTATGTTGGCGAATTCAGACTTAGCTATGTACCGACCGGAATCTAGACGCGATCCTCGACTAAGACGAATTGCTCTTATCCGCTCAAGATCATCAATACTTAACCTGCCAGCTAGCCAGTGACTCTTAGCAACGCCGCGGATCATTCTAAAAATGTTGTCGACGGTCGCAGGGCTGTAGTCACGTACTTTGACGATTTTTCCAAGCTCCTTGTCGTATTCTTGAACGCCATCGTAGAGATATTCGTTCATAGAAGCTTGTACAACAGGAGCCACCAGCAGTTCATCCCAGTTATAGCGATGGATGCAGCTAGTGATGCAGTAACACGCGAACGACTCAATCGCTTTTTCAACCTTTGCACTGATGTGCGGTTCGAACTCGATCCTTACATTGGCGTGCTTGGGCTTTAACCAACCATAGGAGAGAAGACCTGTGACCTCACTGGTCTTATTAAACTCACGTAAGATTATAAGTAATTGATTATATGTCACTTCTTCTAGCAGATTAGCGTCAAAATATTGCTGCGCGACAATCTGTAAGCCTTCGAGGAGTGGTGTTGACTCAAGGTTTTTTCGAGTCGTTTCCGATGCTTTTTTTAGCCTGGCAACTTCATGCTCTTTATAGATTATGAAACTCGATAGCGCTCTAGAAAGAAGAGAAGGTTGGTTGAACAGTTGTGACCAATCAATCAGTTGGTAACTGCTACCTAAAAAGAATCGAGAAAAGCGCTCAAGAATGTAGCGGGCATTAGCCTGGCCACCCGTTGTATTAGTGGAGCTAAGAGAACTGATGTAACTAAGCGCTGGATTAGTTACACTGTCACTGTTTCGTTTTCGACGGTTGAGAGCAACTAACTCCAGATTATTCGAAGCGATTTGACTGTGGTTTTGGTCTACAACAATGATGCCGTCTTGGTTACTGTTCATCCGATGATCATTCTCAAGTTTCTATAATGGACATTATATAACGTTGAGATCCATTTTCAAATGTTGATCTTCATATCGGTGTTTTTGCTGTTCTGTCGTTGTTACTTTTAGATTGTGAGCTGCTGTTGCTCGTAACCATGGAGATTTGAGCGAGCACCCCTTGAGAGTTTGTGTATCAAAGCTATATCTAACTCTTTATATACTTCTTAATTGTTTTTCAATCGCTCTCTCTTTCTTAGTGGAGACAAAATCAAGCAACATATAGTATTCGAAGACTTGGATGTCTCGATATTGCTTGTTTACGTCACTAATGTAATTATGAACATCGTTATCTTGATCACTCATTTCATATAGCTTCTTTGATTGTTCTGTATTTATTGGCGTATTGTTTAAGAAACATAGAACGGGCTCCTTGTCTATCATAGGCAAAAAGGGAGCTTTTGTTGCTATAGTGCTTAACATTATAATCGTGAGTAACCCGCATATACATAGTACAACTATACTTAAACATAGATACCCAACGTAGATGTCGATATCAAATTCGTCTATAGAAAGCTGACCAATCAGTTGTATTAATAAAGCCTGTGAAACCAGGAATAGTAAAGCGAATGTTACTCTAAATACATTTTTTGCTCTAATTACTTGAGATTTGGTTATCACAGGCAAGACTAATTTATCTTCATTCCACGTATCCATATCATCAACCTTACGCTTCTGAAAATTCTGACTTAAATCGTCGATCCGTTTCCATTTCGTCTTTTCGTGTGACAATACTCGCCAAGCATGCGAATTCATAGTATCTAGGCTCGCGATCCTGCTCAAAGATTTTTTGAACAAATTCATGTACTTCTGTATGCTCTGAGGCCAATTTCATTAACTTCTTTTTCTGCTCAGTATTGAGCAAGTCAAAATCACACCATATAGCAAAGTCCTCGTCCGGCAGTGGTATATAATAACCAAACATCATCCCCACTCGTTTTAACACGGTACTCATAGTTAACATTACTACTATAACTTGGACTATTACACTAATTATTATTCTCATAAACAAAAGAAAGATGTAGGTGCCGCCTGTCGCCTCGCTATCTATCTCTGGAATGCAAGCAAAAAATAAAAGAAAAACAATGATATTGTAGAAAATAGCGATTTGTATGTAAAATTTCTCTACGCTATTTATATAGTCTTCTTTATATACTTTAATACCTACTATGTTTTCAATCATACTATATCTCCTCTGAAAGATTGCGCTTTTGAAAGATGAAATGAATAAATTTTCCTGTCAGTTTAATTGCGTAGCAATAAGGAATGACTATTAAAGGTGCTGTAATAATGAAAGCCGTTAAGTTGCTTGCGTACGTGCCTTGTTCGTGTAGAAAGGACTGTATTAGTAGAAAGAGCTGCTCTATTTCTTTATCGCACAATATTAACGTTACAACAAAAAGCGTTAAAAGGTACATTTCATTGTAACCTTCGTTTTCACTTTTAAGCGCCTGATAGTAGATGGTCACACTCACTGAAAAGATTATTGCTGTCCATATAAAGGTTAGAATGCCCATTATTTCTCCTCCTTACCCTCTTCTTGCTCAACGCCACGTTTCGCCAAACACAGATTGATGAGGAACCAAGGGACTATGACGATAGAAGCCAACACTGCATATCTACTCGCTTGCACTATGTGCTCCCAGTCTATGTACTGTGAAAGCTCCAGATACAAGACATGAATTAGTATGATAGGGATTGCTACCATATATAGAGCCCCTATGGCGCCGAGGATTTGATAGGAGGTTGTTTTTGCAGCTTCTTTAACCTTATGCATGCTCTATGTCTCCTCATTGTTCACTTCTATGTCATCAATCTTGGAACCGTTAACACAAAGATAGGCTTCACAGTTTTTATATAAAAATTCATTTGATTAAGCAGTGTCATTTTGGCTGCTTAATTTATTGCTAGGATTAACGTTAGCCCTATTCTAAGTTCAACGTCTCATTAGAGGTTGGATCTATGTGTAGGTATTTATTTGTTTTTATGTCACTTATTTTCGCTCTCACTACGTCTTATGCCGATGATCAAATGCCACCTGAGTTTCGTTTCTATCGCGCATGGCAGTGGAACGATATGGAAGGCTGCCGGCTTGGTGACAAACTCTATTCTGTGGGAGAAAAGGTGGCCATGAACGATGGTGCGCTTAAAGATTTCACGCAGCGTACAGGCCGCCAAGCTGCTGATGGTTACGCGGTTCTCATGCAGTGCAATATATTAATCACCAATCCGAGACTTGATGACCACCCTGCTTTGCGCGAGCGTGTCTATGTCTGGACTGCATTTAATTGGTGGAGATAGGGGATATAGCATGGATAGTTTCAGTAACATTTCAAGACTACCAAGTGGCTCGTGTCAGCTTCGCTTTAAGCGCGACAACAAAAAGGTGGAACCCGTCGTCAAAAGTTTGCCCCAGGCTATTTGGCTAAGAAACGAACTCTATTTGAACGTACCTTGTCGTCCACCACATTATTTTGTCAAAATCTTCGGTGAAGATGTTCTTCGTCCTTGTACGAAGATCGACCGTGCAGGGCTGCTAAAAGATTATTGGCAAGTTCACTCACGTAGCCTCGTTGATAGGAAATACCGTCCTAGAACGTTTGCTAGTCATTTAGACGCTATAGAATTTGTTTCGAAATGGCTGCCAAGCTATAACGAGGTCGCTAGGCTTTATAATGTTGAGCGAGAGAAGGAGTTTAAGCGCCTAATAAAACAAGAGCTAAAGACTTTAAACCCCTTATTGTCCTGCAGCTTTGATAAGGCGCTTTGGTACAGATGTGCTGTTTCCATTTACGGAGCGAATGTACTGATGTATTTCACTGAATAATGTGCTTGTGCCTCTAGATTGGCATCATAGAGATACCTTGGCCATAGAAAACAGTTGCTTCCTATTCGCCACCACCACCGCAGCCTCCATCCCCTCCAGAGCTACCACTGTCACTGTATGATGAGCTGCAGTCGTTGTGAGCACTGCCACCATTTCTGGGGTTGTCACTCCCGCTAGATATCATGACGTTGGCGACCATAGCACCGGTTACAAAATCACTAGATTCTGAGCGTGAGTTTGAATGAGTGGATATGGTTCGACGGCTTTGTCTACCTGTTTGACTTGGACGACGCTGGGTTTTTGCGAATACATCATCTGATGATGTATTCCTACTTCGAATCATGGGTTCAGACTCGTTAGACTCACGCTTCTTTGTAATGAATCGATTTATCGCTGCTACGACCATCATTAGTAGGACGAAGGCAGGAATATAGAACCAGATGATGACTGAATTCTCCATAAAATCGCTTAACGGGGTATTGCGCCCATTTCTACGAAAAGTTCCACGAAATTAGCTAAATCACTGTATATAAAGGGTTTTAAATTTCCGGGTTTACCAATTTACGACCTTTTTTCGTACTTTAGCGATCGTTGATCTACTACACCCAAGCAATCCCTGTATCTGTGACAAGCTCTTTCCCTCTCCCAAAAGAAGGGAAATATTGGATCTTAGTTGTTCATCGGGCTTCCGTCCCTGGTACTTCCCCAGCGCCTTCGCCTTTTCAATCCCCTGAGATTGGCGCTTGCGGCGAGTCTCATAATCATCCCTAGCCATCGCTGCAGCTAAATCGATCATAAATTCAGTTAGCACTTTCGAGATCATGGAGCCATCAGAGTTATCATGGAGAACTGAATGAGTCATCGGTTGATCAACAACTACGATATGTAATCCAGCTTCAATTAATCGCTGTTTTAACAGCTTCCACTGTTCATAAGGTAGTCTTGATAGCCTATCGACCTTTTCGATAAGCAATATATCATTTTGGTGGGAATCATCGATTAACCTAGCCAGTTCAGCTCTTTCTAGCGTCGAGCCCGATTGGCTCTCGATATAGTAACTGGCTATCTGAACACCCTTTTTAGCTGCGAACTGGCTTAATTCCTCTTTAGCTCTTTTCGCATCTTGTTCAGCGGTTGACGCTCGTAGATATGCTCTTATGAACATTAACTTGGCACCAGTTTGATTAGGGTATGGTTTGCAATGGTAGTTCGAGTAGGGTTACTTATCAATGGTTTGCGAACCAATTTGAGAGGTGCAACCATATGGTTTGCGTAACGTGTACCCTATGAGTACTACTGGTTCGTGTATATAGATTGCAATCTATATAGATTCTAATCTATAATCACTCCAAAAGAAGCCAAGCACCGACTATGTGGACAATACTGAATCGGCCAGTCTTCATTGACTGGTTTAAAACATTGAATAGCAGGGATAAGGTTAATGTACGTGCATCCCTTATTCTGCTAGAAGAAAGAGGCCCAACTTTACCTAGGCCATACGCTGACACCTTAGAAGGCAGCAAAGTCAGTAATTTAAAAGAGCTACGCGTGCAGAGTAGTGGAAAACCGATTCGGGTTTTCTTCGCTTTTGACCCTGAGCGCCAGTGTGTCATCTTGTGTGGTGGCGATAAGACTGGTGATAAACGTTTTTACAAGAAGATGATTCCTATCGCAGAAAGAGAGTTTAAGGAGCATCTGGAGGAGCTAAATCATGAAAAGTCAGCCACTAAGCGCACTTGATGACCTGATGACTGCAGATGAACTGCACCTGGCACAACAACAAGCTGCAGAGATGTTACTTGAACTTAATCTTGCAGAGATTCGCCATAGTGTTCAAATGTCTCAAGCTCAGGTTGCAGAATCTATGGGGATAAAGCAGCCTACCGTCGCCAGTTTAGAGAAAAATGGCAAAGACGTTAAGCTTCTGTCACTAAAACGTTATGTTGAAGCGTTAGGCGGTCGGTTACGTATCGATATAGAAATGCCGGACGGGCATCACTTTGGTATGAAGGTCTAATGATATCAACAAGGTAATATTTATCTAATCACCTGAGTCAGAGTGCCCAGCTCTGACTCACTTTTGCCCCATTTCGTGTTTCGTTGCTACTTAACACATTTTACCAAAGCGTAATTTGACTTACTTTTTATAATACTAGTAATGTTGTCTTTGGAGATGAAGGACAATCAAATGAAAGAACGTATGGATACTCCGCAATGAACCTTTTTTCTTTCTAAATAAACAGCTTAATTTTTAACACCCTGTCTGTGAGTTATCTCTAGGGGAATTAGCCTTCTTGAGTTTGGGTTATGTATTACACAGAGGTTATTTTGCACGAATACTAATTCGTTAAAGACCAGTCCCTATGTTGATATAGAAGGCTGATTGATCTCTTGACTTCGCAACATCTAGGCCTACTCTGACGCCATAACTAGGAAGAAGGTTATATCTAAACCCTGCACCTATAGAGCTTACATGGTTGGTGATGGTTTGGTTGTTAAGTTGGATGCCCCTGTAATTCAGTGAAGCGACGTCCGAACGAGCTAGCCCTAAGCCGTAAAAACCTAGTATTGACCATTTAGATGTAAAGTCGTATCCAAGCTGAGCTTGGATTGTTACAACTTGGTCTCCTTGATATCGATACGCCGCAACTCCTCGCATATCAACATAGGGTCTTAAGGTGGGAAGTAAAAATGGGTTATTGTATTGAATTCCTTTTAAGTTAGCTCGTAGTGAAAATACCGTGTTGCTAAAAACGTTGAAATAGCTAGATACGTCCGCTTTATAAGTTGAATAGTCAAAGTCTGAACCCAACTTTTTGCCGTGGATAATATACTCTACAAGAGCATCTATGCCTTGGGTCGGATAAAAATAATTATTTCTAGAATCGTATTCAAGAAATAAACCTAAAGCTGAATTGTTAGTACTATCTGAGCCAAAAAACTTAAAGAGATCGTCCACTATTGTTTGATTTGATGATGTTTTTGATGAGACCCAGAGTTGATTTATACCAAGGAACCATTTTGATTGTGAAAGTCGAAATGAGAGTTTTTGTTGGATCCCAAAAAGTTGGGTGCTAGTATCAAAACTGACTCGATTACTATTATCTAACAGCCCTCCCAAGTCTGTATAGATCTCAATGTTACCTACACCCATAACAGAACCAACTTGATAACGTATACTATCATCTAACCATGAGCGGCGATGTCCAACTACGACGCCCCAAGTTCCATTCTGCGTACCTGCCGCACCTACAATAGTCATTGCAGGAGGAGTGACACTAAAACCTTTATCACTTTCTTTGGCGCTGGACTTCTCGCTATCATGCAAGAACAAAGCAACTGCGCCACCACCATATCCTGTAGCGGGTTCAGTAATTACAACTGGAACAGGTATAAACCCTAATTGCTTGAAAGAGGTTCGTTTTCCTATATCGTATACTTCATCTGAAGAGTCAATGAAGTCATTAGCGACCGGGGTACCGAAGACAACATTCGAAACAAAGATTAGGCTCAGAACTAATGTAAACCGCATTTATTTCTCTCGCTCTTCTAGAATCTGTAGCCCAAACTGATAGTTACAGCTTCTCTAGTGGAACCTTTATTATACAAAGCGGTGACATTATAGTGTTTTCCTATCTGTTTGTTGAATCCGACTAGGTACGCCCATTGGTTTAGTTCAACCCCAACATCGTAAGTAAAGTCTCCCTTAAGAGCATCTACATAACCCAAATTCCCAGAGAGCCTTGCATCTATACCTTGATATTCTGCACCAACTAGAAACTGAGCCCTGTAGTCGACAAATTGATATCCCAACATTGGTTGGACAACCAACAAACCATCACTCCAGCTTGAATTACCTTCTAAACGAGTTTTAGAGAATGTCGTGTTCAGAGTAGCGAAGAACTCCTTGTAGCCGACTGCTAGGGTCGTGCCCACACCAATCATGTCATAATTCAAAGTTAGAGGCACACCAAGTCTGCCTGCATCACACAATGGAAGACCTCGATCTGACAGCTCTGTACACAAACCGTCCCCGACTCCGGGGGCCAGAGCGTTAAGATCATCCTTAATTCCATTCATTGTTTCAGCAGTGTACTCAGCATCAACATTGGCTCTAACTTTTATTTTTCCTATTAAACCGTACACGTTCCAAAAAGGTAATATATAGACGTCACCTCTTAAGGAAAAACTTTCGGCCTGGACTTCTGCAAAACTCTTGCTGGGATCAAAGTCCTTATCCAAGTTTTGCAGGCCTAGTGCTCCTAGCCCAAGATTAAATGTGTTAAAGCCAACATCCATATCTTGGTTTCGATAGGTTACCGAAAAGCCATAAGGAAGAGGTATATCAATTCCCTGTCTTCTAACTAAATCTCCCATTAACGGGAAAACACTATCTACTTCGACTTTTTCTTCTTTTATTCTTGGGTCGGAAACTTCCGCCAATCTCTCCGCATTTTTTACGTCCACTCCCGTTGCGTCGTCAAAAAATGCCACGGGTTCAATAACTATTTTCAACTCTGCCGGTTCGCCTTTTAAACTACCTGTGCCAATAATGGTTTTGGTTTTAACATAGAGATTCCCATTCGAGAGGTAGTCAAATAATACTTCTTGCTTGTAGTCTTCTATTTGGTATTTACCGTAAGTAAAAGGGGCAGAGTTTGTGATTACCATTTTCTTTGGAACTTTATCACTAACAAATATTGCAACTTGCATAAACCTGAAGTAAGCGACATCCTGTGGCAATGCATACTTGGAATAGTTGAACCTCACTATTGCATCAGTATTACTTATTTCTTCAACTGTGACTGATGACTTATCATAACTCTCTGCATACAGTCGTAACTTGTATTCGGTTTTTGTTAAATACTCTATTGATTCAGTAACGCCTCCATCTTGGGCTAACGAGGGTTCACCTCCTTCTTCATTAATCTGCCTGTCGAAGTATTTGATTCTTAGATCAATATTTCCTTTTAAGTCAGTTGTTTGAACTAGATAAAAGTTAGAAACTATTGGGCTACCATTTATAGTTGTTGTTTTCTCCACATGTTCCACTATGTGATCACCCTGAGACAGGGAGCTAATGCCAAACTTAGGTAGGTGTTCGGGGATACCATACTGTTCAAAAATAGTCCTTTCTTCGCCAGAAGCCATACGCGAAACAGCAAGAAGTAAAAAGATGCATGTCATTGTTACACTGGCAGGTATACGTGCCTTTAGATATTTGTTAAGTAACATTCAATAACTCCTTTAATCATTACTTTCTGAAGCATCTTTATAAATCACTGTAAAGTGCATCGCAGATACCAGATATAGTACTGCTATCAATACCACTGTTAACTGCCGCATCCCAGTCGTTGATACTGTCAATAATT
Source organism: Vibrio sp. KUL78 (assembly GCF_059725505.1). NCBI lineage: Bacteria > Pseudomonadati > Pseudomonadota > Gammaproteobacteria > Vibrionales > Vibrionaceae > Vibrio > Vibrio sp. KUL78. Next base: position 129,323 of record NZ_AP045839.1, on the reverse strand, counting down.
GCAGCAGAGTCGGAGTTCTCTCTGTAGATTCGTAATACATTGTCTAGGGCAGGATCATATTGATACTGACTGAACAGTTCATCACTAAACCATAAACTACTCATCCTGTTCATTAAATCCATATCTGTGTCTGATGGAGATATGGCGTTTCCATTTATGTTTACGTTTTTGTTAAAAATGAATGGCAGCTCTGCTTGGTTGCAAGGTTTTCCTCCAAAGCATGATAAATTTCCGATCACGTCAAAGATGTTGTCGCCGACTAATTGATTAGTGAAGTCTGCTTCGTAAGAAAAGTGATAGATAGTTGGTTTGTACTTATGTTCGATGTTTGCAACAAAATCTCTCACAGAGCATTTAAAAAGAAGTTGGTTGTTGAGATCATTGAATTTGCCAACATCTTCTGTAACACCAGCAAGAGTGTTTGGAGTGGATGAGGGTGAAAAGTCATCATAGTTAAGTGGACTATTGGAAATCATGTCGAAGTATAGAATGGACGATATGATGGTATATGCTGGTATGTCAGGTACATTTGGGAGGTCTCTGATATCCTCAGAGTCACCTATTATCCAGAGTACAACGTCCAGCAGTTTGATTCCTGGAACGAGTTCTATATTGATTAAAAAGGTGAGCTTAAGCTCCGAGCTATAACTGTTAGAGTCGCTATCATTAAAACCTACTACGGATGGTACCTGCAGCGGATAATCTCTGATTTGGCTCGTTACGTGATAACCGGCAAAATCCTCAAATTTCGTACATATTCCAAGAACTTCCCTAGTGCACTCTCGATGAGACTCTAAGTATGGCGCAAAGGGCATCAATTTTGTTCGGGGCTCAATACTGGTAATCAGCGAGCCGTAGTTCAGAGTTAGTTTGGTAATTATTGTTGCTAAGCTGTCACCATCGCTTTGCCATTGGAGCACATCTGACGCCAGTTGCTCTATGGTCCCATTGGGTAAACCAAATAACCTACCCGTTAATTCGAGCTTGAGTTTACTCTGCAGATCTAAAAGGTCAGAGGTCGACATGTTATCCAAATTCTGTCCTGGATAATGCGTTTCAATTAACGCTATCGCAGTTGAGTATTGGTCTTTAGCTAATTCATAAGATTGGAGTGATAGACCAGTAGGTAGGCTCTGAAGAATAGAGCGTGTGATAATCTCCTCTGGAAGGTAGTCTCCTGATAGTTGCGCTTGCTCGGAACCTTGTTGCAAGATAGATCCAGATGTGGCACCTGCCCCCTGTCCTATTATCGTAATATTCTGAGGATCACCTCCGAACAAACCTATATACCTGCTTACCCATTGTAAGGCTCTTTTTTGATCGCCTATACCAAAGTTTCCTCCTTCAGTATCTCCGGCATCCTCAAGCCATAGGCTGCCTAACAGGCCTAAACGATAGTTAAACGTTATAGCAAGAAAGGGGGTTTCTCGCATTACACTTTTTGCTACCGCGATATCAGGTATAATGTGAGGAAGCTGTCCTGAACCTGATTCGAATGAGCCGCCATGTACGTATATGTACACGGGTAAGTCGTCGCCCTCTTGTACGTTCTCCGGCCTCCATATATTTAAATATAGGCATGTTTCTGATGTGGTCTCAGTCGTATTAAATTGTGGGCAAACTGATTTAAACTGGGTCGCATCTAGTAAGCCACCGCCAGATGCTGACTCTGCCAAGCGAGAAAAAGGTAAGACTTCACTATGTTGAAAGCGGTTTGGCTTCCCAAAGCTGAATGGCTCAGAGTCTGCATCGCCTGAGTGGGCATAAGGTATGCCCTTGAAAGACTCTATATTTGCAGACGACTCTGTACCATTGATTTGTAACGGCTCTCTTAAAGCAAGAAAGTCGACATCGCCAACTTGTACCGCAATAGGCTCTGCTTGCGGCGGTTCCTCAATCGGGTTTGGGTTGAAAGTCAGTTGTGAGTCATCCCTTGAGCATGCGATCAGAAGAAAAGACAATGAAATAAGTAGAATTTGATTCGATAAATGCATTCTAAATCCCCGTGAAGTCTCTAGGCTTCGTTACTTGCCGAAGAAAAATCCCAATCTGAATAGTAGTCTGTGATCAAACTGCTTGTAATTTGATGAGTAAACTAATGGACCTCCGGCGGTCAGTGAGATTATCACTGAATCGTTTGCAATCATTTTGCCTACAGTTATATCGTATGGAATGAAGTAGTCTCCGCTTGATTGATTAGACCCGTACTCTCCATCTTGGAAATTGAGTTTCCAGTCATAATTTCCCCATAACGTCAAAACTTCGAAGTAATCCCATGGTAAGGTGAAATTAACAGTCGGAAGAAGAGTGAGTTCGTTTATCTTTTCAAAATTTAGAGTACCATTTCTCAGAGACTCGTCTGGTGCCCAGTAATACTTCAATAAAGGTATGAACGCTGAACCTTTGGCCTCTTCTCCGAATGGGAATATCGGTATAGCCATACCAAACGTTGGGGCCCACGTTGTCTCCTGCCTTCCGTTAGTTGCTGTGCCTAGTTGTGCCGACATTCCAGCCCCCCAAGCATACTTGTTTGCTATCGCGAGGCTTAGTGGGGAAATGTATATCGCTTGAGCGTAAATGCTACCTAAATCTAGGGACCCATTCGTACCAAGAGTTGAGGAGCTTCTTGAGCTCAGAGGTACATCCATCCTGAAGTAAAGAACACCATTTGAGTCTAATGAGACGGGCGCATCAGCGCGCAAAACAATGGTGTCTGCATCGTTTTTGTTATATGCATTGTGGTAAGAATCATAGGGCAAACTATCATGCTGATACCTTATGTCGAATCTCGTCAAAGGCTGGGTCGCGTCTTGGCCGGTATTCTCTACCGCAATGACACTGGCAGCGTAAAACGTCGCGGATATATTCCACACTGGTGCGCGATTGCTCATAAATTGATCCCTAAAGTTCGTTCATTCCATTCTCGTAATTATTGACCAAAATCTTGCTATCGCTAGAAAAAAAATTTTTTTTAAAAAATTCATTATCTCTTCTACACTTCTAACACTGAGATTTATTGAGGAACCCCTGTGATGCAAAACAAAACCTTCATAACGATGATGGCCTCTTTGTCGTTTCTTATTGCTCCATTCTCGGCGATTTGCGCAGGCCCCAATGAAAACGTCGATAGTTACGTCATAAAAAATGTCCATGTTTCTCCAGAGCAACAAGGCGTTTTTTAAAGTTCTCTAGGTCATTGCGAAGCCAGATTGAGCGAACGCCACTAGGAGAGATAAACACACCAAGTTTACGCAGTTCATTGCTTGTTCTGACTTGACCATGTGCAGGGAAGTCGATGGCGTACTTAAGAACGGCTTGTTCAGTTTCACTATCGACTCGATTCTTCAGATTTGGTGTTCTACGGCTTTGATTAATCAGAGCATCGATACCACCAGTTTCAACTAACTCTTGATAACGATAGAAAGTGTCTCTTGATACGCCCATGACCTTGCAGGCTTTTGATACATTACCGAGTTCTTCTGCAAGATTGAGAAGGCCAGCTTTGTGTTTGATGATTGGGTTGCTAGTATGAAGCATGAGAGTTACCTCTTATTGTCTTTGATTACGGATTCAGCACCTTTAATCAAAGTGGGTAACTCTCTTCTTTTCAAATTGAAGTGTCAGATCTAGTCGGAACTAATACAATTTAATTCTGCGAAATTAGGCATCTTCTTAGCGTCTATTGTTTCGGCTTTTCTCGGCATCATCTTTCTTCGCTATTTCTCTGTTAAAGAAAAACGGAAAGATGCTTGATGATGCTTGTTATTCCAACTTATAAAATAGGACATAAAAGAAGTCACTACTTACCTCTATAATAACAAGGTAGGTAGTGAATATTAAAGAGAACAGCATATACTCTATTGATTGATATGTTGAAGAGAAAAGACTCATTTATTATGAACTACAGCGTTTCCCACATAACGTCACATTTCCCTTCTATTGCTGTTTTTAATAATTCAAGTAATGGATAAGCTCGCTCAATAATCGAAATAGTAGGTTCTGCGTTTTCATGCACTTCAACACTATTAAGGTTTCGTATTTTTTCACGTTCGAACGCACTATTTAGTTTTACCAGTACCTCTGGTATATCTGATGAAAAAATCGCACTTGGCACCTTTCCACTATGCCCCATAATTTTTATTATTTCTTGAGCAACGTCACCAAACATGATGACACTTGCATGATTTTTACAACTGAATTTTACTAGCATAAAAACCTCTCTGCATTTGCTATCTAAACAAAACTATGTCTTAAGCAGCTTCAAAGATAACCCCAATTGAATGTTTGCTAGTATCTATTTGTTCATTCATCATTAATACATGTGTTTAAAGAGATGGAATTGAGGCTATCTACTTTATTACTGGAATCTAACGTTATAATTCGATAAGAAATGCCACGTTTCAATAGATATCTAGTTTCCTCTTTCTCACAAAATTCGATAGCGACTTGCTCAACTAGACTATCCATATCAACAAATTTGCTTTTGGTAAAAATAAGAGAAATGTTATTCGCATCTGACTTGGCTTGTACTAGTGTTAATGCTCCTATTTTTTGTGGAAGTCGACTTGAAATAATCGTTGCTCTATAATCAGATAACTCATTTGGTAACATTTGATTTGATAAACAACCGTTCAGCAGAATGATGATAAATAGTACGAATGTATTACGATGTTGATTCAAGAAAAACACTCCCTCTTGAACTATTTCTGGAGTTATAATTATGAAAAACTTTATGCATTGAGTTGGATGACATAGCCGACAAAAATGCACTGTAATCGAGAGTGAATTGAACTTTCGTTCCAACGGTTAAGGGCGTTTGGGAACTTTCGAGTATCAAGTGATCACTGCTTGACGACAAAATGTTCATATCATAAGGAGCGTTAAGTCCCGTCACACAAACATCTTGACGACCTAAGGCGAGAATTACTTGCGAAACAGCTCCGCGGTCTTGGAGTATTTCCCTTTCACCAAATGCATTGCCCCCTCGATTCCCCCATGGCAAAGAAGGTTTAATTTTAGCTTCGATCACCTCAGCAGTTAACGTAATCGCATCGGTGTGTAACCCTTTGACTGAATTCTGCTCTACAGGGACACAGCCTAAGAATATTGCTTCTCCGAGTCGCAAGTTGTTGACTCGAGTTTTCCCCTCATGAGCTAGAACCCAATTGATTGAAGATGAGTTTCCACCTGAAATAATCTCAAGACTAATACCAAAAACTGCTTCAATACCGTCTGCAAGATCAGAAAGAAGCCTCATCTTTTTATCATCAGGAGCAACACCATAGCGACACGTAAGATTCGCCCCTATCCCTTTAATAACTATATTGGGTAATAGAATGATCTCACGTATGAAATTAATGACGCGACATGGCATAACACCTTCTCTCAAATCTCCAAGCTCAACCATTATTATCACACCGTGTTTAATGTTTGCTCGTTTTGCTACACGAGAGAGCCGCTGAATAACTTGAACTTCAGTATTCAGACTGATGTCACAATACGCCACCACACTCGCAATCTGACTCAGCATTGGAGTGCGTATTAACATTTTCGGAACAGCAACCCCACAATGTGTCATTCTTTGTATATTTTCCACTCTAGAATCAGCAAGCATACTTGCTCCAGCATCAACCAGAATGTGCGCAATGATAGGATGACCTAAACAGGACTTTGTAACTGGTGTGACTGAGACATTTTTTAAAGCCAGTGTTTCAATAAGAAACTTAGCGTTATGGTGAATTTTTGAACAGTCAATATTTAACTTCGGGTAACTCACCTTTGCTCTGATATTTTGTTTTCTAACAAAGGATAGGTCGACAATACCATCTGAAGCAGTTGTTCTTTAGATTGAGATAATGGATCTGTCACAGGTAGGTCAAACTCAGCAGAATACACACTTATTTCGGAAATAATCTCATCTGAAGACATCCCTTCATGATTCAGAGTTAACCCGATAACTGTAGTATTGGAGAACGCCTCTATGAGGTTTATCTCACAGGCAACGGAAGGCATCGGCATATCTGGGAAATCTGTGCGATACATACGTTTAGGCGCATGTTGTAGAATAACACTAGTCGGACAACTACCACGTAATATAAACGAGCTGGTAGAGAATGCAGGATGACTCAGTGCTCCCTGTCCTTCAATAATAATGATATCTGGATTCTCTGCTTCATACGCTTTAACGATTACTGCTTCTAGCTCCCCAGCACAAAATTGAGAGGGGACAGCATCTAATGCCACACAATAAGGTGCACCTTGTATAATGCCCGTTTGTCCCGTCGCTATCATAACAACATTGAGACCCTTATTTCTTAACTCATTCGCCAGTATCGTCGCAGTCGTTCTTTTCCCCAATGCGCAGTCCGTTCCCATTATCGCAACTCTTGGACACTGAACACTGTGTATTTTGCCACTAAATAATTGCAGTTCTCCCTTGCTCTTGGGTCTACGAATATCAAGAATATGAACATTATTTTTTAAGCTGGCTTCACGAAAAACAGGGTCATCATTTAAGAACTCATGTAAGCCATTCACTATATTCATATTTAATGACATAGCATCGAGAATAATTTGCTTTTCATAATCTGAAAGAAAACCTTTTGATGGCGCTATCCCCAAAATAAAGTAATCAGGAACTGTTTCCGATTGAATAATGGCTTCTTCAATATTAGCCACAATAGGAATATAATTTTTCGTACCATAAAGAACTTCACCGGAGTCTAAGCTAGCGAGCTCACTATCAATGACAGATAAAATGCGATAATTGTGGGAGTGCCTTACCAAACCATTAGCTGTCTTTCCGTCAGCTTTACTAAAGTTCCCTTCACAGTAAATAATTGCCGTGGGCGTCGTCGGATTGACTTTATGACAAAGTGGCGTCCAAGGTTCCGGACGAGTTGGGTTATGGTCGTTTTTTATATGTTCGGTTCTAGTTAATTGAAAGATGTTTCTTAACTTTCTAGTTGAAATTGACATAATTAAAGCCTGCAGTAAGGCTTAGGGGGGCTACTAAGGAGTGCCGAGATGTGAGTTCGGAAAAGAAAAGAAGTCCCTACTAAGCGGTAGGGTGAGCAACCATGCTAACACACTTCCAAGACTTTTGTTGGTTATTATTGATACACTTTCGGCGTCTATCACTTTAAGACTTAACCCATACTCGAGTGATTGATTAGAGATTTAAGACTTCTTGTTCAACACTTCCATATCAACCTCTAAGGTTTAAAGTTTCAGATACTTTTTCTAATATCAGTTGAGTGGGTCAGAGCTTTTAGTGTAACGCGTTAATTAGATGGTACGCCCCACACCTACACTAAACTCAGCTATGTCGCTGAACTTCGGGAGGTGCCATCATGTCGGCTATTAAAACTATCGGTATTGATCTAGGTAAATCTACTTTCCATGTCGTTGGTCATGACTACACTGGCCAACAACGTTATAGACACAAATTCTCTAGATCAAAGTTACTCCAATTTATCTCGGTTCATGAGCCAGTATTAATAGCAATGGAAGCTTGTTGTGGGGCGCACTGGCTTGCTAGAAAATGCCAAGATTATGGGCATCAAGTTAAACTGATCCCTCCACAATATGTTAAGCCCTATGTTAAGAGTCAGAAAAACGACTTCATTGATGCTGATGCGATTGCTGAAGCTGCAACTCGACCTAGGATGAGGTTTGTCTCACCTAAAACTGAGCAAGCGCAGCTAGGAGTAGTAATCCGAAGAATCAGAACAGGCTATATTCGAGAGCGCACCGCAATCATGAACCGTATAGGCTCAATCCTCACTGAATTTGGGTTCAGCTTTCCACGCGGACACGCAAATATGAAACGTGGTGAAAAAGCTGGCTAATACCAAACGAAGTACTCGTACGCTGCAAGCCCTGCGAGAATACGATCGGTTCATCAAGTGTATTTACGTACTTGAGTATGTCGATAATCAAACACTCCGGCAGTTTGTACAGCAGGCTTTAAATAGAGGTGAGGCCTATCACCAACTCCGGCGTGCCATCGCGTCGGTAAACGGTAATCAGTTTCGTGGTGGTCATGACTACCAAATCGAGCAATGGAATGACTGCGCTCGCCTCATAGCCAACTGTATAATCTATTACAACTCGGCTTTACTATCAGGGCTAGTTGAACGCTTTAAAGAAAAAGGTAACCAAACGGTGGTCGATCTACTGGCTAACCTGTCTCCCGTAGCTTGGAGTCACATTCAGTTGGCGGGTAACTATACCTTTGCCGATGAGCAAGATGCTCTTAACCTTGAAGCCTTGCTGGAAGATGTCAATCCTTTATCAGAAGGGACTTTAGGTGATGATGAAGATGTTTGATAGGTGAGCAATCAACAATTATCACTGAATAAACAAAGGTTTATTAAGGATCGTGGAACTTTTCGTAGAAATGGGCGCAATACCCCTTAACGATTGTGGGTCTGCAGGTTCACCAGTAGGTTCATTAGTATCTCGAGCCTCACGAGCGAGTTTGATTGCGCTCATTCTCCTGTCCCACATTTGGGTGTATCGATCCGAATCGAAGGTGCCCACATTTTTATAGTGAATCAGGAGATTTCCTTCCTTATTTTCTATCCGCTCAATTTCTGCTGTGCGCCCAGATTGCCAGCCCAAGTACTCTTCAATTGTGTGGCTTGGATAGAGCGTCTTACCTCCGTAGAGACGAGTCCAGTTGAAGTCGGGTCCTAGGCACCGTAGTGATGTTTCCACGGGTAGAAATTTGATCGAATCATTATTAGGATGTTTGCAAACCAAGTGTCGATTGTTCTTTTGGTCATAGCGCCAATGTTCTCGACTAAAGGTTGCCAATAAGTACGGCTGGCCAATTGGTGTACGTGTTTCTTTATCTTGTTCAGCGAGTGTTGCGTAGGTCGCGAGTGCCGCTCCACTGCGTGCGTTATACGCACTAGCATGAAACGACAATGTGATTAGTGCAGCTGTACCAATAGTGAGTAGAAAGTTCATAGCGTCATTTCCTTATGCGATGAACTTTAGTTAAACACAAGCAAGTTTGTGTTCTTGACGATTAAGCAGACAAATCGAGGCTTGTTAATTTTCCATAGATGTTAGGTTAGGTTTGCTTTTCCAATTCCATCTCCTTCAAATCGATAAATGAACAATTGACGTGCTGATACAGATCAACGATATAACGCGATGCTTTGTTGGCCATGGTGTAAAGCGTCAAGGATTGTTCGGCGCGGGTCATTCCAACATAAAAGAGCCTAGCCTCTTCATCGTGCTCATCGTCAAGCAATGGCGTATCGTGGGATTCGAGGAAAGGTATGTGCCCTTCCACACAGTGCAGAATGCTCACGTGTTGAAACTCTAAGCCTTTTGAACCGTGTAAAGTACTAAGTACCAATTTGCCTTTAAAGTCGGTGTCGGCGCTACGCTTTTTCTTCTGTAGCTGACTATAGAAGTGATTGATGATTGGTTGCAGTGATAGGTTCTTGGATGCCATCCGCGTGAGCATGTCGGTAAATCGCAATAGGCTCTCAAGATCACCGGCGTTCTTGATTGATAACATTTCAACAATGCCCCTTTGGAAATGGGCTATGTCCGAGGCGTTTTCGAACTTTGGGAAACCGTCAATTGTAACCGTATGAAGAAAGTCTATCAGTTCATCCGAGATTCCATGACTACGCTTGTATTGCGGTTCATGACACCGAATCACAAACTGTCCTATGACTTCGGTGAAGTCGTGTTCTCGCATATCCTTGCGCACTTCATCAAGTGCACTCTCTGATACCTCGAAGTAAGCAAGCGATTCGATAAGGTGTGAATATGACTTTTGACTGAATGTATAAAGCATTCTCAAGTAGAATCGGATGTAGAAGAGATCTAAAAATCGTTTACCACCGAGTTTTACGTAATTCGTCACGCCATATTCTTGAAGTGTCATTTCAAACTCGGTCAGCGTGCGATTGGTACGAGCCAAAATTGCTTGGCCCTCTGGCTTGTGGTTTTCAGATGTGTTTTTGGCCACTTGGGTTATAAGTTTATCCAATGACGCGTTTTGGTATTCAACTAGAGTTACTTCCCCTTTCCTGTCGAGTGCGGATATCAGCTGTTTGTCGTATCTCTTGAAACAGTGATTAATGACGCAATTCGCAGCGTCTAATATCTCTTGAGGGCAACGGTAGCAGGTTATGAGAGGAAGTACTTTGCCATCAATGTCTTTCACAAAGTTCTCTAAATTCAAGATTCCATTTGCATTTCTAAATCGATAGACGCTCTGATCATCATCCCCGATAGCGAAAATCGTACAGCCTTGTAGAAAGTGAGTCATGACAAACTCGTATTGTAAAGTATCCGTATCCTGGAACTCGTCTATAACCAAATGGCTTGTGCCGTAAAGTGCTTTTAGAGAGGGGTAATGCCCTTGCTGCATGCCTTCTACGACATCTCGCATTACTACAGAGAGTTCGATAACTTTGTCCTGTTCAAGGTATTGACGATACTTTTCGTACAAAGCCATGGTATGTTCGTCAAAGCGTCTGTGGACTGAGCTGCAACCTAGCTGTTCCAATGCCTCTTCAGCTTCTTCTAAATCAACCCAACCAACAGAGCGCATAGCGCGTTCAACATACACTCTACGGTCGTTGTCCATTATGAGCCTGCGATGTGGATTCATATGGCGCCATATTCGCCAGGCAGCAGAATGGAATGTGCAGATAACAATTCTCTTTTGCTCGGGTATGTTCAGCTTTTTTTTAACTCTCTTTAGCATGTTTTGAGCGGCGGCATCGGTGAAGGTGATCATGCACACCGCATCATACAGTGACTCTGTGACTATGCGTTTGGCATACTCGATAGAAAGGTGCGTCTTACCAGAACCCGGAATGGCGACAATCAGTGTGTGACTGGTTTGCTGAACGGCACAGCTTTGTTCCGCATTGAGCATTGTGCTCTCCTCGCAATGGATCTTATTGGTAGGTTAACCTCACTTATGTATCAAAAGTGCCGATTAAGCAGCCAAAAAGGTCTGCCATAAGTCACCCTTTGAAAAGTTTGCACTCTCTACCCCTATTCTTTGGGCAGGTTTAGGACATAAATAGATTGCTGTTGGAAAAGGGAGTGATGATGCATAAGATTCTGTTTACAACAATCGTTGTTCTATTCATATCGTTTGGAGCTCGTGCGGATGTTGTCGAGTTTAGCTTCGTCGATACGAATAACGATCAACGACATACTTCAGCGCAGGGTTACATTAACCCTTCATCAGATGTTAGCGTTCTTCTGTCGGCAGGTTTAGATAGACGGGTCAGACTCACGGTACGTCAGCAGAATGGCGGAATTGTCTATCAACGTACTTCAGAGTTTATCACCGTCGATGACAGGATCTCTGACTCAGCTAGTAACGTCTATTACGGCGTAGTCTTTGATGTGCAGAAACGGTTCTTGATAGATGGTGACTACAATTTTACTCAGGACATTTTGGACTTTGAATCTAATGTGACCGGCAGTGTTTCTTATGATGTAGTTGTGGATACCAGTTCACCTTCAGCCAGCGCGCTTCTCAACAATGCTGGAGGCTACAATATGGTGACGACAGGTCCAGTATGGTCACTTGGGTATGGCGGTAGTGGCTATGCTCTGCTTATCGTAGAAGACATTGCCGACGAGAGTGGGATCGAAAGCGTTTCAGTGAACAATTATCGTCAAGATGGCAGCCTTCATGTTACTGCGCCTATGCAATATGACGCGGCCAACAACGTTGCATCAAGAACGTTTGAGACCGGTGTCTTTCCTCGTTCAAATCTGGACGAAGACTTCATGCTGGAAGTTGTCATCTTGGATAAAGCAGGCAATCGTTACGTCAGTGATCGTCAAGTAGCTCGTATGGATAACGATAGAGGAACCGTCGAGCTTTGGGGTTTTTACAACCCTTCTGCTTCTGGCTCGATTGGACCAGGTCTCGATGGTTTTGAGCGGTATCAAAGCGGTATGGTTGTCCATACGAACCCTGTCGTCGGTGCTTATCGCGTCAAAAAAAGCAATTGGCGCTCTTATAACTATGGTGGACTCGTTTTCACAAATGGACTTGGAGAGAACCGGGTCGCTGGCGAGGACGATGAGTATGTCTATATTGTGTTTAGCGCTCCGTATGGCAACACTAATGGCAACTATATACGGTTTGTAAATCAACATGAATGGTCAGGGCATGGTATTGGCTATAACGTTACGCTGTCTGATGCTGCGCCCAAAACGCCTTATCTAGTTAACGTCCATTACAATTTCAGCGATGTCGGGTGGCGCGATTTCTACCGCTATTATGTGGATGTGTCCTCCCTACCCGTTAGCGTGTCTGGTGTTCGTGGTTACGTTGAAGAGAGAAGTTACACGCAACGTTTCGTTCACTTTGGCAAGGAATGTTTTATCCCTCCAGGCGAGACCTTTTGTGAGTTTGATATCGACTACACGATGCAAGATGGTACGCTAGGTTATTTGCATGGTAACGCTACTGTCTATGATCCTTCGAATGCTTTGCGTTCAAACCCGCGTTGGGGCGAGACGCATTGGAATGGCCAGTATTACCCTCAAATCACTAGCGTGTTTGATGAAGAAGGCAAGACTATGACCGCCTACATAAAACAGTTAGGACGGGGACATTTCTTCGACCGACTGAGATTAAATGGTGCTTGGCTCATTGATCAAAATACAGGTGAAACGCTCAACGTTTCAGGCGGAAAGATAGCAGAAGATCGAACCGATTATACTTATCGCTGGGATCTAACGTCGCTTCCTGAGGGGCAGTTTACGATTGCTGTAAAGGCAAGAGAAAACCATGGGGCTACGACTGTCGGGGATAGCTTTGAGTATAACAATGATAAGTCTCCTCCCGTCATCAGCTTTGAACTCAAAGATGGCGAAGTCTACGAGCCTGGGATGTTAGTGAAAGGTCTTGAACGTATCAGGTTAAGGATTGACGACAATAGCGCTTATCAGTTTACCAAACTAAATCTTAGTGGTGGTCCTAGTAACGATAACGTCGAACTGGCGTTCAACGATCAAGGCGAGAATGTTTATGGGCTTGAGTATCCGAGAACATTCCCGACAAATGTCGGAGAGGACTATAAGCTCACTGTTACTGTGACAGACGCATTTGGCCAGGTACAGACACAAGTCTATCAGTTTGCCTACGAACCAGATAACTTCTTCAAGCTCGATGCGATCACATCCGTACCTCACAACCGACCGCTAGCCGACATTTACAACAAGCCGCATTCATTAATTACTTCCAACACGCTTCGAGCCGATAATGGTCAACTCGCCAGTGGCGAGCAGCGACTGTTCATCACTGTGCGTGCAGATGCTGATTACTCTCTGAACTTTAACGGTGTTGTGGTCCGTCCTGGAGAGACCAAAGAGATGTATGTGTCGCTTGACGACAATGGTCAGCTAAACCTGCCGGTGAGTGCTCTTGAGGACGTGCATGGTCAGGCCAACTACATGATTGAAATTACCGGGATACGCTAACAATAAAGGAGTGGTCGTTCACTCCTTTACTTTTTGTTCTTAGAACATGGTAAGTTTGAGCAAGATTTACGTGTTAGAAATGGTGTATTAGCTAATGCTCATAGCCAGTGCCAACCCAAAGTAGATTAGATACATCATTGCAATCCTACTTGGCCGCGTGCTTTTCTCAAACGTACGTCCTATGACGCATATAGCCAATGGCGCTGCAAGGTCCATGACTATATTGCGTTCTTCAATATTTAACACGAAAAAATACAAGCATCCGATAAATGTTAAAAGAGTCGCTCTTAGAGTTAAACTCCGTACATTAATAACGACAAAGGCTGCTTGATACGCAACCATCAAACTAGTGGCAACCACGACACATCCCGTTAATAGAAATACCAACTGAACCAGCAGCAACAGCGCCGAATGTTCCTACTCCCATTATGGGCGTTAGCACACCTGCAACCGCTCCTGAAAAAGCACCTATAGCTATTGATCTGAACCCAGCATTAGGATTACCACCTACGACGCCCATACCTCCTAAAATAGCGCCGGCTATGGCTGGCTTTACAAACACAGCTAGCGGTGCAGCCATTGGCTGAACATCTCCAGCAACGTTTTCACGATCACGAGCAACAATGATCCCTTGTGGCTCTACAGTTAAAACGATGTCTTTAGAGTCATAGATTGCAAACTTTCCAGAGTTATACACATACTCACCGTTGTAGATGTAATAGACATCGAGATTAACGGATACTGTTTCAATTTGCTGTCTCGAAAGGTTGACCAAGGTTATGAGTCTATTTCCCGTTTCTAGGCAGTACCCTTTTGCCTCAGTTAAGTGATATGCCTTACCTTCTTCTAAAAAAGTACAGTCACTTGGGAAGGCGTTAGCAACGCCCGAAAAAAAGATGCTAGCGAGTAGAACAAATCGATTATACATTGTTTTTACAGTTCATTGAATGATAATAATTATCAATCAATGATATGAAAGACGACCGTTAAGTGCAACGTGTTGCAATCGTTTACTTTTAATTATTGGTTAGGTATCTGATTCATATGTGAAGTTGCTCACGAATATATGTCTTTTATTCGCGCTATCGAGTTCGATGTTAGAAACACTTGTAGATTTCGCTGTTGTCACGAAGTTTTTGCATGTAAGCAGATACTTTTTAGTGTTCTGCAATGATAGATCCAGAACTCTTTACTGGTCCTTTTCACTAGGATTTGGTAATGTAAAACTCAGCCCAATTTAACTATATGGGCTTTTTTTATGGACTTATTTCAATCCTTTATCACTGCGATGCAATTGGAGCTTCGTACATCAAACCCTTATCAAGGGAAGCATGAGCTTTTGCATCACATCGTTACAGTAATGGCGCTTGTTCGTTACGCAGAGCAACACAGCTTGAACGCGGAGATCCTTTATGAATCTCAAACTAGCAACCGTATACTCGCTTCAATCGACTGTGATGGTCATGTGTACTACGCCGATGAATTTGGCTATTACTCCCAACCTCCGATTTCCACAGTTAATAAGAGAGAGTTGTTTCTTCAAAATGCTATCGCATTCAATAACTGGGAAGAATCTATAGCGACAAGCGTTGAACTGATGTGTAAATATAGAGGACTTACAACTGATGAAGTGGACTTTTTATATCACGATGCGGTTATGACTCAATTGAGCATCATCTATAGTGACCCTGTTCAAATACCTGGCAATGCGACAATCCACTAGTTGAACAGCATCTCTATACTTAACGTCGAGCTTAATCGTTAGACTTTTTTCAATGAGCACTTATTGGTCGCTTAGATATAGTTTATGAACCTGATTAATAAAACAAGCCAGATAATTCTCATTCGATATGCACTAGGCTACAACCAATCTCAAATGGCGAGTGTGATTGGTGTATCCAAAGAAACGGTACAAGCGTGGGAAAGAGAAACTGGGGTCCTTGAGAAAAGAGTCGGTCTTGCTTACCGTTATGTAACGTTAACCATTCCAGAGAGTGAGCAAATTGAGTTATTACTGCGCAATATCGATAGCGATAGGTATGTCTTGTTTTTGCGCTCTTTAAACGAGCGAGGTTCCTTACCTCGCACTTCTGTCTATCAATGCAGATGTGAAGAGCCAAACCTCACCTATTCTCACAAGAAACTTCAAAGCTATTCTCTTCTTGTCGCATACTGCACTCATTGCAATCGTAAGCAATCATTGAAACACATGGGAAGTTATAGACGTTTTCGATTAATGCATGGCACACTCGATCTTTATGATAAACATAGCTACGATTTCGAAAGTTGGCGGGCAAACAATGGCAAACTCTGATTTTGATTTACTCGATCCATCACGATGTAACGATTTAATCACCTTGAGAGTTGTTTTAGGATATTCGCAATCGCAATTGGCCTCTCTACTCGGCTTAAAGAGTTACGATGTAATAAGCGGTGCTGAAAATGGAGACTTTACGCTCAGTATAGTGACGAGAAAAGCGCTGCTTGCTTTACTGTATCTCGAATGCCGAAAATATCCAGGCCTGGTTGAAACGATCAGTAAGATCAACACTGACGATTACGTCAACTTTCTAAAAAAGAAAGTCTGTACTGTGTATTTACCGAAATTTTCGTACCCGCAGTGTTGTAAATGTGGCTCTTTAACCGCGGAAGTTGTTAAAAATAAGGGTGCAGCGAAGCCATATGAAGTACGTTGTAATGAATGCGGATATGTCGAGTCAGACGTTGCGAGTAAAAGTGCTCACCGCGTGTATACTTTTCGCCAACCAAAAGGGGCGAACGTATACAAGAGATCTTTGTACGGAGCATTGTAGTCTCGCATTCCTCTAAACAAGCACTACATACTCCGGTATAGCTCGTAAAACTCAATACCCTGACTACTCAATGGATGGTCCTCAACAACCAGCGCATAGTCGGCCCCCATCTTTTTTACTGATGTGACAAATACAGCGTATGGGTAATCACCATAACTTGGGTCTACATATTGCCAACGATAGCCGGTGAGTCTTGATGGCGGTAATTCGTTTCGCTTCGATATCACATTGACTACCTCAACTTTTCGTTCTGTCTCAGCAGACTTGCATTTCATCTGGTATGAGTGGTGCGGGAAATTAGTTTGTATTTCTACCCTTACCGTTTCCTCGCTTAGCGGGCAATTAGGGCTGTTAGCGAGCACGTAACTAGAGTAGTCGCGCAGATCGAACACAAAGTAGTTCGCTTCTTGCTTCGGTTTACTTTGTTGTCTATTTACACAACCGGTAAGAAGTAATGCCAGAAAGACACCGGTGATAACACGCTGATGTAAAGTCATAATGCCTCCATGTTTTCGACTTGTTCACTCTAAAGCACCTTGATTAAAACATAGGCAACATTCCTCAAGCAGTGTTTTTGAGGTATTCAGCGATATTTTCGCTCAGTAACTCTTTTGTCGACGCGTCGAACACCTTCATATCTTGTTTTCTTGTCAGAGTGGGATAGCGTTTATGACTTTGCCGAATAACCCCTTCAAGAAATCTTTACTGTACTGATGCACGTTTTTTCTCTGAGTGACCATTTGTGCCCTCTGGATGAGTGAGGTGTTCTGAAAGCTTGTTGTAGCTATGGGTTCTAACTCTTCCATAAACATATTTGCGAGCTCGCATAAGGGGATCTCTACGGTAACAGAGGTGTACCCACCACCTGCAGACGGTACTCTAAATGGTATAACAATGCCTCCTACAGTTTTACGATCTACAGATATAGACTCCACGGACATTCGCGCTTGTTTCAACACAATAGGGTGATCATTTTGTGACGACCCACTGCGTCTTATGTTTATTCTCTTCATCGTTAAGCTCCTTGTTTTTCTGCATAGTATCTAAGAGGCCGAGCCTTGGTAAAACGTGCCACGTGTCCACGTTTTTCATAGAGATGAAATCGTAAATAAATGCGATCCATATCGCTTTATGAACTGAAAAGTTGGCTTTGTTATCGAGGTATTTGGTTTTTCTTGTTCTTGTTTATCTTATTGGCGACCCTTCTATTTAGTTATAGTGCTCTAGAATGACGATTATCGCATTGATTAGTAATGACGCCTTTCGTCATTTGTTGAATCTCTGCACGTTCAGTCCTATCTTGATATACTCCTTTCATATTAGATCTTTAAAACACTGAATAATATGGACTACAGTCAACAACTTCGCGCGGCTACAACACACATCCTGCTGTCTTATTATGGTCAAATGCCCGGCAAACATGTTCCACTAAAAACTCAGAACCAAACGCTGCGGAAACTCATTAAGCCATACTTAACCAATGCTGATTACCGCGCTGTTCGAAATGAGCTTAAAAATATCGACGTCCTCGCTAAACGAGGGAAGACCGCTCTAATCGCACTTGAAGAGTTGAGCCGCACACCGCAGCACACCGCTAGCAATGATGTTGAGGTATTTGGGTACCTGATAAAAGAGTTGGAAGCGGTACTGTGTATCAGTATTACGCCAGTTACCTCGTTCGATGATCGATCAATCACCGGAACCAAAGCTTATCTACTGGAAAGTGATATCCATGAAGCGTTCAGTGACGATAATCACCATATAAAAGCAGTCAACATACACCTTCTACTCAACAAAACGCGTCGTGAAGAGCTTGCAAGTGTCATTGGCTCCTACAGCCTAAATAATACTTCGTACCACTACGAGATAATTTCTGAAGAGAATGTGGGCCACGATGTCGTTTCAGTTATGAAGAACGCCTAAAACTTGTCCACAATTTTTGAGGATAAGTCTGGCTTTTAGCGCACTTTCAGTAGGATAAAGAATGACAGAGAAAATTGACGGTTTGGTAGACGAAGTACTATATAAGTATCGCGATATGTCTCGGTATACGCTGGAGATATTCATTAACAAGCAGATCTTTTTACCCATATCGTCAATGTTCAATGATCCCTTTGATGCACAAATCCGCCCGCAAGATTACATCAGAGAATTAAGGATAAACGATCCAAACATCGACCCAGATGCGTTCAAGGCACAAGACGACTTTGTAACAGAAAGGCTTAAGCACATGGGCATCTACAGCCTATCGCGAAACCACGACAACATACTTATGTGGTCACATTATGCCGATTCACACCGTGGACTGTGCATCGGTTTTGCCCCCAATCTGACTCACCATTTGTCGAACTATGATTATCCTATTTACCTTCGCGATGTGCTCTATGAAGAAAAGCATCCATACATTGAAACCTTAGAACGAAAGCTCTCAAAATCGTATTACAATTCAGATGATGCATTTAGCAACCTCATCGAATGCAATTTAGACCTGTTGTTTGCCGGGCTTACTAAAAAGCATCAATGCTGGAGCTATGAGCGAGAGGTACGTTTAATGGCGGAACATAATGGATTGCAGGATATTAAACCAAGCGCTATTCGAGAGATTATTTTTGGTCTTTGTATGTCTGAGGGCGATAAGAACACGATCAGGTCACTGATGTCTACCAATGAATGGTCGCACGTAAAGTTGAAACAAGCTGTGAAAGGTCAAGCCTTATTAAGCATTGATATCGTAGACGCGTGACCTAGTTTTGACGTACTAAGCTAGGCATCCCGCTTCTAAACTGAAAGTTTAGTCTGTAGAGAAATACTAGTTTTAAAGTATCGATTTTCTGAAAATCTAACGTAATTGGTTGCATCTGCAAGTAGTCACATGGTTTAGTAGAAAGGCATATAGTTGCTTATTGGTGCAGCGGAAGCGCCTTAAAGCACACTGCAATAGTAGTACTAATTAAACATTCAACGTAGACCACTGGAGGGCTACTTACATGTTCAAATATCTAAAACTACTTGCTCTATCAACCGTCATTGCTAGCACAAGCGCACTTGCTTCGAGCTATGTTCAACCCATTAATGGTGAACCATTGGTCATTCCTCTATGGGATAAAAACAGCTATCCTCATGGTGTCCCAACTGTTTATCAATACAACATCGACGAGAATCCAGATTGGTGTGGCACGCCTTACCCAGGCAAGTTCCCAACACTGAAAGACATGAACAAATTTGTTCAAAATGACACAACGCTGTCAGTAAACCATTTATCTAAACATATGAACGTCAAGCAGTTGTACGCAAGCCCGCAGTTAACATCGTTCGTTATGTAAGTAGCTCAGTTTGTAGTGGGTCTTCATCGACCCGCTACCATACATTCTTTTAGACCCTCATCCGAACTGCCCATCATTTCTTTCCCTTACTTCTAGAGCAGGTCTGTGAAACGGCCAAATTAATTCATGCAGGCCAGGCGGACTTCCTCCTACACCCAGTGTTTTATCATCGCATTTCGGTCGCTTAATTGGTTTTTGAAAAATGGTGATTGCCATACTGAGGATAACCTTCGATGTGATATCGCCAACTATTGTTGGCTTTGACCATCATCAGTTATGCCGCTGCCAACGGCTTCTACTTTTGTAGCTTTCACTCTTAACCGAGACAACCCCCTTTGAAAATCGACTACATTTTATGCAACTGTACCCTATACTGCTGCATGAATATCGTCACTTTCAAGGACGAATGAGGATACGATTATGCGTTATTTAATTTCTATTGTGTGTGGTGCGTTCTTATCTGCTTGTGCAAACACAAACTATGTCATCGAACAAGATGATTCACTCCCTTTACAAGTAGTAAAGTCAATTAAAGCCGGTAGCTGCTTTGAAGACCGCGAGGTTCCAGAGAGTACGCTCAATGATGTAAGTGCACTTGGATATGCTGGAAGTGTTGGATTAGGCGTTTTAGCTTCAAGTGGTGGTCTGTTACTGGGTCTTAACAACGCCATGGTAGCCGACAATAAGTGTGGTTTGCAGTATGGTGGTAACGTAGCTTTCTTGGATGCGACCAAATGGAGAGATGCATCTAACAAAGAGATTCAAACTTATCTCCTCAACCTAAGCTTTGATAACAACCCAATTTCACAAGAACAATTAGAGAAAATTGCTTCTGACTGTAATTGTGAGGTTGAGTTTGAGCCTACGGTTTATAGTACTGATAGCTTTTTGATTAAAGGCTATAAGGTGCACAAACCTGATGTCTTACGTACTTTACACACCGAAGACATGCCGTTTTCGATGGTTGGTGTTTCAATAAGTACATCTAGCGCCAAATTCAAACGCTATAACCAAGTTGCTTCAAGTACCTTTGGCAATGAGTTGAACCAAGAGCTAGATGGTTCTGATGTGATGCCTATTCGCTACAAGGTTTTAGTCCTAAATGGTTTTGAAAAGTCGAACCTATTAGATGATCAACTACCTCCAAATCACTTTAATATTTTCCCTGCTTACGCGGCGAAATTTGAGGACGACGGAAAGATTAAGCGTATTGGATTAAACATTTCAGCTGTGCGAGATGCTGACCAAAATGTGTATTTCTTCGTGAAACCGCATAATGGTGTAACACCTCACGTAACTGCGTCAAATGACGAGTTTAGAAAACAGCTCACGCCAAAAGGCTTAACTTACCCACTTTAAGCTCCCTAGGGAGCTTTTTTTTTATTCAACAAGCCTTAAAGGTGAGCCACATACTTCAGGTCTAGGTACTACTGAGCAGTCTAGGTTCTCTTCATACTGCAAGTGATCTCGACGGTCGTTTATGTTCTGTTGAATATTCTGCTCCCGAAATCTTTCTTCATTTAGCGAAACTGGGTCAAGTGCATTGTCGTTATTAGGCATCCAAGGTTTACTAGACAGATTATCTAGTGTTAAGTCATCATGCTCTACCGCCAGTCCGGAAGCCATTATCATTGCTTCCCACTCACTAAAATCTATCTGATCCCAATCAAGCTCGGCAATTTGACGCAGAGTCATGCCTTTACATTGCCCGTTCATTGGGTCGAGTGTCATACCTAATTGTGGGGCAGCTTGTTCCATGATGATTCGCCCAAGTGGTGACGGATAGCAACAGTAGTATTCGCGCTCAACTAGGCATCCAAAGAAGGTGTCAATGTGACAGCTTTCACCTCCGTATATACATTTACCTTCATCAATCGTCATTCCCATGCTCATTTCTTCGTCTGAACAAGCCGAAATCATTTGTATAGCAAGCTTGACCACCTGATACGCTGCGTATATACCAGCAATTGCAGAAAAGGCACCACTGATTGCAGGGTTCAATTGGAGAATCGTTTCTCCTGCCGCCTTATCGCCGATATTCTCGAATAACAGTCCTCCTAGTCCTTCTGCTCCACCAAGCGATTCAAATGCAAAAGACATCATCTCCTGCTTTATTTGACTTACTGCTTCTCCCATTAACGTTTCACCAGCTTCGCTAGCGACAGATTCTACGTCGAATACTTCACGCGCAATATAGTCATACCCTTGGCTGAAGCTATCCGTCACGTACGATACCCCATCACTGATTGGTGTTGGTATTTGTTCACCCCAGGCACCAATAACTCCCTGATCCGTTAAACCCGCCATCGCTTGCTCTAACGAATATACGTTGTAGGTCATTTTAAGATAGTCGAGCACATTCGTTTGGCCTGCTGACAATGTACAACAGTTGTAACCAAGTCCAGTTTTCTCTACACCACAGTAACGAGCTTGACCCTCAAACACGCGGCATGATTCTACATCGTCGGGATTCTCACAAGTCAGATTCTGCTTAATATCCTCAAGCATTTTAAATGTGGCCATCGCTTCACCAAAGTCGGCGTTGTTCTCGAGCTCATGAAAACTACATTCGCCACCCACGCATAGCATCTCTCCACTACAAATGTCTTCCTCTAATGTGTAGGCATAGTCTCTAGACGTGTAGGTATTACATTCATAGGTCGACTCCTGAATGTAGACCCTACCAGTGACAGGGTCACTAAATGAAGGTTCACTGTCGACAAGCTCACAATCAGGGTTATCACGATAAGGTGCACACTGATCGGGTGCGTTTTGATTTAGAGATGTGAAATCGCTACAAACCGGATCTGAATCATCTGGGTAATTTGGATACTGGCAAACTTGCATCCCAGGCAGCGGGTTACATTGATAATCTTTGGCGTTGATTTTGGTGCACTGCTTAGAATCCGTGGTAACACCTGAGCTAATTGGAGGAAAGCTAGAGACATGTGGGTAGTATGTGTCTGGTGGTGTTGAAGCGTCGGTACACTCCCACTCGCTAAACGTACAAACTTGACCTACTTGGCCATTACCGAATGTCTGATCTGCATTGCATTGAGGATTGATATAAGGATTACTTCCCGGACTGCCGAGAATATCGCACGTAGAACGCGGCTGCACATAGCCAAGTTGTGTTGCGCACCCAGGTGGCGTCTGCTCGATGAACTCTTTAGGTGAGGCTCTGTTCTTTGTTTTAATTTCTATAATTGAGTACGAGAAACCCCAGTCTGCTGCTGCTACCCTATTTCGGAAATTCACAAGCCCATGACCGGTAGCCCGTGCTTGCTCGAATCGCTCTGTTACGTCTCCACCATTAGGAAATCCACCATGAGTACCACCGTCACCAATTTTCCAAATTGTACTTCGTTCACAGGTACCATATGGTGTCATTCCCGGAGCGCCATATATTTCCGACGAAGGTGAGTAGGGAGGTTTAGGGTTGTAGTTAGTATATGGAAAGCCATTCTCGTCTTGCCAAAAGCCCGAGACATTCGCATGTTGATAGATGATATCGTTGTTCAGATAGATTTGAATGTGGTCGTCAAACAAGGCGTATTTCATTCTGACCTGTTCGATCTCTAAGTCTTCTCTGATTTTTATTTGAACACTGTAATTGTACTCAGCGCATTGCCCCCATATTTGAGCGGACGGGTTACCAACGATCAGTTGAAAGGTATGATCATCAACATAAGACAAGGTACCTGTACCATTCGTCTTGATAACTGGGTAGTCAACATAACGCTCAATTTCGCAGTAGTTTAGATTGGTAGTATCAGGCTCCTGACACTCATATTTTGTTTTACCTAAGTATTCTTTATTAACTGAAAAAGTATTGCTCTGTGTTGTGCAGTCGCTAAACCAATCATTCTCTCCTTCCAATGATTCAGCAAGATCATTGAACAAGGTTTCCGTGTCAGTCATGATAGTGTCATCAGAGTCTAAGAAGACTCTGTTACCACGAGCGTCGTTCAGCGTGTTCCAAGCTGCTACATCATAATCTGTTTCAGAGCCTACAGAGTTTCTATCAATCCGTTGTCGAAGTGTTTGTTTATCCCGCTCTAATTCCGCTTCATTCTGATAAGCATCTGCAGCCTGAAAGTGACTATTATCTCTCGCTTGCTCATAACCCTCACCCAACAGTTCCCCTTCACCAAATTGAGTCGTGACTATTTCACCGTGCTCATTTCGCCCGTAGATGTTCACCTTGCCACTTGCATCCATAGTGGGCAAAGCAAAACCCTGGGTTACTTGGCTATTTAGTTGCTCTGCGCCCTGAAAAGGAGTTTGTTCGGCGGCAAAACTGTATGGGGTATACGAAGCCACCAGCAGCGCGCTGTACCAGCTTAGATTGCCTAACTGAAAAATGAACGTGAATAGACTGAAATACGTTAAAGTGCGACGCCACATAATCAAGCTCCCTATTTAAGTAATGGGAGTCTATGACATTGACTCTTCGCTTAAGGGGATTAAGCGGTCAGATTGGAATACCTAGTGGATTAGTATGAAAAACACAGCGTAGCGCTATCTTAGAGTGTTTTAGCCAAACCATTGACCAGTTTTTCTGTTAAATGAGCTGACCCAAGCAACGCTTCGACACGCCGTCTGAGCGCAGGGTCTTTAATGCTTAAAGTATCTAGCTCATTGACGTTGAACTGCTCATGAGTTCTTCGTGATTGAGCGGTTTTTGCAAGCATCATCACCAAAAAACGATCTGTGCTGGTGGCTATACCCGCGACAGTACTATCGACGAGCACCTGATCTTTTCTCGACCTAATCTCCTCCCTACTTAAGCGAATTTCTTGCTTTGAATCTTTGAGCGGCTTTGAAGCTTTGACCGGAATAGTCGTCTCAATATTCATCGCTTCCTCTAGCTTCTTGATCTCAGAAGCTGTGCCAAAAAATGGCAGTATAATCGCTAGATCTCTATCAGACAGAGAGGCTTGGGAAATTGGGTGCCGATGCAGCATTTGAGTAGTTGGGTTCACCAGACTCCAATGTTTTTTAACGAATGCAACGAGCGCCAGTACCGCATCGCGCTTTTGTGGCATTGATCGAAGCTGCTCAAGATCTTTCATCTGCATTTCCTTTTTCGGCGTAGCTCAGCACAAACCCATAAATCTGCAACCAGTACCTATTTCTAAAAAACCGATAGCGGTTAGAAAGGTAACAGAGACAGCAGTCCAAAATATTTGTTTCATTCAAAGGCTCCAAGTCATTGTGTTTTTTCAAACCTTACAACGAACGGGAGCTGAATTGCCAATTAGCCGTACCATTGGTTGCAGTACTGCAACGATAGGATATCGACACCGAATAATTTACCAAACACTTCGCTACCTTTAGAGTAAAAGCACGATTGAAAGTGCCTACCCAATGGTTTATCAATTCTCATTTTATCACCACAAAACTAATATTAATAAATTCAACCGCAGCACAACTCATGCGCTCTATTTGTAGATTGATTTACTGCTATATTTTTACACTAAAAGATAAATAAACTTCTTTAAGCAAAGCTTCTAACGTAAACAAAATCATTTAGGTTAATGCATGTTCTTTAGTAAGAGACAAGAAGTCGATTGGGCATCAAAACCAATACACAGTTCGGTTGTTCAGGCTTTGTCTTCAGTCGACACGCCTCCTTATCGGATCAAAGCAAAAGTGGAGCGCTGTGGTTTTGCTTCGGGGGCGAACTACGGGGGGTTAATGATAACTATTGAGAATGACGGCCACTATGTATCATGCTATCCGACAGGCGGAGCTCAACCCTGGCTTGCCCTCACGGCAACAGGCGATACCGTCTATATGTTAGTTGATCATGAATATGAGTTGCGAAAACCCATTTCAAACAGATTCATGGCCATTGACTTCATAAATCAAACCCTAGAATCACGTTTTGGTCTTCTTAATTATAAGCGTCTAACCAATGAGTCACGTAAGTGGTCGATGGTGTAAACCTTCGATTAACAGACCACAAATCAAGATGTAAGGGAGACTACTGAAATGGATTCAAAGAAATCATTGCCGGTTGAACTCAAAATAGACACGTTTGTAGAAGCAGTGGATCGGCAAAAAGCAAGACATTTAAAAACAGCAGCATTTCGCGAATGGTTGCGCAAGCTAAATCGCAATGACCAGTTGCCTCGCGGTCGTTTTTTTAGGGACAAACAACCCGGTCCTCCGCGTATCCTAATAGATGAAGCTCACACCTTCTATAGTTCACAACTCAATAGAATCACTTTACTAGGTAGTTTTTCTAGCTTTCAACCTAGTTGCGCTACGAGGGTAACACCAAGACGTTTATTGTTCAGGGGAGGAGGGAAAGGTGACGAATAAACCAAATTGCAAATCATCAATAGCGGAAATTGAACGTCAAATCACGGCCGCCCAACCTGTAGCCGTGCGAATTTTCTTAAGTTGGCGAGCGCCATTATTCTCATTCATTCTTGGCTTAGTATTTCTTACTGTTAGCCAATTCAATCAACTTAGCCAAATTAACACACTTCCATTACTCGTAGGAAACGCTATGGGTATAGCAGGTGTGCTGCTCATATCCTACGGACTGATCGGGCTTGGTAATTATGATTGGAGCTGGGGTCAGGGAAAGGCCAAGCAATAGAATACACCTAACACGACAGCATCACTTATTTAACCTCATCACTACCAAGTAGCGATCTCTTCCTAGTTGATAGATGTGGATTTACGCTAATCTACAGGGCTTAACTACCATCCGACTTAGGCGTAAATTCGTACACACTATTTTATAGTGTGTACGCTTTATATCTCTAACACTCACAAATCAAAGCTTAAGAATACTTTTAATAACTCTACTTCCCTCTTCTATATCCCGCAAATTGATATTCTCATTTACAGGCAACACCAATAGCTTTTGAATAAGGGACTCTGCATGACCTAGCGACCTATCTCCAGGGTGAAATTCAGAAAAAACAGGATAGTGTGTAATTGGTTTCAATTCATATCGATATGGGTCGGTAACTAAGCCTCTTGATGCAAGCTCTTTCGCGACCCACACCCCATCGGTATGGTCATTGAAAAGCATCGTACACGCATAAGGTGCACTTGTTCCGTCATTAACCATAGGGATACATGACAAATTAGGTAAATCAGACAGACACTCTTTCCAAGCAGCGCATAAATTCTGGCGATGTGAAATGTAGTTGCCAATCCCACCTAGCGTAATTTTACCAGCAATAGCTTGAAAGCCTGATAGCTTGTAATTGACACCAGGCAGATTACCATAGGCTTTTCCGTCATAACCCACACGAATAAATACACGTAGTCGAGCTGCAATATCAGCATCGTTAGTTGCAATGAAACCACCTTCCCCAGTTGAAAGCAGTTTGTATTCATGAGTACTGAAACAACCTAGTTTACCTTTAAGTCCCTCCCCCCCACCTGAAGTTGACGCACCAAAAGATTGTGCCGCA
Source organism: Vibrio sp. KUL78 (assembly GCF_059725505.1). Lineage (NCBI taxonomy): Bacteria > Pseudomonadati > Pseudomonadota > Gammaproteobacteria > Vibrionales > Vibrionaceae > Vibrio > Vibrio sp. KUL78. The sequence goes on along the minus strand of NZ_AP045839.1, from coordinate 102,254 downwards.
TCCTCCAAAATCGGAACACCATACTGTTCTGATAATACCAACATCGCTTCTGATGTTCCTGGATTTCCCCACATTCCACAGGCAATAACCGCTGTTAAGCCTTTTAACATTTCACGTTCAAGCTGATCTGGAAGCATACAAAATGAATCGCCATCAGAATCGATAACGACTGGTATCGCACCAAGTTGAATAAGTGGTAACACGGTCATCACAGCACAGATTGCAGGAACTGCGACTCGAGACCCTTTTTTTACTCCTAAAGCAACCAACCCACTATGGATAGCTGCAGTACCAGATGAAACTGCGATAACGTGATTAACTTGAAGGTATTCTTCTAGCGCTTTCTCATAATCACGAACCACGGTAGCTGTGCCCGAGTAATCACGATATGCAAGTAAACCACTTTTGTACGCCTCCACAGTGTTCTCTGTGATAACTTTTGGGCTAACGGACTTAATCATTTTCACTATTGCCCCAACCCCACTCAAGATAAGGCGATACTGCATCTCCAGATAGAGAAAAAAGTATAGGCGCAATATAGTCAACCACATCTAGTTCGCAATTTGATAAAGAGACAAATTCGAGTTCGCTGCACTTATGAGGTTCATTATTGACTGGATTACCCTGCCAATCTGTTGCTTTCATGAATACATCAATTACTCGGCGATCCGTCGTTCTTCGATGCATCACAGAAAGAAACTCCCAATTCTTTTGCGGTATATCGAGACCAGTCTCTTCTTTTAACTCGCGACTAGCCGCCAAAGTCAAAGATTCGCCTTCGTCAACATGACCTGCTGGAAACGACCATTTTCCGTCAGCATAACCTGTATTTGCACGCCTAAGCATAAGTACACCGTCACCATTGCATACGATGCAGTAGATGGCTAGATAAGGACGCTCTCGTTCAATATTCATTTAGCTAATTCTCCTTTTTGAGTAAGAGGGCGGTGTGATAGCCACTGCAATCATTGAAATAATAATGAGCACTTCACCAAACACCTTAACCTGTCCACCTGTATAGCCAAAATGAGGCAGCGAAATAAGAGTTACGACCAAGGGTGAGAGTGCACGTAGCGCAGTGGCGACATGAAAATCAATGTCCTTTTCTGATTTAATATATGCAAACATTGAATAGTAAATAAAAACTGCACTTAAAAGACTGTACAATAGATTTTCGAACTGAAAACCATAAGAAAACAACTCACCATCATAAGGTTCGAAAAAATAAACAGCCACAAGCAGTAACATAAAGCCGTTAATACCTAAAGGCGCGCAAGGATGAACATCAATAGGCTTTCTCTTTAAAACTGCATAATTAAGTGCAAAGCATAAAGAAGAGAACAATGTCAATATCACTGCTCGTACAGTCACGTTACCTGTAGATTCAGGTAGAGATGAAAGCACCACACCAACAATACACGCTAACAACACAAACAATTTCGTCATCGTCAGTTTCTCACGAAACCATAGTACTGAAATGACAATTCCAAACACAATGTAGCTACGCGCTATAAAAGAGTGTGTTCCAGGTGTAAGCTCCTCAAGTCCACTATAAAAACACCATGTCCCGACTGTATTAAAGATAGCAGCGGTTATTCCATTGTAAGAAAAAAGATAACGAGTCATTTCGTTAAACCGAGAATGAATCAATGAAAGGAAGATGAAAGTCATTGAATAGCATAAAAGAAAAACACCACCATTATTAAAGCTTAAGCTAAGTTTGGCGAGTAATACGGAAAATGCATTCAGAAAAATAGAAATAAGTTGATAGAACATAGGTTACCAAAGATAGCTTTTTATAATGTCAGAAATTTTGCTGATAATGATGCTTTTCTTGTGCAAAGATAGAGGGGTTCGCCCTCGCGCTAGATCATGAGGAACTTCTAGAAACCAGTCAGTGGAGCTCCTAAGGTAGTCAGTAGCATAGTGGATTGGAGAGTACTTAACTTCAGAAGCGGTCCGAACGTTAAAACGGTGAATTTCGCGAGCAATAAAGGCCAATTCGTTGTCAATTGACTCTACACCTCCCTTTTCTAACGTTTGACGCTGCAGAAACGTCTCCTCCATTATCGTGGGAACCGACGCATGTATACCGTCTAATCCGTTGTTATTAAACTGTGCAATGCTATTTTCTAAGTTAATGGTTTGACCAAGCTTTGTAAGACTGCTGTACATCTGGTACTTCGATGGCGTGAAAATTTTCTCATAGATATCGGAAGGGGAAGTAAGCGTACCCAACTTTCCGAAATAGATGATTTCTGACGGGGAAAAATTTTCGCATATAAAACGGACGACGCTACCTGATAGGCGCCCCCAAAAGCTATATTTGCAACCAAGAAATACGACATTCCCTTTTGCTTTCCAGATAGAATAGAACTCATTTTCTTCAAATGATAGAATTTGGTTCTTCATATTATCGACCAATAAGTCACAGCATCCGATAATAACTTTACTACCAGGAGAAATTTCAAGGTCGTTGAGTCCAGTTGCGACTGGGTAGTTGCGATCCATTAATTTTTCATAGTTAATGGTTATAAGTTCTTGTGGATTTGAAACTCGACCTTTCAAGTAATGAAGAACCAATGATGAAAAATGACGGATATAATCATAACCCGAAGGGATGCGAAGTATAACGACTTCCTTTTTATCAACGTCAACTGACGTATGCCAAGAAGGCCTGTAACAATTAACAACCCTACTAGTTTGACGATATTCAAATCTAATCTGGTTAGACAAATGGCTACTTCGTCTAACACCTTCGACTACTATAGGAATACGATTAACAGCAACATGCTCCAATAAATCAATTGGGAGCTTTTGTTCAACATAGTCATCCAAACTATGAGACATAGTATGTTCAAGTGGATAAGAGATTGGTATTTTATTAATAGAGATCTTGTTGGCCTGCATAGAATAGAATCATCAGATAAATGAAAACATGCATCAAGATTACTATTCCAATATGTCAGAATAGTGTCAAATAAACAGAATGCATAATGGTTAAAATCTTTTTGAATGCATTATCGTTCATTTTTACCGTATAAAAAATAAACTTTCCTCTTTGTTTAACCTGTGTCAATAACGTTTTTGAGTGACTATTTGAAATACGAAAAGCCTTGAAATCAAATTCTTTAACTGCGATCTTTTGAGAATTGCCATTTTTAATCGGTTGTGCCACAAAGTCGTGTTGTAGGCCGTTTGAGCAGTCGGTGAATTTGAGACGTCATTGACTAATACTTTCATCCTGAATGCGTTGAAGAGGCTTTCAATAGCTTTCTAAATAGTGTGGTAGCTCAACATGGTTTGTTGCAAGATAGGGTGTCAGAAGAAGTAACTACGCTGTGCTCGATGCAAGGAATATGTAACTTTGGTTGAGGTGGTTATTTAGGTTGTGGTTGATAGGGATAATCGACATCAGCTATTTGAACAATATCGCAGAGCTGAGTCATCGATGGGTAAACAAAAAATTCTGTAAGGACTTAGTAGGAATTCATTGGAGGGCGCGATTGCCTGTATTTAATAGATAATAATGTGGAAAGTGATTCAGCGAGCCCAAACAGAGGTTCAGGATGAAACTGCTGCGGAGGAAATGTGCGCAGTAGTACACTAAGTGTTGTTAGCACATGCTTACCGCCACTTAGTTTCTATTTGCTAGACAACTTTTCGTGATAGCCAATTAAGCAACCAATCTCAGCCTTACTAAGTAAGTTCTTTCGTCACCACTACACCTCACAAACTAGATTTTGATTTAAGCGACGTAAAGTGAGGTGCTTGCTATGTTTTTCGATGTTCCTATACATGACGACTTACCCCAAACAACTCTGACACATGAAGAGCGCTGTGTGACAGTTACAGAGATTGCTGACAAGAAAAAAGTACCCCGCGATTTCTTGAACTTACTCGTAATTGCTGAAGGCGGCAAAAAAGGACAAGTTGTGGCCAACACCGATGGCTCTAGCGACCTGGGACCTGCTCAGGTAAACACAATCCATCACGAATACATCGAGCGCCACTACCCCGGAAAGAGTTGGAGTGATGTTGCTTCTAATGTGGAGCTCAATTTCTCAATTTCAGCCGATATCTTCCGCCAATGCCTTCATCACCCTTCGGTACAACAAAACGTCTGGGAGGCTGTTGGCTGCTATAACAGTAAGACGGTTAACATCAAAACCCGATACCTCTACAGGGTAATGCGTGTTTGGGACAGAATACAAAGGAGTAACGAGCTCAGTTGCCGAAATTATTGGTCTTAAGGCCCCTAGTTTTGGAAATGACAGCAGTTTACGACGCTAGTGCACATATCTAGTGTTGAGGGACACGTTGTACACTGATTCTTAATCTCTTGCATACCAATGGTTCTAGCAAGTCCGACATTCCACTGGAGTCGGAAAGCAGTTCCCAAAACCAATTTAGTCTACAAGCTTCATAGTGCGGTGACGCTATTACAATAAATGTAAGGAGAAAACTCTAGCGCGACGATAAATGGTTCCACATCAATACTCCTTAGAAGCGAAAGCGCAATCTAAGTATGGTAAAGAACGGATAGTAAAGACGCGCACAAAACATTGCCGCTCCTGTTGCACTTAAAACTATCACCCAAGCTTGAAGACCATCTTTAACATCGACACCATCCTGTAAATTTAAAGATGCTATCAATATCAAGTGAGTCACAAACACAATAGCTCCAATAAGCACACCGGCTATCGCGCCTACCAGGGGTGGCAGAGAATTCTGTGTGTAGGGCAACATGGCCAGACAGGTAGAGATGGGGCTCATTTTTATCAAAGAATCACGTAACCAATACACTTCAAAGTAGTGCAGCGTTACCAACACAACTACTAATATACTTAGCTGAACGATGGTAAAGCATGCCAGAGCTTTGGTGGTTGTCAGGCTATCCATAGGGCTTCCATTTTAGATCTGAGGCTCAAAAAAAGGAGGGGTAGAAAGCGTGTTTATCATTGCCACATCGTTTCCGATATCCGTTATTTTTCCAACGTCAGGAGTATCGAAACTCACTGATACTGACCATAACAGGCTACTCTCACCATTCTTAAAGTCTGTCTGAAAACTGCCATGGCAAAGTACGGTTTCGGGGGCGGTATTTTCGCAGTTCTGAGTTACCAATCTTACCCGCTGTATACCACCTTGAGACTCTGCAAATTCTCTGTTTCGCGCCAATAATGGCTCAGACATCGCTTTACTTGATGTAGGGGTCACTTCGTATAGTGATGCTGCTAATCCGGACATTGTTTTGAGGCGCTCCACTTTAACTTGATTCTCAAGAAATAGCATCAAACCGCAATTAAAAACAATAACAAAGAATACAATGCGCCATTTCATTACTGAACCACTGGCGCGGTATAAGTTGCAGAATCAACGTCGGCATTGTACTCATCGAGCGTGTATGAATAGTCGACAATTTTTTCTGACCAAGCACCTAAGTTATTGCAATCCAGGTTGGAAAGCGCAAAGCGATCTAGAAGATATGACTGAGGGTGGCCCACTGATTGTGCAATTGCCAACATCTGTACACCTAAAAGGTTTGGTGTCTGAACAATAAACTCGCTGGTCGTAATTGAGCACGCCCTTGAGACATTTTCAGCCAGTTTTTCAACAGTATCTGAACATGTGTCACACGCTTGTTTGTACCCATCTAGAAGCCCTTTAGCACTCTGAGTATAACCGCCTGTAGCCAACGCGACTGGTGATATCAAGGCAAGTAGAAGCAGAAGTTTGTTTTTAGTGCACCATTTCATTTCTCGTTCCCTCATCTAGAAAGCCAAAGAAGGCGTCTTCTTCATCGAACTCGTTTACTCTGTTCTTGATGTCATCGCCAAAACTCTTATCTCCGCGATCTTCAAGCACACGCTCTATCGCTTCGTCCAAACTTAGCCCCATCTCTCGATAGCGTGCTAAATCCTGCCGGTCTTGTGGATCGGTTGAATACATCAAGAGCATTTCTTTGGGTGCGTAGAGCCGAACTATTTCAGATATCTCATCGCCAATCTGCAGGAAGATTTCTGAATACTTGCCCTTGACCGTGCGAACGGATTTCAGCAGTTCGAATTGCTGGTCAGTTAAGTCCAAATAGCCATTCTTCTTAACTGTATTGATAGTGTCCGATTTCTGGTAAAGATAGAATCGATAGACTGAGTTTGCTGCGATACTGCGACCAAGTTGGGTTTCGTGAATATCAGATAGCATCTGGGTACATATACCCGCGGACGCTTCCACTTTTCTAAACCGACGATAGGCCTGATCGAGAAAGTTAGAAACCGGATTCATTTCCCCTTCCTTACCGTTTTCCGATTTTTGCAGAAACTCCCAGCACTCATCTATAACTAGCATTTTACGGCGCCTGTCTGATGGATTTTCATCACTCAGGAAGAAGTGCCTGTAACACAAATTAATGATTTGCATCAGCGCTAACAATTGGACTTCTGGTAGCGACTTAAGCTCTTCGAGCTCACAAACAATGAATGGATTGTCGAGATCCGGTGGTGGCTTTTTGGTTGTAAAAATATCACCGTAAATTTTGCCCTCACAGTATGGTTCAATCATGAGAGCGATTTCTTGGATCTCAGGTAGCTTATGTTTTTTGCAGTATTCAGCAAACAGAGTAACGCTCGATGCTTGCTTATGATCGTTCCACATACTTTGAAGTACTTCGGGCATCTGAGCCTCTTGTATCCGCGATAGACGACCTTTAGGGTCAGCCATCCACTTCAACAAGTCTAAAATCATGCCAGATTGACCGTCTTTACCACCCCACTCTACGATTGACGGGAATGGGTTAAGTGAGTACTTCATGTCTTCGCCAAACGTGATGTATTGTCCGTTCAGCGCTTCACACAAGTTTTTATATGAGTAGCCAACATCAATAATCATGACCATGCCGCCGTCACAATGCTTCATGTTCATGGCTGGTAACGTTTTGGCTAGGGTTGCAAGCTCACGCTCAGACATCTCTTCTAAAAGTGACAGCAGATACCTTGATGGCTTCTTACCGCTACCGAGTATGCAAGTTGCGATGTAGTTGATAACAAAACTCTTACCACTACCCGACTCGGCACTAATTAAAAAGTTCATCGAGCCATTCGTTAGATAAGGGTTGAATCCAAAGAGCTGCATGTCTCTTGTCACAAAGGGCACTATGGGCTCATGCGGGGCATTACCATCGCTAGAAGCAATGACTGGTGTTAAGAAGGCAGCCACGTCCGATGGCATCAATAGATAGCGGTTAATAAAATCCATTGAGGGCTTGTCAGGACCAAAAGGCGTACAGTGAAGAAATAAGGGGCTTGTCATGTATTTATCTAGTTCAAGTTCGAAGCCTGCCGGTGAACTAGCGATTTTCTTCATTCTCGAAACTTGACGCTGAAGATCTTCTTCATCGTCTCCCCACACGAAAAACTGCAAGTGGCAGTTCACCAAGCGTGAGCCTTTTGCCTCGAGCTTTTTATACATTTCGTCCAAGTCACCAAGTTGCCATCTCACTTTCTCAGACCAGTTGACGAGCTTGTTACCCCTTTGCATATCCATGGTTTTGCGCATTCGATATTTCGAGCGCTTCTTTTTGTCATGGTTTGGGAAATGGACATTAAGGACAATTGCAAAATTTGACCAAATAGTATTGTGACCAAACCGCCAGTCTGAGAAGACGTTGAGCATGTCTCCGAATCCAATCGCAGATGGATATGTCTTTGGCGAAAGAGAAGCAATTGGTTTTTCATCAATCAATACTTTATCGCTCTGGAACTCGACCGCTCCACCTACTTCCATGACCTGCTCGCGAGCCATGTACAACTCATTCTTATTCTTTTTACCTTTACGCCAGCTCGCCGAGTCTCGGCGATTGTGCATTCGCTGCATGACCGACAGCCAGTCCCACTGATCCATCTCTTGTGGTCGCAGTCCCACTTTTGTGAGTGTCTCCTCTATGGTGATGCATTTGTCGTAGAAATCATCGAATTCCTTATCCAATGGTCGACCGTAGCGGCCTTTAACAGGGATCTTTATGGTCAGGTAAGCATTAAAGTTTCGAGCTCGGCAATTGCTATTATCAAAACCATTCTCCGCCGATCTACGATAGTGTTTTGCTATCATTTTCGACATTGCCGTGAGCTTCTCATCAGTCTCTGGGTTAGATTGTCGACCGCCATGGAAGTGTGCAAAGTTCTGCTCGAATCCACTGACATCTTCATTTGCCCACAACATCACTTGCGCAAAGGTGTCTTCGGGAAACTCTGTTTTAAAGATGTCTTCCATCATGTTCTGAAGCTCTACATTACCACCAGACACAGGCTTTAGCTCATACATTCTTCCGATGTATCCGTCATCAAGTACAAAGTACCCAAATCGTTCTCGGCCTTTAGGTTTCTTCACATAGTCGATGACAGGTAAAAGGTCTGAAAATTTCCCTTCTTTATTCTGACGCTCATAGTAATCTGCAATCATTGGTCACCTCCTGATTGGATCTCTCGCATGAGCTTGAATGCGTTCTGCTTAGCCTGCTCCTTCACTTCAGAAGGCGATGGCGCAGCCTGACCATTTCGGCTTTCTACGCCAATCTCGCCACTATCTTTGACCTGATACGATTGAATCTGCGACGACTGTCTTAATCCTACATCGATAAATTGATTTGCTTGACTGCGCGCATTCCGGTCAATAACCCATGTGCGAGAGCGAGCTTCAATGTAGCTATGACCTGGAACTTTAAGTCTGTCATTTACATCGACATATGGACGTATCAGATTGCGGACAATATCAGCGGGTCTTCTCATAGCGACTGGCTCAGGGGCTGGTAGCATGAGATGTTGGTACGGATCAGGCTTTACATAAGGCTTGGCAGTGTGTGTTGACGGGGAGCTTGTGTTCGATTGTTGGCTTGACTCTTCCGGACTTACCACTGTGCCATATGGCACTTTCTTGCCTTCTTCATCTAGAACCACTACCCGAGAATCACCCGTGTCTTTGGCATAATCTTCGGCGTTATTGTAGTGGTTGGTAATTTCATAGACTTCGCGAGACGAAGCGCACTTGATACCATGAGTCGAGCCTGCACATGTCTGCTCTTCTTCATGCCCCACGACTGAGCATCCGACCAACAGCAATGGCATGATTGCGAGAATGAGGTTCTTCATTGTTTAGCTCCTTCGAAAAAAACACGCTCGAATTTGGCAAAATCTTTGGGCAAACCGACCTGAGTGTTCGCACCACCAGCAAACGTTGGTACCCCCATCTGGCCAGTACTAAGTAGACGCAACCCAGCAACGGTAACGTTCACATCAGAGACTTGTTGTTTACAATCACCCACCTTCGGGAAACGATGCTCACTGAAGCTACCACGAAGAAGTGCCTGGTAAGCGCCTTCTGGATTTGCGCTGCACGAAGCCAAAATGGTGTTCTTGTAATCGTCTGCGGAAAGAATGGGGGCAATGGCTATAAAGAATTGTTTGGAGGGATAGCGAGACTGCAGCTCTTGCTTGAATGTTTTACACGCAGAGCAGTTTGGTGCAACGAATAAGGTTCCGCCAAAATCAGCTGCGCCTTTATTGATGGTATAACCTACAAAATACTCCCTCGGCTCAATCCCCATATCATGAAGCGTCGGTGTCATCGCTAATTTGAAATCATCAAAGGAATTGAGAACCTTAGCGTTTACAGATTGGATGATGGTCGGGTTTTTTATCACAAAGCGGCCATCAGCCGTCGCAAGGTAGATATCACCTGACTCCAGCTCAGCAATTACAATGCCTGGCGTTTGGTAGAAAGCAGACTGTTTGATATCAACTTCACCAAAGACGCTCGGGTCAACCTTTTGCTCTGCTGCCAATTGATAGTGAAATAGTGTCGCGCTAAAAAGAAGCAGCGATCGTGTGAATCTGTCCATACTTGCTCCTATGTTTAGGGCAAGTATGGTGAGTTGAAAACATGCTAGAACCAATTAAGCAGCCAAAAAGACCACCCTTAAATGCCTTTCTTCTCCACGTGGAAGTCTAAGCATTGGATCCCAAACGTCGCACACCAATGATGCACTGTTTCGCACAGCTGTCGATTTGTCCTATCGCGAAGCACAAGTACCGCATTTGAATAGATGATGTTGGCAAACAGCTTTAACTTAACGCATCCAACCTCTCGAGCAGAAGCCTGGGGGTAGCAATGTAACAAGTGTGCGGGAGCGCATACTGAAAGTTCACCAGGCCTTGGCACTGTATCGATTAAAACTGGGGTCAGATCCAGCTCTGTCTGTTTGTTTCTAAAATCCAATACAAGTACTCGAAACTCAGTCTGACTTAAAAGCTGGCGATGATAATTGCCGCAGAGCTTGAACGTTGTTGTCGGTTCTGCTTCAACTACTTTGTTAAGTGCATCAAGATAGCGCTGGTCGGCCGGAGCACCGCGGCCAATGTTCATTTTCAACAGGTAGAAATCCATATCTTGACGCGATTTCTCTAATATTTTTCGGCAAGTGATCAACTGCTCAACCAATTGCTCTGAGTCATACCAAGTAGAGCCTTGCGAAACCGTAAGGTGATACACACGGTTGTTCAGCCCTGACACACTGCTATACCCTATATTGGACAGCACAACGGGAATGCCTACATTAAAATAGACGCCCTCAACTTGTTTCACTGGCACGATATATCCGTTCACATCTCACCTCTACCGTTACTTTTTGCACTCATCATTACTAATCTGAGTTCAATCTCGGTCCTGCTAAACACAATTTTTTTAAAATTTGGCTTTTTTGGCTGCTTATTTGGACTTTTGTGGCTCAGCCGTGGTGTTTAATAGAGCTAACTCAAGCAAAAGAGTGGTGATTGTATGACTAAGGAACAAGTATCAATCCTGTATAGCATCGCACTAGGAGAGACCATTGATGGAAACGAACGTCTCGAGGTACTGGCTCTGAAGCGAGCACGATTGGTTGGCTCTGTTTTCATTCAAAACCACAGAATTCATGCGGCTCTGAGTTCACGCGGCCGTAAGTGGCTTCGAGGAGCAGCTATTAGGGCTTCTCACTAGTTTATAGTCAATAATGGAGAACATCTCATGAAGTTAGTTTTAATAGACGCCGATCAATTTCACATACCGCTAACTCTACGCGATCTCTCTGGACGTGATGTTAGTGTCATCGCGTCATCCGCCACAAAATCTTGCAGCGTCAACATTGATAACCTGCAGTTCAAACGGGTGGAATGCCGTAAAGAAGCCGCGGATTTGGAGTTAATCTTAGAGGCAAACACACTGCTACAGGAAGGCCTAATTGACCATGTGACAATTATCACCAGAGACCACAAGCTCGCTGACATGGCGCAACGTTTGGCTGAACGTTATGGTGTTGCATTCCTTCGTTACGGTCAGGACGACTGGTTGCATGTGATCCGCAAATCTCTACTCAACCTGAAAGACAATAGAAAGAAAATCACTAGAGATACCGTGAAGCTGCTAAAGCAACATCCTAATGGGCTTAATTTTGAGAACATTGCGCGTCAACTATCAATGTCGCGAGCTGGGCTAGCTAAGATCTTGGAGCAGAAGCAGTTTACGCGTGTCGCAAACCGTTATTATTGTTAAAGAAAATGGCCAGTGCGGACGATTCCTGCTGCACTGGCCAATTTAGGATTTGTTGTTATTTTTATACATTACCCGGTATTTTTATAGTATTTGAGGATACCAAGCAAGCAAGTTAAATATATTAACTACCACTATCTAAAATACATGCTAGTGAATACGTTTCACGGAATCATTCACCGAAGGCATATTATCAAAAATCACCCCTTCAGGAATATAGTTCGCTGTTAATCCTTTACGGGTAATGAAACATTTATTCCGGCTACTAATGACAGTTTTATAATTATATTTATAATACAGCATGCCGTAATGGGCGTATTTATTTAACCTACCATGCACTAACCTATTAGTAAACACATCCATCAAAAAGTTTATTTTCAATGACTTACAGAAGATTCTACTGCGTAAGGCTTTGAAGTAGTGAATAAATTTGAAAATAATATTCACTTGCATTGTGTAATTGCGTATATTGTTTTCTATAATAACCAAAAAAAGAATTTTCATTAGTCAGCTGGAATTTGCAATTTGATATGGACATCAAAAAAGACTTTATCATCGTTGTCGATGAGACCTTTATCTCGACATCATTAAAGAATGAATTAAGCAAGCGCGTAAGTCATTCAAACATTTATATTTATCGAAGCCTTTCTGAAGCAAAAGCGCTTGATTACGATGGCGCGTCCTACCATTTCATCATCGACATGGGCATATCAGGGGCCACCCCGTTTGATATCATCTATTGGATTCGTACCGTTCGTGATGTCTTACCTTCAACCACAGTATCATTGATGACAAAAAACTCGGACTGGCCACTGCTTGAAGCAATCTGCCACGAACTTGACATCGATCACCTTATCGACAAGAGCAAAGAAGAGAACATCATCGACGTGATTTTTTCTCCCAAGCAGACTTTGACAGTCACTGAACGTGAATTAGAGAGAGCTGCTGCACTGCTGGATTGTTCTAGAACAAAAGCAGACACGCTGACAAAACTTGCTCAGTACACCCCTCAAAACTCTATCGCCATTGATGAAGACAAAACCAACGCCGCGATTTCAAAGCGTATCGGTAAAGTCGTTCAACAGGTTGGTATACAATATTCCGCTTTGTTGCTTTGGTTTAGAAAATAGTCGCCTAGTAAGGACCTTGGACGGGTAGAGCTTGCTCTATCATTGGCAGAATCATTTCACCGCGATCTAATTCTGACCAATGTGAGGCATTATGAACCGTCATGTTCTGCTTATAGAAGACGACTTGGTTATGGCTAGAGGTATTGAACAATCTATATTGCATACCATGTCAAGCAATCTGGTAACAACTATCACCACGCTCCAGCAGGTGAAATCGATCCCAAGCTTTGAGACCTTTCATCATATTATCTGCTCCCTATCATTGCACCATTGCAGCCACTATTCGATTCTTAAGTTCCTTCACGCTATTAAGCAAACCTACCCCACTATCATCGTTACACTGATGCACAAAGAGAATGATACCGCTTTGCTCAACGCAGTAGCATCAGTGGCCAAAATCGACTTTTTAGTAGATAAACGAGACGCTGCGAGTCATGAACAGATTCTAAGTTCAGGCTCGGTACCCACTTACACTTGTAAACGTGACATCGAACGCGCGCATTTTCTACTTGGTCTTGACGAGAGTCGGTCGCAAATACTCGCTGAGCTCGCCCGCTACACATCGCAAAAAGCAATAGCTCTGGATGCTAACATAACTAATGCGGCCATCTCTAAGCGCATTTCAGGACTAGTAAAAAGTGCGCAGTTTCCACTCGCAAAACTTCTTTTATGGTTTCGAGAGTAAAAATCACCCTTAAAAGGACTTAACTTCCATCTCTTGGCGTTAGGGTGGTATCAAATCGCAATGAGGAGATACCCATGAACGCTGCAACCCAAACCTGCTTTATGAACTCTACAACGCCGATTCAACAGGCATATGATGAACAAGGCAACCCAAACTACCTGCGAGAAGGCCAGCTTCTTGAAGGTATCTATATCGGCCTAGAGAATAATGTCTACCATGAACTGCCCGCAATCAGTTCTAGCCAGATCAAAACCTACATTACAAAAGGTGCGGCGCATTATTATCGTCGATATCTCTCAAATATTGAGACTACGCGCACGAAGAATCTAGCTCAAGAGCGCACGCTAGATACAGGGACTATCATTCATGAGTTAATCCTGGAAGGCACCGGCTTCTATGATCGTTACTATCGCCTGCCACTTGAGAAAGACTACCCTGATGCCCTTATCACACAAAAAGAGCTCGTATTGGCATGTGAAAAGCACCAAGTTGACGTTCCAAAGTCTGCGACCAAGCCTGTCCTAGCTGAGGCACTAAAATCCGCGAATGCCCCAGTAACCATTTTTGACGACGTTCTAAAAAACATTGAAGACGACCCTTATAACGAAGATAAGACAGGTTTGGACGGTATGGTTTGGGACAACGCCCATCGAGCTTATAAAACCTTTGAGGAGCACCCAACAGCAAGTGCTTTCATCAGTAATGGCCTCGCAGAAGTGACCTTCATTGCTAAATGCCAAATCACGGGGCTAATCCTTAAATGCAGATTTGATTGGCTACGTTTTGATAACCATGCAGTTGATGTCAAAAGCACGCGTTCAACCTCCATCAACGATTTCGTCAGACAAGCAGGCTCTTTGGGTTACCACTATCAAGAAGCCTTTTACACCTATGTCGCTTCTTTGCTCAATGTCGATCTGGAGGACTTCATTTTTCTGTGCGTTGAATACTTGGAAGCTGATATCACTGAGATCATCCGGGTTCGAAACAAAGAGAGAGCATTCACCAAGACTTTACGAGCTTTGAAAGACTTACAAGCACGTCTTCATGCAGATGATTTTGTAACTGGAGTGAGTAGCGGTGGTGTTGTAGAGGTCGACATCCCTGAGTACTACTAAAAATCAGTCAAGAACTTACCCTTAAACCAAAGGAGAACTGCCACATGTTTAAAAACTCAACGACTTATCAAACACTGCAGGCTGCGAAACCAGAGTACATTAAACGTGCAGCTAGAATGCCCCATTTGGATGCAAATGCTGAGTTTCAACGTATTGAGAATGCAATTGAACAATTTGGATTCGAAATTTACAACGACCTAGACCAATGCTCTATCTATTACACCGTTTTGGAGATGGCGGAGGTCGCTCTGTCCATAGAGGAGGGGCTCAATCACGCTACCCTTCTATTCAACAAGCATCCAGACTCTGGGGACTATGAGTTATGCTACTACCCTATTTACCATGGCATGATTCAGCTTCTCAAAGAGTCGAATTGCGTAAAACGTATTGATGCAGCACTGGTATACAACGGAGATAATTTTGTGTTCCAGGGCATCAACAAGGATGTAATTCATGAGGCAACATTCAATTCCACCGGTTTGGAGAATATCCAAGCAATGTATGGAAGGGTTGAGGTGGTCGATGGTGAAATTTACGTCGAAGTTCTGGAGCGCGAATTTGTAGAGGCTACAATTAAACACCATCAGAACAGCCCAGTCGCTTCTTCACTTTGGTCGAATGAATTCGTAACCGTCATGCTCAAGAAGACTGCGCTTCGCCGTGTTATCGCCAGCTGCGTGGATTTATTCTTACACGATAACCCAGAACTCAAAATACGCTTGCAAGCACTTTCACGTATCGAGCGACGTTTTTGGAGCATGATTGAGGCCAACCAGTTCATTGACCATGAGCTGCGACGCAACCAAGCTATTGAGCTCGCCAAAAAGGAAAGCGCTGAAGATACCGCTTTCGCCTTCAAAGTACCCAGTCGCTTCAATGCAAAAGTGGTGACCTCCGAGTACACGCACATCATTGACCGGGTACCAGAAGCATCGGCTACTTCGGCGCCAAGCTATAACGCAGGCTATATCATGGGGCAAAGCACCGAACAGACACCAGAAGTGACCGACTGCAACGTTTTCAGTGGAAGAGGATGGATGGACGATGAATGGTAAAGACACTCAGCTTAAAACTTTACTGAAGAAATTGACTAAGCAAAACCCAAAGAACTTTCTAGGCAAAGATGTTTCTAGCCCCTTGGCGATTGCGACCCTATTTAGTCATCGTACAAGGCAAACAGAGCCTTCAGAGAAGTAAGAAAAAATGAAAGCCATTAACAGATAGCTAAAGATTAAATTGATCCAGTCTCAAAATTGAGAACTTACGTTTAGAACTATGCTAAATCGCTTTCAATCAATACGTTATCAATCTAACAAACATGCACAGAACGTTAATTATGTGGGGTTAATTCAGAAATATAAATTTTGGGTTGCTTAATCTTAAAAACCGTACGCTTCAAAGCCTATACTAATCGAGTGATGATAAGAAGTGCTTTTAGCACTTACAGAAACGTCAAACCATTGGATTAAAAAGATTATTTGTAATCATAAGAATAAGCGGATAGCGTATGATTGAAACGTTGATAGTGTTACTTTGTATTATTGCTGCTCTTAAACTGGTCTATTTCATTATTAACCTATATAAAGAGCTTCGTTTTGTGCTTGATGAAATGTCTCAAATCAAAGACCAACGAATAGCCAGCTCTCTTGCAAAAGAGCGAATTAACAAAATACTTAAGGCATGGCCGCTAAAATGGCTTGATAAGCCTATGAACAGAAAAGAAAACGCCAGCAACTTTTAATCAACATCCTCAATTAAAAAGGCTTGCATGACACTTAGCATGCAAGCCCTGTTCTCCGTAGTTATCTCAACGAAAACTACTCTTGTTCTAGATTCACTGACCGTTAGCTAACGCATTCATTTCGTCGATACTTATTAATGGAGCCTGCCATTCTGCTGGTATCGCCCCTTCAACTGCACCTGCAGACAGCACGATATAACCTTTACGATTCAATATCGTGATCATGTTCTTATGGTAGGTCTCAATCGAAACGGCAGAATAGCCCTGTGCCCTCAAGTCATCGTGAACTTGTCGATATGGGTAAACTACTAGTCGAGATGAGGCTTCGTGCTTCAAAGGTGCTTCATCTGAAGTAAACCAAATTGTATTTGCCATGAAGGCCAGTATGACCATCTGCAGCGCGAGCAAGATAACTAGAATACGTGTTCCTTTGTGTGAAGAGGCAGAAGAAGCAGAAGTGTTTAGCACCCTTTCCATACGGGACTTCTTATCCTTTGTCTCTTCACTTTCAATCATCTCCTCTAGGTCTTGTTGAGGACCTATCACATCTATCATATTCTCATTCACAGAGTGCTGCTTGTCCGACATGCTCGCCCCCTTAGTCTTGGAAAGTTAAAGTGAGTGGAGCTTGAAGAAAAAACGTGACCTCTTGGAATGCATCCACGTTGATGGTTGGCCAGATCTCTTCCAGCATCTTCACGTAGTAGTCTGCAATCCTATCTAGCGCCGTTGCAGTTCCACTAAGACCTGCAGCCGCTCCGATAGAGCCAAGATCAGGAGTTTGAAATCCGCCACCTTCTGAATTAACGTCAATACCGACGACACGCTGAGGAGCAATGCCTTGCGCTAAACCTGAAAAGAAACCTGCCCACATGGAACCTTTTAACACTTCTCCGTTTCGAGCCACCAGCATACCTGATATTCCGGCTTTACCATCAGCACCAGTGGCATAGCCTTTCGCATTTGATTCGGCCACACGCCCCTGCTCATCAATACACACAATAGATTCCATACGCATATAAGCACGGCGGTCTGATAAAGAACCCACTGCTGAAACCAAAGCTTGGCAATCACGTAAATCAACTCGGTAGTTGTTAGGCAGTAGTGCATCATGTTTGATTCGCACTGCAGCTGGAAGCGGTTCGCGCTTTGAGCCTACCGATGTTGGTGCCTCCATACCAGATAACAGCACACCGGTAATCAAGCTGGTGGTAGGCAGTTGCACCTTATAAGATACTTTCTCAGGTGTAGCTTCTAGTTTGGCGAGTGCTTCTGAAAGCTCGGCTTCTTTCTTATCACGCCAGGCTTGTAGCTCAGCTTCGGATTCTGCTTTCTCAGGCGTCATAATTTCGTTTGCTTTAACAAGGGTTTTTACCTGTCCGTTTTGAAGTAAAATCGTATCGTTCGCCTCATCGACACTTCGTATACCGGAGACTCTATTCGGAAGACTTTGGTTAAGTTGATTAGTGCTTGACGAAGGCCTTGGTACCGAGCTTGGCTCAACGGTTGCCCTATTCCCATTTGCATCCACTGTTACTTGGCGGCTATTGGGAACCTGAGTTCGTTGGTAAGGGGTTCGCTCAAGTGTTTTCTGACCCGTTTTCCAAAGCGTCAACTCATTGTCTAACTTATCGACTTTTTTCCCCATACGTTCCAACTGACTGTATAGTGCATCGTACTCGTAGCTGTTATTGTTGATTTTTGAGCGCTGATCTTCCAGCGCAATACGTGTTAGCTCATCTTGAACTTGCGCCATTTCTTGGCGCTCAAGCAAGTCACCTGTGTTATTTGGCGCGTAAATGGGTGTAATTTTTTTCTTTGCTTCAATTTGATCCGCTATTTTTTCTGGTCGAATAAATAGACTAACAAGCAAAGCTACAACTGCTATTACACCGAATACAACACCGAAACGTACGGTACTGTTTTCCCAATATTGTTTAATATCCATTGCTCTACCCTCAGTCCAATAATGAAGGACGCAGCCTTCTCGATTTCATTCGAGTCTCATGCAAGCGGTCTCGTACAACGTATACTTCTGTCTTCTCGCCAGGAGCTAAAGTTGTTCGATTTAGGATCCCTGTAGAAATTACATCGTCATCTATCCAACACTGGCTCTCTTCAAGAACAACGTTGTATCGATTTTTATTCTCTACCAGCACCACATCGACAATGCGCCTCGAAGAAATAAGTCGTTGCTTAGTGACCGCATAGGCGTCAAACCTGCAAGGGTATCGAGCAGAGTCTGGAATGTTTTCACTTAAGTCGAACCCATTGGGTCTCCCATTACCTGCTACTTGTGCAACGAGCAAGTCGATGGAAGTTTCGTAATCATTGCTTTGGAAGTCCGGATCTGACTGTAGCAGGAGCTCTGACTCCATATCTCTGATCCGTGCTTCTTGCTCTTGAATGTCATGTTGTCGCTCTCGTTTAACCTTGGCTATTTGAGACTTCATGGTCGAATTAAAACGAACTTTTATATCCACCATGGCCGGCATCACATTAAGCGGCACGATTGATACATTGATTTGTGTATCTGGCACCCCTTTTTCAAACATAATGAGTCCAAATGGTGCATCTGACTCAGTAGAGAAATAGACATGTGAACCTTCAACTTTAAGCACTACATTTGGATCGCTAGAGCGCACTGTTATCTCGGAGAAATTGACTTTAATCCTATTAAGAATGTACTTTGCAGCAGGTAGCGTTATGTTGTCACCAGCATTGACTTTATACCGCTGTACACCTTTATATTTCTTCATCATGTTTGCCTGCAGTCGTTCCATAGACGACAGTGGCCTAGGCGGTGCTTCGTTGTTTATAGGCTCTACATTGTCAGTTGGCCGAGAGTTTTGAGGGGTTAGTGACACCGCTTTTTCTGCGCCTACGGTGCTGACAGAGCGTCCAAAATCATCTTTTTGGCTTTCTTTCGTTAAATTGATGAGCTTTTGCTTTTTTTCAACAGGTAGCTGGTCAACAACTTGCGACATGACGGACTCTACCTGTTCTTCTGTCAATTCTTGCTTGTTGTTGTCCACTGGAACGATGTTCGCCACCTGCGCATAGGTTGGCGTTATCCCTATTCCAACTAGTAGAAAAGCAATTGCCATTGTTAGATTTTTCATTGTGTGGACTCCCTTGAAAAGCGGGCTCTATCGATTTTCGGAGCACCTTCGTATTGGCTGATGTGCATCAGTTTCGGCGTACCAAACGCGTTTTGAATGCTGATCTCATATGTCCATCTGATGGGGCGACTGTTCAGCCTCTCATCGTCTGAAACACGTTTGCTCTTAATACTTCGCTGACCGTATATGATGACCCTGTCATACTTCTCATCGTAGAAAGAATCGACAACGTCGAACTCTTGGTATTGATTACGAATCGACAGAGCTTTGACGTGTGCTTCAAGTTGAGACGCCATCACTTCATAGTCATCACCACGAAGCATTGGTTTAAAAGCATCAAGTACCGTATCGAGAGAGCGCTCATTCGCGTTACCAAGCAGTTCAGCAATAGCGACCGCCCACATTCGCTTCCAAGCCTCATCTGCTTTCTCACCAACTAGAGTGAATGCCTCTGCAAAGTTTGGAGGGGTCACCGTCATCACTGGCTGCTTAGAAACAATTGAGAAGACCAATACCAAGTTGGCGAGAACACTGATCATAAGCATTGTGGTCAACTTCTTCGCTTGATTGATAGCGGCCGTCCAAGTTCCTTGTCCAGGTGACAGAGATTCTGTTTCATTATTTTCTTTGCGCTTGAATAAATTCATGTTCAAGTCCCTACTTGTAGAAACGGCGATTGTATGGATTGGGTTTTGAGCGAGTTTGTTTGGTGTTTATTAAGCCGTACCACCAAAGAAGGTGTTTAAGTCGACCTCTCGGATACTTGCCTTTGATGTAGGCATACCCAGCTGCAATGAATATCCCAGCAACCATGAAAGGGAGAACGTCTCGTGTGTAGTTACCAATCGCGATAGCGCCGAGAATGATGCCAAGCGTGTCGGATTCAATCGACATCAATGACCATTTTTGGTTGATACCTGTCGGAATATAGGTGTGTGTTTCTGGTAGAGCGGGCTTCGCATCTTTGTCTACGTCTATTTTACTCATGAGTAAACGCCTCTATAACTTCGCTTAGCTTCCAGTAAAGACAATGACGTTGGATGATTTCGCAATTAAGCGACCCATCTGGTGCAGGTTAAAAAAGTTAACCATTCATTTGTTGATGCCAGTTCGTTGGCAGCTGGCAATAAAAAAGCCTGCTCAAACAAGCAGGCTGTACGCCAAAATCGAAAGTGAAATGGATAGAGCAAGGGAGTGCGAACCTAGGTTGCCATCTCTTCGCATTAGCGAAGAGAACCGAGGTATCTTCGCTAATTTACTCCATTTAAAAGCAGCGTATTGACGTAAGAGCCATCGCTCCCTGGATACAAAGCAACAGGTTGTATGGCAATACTTGAGTCGTTAGTTTTCATATAGTCACTCATTTTGATTATGCGCGCGTAGTCTAATCGATGTAGCGGTTAAAAAAGTCCGTTTCTTTCTTTTTTATTCGATGTTGTATTTTATTTTCGTCGCAGCATAAAAAAGGCTCCTTTCGGAGCCTAGTTGGTTGGGTAATTGAATTGTAATTAAACTGGCAAACCTGCGGAAAGCATAGTTGTGATGATTGTGTTCAACTGTGCAAGTACGACCATGACGATGATACTCGCCCCTAAACCAACAAGGTTTGGACGTACAATGGAGAAAATAAGCACACCGGCGACCGTAAGAAATGCTACGATTTGGCCAGGAATACCATCGGCGAATGAAATTAAGTCGTCCATTACGCCTTGGAAGGCATCACCACCTGAACCAGCCATAACAAGTGAACTGGCACAAAGTAATGCGAAGGCAAGAGCGTAGCGCAACTGAGAAAGGTTAGATTTAAAAGTGGAGTTTAGTTGACCTAGCATACGACATTCCTTTAGTTGTGTGTTGAAGTCGTAACGAGTATCGATAAGTTCCTCCCTTTCAAATTCTATTAAGCACCCTAATTTTTGTGATCACTAAAAAAGAGACAACACTTTTTCTAATCTATTGATTGTTCATTGATTATTAGTTTCTCACAGAAAACTGAGTAAATTATTGATTAAATCGCTTGTGCTAAATTGCATGCAAATCGGGCTAAAATCCTTATTTGGTACAATTAAGCTGCCCAAAAAACGTTTTCATTTTTGAACCACTAATTCTATTTCACTTGACGCACACTCCTTTCGAGAGCCATTAATAAGTAGAACTTGTCTTGAACGCGATTTCTACGTTGGGGAAAGGTATGACATCAATCTATCAAAAAGCGCTGGATAAATGGGGCGAAACGTCACAAGTACTCATAGCCACGGGCGAATGCGGAGAACTAATAGCAGAAACCACTCGGCATTACATACAGCAGAAGTCGACCTTAGACGCATTTATTTCTGAGCTTGCTGACGTTTCCATCGTGATGGAGCAAATGCAGCTACTATTTGAAACCTGTCGAATAAACAACGAAATCAAGCAAACGCCCCCCGTCTTTAAAAACTTAACCGTACCACATTGTGCTGTGCTGACTTCCCAAGCGTGCGCTGTATTTATTGCAGAAGCAGTAAGTTACTATATCGAACAAGAAGAGAATCATGATGCTGTGCTGAGTGCCGTCGCTATCGTTACAGTCAGAGTCGATGAAATGAAGAATATAGTTGGTGCTGAGCATTTCGACATCGTAAAGTCTAAAAAGCTAAGCCGGCTAGAAGCGATTATCGATGGTCGATTCGAACATCCGCATAAAATAAAAGCCTCATAGTACCGACAGACGCCATGCTCTTAATCGTCAATTGCAACAGCTCGAAAGCAGGTTAATTACACACAACACCATCATCATTCGCGTCGTTCATGAACTTGTATGCAGCGTGCGCCCGAAGGACAGGAGCGATACCATGGAGGCGAGCTTCGGCACACGAAATTTTGCCATTCTCATTTTCATCGTACAGAGCAAGAGGGTCTAACTGTACGACCTTAACACTCACATCTGTATTTGGTGGATAGAATACCATTTCAACACTACTGCAATTCGATAGTATCGACTCTAATGCCTGCTTTTCTGCATCGTCGACAGTCAGAGAATATTTACGCTTAATCATAACTACTCTGTTCGCATACCAGCATTGATTGACTTTAGCGGACGCCAAAGTCAGGTTCAATAGATCAGACGCGAAGTCTTTCCTTGTTTGAGTAGACGCATCGCAAAGTCCGCTATCATGCCCCTCTGCAGCCGCAACTATGTGTTCGATATCGGTATTCTTCGCTGAAGAGAAATAGCTACCGCTATACGGGCCATAGATCTTACCGTCCATCTCACCAATGATGTCCGTTTCCAAAGATGCTCGATAAGGATATTGTTTTTTCTTGTTATAGTCGGAGCAGCGATTTTCTGGTGCGACAACCAGCCCTCGCCATAAGTCCTCGGCCACATTCTCAGAGTGAGAGCTAAACGAAGCGCCGCTCAATGCCAGTAGTAAATATTGAAAGTATGCTTTCATTGTCGTCCCTTCACTAATACAAAAGCCACCAGCCCGCGCTGGACTTATTAATCCATCATTGAGAAAGCTTTGATAGGTTCAAGTTTCAAGTGCCTGTTGTTATCAAGACCACTTTTTACATAGTCTACAAACGCACGAAGCTGTCGAGGAATGTACTTTGATTGCACATATTGAGCGATAATTTTGCCCTGGTAGTTACCACTCACATGCCAATCAGCGAGGAGCGGTACAAGGGTACCATTATCAATATACGACTGAACTGAAAACTCCGGAAAGACTGACACCCCGAGCCCACGAAGCACCGCTTCTCGACGAATTTCACTATGATTTACCGCAAAACTGCCTTTAACGTCCACTGTCGTTGAGTGTCTGTTCGACGAGAATGACCAGATTTTATCTCTTGGGTTCTCTCCTAGGCACAAACAGTTGTGTTCTGAAAGCTTATCTGGATGAGATGGCATACCAATACGTTCTACATATGCAGGGCTTGCACAAAGAATTAATCTGCATTGCCCAAGGCTAGTAGCAACAAGATTCTCTTTGGGTGAATTTGTGATTTGAATTAATACATCAACTTCATCACTCATAGGATCGATAAAGTGATCTGCTACTTTAAAATGTAAATCGACATTTGGATAAGCCTCTGCAAAGTCCAAAACTATTGGCATTAAAACTTGTCGTGATAACGCTTTTGGAGCCGCGACTCTTAACGAACCGCATATATCCTCTTGTTCAGATTGTGCAGCAAATACTGCGTTCTTAGCAGAACCCAACATTTCAAGGCAATGCATATGGACTTTTTTGCCTACTGGGGTCAAAGCCATATGTCTAGTGCTACGCTCTATGAGTTTTTCATTCAGCGAAGCTTCAAGTCTATGAATAGTTCGACTTACTGAAGACGGCGCACAACCCAGCACTTTTGCCGCCTTTGCAAAACCACCTTGTTCGATGACTTCTACGAAAACTGCCATCTCATGCAATAGTCCGATCAACTTACTTTTGTCCACAGAGCAATTATCCTTTGCGTTTGGAGCTATTTATTTCCTTTGAATCAATATTAATACTTATATGGCCTTCTTTAAAGTCATCAGCAAAGGAAATGCGTTATGAAGAAATTGAGAAGTATTGAAGATTTATTATTAATGTCTACGCAATGTAAACATATTCTCACCCTCTTTAGTGGTGGTCTAGACAGTGCGTATTTATTGTCTCTCCTATCTGAAAGTAAAGCTAAAGTCACTGCTTTAGTGGTTGACGTTGGCGAGACATATGACCGACAACGCTTACAAATAGTCTGCGACCACTTTGATGTTGAATTAGCTATTGTGGACGCAAAACAAGATTTTATTGAGTACGGCGTTTTGCCCGCTATTCAATCTCAAGCTTATTATCTAGGTGACTACCCAGTGAGTTCATCACTTAGTCGCCCTATCATTGCCCAACACGCAGTCAACACCGCAAAGAAACTCGGCTGCGACGCCATTGTTCATACCGCTACTCAATCTCAAAATAGTCTCCGTCGACTCAACGGTGCTATTGAAACGTTAGGCTTTGACGGCTATTACGGTTCTCCATACGAGTATTCAGCGATATCAAGAGAAGAAAAAACGGATCACTTAGCTGAACAAGGTCTCATGCATTTTAAAGGCAGAGAAGTCAGTTCAGATTCTAACCTATGGTGCCGTGAGTTCGAGTCCGGCGTTATGGATAATCCCGAAGATTTCGCTGATCCAAATAGTCACTTTTCTTGGGCAGTATGGGAGCCAGAGCATCATTTGGAAAACCACACCATCAAAATTGGTTTTCATAAAGGCCACCCTGTTGAATTAAATGGTCGCGCAATTCAACTGAGTCAGCTAATCAGTTATCTAAATCGACACATTGGCGGTTATGAGATAGGACGATATGTTGGTTTTGACCATTTGGAAGAAGACGAGAAGGTACTAGAAATTAGAGAAGCACCAGCGGCCACATTATTGATGTCTGCGTTTAAATTGCTGTCCGTCGCTACGCTACCTACTGATATTTTGCGTGCCAAACGAGTCCATGATGACGCCTGGACTATGGAAGCTGTAGAAGGACGTTGGAACAGTTTGGCTCAACAGATGAGCTATCAGTATATTTCCACGCTTTCTGAGAGTATCACTGGCGATGTGACCTTCACATTAACCCGAGGCGCAGCGCTACCAAGTGCGATTTACGCAGAGAACGCTCGTTACTTAAAAAACAGAGACGAGTGGGAAAAGCTCGTGACCAAAGAGCGCAGTCTACGAACAGTGAAAGCTCGTGCCGGTTTCGATCTCGATTCGAACGTAGCGTAAGGAGTGAGTCATGAATACGTTAATTGCTCCCCACAGTACACGCATCACAAACGAGCTAGGCTCTAACACATACGCTTACGAGAAAGGTCAAATGTTACGTGAAGCGCTGTTTATTGATGACCAAGATATAGCTGAGTTTGCATCTCACTGGCACCAGCTCAAAATCGATAAGTATATGAACGATGGGGGTCGATACCGTTATCGTCGTTACAGTCAACTGATTAAGCTCAGACACTCAAATGAGTTAGTCCTACTTCCCCACGAACCCTATCAACAATCTATGTCCGTCAATTCACTCAATGGTGGCACATTACGCTATTTCGAGCCGATGACTGATGACTTTCTCACCTCACCATGCCTAGAACGTCTGCTTGTTTTCCTCGCTTATTGCTTCGACGATATTCTCGGTGAAGCTAACGACTGGAACATCAAGCTTCACCCTTACCGAATCCTAGCAAATGATGAGGCTGGACAACCGACCCCTGAAGGACTGCATCGTGACGGCGTCACTTTTATTTCATCTCTTCTCATTGCTAGACACAACATTCGAGGCGGCACGACAACGATTACCGATAATCAATGTAAGAAACTTGAGGAGATCACGATGACCGACGCATGGGACATCATCATCGCAAATGACGCGCAGTCTATGCATCAGGTCAGTGAAATAACGCGTGAAAATGTGGAGTTCGATGCTTATCGCGATGTATTGGTGATCGCCTTTACCAAGATCGAGGACAAATAAAATGCATATATTGTCAATTGTGAACAATGAAAAGCACCGGTGGCCAGTTACTGAAGGGCTTTTGTTACTGGTCGCCATTTTTTGGGGTACCAGTTACGGAATGACGAAGTCCGCCCTGGTGTTTACCTCTGTTCTTATGTTTATTGCGATTCGCTTCAGTCTGACATTTATAGCACTGCTGCCTGTAGTCATTAGAGATTTTAAGCTAGGACGAAATAAAGACTGGATAACTGCGATACCGACAGGCGCTATCCTCTCAGCCATTTTTTTCTGTGAAGTAATTGGTGTTTCAAAAACCACGGCGTCGAACGCTGCGTTCTTAATTAGCCTTTCAGTGATTTTTACAGCGTTTGCAGAGAGACTGGTGAACAAGCACGAGGTGAGCATGACCTACAAATCGCTCGTTGTCTTGTGCATTATCGGTGTCTATCTCCTCAGTCAACCAGATCTCACAAGCTTTACATTTAACTCTGGTGACTATTGGATCCTCGGTGCGGCTTGTCTCCGCGGTTTGATGGTCACTACGACAAAACGCCTGACAGAAGGGCACGTTATTTCAACGGTCTCTTTGACAGCCCTTCAATCGGCGACGGTCGCGGTCGTCGCCATCATTGCATGCGGATTGTTTCTGCCAATGGACGCCATATCAATCCCAACCTCACTATCATTTTGGTTGATGACCCTCTACTTGGTTGCGTTTTGCACCCTGTTCGCATTCTTTGTTCAAAACTACGCCGTTCGTCGCTTATCACCTACTCGCGTTTCTTTACTCATGGGGAGTGAGCCGCTATTTGGCGCACTGTTCGCAATGCTCTGGTTAGGAGAGCAATTAACTGCGCTGCAAGCACTTGGCGCACTGATGATCATCTCTAGTGTTATCTACGTGTCTTTGAAAAAAGCTTAAGGAAAACCTATGTACGTTGCTATTTTTATACTCTCAATATTGCTGATTTACGCCATCTTTTGTCTCTATACCATACAGAAACAAGTACGGGGTCTTATTGATGATCTCGAAAACATGCCCAATAAGAAACTCTCATTCACACTAGCCCTAAACACCCTAAATGGCTTGTATTCACGCATGCCACTTCGCTGGATGGATGATTAGGCTCTTAAGTTCAAACTGTTAGATAAACCAATGTGTTTCAGAATCAAATAGGTGATATTGAAGATGAGCCTAGAAAAAATCGACATTAACGTTACGGTCTACAATCACGCGCAGTTCTCATTTTCTTCGTTTAGCATCGCGCTATTCGACGATAATCAGTGGAACTTACCCATAGATGAGCAGACGATTTACGCTCGTCACTGGGCGTCAGATCCACAGCACGACGTTGTTTATGAAAGTGATTACGACCTGTTATCTTCTTCGTGCCCACTGACAATTGAATGTGCGATTGATGGAGTTGTGCTTGATGGCCAAAGCAGATTGGGCTGTATTATCGCGTGGCATGCAACTGGAGATCCTAGCATTCAGATTGTAAGCGGCGAACTTGACCCGTCTTCGCTCGCTTTCGCTCTACCAAACGATGCGGCTTCAATGCTCTGGGGCAGCGTCGATAGCCACTTGCCTGGTATTGAGTTCTTAGACAATGGAAATACGCTGTCGAAGATCGCATTAACAAGGCTTCTTCGCCCTCCACGAGGCACCACCACACACCCAGGTGTGTCCATCACCCTAGACCGCAGCAACACACAGTTCGACATCCATCTAGGGAGTAATAGAAGCTGTTCAGAGAGCCAAAATAGCCAAGTATCGGTGCTTGACCGAAGCTTAGTAACGTTAGGAAATGGCACGAATGTGACAAGAGCTAGCGTTGTTCCTATTAGTGTGGAGAAACCAAGCTTCGAGGAGTAGTCGTGGTGGTTTCGAGAGTATAGTGAGAGCGCACGCCCTAATGCCGATCAGTTAAACATTAATCGGCAGATCAATTGAATGATCCCCCCAGTGTGTAAAAATCCGATAGACCCTGTTTATCGGATTTTTTTATGCACGTTTCTCAAGCCCTCGATATCATAAATAGCTACAAACCTAATCAAGTCGAAACTCTCGCAGACCTCCTACCGATTGAGCTCATCAAAGATGCCTATGAGCTGACAGATACAGTCACTCTTAGAAAGCGAAAACTGACTTTGGAATCGATGGCATGGCTGTTGGTCGGGATGGCTATTTATAACGACAAATCTATGGCCGATATCATCAATATGCTCGATATTGTCGACCGCTCAGGTAAGCCGTTTGTTGCCCCGAGTGCATTAACACAGCGTAGAAAAAATCTCGGCGAAGCAGCGACTAAAGCCCTATTTAAGTGTACGCAAAGACATTGGTTTGAGCATGCAAGACTACCCAACTGGAACGGACTCACACTGCTTGGTGTTGATGGAGTTTTGTGGCGAACAGAGGATACTAATGATAATGCCGAGGCTTTTGCAAAGCCTACCAATCGTGATGGTAAAGAAACACAGTACCCTCAGCTACGTATGGTGTGCCAGATGGAACTAAGCAGTCATCTAATCACAGGCAGCGCTTTCGACTGCTATACCGTGAATGAAATGACGCTGGCCGAGCAACTAATAGAAACGACTCCCGACAACAGTCTAACCCTTTTCGATAAAGGCTTTTACTCTCTTGGGTTACTTCAGGAGTGGAGCGCTAAAGGTGTAAATCGACATTGGCTTATCCCAATGAAAAAGGGATTAAATTATGAAGTCGTTCAGTCCCTTGGTCGACAAGATAAACTCATTAAACTGAAGAGTAACCCGCAAGCTCGCAAGAAATGGCCAACGCTAGAACATGAAGTTGTTGTCCGTCTAATCACGAGGGTCAAGAATGGCAAGTCATATGATGTTCTTACCTCAATGACCGACCCGATGCTTTACCCAAAATCAGACATAGTTGGTCTTTATGGATACCGCTGGGAAATTGAGCTCGGATACAGAGAACAAAAACAATATATGCTTGGCAACCGCCTTACACTAAGAAGTCGACTTCCAGAATTAGTGAAGCAAGAGCTATGGGGAATCTTGCTAACGTATAACTTGGTCAGGTATCAAATGGTTCAAATGTGTCACACGTTGAATGGAGATTACCTGCCATACCAACTAAGCTTCAACGGTGCATTAGCCCATATTATGCGCTTACTAGTCGGCCTTCCATATTCGTCACCAGGAGCAATACCTAGGCAACTCCAGAACTTTTACTCAATAAGCGAGAGTTTAATATTAGAGCCAAGACGGGAAAGATCCTTCCCTAGAGTAGTGAAGAAAAAACCAAGCCGATATCCTAGAAAAAACAATGCCGCTCACCTTAAGTGAACGGCATTAGAGCGCACGCCCTCACTATATAACGTATTTCTAATACAGGGCGCCAATCGATTCCAAAGGTGTAATCAGCTATGCTTTGTCGGCTAGATATTGCTCCCGCGTAATGTGAAGACCATTATAGAGATCCAACAGTTTCTGAAAATCATTCACGTTTTTCTGATTCTCTTTTATACCTGTTTCAACCAATATCGCATGTAAATATCGATTTGATTCTTCCAAAGCACTTACTGTGTCGGTTAACTTCTCATTTTTTTTCTCAAGCAGCAGGCGCTTGCTTTCTTCTTTTTTGAGCTCACGTAAGTAGTGTTGCTTCAACAGGAAATATTCTATCTTTGAATCGATGAACGCCAATATTGAGTCGATATCACATCCACTAATGAATCGTGACCGATTGCCCGTTGGGTGGCTTTCGACAAACATAGGCTTTTGAATAGTTGACAACAAGGAACGGAAAAACTCAGCGTAAAGCTCTTTGGGAAAGGCGTATGTCTTCACTGGCCACAGTTCAACGTTGTCCGAACTAGCTTTCACTAAGTCTGTTTCTGAATACCTTTTCGCCGTTTGTTTTATCCTGACTTTTCCAGTAGTCCCCCCGTCCAACTTAACCAGTAGGACAATTAACACCTTCCCTCGACCTTCGAATGCAGATGGGTATGAGTCTAATAAGTGCTCTTTGGAGCTTATATATTCAAAATGAAGGCAATACTTGTACGTTTTTACTTCAGACTCGAATCTAATTTTTTCTAACTGCCAAAATCTTTCTGCTTCTTAAGATTTGACAGTGTAAGAACTCGCGCAGCTGCCGAATGTTCTAGATAAAACGGGTTTGTTTCTATTTGCATCATAAGTCATTGCTCAATGGAAAGTTCATCGTGAGATTAGACTTAGTTGACATGAACTGTGCGCTAGAAGTGAGAAGCGACTGGAAAGAAAGAAAATGGGGAATAATACGTACTTAGGTGTGGCGTTCAAGTATTACTTAAGTCGATAGCGACGAATGCACAATATTCACTCAGGACATGCCCTATCACTGGCCCTTTTCGTCATTGCTCCTTAGTAGTTACAGCCGCGCATGGACTGCTTTTACAACGAGTAAGGCTGGTAAGAGGCGACTAGTTTTCTAGTTGAAGTCCCCGTGTTTTAGTTTATTTAGTATCTGTCTGAGCTCTGCTCTGCCATTGACATCATTGACTAAATCACACGGCTTTTTTCCAGATAATGCAGGTATGGGCGTATTGAACCATTCTTCAGCCAACAACTGAGTACCAAATAATTCCAATGCGAGTGTCTGAATGTCACTGTGTTCCGGCGAGTAGGTGTTTTGCATGTCTTTAGACCTCATGAATATCCGTAGCGCTTGGTAACTCCGAGGTTTGATTTTGCCACATTTCGGATCACGGCGCGCTTACTATGAACGAAAGAGTTTCACCTCCTTCGTTCTCCATACTCAGACTCTTCTGAGTTTACGCAACATTAGCAAAGCAATAAGCCCAAACCAGGACATTGAACCACCACCACCTCCTCCTCCAGTTGAGGTCACGTCACCGCCACCATCATCTGGGTCGATCGGGTCTGGTGTATCCGTCCATGCAGTATTGAGCGCTGTGACATCTAACAACTCCTTCATAACCTCATCATCAGAAATTACAACAGCATACACCTGGCTATCGATAAGTTTGGCATCTTCAAATAGCGGGTGAATAGAGGTGAAGGGTACGAGAACTGTCTTGCTGAGTTCATTCGCCAAGAACTCGATTTCAACAGGGATAATCTCGTTGGTAATCGTTGCACCACTACCTGAAATATGAAGTTCAGCCGTAGATGGTCGGGTCGTGTTAATAGAGCGAGTTACCGTAAACTCAAACTCCGACTCTGCGGTATCCTCAATCGCAACCAACTTTAACGTGTTCATATTCAAAGGTAAGGCGTCGTTTGCTACCAATGGTGCGTAAGTATTGATAAAGCGCACCACATCACCATGACCGGAGTTACATCCTCCTTGACCGGCAACAAGAGGAGCACTTGCTCCAGTAGACACCAGTTCGTGCATTAATGAATACGCGCCATCGTCACAGATGTCACCATGACCATAATCCTCGCCATTACCAAGTGAGTCGAAAGATTGAGCTCCAGATTCATCATGACGCGCACCAAAGGAATGGAGTACTTCGTGAGCGAGAATGTACGGGTAACGTGAGTCTGTACGAGACATAACACCAGAAGCTACTGCACTTTTTTTAGTGTTAATTGAAGGAGTAGCATAACCGTAGTCATAATACGGAACAGCAACACCGAGAATCACCACCTTGACTATAGCCTAGCCCAACCGCAAAGTGACTAGCCGTATCCGACACCGCTTCCATTGTCCCGTAACCAAGAAGCCCACGAGTTTGACGCGTCGTTTGACCATTTGGGAACACTGATACATCTTCGCCGCTAATTTTTGCAGGTACAAACGTCAAGTTTACTCCTGCTTCATCAAACAATGCGTTAGCTGCATCAATTGAACGATAAAAGCCCACGATATCGCTAGAAAGAAGTACACCTGTATCGTTGTAGAACGCATCAGAATAATACAGTGAAATCTCAAGTTCAGTGGCTTGAACTGCGAAACATGATAGTGCGACCGCACTAGAGACCAATAGACGTTTCATGTAGCTTTAATACCTCCATGTATTATATGCAACTGATTGCTATTATACTATCGTAACTAAACAGAACCTTACATCTAAAAACACCATTGTCTTTACAACGTTAGTCACAAATTACAATGCAAGAATTGGACTTTATTCTTGTCCTTTACAGGCATGTCTATGGTAAAGATGTGTTCGCTGTCGGTGCACATAACCGCTGCCAAATGAAATGAAGAGTAAAAGTAACAAACCCAATGTAATGACTAACGCATTTTGCTATAGTTTCCACCTAACATGCTGTATTTAGGTGGATTATTCTTGTCTGATCTCGTACTAATGCCGTTCGCTCGCCATGAAAGTGGTAAAATCATAAATATCGCTGATGCGATCCGAGGAGACAATTGCCAGTGTACATGCCTCGGGTGTGATACCCCTGTCACCGCACGCAAAGGGGAACAGCGCGAGAAGCATTTTGCGCATCAGACAAAAGACAGCAGATTGACCACCAAGAAGTGCAACTATTCCCCTGCAACCGCCATTGCGCTGCTATTAAGACAAGAGCTACCAAACTTCGGCATGTTGAAGATTGAAGGTGACTTTCAATTTGTGAACTCCTGGGAGCAAGAGACCGGCACTCCGCCAGTTGACGCTATCGCTAGACTAAGCAATCAAGAAAGCGTTGCATTCCACCTACCGTTCCCCGGAAGAATCAATAGTAAACTGGAACACTACTACGACTATGACTACGTTTTTGAGTTAGACTCAAGCGCCATAGCCCACTCACTGTGTTTGAAAGCAATTACAAGCGGGGCTCAATTTCGGGATGTACTCGGAAAGAACTTTGATAGCTGGGCTACAGTCTTAAAGCCAGTCGTTAAGGAAGAGGTAATCGCAGAGCCCGTTCCTGTCGTTAGGCCATTCAACGAGCCCGAGCGATTTGAGCCACCAGCCAAAGAAACAGTCAACTCATTACCGCCGAGTGATACACAGATGTGCCTGTGCTGTGGCCAAAGGCCTGGCGAAAGAGCTAAAAAGGCGTTTTGCTACGCCTGCGTAAGTCAGCATGTTGGCACGACTTACATTAGTATTGCCGATATGTATCAATCGATAGTCGGGAAAATCACTTAATTCTGTCTCCTTAATCGGCTTTTAGAGCCAACGGCGTTACACACTTGTAGTATTTACAGATGTCGAGTATCGCCAATGTCCTATTGCCCGATCAGCCAAGCACTTAGAGAACTTGAGTTTTGCATGCACAATCAGAAGAGCTCAGCGCCTAAGAGTCCGATTAGACGTAAGCGCGGCAAGCGCCGTTACTACAGCCTATGTCGTGCTCGAAGTGATGCGTAGCCGATACCTTTGCTGATGTTAATAGCTCTATACACCCAAAGACGTCAGCGTTTGAACGTGAGACTCAACTTATCCAGTCTCACGTAGAATACTAAGCTGAAGCTAGCTTTGCAGTATTGACCGCCACAAACACTCTTTCTTCTGCATTCCATCAATGTCAGTAACTTCGACCGTAATGGGTGATTGCTGACTTAACTTAGTCGAATATCGATGCGTCGTCTTAATGTTGTAAAGCTTTCCTGAGGCCACAGCCAAACTGACGGATAGTTCACGCGCCAGCAACGCAGCAGTGTAGGGTTTGCCTTGTTTTAGCATATAGCTTGCTACTTCAAACGTTGTCATAATGAAATCTCCAACTTATGTGCTACTGAGTCTACCGGTAGCCACGGTTAACAAAGTCCATTACTCCCTGCTTTTTAAACAAGCCACCAGCCTTATGTTCTAAACCCTCTGAGTTTTGCTTTACGGAGATCTTCGGGCAGATATTGGATCCAGTTTTTCAGACCTTCAACTTGTGCGGGTTGAAGTGTGCAGTGTGTGGAAAGATACTGTTTTAAAGAAGAGATAAACTCCATCCCCCCGTTTATCTTGTGCTTCCAAGTGAGCAAATGTTCTATCGAGAATAAAAGCGTAAGCGTGGCAAGTCGCGAGATTAGCGAGGGATAGTTTTGGGCTGAACACTTTTGCTTCAATGTTCATGATGTAGGCGGCGTCACTTTCTGAAATAGTGCCAGTTCGAATATAGTCTTGATAGAACCTATTGAGAACTTGATAGGAAAGAGATCGGCCGTTATAGCGAAAATCAGAGAGGAGCTCCTCTCTTAGCAGCAAATACCCAATCGCTGCAGGTATCTGGCTACTGTTGGTTTCACCTGTACTCCCTCCTCCACTTCCACCTGACTGTCCGTTCTTTCCAAGTGCAACCAGCGACTTTGTTAGATCAGGGACGCTTTTGATGTCATTTACACCTAGAGTTTTGGCACAATGGGTACCGCCATAATGAATATCGCCGGTTTCGTCTTGCATATAATACGCGGTACCCGAAGACAAGCGATGTCCCTTAGAGCAGTATGACTCGGTGTTTTCGTCTACAAAATCCTTTTTGAGTATCCTCATTGGTAGCACCTCTTTGCTTTCAAACTTAATCAACATAGCGTATTGAACTACCTTCAGATTCCTCTTTAGCAGTCAAATTAACGTGGAACACTAGGCGGGGAAAGAGTCCTGAACTTGACGCATTTCTTGTCATCGGATAAAAAAGTATGATCGTAAATATGGCGATTTGACATACCAAAAAGAACAGATTGAGAAGCAAAGTCTGATCATATTGTCACTTCATTTCGACTCTTAGAGTACATAGAGTGACAATAAAGATTGATCGATAAAGATTGATCGATTCCTAAGAAGCTTTTGGACAGAAATCATTTAGGGTCGATGGTCTAAATAACCCTCAATTCATTACTTTATGTATTCTGAACCAGCCAAGCCCACACTACATGTGAAAATCAGTAATGAATAAATACTAATAGGCAAGGTTCTATGTTTTGCCTTATTCTATTTAAGCTGCATCCCCCCTTCAGACAACAGTTCCGATATTTCCCCTCTACAGACGACGTAAAAAATAGCGCATTCTAGCATTGAGGCTATCTCTTTTACTCAAAGAATCAACTCTTTGATTCAATATGAGTCGGACTGACATCTATTCCAACACGACATGATGATCACGACTCGCATTACAAGCCAGCGTTACGCTGCGTGCTATTAACTCCCCTAAAGAGTCTAATTGTAAGGGCTTTGTTATTACTCCATTGGCACCAGCGTCCACGAATGCTATGGCTGTATCTTTGGTAACATCAGCGGTACATCCAAGAATAATACCCTGAAAAGCATGCTCATTTCGTATTAATTTTGTCGCTTCTATGCCCCCCATTTGTGGCATTTGATGATCCATCAAGATTACGTCAAAAGAACATTCGCGCACCCTTTTAACAGCTTCTATACCATTAGATGCAATATAGGTAGTAAACCCTAACTTTTGACACAATCGTTGAGCAACAAGCTGATTAACACGGTTATCCTCAACGATAAGGACTGACTTACCGGAAAAGTCTTTTTCGCCTGAGAGCGTTCTTTGATCTCGGAGGGTGGTTACTCTTGGGCTTATCACCTTTGCCACAAAGCAGCTTCCTGAACCTAACTCACTTGTAACAGTAATATCCCCCCCCATTGATAAGCATATTTTTTTCACGATGGATAAACCTAACCCTGTACCTCCAAAATCGTGCATCGTTCTAACATCTGCTTGTTCGAACGCATTAAAAATGCCTTTTAAACGATGGGATGGTATGCCAATTCCGGTATCAGATACCTGAATACAAAGCTCATTTTTATCACTTTCATATTTTAAAACAACCTTAACCTGTCCATCAGAGGTGAACTTGATGGCATTACCCACTAAATTGTAAATAACTTGACGTATACGAGTTTTATCACCGACTAAAATTAGATCTTCAGGCAAGCTATTGGTGTCGAATATAAGCTGAAGTTTTTTTTCAGAAGCCTGTGGTTGAAAAGAATTTTTTATAGGGACCAATAGTTTGCTTAGCTCAAATTCTTCCTGAACAAAAACTAAACTTCCTTGTTCTAGATTTGAAAAATCAAGAATTTCGTTTATGACCACCATTAGGTGTTCACCTGACTCCAATAGCGTATCTAAGTGCGTCTGAATACTTGGATCTTTATTATCCGATATGAGTAACTGTGTCATTCCTATAACACCATTCATTGGAGTTCTTATCTCATGACTCATTGTTGCTAAAAACATAGACTTAGCTAAGTTGGCTTCCTCTGCCTTATTTACAGCTACCTGTAATGCTAGCTTGGTCTTCTTCAACTCTATAATGTAATGATTGAGATAAAGAAAAACGGCAGAGAATATTAAAATAATGAATAGTATTAAAGTATAGACGGCTGCTTTACTGGTTAAGAAGATGTTATCCATCAAACGTTCATGAACATGTTCCGCTGCTTCATCCATCTCTTCTGAAAACACCTGCCTCTCTAATTCGATTAATGAAACCTCTGGTACTATCTGTTGTTTTGCTTTAAGCATTTTATCAAGCAATACCAACTGTTTATCCGCAGTTTTTACGTACTCCTCAACTACAGAAGGGAGGGGATTTCCTACCCAAATCATTTGAGGAAATCTAACGTTAATGTCGTTGCTAGCTTCTTTTAAAGTGTTTAACTCAGAGGTTAGCTTTTGTATTTCAGAAAGTAGTTTATTTATCTTGTGGTCACCATCTTCTCTCTGAGTTAAATGTATATAGCTTCTCATGTGGACAAGGCTTGCAGAATGAGCAACGATTGAGCTTTCAGTGGCCTCTAGAAGGGAGTTTTGAGTTTTAAATGAAAAGAAAAAACTGAGAGTTATGCCTATTGCTAGCGCAATTAAAGCTTCCATAACATTGAACTTTTGTGAGTATTTATAATTCACTTGAGTCCTCCAGATGAAATTCATGGATAACAGGTATAAAGCTTTCTTTTTCAATATAATAAAAAAAGCAAGCAACCATCAATAACCAAACAATTAATGTTACCCATACCAATACGTTTGTTTTATTCACCTTCCAGCACCTCTTTTTCTCATATGCATAAAGTTTAGAAGAGGATAGCTTTAGTGGCTACTCAAGTTTCGTGACATAAGTCACCGGAGATAA
This sequence comes from Vibrio sp. KUL78, assembly GCF_059725505.1. Classification (NCBI taxonomy): domain Bacteria; kingdom Pseudomonadati; phylum Pseudomonadota; class Gammaproteobacteria; order Vibrionales; family Vibrionaceae; genus Vibrio; species Vibrio sp. KUL78. Next base: position 65,352 of record NZ_AP045839.1, on the reverse strand, counting down.
AATGCTATATATGAGATACTTAGTTTTAAAAAGGGTAAAAAACCTAAAAGAGGTACAGCGAAAAGTTGAAGTTTAAAAATTGCTCCAACTACGTAGCAACACATCTCGGAGCACAAATGTTTAAAATAGTTGGAGTAATTCGCTTTTTCCCGAAGCGACCTTACCGATATAGAAAATCATTTTTGCTGCATGAGTCTTGTTGTCGGTACATGAGCATGATTTGGGTAAATTCCGGTTGTCTACGAACGTGAATGTTATAACCGAAAGTGATAATGGGGCATTTTCGTGTTTCATACCCCGCCATCAAGTCTCTGGACATAAGTTAGTCAGTTACTTTGTAAGCATGTCATAAACCTCATATTCTAATCGCCAAGTACAAATATTAAGATCAAGTCTCTAACCACAAGGAGATTTTAAATGGCAAAACGACGCTCTAACGTAAACGCCCCATGAACCCACGGGACAATTCACCCAAAATTTTATTAGCGTCGAAGATGGTATTTAGTGCATTAGTAGCACTACTGTATTTACTCATAAAAGTCACCAAAGAAAGCTTAATGAAACTTCGAAGCGAACTAATGATTAAGCTATTGTTTATTAAATAATTAAATGTTGTTTGATTTGCTCGCATTATGCATTTGGAGCCACCTCCATTATGCATTTGGGGTGGTTTCCATCGAGCATTTATGGCCAGATCTATGAATGATTTCTAGCACACTCTTTCTAGTCAACCATAGTTACTTATTTATTTAGGATTGGACTGTTTGATTATCTCTGAGTTTAACTCCATGTCATCCGTTATCTTGAGCTATACTGATCAACATTAAAGTCAGAACTACTGTCAACTCCAGTTTAAAATTGACCCACTTATCGACGTTATCGCCGAAATAAAACTGCAATTCTTTGTTTTCACGTCACTAAATGAATAAACAAGAAGCTAGCATTGGATCTATAAATTTCAACTTTCACCCCGTATTACATCACGAGGGTTCCACAACGATCAGCACGACAGGGATGGATAAGTTTTGGTAGGGCAAACGCACATTAACAGCATGTGTATGAGTAAAAGCACTAAGTGGGAAAGGGGCAAAAGCGTGTTTATCATCGTCAGTACACATAGCCTCTGCTAAGTGGACTCACAGAGGGAAAGTGACAAACATTATTGTAAATGATCAGACTTTATTGGAATCGATCAAACTATATTGTTGTCTACCGACAGCAGCACTTGCGGGCAATACACTGTAAAGATTGAATACCACGTGACAAAGAAACATGATGACGAACTTAAGGTGTTCAAGATTGTTAATGCTCATTGGATTCATGAGGAAGACGAATTTGTTCAATAATCACCAGACCGCGCCTTTTCACCGTCAACCTCCCAGACATTTAACGTAGTGATTCGTTGTGCATCTAGTAAGTGTTTGCATGTAAAGTACACTTTCCCATCAAGTTCTACTGCCGTGATAAGTGAAGAGTACCCTTGCATCCCCAAAGCAAACAATTGGACCCTGTAAATAATTCTGTGTAACTGTCGGGGTTACATGTATTCAGTGAGTCGGTCTTCAAACATAATCATAAAGCGGTTTAGAGCTTGTCGCCAGTTTCTGATCGGCATCGTCCACTTCTTGGAAGCATCTCGGATAGCCAGGTAGATCACCTTTCTAGCTGATTCATCTGTTGGGAAGAGCTTGCGCTTCTTAATCGCTTTTCTAATAACGCTGTTGAGGGATTCGATGGCGTTAGTTGTGTAAATGGCTCGGCGAATATCCTCTGGGTAGTTAAACAGGGTGTTGAGGTTGTCCCAATGCGCCGTCCAAGAGCGACTGATTTGAGGATACTTACTATCCCAGCGGTCAGAGAACTGCTCTAGAGCCAGCAAAGCCTCATCTTCTGTGGCGGATTGGTAGATTTTCTTCAGGTCAGTCGTCACCGCTTTGTAGTCTTTCCAAGGGACGTACTTGACCGAGTTTCGCACCATGTGGACGATACAGAGCTGTATTTGCGTCTCTGGGAACGCAGTGTTGATGGCGTCAGGAAAGCCTTTTAGTCCGTCAACGCAAGCGATAAGGATGTCTTTTACCCCACGGTTTTGAAGTTCAGTCAGCACGTTAAGCCAGAACTTGGCACCTTCCGTTTCAGAGAGCCACATACCGAGCAGTTCTTTTTGGCCTTCCATGTTGACGCCTAACGCAAGATAGACCGCTTTGTTGATGACTTGCTTGTCTTGACGCACCTTAACCACGATGCAATCGAGATAGACAATAGGGTAAATTTCGTCGAGAGGTCGCGACTGCCATTCAATCACTTGCTCAAGCACCGAATCGGTTACTTTCGATATCAGTAAGCGCGTCATAAACCCCGCATTCTAATCGCTCATCACGAACAATAAGATCAAATCTCCAACCATAAGGAGATTTGAAATGGGAAAACGACGCACTAACCAAGAATGGCAAACGCTCATCGAGCAATCTGAATCTAGTTCCTTGTCTACACTCGCCTTTTGCAAACTCAAGGAGATCAACCCTTCGACGTTTTATGCCAAGCGTCAGCAACTCAATAAATTTGAGGTTTCTCAAGGCTTCGTTAAAGCTGAAGTCATCGAAAAAACAACCAAGTATCAAGCTCAAATAGCAACGGCTAACATGACACTGCTCGTCAATAATGTTGAGCTGAGTATTCCACAAGGCACGCCAGCGGCCTATCTCGCAGAACTCATCGGTGCGCTATCATGAAACGCATGCTCAGCGCTCCAGAGATTTATCTGTATCGTGAGAGTGTCGACTTTAGAAAGTCGATCAATGGTCTTGCTGCGATTATCGAAAGTGACACCGACTTACCCTTGGGAAGTGGCGCACTGTTCCTATTCACCAATAAACAGCGCGACAAAATCAAAGTGTTGTACTGGGATAAAACAGGCTTTGCTCTCTGGTACAAGCGCCTCGAAAAAGCCAAATACAAGTGGCCATCAACAGAGAAAAAAGAGATGTTTACTCTGACCCAATTCGAGCTTGATAGGTTGCTTTCTGGCTTCACGATTATCGGCCACAAACCCGTTCAAATAAACGATTTCACAATGACTTAAACGATAATAAAACCTTATCTACCAAGCGTTAGCGGCATGATTTTAGTATAATGAATGCCATGAAAAAAACGCCAAATATCAACCCAGAAAGTCAAGATGTTGCCGAGCTACAAGCGATGGTGAAAGCCTTGATGTCGGAGAAAACAGAGTGGAAACAAGAGCGCCAGTCGCTACTTGAACAACTCAAGCTTGCCTTCGACCGCCAGTTCGCTAAACGTTCGGAGGCGTTAAAGCCTTACGATGAATCTCAAGGTGACCTCTTCAACGAAGTGGAATGTGAAGCCGCTCAGGAAGATGAGGTTGAGGTCACGACGACCACCACAACGAAGAAACGTGGTAAGCGTAAGCCACTTCCAAAAACCTTGCCTCGTGAGGTTATCGAACTCGATTTAGATAACAATGAAAAGCAATGCGCGTGCTGCAAGCATAGCCTGCATAAAATCGGTGAAGACCGCTGTGAAAAGTTAGAGTTCTCACCTGCCGTGCTCAAAGTGCTGGAATATGTTCGTCCTAAATATGCTTGCCGTCAGTGCGAGCAAACTGAAGACAAAAGCCGCATCGTTCAAAAACCAGCGCCGCAGAGCATAATCCCTAAGAGCTTTGCGACAGAAAGCTTGCTGGCCAGTATCATCCTTGGCAAATACCAATACGCGATGCCACTGTATCGCCAAGATTCACTGTTTACCCAGTCGGGTATCGAGCTGTCACGAACCACTATGGCAAGGTGGGTTATCCAAGTCAGTGAGAAGTTCGCACCGCTTTATGCGGCCTTGAAAACACACCTACTTGAGCAAGTTGTGGTTCAGGCGGATGAAACGCCACTCAATGTCCTCAAGGAAGATAAGCAATGCTACATGTGGCTTTACTGCTCAGGCGCAGACTCGCCAGAAGCCTCACTTCCCAACGTGAAAAATATCACCTTGTACGACTATCAAAACAGTCGCGCGAGGGCGTGCCCTGTTACCTTCTTAGGGGATTACAGTGGTTATCTGTAAACCGATGGCTCTGGTGCCTATGACGGTCTTCACCAAGTGACCAATGTTGGCTGCTTAGCGCATGCACGTCGCAAGTTCATGGATGCTAAGAAGCTTCAAGGTAAAGGTAAGTCAGGCAAAGCAGATAAAGCGTTGGCCAAAATCCAGAAGCTCTATGGAATAGAATCCCGCTTAAAAGGTGCGTCTGTTGAAACACGAAAAGCAGAACGTCAACAGCATGCCAAGCCAATACTGGATGAGTTGTCCGAATGGATGACAACTCAACAAGTGATAGCGTCTAGCCCGTTGGGTAAAGCGATAAAATACACGCTCGGCCAATGGCCGAAGCTCATCCGCTATATTGATGACGGGCACTTATCGATAGATAACAACCGTGCTGAACGCGCAATAAAACCGCTAGTTATAGGCAGGAAAAACTGGCTCTTCTCGAACACACCAAATGGTGCAGACGCAAGTGCGATGCTTTACAGTATAGTTGAAACTGCAAAAGCCAACGGCCTTATCCTTTACGACTAAATGGTCAAGTGTATGAAAGAGCTGGCGGAAGCAGAGCCAGATGTCGATGCGCTCCTGCCTTGGAACTTCAAACATTAGTCATATCGCCCCGTGGGTTCATGGGGCGGATACCCTAATTCACACCATAGGTACATTCAAAGGAGGTCAAGATGTGGTCTAAGAAAAGCGGTTCGACAGGACAGAAGAAACCATTCCGGTTAGAGGATATTTGGCGTATTCGAACGAGACTGGAGATAGAAGGTAATGTCAGGGAGCTGGCATTATTAAACCTTGCTATAGACTGTAAGCTTCGTTCATGTGACCTGCTGGCAATGAGGGTAAATGATATCTCTAGCGGAGGAGTTATTAATAGGCGCATTCGCTACAGACAACGAAAAACAAACCGTGATGTGCAGTTCGAAGTTTCATCAAGAACAGCGCAGTCCATAAACCATTGGTTGACTCAAAGTGGTATTTTAATGACTGATTATTTGTTTCCTAGCCCCCGTCGACCCGGTAAACCGATGAGCTACAGCTATTATGCTTCTATCATTCGTCGTTGAGCATCTGATTTAGGATACGATGCTTCTCTCTACGGTACACACTCAATGCGTCGCACCAAAGCCACCATTATCTATGCAAGGACAAAAAACATTCGCGCCGTTCAGTTGTTGCTTGGTCACGTTAAGTTGGACAATACGATTCGTTATCTTGGCGTAGAGATAGAAGATGCGCTCAACTTATCAGAAAGTGTTGAGACATGATGTCAGAGCGCTGCCCTCAATAAAGCCGAACCAAGGATGGCACGGCTAAACCGCCCTCAGCTAGGCTCACACGAATTCGTGAGTTAAACGCTTGTTGATGTTCCTAGATGTCAAATTGTACTTCATATCCTCACTATAATGCGTAAATTACCATTCAATCTTCTTGCTCTAAACTCAATGGATATGGTCATTCAAATCATACGACTTTAGTTTATTTTCTCTTCAAATTGTCTAAAGAGTATTAAATAAAACTTGTGTCATATAAGAAGTCTGTCTAGCTTTAGAAGGGTTAAGCGGTAGGTCGTATGTTTCGGTTTGCTCGATTAAAACCATAATGTTGGTCGAAGGAGAAAAATGATGGCTAGAGTGGCGAGCGTTTCAAGTGTTGATAAAGAAGCGAGTGCTGATTTACAGGCGAAGTATATCAACGACGTGGTCGCCATAGAGCAATTGTCGCCTGAGCACCAATATCACTTTGCCACATTAGCTCGTAACGGAGACCACGCTGCTAGAGATGTTATGATTGAGACAAACCTAAGGTTGGTTGTAAAGTTAGCACGAAGCTATATCAAGAGAGGTTTGACTCATCTTACGATTCTTGACTTGATTGAAGAGGGTAATATTGGGCTGATAAAAGCAGTAGACAAGTATGACCCGGAGATGGGCTTTCGCTTTAGCACCTACGCAGTATGGTGGATAAGGGAGGGTATTGAGTCCGCTATTATGAATACAGAACGTACGGTTCGATTGCCCGTTCATATTATCAAAGAGATGCGCAAACTTTATCGCGAGACAAATCAAATGCTCTCTTCAATTCACCATCCCCCTTCAGTTAGCGAGATTTCCAAACACGTTAATGGAGAACAGGGACATTTAGGGGAGCTCATCGAGATGAGTGGTTATATTGAGCCTAGGCTAACGGTTGACTCTATCTCTATCCCTTCTCACCTTGAAGCGATACCATCAGAGATAGACAAAGAGCCGGACCGCTCTCATCAAAATCAGAGTTTGCAAGCGAACATCGATGCACTCATCAATCTCCTTCCAGAAAAGTACCGCGATATCATCATTCATCGCTTTGGGTTGCACGGTCGCGAAGTGTTGACGCTTCATGAGATAGGTAAAATGAATGGCGTGTCGAAGGAACGTGTTAGGCAGCTACAAAATGAGGCTATTGGGACACTTCAACGAAAGCTAGACTATATGGGGTGGACCGAACGTCACTAAATCTAGATTTGCGCTGTAGGTTGATATAGAACGCTCAACACTAGTCGTTGTCCTCATCAAGAAAAGCGATATCGAGAACAAAGGCAATACCAATGAGAAGTAGCCCAAACTTTAAGCCGAAGCGAGCTATCAAATCCATTAGTCCAGTATGGTCAGCCAACAGCCAGTAACCGATAGAAGGGAAAGCGCCTAAAAGAACCAATACAAACCCCGTTGGAATGAGCCAAAACAGCGGACTTTTTATAACTTTAGTTAGATGCAACGATGACCTCCACCTGGTTGATTGAATGCCACTATTGTCAATCGAGTAGTCATACAATTAAAGGAGTTAGTATGAAATTATCACCGATTCTCATTTTTGTGTTTGCCGTTCCCTTCGCACAGGCATCACTCACCCCTCTTAAGGACGACAAGATTATTGAGTTGGCTCGACTGTCGATGGCAGAGCATTTAGAAGAAGGGTTGACTATCGATGACGCAGAGCTGGCCTTTGCTTTCAAAGACAGCCTTAATAAATCGGTTATCTATTTTGAAGTCAAAGAGCATAAAGGTGAGCATGAGTACTATATAGTGACGTGTCGAAAGGAGAAATGTCTCTTGAGCTACCGCTAGCTGACTAATCGTCAGAAAGGAACAGACATGAGCAGCAATGAAATCTTTCTTGATAGCTATCAACGATGCCGTATCGGGGTTCATTTCTTAACTGACTTCCTAGACCACTTTTGCGCGACCAATCATCGGTTTCAAGAGCGATTCGGAGCTGTCGACACAAAGAAGCAGGCGCGAATGCTGAAAGCTTCTTTGGTGCTAATACAAAATGCCTCGGCATTGGCTTCAGTGCGCGACACGGTCCGAAAATTAGGCGATAAGCACAAAGAGATGGGCCTGAACATTTCGGAAGAAGAGTTGGATATGTGGGTGGAGAGCTTGCTTGCCACGGTTGAAAAATACGACCCACTTTACAATGATGTCATAGAGAAAGCGTGGAGAGACGCACTCGAAGTCGGCATCGGGATAATGAAAGAAAAGGCGTGCCAGTAACAACGACCTTTAATCCTTATTAAGGACACTCGTTATCGCATTCTGTGAGAGGACTCTCTCTCAGAGCTACAGGTTTTTGTCACACACCCTCCCCATTGATGTATCATCACAGAACGTTGGAATCTACCTACCCGTCAGAGCTTGGTACGATTATTAAAAAGCAAAACTCGCCATCACGGTATAAAGCTGAGCACTATCATCATCGCCCGGAGGGCTGATAAATAAGCCTGAACCACTGTTGAGCACTTGAAAATATTGGTACTCAGCATTGATGGAAAGGTTACTTAACAAATCATACCTCACACCAACAGTAGCACTGGCATTGGAACGTTCATTGTCTTGATACAGTTGTCCGTAAGCGATGTATGGTGTGAACGGAGCGAGACGATACTCAACTTGTCCGTACCAGTCCATGCGTATTCCTTCCAACCTTTGAAATTCAAACGTCGTTTTTAGGGCATCGAACTCATACACTGTTCCTACCGAGTATTGTTTGACGGTATTGCGGACCGGCTCTGGCCTCGGTTGAAATTGGGGGGGGACACCTGGGAAGATAACATGCGCCGTGACATCATACACGGCATCGAGATAGGTGAAGTTCCAGCGATAGTAGTCTCCAGTTAGTTGAGCGTTAAGCCCCCACAGGTTCTGAGTATCAAACTCCAGAGTGATGTCTGGGTTGAAAGTGACTTCGGCTTCATCTTGGAAGCCGACAAAAGGGGTTAAGGAAAGCTGAAGTTCATCTGTTACATAATATCGCCAATTGACACTGGCACCGTTGTAGGCCGTGAGTCCAAGCAGTGCACTATACACTTCCGCAGGAGGACGAGCCGTTGTAAAGGCTTGCCCTACATAGAAATATTCAGATGCTAAAAAAAGAGGTAATCGCTGTCTTCCTGCTCTCAAATCAAGACTATCAAATTCATAGCCGACATAAGCCCATTCAAGCGCAGGTTCACTCCAGTTGTCTTGAGGTCGTTTCACCCCTTGCACAGAGGCCTTAAAGCCTTCGTTGTAGTAGTCGAGCTGCAATCCAAACGTCGTGTCGCAATCAAAACAGCTTTCATTGCGAATAGCTCGGTTTATGAGTACAGGGGTATCATTGTCTGAATGGGCCCAAGAGGTCGAACCGAAACCACTAAACGAAATATGTTCAGTCAATTCAACGATGGCGAAGGCGGGTGAGCTGATAATACAGATGAGTGCTAACAGTACTTTGCTTGGCATATTTACTCCACTGCTAAGACATAAAGGATATTGGCATCGGAAGGAAGTGATTCTAACGGAGCATAACCTATACGATTTGGTTTCTCTTGGAGCCAAATCACGAGAGGGGCCATCTCAGCAGATGAGATTTCCTTTGGCGGTCTCGCCTTGCCAGAAAAAGATAAACCCGCCCAGTAAGCATTCATTTGTGCAATGTCTTTACCGAGTAGGGATTGATAAAACAGCTCGCGCTCAGTGGAGCGCTGTGGCCAGTCAGCCAGTTCGATACGTTGTCCCTGTAACGATTTCATTTTTCCACGGTACAGCATGCGAGCTTTGCTTCGGCTTAGTGGTTTAAAGTCTGAGTTGAGAGTGAAAATAGCGTAGTCGGTAGCTGCAGAAGCTGGTAGTGAAAAAAAACAAACAGCGCAGATAACCCACCCACTAACAATAGATTGCTGATAGTCCGCTTCTTGAGTTGGCTCAATAACGCTAGATTAAAGTTCATGTACCGTCACTACTGAGGTTCTCATTTCCTAACATTTTATAAACTAGTAGGCACGCTGCAGCGTTCAAGACTATGTTCAAGAAAATCAGTGCGTAGGTTAGTGAACTGAGATGCAGATCAAATTCCGGAACAAGTTTGGCTAGCTCATGCAGCAAATTAGATATGCCCCAAATGAGTCACGTCTCTAAGCGTGAACTAAGCTTGAGGCTATTGATTAAAATGTATTTCTTGAAAGCTACCCGCAGCGTCGCAATTTCTGATTATCTCCATCTAGACACCTATGTTAAGAGCTGTAGCTCAAACTCCACCAATGACATTTAACTCATTAAAAATTATGATCATTCTTATATAACTTTATCAGTCATATGATGATAACCTCGAAGGGGAAAAACCGTAAATCGTACTGACTAACTCTTTGTGCTAGCGAATGATATGGGTCTAACGTCATGAGTAAAAATAGTAAGAAACGTAGAGATCAAAAGAAAAATCGGCTTAAGAAAAAGCAAAACAAACAATCAGTAAACGCTCTGCCAAAAACGAGTGATTCTTCTCCTGTATTTCAAATTATGGACAATCCTTTTACTGACCTTTCACCCGAACAACGCAAAGACTTAGCCAGTACAGTCGGTAGAGAGAGCAAAAAAAAGGTAATTGATACCCTAGAGTTGCTAGAGCAAACGATACGGAAGTATGACCCAACAACGTTAATTTCCATAATCGCTGGTTATGGTTTAGTCGTTGGGGCTGGCGATAATGGTTTAGCCTCTCGGGACTCAATAGTGGGAGTACAACAAGCCCATGTAGAGTTGTTTCAAGCCTTGATATTGCAAGTCCCTAAAGATGAACTTGGTTTGTATCCAGTGACGCCAGATGTAGTACAAAAAGTAATCGAGCAACTCGAAGAGGTCAGCGTTGCTTTTGCTATGAGTAGGATGACAGAGAGCCTGGTAGAACAATCTGAGACTGAAAGTGCTGTGAGTATGATACAAGAAAAGTTAAGGGGTCATACTCAAATGGTTCGAAACTGGGGATTTCATTCTCAGGTCAAAACGATTTGTAAGGAGCTATACTCGAGCTTTGATGATTTGCTATCCGAAAAATTGGGCTTCTCCGCTTCCAACATTGTTGATGTTTTTGACGTGATGATTCAAATAATGGAGCGAAAGCTATCTCATCGGTTCGAAGCATTGTCTCAGTTGCGACAAGTGAAAAAAACTTCCGACATGGTTTTGAAGTATCACGAGCTCATAGACCAAGGTCAGGAAGAAGCAGATAAATTCATGAGAGAAATTGACATACGTGATATGTCAAAGATACAAGTTTTCGCAATGCTCTTGGCCCATTATGACTTAAGGATGTCAGATAATTATCTTATAAATTTTAGTGAGTTGTCAGAGGAATCCAAACTAGATGAGAAAGTAATTCGAGCAATAGTCGATTACTTTTCGTTTAAGAGTGGAGAGTTAAATAAAGAAAAAACAATTTTTTTCTTTTTAGATAACCCTGTTTGGAATAAGCCAATCATGAGTACTGAGAGTGGTTACTATTGCATACTTCCACAGCTATTTTTCAGTTTTGCTATGGTTACTCTGGATGACTTAGTCGAGCAGTTCGATAAAGAGGGGTTGCATCGACGAAGGGCCTTTTACCTGGAGACAAAAATTGAGTCAATTGTGAAACGGAGATTTCCAGAATCACATGTAATAACTGGTGTAAGATGGCACCAAGGTGAAAACCTATATGAAACCGATCTAATTTCCTTCATCGACTCTCACGCGATCATTATTGAGGCGAAATCACAGAAGATTTCTAAGCAAGCATTGAGGGGAGCTTCAGAGCGTGTAAAACGCCATTTGAAGGAAATATTAGTAGATCCGGGAATTCAATCGCATCGCTTAGAGCTCAAAATTGATGAATTAAGGAAGAATGGGGGGATGCCCATGATTTTATCGATAAATTGCCCATCGATTTAAATGACATTAACAAAGTACTCCGAGTCTCTGTTTCACTAGAAGACTTTGCGACTTTGCAATCAAACCTCCAACTGTTCCAAGAGACTGGTTGGGTGCCAGATGACTTTGTCGCATGCCCATCGATGAACTTGGCTGATTTCGAGACTCTGTTCGATTTTTTAGAGCACCCAGTCCAGATTATACATTACCTTCTAAGAAGAACGGAGCTTCAACAGACTGGTCAGTTTCACGGAGATGAGCTGGATTATATGGGGTTCTATCTCAAAACATTATTAAATCCGGGGACTCTAACCGAAGACAGGTCTAGGAAAATTATCATCACGGATATGTCTGAACCTCTGGATCTCTACTACATGTCAAAAGATCAAGGGATCTTTGTAGAAAAACCACAACCTAAAATATCTCGTTGGTTTAAAGATATATTCAATAAGCTAGAAGAGAGAGCCACACCACGCTGGAGTGAGATTGGAGCTGTCCTAAATCGATTCCCGCCAGATGACCAAACTAAAATGAGCGAGCATATCGAAGAGCTTTCTAAAATCGTACAGAGGACTTGGCAAAAAGAAGGACATAAAAATAGTTTGATATATAGTCCACCCGAAAGCTCAGAGTATTCTTTAGCTGTCGTACTCTTTAAGGATATGAATAAAGATAGAAGGTATGAATTCATTGAAAATGCGTACTTGATGGCTTTAGAACCTGAACACGTTAAGTACTGTTTGGTTATTGGCATCAATATAGATCGCAATGATTTACCTTATCACTACATTGCATTCACAGGGAAAGAAGACGCCACAAAAACAAATGGTTAGCCAGCGCAAACCTATGCTTGTTAAGTAACCACCTTGACGCACTTTTGTCCAGATCCTTGCTGGCTGGGTTACACTGCTCCTAAGCTTGTTTAGGCAGCAGTAGACCTCCATTAGAATAATTTAGTCAACAGGTTGTTTCGAAGATTACTTTTGCCCCAATGCGATTTATACACTGGGAACAAGCTTATTACTTTTTGTTTAGCCATCTACAACCTTTACCGTATTAGCAATTATATCGAATACTTGAGCGGTCTGTCGTACGACAGGCATTGCCTCATGAAGTACAGTTGAATTGCCTAACTGTGTAACTAGTCTTCCGTCCTCCATTACTATGATTGAGGCAACAGCACGATCAGCGCACTGTTTTAGGAATTCGTTGTTATTCTCTTTGCTCATTCTAGCTCCTTAAAGTCTATAGCTTTTTGTTTGTTCCGCTAAATAGTAGTTTTCAAGCATTGTCTCGATGACTTCTTTACTAGTCAATTGGACCGAGACAACACCACTAGCTATCTCAAAATAACCGTGAAGACTTGGTTTCGGTGTGTCGTCCTTGTCATAGCAGGCAAAAATCATTTCCCTGCAGAGACCCGTTATTTCACTTAAGGTCTCTTCACTATGTTTCGATGTGAGGCGAACGCTAATGTGAATCGCATTTTTTCCCTCACGAGTGAAGAGTATTCTCCCGCTAATGTTTTCGGAAAACCTTTCAACCAATAGGCATGCTAAATCATAAGGGTCGATTGTTTGTTGTAACTCGCGCACGTAGTCACCGTTAAAGCAGGTTTGTGTGAAAGATAGCCCATCCTAACGCCAACCAAAGAACGATGCAATAACTCAATAAAGATCAATCAATAAAACCAAAGGGCTCTTTATGTGTTTTTTTATTGATTATTGATGATATATGAATTATCGTATTTTTATCTAAGATCAGTTAGGAGATTCGAAAAATGGACCAAAAAAAGCCGTCCAGCACAAAGGCAAGACATCATTTACGCGGTATACAGTAACAATCACATAGCAACAATTTTGGAAACATCTCGCACAACTGATGTCCTCCCTATAGACGTTGCAGCACAGCACACTGGGCAATCTTACAAAGCGTCAATCAAGACGGCTCGAATGCTTGAACATTATCAGGTTGCACGCTTCACTCCTGGACGTCAGGGAAATAAATCACGTATTAAGTTCAAAATGAACGCATCTGTGAAAGATCAAGTTTTAGAGGCTGTTCAAGCGCGGCGAATATTTGAAAGCATCATCAGAAACAATGATTGGGTGAATAGTGGGTATGTTGATTTAGAAGATGCAGTCGTTGAACAACTCACGAATAGGCTGGGTATCAGCCCAGACAAGGCGTTTGAGTACTTCAAGCTAGCAGAAGAGCACTGCTTGCAGGAAGCGCAAGATAGTAAAAAAATGCCAGTATCTGTAGCGCCAAAAAATTCCACATTACCACTTGAAGTTCAGGCACACATCGATGCTTTGAAACGTCTTACTGGTGCAACTCAAGTCCTACTGTCGTTCAACTAATTTAAGGGAGAATAAGTTATGAGAGCAAAAACTAAAGATTTGGCTGATAGCCAATGCGTTCTTGAGGTTAGCCGTCGACTGAGGGAGTTTCGTACGCTCAATCAGATGACCTATAAAGAGTTGTTGAGCTTGTTAGACAGATCGTGTACCTATTCTGGTCTTAGGCACCTTATCAATTACCCACACAAGCCTGTACGAGTTGTTACGCTAGCTCGTTACATAAAACAGGGACCAGCTTCTTTGTCTAGATTTGGTGCAGAGTAATCTCTGGCATCTTGCCGACTTAGAGCACGTGTCAGGTCCATGTGACTAAACTGACAGGTCGTATTTGAACTTGTTCAGTAAAGCCCAACAAAATTCTTACCAAACCTTCAGCCATGCTTGGGCTGAATCAACTTACTGAGATAGTTCGTAAAAGTCTTAAATTGCAAAGTCACTAACTCGAAGCTGTCCAAAGGTATGGCGGAGCTGATTACGGTAATTAGGTTGTTCAATCTTTGTTATCCATTTTCATTGTCATTTCTTACAGCCTTGCTGGTAACAATGAGCCTCAATCTCTAGAGCCTATATCATTATAGGGAGCTAAAAAGAGTTACAGATCTAATCAAACTATACTGTTCACCAACAGTTAGTAACAAAGTTAACCCATTTGGCTTCACATGAATGGAGAGACAATGATTTTAAGTTCTTTTGTTGTTACATCGACAAAACCCTTTACTAACACCATGTGTAACATAAATGGAGATTGCCTAGATGTAATTGGCGCTGTAGGAAAGCCAACATCGTAAGAATAACATGAAGAAAGCAGGCACAGATTCTCGCACCGCTGCTTCACTTATACAGCATTGGCAGAGCCTACCTGTCGGCTACAGCATCACCAACTTCGCACCCATCTCTGATTGGGATACTCGCGACGTCATCAACTATCTAACACACGCTGGGCAAAACCCCGTTCAACGCCCATCCAAGCAGCACGCTATTCCTGCTTTTTGTGAGAGCTTTGGTTTGCTGCTCGCTCTGTACGGTGAAGGTTCTGATGACGTGTGTAGCGTCACGTCACAGTCAACTTACGGCGGAACGGCAAGATATGGGTGTCAATGTTGCCCCGTGGTCAGTGATGATCACAGTGGCAAGGAGATCATGCAGTATCCTCGCTGGGCTAGGTTTGGTGACGATGTACTTCGCTTTCGTGATTACTTTGTTCGAGTCAGTCTTGATGTTCGCCATAGAGCTTATCACCCTCGAGCGACCTGCGGAGTGACGAGTAACATCTACCTTCAGCCCAATGTTCTAAAAGCAAACGTCTTAGAGAATCTGCTTTACTACGCGGCGCAGATCACTGAAAAACAAAAGCGCATTCACGAAGAATTTTGGGAGCGCTTGGCGTCAGGTGATATCGACAACGATGAAGGGGTACTTGATATCATGAGTGACCCAACTTTATCTGATGCCGTGAAGCGTGAATACCGTGAAGCGTACATCGCGCGCATGAGCGACGCACCGATGCTGTCTCTTTTCACTGAGCAGCACGCGGTACTTCTGTCTGCTCTATGGTCACTGAATGGGGTTAAATCGACACCCTACAGACCCATGAAGATCTTAGATGCGGTTCAACATGGCAAGAGCAAGCCGTTTCCCATGCTTAACTCTGAGCTCAATGATGCACGCCGCGCCGCAGGACTCCCTGATTGGGACGATGCTTCGGTGCTAAATAAAACCGTACCAGATGCACTGGTTTATCAACTGTTCACACCGGTAAAAACGTTTAACAGCGAGGCAAGCGAACAAGAGTGCTTGGCGCACTCGCCAATCAACCTAACTGAATACTCATCGCAAGCAACACCTGTGCTAACTCCAGACGCTGACGGCCGATTTGTAAACCGTCACAATATGACAGCGCTGCATAACCTACGCCTAAAGGTGGTTTACCGAATCGATGATCAAGGCGAGTCACTTTCAGTAAAACGCAGCAAGCGCGGGGTTAACTTTGATTTGCCAACGTCTTCGAACGCCCACCAGCAGCTCCTCTTACTTGCAAAAAACAAGCTGCATCGAGTGCTAGTCAAGAATTACGGAGAGGATATTACCACCGAGGACATGATTGCACAGCACCTGTCGCAGCACGATGTCATCAGCATTGAGTTTCTAACTGAAATGCCCGAGTGCAAAGAGTTTTCGAGCGCCTACCCTGCCTTACGTGAAACGAAAACCAACAAGCGCCAAAGTGGCGTGCGCTTTACAATGCGCAAGAGAAGCAAAGAGCGTGATGGTAAATGGGTTGCTGGACGCACGTCCCTTCAAGATTACGTCCCTTCTACACGCTCCAGCCAAGCGGAGCAGTTTGAACAACATATTGGTTACTGGCTGCCAGATAGAAGTCAGAAGCGAGTGCAGCTCTTCCAACTGCACGACTACAATTTGGATGAAGAGCTTGTTGGGCATATGGAATACTCCATCGACATCGACGACACTGCGTTTCAGAACTTCATAGAGACCCACTGGAATACCTGTATAGCCAATCACAACCAAGCGCTTCTACGTAGCCGTTCAGCAGGACTTGGCGCTCGCACCTATCAAGGAACTGCCGCGTTTCACTACTTGATGAATCACGCCGGTCTTATCATGTCCACGTCATTTGAGAGCTATGTGCAGCGTAGCCTCGCTAGAACCGAGTTATTCCACTCAAGTGCACTCTACCAAATCTCTGATTTTGACTATCAAAGGCTGTCTCAGTTGCCGAATGTCATTTTCATGAGTGAGCATCGTCTTCAAAAAGCCAACCACCTCAAGTGGATCCGACGTGCGCGAAACCTTTCACGTAGAGCGCTAAGTAAAAAACAGCAGCAAGCCACTCACCAGCGCGTAGAGCGCGTTGTTCAAGCGAGGATTGAAGAATATTTTGAGCACCTTCAAACAGAGCTGGTTGGCCATGCCATCTATGACGCGCATCACAGACTTACTGACAAAGACAATGCGAAGCAATCCGTCAACGAACTTTGGCTTCAAACGTATTCAGCAGGCGCAACACATTTCGATGCCATGCTAAAGCTTTTGACCACTCGCGAGGAACAAAAACAGATCTTAGCCAACCTGCCTTGCATGCAGTCTCTCGCAACTTTCTATGCAAAAACCGCTCATGCATGTTTGTCGCATGTTCGCCGCGAACTTGAGAGTATCAGCAAAGGCGTATCGGCAGCACTGACCGAGTTAACCCTTGACGATTTTCGCGATGATGGATTGGGTAACCTGGAACTTGATGACGAGGCACTGCTTTCACCTATTGCAGAAGCCTTTAAACAATATGGACTTGGTCGAAACCCGTTTTTACTCCTCACTGGCATGACGCACAGAGTAGCCTATGCGCTAGGCCACAACGCTGAGCAAGGCATGCAAAAGGCGACAGAAAAAGCCTTAAGTGATTGTATTAGTGCTCTTAATTCTCCTGTACATCCGTTATATACTCAATTAGCGACAGTCAATGCGGAGCAGGCGATCAGAGCCAACGTATCTGTTTCGAGTATGGCTGGCGCACAAGGCAAACTGTCTGACTCAAAGCGTCAGCTATTAGAATCGTTAAGGAAGGCATCGTAATGACATCGGGAGCACTGTACACGCCAGAGCAAATCAAGGCATTAGCATCAGTATCGCGCAAGCCTCGAAATAAGAGCGCTCACGAAGCAGCAGAGAAACTAGTGACGACAGTGCCAGCAGCTGGTCTTCAGAACGCTATTGATGAGTTAGGCGAAGACTACGAGTTTCGTCGTTATATCGAGCGCACGGTAGCAGGTTGGCAGGCAATGGCAGATAAGTTGAAGAAACTCGACAGGGAGGCGAGCAGCCCTCTCCCACTAGCTCAATTTCAGCTACTCATAGACCTACACGCGACCCAGCCAAGCAAGCAAAGTACTGGCGCCCTAGAAATGATCCTAGTGCACAATATGCCGCAAGCACGTGTCTGTGAATTGCTTGATCTTACTGCGTCACATATGAGCCGTTTGAAAAGACAATTTAACGAGCGACGCCAAGCGCTGCTCGAGGCGTCGCTGCAGTTTTAGCTCTTTGTGGGATTGTCGCTAACGCGGATACGTTTCTTCGTAAGGTACGCCTAATAGGTTTAGAAACAGCTCTAGCTCCCGAGCTATTTTCTCAGCTCTCTCTGGCTCAATATGGTGCGCGGCTATTATAAATATCTTCTTACTGCCTAGACGCTGTTGGTCATGGATAGTAACTCCCTTAAAGTTTCCATGCCCGAAAGTGTTGTTAATGTGCTTCCACGTCTTTATACCCCCAGTTCCGTCGAGATCACCTAGTGTCTTATCTTTTTCAATCTCAATCCTATAAGTCCACGTGCACTTCACTCTTTGTTCTCCCTACTTGTATCCCGAAACCACACGAATACAAGCAGCATCAGTAATTGTTGGACTGCTGGCTTTACATTCGTGCATTGCACTGTGGAATGGGTTTGCAAGATACCCACCAATGACGCTGCCAAGCGCGATAATAATGGCGGCGACAATTACCTTGTTCATTCGGACCTCCCTTGTTCACTGTTCTCTAAAGTAGAGGCGACCTCCAGGTTGAAATTGTTAACCTCAAGCCAAGTGCATATCGCTCTATGCTTTATCTAAAGAAATAGGAGAGCGACATGGAAGAAGCAACTAACCCCGTATTGAAAATGTCACTTAGAGCGTGCGGCTTACTGCTCTATTTGGTGTTAGGCGCCTCATTTGCTGCTGCTATCATGGCGAATCGAAACCACATCGATAAGATAGAGCATTCCATTTCTCACGAGTTCTCACTTCAGTCATCCGCGCATCAAGCGTTTGCTGACAGCTATCTACTTTGCGTTAAAGATTTTTCCACGAGGATTGATAAAGATTGCGTCGGCATCGCTATTGCAGTAATGCAACAACCAAGCGCTACAGAACAAGTCGTTAACGACTTCTATCAGCAAGTCATACCGGCACCGAAGGTCGTTGACCTATTCTTTGGCCTATTGATGGATCCAGATGCGCTTGTTGCCATCCTCGCAAACCAGGAAGTGACGCTATGATCGACAGAATATCCAGGCTATCCCTGACAGCCAGTTCCCTGCTGATAGTCACAGGGCTTATGATGATGTTTCTCTTAAATGTACTTTGGTGCCACTTTACCGCCCAGGGTCTCCCTGATGCGTATCTCTCCATCTGCGGTAATGGCAATAGTAACCACTGGAGCGTATCTGCCCCCGGTTATCTGCTGCTCGCGCTCGGCATTTTACCGCTGACATTACGACTCTTTCTTGCCGGTGAGAATCGTCAATCATCCTAGGCTAAACCTACCTATCTCTCATAAAATCAATACAGTAGACCTATCGCTCTATCCATTCTGTTTAAGCGTGGTTATTATATGCACCCATACTAATAAGCGACGCAACGAGCAGAAGGCAAGGGATGAAACGCATAACGGACTTGAAGTTTGTCGACACATACCTGACTGAATTTACCGGTGACTATCGCACTGCGCTTGAAGTTATCGATGAACTGCCAGATTACACCCTAGTCACCTTACGCGACCTTATCGATCACATCATTGACCTTATCGCCGCTCACCACAACTACAGCTTAAAGGCCGCCTCTATTTTCACGAAAATTAAAGAGTTGCAAGACGCCAGCAAAATAGATAGTCACCTTGCTGACCTCCTACACTCGATTCGAATTAAGGGCAACAGCGGCGCGCACAAAAAAGAAGTGTCTGCAGATACTCATGATCAAAGAAAAGACAAGCTGAGAGAATTAGCGTTGTCGGCAAGAGAGGAGCTACTAGACGTTCTTAAAACCGTATCATCTCTTCTACATAACAGACGTGAGCTTGACCTTTCCCTTGCCAAAGTCAGCATAAAGAAGCCCGAAGTCATTATTGCAGAAGCGACATTAAGCACTGACTACAACGCAAAGATGAAAGCCGGACGAATGTACGAGTCGTTGTATCACCATAGCGTCTTGCATGGTTCGGTTATAGGAACAGATCTTGAGCTAGTGTCGCGAATGGAGCTTCTTGAGCATGCTCTCGCCTGCTACAGCATGGCCTGCGCCTTATCAACAAACATGGAAGGCTATCGAAAACTGAAAGGTCACGAAAATTCCGTCCATGAAATGATCTTGGAATGGGGAAAATCGGAGCCACTCTTTCGATACGCGAGTGTCGCTTATCAGTTGTATAACGATGATAATTTGCCTCAGTACGCAAGAGAGCGGCTGGAAGTATCAACGAATGCCGGCTACGCCCCTTCACAATGCCTATTGGCCAACGTTCTGTGTCGGGAAGGAGACTATGAATTGGCTATCGAATACTTTATCAAGGCGGCAGAACAAGAGAACACGAAAGCACTTATCGACCTCTATCAGCTTTATACCGATAATAATTTCATCGCTCCCGATCATGACAAGGCGCGCAAGTTTCTAGACAGAGCGATTGAGCTCGACTGCCCTGACGCATACGCTACCAAGGCCATAGATTACTTTGAAGGCGTTACCGACAGTAAAGACGAGAAACAAGGCCATGAGTTGTTAAATACAGCGATAAAAATGGGTAGCCAAATAGGTATTGAGTACAGCTTATCTAGGATTGTGCAAAGGCAAATTGCTGAGCGGATTTCTAGCGAAGCCAGCACGATGCTTCAGGAGATCCGAACATCACTTGAGCAACAAAAAAAGAAGCCGACAACAAATCCTCATATCGCTAAGGCAAAAATCAAACCAAACGATACCTGCAAATGCGGTTCTGGTAAGAAGTACAAAAAATGCTGCGGTGGCATACCCACGATACCACCTTCGCATATATTCAGTGAGTGGATGTAGTGGTGCAAGCTGTATCAGACTCACTGGGATGACTAGGGTTATCAAACACGATAGGTAATCCTAGTTTTTTACTCAAAAAGTACTCTGCTAGTGCGCCTGAGGAGCGCTCCCATCCTGATAACATCACAACTCTATCGCAATTGAATATCATCGCCATCGAAGCCCGCATGTAGGCACGCTCTCCCAGTCCAAGCGGTAACTGACAGGTGTGGATAACGGTATAGCCTAAGTCTTTATAGCGCTTCTCGCTGTCCATGAACCTTTTGCGGTTAGACGTAATATCACCGGCGGTCACTGCCCCTGAAAGAAAGACCACTTCACGAACTGGCTCTACCTTAGCCTTATTGGATACGGGAAACTGTAGTAAATTGCCCGTAACCGGCAACACTTCATGATTGATCTCGGCTAACTCTTTTTTAAGCAGTTCGCGTACCTGCTCACAATTGAGTAAGTATGGGTGACGAACAGCGTCATTCGTTAAACATAGCCGTGTGGCATGTGGCTCATCCTCACAGCGCTTGAAGTAGCACACCTGCTCAATACTCTTTTCGTAGACATCGACGCCATCGCACGCCACCAGTTCGTACTCGCCAAAGTCGCACGCTTCCATAATCTTTTGCATCAAGTCTGCAGCTAAGCCTCGTTCAAGCATAGACCTTCTCCTTTGGTAAAAATGACACTTCAATCTTTCTTCTGCACAGCGCACGTAGCGCTCTGACCTGAGCGTCAAGCTTGGCAACCGACGACTTGTGACACTCAATTCGCTTGTTTAAGCGCTCGATCTCTTGTTGAAAATATCCTTTGGAATCAGAGGCTACGTTACGGCTATTGCGAATGGCCACTTTGCGCTCATGCTGCAGCCTTTCTAAATCGACTTTTGCAGAAGTCTGTGCATAGACGTTTGATAGGAGATCCAGCTCGGTCGTTGACAAGATATGTGACCTGAGCGCCTCCTTGGCAGACTCGAAATCGTCAAAGTGCTTTACCTCACCCAAAGAGAGATATTCACGGCCAACAACTGGCTCGTAGACATTTGGGTTCAATGGTGACGGGTAGCAATTGGATACGCTGACCAAGCAATCCGATGGGCTGTCGGCGAAGACGACAAAATGTGTGGTACCAAAAAATACACCCATGAGGCACTCCTTTGTTCACTGACTTGATTAACAGAGTACGCGACTCAATGAGGGGAAAAGTCCGATTTAGAAGCCAAAATGATTGAGCTTGACTATTATTTTTTGAAAGCTCTTGAGATGCCTTTTGTTTGAAGCAGAAGTAGTCGGAAAAGAAAACAGCGCTAATGGGCGAGGATGATTTCACTTGATGCGAGCGCTAAGACGAAACTGCGCGATATACGAGTCCAATAAAAACCACGTAATATACACCCAAGAATTGGTTCAATTAAAGTCCACAAAGAAATTTTGCTACCAATTTTGAACAGTGTAAACTGATTAAAATATTGAAATTAGCTTACTTTCAAGAACTTGAAACGTGAACTTTTTAAAATCTCAGCTAAAGCGGCTCAAACTCAACTTTTTCGGTGTTATTTACAACCTCTCGTGTCAGTTCTTGAAGTACTCGTTCAGGTTTTCTATGGCATTAATTACCCATCCTGTTTTCACTTTTTTCGTCATCATCATGCAATTAATACTGGGCGCGTTACTGGGTGTTCAATTTAGTAGCATTGACTTCAGTTTATATGACTCTATGCCAGTTACTAATTGGCTACAATTTAGTTGGTGTAGTATTAGTACTGGAGTTCAGGACTACGCTCTAATAGTAATTTCGATCTCTTTTATTAAGGCTATATGCGAGGCTTATAACAGTAAGCTAGTAAGAGATTCTGAGAAGGAGCGCATAGAAAGCATAAGGTTACTCCCTTCTGACCATTGGCTCACAGATACATATGTACCGACAGTTAAAAAAGTTTTAGATTACAAATATTTAATTGACAATGAAGAAATGACTCCCTTAGATGTCATAAAAGATAGTTTAACAAAACTACGCGATTTGGCCGACGAATATGAAGGTTCAAATGGTAACACGATTAGCGTTAACCTTATGCTAGTCATGTTACCAGCGGAAGCGGAGCAGCAGGTTGAACATCATTGGGATACTTGTAACATATTTTTCGATGGCGCCAGCGCAAAAGCTGCAATTGAACAGATAGATGCGATTCTTACCCCTATCGCAGTGGCTCACAAAGACGAATTTAACCTCTACATTGCAGGACACGAAAGTTCAACTAGACCTGAGAGGCCACTATTATTACCAATCGTTGAAGAGATTAATTGTGATAGAAAGACACAGCAACGAGTAATAGGCGCTCCTCGTGCTTTTTCTTCAGGCGTATATCAGTATTACCCCAGCTTTCTAAGAGGTGTTGAAGACTGGTTGTATAAGGAGCAGAGTCGGCACATAAGTGAAAGCCAAAGAGATAGTTTGCACAAATATTATGTACAGGATCATACTGCTAGATCTTTACTCTCTGTGCCGATTGAACTTAAATATGACCAAGTTGACGAAAATGAAAATGAAATCGATGGGAAAAGTACTGACTTAGTATTGAATCTCTACGCAGGGCACGAAAGATTGCTAAAAGGAAATCCGAATCTGTTTCTGAGTTTAGCCGAGCCTCTGCTGGATGCTATCGCATACGCTGTATATGTATGGAGAACTGATTTAGACGCCAATAGTCATCAAGCTGAAAATAGTGACTCGACAAGTTCTATGTCGTATAATGCTACAGAGGATGAGGAGTGATAACATGTCTAAAACAAATGGTAAACAAAAAACCGTTATAGTCGTAAAGGGAGACGGTAGTCATACCCTGAAGGTTATCGATAACAAGCAGAGAACCAAACGCAGTACGCCTACTCGTTTGCGACGAAAATCATCCAATGCCTTGAGCGAGGCAGTATTTGGTTGCTGAACTTGCGCATAAACAGAATCCCATAAGCCCGCAACTGCGGGCTTTTTTAGGGCTAAAACAGCTTGAGCTCCGACGTCGAGAGATCGATAGTTTCTACACAATGGCCTGTATTTGAACTAACACGTTCACAAAGATCTTCCAACGCACCTTCAGAAAACTCGACTAGGTTTTCGATACGTTTCTCGCCATTTTCAAGTTGAACAATCACTTCCATTTTCGCACTCCTCATGGCTTTCAATAGAGCTCGACCATACCTCTTTCCAATCAAGCGATATCGCTACGCCACATCAAGAATTAACTTAGATTTAGACCGTCTCGGGACGAACCAAGCAAGTGCCGCTGATGGCCTAACCTTACGACCATCATAAAGGGGGACGTTCTGAGAAAAGTCCGTTTACGAAGTTTTTTTAGTTAATTTCGGACTTTTTTTAACCCACCTGCTGAAGAATGGAGAGGAGACCACGAATAGGAGATCCTTGTCATGATAAATAATCGAGTAGCCACCGCCGTTGACCTTTTTGCAGGCGCTGGTGGAACCAGCGTCGGAGCCACGCTAGGAGGAGTCGATATTCTCTGGGCAGCAAATCACAATGCACTTGCTGTAGAGACCCATCAAAGAAATCACCCAAACACTACACACGTTACTCAAGACTTACACCAAGCAGACTGGAGTCTTTTACCAAAGCACGACATTCTTTACGCTAGCCCATGCTGTCAGGGACATTCCCGTGCACGCGGAAAACCTCACAACGACTACCACTCTGACAAGAGCCGATCAACCGCTTGGGCTGTCATTAGCTGTCTAGAGTGTCACAAAACGCCGGTTGCTCTGATTGAAAACGTCATAGATTTCAAAAAATGGTCACTATATCCCATTTGGCTTGCAGCATTGAAAGCCCTTGGCTACGCCGTCTCTGAAAACACATTCAATGCAAAACATCATGGTGTACCACAAAGTCGTAATCGCCTTATACTGCTTGCCACAAGAACGCGATCACCCTTACCTATTCAGCTTGAAAAAGAGCCGCTCATTGGTGCGAGCAGTTTTCTTGATCTCAGTATCGCAGGACATGACTGGGATAACGTTGCCAATCGTGTACCGGCGACACGCAAGCGAGTGGCTAACGCGAGACGTGACCATGGTGATATCTTCATTGACTCAGCCTACGGCAGTGCCACCAGCGGGCACAGCATTCATGCCCCTATACCGACAATCACCACCGTGAACAAACACAGTCTTGTGATCGGAGATAAAATCCGACCAATCACAATTGAGGAGATAGCCGCCGCGCAAACATTCCCTGCTAATTACAATTGGCCAGCCTCGAAAGTCGCCACAAAAGCTTTTATTGGCAACGCCGTACCACCAGCCTTCGCTAAACGATTAACTGATTACGTGCTCCAATATGCCTAAGGTCGACTCAGATGAATATCAGACGACGGAGGCTTTTGTGCTCTATCGTAAAGAACGGCAGCGTAGCCCGCATACTTAATCAATAGACTATTGCAACATTCTGATTTTACGATAGTATTGCACTGAGGGTTGCGCCTCGAGCCTTGCCATGCTCAATAGCTTTTTATACATCTTATTCTATGCATTGACTTACGTAGTGCACCTGAGGCAAGCGGATGCACTATAGATATAGGTGAATGTATGCCCCATCAGATCAAAGTCTACCCTTCGGATTTTGAAGACTTCAAACAATTAGCTAAGCAAATTTCCAGCAGTATCGTTTATAGGTACCGTGACCAAGCCCTGCTCTCCGCATTTAAGCGGAATGACGCGCTCGCGATGGCGTTCGGCTATAAAGGTCACTCGGAACTCACACACTGTGCCAAAGCCCTCGCTTCTAGTGACACCAACGAAACGGGACGTTGGTTGAACTGGCGTAAGACAGATAAATTCTATGAGCGCATCTCCGCTGCATTCAGCCAGCGATACGACTCACTAAGCGAAGAAGAAATACTGCTAGCACTAACGCAAGCCCCACCAAAGCAAACAGAGTTCGACGTCATAGAAGGTTGCCCAATCGTTCAATTTAGCCCCCTAGACCCTGATATCAGTAATGAGCAACGCAGTGAACAAGAGATAAAGGCCTGGTTTAACGTGCCTTTCATTTTCGAGTCATTTGATGGCGAAAATAGAACATTTAGGGTCGAATGCCTTGATGGGGGTGCTTGGGATAGAGCAACTCAGAAAGCGTGGTGCAAAACCCTAGAAGAGGCGCTTGCTGCATGCGCTCAGCTAAAGAACGATAACCCCAACTACCGCAACTATGGCGATGACGAAGCAACTGTGACAAAAATCGTTCTTAGCAACGCATCGACTGACGAAGAGGCGGCACAAGCGATTATTCACGATATGTACAAAATCCAATTGTTCGCAGACCGAGTGAAAAATGCGCTGGAGAGTGTAGTCGTCGAGTTACCTAAGGGCTTTGACTTAACATACATTGCTGCGCTTCTGGAAAACTCTACCTTGTCCGAAATGTACACCGGCGATGATGGGAAAAAATACCCAATTTGTAGCGCAGACATTCTCAGTAACAGTGAGTTGCTAATTTGTGTGCCTAGCCACTATTTCGCCACTTTGATAGGTATGGTTGAGCTCCCCACTCTTACAAAGCATGTCGATACAAGGCTACCCATAGAACTAGGAGAGATTGATAAGTATATTTCGAAAGGCGATGCTTGCATGTCGACCATACTGGATCCTGAAGCGGAAGGTTTGCAGATCATTGGTTATGTTTTGTCTGATAACCGCTACTTTTACAAACCATAATTATTGAAATTAGAAGACGTAAACGCGTAAGCGTCTTGACCGGCCAGCAGGCTTTACATGATGAAATACCTACCTAGTGGTAGGTATTTTTGTATCAACTGCTCCCTTATCCAAAATCATAAGTGCCTCGTTTTATTTCTTTTGCATTGAAATCTCAGCTCCTGCCCCTATTTACTGCACTACATAGTTCATTTGGAAAAATGATGACTACACCCCTATGGACTTTGTATGAGAGGTGCTAAGGCAAACGCTCTTGAAGCACTGGACATTAGCTACAAAAGATAGGTTGCGTGTGCATGTAGAAGGGAAAGCAATCTGTACCACCTTCACTGTCAAAAATGCGGAAACAAAAGTGCTCTTAAAAGTAAGCATGGAAATTCGCACACTCGCTGCTGCGTTCGGTTAGATTAAGTGAATGGCGCGCTGGGGAACAAGGAGGACGTATGGTTTATTGGATTGCTTGTATCTGCACACTGTTATTTATGTGTGTCAAAACAGAGGGGTTCAACTCAGAGCACCTTGGAGAAATCATCAAGACACTCTGCAAACTACTACTGCTGTTTAGTGCTGCTTATCTAGCTAGCCTTCATAACATTGAGTTAGCGGCTCTTCTAAAGCTATTTCATGGCTGAGGTGCCCAATGTACAAGCTAAGATTCAAGGTATATGGATGGCGATTGCGCGCTCACTTTCGTCGCCATAAGCTAACTTAGAAAGTCATCAAATAGAGAGATATTGGCTTCCATGTCGTCCCACTGTCGCTGAAAGTAATCATGTTCAGCGTGGTCAATCAAAGGCAGACTTCTAAAGAACCTTGCTCTAGACGCTGAACGCTGCAAGGAGCAAATTTCAGCATCTCGATTCTTAACCTCAGGCTGCGCTGCAGAATAGGGGGCATGCGAGAGTGGTTTTGTATCAGTATTTTTGTTTCTTTGATGGCTCATAACTGACTCCTAATTCGAACGGCTGTAATGGAAACATCGTCAGTATGGCAGCGACGGAATACCCTCCCCCAAAAAAGGAAAAAAGCCCGCATACTGCAGGGCTTAGAACCAAAACGGGGGAGGATATTCATTTGTTCAGCAACTCTTGAAGCACAAACGCTGTTAACGGTTCAGAGCTTATAGGCAGCCAACCAGTCGTTGATATCCTGATCGTCTACCTCAGTTCGCTGGCCGCTATGACTGACCTCGACTATAACCCCTTTGTCGTCTGCAATAATTAAGATTTCAGTACCATCCACTTCATCCAAAGCGAGTTGATCTCGGCTCATCACACATTGGTACATCGCATCCTTTGACGGATACAGCTCACACCCTGCCCTGAGCAGATAGTCTGTATCAAACTGAGACCATGCCTGCTTAGATATTTGAAAATAGTGTCCATACTCATTAATAAGAAAGATAAAAGCATTCATTGTCTTCGCCCTCGTGGTTTTAGTTAGTGCTTATCGCAGCTCAGCTATTTTGGTACTCAGCGATGCGGTACTCGTCATCGATAACAACAGGTCTACCAGCTACTTTGAGATCAAGAGGTGTTACACCATCCTTTGGTTGAAGTTCGTAGTCTTTAAAATCGACTAAAACATAGAGGTGGAAAGACTCCAACCAATCAATATCAGACACAGAAAATGTGGCAGTAAGCTCTACAATATCTTGAGCTCTATTCTCGACGTCTCTAAAGCTTCTATCAACGCAATACGCTGTCGCCCGTTCGCTAGTTAGACTCCAAGATTTACCCAAGCATGGGCGGGGCTGCGCGCCTCGAGATAGACCTATTTTTCGATGCAGAACTATCTCATTGCCATTCACATGGCCTTTCCTTTCTACTTGATTCAAAAAGTCATTCACGAGGTTTTCAAAGTTCTCATCAAGATAACCCTCAGTACCGCTCAGAGCGCTTTTGCCGATACAAAAGTCATCGACTTCTTCGTTGTAGTCATAGTTATCCATGATGTAGTCACTTAATGTTGAAATCGTCATCATCGTGCCTCTCTGTTTAACTGCGCATAATCATTTTGTGTGCTTACACCTTAAAGTATAATCATACACGGTTATAAATCCAGTTTGCTTGCGTTTTTTTTAATCGCGTGCGATTATAAATGTCATCCAACACGGTTATTGGACTTAGAGTGACGAACGGAATAACTAAACAAACAAAGTCGGATTGTGAGAAAGCACTAGATGAGGTCGCACACGACGAAATCAAAAGGCACATCAAAGCTGAAATGAGGCTACACAATGTGTCTGCTGTTACTGTGGCGCAAAGATTGACAGAGATGGGCAGGCCGATCACAGCTCAGGGGTTGCGAAACAAAATCAGTAAAGGCACCCATCAGACAATGTGGTACTGGGATTTAATAAAAGCCATCAAGAATACTCATGGCAAGACGATTGATAGTTAGTATGGCCTCTTGAGAAGCCCCAGAATAAGTTCGCTCTACGACTGCGTTATCCGCTCTAGATGGGTTAGAAATAAGTGAGTGAGACAAATACGTAATCGCTGGTTTTTGAGCGCGCATTACGTCAGTGTTGAAGAAGTAGTACCGCTACAGAAAACTTGGCGCCAAAGCCCGAAAGCTTCGACGCCAAGCGCGACCAACGTCAGAAGGTTGCTCTTTAGTAGCTACGAGGTTGCTACTCGCTAGCCTGCAATTCTTCTTTTAACATGAGCCATTGATTGACTACGTCAGGTTGAACCATTTCATTGTAGGCAGCTTGCTGCTCAGCTTCTAGGAAACCAGCCCTGACTGTTTTTGCCAATGTCATATCTTTATCTTCATTTGGTGTTAGTACTTTAGTCTGATTACCCGCATCGTCGTACGTATACTGGAACTGATCCCAGTCATCTTTCCTGTAGGTTTCGACTTGGCCAAATTTAGCTTCAATACTTTCAATAAAGTCTGTCGTCGCTTTCTCGTTGGTCACATGGCCAACAAACTCATCGATATTATCAACCAACAGTTTCTTATACCCTGCAATCTTCTTCTCATCAATCAGCACAGCTAGATGCTGGCGACTGGCGAGAATAAACAGGCTCGCTGCATTGTAATAGAGACCTAAATACCCTGGGTTGGTTTTGTCGTTCGCAATACGTTTTGCCTCTGCTGCAGCCTTAATAGCCTGCTCAAAATAGCCCTTGGCATCATCATCAAGTCCAGACTCAACGAGGCTCAGTCCTTGAGAGATATTGCTACACGCTTCCTCCATAGCATTATTTGCATCAGCGTAGTTTTGCTCATCAAATGCCTGGCTAACTAAGAGCTTCGCTGACGCCAAAGCATTAACGTTGCTCAAAGTAATGCAGTCTTGTGGTGTTGCGTCACTAGAGTAGACTTTTTTATTGAAAGCCGCGTCATACGCCTTCTTCGCTACCGCCTTACCTACTGTGACAATTGCTGCGCTGGTTAGCGCTCTTGCCGCAAACACTCCGAGTGTTGCACCCAAAAAACCTACCGATACACGCTTTTGTTGCGCAAGTTCGAAACGTGTGAGTTCTTTTTTTGTCTGTTCCATGAAACCTATCCTCTGACTGTGTAACACATTTATTATGCATCAGAGAGAATAGCAACTGCTTTGAAAGAGAGCCTTCAGATTGGAGCTTACATGTTAATTGCATACAAATTTGCCCTGAAGCCTCACAGGCTCAAGAGACAAAATGGTTTCATTTTCTCTATCGCCTAATCTACTCGGTTTAGCCCTCTTGTTTGAGATACGAGCAAGGGCTACTTGCTAAACGTAATTCAGCGCTTAGACAGCGCAGTAACTTCAGAGATACAAAACTGATGCTTGCAACAACATATATTGCAGGCTTCAAACGACTCACCAGCTGACGTTTGCTCCACTTGCTCCATCAGGTCTTGCCATGCCCAAGCTTGTTCCTGCATATTTGTCATAGCTGAGTCCACAATTTTTGGCATATAGAAAACAAGTACACTCGTCACTATGATTGTAAAAAGCGCAAGAATTATTATGAGTGCCGTACCTATTCTCATGACGCTCTCCTTATCGTTTTCCATCATCCGGCATGCACAAATGCTTTTGAACCGCACGCTTTGCATTGTTGACATCTGTACTGGTTACGAGCGCGTTAACCGCGCGGCAGCGCATCTCAAACTCCCGAACAAAGCTAAAGTGACGTGACCACATTCGCAGCCTTGCGAGCTCGCTGCTTGATGCACTTGCAAGGGGCTTGTGTGTGCAGCCTTCATCAAGTTTCTTCCGCAGATGTTTCGCCTCCAAATACGCCAAGATAGCCATGTAAGAACACACCACAGGAAATAGCATGATAATGAGTTTGAACTCACCACCAGCCCGGCTTATTTCACCGAGCGGGTCAAGCTGTTGTATCACTGCATCCAGCTCGATCAATACAATTGGCACCGACACACAGCCAGCGACACTCAGCCTTATTCTTTTGTGCACGTCTTTCAATAGCGCCCTGTACGCCATCGGTTTATCTGGTTCTAGTTTCATCAGAGCGATCCTTTTGTTTGTTGAAGGCAAATCCTTGAAAGCAGTTGTCTGGCACGACATAGTTCAGTGAGGTGCATAAAAACGGTCAAACAGCAGGCAAGTAGCACACACAGTGCGACCAAATAATAGCCAGGCGACTGCCCAGCATTTGATAAGTAAGGTAACGGCGCCAGTGCCGTATCCATGTTCAATATCAAAAATGGAATGCCCAGCCCAAACACAGCCCCAAGCACTGCATTCGCAGCCGCTACCCAGATAATTCGCCTGCAGATCTTTGCCTTCCAGTGTGTGCTATTCATTGCTCTCTCCACCACGACGCTTCTTATCAATCGGCCTGTCTGCGATAGTCGCTACCGTTAACACAAAAAAGCTTGCCCCAATGCCAACTGGAATAATGAGCCCTCCGTGGCCGCCGAGCATGTCGACTAACCGCGCCACATTGGGGATAAACAGCGCTATGAGCGCAAGGGCTATCCCCGCGGCAAACACGGCAACAATCAAAGCAATAAAAAGCTCCCTCGACTCTACCTGGACATCATCCATGGCCTACCCCCCAAGGTGATGAACTGATCGCTTGTCACCGGCCTATAATGGCACAACTCACGCATCGCCATATATTTATGGGCGCTCGTCATGGGCTTCATCATCGATACCACATCGATCAATTCCGGCCATCGGAATCGCATCTCACGAAGCGACACCACCAAATCGGAGAATGGAGGCTTCTCCCCAATCATCCAGCGCAAAAGCGCAGCAAGGAGAAAGGCTCTTCGTTCCAGCTCTTTCTTGTCGTCGACCGAAATGTCGAAGAGCATTTCAAGATCGTCCATGGCATCTTGGACAGCAAAATCGTTGTGTTTGAACCGCCCGTTAACCATCTCTACTTTGAACAGAATTAAACTCTCCGCCCACCAGAAATCCCAATCAGCGCGATTATCGAAAGTCACCTGATAGAAGAGTTCGTCATATTGGTTTAGCAGTGTGATCGTTCGCATACGTCCTCCTAACGAATCGTCAAAGGTTGCTCAGCTTCAAGGTTGGTCAACGCTTTCGTGACCACTTCAGCCCAAAAATCCGAGCTCATAAGGTTCTGAATACTGAATGAGGGTTTGGTGTAGTTTTGAATGAGTGTGATGTCGTACTCATCCATCAGCTGCTCTCGCAGTTCGAAATGGGTCATGATGTCATCAGCAAAGCCGAGCGCGACCGCTTCGTCACCCGTCCAAACAAGCCCCGTAAAAAGATTGGGGTTGCCGGTATCAAGTTTGTTGCCACGCCCCTCAATTAAGGCGGCTTTAAACTGACGATACAAAGGAGTGAGCACCTGCGTTTGCATGTGCGCCTTCACTTCAGGATTCTCTGGCAAGAAAGGGTCAAGTGAGGCTTTATTTGCCCCCGCAGTCATGGTGCGCCTTTCTATCTCAAGCTTTGAGAGCACTTTGTCAAAACCCCACGTGTCCATACGCACGCCGACGCTGCCCAGTAAGCTGTTCTTGTGTGCCAATACAACATCGGCGGCACTCGCCATGTATAGACAAGCTGACGCGCACGCCTCTCCGACTGAAAAATAGATGGCTTTGTGGGTCGTCTCGCGCATGTCCATCATGGTGCGGTGTAAGATCTCCGCTTGAACGGGAGAGCCGCCTGGGGAGTTCGCCTCAATGATGACTGCGTGCGCCAACGGGTCATTCATCGCTTTTTTTAACGCTTCAGACAAGATGGTGCCATCGGCCGTTTTTGAACCACGCTTAACCGCGCCTTCAAGCTGAATAAGCGCGATGTGCGGCAATGGTGCTTGCCAGAAGTGGTACACATACAAGGTATGCGCAATACCAAACACCACCGCGGAAACAATGGCGATGACTTTCAGCGTGTTCATGCGAGTGAACAGCTTAAATCGTTCGGTCATGTCCGCAATTTGCCCGCTCAGAGTGTCTCCTTTACGACGCCTAGGCGCTGCATTGCGCTTTGACCAGTAAGTCAGTGGCTTAGTGAGGAAATGCTGTCGTCTAATGGGTTTCATACCAAAGTCCTTATACGCGCGTGTAGTGTCTGATGAGAGTGGTCGTTGATAAGATCCCGCCAGCCATAAAGACCAGAGGCAGGTAATTCCAAAAACTCAAATCCCAGAGTGGAATAAACAGGTACAGCCACAAAATGATGAGATAGAGCGTGGTGGAGTTGAGCATTACCGTGGAGAGCTTGATATTTTGAACTTCAAAGGTGCTTAAGCGGATTTTGTAGGTGTAGTACGCATCAAGCAGGAAGATAAAAAACGCCACCGAACCATAGATAAACCACTGCGCCATGTAATTAATCCGAAACAGGCTGCGATAGATCATCAGTTTGATGTTCTGCCCAACGCGAGCGGCGCCATTTTGGAAGAGTGCCATCATGCCTTTACCGCGCGCCTCCCCTTCTCTCACCCCTTTAGAAACCTGACTGTCGAGATAATGCTGGATCCCAGTGGCGACGACGGACGCTTCATACCAACGCTCGGTGCGTGCCAGCACTATGCGAAACTGATCGGGCTCCAAAGCAGATTGACTGTTTTTTACTTCCGTGACGATTTCGCCAGAGAGGGTATCGGTTGGCACCAAGAAGGTGCTGTATGAAAGCAGCAAAAAGAAGCTCACGACGACAAAAATCACAATGCGTGACGACGATGCCTTACCGTCGCCAAGGATGGCGCGATTGCCTTCGTTGATAAGATCGTTGGTGTCATACGCGGACATCGTCTTGCTCCTTATCATTGTCTTCCGTTTGTGCCATCAACGCATCGAGCGAACTGTAGCAGGTGTCTTTGCCCACACTTGCGGTTAGGCCAAACATGGATAAATCCGCTCGGGTGTAAATCCTTGGCAGCAACAAGATGGTCATTGAGCGCCTCATCGAGTCCGTCAAGGTGTGCTTGTTCTTGTGACACACCAAGCTTGCTTCACCGGCATCGAGCGCGGGTTTATGGCGCACAACGAACTCTTGATAGGAGCATTCTAAAACGTCCCAATACACGGAGCAGTCCGTTGGCGGCGCTTTGTGCATCTCTATCGACACGGAATAGTCAAAAACATGGGAAAGCTCGTTGAAGATGGTGACAAACGCATGCTTTGACCACACACTGAACCCAGCATCGAGATGGCGACGGTAGCATTCAATAAGCCCGGTTAAGATCGATCGCAACACTCGCTCCTGGTCATGGCCAACCTGATGCCCCACCAGCATTGTGATGTTAGTGGTAATATCTGCCAGGCGCGGCCACTGGGTGTACATGGTTCGAAGCCAGCGCGAATCGCCGCTGCTTAACGTCAGCTGAATGAGTTTCTTCGCGCCATGCTGCTCAACGACTAATTCCATATCATCTCCATTAGCGTGGTTCGACCGGCAAGCGCACGAGCGTCTTCTCACCATTAGAGAACGAACAAATCGCTTGAAGGTTCGGTAAAGCGGACACCAAATGCGGCGGAAAGAGCGGTCTCTCTTCAGAGTCTTCGCGCATACCGCGCCCACCCGTGAACTGCGACATCGTGTCGTGGGTGCTGGTGGTGTTAGAGCGCATCTTGGTGTGTTTGACGAGGTCGGCAACGCCAATCTTCTCTGAGGTATACTCACGAGTCAGTTTGTCTTCACAGCGAAAGCTGATGGTGTTCGCGCACAAGGACTGCACGCGCATCATGGTGTCTTCACCACATTTATCAGAAATATCTGCCAGGCCTTGCGTGCAGAGAAACAGCTGATAGCGAGACTGACGACCGACGGCTAAAAGGTCGAGCAAAATAGTATTGAGTGCGGAATGCGCCTCGTCGATGAGAAAGACGACTTTGGGCTCTTCCCCTTGGCTAAAGTTGTAGCGATGTGCCGACGCCCCCGCTACAGCGGAGCTCACCAATTTCGACAAGGACGAACTGATGATTGGGTCAGTCAAACCATCGGTCGCCATGTATAACACGCCGCCGGTTCGGGCGATCTCTTCGATGTTCACGATGCGCGGGTCGTTATCGAGGACTTTGTCGTTATTTGGAGATAAC
This sequence comes from Vibrio sp. KUL78, assembly GCF_059725505.1. Taxonomy (NCBI): domain Bacteria; kingdom Pseudomonadati; phylum Pseudomonadota; class Gammaproteobacteria; order Vibrionales; family Vibrionaceae; genus Vibrio; species Vibrio sp. KUL78. The sequence goes on along the minus strand of NZ_AP045839.1, from coordinate 30,667 downwards.
AAATGTGATAATGGCTCTGAACAGAGCTGCTCTAGAAGTGCATTGAGCGATGCCGTCTTTGAAGCGACATCAGAGTCGGACTTGCTGAACTGGTCGATAATACCCGACAGCGACTCTTCAGCGTAATCACGCGCCAGCGTCGACTGGTAATAGGTCATCATTTTATCGAACAAACTTTTGCCCGGTACGCTGGAGAATTTATTCGCGAGGTTCTTTTCCCATTCGTCACCGTAATTGTCGACGTAATAACGCTTAAGACACGACTCAACCAGCTTGGCCATGCCTTCACGTCGAAGGTAATAACGCAGTGACATTATCGTCACTCGCTCGCCGACGTAGTGCGCCGCCTGAGCCACTTGGTTCACTCGCTCCCAACAGAACGCTCTAAACACATCACCACTAGCGCCACCTTCTGGGATACAGTTAATGATGCGCGTGGCGATATCTGTGGTACGGTTAATGTTGGCCAAGCAATCCACCACCACCGACTCTGTCGGTCTCGCGGGAGAGAAGTAGTAGAACTGATCGCTTTTGCCTTGGCGTTTCATCTCCGCTTCTAAGCCGTTTTTCAGCTCCGGGGTATTTTTGGGGTCGATGACGATAAGCAGTACTGGCTCTTCGCGCCAAAGCTCATTAAGAGCGACGATTTTCAGCGCCGTGGTTTTACCGGTACCAGGCAAGCCCTGGCACAATGTGTGTGCACGCCAGGTGTCATCACGTACCGAAATGGGGTGCTCTTCACCAAGCCCCATTAAAAAGGGCTCCCCACCGAGATATTCCGTCAAATCTGGATCGTAAGGAACAAACTGTCTTAGGTAGACCGGGACGACAATGTTACGACGCTTGGTAGACATCGCCATAATTTTGTAGGCGTCGGTGGCGTGTTCCGGGCCATAGTTATAACCCTCGCCAAAGTACGTGCGGTCTTTATACTTCTTGGCGCGCTGACGCGTTTTTTCCAGTGGTTCAATGGTCAGTTGTGACGACACCAACTTCGCTTGTCTTTTTACCAGTGGCCAAGCCTGGCGAAACCGGGTGTACCCCATCACTGCGCAGATAAGCGCTGCGCAAACCGCAAAGACCATCATGTCGCTGAGCGAATTTCCTGTCCAAAGCAGACGAACAGCCTCGACACCTCCAGCGACTACGTAGAATGCACAGCCCACCAGCCATACCTTAGCCTGATCGGCTTCATAAACCGGTCGAAAGTGATGCGTTATCGTATCGGTATCGGGTCTATATAACATGCAGTGCCTCCTTGGACAGACCTATCCTTTTGGCCTCTTCGCTTTCAAGTAACGCCTTCGCGAATGACGCGCTGACGATGCTGAGCGGCTGATACTTATCATCGAGTGGTTTTGGATCGGCAAATCGTGCCCCTCGTATGTCGACCTTCATCGCCATGTTGTAAAGCTCGGTGGATGGCACCGCGACGACGGTCGCTGCCAAGGCAAACACATCCAGCAGCACCTGCACATAACCGTTCTCACCGTCTCCGAGTGTTTTCTCTTTGACCGCTTGGCAGTAGTCGCTTTGTTTAACCACAGCGAATAAGTCAAGTTCTTTCGTGGCGCTTTGGTTGTGTATGTTGAGAAGCTCGGTCAGCCAACCGACACGGACATAAAGCAAACCCTTGTGCTTTTCTGGGCGGATCCAATCTCTGTCCTTTGCCCAGTAATTGGCAAGCACTCCTCGAGAGAGTAAGTAGGCAAGAAAAATAGCGGTAGGATTGTGTCTGACTGAGTCCATTCGCATTTGAACCTGATTTTGATAAGCCTGAACATTCGCAGGCATGCCATCTTTCACATTCGGACGCTTATCGATGCCCATCTCTTTCACTGCACGCCCAGACTCACTGTCTTGCACCACCACGTCTTGCAAACGATGATCAGGCACTTCACGATGCACATCGCGTCCATCAAACCCAGTTTTGTCATTGAATGAACCGAGCGCCTGCGCGACCTTACTGCTCGGTGAAGGTGCGAACCCTGTGCGGCCTTGCTTAGCACGCTGCGATTTCGACGATGAGGCGCCATTTGAGGGGTTACCACTTTTGGCTGCTTTAGACTGGGAACTGCACGCATTAGTAAGCGCTCTTTGAGATTGCGCCTTTTTCGAAGTGGATTTCTTGGACTTAGGCGAAGTATTGGCCGCGTTTTGCGTCACTGCTTGTGCTGGCTTATCTGTCCCAGGGGGCAACTCTTTGGCACTCTGCTCCTGCTTGCCAGCGCTCTCGATTGCTTTGCCATCACTCGGGGCTGTCGGTTTTTGCCCTTTCATGTTGTTTAACGCTTTTTCGGAGAATGCGATGAACTCGGGTACATCATGGCCGGTAAAGAAGTTCTCCACCTCGGCTATGTTTGATGGGAAGTATTCAAGACGGCCGGCCTCGTCAATTTTGACCAGCTCACCCAACTTAGAGAGCGTGAGTGTCGCATTGGTCATATCCTCTGGGAACACGTTGCTATCGAACAAGGCGCCATTCCAGTTGAGCTGCACCAGGTTGTATTTGAATACAGTTTCTTTGTTTGGTTTGGTAAAGCGGAGCTCACAGGTCTGAGAGTATGGGTGAAGACGACGGAGCATACCGCCATCGTACATAATGTTGATCACCCCTTGAGGAACGATAGGTAGGGCGTTATTCAGGCTCTTATTTACATAAGCGATGATCTCTTTAATCGCCTTATCAGCATCCAGATAGACACTTCCATCAATCATGAACACACGCGCATGCTCTTTGCCCATGCCTTTATGCCAGCTTCGCTTGTAGAGATCGCGCATCGCAAGAACAATCGAGGTTTCCACGCCGATGCGTCGTTTACCGAAAGCACGGTGCCATTGGGTTCGCATGTCCGCTTCAGCGGAGCGATTATCAGCGGCGCGAAGGCAAATTTCGAGGTAGCCGTCTCTCTGTTTGTAGTGGCGCAGGCAATTGATAAGCGGTAGAGACAAGTTGTCACTAGAAGTGTATAACCAGCGACGCAAATCGTCAGTGAGTAACTTATCAAGCAGCATCACTGAAAGATTGTCATGCTCCTGGTGAACGCGACCAGCGCGCCAATGGACAGTGTAGCGGCGGATGGACTCGCGCTCCGCCCACTCAAAAATATCTTCAACCTGGGGCTGCCACACCAGGCCTTCTGGCTTATGAGAGATCACTTCCATGTCAGCGATGATTTTTCCGGCATCGTGGATAATACCGACAAGCCAAGCAGCAAACTGCCAGCGCGGGATCCGCTCGCGCTCGATATCTTGAAAGCCAATTGGGTTGGGCTTGGTAAACTTTGACGCGCGTAGCGACATCAAGCCCACTTCCAGCGAATGACGCAGTAGTCCCCCAACTTCACGGTGATGGTTGTACTCAGACGCAGGGAGCAGATGGTAAAAACCAATCATGCGCCTGATAACCGCAAGGTAAGTGGTTTCAAAGGTGATCTTGCCTTGTACAGTACTTTCCGGGGTCATCCCAGAAGCGAGCCAGGTCTCTCGAAGAATGGCGCGGTACACATAGGCAATATCAGAACGACTGACGATTGGCACGCCGCTTGGTGTTGGGGGATACTCAATGAGTTCGCGCAGTTGTTGCTGCATCTGAGCAATGTGTTTGCGCTGCTCATCAATGATGGCCGCGCTCATTGAGTTTTGTAACTCAAGGCGCACGAGGTCGAGCCCTTTGGCGCTTAACTTGAGTTTCTCCCAAACGTAAGTAAGCATGCGTTAATTCACCTGCTCTTCGTCGAGCTCAACGTTAGCATCTAACTCTTGGTCATCGACAATGACATCGCTCTCAAGCGTGCTTTCCACATTTTCAAGCATCTCGGTCATGTCTTCAGTGGAAAAGGTGTCATCAATCAGGTGATGCTGAGTATTGTCCGTTTCAACTGCGCTATCCGCAGTGTCGACAGCTTCTGCAGTTGCCGCTTCTTCCGCTAATCGGTCCGATTCATAGGCCGCTTGCTGATTAAAAGCGGTCAGCTGATTGATAACGCTGTACCTAGTCGAACGTATCGATTTTGTAGAGGAACGTAGGCGGTTGGTCTGCTCGTAAATCTCATTGCAGATACGAAGGATCATTCCTGTCAATCGACGTCGAATGCCATCGTACTGTTCGTCGTCAATCAATGCGCAGTACCAGTAATTTTCAAGCCTGGTCGCTAGCGTATCCATTGCGCTGACCCTGTCTGCAACGCTGAGCATGCTCGGATGCGTAAGCTCTAGAATGTGACAGAACGATTCAGGTACCGCGAACTTCAATTCATTTTCTTTCACGTTGAGACGCTTGAGCGCCTTTCTGCCCTGGCGAACAAGAATGTCAGACTCTCGCTTTAAGTGAAGGTAGTCATTTTCAAAACGTTCAAAAATGGGATTAAACAGAGTGTCAATCGCGTTGAGTAGATGCTTTTGACCAATGGAGTGTTCACGAAGCGTCGCGACACGCTGCAATGCGCCAACCAATACACCACCCCTCTCTAGCAAGATTCGGTGCATGATTTCAGACTGGCAGTTCACCTCGAACTGGAGCGCTTTTCGTTTCTGAATAAACTTAGCCATAAGTATTTCCTTCGTAGGTAGGGCTCAAGCCCGCTTTATCGAGTAATTCGCCACGAAACTGCAGCAAGTCGTCGATGGTCTTTCGGCGCGCGGCCGGAATGGAGATCAAAAATCGATTTCTGATCTCGGTTTCAATGAGTGAGCGCTCATCAGCGCAGATATTCTGGTAGTGCTTGCGTAGGCGGTAGTAGTACAGAAGGTGCACCCCAACATTGTTGACAAGCTGTTCATGCAATTCGAGCTCCCACGACTTCATGTGACGTGACAGCGATTTGACTGCAAAGAAGCCTCTAGACTCACTACTGTAACTGCCTTTACGGATCTCATACGAGCGGCCTCGCAAAACCAAGAGACGCGCCTTTGAGTGTTTCGCGTTGTATTTGCGCTGGCCATCATCATCACGAGCATAATCTCGGTATCTAAGCTCATAGTTCATCGCGTCTGGGTAATTCTTGTTGCGCCGATTCACCGAAAAGAAGATCGCCACTTGCCCGAAGTGCTCTGATTTGCGGTATCCCTTCTGCTTGATCTGACTGATACGCGCATTCTCTTTTTGCTGCGGCTCCGTGTAGAACTGCCTAATACCATCAAGCACAACACCAGCTGCACGATTCAGCTCGTGCTCCATGCTGAATCTAGCCTCACTAAAGTGATGCAGACTCAGGGTAGGGAAATCTGGGTTGTATCGTTCTTTCATGGCAACCTCCTGTGCATTTAGAGCTCAGTAAAGCACTTAAAGAATTCCCAAAATCGAAATAAGCAGCCCAAATGACGCGTGTTATTCATTTTCCTTGCGTATCGCGCACTGGTTAGAAAACGAACAACCCTGCTGAATTCAAATGCTCAGTGGCCAAGGTACTCGCCCAGGCCAGTGGCGCTAACCTGGCGCGTGCCCCGGTCGTAAAGTTCACCTAGTACAGAGCCCAGGCGTGACCCGTCCTCTTCGCTGGTGATTGTCAGGTTGTTTAGAGGTAGGTTTGAATAGAATTAAATGTTGGCAGCGCAAAGTGCAGTAGCGGGCGACGGTTCTGGCGTCGAGATTTGAGGAGAGACGTATACCGGGCTATGCCAAGAAGCGAGTGACGTTCACATTGGCGAAGCTCTAGGGTCGCCACCAGCGACAATAAGCCTCCCCAGCAGCTTGCCTTATCACTGTGACCACTGCCTAGCAATGGTGTTCAAGATTGAGCGTACAGAGCGTGTCAATCACATTGGCTAAGCCCTGGGCTCGATGATTGTGAATGGCAGGCTACCTAGCAGTTTCCCTCGGTGTCGTGGCCTGCACCTGGAAGGTATGTCACCTGGCAGGAACTACAGAGCGCCCCGATCACATTGGCTAAGCCCTGGGCTCGATGATTGTGATTGGCAGGCTACCTAGCAGTTTCCCTCGGTGTCGTGGCCTGTACCTGGAAGGTATGTCACCTGGCAGAAGCTACAGAGCGCCCCGATCACAAATGACCCTGAGGCAGTTCCCTAATGCGTCGCCGCTAGATACCTAGATTGTTCTGATTTCGAGAGCCTTGCCAACGGCACAGTCCAGCGCGCTCTTCACCCTAGGCACAGCGACAGGCTGCATGACGCAGGGATCCATTCCAACAGTACTAACCCAGCACGAGCTCAAGGCCGCATTGGCCAAGATAGCGGTGATGAATGTGGAAAGAGCCATTAATCGCCTTTAGATGTAATTGAAACCGCTCTAGGCTTATCTAGCGCTCTAGGCCGCGATGGCCAAGGTCGATATTTAGATCAGAGTGAAAGGCGTCGCTGCAGAACCTTTCTCGCGATGGCGTGTACCAGAGACGATAATAATTGGCAGTGGATATTCCCCCAGAATAATTCTTGGGTGGATAGTGGGGAGTATTTCCACCCATTACAGATAATTTCTTGTTTTTTTGGCCTTCCACCCAAATACCCATTCTTTTGGCTAATTTCACTTTAAGCAGTAAGGTATATGACTGTTTTTATGTGCTTTTCTCAAATACACGCGCATTTTTTACATGCATAATTTTGGCTCTCCACCCATTACGGGAACTCCTCGCAAATTGTGACTTCAAGAAAAATTCTAACTTATTGTTTTTAAGTTCTTTTGAAAAATTCAGGCCAATTTTGCACTAGTAAAAATATGGCTCTCCACCCATTACTGTCCTTCAGTCTATGATTATCAATGTAATAAAAAGCTATCATGTTGTTTTATAGGTGTATTTCATTTTTCTCATGATTTTCACGCTCACTTTCCACCCAATACTAGAAATACCGTTCAGAAAGTATGCTCAACATAGAATTCTCTATCTGCCAATTTCCGAGCTTTTTAGTGCTAATCTCCCCCCTTACACTTTTGCCACCTTTTGCCACTACTACTCTCTTATTAGCCTTTTACGCTTTGAAGGGTGTGTAGCCAACGCAAACCAGAAATCGCGCGCGCCTCTTTTCGCCACTTCTTGCTTCACCATTGCCACTCACCGACACATATTCCTGTATTTGACGCCGCTGCTGTAACTTAAACAATTAGGCAAGCTCAATTTGGCTGCTTAATTTACCAATGGCTGCTTTCGAGAACCTATTTTTCTAGAGTAATTTCTTAATTTGGAGCCTGTTATGTCTAGTAAGAAAGAGCTTACCTCAGCAGCGATTGATATTGGGTTTGGTACATGTGCCGTTACCACTAACCTACATCATAGAGTACCCTTTTATATTGATTACCCATCTCGAATAGTCAGGATTAACAAACTCGATCACTCAAGCACGGACGCAGCGATGTGGAAAGGGAAATCGACCAGTGAAGCTTCAGTCATAGTCCACGTGAACGGCACTGACTATGAAGTTGGTCCCAATGTTTCTAGCCAAGCTGCGGATGGCATTCGTGCTCTTCATTCCGACTTCGTATCCAGTGAGCGCTATCTAGCTTTGTATAAAGGCGCATTGGGATTACAGCCCAATGACTGCCTAGACTTCCTTGTTGTTGGACTACCTTTAGATGCGCTTATCAAAGCCAAAGAAGTCAGAGACCTTATGAGTGGTGTTCATTTCATAGGTAGCCGAAAAATAAACGTCAAACACGTAAAGGTGTTTGCTCAGCCTCTTGGCGCTTTATTATGGCATGCAAAGAAAACTGCCGATAAAGAGAACCCGAGAGAGGACATCATGCACTTTCTAAATGGAGTTCCGAAAAGGGCAGTGCTCGACCAAGGCTACGGCACATTTGACTGCCTTACTGTCTCCGGATTAGTGCCTGACAAGCCTCAATCTGGTGCCGCGCAGATCGGCCACAATAAAACGCTTGCGGCGGTTTCGCTTCATTTGACGAACAGCTTTAACGCCAACGTAAGTGCCGAGCACGTTGACCAAGCATTTAGGACAGGTGAACTGCACGTCTTTGGTAGATCTTACTCTTTTCCAACTTGTGAGAGCTTTGACGTACTTCCAATCATTCGAGCTCATGTGAATGACTGCATTGAGTTTACAAAAAACAAGGTTGGCAGCGCTGTCGATATTGCTGAATTTCTATTAGCTGGTGGTCCTGCGCCTTACTTCTTAGAACCGATGAAGAAAGCATTCCCTCACCATCGCATCATACTCGTAGAAGACCATGCAAGTGCTGTGGTTCGTGGCTTCGGGGAGATTGCTCGCCAATGGCGAAGCAGCCAAAATGCAGAGCGTACCCATGACGAGCCGACATAATATTCGTTGCTCTCACGCAGCGATCCCGGAGTCTTATCAAAACTTCGAAGCTAGAGCTTTGCGAAAGCTTTTACTTGGTGGGCTTAATGCGTTTGTTAAAGCCAAAGGCGTATCCACCGTCGATTTATACGCTTTAGAAGGTAGGCGACTTAAGCTTCCAGTGGTGGAGATTCGACTCTCAGTAAGCGAGATCTACCCAGAGCTTTCGGCTTATCTTTCGGCCTCCCAGTCGCCGACTCGGGCTTTGGAAGAGATTTGTTACGCTTTTGGTTATTTCATGGCTGAAGAAGACCAAGCTGCGCAATATTCAGAGACTTCTACCAATGTCGATGATTCTAGTGCAATAAACGAGCCCATCGATAACCATAGTAATTCCCTTCTTGATAACCTGATGTTCATGGAAGAAGAATTAATGGTAGAAAGTACAGATAAGTCTCAGAATTGAAACAAGTTTAGATTTGACAAATTGCAACACTTAATTTTTTCAACCTTGAAATCGATTACTTTGTAAACAATACTCTTGCTGTGCAAATAGGAAATTTGCACTCCGATCTGACTAGGAAGTTAGAGCAAGCCGGAAAGCCAGGGCGGCTTTCCACCAAAACTTTTTTGGGCAAAAAAGTTTTTATATCGGAGAATAATTATGAGATTACGTCAGTTTTCTGAGCTATCAAGAAACTTGGTTCTTACGGCTCACTCACACAGTCTTCGCGACACTTCAAACAATTTTTTCGTGCATTTTAATGCTGAAAAATTTCGCAAACTAGACCCTCAGCAGCTAAGTGATTTCTTGCGTGGTGTGAATTGTCCTCTTGAATTTATCAAGACCAATATACGCCACCGCTCGGGCATAGAAGCTTTCGTGGACGCATGTCGAAAAGATGACTTTTCCGACTACCTTGAAACCTATCGCCTACATAATCAATGTAAAAAATTCAATTCAACAATACACGTAATGCACTGCGTAGCAACTCCAATCCTCATTGAACTAAGCAAGCTTGCTAAAGAGCATCCGGATAACTTGCGTGCGCTTTTGTACTGTTCTAAAAAGGACATTACAGCCCTTGCCTCTCTCTCTACGACAGAGATTCTTCGTTGCATTGACCATGGCTTTATTCCATTTACACTTCGGTGCGGGGACGACTTAATTGCCGCTGTAGAGCATCAAGATCGCAAGGCTTTGTTGCAGTCGTTTCTTTGTCGTCACGCTGTACAAACATCGTCATTTATTGCAGCAATTTGACCTCCAATGACCTCACCTATTCGTGAGGTCTTTAAGTAACACGTTATCGGAGGCAATTATGGACTTGCTATCGACCTCTACACGTAACCACTTTGAATCAAACAAGACCGCTCTTGAGCTCGCCACCCTCGGTGCGACTCGATTAACTATACAAAACCTTTTCAATTCCTGTTCATTGAATGTGAGAAATGAAATTGATGAACGTCGGAAAGAGCGCACCGTGCCCTTAACTCGTTCAGGGAAAGTCAGCAGCTTCCTTGAGTTCAGTAATCTTGAAGCATACCAATTGACTGCAGCTTTCTATCAAACCTACACCTTACTAACTAAAGACCCCGATATTGAAAAGCCAATAGATCCGAAAGCGTTTCTTGAAAGCTACCAAGTTTTGTCTGTTACCTATGATCACCAATCCTGCCGTGACCATCTCGACATCAACCGTGCACTAAGCGTTCTTCTCAAAATACGGGAGCACTCTCTCAAGATGGTGAAGTGCCAGAGTCGAGAATGCCATTGTCTTTACATCGTGAAGTTTGAGAAAGATCTGACAGTATGTCCATTCTGCGGCAGTCGTAATAGAGAGAGTGGCTTATGAGACCAATTATTATTCTTGCAGTACTACTGCCGTTTCAATGTTTATCTACCACTGGGGACTATATTTCGCGCTCTGATGATGCACCGTCTGGGTGGCACTTTTATGATGAGGATCCACCTAAACCGGAAAAAGAAGAGCCTCCTATTCAAGAGAGCACTACACCAATTACTTCAACACCTATGCAACCATCAGCGCCCGCCCCTCTCAGCTCAGCATGGATCCGGGAACAATGGCCTAAGTTTCGCGATGCTGCTATAGATTCCCCAACACCAGAAAACATCCGAAGAGTTCGCCTCCTCCAACGCGTGATCATGGACAAGTCGACGGAATTTAGCGATGCGTTCATCCAAGACTCTATCAACACCCCTCTTCTCAATGAATCGCTCGCACGGCCTGCTACAAGCTTTGCTATTGGTGCATTTAATGCCCAACAGAATGCAAATAGAGCTACCCTACTAGAAGAAATCGGCAAAAAGGCAGGCTTATGGTTCTTTTTTGAAAGTGACTGTGAACTTTGCAACAGACAAGCACCGCTGCTAAAACATCTTGAGTATGGTGGACTTGATATTCAAGCAATAAGTATTGATGGACCGGGCTTAGTCTCAGGACTATATCCAAATTATACGTTTGATATGGGACAAAAGCATAAGCAGTTAAAAGTGGCACGCGTTCCCGCGCTGTTCTTAGTCACCTATGACGGTGAGTTTGTCATCCCAATCACTCAGGGGCTGCACACTGTAAGTGAAATCGAAGAGCTCATTTTTCAACAATCTAAAACGGCAGACTTGATAACTGATACTGAATTCAACAGTGTTGCCAAGACCCAAAGAACTAACCGCTATCAGATCCCAAGTGACCAAACCCCTGATGCCGAACGAATGACTACTGATGCGGCATACTTCAATCAGATTTTACTACCCAACGAATAACAAAAGACTGCATTACGACTGAAACCTATTTCTTAATCACATCATTTGGGCTGCTTAATCAGAAAAACGACGTCTTCAATCTGCCATGCTTGGTTCAATTTTCAAGCATGATGGATTGAATTATGAAAATCTGGGTAACAACGACTCTGGCCGCACTTGTCAGTACAACGCCATATGTGATGGCTTCCCCTTTCGATTCGATCCCAGCTGCAACTATTGATATCGAAGAGGTCAATACGCTCATCACTGAAATCGAATCTTCTGACGAGAACGTCATGCCCGTCATTATGCGTTACTACGCTGCAGTTCTACCTGCGCTTCGATATCGGGCTCTAGTCAAAGAAGACCCTCTATCTGTTCGACTCTATTCACTTGTAGAAGATAGTAGCTATGAGTTCATTCAATTCTACTTAGCCGATAAAAGCGCTATGGAACCCAGCTACCAAAAATTCTATGAGGATTTCATCACGTCAGATTCGACAGAGACTATCCGTCAAGTTCATGTCCATATCCCACTGCCAGAAGTAGTAGAAGGAGAGTTCTAATGAAGCTTTCACTGTTGATTCTTTTTTGTTCTCTTAGTGTCTGGTCTTGGCACACTTCAGCCACACCTCTCGCAGACTTATTCGACGCCTATGAAGTGAGCCATGGCGTTACCAGTGTAGAGACACAACAGCGTCGTGGCGTCGTTTTTGGTTCCTACAATATGCGCTTCAAAACCTCCACCCAGAACTTGATGCGATTTCAACCCCCCTCACTTGCTGCAGGTTGTAATGGAATCGACATTCAGATGGGAGCATTCAGTATGATTCGGGATTTAGGCGGCCAGCTACAAAACTCAATGCGTCAGATTGCCGCGGGTGCAGGCTCTTATGCGTTTATGCTAGCTGTAGACAGCTTGTGTGCTCAATGTAGTTCTCTTATGCAAGCACTCAAAGAAAAGCTCGATGAATGGAATAAATTCTTCAAAGACTCATGTCAATCTGGTCAAGCGATGGCGAGGTGGGCTAACGACAACTTTGGCATTTCTGAGAAGATTAGAAACAACACTTGGATGTCCGCAGTTAATGAAGGGGTCTCAGATACAGGTGATTGGTTTTCCAGTCTACCCGGCAAAAGTCTAGCGACTATTTTGGATGACATTGAACCATCTGGAAACTTTGATCCAGGGAACTCTGAGTACTTTGGCAATATCATCTATGTTTCGATGGATCTCGCAAATGTATCAACCATTCAAACTACCCATGGTTGGAAATACGAAGAAATTATGCAAAGTCTCGTGGGTGCAAAGATCTTTGAATTCTCCGATTCTAGTGAATTGGGCTCTAAGACCATTTCTTCGCGCTTTACGTTAAAAGACTTGGCGTTCGGAAGGGAAAAAGACTTCAGTTATATAAAATGTGTTAACCCAAGTGACTCAAAGTGTTTTGAAATTTCTGAACAACCAATGCCTAACTGGGTCTCACTTGCAATGCATGTTTGCCAAATAATTACAGGTGCTCAGGACGACAATTGTGAGCAACCTAGTGCAAACAACCTCCTTTCTGCTATTCGTACTGGTGGCCGAAGCCCTAACAATCAAATCACCAGTGCACAGCAATCTTTGTTTATCAGCAGTCCGTTCAACGTTTACGAAGTCTTTAGACGTCTTGCTCTTCGAGGTTATGACATTAAACAAGTTAACGGCATGGTGGCTTATCTGTCTGACGAAATCGCTTATCGCTTTGCACAACACCTTGGAGATGAGCTTCGAAGAGATCTCATGGCTACTCATTTCACCATAAAGAACAGCCATCTAACGCAAGCTGAGTTTATCAAAGAGGCGATTTCAGACATCGACAAACAGATGGATAGCTTAACCAGCGAAATATCAACCCGACGCGAATCTGATTCTGCCAAGGCAGCACGTGAACTTATTCGTAAGTGGTCAATAGAAATGCCATGGATTCTCTAGGAGCGCACAATGGAACTGACGATTTACACGCTAGGTAACTTTGATTTTACCTCTCTTGCTTTCAGAGCTCTGCAAATGGCTTTCGATGTTGATACGGGTGAATTCGGTGTCCCGAATACGATGCTCGGTGTTGCACTTGTACTCTCGTTTTTCACTGGTGCACTACAAGGGATCTTTGATAGAGGATTCCCTGACTTCAAAATGCTGATAACAGGCTATATTTTTTGGCTTATTACATTTGTTCCACGAATCGATGTGATTCTAGAGCATCCCAAAACGGGAGATGTCGCGTATTACCCTCAAATGCCTGCTGCTATTGCTATTGGTGGCTCTGTTGCAACAGGATTACCATACGCATTTCTAGATACGCTAGAAGACTTATTTGTATCACCTCGACAAGCGGAGGGCGGTCAACTTGATGCGCTTCGCGTCGTGACAAAGCTCGAGGGCGTGGGTGGTCGGTCTGAACCCTATCGAGCTATCGGGTCCGGTCTTCGTACCGACCTTTCTGCGTCATTTGATAACTACATTAATGATTGCTATTACGAAGATCTGCGGATGAACTATCCTGGAATAACCCAAGCCGATATCGGTAGTTTGTATAAGTCATCTACACCACTTACAGAACTAAAAGTCGATGCCACAGCATGGTTCACGCAAGTAAAAATCAATACCGACAGTTTCCGGACGGTAACTTGCCAAAGCGCATACACCCTAATTGCAAATGAACTTAGCAACGCATCCACTGGTTACTATCAAGCAATTCTTAGTCAGCTTTCACTCACTGGCCTTAGTGAAGAAGAAGTAGACAATGCAATCATTCAACTAGGTATTCAATCTTTGGAAACACGTGACATTGTCACTAATAATTTCATTGCGTACCATCACTACAAGAATGCACAACTGCGTACTGAAGATGAGGGTTTCCAGTACTATCTTGCTGACTATCAAGAGTTTCAAGCAAAGTCTAAACGTATCGTTGAACAATCAAGCATGAGACAACTATGGCTAGAAATGGCTCCTGCTCTGATAACCATAATGGAGGTTTTTGCTTGGTTCTGTACGCCTTTGGCTTCCTTCATGATTGTATTTGGAGGTGGATTAAAAACTGCCACTGGATTTGTCAAAATACTACTGTTGGTGGGGCTCTATCCGGTCGTTGCAGCCCTAATTGATTTCTATTTAGATTGGTCTATCCAAAGGCACCAATTTCAAACGGCATCCTTAAGCTCCGGCGATGCCTTTAGTATTGGTGGACTAAATACCTTCTACACAACAGCTTCGAGTTACGTTGCTAATGCTTCCATGATGTACACCTTCATACCACTACTCGCTTTCATCATGCTTAAAGGAGGCGAGTACGCCATGGTTTCTATGGCCAATCGCCTCGGAGGGGGTGGTGTGAACGCAGCTCCACTTGCGCCGCAATTAGCTCCAAATGTTGCGTCAGGCTCCTTCAAAGTTGGTCTAGATTCGTTTACTCGACAAAACGGTGAAACTGTTCGTACAACATCAGGTCTGAGCGATATTGGTATGACCAACATGAGTGGTGTTGCGGGAATCAGTTCCTCAATCAATAGCAGTCAGCAAGCGTTGAGTAGCGCAATGATGTCGTCCCAACAACAGTTCAGCACCTCATATCAGCAAGCACTTGCGCATGTTCGTTCAAGCACACTAAGCGGGTCTAGAGCAAGTGGGGAACGTGCAAACTACTCTGAAGCAAGTCAATTTCAGCACGCGCTCACTCGACAATATGCTCACCAAAACAATTTGTCCTATGACGAAGCGCAGAAGGTAGTTGCTAAAGCTGGCTTTGGCGCGAGAGGTAAAGGCGGTGTATTTGGTGCAGAATCCAACATGACGCTAAGCAAAGACGAAAAAGAGTCGATGCAAAAAGCAATTCAAGCCACCAATCAGGAGATGAAAAACTCCGGCAGCGACTTCCAAGTATCCAGCGTCGCAGAGCTTAGAAAAGCTTTTTCAAGCAACCACAATGACAACAGTGCGTTTGCGAAGATGTGGCAAGCGGGTGAAAGCTATTCTGAGAGTAAGCAGCGCATGGAGCTTAACAATCAGACGCTTGGTGCTACGAGAGGTATGACAATTAATGCTCCAACCAACTTAAGTGCGGCAGCTTACAGTGGCGGAAGAATGGAAAAGTTCCTAATGAACAATAACACTACTGGTTTATCTTCTAATGATCTGACCCGCGCTATCACTGAGAGAGCGAAGTATTTTGACGGCAACAGAGACATGGCCTCAGCGGAAGTGTGGAAGGAATCAGTCGCAAGAAGACAGCAAAAGTTTGCTAATGAACCAGATTTTGATAAACGAATCCACATGCTTGGATCCATGGCCACAGAATTTAAATCTCTTGGTAAAGAAATTGGTGAGCAAAATCTCGAAGCCATGGGCAACAATTTAACTCTTCTTCAAAGCAAACTGGTCTCTTTGCCTGAGCTACCGGCTTACAATGACGTTACTAACACGACAGGTGCAAGCCAAGTTATTGCAACTGAAGGTGCCAACGTAGGTAACGCTGTCACTAGTACGGTCAATGCTCAGTCTCCAGAACGTACCTATGAAGAAGGCAAGCAAGTTGTCGCAAAAGCTCGTGCTACCAACGAAGCCAAAGCAAAAGATCAGCATATTGAAAACGCCACCCTAACTAAAAAGCACTCTGCGACGGTTAACGACGCAGTTGGAAACGGCCCTGATCAACTGAACCATCAGTTTATCAAGCAAACGCTTGGTTCTGTAATCCAAGCAGCCCATGACTTTATTCCATTGTCCAACTCTGGGATAGCTCTGGAGGCCGCAAATAATGGATTGCGTAATTTCGGTACTCTTTCATCGTTTGCCAAAAAAGCTCTGGATACTGGACTATCGAATATATCTTTTGATAAAGGCGAAGGGTTTATTGCAAACCAGGGTTCCGTTTGGACTTCCCCTGCTGTCAATTATCAGAACTCACAAGCACGAACTGAATTTGCAACGTTCGCGGCTATGTCTATGCCGGGGCAAGACGGAAAGTCGATGCTTGATCATGCACTGGTTAGTAACGGCAACCTTGATGAAAATAACATCAAGAAAATTAATGAGTTCCAAACTCGTGTACGCGATTTAGTAGCTGATAATCCGACATTTGCGAAAGAAGTTTCTGGCTTACAAACGGGGCTATACACGCCCGAACAATATAGAGACTACATAAGCTACAAAGCCCATGGTCGCTCTTCGATGAACGAAGAAAACCTAGGCAATGTCATGCATGTTTCAAGCGCTCTTGGTGACAACTCAACAAATGAGTCAGCGTCCAAGTTTGTCACCTCTAAATTTAGCGAGGCAGGACAAGCTATGCATGATTATTTTAACGAAAGACCATATGCCAGAGTATCTGGTGAAACCTCTTCAGGCAGGTCACAAGCAGTGCAGCAACTTGAAGACCCAAGCTATTCTGTCGATTTTTCTCGACCTATCGAAAACAATAGTAAATCTCAATCAGAGACCGCTATCTATAATGGTCAAAACGCAAAACTCAAAAGTCTTGTTGAACATGGTTCAATCAAATCTGAAGATGCTGAACTTGTGCGTCAGTCACAATCTCTGGCTACCAATATCCCTCCAGAGCAGCTAGCTAAAGTAGAGAATTTAGCAGCGCAACATAATATCCAACTAAGTAATGCTCAGCGCGAACGCATCTACGCATCTAAAGAAACAGAGAGTCCTCAACCTCAGCAATTTTCAGGGCGATGGGTGACCCCCACAACTGAAAAGGCCGCACCAACTTCAACTGTAAAACAACCAAGTAGCCCTACCTCTGAGACCGACACTTCTACTGCTAGTAAGGGAGAGGTACAGCAAGACGACAAAGGTAGACTAGCACCTACTAAGCAGGTCGCTGTCGATCCTCAATACTCTAGTGATAGCTCTCCTGTTGGACGAGCACTCCCAGACAAACCAACGAACAAGGTTGCAACGAGTTTACCTGAAGTCATAACCCAACATACTACGGGTGACAGCGCTGAGAGGAAGGTAGCAAGTAGAAGTGATAATACTACTTCAGCATCAAACGTAATCGCTCCACCGTCAGAAGCGAATTCACCTGCATCTGAGTCTACGACGGCACCAAACTCTCTTGCTAAAGTGGATGCGGGTAAATCTGAATCAGCACCTGCTGCTTCAGAGCTGAAAGGCTCTACCAACGTCGCGGGTGCACAAGCACTTAGCGAACCTAGCAGCACAAAATCGGTCGACGTAAGTCAGCCACAATCGAATAGTAACGGTGCACAGACGTTTGCCGGTGTCGTAAGTCAACCTGGATCTTCGCCTTCCGCGCAAAACGTTAGCTGGCCAACGCCCGACGCGAATTCACCTGCATCTGAGTCTACGACAGTACCAAACTCTCTTGCCAATGTGGATACGGGTAAGCCAGCACCAACTGGTACAGAGCTAAAAGGCTCTACCAACGTCGCGAGTACCCAAGCAGTCTCGGAGTTCTCGCCAACTAGAGCGACTGAAGAAGTACAGCCACTACCTAGTAACGTAAGCAATGAGCCGAGTTCAGATCTCATACCCACCAGCGAGACAGTTGCTCAAACCACTAGTCGAAGTAGTGAAGAAACTCCGTATATTTCTCAGGACATAAAAGACCTTCAGGGAAGTGACGGGGCGGAACTCGTAACCACTAGAAACAACGTTGACTTTGCAAACCAAGAAAGCCCGAGTCAGGGGGTGGCAAGTGAAGCTCTTATTCCTGCTCAACCGATTGCTGACATAACCGTCAATGATGCTGCACAAGAAACTGCGGTAAGAGATCTAGAGCAACGTGGAACACTTACTCAAAACCAAGTAGCTCTCGTCCTCTCGTCTCAAGATTCAGGCGCCAACATAACGTCATCGGATTGGAAGGAAATCCAATTTTTGTCTGACAGATACGGCTTCGCGTTGACAGATTATCAAAGAAGCAATATTGCCAATGAGCAATTACCGTCTGATGATACAAGGTCTACGTTGTCAAGTTCGGAGCCCTTATCTACAGGAAACTCGACGCTTTCAACAACTGAAGCGTTGATCTCTCCTCCTTCAGCACTTGATGGATCTCTAGATATGTTTGACGTACAAGGAAGACTCGACAACATAACGTTTGATGGCACTGAATCTCCACTGGATATTGATAGCGATGTGAAAAAAAGTTAGCAAAAAAAAGTGAAGTTCCTGCTCGTTGCGCCTATTAATATGCAACTAGGGGAGAAAATATATGCGTTTGATAGCACTCTTGTTGATATTCTCTGTAAATGCTACAGCTGCAATCAAATACACCGCGGTAGCTGAAGTCGCACTAGATAGCAACGATTTACATAGTGTGACTTTGGCGGAACAAGCTGCAATCTATCTTGCGATTGACAAAGCACGGGAAGAATCAAAAATCTACCTCTCAAGCTCAGAGTTGGAATCTTTACAGTATCACTCGAGCAGCGCGTATCCTGATGCACTATCAATGGAGATACTGCAAGTGAAGCATGGCTCATGTGTTGAAAGCCATCGACACGCTAGCAAGCTTTGTATCCAAGCCTCTATCGCACTCAACGTTGGCAACTCTATCAGCGTACTAAACCAAAATATGAGTTTTGTCAGTCAAGATAGTTTGCCTGGACGCACTTTTGTCAGCCCCTTTTCCAAGCATCTCATGATGCTGTCAGAGCTCGCTATGGAATCAGGAGTTTCCATTCAAGATAAACCATACACGGCTAGTGGTACCAATATTGACCTAGACCTGTCCTTTTCCGATGCAGACGCTGTTGTTGCCAACGACAACAATACTGCCATCGTCGGTAACATTATTCTTGATGTCTCAAATAGAGACATCAACTCAGAGGTATTCCGAGACGAACTGAAAAGAGCACTTCGCGACAATGCGCTTTCTAAGTTAAATTACAAAGTGGTTAGACGAGAAGAAAGCTTGGACAATGATGAACTGCTTTCTAGCTTTGAGGCTTTACTACCTGCTATTAAAGTCATCCCTAACTCTTTTAAGCAGACTGAAGTTTCATGTCGAAGTGGCTCTGGTACTTGCTATTCGTTTACTCAAAAATTCACCGTTGATGCAGGCCTAACAAGGGCAATTCTGTTAGAGCGAAAAAAAATGCGCTCTATAACTCGATGGTCAGCGAGTGACGTCACCGATCTCTATCGTCACTCACCCTTATTCAAGACCACTTTCCGTGCCCAACCTTTTCCCAATTATCTCGATTGGCTCGCTTCGAGTTTTGAAGATATTAATCCCAATACTAGAAACACAGTTGCTAGATTGGAGCAATACATAATCGACAAGACCAGCCCCGTGATTGATGCCTATGGTCGGGAAATAAGTGACGCTGTCAAATCATACTATCGGAGAAACCCGTTTTTCCATGCTGTCGATCTTAAGGCGCTAGCAGTCGGCAACTCCCCTGCTGTCACAAAGACTATCGATAACAAATTGCGACCTTACAGGCCTTGGCCAGATAAGCCATTAGAAGGTGATTATGTAGGGATCAATCAGACTCCATTCAAACTACTGGTTCCATTGAAAGATACGCCTTATGAAGAAACAAATGACTATTACGTAATGGGATCTTTTAGGACAGAGATGCAACCGTTAGAAATCTATGGTTTCACGACTAAGAATTCGTCTGAAAAGCTCGCAATTACAATTCATGAGATCAATCTACGGTATGACTTTAGTGGACTAGTGAGAGATCTTTGTGCTCTTCGTTCATTTGAGTTCTATTCGATTACGGATGAGAACCTCTATCTGTGTGATAAACCATCAATTACCAAGACTCCAGAGGACTCTTATCCGCTTTCTAACTACGCTATGTCATTCGGTGGTTACAACTGGAGTCACGTCTACCATCAGCACATATTCGGCTCACTATCTGATGAGATTGTTCTACCGCGGGATTTTGAAACCAGGGAGCAGTGCTTTCAGTTATGGAATATGCCAGCCACTCGGGACTACTACAAAGCGACCAGAAGTTCTACCTACCTGCGTGTGACTGAGCTTGGGAAAGAGCTGGCTGCTTATGCAAATGGAGCAACTGATCATTCGCAGTTTCGATACAAGCCTGTAGAGACTTGGAACGAAGTAGACCTTAGCTACGGACTCACCGGGAATAGTTCGACAGGTATCATGCTGGACATGAGTGTTGTAAAACATGAGGGCGAAACTGTGCATACTGGTCAAAGTGGCGGCATCAAACGTAAACACATCGTCAATAAGCCTCGCGATAGCGTATGTGTCCTTGAGCAATATCGGATTCGAGACTATCTGAGAACCGACCTTACCTTTCAGAATCGAGCCGGTTTACAGTTAGCGCTGCGTGAGAAAACGATTAAAGTCCAAGCTGGCTTGTCTGCACCCAGACAGAAAGTGAAAGCTAGTAATCCATTTATACATGAAACTGTTGTAAACCCCTCTCGCAGAATCACTGACTACGACTTTGAAACAGGATTCGTTACACAACACCCGTGCTTTTCTGCTTTTGCCACAAATCCCAAAACAGTGGCAGGAAAATGCGACATTAGAGCCAGTAAAAGCTTCGGATATCAATTAGGTGTTATAGATGAGTAAACAATCTACAGAAGCAATGATTGATAGATTGCAAGCTTTAGAAGAAGGCAAACTTCTGCCCGCTTTGAGAAGAATATATGCAGTGGATCATCAATCATTAACCAGTACAGACCTCTTGGATGCCTTCGCTGTCGAACATAGAATAAGCGATGCTCCTAAGGAGCTAATTTTTCTTCGAGCATGCAAAAAGCACAAGATATACATAAAAAATGACCTCTACAGACATCTTTTGACAACTTTAGAGGTCGAGAAGCCTATCGACTACCTTAGAAGACATTACCCAGTAGCCAATGACGGGTTTAATGCGCAGTTGTCCAAACGTTATAGCAACCAAATCTTCAGCTTACCGGCACTCAGTGGTGACTCACTTAACCATCTACTTGATGCTTGCGAATTGCACCAATCTTCACTTGCTGCGTTCTTGGCAGACACCTCACCCCAACTAATCGTAGCTCTGAGAGTTAATTATTTGACCGCCTTCATTAACGAACAAGGTAGCAGCCATTTGGGTAACCCCATCATCACTCGCACCAAATTCAAAAATGACGAGGAGATACAGTTTTTAACTGATAGTCCGGTCGCTTTCCTACTACTCAAAGCGTCTAAGAAGTCGACCATCTACGTGGATCCATTGCATCCATTTAATGGATTGGAAAACTACTTGTTGAACTGCAACGTCAGTTCTAGTGCCCAAGCTTTGTCTTGGAACCACTCCATTAATGAATGGCTACCTCATATTGAGCTACCTGCAGAGTTGTTCGACTTTACGCAGCCCTACGTGCCGGAAAACTATCTAACAGAGTTACGGAGATTTTTAAGATGATAGAACTTCAACATCTCACCTCGCCCATACTAAAGGGGATTCGCTTGCTAATTTGCGCTGCATCAATCATCTATGGTGTGAGTGTCCTTACATCGGTATTCCATGGATACTACATTCCTTGGTGGCCGGCACTTGTACTTCCTCTCGCCTACGTTGCGGTGGCTTGGGATATGCGCTTGGAACTAACGAGTCACCATGTAAATGTCGTCTTTGCACATGCTTTGGCTTCATCAATCAATTTTACTACTCGGCACTCTCCAAATAGCGGGAACACCAAAATGTCTCGTTTAAAAAAAGAGCCATTAGGGTTTGGTTATGTCATTTGGAGTATGGTTGATGAGCACAACAAAGAATGGCCGTTTCTAGTGGCTGGTGACAACTAATGCGCGCACTACTCCTCGTTCTGCTTTGTTCTGCTGCGTATGCGTTCGATGAGGTCGTTTGCATTGAACACTCTGGCTTAGAACCAGCACAACTCGAGCGCCTAGTAAAAGATAAGGCATTAAAGCGTGCCCTGATGCTAGGAACCATTGCACCAAATGAAATTATTGAACAGAGAGCCTCTTTAACTATCAGTGGTGAAACGTCATTTTCTCGCAACATAACAATTGAAGCTGAGATTACCGATCCTTTGCTCTTTCACTCACTACAGACCTCCAATGAAACGGAGCAATGCTACTCCGTTTCGTTCCGCTAACAACACCCATTTGGCCGCTTAATCCTCAATTTCGCCAACTGCTGAACCTACACTTCTAGCGATTACCCCCAGAGATGGTCTTTCTCACTTCGTGTGAAAGTCTCTCTACCAAGTTGTGGCGCTTACAACGTCCACCAGTCCTCGACTGCCATCTCGCCCATTTGGGCACAAACCCGCCATCAGGCACCCACTTATCACTTGGAGGTGAATTATGGGTATTTTAATCGCAATCCTTGCACTTTCTGCTTGTATGTATTTCATCGCTCAGCAGCGTCAGCACAACGTTTCTAAGCCACATTTCAGCGAAGATACTGTTGCTGCATGGCAATCAGAGCTAGATGACCATCAAAAAATGGAAGCAAAAACAGCGGAATACGAATACAAAGCTCAGCAACGAGCTAAGAATGAACGTCAACGTGACGCCCAATTCCATCAACGCCAACGTGAATCAGAAGCTAGACGAAAAGCCTCTAACTCAAAACAGCAGTATTGGGACGAAAGACGTGAGCGTGAAGCAACAAAAGCTGCTAATCGACAGCATGAGCCTCGTGCTCAACGTCGAACACGCAGACAATAAAGAACAAAAGCCGAGCGATTGCTCGGTTTTTTTTTGCCTTGTCCATTTTGACAGTTGCAAGGTGTTATTTATGCTTTATACTGTCAATCTGAATATCTATTTGTCAATAAAGGACTTTCAACGTGAGTAACAACATTGATTTAGCAGACAGAATTGAGGCGCGTGCCGAAGGGCTCTCGAAGAGTGAAATATCTCGACGAGATGCGATTATTGACCAAACTTACGTTGAAATCGAAGACAAAGAGATTTCAAACCTTCTTCTCACACACTGCGTTTCCAAAGCCAACATTGCAAGTATTTGTGGAATTTCACTGAATACGTACATTGCCTATGAAGAGAAGGCGATTGAAGAAGGTGTGATGGAACCAGCGATTAAGTATAAAGGTAAGTGGCAATATACCCCTCGACATGTCCACGCCATGATGGACTATCTGGAGAGAGAACGCTGGTCTGACAAATATCAGACTTGCGTGATTAACGTCCAAAACCAAAAAGGCGGCACTGGAAAAAGTACTTCCACTATTTCTCTAGCAACTGAACTGGCGTTAGATTTCAATTTGCGTCCTCGTATTTGCGTCATTGACCTAGATCCTCAAGGTTCCCTTCGAGTATTCGTCGACCCTGATGCATTGGAAGAGTCGGATCTTGACATGCTGACGACAGTAGAGCTTATGCTTGGAGACAAAGCCCCTAGCGGCCTATATCAGGAATACATTGAACAAGGTTACTCCCATAAAGAAATCGTTGATCTATCGCTACTAAGTTCACACTTGCCTAACCTTTCTATTTTGCCTGCTATTCCATCTGATGAAGCATTTTCAAGCATTGCTTGGCAAGATGGCCTAGCATCCGGTGATCTTAGCTGCTTGAAACTTCTAAAAGAGCGCGTGATTGACTTTCTGCGAGACGACTTTGATCTTATCTTTATCGACACAGGTCCACACGTTAACCCTCTTTCTTGGAATGCTCTCTATGCATCGAAAGTACTACTGATACCGGTTACACCTCATAAACTTGACTGGCAGAGCACAATTCAATTCTATGAGTCATTGCCAAACCAACTTCGCAACCTGCCGGAGGGTGCAGAAGGTATTGCGTTTGAGAAGTTTCTAATAACCAACCGCGATACAGAGAACAATCGCGATGACGCTATCGTCGATATCATCAAAGATGAAATGGGTTCGCTTGTGCTAAACAATCAAATCCTAAAAAGCAGTGCATTTGAGGCTGCTGCAAGAAACTACCGAACAGTCAGTGACATTCGTAAAACGGATAAACTGTGCCCAGATACACAACTCGACAAAGCACAATCATCTGTCAAAGCTGTTGCTAATGAATTCAAGAATTTGCTGAAGGATAACTAATGAGTTTCTACGAAAACAAACGAAGCCGAAACCGCAACAAAGAAGCAAACAACCAAGCTATCACTCGTGAATTTGTTATGCGTGACGGCTCTAAACGAACAGCTAAACGAGTTGTAGTACCCCACGCGGAACTCAAGTCCCGTGTTGCTGTGCACCCTTTAAATCCAAGATATCAACAAGCCCTAAGTGAAGAAGCACTAGCGGATATTCTACCTACGATTTCAACAACCGGCGTTAACCACGAAGGCGTTGCAGAAACCGTTGATGGTAAATACCTCGTTCTCGATAGCTCTCGCCGACTAGCTGCTGCAGAAATCGGCGGTGCTGATTTACCACTTTGGGTATTTGATGAGAGTGCGAATCTAAGTCGTGATGATGCTGAGTATATTGCTGAGATCGCCCGGTTGCATCGAGCCCTATCATATCGAGAACAAGGGCTTCCGCTCGTTAAAGCAATCAAAGATGATGAAAAGCTTCAGAGCTTCCCTGCCCTATTGGAAAAGTTTCGCTTCAAACCAAGCCAGGAGCGAACCGTTCGCCGCTACATCAGTGCAGCCGTATTGCCACAAGAATTAATCGACTTGTTTCCAGACTCGGAAGGTATAGACAGCAAATACTACGATAAACTGAAAAGCGTATGTAAAGCCGTTGGTAGAGAGCATAAGGTGACTCAAGGTAAAACAGAGCATGATGTCACTTTTTTTGAGCGATTGACTCCCACACTACTAAATTGGATCAAAACCGTCCAAGTTACAGTTGATGCATCACTATCAACTCAGGAAAAGCAAGCTTCTATCTTAAAGCAATTGACTGGACTATCTAGTGTTGAGAAGCCTTCTGTTCAGCCTACCTGGTCTAAACCTGAACGTGTGTTCGAGAAGAGTAAGCATACCTATGCCGAAGTTATCAGGCATAAAAATGGCAAGGAAGTGCAAATTAAATGTCGTCAGTTGAACGCCGAGCAAGAGGCCAAACTAATGGAGCTACTCGCCTCATTTAACTAAGATCTTTCTATGTTGAAAAGGCACCAAACGGTGCCTTTTTTCTTTCCACAAACAGCGAGTGAAACGGTATTCACCGTAAATCAGCTACGATAAGTTGCTCGGTTCGCTTGCCGTGCTCTCAGCACTTTTGGCAAAATCTTAGCGTTTTCCAATCCTTTTCATGAACGTTTGCGAGCTACAAGTCACCGCTTTAGCTATAAGAGATATGGTAATGGAGTATAGTTGGTTCGTCGTACCAACCTGTTGTTAGGCGACTTGTGGTAAGTAGAGAGCTTTACGTTTGTCTCATAAAAACCCTAGCCGGATTGCTTATTACGTTTACCACCTGTTTGAGTAATGAACTCGTATTGCCACCAGCGCGCTGGTGGCTTTTTATCACAGGTGGCTTTTTATTACTGTTAAATAGGTTTTGGACATTATCGTGTTAGGGCTTTTGCACTAGTGAAGGCATTTCAGATTACCAAAAGTATGGAAAAGCCCTAGACCTGTGGCCAGTTTTACTTGCCCACTACATATCGATTCCTGATTGTTCGAATAGTATCACCAAGGATGAGCTTATCTTCCGGAGAATCTAAAACTACATTGATAATGTCTGCCATCGCTTGATTGCTAAATCTAAATCCGCTAGGTAGCTGATTTAGTTCATCAAATTGGGCGTCAAACGCAAGGACAAAATCTTTATGGTCTGACGCTCTTCCATCTAGTACCGCATCAGGGATTTCAACATGTTGTGGTATTGGTTGAAGCGCTTCAAACTCACCAATGGCCTCTACGACATCAGCCCGTGAAGGCCAGTATTTAAGGTCATATTGATACGCCAGACTTTCAAGCTCATTTTTAACGTAAGCCCCAAAAAGATGGTTATGCTCACCGCCTTGCACCAACGAATCGACTGCTGTTTGAAAATCATACCGACGAAAACCAGAGTACTCATACAATTCACTCTGGCGTCTTAGCATATCGGCCAAGCGACATGAAAGCTCCGAGATATCTTTTTGTATTTTGAGTAGCTCACGTCTATTGATTCTTGCTTGGATAAACTCTTCCTTCGCAAAATCTTCGCTCATCCAGATATGTTCCAATGTTAACCAAACAGCTTCAGCATTTGGCCTTTCTGATTCATAAAGGATTGCTAGTTTGTCAGCGTAGCCAAACTGTTTGATTAGCTCGTTGAACACCCTTTCAAGATTTGATGCCTGATCAATCATCCGTTGCATAAGTGACCAGCGACTCATCAAAATTTTTTTCTCTCGGCTATCTTCAAGTTCCCTTTCTATAAAGGCTACGCAAAAGTCAGTTGGTGAGTTTGTAGGTAATTTCGTCACGATAAGCACCTCTAGTTTCTTTATTTTCGTACTAATATATCGCTTAGTAAAACGAGCTACCGTGTCTTAATATTTTTATTTATTGGCCTTCAGACACGCACACCTTCTGTCATTGATTTGTCGGATAGGCGACACCTGTTACCAGATGCCGCCCTCCTAAGAACCGTACGTGCAACTTTCACTGCATACGGCTCAAGCCTCCACTAAGGCGTTATTGTTACCCAGCAACTCACAAAGCTGTGGCGACAGGATCAAACCATGAGTTGCGACCTGTATTTTTCACCTTACGTTCATTGAGAAAGCCTTCCCAAAAAGGATCAAACGGATTCGCTTGACTCATAATTTTAACATGTCGCTTAATTGGCACCTTATCGATGTCAAACAGCCTGATCACGCCATACTTTCCTGCCTTTTTGAACCAGCCATGGAAAGTCCATTGACCTTGCAAGTTCAGAAAATACTTATGTGCGACCCACTTGCGTCCCTTGTTCGGGTGACGCCTAACTGACCATCGCCATAACGCTAGAAACATCCGATGGCCAACATAGCCGAAGGTTTGTTTAGCAACACAATGGCGATAGTAATTCGCCCATCCTCGTAGTTTCGGATTGATCATCTTGATGAGATCGGCTACTGGGACTGTTGCGTGTTTTCTAATAAGGTCACGCATGTTTCGTAAGAATGATAATACGTTGGATTTGCTCGGTTTGATGAGCAGTTTCCCTTTGTACTTTCTGGCGTTGAAGCCAAGAAAGTCAAAACCATCATTGATATGAGTAACGTGCGTTTTCTCTTCGGAAAGCGTTAAACCTCTTTCTTGTAAGAAAGCCATCAGTTGCGGCTTAATATCATTCACAAGAACTTCCTTTGAAGACCCAGTGATAACAAAATCGTCAGCATAACCTATAAAGTTTGCTCTGCTACCTGTCTTGCGAGCGATAGACTTAGTTAACTTTTCTAGTCCGACAAGAGTAAGCAACATCAGGGTGGGTGAAATTATCCCGCCTTGTGGTGTTCCCTCCGCCGTTTTGTAGAAGAGACCTTTGTCTATATAGCCACATCCCAGCCATTGCTTGAGCATCCTTTTGTCTGTCGGGATATTATCAAGTAGCCATTGGTGACCTATCTTGTCGAAACAAGCTTTGATATCCCCCTCAAGAACCCATTGTGCTGCCCCCTTTTTGCATAGGCATTTGAAGCACTGCTGTATTGCATCAGCTGCGCTTCGATTGGGTCTAAAGCCATAACTGTTGGGGTCGGCAAGTGTTTCAGATATTGGTTCTAGTGCTAGGAGGTGTAACGCTTGTTGCGCACGGTCTATCATACACGGGATACCCAATGGTCTGAGCTTGCCGTTTTTCTTTGGGATATAGATCCTTCTGAGCGGTTTGGCTCGATAGCCTTTTCTGCTCAGTAAACTGACTGCCGCTATTCGACGTGCATCGGTGTTCCAGATGTCGCCGTCAATTCCTGGCGTTTTACTGCCTTTGTTTTGTGATACTCGACGAACAGCAAGAAGCTTTGCTGCTTTCGAGTGAGTCAGTATCCACTGTAGTGCTTTCGCCTTACCGTGTTTACCTTCTCGGATTGCTTTTGCAATGCGCATCTGGAGCCTTAACACATGACGCTCAACCGCTTTCCAGTCGATGGATTGCCATTGGGCGCTGCCAGAAGGGGCACTCACTTCATGAGAAGAGATCATCTGCGTTCCTTCTTAAATAAAGTTTTCCAAATAATCTTGCAATGGGAGACCAGTTGGAAGTAGGCACACTTTCGTGTCAGACATCCGTCTGTATCTGCATCATTACAATGCAGCGTTCGCTTTTTCCAACCTCCTTTACCAGCACCGCTATCGGCTCTCTTCACAGACAGCTTTCCCGAAGGAACGATACTGGCTTACCGTGTTCCGCATGTCGCGCAATATCAGGGTAGATGCTCACTATAGTGCGAGGAGCCTATCGATCACGAAAGAGTACTGTCCAACCTCTTTCCTACTCCCATCGCCGTTTGGCTACAGCGTATCAACCACTTCCGCTGCTTCATCACATAACGCACCTTACATGGATTCACTTTCGTTCATCATACTGATTCCCTAGCACTCACCCGATTCGTGGTTATCAGGAGGAGCATCCCCTCGCGGTTTTGCTCCCGTTTGGCTCAGTGCCAAACTTCGTTACATTGTCAGGCTCGCTGCTTTATTCAGAGCCTTAGGGTCGTCTGGTGATACAAACGGTTCACTCTTATCGCGGTGAACAGCGCTTCATGCGACTTCACGTCGCACGGACATTTGTGAGTCAGGGACTTTGCTAAATTAGTATTACATAGATTACTTTTTGTAATACTAAACTCCTGCTCGGAAGACCCCTTTCACCCTATTACTACATCTTGAGAGTAACACCTGTTACCCACTCCTTGAATCCAATCTATATGCAAACAAGCAGATCGGATAAACGCTAATTAGAGTGTCCAAATACATAATTGTTTACATCCATTTGAGTATATTGATGCCGAAAATGGATAACCATCCCAACTTCCGGTTTTTTCTTTAAAGTAACCGGTCATTCTAGGGCGTATTTAACCTAGCAAAGTTAAATTACCTCCGGCAGAGCCGGAGGCTTATTGGATGACGCCCTCAAAGGGCTTGATTTTGCGCCCAAGGCGCGGTTCGTTTACATCCTTAGGTTTAATTGATCTCGTTGTTCGTCCTGTTTTTCCTGATTCTTTATGTACTCTCGCACAACGGCTTCATCTAGCCCTACTGTTGACACAAAGTAACCACGCGCTCAGAAAGCTTCTCCGACAAAATTGCGCTGCTTCCCTTTGATATTTCTCACGATCGATATGGCACTGTTGCCCTTTAAATAACCAACAACATTTGAAACTGACATCTTTGGGGGAATGCTTACACAAATATGGACGTGGTCTCTCATCAAATGACCTTCTTCAATAACCACTCCTTTCTGCCGAGCTAGTTCGTGGAAGACCTCACCTAAGTGTTTTCTAACTGCCCCGAAGATGATTTTCTTCCTTTTCTTAGGTATGAAGACAACATGGTATTTACAATCCCAGCGTGTATGAGACAGACTCTTGTAATCTCGCATAGGTTTTTCCTCTTAACTTTGAACGAGCTAAGAAGCTACCAATACCGCGGTAAAGGTAGAACCTATGCGAGTCACCCCGGCAGAGCCGGGGGGTTACCTCAGATTAATTACTCTCTATTCTGATACTCATTCGAATCAACGCAAGGAGTATTGATATGACTTCACGACGCACGCCTGATGACTGGCAAGCTATTATCGACCAATTTCAAACCAGTGGACTTAAAGCGAGTGAGTTTTGCAGGCAAAATAACATCACCGCTTCTAATTTCTAAGTATGGCGCAAAAAATTACTCGGAGAAGCCGCTACTGAGCAAAGTAATACCTCTAACCTAGCTGACTCTGACCACTGGCAGTTAATCACACCCTCTCAAAAATCCCAGCCATGGGATCTTGAACTCTCGTTGCCTGGAGGAGTGACATTGCGCATGCGACACAACTAATGCTTATTCAAAATCCAGATTTCAAGATTTGGCTATACACTAAGCCGGTCGACATGAGAAAGCAGTTCGACGGGCTGTCTGCACTGGTTCAATCTAAGTTCGGAGTGCGAGCTAATAACGGAGAGCTGTTTGTTTTCATTAACCGCAAGCGAACCATGATGAAAATCCTTTATTACAGCAAAGGCGGATTCTGTTTATGGAGCAAGCGATTGGAGCGTGGGCTCTATCAACAACTGGGCTCCCCAACACAAAAACACCCTCTGACTTGGACGCAACTTCAATGCTTAATTGATGGCATTGATTGGCAGAAATTCCCCCATAAAAAGCGACTTTAAGTCGTCGTTATGGTATAATTTCAACCATGAAAACCAGTGATATCAGCCAGTTAAACACCAAAGAAATGGAAGAACTCCTAGCGAAACAAGCGGAGGAACTGGCTGCACTTAAAAATCAACTCTCTTGGTTCCAGCGCCAGCTTTTTGGCCGCAAATCTGAAAAACAACTCCAGATAGCCCCTCAACAAGCCTCTTTATTTGAGAAGAAACCAGAGCCTTCACTCGACTAGGAGGATGGCATAACTATCCCATCACACAAGCGTCGCAATAAGACTCAACGCTCAGGGGACGAGGTGAACGATACCGGTCTGCGCTTTGATGAATCCGTTCCACGCAAAGTTATCGAACTCTCTGCTCCAGAATTAGAAGGAGAAGAGGCCGATAACTACGAGGTGATTGAATACAAAGAAACGACTCGTCTTGCCCAGCGCCCTGGTAGTTA
>NZ_AP045838.1:0-2042632 GCF_059725505.1 Vibrio sp. KUL78 | reverse complement strand
CAGAGGCCATTAAACACTTCTCCAAAGCACCAACCATCAGCTATTCAGAGATCTACGCGACTTATTTCAGTAACTTCGAATTGGTTAAAGAGTCGCTGAGCAAGGTCTATCGACTTCTCGATGAGGGCAAAGTTAAACCTGTGTATTCTACAATGCCTCTAGCCGACGCCGCGAAGGCACATGACATGATTGAAAGTGGGAAGGTGCTGGGCAAACTCGTACTTACTCCAAACCTCTAAGTGATTGCGACCGCCCGTGTTCAGGTAAACAAGTTATTGAGTATGCCCGTAAAAAGGCATACTCGTTGATACTTATCTAAGCTACTCGCACCAATTTCTTATTTACAAACTCATCGAGCCCTAAACGGCCGAGTTCGCGGCCAAAACCAGAGTTTTTGATGCCACCAAATGGTAAGCATGCTTCTGACATCGAGAAGGTGTTAATAAAGGATGCGCCACATTCAAGTTGGTTGGTGACCGAATGCGCTCGCTCTGAACTCTCAGAGATCACGGCAGAGCTGAGTCCATATGAGCTATCATTGGCAAGCTGCACAGCCGCGTCATCATTGCCAACTCGATACACAACTGCAATAGGTCCAAAGAGCTCTTGGTCAAATACATCCATATCAGGTGTCACATCACATAGGATAGTCGGTTTGAGCCATGCACCCTCTAACGCTTCAGCCTCTCCTCCCACAACCAACCTTGCCCCTTGTTTGACAGCATGGTTAATTTGCTCAATCAAGGCATCGCGCTCTTGCACGCTCACCAAAGGCGCATAAGTCGTATCCGCATCCATAGGATCGCCAGCTTTTAGACTCGCCATCACAGATGCAAATTTGTCGATGAACTCGTCATACACTTCATCCGCCACAATGAAGCGTTTCGCACTAATACAAACTTGGCCTGAATTGAACATTTTCGCGATGACCGCAAGTTCAACCGCTTTATCTACATTCGCATCGGATAAAACAATGAACGGATCATTGCCACCAAGCTCCATCACCACTTTCTTAAGGTGCTTACCGGCTAATGCAGCGACGCTAGCACCTGCTTTCTCACTGCCCGTAAGGGAAACGCCCTTTACGCGCTTGTCTGAGATAACCAGTTCAGATTGACCCGATGAAATAAACAAATGCTGGACCAAACCTTTTGGACACCCTGCATCTTCGAATAACGCGGTGATAGCTTCGGCACATTGCGGAACATTGGATGCATGCTTAAACACGACACTGTTGCCAACCATGATATTTGGCGCGATGAAACGAATGACTTGATAGAACGGGAAGTTCCATGGCATGACACCGTAAATCGTACCTAGGGGTAAATTTTGAATTTCAGCACGACCAGTAGCGACCTCATCAATCGACTCAGGCGCAAGAAATCGTTCTCCATGCTTAGCATAATAGCGACAAATTTCGGCACACAAAGGGATCTCGAGAGCCATACCTTGGCTATGAAGCTTACCCATTTCGGTAGTCATCAGTGCAGCATATTGATCTGCTCTCGCCTCTAGAAGGTCAGCAACCTTAGATAAAAGCGCCGCTCTCTCACTATGCAAGGTGCGTCGCCACGCTCTGAAAGCAACATCTGCATTCGCGATTTTTTCGATCACTTGGCGATCTTCTAAAGCATCGAAGGTTTTCTCAATACGATTCGTGTATGGATTCAGAGTTCTAATACTCATCGTGTTTCTCCGTAGGGAATTGGGGGATAAATCTCTCCATGAGACCTTGTGTTAGGCTGTTCGAGGCCTGCGTGTTATTTATTATTCGGTCAACATACACGGGGAAAACGGCAAGAAACAATCATACAAATAGACAACAATTTGAAAACAAAATGGCTATTCAAATGTTTTATCGAAATTGCAGATGGTTAAAGTTAATCCTCTAATATCATAATGTTAGATGATACCTTTAAATGATAAGTCGATTGCGTTAATCACGTTCTCTGTCTGACGTCACGTTATTTATAACCAAGTTAACGAACCAAGAAACAATGGAGTAACACTTGATTTACATCAAAGAATGCCAAACGACTATTGCCTAAGGTGGCGGCTGGTAGTTGTAAACACTGTGTAAAAGAATTTTATGTACACACTTCTCGTCAAAACCCATGTCACGCTGGCATTACTCAGCTTCATCAGTTTTATCATCCGAGCTTGGTGGGGCTTTAGTCACTCAGCTTTGGTGGAAAACAAATTCGCACTCGTCATCCACCAGATCCTGACTGTGTTCATGCTTATCAGCGCAGGAACACTTTGCATCATGTTAGATCAGTTCCCATTCGTTAATGGCTGGCTTACAGAGAAGCTAAGCCTGTTTATTGTCTACGCCTTTAGCACGATGCTTTTGTTCCAGCTGACACTTAAACGACGCATTAGAGTGTTACTCATGCTAGTGACATGTGGCATCTGGTTAACCATCTTTACGATCGGTAAAGCGCACACTCCACTTTTGTTTGGCTAAATAGGAGCGCTTACACCGCTGTCGACCACTGAGATTCAAGAAAGGCGGATTGAACGCAGTTACGACCCTTTTGCTTGGCGAGATACAGGGCTTCGTCTGCCCTTGCTACTAGCTCGTCCCAAGTCTCATCGGCTTGAGACTCGGCGACACCGAAACTACAACTGATATCACTCTCTATCCCTTCAATGCCAGCGTACCTCAGTACTCGTTGACGCATTGACTCTGCCACTGACAACGCTCTATCCAGATTTTGATTCTCTAACACCACGATAAACTCGTCTCCACCATAACGGTAGATACTCTTCGACACACCGGGTGTTCGTTTAATTTGTTGAGCAACACTTCTGATGACTTGGTCACCGCTGACATGACCAAATCGATCGTTGATAAGCTTGAATCGGTCGATATCCAACATAATGACGCACTGCTTTCTGGTTAGTTTTTCAGAGGTTCCTTCTAGCGAGTCCGTGTGTCTGTCTAACGCTCTGCGATTACGCAAGTTTGTCAGCGGGTCAAAATAGGATAACGCATAGATCGCTTCAACTTGTCGCGCGTTAATCATCCATAGCATGCTAAAACTCAAAGAAACAATGAGAAAGATACTGGATAGAAACGCCAGCTTTTGAACAATATCTGCCTCCATAAAACTCACTATCTCTGGACCGTTCAGGGTATGTACGCCTCTAAACAGCATAAAAATACCGTAACATGCCAGCGTCGCCGTCATCATCCACACGGCAACAGGATAGTCTTTGTTCTTGCCATTTAGCACCACGACCGCAGCACCGAGCGAGACGATACCGATGGAGAACGCACTCACCAACACTCGGCTATTAATCGAGTTAAATTCGTACGTGTAGTAGAAATTGAGCCCAACGACGACTGGAATCACCCATGAAAAATAGTGCGCGTACTTGATGTCGACACCTCGAAAGCGACACATACTGTGAAAAATCATTTGAAATGAAACAGCGATCAAAGAGTTAGCCAATACGATACTGCCCCAATCAGGTAATACCCCTCTCATGCTTATGAGCAAAGGACCGCTTCCCATAACGAGCAGTGAGAGCGCAAACACGCGAAGCCCTTTGATAGATTTTTGCGTCTGTGAAAACAGTAATAAGCCAATACAGTAAACGATACTAAACAGTATCATGACAAAATTTAGCGTTCTCATATCAAGAGAAAACGCAGCAAAAGTATCCATACTATTCCTAGTTCAACCTTTGTACTTATGTCAGCATTATATCGCTGACTTTATAATTCACGTAAAATGCTATACAAGAGGACAATAAATAGAAGCCGAGCAACTATTTTTGAGAAGCTAATCACCAAAATCCTGACTTTCTGCCACAAAATTGTATGATGATAGGAAAAAGTCGATACGTTTCTAGTTGAATAAAGTTGCCATACTATTTTGTTTCTATTGCCCTTATTTCCTTTCGATACCTCACATAATTTCTTATCTAATGAGAAACGCTTCAGAAATGGGAAATTTGAAGTTCAAAATATTGACGCCCTTTTGTCTTATACCGGACAATAGCTTTACTTGCCTTGCAAGGTTTTGACAACAAAATCGGCAACCTGCGATGAAATACGCGCCACAAAGATGGAATGGCACAATTCCAGTTTATGCAGGGGTTAAAACAATGAACTATACACAACAAGACACAGAGGCTTTGTATCGCGTCTGGATGTCACAAAAAGCAAAAATGCATATTACTCAGATGGAAGTCGCCAAACGCCTTAATTTGAGTCAAGTCGAACTTTCAAACCGCCTCAATGGCAACACACCACTGGACGCCACCTTCGTGGACAGATTTTGCAAACTGCTACATATCGACCCTCTTCATCATCTACCTTCGATGAAAAGTGTCTACACAGCAGATTCCGAACGTGTGTTTAACACTCGCCTTACCGTGGATGGCGACATCACCAACATACGTGTAGATGGCAACCAAGTGACCATCGAATACAGGCTGCAATAGCGAAGGTAAATTTTTTAAGGCTCTGCGAGAAGCGCTACACACTCCTGGTACTTCGGCTTAGACACACGTTTCTTTTTAGGTTCCGTTTTCGTGACTTTGTCAGCAGGCTTTTTCTTTGCGGGGATATAAGGCTTCCACGATGCTAACTCTTGCCCGCAACCGTCTCCTGGTGGCGGAGCATTTTGCGCGATGCATTTGCTCTCCCCGTCTGGGCAGTGCAGTCTAACGTGAAAATGATAATAGTGCCCCCACCATGGGCGCACCTTGCGTAGCCAGTCCCTCTCTTTCCATGAGACCTCACACAACTGCTTTTTTATAAGTGGATGAACAAAGATACGCGCGACTCGTTCGTCATTCGCTGCCACTTGCAGCAGCAAAGAGTGGTTCGTGGTCCATTTATCTTTCTTAAAGCGGTATTTTTCTATATCGACCACTGGATAGGGTTCAGGATTAGCGGCTTCAACGTCGCTTAGTGGCTGATTAGGTAGTCTCAGCCAAATGTCTGCATCGAGACCAGTCTGATGGCTAGCATGCCCAGAGGTAAACCTTCCACCTCGTGGCATAGAGATATCACCCACCAGCAAATATCCAATTCCTAATCGATCAACCTTGCTCGCTAACTCAGTAAGATACGCAATCATGTCTCGATGACCGTAATAACGATTGCGCTGAGAACGGATAACTTGATAACCCGCCCCATTTAATGACAAAGCCTCAGCGCCTTCAAGACAGCCATTGGCGTAACTTCCAATGGAATTAGAGTCACCGTCACTTGGCACCGTTACTTCATCCCATGAGCGTTCCAGTCCGTATCCACTGCTCGCTACTAGAAACAGCGCCAACCAAGCAAACCTAGTCATCTTAAATCCCCTTAAAAAGGACGTTAACTAGGCTTAAGAATAGCTGTGAAGTTTCATATTTGCTTAATCGCTTTTGTAGAATAATTAGAGATGAGCACTTTTAAGACGGTATACATAAAGTGAAATGTTTCACAAATATCAGTATATGTTTACATTTTGTAACTCATTGTATTGAAGGTATAAGCAGAACAAGCTACAAATAAATCACTCAGTTGCAACCACAGCAATTTGAGTCTACCACACTAAGTCGTCATTCCTTTTTTGAGGCTGCCACCTTTTTCGGGAATGACGACTTGAATTAATTACGCATTAGGCTGCTGTTCGTAAATACTCTTTTACCTTATTTTTATATTCCTGCTTCAAGGCTTCATCAATAAAGCTGGCATTTATCGCATTCAGTGTAAATTGAGCGATCTCACGATGAGACATTTTATGAGCGTCACTGACAGCTAGAAAATTGTCCGTCATATAGCCGCCAAAATAGGCAGGATCATCGGAGTTAATAGTGACCGCCAATCCCTTTCTAAGTAGCTCTACAATATTGTGATCTTCCATCCTATCAAACACTTTCAGCTTGATATTAGACAGTGGACATACGGTCAGCGGCATTTGTGATTCGATTAGCTCTCTCATCAGCGCATCGCTTTCAACGCAGCGTACTCCGTGATCAATTCGGCTAATACCAAGCATCTCGATAGAATCGACAATATTCTGCGCGGGCCCTTCTTCCCCGGCATGAGCTACTGTCAAAAAGCCTTCCTGCTGCGCCATTTTAAATACACGTGCGAACTTCTCTGGCGGATGCCCTTGCTCTGAGGAATCAAGACCGACGCCAATAATTTTGTCTTTGAATGGAAGCGCCTGCTCGAAGGTTGCGATAGCCGCCTCTTCGGAAAGATGGCGTAAGAAGCACATAATTAACTGCGAGCTGATACCTAACTCACTGTGACCCTGTTGAAGTGCTCGGTCGATACCACTAATCACCACATCAAAAGGGATACCGCGGTCGGTATGGGTTTGAGGGTCAAAAAAGACTTCGGTATGGATAACGTTATCTCGATGACAGCGTTCTAAATACGCCCAGGTTAGATCGAAAAAATCCTGCTCAGTTTGCAGGGCGTTTGCGCCTTGATAGTAGATATCAAGGAAAGATTGTAAATCATCAAACTCGTACGCTTTGCGCAGCTCTTCTGGGGAAGAATATGGCAAGGAAAGGTTGTTACGTTGTGCCAACTTAAAGAGTAGTTCTGGCTCTAGAGAACCTTCGATATGAAGGTGTAACTCGACTTTTGGAAGACCTTGAATAAATGCGTTCATATACCACCTATTATGCTTATGAGAGCCTTACCGGCTTATGGGGCTTGCGGATGCACTTACTCTGAGTATAGGAACAGATGAAGAAAAGTTTCGAACGCCAATACAAAGAGTAAAGACAGCAATGCCATCCTAACTCTTCGTAATCAGCACTTTACGGGAACTGGTAGAGACCCCCAAACCATATCATTGGGGTTATACGAAGCTGCGAAGGACTGTATCAAATGATGAAGTTCGTTGACAACCTACAGCCCCTCGCTTTGAACTAAAAACTGAAATTAGTCTTCGAATGACCCTGTAGTGGCAAGCTCTTTGAACCAAACACCATGCTTCTTAGGAATTCGGTTGCCTGTCTCTAGATCTAGACGGAAAAAGCCGTAGCGACGCTTAAATGAGTTCAGCCAAGACCAGTTATCGATAAAGGTCCACTGATGCACACCGAAGCAGTTTGAGCCCTCTTCAATCGCCTTGTGAAGCTGTACAAGGTGCTCTTTCATCAAGCCTGTGCGGAAAGAATCGTTAATCAGACCGTCAGCACCTGGCTGCCCTTCCGACTCAAGATCCATCGCAATACCGATTTCAGCTAGATACCAAGGAATATTGCCGTAGTTATCTTGAACGTTTTTAGCGATATCGTAGATTGCCGTTGGCAAGATTTCGTTATTGTCACGATATGGGTTGAATCGACCCTCTGGGTTTACGTAATTCTCGAAGTAAACTTCTGGCGTAAAATAGTCTAGTTCATACTCAGCTTCGCGCGCTTTAACGCGGCGCGGAACGTAGTAGTTCACACCCAAGAAATCGACCTTCGCAGTCGTGATGGCTGTAATTTCTTCGGACGTAGTCTCTGGCGTCACGCCCTGCTCAGCCAACACATCACATAGCTCTTGAGGGATCTCATTCTTCACCATTGGGTCAAGGAAGCTGCGGTTGAACAGAAGATCTGCATACCATGCTGCTTTTTTGTCTTCTTCGCTGTCATTTCTCGTATACGACGGTGTTAGGTTAAGTACCACACCAATTTGCGAGTTTTCTAGCTCTAGAGCATTAAAACGATGTACTGCCTTCGCGTGAGCAAGCATGATGTTGAAAGCAACCTGAACAGCGAGTTTGCCATCTTTCTTGCATGGGTAATGGAAGTCGTACAGGTAACCGCCTTCTACTGGCACGATTGGCTCGTTGAACGTAATCCAATGCTTCACCTTGTTACCGAAAAGCTTAAACGCGGTCTCTGCGTAGTCAGCAAATAGGTCGACGACTTCCTTTGACTCAAAGCCGCCAAACTTCTCTTGAAGCTCTGCTGGCATATCAAAGTGGTAAAGGTTCATCATTGGCTCGATGCCATTAGCGATCATTTCGTCAATGTAGTTGTTGTAGAACTCAACAGCGTCTTGGCAGACCTCACCAGTTTCGTAGTCTTTGATGAGTCGAGACCACTGAATAGAGGTACGGAACGAGTTAAAGCCGACCTTTTTCATGTCCTGGACATCTTCTTTGTAACGGTGATAGGTATCCGTTACCGTTTGAGAGCCGATGCCACGATAAAAACGCTCTGGACTTTGTTGGTGCCAAAGATCCCAAATAGAATCGTTAGCTTTGTTTGTAGTGCCTTCCGTTTGAATGCCAGACGCAGCCGCGCCCCACAAAAAATTTTGCGGAAAAGTGTATGTCGTCATCTTACTAACCTTGTCTATTCAAAAAATGTTTCAAAGCGCCAATCAGGTTGGCGTCGTTACCAAATTGTGTGAGTGCAGGGACTGGGCGTATTCGAGCAATCGGAATACTTGATTGCAGCTCGTCCAGTTTGCGATTGATATTGTCAATTAATCGAGGACTGCGGCTAACCGCCCCGCCGAGAAGAATACGTTTTGGATCCAAAGAGTACTGAACATTAAAGAGGATGGTGGCAAGGTCGCGATACCATTGCTCGACCATAGGCACCACATCGCTGTCACCCTGCTCGTAGAGCGAAAAGACTTGGATTCCATCAACTTCTTCGACTTTTTGGTTCTTCGCCTTCGCAACGTTTTCGACGAGCGCACGAGTTGACGCAGCATTTGAATAAGTGAGAGGCTCGCCATCTTCAAAACGAAGGACACAGTAGCCAAACTCACCGGCATGCAAATGCGTACCCTTGATGACCTCGCCGTCACGTACAATCGCGCCGCCGATGCCAGAGCCCAAAACCAGTAAGCAAAATTCGTCATCGTCTTGCCCAGCTCCGAGCCAATCTTCAGCTAGTGCAGCGCAGCAGCCGTCGTTTTCTAGCTCAACCGGCAAGTCGAATCGTGCTTGATAAAGAGAACGAACATCGATGTCATGAATATAAGGTAGAGCACTTGCCCCCTCAATCACTCCAGAATCCACATTCACAGCCCCGCAAGTACTAATTGCGATACCTTTTAGTGCAAATCGTGCCGCAAGCTCATCGAACTTGGGCGCAAGCGTGTCGAGCCATTGGTCATAGCTTGCCGCTTTGCTAGGTAGCGAAAACCTGTCATGGATCTGTGCATCTCTCGACATGACCGCACCTTTCACCGATGAGCCACCAAAATCTAGAACTAAGAAGAAGTCGTCTTTTTGCATCATAATCGTTAATCATCTACTTAAAGTGTGTGCAAAAAGGCGGCACCACGGACGCCAGATGAATCACCGTGCACGCTTTTTACAACCTGAGTCGTCACCGCTTTTGTGAAGGTATATTGCGAGAGTTTTTGTTGAACCAAAGGGTAAACCTCGTCCACGTTTGACATCCCACCACCGAGCACAATCACTTCAGGGTCAACAAAGTTAACGATAGCGCCCAAGGTTCTCGCAAGTTGATCGCAGTACAAGTCGAAGTGGGCGACAGCACGAGCATCGCCTTTGTGATAGAGCGCCATAATCTCTCTCGAATCTGCAGGTTCATACTTCTCTGCGAAAGTACGCGCAAAGCCCGTGCCTGAGACAAATGACTCTGCGCAGTTCATCGACCCGCAATAACATTCGGTTGGCTTACCATCGACGTCCGGATTGAAATTGGGCAATGGGTTGTGCCCCAGCTCGCCACCAAGCTTGTTGAGACCAGTCACCAATCCATTGTTAATCACCACCCCAGCACCACAGCCGGTACCGATGATGACCGCAACGCAAGAGTTGGTAGCATGTTTAGCGGCACCATCTTTATACTCTGACAGCGCCAAGCAATCTGCATCGTTAGCGATAGCAACCGGTACATCGATCTGCTTTTGAATATCACCAATAAAGTCCTGACCATTTAACACGGTGACATTGGCACCCTGCATCAGACCATCGTTACCGACAGAACCACAACAGCCTATGCCGATGGATTCAATATCGCCATGTTGGCTCACAGCCTCAATAACCGACATGACGCCATTCAGAAAATCTGAGTAACTGTTCTTTGCCGTAGGCTCACGATGAACAACCAAGGTTTCGTAGCTGCTGGCATCGAGCCCGACGCCTTCGATTTTTGTGCCACCGATATCTAATCCTACTATCATGTTCTGCTCTCTTGGTTTGTCTGTTCGCCAGTCATTGAAAATGGATCCGCCAACATGTCGTTGGGTTAACTCTAATAAACCAAACTTTCTCTCGCTTCTAAAGGATGAGACTCTCAAAATCTCGCATCAGTCACAAAACTATATAGTTTTAGATTAAAACAAATGCAGTTATTAAGTTCAAACCTTTCGAACGTCTCTTTCACATTTGCCCTCTGCTCTTTCTAGCGCTAGAGACCTATAGTCTGAATATCTGATAACAAGGAGGTCTAACATGACTTCATACAGAACCATTAAACAAATCATTCCATCTCATGCCACCTCAGATGGTGATGGCGTTAAAATTCGTCGAGTCCACGGCTTTGATAACCGAGCATTTTCGCCGTTTCTAATGATTGATGAGCTCAAGTCTGACGATAAAAAAGATTATGTTGGTGGGTTTCCTCCACACCCTCATCGAGGCATAGAGACACTGACCTACATGATGCAAGGTCACTTCCAGCATCGCGATCACATGGGTAACGTCGGGGAATTGCGATCAGGCGGTGCACAGTGGATGGCAGCGGGTCGCGGTGTCATACACAGCGAAATGCCAATTATGGAGGATGGTGATCTGCATGGGTTCCAGATTTGGATCAATCAGCCAGCTCGAGACAAGATGAAACCTGCGCAATATCATGACTTCCAGCCAGAAACTATTACTGAGCTGGAAAGCAAAGGACTTGGCTTGATACGCCTACTCTCGGGCGCACTTACCGTCAATGAACAAGTGTTATCTGGACCACTAACCAAAACAGGTGTCCCAGCAGCCGTAGCAGATTGGCGTGCGTCATCGGGCGATGAAATTCAAATTGGGACACCTGAAGAGCAAAACGCCATGGTGTATGTTTACCGAGGTGAAGTCTCAATAGACGAGAAAATTTTACGAACTGGTGAGCTTGCACTAGTCTCAAAAGGAGAGGCAATGGCGATTAAAGCTAATGAAAATGCTGGGCTACTGATTTTTGTAGGTGAACCGATCGATGAGCCTGTGGTGCATTATGGTCCGTTCGTCATGAATAGTGCTGAAGAAATACAGCAAGCGATCAATGACTACAACCGAGGTGAGTTTGAACGCTATTAACCGTTCTGGTCCAAGATAAGAATTAGATTTGACACTACTATCCACTGCCTTGTGTCACGCATCGACCTTCTCAGTCGATGCGTTCTTTTTTATGCAAGCTGGACTTTTATCAGCTTGAAGCTCTGCTGCTGCGATGTTTTACATTGTAAACTACTTACAAATACTCACACAGGTAAGCCGTCGCTTCTTCAACTTTTAGGTCAAAGCTAGAGTCACCTTCAACATCGAAAGCTTGACCTGATGTATAGGTTTTCCACTCTTGAGTATTCGCTAGACGGACGATCAGTGCCCCCTTCACGACTGTCATTTTTTCAGGAGCCGCGGTACCGAAGGTATACTCACCCGGTGCCATTACACCCACACTGCTATCTCCATCAGCTTGAGCGAAACCCAGTGACTTAACACCGCCTTCGAAGTATGTATTCTCTTTGATCATGTTGACTTCCTTGTAAATTACTTATGGCAAAACATCGTTTTACCTCACAAACTTATGTAAAACAAGTTATTGATCAATTGCTAGTCTCTATTGGTATAAATAATCAATATCTATTTTCTGAGAACACCTATGTCGAACCAAGAAAGTAAAGTTCCCACAAATCGGTTATCACGTTTTGGCAAGCTCGCCTCTCTGGCCACTAGAGTGACCGGCTCCATGGTAACCGAAGGAGCAAAACAATTTGCTCAAGGCAAACGACCCAAAGCACGTGAACTATTACTAACGCCAAGCAACGTGAAAAGAGTCGCCGACCAACTTGCACACCTGCGAGGCGCGGCCATGAAGGTGGGACAGCTCATGTCGATGGATGCCGGTGATCTCATTAGTCCAGAGTTAGCTGACATCCTTGCGCGGCTTCGCTCTGATGCCTCACCGATGCCAGCCAGCCAACTCTCCGCTGTTTTGTCGCAAGAGCTAGGCACGGATTGGAAGCAGAATTTTATCGAGTTTAACTTTAAGCCCATCGCCAGTGCTTCGATCGGACAGGTTCATCAAGCACACGCTGATGATGGCACTAAGCTCGCCATCAAAGTTCAGTATCCCGGCATCAAACAGAGCATTGATAGTGATGTTGACAACGTCGGTACCCTGCTTGGCGTAGTAGGCTTGATACCCAGGGACGTAGACTATAAAGGACTTCTCGAGGAGGCGAAGAAACAGCTCCATGCAGAAGCAGACTACCTGCTTGAAGCTAAGTTACTTGGGCAGTTTAGAGAATACCTTAGCTCATCGCCGCAGTTTGTTTTACCTGACGTAAGGGCGGAGCTAACGACCGACAGTGTTCTTGCTATGACCTACGTTACCGGTGTGCCTATTGAGTCACTCATAGAACATGATCAAGAAACCCGCGACCTGGTAGTCACACTTCTTCTAGAGCTACTTTTCAAAGAGATTTTTGACTTCAAATTGGTTCAAACCGATCCAAACTTTGCAAATTTCTTGTTCGATGAGCAGCAGCGGAAAGTGGTGTTACTCGATTTCGGAGCTACTAGAAATTACGACGACAGAATAAGCGATGGCTATCGAATGGCATTCACTGCAATGCTCGAAGACGATGACCAAGGGCTATACAAAGCACTTCAGCAGATAGGTTTCTTCACTAACGACATTCTGCCAGAGCAAAGAGATGCGGTAATTAATCTAGTTAAACTCGCTGGTGAGCCGCTAAAGCATCAAGGAATTTATGATTTTGGTACCAGCAACCTTGCCCAGCGAATCAGTGAAGCTGGCACCGTACTGAGCATGGAGCAAGATTATTGGCACACACCACCAGCCGATGCGCTCTTCTTACACAGAAAGATAGGTGGTTTATATCTTTTGGCAGCTCGCCTTGAGGCAAAAGTCGATGTAAATCGACTGTTTGTTCCTTTTAGGTTGATGGAAGTCCAAAAATAACAAAGTATTACAATCGCTCGCTTTCATTGACTATCTAGAAAAAGATAATGTTAAAGAAAGGTGAAAACTCGCCGATAATTCTTACAGAACGAAAAAGGAAGATCGTAGCGATGACAAAAATCAGGCATAAATCAGGGGCAAACCGAGATACCGTCATGCTGGCAATCATCATGTCTGTCGTCGTCGTGCTCGCTGTCGCACTTGGCTTCGCCTTTTACACCAGTCATCTGAACCACATTTCCCCAAAACGCGTCTATGGTAATTGGATAGAGATTGGTGCTCCGAAGCAAAGCACTGAAATCCTGACGTTTTCCGATGCTGGCGCTATGCGAAATCACAAACTCGTCACCACCTCGTTTCAATTTGATGGTCGAGTAGTCCGCCTTGAAACAGGCAGTGGCCATTGGGTGTATGAACGTGTTGGAACACCTCGCTCTCCTCAGTTGCGCCGCATTCGCCCAGCGCTTCCTCCACAACGATTTATCTTAGAGGGCTACGAAGATACGGTTCCTATGGATGGCTATAATCCGGCGCAAAACCGCCGTTCTGCTCTTAGAGAGCATTTCTCAACCAAATAGCTCTACCCTGTTTTGCTTTGCTCTGGGGTGCAAAATATGTATCGCGTAGTTACTTTTCTTGATGCTTATCAAGCTTCAATTTAAATTCACATATCGGTCATCATTTGTTTCCTAAACTCTTAGTGAGCTCTTTAATTCCCTAAGGAGAGGACAATGATCAAAACACATCGCAACTTTACCCTTCATGGCACACCCAAGCATCATGCCCATGTTCATATCAATCCTATAGGCGAGCTAGATATCGACATTGTTGAATCACATGAACATCATCATACGGAGTTCTCATCTCTGTCTTTCAAACGCTCGAAACAATCTACCCTATTGCAAGGCGTGGACATTGACCAAAAACAGTCATGGCAGTTGACGCTTGATAACAAAGACGCTGAAGAGCTAACCACCATTATCCAACGTGCGAATGACGACTTTGAAGAGCTAATGCGAGATCTCTAAAAAACGGCAATAGATTCACTTCCTTACCTGACCTCTGAAAGGATTTAGCTATACGCTAAGTCCTTTTTAATTATGACATTTCCATGAACTATCGATAGACTGAATTCATTACCATACCGCTAAACAATCTATGACTAAAGTTGCCTCGATGT
Organism: Vibrio sp. KUL78; assembly: GCF_059725505.1. NCBI lineage: Bacteria > Pseudomonadati > Pseudomonadota > Gammaproteobacteria > Vibrionales > Vibrionaceae > Vibrio > Vibrio sp. KUL78. The sequence goes on along the minus strand of NZ_AP045838.1, from coordinate 2,028,309 downwards.
CTCCAATTAAAATCAACGCTTTACAATTTTTCACCCGAGAGAAATTCTATGGCATCACCTGCCTCGCAATCGTCGCTTCACTTATCTTTGTCGCGTCTCTAGCACTCTACCCCTTTCAACTCACCACCCCGGTTAGCCAGGCCCTAGGCTTTATCATGCAGTGCCTGTCCTACTCAGCGGGGCACCAAGGATTTTTAATCACATTAGGCATATTGGGTTTAACATTAATCTGGGTAACAAGAGGTACCAAGCATCGCACAATCTTGATTGGTCAAATTGCGATTCTTCTTGTTTTAAGCTTCACAACCAAGACCTTTCTTAAGCAGTGGACTGAAAGCCCTAGACCTTACACCGACGTCATTGTTGAAGAGACAATTATCGACGCACAAGCCGACTTTTATGCGCTCACGACCGATGAGAAGAATGAGGTCATCTCGATGGTTACCGATACCGTGAGTGAATGGCGGACAAAGCACTGGGTTGGAGAAACCGATTATTCCTTCCCCTCTGGGCATACGATCTTTGTTGCTATTTGCGTACTTTTCTTTGCCGGTATATTCGCAAGCCATCAACACAAACTGCTCGCTTCACTTGTTTGTATTTGGGCGGTAGGGGTTGCAATAAGCAGGCTCTGGCTTGGTATGCATAGACCAGAAGATTTGTTCGGTTCGCTACTCTTCGGGCTCATCCTTTATTTGATTGTCCCTAGCGCCAACTCCAAATTTCCATTATCATCGAAATAGAGAAATTGGAGAACACATATGCAAATCGAAGTCGCAGCAAAGGCGTTGAAAGAACTGGGCCACGTTACGCGCCTTGCCATATACCGCCAGGTTGTTAAGGCTGGACACAAGGGTATCCCTGTAGGTGAAATACAGGAACGGCTAGACATCCCAGGATCGACACTGTCTCATCACATATCTAGTCTGGCCTCCGCTAATCTTATCGAACAGAGGCGAGAAGGTCGCACCCTGTTTTGTGTTGCCAAGTACGAGCACCTTGACGGTGTTATTCACTTCTTGCAAGACGAGTGTTGCATTGACGAAACGTGTTAACCCCTATTTTCACTACTATTGATAGCAGATAATAATAATTCTCACCCAGTGGGAATTATTATTCCAACAATAATCCTAAGCCCTCCTTTCCTAATAATCATATTCCGCTTGAATAAATAATAACCTTACAAAACCAGAAGATATTTTTCATTGTAATTACAGTACAACATGTTCCTACTCAGACTTGCACAATATTCTATACAGTTCAAAAACAAACCAATCAACAAATAACCTTTATCAATAAGTACTAATTTTATTAATAATAAGTGATACTATTCTTTAGTGCTAAACATCTAGAAACATTCATTAGCATTAGAAATGGAATTTACTGCATTCATAAGGTTAAGAGGAAATTTTTGTGAAACTGAACAATCTGTCGATTAGAGCGAAACTGCAAGCTCTCGTCGGCTTTGCCGTACTTATTCTCGTCTCACTCGGTACGTTTAATCTCATCATTCAAAAAGAATCAAGCTATGAGCAACGTAAAGACCGCGTTCGCTCTAATGTTGAAATCGCATACGCACTGGCCAACCATTACAAGACGTTAAGCAAGTCTATTGGCGAAACACAAGCTAAAGAAGCGGCTGCCAAAGCAATAGAAGATCTTCGCTATGATGGTAATAATTACTTCTTTATTGCCACATCTGATGAAAATATCGTCATGCACCCAACCAATCCAAAATTAAATGGAACGAACGCAGGTAACCTGACTGACTCTAGAGGCAATTATTTCTGGCAAGAAATGAGTCGAATAGCAACCACACAAGGTAAAGGGTTTCTGACTTATTATTGGATAGGCAGCGATGGTAATGAATCTGAGAAGATTTCTTTTGTCGCTTATATACCAGAATGGGACTGGATTATTGGTTCTGGTGTTCAAACGGCGGATATTGATAAAGCATTCCAAAGTCAGTTAATCAAAGAACTCATCGTTGATGCAATTGCCGCTCTAGCACTCATTATTATTTGCTTAATCATCTCGCGAAACATCGTCAAACCTATTGAAGCGCTAGTACAAAGAGTACATAAGGTAGCGGATGGCGATCTCACGGTAGAGATGTCTAGTGATAGAAAAGATGAACTTGGGTATCTAAGCAATGAGCTAGCCAGAATGATGGCGACACTGAAAGAAACGATTTCTGCAGCAAAGGCGTCCGCGGACTATTCAAGCCAACTATCAAGCAGTATTGCTGCTTCCAGTGAAGAAACATCCACCAACATTGACTCACAAAGTCAGCAGCTTGAGCAGCTAGCAACAGCGATGAGTGAGATGTCGTCAACGATCCAAGATATCGCTGGTAATTCAGAGCGTACTTCATCAACAACTGAACAAAGCAAAGATTTTGCCGCTCAAGGCAGTCGTAGCATGGGTTACACACTCACAAACATTTCAGGCATTTCCGAAGATATCTCGAGTACCCACGAGTTAATGGAAGCTCTTAAACAAGGTGTAAATGACATTAGCTCAGTTGTGAACGTGATACATGAGGTCTCTGAACAAACCAACCTTCTGGCACTCAACGCGGCAATCGAAGCTGCTCGAGCTGGCGAACAAGGTCGTGGCTTCGCCGTGGTTGCCGATGAAGTTCGCAACTTGGCAAGTCGTACTCAAGAGTCTACCGCACAAGTACAAACCACGATCGATAAGTTGAACGAACGCACAGATAGCGTACTCGCCGTAATGTCATCGAATCAGACGAAGGTCACCGAGAGTGTTGAACTCGCTTCACAAACGCAGGAGAAGCTTGATACCGCCGTAGACAAGCTCAACGATACCTATGACATGGTCACGCAAATCGCTGCTGCAGCCGAGCAGCAAGGCACTGTCGCTAATGACGTAAACGAAAACGTCAGCATTGTGCATTTATCTATCAGTGAAATTAGACAAGCAAGTCAAAGCCTTGCGCAGCAATCACAAGCCATGGCGGAGTCCTCTGCTGAGCTTACGCAAAAACTCGCTTACTTTCGTATATAGAGACCAATAAAAACGCTCCGCAGTTTAGCGGAGCGTTTCTTTTCGTGCCTGATTATGTCATTGAGTTACTTCTGATCGTAAACGAGCACAAAGGTGAGTGGGACACTCGTTGCGATTGAGGGTAACCCTGCCACTTCTCTTAGTTTTTCGATACCCACATCAAGCCCAAAGTCAGCAGCCTGAATAATCATAGGATCGGTCGAAACAATCACGACTTTATCTTCACTCATCTTCATCACAGTTAACTTGGTTGGATAGGTCTTCTGCTTCCCATGTAAATCTACGGTAACATCATTGACAATACTGTAGATCCCGCCAATATCACTATTATCCAACTCGCTCATATCCACGACGGTACTTACCGTTGCTTTAGCAAAATTGGCGACATTAAAAAGCATAGTTTGCATTCGCTCATTTCGGATTGGGATATTGGTTTCTACGCTGGCGAGGTCTATAACAAGTGTCGCCTTTCCGTCATCACTGATCGTGCCGGTCATTCCTTCAAAGTGATGTATTTCGCTTACACTGTTGCTCTTAGTCGACACGAACTTTAACGTCGAGTTGTTGCTGTCTAGCATCCACTCTGCATGCGACGAAAATACGAATGCCATTGTCACTATAAATGTGGTTAATCGGACTATCATTGTGCTGCTTCCTCATGGCTGACTAACTCTATAGGTGTAGACCACGGATTCAATAATCTCCACACCGAACAGGTAATATGCTACTGTTTTTACATTCGCAATCAGTCGCTTAATAATAACAATCGGAGTCAGCATGAACCTCAACCTTGACGACCTCAGCCCGAATGCCATCTATCATCTAATGACGCAAACCGTGGTTCCACGCCCCATCGCTTGGGTACTAACCGAATCCTCGTCAGAGAATTTTAACTTAGCGCCATTTTCCTATTTCGCCCCTATCTCCAGTAATCCACCACTACTGATGATCTCGATCGGTAAAAAGCCAGATGGAAGCTTAAAAGACAGTGCAGTCAATGCGACAAAAAACAAACAACTCGTCATTCATATCGCTTCAACTCAAAGCGCTGAGATCATGACTCAAACCTCTGCCACTCTTGCTCACGGTCAATCTGAAGTCCAAGCAAGCGACATCGAGCTCGCGGCTTTTGATGGCTTTGAACTGCCTCGAGTAGCTCAGTGCCCAATTGCTTTTGGTTGTTCATTACATGATGTTATTGAAATGGGCAACACGCCCCAGCATCTGATCATTGCCAAAATTGAGCAGGTATACATAGATGACAACGTCGTTGAACAGAACCAGGAACGACTTATCATAGATGCACTTAAAGTCGACCCACTTTCTCGACTTGGCGGCAATGATTACGCGACTCTAGAAAAAACAATTACCGTGAAACGCCCAACCTAGCGCGTCAACTGTTAGTAGTTGTTTCTGTTTGGTCTCCCTAGTGTCAACGATGACTAAAGACTATTCAAACTTGTGAGACATTCGTCAAACCAATAACTCGCTAACACTATTTTTGCATTGGTCTTTTATGGTTGCCGCCTACGAAATAGCAGTGGTAGCAAACATGAAAAACATAATACTGATGGCATTGGCGTTGTGCTTGGGCTTTAGCTCAGTTGCCAAGGCAGATACCGGGGTTGGCCTTTTTGTTGGAGACCCGTATTGGGGTTTGGACTTCAAGCACAATGATCTGCGCTTCAATGTCAGCCTCGACGACCGTATGGGCTTTGGCGTCAACAAAACCTTCGGTATTCAAGATACACCAATCTACCTTTTTGTCGGCGGTCACTATGTCGATAGAAACAGTCGCTATATTGCGGTGACGCCGGGGATCGGTGCCGAGTTTCGCGTGAAACCAGTTGGATTTTACGTAGATGTCACTCCGGCAATTTATCTTGATGAATTTGAAATTGAACTAGAGGCAAGAGCCGGCTTTAGAGTGTATTTCTAGAAAAATAGGCTAAAGGCCGTACATACCAGATAAAAGAAGACCCAGTCGTATTAAAACTGGGTCTTTTTTGGGTTCTGGTTACAGTAGATCAGTTATCTGTTAATCGGCTTTTTGCTAATTAACTAGAAGCTGTGATTTAGTCGCTTCATCCGTAAATGCTGCCTTCACACTGTTACGATAGATGTGCATGTAATCGTCTTCGCTCAAGTTGAACTGTTCCATCACTTTTTGTACTTCTTTCGTCATGGTGGTGTTGGAAACCGTTCTGTTGTCCGTGTTGATCGTTACAGGAATACCACGCTGTCTAAAGTCTTCAATTGGATGAACATCCATACTTTCCACCGCTTTGGTCTGAACGTTACTACTTGGGCACGTTTCTAGCGCAACTTGTTTGTCGTGGACGAGATCAAAGGCAGCTTGATGAGTCGCGATATGGATGCCATGCCCCACTCGCTCTGCACCCAGCATGGTAATCGCATCATACACGTTCTGACCTTCACCCTGCTCACCGGCATGAATAGTCACATTGAGACCTTTTTCTTTTGCATACTTAGCGAATGGGATGAACTTTTCGCAAAAGCCCAACTCTTCGCCACCAGCAAGATCAAAAGCAGCCACACCTTTGCCCACATATTGCGAACCAACATCAATGACATCATTAATTTCATCCGTTGGCATATGACGCAGTAGAGACAGGATAATGTTGCCTTTAATGCCGTGAGCTTGTTCAGCACGCTTCATACCAGCAACAACGGAACCAATAATCTCTTCTACATTTAGCCCTTGCTCTCGATGTAACAAAGGACCAAATCGTACTTCCATATACGTTACGTTTTCTAGAGCAGCGTCTTCATATACCTCAAAGGCGATACGCTCAAGTGCTTCTTTTGTCTGCATTACAGACAGTGGCAGGTCAAAACGTTTTAGGTATTCGATCAGGTTTGGACAGGTTTCTGGGGCAATCATCATGTCACGGATGACTTCCACATCTGTACTAGGCAATTCGATGTTCTGTAGCTCCGCCAACTCGATAATAGTCTCAGGGCGAACACTTCCATCTAAGTGGCAGTGTAGGTCGATTTTTGGCAGTTGTTTATAATTCATCGTTACCTCTTTTTTGGGATAATTGATAAGCCTCAGAATTTCCGTATGTTTATTCCGACTCCGTGCAGATAGGCTAACGAGCTCGTGTCATCGTCAAATCCAACATACATGAGCGGATTTACCGAACTCAAGGGAATAACCCGCATTTATACTGATAAACTTAATACAAAACCACCCTAACTACCCAATATAATGTGACTTTGTTCACTTTTATTTGAGTAAACGTTTGCGTATTCGTTTGTAATTTTGTGGTTTTACTCACAAACAGTTCTAGGACACTTCCACCACATTTCCCGACATTTCTTGCACAGACTCACAAACGAGAATTGCTTACATTACGCCCCGAAATCAAACACTCTTATAAATACGAAATGGGTAACAGAATGAAAAAGACAGTGGCAATCGCGATCTCAGCTTTGATGGCAACAAGTGCATGGGCGAACTCAGTAGAGCCTGGCTTCTACGTGGGCGGTGGTTTTGGTCTTACTGAAAGTAAGCTAGAAAACCAGGACATGTCAGCGTTCCCAACACTAGATGGTTCGCGTTCACTACGTGTATACGGTGGTTACCAGTTCAACCGTATCGTATCTCTGGAAGGTGGTTACACTAACTATGGGGACCTTTCGCACGCAATGCTTCAAGGTGCTAATGCTAAGGTTACACCAAGTGCTTTCTCTGTAGCAGCTAACTTAGGTTACAGCTTTGACAATGGTCTACGCCCATTTGCTACTCTTGGTCTATCTCACGTAAACGTTGATCTTAAAGCAAATGGTCAATCAGAAAGCGATTCAGCATCTGGTTTCCGTTACGGCTTGGGCCTAGAGTACGCACCACAAATGATTGATGGTCTTGCAGTACGTGTTGCTTATGAAGCGGATGCATTCAAAGTAGACATGGGTGGTTCAAGCACTGACACATTCTCAGTAGGTTCTCTATACCTAGGTGCTTCTTACAAGTTCTAATCTAGAGCGACTTAAGAAACAGACACTCAGCCCTTCCCCCTTTCGGGCTGAGTGTGCATCATTCCCTCGGTTCCTTCTCATCATTCAGACCGGCAAACAATACGCCGCTTTTAGGCATCCAGAATTGGCAACCTTCTCGCTTCACAGACGTCGGGTTTCCCCATGCTGTACAAAGATCTTTCTCGTTGTCTCTTTTTCTTTGAAACTGGCGACAGGTTCCACAAACAAATTCCATTTATCACCCTCCTCTCTTTCCACATTACCTTAGTTGGATATTCATCGAGTTGTATTGATTCATCGCAACTTACTCCAATGTAAGAATCGGCTTATTTTTCACCTCATGAGAAAGCCTCTGCTTAATTTTGTTCCCTTTCTTACCGGACAGGAATATAAATTGCGTAATCCTTTTTGATGATAGATAACGCCCATATGGGAAACGCACTACAGCCACCAACCCAGGTAAACGAAAAGCCATTGCAACTGCTTATGCAGGTTGCTGTATCCGATGAACCCGTATCTGCTAAGACTTTGAGCCAGCAGTTAGGTGTACCACTTAGTAGCCTTTACAGACATATCAAATTACTTAAAGAGTGGAACCTCATTGAAGAAAGTGCTCATGACAAAACGCTGATCGTCGGCCCTGCAGCTCTTTTACTGATGCACAGCTACCAATCAAGTCCTCACAACTTGGAAACGATTGAGAGCATTTTGTTCAGACTGCAGAAGCAAACGGGTGAGATGGCGGCCTACATGGTACCAGTGGGTTATCGAGCATTGTGTGTCAGCCTACAAGAAAGTGCCCAAGCACTGCGTTGTAGCTACGTTCGTGGACAAAGCCAGCCTTTATTGCGCGGCGCATCGTCCAAGGTAATGCTGGCCTACCTGCCGGAAGCTCGACGCGAAAAGATCCTTCGCCATTTCGGAGAAGAAGCAAACGCCGAAGCTTGGCAAACTGAGTTGGATCAGATTCGCAAACAAGGATTTGCTATCAGTACGTCTGAGTTCGACCCTGGAGTGACGGGCATCAGTGCGCCTGTTACCAAGGGATCTAAGCTAATCGGTGCGGTTTCCATTATGGCGCCTGCTCATCGTGTGGAGGCGAACAAGGACAGATTCATTCTTCATGTATTGCAGGCAGCCAGAGCGTTGCCTCCAGAAAGGTAATTCATCATGCTAAGCGTCTTCAAACAGTTATGGAAACGTCGCTATCATCCAATAATGGACAACAAACTGTCAGTCTTGACGGTATGCGAAGCGATTAAACCTCAGACCAATGCTCAGTTTGAAGACGCCGAATCTTTGCTTGATACGGCTTACGATTGGCTTAGCGCTCAACATTATTCTCATTCAATGAGAAACGCTGGCCACTTCCCTATTCTTACTGCCTACAAGAGTGAGCGACCATACTTTGAAAACCCAATGGCTGGCCATGATTTCAAAGAGAAGTTAATTGAGCAATTAACCGTAGGCGCGATGCCTTTGCTGATTTCTAACTGCCATGAAGCCTTGCTCGATGTCTTTCCAAGTCTGCTCATTGAGCGAGAAGAAGTCGGCATCATCAATATCAACGCTCATCTTCTAATGGATCAGTGCCTTGATTTAACCATGGGCTCAATGCTGCACTTCGCCTTAAATCGATTCAATGAATGTCGTGCCTTTCATATTGGCATTGATAGCAACAAATGCGACAAAAAACAGCTAGAGTATGCAGAAGACATGGGGTGCGACTGGCTCATGGCAGATGAGGTGAACTATCGAGGTCGCGCGTTACTCAAAGAGCAACTGGCGCGCTTTATTAGTCATTGCGACAAGCTCGTGCTCACGATTGACCTGCCTTCGATCTCAAAACACAACTCAAGCAGTGAGAAGCGAAAGCTGGATATTGCTATGGTATTAAGAGCACTTCGTCAGTGCCTGGCATCAAACAAAGTGTTGCTCATTCAACTCGTTGGGGCGCAAGAGCAACACATATATTCCAAAGCAACGCAATTGTTGGTTCAGGAGATTGGTGAGTTTTATCAATGAAGCGACAGCGAACAAACTCTCAGAGTTGTTCGAATAAATCGCCTCAATGCGAGGCGATTTTTATGATCGTTTGTTTTTGCCTTGAAACTGCTTAATACTCTTCTTTCTTTGTGTTCTGCGATTGGCTTGCTTGTCTCTTGGGGCGCGTTTGTTCTCGCCAGTGGAAGGCTTATCGGTAACCGGAAAACCATCCAGCTCCTTTAGAACAAGTTCACGGCTAGTCGTCTTTCTTATGGCTTCAAGATACTCGGTTTCACCGTGGCAAACTAGAGACACAGCGACACCTTGCTGTCCAGCTCTAGCGGTTCTTCCAATTCGGTGAACATAGGTCTCTGGATTAGATGGCAGTTCGAAGTTAATGACGACAGGTAGGCTTTCAACGTGAATGCCGCGCGCAAGTAGGTCTGTAGCGATAAGAACACGCACTTTTTGCTGTTTAAAGCTCTCAAGCGTTGCTTCTCTCTCCGCTTGATTTTTATTGCCATGCAGTGCAGCTGCCGAAAGTCCTGCTTTACTCAACTTCTTACATAGCGCATCAGCGTTATCTTTCGCTCCGATAAACACTAGTACCTGAGACCAGTCATTGCGTGTAATTTGATCTATCAGTGCTTTAGCTTTGCTTCCTTTATTAACCAGATAGAGGATTTCTTCGATTGCGCCTTCGTTTTTAGCCTCTTTTTGTGCCTCAATGAACACTGGAGAACTGAGCAACGTTTTTGCTTTTTCTTCAAGTGCCTGCGGAAAGGTAGCTGAAAACAAGAGTGTTTGATGCTTTTCTGGCAGGCTTTGAATAATACGCTGTACGTCCGTCCAGAAGCCCATCTCTAGCATTCGGTCAGCTTCATCAAGCACCACGTTAGATACCATACTCACGTCTAATGCTTGTTCAGCTAATAGCTCGATAAGTCTTCCCGGCGTGGCAACAACAACCTCCCCCCCCCATAGAAAGTTCAGCTTTCTGTTGTTCTTTAGCTACCCCACCGCAAATACAAACCGATCTTACTGACGTATTTTTGGCGACCATAAGCAAGGCGTCGGTAACTTGTGACGCAAGCTCACGAGTTGGAACGAGGACTAAAACTTTAGAACCGGCGTGCTTTTCGAGAATAAGATGTAAGAGAGGCAGTCCATAAGCCAATGTCTTTCCACTTCCCGTCTGGGCGATCGCTAAAACATCCTTATGATTTAGAATCGCAGGAATAGCGAGTGCCTGAATGTCCGTTGGTTCGCAGAACGTTTCGGGTAACGCTGCAGTCAACTCTTGAGATAGCGATAACTTGGTAAATGGCATAGTTTTGGTCTTCGTTCATGCTGATTGAGGATGGTGTCGTGGGAAATGAATCGATCAGTAGACATGTTATATAACTGCGCAAACTTCCCTCTTTCCATCAAAGAGCGCACTTTACCACAGATAACTTAGCGGTGTTTAGCGACTCTCATCTTGTAAGTAACTTGATCAAGCTATTTGGTACATAAAACATTCATATACTTCCGTTACCCTCAATTCATAGCGGCATATTGGATACCTAACCGTCAGTAAAGAGGTGCCAAACAAGGTCGTTATGACAAAAAACAAAACAGACTATGTAAAATTGACGAGAGAAAAACGAACAATGAAAGATGTACATTTTATCGAGGTGAAACGATACATGGAGCGTCAGTACTCGGTACCTCCAGCCTACATCGATGACCTAAAGTCGGCACAACTCAAAGGATTTCCAAACCAGTACGCAGTGCTTGTCGAAGCGTTCAATAGAGAGTGGAGCCTGCTTATTGATACTAGTAAGTCGAATATTAAAATCAGAGAAGTCAGCTAAAGCAAATCCGATAGTATCTATATTTATCGTCATTTACTGTTTTTCATAGAAGTCTTCAACACTCGAATTTCGGGTCGTATGGACTCCTATCACCTATGTTGGTTTCGATAGCATAAAGCTCGAATCAATTGAGCGTTGCACTAGTAACTGATCAATGTCGTCCAAAATGACACGACAAGCAGCATTTATTACGGAACTATCTACACCTCGGTAACGTTGATTACATTGATTTGTCATGTTCAATATTTTCTTGGCCAGTGCTTTCGATGTGTTGACTTCATTGATGCGAACTAAGAATGGCTCTAAGTTGCCATGTAGCGCTTTCGTAACCAAAGATGCGCTAAACAATTCCTCGTTTTCTAGAAGTTTAGACTGCACCATCGTTAATAAATCTTGAGTTGTTACAGTCGACATAAAACACCAATTCAATGAATAGCTTACCTAGAGAGCCACGCAATTGTGGACAGCTCTTTAGCATATAGATATCGTCGAGTTGCACGTTGAACCCAGTACTATTTTTTATCGTTCTCGACGCCAGTTTCTATCGCTTCCAACTCTTTGTTTAGCTGGTTTGCCACCTGACCTGACAACTCTTTCATCTTTGTAATGCCATTTAAAATGGAGCGAACGGTCTTAGTCATTTGCTGTGGTCCCATAACGACCAGAGAAACAATGGCAATCATAGCCATCTCCCAAAAACCAATATCCAACATAGTCGTATCCTCTTTAGTTGAGTGCCTTCGCTTGCGTTATTGATAGAAGAGCGAAGCTAATAGGGTGAAAAAGAACGTACAGTTTCGTCGTTATCTAGTGGTTAGCCTCTTGCGGAACTAGGAGGTTATCGATGACGTTATCTGCGTCATGAGCTTTTAAGTCATTCGGTTTGTAGAATCGAGCCATAACAAGACCGGCTTCGAACAACAACCACATGGGTAGAGCTAAAAGGGTCTGAGAAATGACATCGGGGGGCGTGAGTAACATGCCTACAACAAACACGCCGACAATCACGTGAGAACGCTTACTCGCTAGAGACGTAGGTGTGCTTACACCGGCCCAGCACAGCAGCAATGTAGCAATAGGAATTTGAAATGCTAACCCAAATGCAAAGAACAGTTTAAGGACAAAATTCAGGTAGCTAGAGATATCGGTAGCGATGCTGATACTTTCTGGTGCCACTGAGGTAAAGAACGCAAATGCCAATGGGAATACTACATAGTAAGCGAACGTCGCACCGAGGTAGAAAAGGACTGCTGACCCAAAAATTAATGGGATTAGCATACGTCGTTCGTTTTGATAAAGCCCCGGTGCGATAAACGCCCAAACCTGTGATAACCAGTACGGTACTGTGGCAAACACTGCCACTACGATAGTCAACTTTATTGGGGTAAAGAATGGTGCCGCGACGTCTGTGGCAATCATCGCCCCTCCTTCGGGTAGCACCGCAATCAGAGGCTGTGCTACGAACGAGTAGATATCGTTAGCAAAATACACCAAGGCAATAAACGCTACTAAGATAGCGGCAACAGAGCGCAATAACCTATTACGCAATTCTAAAAGATGACCAATTAATGTTTGAGAGTGGTTTGCGCTCATCGTCTTTACCTTATTTATAGGGAGAGATGACGTCCTTGTCTCAGCTAGCTTGCTAGCATATTCGTTGGGGAGCGGAGTGATACTATTACTTCGCTTCGTCTCCAGACTGAACTGGTAGGTTTGAGTCTGGTTTGTTGTCACCTTTCATTGCCGTTTTGAAGCCGTTGATTGCAGTGCCGACATCGCCACCTAGAGTGCGCAGACGTTTAGTGCCGAACAGTAATGCTACGATGATTGCGATGATTGCGAGTTGCCAAATACTAATTCCAGCCATGATAGTGCCTCTTATTGATACTAAATAATTAAACAGTAAGTCGACTATCCCTGCGACTCTTGGGATGTGCGTTTACTATAAAGATCAATGTGCGAATGAAGAAGTCAGGTACTTTCAGTTAATTCGAAAGGTTTAATATTTATTATTTATATACAGATGCTTACAACAAAAAATGCCAACCCGCAGAGCAGATTGGCATTGAGAGATGGAGTAAATAGCTATATATTAGTCATTAAACATCATCACGGTTGATTGGCTGAGTTGCACAGCGCAGCGCACCACCTAACATAGAAGCTACCTGGAAATGGTTGCTCGATAACGTTGTGACCGTGCTTGCGAACTTCCGCTACGATACGTGCATGGTGTGGATCCATGATAACGGTATCTGGGCTTACAGGAAGACCGTTACAACCTAACCATGCGGCTTCCTCTGGCGTTACATCTATAAACGTATAGTGAGACAAGCTCTCTGGCAGCTCAGACTTAATCCATTCACGGCAGATAAGTGCTAAATTAGGGCTCAAAATAGACAGAGCACAGTCTAGGTGCAGCGATTTCTTATCTAGGATAAATGGTGTCACTATGTACTCGTCGCCGAACATAGACTTCACAAATTCATAGCCGTTCATGTTAGAACCTTTACCAATACCCAGATAGATGTTCTTACCATCTACAACGAAGTCACCGCCATCCAAACAAATCGCATCTTCATTTGCTTGCTCTACTCGCTTCTTGTCGCCCGCGAAAATGTCCATTGTCGCTTGTGGCGTAGAGAAGAACTTGCCTTGTCCGTTCTTCATGATGTCTTTGTAGAACGAAGTAAATGTGTATTGCTGCTTACGTTTGAAGTCCATGCGCAGTGAAGAAACGACTGTAGTGTTACCGACTGTACAGAACACATCACGTGGGAAAATCTGGTCTATCCCCGTCGATAGGTATTTTGCATCTTCACCCGTTACGCGTGGCGGGCGGTGTACTGTTACGCCAAGGTCTTCAAGTGTTTTGGCTAGTCCGTCAATCTCTGCGGTTGCTTGCTCTAGTACTTCTTTACCCAACGCATCTTCCCAACGTTTACCTGCGTTTGCTTCCATCATCTTAGCGGTTTCAGGCTTTAACCAAGGCTTCATGTTAGTGATGCTTTTCTCGTTCCATTCGATGAACAGGTCATCAGGGTGAGGTGCGCGACCTACGAAGATTTCGTTCAGTTTGCCGTATTCAGTGGTGACGTGGATACGTTTAGTTGGGTCTACTTTTGGTGCACAGATATTGGTAACTGTGTTAGCAATAGCTGTTGGTGCAATCGATGCTGCTCCAGCCACTACAGCAGCGCTTCCTGCGAGTTTGAAAAAATCACGGCGGTCAATTGAGTTTGTCATTGTGCGTCTCCTGTTGAGTTAATCTGTGTTGACGAGACGCAGTATCTATCAGAACATTGAAAAGATAGAGTTAGATATATTCAATAATATCTACACATTGTTGAACCAACAGCCGTGTGAGTGACTAAAATGAAGGGTACACCAACGCTATATTTGGCCAGTAATAGAGGTAAATATGTTTTCTATTGAACAAGTTAAAGTGTTTGTCGCATCCGCAGAGTTAGGTTCTTTCTCTGCGGCAGCTCGCAGTGTGGGAAAAAGCCATAGTTCTATTAGCATGGCAATTACAAGCTTAGAAGATGTACTTGGTATTCAGTTATTTGACCGTTCCACCAAAATGCCAACGCTGACCGAAGATGGCGAACGTTTTTATGAGCAGTCTTTGCTATTGCTTCGACAAATGAGCGTATGCATGCCTCAGCACAAAGCTCGTTAAACAAAGTAGAAAAGAAGCTTCGTATTGGCCTTGGAGAAATGGTTCCGTTTGCGCTGATAGAGAGCCTTCTAGAGAAAACAGCAGAAAAATACGCTCATACTAAGCTAGGTGTCTTTAGAGGAGAGTATGCATTGCTCATCGAAAAGTTACAGCGAGGTGAGCTAGACATCGTGGTTTCCACGAATGCGGAAACGGCGCCGCGTGCAGTAGACTTTTACGCCATATTATAGATGGAATTTGTGTGTATATGTTCCCCTGATTCCTCTTTGGCGGATATGCCGGTTGTCGACAATGAGCGTTTGCTGGCAACCCGTCAACTGGCGTGTGTCGATATGTTAACTAGCCCGGTGTTGAAAGCTTATGCGTCTGTATCACCGGAAATTTGGGAGATGACCGAACAAGACGATATGATCAAATTGGTTGAGCAAGGCGTTGGTTGGGCTACCGTACCAAAAATGTTAGCAGAAGAGCGTATAGCGATAGGAACATTAAAGATTTTCAGACCTGAGTTTAGCCACACTAAGCAAACCATCCTTATTGATATGCTAGTTTCCTCTTCTCGAGAACGAGGACCTGTTCAACAGTTTTTGATGAAAGAGCTTCAATCTTTGGCCAACTAGTAGGTGGTAAGCCAAAAATGCCTGCACCAAAGCAGGCTGTTGGTTTTACAATGAGGTGTCAGCAAGCATCATGTTAGAACTTGCGGGCTATGCTAATAAACGCTCTCACACCGTGCATATGGTTGGAACGTGATGGCTCTGTAAATACTCTGATACTCAAGCTTGAGTCGATAGCCTTGATTGGTGTACCAAACTCTACCCCAACTCCTGTTAGATTAGAATGATATTGTCCCAGGCGCTGATTATCATCGTTGTGACCCGCATCTTTCGTTAAATGACCAACATGGTATGCGTAACCGCCTAAGTTCATACCATTTTCAAATCGATACTGAAGAGACCCTTCGATATAGCCGACAGTACCCGGCTTCATATCTCGACCTCTGCGTAAATCCTTTGTCCGGTACTCTATGTTTGAGGCAAAGTTCGCTTGCCAGCTGTCATTGATGTTCCATGTTGCTTGACCGCCAATTTGGTGAATATCGTAGGTTTTGTCTGTGTTGGTGTTCCCAGACTTTAAACCTAAGCGAAACGTATAGTTAGCCGCTAGATGCCAGTCCTCACCAATGGTCCAATTGAGTTTGATAGGTGTCATCCAAGGGCTACGACTGACATCCAGTAATTTGCCGTTTAAATCTCGGTCTGAACCTCCAGGGTATAAGCCTCCGGATACCAGCGTGGCGCCAAAGCTGTATTTACCGCCAAGTAGCTGCAAATCAGTATTGTAATGTAGAGTGCCTAAAAGCACCTCTAGGCTGACGTCAGTTGGTAGATTTTGACCATTAGCGTCAATTCCTTTGATTTTGTAGTGTCCATACGTAATTGCACCAATTAAGCCTTTCCCAGCATAGACAGCGGCATTAGCTGCTGCGTTGAATCCGGGCTGGTTGGCTGTCATTTCTGGTGCAACAAAACTGCTTGCTAATACTGAGCTTGTAACCAATAGTCCGAGTGCTGGAGTAGCGAGTTGGCGGGTAATCGTTGAACGTAACATTTGTACCTGATCCTGAAAGAAATGAAGAGAGGATTGTCATTCAGCAGTCACACATCTCGAAATCAGGTGATTTCAATTCTTCTGACAGGTCGCAGGAGCAAGTGATAATACTGATGACCATAGCAGTGCCCTGCCAATGACAGGGCTGATGATTTGTTGGCTACAAATTAACCTTTACGGTAGATTGGCTGAGTGTTACAGCGTAGAGAGCCGCCGATTTTGCCTACTTCGTAGTATGGGAAGTGGTGGATTTTGATTTCAGGGCGCAGTTTCTGGATCTCTTTACGTAGACGCTCCGCTTCTGTAGCCATGACGATTTCAGTAGGGCTAATCATGATGAAGTTAGCAAGTTTCTTCGCTGCTTCATACTCGGTGATTTGAATCCAATCTTTCTTACGTAGGGGCTCAGGTAGTCCTGCGATACCACCTACAATATCGCGCTCTAGAATTACTCCCCAATCGCCAAATGCGTTCATTACGCAGTCAAGGTGTTGGTGAGGGAAATGCTCAGTGCTGATCTCAATTTCGTGAACATTGAACTCGGGATATGCATTGCGGATCCATTGTGCACCAAGCTTGTTTGACGCGAGGCCAGAGTTACCTACATAGATGTTACCGTGATCAATCATTACATCGCCACCCTCGATTAGTGGCTCTAGGTCATGATCATGGTCGTATGTATCTAGTGGCTGAGGCATTGATTTAATGTCGGTGCCGTTGCGCATTAGTTCCATTGTTAAGTGACGAACAGCGTGCTTGTTTCGACCGCGTTCTGGTGTCATGAATGCCGTTTCAAATAGCGTGTTACCAACCGATACCACGCCGTCACGGCAGTATGTATCAATGTTTAGCTTACTTTTGTTGTTGTAGTTATTCACCATGTCTTCGCTAAGGTCCGCTGGGCGGTGTACTAAAATACCCTTTCTTTCTAAGAAGTTAACTACGGTTTCCATTTGGTTGTATGCTTTCGCGTACCACTCCGGGTCAGCTTCCGACATTAATTTACCACCGTGCTCTTTTAGCATTTTTACCGTGTCTTCGCCTGCAAAATCAAAGATTGGGTCATACTCAGGTAGGCGGAAGTTATCTACTCGGCCAAACATAACTTCTTTAAGCTCACCATCTTCTGAGAACACGTTGATGTTTTTAAGTGGGCCCTGATAAGCCACGTTGTTTCCGCTAAAGTCCGTTTTAGCCGTTGCAGCATTTGCTACGCCAGATAGCGCCAAAGCACCGGTTGATGCTACACCTGCCACTGCCGCTGCACTGCCAGCAAGTTTGAAGAAGTTGCGACGGTCTAATGATTTCATATATACCTCGTTAATCTATTGATGACTAAAGTTGAGTAAGGGGGTTGTTTGTCTCGAGATAGATAATGCTCTCAAATTAACCTAAGATTAAATCAGGACGTTTCGAAAATTTGGGAAGGTTGATGTATCACTTAGATCAGTTAATCGCTTTAGTCACGGCTGTCGAAGCAGGATCGTTTTCAGCAGCGGGTAGGAAACTCGGTAAGGGGCACAGCACAATCAGCACATCTATCAATAACTTTGAACTCACGTTGGATGTGCAATTATTCGATCGCAGCCAAAAGTACCCAGTCTTAACACCGATTGGGGAACAGATTTACGCACAAGCCAAGTTGATACTCAGGCAAAATGAACGAATGATGGCCTTTTCGGCGAGTAAGGCGAAATTTGAAGAAGAGTCTTTGGAGATTGGTTTGGATACCATTCTGCCATTTGCTTATGTCGAGGAAGAGCTTGAAAAACTCTCGACTGAGTTTCCTCATACAGAAATTCATGTGTCTCGTTCAAATGGGGATTCACTTCAGCAACAGTTGGTAGCCGGGGAACTCGATGTCGCCATTCAAGCAAATCGAGGAGCCGTCACTGAGAGCGTGGACTTTGTGGATTTACAACCATTGATCTTTGACTGTGTATGCTCCCCCGACTCTGAATTAGCAGACATGGAAGTAGTGGATAGTGAGACGCTAATGATGACCCGGCAAATCTGTAGTCGCGATATGCTTGAAAACCCTTTAACCGGCGTTAAAGCTAAGTTTTCTAATGAGATTTGGACCGCAGTGGATATGCAAGACGTAGCTAGAATGGTGGAGCAAGACCTAGGCTGGGCTTACTTACCTAGAGAAATCTCAAGTGAGAGGACTGCAATTGGAACACTTTCAACGTTTGTGACCGATTACAATCCAGACAATATACCCGCCCGCTGTGAGGTTGACTTACTCACTGCTCCTGGAAAACGAACTGGTCCGGCGCTATTCCGACTCACAGAACTATTGAGGGCGAAAGTAAGGATAAGTTAGGTGGGGGAAGTTGGCTGAAGGTACGCTGGAATATTGAAAACTGACCAACGCACAAATAGTCAGCTAATACGTTTTTAACTACACCAAATAACGCGCCAAGAACAAGTCTGCGGTCGATTCAGCCAATTGCATAACCGCCTCTTCACTCATAACATCACTCATACCCATCAACTGTGGCCAAAAGCAGCTTCCTTTTATCAAGCTGTGAAGCTGGATGCTTGCGGTGTCTATATCTTCTATCTTAAGCACGCCCTTCTCGTTTTGCTGTTCAAGCCACTTATAAAGTGCGGTCTCTTGTTTGGTCATTTTGGCGGCTTGCTCTTTGAGCTCGTCTGGTCGATAGAAGTAATGACCGAAGGCAACTTTAGCTAAGTCGATATAGGAAGGCTTATTGAGGATTCGGATCTCATGCGCTAACAAATAGTGAAGCTGCTCTTCGACACTTTTCGTTTCCAAGGGCGTGAGGTCAACGTCCGCCATGGATTGGTGCCAAAGTTCAGACAGCAATAACATCACTAACTCTTCTTTCGATTCGAAGTGATTGTATACAGTGCGTTTCGACACGCCTGCTAATGAAGCCAGCTTATCCATGCTGGTATTTTGCACGCCAAACTCGTTGAATGCGTCTTTTGCAGCGTTGATGATCGCTTCTCTCTTCAACTCGCTTCTTGTTTTCTTCTTTTCAATCATAACGTTAACCGACACGGTGGAAATTTCTCTAAATATTTTACACTAAGTAGTTTACTTTTCACTACATAAAAGTAAACTACACTGGTCAGTTTACTTAAAGAAGAGATGAGCAAAAGCTCACATGACAGAAGAGTCAGCACTATGAGAAAGTCTCTACTAGCCACATTAGGAGTTCTATCAATGAGCACTACTGCACTAACAGCTTGTACAAATACTGAAAAAGATCCTGAACGTTACCCAGACAAATACGTCAATAGCGAAATGGAGTACAAGTCTAGCTTTGGTGACATGGTTGAGATCATGAAATCCTACTTCACCACAGATCGCGCTGAACCAACCCCGACGTTTGACTTGCCGGTGAACACGATCACAGCGCAACAGTTGATCGAGGAAACAGAGAACGTGGTCTATCGTATAGGACACTCTAGTGTGATTATGAAGCTCGACGGTCAAATCGTTATGGCTGACCCGGTGTTTAGTGATCGCGCGTCACCAGTGCAATGGGCGGGTCCAAAGCGTTTCCACCAGCCGCCTATCTCACTAGAGGTGTTGCCTGAAATCGACGTGATCGTGATAAGCCACGACCACTATGACCATCTAGACAAAGCGTCAGTGAAAGCGCTAGCAAACAAAACGTCGCACTTTATTGTGCCGCTTAAAGTGGGCAACTACCTGACTAAATGGGGCGTACCTGAAGATAAAATCACCGAGCTAGCTTGGTGGGAGTCGCATGAGGTCAATGGTATCGAGTATACGCTGACGCCAACACAGCACTTCTCTGGTCGTGGTTTAACTGACCGAGATTCAACCTTGTGGGGAAGCTGGGTAATCGACAGTAAAGAAGCCAAGGTGTTCTTTAGCGGTGACTCTGGTTACTTCGGCGGGTTTGCTGAAATCGGTGAAAAGTACGGTCCATTCGACTTTACTATGATTGAGACAGGTGCGTACAACAAGTTGTGGTCACAGATTCACATGTTCCCGGAGCAAAGTGTTCAAGCGCATATTGAAGTCAAAGGTAAAGTGATGATGCCAATTCACAACAGTACATTTGACCTGTCAATGCATGACTGGCATGAACCGATGAACAAAGCGTTAGAGATCAGCGAAGAGCGCGGTGTTACTATGGTCTCTCCAGAAATTGGTGAACGATTAGAAATCCTAAATCCGACACCAGTCAAACAATGGTGGAAACAGTGAAGCCTCAAGCGCTAGCTCTATTACTTGTTACACTAGCCAGCACAAACGTGCTGGCTGATACCGAAAGTGATGTGCTGTATCTGATCGATCAGATGCAGACCTCCTCATGCACCTTTATCCGAAATAGTAAAGAACACACAGGGCAAGAAGCGGCAGATCACCTTCGAAGGAAATGGGACTATGCCAAGGATGATGTCACCTCTACACAGGTGTTCATTGATGAAGTGGCGTCTAAAAGCTGGTTTACTGGCAAAGCCTATCAAGTCGTTTGCGCAGGTAGCTCGTCTAGCAGTGCTGACTGGCTAACGCAACAGCTTAAAGCCAAAGCGAACTAAGCTCCCTAGTCCAACTAACTCATTACCACGCAGCTTTTGCTATCCTCGTTCACAAGCAGAAGCTGCGTTTTGTTGCTGCACACCTTCAGTGTCTGATCAACGAACACGGGGCGCTTGAAGTCAAAGCGGCACTTTTTAATCGATTCTGTATTTATCTCGTTGCTGGCAACATTCAGCAATCTCGCTGCCATGTCCATTCCGTGCACAATGGGGGCTTTAAACCCAAACAGCCTAGCCATAAGACCATTCAGGTGGATAGGATTGTAATCACCCGATACCTTAGCATACGCTTTGGTGTGCTTCTTAGATGTATCAAGAGTCGTGCTGATATGATAAGCACTGAGGTCTTCTACCAGCGCTGATTGACGTTTTTTCGACTTCACTCCCCTATTTGGCATCAGGTAACCAGATCGGTAGCGTGCGATGACTAGACCTTCCTGTGAGAATTCACCGACCGTTTCAAACCTCTGCCCTTTTTCTGTTTTCTCTACCATCTCCAGAGCGACGGTAAAATGGTAGTTCTGCTCGGCCTCGAGTTGCTGAAACATCTCAAATTCAACAAACGTGTGCACTAATCCAAGCGGGCGGACGGCGGTCTCTGGATGAACAAATAATTGGAGCAGTTCACCCTGCGTAGCGACAAACAAGTAGGTTTCAGGGATGTGTGACGCATCAAAACCGAAGTGCTGGCAGTAACGGTTTAATGCTCTACCATCAATAGAAAAGGAAGGATTTGTCAGTGTCGCCGATGATACCGTTTGAATAGAACCTTTAATCTTGGGCCTTTTAAACAACGCTTTAAGCAGAAGAGAGCGGTATTGAACACTGCTAGAAGCCGTTATGTGCATAGTCTTAAGTCCATCATCAAACAAAGCAAACAGTGTACTCTTTCCAGTGTGAACGGCTCAAGACAAACAAAAACAGCGCCTTAAAAATAGGCGCTGTTTCTCGTTACTTCGCAGATTAATCTAGGTCATTGAGCTGAATTACCAGTTTACCGAAGTTCTTACCTTCCAATAAACCGATAAACGCATCCACTGTGTTATCCATACCCTGTACCAAATGCTCTTTATACTGCATCTTACCTTGGGCTAGCCACTGACCCATTTGAGTCGCGAACTCGTCGTAACGGTGTGCATAGTCATCAAAAATGATAAAGCCTTGCATCTTAATACGCTTGATAAGAAGCGTTGCAACTAGCGCAGACATTCGGTCTGGCCCTTCTGGCAATGACGTTGCGTTATATTGAGAAATCAAACCACAGACGGGGATACGCGCGCCGGTGTTCAGTAGTGGCATCACTGCGTCAAATACCTTACCACCCACGTTTTCGAAATAGACGTCAATTCCGTTATCACAAGCTTGTGCTAGTTGCTGCGCAAAATCATCTGCTTTGTGGTCCAAACAAACATCAAAACCCAGTACCTCGACTGCGTGGCGACATTTCTCTTCACCACCAGCGACACCCACCACTTTGCAGCCGTTTAGTTTAGCGATTTGACCGACCGTTGCGCCAACAGGACCTGTCGCCGCAGCTACAACAACTGTGTCACCCGCTTTAGGCTGACCAATATCAAGCAGTCCCATATATGCAGTGAAACCTGGCATACCCATAATGCCTAGCGCATATGATGGATGTGTTGGCGCCTTACCTAACTTAACTAAGCCCTCACCGTTAGAAATGCCGAAGTCCTGCCAACCAGTGTAAGCAAGTACCCATTCGCCCTCTTCAAACTGATCGTTTTTAGAAGCCTCAACGCGGCATACGGTCGCCCCTACCATCACCTCATTAAGAGCAACTGGTTCAGCGTAAGATTCCGCATCATTCATACGACCACGCATATAAGGATCAAGAGAAAGGTAAATGGCTTTCAGTAGCACCTCACCATCATTTGGCTGAGGAATGTCGACTTGTTCGATTCGGAAGTTGTCTTGTGTTGGTGCTCCAACTGGGCGAGAGGCTAAAACAATTCTTCTGTTCTGTTGTGACATGGTGATTCCTTTTCAATATTAGACCAGTCGTCTAGTGTTCATTTCTAAAAAAACCTGCATCGCAAAAGCAGGTTAATTTTAGTTCATTTAACGCTTTAGCAGTGATTGAGTCGCTGCTAGAGCAAATTCTAATTGCTGGGTGTTTTGGCTAAGCTTGCTGAGCAAACTGGCACCTAACCATTGTTGGTAAACCACGTTGGCTGTCGTTGTGCTGTCTTGCTCCGTGATAGAGCCATCTTCAATACCAGCATCGATACAGCGAGCTATCGTAGCCGTAATCTGAATGGCGCCTTGATGAAGCGCATCTCTCATCGGCTCTGACAAATCAGAAACCTCAGCACCGAGCTTAACCACAAGACACTTGTGTGCATTGCATCGACCCGCGTCAACCTCTAACCAACGACGAAAATACCCCATCAAGCGCTCATAACCTGTTCCTTCAGCTTCATTAAGCAAGGTGTCTAGCCGCGCCAAGTAGCCTTCGAAATAACTCGCTATCAGCACCTCACCAAAGTGTTCTTTAGATTTAAAGTAATGATAGAAAGAGCCTTTCGGCACTTCTGCAGTTTTCAATAACTCCGAGAGCCCAACCGCAGTAAAGCCCTTCGATAAAATAAGTTCGTACCCAACATCGAGAATATGCTGCCGAGTTTCATTGGTTTTCGTATTCATGCACCCATGATGACATAGAATTAGACCAGTCGTCTAGTGATTCTATGCTGCACATTCTTGTTTAGTTAAGTACGCGCTTCCCTCGCATAACCGCTGACGCTATACTGGTAACAATTAGTAACAACGGATATATAACACAGGAAGTAGTAATGAACTCGACGCTAAAAACATTAGCACTAGCCGCCCTAGCAATGTTGGCACTAAGTGCATGTACCGAAGTTGGTAGTGAAGCTTGGTGCCAAGACATGCAAGAAAAGCCAAAAGGCGATTGGACGGCTAACGAAGCAAGCGATTACGCAAAGCACTGTATCTTCAAATAATTTCATCAAAGGGTGGGCTCTTACTGCGCGTGATCACCCTTTATTACATTACAAAATGTTACACCTCTCGCGCCATTTAACAAAACAAACCAACCTACTGCACATTTTCGATAATTAGCCACTAATATCCACAATTTTTACATACCTATCTCTATACAGCTTTTGTCTATCCGTTAGCATATAAACAATCATAAAAACAAAGTGATAGAGGCTAGGCATGAAGCTCAACAACATAAGCATTAAGGCAAAAATCCAGATCATCGTTGTATTATCTGCGGTGTTAATGCTATCGATGGGAATATTCAATGTGTTCCTGCAACAGCAACAGCAACTCGCAGAGCGAGAGGGGAAACTCCGTGCTCAAGTTGAGGCGGCGGTTTCGCTGGTTAACTATTATCGCACCCAACCTTCCCTATCTTCACAACAAGCAGAGCAGGCAGCGAGACAAGCGCTTGGCGCCCTTCGATACGACAAAAGCAACTACTTCTGGGTGACCGATAGTAAGAACACCTTGGTCCTGCATCCACTTAGACCGCAAGCGATCGGTAACAACATGAGCGATATCGCCGACGGCGCAGGAAATTACCATTGGCGTGAAATGTCGCGCATCGCAAAATCAGATGGCGCAGGTTTCTTAGATTACACCTGGCTCTCTCCAGAGGGAGAATTAAAAGACAAGATCTCATACGTCGCTTATGTACCTCAATGGGATTGGATCATCGGCTCAGGGTTATTTGTCTCCGATATTAAAGAGGATTTTATCGCTCAAGTGACGAAGCAGATCGCTTTCACTGTAGGCTGTGTGGCGATCCTGTTTATGACAAGCTTTGTGGTTGGAAATAACATCGTTAAACCAATTGAGCAGCTAGTCGAGAACCTAAAGCGCATGGCAAATGGCGACCTTACCAATCAACTAACGAAAAAGCGTAAAGACGAAATTGGCCAACTGAGTAATGGCTTGGGTCAAATGCAATCAACGATACGTGACACCATCACGGCTGCGACCATTACCGCTGATACAGCGAGTCGACTCTCTGAAAGCATCGCATCGACCAGTGAAGAGACAGCACAAAGCCTTGATTCCCAAAACTCGCAGCTGGAACAGCTTGCGACAGCGATGAACGAGATGTCTGCGACCATCAACGACGTAGCAACCAATGCTGAGCAGAGCGCAGAGCGCACTAGCGGCGCCGCAGAGCATGCCAAAACGAGTAGCGTCAGCATGGACTCAACCCTCGAGGAAGTGTCTGCTATCTCCATTTCAATCGACGAGACGACTCATCTCATGGCGGCGCTGAAACTCGGTGTCGACAATATCGGTAAGGTTGTTGAGGTCATTCAAGAGGTTTCAGAGCAGACGAATCTATTGGCACTAAACGCTGCCATCGAAGCCGCACGTGCTGGTGAACAAGGTCGTGGTTTTGCCGTAGTAGCGGATGAAGTACGTAACCTTGCAAGCCGAACACAGCAATCAACCAACGAAGTGCAAACCACAATCAATGAATTGCTGTCCAAGACGGGTGAAGTACTGGATGTCATGGAGCAGAACAATACCAGCATTGCCGCGAGTGTTTCAGGAGCACAGGAGACCAAAGTGACCCTAGAGTCGATGCTTGGTGACCTGAGCGGTGCGAATGATATGGTCGCTCAGATTGCAGCGGCAGCAGAGCAACAAAGCATGGTATCCAATGAGATGAGTGAGAATGTCACCACGATTCATTTATCTGCTCGGGAGATAAACGAGGCAAGTAATCAATTAGCCTCAAAGACTCAAGAGATGGCGGTAGCGGCTGAGGAGTTAAAGCAGCAACTCACCTACTTTAAACTCGCTTGATATTGATAAAAAGCTTGCAAAATCCAGAATAAAAAACGCCCCTCTGAAGAGCCTATCCAGAGGGGCGTTTTGTATTTGCTATTTGCTACTTGAAATAAAATCGCCGTTTGGGCAGTTTCCAGAGAATGAACAATCCCCAAACAGTGAAGAAGACTTCCGTTGCCAGATAGATTTGCATAGTATCATTGGGTTGGGATTCCACAACGATACCCATCAATCTTGTCACTGCCATTAAGCCTGCAAGCAAGGTGGCAGCAATAACCGACAATTTCAATGTCTCAGCTCTGAGTACCAGTAGTGCCAATATGATGCCTATCGCCATCATCATGCCACCATAGGTCGCTCGTATATCAATGGCTGCCGAGTAAGAAAACAATGCACTGTCTGTTACTCGTTCGAACAGCATATTTGGGGACAGAGAAAACAACAGCCCGTAACCAAAAAAGACCAGTGTTGTTATCCATACCATCAGCTTTGCTTGAAACATACACGTTCCGCCTATCTCGTCTTTAGCAAAAGTGTAAGTCACAACCGTCACTTATGTGTAACTTTGAGTCTGTAAATCCAAGCGAAGTCTTAAAATCTTAACTATGAAACTCGAGCATGCCTTCAGTCAAAATGAAATCGATGATGGTGTCCAAACCTTTACTCTCTTTTAAGTTGGTAAAGACATACGGCTTGGTTGGGCGCATACGTTGTGTGTCTTGCTCCATCACCTCTAGTGATGCACCAACATAAGGGGCGAGGTCTATCTTGTTGATGACAAGCAGATCAGAGCGCGTAATGCCCGGACCACCTTTACGTGGGATCTTCTCCCCTTCCGCTACGTCAATAACATAGATAGTTAAGTCAGCAAGCTCAGGACTGAACGTCGCACTTAGGTTATCACCACCACTCTCAACAAATACCACATCGAGATTTTTATGAAGTTTAGCGAGCTCTTCTACCGCTGCTAGGTTCATGGAAGCGTCTTCGCGAATCGCGGTATGAGGACAGCCTCCCGTTTCTACACCGATGATACGATCTGGTTCAAGAGCCTCTGCTCGAGTTAGGATCTTCGCATCTTCCTGCGTATAGATATCATTGGTCACAACAGCAATATGGAGTTTATCCCTGATCGCTTTACACAAGACCTCAAGCAATGCCGTTTTGCCTGAGCCTACTGGGCCACCGATTCCGATTCGTAGTGGCTGTTTATAGCTGTCTGTTGTACTTGTCATGATGTTATCTCTTCCTTTTTCGTCACTCGTTTGTTGTCAAGGCAGTTTGTGCCGCTAACCACTATGAGCGAAATAATCTTGTATATTGTGTCTCATGAAGACTGCTGGCTATGGATACCGAAGGTGTAAAACTTCCAATCATCCAGTCTTCCGTCTGCTGTTCGATTTCGAGCGCTTTAGCAAACTGATCAGATAGATTGATAAGTGCAAGCTGACCGTCGGTTTGACCTAAAGGAACCAGCTTTACGCCTGCCATGACTAAGTTCTCAGCCCAGCTCCACAAGTAGCCTTTCTTAAGCTCGTTCAAATCAATCTTCCAATACACCGCAGCAACACATAAGCCGAGCAGTTGGTTTGGCTGATAATCGTCGAGCGCGACGCCGTCAATCGCTATTTCTAATCTGCCAAGCAAAGTATTGAGTGCTATCCCTCGTTGCTTCTCTTCAGCTCGCAACTCTTTCGTCTCACGACTGCTCACCAATCTGTCTGACAGGTCTGAAATCGCGTTAGTATCTAAAGCTTGAATCGCCTGATAAAGCCTGTCGATGATTGGCAGTTCAAGGGTTGCAACGCTGCTAAACAGCATATTTGCCAACCACTCTTCCATCGAAGCGCGGTTTTTCACCCAGCCAGCCTCCACCGCCCACTCAAGACCTTGCGAGTAAGTAAACCCGCCGATGGGAAGTGATGGGCTGATCAACTGGAACAATCGATAGCTAGACACATCGTTGTTGATTTTAGGCTCTGACGTCGACGCAATATCGCTGTCGCTCCCCAGAGTCTGATTGGCATTCATTGCCATAAATTAGGCTGCCATCAAGAACAGTGAGCTTGCCGCAGCAACGCCAACCGACATCCAACGTGATGCAACGCGACTACCAATTTGAGTGCCCAGTGTCATCAGTGCTGTCGCGCCCAAAGCCATTCCCAGTGAGAACTGACCAAGTGTGCCTTCAGCTTCAACACCATGTGCATAGCCGTGGAAAAACATCATGCCAATACACAGACCAACCGCTAGCTTAACCATCTTTTGCGATGCACTGAACGCATGCCAAATCGCCGCACTGACCACAAAAAGAGAAGCCACGATCGCTGTTTCCACACCGGTCGCTAGACCAAAGGTGCTGCCAATTAATAGTCCCACCATAAGCATCGCTAGCGCGCCGGCAACTAGACCAATTTTTTGAGCTTTGGTCGCGCTTAAACAACCGACAAGAAGACCAAAAGCAAGTAACATGATCAGGTGATCGATACCTGTCACTGGGTGCGTAAGACCGCTTGAGAATGCCGTTGATTCATGACCAGGGTGCGCTAATGCAAAAGTCGGAGCCAACAAAAGAGAGCTGAACGTTGTTAATTTGAGGAATGGTGTTTTCATTGAAATTTCCTTTTCATTATATTTTTAGTAGTAAATCGTTGTGGTTCGGTTTGTATTCGGATTAATGATGGTGGTGATGTCCACCACTTTTGCCACCGTATGCGCCCCCCTCTGGCTCAAACGGCGCAAGCTCTGAAGTCACTTCTGCGCCAAGTCCTTCCACCATTTCATCTAATACATGATCGTGTTGATATCGAACCCAGCCAAACTCCACTTGTAGTGGCACGTGACGGTTGCCGAGGTGATAGGCAACGCGAGTAAGCAGATGTAGGTCACTGCAATACACTGACGAGACTTGCTCAGGCGCAGCTTTTACTTCAATCACGAGCCCACACTTACTCTTAAGCTGTTGTCCACCACGAAGAATATGGCCTCTTGGCAAAAACAAACCTGCATCACGTCCATCATCAAGAATGACCTTTAGACGGCTCTTAATACGGCTGTCGATAGGCAGACTTAAAAATGCGTGAGGTTGTGGTGTTAACTCTTTGGTAATTTCTATTAATTCAATCACTGTGCTGTCCTCAAAAAACTCTCAATACCCATCGGTTAAAATAAGAAATAACGCTGCGCCATTGGTAATACCTCGGCAGGCTCACAAACAAGCAACTCTCCGTCGGCACGCACTTGATATGTCTGGGAATCCACTTCGATATTCGGCTGCCAATCATTCAGCTTCATGTCCGCTTTACTGATCGTTCGGCACTGTTTAGCGACACCAATTAAGCTGCCCAGTCCAAGCTGAGCGGCAATGTCAGCATCAGCCGCCGCTTGTGAGACAAACAGCATTGAGGTGTTTTGTGATGCTTTACCGTAGCTACCAAACATAGAGCGGTAGTGAACAGGCTGCGGAGTCGGAATCGATGCATTAGGATCACCCATCGGTGCCATTGCAATCATGCCACCTTTAAGCACAACGCTCGGTTTTACTCCAAAGAAGGCTGGCTTCCACAGGACCAAGTCAGCAAGTTTGCCAACCTCAATGGAGCCGATTTCATGCGCCATACCATGTGTAATAGCTGGGTTGATGGTGTACTTGGCAACATATCGCTTCAAACGGAAGTTATCACTGTAACTAGAGTCTTCTTTAAGGCTGCCACGCTGTACTTTCATCTTGTGGGCGGTTTGCCAAGTTCGAGTGATCACTTCACCCACACGTCCCATCGCCTGTGAATCAGAAGCAATCATAGAAAATGCGCCTAGGTCATGCAGAATATCTTCTGCTGCAATGGTTTCGCGGCGAATGCGAGACTCTGCGAATGCCACATCTTCTGCAATAGAAGGCGACAAGTGGTGACACACCATCAACATATCTAGGTGCTCATCCACGGTATTGACCGTATATGGTCGCGTTGGGTTGGTTGAAGACGGCAGTACGTTTGATTCGCCAGCGGCTTTAATGATATCTGGCGCGTGACCACCGCCAGCCCCTTCAGTGTGATACGTATGAATAACGCGATCGCCAATAGCGCCAAGCGTAGACTCTACAAAACCTGACTCATTCAGAGTATCGGTATGAATGGCAACCTGAACATCCATTTCATCGGCAACGGTCAAACACGTATCGATGGATGCTGGTGTCGTACCCCAGTCTTCGTGAAGCTTCAAGCCAACCGCTCCGGCAGCGATTTGTTCACGCAGTGCTTCTGGTTGACTGGCATTACCTTTACCAAGCAAGCCAAAGTTCATTGGAAATTGGTCTAGCGACTCAAGCATGCGATGCATGTTCCACGGACCAGGAGTACAGGTCGTTGCATTGGTGCCAGTATTAGGACCGGTACCGCCGCCAATCATAGTGGTTACACCAGAAGCTAAGGCTTCTTCAATCTGTTGCGGACAGATGAAGTGGATGTGAGAGTCAATTCCTCCCGCCGTCAATATTGAACCTTCTCCGGCTAATACTTCGGTACCGGGACCAACGATGATATCAACACCTGGCTGTATATCTGGGTTGCCCGCTTTGCCGAGCGCTTGAATGCGCCCATTTTTCACCGCGACATCCGCTTTAATGATGCCCCAGTAATCCAACACCAATGCGTTGGTAATGACGAGGTCAGGCGTTTCAGAGCTTGGACGCTGGCTCTGGCCCATACCGTCGCGAATTACTTTACCACCACCAAATTTAACTTCGTCACCGTATACAGTGAGGTCTTGTTCTACCTCTAGCCAAAGCTCTGTATCCGCTAAGCGAACTCGGTCCCCGACTGTGGGACCAAACATCTCGGCGTATGCCTGTCTGGATATCTTCGCCATTATTCTTCCTTGTTGTTTTGTTTGGCGTACTGATGATTAGCCCAAATAGTTTTCTTATTTTGAAGTACAACTTGGGCTACCGCGCGCTAAAGCGCGCCCATTACTTTGCCTTGAAAACCATAAACTTCGCGCTTGCCTGCAAACGAAACCAACTCAACAGTTCGCGACTGCCCTGGTTCAAAACGCGTTGCTGTGCCAGCGGGAATGTTTAGGCGAAAACCTTTAGTCAGGTCTCGGTCGAAGCTTAGTGCTTCATTGACCTCGAAGAAGTGGTAATGAGAGCCAATTTGCACCGGTCTATCGCCTAGATTCTCGACCTTTACCGTAACCGTCTCTCGGCCCACGTTAAGTTCGATATCACCTTTGGCGGTCTCGACCTGCCCTGGGACAAAGCCCGTGTAGTGTTTAGATGAACCTGCCATGTCACCTCCTAAATTTAGTTAAGCGAGTTTGTTAAACCGATGAGTTAAACAATGGGTTCATGGACGGTCACCAATTTGGTGCCATCTGGAAATGTCGCTTCAACTTGAACGTCGGGGATCATAGACGGAACGCCTTCCATCACATCTTCGGTGGTAAGTAGTGTGCGCCCAAAATCCATCAGTTCGGAAACTGTTTTCCCTTCTCTAGCGCCTTCTAAAATGGCACTAGAGATAAGAGCGACGGATTCTGGATAATTGAGTTTCAAGCCTTTGTCTTTGCGCTGCTGGGCTAACATACCAGCGCAAAAGATGAGAAGTTTGTCCTTCTCTCTTGGAGTCAATTCCATTGATAAGCCTTATCGTCGATTCTAATTGTTGGTTTAGGTCGCCCAGATCCTCGGTGGATATGGACATTCGCCAGTCCAATGCTCTCTCGCAACCTGCCAAACTTGTTGGAAGCAATCCAATATCACCTCACTCCAGTTCCCAAGCGCACGAATTACAAGCAAATTTTCCAACTGACTCGCAGCAATAAGTACTGCACCTTTTTTGTTTTCTTGCTGCATGGTAGTGAGCAAGCTCTGTACCAACTGGTAAAAATCTTCATCATCAATTGAAATGTAAAGCGTCCCCATCATTTGATAGCCAAGAAGGCCTTTATCTTTCAATAGCTTATCTTCACCCCTAACATTCAAACCTTCTGTAAGTAAACGTTGCCCATCAAGGTAAACCTCTGTTTTACCTACTAAATGTCCTGAGCTAAATCCCTCATTTAGTGCAGGGCGACCAAAACAGTGCATCTCCCATCCCAAAAACTGTGCATCCTTTTCGAGGTGCACTTGTGTATCCATTCGCACGTGCGCATCGGGAAAAAAGATGTTCTCTTGAGGTAGCCACTCAAGGCGTGCTCCTTTTTCTACCGATAAAATCTGGCTCTGCTTAGCATACTTATTTTCAGAGCGGTAAAACTTGGTGGCACCTGGTGTGGTAATCAACACATTAGCGCCCCGTTCTGCCTTCGCTTTAATTTGCAACGTATCACCGCCTACTACACCACCCGGAGGGTGAAGCAGGTAAGTGTGACAGGGATTACCCTCGGGGTAGAGAGGACGTTGTATCGCGAGTGGTCCTTGCTGCGAACGGTGCTTTAGGACAGTTTTATCACCTCGATTAACAAAACCCAGACTGAGTCTGGCTTTCCAGCCAAACTCAGTCTGTGCGTCAATGATTTGACCAAGACCCGCCTTCGGGTCTTGGGGTACTTCAAGGAGCGTGGTCATACTGTCAAATACTCCTTAATCAAGCCGTCATTTAGAGCTGCCATCTCACCCTCAGCCACTTGGCGACCTCGGTCAAGAATGCAAAACTGATCACCGACTTTTCTTGCAAACGGCAGTTTCTGCTCGACCAATAACACCGTCAGACCCAGTTTCTCATTGAGCATGCGGATGATATCGCCAATCTCTTGAACGATATTGGGTTGGATACCCTCTGTCGGCTCATCGAGGATCAGTAGTTTTGGATTCACCACTAATGCACGACCAATCGCGAGTTGCTGCTGTTGACCACCCGACAAATCGCCCCCTCGACGATGAAGCATCTCCTTTAGCACAGGGAAGAGATCGAAAATAAACTCAGGGATCTTGCGATCGCCTTTGTCTCGAATCGGTAGCCCTACTTCAAGGTTTTCTTGAACCGTGAGCATCGGAAAGATCTGTCGGCCTTGAGGCACATAACCAATACCCATTCTAGGGCGTGACTCTGCGTCGTGTTTTAGTAGCGACTCTCCATTGAGCTGAATATCGCCGCTCTTAACCTTGACCAAGCCCATAATGCACTGCAGCAGCGTCGTTTTTCCTACGCCATTACGTCCCATAAGCACGGTACATTTACCCTCGGGAATCGACATATCGAGATCCCACAAGGTGTGGCTTTCACCATAAAACTGATTGAGTGATTGAATCTGTAGCATGCTATTCCCCTAGATAAACCTGTTTGACTTCAGGATGAGACTGAACCTGATCCATGGTGCCCTCTGCGAGCACATGACCTTGATGAAGTACAGTGACGTGGCTTGCGATTGAGCGGACAAAATCCATATCATGCTCAACCACGACGACCGAGTGCTTACCCGCAAGCGAGTTAAGCAGCTCTGACGTTCTGTCCATCTCTTGATGGGTCATGCCTGCAACGGGTTCATCGACGAGCAGTAGCTTAGGGTTTTGCATCAGTAACATACCGATTTCCAACCACTGCTTTTGGCCGTGAGAAAGGTTACCTGCCGTCAGCGCAGCGTTATCTTTCAAATGAATCAACTCAAGCACTGACTCAAGCTTATCTTGTTGCTCACCTGATAATGTCGCGGTGTAGGTTCCCCACACTCCGCGCACACCTGACATCGCCAACTCTAAGTTTTGCCAAACGGTCAGGCACTCAATCACGGTTGGTTTTTGAAATTTACGACCAATACCTGCGTTGGCAATCTCCGACTCATTCATCTTGAGAAGGTTAATGTTGGAGCCAAGCCAAACTTGTCCGGTATCTGGCTTCGTTTTACCCGTGATGATGTCCATCATGGTGGTTTTGCCCGCCCCATTTGGTCCAATGATGCAGCGTAACTCCCCTTCCTTGATATACAGGTTGAGATCATTGATCGCTTTAAAGCCGTCAAAGCTTTTGTTCACGCCTTCCACATACAGCAGAATGTTATGACGTGTATCGACAAGAGGATGTTGATCAGGTTTGAGAAACGAGAACACCTCATCACGCTTGGTGATCTCTTGCACCGAGCTTTTTAGCTGCTGAGCTCTATTTAACGTCATGCGGTTGCCTCCTTGTCAGACTCCTGCGTGGGCTTTGAGCGTTTCTTGAGTAACTCGATTTTTTCGGAAACAAACCCAATCAAGCCTTTAGGGAAGTACATAGTAGACAGTACAAACAAACCGCCCAGCGCAAACAGCCATACCTCAGGGAACTCAACCGTAAACCAGCTCTTGGCATAGTTAATGACCAAGGCGCCAACAATTGCGCCAAACAAGGTGGCTCGTCCGCCTAGTGCAACCCAAACCACGATCTCAATAGAGTTCAGCGGTGCAAATTCTCCAGGGTTAATAATGCCGACCTGCGGGACATACAACGCACCAGCAATACCAGCGATCACGGCGGACAGTACAAATATCCATAGCTTGATACCATCAACGTCATAGCCCATGAAGCGTGTTCTCGACTCCGTATCACGAATTGCCATAGATACGCGCCCAAGTCGGCTACTGATAACCGTTCTACAAACGATGTAGCTGATGACAAGAGCAATCCCAGTCACCATAAACAGCGCGATTTTGGTTGAATCTTGTTGCAGGCTATAGCCGAGAATGTCTTTAAAGTCGGTAAGGCCATTGTTACCGCCAAAACCCATTTCATTGCGGAAGAAAGCCAGCATTAAGGCGTAAGTTAATGCCTGGGTCATTATTGACAGATACACCCCTGACACTCTCGAACGGAATGCCAAATAACCAAATACATAAGCAAGTGCGCCCGGTACCAGAACGACCATCAGGCAAGCAAACCAAAACTGATCAAAACCATGCCAGAACCAAGGAAGCTCTTGCCAATTTAGGAACACCATAAAGTCCGGCAATATTGGGTTGCCATAAACGCCTCTATCACCAATTTGACGCATCAGGTACATACCCATGGCGTAGCCACCAAGCGCAAAGAAAGCGCCATGCCCTAAACTCAGGATCCCTAGGTAACCCCATACCAAATCCACCGCCAGAGCGAGCATCGCATAGCTTAGATACTTACCCATCAGCGAGATAGTAAACGTCTCAACGTGAAGTGGGTGGCCTGCTGGCAATAGTGTGTTCGCTAGCGGTATCAAGACAACAGCAGCTAAGATAGCCAAAATCGTAAGCTGTCCGCCCTTATCTCCACGCATAGCCGATAGAACAAACGACTTAGACTGTGTGCCCGCCGGATGTCCAGAAGATTGAATTGTTGATTGCATACGTTTTCCTTAACCTTCTGCCGCACGGCCACGTTGTGGGAAGAGTCCACGAGGGCGTTTTTGAATAAACAAAATGATGAACACCAATACCAAGATCTTGGCAAGAACGGCACCCGCCCATGGCTCGAGGATCTTGTTAAATAGTCCCAAGCTCAGCCCAGCAACCAAGGTTCCCCATAGGTTTCCTACTCCACCAAATACGACAACCATAAAGGAGTCGATAATGTAGGCTTGTCCCATGTTAGGCCCCACGTTGGTTAGCTGTGATAGCGCCACACCAGCAACACCCGCTACGCCCGAACCTAGCCCAAACGTCATCGCATCAACACGCTCAGAACGAATACCCATGGCTCTCGCCATCGCCCTGTTTTGAGAGACGGCGCGAACTTGAAGACCGAGTGGGGTTTTCTTTAACACCATCACCAAGCCAACAAAAACCATGATGCAAAACAGAATGATGTATAAACGGTTATAGGTAAGCGACAACATTGGGTTGATGTTCAATGCACCTGACATCCAGTCTGGCGTGCTGACTGAGCGGTTAAGAGGAGAGAAAATAGAGCGAACCGCTTGTTGTAAAATAAGACTGATACCAAAGGTCGCCAGTAGGGTTTCCAGAGGACGACCGTAAAGGTGACGTATCACGCTGCGTTCAATCGCGATGCCTACCAAACCAGAGACAATAAACGCCATCGGAATGGATAAGATAAGTGCCATACCGATATTGTTTGGCATGAGCTGTTGCATCACATAAGTGGTGTAAGCACCAATCATGATAAGCTCACCGTGAGCCATGTTGATAACGCCCATAACACCGAAGGTAATCGCAAGACCAATACCCGCCAGCACTAATACTGAGCCTAAGCTCAAACCAAAAAAGACGGTTTCTACACCCGAGTAAAATTTCTGACTCTGCTGATAACTATCAAGCGCTCGCTCAGCCGCGGCTACAACTAACTCGTCTTTATCTTTGCTGATAATTTGGTTTAGGGTCTGCAAAACGACAGACTGCTTGTAGCCGGACAAGGTTTCAATCGCAGCAACCTTGTCTGAACTCGTGTCACCAGTAAGTGATTGGTCTATCGCCAATGCTAAGTTAAGGATGTTAAGAACATCCTCGTCTTGCTCAACCGTTTTTCGCTGCTGAAGTCTTTCCATGACCGTATCGTCAGTGGCTCCCAAGAAAGCTGTGACAGCGCTCAAACGAATGGATGCTTCAGGGTTCGATAACCCAAGCGACGCGATTTCTAGGCGAATCTTACCGCGTAATCTGTTGTTTACTCGCACCTTGCTAAATTGGCGTGAGGACTCAACGGCCATCGTAGTATCATCCCAAGCGCTTTTCGCAGTGGGTGAATTTTTGATGTTGTCTGAAATGTACAAAGCTTGATACTGCTCGCTCTTCTTGTCTTTGACGTAGTAGAGATCACCTTCAAGCCATGCGGTTAATACTGATTTGGCAACAAGCTCGGACTCGTTTTCAACGATCCAAGCCATTGCTTCTTCTTTTAGAGGGTTGTTTTTTCCGATGAGTGCTTGGGCAAATGTGCCTCGGTCACTAACGCTAGCCAACGCGAAGTGAGTACTCAAAACAAAGAACACCACGACTTTCAATATGTGAATTATGGTTTTCATGAAATGCGTCCTTTCGGCTGCCTTAAGTCTGACGTCAACTTAGGCAGAAATAAAAAGGCGCCTCTGCCCTTATTTAGATGGAAATGGGAGAGGCACCAAATAGTGAGAGATTATTGTGCGCTACCTGAACACTTACCTGTTTCAACGTTAAATGCACCACATGAGAATGGCTTAGACCAGCTTGAATACAGCTTCGATGACTCAGGAAGGTAGTTAGACCAAGCATCACCAGCCACAAGACCGGTTGTTTCCCAAACTACATCAAACTGACCGTCATCTTGGATTTCACCGATAAGTACTGGTTTAGTGATATGGTGGTTTGGCAGCATCGTAGAGTAGCCACCAGAAAGGTTCGGCACAGAAACACCAATCAACGCATCTTGAACTTCTTCAGCGTCCGTAGTGCCAGCATTGGTAACAGCCTGTGTCCACATGTTAAAGCCAATGTAGTGTGCTTCCATTGGGTCGTTTGTTACGCGTTTTTCACTCGCAATAAACTTCTGCCAAGTTTCAACAAACTCTTCGTTCGCTTCAGTATCAACACTCATGAAGTAGTTCCATGCCGCTAGATGACCAACCAACGCGGACGTATCCATACCCGATAGCTCTTCTTCACCAACCGAGAACGCCACAACAGGGATGTCTTCAGATGAGACGCCTTGTGCGCCTAGCTCTTTGTAAAATGGAACATTTGCGTCACCATTGATGGTCGATACAACCGCTGTTTTCTTGCCTTCTGAACCAAACTTCTTGATATCAGAAACAATAGACTGCCAGTCAGAGTGTCCAAACGGCGTGTAGCTAATCATGATGTCTGACTCGCTCACCCCTTTCGACTTCAGGTAAGACTCTAGGATCTTGTTGGTCGTACGCGGATAAACATAATCCGTACCTGCTAGTACCCAACGCTCAACTTCCAACTCATTCATTAGGTAGTCAACAGCCGGAACCGCCTGCTGGTTTGGCGCAGCACCTGTGTAAAAGACGTTTTTCGAAGACTCTTCGCCTTCATACTGAACTGGGTAGAAAAGGATGCTGTTTAGCTCTTCAAATACTGGAAGCATCGATTTACGAGACACAGACGTCCAACCACCAAATACCACGTCCACCTTCTCTTTTTCGATCAGTTCACGCGCTTTCTCAGCAAACAGAGGCCAGTTAGAGGCAGGGTCTACAACAACAGCTTCAAGCTTTTTGCCTAATAGACCGCCTTTCTTATTTTGCTCTTCAACCAACATCAAAATCGTGTCTTTCAGTGTTGTTTCACTGATCGCCATCGTGCCTGACAGTGAATGTAGTACGCCGACCTTGATCGTCTCTTCTTCCGCCATCGCAAAACCTGATGCAAAAGCAAGTGACGCGCCCATAGCTGCAAGCTTGAGTTTGAACGTCATGTTCATGTTGGATATCTCCTTATTGTGAATAGTTATTCAACAGTGTTATTTCAAGAAGAGTGCCAATTTAGAAAGCATAAGTAGAAAGCGATTAAATCAATGATATTTATAAGGTTTTATTTTTTCGCGCACCATTAAAATGCTCTAAGTTCAATTTGGTGCGCTGCATCTTGGTGCAAAGGACGCGCTGTTTTCACTAATTTGGAGATATGTCTCGCATAAGCACCGTTTTGAAGCATGCGTCTTTTGCAAAATCATAAGGTTAAGCTCGAGATGTCAAGACATAACGCCCAGACCACTCTGCGACACACATCACGGTTAACGTGACAGTAATTCGTTGCATATACCATGGTAAATCAGTAGCTTAAAAAATAAACATGCAGGGAGAACTCTATGGAACAACCGCCAATAAGCAGCTTTATTCGAAAAGTCCTTTCTCTAGGTATACCCATTGCACTGCAAAGCCTGCTTATGAGTAGCCTTGGCTTTGTCGATAGCCTCATGATCAGTCAGTTGGGGACGGAAGAAGTCGCAGCGGCGGGAATTGGAGCTCGTATATTTTGGCTCTCAATCGTATTAGTGTGGGGGCTAGGATCCGGCATGGGGATTCTGTTGGCTCAGTATTGGGGCGCGAATGATGAGCAGGGGTTAAAGCGCTACCTCGCGCTTGGGACTGGCGTTACTCAAGGGCTAGCTTTGTTCTGTTTCACTTTGTGCTTTTTCACACCACAACTATTACCTAGCTTATTTGATCCTAGCGAAACGGTTCTAGCGCTTGCCAGTGACTATGTCCAACTACTTGGCATTGCTATGTGCTTATCAGGCCTTGGTATCGCAGCCGACACTGCGCTGCGGTCTATTGGTCAAACCCGCATCAACCTTTACGTTTCAATACTTGAAGTCGGTCTGAATGTTGCGCTCAACTACATACTGATATTCGGTCATTTCGGACTTCCTGCGATGGGACTCATTGGCGCGGGGATTGGCAGTGTTATCGCACGTTCAATACGCTTGGTAGTGGTACTGGTCATTATTTATAGATACTTTCCAGTATTGGCTCTGCGTTGGCAAAACGTCATTGATGCCCTCGAGCCTAAAATGATTAGAAAGTTCGTCACTATCACCTACCCCATTATGGGTGGCACCGTGATTTGGTGTGCGGGGATTTTCGCATTCAACATCATTTTAGGTCGTATGGGACAAACCGAGTTAGCCACAATGGCAGTCATCACACCACTCGAATCGATTGGGCTGTCTGTCGCTCATGGTCTATCAAGTGCCACCGCCATCTTGATAGGTAACAGTCTAGGCGCTAATCAGTTTAAGCAAAGTACCTTGTATTCAAGGTGGGCACTTAAGTCTTCCATTGCACTGGGTGCATTGTTGGGCGGCGTACTATTACTCGCCCAAGGCGCGATCTTATCGCTCTACGGAGGGCTAACCACGGATGTAACTGAGCTGATGGTGCTCAGCTTTCCTATTGTCGCGTTGAGTATCATGCTGCGTACCATCAACATTACCCTGATCATTGGCGTCCTACGAAGTGGTGGTGACAGTAAATTCTGTATGAACATGGATTTTGTCTGTCAATGGATGTGGGCAGTGCCAATCACGGCGATGGGAGCCATGGTGTTTGACCTCTCCTTCCCTATCGTACTGCTTCTCATGACCTCGGAAGAAATCGTCAAGGTTGTTCCAGCGGTCTGGCGCGTATACAGCGATCGCTGGGTTAATAATCTAACAGAGAATAGAGAGAGCTCGGCTGCATAGCCGAGCTTTATAAAGCTAACCTATCTCAAAGGAAGTGACGCCATAGGTGCGGTCTAAAGAGATACTTGGGGGCTGCTTGGTATACATTCTCGCTGTTTCAAAACAAGGTGCCATATGGTAAGTCTTAGCGAGGTCAATCGCTAACTCATTGACCTCAGGAACATCGAGAAAAACCGGTTGGTCGCTAGACACGCTTGAAACTAAACCAGCATACAAATCATGGGCTACGTCTTTGTTATCAGCAAACAAAGGACCTATCTTAAAACCGCTTCGACACGCCCTTATCACACCTATCCCTAATAACTCACCGTTTTTGACATAAGCTAGCGAGCTACTATCCGACTGATTCAACCAGGCTTTATCGAATACCTTTCTACAGGCAGGAAAGAATGCATCGAGATAGTCTTCAATAGAGTCAAAGCTTAGCTCTTCTGTTTTAGTGATGCTGTCTCTTTCAAAAGGCAGACTCTTTGTTTGACCTTCGTATCGAACATTTCTGTGCGATAAAGCAAAGCCAGAACGTTTGTAGTTCTCTTGTTGATCAACAACACCATCAAGCGCAACGTTGCAACCATCCAGATACGCCATTCCGCGGTCCCAAATTTGAATACCAAACCCTTGGTGTCGATATTCAGGTTTAACAATATAAAACCCCAGAAAACCGAAGCTGGCATCATACTTCACAACAGAGATACAACCGATTGGTTCACCGTTAAGCTCACCCACTAAAAATCCATTTGGGTCTGCTTTGTAATAATGGTAAGCATCGTTAAGACCCGGATTCCACCCTTCTTGCGCTGCCCATTCAACAGCCATGCCCACTTCATCTAACGTCATGGTTCTTATATTAAATTCGGTCATGAGCTTCCTTTTTTGCTAACACTATATCTATTAAACTAGTGACCTTGACGAAGATAGACAAGAATTGATTTGGGTATCGGACGTTGCCGTGCAAGTTTTTGTGAGAAGCCATCCAAATCACGAATACCTTTCGCTCATTCATTTAGCCCCCATCAAAATCACACGGGCTAATGACTTCTGGCTAACGAAAGCAGGCACCTTTCAATAAACAATGGCTCAATAGTCCTAATTGAGTCATTGAACCTAGACAGCCATGACAATCAAAACTCCCCTAACAATACTATTGGCCTGTAGCCTGCTTTCTACATCTAGCCTTGCAGATCCTTGGCATAAAATCATCGGAAAGCCATGGAAAGAACACAAAAAGAAAGAAGTGCACGTGATACATCACTATCCCAAACACCGGCTTCCAGACGATGCGGTTCTGCTGGCAATCGCCGGGGTTACGTATGCCTTGATCGACGGACACTACTATAAACAAGAGAAGGAAAAGTATGTTTTTGTAGAAAAGCCGCCCAAACGTCGCTATCGACCGGGGAAAATCGTAAAGAGACTACCTGAAGGTGCCACTGCAGTTAACAAACGCGGTCAACAATATTTCGTAGCAAGAGGGAATTGGTTCTTAGCTATCGACAATGGGAAATACGTTGTCGTCGAACCATAAAAAGTGAAGGGAAGGTATAGGCGATACTCACACATGCTGCTTTAGGGAGTATCGCTTGCTTCAAATCCATGAAAGGCTGGTTACATTACCCAAGTTAGGCTTAGTAACAAAATCACTGCTGAAGTCGCTAAAAACATCGCTAGGATGGTAGCAATCTCAACGGCAGTCGAGGTCGATGATACTGACGCTTTTTCGTTGTTCTCTTCTGCGTTTGATTTTTCAGTGTCCAATGTTGATAGAAGTGCTGAGTTCATTCTTCTCTACCCTATGTAATTACATTTCAAAAGACAGAGCAAATTCTACTCAACTTGTGAGCAAGGTCAAATATTTTCAGTAAGTTAATTACGAGATTTTCTCATGACTCAGATAAGTTTTGTTATGAGCTTCCCAACAATGCGCGGAGCGAGCTATTAGAAGCGGCGAGTTAAACTGGAGACAAACTGCCTTTTCTTGCTTCCGTTTTGACCATACTCCATAGAAATGGACCAATCCCTGTTAAAGTTATAGTTAGCGCCAAGCAGTCCTGCCCATTTATCGATATTTTCCTGCTCAATTTTATAGTCCAGTTGACTACTCGTCCCCGGAATTGCTTGCTTCCCAGTAATGGTCAGTTTGCTGTCCAAGTAAGCAGCACCAACATAGACGGCGATCGACTGTGTCCCCTTCAGCATGAACTGTTTGCCAACTCTCGGAGACACGTTGAGAATAAAGCCTTCTGCATCACTTTTTCTCATATCCGCATATGAAAAAGAAATCGGCACAGTAACGAAATAGTCATCCCATCCTGTCGCTAATATCGTCCCTAACGTGTAGTTTGTACCTGTTATATCTACATCGACACCATAAGG
The DNA here is from genome assembly GCF_059725505.1 of Vibrio sp. KUL78. NCBI lineage: Bacteria > Pseudomonadati > Pseudomonadota > Gammaproteobacteria > Vibrionales > Vibrionaceae > Vibrio > Vibrio sp. KUL78. Next base: position 1,986,325 of record NZ_AP045838.1, on the reverse strand, counting down.
ATTGGCAAATAGCCTACGTAGCCCCTCACATACCAGGGGTTGTCCACCAACCACACTACAATCTAGCTGCAGTTCATCGATCATTTGTTCAGGATCCACCTTAAACTCAATGTGTGCATCACCAGAAATTTTGCCGACCGTGCCGAAGACATTCATGAAAGGAAACACCCAGGCATCAAGCTTTAATTGAGGAGTTTGAGTATGGCTGGAGTTATTATCAAAGGTCACGAAATCAATAGGGACCTTCCTTGACCCGTTAAGACCTACATTGAGATTGCGGATATCCATCTGCTGATAGGTATTTGCATAGATTACGCTGACTCCAAATGGCTTTGGCAGGCTGTAACCTTTATCAATCACCTCTTGAGCAAAAAATGGCAAGGGCCTGTCCCACTTCCTAGGCGTTTGATTATTCGCTTCCTTTGTATCTTTACTGGCGACACGAACTTCGCCTAAGCCAGTTTCTGTTAGGTCGTAGTTAACCGAAACTGACACCAAACGAGCACTGCCCACTGCTCCTCCACCAGAATGCGACAATAGGTAAATAGGGACGTCCTCATCTCGACCCGCAAGGCTCATCGAACTGTAAGCACCGTCCTCGCCCAAGTTCCACTCTGCGCCCAATGATGGCTCCCAGACCCCTTCTCGATATTCGTTCAGTGTTGACAAACTATCAAAAATGGCCAGTGCCTGATAGCTACCTAACGACAACCCAGCACCAACCTCATAACGGTTGACATCGATATAAGTCACCGAGCCATCCGCTTGATTATAAATAGCGCCAACACCCATTCCGGCGCCAAGAATGGGCACTTTGATGTTAGACATAGAGATAGCGGCATACCCTTGCGCATAGGCGAGCTGCTCAGCCAGCTCTGGGTAGAGTTCACTTAAGCGATTCACAATTTGTACGGTAGAGGCATCTATTTCCTCTCTCATAGGCTGACGTTCTTCAACCGGAATAGAACTACTGCAGCCAGAAATCAAAGCGGTAAGTCCTAGTACAAAGCCAACGCCATTTCGCATCAAAGATCCTTTTATTGTGTAAGTAAGTAGGTGAGTCACAGGCGCACACTATACGCTATCGCGTTATTAACTTTTTGAAACACATCAATCGACAATACTATTCTTGGATTTTATGGGCGGACTCAATAAAGCGTTCTCGTGCTTTAGCAAATACCGGGTTGCCGTGGGCAGGTAGCAGTGTGGAATAGTTTAGTGATGCCTTCTCAATAAGCTCGTTTTTGTCAGGGTTTGCTAGGTCTAGCCAACCTACTCCAAATCGACACGGACCAATGAATCCCATACGTGGCATCATCATCTTAGCGGCCCAGTTAAAGTACTTGTCGGTTTTTGGCCAGTTTTGCATGCTATCCCCAGAGATAAGCACCCCATCGTTTCGCTCGAGCAGAATGAGCCCCTCTTTTGGTGTGCATGAAGAAAACTCAAAATAAGTAGCACCATCAATTGGAAGCGTTGAACCCTCTTTGAGGAGTCTGTCGGCTTTATAGTATTGATGACTCGAAGACGATTTATCAAAGCCTCTTACATAAGGTGAATCGACCGACCATAACGTAGCACCAAAGGTTTCCTTGTAATAAGGGTCATCAAAGCCATGGAATGCGGCAAGCCTTATCACATGTTTGACATCGCCAAGTTCGTCGAGCTGAGCAATACCTTTTTCATTTAACCGAACGGAATTAATCAAGATTAGGTCGCCGCCCTGCTTGATAACAAGCATATTGCGGCTAAATGTCATCGTTAGCGGCCCCCACCTGGGGTGGGACTTTCATCGCAACGGATCCTGTCACAAGATAAATATTATCGAGAACCTGAGTCAGTTCTCCATGCGGTAGCGGCTCTGGGTATGTCATCCTTGCTCCTACTCGGTGAAGTGTTTGATTTTTATCGAATCCTTATACTTATTTAGAGTCTAGTTGCTCCTCGTCAACTCAGCGAATTTTCTCACTTACTCCCAAAGCAGTGCGCCAAACACAAAAAAGCCGCCAATAAAGGCGGCTGTGCGATAGCTTGTTTGCTTTTACGCAGACAGTTTTTCTTGCTCAAGAAGAATATTCTTCACAGGGTTCGCATAACTATCTATCAAATATTGATGAGCGCCCTCTGGCAGCAAATCCAGTTTCTCTTTCAGCATGACGCGAGTCGCTTCTGAGATAGTGTCATCTTCAAGGCCAGCAGCTAGCTTGTTAATCGGGAACAAGGTGTAATGCTCATGGATCTGACGGTCGATTTCTTCAGCCAGTGCTTCTGGAGTTTCAAAATCTTGGTCAATGACATCACCAAATACGACTTGTACGCGATCTTTTCGGCCGACAATGCCTTGAACGATACTTTCAATATCTTCAAACTCGCCTTTCTCATAGTTGCCGTGAGTCGCTTTTTCAAAAAGCTCTTTTGCTTTTGCAATATCACACGGGTCGTTTTCGTATGAGATAGAGACAGGTACGATTTTCAGTGAACGAATATACTCTGCAAACGGAACCTTCTGTTTGCGACCTTCTACATGGAACATCTTCAAAATCGCGGGATCGGTAAAATCATTACCGTCTTTAGCACGCCCTTCTTTTTGAGCAATCCAGATTGAGTTACCTGTATCTAATGAATGCTTGATATACGAAGACAAGGTACCAAGTGCCTTCATCATTTCACGCGGCCCCTTTAGAGAGCGCTTAACAATGAAACTTTTGTTAAGACGCATTAGCTCTGTTGCACAGGGCTTCTTAAGTAGGTTATCACCGATGGCGATACGCACAGTTCTGTGATTGTTCTCGTGCAAGCCGTAGTTAACCAATGCAGGATCCATCGCGATATCACGATGGTTAGACACGAATAGGTACGACGTATTTTTATCGAGTTTATCGAGACCTTTGTAGGTCACGCCTTTTGTTGTTGCGTCCAAAGTTTGCTCTAGGTACTTTTTCACCTCTAGCTGAATGGTTTCAACGCTATCAAGCTTGGCCCACTTAAATTTCAAGTACACTTTTACAATTGGGCTCATCACCGCTTTAAACCAAGGAGCATGGTTAGAGAAGCGGTGCTGAAGAATCGCGTCGATAAATTCGGCGTCGTTAATCAGACGGTCGATAGCGGCAGGGATCTCTTCGTCATTGTATGGACGAATATCAATATATGGGTCGTTGTGTGTTGTCATGTCTGTTACATCAAATTAAAAGCTGCACTATTCTACGCTTAGTCCAAAAAGACCGCAGCTACCTTAGGTCTATTTTTGTTAAGGTCAGACCACAGTTTCTTCTACTCTTATTGCAATTACCAATGGAAATGTCTGATCTGTGGTTGGCATCATACGCGACTCAAGGTACTCTACGCGCAGATTAACCAGCGAAGACTATCATGAATCACGCCATCGACTTTCATACGACTCATTCATCATTACTCACTATTACGCCTCGTAAGAAGACGCTACATAATCAGTTGGTGCATGTAGAGGAAGGAAAAGTTCTGCTAAAACTAGGCAAGAATGAGTACGCTTATAGTGCAGGTGACACTTTTTGGCTGCCATTTGACTGCCTATCAAGCCTGACTTTGCTGCCAGGTAGCGTGTTTAATACGGTGAAGTTTTCTGTAAGATTGGCGGACAAATTTCCGACTCAGGCAGGTCAAGTAATGCCTTCAACACTGATGTCTGCGCTATTAAACTCACTCAGTAAAACCGATGACGCTGAGATTAAAAAAAGATCTTTTTGCAGGTAATGCGTCACGAAGTTAAAACGTGCAAGCCGGTATTAAAGCAAGATAAGGAAAGCGCGGAGATCACCGCGTGGACACCAAACTCTACCTCGATTGCGGGTGAGCTAGCATTGGTATTGCTTGTCAGAGAAGCACGCAAGCAAAAATTGTCTGGTAAAAAGAGCGAGGCGATTTGTCAGTCGCTATTCTCGGGCAACCAAGAGCATTTTAAACAGCTCACCACGACCTTGCTGGGTGAAGCACTTTAATAAAGAACTAAATTAGTAAAGCTGACACAAAAATAGCGAGCTCTAGGCTCGCTATTTTTTAATCTCGTACATCCAGCTTCGTTAGAATGGCACTTCAACCTGCATCATCATGTCGCCTTGGTAATCTTGATGCCAGCGATAGTCCAAGCGCAGCCTTGGCTCTTTGCCCTTTTCACCAAAGCCTACACCAATGTGAAGTCCCTGAGCCATCAACCACTCTTGCATCGACATTTCATCTTTACGGCGAGCAATTTCTTCTGGTGCCCACAGCCCAATGCCAACAAAGTTGTTTTCATAGTTGCCTGTCAATACGGGCTCAGACTCCTGGGTAAGAAGCCATTGGTCCCAATAAGAGTCTTGCAGCGAATTGGTCGGTTTCTCTGATTCAATTAACCCACCTAAGGTAATCACCTGATTGCCGATATAACTGAATGGTTTAGTAATGAGTGAGCAAAACGACTCGTCTTCCGTCGTCTTTAAAACGACAGATTTGCTCGAGTCACTTTCGCATAATGCGTAAGCGATGGGGCTACTGACGGCCACTGCTAAAGCAATACAAATCCCTGTTGCTTTCATTTATTTATAAATTATCCGTTTTGATTCTATGGTCAATATAGCTTATTGGCGACCAAATGTTTAGCGACACTTACTGTCGTTAGGTGATCTACATTCAAACCTTGGGACAAACTGTAACGAATTGTTGTTGACCTGACTTTGACTTTCTCTGGGCATGCTAATAGCGACCAACGTTCGACTATTTTCTGTGCATTATAGAACTTTTCGAAACTGAACAAATTATCTGGCCCCAGAACAAAGGTAAGCTCGGCGTCTGGATAACGTTTCTCTAGTGCTTCTAAAACAGCAAATGTTGTGACTGAAGTATTAGGCTGGTACAGCGCTTCTTCGATATCTGAGCGCTCTACATTGCTCTGCTCTAGGTCATCAATAAACATATCAACAAGTTGGCAGCGAACATTGTAATCCAGCATACTTTTGCCCCATGCATGGGAGATACTTGGTACTAGCAATACTTTGTCGAAATGGCTAAGGGAGTTAATAACACTCTTGTGCCCTAAGCTAGGTGGGTTAAAGGCACTACCAAATATCGCTATTTTTGTCATATGTATCTCAATAAATCGTATCTATGCATAGATTGAGCGTCACTGTAACTTTTTTTCAGTGATTTTCGTAGGTATCATACAAGAAAACATTTTTGCTTGCAGGAAAAGGGATCCCACATGGAACAACTTATTCGAGACGAGATGCGCGTGCTTCCGTCTATCGACCCACATTTTGAAATCGAACGCCGTGTTGCTTTTATCAAAAACAAATTGCAGCAGTCTGGATGTAAGTCCGTCGTTCTAGGAATCAGTGGTGGTGTGGACTCAACAACCTGTGGCCGTCTCGCGCAACTCGCTGTTAATCAACTCAATGAAGAAAGTGGTACAAACGACTACCAGTTTATCGCGGTGCGTCTGCCATACGGTGAACAAAAAGATGAAGACGAAGCTCAGCTAGCACTCTCTTTTATCGAACCAACTCACTCGGTATCTGTAAACATCAAGGCTGGTGTTGATGGTCTGCATGCTGCGTCACACGTTGCCCTAGAAGGAACGGGTCTACTACCAAAAGAAGCAGCAAAGTTAGACTTTGTAAAAGGCAACGTTAAAGCTCGCGCTCGCATGGTCGCACAGTATGAAATCGCCGGCTACGTGGGTGGCCTAGTGCTTGGTACTGACCATTCTGCTGAAAACATCACAGGTTTTTACACCAAGTTTGGTGATGGTGCTTGTGACTTGGCACCTTTGTTTGGCCTAAGCAAGCGTCAGGTACGCGAAGTAGCGGCGACACTTGGGGCTCCTGAGCTACTTGTGAAGAAAACGCCTACCGCTGACTTAGAAGAACTTGATCCACAAAAAGCGGATGAAGATGCACTGAATCTGACTTACGAGCAGATTGACGACTTCCTAGAGGGCAAACCAGTATCTCAAGAGGTGTCTGACAAGCTGGTGGCTATCTACAAAGCGACGCAGCACAAGCGCGAAGCGATTCCAACAATCTACGATTAATTCAGCTTGATCAAGCTCTTAAAGCCAGCAAAAATTTGCTGGCTTTTTTATACCTTGTGATTTACTTCTCTGAAATCAGATCTTGCCATCGGTCAACTTTTAATCGGCTAAAACTTGTGCCATTGTTATAGAGGCACAAGTGATAACTCGCGTGCAAACGCTTCAAGTCACTTGAGCTCATGCCCAAGCTAAAACTATTGTTCACCGATAAAAGGGGTTGCTATGTTAGGCGAAGATCACTCTCTTCTTAAGGAATTTCCAGAACATCAAGAAACGATTTTAGCGCTCACGAAAAGCGATCAAAGCTTTGCTGCAGACACTAAAAACTACAATGCTCTGGATAAAGAAATTCGTGTGTTGGAACTGAATGGTTCACCCATCGAAGATACCGAAATGCATCAACTTAAGCACGACAGAGCGGCTTTAAAAGACTCATTGCATCAACGTATCGTGAGTGCTTCAAAATAAGCATGTAAAACAAAGCTGGTGCCAGTTGGACACTGGCACCCACAAAGTTTAATTAACTGACGAGTTCCACATCCGTTTTCGGCACTGAGCAACACGCCAATACCTTACCTTCCGCTATCTCCGACTCTTGTATTGCAGGAACATCTGGCTGATGCACCAATCCTGACTCCACTGTCACTTTACATGCTCCACAAAAACCCGCTCGACAACTGTGTGCAATCGAAAGTCCAGCGTCTTCTGCCTGCTCTAACAGCGTTTTCTGATTGTTGCCTTCAAAAACATTTCCATCAACGCTGATTTGCACCGCTTTGACTTGCTCTTCGGTTGCTGTCGCAACACCAAATGCCTCTTGATGATAATGATCTTCAGCCAGACCTTTTTTCATCATCAAGTTTTTCGCCTTCTGCATGAAGCCATCAGGCCCACAAACGAACACTTGTCGTTGATTCAAATCTGAGATGAGCTTTAGATGAGAGAGACTAAAGCGCCCTTTCAGGCCTTCCCAATCTTCACTCGGCTGAGTCAGTGAAATCATCACTGTCAGTTGGTCGTGTTTATTCTCGAGCAACTTAAGTTCATCAGCAAATGGGATATCATCAATAGTCGAACATTGATGGAAAAACACCACGTTGTTCACTGCGTCCCTATCTGAAAGATCACGTAGCATTGACATCATTGGCGTGACACCGCTACCCGCAGAAAGCAGTAGTAACGGTTCGTGATCCTTATTCGCCATATGGAAGCTACCGTTTGGTAGATCGGCGATTAGAGTGTCGCCCGCTTGAAAATTGTCGAACAACCAATTTGAGACACTGCCGCCATCGATTCGTTTGACCGAAATAGACAGACGTCCCGGACGGGAGGGACTCGATGATAGGGTATACAAGCGCTTAATTGTCTGGCCATCGATATCAAGTTCAATCGGAAGATGCTGACCGGCTTTATAGGTTGGCATCGCTCCTTTTTGTGGCTCAAGCCAGAAAGTCTCAAAGTTACGCGCGACATGTTCACGTTCTACGCAAACAAACTCCTGTTTCTGAGCATCGAGATCCTCGTAGAACTCTTTATCTTTATGCTCAAGCACCTCAATTTCATCGCCCGCGCGTATCATACCTTCGTTTTTAGCCACTAAGTTCTGACCGAAGAATACGCCACCCCGTTCATTAGCGCGGAAACGAGAAAAAGTTTTTAACGGCTCTTTGCTTTCGCGGAACTCGCCTTTATCCACATCAACCGTTGTCAAAATACAACGCTCACACGGTTTTACTGCTTCAAACTCTACCTCACCAATTTTAATGCGCTTCCAAGAGTCCTCAATAAATGGCTCATCCGAGCCCACCACTAAGTTGGTTCGAAACTGCTCCATAGAATGCGTTTCACTACTGCGACGATTAAGCTCATCTAATGATCCTTGGCTGATGATCAGTAGTGGATAGCCATCGGCAAAGCTAACGTTATGACCTAGCTTCTCGCGAACACGATTAGATTGCTCACCAGTGAAAAGCAGCTCGACACGCTGCTCAAGGACTTGGCTAAACCAGTCGTCTGCTTCATCGGTCGTGGTATAAGCCGCGAAGTTATCGTTCCACACCGTCGCTGGCGTTTCTTGTAACTTGAAGCTGCTGTATTCCAGCTTCAACGGCGCCATACCTGGGTAGGTAAAGATGATACCGGTCGGCAGCAGACTCGAAGCCACCTTAACCATATTTGGGTATTTACGCGCAGTCACCATAGAACCATCTGAGAGCGCTACCATGAATCGGCGATCAAAACACAAGCCTTGTTTTTCTACCCAAGAAGAAGAGAGAGAAATTCCGCCAACGGATTTAACAGGATAAATATTGATTTGGGAAAGCAGAGGAGATTTTGACACGACTGAGCCCTTTTATTTTTGTCTTCCTAGTTTTGTGCTCAATGGTAACGTCTTTTTTCTCAATGTCCCAGAAACATAGTGAAATCTTACTCGTTTTCCTCTATCATCCTGTCGCCTAAACGTAAGCGATTGCATTCACATTTTTCGCTGCTGTTTAGGCTCCGTTTCAAGAAGAATCTAACTTGGTGGGAGCCCAAATGACTACATTGACTATTACTCGTCCTGACGACTGGCACGTACACCTTCGTGACGGCGACGTTCTTAAAGATACTGTTCGCGATATCAGCCGCTACAATGGTCGCGCACTGATCATGCCAAACACTATCCCACCTGTCATCGATACCGAAATGGCGCTAGCGTATAAAGAGCGCATCATGGCTGAGAAGCCTTCTGAGCAGTTTGAGCCTTTGATGGCCCTTTACCTGACTGACAACACCACTCCAGACGAAATTCGCAAAGCGAAAGCATCTGGTGCAGTGGTGGCTGCAAAACTCTATCCTGCGGGCGCAACAACAAACTCTGATTCTGGCGTAACGTCAGCGAAGAACATCTACCACGTTCTAGAGGCGATGGAAGAAGTGGGCATGCTACTGCTGGTCCACGGTGAAGTAACCACTCACGAAGTTGATATCTTCGACCGCGAGAAAGAGTTCCTAGACACAGTGCTTGCACCTATCGTCAATGACTTCCCTAACCTTAAGATTGTTTTAGAGCACATCACAACGGCGGATGCGGCGAACTTTGTTAAGAACGCGAATGAGAACGTTGCAGCGACAATTACCGCGCATCACCTTCTTTACAACCGCAACCATATGTTAGTTGGCGGTATCAAACCGCACTTCTATTGCCTTCCAATTCTTAAGCGCGGAACCCACCAGCAAGCGCTGATTGAAGCGGCGACAAGTGGTAGCAAGAAGTTCTTCCTTGGTACTGACTCAGCGCCTCATGCAAAAGGCAAAAAGAAGCAGCATGTGGTTGTGCGGGCTCTTACACAGCTCACGCTGCCGTTGAACTCTATGCTGAAGTATTTGAGCAAGAAGGCAAACTAGAAAACCTAGAGGGCTTTGCTAGCCACAATGGTCCTGATTTCTATGGTCTGCCTCGCAACACTGATACCGTTACTCTAGAGAAAGCAGAGTGGAACGTACCAGAAACTATGCCATTTGGTAGCGACATTGTTGTGCCAATTCGAGGCGGTGAGACAGTAAACTGGAAGGTTAAGTAACCTTACTAAGCTCTGTTTAGTAACGCTACTGTTATTAAAAGGCAGATTAATAAGGCTCCCTAAGTAATGATGGGAGCCTTTGTTTTATTAGAACACCCAAAAGTGCGAAGCTATGGGCAACAGCAAGGCTTGTAGAAAGACGATAAGTTTCGTGTTTTGATTTTGCATTCGCACCAAGAATGGTGATAAAACGAAGATTGATAGGCAGATGAGCGTTAAGGTTCGACAATCAAAATACAACCAAAGCGCTAAATAGCTGCCTAACAGCGTGAGCTCTGCGTTGGAAAATGCAAGCTTACTGGCCAAAGCAAGAATAAAGATGATGCCGACCAACAGAAAGAGTGTATTCATTGATTCTTGTTAATGATAATTATTTGCAATTGATTCTAACTCTCAGTTAGTCGATGCGCAACCTATTGAATCAATAACTATGTCCGAAGAAGTCGTAATCGTTACGCCGTGCCGTGCGGCCTGTAAAAATGATGGTGGTATCTGTAGCGGCTGCTACAGAACAATGGAAGAACTCTCTGAATGGCGCTTTCTAGACAATGAGCAGCGCCAAGACAAAGTTGACCAACTTTCGGGTGAGCAGTCGACCCACCAGTGCCGACAATGTGGCGAACCCGCCTATTGTGATATCTCTGCAGGTAAATCAACTTGTTGGTGTTTCGAGCTAGAGAAGCGTGATACATCTACGCTTGAAAAGTCGGCAACCTGTTTATGCCGAAAGTGTTTAAGCAAGTTACCGCTCAAATAATGTCACCCTTCTAGGTTGTTGCAACATTGTTAATTCTCAAATAGAGTAAAAACCCCACTTAAGAAGGATTAACTACAATATGGAACAGTTCTTAGAAGGCTTCCCAGTCGTCACCGAAATACCGGTGGCTTGGGGAGAGATGGATGCCCTCAATCACGTGAACAACGCGGTTTACTTTCGATACTTTGAAACCGCTCGACTCGACTATTTCAGCCACATCCATCTAATGGAAGATATGGCTGTCACCAATATTGGTCCCGTCCTTGGTGATACGTATTGTCGCTATAAACTTCCGGTCACCTACCCCGACACTCTTTTGGTTGGCTCACGAATTACGGATGTGAAAGATGATCGTTTCACAATGGAATATCAGATCGTCAGTAAGAAACTGCAGAAAGTGACGACAATTGGTCATGCAACTATCGTCATGTTCAATTTTGGCACCAACAAAAAAGCCAATCTTTCCGAAACCCTGCTCCAAGCAATTGCGAATACTCGTGAAGCTGTCGCTTAAATAATCACTATTTTGGAGGACTTCTCTGCTCCTCCAAAATTTTGTCACAATCTTCACCTGTCTTCGATTGCTACTCACTCTCTTCAAAGCTATGCTTTCTCGCACATTAGATGTTGAGAATGGAAACCATGCAAAATAGCTTTCAATACCCAATTGGCACACCCGGTCAAAAATGGGCAGACAAAGAAGTACAACAATGGCTCGAATCGACTTCGGTAAAACGACTCTACAGTGAAGACGTACTGCCAAAGATCGATGCACTTCGCGATACGCTTGAGGTCGTTCAGTACGGTGCACTGTCATACGACGAACAGCGTTTTCCGTTGTTCGCGTTGAAGACTAAGACTTGGGATCCGAAAAAGCCTACCATATTGGTTACTGGTGGTGTTCATGGCTACGAGACGTCGGGCGTTCACGGTGCGCTTCAGTTCGCCAAAGAGAACATCCACAGCTATGAAGATATTTTCAACATCGTCGTTGCACCTTGTGTGAGCCCTTGGGGTTACGAGACCATCAACCGCTGGAACCCTAACGCAGTCGACCCAAACCGCTCGTTCTATAGAGATTCACCCGCGGAAGAGTCTGCCAATGTGATGGCATTCGTTGAGTCGTTAGACACTGAGGTTTGGGCTCACGTCGATCTTCATGAAACCACAGACACTGATGAGAGCGAGTTCCGCCCAGCCCTTGCAGCCCGTGATGGTCTTGATTACATCGAAGACAATGTGCCCGACGGCTTCTATCTAGTGGGTAATACTGAAAAGCCTGCTGAAGCTTTCCAAAAAACCATCATTGGTTATGTCGAGAAGGTTACGCACATCGCCCCGGCCGACAGCAAGGGCAAGATCATCGGCTCTGATGTGGTACAGCATGGTGTGATCAATTACCCTCTCAAAAAGCTTAGTTTATGCACGGGTATGACTGACTGTGAATACTCAACCACGACTGAAGTCTACCCAGACAGCCCTAAAGTCACGGACAAAGAGTGTAATGATGCTCAAGTAGCAGCGGTTGTTGGTGCACTCGAGTATTTGAAAAAAGTACTTTAGGCTAAATTGCAAAATCTAAGTCGTAAAACCCAAGCCTCCCGCTTGGGTTTTCTGTATCTGACGAACAAAACACCATCTTTTGTAAATCTCTCACCAAAAAACCAACAAAGTCACTATTAATTATTTTCTCGCGACAAGAATAACGCTAGGCTATAGAGATAATTACAATCATAAGTACAAGGAAGTCGTCTTCTTATGAGCTTTCGCAGAGGTTTAGCGGTTGTTACTGCTTTGACTTGTTCTATAGCCACATCCGTGGTTGAGGCAGCGACCCCTACTAATGTCAAATCACGCATTGACCGTCAAGAAACACCCGACCAGATCCGTGAATCTATGGTTCTCCCTTACTTGTTTAGCACGGAGACCATGGGGTTAAACGTCGGTGTGGGCGGTATGATCAAAGGTATCCACCAAGATCAGATGACCATAGGCGGAACCGTGTTTGGTGGTGAAACCAGTCATGCTATCGCTGGCGGTGTATGGAACTACATGATTCCGGGAACCGAGCGGGTATTTTTAAGTGCTTATGGTATGTTTGGTTACTACCCTCAGCAACGCGCCTACACAACGGGCCCAGAGACTTACCCCCCTGGCTCACCCTTACCAGGCAGTAATGAATCATCCAACACCCAGTTTTTCCAAGCCGATGGCGCCTCTAACTGGTTCGACATAAAAATGGAGTATGTGCTACCAATTGGTACGACTAGAAATGACGGTCGTGTAGACTATAAAATTCGTAACGGCTTGCTCGTTTCTGAGCCTTCTGGCGGTAAAGAATGGAACCCGCTGGAAAGTGGTTCAACGATATTCGTAGCGCGTCAGTTCAACCGATATCAGTCGTTCGAGTTTAACGAAGGTAAGCTTGATGGCACCATTCACGCCATGGAGTTCGGCCTGCTTTACGATAATACCGATTTCGCACCCAACCCCTCGTATGGTAGTCGACAGTATGTCGCCACCTCTCACGACTGGGGCTGGTTTGAGTCTAAAAAGCAATGGTCTTTCCATGAGTTAGACATGAGCAAGTACTTCTCTCTTGGTAAGTCTGACTGGGCTTCCCAGCGCGTTATTGCGTTAAACTTATGGACAGGTGTGTCGCCGACTTGGGAAGTGAACACTGACGCTCAAGGCAACCGTCGTGTGGAAGGCAATCCACCTTATAACGAAGGCGCTACACTTGGCGGCTTCACCCGCTTGAGAGGCTACGACAACAACCGTTTCCACGATAAGGCCGTGCTCTATGGCGCAGCAGAATATCGTTACACCCTTGCCTATAACCCACTTAAGAATGTGTCATGGCTAAACTTCCTGCGTGTAGACTGGATACAACTCGTAGGCTTTGTAGAAGTCGGTCGAGTTGGGTCGTCTTATACCGCGAATGAACTGCTTACTGATCTTAAATATGATGCCGGGGGCTCAGTTCGAGCACTAATGGCAGGCTTGGTGGTGCGTGCAGATTTGGCGAAATCACCTGAGAGTACCAACTTTTGGATCATGGTCGATCATCCGTTCTAGCGACTCAAGCATATAAATCAGAATAAGGTCTCAATCATCGAGACCTTTTTTGTCCCCCACGGAAATAAATATTAACGACCTACATCACATTGTCCTAGCGATTTAAAAAATCGACTATTTCTATAAAACCAGCGCTAGTTTGAGCATTGCGACCACTGTTAACCTGATTTCAGAAGATAAAGTAAGACCTACGCAAAGGTCCCAAATTGATAATTTTTAAAAGTTAAACGAGGTAGAACATGTCTAACGCATTCTATATTCCATCTTTGAACCTTATGGGTGCTGGTTGTCTAGCTGACGCTGTGAAAACGATTGAAAGCCACGGTTTCCAAAAAGCCCTGATTGTGACAGACGGCGTTCTAAACAAAATTGGTGCAGTCAACAAGCTAACAACGCTATTGGATGAAGCACAGGTTGCTGCTGTGGTTTATGACGAAACGAAACCAAACCCAACCATCGAGAACGTGAACGACGGTCTTGCTCTACTGAAAGAGCATGGTTGTGATTGCGTTATCTCATTCGGCGGCGGTTCACCACACGACTGTGCAAAAGGCATTGCGCTTCTTGCAACAAACGGCGGCGAAATCAAAGATTACGAAGGCGTGGATGTTTCCAAAAAGCCTCAACTTCCTCTTATTGCTATCAATACCACGGCGGGTACAGCATCTGAGATGACTCGCTTCTGCATCATCACTGACGAAGCTCGTCACATTAAGATGGCTATCGTGGACAAAAACGTCACGCCAATTATCTCAGTGAATGACCCAGAGCTAATGCTAGCGAAACCAGCTTCACTCACAGCAGCAACCGGTATGGACGCACTGACTCACGCTATCGAAGCGTACGTGTCTATCGCAGCAACACCTGTTACCGATGCATCCGCAATCAAAGCTATTGAAATGATTCAAGCTAACCTGCGTGAAGCGGTAGCAAACGGCGACAACCTTGAAGCACGTGACAACATGGCGTACGCGCAGTTTATGGCGGGTATGGCGTTTAACAATGCCTCACTTGGTTATGTTCACGCTATCGCTCACCAGTTGGGTGGTTTCTACGACCTGCCACACGGTGTTTGTAATGCAGTACTGCTTCCACACGTTCAACAGTACAACGCACAAGTTGCACCAGCACGCCTAGCTGACGTGGCTCGCGCGATGGGCGTCGACACAACTGGCATGAGCGATGAGCAAGCTGCAAACGCAGGTTTAGATGCTATCCGCCAGCTATCTAAAGACGTAAACATTCCAGCTGGTCTAGAAGAGCTTGGTGTTAAGCGCGACGATTTCGACGTACTTGCAGAAAACGCACTGAAAGATGCGTGTGGTTTCACTAACCCGAAACAAGCAACCCATGACGAGATTGTTGGCATTCTAGCCGCGGCTCTATAAAGCATTTAGAAAACTCTATTTTCGAGTAAAATCCCAAAACTGCAGGTCAAACGTTTGCCTGCAGTTTTGTTTTATAAATGGCGAGGGTTTAACTAGCACAGATCAATGTCGTGCTATTTTCTCCTGTCTATTATGGGATTCATCACCGTAATAGGAGTAAAACGCCACTCATGCACACGTTAAGCAACTTTAGTCGCATCGCAGAGCGAGAGTATGCGTTGAACGCAGGTCAGATCAATTTACTCTATTACGATCTACCGAAAGACTTTCACGACGAATATCGCTCCTATGAAGCCCCTCGCCTGTGCACCATCCTAGAGGGCACCAAATCGGTCAGAGTTAACCAATCTGAGGCATTTGATTATCAAAGTGATGAGTTCGTCTTATTGCCACCGAATTCAAACATTCACATGAAGATGCCGGAATACACCAAAGCCTTGGTGTACGAGTTCAATGAACCGCTCATCGAGAAGGTCGCACAGCGAGTTTCTGACTGCCTAGAGTTCGACACCGCACAATCGTTAGATCCACAGAGCTTTGTCGTTAATCCCATTGAGAAGCGGGTTGACGCCCTGCATGAGAGAATGCAAGAAATTCTGCGTGAGCAAGAAGCTGGAATGGACTTTCTGATTGAACTCACGGGGCAAGAGTTAGTGTTTGAGCTACTTCGAAAAAACGCCTGTCACAGCATCATCAACGGCAATCAATCACACCCTATTAAGCGTGCAATTCGTCTTATGAGTTCACAAGAAGGCATGCAGCTATCCTTGTCTCAAGTCGCAGAAGAGGTGGGGTTGTCGCTTTCCAGTTTCTCACAGAAGTTCAAATTGATGACGGAACAGAATCCAAAACCGTACTTAACGCAGCTGCGCTTAAAGGCGGCAAAGCGACACTTAACCTCGATGTCCGTGACCGACGCTGCCTATGAAACGGGCTACGACAACATCTCGCACTTTATTCGTTTGTTCAAAAGTGAGTTTGGGCAGACACCCAAACAATTTCAGCGATCTTTAACACATCTCAACTGATCTCAATTACAAACGATTCACTCAAGAGTCGTTTGTTCACTAGAATCATCTGAAAGCAATAGTTATTGAATGTAAGGCTATATTTCACCACACACCCATCTGGTCTATACCTAAGTAACTTGTTATTGTTTTACTTTACAGTGGGTTACAACGTGGCAAGTAGAAAGCTGAGAAACACTGGGCCTGTTGCTGTGAAATAAAACCGACACATAAGCTCTAAAAAACTGTCATTAATGGACATTACTCTCCAACGCAATTTTTTCAATGTAGAGAGTAACTTAATGTCGTTATTACCACATACTCCTCCAATGAGGAGTATGCTTTCGATCAGTTTGGTCTCGGCGCTTTTGGTGGGTTGTAACACCAATACCGAAGACCGTGATTATGTCGATGGCACACCAGGTCGAGAAGACTTCGTACCTAACATTATTGAGGTACCGAGTGACTTAGTCGATAGAATCAAACCAGCCATTCCTCCCCGTGTCATGGACGTTACCGCCCATCCTAATGAGCAAGAGCCAACAGAAATTACCGACTACCACGAGTATCACGTTAACGACGACCTAACACTGACTCGCGGACTGCTAAATCACACACGTGACTCTGCCATCATGACGATGGATTTTCGAAATGGCTCAGGAATCGAACTGGTGCCCATCGAACGCTCTACCGGTCAGTTCAGCATGGAAACGACCACAGATTCCGTGAACTACCGAATTGACCAAGGCGACAATATCATTGGCGCCATCAACGCAGACCCATACAACATGGTCAACGGTTGGAACCTAGGCGTTGTCACGATGGATGGCCAAAACTTTACCGGTTGGAATGTATCCAGTGAGGCGGTGATTATTGTTAATCACGATGATTCACTGGAAATTTGGGAAAACACTCCCGAGTTTGAACTGACATGGGGTATCAATAAGCAATATCAAGGTCTTGTCTCCAACGTCTTCTATTTCGATAAAGAAGGCTATACCAACCACAGTTATAGTCAGGATAACGGTAGCTTAAACGTTTATCCGGGTGATCGTTATCGTGGCACCGTCGACCTAACGCAAAGCTATGGAGCTTTGGTTAAGCCCCAAATCAACGATGTATCGATTACTGCTAAAGATGATGGTTCAGCTATCGCGCAGTTCGCACCGTTCGAAGGCGAGATTATTGAAGTAGTCAGTGGTGAGCGTAACTATACCGTGCCTTCAGGTCATGTCTTGGTAACAACAGAAGAAGAACAGCTGTTTGTTGGCGACCACATCTCTACTGCATTCAACACCGAAGATCCGCGTTGGACAGACGTAAAACATGCACTCGGAGCTGGCTTTAGAAATGTCATGTTGGTTAAAGATGGCCAATTGCACACCGATAACAACGAAGAAGCCATCAGTGGGCGTACCGCCTTTGGTATCAAAGCAGATGGTACGGGTTTTTTCTTAGTCGCTGACAAACCAATTGGTACATTTAGTGATGGCATCACGCTGAAAAAGCTTGGTCAGATTATGCAAGCGTACGGCGCTGTCGATGCGGTAAACCTCGATGGCGGTGGTTCCACCACCATGACCATGCGTATGCCTGGAGAACGATACAATCACGTTATCAACGTACCATCAGATGGTTTGGAGCGTGTAGTTGCCTCTAAGTGGGGCTTAAAGCTCGACCCTTTAAAAGCCTCTTATAACGACGGTATCGCCGTTTTCCCGAAAGAGATGACAATTCTAGCGGGCACAACTTACCGCCGCTTCAAAGCCGTAGGCTATGACGGTGACTCACTTCATGAGTCTGGTGAGTCTGTTGAGTTCGGTATCAACGATTCTGCTATTGGTCTGATTGATGTCCGCTCCGGTGCATTTAAAGCGGCGTCAAGCGAAGCTGAAGGCTTTATCGTTGCAAACCTAGGTGAGAATCCTCAAAACCAAGATCACGTTAAAGGCGTAGCGAAAGTTAGCGTCGTCACTCACATTGATGAAATGTATTTTGGTAGCGACAAACTAACGCTAGGTCGTGGTGAATCAACACCAATACTTCCAACACTCATTTCTGGTGACAAGGTCGTGACTTATGAGCCAGCGTCCCTTCATTATGAGCTTAGCAATACTCACAGTGGTCGAATCGATCCTGAAACGGGAATCTTCTACGCAGCCAATGTTCAAGGTGGCGAAGTCTCCGTAGACGTTATCTACCAAAATGGTGACGAAACGCTATCTGCGAGCATTGACATTAACATAGGTCTACCTCCGATAGTGATTGAGGACTTTGAGGGCGATATTTCTCATTTCACCGCAACAGGTGCTCGCGCTCGATTGGTTGAGATTGATCAAGTAGATTCGCCTGTGTTTGATGGTGACTATTCTCTAGAACTATCATGGGAAGCTGATCCAGCGCAGCCAGGAACCTTTGGTGCCTACCTTGTCGATGAGCATAAAATTACTGAACTGCCAGGCTACCCTCGTCAACTTGGTGTGAATGTTTATATTCCCGAAGAGTTAGCAGGGAAAGTCTGGTGGGTACGCGGTCAACTTCGTGACGGTGAGGGCGCTGCTGTCGGCATCAACTACAACAACGAGGGTGAAGCACTGCCAAACCGCGGTTGGCACTTTATGACCGCAGATATCCCACAAGGTTTACCTGAGCCATTGACGTTCGATCAACCATTCCGATTCCTAGTGCTTCAGACGGCTGAGCGAATTGACACAAGCGTTGTATTGGACAACTTTACTGCCATTTACGATCTCGATACTGACCTAGCGGGTCCATCAGTCATCGTGACTCCGGCTGAAAACGAAACCATCAACAGCAAAAACACCACGCTTCGTCTGCAAGTCTTTGACCCATCAGGTGTAGACTTCGACCATATTGAACTTTCACTGAATGGCGAACCAATAAGTGATGCGGAGATCCAAAACAACGGTGAAGACGCTTTCTGGGTCGAGCTAAATAACCTTGATGATGGCTGGCAACGCATTGACTATCGAGTGTTCGATAAACTTGGCAATGCTTCGGCAGGCGACACGCTATTCAACGTAGACACCGGTGATTCTCGCATCTTTATTGGTGGCGAGCATGACGTTATTTTTGCAGGCGGTACCTTTAACCTACCAGTGGAAGTGGTGAAGCCAGAGACATTCCGAAACTTCACATTAACGCTGAACTACGACACAACTAAAACGTCACTTAACGTACTCGCGGAAGATATGGAGTTCGACAATGTCACTGAGTATCCAGGTTTCTGGCAAGGCACATTCAGCGGCTTCTCTGAGAACGTACATACCTTAGCGCAGATAGAGCTTACTGTTGATGGATACGTGCAAAATAGTGCGGCATCACTGGTTGTCAGTGGTGAGCTAGATGGCAAAGACTTCAACTATCCAGTATTGAAGAAAGACATCGGCGGCAAATTCGTTGTCATGCAAGATCATGTCATTGCCAATCAACAAACGCGCATCTTCATTGCCGATGCCAATGGTGAAGCCGCACCGGGCGTCGATGTTGAGCGAGTCTACTATGACGTTGCGAACGATGAAGTGATCGGCACCGAAGCTATCGGCACAACCGATGACTATGGCTTGGTTCGCTATCTACCAAGAGATGAAGACGACTCTAGTGTTGAGCTCATTCTTCGCGCTTATGATCACGACGGCGCATCGTTGATGTCGACGGTTATGTCTCTGACGGAACAGCTTAGTACAGCGCCTCGCCATGTGTTCTTTACACCAGGCGTTGATTCGAGTGAAGTACAGGTGACATGGTTTACCGATACAGCGATGGATGCAACTTATGCTTACTACGGCAAGAATGGTAACCCTAATCAGCACGCGTCGATGACCGAATCGGAGATACTGCCGTTCTTCTATGGTCCAGAATCCGGCGTTGTTCGCGTGCATCACGCTACCTTTACTGGATTGGAGCCGAACACGGAATACAGCTATTACGTTGCCAATGACTTTGCTCGCAGTGAAACCTTCACGTTCCGCACCGACCGTCAGGATGATGAGGTTCGTATTCATCTGTTTGGTGACACTCAAACAACCAATGATTACAACGAGAACCACGGTTCGCCGTTGGTCAGCGAAATCTTTGACAAGATGAGCGCTCAGCTTCCAAACCCTGATCTCATCATGCACGTCGGCGACCTTACCGAGGATATGAGTGATTACCAGTTGGTACGTCAATTCTTAGAGGCACTGGAAGGACAAGGCCGATTTAGCTCGGTGATGTTTGTTCCGACCATGGGTAACCATGAAGTCTACAACGAAGGTCGATACAAGTACGAGTCTATCTTCAAATCGCCAGCTAATGGTCCATTCGAAGCTCCGAACAAACAATCTGTGTACAGCTTTGATTACGGTAATGCGCGCATCGCTGTCGTCAACACAGAACTGTTCACCGATGAAGAGTGGCAGAACATGATGAACTGGCTTGAAGACGATATGGCCTCTTCAGATCAAACTTGGAAAGTTCTGATGTTGCACCGTCCACCTTACGAGGGCAACAAAGATTCAGGCAACGAATGGTCGAAACGCTATGTGCCATCTGCTGTCGACAGAGCGGGCATCGACCTAGTTGTTGCCGGGCACGACCACATGTACTCGCGCAGTGTCACTATGGCAGGCGACAGACCAAACCCATCAGGTGCAACCTATCTCATCGCAGGCTCGGCTTCGATGAAGTTCTACGATGCCGACTTTGGAGGCATTGTGCCTTTTGCTGATGTGCTTTACGACGAGAATGTTCATACCTACACAACGCTGCATATCCAAGGCGAGCAAATGGAAGTGCAAACGCGCAATATGAATGGTCAGCTCATCGATCGAGTGACATTAACCACACGTGAAAGTCGCGGTTTTTAAGGAGCACATACGATGAAAAAGAACACTATTGCACTAAGTGTACTGTCTATAATGCTTCTCGCTGGATGTAACGAAACCGAGTATAGGGACAACCCGATTCCGGTCGACGCCAACACGCGAGGCTTTTGGACACTGTCTTCCACTGAAGATTGCGAGCTATCAGACTACTGCTACGTTGATTACAGCGAATACAACAGCAAGCTGTATCCAATAGACAGCGGTGACAGAATGCTGACTGCTCTCGAGGCTAAAAATGCAGAGGTATCTGTGTCAGGACGCCTTGAGAATGCGATCAAGTTGGTGCCTTTTATGGACGACCAAGGTCAGATGGAAGGCCAACCCCGCTTGCAAACCGATCAGTATAGCGATTTTGAATCACGTCCTTTAGGAGACGAGTTCACGATCCAGATTAGAGCCACTGGAGAGGAAGGATCCATTCTTTCACTATGGAATGATGACGGTTTGGGCTTGCACCTGGAAATCATTGATGATGTCTTTATGGCAACCTTTGAACGGCACCAACGTAAACTGTTCACCAACATAAAAGATGCTGATTTTCATGAACTCATGCTTCGCTCTGATGGAACGACAGTAACCTTGACTCATGCTTGTGAGCAAGTTGCTGAGTTTACTCGAACGCCGGGTCAGCCCATCCTAAGCAGTGCACCTTTAAAGCTAACAGCCTATGAGATGCGCGGCGGTTACACGGATGCAAGTCAGTACATTGGAGCTATCGATATGATTCGAATCTCGGATCGCTTTGAATCCAACGTATTCTGCTAATCAGAAACTTTTATCTACTAAAAACGGCTCCCTAGGGAGCCGTTGTTTTACTTGATTCTTGCTCAGCCTCGTGAGCATTGCGCCTCGCTTTAGGTCCTAGTCTGCGAAACTCGAACCACAACCACATCGAGGCAGCGCCAATCACATAAGCCATAATAAAACTGCGATCATCCATGACACACATCGAGACGATTTCTAGTGTGTCTTCCAAGATCTCACCTCATTAGAAGTAGTAGTTAGCTTGCAGCCAACCTGTAGTGTCTTTCTTCATGTACTTAGTTTCAGCTGTATGTTCGACTTTAAAACCCACTGAGACCACGTCTGTAAGCATATAGCCACCACCAACTTCTACTTGAGGTACCCACTCTTTCGCCTGTTGGACGTACGTAGACTTAGGGTTGGCATAGAGCCAGTGACCAGCATCAAAAGCATACATTCCGTACAGACCAGCTTGATATACCGTTGACTTAAACGTCTCTTTACCCGCTTCATCCGCAGACGTTCGACCTACGGAAAGCATAGGGAAAAGCATTACGTTATCAGTAATCTGGAACTTATAGATCATCCCAGCTAATGCTGTTGTACTATTGCGATTTCCTAGCACATCTACGCTAAAGCCCAGCCCATCAGTAACATGGAAATAGCGGCCACGGTAGTTATAGTCAATTTTGCCGTCGGCTGTTTTCTTGTCCGCAACACCAAGATCCAATTGGAAGATGTTGTTACCCATACCCAGCATGCCATTAAGCTGAGTCGCGTCACCAGAGCGAGATACACCAAGCGTAGAGAATGAAGCAGTAGGATCGCCGTAGTTGATATCCTCTGCGTCAGCTTGAGTTGAGTTTGACGCGAAGGCGCCTGCAGTCAGCGCACAAAGCGCCATACCAAGTATCGTTTTTTTCATGATATTACCTAATCAAGAAAAGTCCGTTTAATTAGGTCATCCGTGGTCATTAAAGCCTATGGTCAAGTTGCCATGTGTATTGACGTTGTTTTCTTGCGCTGACTTTAGGGGGTTACTAGAAATGACTCAAAGCGGGTAATATTCAACTTTCGAATAGTTGGCGCTGCATGCGTTGATAATAAAGGCGTGGAGGAAAGTCCTCACCGAGCGACAATTTTTGTGCTCGGTGGGGTTTATTGCGGGCAATCAGCTAGATGGAGAGTTTTCAGGTAGACCACTTTTAGCTGGGAAGTATAGGTGCTTAAGTTTGGTAAATACCTTGCCGATATCCTCTAGCATCACATACAAACAAGGCACGGCGATAAGGGTAACCACCGTGGCGTACATCACCGCAAATCCAAGAGCGACAGCCATTGGTTTAACGAATGCGGCTTGTAAGCTGGTCTCGAACATAATTGGCAACACGCCGAAGAACGTGGTGATTGAAGTGAGAGTAATCGCCCGGAAACGCGCGCATCCTGCTTCAACCACAGCAGTTTTAGCGCAATCGCAACGCGCTTTGATTTGGTTTACATAATCGGTCATTACTAGGGAATCATTGATAACAACCCCTGCCGCCGCGATTAAACCAAACGTCGACATCATCGACATATCCAAGCCATAGAAATAATGGCCCCAAATAGCGCCCGTTAAACTGAACGGAATCACAGACATAATAATGAACGGCTGAGCGTAGCTCTTAAGCGGCACTGCAAGCAGAATGTAGACCGTTATCATGCCAGCAATAAAGAAAACAATTTGCTCCGCCTTCTGCTTTTGCTGCTCTTCAATGGTACCACCAAGCTCTGTCGTTACGCCTGGGAACAGCGCTTTGATCTCTGGCAGCACATTGTCTTCAATGTTTTTGACCGCTTGGTCCGGCTCTATCACCGACTCATCAATAGAACCATAGATATAAACTGTCCGGAAACCATTCTCACGTCGGATCTGGTTAATACCTGGCTTACTCTTGATATCGACGACATCTCCCAGCATCACCTTCTTGCCAGATGGTGTATTAATTAGTGCATAACGCAGTGATGAGAATGCCTCACGAGTGAGCTTTGGATAACGCACCATGACTCTCACTTCTTCGGTATTTCTCAATACACGTTGCGCCTCACCGCCGTAGAAGCTTCCCCCGACTTGCGCGGCCACACTAGCTAAATCTAGCCCGAGGTCGTAAGCAACAGGTTTGAGAGAAAGTTGCACCTCACGACTGCCAGTGTCCATAGATGAGCTGACATCAAATAGACCCGTTTGTAAACGAAGCTGTGAAACCAACTCCCTGCCTGCCGCGTTGAGCACATCCATGTCTGGACCATACAGCAGATAACCAAATTCATCGCCCCCATCACCTCCGGTCACATTGTCATTGATAACGATCGACTTAAGGCCAACAATAGTAGGCAGTTCTTCACGCCAACGCCGCGACAGCTCAAACGCATCGACAGGGCGAACTTCTTCATCCACTAGAGGTAAGATCAACATACCTTCTGTGCGGCTTGTATTAATCGTCATCATATCTCTGATGACCGGCATGCCGTATTCTTCTTCAACCTCTTTATCAACAGAGCTGACTACTTTTTCTAGAGTTAAAAGCGCATCAATCGTCTGCTCATCGGAGACGTTACTGTTCATCTCTATTTTGATGATTGGAAAATCAGAAGGAACCTTCGGGCTCGGAATCATACGAACATGCCCCGAGGTCATCATGGCAACACTTACCAGCAATATACCGACAAACCCCGCCATCACTGACCAACGCCATTCAACGCAACGGCTCACCAAGCGTTTGTATGGTCCATTAATCAGTCGGAAGAAAGCGCGGTTGAAACGTGCCCGATAACTGTTCTCTTTGACCGGAGTAAACTTGGTGTGCGCAAGGTGAGCGGGCAAAATCAGCTTGGATTCAATAAGACTGAATATCAAACAGAAGATCACTACGATAGACAGCCCATAGAAGAAGGCTTTTTCGGGTCCAGTGGAAAACAAGAATGGCACGAACACCGCTATTGTGGTTAATACACCAAAGGTCGCAGGTGTCGCTACTCTTTGCGCGCCACGCACGACATTCGTTACGCCCCCACCACTCTTCTCGACTTCGGTATAGACACTTTCTCCTATCACTATGGCGTCGTCGACCACGATCCCGAGCACCATAATGAAAGCAAACAGAGTGATGATGTTAATACTGACATCGAACAACGGCATCAACATTACCGCGCCGAGAAAACACACTGGCAGCCCCACCATTACCCACATGGCTAGGCGGAAGCGCAAGAAGATAGTCAGCAACACAGCTACAAGCACTGCACCTTGCAACAGATTCTTTAGCATCATATCGAGACGGGCATTCAGGTAATACGTCATGTCCATCAGCGTATGGATTTGCACGCCATGTGGAAGCGTTTGGTTTCTCGCTTCAATATAGCGTTGCACTGTTTCGGCTACTGGGACCATGTTCTGCGTTTTGGTCGCCTTTACCGTGAGGTAAATGCCATTTTCGCCTGAGAACTTGAAGTAGTGCTGCCCCTCTGTAAACGCATCTTTGATGGTCGCAATATCGCCAAGAAGTACCTTGGAGCCATTCGCCCCTAACTTAACGGGAATCTGCCTGAACTCGTAACCATCATAGTACTGATTCTCGATGCGAATAGAGACCAAGCCCGTACTGGTTCGCACCTGACCTGCAGAGAAGTTAGCGGAATATTTTTGAATCGCAGCGACGACATCATCAAGGGTTAAATCATAGGTTCGAAGCTCATCGGGATGAATCTCGATGCCGATCTCATCGGGTGGTGAGCTTACTTCTACCAGAGACACATCATTGAGCTGCAACAGCTCTTTTTCTATCTGCTTTGATATGGTCTTGAGCTCCATCAAGGACGTATTCCCAGATAGCACCATACCAATAACGTCTTGCTTGAACTCTATCTGGGTAACCTTGATAGGCTCCATCGCCTTAGGAAAACTCGCGATCGCATCGACCCGCTGTTTTACTTTATCCAACACTTCCATCAGGTTGGCTTTCGTATCTATTTCGAGCGTTACCTGCCCACCGCCACGATACGCGTCGGTGACGGCTTTTTTGATTTCGGTGACGTCTTTTAACGACTCTTCCACTTTAATCAGTATGGTTTCTTCAATCTCTTGCGCTGATACTCCTGGGTAGGATGCCGTCACACTGATGTAGTTAATTTCAAAATTTGGGAACATCTGTCTTTGGATCAAGAAGTAACTCACCGTACCCATGATCAGCACAAACGCCATCAGCAAGTTGGCGGCGACTGAGTTATTGGCAAATAAGGCGATAATGCCGCGTTGAGCTTTGTTACTCACTGGCTTCTCCTTGCTGCGCGATTGCCTCTACTTCATCGTTAGAACGAATCACTGTCATACCAATTTGTGGGAACTCAGGCACAGTTAGCACCACCTCATCACCATTTTCGATGCCTGAATCAATGAAGAAATTGGCTTGCTCTTCGCGCAGTACATGAACGGCTTTTGGAACGAGTTTGTCTTCTTGATCAACCACCCAGACACGCTCGTCGACCACCAACTCTTGGGGAACTTTGAATAGATTCGCAACCTCTTTACCATTGAAGCGAACCTCTACATAGGAACCAAATGGAAGTGGAGTAACGCTCGTTTTCAGCCCATAAGGATCCGCAATACGAATCACCATATTCGCCATGCGTGTCGCACTATCTACTACGCCCAAATCACGAACAATCTGCCCATCTCGTACCGTTTCAACCCGACCTTTAGAAATGATCTCTGCCTTAACACCAACAATGTCGCGCGGTAAGAAAGGCGCATCAAAGCCAGCAATGGGCACCATGACCTCTGCATACTCAATGTTATTGATGTCAGCGACTTGCGAACCCGCCGTAATATATTGACCCACACCTATATTGCGAGAGACCACTAGCGCGTCATACGGGGCGACAACCTCGGTATTTTCCAAATCACGCTTTGCTCGTCTCAGCCCTGCCTGCGCAGATTTGACTCTGGCTTCTGCGCTAAGAACTTGTGGAATTCGTAGATAAAGATCAGAGACCTGAGTATCTTTGATTTTCTTCGCCTGACGCTCTGCCACGTTCGCTTTGGCGCGCTCTTCAATCAAAGTGGCCTGTGCCTGCGCTAACTCAGCCTCAGCTTGAAGTACAGCCGCTTGGTAGTCATCCTTTTCGATGGTAAATAGCACCTCGCCACGTTTTACAACACCGCCAGAAACAAAGTTAGGGTGCCAACTCGTCACTTCACCAGACACCTGTGTTGAAAGCGCTGTGCGCTCCAAAGGCACCACTTCACCAAAGCTTGAGATCTGAACCTGGTGAGCTTCTGCCTGCATGATCTGCGTCTTAACACGCGGGGTGGTATCGAGTTCTTTTTGCTCTTCAACCTCCGGAGCGGTTTCTTGAACCAACATGTAGCCCCCACCAGCGACACCGAGGATGGCGAAAGGAAGTATCCATTTAATACTGCGCTTGAACATAATTTCCCTTTTTGTAGATCTCTAGTTATTGTTCTCTAGCCTCAAAGTATTGTACGCAAACTCACTAACATTAACTGTAAGGATTCATCATCTTTTTTGACCAATATCGCTTTCTTGTTACGCTATCCTCTTACAAGGTTACCTATCAAATTATTTGTACACCTAAAACGCAAAAATCCCCGCTAAGGCAGGGATGTTGATTAGTAGACTGTAGCAACTGGTCGAAAAAATAGATTCTAATCAACCATCATCGCATCACATTTCGCCGCACAGATAAAATCATTCTGATGCAAACCCTTGATGGAGTGACTCCACCAGGTTACGGTCACCTTACCCCATTCCAACAGTATAGAGGGGGTGGTGAAACTCATCTTCTGCGAGCTCCGCCACTTGGTTTGAAAATGCCCAAGCCAACTTGAAGTTCTTAAACTTGTAAACCTTCTCTAGCTGCGGAATGCCATCACGGTCCACAATTTGCCAGTCATTTACCTCCGTCAGCAACTGTTGTTGCTCGTCTTTGCCAAGCGCAATTGCATCACTGCTGCAGGCTTCACAGCGTAACTCATTAAGCATGTGTTATGTCCTTTGGTTCAAAAAGTGGAGGAAGTAGCCCAGATTCCATTGCGCGAGCAACGTCTTGGGATAAGTTCTGTTGTTTCAATTCATAAAGTTGTCGTATGTCGTCGAGCACAAAATAGGTGGGCTGCATAATGTCGATCCGATAGGGCGTTCGAAGCACATTATCAACATTAAACGCTTGGCGAAGCGGTCTCTCATCATCGAGGGCATACAGTGTTTCGCCAGGGGATGAGAGAATACCGCCGCCGTATATCTTAAGATCACCATTCTGCTCAACTAGACCAAATTCAACCGTAAACCAATATAGCCGCGCTAAATATACGCGCTCTTTACTGTCCGCTTGGTAACCAAGCTGTCCATAGTGCTGCGTAAACTGAGCAAAGTCTGGGTCGGTGAGCATTGCACAGTGACCAAAAATCTCATGGAAGAAATCAGGCTCTTGGAGGTAATCAAACTCTTCTCTGGAGCGCAGAAACGTTGCGACAGGAAACTTACGCGCCGCCAAAAGCGCGAAGAATCGATCGAAGTCAATCAACGCAGGGACAGGCTCTACTTGCCAACCAGTCTCTCGCTTTAGCACATCATTTATCTCTGTTAACTGCGGAGCGCAATCTATTGGCAAATTGAGCAGTTCAAGACCGCGCAAGTACTCTTTACACGCCCTGTCCTTAACAAGATCCAATTGGCGTGCTACTAAGTCGTGCCAAATACGATCCTCATCCTCACTCCAATTAATTAATCCCTGTTCATTCACAGGTTTAGATACATACTGAGTCATGCCATTTCCTTTAACAAGCCCTTTACATAAGCCTATGTGTTCGAGTATTCGCTGACAATAACCCAGTAGATCCTGCAGTACGCACTCGGTGTAACATAAAATTTACATTTGTAATTTTTTAGCTGAAAATTCAATCAATTGAAATTCACCATTAAGTTTGACTTCGCGAGCCAAACAACCAAAACTTAAAATCAAAACAACACCCCAAAGAGTGTAAGCAAAATGTTAACGCATCCAAATCTAAACCCGCCAATGTGGATACCTGATGCTAATAAAGCATCCAAGAGCCTGTTACAACAATTTATCAACCAGCTCGATCTTGAAGGCTCTACTCCTATCGATTATCAAAAGCTACACCAATGGAGCCTCGACAACGCTGAGCAGTTCTGGGAGCGGGTTTGGGACTTCTGTGGCGTCATTGGTTCAAAACAAGGTCCAATAGCGACATTAGGTGACGCGACATGGGGAGCATTGGTACCGGCGAGAGATACCATCTGGTTTTTGAAGTCTCGGCTCAATTATGCTGAGAACTTGCTCGCTTATGGTGACAAAAATGGTGAGAGCCTTGCGATCATATTTCAAAACGAGCAAGGCTACACCGCCCAACTTTCATGGCGGGAACTGCAAGACCAAGTGTCACAAATGCAGCAGTGGCTAATCGAGGTAAATGTCGGTGAAGGTGACGTTGTAGCGGGGTACTTGCCGCACTCCCCTCACGCCGTCATTGCCATGTTAGCGGCAACAAGCCTTGGGGCAATTTGGACCTCAACTTCACCCGACTTTGGTGCTGAGAGCGTTATCGAGCGCTTCGGTCAGGTAAAACCTAAGGTGTTATTTGGCGTCGACGGGTATCAGTTTGGCGGTAAGTCCTTTTCAATGAATGAAAAGAATCAAGCCATCTGTCACGCGATCGACTCGATCACCCATACTTGCACGATTGGCTATCAGCATTTGGGTCAACAGGAACCTTTGAAGGAAAGCGCTGAGATCGTTAAAAGCGACAAGGCTAACCATGTCGATTGGAACTCTATCTTTACTCACTACAAAAAACAGCCTCTTCGCTTTAATAGGGTCGCATTCAACTCACCTCTGTTTATTCTTTACTCGTCTGGTACCACAGGTAAGCCAAAATGCATCGTCCATTCCGTTGGTGGTATCACATTGAATCACCTCAAAGAGCACAAGCTACATTGTGATATTCGCTCTGATGACCGAGTTTTCTATTACACTACCTGTGGTTGGATGATGTGGAACTGGCATGTGTCTGCACTCGCGAGTGGGGCAACGCTTGTTATTTATGATGGAAATCCCGTTTACCCCTCTGAAGAAGTACTTTGGGATTTGGCCGAGCGTTCATCAGTGACCTTATTTGGTACTGCTGCTAAGTATCTAGAAGCTATCGAGAAAAACGGTTTTATTCCGAATAAAAAGTTTGCACTTACCCACCTCAAAACCCTTTGTTCAACAGGGTCTGTTTTGTACCCAGAGCAGTTTGATTATGTCTACCAGGCAATTAAATCTGACCTCCATCTTGCATCTATTTCTGGCGGTACCGACATTTGTGGCTGCTTCGTCCTTGGTAACCCTATCTCTCCCGTCTATCGAGGAGAATGCCAAGCTCCAGGGCTTGGTCTTGATGTTAACGTGTTCAACGCCAACGGAAGGTCTGTTTCAGAAGAGCGTGGCGAACTCGTTTGTCTTAATAGCTTTCCAAATCAACCGATTGGCTTTTGGAATGATGACGGTGAACGCTACCATAATGCTTATTGGGCTAACTTTGAGCAGTGTTGGAGTCATGGTGACGATGTATTAAAAACAGTAAATGGTGGGATGCGTTTCTTTGGACGCAGTGACGCCACCCTTAACCCTGGCGGTGTACGTATTGGAACCGCCGAGATCTATCAGCAGGTAAACCAGCTTGATGATATCGTAGACTCCATCGCCGTTAGTCGAACCCATCTTGGCGACGAAAGAATCGTTCTGTTTGTTCAGCTTTCACCGTCTGCTGTACTCAACGAATCTTTGCGCCATTCAATCAAGCAGCAGCTTAAAACACATTGCTCTCCTCGCCATGTGCCTGCAGAAATCTATGCCATCAGTGAAATACCGAAAACAAAGTCTGGAAAGTTGGTGGAACTTGCGGTGAAACAAGTGCTGCATGGTAAAGAAGTTAACAACAAAGGCGCAATTGCAAACCCTCACGTTCTTGACGAAGTTGCCGAGTTTGCACATAGCGTATAGCACTTAGTACACATTGCGCATAACGCCTAGGCTCTTGCTTCATAAGCGCTTTTCGATAGAAAAGCGCTTCGTTCATCTAGATGAACTGATTCTGAACTCCCCACTAATTCTTCATTCAGTGCGCCCCTCGCATACTGGCTCCATCGAATCAGCCGCAACTCAAGAATCACGCGGCTATCTGTATCAACTGATGGACCCCACGGACAAGAGGGAAAGAATGATGAAATCACTAAGCGTAGTTGTTATCACCTTAAATGAAGAAAAACGTATTGCTCGTCTTCTTAGCGATTTGAGCTGTCAAACCTATCAAGATTTTGAAGTCATTGTTGTCGACTCAAACAGTGATGACCGTACCCGCGAAGTTGCTGAAAAATACCACGCCGCACTGCCTAGTTTAACGGTACACCAAATGTCTGATCGTGGCGTAAGCCTAGGTCGAAACACAGGAGCAAACCTGGCTAAAAATGAGCGCCTACTGTTCTTGGATGCTGACGTTCGTTTAGATAAGGGTTTTCTTCAAAAAGCTATCGACAAACTTGAAGAAGAAAAGCTCGAAGTCGCTGGTGTTTATATGGGCTCACGCAAACTCGCGCCCGCTTACAAAGCTGGCTACGGTCTTTTCAACGCTGGACTATTTGCTACTCAGTTCTTCTTCCCTACTGCGGTTGGCGCGTGCATTTTCTCAACCAAACGAGTGCACCAAGAGATCGGTGGTTTCGACGAAGAGATCGTACTCTGTGAGGATTGCCACTATGTTAAGAAGGCTGCACAAACATGGCGTTTTCGATTCTTACCAATGAGCTTCCAGTTCGATCCTCGTCGTCTTGAGCAAGATGGCTTCTTTAAAATGGGCTTTACCTACCTAAAAGCGAACGTTCGCCGTTTCATGTTTGGTGAAATGCGCAACAACGAAATGGAATACAAGTTTGGACATTATCAGCAGCAGTAATGCTAGCGCAAATTTGTAACAAGTAAGCTAGGTAAGGATTGGATATGTTTGAAACATTAGGACTGTTTTTTGGATCGCTGTTAGACGCACTTATAGGACCAAACCTCGTCGTGCCTGGTGAGCCTTTCATGATTGCGGCAGGCTATCAGCTCTATTCTGGTGCCTACTTAGCCGTGTTTGCGGTTCTGTTAGGAGGTCTAATTGGCGATCAACTCAGTTTTCTAATTGGACGTCGCTATGGATTCCGCGCCCAAAAATCTTTACTGCGCTGGCAACCTAAAATCCGTCGCCCATTAGCCCGCTGCCGCTTACTGATTAATCGTAACGCCTTTTGGGTGATCGCTTTTGCGCGCCTACTGGGACCTATCGCGTGGGTAGTGCCCTTTATGGCAGGTGCTAATCATATCCGATGGAGTAAGTTCTCTGCCTATGCGCTTATTGGGCTTGTCTTAGGTGTTGGTCAGTTTGTTACTTGGGGCTTTCTATTGGCAGTGGGTGTAGACAATGTGCCGATACTGGGTGAAGCCGCGACGTTTGTGTCTGAGCATAAGTATACGCTAGGGCTGACGTTGGTTTCACTTGCTCTGCTCTACTTTGGCATTAAGAAGCAGTGGCGCTACTCCTGGCTAAAAGCGTCAAGTCTATTTCTCGCGGGTGCATTAGCACTCAACTACTCGCATTTTTTCTGGTGGAGTGATGACGCCGTTGTGCCGCTTACACAAACACAAAACGTTGAAGTAAACCTTACTGAGCTTGATTACAAAGTCTACGCAGGGCAGTCGACACTGTACGCTGCACAGGCTCTTAACGTAGTTTATTTAGGAGAATCACCAGTCAAGCTAATGGACGAGTTAGGTTGGATTCAAAATAAAACCTTCTCTCGCAGTGATATTGAGCTAGCAGATTATGTTTCTCTATTACAGCAGCGCACGCCACCCGTCTCTGACTTGCTTTGGAATGGTCAGCCTCAGCATTTCGCTTTTCAACTACCAGGGACACTGACTCATCGCTCACACATTCGATGGTGGTATGCGGGTATTGATGCGCAAACCAAACAACCCGCTTGGGTTGGCGCATTAAGCTACGATGACGGGCTTAAGTTAACACCCTATGGAGGAATTGTTACCGTACTGCACTCTATCTCACCCGATGTCGACGTTGAACGAGAGCAGTTAAAAACCGACGTGTTCCGATTAAATGACCGATGGAACGCGGAAAATATTCAGCTTGCTTCTGTAACGAAGAACAACAGTCAACACGACTACTTTACAGATGGCCATGTGCTTGTGGTTTCTGAACAAGCCTCTTATGTGAATAATCTACAACCATCTGAAAGTATTGCGTTTATTACCATGAATACACAATCATGAATGAGCTAAGTCACTGATATTTAGATGTCATCCGTCGATTTGTTTAGAAGCGCGAAATATATTAATTAGCCGTGTCAAACATCGACGGTTCGTTAATTAGCATTTAGCTCTGTGACTGATTGTATCAACTAATTTCAGACACATTGATGTTACAAAGCCGCATACCTTATATTCACGTTCAGCAAAGACCTTCCAAGTTTTTGTAAAGTCAGCTCAAATAATAAAGGTATAAAAATCCATGATCACTTTGGCCCGTTTCGCATCAACAAGCGATCCAAACCAACTGCGCAGCTCAACGCGCCCACAACCTGCAGCGCCACCGGCACAGCATGCGATCCTTTCTTTCTTCCAATTTAATGCGCTTGTTCCATCCCTCTCCACGCAGTACGCGAACCGTTCTTCATACTAAGTCATATCATTCTAAATTCGCTCAACATAATGACATAGTAGCAAGACAACTATCTTCCCAATCCTGTTTCAAACACTCTTTTTCTGCTCTCTCTTCCCATTGTGGAGGATTGGCATGATAGAAATTCACTGGACGGTCGCCCTAGCTATGAGTTTTTGCAGTATGCTCGGTGTTCTACAAATGTATGGTCGTCGTATCGACCGTTTCTTCAAACGTGTAGTAGAAAACATGCTTCGCGTCGGTAAAGGCTCAATGAAAGCGTCTAGCTACTCACAGCAGCGAACAGAGACAGAGCTATACCAGATTGGACATCAAGAAAGAAAGTACGAGTTTGGCGATTACATTCGCCAGCAGAGTAGAAGAAAAGAAGACGATTAATTTCGATAGGCGAGCTTTCCTGTGTCGCTAATCAAGTACGTGACTCAAGACTAACGTTGAGTCACGTACCTCTCAATCTATGTTCGAACGTCTACGCCGTTACGGACAGAACAAGCCAAATGTTGTATGCACTGTAACCGGCTAACAGCAGCGCCCCCTCAACTCGATTAATTCGGCCTTGGCGACCAAATCCATAAGCCATAAAGAACAGCGCCACTGTCATCGCCATCATCACCAGCCAGTCACGAGATAATACAGCTTCAGGCACGCTCGCGATTGGTGAGATCATACCTGCAATACCAACGACAGCTAGAATATTAAACATATTGGATCCAACGACGTTACCGATCGCAATGTCATGCTCCCCTTTACGTGCTGCCGCGATGGAAGCCGCTAACTCTGGTAGCGATGTACCAAGCGCCACTATGGTTAGACCAATAATTAGGTCACTGATGCCAAGGGATTGAGCTATCGTCACCGCACCCCATACAAGAATGCGTGAACTGACTACCAGCAGTACAAGTCCCAGTACCAACCAGAATATCGCCTTCCCTAACGACATCGTCTTCTCTTGTAGCTCTTGCTCGGTATCAGTTTCTAGTGGGTCGCCTTTACCCTTGATTCCAGAATAAATGCTCCAGCTTATTAAGCTGAAAAAGCCAATAAGTAGAATCGCCGCTTCACCGCGTCCTAATGCGCCATTCCAAAGTAATGCACCAAGCAATAGACTGATAGCGAACAGTAATGGTAGCTCTTTCTTAACAATCACGGATTGCACCATAATCGGTGCGATCACTGCAGTAACACCTAAGATAAGGCCAGTGTTAACAATGTTTGAGCCTAACGCATTACCCAAAGCAAGCTCTGGGTTCCCCTCTGCCGCCGCCATCGCTGACACCACCATCTCTGGTGCAGAGGTACCAAAACCAACAATGACCATACCAATCAGTAGTGGAGGCATCCCAGCGTGACTCGCCGTTGCCGCAGCACCGTCGACAAATCGATCTGCACTCCAAACCAATAAGATAAAACCAACCAGAATCGCCAATGCGGCAAGTGTCATATCTGTGTCCTCAGTAGGGAAAGATGTGTATGTTTGACAAGCAAGTCACTGTCTCCAGTGACAATTTTAGGACGGGAATAGTGAACTTACATGATTCGCTTCGTCAAATAATGATTTTTATCGTGGCGACAAAAAACGAGCCCTTAAAGACTCGTTCTTTTGGTTACCAAACAAGGTAGGACCTTGTCGATTATTCTTGATGCTCGCGTGCCTTGTTGTAAGCCATTCTCTGTAAGTTGGCATCAATCCCTTGGTCACCCAACATTCGCTCCCAAAGCACGGAAATTTGGTCAAGGCTACGCTCACTAGGATAGCGAGTCGGAGCCTCCAATAACTGCCATTTTGAGTCGGCCGTGACTTTAGCGAAAACGAACTCAAACGCCAAGCTATCCGCCATGCCTAACCGAAGATCAGACACAATCAGCTTTTCTCCATCTTGGCGATATCCCAAAAACCCATGTGAAAAGGCTTCTAAGCCAATGAGAGTCTGCGGCATACTCTCGAGAGGCCACTCGCCACGCGAACGCTGAATGAAGTCAATTTGACGATCAGAATCAAGCAGAGATGCTAGCCCTTCGAAATACTGATCACCTTCAACGACAACAACGCGCCAAAGCAAAGTATTAAATGGTGATGGAGTGATCAATACTTGGTCATTGCTAATGTTTTGTACCGCGAGGTTTTCCTCGACCCGGTCGGCGATGACCTGCTGGGCTGCAAAGCCCCACAAGAGATACAAGCTCGATACTAAAACAACGCCCTGGCACCAACGCCCACCCACGCGCTTGGAAAACAACGCAACGACAATACCAATAAGCAGAGGTATGGTGTAAAGCGGGTCGATAATAAACACATTACCCACTTCAAAGTAACCGGGCAGTGGCCACAGCAACTGAGTGCCATACGTGGTCATCGCATCTATTGCGACATGTGTAACCAGCACACTGAGAACTAAAGCAAAGACTCGTTTAAACGACCAAAACGCATCAGCTCTAAGACGGCAATAGAGCCAAGATACAAAAAGTGAAAAAACGGGAATAAGCAACAAAGAGTGGGTAAAGCCACGATGCTTAATGGTATTACTCACCGCATCACCATAGTCAATGACGACATCTAAATCGGGCAGCGTACCAAGTGCCGCGCCAGTTAATAAAACTTTGGCATTGCATCGCTTGCCCGCTATCGCTCCCGCTACGGTTGCCCCTAATGCGGCTTGGGTTACTGAATCCATTGGGTTTATTTGTGTCCTTGGTGAATTAAACTGATTGCTTTTGTTTACGTAAGTGCCAACAAAACGACCATAAACGTCTTATAATTTTCCTTTGGCTTTGAGCCACTTAAGCCCCTCACGCTTCGCTAACCCTTCGATTTTTTGTGACTCAATGAATTGAACTACTGCTGCTGGCTTAGTTTTCGAATACTCACGTAAACTCCACCCAATTGCTTTTTGAATGAAGAACTCTTTGTCATCGAGGTTCTCGCCGATGATATCAAACAGCAGTGCTTCGTCAGTGTTTTGCTTGAACTTAAGCTGATAGAGAATTGCCGTTCGTCTTAGCCAAATATTGTCACTTTCGCGCCACTTTTGGATAAAGCTCGCGGCCTCAACAGGAAAGCGCTGAAACAAGCTCGCGACAATGTGAGTCGCTAGCATATCAACCGTGTCCCACCAAGCTTTTGTCGTGATCCAACGCTCTGCATGCTCCAAAAACGAGCTCGGTAAGATTTTCTTTTGTTTAATAAGGAGATCAATTGCCACAAGTTGATACTCTCGCTCAGGCAGTATCCAAAGCTCATCAACTACCTGTGAAAGCTCACCAAGGTTGGGCATCTTACCTTTCAAAAACAACGGCTTTAGAGCCTCTCGTCGAGGCCCCGCTTGGATTCCAAAAAACTCATACTGATCTCTCATGTATGCCTTCATAAAGGCAGCGTTTTCACTATTTCTGAGAGGGACGAGCGCCTCTTTCACCTCACTAGTCCAAACGTGCATCGCTGTTTCCTATCAATCGCTAGCAAAGGTTCGTTGTAATCTTGCAACAGCTTCAATCACTCTTGAACGCGGTGTCGCCAGATTAAAGCGAAGGAACTGCTCACCACCTAAACCGAAACTCGAGCCATGGTTCGCCGCTATCTTAGCTTCACTCTGCACTTTGCCAATCACTTCAGCGGACGTCAGCCCAGTTTCAGAAAAATCGACCCAAGAGAGATAAGTTGCTTCCAAAGGCATTGATTTTAAACCTTTAATCTTATTGACGCCTTCGTCAAATAGACGGCGATTCTCATCAAGATAATCGACCAATGCTTCCAACCACGCTTCACCATGTTCATAAGCCGCTGTTGCCATCAACATGCCAATTCGGTTAGGTCCGATACCGGCAGCGTTGAGTACAAATTGAAACTTTTCGCGAAGCTCTGTATTCGGAATAATCGCAGCGCCTGTTAGCGCCGAGGCGATATTGAATGTCTTAGTTGTCGCAGCCAGAATGACCATGTTTTGCTCATGTTTAGGAGCGGCCAGAGTAGCAACGGTATGCTGGTGAGGAGGGAAAACGAGGTCATGGTGGATTTCATCGACAACCAGTACCAGTTTTTGGCGATGGCAGAAGTCCGCGACTTCTCGGATCTCTTCCTTACTCCACACACGTCCGCCAGGGTTATGAGGAGAACATAAGATAACGAGCTTTTCATGGCCTTTTAAGTTTGCTTCAAGCCCCGCTATATCCATTTCGTAGCGGCCTTGGTTCTCAACCAACGGACTTTCAACAACGACACGCTGATTGGCTTTGATTACCCGCGAAAACGCATGATAAACAGGCGTAAAGAGTATAACGCCGTCATCCGGTTCAGTATAAGCTTGAACGCACAGAGCCGTGCCTTGAACAAGACCAGCACAGGTTAGGATCCACTCAGGTGATACTTCCCAGTTGTGTCTTTTTTGCATCCAATTAACCACAGATGCCTTATAGCGTGAGTCGTCACCGTAATAACCATTCACACCATTCGCTGCCGCATCGCAAAGGGCTTGGTTAACTTCAGACGGCGCTTTGAAGTCCATATCCGCGACCCACATGGGTAGACCATCGTCCGCAGACACTCCAAAGCTCGCTTCCATTTCATCCCACTTTGCCGAGTGGGTTCCTCTACGCTCTACAATCTCATCAAAATCAAACATGGTCTGTCTTCGCTCTAGCCAACAATGCAAACCAGTTTAAACGCCTGATTTAAAAAGAGCTAGAGGCTTAGCTCGACATAGTTAATTGCAAGTGCCCAGTATGAGGGTCGGTTGATTCATCAACGATAGTGAAGCCACAGCGATGGTAGAAGCCTATGGCACGGCAGTTATCTTTGTAGACACAAAGTGACAAGGCATCGCGTTTACGCCTCGCATCTAATAACAAGCTCATACCTATGCCGCCACCTTGTAGCTGAGGTTCAACAAACAATGCGGCAAGTTGTTTATCGACGAGGGAGTAAAACCCGACCACCCTGCCAGCTTGTTCAAACACATAAGTCTCTGAGTTAGGGAGATATTGCTCGCGCATATCATCAAGCTTCTGATGCCAAAACATAGGCTCAACAAAGTCATGGGCCTCTACAGAAGCGGCCAGCCAAACCTTAAGTATGCTCTCGGTATCTGCGTCGGTGTACTCTCTGATCATCGGTCCTATTCCATGTAGTATTTGAATCCAAAATGGCTCTTTTCAAACCCAAGTCGCTCATAAAAGCGATGCGCCCTCTCTCTGACTTGATTGCTTACCAGCTGAACGATCTTACAGCCTTTGTGTCTCGATTGTTCGATGGCAAACTTCACTAGCGCCGCGCCGACTCCTTGTCCTTGCGCGTTATTAGCGATAAACACGCCTTCAATATTAGCTCGTATTTCACCGTTGTAAGTAAATTGAGGAATAAAACTCAGCTGTAATGTGCCAACTACCACATTGTCTAACGTCGCAACGTAAAGAAAATGATCGCTTGAGTGCTCGAACAGCTCGAAAATAGCATGCATGCCATCGGTTATCTCGCCATGACATGCTTGCTTCAACTCGGGTTTGTCATCCCAGAAAAGCGGTAAAATGGAAGGGAGATCTTGCTGATTTGCTAGACGGATGTTTAAGGTTGGATTGTTGGTCATCATTGTGTTTGGCTTATCTGTAAACTGTCTTCAACCAAGCAGTATGTAATAGTTTCATTACCATAGATTGACAACCACAGCTCAACAAGTCTTCGCTTCTACTTTCTCGCAAATATACTGACCAATAGGAATTGCCGAGGTTGCTGCTGGGGATGGTGCATTACAAACATGAAGACTGCGTGGTGTTTCAGCGAAGAGAAAGTCATGCACTAGCCGTCCATCAGACATCACCGCTTGCGCTCTGATACCCGCAGGATAAGGCTCTAGGTCATGCATTTCTATTGATGGGCAGTATTTGCGCACTAACTGCAAATAGCCAGGGCGCCAGAGTGAGTTTTTAAACTCTGTTAATCCTGTTTTGAAATGAGCGGCCGTTACTTTCCAAAAACCTTTAAAACGAAGCATTTGTAACGTGTCTTCGAGACTGACATTGAAGTCACCGTAGCCTTCTCGTTTAAAGCCTTGAACGGCATTGGGTCCAACCGTCACAGAGCCGTCAATCATTCTGGTTAAATGAACCCCCAGAAACGGCAATTCGGGGTCTGGAATCGGATATATCAAATGCTTGACGATTTGATTGTGACGCGCCGCTAGGCGGTAATATTCACCGCGATAGGGAATAATTTGAAAGTCTGGTGTTATACCGATCATCGTCGCGAGGCGGTCAGCCATTAGCCCGCCACACACAATTAGCTGTTTGCACTTCAATATCGATTTAGATGAACTCGATACACATTCGACCTCCACACGCTCTTTATGCTCGGTGAGATTGGTAACACGACTTGATAGGTAAAGTTTGCCACCCAATTTGGTAAACGCCTGCGCCATCCTTTCAGTGACTAGCCGATAGTCAACAATACTGGTCGAATGAACCTTTATTGCACCCAAGCCGCTGATCGCCGGTTCCATATCTCGGAGCTCATTTTCATCAATCAACTGAACATCGATATGGTTATCGTGGCAGCGCTGGTACAAAGCCTCCATTCGTTGCTTTTCGATCTCATTGGTCGCCACCAGCAGCTTTCCACAGTTTTCGACCGCGATACCGTACTCGTCGCAAAATCGTTTCGTTGCCTCAGCACCTCTGCGGCAAAACTCTGCTTTAAGGCTTCCCGGCTGATAATAGACTCCGGCATGAATCACTCCGCTATTATGACCTGTCTGATGCGCCGCCAGCGTCGACTCTTTTTCTACAATGGCTATTTGAGCGCGAGGATGCCTCTGCTGTAGTTGCCAAGCCGTCGATACCCCAAGAATACCACCACCAATAACGATATAGTCATAAAGCTCTGTCATCACATCCCCTGTGAAATGTCCTGTTTCTAATACCTTACTCTCTGTTTTTCGCACAAGAAAGTGTCGGCGTCACTGCTTTCAAATAAAGAGATATCGAACCTTGGTAGATAGCGCGTTTATCTTCTTCGCTGGCAGAAGAGAATTGCATTGAAAAGGCAAAGCCATGTAAGTAATCCGCGAGTAGATTGACAGCATTTTGGCGCTCACTTTTCGTCAAATTGATAGCGTCTACAATATCATTGAATCTTGACATGAATACGTCTGCAGGACCGCTGCTTTTCATCTTAAACAAGGTTTCCAGAAGTCCCGGATACTCACCAAGCAATTTAAGATAACTCCAGCCCAGCTCTGACACCTCCTCTTGCCATCGAGTAGTGCCAGTTGGCTCGTAAATGCCCTCAACGAGAGAAATTGCAACCGCCTCTAGAACGCTATCTTTATTGTTGAAATAGTGATAAATCGCCATGGCATCGATATTAAGTTCTTTCGCTAACGCTCTGATGCTTGGGATCTTTCCGTCCGCCTTCATCATAGCTTTCGCTGTCTCTACGATACGCTCTTTACTAAGTCCGTCTTTCCCTTTCTCGGGACGTCCTCGTTTCTTCGGCTTGACAGTCATAAGAATTCCTAGCTAAACTTCCGTTAATTTCTACACTGTAGAATTTTAGCAAAGATAGACTAGATTGAACACATTTCCTGATATGAACTAGGAGCTCACCATGGCTAACATCGTTTACATTGCTACCAGCCTCGATGGTTACATCGCCGACAAAGACAACGGCGTTGAATGGTTGCATGACATTCCAAATCCAGAGGGCTCGGATTTTGGTTTCGCGGAGTTCATGGACAAAGTTGACGCACTCGTAATGGGTAGAAACACACTAGAAATCGTATTGAGTTTTGACTGCGATTGGCCCTACTCAAAGCCAGTCTTTGTACTGAGCAACACAATGACTGAAGTACCGAAAGGGTTAGAGGGCAAAGTCTTTTTGGTCAACGGTGAGCTCAAAGATATCGTTGAAGACCTTGCTCAAAAGGGCTACCAAGATCTCTATATCGATGGCGGTAAAACCATTCAGAGCTTTTTAAACGAAGACCTGATTGATGAGCTGATTATTAGCACAATTCCAGTGTTACTTGGTGGCGGCATATCTCTATTCGGTGAGCTAGACAAGCCGCTGAAGTTTAAACATGAGTCTGCGGAAAGGTATGCCGATTGTATCGTTAAGAATCGGTTTGTGAGGGTTTAAGTCGACTTATCCCAGCCTAACTATCACCTCTTGCTCAGACTGCAAGTGAGCAAGAGGTACTCAAGCCTTTCAAACTTCTCAATTACATCTTTCTCCTACAAAGTGCACATAGCTTCCAAGTTGCGATGGCAATGATCCCGTTGTTTCCTCCAATGTCGAGTATCACTTATCAACGTGGCAAAGGCTATGAAGAGACACTTGTATAATGACTCCCAACAGACTGGATTTCGAAAACAGCTTAGAAGTAATCCAACGCTTGCCGAAGCAAGGCTTTGGTATTACCTCCGGAGGGGGCAACTTGGTGCCAAATTTCGGAGACAATATGGTGTTGGTCAGTATGTTTTAGACTTCTATTCAACTGAAGTGAGGCTTGCTATTGAAGTCGATGGGGATAGTCACTACTCCGAACGTGGGTTGGCTTCAGACATGAGGCGGAGTGAGTTTTTAGAAAGCGTTCGGATACGTGTGGTGAGGTTTACGAATCAAGAGGTTTTGGAGGAAACCACTACGGTTGTTGAGATGATTAAAGGGATTATAGCGAAGTTAAAGAAATAGGCGGAGCGCAGCGTTTACTCCTCCCCTGATAAGAGGAGGCTGGGAGGGGTAAAGCGCCGAAGCTACATGCTAACTCCGACACCAACTTGAACTCCGCTTTACCCCTCTAACTCCCCCTTAGCAAGGGGGGAAAACCTCTAGCTAGCTCCTATCGTCGCATCGCCTATTTTTTAAACAGCGATGCGCAGCAAGCCCTTTGCTCCTCCCCTGATAAGGGGAGGCTGGGAGGGGTAAAACACCGGACTCACATGCTAACTCCGACTCCAACTTGAACTCTGCGTTACCCCCTCTAGCTCCCTCTTATCAAGGGGGAGAGCCTCGGGCTAGCTCCTATCGTTGCATCGCCTATTCTTAAACAGCGATGCTCAGCAAGCTCTTTGCTCCTCCCCTGATAAGGGGAGGCTGGGAGGGGTAAAGCGTCGGAGTTACATGTTAACTCCGACTCCAACTTGAACTCCGTTTTACCCCCTCTAGCTCCCCCTTAGCAAGGGGGAGAACTTCGGGCTAGCTCCTGTCGTCGCATCGCCTATTTTTAGACAGCGACGCCCTGCGAGCGTTTTGCTCCTCCCCTGATAAGGGGAGGAGCTAAGAAGGGTAAAGCGCCGGAGTTACGTGTTAACTCCGATTCAAGCTTAAACTCCGTTTGACCCCCTCTAGCTCCCCCTTATCAAGGGGGAGAACCTCGGGCTAGCTCCTATCGTCGCATCGCCTATTTTTAAACAGCGATGCGCAGCATGCTCTTTGCTCCTCCCCTGATAAGGGAGGCTGGGAGGGGTAAAATGCTCGATCTTAACTTTCAAATGAAAGCTTACCCCCAAACGCCCCACTCCAATCCTTATCAAACTGTTCAACCGCTGGCTCAATTGCAGGATGAGAGAACATCTGTGCGGCCACATCTACTGGCAAGGTAATAGCACCAATCCCTAGCTTCATAACATCCATCGCTTGTTGAACATTCTTAAAACTTGCTGCCAAAATTTTTGCGGGTAAGCCGTTTTTCTCGATCAGTGTTTGGATATCACGAACAACCGCCACACCGTCGCCATTCATCGCATCGATACGATTCACATAAGGTGCCAAATAATCAGCGCCACATAGCGCGGCCATAATTCCTTGTTGAACGGTGTAAATCGCGGTAGCAAGAACCTGAATACCTTCTTGTTTCATAAGCTTAATCGCAGCGAGACCCTTCTCCGTCGCCGGTACCTTCACCACCATATCGTAAGGAAGTTCATTAAGCATCTTAGCCTCTGCTACCATGCCAGCGACATCTTTACTGACGACCTGTGCGTGAAAGCGAGCGTCTTTACCTAAAACGTCAGACATTGCCTTTAGCGTCTCGGTAAGACCAGTACCTGATTTCGCAACGATAGTCGGGTTGGTTGTAATGCCTTTTAGTGGGAAACACTGGTTAAAGCGAGCGGTTTCATTTACATCGGCTGTATCTAAATAGAGTTCAATCATAGTTATCTCTCGGACCTTTCTTTGAACAATCTCAAGTTGTGAACAATATAGATCCAGCGAATGTTTCAGATCTTGACCTTGATCAAAACAAACTTCAAATGAAACCTTTAGATTCATTTAACGAAAGCAGAGGACTTTCAAAAACGAAACCTATGAAGAATGTGAGATTCGAATTAGAGAGAGGCTAGCATGTACTTCAACATACAAAGATTTTCAACTCACGATGGCGATGGCATTCGCAGCATCCTTTTTTTAAAGGGCTGCAGCTTGGCGTGTCCATGGTGTCAGAACCCTGAAAGTCGTAGCCCAAAGCACTCGTTACTATTCGATGAGCGCAGTTGCCTCGAGCAATGTACAGCCTGCGTCGATGTTTGCCCTTCAATTGAAAGAACGAAAGACACCATCACTATCAACAGACAGACACTGGATGAAGCACAGATCATCACACTACAAAATGTCTGTCCGACGCAGGCGCTAAGCGTATGCGGCGAAGAAGCTAAAGAAGGCGTACTCATTGACACGCTGATGAAAGACAAGCCGTTCTACGATCAAAGTGGTGGCGGCGTAACGTTTTCAGGTGGTGAGCCTTTAATGCAATCGGATCTGGTGACGTCAATCGCAACCGAATTGCAGCAACAAGGTGTCAATACTGCTATCGAAACCTGCATGCATGTGCCATGGAAAAATGTTGAACAAGCTGCGCCTCACATTGATTGCTGGCTAGCAGATCTTAAACACACTAATGAACAGAAGTTTCTCGAGTGGGCACAAGGCTCTTTAAAACGAATCAAAGCCAACTTTCAAAAGCTCGCTCCAATCGCTAGACGCATTGTCATTCGTGTCCCTGTAGTACCGGGATTTAACGATACCGAAGCTGAGCTTGCTGACATTATCGACTTTGCCGCTTCACTTGAAAGCTGCAACGAAATTCACCTGTTGCCCTACCACACCTTGGGCATCAACAAATACCGTCTGCTTGATATGCCTTACTTATGTGCAGACAAACCACTGAACAACCCTGAACTGCTTGAATACGCGCAACAGCACGCTAAGCAGTATT
Organism: Vibrio sp. KUL78; assembly: GCF_059725505.1. Lineage (NCBI taxonomy): Bacteria > Pseudomonadati > Pseudomonadota > Gammaproteobacteria > Vibrionales > Vibrionaceae > Vibrio > Vibrio sp. KUL78. The sequence continues at coordinate 1,941,861 of NZ_AP045838.1, read as the reverse complement.
CGCATATGAACGTGATCGTACGAGGTTAATTACTATGGAACTCAACTATTTACCAAAGCGTATTCAAGACCATAAGAAAGCACTAGTGAACATTGTCACGCCACCAATCTGTACTGAGCGTGCCGTTGCTTACACAAAAGCTTATCGTGAAAACGAAGATAAGCCGATAATCGTTCAGCGCGCTCTTGCGCTCGAAGAACACCTTAGAACGCGTACCATCTGGATTGATAATGACGAGCTAATTGTCGGTAACCAGGCAAGTAAGCTTCGCGCTGCTCCTATCTTCCCAGAGTACACTGTGCGTTGGATTGAAGCTGAGATTGATGATTTAGCGGATCGCCCAGGTGCCGGCTTTGCGGTAACAGAAGAAGACAAAGAAGTTATTCACTCGCTCACTCCATACTGGCGTGGTAAGACAGTGCAAGATCGCTGTTACGGTATGTTCACAGAAGAGCAGCAAGCCATTCTTGCGACCACGATTATCAAGGCGGAAGGCAACATGACCTCCGGTGATGCACACTTAGCGGTCGACAATGAAAAGATCCTTGCGCTCGGTCTTGATGGACTCATTACAGAAGTTGACGACTTCCGTCAAAGCAATGATATTTCAACCTACGAAGGGCTTAAAAAAGAGCAATTTTATAAGTCGGTCGACATCGTTCTTCGTGCTATTCAACAGCATATCCTGCGCTTTGCTGAGTTAGCCTCTGAGATGGCAAAGAATGAGCAAAATACGAAACGCAAAGCCGAGTTAGAAATCATCTCTGCAAACTGTGAACATATTGCTTATCACGCGCCAACGAGCTTCTGGCAGGCCCTTCAGCTCAGTTATTTTGTTCAGCTTATGCTGCAAATTGAGTCGAACGGTCACTCGGTGTCGTTTGGGCGTATGGACCAATACCTAAACGACTACTACGTAAATGATATCTACAACGGCACTTTGGAACTTGGGTTTGCGCTTGAGCTACTGCAAAGCTGTTGGCTCAAGCTTCTCGAGGTCAACAAAATCCGCTCTGGTGCTCACTCAAAAGCGTCAGCAGGCTCTCCGCTTTATCAAAACGTCTGTATTGGTGGCCAAAGGCTTGATAACCAAGGTAACCCGGTAGATGCGGTAAACCCGCTATCTTGGGCAATACTGGAGTCTTGTGGGCAGCTTCGTTCCACTCAACCAAACCTAAGTGTTAGATACCACGAAGGGCTAGACCAAGAGTTTTTGATGGGCTGTATCGAAGTCATCAAGTGTGGTTTTGGTATGCCAGCCTTCAATAATGATGAGATAGTCATTCCGGAGTTCATCAAGCTTGGTGTCGAGCGTGAAGACGCCTACAACTATGCCTCGATTGGCTGTATCGAGACAGCTGTACCTGGTAAATGGGGCTATCGCTGCACAGGTATGAGCTTTATCAACTTTGCTCGAATCTTGTTAGCCGCTCTAAATGAAGGCAAAGACGCGACAACCGGCGAGTGCTTCTTACCACACGACAAATCTCTGGCGAAGGGTAACTTTGCTAGTATGGATGAAGTCATGGCATCGTGGGCAGACCAAGTTCGCTACTATGCAAGAAAATCGATTGAGATCGACACGGTAGTGGATAGCGTCCTAGAGCATCAAGCGCAAGATATTTTCTGCTCATCGTTAGTAGACAACTGTCTGCCGAGCGGAAAAACGGTGAAAGAAGGCGGTGCCAAGTATGACTGGGTATCTGGCCTGCAAGTCGGTATCGCCAACCTAGGGAACAGCCTTGCGGCTATCAAGCACTTGGTATTTGAAGACAAACAGATCAGCCAACCTGAGCTAGCAAAAGCACTAGAAGAAAACTTCGAGGGCTCTGAGCAAGAACAGCTTCGTCAACGTATCCTTAACTTCGCTCCAAAATACGGCAACGATGATGACTCCGTTGACCTTCTACTCGCTGAGGCATACAGCGTGTATATCGATGAGTTGAACAACTTCGTCAATACGCGTCACGGTCGCGGTCCAATCGGCGGTGGGTACTACGCGGGCACGTCTAGTATCTCGGCAAACGTTCCGTTTGGGGCTTCAACTATGGCAACGCCGGACGGGCGAAAGGCAGCAACACCTCTAGCTGAAGGCGCAAGTCCATCTTCGGGCTCTGACCGCTTAGGTCCGACTGCGGTATACAACTCTGTCGGTAAGATCCAAGCTGATAAAATCTTAGGGGGTGTGCTGCTGAATCAGAAGTTATCACCAGCAGCCGTGGCGTCTGAAAGCGATAAACTCAAGCTATCCATGTTGATTCGTACATTCTTCAACCACCATAAAGGTTGGCACGTGCAATACAACATTGTGTCGAGGGATACCTTGCTCGCAGCGAAACGTAACCCTGAGCAATACCGTGACTTGGTGGTACGTGTAGCGGGGTACTCAGCCTTCTTCACGGCGCTTTCACCGGACGCTCAAGACGATATTATTGCGCGTACTGAGCACGAACTCTGATAGAGGCTAACAGCTACACTTCGCAGTTTTTTGTGAAGAGTTTAGCTTTCAAATGAAACATAAATGAAAGAGAGCTATAATGGCTCTCTTTTGGTTTGCTGATCGCTTTGAGTAGATCCCTGCCTACGCAGGGATGACGCCATTATTTGGGATGATTGGTCATTGCTTTCGTCATTCCTGCGCAGGCAGGAATCTTGCTGAAGTAAACACCATCCATAACTCGAATCATCACCAATCCACACCATAAAACTCAACCCCCTGCGCCTCAAGGACTAACTATGAACTCCAGACAATCTGAAATCCTTAACCTCGTCAACGACAGAACCAGAGTGCAAGTCAGCGAGCTTTCTGAACTGACAGGTGTGTCTGGCGTCACTATTCGTCAAGACCTTAATTTCTTGGAGAAAAACGGTTACCTCAAACGGGTTCATGGCGCCGCAGTCGCACTACAAAGTGATGATATTGAATCTCGTCTTGAGGTGCACTTCGATATCAAGCAGCAACTCGCGAATAAAGCGGCGGATCTTGTAACGCCAAATGAAACCGTGCTAATTGAAGGTGGCAGCGCTAATGCTCTGTTAGCGAGAACACTCGCGGAGCGTGGTGATGTCACCATCATCACGCCATCAGCTTATATCGCCCATTTAATCCGCCACACGTCTGCCAACATCATTTTGTTGGGTGGGGTATATCAGCATCAAGGGGAGAGCTTGGTGGGACCGCTCACCAAGCTTTGCATTGAGAATATCCACTTCAGTACCGCATTCTTAGGAATTGACGGCTTTGATGTCGATACCGGCTTTACCAGTCGAGATATGATGCGCGCCGATATCGCTAGTACCATACTTGCCAAAAAGCGTCGTAATGTTGTCCTTACCGATTCAAGTAAGTTTGGTCAAATATTCCCCTCCTCAATCGGCAGCACCAACGAAATTTCTGTGCTCATTACAGATGAGGCTGCGCCTCAAAATATGCTCGAACACTTGAAATCTAAAGGTGTTGAAGTCTTTGTCGGCTAGCCAAAGATTTCTGGTTTGGTGTGTGGTTTGGCATAAGTGAGCCTCCCCAAACTGTCTGTCACATGGTAGTTGTCCAGACCTGATACAGCGACACTGCCTAGTGATTCAATATCGATATAACCGCCTTCAGCGATTGCCTCTCGTTCTACATGCAGGTTAGTGACCTCTCCAATCAGCAATACGACACCGTTTAGATCGATAGTTTGACTGCTCTTTAGCGCAAGCGAATACTTTAACCGACTCTCGGCAACAAAAGGGGCACGCACACCCTCTTGCCATTCAGGTGTTAATCCGACCGCCTCAAATTCAGAAACTTCTCTTGGATAGCGTGCCGACGTCTGGTGCGCTCGTTTCCAAATATCATTGTTGACATGATTAATGGTGTACTCGCCGACAGACTGAATGTTCTCTAGCGTATCTCTAGCGACTGAGTGGGGTCTTGAAATCATTCCGATTAATGGAGGGTTAGCACCCAAATGAAATACCGAACTCACAATGGCTAAATTGGTGTTCCCTTCATGATCTGCAGTGCCTATGAGATTGGCACTTTTAAAGCCTGATAAGCTATTGACGAAGTTAGCTCTATAGCTGTCTTCTAAATTAAGTATATCTTGATGAGTAACATGCATGTGTCGATACCTGGATTAGCGGAATATTGATATAAGTTACTCAAACTCAGTGGTTTTCGATCACCGTGATGCCCATCTCAAGCCAACACTGGATTAATTATTAATGCCATGCACTTTGCCAATATAGTGATATGCTTTGTGGTAATAAGTGTGTTTATGGAGTGAGCGGATGAAAACCCTTGAACAAGAACTGTCTCGAATTGACTTAAACTTACTCGTCTCCCTCAGTGTGCTAATTAAAGAGCGCAACGTCTCTCGTGCTGCTGAGAAGCTTTATTTGTCTCAACCAGCAATGAGCCGAACGCTTGCCAGACTCAGAGATCTGTTTGACGATCCACTCTTCTACCGTGAGTCCAATGGATTGCAGCCCACAGCGAAGACACTTGAGCTTGAAGCATCGCTGGATAGTATTCTGCTCTCTATAGACACCTTATTGAATGGACTTAGTTTCTCCCCTCTCGAATGTGAACGTGCTTTTCGTTTGTCCGTTCCTCCGTTGATGAGTCGATTTCTAACTGCGCCTTTAGCTAGGGCGCTTAAAGACGTTGCACCTAAGGTAACGTTAGAAGAGTACCCCTCATCACGCGAACCGATTAAATTGCTGAAAGATGGACAGGTCGACTTTTCGATTCATGTTGAAGAACCACCTCAAAGTGATGAATATCATTTCCAAAAGATCGGCAGTACCTACCCTGTCATCTATGGTTCTCGAACTCATCCGTTGACGCAACAAGCCGATATCACTATAAAAGACTGCCTCAACTATCAATTTGTCGACCTATCACTGGATGTTCGCTCTAATCATAATTACCTAAACCCAATCGATTTAGAGTTGGCTAAACAAGGTCAGAGTCGCACCATAGCTCTGAAGTCCGGGCAGCTTTCCACGCTTTTGGATTCTCTTGCAGGGACGGACCGATTAATGATTTCAAGTCATGCGTTAGCGGACGACCTACTCAACCACGAAGATCTGCAAGTGATTAAGGCATTTAATCGTGACGACTACTATGTCGGCTTGTATCTGATTGAACACCGAAAAACGGAAAGTAGCCCAGCTCATCGTTGGTTTAAGCAGCTTGTCGTCGATTCATTGTCCGAGCGAATCTCAACTACTTAAACATGATATGCACCTCAAGCATATCAGCTATAAGTGCATATCATTGGAATAGATAGGGCTATCTTCGTAAGCTATTCATCAACAAGCAACGCTATTAAATACAGGGCGAGTTAATAGTGACGATGAATCCACTTCGGAGATAGCTATGACTTTCAAGAAATCACTCATTACTTGTTCAATCCTTGGCCTTGGTTTTGCGCTCACCGCTTGCAGCACAACATCCACCGAAACCACAAATCAAGCCTCTAGTACTATAGAGATCACAGAGCAAAATTACGCTCATGCGGAGACCGCTCGCAACTATCGCAACTGGGTAGCGCTTGGTGCAAACCAACATATCACGCACATGCGTAACCTGCCTCCGAGAGGTAAAGACGCACCAACAGTCCAGATGAATGACGACACCTTGTACTCTGTTGCAGTTGTTGAGGCAGTGGACGGAATGGTGACATTTGAGATTCCAGAATCTGACGTTTATATGGCGGTGCAGGTTGTGAACGAAGGCGGTCACGGTGAACACTACGTGGTTGGCGAAGGTTCATATACCGCGGCGATTGAAACAGATTATGCATTTCTCATCTATCGTACAGGTACAGAAAAAGGGCTAGAAGCAGCACGCACAGCTCAAGATAAGATCGAAACAGATACACTCAAGTTTGGTACTTATGAAGTTCAAGACTACGACTATCAAGAAGTCGAAGCGTGGACGTCTACCCTCACAGCCGAAACACAGGGACAAGTATTTGCTTATACCTTCCCTCGCACCTCTAAAGAGGTGACGGATTTGCATCAGTGGAACTTGGAGAACGCCAATGGCTGGGGCGGTTCATCGCCAGAGGTTAATGTCGCGAACCTTTACACCAACTCTGTCATGCTTGACGCGGAGCAGTGCCAAACCACAACCTTTGAGGAACCCGAGTCAAAATACTTTACCTCATTAACACCGTACGATGAGTCTCGTTACCTTATTGCTGGGGCTAACCATATCTCATCAAACGATTGGGTAACGAATGGCGACGGCACGGTCACTGTGTCTTTTAACTGTGGCTCGAATGCCATCAACAACATAGATACCAACGGACAAGATTTCTCATTTACGGTGCGCTACTACGGCGTGAGCCAGAAGGTAATGAACGGTGAAATTGCTCCAGAGAAATCCGTTATCAAATCATAGGCGACAAACAGGTGAGAATGCGATTGCCATTCTCACCTAATAACTCTCTGATAAACCACAGATATACACTTCGCACATATCCTTTATCCAAACCTATCATTTCTAAAGTACATCTCGGTTAATTATATTACCCACACAACCTAACACACCACCTCGAGGAGACTCTCATGTTCCCAGTCGTTTATAGTGATTATGCCACCAGTATTCTGTCACACTTAAAACAGCAAGGTATTGATGTTAGTGATATAGTCGCGGCTTCTGGTCTTCCTAGTGATTATCAGCAGACAGAATCTACATTCTTGCCACTACGTGCACTATTTAGGTTGCTAGAATTGACCTATCAAGAACTAGGAGAAGAGAAAGGAACCTCAATCATTCGACAGGTACTACGCACTCAAATTGTCCCGGCACTCCTTGCTGAGCTAAATGATTGCGAAACTGTTGAGCAGGCAGTACGCAATCTTATTCTGTTAATTCAAGCTCAAATACCACAGTCACAGATATCATTGAGCCCGTATGGAGAAAATTTCATCTTCACGCGCTACAAAGCAAACACAGGTGAGGACTCAGCGTTTATTTGGTCAGAAGTTTTCTCATTATGGACTATGGTCGAACTCATTCAGGCTATCACTCAATCAAAGTGGCTTCCCAAACAAGTGCACATTCAATCGCAATCTTGCAGTGATGTGATTGGGTGTTTCCCACGCCAAATTCAGTTTATTCAGGCACGTGAGATGTCTGGTGTGATCATTGAATCAGCACTGCTATCGCAACCTGCGTCCTTCTCAAATGCGCGAAGGGATGAGGATGAAGAAGACTACGGTATGCACTACAACGTCATCAGTCAAACCTACAGCGCCCTTCGACCTTATGTCCTTGAGCTTAAGTTTGACTTAGAGCGAGCGGCTCAGATTGTCGAAGTGAGTAAGCGCACACTGCAAAGACGCTTGAGTCAGCATGGCATCACTTTTCGACAGCTAAGAGATAACCTCATTGCTGACATTGCACTGGAGCAGTTACAAAAGGGTGAAGCGGTTTCGAGGGTAGCGGTCAATGTTGGATTTGCCAGCGTATCTCAGTTCTCAAGGTCCTTTAAGCGCATTACAGGACTGGCACCATCACGCATTGCACTTCGCCATATCTAGAGCTGGCTTTACCAAAAGTAACACTGTTTAGCGTCAACATGTACCTAGAATATTTCTTTAAAATTCTTGAGTGTGTATACTTAATAGGATGAACTTGCGAAGTTGTACTCTGGATTGTAAATGCAAATAAAGAAAATGGATGCGCCACACGATATGCAAATAGGCGCTAGGTTCGAAACAAAATCTCATGGTTATGTTACCGTTGTAGAGTATTACAATACGCATACCGTCATTGTCGCATTTGAGAACACCGGTAATATTCGCTCTACTACCGCGTCAAAATTACGTGGTGGGCAAATCAGCGATCGTGCCGCACCCATTCAATCTTCCATGGTTGGAGAGACAGTATTATCTCCAAAATATGGAATGCTAACCATTACTCAAGTCGAATCTGAAAATGTTATTCTATTAGAAACTGAAGACGGTGAAGAAATTCGTATGCTTCGTCCTGCCGTGCAAAAACTTCGTGAAAAAATCAATGATGAAGAGACCGACAACGACCAACCTAAACTACCGACTTCTTTAAGTGCACTTACTAAGAGAAATAAGAAAACCAAAGATGTTAACAAGCTGCTCAAAAAGATGCTTACTGACTATGGTAAATAATCATTTACTGCACTGCCATTATATTCATAGCACAAAATATTAATTACAAGCCTTCCATTTAAACTACAAATACCTCTCCCCTTTCCTATACTTCTCAATGGGCCATAACACTAAAGAGTTAAAGCCCCCTAATTTGGGACTTTAACTCAAATTAATGCGATCCACGTCACAAGGTCAATTTGGTTTTGTGACGTGGGTCTATTGTTGTTTTGGTCAGTTTGGATATGATTTGTACCATCCAATAGCGAGGAAAACCCTTCCTCCCCTATAAACTCACATGAGAATGATGATATGAAAAAGATTATGGTTGTATGCGGAAATGGTCTTGGTACTTCACTAATGATGGAAATGGCCGTTAAGGAAGTAGTAGGTAAAATTGGTCTGGATGCCGAAGTTGATCATGAAGATCTATCATCTGCAGCGTCAAGTACTGCTGATATTTGGGTTGCTGCGACTGACGTTGCTAACCAATTAGCTGACGCTGGTAAAGAAAACATTGTTAGCCTTGCGAATATTTTTGATAAAGCTTCTATCGAAGAACAATTGAAAAAATTCATGTAAGGAAAAGATGTAATGCAAAATTTCTTCGAGTTTATGCTGGGCTTATTAAAAGAGCCCGCAATCATGGTAGGTCTTATAGCTTTCGTGGGCTTAATTGCCCAGAAAGCTGACGTATCGACTATTCTTAAAGGCACAATTAAAACCGTAATGGGTTTCCTAATTTTAGGTTTTGGTGCTGGCGCTCTTGTTGGCGCACTAAATAATTTCTCAACTGTATTTACAGAAGCATTTGGCGTAAGTGGTGTTATTCCAAATAACGAAGCAATTGTTGCTTTAGCACAAGAAGCGTTCGGTTATGAAATGGCATTAATTATGTTTTTCGCATTCTTGGTTAATATTCTTTTGGCTCGATTCACGCCATTGAAGTTTATTTTCCTTACAGGTCACCACACCATGTTCATGTCAATGTTGGTGGCGGTAATCCTGTCTACTGCGGAGATCCAAGGTGCAGCACTAGTTGCAATGGGTTCTATTATCGTTGGTTCACTAATGGTAATCATGCCTGCTCTTGCACAAAAATATACCGTGAAAGTAATGGGTACTGACCAGCTTGCTATGGGTCACTTCTCAACGTTTTCATACTTAATCGCGGGCTATGTGGGCAGCAAATTTGGTGACCCATCAAAGTCAACAGAAGAGATCAACGTACCTAAGAGCCTAATGTTCTTGCGTGATACTCCAGTGGCTGTTGCAACAACAATGGCAATCTTCTTTATGATTGCATCTATCTTCGCTGGCGGTGAGTTTGTAGAAAGCGTATCTGGCGGTCAGAACTGGGTAGTATTTACCTTCATGCAATCTCTGGTATTCGCAGGCGGTGTTTACATCGTTCTTCAAGGTGTGAAAATGTTGATTGCGGAAATCGTTCCAGCATTTAAAGGCATCTCTGACAAGCTTGTACCAGGTGCGAAGCCAGCTCTAGATTGTCCTATGGTGTTCCCAGTAGCGCCTAACGCGGTATTGATTGGTTTCCTATCTTCATTCGCTGCAGGCCTAGTGTCTATGGGTATCCAAGGTGCTTTTGACTGGACAATCATCGTAGCAGGTGTTGTACCTCACTTCTTCGTAGGTGGTGCTGCAGGTGTTTATGGTAACGCGATGGGTGGTCTACGCGGTGCAATCCTTGGTGCATTTGTTCAAGGTCTATGTATCTCGTTCCTACCGATGCTACTACTACCAGTTCTAGGTGGTCTTGGTCTTGAAGCAACAACATTTGCTGACTTCGACTTCGGTGTAGTTGGTCTGATTCTAGGTTGGATTGTTCAATGAGTATTTTTAATCTAATTGGCGATAACGGCATTGTTATCTGTAACGAAGAAAACTTGTCTGTCGACGCTGCACTCGACATCACCTGCTCAAAGCTATTAGAGCAAGGTAAAGTAGAAGCAAGCTACCTTGAAGCAATCAAGGAGAAGCATAAAGAAATCGGTGCGTACTACGTACTGGCTCCTAAAATTGCAATGCCACACGCTCGTCCAGAAGACGGGGTTAACGAAGCAGCGCTTCAGGTAACAGTATTCAAAAACGGTGTCGATTTAGAATCAGAAGATAACGGTGACGTTTACTTCTCAATCACACTAGCTGCAATGGATTCAGACAGCCACATTCAAACCATTATGGCGTTAGCTGAACTGTTCCAAAACGATGATGACGTTGAAGCCATTATCGCTGCTGAGAGTGAAGCTGCAATCATCGAGATTCTGAAGAAATACTAATCTCGAAACAAAAACAAAGCCCTTGTATGAAAATACAAGGGCTTTTTTAGTTCGGTATGAATTACATCATGAATTAGAGAAAGCACTCGCCTTATGCTTATCAACCGCTTCAGCTTCATCAAACAGCTCAGCGTTGAATACAATATAGCCATTCGACAACACCCCTTTGGCGACTTGAGGGCGACCTTTACACCCTACCCCCATCAATCTCTGACACAAAGCATCTGGTGCGGATTGATACACGATATCCAAAAACGGCAGTTGAGCGTCGGTCACAATGCCATGCGCATTAAACCGCTCTATCGCATCTTCAAAGAGATCTGAATCAGTATGTTCGATGATTTCTATCACGTGTTCCAATCGCATCTATTACTCAATTCCATTTTAATCATGTACTTATTGCGAGAGTGTACACTAGTTTCCATCGGTATAACACGGGTTGGATCAATGTCACTCTTACCACTTTGCTATAACGCCAAAGCGATAATGAGGCCCGAACAGACCAAAAGTACCCCAAGGATGCGACTATTCAGCCAAGGCTCTTTAAGAAACCACATCCCCATAAAAACGCCAAAAATAATACTCACTTGGCGAAGGGCAACCACATAACTCACATTCTCGACCATTGTCATCGCATACAATACGATGCCATACGTTAGCCCCATCATCAGCCCTGCCGCCGTCGAATGATAGCGATACTTCCAAGCGAGTGCGATCTCATGAGTCTGTTTGGTAAAGACTAGCCACAAGATCAACATCAAAGTGATGCCGGCAGTTTGCAATCCCAGATACAACACGGCGATATGGAGCGACGTCAGCGCTGTCGTCTCAGACACCAACCAATTGATCCCCTCTTTATCGACAATTGAGTAAATCGTAGTGCCAATAGCCGCGATGAACGCCCAAAAGACTCCGCGATTGGCATAGGCACTCACGCTCAAGCCTTTAAGTGTTTTCAATGGCACTAGCAAACAACCTAGCGTCAAAATAGCGAAACCAAACCAAGCGGTGAGGTCTAACGATTGCCCTAGTGCCCAAGCCCCCAACCCAACCATTAACACAGGCAAAGCGCGAGCGATTGGGTAAATAACGCCTATGTCCCCATTCTTATAAGCTCTGAGCAGCCCAACCAAGTAGATAACCTGACCAACAGCGCTGATCCCAAGCAACCACCAAAAATGTGCAGAGATATTGCTGATTCCAACCTGAATGAAACACCAGACAATAAACGGAGAGAGCAGCAAGAACTGTGAAAGAGAAGCGCCTAAAGTGAACGAGTAGCCTGAGCCATTATTAGACTTACCAAGAATGTTCCAACCCGCATGAAGTAGCGCCGAAAAGATAACAAGAAGAGCAGCGTAGAGTGTCACAACAAGATCCGATAAAAAACAACCGACACCACTTGGGTGTCGGCTGGTAAGAAGATAAATCAAAAGAAGTGTATGAAAACCTATCTTTCAAGCTGAGCGATGGACTCGATACTGATAGCATCGTGGCGCCAATATTCAATATCACAATCAATAAGCTCGCCATGCTGATTGTAATTAATACGCTCGACCATCATTGCCGGAGTACCTGAAGTTGCACGTAGTGCTTGTGCCACCTCGCCCAGCAGTGAGGTTGTGGTGACTCGGTACTTCACCCTATCGTAGACAACTCCGTATTTCTCCCGATAGATATCCGTCAATGAAGCACCAGCCATATCTACATCTAGGAGGTCTGGAAACTTTTCAGTTCGAATGAAGTTGGTCACATAAACGACTGGGCGCTCTTCAAGGTAACGCACGCGATCTACTCGATAAATATCTGAAAACGGTGGTAATTCCAAAAGCTGGGCCGCCTGTTTCGTTGTCAGTATCCCTTTTGCTGCAATGAGCTCAGTACGTGGCTGTCGATTCTGAGAAATCGCCATATTAGTAAAGTTAAGGGTCTGCGTTGGGTCATAACGCAGCGGTTCTGGAGAAATAAACCAGCCACGACGATCTTCTCGATAAATGCGTCCTTCTGCTTCAAGCAGTGACAGTGCCTCACGAAGCGTGACACGAGTGGTATCAAACGACTCAGCAAGCTTGCGTTCTGCTGGCAATTTTTGCCTCGGAGCAAGCATGCCCGATTCAATTTGCTCAACAATGGCGTCTTTTATTTTTACGTATTGCACTTGGCATCCTTAATTCAATCGTTATCCAACACGATTATTAATCGAAATATCTCGTCTATTAGCGTTTACGCCAAGCTTGAGTTTTGCCTTCAAATAGCTTTCCAACAACCATGTGAACCAGTTTGGCAACGGCTGCCGAGAGCATGATCATTACCGCCATTGCCGCTGCACTGCCCGTCTGACCGGCATCATCCATGTTAAGCACCGCGACAGACGCTGGGATCGTGTTTGTTGAATACAAGAATACTACCGCAGACGTGGTTGTTAAAGCATTGATAAATAGATATATCGCGATATCTAACACAGCCGGCAAACAGCATGGCAAAGAAACTTTAAAAAACAGCTTATATTGCGGCAGCTTAACCGACGCAGCCGTCGCCTCAATTTCTGAAGGTAGCTGCTTGAGTGCCGTCAACGCCGTCATATGTCCCACCGTGTAATAATGCACAACGGTATTAATAACCAAGAATGCCATGGTGCCATACAACACACCGAGGGGGTTGTTAGCGTCATTAAAGTAGAAGATGTAACCCAAACCCAGTACCAACCCAGGAACGGCCATTGGAATCACGCTCATCATCTGCATCGCTTGACGAACCGGACCAAACGCACGCCCTTTCTCAATACAGTAAGCACCGATAAAGATAACCACTGAGCCTATGATGGCTGTCCATGTCGCCAGTTTCAGCGAATTAAAGTACGGGCTCCAGCCATAGGTACTCATCTCGGCGAAGTTATAGTTATTGAGCGTGAGGGCTTTGTTCCAAGGCCAGAAAGTAACCAGTGAGCCATACACTGCCATGCCAAGCACAGCTAACACCGCCAGAGAAACCAACAGACAATAGGCAAAGCAAAGGGAGTCACGCAGTTTATTGGGAGATGGCTGATAGGGCACGGAGCGACTATCTAGCATGCTCTTCTGTTTTTTCTGTACCCAGCGGTCAACAGTAAACGCCAGAACAGCCGGAAGAAGCAACAAGATACTGGTTACCGCCCCCATAGAAAAATTCTGCTGACCAACGACTTGCTTGAATATATCGGTCGCTAACACGTTGTAGCTGCCACCAATCACTTTAGGTACACCAAAATCACAAACCACCAGAGTAAACACGACGATGAGTGTGCTGATCAATCCATACTTAGCCGCAGGTAAAGTAACGGTGAAGAAAGTTTTAGCCGGCGATGTTTTTAGTGCACGTGCCGCTTCGTATAGGCGAGCATCTGAGGTGCGCAGTGACGTAGTTAAAATCATCAAGGCATGGGGAAAGGTCCAAAATATTAGACCCAGTGAAACACCAATCAAGCCATAAACAGAGTGTCCTTGCAGTAGTTCTTTCGCCACACCTTGATTACCAAACAAGAAGATCAAACTAATCGCTGGGAGTAGCGACGGCGCTAAGATTGGTGCCGTCCCCATCAAGTTAAACAGACCTTTCAATGGCATACACGAGCGAGTCAACGCATAAGCGTAACCGAATGCTAAAAAGCCAACCACCACAGTGACAATAAGCCCGAGCGTCATCGTATTACTTAGTGAATACCACAGACTGTCGGTGGCAAAATAGGTAGCGAAATTCTCAAGACCAACGAACTCACCGGCACTGTTCTGCACACTCTTTTTCATCATTGCCCACAAGGGCATCAAGATAAACAGTGTCATCGCGACAAATAGAAACGTTAGCAGTCCAAAAAGTACCATATTGTCTTTACTAAACTTAGCACTGACTTTTTGAGTGGTGAGTAACGCCAGACGTTGTTTCATTGTGCCACCAGAATTTAGAGTTGAAGTAACTTGCATTGACCCTTCCCTACGCCGCGGCTTTTAGCTGACTTTTTTCTCGGCGATAGCCAAGCAATCCGCACTCAGAAAACTCGACGTAACGAATATCGTTTCGACGAAGTTGAAGCTCGTTGGCATGTTTGACGGGTACGTCAATGTAAATAGGTGCGGCAGTTGGCGCGTGCTGCATCATCACCTCGACGCGATAGAACGCGCCTTGAAACTCTTTTGCCAGTACTTTTACTGGAATCGCATTGGCAGCATGCTCGACAAACTTCAGGCTCTCAGGACGGACAGCAAGGTCAAAGATATCTCCTTGCTCTAACGTCATGTTTTCCAAAGTCGGTAATGACAGCATACTTTCCGCGATGCGCAGACTCGTCGTTGACGCTACTGAAGCTTCGATAAAGTTCATGCTGCCAACAAAATCAGCAACGAAACGCGTTGCCGGCTTCTCATACACTTCTTGCGGCGTGCCTACTTGCTCAATCACGCCATGGTTCATCACCACAATACGGTCAGCCATGGATAAAGCCTCTTCCTGATCATGCGTTACCATGATGGTAGTGATGCCAAGCTTTCGCTGCATTTGGCAGATCTCTTCACGCAGGTGAGTACGTACTTTCGCATCAAGGGCTGACAAAGGTTCATCGAGCAGAAGCAGACCCGGAGACAGCGCCAACGCGCGTGCTAGCGCAACACGCTGCTGCTGACCGCCAGAAAGCTGGTTAGGGTACTTATTGCCAGACGTTGGTAGACCAATCATTTCTAGCCAGTGCTCTACTTTCTCTAACGCCTCTTTATTCGACATACCTTGGTTCTTTAAACCTATGGCGATGTTCTCTTGAACCGTTAAGTTAGGAAATAGTGCATAAGATTGAAATACAATGCCAAAGTCGCGTTTTTCTGGTGGAAGAAAAGTAATGTCTTTGTCTGCTTGATGGATTTCACCCGTAGTTGGTAAATCCAAGCCCGCAATGGCGCGAAGTAATGTGGTTTTGCCACAACCAGATGGTCCAAGAAAGCAAACGAACTCGCCCTTGTTGATGGCGAGGGAAATCTGTTTTAATGCCGTGAACTGACCGAACTGTTTCACCACATTTTTAATATCTAGATAAGGGTTGGATACTGTCATCATCGTCTCTCCAATGGTATATACCAAATGTAAATCTGGTTTGTTTCATCGGGATGACAGTTTTGTAGCAGGTAGATTGCAATCGACAATTTTCGCGATGATGGTATCTCTGTTTTCTAAAAACAACGAAGGGAAGATCCTAAGAACTTCCCTTCTTTAATACATCATCAGTTAATGCGTAACTGATGTATGCAGCAGTCAGCCATCATTGACTACGATCGTGGCTCCGACTTACCGTCAAATTTTTGAGACCATGTTTTTAGCACTTCAGCGCGATCTGCACCCATTTTGCTAAAGTCCATGTCAGCCATAGCACCTTCTACCTCTGGGTAGTTTGACACATTGCCCGTTACCGCCTTATGAGCAACCACTGGATAAGACTCAACATAGAGCTCGTTTGCTGCCTTGGAGATTGACCAGTCAACCACTCGCTTAGCGGCATCAGACTCTTTAACCAAACCGACTGCTTCAGACTCCCAACCGATGCCTTTTGGCGTGATAACCGCGAGTGGCGCACCTTGGTTGATGAGCTTAGCACCGCGCACAGCCATTGAGATGCCGATAGCGACTTCTCCCATACCCGCCTGAACACATGGCTTCGAGCCAGAGTGCGTGTAATGTGCAATGTTGTTATCTAGCTTTTTCATATAGTTCCAAGCTTGATCTTCACCCATGTTCTGCAGCCACGCCGATACTTGCATGTAACCCGTGCCCGAAGACGCTGGGTTTGGCATAGCGATATGACCTTGATAAACCGGCTTAGTCAAATCTTCCCATGACTGTGGTTTCGGCAGGTTAAGCTGTTTCGCCACTGCTTCGTTGAAACAGATAGCATTGAAGAACGCGTCGTTACCAAACCAAGCTTGATTCGTCTGAGGATCGTTAAGGCTCTCATTCAAGTTTTCTAAGCCTGTTGGTGTATATGGCTTAAGAATGCCTTCTTCCTTAAGCAGAGCCATCGATGAGCCTGCCAAACCCCATACAACTTCCGCGTGAGGATTGTTTTTCTCCGCGAGAAGTTTCGCCGTCATGATACCTGTCGAATCACGAACCCATTTGATCTTGATGTCTGGGTTTTCTTTCTCAAACGCGTTCTTGTATTTAGCAAGAATGTCAGTCTCGAAAGCGGTATACACGGTTACTTCTGTCGCTGCTAGTGCATTAGTGGCTAGTAGAGAAACCAGTGTCGCCAGTGTTCCCTTCATCAAACGGTTTTTCATCTTCGTCTCCAGTTAAATTTGGTCTGTACCAGTTGATAGAGCCCACCTTAGTTTTGTTATATGACGATTAAATGAACAAAAAATGGCAGTTTTACTAAATAAAATCGACTTTACCGACTAGTTTAACGCTCAAAGTGCAGTTATGAAACTTTTGTGAAAGTTGGATTCCGCCCTTTGCGTTTACAAAATTTGGTTGCTAGAGTGATTACAACAATTGGTATAGTCCAAAACAAACGAGACGCAAAATGAAAAACGAATACTTGTTGCTTACGCCCGGTCCATTATCGACTTCCGAAACCGTACGTCAGGCAATGTTGAAAGACTGGTGTACTTGGGATGACGATTACAACAAAGAGATCGTCGAAGTGATTCGTGCCAAATTAACAAAGCTAGCAACTGAGCACGAAGGCTATACAAGTGTGCTCATGCAAGGTAGCGGTACTGCTTCTGTTGAAGCAACGATTGGCAGCTCTATTGGTCCGAATGACAAACTACTCGTGGTCGATAATGGCGCCTACGGTGCGCGTATCGCACAAATTGCCGACTACTTAAACATTGCTACTCATGTTGTTGCCCCTGGTGAGGTAAGCCAACCAAGCCTAGATCAGGTAAAAACCGCACTAGAGCAAGATGCCTCTATCACTCACGTCGCGATTGTTCACTGCGAAACGACGACAGGCATGCTCAATCCAATTGAAGCAGTCGCCACGCTAGCAAAAGAATATGACAAAACCGTGATTCTCGATGCGATGTCGAGCTTCGGTGGTATTCCTATGGATATTGGCGATCTGGGCATCGACTTTATGATCAGCTCTGCCAACAAATGTATTCAAGGTGTCCCAGGCTTTGGTTTTGTGGTTGCTAAACAGTCTGAGTTAGAAAAATGCAAAGGCCGCGCACGTTCACTAAGTCTTGACCTATATGACCAATGGCACTGCATGCAAGCTAACCATGGTAAGTGGCGTTTCACGTCTCCTACTCATACAGTACGAGCGTTCTATCAAGCCTTGATTGAACTAGAGCTAGAAGGCGGCATTAGTGCTCGTCACCAGCGCTATAAAACCAATCAAACAACCTTAGTACAAGGAATGCGCTCTTTGGGTTTCCGTACCTTGCTAAATGATGATCTGCACTCACCTATCATCACATCGTTCTACTCACCAGAGCATAGCGACTATCAATTCAAAGAGTTCTATGACCGATTGAAGGCTCAAGGCTTTGTTATCTACCCAGGTAAAGTCTCAAATGCTGACTGTTTCCGCATAGGTAACATTGGTGATGTTCACCCAGCAGACATTGAACGCCTAATCGGTGCCATTAAAAACGCTATGTATTGGGAGCTTTCATAATGTCGAGCACAGCGACTCACCTTCGCAGCGAAGGGGATGTGAACAACACCCCTGCTCGCCAAGAATGGAACAACAAGATTCAAGACGAGGCGACACAAACGCTACTTAAACGCGATGCTGACGTATTTTTACATCAATCTATGTCTACGCCATGTCTTGATTCTCTGGAAGCCGCCGAAGGCATCTACATTCAGGACACGCGTGGCAAGCGTTATATGGATTTTCATGGTAATAACGTGCATCAACTGGGCTATGCGCACCCTCATGTGATCAAACGAATCACTGAGCAGATGCACTCATTACCATTTTCGCCACGCCGTTTTACCAATGAAACAGCAGTGCAATGCGCTGAAAAACTGACTGAAATCTGCGGTGGTGATTTAAACCGAGTTTTGTTTGCGCCAGGCGGTACATCCGTCGTAGGAATGGCGCTTAAGCTTGCTCGCTACATCACTGGCAATTACAAGGTTGTTTCACTCTGGGATTCATTCCACGGCGCTTCTCTTGACGCGATTTCTGTCGGGGGCGAAGCGTGCTTCCGCGAAGGTATGGGACCTCTAATGGCAGGTGTCGAACGCATACCACCAGCAGTTTCATACCGAGGCGCGTTCCCTTCTCAAGACGGTAGCGACGTCCACTACGCCGACTACCTAGAGTATGTCATTGAAAAAGAGGGCGGTATCGGCGCATTTATCGCAGAAGGCGTTCGCAATACCGATGTCCAGGTACCAAGTAAAGCCTACTGGCAGCGCATTCGTGAAATCTGCGACAAACACAACGTCATGCTGATCATCGATGACATTCCCAATGGCATGGGGCGAAGCGGCGAATGGTTCACCTATCAAGCATTCGACATTGAGCCAGATATTTTATGTATCGGTAAAGGTTTCGGTGGTGGCTTAGTCCCTATCGCTGCCATGGTTACTAAAGACAAGTACAACACTGCTGCCGAGATCTCGCTCGGTCACTATACCCACGAAAAAAGCGCTCTAGGGTGCGCAGCTGCGCTGGCAACGATGGAAACCATCGAACAAGAAAAGCTACTCGAAAAAACACGTGAAGACAGCGAGTTTGTGAGAGCGCGTCTGCAACAGATGAAAGACAAATACTCAATCATTGGTGATGTGCGCGGTATTGGCTTGTTGTGGGGTGTTGAGTTGGTGACAAACCATATCACCAAAGAGCGTGCTTACGATGAAGCGGAGCAGGTGTTATACCAGTGCTTGAATCAAGGACTGAGCTTTAAGGTTTCCCAAGGAAACGTCATTCAGCTAAGTCCACCTTTAATTATCACCCGAGAAGAGCTCACCAAAGCTCTCGATATCTTTGAGCACGCCATTGCTCATGTTTGTCACTAAACAATAAGTTAGAAAATAAGGAATACCACTATGACTCAACCATCCCCTATCCAAGCTGTTGTTTTTGACTGGGCTGGCACCATTGTTGACTTTGGTTCATTCGCACCGACGAGCATCTTTGTCTCTGCGTTTAAGCAAGGCTTCGACTTCGACATTTCATTAGAAGAAGCCCGTGAACCAATGGGTATCGGTAAATGGGACCACATCAAAGCCGTTGGTCAGATCCCAGCCGTGAAAGCACGTTGGGTAGCTCAGTTTGGCAAAGAGATGGACGATGCGGACATTGATGCCATTTACGCGGCATTTATGCCTCTGCAGAAAGCGAAAGTCGCAGATCACGCAGCGCCAATTCTAAATGCTGTCGAGGTCGTGAATAACCTAAAACAGAAAGGCATTAAAATCGGCTCATGTTCAGGTTATCCGCGTGAAGTCATGGACGTTCTTGTTCCTGTTGCGGCCGATTACGGCTACCAACCTGATTACGTAGTAGCGACAGACGATCTGCCACAAGGCGGTCGCCCGGCACCATTCATGGCACTGAAAAATGCCATTGAACTGAGTGTTACAAGCGTCGGCGCGTGCGTCAAAGTTGATGATGCGGCTCCTGGTATCGAAGAGGGTCACAACGCAGGAATGTGGACTGTGGGTCTATTGCTATCGGGTAACGAGGCCGGACTAACGTTTGAAGAATATCAAGCCGCTGATGCAGAAACTCTCGACGCAGCACGCGAACGTGCTCGTGTTAAACTGGGTAAAGCAGCCCCGCACTACTTGATTGATACTATTGCCGATCTGCCCGAAGTGATTGCTGATATTGAAGAGCGTTTAGTCGCAGGCGAACGCCCTTAATCAAGCTGCGGTTAAGGTTACTTCATATATGAAAAAGGAGAGCTTATCGCTCTCCTTTTTAGTGCGCGCTTATTCCGCACCATAAATATCAAAATTGAAGTACTTTGCCGCAATCTTGTCATAGGTTCCGTTACTACGGATATCTTTAATGGCTCGGTTGAATTGAGCGGCGAGTTTCTTGTCTTGCAGTCTTAACGCCAGCGCCGTTCCTTCACCAATGTAAGCTTTATCAGTCACTGCCTTACCTTTAAATTCGAAATTAGCACCTTCAGGCTTATCTAATAGTGCCAGAGCCAATTGATCAGAGTTCCCGAATGTTACATCTAAGCGACCATTCTGAAGATCAAGGTAAACCTCATCCTGACCGTTATAACGTTTGATTGTCGCGATAGAGCCAAAGTGGTCGGTCACATAAGTATCATGGATAGTGCCTTGTTGGACACCAATCGTCTTCCCTTTCAGACCTTCTTTATCCATTTCAAAAGTCGCGCTTTTTGCGGCGACAAAGCGAGCAGGTGTTTGATAGTACTTGTTGGTAAATAACACTCTCTTCTTACGCTCTTCTGTGATTCGCATGGATGCCATAATCACGTCAGACTTACGAGATAGCAGACTCGGGATCAAAGAGTCCCAGCTCTGCGTGACCCAAACACAATCAAGCTCAGCTTGAGCACACAAGGCGTCGGCGATCTCAATATCGAACCCTACTGGCGTTCCTTGGCTGTCTTTATAGTTAAAAGGTGGATAGGTAAAATCTGAAGCCAGCCTGACCTCTTTAGCCTGTACCGAGCCCATGAATAGTGCTGATATGCAAACGATGCTAGTAATAATTTTCTTCATTGGTAAATCCCTTTTATGACAGCTCTACACACTGCTCTTCTGAATAGGTTGTTAATACGTCAATGACTTCAAGCATGCTTGCTTTAGAGCCAATGGTAATTCTTACACACTGCTGCAAAGCAGGTTCGTGAGTCTGGTTTCGAGTGACGATGCCTTTATTTTTCATCACATCAAACAAATCAACGCCCGCGCGCGCCTTCACCAGAACAAAATTGGTTGATGACGGATACACTTCAGACACAATATCGAGTTTCGCCAGTTCTAGACTGAACCAATCACGCGTTGCGATAAGCTCCTCAGTGACCTGTTTGACCTGTTCAAGTCCCCACGCAGAAAGCGATTTGAGGACAATCTTGGAAGAACAATCCGGCATTGGATAAGGTGGAATGAGCTTGTTTACATACTCCATCACCGCACCACTTGCGACAATAAAGCCACAGCGAACCGCCGCTAATCCGAACGCTTTCGACAATGTACGAATGACGACCAAATGTGGGAACTGCTCTATCAGATCCGCTGTTGAAGCCCCCAACTCAAATTCTATGTACGCCTCATCAACCACAACTAGTGAAGACTGTTTTGTCCCTTCAAGTACTGAGATGATATCTCCACGTGGAATCACATTGCCGGTCGGATTGTTCGGTGAGCACAAAAAGACCATGTTGGCATGCTTCGCTTCCTCGACCACCTTGTCTACATCCAAGTTAAAGCATGGCTTAAGAGGTACATCCCGCACTTCAATTGCAAGAGACTCAGCACAAAACTCGTACATAGCATAAGTTGGAGAACAGATGACAATACTGTCCTTTCCTGGCTGACAAAAGGTTCTGATCAACAGATCTATCGCTTCATCGGCACCGCGTACAGCGACGACATCGGCAGAGGTGCGTGCATAGCGCTGGTACGCTTTCGCTATATCCTGAGGTAGAAAGTCTGGATAGCGATTCAACTCCATATCAGCACTATCGTTTTGCACTGGGTGTTCAAGTTCATTGGCATTTAGCCAAACACGACCACTTCCTCCGATACGCCTTGCTGACTGGTAAGGTATTAATTTTTTTACGGCTTGAGGCACAAGCCCTGCGATAAACTCACTCAAAGTACTGCTTTTCCGTTTTATAGTTATAAGTCAAATCAGCTTACAATTGCACTATTAACTGCAATATTTGACTTTCAATTCACTTTATTGGGCTATTTAATCAAATGACGCTTGATTTAAGAAACGAAATATACACATACTAGCCATGAATTTATTGCATGGCTTAATTAAATGAAAAAAACGTTGCCCTCCATCAAATCAATGCAGGCGTTTCTTGCTACCGCCTCTCATCTCAACTTCACCCATGCAGCAAGTGAGCTCAACCTGACACAAGGGGCGATTAGTCGACAGATTCAATCGTTGGAACAGCATTTAGGTACAGAACTCTTCTATCGCCATGCAAGAGGACTATCGCTTACGCCAAAAGGTGAGCAACTTTCACCTCTTATTGAAGAGTCGCTCAATCAACTTCATTCAGCACTAGAAAAGGTCTCTGGAGGAGGGTCGAAGATCAGGCTAAATGCCCCAAGTTGCATCACATCATGGCTACTACCAAGATTGATGGACTTTCAGCAACAGTATCCTGATATTGATGTAGAGCTGACATCAACGATCAAGCACGCCCTAGAGCCTAACTTTGATTCGTTTGATATGGTCATCGTTTATGGAAAGGAAAATACGAATCATCGGCTTCATAGCCAATGTTTGTTTGAAGAAACACTCGCGCCAATCTGTCGCCCCGACAAAATTCCGGCGATAGAGCTAAATCAACAACCAGTCGAAGCACTCAAAGACTACACTTGGCTTCATGCCAACCCTCAGCAGAGTGACTGGAAACTATGGCTTGAACAAACGGGTCACCGTGGGCTGAGCAGCCACAACAACCAACACTTCGCTACGCTTGATCAAGCCATGAACGCGGCTTTACAGGGTTTTGGTATTGCAATTGGTGATACGACCCTCGCACAACAGGACCTTGCAATCGGTCGATTAGCCCAACTCAGTCCAAATACCGTCAAGTCTGGCAACGGGTATTACCTATTGCACCCGAAGACACGACAATCAGAGGCAAAGAGATGCCTGGAGGAGTGGCTCATCGCTAAACGCTAATGACGCCCTCTTGTTTCATCCATTCGATTGCGTTGTCCGCACCATTTTCACTGCGCAATGCAATCGATAGCAGTTGTGCATTCTCTTTAAAGCGCTCATCTTCAACTAATTGACGGAGTGCGCAGGCAAGTTTATCGGCGGTGAGTGCACTTTGTTTGATTGGCGTGGGGCCAAGCTCTTTACGAGCCACTTCAGCCCCCCAAAAAGGTTGATCAGCAAAGAATGGGCAAATAAGCGTCGGTTTACCAGCCATTAGACCAGCAGCGGTGGTTCCCGCCCCACCATGGTGTACCACAGCTGTGACTTGTGGGAATAACCAACTATGGGCTACCGAGTCCACATTGAGAATGTTGCTTGGCAAACTGCCAGCTTTTAGCCCTCCCCAACCTGTCGCGATTATCGCTCGTACACCCGCTTTTTGCACCGCTTCAATGATAATCTGGGTCGTCCGTTCAGGATCCTTCCCAGACATACTTCCAAAACCAATATAAACAGTCGGCTTGTCAATGGCCAAAAAATCAGTCAGGGATTGAGGTGGTTGGTATGTTTCATTATCAGCGGTGAGTTGGCAGTAGCCTGTTATCGCACTGTGATTGGGCCAATCAAGGGGACGAGGTACAAGGTGCTCGCTAAACGCATGCAAGACAGAGACAGGTCGACCATCACTGTGGCTGAGTATCCCTTTGTCTTTTTCTAATGGCGGTAGGTCCAATAACGCCTCTCTTTGGGCATTTAGGTCTGAAAGATATTGACGATAACCAAGATTAATTAAGTGGTAGCTAAGGCGATTTATTATTGGCCCTAGGTTTGGTATGCCTGCTGGAGGAAACGAGCGCGTCTTCACTATCATAGGTTGAAGCGCTAACACGACAGCCGGTACGCCAAACTTCTCGGCAATCGAGACCGCAGCTAGGCACTTGGGGTGATAGATGACAAGTTCTGGCTCTGATTCAAGACCGGCTTGAATACTATCGACTATCAATTGGCGATTGATAGGTTTTGCTAATTTCATCAAACGCAGCGCAGTTTTAACACCACTCACAAGACTCCCCATCTTCTCAAACGTCCCTCCTTCCACCAGCTTGAATAAGTCATCGGAAAGTGGTTTATGAGAAAGCCCGTGCGCCTCAACTAAGCCTTTAAAACGCTGCGCCGCGCAAAGATCAATATAGTGGCCTCTTTGCGTTAGCGCCTTGCCAAGCGCGATGTATGGCTCAACATCACCGCGAGAGCCTATTGTCATTAAGAGTATTTTCAAACCTGTTCGTCCCTATTCACCACTTTGCTGCACGATAGATGGCGCTATCCGATGAGTTCAGTTACCAGATTCTCCAACCATATTGCAAATCCATAGTAGTAATATCAAGTAATATTAGCCACTTAACCATTCAACAGTATCCAAGCGTTCGTTTTCTGATAAGTTGGCGCGATCGGAATTCATCTTGGCACGATCGGATGTCTCTTGGCGCTATTTGATTATCTATACTCTCCTCATCAAATAACAACACGTACCTACAACCTCACTCGGAGAGTATCATCATGGCAAATACAGCACTTATTACCGGCGCATCAAGTGGCATTGGACTAGAACTGGCGAAAATTCATGCTCAAAAAGGTGGTAATTTGGTTCTTGTGGCGCGCTCACAAGCTAAACTTGAAGAGCTCAAGCAAGAACTCGAAAACGAGTTCAACGTTACTGTAACCGTGCTTCCTTCGGATCTCTCAAAGCCTGAGTCAGCGCAGCAACTCTTCGAGCAAACTGAGGCTGCAGGGCTACAAATCGATACACTCATCAACAACGCGGGCTTCGGTGGACATGGTAACTTCCACGAGCGCTCTCTTGAGGATGAACAAGCAATGATGCAGGTCAACATGGTGACATTGACGAACTTGACGCATCTTTACCTAACCGGGATGGTCGAGCGAAACAGAGGTAAAATTCTTAACGTGTCATCTACTGCCTCATTTATGCCTGGTCCCCTACAAGCGGTCTATTACGCAACCAAGGCTTATGTGACGTCGTTCAGTCAAGCTGTCGCGGAAGAAGTGAAGAATCACAACATCACGGTTACGGCTCTGTGTCCGGGTGCCGTGGCGACCGGCTTTGTGGCTGCTGCTGACCTTCAGGGTGTTGAGATCTTCGATAAGGCTAAAACGCCAAAGTCGGTTGCTGAGTGCGGCTATCAAGCAATGGAGAAAGGCGAACTGGTTGCTTTTAATGAGTCTGGATTGAAGTTCATGTTGAATTGGATTGTTCCATTCCTTCCTCGTAAGATGGTACTTAAGATCTCTCGCCAAGCGATGGAAAAAACCGCCAAGTAACCTTTCACTATTAGGTAAA
Organism: Vibrio sp. KUL78; assembly: GCF_059725505.1. Lineage (NCBI taxonomy): Bacteria > Pseudomonadati > Pseudomonadota > Gammaproteobacteria > Vibrionales > Vibrionaceae > Vibrio > Vibrio sp. KUL78. The sequence continues at coordinate 1,916,258 of NZ_AP045838.1, read as the reverse complement.
CTTCTGTTATTCGACAAGGTAGAAGCATTGAGATGAGAAGAGCTAACAAATTTGTTATCCCACCAAACTGGAAACTGTTGTTCAGTGATCTTGGACTTAACATTGAGGAAGTACTCGCTTACGCAGGACTTCCCAAAGGATTGTTCTCGCAAGAAAAAATCCAGCTCTCTCCTTCTCAATACTTTCAGTTGTGGCGCGGCGTCGATCTCGCAGCACACGGTAAAGAGATGCCTCTAGAGTTTGCAAAAGTAATGAGCTTAGAGTTCTTTGATGTGCCAATATACGCGGCTATCTGTACACCAAACCTCAACGCTGCTGCCAAGCGCTTACAGGAATACAAGCCATTGATCGGCCCAATGCTACTCGATATCAAGAGCACCACAGATTTTACCGATTTAGAGATCAGCTGTTACGGATACGAAGAGCCGCTACCGCTCTGCTTAAACCTGTCAGAGCTTATCTTCTTTACCCAGCTAACACGTCTTGCCACTCGTCAGCACGTAAAGCCGCTAGAGGTGGAGTTGCCTGCGCTACCTAGCGACATCGCTGCCTATGAGTCCTATTTCGGCTGCTCAATTACCAAAGGTGACTCGACGCGGATTCGATTCTCGGCTAAAGATGCGAACACCCCTTTTCTCACGAGCAATCAAGTCATGCTTAACTGCTTTGAGAATGAACTTCAGAAGCAGTTAAATGAGATAGTTGGAGAAAAACAACTCACTGATCGAGTGAAATCGGTCTTGCTTGACGCCTTGCCTCAAGGACAGAGCAGCATCGACTTTGTCGCACGCGAGCTGGCGATGAGCAAACGTACGCTGCAACGTAAGCTGTCAACAGAAGCGCAGAGCTATCAAGATGTATTGCAAGAAGTGCGTCAAAGCCTTGCTCAAGACTACCTCACCAAGTCTGACCTACCCGTAAGTGAGATTTCGTTTTTGCTTGGATTCCAAGAGAGTAACTCTTTTATTCGCGCCTATACGACTTGGAATGGTCAATCACCAAACCAGCTGCGCGAACGCTTAATCTAGGTCATGACTATGAGAAGCTCTCAAACGCTAACAATTGATGAACGGAGTCTAATTGTAGCGCTATTTTCAACACTGGAGAGCCATTATGGACGGTTTGATTGGTGGCCAAGCGATGACCATTATGAGGTGATGCTGGGATCGATTCTGGTACAAAACACTAATTGGCAAAACGCACAAAAAGCATTGGATAATTTACAAGAAGACTTGTCCCCACTAGCTATCGAAGAGATGGAGCTTACCCTGCTCGCTCAAAAAATTCGCTCTAGCGGCTACTACAATCAAAAGGCGAAAAAAATCAAAGCAGTGACGCAGTGGTTTGCAAACTATGAGTATCAAATTGAAAAAGTCCGACAATGTTCTGTTGAGCAGCTTAGACCTGAGTTACTGAGTATCAACGGTGTCGGCGGCGAAACTGCGGATGTCATACTTACCTATGCGATTGGCAAGCCTTCGTTTGTTATTGATGCCTATGCTCGCAGGATATTTTCTCGCTTTGGTCACCAAGTACCAAAAAGCTATGAGACCTTTCGCAATCAGATGCAACAAGCGATACAGCCAGAAACTAAGACCTACGCTTATTATCATGGACTCATGGTTGAGCATGGCCAGCAGTTTTGTCTGACCAAACCCAAGTGTGAATTCTGTCCGTTGGTAGCGACTTGCCGCAGAGTGGGCGTCGACTAGCTAGAGCGAGTATGACTTTACTCTCTTTCTTTTTGTTATAAGTTTTGGATTACCAGCGAGAACGGTAGCTTCGGTGGCAGCTTTTACAGGTTGATTCTGCGACTTTCAGACCACGCTTCACTTCGTCTATCGACTGTTTGTCCACACCTTCAGCGACTTGCTTATAGCCTTGTTGCATTTCGGCTAGGAGTCGATTGAATTTTTCCGGCTTACTCCACACCGACGCTTTCGCTTTACTTCCCTCTTGGGAGCCCGTCTCGAATGCGTTTGATAACATGGTGCTATCAACCGTCAACTGTTCGCTTGCTGCCAGCATGGCCTGCCAATCAATGTCTGACTTTTTAACTTGCTTACTCACGACTTTCGTTTGGTTTTCGATGTTAGAGAAAGCATTTTGCCTAGCCGCTATCATCTCTTCATGAGCTTGAGCCAGACTCGTGTGTGTAATCCCAAACACGGCTAACAAGGTGATCATTGTTTTCATTGCTTTGTTCCCAACTGTACGTTCAGTTATCGATTTCGACATAAATCCTCCTAGCGTTTGATTCTCTGTTTTTGATTAGTGCGATTGCTCACGCCATTTAATTTACACAACAACAGTTGCGTACGCAACTATTGTTGTGTAAATTAATTTCACTTTCCAAACACAATGAGAAAAACACAATGAGAAAAATTAAGATCTGGGACCTATCAACAAGACTTTACCACTGGGCTCAAGCACTGATTTTCTTCGGATTAATGGCAACAGGGATAACTTCGAATGGTCCACATGTTCAACTTGGATTGGCGCTATTCACATTAATTGTTTGGCGAATACTGTGGGGATTGGTTGGTAGTGAGACGAGTCGCTTTTCGCAGTTTGTCCGTAATCCGTTAAACATCGTCAGATATACGCTGGGTAAAAGCACATCCTATATTGGTCATAATCCCCTTGGCGCACTTATGGTCATCACTATGCTAACCACGCTATTAGTGCAGTGTTTGACCGGAATGATGTTAGCAGGGCTATTTGATGGACTGGAGGCATACGGGCTTATCATTCCAGATGCTCTCTATGAGATCTCTGACGAAGTACATATCCTACTTGCCGACCTGCTCCCCATCATAATTGCGACTCACGTAGGAGCAATTGTGATCTACAAGATCTTCGGTAAAGGTTTATTAAAAGCCATGATCACAGGTTATCAATCACTGGACTTCAACCAATCCGTACCCGTACTATCGAGTCAAATCAAAGCGCTAGTAGTGCTAATCTTTGCAATTTTGGTTACGATGACAATAGTTGCTACATCAAATATGTAACTGTATTGATAGTCAAACGACGAAAATGGAAGTAAAAATGGAAAGCGAGTTTAATCGTCAAACAAGTTTTGGCTGGCTTTTGAATGTGGTAGCAAACCACGCATCTAAAGAGTTCGACAAACGCCTTAAAGACAATGGTCTTACCTTAGCTTTGTGGCCTACATTAATGTGTTTGTGGGAAAAAGAAGGGGTGACACAGCGAGAGATCGCGCAAATGTCTAAAGTGGAAAGCTCAACGACAACTCGTACGCTCGATAAACTTGAAACGCTTGGTTTGGTTGAGCGCAAACCCGACCCAGAAAGTCGTCGTTCATTTCGTATTTATCTCACAGATGAAGGTAAGGCACTAAAAGACAGAGTGATCCATCTTCCAGTTGAGGTAAATCGTGAACTGCTTGAAGACTTAGATTCCGCAGAGCAAGCAACGCTTATTAGTCTCCTACAAAAACTAGTCGACAAAATATAACCCCCCCTTTCATGTGAGCAACCTCTAAACGCAGGTTGCTCACATTCTCAAATAATTTTTGAGACAGAATCCAAATGCAAGCCAAGCAGTAAACCTCATTCACCTCTATGGTTAGTAAAGGCATACACGAACTGCATTCAACCGAATCAATTACTATCAAATATTTTTTGATAATATTTCAATTAGTATGCTGTTTTTGGTGATAAAAACTTGTCCTAAGATACACACATCAACACAGTACAGAGCGCAGTTAAGCGCAATATCGAGAGGAAAACCCCATGGCTAAGCTAACTATCGTTGCAAATATCATCGCTAAACAAGACAAAGTAGAATTGGTAAAACAAGAATTACTCAAGCTGATTGATATCACCAGAGCAGAAGAAGGCTGCATTAACTACGACCTTCACCAAGACAACGAGAACCAAGCTCACTTTGTGTTTTATGAGAACTGGGAATCACGCGAGCTATGGCAAGCTCACATGGGTAATCAACACCTTGCCGATTATCTCGCAGCGACAGAAGGTGCTGTTGACACCTTTACTGTTAGCGAAATGACTCACATTGGCTAACAACACCTAACTATTTTTGAAAAGGGGCACATCGCCCCTTTTCTAATTTAAATTGGCCTTATCAACAACCCCTCGATCGACCAAACTCTCTAAAATAGCACGCGTCTTACCTCTGAATAGATCTCGAAGTAATCTAACGGTCGGAGTGATCGACTGGCGACTTGGGCAGATCAACCACAGCTCTGTTGGCATAGGCTTGTATTGTGGCAACACATTAACCACATTTCCCGCCAACAAATCCTCTGACATATCTAGGCATGACTTGATTGCCAACCCTTGCCCCGCAACGCACCAACGACGCACAATATCTCCGTCGTTAGAGGCTCGATTCCCTTTTAGTCGCAACTTATGGTCTTCTTGTCCTTCATTGAACACCCAATTATCCTGCAGTACATCGTGCAGTTGATAAAAAAAGGCCATTGTGTTTCGTAAGGTCCGAGAGCGTTTTAGGGGTACCCTTTTTGCTTGAGATATCCTGGGCTGGCACACATGACTCGAGGTACGCTGCATATCTTAAACCCATACATAGACGAATCGGTCGGCTCGCCATAGCGAAGCGCCATGTCTACAGAGTCTCGATAGAAATCAACATTACTGTCAGATATATTGCTGCGCAGAGTAATATTTGGGTACTCTTCCATAAACTCATCGAGCCAGTTAATGACCATGTTTCGACCAAGATCCGATGAAAGCGCAATCCTCACTTCACCATCAATCACATCTAGGTCATCTTTGATATTCATTTTCGCCTGTGCCAGCATCGCTAAAGCTTGCTCACATTGCGGAAGGTAACGTTCGCCCGCCGCTGAGAGGCGCAGATGACGTGTGGTACGCACAAACAACTCAACACCAAGAAAGCTCTCCACTCGTTTAACCGCCGCACTTGCCGTCGCAGTTCGCATGTCGAGATTGGTTGCTGCTGCAGTAATACTTCGAAACTCTGCAACTTTTAGTATCACTTGCAAATCTTCAAGGAGCATATTATCAATCCAGTTTTGATAGTCATCCTGTGATTATAAACCCAGAGTGACAAAACCGAAGTTACTTAAACAACAAGGCTTTGATCACCAATACTGCCCAGATTTGCAGCGCCAAGTATTCGATTTTTATCCAAAATTCCATATGTTAGTACCTTATCCTTAGGTACTAACAAAACTATCAAGCTGAGCTGAGAATAAAAGTGAAAGATTCTCACCTGATATCTCGCTAGATTAATGCTAGTCATGATGCTCCATTCACGATTATCAACAAAATCTTAAAACTGATTATTCATTTCTCTCAATTATCAACATTAGAACCTACTGATAGACTGCCCACCATTAGGAACCTACACCTGAGTTCCTTTACTACTGGAAAGTCGCAAGACTGGAGAGAAATAGAATGAATTTTGAAGGTAAAGTCTATCGTCCATGGATTGAAGCCAACAGTGTCTTGATTCAAGTCACATTGGGTTGCAGCATGAACCACTGCACCTTCTGTAACATGTTTCGCGATAAACGTTTTAAGGTTCGTGATATCGACGATGTGTTCGCTGATATCGAGGAAACCCGTCGTTACTATCCACATGTTGAATCCGTTTTTCTGTGCGATGGTAACGTAATGGCAGCGCGTACTGATTACTTACTAAAAGTCATCAAGAAGGTTCGCGAAACCTTCCCTGAGTGCAAAAAGCTATCACTTTATAGTGCTCTCAATGATTTCCGACGTAAATCTGTTGAAGACCTAAAGGCACTCAAAGCAGCGGGGCTCGATATGGCTTATGTGGGTCTAGAGTCTGGTGACGCTGTGGTGCTTGAGCGCGTCAAAAAGAACATGACGCCAGAGCAAGCATTAGAGGGTATGGCTATGGCTAAAGAAGCGGGTATCGAAGTTCTGCTGTCGTTTATCTTTGGACTGGGCGGACGAGATCGCTCTCGTGAGCACATCGAAGAAACCACTCGCCTGCTTAACTTGCTGCAGCCAGAGCAAATCGCACCTATGGCACTCGCTATTCAACCTGGTACGGAGCTAGAGCAAGAAGTGAAAGATGGTACTTTCAAAATGCCAACCCAACTTCAGTTGCTCGAAGAAGAGAAATACTTACTTGAGAATATGACCTTTGAGACCGTCTACTGGGGTGACCACGGTAATAACATGATCCAGATGCGTGGCGTGTTCCCGCAGTCTAAAGAGTTCTTTCTCGGTCATGTCAATGACGCTATTCGCAATAACCCAATGGCGAAAGACAACATTATTCAAACCTACTCTTGGTAAGAAAATGAACAACACCCAAGCATTCTCAATGCTTGGGTGTTTTCGTGTCTAGACTACTGCTTTTCAAAAGTGCCCGTGCTTTTGATCATGACATCAAGAAAACCCGATGAACTGGCTTTGTCTGAACTTGATGATTTCATTTGCGACTGCGCCCCTTTTAGTCTCGCCATCAACTCCTGGCGCTGCTTTTCTACATCACTGATTGGCTCTTTTTTGTCAGTCATTATTCCGCTCCAACATATCAATTACCTGGCCTGAGTTAGAGTTCTGGCCTTTATCAAGCAAACCCATTTGTATATCAATCTCAAATAGTTATCCATACCTTCTAGTAGCATGTTTGATAGATCAATTTAATCTATAAAAATCAGCAAATTAAAGCGCTTATAGTGACAAGCTAACCTATTCGCAATTGCGATATGAATCTGCGCTGAGAAGGGAACTTTCGCTGCTTGGCTTAGCTTAGCTTAGCTTGATAAGTAATTCTTATGAGCTTGCTAATTAAAGGTGATTAGTCGCAACAAGCCTCGCTCTTTAGAATGCCGCACATCCCGCAAGGAGCTGGGCATAGAAGAATGGACTCCGTCATTCTCTCCATTAAAAGAGCAAATCAAATGAAAAAAGTTATTCTAGCCGTCGCTATTTCTTCTCTCTCTTTCGGCGCTATTGCTAACAGTAATTACACTGGACACCGTATTGGTGCGGGTCTATCTGGTCTGACACTGAGTGAAAGCGGCTTCGACTTGAAGATGGATACAGGATTCAAACTTGAATACGGTTACGACATCAACAACATCTTCGGTGTAAATACCTCTTATGCCATGAACAGCAAAGGTGCGTATGGCGTAGATTATGATTTTAACACTTTCAAAATTGATACCGATATTGGCTATACCTTTGATCTTGGTGATTTATGGCTAAAGCCATACGGTGCTATTGGTCTCGCATACGGCAATGAAAAAATTTCTGACCGTTCCGGAAGTCTGTCTGCAAGCGACTCTAGCCTGTTCTTGGGCATGGGTGTAAGAGCACAAAGCAAAATGGGTGTTTATGCTGACTTACGTTATGACATGAGCAGCTACGATGGTTTCGATGCAGACTCACTCTCGTTCACTGTTGGCTATCGCTTCTAATTCGTCGCATTTTGTTACCAACTATTGTTAGAGCCAGCGATTTCTTGTTGGCTCTTTGACATTCACTCCACTCGGCATGCTAGCATTACTGGAGAAGCAGTTATGAGAGTTAGTACCTTGGCAAAGAATCGATTCACCAACCTTGATTTAAACTTATTACGAGTATTTAAGGTGCTATTCGAAGAACGCAACATGCGTAAAGCAGCAGAGCGCTTATTTGTTTCGCAACCTGCCGTGAGCCAATCACTACAAAAGCTGCGACACAGCTTTGATGACAAACTGTTTGTTAAAGTCAAAACAGGTTTGGCCCCTACCCCATTTGCAGAGACACTTTGCCAAGAGCTCTTGCCCCTACTTCATCAAATCGAAAGCATTATTAACGCAAGTAGTGAATTTAAGCCTGAAGAGTTAGATGGTGAGATTACTATTGCGCTGTCGCCTCAGTTTGTATTCTCGGTGTCAGGCGAGATATATCGCTATTTCAAAATCCATGCCCCCAAGCTTAAGGTTCACATTATCTCGTGGAATGAGCATACGATGGATGACATTGAGAAAGGTAAGGTTCTCATCGGTATCAATGCACCCATTATCGATAACCCTCCTTTTTTAACTGAAGTCGAGCTTTCAATGCTTGAAGCAAGCATCATGGTTAGAAGAGACCACCCAATAGTGGGGCAAGCTATAATTCCTGAAAACTTGGTGAAGTACCCTTTGGCACGTTCGCTGGTTAGTGATTACAGTAAACTCAACAGTCCGACTGTTGAGGTATTTAACAGACTTGGCTTCGAGCTAGAGGTGGGTTTTGCCTCTGAGTTCCCGGTAGTGTTAATAGACGTACTTCGCCACTCAGATATGTTCATGGGTATTACCAACTGTTTCCCAATCCAGGACTTTCCAGATCTCATCATGCTGAGACCCGATATGGATGTACCAGAAGCTCAATATCCAGCGAACGCCTATTTCCATACTCGTCATGCCAACAGCGAAATGATGAACTGGTTTACCTCATCGATCTCTGGAGTTTTTGAAAACAGCAAGCAACACAACACGATAACAAGCAAATAATCGTTCTTTAGGTACCGTCAGTCATACGCTAACTGAAAAAACAGGCGTTACTATCTGTTGTTTGCGACCCTCATTTCACGATCAACTTCACACCCCGACCATCAAATCGATGAATAACCTTTCATTAACATGACCGAGCTAGACAGTGTCGTTTTAGATTGATTACCCTATAAATTGCAGTTGGTTGTATAGGATAATAATGATGCGCTCTCAAAGTTTATTAATAAAAGCATCAATTTTGAGTACCATAACCCTATTAGCAGGTTGTGGTACTGAAGAAGAATCAAGCGTCGCCGAAGTTGAAGCTTTAACCGTTTCAACAACAAATGTTGCTCTTAGCCCTTCTTACCAAGTAAGACGAGAATATGCAGGTACGGTTAGAGCTGGTCAGCAAGCAAATTTAGGCTTTGAGCTTGCAGGAAAAGTTGAGACGATCCAAGTTGATGTCGGTGACACTGTCACCAAAGATACACCACTGATCCAACTTAATACCGACCTTTTACATACCGAGCTTGGGCAGCTTAATGCACAAGATAAAGAGGTACGAGCGCAGCTCAATCTAGTCAATGCTAACCTGAAACGGCAGCAATCTCTAAAAACGAAAGGCTTCAGCGCGGATGCTGAAATCGATGCATTGACCAGTGAAAAAGGCGTATTGCAAGCCAACCTAGTTCGATTAAAAGCCGCCATCAGCGCGACGAAGCTCAGAATCGAAAAATCAACTATCCTCGCACCTTATAACGGTACGATCGCTCAGCGTCATGTCTCTCTTGGCGATGTGGTCAATGTTGGAACACCAACATTGGTGTTATTGGCCACGGAAGGCAAGGAAGCTTTCATAGGGATCCCAGCCGCTCAGTTATCACGAGTCTCTGACCTCTCCTCTCCCACTATTCGTGTAGATACTCAAGAATATGACGTAGAACTTCTGAATCCCGGAGCAAGGGTCGATACCCAGTCAAGAAGTGTAGGGCTTCGTTATCAGTTACCTGAAGGGGCTGACGTACTTGAAGGTCAGCTTGCTTACCTAGCATTTGATGAGACTATTCAAGACCACGGCTATTGGGTGCCATTGACGGCGCTCATTGACGGATTACGCGGAGTCTGGAACGTCTATGTGGTCGGTGAAAATAGTCAGGTAGAACGCAGGACCGTCAACGTACTTTACGCTAACAGCGAGCAGGCCTTTATTTCAGGCGCTGTCGCAGATGGAGAAGCGATCATTGCAAGCGGTCTGCACCGGGTCGTACCCGGTCAGCCAGTTAAGGTAGCGGAGTAAACTGTCACAATGAAGGTTATTCACGCCATAACGAATACTCGGCTTCTGATTCTCATCACTGCACTGCTCATTGTGAGTGGCTTTGCGGCTTTCTCCTCTTTGCCGCGTGCCGAAGACCCCATCATCAGTAACCGATTTGCCAATGTCACCACCAGCTTTCCCGGCGCCAGTGCAGAGCGAGTAGAAACACTCGTTACTGAAGTCGTTGAGAACAAGCTACGTGAACTGAGCGAAGTTAAACTGCTCACCTCTACCTCCAGACCTGGTGTCTCTATTGTCACCATCGAGCTCAAGGATGAAATCACAGAGCCAGAGCCTGTGTGGTCAAAGGCCAGAGACAAGCTCTCGGATGTCGAACCTTTCCTGCCTTCAGGAACGGCCCCTCCCGATCTTGATAGTGACCACACCTATGCCTTCACCGTTATCACTGCATTAACGTGGGCAGGCCCAGGTGACGTCGATGTTTTAACTTTGGGGCGCTACACCAAAGAGTTGGCTAAGAGACTTCGAACCCTCTCAGGAACGGAGTTCGTTGATGAGTACGCGATGCCTGAAGAAGAGATTCAGGTTAACTTAAGGACCGCAGACACCGCTGCATTTGGATCTTCAAGTATCCAAATAGGTGATAGCTTAAGTGGCGCAGATGCGAAAAACTCCGCGGGACAGCTCGTCAGTCACTTTTCTCGATTTGGACTAGAGATAGAGTCTGAACTTGACTCTATAGAGCGTATCAAGCAGGTGCCATTGGTTGTCGCTAAAAACGGTCATATCATTCGAGTTGAGGACATTGCAACGGTCACTCGAAGCCAGAAAACACCAGAAAGTGAAGTTGCCATTATCGATGGTGAGCCTGGTGTGATCGTTGCTGCGAGAATGGAGCCAACACTTCGAGTTGATCAATGGACAGCTCGTGCTAAAGCCACCATTGAGAGTTTTGAACGAGACCTACCAAGCAACGTAAACGTCACCATCTTATTTGACCAGCAAGGCTACACCACGACTCGCCTCGTCGACTTGGGTGAAAGCCTGCTTATCGGCTTTACGCTGATCCTCATCGTGCTCTTTATCACTCTTGGTGTTCGAGCCGCAATACTTGTCGCCATCGCTCTCCCCCTCACCTGTATGCTTACGCTGTCATTGATGAAAATGACCGCGATCCCAATCAATCAGATGTCAGTGACAGGCTTGATCGTTGCGTTGGGTATTATGGTCGACAATGCAGTGGTTATGGTCGATACCATCCAAAGCTATCGACTCAAGGGACAGGCGAGGCTAGAGGCGACAATGAATGCTATCTCGCATTTATGGGTTCCGCTGTTAGGCTCAACACTCACCACCATTCTCGCCTTTGCACCAATCTTCCTGATGCCCGGCGCGACAGGTGAGTTTGTTGGTGCCATTGCGATTACGGTGTCATTCTCACTCGTGGGTTCCTATATTTTATCTCACACGGTAATAGCGGGATTTGCGACACTGTTATTACCTAGTCATGCATCCGGTGACCATTGGTATAACACTGGATTGCGTATACCGGCTATGACTAAGTGGTTTAGCGAGTCCGTTCGACTGGCGATTAAGCACCCTGCGATATCATTGCTATTAGTGTTAACGGTTCCTATTACAGGCTATTGGAGCATATCTCAACTTACCGAACAGTTCTTCCCGCCATCGGATAGAGACATGTTTGAAGTTCAGGTGTATTTGCCACCTCAAGCAAGTTTGTATGCCACGCAGGCCATAACCGAGGAGGTTGATGCCGTTATCCGTTCTTATAATGGCGTTGAACGTGTCGATTGGTTGGTAGGCGCTAACTTTCCATCCTTCTACTATAACCTGCAAGCAACGCAAAACAACGCGCCCTACTTCTCGCAGGCGATGGTAAAAATGGATAACTTCCAACTCGCCAATGAACTGATTCCTGAGCTGCAGACAAGACTCAATAGAGAGTTGCCTGCGGCACAAATTCTGGTTCGTAAGCTAGAGCAAGGACCTCCGTTTAGAGCACCTATTGAGCTGCGTGTGTATGGCGAAAACCTGGATGTACTTAAATCCATTGGTGAAGATGTTCGCCTCATACTCGCTAATACTCCTCATGTCACTCACACAAGGGAAACACTGCAGCCTGGAACACCTAAGGTTTGGCTAAAAGTTGACGAGGATACCGCCAAACTCAATGGTATTTCGCTTAATCAATTCGCCAACATGCTACAAGCCACTCTTGTGGGCAGAGAAACGGGCTCAGTCACTGAGGGCTCTGAGTCGATTCCAATCAGGGTACGAGTCGCAAATGAAGAGCGTGAAAATCTCTCTCACCTTGGTAATCTGCGTTTACCTATCTCTTCAGAGGTATACACGACCGGCGTCAGTGTGTCGACGCTCGCTGACCTTGAGTTAACCACCAGCCGTGGCGCTATCACGAGACGAAATGGCGAACGCGTTAATACAATTGAAGGTTATATTCAGGCAGGTGTGCTTCCACAAACTGTACTTAATGAGTTTCAGAGTCGACTCGAGTCTTATGACCTACCCGCTGGCTATCGCATCGATTTTGGTGGTGAGTCCGCAGAGCGTGATCGCTCCGTCGCCTTACTGATCTCAAACATCTCAGTGGTCGTGGTCTTGATGATCTTAGTGGTTGTGATGTCGTTTAACTCATTCAGGCTAAGCTCGATCATCTTTATGGTTGCCGGTTTAGCGGGCGGTTTAGGTCTGCTCTCTGTTTGGCTGTTTGGCTATCCATTTGGCTTCACCGTCATTATTGCCATGCTCGGTATCATGGGTCTAGCGATCAATGCCGCGATCGTCATATTGGCAGAGCTAAGATTAGATAAAGACGCGTCCGAGGGTGATATTGATGCATCGGTCGATGCGGTCATGTCTTGCACTAGACACATTACCTCAACAACCATTACGACCGTGGGCGGATTTATGCCATTAATCATTGCAGGCGGTGGTTTCTGGCCTCCATTTGCAGTGGCGATCGCAGGTGGTACGGTGTTAACCACCTTACTGTCGTTCTACTTTGTACCCGTCATGTATCGATTGATGGTAAACAAGCGCAAGCCTCAAATCGTCGCTAGCACCTAAAGCCAGCAATAGGCAATTGCTTCATAGAAAAACGCCTCATTCGAGGCGTTTTTTATACTCCGGAATCATATATCAACCTGAGGGCACGTCAGATAAGCAAACAAAAAAAGAGAAGAATTATTCACATAGCACGAGTTCTTCCAACATAAACAAAACATACCGCCCAGTATTTCTTCATTATTAGTTCTGCTCACCTTTCCGATTAGAAAATCTCGTGCTCGTAGCCCACATTCTCATATAACGAGAAAACATGTAACAAATCTTGTCTGGTAAAATAATAATGGATGTATAAACCACTTAATAGAAATTATTAAGGATAAAATCATGTGGAATAAACTCAACAAATCCATGATGTTCTGTCAGATGATGTTTGGTCTGTCGTTCTATGGCGTTATGGTCATTCTTACTCGCTTCTTCCTAGAAAATCTAGATTACAGCGAAGCCGATACAATGATGGTTGTCGGTGCCTTCTCCTCAATCGGGCCACTGTTTGCTATTGCTGGCGGCTTTATTGCGGATAAATTCTTAGGCGCTTACCGCTCTCTCACTATCGCTTATTTGGGCTTTACATGCGGCTATGTACTGCTGGTACTCGGTGCTTCGACTGTGAACATTCCATTGAGTCTTGCCGGTATCGCATTAGCCAGTTATGGACGTGGCTTGATGTCTCCTTCTTACCCAAGCCTTTACAAGCGCACGTTTAAAAGCCAAGAAGACTTTGAGAATGGCTATCCAGTAAACTACTCCGTGAACAATGTCGGCGCACTGCTGGGTCAATATCTGTTCCCTATGTTTGTGCTTGTGATCGGATTCTATGGAAGCTTTGCACTGTCGGGCATTTTAGCCTTTGCCGCTCTATTTATGCTATTTACCTTTAGGAAGCAGCTGCAAGGCGTAGGGGCCGACATCGATAAAGCGCCTGTCTCGACCGCTAACTGGATCAAATTTGGTATTACTTCCGTGGCAATGATTGGCATGGTGTTTTTCATGTTCTCAAACATGGATATTGGTAAGAACATCGTTTACGCCATCGGCTTGGCCGCTATCGGTTACTTTATTTCATTGATGTTCAAAGCTGAGAGAGCAGACGCTTTGCGCATGGGCACCATTATCATCGTGACCGTGCTAACCACAGCCTTCTTTGTCTACTACGGTCAGATGATGACCTCTATGACCATGGTCACCATCAACACAATGCGCGGTGATCTATTCGGTATTATCCCTATTGCACCAGAAGCCTCGATGTCGATGAACCCACTATGGTGTATTGTCGCTGGTCCAGTGATCGCAGCGACTTTTTCAGGTCTTGAAAAGCGTAATATTCACTTTACCACCGCGACCAAGATCGGCTTCTCATTCATTCTGACGGCAATTGCGTTTGGTATCCTTGCGTTTGCAGTTAAAAACGTCGGTGAAGACGTAATTATTCGTCCAGAAATCTTCCTAGTAATCCACTTCTTCCAAGCATTTGCTGAAGTGATTGTGGGCTCTCTAGTCGTTGCCTTTATCCTGTCTGTTGCGCCTAAGCATATTGAGAACTTCTCTGTTAGTCTGTTCTCGGTGGCGATTGCACTATCAGGTATTGTTGGCGCCGTGTTCTCGACATCGATCGCGGCAGAGAAAGGACAAGAGATCACCCAGGAGTTTGTACAAACCGTCTATGGTGACTATTTCGGAATGCTCACAATGCTCGCTGTTGTGATGGTTCTGGTAGCCTTGGTCTCTTCCATTGCTATTCGTAAGATGCTCGCCGCCGCAGACAAGCATCAGCCGGAAGTGGAGCTTACAGAAGCAGAAAGCTAGATAACAAAAAGGCTCGCTACACATGAGTCAGCGAGCCTTTTTGATTTGAACAAGCAGTCACTATCAATTCACATTGATGCGTGTATCTCTCTGGTCATACATCTCAGGTGTGACGTGCAAGCCTCCCGAATAACCCGCTTTTTCTAGCATTTCTCGAACCTCTCTTACATCGCTTTCAGTGACCGGCTCTTCTCTTGCCCCTAAGTGCAGTCGCACGAAGGTAATGAGATCTGCCAACTTTTTATCTGAGAGCACATCTTCGAAGCTCGCCATTGGCATGAAGTTACGATCCTTATCGAGATAGGTTGGCTGAAGCCCTCGAATTGTCACCGCTATTGTATTGAACGGATCACTGTGCATGATTATCCCGTTGTTTAGCAATGTCGGAGCAATCGTGTCTCGCCCTTTGCCATCCGCACCGTGGCAAGCACCACAGGTTTGGTTGTACGTAGCGTATATTTCCTCTGCATACGCGGCGTCATCAAACCCTTTTTGGCTGCAAGACAACAGCCGTGTCGCTAATCATGTTGTTGGTATCGCCAGCCAGCAAATAATACGACATAGACTCAATGTCTTCCCGGGTCATCAAACTCAGGCTATTTTTAATGACATCCGCCATGCCCGCAAAGGCCGTTCCTTTATCTGAATGTCCGGTATGCAGGAAGTCAGTTAATGACTTGAGATCCCAGCCATCAACATAGAGTTCCTCTGCCGTAATGTCGGGCGCATTCCATCCGTCGATGAGATTACCCTGAAAGATGCGATCATTATCTAGCGCTTGCGCAATGTTGCGCGGCGTGTGACATTCTGAACAATGCCCAAGCCCTGCGACCCAATATTTGCCCCTTTGCCACTTATCAACATCCTCCACCTTGCCTTGAAGTTCTGTCGGCAGGTCGTAGTTCATTGGCGTTCTATCAGCAAACACAATATCCCAAGCGAGCAAGCCCAGACGTATGTTGGCTGGGAACATCATTTCATTGGCATCGTTACGGCGAGCAACTGCTGCGATAGATTGCATGTACTCCCACATATCCCTCATATCTTGTTCCGTTACGTATTGATATGAGGTAAACGGCATTGCTGGATATAGGTATCCATGTTTGCCCTTCCCATCAACCAACGCTGCGCGAAAATCCTCATAATCGTAACTGCCTATCCCTTCAGTCACATGCGGGGTAATGT
Organism: Vibrio sp. KUL78; assembly: GCF_059725505.1. Lineage (NCBI taxonomy): Bacteria > Pseudomonadati > Pseudomonadota > Gammaproteobacteria > Vibrionales > Vibrionaceae > Vibrio > Vibrio sp. KUL78. The sequence continues at coordinate 1,900,407 of NZ_AP045838.1, read as the reverse complement.
TGGTCGAGTAGATGGTGCCAAATGGCGTGACAAAAGGTAGGCCTCCAGCGAATGGCTCTCCTCCCTCTGCGCTGTGACAGGCTACGCAGTCACCGGCGTGGGCGAGATACTCCCCTCTCGTAACCGCTTCTGCATCTAGAGAGGCAAGTCGTTGGTCACTTTGAAGCCGTGCGTAGGTGATGTAAGCGCCGAGCGCTAAAATTTCGTTTTGTGAAAGCTGCCCACCAAAGGCTGGCATCACGTTATTGAGTCCTGCTCTGATCGTATGTTGGATCTCCTCAATACTGCCCCCGTGCAGCCAGATGTTGTCAGAGAGGTCAGGTACTCCTGTTTCGGTGTTTACCAGTCTTCCGTCACCGTGACAAGATGAGCAGGTTTTTATGAACAGCTCTTTACCCAACTCGACTTTCACCTCAGGGACATCAGTATGGCGTTGGTTCAAAGATGCTAAGTAATAAGAGATCTTTGATATTTCATCAGGTCGAAGTACATCTATCCAACCGGGCATCGCACCGTTTCGGCCTAACTCAATGGAGTGAATAATCGCCTCATCTGATCCACCGTACATCCATTCATTATCAATAAGGTTAGGGAAATGCTTAGCACCCTGAGCATTGTCTCTATGGCAAGCGGCACAGTGAGTTTGAAACAACATACGTCCAGACGACACAATCTCGGTGTTGTTGGCGAGCGATACTAACGAGGTGTCTTGTACACTTTCAAATTGCTCATCAAGCGAAGTCGATGGACGACTGAGTTTATCTTCGGACTGATCATAATTCATTAGACCAGACCAACTGCCAATTCCTGGGTAGAGAATGAGATAACCAAACGATATCGCAAACGCAGCAAAATAAGAGACAAACAAAATCTTAGGTGGCGGAGCGTCGTTCTCATCGATACCATCAAAGGTATCTAACACCTTATCTTTGTCTGCCAAATGATTGCTGCGCCAATACTTAACAATGACGCCGACCATCAGAATAAAGAAAATAATGGTGCAGATAGCTGCCCACCAGCTCCAGAAGCTACTCATTACAGTCCCTCCTCTGCGGTATCAACACCAAGACTTTGAAGATAACGGATCAATGCCTCGCCTTTGGTCTTGCCTCTTACTTGCAGTCGGGCATTCGCGATTTCATCTTCGGTGTAAGGCACACCTAGTGCACGCAGCGTTTCCATTTTGCCAGTAATGTCATCGCCTGAAAGCACTTGCTGAAACAGCCACGGGTACGCTGGCATTATCGAGGTTGGGATAACTCTACGTGGGTCGATAAGGTGAATTTCGTGCCATTGGTCGGAATATTTGCGACCTAAGTTCGTGAGATCAGGACCAGTTCGTTTTGAGCCCCACAGGTTTGGAAATTCATAAATGTCGTCAGACTCCTGGTTTGCTCTGCCGTTGCGCTTGGTCTCCGGCTCCAAAGGGCGCACCATCTGAGTGTGGCACACATGGCACCCTTCACTGATGTAAATATCTCGCCCTGCCACTTCGATTGCGGTCAGTGGTTTAGCTTGGCTCTCAGCGACTAACTCAGGCGTTCTTAGCAAGTTAGGTAACACCCAAACCAAAATAGAGAAAGAGGCAACGACCGCTGTCGATACAATCAATATGACGAGTGATTTAGTAAAATCCGCATTCATATCACGCCTCCTTGGTTACGAGAGCAGCAGGTGCTCGCACTGTTTTGTAAAGATTTAGCGCCATCAAGAACAAGCCAAGCACGAATAACGCCCCGCCAAAGAAGCGCAGGAATAGCCAAGGCGCTTTAAAGTTCATTGCTTCAACGAAACTATATTGCAATTCACCATTCTCACCTTGCGCAAGCCACATAACGCCTTCACCGATACCTGCAACCCAAAGCGCGATGGCGTACAAGGCAACGCCAGCATGCGCTAACCAAAAATGCCACTTAATGAGTCGTGGTGACCATAGCTCTGTCTTGCCCCACAAACGTGGTATGAAGTAGTAAAAAACCGCTATCCCCGACATGCCCACCCAACCTAAGGCGCCGGAATGAACATGCCCAATCACCCATTCACTGTTGTGAGCAATCATATTGAACCAACGTATGGCGAGAAGTGGCCCTTCAAAGGTCGCTAAGCAGTAATAGAGAATCGCAGAGAAGAAAAACAGCATGATGTAATCTGTTTTGAGCTTCTGCTTATTTTGTAGCAAGGTCATCGCACTGTTGAACGCCCCTGCCCATGAGGGAAGCCATAGGATCAGCGACATCACGATACCTATATTTTGTACCCAGACCGGTACCGAAGAATAGATTAGATGATGCGTGCCCGCCCAAGTGTAGAAGCCGACCAAACCCCAGAAGTGAATGATGGACAGTCTATATGAGTAGATGGGTCTGTCTGCGACCTTAGGAATGAAGTAGTAATTCATCCCAATGACACCTGCGGTAAGGAGAAAGCCTACTGCATTGTGACCCCACCACCATTGAACAATGGCATCTTGCGCCCCCGCAAACACAGAATAGGACTTCATCAATGACGCTGGCATCGCAAGGTTGTTCACGATAAAGATCATCGCGATGACGATTATGAAAGCGGCAAAGAACCAGTTGGCAACGAAGATGTGCTGGACTTTACGTTTGGCGATCGTACCGAAAAACAAAACACCGTACAGCACCCAAACCAACACGATCAAAACATCAATCGGCCATTCTAGTTCGGCATACTCTTTAGACGTGGTATAGCCGAGAGGCAAGGATATCAATGCAAGAAGCAGAACGAGTTGCCAACCCCAAAACACCATCCAAGATAAGCTTTTGTTAAACAGGACGCACTGACAGGTTCGCTGAACGATGTAGAGGGATGTCCCCATTAGTATATTAACGACAAAGCCGTATATAACACCAGAAGTGTGCAGAGGTCTAAGACGCCCAAACTGAAAATACTGAGAGTCGAAGTTTAAGACTGGCCAATACAACTGCGCCGCTAGAATGACGCCTATAACCATGCCGGCAATAGCCCAGATGAACGAGGCTAGAATGAAATAACGAACTACTTTCGTGTCGTATTGAGTCGCCGTGATGTCCATAGTGACTCCTTCACTGCTTATCGGCTTCTGTGCCAAGTTTTGAGTAGTAATAAGCAATATCGCTTATGTCTTGATCACTGAGCGCGTCAGCTTGTTGCTGCATTAATACCGCCAAGCCTCCGCTTCGCTCTCTAGTTTGGTAAGCCTTTAACGATGTAATGAGGTAAGCCATCTTTTGCCCACGAAGATTCGGGTAAGACTCTATGCTAGAGATTCCATTGTCACCATGGCAGGTCATGCAGGTTTTGGATTTTTGTTCACCAATCTTAAATCGCTCATCTGCAGCGACCAATGGTGATAACACTAGCGAACCCAACGCTAGTTGAAGAGATAGGAGTGTGACGGGTTTGATCATAATACGCGTCCTTGTTTGGTCAGGATTATGACTGCATAGTTGTCAAAGCATAGGTAGTGGAGACCCGATCAGTCAAAGCGTGCGCGTTCATTGATTTAACACTTGATAGCTTGTTAGCTCTGTGTTCAATACTTCAAGAGGCGCACAAGTTGCTTACGCGCCTGCACGTCAAACAGTGCAAATATTGAGCTATTTACTTGAGAAAAGAGAAGAAATAAGAACTATTTCTAATTGGAAATGAGCCTTACAAACTCTATCGGATCGAGTGGCTTCGAAAACACATATCCTTGTCCAAACTGACAGCCATGTTCCGTCAAAAATTCGACCTGCTGGTGATCTTCAACCCCTTCCGCAACCACAACTAGATCTAACGCTTTCGCCATCGCAATAATTGCTTGAACTATCGCATTGCTGTCAGCCTGAACAGGAACGTCATTGATGAAAGAGCGATCAATTTTGAGTTTGTTGATCGGTAGTCCTTTCAAGTAAGAGAGTGATGAATACCCGGTCCCAAAATCATCGAGCGAGATATCTATCCCCAGTTCCCGCAATTGACCTAGGGTTGCGAATGCGTGTTGCTGGTTTCTAAGTAAGAAGCTTTCGGTAATTTCTATTTCTAGTTGCGATGTCGGAAAGCCCGTTTGCTGTGTAATCTCCACCAGTTGACTCACGAAGTCGGAGCGCTGCAACTGTAATGCCGAAGCATTAACGGCGATTTTTCCAAAATTCACGCCAGAATCCAGCCATCGCTTGCCTTGCTCACAAGCCGCACGGAGCACCCAAGCACCGATATTTTGAATCAGACCCGTTTTCTCAGCGATAGGGATAAACACACTTGGCGGTATACAGCCGAGATCGGGATGCTCCCAACGCAGTAATGCCTCAACCCCAATTAGAGAACGGTCTGAAAAACGGTACTGAGGTTGATACGCTAGGGATAACTGTTGGCGGTCTACCGCTTCGTGTAAAGCGGACTGAATACGCACATGTTGTACCGACCTATCCGTCAGATCCGGGGAATAGAATGCATAGCCATTGCGTCCATTCTTCTTGGCAAGATACATTGCCGTGTCGGCGTTTTTCAGTAAGGTTTCGCTGTCACTTCCGTCATCAGGATATAGCGCAATACCAATGCTTCCAGACACACAAATGTGGTCGTCTTGCTCTATTTCAAATGGCGCATTAAAAACACTTAAGGTCTGATCGACAATATCGAGAAGCTCCGCCTCAGAGCGGTACCCCGTCAAAATCATCACAAACTCATCACCACCAATTCGACCCACAGCTCCGTTACCCTTTTGGTGCGAAGAGAGGCGCTTCGCGACACTGGCCAGCAGCCTATCGCCATAATGGTGCCCTTTGCTATCATTGATGTGCTTGAAATGATCGAGGTCGAGAAACAGGGTCGCGAAGGGTTGACGCTCTTGTTTACCCACCTCGATGTGCTGCTCCAATAGTCGGGTTAGGTGAGCTCGATTCGGGAGATTGGTCAGTGGGTCGAAAAAAGCCATGCGGCGCAACTTTTCTTCATTGGTTTTACGTAGAGAGATATCTTCAAATACGCAAATATAATGAAGTAGATCTCCGTGATCACCTGTAATAGCGCTTATCGTCGCCATTTGAGGATACACTGTCCCATCCTTCTTGCGGTTAATGAACTCCCCTTTCCATTGTCCTTGTTCTTTAAGTTGATCCCACATACTGGTATAGAATGTCCGACTATGGTGACCTGACTGCAAGAAACGTGGGTTCTCACCAATAACTTCCGATTCTTGATACCCAGTCAATACCGTAAAAGCGCGATTCACGTCCATGATTCTGGCATTGTGATCTGTGATCATCATGCCTTCTTGGAAGTTATTAAAGATCTCGCTGGTGATCGATAGTCTGGCTTCTACCTGCTTACGACGAGTCGCATTTCGGGTCATGCCTATAATGCCCACGAAATCCCCACTCTCATTATGAATAGGCGATTTAACCGTTTCTAGCCAAACTTCATTTCCGCGCTTATCAAGCGCGGCACACTCCTCAACGGTATGCTGAGAACCATGAGAAATGATTTGATCATCAACTTGTTTGAAGTGCCTTGCCCTCTCAGCATCAAACAGATCGTCATCGGTTTTGCCGTAGATATCGTTTCGATGGCGCTGCCAAGCGATTTCACTGGCTTCATTGACCGCAATATATTCACCGTTTGCATCCTTGACCCAGATATGGTCATCAAGTGCATCGATAAATTGCTGTAAGGTAGGGAGGTTCTTGCTGGACATGGTACTGAAACTCGGGACTGTCGGTTACTACTCGGCCAGGCCGAAGTTTCAGTATATCGTACTAAATGAAAGTACAAATTTATACAGAACAACTGTTTGAATCTGCAATTTATAAGTACCTAATATGGGGGAAAGTGCACATCAGAGTTTACAAAATCAAACAAACCGTTACTAACATAAGAGCATTTCGACTTTAAGCGATCAATACATTTTTCAACTGTGTCAGAGAGTTAACTTCATAATTAGGCGTAATTCCCTCAGGGGCTGCAGCACCTTGTGTGTTAAGCCAACAAGTTTCAACACCAAAGTTAATCCCACCCAATACATCTGAATGCGGGTTGTCCCCCACCATCAGCACTTTCGACTTACAAGGCAACCCCATAAGTTGGTGCGCGTGATCGAAGATCCCCAAGTCTGGCTTTGCTATGCCGACCTGCTCTGAGATAACCACATGCTCAAAATAATTTGTTAAGCCAGTACGCTCAAGACGAATAGCCTGTAGCTCGGTGAAACCATTGGTGATAATACCAAGTTTGGCTCGACCTGAGATGGCATCAAGCAGCTCTTTGGCACCCGGCAGCAAAGTACAAATATCCGCCATGGCTTCCAAAAACGCAGAGTTCATCTCTAAAGGGGTGATACCGAGCTTAGCTGCCCACCCTTCAAAACGAATCTGTTTTAGTTGATCTGCAGTAATTTTGCCGTCTTGGTAATCGACCCAAAGTGGCTTGTTGACCAACTGATAGGCGTCGTAGTCTTCACGTGAAAAATCAACGCCAAAACGCTCGAACATCAGTCTCATTCCACCAAATGAATCGAAGTGGAATAACGTCTCGTCGGCATCAAATAAGATCCAGTCATACTTCATTATTGTTATACCTTTATTAACTATCGGGGCGATTATATACGCTCTAAAAAACAAACTGTACCCACATAATTTGGTGCTATCCAAAACATGCATAAAATGCATAGATGGATTCACAAAATGTCATTTGAGTCATACACTGTTGATCATTACACTGCGCGCTCTTTTTATTTCACTTTTGGGCGTTATGTTTTCACAATCCATTTTTGCTCAGCTAATGAGGATGTCGCTTCTACTGGCAGTGACTCTGTTGGCGGTACATCACTCACCAAAGTTATTAGACTTGCTGGCACAGCAAGCGATTAACAGTGGGTGTCACCAACAGAACCCATCTGATCCCATGGATCATTCTCATCATCAACACCACCATCATTAGAGCGTCATTACAATGAGTATTTTCCGCTTTCCAGCCCTTGTCTGGCTGGGCATTGGTATCCTGATCGTTAGTCTGGGTATTCGTCAGTCTTTTGGTATTTTCATGATGCCAATCTCTGATCACTTTCAAACGGGACGTGAGTTCTTCAGTTTTGCGATTGCGCTGCAAAACTTACTGTTCGGTCTCTTCCAGCCGTTCGTGGGTATGGCTGCAGACAAATGGGGCTCAAAACGTATTATTCTGCTCGGCGCTATTGCCTATGCAGTCGGTCTCTATCTGACGTCTATTACAACAGAAGCCTCAGTTCTGTACTTCTCACTAGGCGCATTAGTCGGCTTAGGTCTCAGTGCAACTAGCTACGTTATTGTGCTTGGCGCCGTCGCCAAAGTAGTACCAGCAGAGCACGCAGCGAAAGCATTCGGCTTAACAACTGCAGCTGGGTCTTTTGGTATGTTCGCGATGATTCCTGGTGCGCAGCTAATGCTAGAAGATATGGGCTGGCAGGGTGCCCTACAGGGCTTCGCTGTGCTTTGTACCTTGATGATCGCCTTTTCGCTATTCATGAAGTCGTCACGCCAAGGAAAAGCAGCCTCTGCTCAAGTCGAAGCAAACGAGTTAACGCTGAAAGAAGCATTAAAAGAAGCGTTTAATCACAAAGGCTACTGGCTTATCCATGCCGGCTTTTTCGTGTGTGGTTTCCATGTCATGTTTATCGCTACGCACTTACCGAGTTATCTAGCGGATAAGAACCTTCCATCGAGCAGCGCCGCACTGGCACTGGCTTATGTGGGTATCTTTAATATCTTTGGCTCTTATTTCTGGGGTTTGATGGGTGACAAGTTCAGCAAACGCCATGTAATGTCGATGTTGTATCTATTTAGAACGGTAGTGATCGCCGCATTTGTGACCATGCCAGTTACCGAGCATACCGCCGCTCTTTTTGGTGGAGCCATTGGCTTTTGCTGGTTGGGCACAGTGCCATTAACTTCTGGCCTTGTTCGCCAGATCTTCGGTGCGCGCTATCTATCGACTCTGTATGGCTTGGTCTTCTTTACGCATCAGGTCGGCAGTTTCTTGGGCGCTTGGGCTGGCGGTCGTATTTATGATTACTACGGCTCTTATGAACCTATTTGGTGGTCAACGGTGGTACTCGCATTTATAGCAGCCTTGATTCACTTACCTATTAATGACAAACCGCTTCGAGTCGCGACAGCTTCTTAACACCACTCCTTCTTTCCAAAAGGCCAACGAGTTCGTTGGCTTTTTTTGTTTTTGTCGTTACATCAATGTGACTTCAATCGCTAAGTTCAATAGATGCGACTTTTCTCCTATAGCAAGTATGACAAAAGTTTCCTAGCATTAGAGCATTCACTCATTTTCGGATTAACGCTGTGGAAATTGAATATCAGAGTACCGTAGAAGACTCGCAACTTGTCAAATGGCTAACAACTAAACTCAGTCACCTTTCTGAGGAAGAACTCACGCAAAGCGAAGACGCCGATACGTTGAGTCGTAGCGATGTTTTTCAGCTTAGCTCTCTAATCTCGGACTACTTCTCGCAAGAAAACATTGCTCACAATGAGAAAAACTATTCCATCGTTTATGGCTTAATTACCGGCTACAAGGCCGACCAGTCACTATCTCGACAAGACATGCTGGAGTACTTGGTGAGCTGCGTTTTTCTATTTCAGAACTAGCCTAACCACTGGTTAGCCCTGCCAATAGTTTCCGATCCCACAGATAAAAAAAGCCCCTCACTAGGAGGGGCAATAGTACCATCGCTTATAATTATAGTGATATGCCAGTAAATTCTGTCACTCGCTAACTCTCTGATTCAAAATGAATCGTGCGATAATTGGAAATTGTGTTCAAACGCTTGCTGGCAAAACCGACATTAACCGAAGTCACCGTTTACATAACCTTGGGTACGGTCATCGCTTGGATTTGAGAAGATAACCTGAGTGTCGTTATGCTCTACTAGCTCTCCCATTAGGAAGAATGCAGTGCGGTCTGAAATACGACGAGCTTGCTGCATTGAGTGCGTTACGATAACGATGGTGTAGTCTTTCTTAAGCTCTTCCATCAACTCTTCGATTTTGTGTGTCGCAATTGGGTCAAGTGCAGACGTTGGTTCATCCATTAGGATAACGTCAGGCTGCATTGCAATCGTACGAGCGATACACAGACGCTGCTGCTGACCACCAGACAAACCAAATGCGTGTGACTTCAAACGATCTTTAACTTCGTCCCAAAGCGCTGCGCCGCGAAGCGAGCTCTCTACCACTTCATCAATGTGCTTCTTGTCTTTAATGCCTTGTGCACGAAGACCGTAAGCAACGTTCTCGTAGATGCTCATTGGGAATGGGTTTGGCTTCTGGAATACCATACCTACTTTGATACGTAGGTCTGCAACGTCGATGTTGCCGTAGATATCCGTACCATCCATTTCTAGCAAACCGGTAATTTTAACGCCTTCGATAAGGTCGTTCATGCGGTTCAAACAGCGAAGCAGTGTTGACTTACCACAGCCTGAAGGGCCAATTAGCGCTGTTACTTGGCGAGTAGGGATCGGTAGGTTGATCGCTTTAAGTGCTTGGTTTTCGCCGTAGAAAAGGTCTAGATTTTCAATGTTAAACTTGTTCATGTCTTTATTCTCTAAATTCTTTGTCGTGTTAATTCGTGTTTAATTTGATGGCTTGGCTCTTTATGGTCTGGCCTCACCATCAGTCGAATTGTTCTCAATTAGTACGTTGCTGTATTAAAGCGGCTAGCGATAAACTTCGTTAGCATATTGATAAGTAGGACAACCACAATCAGTACAGTCGCTGTACCGTATGCTTGGTTCCACTCATCCATGGTAAACAGTTCCGTTGTGAGTTTGTACAGGTGAACCGTTAGGGTACGACCCGAATCTAGCAGTGAATCTGGCACACGTGCCACCATACCTGCTGTCAAGAATACCGGTGCAGATTCACCGATAACACGACCAATACTTAGAATGACCGAAGTAAGAATACCTGGGGTTGCACTTGGCAGAATAAGACGCCAAATGGTGTAGATTTTCGACGCACCCAAACCGTAAGAACCTTCACGGTAAGTTTGTGGTACCGCCATTAGCGCTTCTTCTGTCGTACGGATAATAACCGGTAGAATCAGAATACTTAGCGTAAGTGCACCCGATAGAATCGAGAAGCCAAAGCCCATGATGACGACAAAGAACGTCATACCAAACAGACCGAAGATGATTGACGGAATACCCGCTAACGATTCAGTACAGAAACGGATAACCTTAACCAGCTTACTGCCTACCTTCGCGTATTCGGTTAGGTAGATAGCCGTCATGATGCCCAAAGGCGCTGCAACAGCAATCGATGCGATAACCATGTAAATGGTCGAAACGATCATCGGGAAGATGCCCTTCTCTTTACCCGTTGCTGTGTAGTTGTCAGTAATAAAGTTCCAATCTACGTGCTGGAGACCATTGGATAGGATGTACCAAATAATCCAGAACAAGAAGCCAACGGTCATTGCCGCTGCTGCCCATACGAAGGCATTGAGAATCGCGTCTTTTTGAACACGCGCTTTCTTTAGTTTTACTGTATCCATAATAATTACTTCGCTTTCTCACGGTTCAAGTACAGAAGAATCGAGTTGAGCATCATGATAAACACCAGAAGCACAACACCTGTCGCGTAAAGTGCGTTTGCATGCACGCCACTTGCGTAAGACATTTCGATTGCGATGTTTGCAGTCAGTGTACGAGCAGACTCTAAAATGCTGCCAGGCATCGCTGGTGCGTTACCCATTACCATGATAATTGCCATGGTTTCACCTAGAGCACGACCGATACCCAGAATCACGCCAGTCATGATGCCTGAACGAGCCGCAGGAACGAGAAGTTTAAAAATGGTGTAAATCTTTGATGCACCAAGAGCCAACGAGCCCTCTTTGTAGGTGCGTGGTACTGCGCGAATCGACGTCTCTGACACGGTAATTACCGTTGGTAGAATCATGATGCCAAGTACGATGATACCCGCAAGAATTGTGTTACCCGCTGGTACATTAAACACCTGCTGGATAAGCGGTACGATGATAATCAGACCAAAGAAGCCGTAAACCACCGAAGGGATACCCGCAAGTAGTTCAACCGCAGGACGGATAATGTCCGCTAGACGCTTTGGTGCAATTTCAGCGATAAAGATAGCCGTTAGAACACCAATTGGAACACCAACGACGACAGCACCAAGCGTAGAGACAATCGACGCCACAATCATGGTTGCAACACCGTAAAGTGCCGGCGGTAGCCAGTGCTGACCTAGTACGATGCCACTAACACCCACTTCTTGGAATGCTGGGATACTTTCTTTAACGATGAAGTAAGCAATAACGGCAAGAGAAACGATACCGATAATTGCACTGGTTAGGAAAAGTCCGTGGAAAATTCTTTCTCTCCAATCCACTCGCTTTTGTGCCTTAAGGCTGCGAGGTTCGGACTGAGTCGCTTCGTTGTTCATAAGCTTCTCACTATTTGTTGCGATGGTCATAATACTGCTTCTATTTTTAAATACTTCGATAGACGCGCAAAAGGCTCAGCCCGAAAAGGTGGGCCGAGCAACTTAAATAATTTACTGGGTGACTTAGTTTACAGTGATGTAACCTTTGTCAGCTGATAGTGCTTGAGCTTCGTCGCCAACCATCCAATCTAGGAACTGTTGAGTTTCAGTTGAAGGTGCGCCATCTTTGTAAAGAACAAGGAATGGACGAGCTACTTTGTAAGAACCGTTCTTAACGTTGTCTACAGTTGCAGCAGCGCCATCGATAGCTAGAGGCTGAACAGTTTCGTCAACTGTACCAAGAGAGATGTAGCCGATAGCGTATGGGTTGTTCGCTACAGATACTTTAAGTGCACCGTTACCGTTAGCAACTTGAGCACGTTGAGAAATCGCAGATACTTTTTTACCGCTGATTTCCATTTTTAGGCTCATGATGTCTTCGAAAGCACCACGAGTACCAGAAGCTGTGTCACGAGTGATAGCTACGATTGGCTTGTTCTCACCACCAACTTCACTCCAGTTTGAGATTTCGCCTTTGTAGATACGAGTAACTTGCTCAGTTGTTAGCTCTTTAACGCTGTTATTTGGGTTAACTACAACTGCGATACCGTCACGAGCGATAACTAGCTCTTTAAGGTCTGCTGATTTTTCTTCTGCTTTAAGGTCACGAGAAGAGATACCTAGGTCTGCGCTGCCATCCTTCGCTGCACGAATACCTGCTGAAGAACCTGGTGCTTGGATTTCGATAAACACTGGTTCGCCTTTGTTCATGTAAGTTTCTGCAAAAACCTCAACCAGTGGAGAAGCACTATTAGAACCTACTACAGAGATAGTTTCTTTTGCTGAAGCTGATGTCACTGTTAGTGCGCCTAGTAGAGCGATTGCACCGATAACTGTCTTTTTCATCACAATTTCCTTTAATGGCTTGATTGCCTTGTTTCGTTTGAACGCTGACAAGATTAGTGGGGAAATATGACAGTTGTGTTTCAGTTCCTTGAAAGGTCTATGACAAATGAGAATTTTAAAAATGAGGGGTAATGGGAGAAGATCACTATAATTCAGAGGTTTACCAGGCTTATTTGAGCCTAAACTCAAATATGACAGCGAAAAATCGTACGATTATGACTGTCATAATCGAACTCGTTTGATGAGTTTTTCGCCTCTTTAAAGATGCAAAAAGGGCCTCGATGAGGCCCTTTTTACTTATTCACTGTCTGTTGGCTTAGGTTTTTTCTTCGGAATGAATACCGAATCCCCCACAGCAACATTGTTGAAAAACGTTTTGTCGCGCTTGGCTGGCTTCTTAGGGGTCGCTTTCTTCTGCTGAGCTTTGCCTTTAGCTGCTTGTGCTTTCTTCTTGAAAGCCGGCTTCTTAGGACGGAATCCTTTGAACTTGCCTTTAAGCCCTTCTAGTTCAGAGAAGCGAATATCTTGTTGAAGGAACGCCTCAACGCGTTTAAAGCTATCCCAGTCTTTAGGACCAACTAATGAAATCGCATCACCTTTGTTGCCAGCACGTCCAGTACGACCAACACGGTGAACGTATTCTTCGGTATGCTTTGGCATATCAAAGTTAATTACGTGAGTGACAGTAGCGATGTCCAGACCACGAGAGGCAACATCAGTAGTCACCAGGATCTTAAACACGTGACGCTCGAACTGACTCATGATGGTGTTTCGTTGAGTTTGGTTTAGATTACCGCTAAGCGCGATAGCCTTAAGCTGTTTTTCATTCAGCCATTTAGTCAAACGATCGGTATCAACACGAGTTGCGGTAAAGATGATTACCTGTTTGTACTCAGCTTCTTCTAGAATGCGCTCTAGCAAAGCTTCTTTATGATCTAGATGATCACATAGGTAAAACTTCTGAGTAATGTCTTTGTGTTCTTCGTTTGAGACACCAATCGAGATACGCTTTGGCGCATCCAGCATCTCTGCTGCGATGTCGTTCACTTCGGCGTGATCAAGCGTCGCAGAAAACATCAATGTTTGACGGCGGCGGTGTTTCGCTGCGTTGTGGATACGACGAAGCTCTGGAGCAAAACCTAGATCCAACATACGGTCGGCTTCATCAAGAACCAAGGTTTCTAGGCCGTCTAAAAACAGTGAACGGTGCTCTAAGTGGTCAGCTAGGCGTCCTGGCGTCGCAACAATGAACTTTGGAAAGCGGCGCAGTGCTTTTACTTGGTCGTTGAAGTTCTCACCACCTAAGATAAGTGTTGCCTCGTAAGACAAGCCACCCAACATAGATTTCAGTTCACCATATACCTGCTTTGCCAATTCACGTGTTGGCGCCAAAATCACACCACGTGGATCTTTTGCAGAGAATGCTTTGTTCTTAAGAGATTTATGCAGCATCGGCAATACAAATGCCAAAGTCTTGCCCGAACCCGTTTTTGAAGACGCCAGCAAGTCCTTACCAGCGATGGCTACTGGAATAGCCTGCTTCTGGATATCGGTCGCTTTTTTAAAGTCATAGTGACTTAAGTTCTTCAATAGTCGGTTATCTAGGCCAAGTTCTTTAAATTGCAATGCAAGTTCTCCTCAGACGGTTGCAGGCTAAAAATGAGCGCGCATGATACCCGATAATTCCTCATGCCACCAGCCGATAAATATAGTATCTAACTCGCGTATATACCGCCTATGTAGGATAACTCTGAACACAATTCGGTTGTTTTTTCATCAAAATGAAATAAAATCAGTCTATACAGAGACTTATCACGGCAACATGAACTCAATGTGATTTAGATCACATTAACCTCGCCAGTGTTAATCTCATAATTAAGACAAAGGAAGTTTAACCTCAAAATCGCGTAATTTTTTGGTTTTTCTGACTTTTAAATAATTTGCGTTCTTAAAATTAGGCACTAAACTCAAAAATAGCCTTATTGCTAACAATTAAGTTGCAGGGCTGTTTTAAATACTAATCCTGAAGGAGCTTATAATGAAGAAAGTTTTAATTGCAGCTGCAGCATCGTCAGTTCTACTACTAGCAGGTTGTGCATCTGGTCCAGATGAAGCAACGACAGCAAAAATGGATGACCTGAGCAACCAAGTTAGCCAACTAAGTGCAGACGTACAAGCACTTAAGAATGAAGTACAAATGAGCAACAAAAACGCGATGGCTGCTCAAGAAGAAGCTGAGCGTGCTAACGAGCGTATCGACAACATCGCTCAGTCTTACACTAAGTAAGCATTAATTAGACACTACGAAAAACGCCCACGATAACGTGGGCGTTTTTTTATATCTGTTAAAACACTCTATTCAAGGTCATCCATCGCCGGAACCACCTCTACTGGCACCCCATTTTGAGCGAGCACAGCAGCACGTGCGATTTGATCACGGATGCCATACTCTTCCAACCACCAAGTCAGCTCCTGAGGGATCTCCATGTCTTTTTTGCTGCCATCGCTTCGCGTAAGCGGCTCGTGTGCCTCGATAAATACACTGCGATCAGGTTCTAGAGCTACTTTGATCGGTTCATCGATAATGCGCACTTGCATTCCGATATTTGCCTGATGGAACAGCCAGTCAATATCTTTAGGGTCCATTCGAATACAACCCGCACTCACCCTCAGACCAATACCAAAGTCTTTGTTTGTTCCATGGATAAGATAAGAGCCCGTACCATAAGCCAATCGCATGGCGTAATCGCCTAGAGGGTTGTCAGGTCCAGCAGGGACAACATCGGGCAGTTCAACCCCTTTTGCTAAGTAATCCTTGCGAATTGACGCGGGAGGCGTCCAAGTCGGATTTTCCCTTAACTGACTTATTTTCGTGGTCATCTCTGGCGTATCTTGTCCAATACGACCGATGCCCACAGGAAAAATGTGTACCAGGTTTTTCTCTGGCTCAAAGTAATACAAACGAAGCTCAGCAAGGTTAATAACGATCCCCTTGTACTCAACCTCTGGCAGAATTGCTTGGCTCGGGATGGTCAAGACATACCCTTCTTTTGGTAAGAACGGGTCTACGCCTTTATTTGCTGCCATCAAAGACAAAAAGCCAACATCGTATTGCTTGGCAATGTCTGACATTGTTTCGCCTGCTTCAACACTGTGGTACTGGAGAGTGCCCACCATGTTACTTCCATCAGTAGGTAGCTCAAATGTCGCGGCGCTCACCCATTGAGAGAGTCCTAAGCATGCTGCTAACAAGGTCTTACGTAACATCAAAATTGGTCCTTCGCTTCTTTGTATAGTGCTAAGGTTATCTCTCTTTGCGTCTTATGATCAACTATTGGCTCTGGATAGGCTAAAGAAGCAAACTCTGACCAAGTCCACGGCTTGTGGATAAATTTGTTAGGAACGCCACGAAGCTCTGGGAGCCAGGTGCGAATAAACTCACCTTGGGAGTCAAAACGCTCTCCCTGAGTAATCGGGTTGAAGATTCGAAAATAAGGCTGACCATCGCACCCAGTTGATGCGCACCACTGCCACCCGCCGTTGTTAGCCGCAAAGTCGCCATCGACAAGCTTACTCATAAAATATCTTTCTCCGCGGCGCCAGTCGATGTTGAGGTCTTTGGTCAAAAAGCTCGCCACAATCATTCTTAACCTATTGTGCATCCAACCAGTTTGGTTCAGTTGCTGCATGGCGGCATCAACGATAGGGTATCCCGTCTTTCCTTCGCACCAACGCTCAAACCACGAATCCTCACCAGGCCACCTCAATGCCCTTTCCCAATCTAAGTATCCATGATGTTTGCTTAACTTAGGTTCAAAATGGGTTAGGTGTTGGTAAAACTCACGCCAAATGAGTTCGCTCAACCACACTTGAGCACCTTCGGATAACGGTTCGTTACCCGCATCGTAGTAAAGCCGCGCGATACATTGTCTGACAGATAACGCCCCGATAGCCAAATAAGGACTGAGTTGACTTGTACCGTCTATCGAGGGAATGTCATGCTCGGTATTGTAGTAACGAGCCGATTCATCAGAAAACTGCCTTAATCGTGCCAATATGTCCTTGGTCGATACCAACCATTGGCTGCTGTCTTGTCGCGGGTAATCAAACACGTCATCTAATGAGGCACGCCCCTCTTGAGGCAATGACACCTCGGCGGACACCTTCGGCTTTCTCACCTCGGCATAAGAGAATTGGTTCTGCCAAGCTTTTCGAAAAGGCGTAAAGACTTTGAAGTAGCCACCTTGCTTATTCAGAACTGTTCCAGGCGCCAGCATACATTTGTCTGAAAAGGTGTGAACTGAAATATTGTGAGTCGATGCTACCTGGGATAAAGAGGTTGCACGCTGAACTTCATTAAACTCATAATCGCTGTTCAAATAGATATCGGTAACGCTTTGTTTGAGACAGTAGCTAATCAACCAATCATTCGCAGAACTGAAGTTATCACTGCACCCGTAAATAAGTGGGACATTAATATCGCTGAGCTCGGACTCTAATTCGCCGAGTCGTCGGTAGATGAGATCAGCTTGTATTGGAGACAGATCATGTTGCTCCCATTGTTTAGGAGTAACCATATAACAGCCAATAACAGGCGTGGTTCCATCTATCGCTTCAATGAGGGCAGTGTTATCAATCGCCCTTAGGTCACGGTTAAACAACACCAATCTCATGTTTCAATACTCTCTTTATCTTCTAATAGATGTTCTATTACAGGTGACAGCTTCCACACGACGCCACCTTTTTCTCTTTGAATGCGAATCGATTCAAGCTGCTTTTCAGACAAAGACTTTTCTGCGAACAACTGAACCGAACCAAAGCTCGCAGGATCGGACTGAAGTACCGATAAATCTTCGACACCATCCAGAAAGGTAACACTGCCCCCCTGTTCTGCAAGCTTGGCGTAATTGAGCCAAGCAAAGGGGTTTCCTGCTACGTCCATACTGACAAACAGAACAGACTCGGGCTTTTTGCGCTTGGAATCTAACGTCGACATCACTGCAAGTTTCTGAACAAGAGACGTGCGGAACAGAGATAGCTGTATGGCTTTTGGCCCCACTTTCAAAAACTCTGCAGCGTTAAGCACTGGGACCACGAATTTGCTCTCAACTATTTCAAGAGGGTACTCTTTCAATACGACAGTCAAAATCTTGTCTACCTTGTTTCCATTCAAGTGGCTTAACGCATCCAACATCTCAGACACTTCTTCTAACTGCTCAGTCTCAATATTGGCTCGAAAGAGTGTGTCAGAGTCGAGCAACGATTTGACCTTGCCTATAGAAACGCCCTTGCTGAGCCAACCTTGTATGGTATTGATACGCTCAACGTCCTCCGGCGTGTAGAGCCTATGACCTTTTTCGGTACGCTGAGGCTGAATCAAGTTATATCTGCGCTGCCACGCTCGCAAGGTGACGGGCTTTACACCCGTTAAATCGGCGACTTCTCGGATCGCATATAAAGTTTCATTACAAGCCATACCTTAGACGCATCTCCTCTGGGTGTGGTTGCAAAAACTGCTGCTGCGCCAAGTATTCATCTGGATACGCATTGAGGTAGTGTTTCAGCAGCGTAAGTGGAGCAAGAACAGGAAGTATGCCCGTACGATAGTCGTCTATTACCGTCGCAAGCTCTGCTTTTTCAGCTTTGGTGAGCGAGCGTTTGAAGTAGCCTTGGATGTGCATAAGAACGTTGGTTACGTTTTTACGGCTTGCACGATTCTTAAGACCCTCCATCAATCCGAGGCGGTAAGCTTGATAAAACTCTTCAGGGCTATAATCGGCTTGATTCGCCACCAATCTACCTAACTCCTTGTAAGAGGCAGGGTCATGCGCCATAAGTGTCAGCTTGTATCGTGAGTGAAACGCAACGATTTTACCTGCAGTTGGTTCCCCCTCCATTGATTTGTAGAAGTCATTCAGGCCGTATACGCGCGATATAAAGTTTTCTTTCAATATAGGGTCATTTAGCCTGCCATCTTCTTCTACTGGCAGCCAAGGCATAGTCTCCATCAAGTGTTTTGTATACAAGCCAACGCCATCGGTTGATGCGTGACCATTTGAATAGACCTTCACACGCTCCATACCGCAACTTGGCGATTTCGCGCACACGATGTAGCCGCACATCTCGGTGTCTTTGAGTTCATCGACCTTACCTCGGGTGAATTGCATCATGCCATCGGTGTAGTCTTTCGAAGCGTCTTTTGTTTCAACTAGAATAATGCGCTCTTCCTCACTCATTAATCGAATCGTAGGACGTGGAACAGACAGTCCCATTCCCACCTCCGGGCACACGGATACAAAGTCAAAATAGTCACGAAGTTCTTTGTTTACGTACGTGCTTTGCTTATGACCTGAATCAAATCGAACCTTTTCACCTAAAAGACAGGAACTGATACCCACTTTAATTTTGTCACCCATTGCCATCTCCCTATTCTTATCGCTCTTGCTAACGTTGTACAAAAAATATCTATGTATAATTATTAGACTACTTTGGAATGTGATACAAAAAATTGTTTTGTACAATTATATGGAGAGGGGAAGCGATTGGTTCACATCGAGATGAGAAATAACTCGCCATCGCTGTTAGTTGCAGAAAAATCGATTGCCCTACCGCTTTCAACACATTTAGTTATCATCATGTCATTATCTTCTCCTTACAGATAAAACTGTGACTAAACTCTCATAGAACCCTTACACCAAGCGCTAGAATCACCCACAACAACGAACGACACGTTCAACAATATTAGTTAAAACTTTAGGAGTGACTCCATGGCAACCCCACATATCAATGCAAAACCAGGTGATTTCGCAGAAACTGTCCTAATGCCAGGCGACCCACTTCGTGCTCAATACATCGCTGAAACCTTCCTAGAAGACGTTGAGAAGGTGTGCGATGTTCGTAACATGTTCGGTTACACCGGTACTTATAAAGGTCAACGCGTGTCCGTTATGGGTCACGGTATGGGTATCCCGTCATGCTGCATTTACGTTCATGAGTTGATCAAAGACTACGGTGTAAAAAACGTTATTCGCGTGGGTAGTTGTGGCGCTGTGCGTGACGATGTAAACCTAATGGACGTTGTAATCGGTATGGGTGCTTCTACTGATTCTAAAGTGAACCGCATTCGCTTCAACGATCACGATTTCGCAGCCATCGCAGACTTTGGCTTACTAGAAGAAGCGGTTAAGCAAGCTCGCCTTCAAGAAGTACCAGTAAAAGTGGGTAACATTTTCTCTGCAGACCTGTTCTACACTCCAGAAGCTGATATCTTCGACAAAATGAAGCATCTAGGTATTCTTGGTGTTGATATGGAAGCCGCAGGCATCTACGGCGTTGCTGCTGACCTAGGTGCAAAAGCACTGACCGTACTTACTGTTTCTGACCACATCATTCGTGGTGAAAAACTAAGCTCTGAAGATCGTCAAAAATCATTCAACGATATGATGGTCGTCGCGCTAGAAACAGCGATTAACCTGTAATCAGAAAATGCCAGCTCTTAGCCTGAAATGAGCTGGCTTTTTTCTAACTGGATAACGATAAAGCGTACTGCGAGATAATCACTGAGTTGAATCCGCGGTACGAAACAAACCATAGGGGGTGAACGTGTCAGAAGGCAGACTGCCGATGGCCGCAGAAGGGTTACAGCTCAATTTTTGTAAAACATTGGCGTGTGACAATTTTGGACTAAGTGATGCAAACCTCTATATCCTGCAGCACAGTAACCCTAAACGGCCAGCGATGGTATGCCGCGAGTGTGGCGCGTTTCCCCCCCTACTTAACAACCAAGAAGTTCTCAATGAGCTTAAGCGGTTGAAACTTCATCATCATGAAGGACTCCTTCATGCAAAGACCCTCAATGCGAACATTTTGGGCTCTCTGTTCATACCCACAAAGATCGTTACCACTCGTTTGGTTTTAGTGGTGATCGTCAACGCTACCGCTGCAAAGCTTGTCAGGTACCTTTGTTGATAAATGGTCTGGAAGTAACAAGAAACTGAGCTTTCAAGAGTCGCTTTTAGGGCTGCTTTTCACCGGATATTCCGTTCGTGAGATTTGTCGTAAGTTAGATATTAATCCAAAGACTTTCTACGATCACATTGATCAAATCGCGAGTCGTTGCCGGCGTAAACTCGCGGATATTGACGGTCGCTGGATAAAACATGCCGATACTTTTGAACTTGCATCGCATTACCGTGCACTGCAACCACAAAGTAACAATGGTGTTTTTTGGTTTGCTACCTGTGATGCTAAATCGGGGTATGTGCTTTGCCAGCACACGAACTATTCTGCAAGTAATGCCACAGACGCGTTAGAAGATCATGACGCATACGCTGTAAATGCTCAGATTGTTCCGAAAAGCTATAGCGCAGAAACCAACCATGAGATTTCAGCATCAGCGTCCGATTTAAAGGCACGCATTGACCTCACCTATCAAAACATTCTGGCAAGAAGCAATGTTGAGGATCCTTTGGGGAATTACGCGCGTTTTTCCTACCCTGCGGTGGGGTCGCTCATTCGCGCACCTTATACTTCCTATGCACACTATTTGCTGATTCTAGAGTCACTGTTCGAGGAAAACTCAGACGGCAATAAACGTATTACTCTCTACATGCCCCAAGATCCTGTACTTCGTTCTGCTGCGCTCAGCGTTTTCTTAAAGCAGATTCAAAGTAATCATGTCGAACTCATGTATGTAGAGCAAGACGACCAATGGCAAGATGGTGAAACTTCCGAGCTTGTGGATGTGGTGTTAATGGGGTGGTGGAGAGATCGCTGGGCAGTCACTCATCAGAGCACGGGAGCAAGCAAAGGCGTTTGCTACCTAGCTGGTAGCAACCCTAATGTCTCATACTGGCTACAAACTGCAAACACCCTGCAAGTCAGTTTCTATCAGGATAGATTCCAGCTATTGTTTGAGAGCTTCGTTAATGAGCCCAGAAGAAAGCTAAGACCTGCTGGAATACATCCCCTTCTGGATATCTTCCGAGCTTGGCACAACTTATGTTATCAAGATAAGCAAGGATTGACGGCTGCTCAGAGGCTTGGCGTCACCGACGCTCCGATGACGCTTCGCTGTCTACTTGAGTAGCTAGTTTGTCGCTTTACAAAAAGAACAAAGAAATTCCCAATAACGCACACAGAGTACCGACAACACTACGTCGAGAGATTTGCTCTCCTCGCACTGCGTAGATAATCAAAATGAACAATGGACTGGTTGCAATAAGGGTCTGCGCCACGGCCGGATTCGCATGCTTGAGCGCAATTTGTTGCAGCCACAACGCAAGGAAAGTTCCAACAAAGATAGCGGCGATTAGCCAATACCAACTCACCGCTTTCATAGTGCGCCCTTGCTGAATCATCGAGCGGTAAGGCTTTTTCTCGAGCAATGGAACAAGACAAGCAACAACGGCCACACCAATAGTCAGACGGATAAAGGCCCCGAGAAGCGGTGGCAAATCCCCGTGGACTAGCGCAAAGTGAGAGATAACCACCCCCGTCGCTTGGCAAACGCTCGCCACCAATCCAAACCCGATCCCAGAAAGGCTGGTTTTTTCGTTTCCATCACCATTTGGCTGGAACACAACCGCGGTAACCGCGACGGTTGTAATAACGACACCTAACCAACTTTGAAACCCAAGAGCAGTACCTAAAAACATCAATGCCAGGACACCAGACAGTGGCGGAGCAAGGGATTCTAGTAGCAATGTTTTCCCTGCACCGATGCGTTTTAGAGACGCAAAGTAGGCACTGTCCCCGATGGCAATCCCGATCACGCCAGATATACCGAGAATCAAAACGTAACTTGATTTCAACTCTACCGCTGGCATTGGTATAAAGGGCATCACTAACAGCATCATGGTCGATGCTAATACGCCTTTAATAATATTAAGCTGCATTGCAGAGAACTGATGGCTAAATTGACTGTAGATCCATGTCGCGACGGCCCATACGACCGCAGCGCCTATCGCGGCGAGCTCCCCAAGAAATGTCACTAAAACCTCGAATATTTATCAGATTGCTATTGCACAATACATAATTATAACAAATACTTAACTAGCGTCGATTCGTTGCGCTTTTTGTAAATGTTGTTGAGCAAGGATGCATTATGTTTCTGGACTATTTTGCTTTAGGGCTACTCGTGTTTGTTGCCCTGGTACTGTTTTATGGAATTATCGTTATCCACGATATTCCCTATGAGATCGCCAAAGAGCGCGACCACCCTCATCAGGATGCCATACATGTCGCAGGTTGGGTAAGCTTATTTACGCTCCATGCCATCTGGCCGTTTCTGTGGATTTGGGCCACGTTATGGCGCAATGAAAGAGGTTGGGGCTTCCATAAGCTCGAAGAGGAACAACACGACCTTCACCACCGCCTAGAAAAACTGATTGATCAAGTTAGCTCACTCGAGCAAGAGGTGGGCTACCTCAAAGGCAAGCAAGCACAAGAAAAAGCCGCTGCACAAACTCAATCACAGCCGCAGTCCGAGGAGAAGTAAGCCATGGATTTATTACTTATTTTAACCTATGCCGCGCTTTGTATCGCCATTTTTAAGATCTTTAAGATCCCTCTGAATAAATGGACCGTTCCAACGGCTGTACTTGGTGGCGTGGTACTTGTCGGCACTCTAATCCTGCTGATGAACTACAACCACCCATTTAGCCAAATCGGCGGGCAGTTCTACACGACCACCCCTATCGTATCAAGTGTTCGAGGCAAAGTGGTGTCGGTTGACGTAGAGGCAAACCAGCAACTGCGCAAAGGTGATGTCCTATTCAAAATTGATCCTATTCCGTTTGAAGCAGAAGTTATTCGTGCAAAAGCTGCACTCGCTGATGCAGAGCAGGATGTTCTTGAGTTAGAAAGTGCCTATAAAGCCGCTCAGTCACAAACCATCAAGGCGCAAGCTGAACGTGACAAGGCGGAACGTGAGTATAATCGTTACCAACAAGGCTTTAAAAAAGGCGCTTTTACCGAGCAACAAGTCGACACTCGCTTACAAACCTTTAAGGCAAATCAAGCCGCTTTAGAGGCAGCACAAGCGCAAGAAGAAAGCTCGCGACTCGCTTTCGAGTCAGAGATCTTTGGCGAGAATACGATGGTCGCTCAGCTAAAAGCACAGCTGATTCAAGCTGAGTTTAATCTAAGAGAAACGGTTGTAGTTGCGCCAACAGATGGCTACGTTACCCAGCTTGCGTTAAGACCCGGTATGATGGCAGTGCCTCTTCCACTTGCACCACTCATGACCTTTATCCACACTGAGCAAGACTTTTATGTAGGTGCATTTAGACAAAACTCACTACAGCGCCTAGAGTCAGGTTTCGAAGCGGAATTCTTGTTCCGAGCACTGCCAGGTAAAGTATTCAAAGGAAAAGTCGTTGAAGTGTTGCCGACGATTCCAGAAGGGCAAATCAGTGCTAGCGGCACGCTGCGTACTACGCAAACCTTCAATACCTCTGGTAGAGCTATGGTGAAGTTGATTATCGAGGATGATATGAGTGAATACGTACTACCTACGGGTTCCAATGCCGAAATTGCCGTCTACTCAGATAGCTTCACGCACGTGTCCATCATGCGCAAAGTTCTTATCAGAATGAAGAGTTGGCAAAACTACTTGTATCTAGACCACTAATATTTGGGACTATGATTAACAATAAAGGCAACTCAAACGAGTTGCCCTTGCTTTTTCTACCATTCTCAATACGTATTAACATTCCCAATACGGTGGGCTGCCGTAAAACTCAGTAAAGTAATCGATAAATGCTCTTACCTTAGGTGCAAGTAATCGTGAGCTTGGATAAACCACCCAAATCGCCACATCTGAGTCCAAGGGGTAATCTTCTAGTACCTGTACTAAAGTGCCCTCTTTAAGCTGTTTATACACACTCCATGTCGAGTTGATAGCAAGCCCTAATCCATCGATACAAGCATCCCTCATGGCGTCACCATTGTCAGTTCGCAGTACACCCTTGGTCTTAATTGTCTCTTTTCCCTGAGAGGTCACAAAGGTCCAGCTCTCTAAACCCACTAATTGCACACATTGATGGTTTGATAGCTCGCTGGGAGTCTCTGGTGTTCCAAACTTTGATAAATACTCTGGTGAAGCGCAAACAATACGTCTATCTGTCGCCAGTTTTCGAGCGATCAAGGTTGAATCTTTAAGCTCTGCATCGCGTATCGCTACGTCAAATCCTCCCTCAACCAAATCAACGATATTGTCGCTAAAACGAAAATCAATCGTTAGCTCGGGGTATTGAGTTAAGAAGCCCTTCAAAGCAGGAACAATATGCAAACGACCAAATGACGCTGGCGCCGTTACTCTCAGTGTGCCGGAAGGCGTTGTACTGCCCACGCCGACTGAGGCCCTTGCGGTTTCCACCGTCGAAAGCACTTCTTCAGCATGAGGTAGGAAAGCTACGCCCTCTTCGGTCAACGACACCTTTCTCGTGGTTCGATGTACTAAACGCACGCCGAGCGCCTGCTCAAGCTTACTTATATGCGCGCTCGACACAGCAGGAGAAAGACCCAACTCTTGCCCTGCAAGGCTGATGTTGTTGGTGGCAGCAAGCCGGACAAACAGTTTAAGGTGTTCGATATTCATGGCTGGAAGTTAAAATATGATGTGATAGCAATACTTTAGCTAACGCCAGAACTGGGGTCAATCGAGTCGCCTTGGCTTATAACTGACCTTTGATCATTGACGTAATCTTAGCGTCTGTTGGCGAGGTTCCTGTCGAGAAAACACCGACGACGTTACCGTCACGGCCGACAAGATACTTATAAAAATTCCACTTCGGCGTCACGCCACTCTGCTTTGCCATCTCAGCAAAAACTGGGTTAGCATTGTCTCCCTTGATTGAGCTACGCGCCATCATAGGAAAGGTGACGCCGTAATCTAGGTAACACACTTTTGCCGTGTTTTCTTCGCTTCCCCTGTCTTGATTAAAATCGTTTGAAGGAAAGCCAACCACACTGAAGCCTTGGTCTTTAAACTCGTTGTGAAGCGCTTCAAGCTCCTTAAACTGACCAGTGAATCCACATTGGCTAGCAGTATTGACGACAAGTAACACTTTTCCCTGATAGGCATCGCACAGACTTACGGAATCGTTAGAGTTGAGTTTGCGTTGGGTAGAATCCAACAAGGAGGGACAATTGCTTGCGAGGGCTTCTTTGGCGAATAAACCAAACAATAAACCGAGTATCAATGCTTTGAAAACCATGCTCATTTCTGCCTCCTTTTAGTGAGATTGTTCTTACGGGTAAAAGTAAGAATAGTTCATCAGCAAAAATGTACACATTACCTAACTTCACTAGTGTACCAGCGATACTTGATTAAAACGACAAGCAGCCACACTAGGTGGCTGCTGATAGTATGTAATGCTGGCGTGTCTAGCCAATCGTCAATTTGAACTGCTCAAGCAAGTCTCTTTGTCTGTCAGTCAGGTTAGTCGGGGTTTCCACTTGAATCTTAACAAGCAAATCACCCGTTTGCCCCTTACGGTCTGTCACACCCTTCCCAGTCATTTTAAATTTTCGACCAGATTGTGTGCCCGCTGGAATCTTTAGCTTAAAGCGGCTATCGAGCACATTCACTTCAGCCTCGCCGCCCAGAGCAGCCGTCACCATATCAACTTTGGTGTTGCAGATTAGATCGTTACCATCACGCTCTAAAAAAGCATGACTGCGCGTCGCGATAGACAGGAGAAGGTCGCCCGCTGGACCACCATTAATGCCCGCACCGCCTTTGCCCGAGAAGCGAATTTTCTCGCCATCTTTAATCCCTGCAGGGATCTTCACATTGATCTTTTTGCTCTCGCCGTTAATCGGCAGTTCAACCACTTTTTCAGCGCCTTGAATCGCATCAACAAAGTCGACCGTTAGAGTAAACTCTTGATCTCTGCCTTTCTGAGCTCTTGCTCGGCCATGACCACCACGCGCTTGGGAGAAGATATCCTCAAAACCTCCAAAACCACCACCGAAGCCGCCGCCACCAAAGCCACCACCACGCTGGCGGAATGCGTCGCCAAAGATATCCTCGAATCCACCGCCACCATGACCGCCGTGGCCGCCAAAACCGCCACCTTCAAATGCAGCATGGCCAAACTGATCATACTGACGTCTTTTTTCAGTATCAGTGAGTACCTCGTAGGCCTCTTTAACTTCCTTAAAGTTTGCTTCTGCTGCGGTGTCACCTGGGTTTTTGTCTGGGTGATATTTCATCGCCAACTTTTTGTAGGCTTTCTTAATATCCTTTTCTGAGGCTCCCTTGGAGACACCTAGCACGCTGTAATAATCTCTTTTTGACATGCTAAAACCTCACTCAATCTCTTACTCAAACGGAAAAAAGGGCGTATGAGTTTCCCTCTTACGCCCTGAATACCGATAAGTTTATGTATTTATGAACATAACTCAACTGTTTATTACACCGTTTTCACGGCTTACCAGAGGCGTTATTTCACTTCTTCAAAATCTGCTTCGACGACATCGTCATCAGCGCCTGATTTAGATTGAGCGTTGTTGCTTTGGGCTTGCGCTTTTTGCTGAGCAATCTCCATTAGCTTCTGCGCTGCGGTTACCAGAGCCTGAATCTTGTCATCAATCGCAACCTTATCCTCGCCCTTGCGTGCATCTTCTAGCTCAGATATGGCCGTTTCGATCTCATTTTTCACGTCTGCTGGGAGCTCATCACCTGCTTCCTCCACCTGCTTGCGCGTGGAGTGAATCATCTGATCCGCTTGATTCCTAGCTGTCGCTAACTCTTCAAACTTTTTATCCGCTTCCTTGTTTGCTTCTGCTTCTTGAACCATTTTTTCGATGTCAGCATCACTCAAACCGCCTGATGCTTGGATCGTGATCTTTTGCTCTTTACCAGTAGACTTATCTTTCGCAGATACGTTGAGGATACCGTTCGCATCAATATCGAATGTCACTTCAATCTGTGGCATTCCGCGTGGTGCTGGTTGAATACCTTCAAGGTTGAACTGACCAAGTGACTTGTTGTACATCGCTTGCTTACGCTCACCTTGTACAACATGAATCGTTACTGCGCTCTGGTTGTCCTCTGCAGTAGAGAATACCTGATTCGCTTTAGTTGGAATCGTGGTGTTCTTCTCGACAAGCTTAGTCATCACGCCACCCATAGTTTCAATACCCAGTGATAGCGGGGTCACATCAAGCAGAAGGACATCTTTCACGTCACCCGCGAGAACGCCCCCTTGAACCGCGGCACCCATGGCGACAGCTTCATCTGGGTTGACATCACGGCGTGCTTCTTTACCAAAGAACTCTGCAACTTTCGCTTGCACCATTGGCATACGCGTTTGACCACCAACTAGGATAACGTCTGTGATATCACTTGCTGACAGTTCAGCATCGTTAAGCGCGGTCTTAAGCGGTTCAATCGAACGAAGTACAAGATCTTCAACCAAGGATTCGAGTTTAGCTCTGGTCACTTTCACGTTTAGGTGCTTAGGTCCCGTTGCATCGGCTGTCACGTAAGGCAAGTTAACATCGGTTTGAGAAGTAGCAGAAAGTTCAATCTTCGCTTTCTCTGCCGCCTCTTTAACACGCTGCATCGCTAGAGCATCCTTCTTAAGGTCGATGCCTTGCTCTTTTTGAACTCTTCCACTAAGTAATTAATCAAGCGGTTATCGAAGTCTTCACCACCTAGGTGTGTATCACCATTGGTTGCTAGTACTTCAAAGGTCTGTTCGCCTTCGACTTCATCTATCTCGATAATAGAGATATCGAAAGTACCACCACCTAAGTCGTAAACAGCAATTGTGCGGTCGCCGCCTTTTTTGTCTAAACCGTAAGCAAGGGCCGCAGCCGTTGGTTCGTTAATGATTCGCTTAACTTCTAAACCCGCGATGCGACCTGCGTCTTTCGTTGCTTGTCGCTGTGCGTCGTTGAAGTAAGCCGGCACCGTAATGACTGCCCCGGTAACTTCTTCACCAAGGAAATCTTCCGCTGTTTTCTTTATTTTCTTCAGTACTTCAGCCGAAACCTGTGGCGCGGCCATTTTTTGGCCTTTGGCTTCTACCCAAGCGTCACCGTTGTCTGCCTTGACGATGTTGTAAGGCATGATTTCGATATCACGTTGAACTTCTTCGTCTTCAAAGCGACGGCCGATCAAACGCTTGATAGCGAACAGTGTATTCTCTGGATTAGTCACTGCCTGACGTTTCGCCGGTTGACCGACCAAAGTCTCACCATCGGTGTAAGCAATAACGGATGCGGTGGTACGTTCACCTTCTGCGTTTTCAATCACACGTGGTTTGTCGCCATCGAGAACCGCGACGCATGAGTTTGTTGTACCTAAATCAATACCAATAATTTTTCCCATAATATTACCTCTCCGCTTCGCATTATTTATTCTAATGCAAAGTCTTAATTCTATAGTTTATTTCTGCGCACCAAAGGAGCAGCTTAGGCTCGCAGTTTACGTTGATTGCACATTCAATCAGGCGCTGTTATCTCGTTGAGGGTTATCACTAGCAAATTAAATGGTTTGCCCGTTTTCGACTCTAACGACTGTGCCTCTCAACAGACTTATTATTTGCTGATCGAAATCTTACGTGGCTGCATTGCTTCTGGCACTTCACGGACTAAATCGACGTGTAGTAAACCATTTTCCATACTTGCTGCTTTCACTGTGACATAATCTGCAAGCTGGAATTTGCGCTCGAAATTGCGCTCGGCGATGCCTTGATAGACGTAGTTTGGCTTATGTTTCGAAGGTTTAACCTCACCAGACACGATCAGCATGTTCTCGTTTTGAGTCAGGGTTAATGCATCTTCAGCGAAGCCAGCAACAGCCATCGTGATGCGATAGTTGTTTTCGTCTTTCTGCTCGATGTTGTATGGAGGGTATCCATTAGATGACGGCTTCTTCGCACTGTTTTCCGCTAGGTTAAACAGACGATCGAAACCAATGGCATGACGGTATAGGGGTGAAAAGTCTACATTACGCATAATACTATCCTCATAATAAGCAATAGTTCTCAACGTGATCACAAGCATGCGATTACATCGAGACTGGACACATACTCTCCGCGCGCTCAGGTGCCGCATTTAGACATATGTTCCAAGTGTTAACAGGGTTGAAGCTCATTTAGTCTCGCCAAACGGCTTCAAATAACGAGCGGTTATTGCTTCCCTAGTAAGGCAAAGCTAACTGCTCAAGAACTCCAATAGGCAGTTCATGTAAATAATATATGCTTCCGAAAATAACCTGTCAACACTTGCATTAGATTTTTTATTACTTTGTTCTCGGAAGTACTCTCACTTCAATCATTGATGAGACATCAATGCGATTTGCTAGTTTTTGAATATCTTCCACGCTCACCTGACGAGCATAGGCTTCAAAATTTGCTTCATTGGCTAAGTTCTCTGGATAGCTTGATGCTTGTGCCATAAGACCAAACCAAAAAGCCATTGCTCTCATAACTTTGCTCTACGCGGTCAGTCATGGGTGTGACCGCACGGACCAGCTCATCCTGAGTCACTCCCTTCTCTTGAAGATCTTTAACCAGCTGTTTGTAGATATTGAGCACAACATCTACATTTTCAATCGTGGTATTACTGTTTAAGTTGAGGTAACCATAGTCTTTGTAGAGAAGTGACTGAGAAGAATCCACCCAAGGAGAGTAAGCTTTACCGGTTGACTCTCTGATCGCATCGTTGACTCGAATTTGCAGGATAGATCTTAAGATCGCAAAACCAACGACATCTCTATAATTGGAACCGTCAGGTAAAGTAAAATAGCCCGATGCCAGGGCGGTATTAGGCTCTCCGTGATGGTAATAAGTGTACGACTTATTCGGTTGTAACTTAATCTCCGTCACAGGCCTGTCTATAAAGGTTTGTGCCTTTATATCTAATGCTCCAAAAGTTTGAGCTACGTAATCGACAGCCTGCTGCTCACTGATGTTCCCCATCAGCGAAACCTCCACTGGCCCCTTATTAATCGAACGCTCGACAAAAGGTTGCAACATCGTCAAGGGAAGCGCTTCAACCGATTCAATACTTGGATAAACCCAGCGGGGGTCACCCTGATACATTAGCTCACCACTATTGAAGCCTAGAACTCTCTCTGGCGTCGTTGGGTAAGAATCATAAATTGACTTTAGGTGCTCAATCGCGAAAGCGTGACCACTTGCTCTATATCCGGGGTGGGTGAGAAACGCTGCCGTCACTCTTAACTGATCAAGCACATCTTGAGGTGGCACACGATATTGACTCTCTATCGCATCGTCTGTCAGATAAATGTTGGCATTAATCTGTCGACCCGAAAATATCGATCTCAGGTCATTGATATCGTGAGCCTCTAATCCACCAGCAACAAAGCCGGCATCAAAAAGTGTCGCGAATGCGCCCTCCTCTGGGGTGAGCCCGAGCTTGCCTTTACCAGCACGAACGCTGATGTAAACCGCATTTGACTCATAGTCGGTTGGTTTTACGTTAAGGTAGACGCCGTTTTCAAACCTATAACGAGTCACGCCGCCAAAATTCGTTGTTTCCAGCTTTGCAGCCGTCCCTTCTTTGCCAAAGCTCTGATATACAAACTCAGCTTGTTTCTGAGGAATGTAAGGAGACACTTGTTTAGCGCTCGCTATTTGATAAGTTTCAAGAACATCCTGACTCGTTGCAGACTTCGCCTGTCCAGTAGAAGGTCGTTCGGTTACGTAAATTCGCGGTGCTTTTCCTTGCCAGTGCTGCTGAAAAGCGCGATTAAATACCTCAATATCTTGTGACATCACATCTTGCTCGAACAGAGACAAATCAAATGCCCGACTGGTCGTGACCATACTATTGTTGACGTCACTTACAAGCCTCTCGGCATAATCGGCACTGTAAGTATCGTCTTTCGCCTCAGCGTCTAATTTGAGCAGATTATGGTATTTGTCGAGCTGTCGCTTTATCTCCTGCTCGGTAAACCCATATTGAGCCGCTTGACGAAGACCTTTGTCTAGTACCTGAAGTCCTTCTCGCCACAGACCCAGAGGGGTTGTCATGCTCAATTGATTAATGGCAATGACATCGAACTGATTGTAAGAGCCGACATAAGGCGACAGTAACTTGCCTTCACTGGCATAAGACTGGGTTTCAAGTCGATACTGAAGTGCTTGATTAGCAATATACAAAGTGAGTTCTTGGGAGCGTTTTGACTTTGAGTCTGATTCGCGATTTATTGGCTCGAGAAAGTTCAATTCCACCGTAGTTCTAGCGTTAACATCAAGAAATACCCTCGCTTCAGGCTGACTTGGCAGAGTGACTTGTTTGCTATACGCCTCTGGCTGCTTGCCTTTTACCCGCCAATCTCCGAACTGCTTTTCAACCATGGCAAAGGTTTTTTGAACATCGACATCGCCTGCAATGATTAGCGTTGTATTTTCTGGCGTGTAGTAATGGCGATAAAAGTCTGTCAAGCGCTGCTTGTCCACCATTTTCATCCCGTTAAGTGTTCCTAGAGGGATCCGCTCGATGATATTACCGTCTCGTAAAACAAAGCTAGACCAGTCGTAAAGCATGTTAAGATCGAGCGTCGTCCTCTCACGAACTTCCGAAGAGATAACTGGCAGTTCTCGCTCAATAGCCTCTTTATCAAGTGTCAGTTCCGACGCGGTTTCTCTCATGATAAATAGCGATGTTTTTAACGTTTCAACATCATTTTTCGGTAGTTCTAGCATGTATACCGTTTGCTTAAAGTCGGTTTCAGCATTGGTATCTTTACCAAATGACAAGCCATGTCTTTCAAGGATTTGAACCATTTCTCCCTCGGGCACATTCGTCGAACCGTTAAATGCCATATGCTCGAGAAAGTGCGCTAAACCCGGTTCTTCTTGCCCCGGTTCTTGCAAGGAGCCCGCCGCAACACGCATACGAATCGACACGGCCTTTTTAGGCTTATCGTTAGCAATAACAATCACCCTCATACCATTGCCCAAAGCTTTGACATGCAGTTTCTCATCAAGCAGCAGATCTGACTTTTCAAACCAAAGTGTTGCCTGATTATCTGGTGTCTCTATGTGTGCATGTGCACTAAACGAAGCAACTTGAATCAAGGCCAGTGTGACGAGTAAAAACAACTTCACGGTTGGAGTGTGAAGGCGATGAGAAAAAATCATATCGAATATCCCTGAGGTTTTATTTGTCACCATCATGTAACAAAACACATATAGCGTGCTTATATTAGTAAAAATCAATCAATATGACCGTAAGGGTCTGTACGAAATTTCTCCTTCGTTTCATACGTTGCGAAGCTAACTGTGATAAGAGGTTGAAATTATGTATTTTTGATAAAACTTTACATTTTATGGTATGGATTGCATACGAAAGTTCTGCTCTTATAGAGGGGAATTTTTTATCGACGTCATCGAGTGTTCTAGTTACAAATTAAGCTACCCCAAAGAAGGGTAGCGTTACTCACACTCCCCCGAAAACGTCTTTTGTGCTTGTTATATAAGGAGTTATACAATGCCGAAGGAAAACCAATATTCCCATATTTCTAGTAACGCTCGTCTAAGAAACACAACCGCTATGATTCTAGCGGGAGGGAAAGGCACTAGGCTTAAAGAGCTTACCTCGACGATCGCAAAACCTGCGGTCTCGTTTGGTGGTAAGTTTAAAATCATCGACTTCGCACTCTCTAACTGCATCAACTCAGGTATCCGCAAGGTCGGTGTCCTGACCCAATATATGGCTCAAGACCTGATCAGCCACATTCAGTCAGGCTGGCAGTCGTCTTATTCTGCATTGGGCGAAGGCGTACACATCATTCCTGCTCAACAGCGTATCGGTGAAAACTGGTATCGCGGTACGGCAGATGCCATCTACCAAAACCTTGATTTGATCAAGCGCCAAACGGCCACTGAGCGTATTTTGATTTTGGGCGGGGACCACATCTACAAGATGGATTACTCGCGAATGATCAACTTCCACGTTGAGAGCGGTGCTGACGTGACAGTTGCCTGCATCCAAAAACCCATCGAACAAGCCTCAGAATTTGGTGTGATGGGTCTAAACGAACAGGGCGATATCATCAATTTCGTTGAGAAACCAAAGAACCCTACTCCAATGCCTAACGATGACAGCAAGGCGTTAATCTCGATGGGTATCTACATTTTCAATGTCGATGTTTTGGATGCTGAGCTTCGTCAGGCGTTAGAAAACCCAGACTACAAACACGATTTTGGTCATAACATCATTCCAAGTCTAATTGGCCGTAGCAATCTAAAAGGCTATGTGTTTACCGAGCGAGGTCACCCAGGTGGCAATGGTTACTGGCGCGATGTTGGTCATGTTGACGAGTATTACGCCGCGACTATGGATCTGTTGGCTCCGACGCCAGAGTTGGATCTGTATGACACTAGCTGGCCAATTATGACCAATCAGGTTCAAAGACCTGGAGTGAAATTCTTATTCAACGATCCAAACCGCAGAGGGTTTGCAGTAGACTCAGTGCTGTGTGCTGGTGCGATTATTTCTGGCGGCCAGGTCAACCACAGTCTGGTCTCTTCCGATGTACGAGTAGAAGACTTCGCCGAAGTACAAGATAGTATCCTTTTACCGCGCTCAATTGTTGGCAGAAGCTGCAAGCTTAAGAAAGTCATCGTTGGTGAAGAGTGCATCATACCTGATGGTACAGTCATTGGTTACGATCTTGAGGAAGACAAAAAACGTTACACGGTAACTGAAGATGGTGTAGTACTCGTTTCCGCAGAGATGTTTGAGGCTAAACAAGAAGTCGACACCAACAGCGATATTGAGGCGCTTGTTTAAACTTAGCGACTTGTTTAAACCTAACGAAAGAGGGGCGCTAGCGCCCCTCTGGTTTTTTGTTTATTTTACTTGTCGCTTTTGTACAGCTTCAAGGCATCATAAAACGCCGCCATCGTCTTAGCATGGGCATCAAATAGCTCGTCCACACTGACTTTATCTCTAACTTCCGCCACATATCGCGTCGCGATGTCATCAGTTTTCGTTCTATGTAATCGAATCAAGGATCGACCTTGCTCGGTAACACTGAGCATCTTTTTAACGCGACCATTTTCTTTGGTCTTTACCGCATTGATCAAACCACTCGATTCTAGCTCACGAACCGCTTTGTTGACTTTGGAGGTATCAGCCAGTAGAGCTTGGCTGATTTGATACTGCGTGCACTCACATTGTTCAGAGCACCTCTCTACGTACTGGAGTACAAAGAAATTGAACAATGAGAGCTTCGTCGTTGAGGCTTCTGAGACTAATTTTTTTTAGGTGTTCCGTCACCAAATAGCAAATGTATCCATCACTGGGTAGCGGATTCATAACTGTCGGCTCCACAGAGGATTTATGTATTTATTGGGTAAATATAACAGCCCCATAGTAAAGATTTAAACCATAATATTTTGTTACACGGTTCCTGTGATCTGGTTGGTATTCTGTGGCTTTTAAGGACTTTAGCACTGCAAATGACTGCATTTTTCAGTTATAGCGAAAAACAGTCAAGGTCTGCATAATGACATACAAGCATCGGTACCTATGCTTGAGTATGATGGTCACAGTCTACTTAGGTTGAACTACCCCTAGATGCTATTAACCCTTGAAGAGGAGATGCCTCTTCGGATTGTAATACGGAATTTGACCTTACGTTTAATGACGTTTAGCGGGCTTTATGCCCGCTTTTTTTTGTATTAGCAAAAGATTAAGAAAGCATAAGATATAGATTAAGCTTCCCTAACTGTTATTGCGGACTTACCTTAATCACGCTAGGATTTTCTCTCGATACAAACGAATGTTTCCTATAACAATTATGGAGAGAAAGAAGCATGAGTACTGAATATATCCCACCAAAAGTATGGACTCACGATAGCGAAAGTGGTGGTCAATGGGCCAGCATCAATCGCCCTGATTCTGGCGCAAGACACGAACAAACCCTACCCGCTGGCGAACATGCTCTTCAACTCTATTCGTTAGCTACGCCAAATGGTCAAAAGGTTACCATCATGCTTGAAGAGCTTCTTGCTCTTGGTAAAGCGGATGCTGAATATGACGCCTACACCATTAAGATCGGTGATGGAGACCAGTTTGGCTCTGGTTTCGTTGCGGTAAACCCAAACTCAAAGATTCCTGCATTGCTTGACCGCTCAGGTAGTGAACCTGTTCGCGTCTTTGAATCGGGAAACATTCTTCTTTATCTCGCTGAAAAGTTTGATGCTCTGTTACCTAAGAAAGCAGAAACTCGTGTAGAAGCAATGAACTGGCTATTCTGGCTACAAGGTTCGGCACCCTACCTAGGGGGTGGTTTCGGTCACTTTTACGCTTATGCGCCGGAAAAGTTCGAGTACCCAATCAATCGCTTTACGATGGAAACCAAGCGCCAACTTCACCTTCTTGATGCTCGATTGGCTGAGAATCAGTTCCTTGCGGGTGACGAATACACTATCGCTGATATCGCGACGTGGCCATGGTATGGAAATCTAGTGATCAACAACCAGTACGATGCGGCTGAGTTCCTAGATGTCGAAAGCTACCCTAACCTAATCCGCTGGGCAAA
The DNA here is from genome assembly GCF_059725505.1 of Vibrio sp. KUL78. Taxonomy (NCBI): domain Bacteria; kingdom Pseudomonadati; phylum Pseudomonadota; class Gammaproteobacteria; order Vibrionales; family Vibrionaceae; genus Vibrio; species Vibrio sp. KUL78. Next base: position 1,864,488 of record NZ_AP045838.1, on the reverse strand, counting down.
AGAGATTGCTGAGCGTCCAGCAGTGAAGCGTGGCCGTATTGTAAACCGTGTCTGGGGGGAAGAGTGGGAAACGTTAGCTGAGCGCCATAGTGCAGCAGATATTGACGAAGTACTCGCCAAACAACCTAAATAGAGTAATACCGACATTGCAACAAGGTGCACAAAAAACGCGACACCTACGGGAAAGCGCCAATACTGTGTGATAGGCTCCACAGAAATAGCGGTGTTGCATATGAGCACACCGCTATTTTTTACAAGGAGTCATACAAGGAACGTTGAGTTAATGTCTAAAGAAGAATTCTGTCATCTGGCGAGCTTTGAGGCATTCGATGGAATGGATGTCATCAACGCACAATTTGTCGATACCACATTTGGCAAACACGCACATGGAGAATTTGTGATTACGCTGGTTGATGCAGGCGTTCAGCAATTCTTTCATAAAGGTGCAACTCATAATGCTATTAGTGGCGATATTTGTATCATTAGCCCAGACGAAATCCACACTGGCAGCAAAGGGTGTGAACAAGGATGGCGTTATCGCGGTATCTATCCAAGTGAACAGCAAGTCCGCGACATCTACAAAGAGATTTATGCAAAAGATGGACTGCCAACGTTTCGTAACAGCACCATCTCTGATGAGCGGTTAAAACGGCAAATGCATCTGCTGTTTTCAACCATCAACAACGGCGGCGAACAACTAGAGGTGGAGAGCCATCTAGAACTGCTATTGGTAAAAATGATCCTACAATATGGTTCATCGAGACTTGCTACTACAGATGGTTCCAATGCCAAGTCCAACATCATGATCGCCCGTGACTACCTCGCTGATAACTGCACCAAAAAGGTCGCTCTCGATGAACTAGCGCAATTAACTGGCGTAAGTAAATATCATTTAATTCATGAATTTAAACGTCACTTAGGCGTTACCCCTCACCAGTTTCAAGTTCAACAGCGGATCAGCTATTCCAAATCCTTATTAAAAGCTGGCAACAAGCCCATCGACGTTGCGCTAGCCTGTGGTTTTCATGATCAAAGCCATTTCCACAAAACCTTCGTCAGCGCGATGGGAATCAACCCAACGACCTACCAACAGCAATTTTTTACAAGATAACTGACTCTGCGCTCATTAGAGTGGCTACTGCATAAACAAATAAAATAACAACGTCAGTAGCTAGGTTAGTTGGAGTAATAAATAAAATGGAGTTACATCAAGTCGAGTTCTCGACAGAACGATCTCGTTCATACAAGTTGGCTTTGAATCAATTTCCCGAGTGTTGGAAAGAAGACACCTTAATGATGTTTGATTTTCTAGCCCCTCAGTGTGGTGAGTCAATACTAGAAATTGGAGCGGGAAGCGGCTTTTTCTCATTCGACATTTCTACCGCCATTGGTCCAGAAGGACGACTTTTTGTTGTTGACCCCTCTCCAGACCAATTGAGACCCATCTATGATCGAGCTAATGAAAACATCACCATAATGCAAAGACCCGCTGAAGATATCTCTCTGTCTGAAGGCGTAGCACTCGACGCAATTTGGTCACGCGGTGCGTTTCACCATGTAAAAAGTAAAGAAGCGGTATTGAGCAATCTAGCACAGTTCGCCAAGCCTGGTGCACGCTTGGTGATTTGTGACATCTTCAGTGGTACTAAGCTATCGGACTACTTTGATGAGCATGTGGCGATTTCATGCACGACAGGGCACGAAGTGAGCTTTTTGAGCAAACCATACGCCAAGAGTTTGTGCAAACTGACAGGGTGGAGTGAGCCTAAATTCACAGATTTAGCACTACAGTGGCATTTTGAGCGAAAAGAAGATATCGGTGTTTTTCTGTCACTACTTCATTCAAACAAGCCTGAGTATTCCAACAAACACAGTTTAGATGATGCTGAGCGCCTACTCGGCATACGACGCACACCGCAAGGGTGGGCACTTAACTGGCCAATGACTGTGATGACAGCTATCAAGGAATAAAATGGAAAGTCAGCTAGCCTTTATCACCATTTGCATAGCTTCAGCGGCATCCCCTGGACCGGGGATGTTGGCAGTATTGAGCAACAGTTTGAACCAGAATATGCAACGTACAATTCCAGTCATTCTCGGCATTTCCACTGGGCTTTTGCTTGCTTCTATACTGTCCAATTCTTGGTTGCTGACCTTAGTTCATACTAATGACCTCGCCTACCAAGTCATGACAGGGCTTTGCAGCAGCTATATTATCTACCTTGGTTGTCGTGCGATTTATTATTCGCGAAGCCAAGCGATGATTGAGGCGCGTTCATACGGTTACAAGAGCGGAGTTCTGATCTCGCTTTTGAATCCAAAAACTATTGTTTTTTTTGGCGCTCTGTTTCCTCTTTTCGTGAAAAGTGAACAGTACTTCGCGCTGCAAGCAGCATTGCTAACTTTGGAATTGGTAGTAATTACCCTTTCTATTCACCTTTTGCTATCTCTTGCGACGGAAAAAGTCGCTAGGTTCTTAAAGCGGTATGTAGTCACGATTAACAGACTGACGGGATTATTGTTTATTGGTCTTGGGTTTAGTGGGTTGCTACTTCAAGCGTAAAAAAACGGCCACTAGATTAGTGGCCGTTTTCTATTTATTTGTTTAGGTTTAAAGAACCGTAATGATATCTTCTTGAGCTAAACGAGACTTAGGCAGACCGTAGTTATAATCTTCACCTTCTTTGTGGTAGCCAAGTGCAAGCGCAAAATCACACACGTAGCCGCCTAGTTCGTCTTTAAAGATCTCACCAATCATTTCTGGGTCAACGCCTTCCATCGGAGTAGATGCAATGCCCATGCGCGCAAGAGTATGAAGGACATTACCCAACGCGATGTAAGTTTGCGCTTTCGTCCACTGACCGTTAAAGCCGTTTTCATCGGTGTTTAGCTCTGCAAAGCCAAACGCACCGTTTAGCATTTGGTCGTACATGTCTGCTGGCAAGTGACCGGATGTTACTTCCACGTCCACCACTTTTTTGTAGTCATCTTTGGTAAAGTGCGGGTTGTGTGCGAATAGAATCGTATGTGACGCTTCTTTTGCATGTGGTTGGTTGAACTGGTGCATGTTTGCAAAAGTGTCGTGGAAACGCTGCTTCGCTTCATCGCTCTCGATCACAATAAACTTCCACGGCTGTGAGTTGATAGAAGAAGCTGACAGGCGAATTGCCTCTTTGATTACTTCCATATCCTCTGCAGAAATACGCTTAGTCGCATCGTATTTTTTAGCTGTGTAACGGTTGTTTAGATCTTTAATGATTTGATGAGTCACTGTGCTCTCTCCACTATATATTCACTACAAAATTGGGGCTTCAGCGAATGTTTCGGTGATTTACAGCATCGCAAACCGCTTGTTAACCCAGAGCCAACTCGTGTCGGCGAGGTGTAGATTAGAGCTAAAGCGCTAGAAGAAAAAGAGCCAAATCCCCCAGACATTATGGGTAAAATCTTCCACAATCCTGTCGATATGCACCTCTAGATCAATTTTCGTTCACTTAATCGCCAATACGAGATCTGTTAGACACAAATTTTTCTGATTTAAGACTATGATTGAGGTAGGTTATACGGCAAGAGGGCGTGGTTATGAAATACAAACATATCCTAGTGGCACTTGAGCTTTCTCCTGAAAGTAATGTGTTGATTGATAGGGCTGTTTTTCTAGCAAAACTATTGGACGCCGATGTTTCATTTATCCATATTGATGGCACACACGGTGAAATATATTCAGACCTAGTTGACTTGAAAGATGACCCTGAGCAACGGCCGCTAAACATCGAAGCGATGGAACAGTTACATGGTTTTGCAGAGTATGCCGAGTGCGAGCTAAATCACTTTATTATTGGCACAGGCGACCTTGGTGACAAATTGAAAGTTGCGATTGCGCAAAATGATTTTGATTTATTAATTTGCGGTCACCACCATGATTTCTGGAGCAAAATTGTGTCTGCTTCCAGACAAGTTATCAATAGCTCACCAGTGGATGTTCTTGTGGTTCCAATTGAGGATTGATTGCTGTCAAACCAGTATAAAAGCTCAGCCTAGCGCTGGGCTTTTTTATGACATTACTTATTGAGCGTCAAAGAGATACGAACGAAGTTTTCGTCTTCATATTGGATCTGATAACCGAAGATTTCATTCGCATATATTGTTCCTAAGAACAGGTGCTTTTCACGCACAGTGCCGCGGAACAGGATGGAGATGTCGGCAACAAGCTGGTTCTTCGTGCCAAAGTGAGCATTAAGATCATTGGACAACACACAAAGTAAACAGCCATTTTCGTCATGGCTAAGATCCACATCTTCAGGTGTAGAAAGAAGCGCTGTTGTACCCAGTTTCTTTTCTATTTCTCGGATCAGCAGCAAGTAGCTATCTAGATGTGGTTGCAGTGCTTCAGGTTTTGCCTCTACGGCTGTAAGCAGCACATCCTCTAGATCTACCTGAGACTTTTTAGCTTGCAGACTCATCGTCTTCAACTGCTTGCGAATCGCTTTATACTTATTGCTCTTTAGCTTGGGTTTCAGCCAGCGAACAAGTAACTCGTTCTTCTTTTCACGGTCGAAAAACGGAGATTTGCGATCAAGCTTTTGAAATTCGAGGTATAAAAGGGCGTGCAAAGACACCTCGGTCAATAGACGTATTGATTCCGAGTTAGACGTACTCATTTGCTTTGAACTGGATCCTTTGTTCTGCATTGTAGTCTGTAGGTAGTATAAGGAAAGGAATAATGGTGCCGAGAGAGGGACTCGAACCCTCACACCAAAGGCACTAGCACCTCATGCTAGCGTGTCTACCAATTTCACCATCTCGGCATCGATAATGCGGCGTGTTGCTGCATTTATTGACATCCACTTAATTAGTGGATGTTGAAATATTAACTGACGATTTTAGGCTTGTATAGCGTTTCGTTGGATAAATGTAGTGAAATCAGTTTGTTCGGTGAATAATTCATCACTTTGCGTATTTGACGCTCAAACCGTTGTTTTCTCTCATCCATCTCCCCCCATCCCTACTCACCATAAAGCAGCATGATTCATAAACCACATTTATGTTTAAAGCCAAGTTCAGGCTATGTATCCAAAAGTAACCGTTAGTTACTATGTTCACACCCAAGGCAATAGAGACTAAACAAAAACGACTTGGGATGTTTTCCAATCACATAGCTACGGAGAGCCTGAATGAAGGAGCTGACATGGTCAGACTACTAAAATCAGCATTACGATTGAGTGTTAAATCAATCGTTATCGTCGGCGGCTTTTTGTCGCTGAGCTACGCGTTTGCGCAGCTTTCTACCGTTCATGGTAAGACTTTGCCTGCGGAGTATTTTTCACAAGACCTGCCTAATATCTTAGGTCTGCTTAACTCCGAATTTTTTATGGGAATGATATTTGTCATTACCCTCTCAATCATCACATACGTACTTTATCTTCTTTGGCAATTGCACGAAGTGGCGGTACATCGCAGTCAATACATGCAAAGTGCGCAAGCAAACCTGGTGTTTGCATTGTCACTCTGCGGTCTGTTTATCGACAAACTATGGTGGGTACTCGCCGTCATTATCGCCTTTACCAACTGGGAAGCAGTAGCAAGTGCAGTGAGTAAAGTCATCAATGTGGGTATCCACGGCAAGAAAGATTCGGAGGAAGCGTAATGAAAGAGATCATGCTGCCTTACGTATTGATTATTTGGTTACTCGTTAAACTTGGCGTCATAAAGTGGACGCTCAGAAATGCGGTTATCAGTGTTGGCTTTGGTGCATTTCTAGCATTCATGCTATTTACCGCACACCGATTTTGGTCGCCTGCCGACCTCACAGACAGCACCACGGTAAAAGCACCGCATGCAGTCCTTAGCCCGCTTTTTGGTCAACAGGTTAAAGATATCTATGTGACCCATAACCAAGTAGTTAAAAAAGGTGACTTACTGTACACCCTAGAGTCAGAAGACACGGATGAAGAGCTTAAAAGCTTACAATCCAGTTTAGTTGCTGCAGAGCACCGCATTACTAGTATTCGCGAGCAAATCTCTATTGATGAAAAGAACTACAAACGCCTAGTGAATCTAGATGAGTTCAGCTCAGAACAAGAGCGCGATGAATTATACACCCAGATTCAAAAAGGCACTGCGGACTTAATGGCGGCAAAATCTGATGTGGACGGTATCAAGGCTCAGATCAACCAAAAGCAATGGTTGAACGACCGTAATCAAGTGAGAGCACCGTTTGACGGCGTTGTCGGTGTTATCAATATTGCCGAAGGTTCACGCACTGGTAACTTGCACTTGTTCGATACCAGTCGAAAATTTGTCGAAATGCGAGTGAGTGATCAAACGTATCGCTACATCGAACAAGGTCAGTTTGCGGAGTTCTTTGTCAACTCGCATCCGGGAGAGGTATTTAGAGGACGCGTACACAGTGTAACAAGCAACACTGGTGAAGCAGCGGTGTCGGCACATGGTTCAACTCAACACGTTAGACAGCATGTTGGCAACAACACCAGTACTCACGGGCGTACAGTCATCATTGAGTTTAATGAGCCAGAGGGCTACAACGTACCGCTTGGTGCCACAGGTTCAGGTTGGATTTCAGCCACTAAACCTACGCCAAAGCTCGGATTTATGGACATTATCGGCGGAGCAACCGTTCGATTAAAAGCCTTGAAGGCATACTTGAATGCTTTGTAATACAACCCGTTAACCCTTTTTGGACCCGCGCATAGTTGGAACTCTGATTGGAACTTGGAACGGAAACTTGGGTCTACCGCACCTCACTTAGTTGAGGTGCTTTTTTTTGCCAAAAATTTAATAATTTAACGCCTCTGAGACAATTTTTTCTTGGTGTTTTCGATACTCCACCGCCTTTTCCTGACTGCCAAAGCACCCTCTCGCGTACGGGTTAATCTTTCTTTGTGTTAGCTCGCCGTAGACGCTGTCCATCGTCACCTCTTCGTCACCAATCATGGTGCTATTTTCTGCCACATTACCCGTTTGTAATGCCGAGCAAAGATCATCACTTGAGACTCCGGATACATGGTCTACAGGTGCGCTGCATGCAGCCAGAATAAAAAGAGGGGAAATGGTCAAGATTGGCTTCATCGTTATGCTCCATGTTTAGATAACACGTATATAGGTTTGGGCTTTGTTAAGTTTAGACGAGGGATTGAGGAGCGATACTTGGGATATATGATAAATCTCTGAATCCTGTCTATTTGCCGAGTTGTAGCTTCTCCCTTGCAAGGGAGTGCGTATCTGGAAGGGGTGAGGCGAAGTCTATTCGAGCAAGGCGCTAGTTGTAAGGCCGCTCTACCCCCTCTAACTCCCCCTTATTAATGGGGAGAACTCCGGGCTAGCTCCTATCGTCGCATCGCCTTTGATTAACTAGTGGACGTGCGGTCTGAAGGGATGCTCATGCAACACAAAAAAGTCCCCGACCAATCAAAATACCGAATAGTTCCTAACTTAGACTTATCGCGTTTTCTAGGTACCTTTGTGCCGCTCCAATTATAGGAGTGAAAACAATAAAATAGGTAATAAGAAAATGAAAAAAACAGCAATCCTTCTCGCTATGACATCTGCATTCTCTGTAAACGCAATGGCTGAGGGCGTGACTGGCGGTATCGAGCTAGATGCTAAGTTCGTTGACGGTGTAAAAGAATACACAACCACTAACGGTTCTGGCATCAAAGCTTTCGTGGGTTACGAGGGATTTGGTCTTTCGGCAAAGCGTAAAGCAAACTTTGAGAACGAGTATAACGTTAACTACAAACACGACTTTGAAAGCTTCTGGCTAAAAGGTGAGTACGAGTTCGTCGATAAGAAAAGTGTTCAAGGCAATGTGAACGACCAAAACAAGTTTGGTGTTACTGTAGGCGGAAACGTTGCTGATATGTTTGATACATCACTTCGTTTGCGTAAGGATATTGACCTAAACTCAAACAATGGCAATGCTCGCGGCGACATCACTCGCTTTGACCTAGCTGCTGGTAGACAACTTACTGAACGCATGTATTTAAACGCTAAGTTAGTTGGTCAAAAGCAACATGAGAAAAAAGTGATTGCTGGCGATAAAAACAAAGACATGATCTACAACGTTGAGCTACGCGCGACGTTCAATGCTATCGACAACATGATCCCTTATGTTGAGATTGGTAACGAAGGTAAACACGGCACAGACAAACGTAATACCTACGGTAAAGTTGGCATCGTCTTCCCGTTCTAATTTTTTCAACTTCCTCTTATTCCAAGATATTCGAAGGAATGAATATCTTCTCTTCCATAGTAGAGCGTCCTTGCTCAATGAACAATCTAATCTGACCACTCGTCAAAGCTGCAGCTTCTAGAACTGATAGTTAAATTCCACTCTTTGGTCGCCGTCGAAATAGCTTTGCTCTTGAGTCCAATTAGCAAAATAGCGCACATTAAAACGTGGCGTGAACTGATAGGACACAGCAAACTCGTTAGTGAAAATAGAACCCATTCCTTGACCATAAGCATTTTCAACATAGGACTTTGAACCTGAGATCGTTGTCAGCCACATAGGATTGTAGTTCAACCATAGTTTGTCGGTAATCGCATACTTAGTATAAGCACCCACAACCGCGTAGGTTCCTGGGATGGTGTAACCGATGCTCTGCTGATCGATTTGGCAATCTACGCCGACATTAGCACAACCAGGAAACTCTCCATTTCGCACATTTACGCCAAGCCCCGCTAACGGGTATAGGTTCAAGTTGCCCAATTTTGGCAGCGCCTGAATAAAGCTATACGACGCATTTAAGCTCTCTTGCTCAACGTTGTAATTGAGATCAATTTGAGCGCCACGGCCATTGGTCGTGTTGACGCTGAAGTTACGAAAACGAACGCTATCAATAGAATTATCGCGATGGCTTGAACCTGACCAACCTAAGTACTCACCAGCGATACCCTTCACCTCGATGATATTCATTGCCATCGTTTCAGGGTTGCCCGTATCATAAGTTCGACCTACTTTGATGTTGAGACCCTTATCTGACGCACCCGCGCCCGCCTGGGTATATACCGCTAACGGATCAGACATATCCTGAACGTCATTATCAGAGTTTTGGTCTGCAAAAGAAGAAAAAGAAATCGTCGCAGCGATAGCCGCGCTTAAAATGGAAATGCTCGCACGCATGTAAACTCACCCTGAAGTTAAAAAACGCATCCTTATTCAGTGTGGTTCGAAAGTTAGCGACCACAGCACTTCAATCCTAAAGTGTGCGTGCAGCCTAAAGGGGGTGAACGGTGAGCTCAATTAACCGAAAGTTATAGTATTTATTCCGGCGAGATTATTGACCAAACTATTAGTAAATTAAAACAGAGACTTACTACATTTGACATAATCTCTGTGGCATTCTGAAAATGTAAGCGCGATCACTATGGGTTTTGGTCGTCTTATAGTCCAGCGGCCAGGGCTCCTTTCGTATTGACACTACAAATGGAATGCAGTGCCAATACGTGCGATTTTCTCTACCAAACATCGTCCAAGGTAGCGTCCACGATCGCATCCTCAACTAAGCTATCTTCATAATCCGCAATGATCGCATCCTCTACGATGGCTTCACCAACGATTCTATCCTCATAGTCGGAGATGATAGCCTCTTCAACAACGGCTTCGCCAATCAAAGCATCACACTCGGCATCATCATACGCCCCATCGACTACTCCTGCAGCGCCGCCAATCATAGCACCGGTTTTTGCATCACCAGCAATAGCGCCAACGACACCGCCAACGACTGCGCCTTCAACGGCATCGGTTACCACATTACCAGGCTCGCAAGGGTGATACGCGAAAGCAGAATGCGCGCCGAGCGCTAATACGCAGCCAATTAGTACTTTTTTCATTGTTTTCTCAGTATGTTGATGTGCATGGAGCACGATAGAAATGAAGCTGCACTTTAATGCGGCGGTACAAAACTGAGAAAATAGTTCCTATTGGGTGTATGAATACATCAAGATTATTTTTCGCAAGTTTCGTGAGACATGATGTCTATAAAAACTAGTTATTCGAATCTTCGATATTAACCAATCTAAATACAAATAGATGAAGTCTACGCTCATTTGAGAATGAAATTACCGAGGCGTACACTCGGCACAATTATTCATCAATGGGTAGCTGACATGTTTAAAATGTTCATAGAACGGCCAAAGTTTGCAATTGTCATTGCGCTTTTGATTTCACTTATAGGGGCAATCTCTGCCGCTAATTCTCCCATCGGGCGATACCCCGATGTTGCTCCTGTCACCGTCGAAGTTAGTACCTTTATGGACGGTGCTAGTGCCGACGTTATGGCAAAATCTGTTGCACCAGAGATTGAAAAGCAAGTCAACGGCGTGGCTGGTATGGAGTACATGAAATCCACCAGCGGCGCAGATGGCACCTACACCCTTGAAGTCGTTTTCGAGAGTGGTACTGACTCAGACAAAGCGGTTAACTTAGTTCAGAATCGTGTCAATCTTGCTCTGCCAGAACTGCCTGGCGATGTGATGCGAAACGGCGTCAAAGTGGAGAAGCTATCCAATGGTTTGATGCTTGGCATTTCGATTACCGACCCTTCAGGGAACGCCTCAGCCATTGATATCAGTGCGTTTGCTGGCGGACCGCTAAAAGAGAAAATCCAACGTATCAATGGCGTGTCAAAGATCGACGTGCTTGGCGAGAAGAAGTACTCCATTCGTGTCTGGCTCAACCCAGACAAAATGAAGTACTACTCTATCAATGTTAACGAAATAAATGACGCGATTGCTACTCAGAACAAGATTGCTTCTGCAGGTAGTTTAGTTGATGACAAATTGGAGTTTCCGATTACCGTTGAGGGTGGTTTAGCAACGCCCAGCGAGTTTGGAAATATTGTTGTCCGTACAGATGCACTCGGCAAAACCATCTTCCTAAGAGACGTCGCTAGTATCGAGCTAGGCAGCGAAATCTATACCGCCAATGCATACGGAGAGAATGCGGATGGTGCGGTATTGTTCATCTATAAGACGCCAGAAGCCAATGCTATGGACGTTGCCTCTGGTATTAAAACACTGCTCGCCGAGCCAAGCGACTACCAAATCAAAACGGTTTATGACGCCACTACCTTTATTGATGGCGCAATATACAACGTACTCGAAACCCTAGTGCTCGCGGTCGCTATTGTATCTTTGGTCACGCTCCTCTTTATGCAAAACTTTAGACTGACCTTGATTACAGTAACGGCAATTCCTGTTTCTCTAATCGGTACCTTTGCGGTTATGAGCGGACTGGGTATTCAAATCAACATCATTTCAATGTTTGGCTTGGTCATGGCCATCGGCATCGTTGTTGACGCAGCGATCATTGTTATTGAAAATGCCGAGCACCAGCTTCACGAACACCCTGAGATGACGGTAAAAGAAGCGGTTTCCAAAGCGCTGGATATTACTTTCTCCCCAATCATTGCCTCTATGTTGGTTCTGCTTGCCGTATTTACACCTTCTCTGTTTATCCCTGGTATGGCGGGCACGATTTATTCAGAATTTGGCATCGTGTTGTGTGCGTCTGTCGTTGTGTCCACATTGGTTGCGCTCACCCTTACGCCTGCGCTCTGCGCACTGTTCATGAAGCCGCCAAAGAAAAACGTCATCGCGAAATCGGTGGAATGGGTGATCACTCAAAAGATCAGAGCGTTTACTGGTTTGGCTTGGACCGCCACTCGCCTACCTATCCTAACTATCGCTTTACTAGCAGGTGGTCTTTACCTATCTGTTGAGCGTGGTGCAAGTTTGCCAACAGGCTTACTTCCAGAGGAAGACACTAGCGCAATCTTTGTCGTTGGCAGTTTCCCTCAAGGTACGGCTTTGTCTAAAACAGACGAGTATCTAGCTTCACTAACAGAGCAGCTTAACGCCCTACCTGGCGTCTCCACCAGCGTTGAGGCTTCAGGCTTCAACCTGCTGACCAATACCGCTGAGATGAGCAGCTTCATGATGTTGCTATCGCTTGATGAGATGCAAAACCGAGCCGCAAGCGATGCTGCCATCACTGAACAAGTCAATGAAGTACTTGCGTCCAATACTGATATTCAGGCCTTTGCATTTAAACCGCCAGTCATCCCAGAGCTTGGCATGGTAGATGGCGTTAACTTTGTATTACTTGCGCCTGAACTCAACCCGACCGAGCTATATCAGCTAACGATGGACTTTAACACACGTCTAATGGAAGACGAGCGCATCGGACTTGCTATGGGGCAGTTTGAAGTCACCAAGCCATCAATGAAACTCAACATCAAGCGCGATGACCTGCTCAAATACGGTGTCACCTTCGCTGACGTTGTAGAAGGAATGCAGACTCACTTCGGGGGGATGTACATCAACACCTTTAACATGGGCGGTCGTAACTACAAGGTGATGGTGCAAAACGATCCTAAGTACCGACTCGATCCAGAAGCATTGAAGAAAACCGGGCTTTCAAAGTCTAACGGTACTCGCATTACCTACGATAAATTCTTCGATGTAGAAGAGATCAAAGTCCCTAACTTCATCACTCGTTACAACGCAGAGCAAGGCGTATTTATCGACGTCATCCCGAGTGTCGCTTCCGGTCAAGCGATTGAGGCTATACAAGAATTAGCTGAAGAGTTTGGCTACCGCGTCGAGTTCACTGGAGCGGCAAAAGAAGAAGTCAGCGCAGGAAATACGGTCGCTATCGTAATGGGACTGGCGATGCTTATTACTTTCTTGGTATTGGTTGCCCAGTACGAATCATGGCTTATTCCGCTAGCCATCATGCTAACGGTACCTACTGCGGTTATTGGTATTGTGGAAGGCGTGATTCACATTAACGGTAACATCAACATCCTCACCCAACTATCTGCCATCTTGTTAATCGGCATGACAGTGAGGAACGCAATACTTATCGTTGAGTTTGCCAAGACACTTAGAGATGAGGGTGAGCTAACCATCAAGCAGGCAGCGGTACAAGCGCTACGCTTACGTGCACGCGCCGTGTTTATGACCGCATTCTCTTTCGGTGTCGGACTGATTCCACTGATGCTCGCTAACGCAGTAGGCTCTGGTGGTCAACAAGCTCTGGGCTGGGCGTCGTTTGGCGGAATTGTGACTGCGACGTTTGTTGGCTGCATTATGGCGAGCGTGTTCTTTGTGCTTATCCAGCAAATTCGAGAAAGGTTCAAGCCCTTTGCCATTCAAGCTATTTAAAACCTATGACGTTAAGGAGAGCTCCACTAGCAGCTCTCCTATTAGCGTAACTGATAGATACTAACTCGCACCATCTCGCCTTTCTGAGACAATAAGCCCATCCAAACACACAAACCTTGATTAACGGACTAATCACCTAAACCGATTAAACGAGGTCATGATGAAATATTTCCTAATCCAAAATGGTGCCAACCGCTTTGTTGTTGATTCTAGCGGCTTTAAACAGATCTGTGGCGAAGGCTGGTATGTTATCGATGTCACGATAGCTCCTTGCTACAAGTCAGCCGTTACTCTGTTTGCAGAATCGTAGCGGAGGTCTAATGGATATCGTATTGCAGCAAATGCACTACTGCTTAACCGACGATGCCAGCAATTGGCTGGTCATCGCGATTTCCGCGTTACTCGTCGTGCTTTGGTATGAACGTAAGCGCATCAAAGAGGCGATAAAGCAAGACAATACACATTAATCATGATGGGCAAGGAAATGAGTTCTCTGCCCCAATAGCTTTATGACTCCGCTTTTTTGGCGAAAGAAGAGAATGAAAAGCCCGTCACTAACATAGTGCCGCTAATAACCAATACGGTTCCGACTACTGTGTTGACACCTATCGGCTCTCCAAGAAACAGATTTCCCCACAAGATGCCAAACATTGGGATCAAGAAGGTTACCGATAGTGCCGATGACGGACCAATATCAGTAATCAATCTAAAGTACAGCAAGTAGGCCGCTCCCGTGCACACCACACCGAGCAGGACAACAGACAACCAAACTTCTTGTGTTGGCACTTCTCGCATCGGGACAAAAGGGATTAACGGTAAAACAATCAAGCACGCCGCCCACATACTTCCGTGAGCGTTATTAAACGCCGGAACCGACGGTGCGTTTTTCGCATAATTGGTCGCGATACCATAGCAACACGCCGCCATGACACCGGCAATAATTGGCAGTGTGGCCTCTTCTCCGATGCGGACAGCATCCCAACCAACTAATACCGCTACACCAATAACACCAACTAATAACCCTAGTGCACCGCGCTTGGTAAGTGGCGTTTTTGTCCAGAAGACTCCAATCACAGCCCCCCAAATGGCGGCCGTAGAGTTAAGGATCGACAAGGTCGAGGCATTTAATGTTTGAGCCGCGTAGGCAAATAGCAGAAATGGCAGCGCGGTATTAAAAAGCCCAATAGTGAAAAAGTGGCGGGTATGCTTGGTGAACTCAAGCTTCTTTTTTAGATAGAGACTTATAACGAGCAGAGCAATCGCTGCAAAGAATACTCTAGCCTCTATCAGAACCGCTGGTCCCATCACGTTGGCCGCTATACGCATAAATAGAAAGGAACCGCCCCATATTGAAGCAAGAAGAATCAACCTTAAAAAACTCGCTAAGTCCATCTGTCTGTCTTTGTAGTAGTAATTTTCCCCTACTTTGCGCCATGGATATTTAAATCACAACCCCCACTTAGGTCTTATTTGGATTAGAGATCCGAAAATGGCTGGGATAGCCTACTAACATACCCAGCCACCTACACTAATACTTAAAAGACACCCCGAACTGCACAGCTTTTTCCTCAAAATGATGGTCATCAAAGGCTTTGTTTGTCTGTCTATACTCAACATACGGCTGTAGCTTAGTGTCGGTATAGGTGAGCCGAGCTTCGTAATGTAAATTGGTATCGTTATCTAAAACTAAGTCTGATTCAAACTGCTTCTGAACCACGTAGTTAAAAGAAAACTCCGCAACGTGTCCCAGTTCATAATTAAATACTAAGTCCATTCGTCCAAGCTGACTCCTTTTTGAAGAGTGGTGATGTTCATGATGAACACCGTGATCATGGTCATGATCATGACCCCCACCTAAACTAATCTTGCTGTTGCCGTAGTCGTAACCAAGACGGCCTTTTAGCGACAGTTCATGACTCACTTGATAGTCAAGACCAATACGTGCGCGAAGTTCATTGCTATCAAGATAACCTCCTTGAGCATACGCGCCATAAGCGAACCAACCAATATTGTCAGTTGGGTTAAAATACTTACCCCCACCCAGTTGGTGAAACTCATGGGCTCCCGTTTCCGCCTCACCGTAGACAAATACACCAGAGTCATCCATCCAGACGCCTTCGATGCCGTATACTCGCTCTGTGTCGTTGTCGCTGTGACCATGGTGCTGCTCATCGGCAAAGTAGACTTCTATATGTGAGCCATTGGAAATATCGACATTGCCGTGAGAAAAAGCGAAGGTTGGTAGCGTCAGCGTCGATAGGAAAAGAAATGATCGTTTGAAATTCATTGTTGTTTCTCTTTAGAAAGCGGTTCTCACTCCTTAAATACCGCTCAATAGTTAGTAGATTGGGTTGTTAAAACGGTTACGCTTCAGGCTTATCTTGTGACTTTTCACTTCCTGATAGCTTTATTTGGCGATTGAACTCTCTATCAGCCAGTTCTTGCTCGTCATATAAGTCCTCTAGTACCACTTGACCCATCGCCATCACGTCAAAGAACTGATCTTTGCAATAGTCACTGGTCCATTTGGGTAGCATTTCTGGATCGTTAGCGATGTCCTTTACATGGTCTGCTGCAAAATGCGCATAGTGTTCAAACAACTCCTCATCTGTGCCATTTGCAACCCATGCCAGCTTTTTAAACCACACCGCAGACTGCTCTTCGGATATGTGTTCGTTAACTTTGCAAACCGACATTGCCACCAGCGATTCGGTGTAGTTCTCATAATGCGGCAAGGTGTTGTGGACGTGAGCGCCACAAGCAATAGCCAAAGTTGGAATCAGTGCTACCAAACCAGTTACGACTTTCTTCATAGCGATTTCTCCTCAGGTTGAGTACACATTTGTTTGACATGACCTTTCTGCTCGGCTTCTTGAATCAGTTTTTCCCCAAGGCTGACGCCCTGTAGATACATTTCATCTTCTTCACTGAAGGTATAAGTTTCATGAAGTACTTCTTTTGACAGCCCTTCAATGGTTTCTCTAATCATCATGGCGTTTTGAAGTGAATACTCCTTGCTCATCGAGCCTAGCTCTACACAGTATGCATTTACCCTCTCTACAGCCGCCGCGGCCATTACGGCATTATCTCGGCTAAAGAGTGTGTCGTGATCATGTTGCGCGGCATGAGCTGCGGTACCAATCAGGCTCAAGCTCATCAATGTGAAAGTGGTCATTCGTCTAAACATAATGTGGTCTCAATAAAAAAAGCGGTTGGAACACGGGCATCGTGCGCGATACCCGCCAGTCTGGGTTATTGTTGTTTTGTATTGTCTTTGCGAGTATCACGATAAGGGTCTGCAGACTCTTTTCTGTGGATAGAACGCGGCTCTAAGCCATGCGCTTCACGCATTTCATCCACCATTCGTTGCTTCTCACCCATGCCGCGTTTCATGCTCTCTGGTAACACTTCCGTCGGCACAATAAGGTCACGATCCAGCGGCCACTCTTTTAGCAATTCTGGGTGATAACCTTCTGGGTAATACAAAGCTTCATCAATCTCGAGGTCTCTGATCTCTTGTTCTTGAATGTCTGCTCGCGAGTTTTTAGGAACAGGTACTCGGAACACTTCACCATCATTAAGGTTGAACTGAGGCGCTCGGTTGTTTGGAAAATCTGGAATGATCCCCTCTCGTACCCAAGCTTTCTCAGGGGTAATGTTGGCAATGATCATGTCTGGCGCGCCAAAGTGGTAAGGTCCCTTCCAGTGCTCACGGACCTGCGCTACGGTCTCATTGTTGTAATAAGGGTCGAACTCCATGTGTGTGGTCATAAACAGCCTTGGCTGTACTTGATTTGCAAGCCAACCCGCCGCGTAGCCAGACGTGTGATGAGTATCGATGGTATAGCGCGTCAAGAAAGCTGGAACACCTTGTACGATAGACGCAAGCCCAACCAACTCGGTTTGCACTTCGGTGACAAACAGATCGCAGCCTTTGCCATATTCAATGTCAAGTTCGGTCGGTCGACCATCGCCTGTCCATACAAAACATAACGACTCTTCTTCACTGATCGTCCAATCGAGCCTGTAAGCAGATGCGCCATCTTTCGCGTGTGAGCGACGCCAGTGAGAGACTTTGACACCGTCAACGTCGTAGATAACGCCGCCATCGTCTTTAAAGTCGTACTCCACTACTTCAATATCGTTGCCTGAAGGGAACACATCAAAGGCATCTTGGTGCCACGAAAGCATCTGAAGCATGCCCTCAACCATGTGACGTGTTCCGTCTTCTGGATTTCGACCTGACGGGCCATAGATGGTTAGTGGTTTTTCCCAGCGACCGTTCCATCCACCAAACTGGTACAGGTACGGTAATGAACCGAAGTGGTCGACGTGTAGGTGTGTGATAAAGACCTTATCAAGTTCATTTAAAGCTACGCCAGCACCGATGTAGTTGGCGATCGACGCTTCGCCCAAGTCGAACACAAAATTGTCGCCGTTACCCAGTTCTACATAGATAGATGTATTCGCCTGACCAGGTCGAATCATTGGCGACGTACCCATGAACGTCACGCGCATCTCGTTGTGCTGAACCTGTTCTGTTCGAGGAAACCAGTTTGCTGCGGTAACCATATGATCCATCGGCTCGATACCATCAAACATCAGCCCCTCTTTCCAGAGCTCTTCACCCGTTTGAATGTCCGTTTTGAGACCGCCTTGTAAAATGGCGTGAATCTCCTCAGGCGACGAGTATATTTTCCCACCCTGCTTCATCAGCTCATCCGTACTGACATTTTGTTCGTAGTTGTAGTGCTTGTAACCTGAAAAACTGGCCGAATTTTCAGATTGATAGTGCTCGAAAGGGTTCTGTGCAAATACCGCGCTCGACATGAGAATCGCGCCCGTCATAACACTTAATTGGTGAATTTTTCGCATAGTGATCTCTCCACGCCCACAATGTGAGGCTGGTGACTAAAAGTTGAGGTTTAAGCAGCGGGCTACCCCGCTATTTGGTTTAGGGTGACGCTATAAGGGCAGTCGAAAACCGACCAGCAATGTATTCTCAGGTAGGAAACGTGCGTCGGTATGGGAAGTGTGAATGTCGGTTTTAAACTCAGCATAAACGGGGACTTGTTGGTGCTGCACTCGAAGACCGATGTTAGAGCTGAATCCTAGATGACCGCCTTTGTCTGTAGCTTTGCGATCTTCATTATTCATAACACCCGTCGTCATGCCGCCTTCTACAAAAGGACGAAGTTCAAAGCTGTTTGGTAAAGCAAAGTTGTAGCCAAGCTCAAGAGCAAAACCGCCACCGGTATAATCAATACTGCTGTCCGTACCTTTATAAAGATCGAAATTGATCCCCAAGTATTGATTTAGCTCCAGACCGACTGTGGCATTGACTGCTGAATGGTTGCCTTCAAGGGATGAATAGCCTAAACCGCCTCTAAACTTAAGATCTGACTCAGGGGAGTGAGCTTTCGCTGCGCCAGTGAATACCAGCGCTGACAACGCCATAATAGAAATGATACGAGTGTTTTTCATTGTTTGAGTTCTCTTAATCTCTGAATAACCAATCACCTCCTTGTGTCGTTGAGAGCAAGTTTAAACATCCATAAAAATGATATAAATAAAGCCTAAACCCATTTAAATATAAATATAATTTATATTTAAATACTGCGATGTCCTAGATGTTCACGCTGTTTCCCCCAATTGACAGCACTCAACCCTCTGCTAGGATAGAGATATCATCCATCAAATCAGTTTGTTATGGACTTAAACCTACTCTCAACGTTCAGCGCAGTTTATCGCCATCGCTCTATCACCATTGCAGCGGAAGAGTTGGAGCTTACACAACCGGCCGTTAGTGCCGCATTGAAACGTTTGGAAGGCGTCGTAGGCAAAACTTTGTTCGTGCGCTCAGGTAGAGGCATTGCACCGACTGGTGCCGCGGTAGCTTTAGCGGATAAAATTGAAATGCCGCTTGCCGTTCTAGAAACGATAGAAAAACGACAAGAGATAACAAAGGTCTACTGCAGCGAGGCATTGATGCACTTGGTTTGTGACCTTCCAGGACTGTCATTCATCGAAGCGCCATTAAGTGAAGAGCAGCTTTTGGCGGATATAGACTCACAAAAAGTTCACCTTGCGATTGATATTGCGACGAGTATGAGCCAAGCCCATATTGTAGAGGATATTTTTGATGAGCCTGCCGTGTGTGTATGTAGAAAAGATCATCCAGACATCGGTGACACTCTGTCTTATGAGGAATATTTCAACGCACAGCATATCGCACTAAAAATTCGCCGTAACAACGTCAACATGATGGACTTCCTATCGGAAAAACCTAGCCCGCACAGAGTGGTTAAAGCGGAAACAGGCTCAGTTTCTAGCATGTTGGCATTGGCAGCAACAACCAACCTTCTTGGTGCGTCAACGCTCTCGCTTGCAAACCATTTGGCGCCAATGCTTAACCTAAAGGTGTTCCCTATTCCATTAGAAATACGCAACGTCCAACATCGAATGATCTATCATCGCCGATTCATAAACGATGCCGATCACAAGGCAACACGTGAGACACTCAAAGCGGTCATCCAAAACAATCAATATCAATAAATAAGAGCACTTATTACGTTAACGAAGTTGATGAGCGCATCAAGCTTGCACTATGGTTAACACTAGAAGTGACAACGTCGTAACGTCAAAGGAGTGACTGTGAAACGAGTAATTCTACTATTTACCCACCTCGGGGCTCTGTTCTTTGGGTTCATGCTCGGCATCTATGTATTGCCGATCTTGACTCAGCCAGAATCGCCATCAGAAGAGATGGTTCGTTCGCAATCTAACGCCATCCTCTATCAGGGAGAGTTTGATAAAAACCGCCAAGACAGCGATTTTCTTCATTGGGGGGAAGGAACCATCAGCTTCTCAGCAGACAGTGCTATTTTCGTTGGGGAACTGGCACCGGGGCCAGACTACAAGCTTTACCTATCGCCGACCTACGTTGAGACCGAAGCTGACTTTATGGCAGCCAAAGCATCCATGTTGCAGGTGGGAGATGTGAAAACATTTGATCGCTTCTTGATTCCAATCCCAGAGCAAACCGATTTGAGTCAGTATCAGGCCGCGATTATTTGGTGTGAGAGTTTTGGGGAGTTTATTACTTCAGCCAAACTAGCAGGAATGCCCTAATAACAAATACTTAGTTGGAACTGTGAACACAGTTCCAACTCACCATAGCACTAACATTGCGCTCACCTCACCCTGACAAAGGATAATGCAAGTCGATGCACTATGGCGATGCCTTAAGCACCTAGTGCATGTGTTATGCGTGTAACTCGAGGCAATACCCCCTTTTGTATTGCCTCTTTTTTTATCTCTGTTAGAACTTCCAAGATACACCTAAGTCCACACCAACTCCGACATCGGCACCATCGTTAAACTTCACCTCTGGTGTTGCAAACAGATCCACATCTAAGTTTTTCACTGGCTCCCAACGAAGACCGACAGGCGCGTGAATATCAACGCGTTCGCTGTTCCAGTTATAACCGACACCACCCTCGACAAACCAGCTGATATTGTGTTCAGCAGAAATCGGTTTTTCTAAGAAAGCAAAACCACCATTCACATAGTTGTCTTTAACACCAACAATCACCTTATCGAACTGGAAGGTCACACCGCGTTTGGTATCCGCACCTAACTCAAATGCTTGTGCTGTCGTTGTCAATGCCAAAATACCAGTAGTTGCTAGTGCTAGTTTTGTGATGAATGTTTTTTTCAAAGTCGTTGCCTCAATCAAGCCATCCTAAGCGGTTCAGTCCTCAATAATGGGAGTCGGACACAATGCGATTCCTGCTGGGCATGTTGTTATTTACCCGTCGTTAGCAGCTTCTCATTTGTGTGTTCGACCAAGTGATGGAGCGTATTTTAGAGCTGAATGATTTTTGTACTTACCATTTCGTGCCACGATGATGAAAAGCATTCGACGTCTACTAGGAAACATAAATATGATTAATGGTACAAACCTATATAACTACCTATATCTAAAATGACTTGGTGGTTAATCTAGTTAGCAAGCCACAAAGAAGAGAAAACGATGACGACACTTAACCCTTATGAGCAATCAAATCAAGATAATGCTCACGCATCTCCATTCTGGATCGGAACACAGATGCGCAATGTAAGACAGGGAGTCGCCGCCGCCAATGAACTGGAGTTAGAACATATACAACGTGCTTATCAAAGCTGGGAAAACCTCGTTGCTTATGGCATGGCGCCGTCAATGATTTGCCATCTCGCTGATATCACACCCGCAGATCTGATTCATATTCGCTATCTCGCGACACGTCAGATAAAGACAGAAATTTAGAGTTAGCAAAAAGAGAAAACCCAACGCGGAAGCGTTGGGTTTGTTGTTTTCAAGGGTAAGGTTTAGAGATACGAGTTAGTTACTTCAACAAACCCACCTCTTTGTAGTACTTCTCAGCCCCTGGATGAAGAGGCGCAGAAAGGCCATCTTTGATCATCTCTTCTTTCTTCAGGTTCGCGAAAGCAGGGTGAAGTCGTTTAAAGTCATCGAAGTTTTCAAATACTGATTTAACTATGTTGTAAACCACATCCTCTGGCACAGCAGTAGATGAAACAAACGTCGCACCAACACCAAAGGTCATAGCGTCCGCATCGTTACCTTTATACATGCCACCTGGCACCGTTGCTACGCGATAGAAGCTGTTGTCTGCCACCAGCTTTTCAACAACTGGACCTGCGACGGTCACAATCTTGCTGTCGCACGATGTAGTCGCTTCTTTGATTGCGCCGCTTGGGTGTCCTACGGTGTAGATCATCGCGTCAATCTTGTTATCACAAAGCGCTTTCGACTGTTCTGATGCTTTGAGCTCTGATGTCAATTTAAAGACATCCATGCCCCAGCCGTAGCCATCCATCAGAACTTCCATGGTACCGCGCTGACCTGAGCCCGGGTTACCAATGTTTACTCGCTTACCTTTTAGATCCTCAAATGTCTCAATACCTGAATCAGCGCGGGCCACAACCGTGAACGGTTCTGGGTGAATAGAGAATACGGCACGCAAGTCTTTGTATGCACCAGCATCTTCAAACTTACTTGTGCCATTGTAGGCGTGGTATTGCCAATCGGATTGAGCGATACCCAGATCCAACTCGCCTGCTCGAATCGTGTTGATGTTGTAAATTGAGCCACCCGTACTTTCTACCGAACAACGAATCGAATGGTCGGCGCGGTTCTTATTTACTAGGCGACAAATCGCACCTCCAGTAGGATAATACACGCCCGTTACGCCACCAGTACCTATTGTCACAAATCGGTCTTGAGCTTGCGCGAGGGTCGCTCCGCCCATTGCCATACATACAGCGGACACGGTTAACATGGTCTTCAATTTGGTCATAAGTATTCCTTTTCCTGTCGTAGGGGTCCTAACCGGTGACTCCTTAACTACCGGTCGAAGTGAGATGGTATTTCAACCTTTCGGCTGTCATTCGTTCAATGTTGAGCGCACTTGCTGTCTCTACCAACTGAGAGACCAAAGTAGCGTTGTTCGGGGCGATAGCACCTTGATTGTCATAATGATTATTTTCAAACCCAACACGAACATCAGCCCCCATAAGCATAGCAGCGGTTAAACACTTGTGTTCAAATTGACCAAATGCGCACACTGCCCAACGGTGATCGAGCTCAAATAATTGCGATCCAAGTATAGTGATAAGATCGCTCGGATAAGCTACCTGCCCATCGCTATATCGCCCTAGTACCAATAGCAAATGGTGATGATAGTTAGGCAACACCCCTTGAGATAACCACTGTAAGTAACGCCGTAAATCATGATTATCGTAGAGTATGTATTGCGATAAGATCCCCTGCTCAGCCACCCAGTGAAAAAAAAGACTCGCTGAAGCAGTGTCACTCTCATCAGGAATGAGTTCTCTCAACGCGAAAGAGGCCGCTTCTGGCTTTACCGCTCTTATCAGCGCCTGCTGCTGCGCAGGACTGTATTGACCGACAGCCTCCGTGGTGAGTTGCACCAGAATACTGTCGTCAACCTTGTCTTTTAGCGCTTCATAAAGTGGGAGGTTGTCTTCTATCTCAAGCGAATGCTGGCCAGTTCGCTTACGAGCATGAAGATGCACCATGGCAGCTCCCGCATCTCGACAGGCGATCACCTCATCTATTATTGATTGCTGCGCTATCGGTATATTAGGGTGGTCCTCTTGAGTCTTACGAGCGCCATTGGGAGCGACAATGATGGCCGTTTGGGATGGCTGAAACAATGACATATTTAGCGCCCCCATTGATTAGCGGCAAGACTAAGCGACACACTGAGCTTTGAAACTAACTCATCAAGCTCTGACTCTGAAATGATGAAAGGCGGTGCGAGCAAGACGTGGTGCCCGAGCCTACCATCTATCGTTCCAGACATGGGATAACACATAAGGCCATTGTCCATCGCTATCGACTTCACCCATTTATGTGCTTGTGTTTCTATAGCTAACGGCGCTTTGGTTTCTCTATCTGCCACTAGCTCTATACCCACAAATAGCCCCCTCCCTCGAATATCACCGACAAATGGCAGTTCACCAATGGTATCTTGGAGTCTCGACTGCAGCCCTTGCCCCTTGCTGAAGACCTGTGTAATCAAACTATCATCGACAATAGTGTCTATGGTTGCTAACGCTGATGCGCACGCCATCGGGTGGCCCATAAATGTGTGGCCATGTTGAAAGAAGCCTGAGCCATTGGCGATTTGATTGTAGATTTTCTCATGAGCCAACACTGCCCCAATAGATTGATACCCCGCGCCTAGTCCCTTAGCGACGGTAACAAGATCAGGCACCACAGCGTCTTGCTCGAAAGCAAAAAATGACCCTGTTCGTCCGATACCGCACATCACTTCATCAAGAATAAGCAGTACATCATATCGGTCACATATCTCTCGAATGCGCTGTAAATAACCCGCTGTTGCTGGCACCGCGCCAGCGGTTGCCCCAACGACCGGCTCGGCGACGAATGCCATGACATTTTCAGCGCCCAGGGCCAGGATTTTACTCTCAAGCTCATTCGCCACCCTCAGGCTATATTCCACCTCAGTTTCCGAATCCAGTTTGTCACGATAGGCATAGCAAGGGGCGATATGATGGCTGGTCGAGAGCAGAGGCCTAAAGGGCTCCCGACGCCACTCATTACCGCCAACAGCGAGCGCTCCTAGAGTATTCCCGTGATAACTTTGCCGACGAGCAATAAACTGAGTCTTTTGTGTTTTGCCTTGTTCGACAAAGTACTGACGAGCCATTTTCAGCGCGGCCTCCACGGCCTCCGAGCCACCACACACAAAATACACATGCTTTAGTGGGTTAGGCGCGAGCTCCACCAAGCGGTCCGCTAATCGTTCACTACTCTCGGTGGTAAAAAATCCGGTGTGGGCATAAGGAATGCTCTCAAGCTGATTTCGAATCGCCTGCTTTACTCTGGGATGACTGTGCCCCAAATTAGACACCGCAGCTCCACCACAACCGTCTAGATATGCCTTGCCGTTGGTATCATAAAGATAGACCCCGTTACCATGACTCACGGTTGGCAACTGCCCTCGGCAACTACGATGAAATACACTACTCATGGTTCCCCTCGGATGTGGTGAGTTATTCGTTAATAGTTGTTTGCTTTAAGGGGTTTTACAAACTTAAACACAAGAAATTGATGTGACGGGAATCTTGAAAATACAATTTAGGCACAGAATGAAAAAAGCCCCCTGAAGACAGGGGGCTATCGATGAAGCTTCGTTGTTTAACTCTCTGTTGTTTAACTCTCTATTGATTATTAAGCTTACCAATAAATTTATCCGACTCCTCTATCGCGGCATTCATCTGGTTGATCGCGACTTGAATGTCTTTCTCCAGACTGATTAACTCGCCTTGCAATGAGCCAATTGCACTCGCGTTAAGGTTGTGTTTGAGATACAGCGTGTTATCGCGCAGCGTATTGAGGACAGGTGTCATCTTCTGCTCTGCTCGCTTCATCGCCTTAAGCATGGTTTGATAGGATGCTCGAGTATCCTTTAGCTTCTGCTCACTCGAACGACGCAGCTTGGCGCTGGTATATTGCTCAAGTTCAGTTTGCCACTCTTCAAACAACGCTTCTGAGACATCCTCTACTGCCGAAATGCGATCACGCACCTCTTCCGCTGCCTTTTCGCTGTCTTCATACTTGTCGTTGATGTCGTTGTAGACTTTTTCTAAATCACCGCCATCAAAACCACTCAGTGCTGACACTGCTTCGAGCGCACTAGTAAACTCTTCTTGCGCTTCCTGCTGAGACTCTTTGGCATCTTCAACCCGAGTCACCATAATGTCGCGTTTGTGGTAACCAACTTGCTCCATTGCAGAGTAATAAGTTGATTGGCAGCCTACTAAACCACCTACTGCCAAGGCTCCAATTAACATCCAACGCATTGTTTTTATTCCTTTCGGTATGCTTGATAGGTTAACTATAAATGGGATGCCTTGAAGATACCAAGTTCAAAGCTTGAACTTGGACCACAAGGCTCAAAAAAGCGACAGCATCAAGTAGAGTTAGTGACGTTTGGCTACCAAGGTGAACTTGTACTCGCTCGACTTAAAGTAGTTGCGGCTATACTCAAATACCGTGTCATCTTGTAAGTGACTGCGAGTGCGTTTCTCTATGATAGGTTGAGCGGGGTCCATATCGAGTAGCTGTGCAATCTCATCAGGCGGTAGGATTGGGATAATTTCCTGCTCGCTACGATCAATGACCATCCCTTTCTGCTTCTCGATGTATTCATATTTCGATCCCTGCATCACTTGGTAAGTGAGATCAGGAAACATTGCGGTTGGCATCCAAGTTTCCTCTACCGTGATTGGAGTTTCGTCTAAGTAACGGACACGTTTCACGTAGAAAATTCGCTCGCCTTGGTTGATCTCTAGATGCTCTGCCATCGTTAGGGAAGCGGACTGAATTTCAAAAGCAAGTACATCGCTGTGAGTGACGCCTTCAAGGTGAGCCCATTTCTCAGCAAAGCTGGTTTGGCGGTAGATATCGTAGTTAACTTTGTTCTCTTTCACATAAGTACCACTGCCTTGCACGCTCTCAAGCTCCTCGTTTTCTATGAGTAATTTCAGTGCTTGCCTGACCGTCACACGACTCACAGAGAACTCTTCGCGCAGTTGAGCTTCTGTCGGAAGAGCATGACCAACGCGATACTCTCCAGTGCTGATTTTACTACGAATTTCATCAGCGATTTTACGATACATTGGCAATCTAGCCATAGATACCTCAACACTTAGACCTATCGACTAACAAATGAGTGAGCGATGTTAGTGAACTTGCCTTATAGACCAATTAGATAGAGCATATAATACAAATTATAAAATTATAATACAAATACAATCTGGTAATCTTCTGACCGCATTCAAATTTGTCAGCTAAAAGAGACCGACTCACGTAGTGACGAGTACCTCGATGGTGACTTTTCACCAAATAATACAAATCAGGCCCTAGGAAAACCTAGAGCCTGAAAAAAGGAGCAAAATGCTTACCCACTATGCTGTTTCGACTACCGCTTTTTTACTTGGGCCAAAAGCTTTCAGGGCAATCGTCAATGCGATAGAAACCGCGATACCAATTAAGAAATAAAGTAGCCAAGCCGTTGGGTCGCCGATAACCGGTAGCATGAATACCGCACCACCTGCGACAGTACCGATAGTAATCTTCGACGAGAGAATAAGTCCCGCAGCAACACCACCGCCAATCATATGTGCCGGAATGATACGCATTGGATCTTTTACAGCGTAAGGGATTGCACCTTCAGTGATTCCGCAGAAGCCCAAGATAGCTGTAGACGGCCCTGCCAGTCTGTCCTCTTTGTCGAAGTAGCGCTTAAATAGTACTGACATGATGCCAAGAGACATACCAGGGATACATTTTGCAGCCGTAAACGCCGCATAGAAAATCGAAGCGTCGCCAGCGAAGTCACCACTGGTACCGACACCGATACAGAACATATAAGCCGCTTTGTTTACCGGACCACCCATATCAAAGCACGCCATCGCACCTAGGATGAAACCGAGGATCAATAGGTTGTTTGTACCCATCGACGTCAGCCATTCAACAAGGCCAGAGTTTAACTGAGCAAAGAACTTACCTGGGCCAACGTACATAAACAGCAGCGTACAAATACCGGCCAGTAGCGGAGTAATAATGATCATCTTAACGGACTCAAGCACCGCGGGTACTTTTATCTGACGAATCAACATCACAAACAGCGCCGCCGCCGCACCTGCGACTAAACCACCTAGGAAGCCGCCCGTCATGATGGAGATCTTACCGAATCCACCACCCATGGCGACATAACCACCAACAAACCCCGGTGCTAAACCTGGCTTACCAACCATGCCATAGGCGGTAAAGGCAGCGAGAACACAAACCAATAGCGGGTTGAATGCTTTCAGTGTGCTGTAATACAGGAAATGGACAATGCCTTGCAATGAAGACTCAAACTGAGCTTTCGCTTCAGGCTGGGCTATTGCGGCATATACCTCGTTCTTAATCGCACTGATATCACTGCTAGCAAGGCCTTCGGCCGCGCTTACGATCCCAAGATCAGCATAGGTTTTACCGGTATATTCAATCAGGATAGCTTCATCATAAAGGTGGGTATAATCGTAGCCGAAGAATAGGTTCAACAAACCAACACAGAGGCCGCCGATTATGACAAGAGGGATGATGTGAGAAACACCTGAAAGTGCGCCTTTATACCAATCTTTTAGGAACTTAACGACGATGTTGTCATTACTTTGCTCCTCTGACTCTGAGAAAGAGGCAACATTGGCTTTGGGAGCCGCACCACCCGCTTTCACTTTTTGCTCTAAAGCATCAAGCATCTCATCCGCTTTTTTTATGCCATCTTTCACTTTGCCTTGAACAGACGGAAGCCCTTCGAAGCGCTCTACTTCGGCAACGCCCACATCTGTGGCAAAAATAATGCCGTCCGCTTCAGCCACATCTTGCTCAGTGATGCGACCATCAAGGCCGTTAGCACCTTGCTTCTCGACCTTAATCTGCCACCCTCGGGCAGCCGCTTTATTCTCTAAATTCTTTGCTGCCATGTAGGTGTGAGCTACACCGGCAGTACATGCTGTAATCGCTAAGATTTTCATCTTTAGTCCCTTTCTTCACGCTTCTACAATTATTGAAGCAATATTGGATTTGCTCAATGCGTCAATTATTGCCTAGCTTTAGATTCTCATCTGTGACCCTCTTCACATATGTATTAAATAGGTATCTTTGTTGTATTGTTATGAGGTGTATTTGTCTGAAGATGATCACGAAAGGCATTATAAAAACAACAACTTGAGCCAATAAGAATCAATCACTTAAAGTAACAAAACAATTAGTTACGTTACAGGATCTTTACTCCCTCTCTAGGCAAATGCGGTTTTTGCATTTAATGAGACATTGATCACCCTTTATTTGTATTGTAGTGGTATTATTGTTGTATTAACCAATCAGACATAACCCAGGCATTGGATTACGGAAGCAAGATTATGAACTTAACGACATTAACGAACCCATCTCTTATTAACCTACAGACCACATTTGCGAGTCGCGATGAAGCGATCCAATCATTAGCAGCTCAACTTGATCAACAAGGCAAGCTCCACGACAAAGAAGAGTATCTGAAAGCGGTTTATGAACGCGAGACTCATGGAGCCACCGCTCTCGGAGAGGGGCTTGCGGTTCCACACGGTAAGACGGACGCAGTAAAAGAAGCCGCATTCGCCGTCGCCACGCTAAAGCAGGATCTCAAGTGGCAAGGCATTGATGAAGAGGAAGACGTAAACCTCATCTTCTTAATCGCCATCCCAAATGCCGAAGCAGGTTCGACTCATATGCAATTACTAACTGAACTTACCGGTACGTTGGTCGATGATGAAGTGCGCGAAGCCGTCCTGAAGGCAACAACCGTTGATGAGATCATGACTCTTCTTCGTGACGAAGAACCTGCGCCAGTTGTCGAACCAACGGCTGCTGCAAAGCCGGCTTCGCAGCCACAAAAGAAGGAAGAACCAACGGGATTCTCTGGATTTGTATCGAAACTGTTTGGACGCTCTTAAGAGTTACCTATACCAAAGCACCTAACTCAACAGCATTAAAAAGGGTCTCACAATGACTACATCTCGCGTTCATATCACTCCTCACATGCACTGGGATCGTGAATGGTATTTCACAACAGAAGAATCTCGCATTCTACTTGTGAACAATATGGAAGAAATCATGCAGCGTCTGGAAAATGACCCTGAGTACAAATACTACGTACTCGACGGTCAGACTGCGGTTCTTGAAGATTACTTTGCCATCAAACCTGAGAATAAACAGCGAGTGAAAGCACTGGTTGAGGCTGGCAAACTGATTGTTGGTCCTTGGTACTCACAAACTGACACCATGCAAGTCTCTGGCGAGTCCATTGTTCGCAACATGCTTTACGGAATGCGTGACTGTCTTGCGCTGGGTGAACCAATGAAGATCGGCTACCTGCCAGACTCATTCTCAATGAGCTCGCAGCTACCAATGATCTACAACGGTTTTGATATCGACACTGCTATGTTCTGGCGTGGCTGCTCTGAACGTCACGGTACCGACAAAACGGAATTCTTGTGGCAATCAAACGACGGCTCTGAGGTCATGGCTCAGGTACTGCCTCTTGGCTACGCGATTGGTAAATACCTACCACAAGACGAAGAAGGTCTGCGTGCACGTCTAGATAAATACTTCCCTGTGCTTGAAAAGCCTTCTGTGACCAAAGACATCCTACTGCCAAACGGTCACGACCAGATGCCAATTCAAAAAGATATCTTTGAGGTGATGGACAAACTACGCGAAATCTACCCAGATCGTGAGTTCGTCATGAGCCGCTTTGAAGAGGTCTTCGACCGTATCCGCCAAGAGCGTGACAACCTAGACACCATCAAAGGTGAATTTAACGACGGTAAGTACATGCGTGTTCACCGCACAATTTCTTCGACTCGCATGGACATCAAACTGATCCACGCAGAGGTAGAAAACAAGATCGTTAATATCCTAGAGCCGCTCGCTGCGATCGCTTGGACACTGGGTTTTGAGTACCACCACGGTCTTATCGAGAAGATGTGGAAAGAGAGCATGAAGAACCATGCCCACGATTCTATTGGTTGCTGCTGCTCAGACAAAGTTCATGCTGAGATCCTGAACCGCTACATACTTGCCGACGATATGGCAACCAACCTGATCACTTTCTACAAGCGTAAGATCGTTGACCATATGCCAGCGCGCGAAGGTTGTGACAAGCTAGCGTTCTTTAACCTATCGCCATACGAGCGTGAAGAAGTGATCAACACTACCATCACTATCCGCGCTGATAAATTCAACCTGTTTGATGATGAAGGCAACCCAGTTGAATACTTCATTCAAGACCAGCGCGTGATTGACCCTGGTAAAATTGACCGTCAAATCGTTCACTACGGTAATTACGACCCATTCATTGAGTACGACATCCAGATCAAATACACAGTGCCTGCGATGGGCTTTACCACGCTGCATATCCAAGGTAGCCAAGACGGCGCACAAAAAGCTGTGAAGTCGACGTCTGAATACCTTGAGAATGAGTTCTACCAAATCTCAGTAAACAGCAACGGTACCCTAAGCGTACTGGACAAAGAAACGCAAATGACTTTCGACCAAGTGCTGCGCGTGGAAGACGGCTCAGACGATGGTGATGAGTACGACTACTCACCATCTCGCAAAGAGTGGTTGCTGTATTCCGATGAGTTTGATGTTGATACCAGCATCAAACACGAAGGCTTCCAGTCTGTTGCGATAATCAAAACACGCATGAACGTGCCAGCAAACCTTGCGGAACGCGAAGCGCGTTCGGGGCAAAATGGCTTCGTCGATATGAACTGCCAGGTGGTGCTCAAACAAGGTTCACGCCGGATCGAAGTTCGCATGGAAATGGACAACCAAGCTGATGATCACCGTGTTCGCGTGCTGGTACCGACACCGTTTGTTTCTGAGACAGTGGTAGCGGACAACCAATTTGGTTTGATTACTCGTCCAACCAACGACCCAGCAATGGACGTGTGGGAGCAAGAAGGCTGGAAAGAAGCACCGGTGCCGGTGTACCAGCTTATGAATTTTGCAGCGGTAGAAAACCAAACTGGCGGTATGGCACTGATGACCAATGGTCTGCGTGAGTTCGAAGTGATTTCAAGCAAAGGTAATGAAGAACGCGACACCCTCGCACTCACTCTACTCCGCGGCGTAGGTGTGCTTGGTAAAGAAAACCTGCTGCTTCGCCCGGGTCGCCCGTCTGGTATTAAGATCCCAACACCAGACTCACAAACACGCGGCAAGATTGTATGTGAGTTCGCACTATTTGGCTTTGCCGGTAATCACATCGACGCCAACCTAATGGCCGAGGCTCGTGACAATGTGACGCCAATCCAGTGTTACAACAAGATCCCATACAACGCCATGAAGCTTAACGTAGGTGAACAAGATAAACCGCTGACGTACTCGCTACTCAACAAGGGCAAAAAAGGCGCGGTTCTGAGTGTCCTCAAAAAAGCTGAAGATGACAATGCATTGATTCTACGTGTCTACAACCCAGCAGAGACGGGCAGTATCGAAGACCACATTGACTTCGCTCAGCCAGTGACGTCATGGCGAGAGGTTAGCCTAGATGAACGTGTGCGCGAGACAAATGTAGCAATGCAATCGTTCGGTGAGCTGAAGCCTTGCCAAGCTCGAAGCTTCCAAATCAAGTTCTAACATCCACCAGCTCCCTCAATTGGGGGAGCAACCCATCGCTGATTGGTAGAAAAACACATGTCTCTAGTAAAACTTAGCAATGATATCAAGCACTATGCGTGGGGAAGCAAAACCTCCATCACTGAGCTATTTGGCATTGAAAACCCAAAGAATGAACCACAGGCTGAAATCTGGATGGGTGCCCATGCCAATGGTAGTTCAGTCCTTGAAGACTCTGGCTCTTCACTCGCAGACTATATTGCCAGTGACAAGCAAAAAGCCCTTGGTGACTACACAACCAATCGATTTGGAGAGCTTCCGTACTTGTTTAAGGTGCTTGCTGCAGAAACGCCATTATCGATTCAGGTGCACCCTAACAAGCATAAGTCCGAGCTCGGCTTTGAGCGAGAGAATGCCCAAGGTATCCCACTTGATGCCGCAAACCGCAATTACAAGGATCCGAACCACAAGCCTGAACTAGTTTATGCGCTCACTTTCTACAAGGCGATGAATGGCTTTCGACCAATCGAAGACATCGTTCGCTTGTTTGAATCCATTAGTATTGACTCACTTGAGCCTCAGGTGACTGCTTTGGCAAGCAACCAAACCAGTGATGGTCTCAAACGCTTTTTTACCGAGATCATGTCTCTTAGTGGGGACATTAAGCAGCAAGCATTGCAAGAGCTTTACGCTGCCTACCAAAAACCCGCGAAAAGCGTCGTGGTTAGGGAAGCCTTGTCTTATAGCCAGAGTTTCTCTCAACACTACGCCGATGACATTGGTCTGTTTGCACCACTGATGCTAAACACCGTTGAACTCGCACCCGGTGAAGCGATGTTTTTGCATGCCGAAACCCCTCATGCTTATGTAGAGGGAACAGGTCTAGAGATCATGGCGAGTTCAGACAATGTTCTGCGCGCAGGTTTAACACCAAAGTACATTGACGTATCCGAGCTTATCGACAACGTTAAGTTCCAGCCTATCAAGCCAGAAGATATCAGGCTTAATCCTGTAAACAAGTCAGGCAGGCTTAGTTACCCTATTCCAGTGGACGACTTTGGTTTTGACATTATTCAGTCTAACCAAGAAGTCCAACGTCAATACTTGCGCAGTGCAGAGATACTGTTCTGCGTAGAAGGTGAAGTAACCGTATCGTCATCAGACAACCAAGTTGTATTAAAACCTGGCGAATCGGTATTCATCAGCAATGATTCTGCTCATTACCAATATCAAGGGAATGGTGTTCTTGCTCGTGCGTTTAACTAACCCCCGGTTACCGTGAACGCATTCAAAACACCTAGAGCCTGTTTAATTGAGACTTCACAGGCTCACTATTGGTAACTTATGGTCTTTTTACGTAAATCGTAACAACCGCTTTGACCAACCCCGCTGCTAGGCGGGGTCTTTTCTTGTGTTTCTCTGAGCTCTAAAGTTGGACAACCAATAGAATCATTAACGACCCAACATTCGGCTTAGCGTGCCATCTTTGTCTATAACTTGGTGTTTGATAGCACCCAGCACATGTAGTGCAACAGCAACCATCAATACCGTCGCGCCAATGCCATGTAAGTTACTGCCGAGCGAGCCAAGCCACTCAATCTTGTCACCCTTGTCATATAGAACCCAACCAAACACATCGATGCCTCTTCCTCCGCCGATGCTCATCATGATGCCAGACGTTGGCATGAGTAATGTGCCCAACAGAAGTAAGTGATGAATAGATTTCGCAGCGATTTCTTGCAGTCTTGGCATAGGTGCAACGCTTTCGATAGCCCCCTCTTTAAATCGCCAGATCAGGCGAGTGGTGGCGATCACAAGTAAAATCACACCTAGTGATTTGTGGATACCAAGCAGTTCGAATTTTTCTGGACTACGCTCCATCGATTCAAAGACTTTACCGAGTAGGAAGATCCCGATAAAGGTTAATCCTGTTAACCAGTGAAGAGCAATTGTCGGTTTTGATAATTTTTTTGACATGATTATGTTTCCTTAAAAAAGCTAAGGACATTATCAAGAATTTACAATTGTTAGGCGATAGTCAGGAATGTAAAGCTGTGTAAACATTCGTGTTTCGACGGTTCGACGGTTCGACGGGTCGATTAAGCCAAATCTAGCTAATCGGAAGTTTGGTTTTTCGCTTAACTTGCCCGAATGCAAAGCTGGATTCAATAGAAGCGATGTTAGTAAGCGGCGTGAGCTGACGACGAATAAACTGCTCGTAGGTTTTTAGTGATTCGCTCACCACATGCAGCAAGTAGTCGTGATTGCCTGTCATCAAAAAGCACTCCAATACCTCGTCCATGCTGTCGATATGACGCTCAAAGTCACGCATATTATCCTCGGTTGGTTTGTCCAATTTAACCAGCACAAACACGTTGATCGGTAGACCACACGCTTCTTGATCGACGCTCGCGTGGTAGCCGCGGATAACACCTTGTTTCTCCAATGCTCGGACTCTACGCAGGCATGGGGAAGGTGAGAGAGCAATACGATCAGCAAGCTCCTGATTACTCAGCCGGGCATTGCTTTGAAGCTCTTTCAATATCCTCTTATCAATCTCATCCATTGGCAGGTTCCTTCAATAATTTGTATCTACGCGCAATTTTATTGCTCAAATACCCTAAAATAGTTGGCACATCGCAATCATTAACATTTTTATAACACTAAACTTTTAAGAGGTAAAACAAAGGATGGAAATATGAATACCTCGACTCAACTCAGCCCTCTACGAAAAACAACCAAACACGAACAAGCAGAGGCATTGGCTATCGAGCAAGCCAAACACTTTGGTATCGATCCAAACAGCGAATACGGCATGTCGCTTGTAGAACTCGCGACCACGTTATACAAAGCGAACAACAAGACTCATGACCTATGGGCAATCACGGTCGAGGGCCTATCGGATCTTGATAAAAGCGATCGTATCGCCTGGTTTAATGCCAAACGATTTTTGTCGTTCCAGATCGCCAAGATCCTCGACAATCTGCAAAATCCGATGCGCGCTACCTATCAGTCGATTGCAACCAACAATGGTAACTTCGCGTCCAAGGGGGCCTACCCTATTTTTGACAATGTGGCGGCTATTTTCTCAGCGAGCCCGGTTATCACTCGCACAGCAACCTATCTTTTCGCGTGCACTGAGTGGATTGAAGATGCATTTAACGGCAAAGAGCCGTTGCATGACATCTACTCAAGGCTTCTTAATCCAACGTCTATCGCTCTCGCGAATCATATGGTCGATTTGGAAGCGGGGGAAAGAGCCAACCAATATCTCGCGTGGAACTTCAACTCTGGGATGGCAGCAATAGATGGTCTACTGAGTCATCTGTTGGGCTATGAAGATATCGTACTGGCGTCACGAAACATCTATGGCGGTTCATATCAATTGCTAGAAGACTGGTTCGCTAAACCTTCAAATCTCAATGTCGCGGTTGAATGGGTAGATGGTTATTCCGGTGATGACTTCGCCAAACGCTTGGATGAAGTAGCTGAGAAATACGCTGACCGAATAGAAAATGGCAAACGCATCTATATCTACCTTGAATCACCGTGCAACCCTCACGGATACGTTCTTGATGTTGCTGCTATTAGCCACGCCGCACACACTCGCGGTTGGGATGTGATTGTCGACTCAACGGTTGGCACGCCAATGCTACATCCTGTACTTAAGCGCGACGACGTTATGGAGCGCCCCGACTATGTCATCCATTCGTACACTAAAGAGCTCGCTGGCTCAGGGACGACGACTGCGGGCGTGGTCATAGGTCGAAACGAAAACATGTTTATCCCCAAAGGTGAGAGTGTTCCATTCACTAAACCCAACGGTGATGAGATCACTATAGAGTGGAATAACTCGCTGTTTTGGAACGTTTACTACATCAAGGGGGCTTTCCTTGATGCGGACAAGGCGTTTGAAGTGCTCAACGGCATGAAAACCTATGAGATGCGTGTGGTGCAAAAAACGATTAATACGCTAACGCTAGCCAAAATCTTCGATGCGCATCCCGATATTAATGTCTCTTGCCCTGCTCTGCCTGATAGCGATAACTACCTTCACTGTCAGAAGAACATGTATCTCGGTTTACCAGCAGCGCTGTTTACCATCGACATGGAGGGAAATGGCAATCGAGCACCTATCAATCGAGAAGTGTTCAAGCAGTTCTTTGACATGCTTGAGCCTGCGATTGGCATGCAAGTCAGCCTTGGACAAACCAACACGGTCGCGCTGTGCCCTGCTCTGACGACTCACTCAGAGCTTAGTGATTCAGCGCTGTCCGAGGCAGGTATAAAGCCCACCACGATGAGGCTTTCTATTGGTCTTGAAGATCCGCGTATGTTTATCGCCCACATCATAGAAGCAGCAACTCTGTCTATTGATAATAAGCATCCGGAGTTTTCACAAAGTTTTCCGTGTGCTGAGCAGATTGACGACATCTACCTGCAAACCTACACGCAGGTTCATGACAAAATCGTTCGCAATCAACCGAGTTTCAATACATTAAGGCGATAGCTCCGACTATCAGAGACGAGAGAAGCGAGAGCCCAGGCTCTCGCTTTGTTTTATTCCCTTGTTTGCTGTCAAATATGTCATTTAATCAGATGGTTATAATATCGACATAAAACTGTCATACCACTTCTCTACAGTCGGCGAGTCTACATTCAAGGAGGAAACATGAAACACACACTCGCACTATCTGCATTAGCTCTAGCAACATCAGCCTTAATAGGATGTTCTTCTAACTCGTCAACATCCAGTGCCACCAGCTTTTCAGCGGTTAAGTCATACAACATCCAGTGTACAACTCGCATCGAACCTCAGCCGAGCGAAATGTCGGTAAGCGGCCTAACTTTGGTCGGCACTTCAATAGCAGACGCGCCATTTGGCACATCAGCAGCCGAGATCGTTAGCTATGACACCTGTACCGACAAGCTATACGTCGTCAACGCGCAGGGAAAGAAGGTTGACGTTCTATCGCTTTCAGAAAGTGGCGAGCCAAGTGCGCAAGGTCAAATCGATCTAACCTCAGCAGCGACTCAGTCTGGCGTTGCGATCGGCGCAGCAAACAGCGTGTCCGCGCACCAAGGTCTGGTTGCGGTCGCCATTGAAAACGAAAACAAGCAAGAACCAGGCATCATCGCACTGTACCGCTCAGACTCTCTTGAGCTGATCACCACCTATCCAGCAGGTGCACTGCCAGATATGGTCAGTTTTTCAAAAGATGGTCAATACATCGCGGTAGCTAACGAGGGTGAACCTAACGCCGATTACTCCATCGATCCTGAAGGGTCTGTTACCTTAATCGACCTGAAAAGTGGACCACTCGATGCGGTTGTCACTCAGATTGATTTCCGTGAGTTCAATGAGGGCAGCGCCCGTCATAGCGAACTGTCTGCGGATGTTCGTATCTCTCATCCAAACGCAACCGTAGCGCAAGACCTGGAGCCTGAATATCTAGCCTTTGATGACAATGGTCAGTTGTTTGTTGCACTGCAAGAAAACAATGCTCTGGCTTCGATTGATGTCAGTGCAAAGCGAGTCACAGGCATCTATGGACTGGGTGGTAAATCTTGGCAAGACGCTAAACTCGATGCGTCAAACAAAGACAAGATGGTTGGCAATCTTCAAAGTTACCCAATGCTAGAAGGGCTATACATGCCTGACAGCATCGCCAGCTACACGGTTGACGGACAGACTTATATCCTCACCGCAAATGAAGGCGACGGTAGAGAGTATGGCTTTGATACCACACAACAAAAATGCGATGAGTTAGGTTACAAGTGGGATGGCGACGAAGACCAGTCGAAAACGGATTATCAGTCGAAACAAGATTTTTGTATCGCCTATATCGACGAAGTCCGTGGTAAAAAGCTAAAGGTTTCTGACGACCATCCGCTTGCTGCCGCACTCAAAGACAATAAGCAACTCGCCCGCTTAAAGGTGATTAAACCTGAAGGTGAACTTGCTGCCGATCAGAAAGTACAAGCATTTGGTGCTCGTTCATTCTCTATTTGGAATGACAAGGGCGAAAGGGTGTATGACAGCGGTGACGAGTTTGCCAACATTGTTCTGATGAATGACAAAGCCAACTTCAACAGCACGAATGACAACAACGACTCTGCGGATGATCGCAGCGATGATAAAGGCGTTGAGCCAGAAGCCATTGAAGTTGCATCGATCAATGGTCGTCACTACGCCTTTATTGGGTTAGAGCGTCATGGTGGCATCATGGTTTACGACATTACCACACCAACTCAAGCACTGTTCGTAAGCTACGTCAATAACCGTGACTTTATCCAACCTGTTTGTACCAAAGTGGATGATGGCGATTGTGACAACGACACCTACAATCCAAAAGCAGGCGACCTCGGTCCAGAGTCTATTAAATACTTCACCAGGCAAGGTCAGCACTTTATTGCCGAGGGCAACGAAGTGAGTGGCACGACATCGGTATTCCGTATCGATTTCTAAACATAAAAAACGGCGCTTCACTTGAGGCGCCGTTTTTATTGCCATCCGATTTAGCGATTATGCTAATACACTGCAGCCTTCACTGAGTTCTGCAGGTCGCTTCCAAGTATAGAGGTACTCGTCGAGATACTTGCCACACGGCGATTCCATACGCTGCTTGAGCTCTCGTTTTCCACCCAAAGATTCATAGAACTTAATCGCGTTAGCGTTATCTGCTAATACTTCAAGAAATACGCCGTTGTCGGGATAGAACTTCTCTGCCCACTCCACCGCTTGAATGATCAGTTGCTTGGCGATACCACGACGCTGCACTTCGGGAGTAACGTGTAGATTATCGATGATAGTGCCGTAATCCACATTGTGATTACCAAAAAGACAGATAAAGCCCAATAGCTTCCCTTCTTCTTCCGCAACCAATACGTGTTGGCTAAAAGGTGGATTGAGCAATCTTGTTTGCCAAATCAGTTGTTTATCTTCGAGTACGGTTTCATCAAGATAAGACTGACGCATGATGCCCTTATAGGCGGTTTGCCAACTTTCTGCATGAAGTTGCGCAACACCCTGAAAGTCAGCATATTCTGCTACTCTAAATTCCATTTTACAGTACCTAGTGCTTTAGTTTTTACATATCCTTAAATTACATACTAGTTATCTGTAACTAAATTGCAATCCATGCTGATTATCTTCTGTTCATTTGACCGTAAAAAAGGGAGATCTATCGCGATCTCCCTAAAATTGACTGGATAACGGCTTGTTTTTAACAGCTGACTACATCAGCAATACGCTCGAGCAAACTTACCTGAGCAGCTCACCTTATAACCTTTCGCTGATGCAGGGATAAATACCGATTGCCCACGCTCAATAGTTAGAGTCTCACCATCTGTATGGGTTAACTCGACTGGCGCATCTAAAGCAAGAAGGATTTCAGGAGTAGACACCGTTACCTCTCGGTTAACTTGATTGACGTAGACACTAAACTTGAAGTCACCAACAGGTACGGGATAATGCTCTGCGCCATTATCAAAGCTTGGTGCGGTTAGCAGTTCATCGCGAGCCTTTGGCTCAAAGATGGTGCAGGACGCAAGCTCTGCGACGTCTATGTGCTTTGGCGTTAACCCCGCTCTTAACACATTGTCTGAATTGGCCATGATCTCAAGCCCTGTGCCCTGACAATAAGCGTGCGGAGTACAAGCATGGAGGAACATGGCTTCTCCCGGCTCAAGTGTCAATACGTGAAGCATCAACGGAGCAAACAGTCCAATATCACCTGGGTATCGCTGTTCAAGCCACACAATGAGCTCAAAGGTTTCATTCCCCGATTGGCTTTGGGCATAAGTCAGAAGCTTATCTAACGCGGCTTCCTTCTTGTGCCCCTCTAAATTCAGCATTCCTACGAAGAAGCGTTCAAGCCCCTCAGCGTTTTGATTGGCTTGATAGCCTTCTACCATTTCCGACAGCTCTGCGATATCTAACGCTTCAAAGTAGCTCAGTATCTCTTGATGAGGTCGAAAACCGTTCATCGCTTGATAGCGCGTTAGAGCGTAGACCAACTCAGGCTTGTGGTTTGGGTCACGGTAGTTACGAGTGTCACTGCTTCTCGGAATCCCTTCACGGTCTTCTTTTGCAAAGCCTTGTTCAGCCTGGCTTTTACTCGGGTGAACTTGAATCGACAGCGCACTTTTCGCCGCAAGGACTTTAAACAAATAAGGCAGCTCACCGTACTCTTGTTCGATTGACGCACTTAACACTGCCTCTGGATTCGCCGCTATCAACTGATCAAGACGAACTTGCTCGTTGTTTAGCGTGACATGAGAGCAACCGTTTGGATGGGCCCCCATCCAGAGTTCGGCTTGTGGTGTGTTTTCTGGGTTGTCGATACCGAGAAGTGCCGAGAACGACGTATCGCTGCCCCACGCATACGTTTGAATCACGTTACTCATCGGTAAAAAGTGCTGCTGTGTCATTGTATTCCAACCAAATTTCAAAGGGATCTTGATAGCCATCTGCGCCAAATCGCTATCAAGATCCGAATAAGTCACTGGGATCCTGTGAGGAGTCTAGATAATTTAACAGAACTACATTTATAACTATATAGTTTTAAATGTAGAAGAATATATAAATAAGCACTAGATCAAACTTTGAAAAAAATCACAGGAGAAAAAAGGTTGGAAGATCAAAAAAGCCCCCTCGGGCTCGAATCGAGGGGGCTTGTGTTATCGGAGCGAAAGTGGAGGTTTGGGGGTTACTTCGCTACATCCAGAATGATGGCTTCTAGCTTGTCTAAGCCCTCTGCCAGCACATCTGATTCAATCGTCAATGGTGGAAGCAAGCGAATGACGTTTGCTTTCACACCACACGATAGCAAGATAAGACCATTTTCTTGGGCTTTAGCGATCACCGCCTTAGTGACATCTTGCAAAGGCTTTTGTGTCTCTGGATCGGTGAACTCAATAGCCATCATTGCACCAATTGTTCGAATCTCACCAATGGCAGGAACCGTTTTTTGCAGCGCTGTCATGCGAGCATTGACGACTTCACCAATACCTTGAGCTTTCGCGCACAGCTGCTCTTCTTCGATGATCTTCAGAACTTCTAAGCCAGCAATACAGCCAAGTGGAGAGCCCGCATACGTTCCGCCAAGACCACCCGGAAGTGCTGAGTCCATTACGTGTGCTTTACCCACAACCGCTGAGATTGGGAAACCACCCGCAATCCCTTTTGCCATGGTCATCAAATCGGGTTCGATACCAACGTGCTCAGTGGCAAACATTTTACCTGTGCGAGCAAAACCCGTTTGGATCTCATCAGCAATCAACAAGATGCCGTGCTTGTCACACAGTGCACGTACCGCTTCGGCAAAATCTTGAGGCGCTTGATAGAAACCACCCTCACCTTGAACAGGTTCAAAGATGATCGCCGCGACGCGACTTGGTTCGATATCACAAGCAAACAGATCCTCTAGCGCTTGTAAGCTATCTTGAGTGCTAATGCCGTGGAACGCATTTGGGTATGGCGCGTGGAAGATCTCATTTGGGAAAGGGCCAAAGCCCGCCTTGTAAGGGGCGATTTTGCCTGTCAAACCCATGGTCATGTTGGTACGACCGTGGAAACCACCTTTAAATGCGATAACACCGCTACGTCCCGTGTGCGCTCGCGCTACTTTGACCGCATTCTCTACTGCTTCTGCACCCGTGGTTAAGAAGATCGCCTTCTTCTCAGTATCACCAGGAGCAAGCTCAGTGAGCTTTTCTGCTAGCTCAACGAATGACTCGTATGGCGTAACCATTGCACAAGTGTGTGAGAAATTCTCAATCTGCGCTTTCACCGCTTCTGTAATACGCGGATGAGAGTGACCTGTGTTGGTTACAGCGATGCCCGCCGCGAAATCGATGTATTTGTTGCCATCGACATCCCAGACATGAGCGTTTTCTGCTTTTTCAACGTACAGTGGATACAGTGCGCCCATGCCCTGAGCGATAACCTTGCTTCTTCTTTCGTGTAGTTGTTGATTTTTCATTGTTTAATCCTTGATAAGTTATCGCTTAGTTGCCACCAAAACATAGGTATTTCACGTCCATATACTCGTCGATACCTTGCTTCGCGCCTTCACGTCCAATGCCTGACTGCTTAACACCACCAAATGGTGCAACCTCAGTAGAAATAATGCCTTCGTTAATTCCAACCATGCCGTATTCCAGTGCTTCTGCCACTTTCCATACACGGTGGATGTTTTGGCTGTAAAAATAGCTCGCTAGACCATAGATAGTGTCGTTGGCCATCTCGATAAGCTCTTCGTCTGTCTCGAAGCGAATCACAGGCGCAACCGGACCAAAGATCTCTTCTTGAACGATATCCATGCTGTGCTCAACATCTTTGAGCACGACTGGCTGCATGAAAAGACCGTCTAGGGTTTTCAGCGGAGTTACCGGTGTCGCACCTTGCTCAACCGCACGGTCGATCAGTGCTTGGATACCTTCTTTTGCACTTTCGTTAATAACCGGACCGATGTTCACACCTTCATCTAGACCGTTACCAATCTTGAGCTGTTGTACCGCAGCATCAAACTTAGCAACGAACTCATCATAGACATTGCTATGGACGTAAAAGCGGTTTGCACACACACAGGTTTGTCCAGCGTTACGGAACTTAGACGCCATGGCGCCTTGTACCGCGGCATCAATGTCAGCATCATCGAACACGATGAACGGTGCATTACCGCCAAGCTCCATAGAAGTACGTTTTACATCTTTCGCCGATTGCGCCATCAATACGCTGCCTACCTGAGTAGAACCAGTAAACGAGAGCTTTCTGATCAATGGATGCGAGGTAAAGATTGCGCCAATCTTACGAGAGCTTTCACCCAACACGACTTGCAATGCGTCTCTTGGGATACCCGCTTGATACGCAAGCTCAGCCACGGCAAATGCCGATAGCGGTGTAGAATCCGATGGTTTCACCACAAAGCTACAACCCGCAGCCAGTGCTGGACCTGCTTTACGTGTGATCATCGCAATTGGAAAGTTCCAAGGAGTAATAGCAACAGCCACACCAATTGGCTGCTTGATGGTGACTACACGTTTATCCGCTGTTGGACCCGGAATCGTATCGCCATAAGTGCGCTTAGCTTCCTCTGCGAACCATTCAATAAAGCTCGCCCCATAAAGCACTTCACCCGCTGCTTCTGCCAACGGCTTTCCCTGCTCCATCGTCATGATTCGAGCAAGGTCATCTTTGTTTTCTAAAATAAGTTGGAACCAACGGTTCAGCAGACCAGCTCGTGTTTTAGCTGGCACTTTTGCCCACTCTTTTTGAGCCATGTGTGAGCGCTCAATGGCATCCATCAGTTCTGCTTCGCTTGAGCGAGGCGCGTAGCCAACGATCTCTGCCGTTGCAGGATTTGTTACTTCAACAGCGTCATCCGCTGCCGTCACCATAAAGGACAATAGGCTCTTGTTATCAATTTGCTGCATGGTGATTCCTTATGTTTCATCAACCCAGCGAGGGGCTGGGCGCTAATCTTTTAGCTGGTTTTCATTGAATAAGCAGACAAGCTATGCCGGTATCTGCTGCGTGATACAGTGAATATTACCCCCTCCAAGGAGGACTTCACGCGTCGGAATACCGACAATTTGGTAATCTGGTAATGCTTTTGCGAGTATTTCTTTGGCGATGTCGTCAAAGTCGCTATCTAGTAATGGCAGGAAAATATGCCCATTCACCATGAGGAAGTTGGCATACGATGCGCTTAAACGTTCCCCTTCTTGGCGATTCATGCCATCGCTCGATTCAATCCCATTCGCTTCTTCATGAGAGTAGAACAAAGGTCCAGGTAGTGGCACCTTGATGACTTGAATCGGGCGACCTTTTGCGTCTGTTTGTGAGGCTAGTGCCGCGAACGCTTCTCTTGAAAGAGAATATTGAGGATCGAATGGATCATCAGTCCAGCTCAGCACCACTTTCGCCGGCGCGACCACATGGATAAGGTTGTCTACGTGACCATCAGTCTCATCGTTAAATAAGCCTTTTGGTAGCCAAACCACCTTATCGATACCCAAATACTCGCGCAGTTGCGCTTCAATTTGTGATTTAGACAGACTCGGGTTTCGACCCGGACTCAATAAGCACTCTTCCGTCGTATACAAAGTACCTTCGCCATCGGTATGGATCGCTCCGCCCTCTAGTACAAACGGCGCACGGTAATGGTCAATGCCCATGACATCGCACACAGCTTCGGCGACCTTGTCGTCATCACTCCAATCCTCGTAAAGACCGTTGTACTCACCACCCCAAGCATTGAACTGCCAGCTCACACCGCGTCTTTCTCCAGCCGAGTTAACAACCACCGTTGGACCGATATCTCGCATCCATGAGTCGTTAAACGACATCTCAACCAGTTTGACTGAGCTGTTCAGCATGGCTCGAGCAGTTTCATATTGCGCGGAGCTCACAGCAATAGAGACCGTCACGACCTCAGAAATCGCATTGGCGACAGCGGCAAAGGTTTGCTGAGCAGGCTTGGCTTTGTTGCGCCAGTTATCGCGGCGCTCAGGCCAAGCTAGCCATACTTCTCTGATTGGCTCGAACTCTGCGGGAAATACGAACCCATCTTGTCTTGGTGTTGTGGTGAGTTTCATCGGTCACCTCATTACTTCGCTAGGCTTAGAACATCTTGATAAAGATCTGGGCGACGGTCACGGAACAATCCCCATGCGTGACGTGCTTTTGTCGTCTCTTTAAGATCAATCTCTGCGTAGATGATCGCTTCGCCTTCACGTGGTGCTTCTGCTAGCTTGCCACCTGTGTGATCGGTGATAAATGAAGAGCCATAAAAGGTTGTCTCAATGCCGTCATCAACTTCAACACCAACACGGTTCGACGCAATCACAGGGACTAGGT
This sequence comes from Vibrio sp. KUL78, assembly GCF_059725505.1. Taxonomy (NCBI): domain Bacteria; kingdom Pseudomonadati; phylum Pseudomonadota; class Gammaproteobacteria; order Vibrionales; family Vibrionaceae; genus Vibrio; species Vibrio sp. KUL78. The sequence goes on along the minus strand of NZ_AP045838.1, from coordinate 1,819,663 downwards.
TTGCTGCTGAATGACCTTGCATTGTGCGCTGCCAGTGATCGCGAGAATCAAGTGTCAGGTCTTGTGGCTCAGAGCCAATTGCCGTTGGATAGAAGATCGCTTCTGCCCCATTCAATACAAGACTGCGAGCTAACTCTGGGAACCATTGATCCCAACAAATACCTGCGCCAAACGTACCGTATTTGGTCTTCCACACCTTAAAGCCGGTGTCGCCAGGGCTAAAGTAGTACTTCTCGCTGTAACCAGGGCCATCTGGAATGTGAGACTTGCGATAGTTCTCTAGTACCGAACCATCTGCATCAATCATCACAAGGGAGTTGAAGAAAGTGTTGCCTGCTTTCTCAAAGTAGCTCACTGGAATCACTACATCGAGCTCTTTTGCAAGGGCGCTGAGTTCTTTGATTAGGCGACAGTTATCTGTCTCTTCTGCTAGCTCAAAGTACTTAGATTCTTGTTTTTTACAGAAATAAGGGGCAGCCATGAGCTCCTGTGGCACGATGACATTGGCACCATTTGATGCTGCTTCACGGATCGCACCTTTAATTTTCTCTAGGTTTGCTTCTAGGTCCCAAGTTTTCGTCAACTGAAGGGCAGCAAATTTGATTACTTTACTCATAGGATCTTCCTTTATCTCTTCTCAATTAGGGCTGACTGAGTGCCTGTCATTGCAGGCACTTCTTTTTGTCTAGTGGTGTCTTTATATTTTCTTGGGATTAGATTGCGAGTTTGTCGCGCAAGTTGTAGTACGCCGCACCCATCGCCGTGAAAGGAATCGCGAAATGGCGACCGCCAGGGAACGTTACGTGCGTAAGGTCGGCGAAGGCATCAAAGCGTTCAGCGTGACCAGATAGCGCTTCAGCAAGCAGTTTTCCTGCAAGGTGCGTACAAGTCACACCATGGCCGCTGTAGCCTTGCAGGTAGTAGATGTTGTCAGCAAAAGAGCCAAACTGCGGCATACGGGAGTAAGTTAGTAAGAAGTTGCCCGTCCACTTGTAATCAATACCGATGCCTTTAAGCTGCGGGAAGATCTTCTCCATCTTCGGACGAATCAAGGCTTCAATGTTCTCTGGGTCACGTGCGCCGTATACTACGCCACCACCAAACAGCAGGCGTTTGTCGGCACTTAAGCGGAAGTAGTCCAACAGATAGTTACAGTCTTCAACACAGTAATCTGATGGCAAGATATCTTTCAACATTGCTTCTGATAGCGGCTCGGTAGCCACAACTTGAGTACCACAAGGGATCGCTTTGTTACTGATGTTTGGTGCCAAACCGCCCAAGTACGCATTTCCTGCTAGGACAATGTACTTCGCTTTTACACTGCCTTTTTCTGTGTGAGCGACAGGGTTCACGCCTTTTTCCACGCGCGTTACGCCCGATTGCTCAAAGATTTGACCACCAAGAGCTGTGATAGCTGCAGCTTCTCCAAGCGCAAGTTTTAGTGGGTGAATGTGACCACCATTCATGTCAAGTAGCGCGCCTTTATAAGCTGTCGTACCGACCGTAGCTTCAACTTCACTAGCATCCAGTAGGCTTAGCTTATCGTTACCGTAGCGTTCCCAGTGTTTCTTATGCTCTTCCAAGCCTTTCATCTGCTTGTTGTTTAGTGCAGTGAACATACCGCCCTGTTTGAAGTCACAGTCGATGTTGTGCTTGTCGATAAGACCGCGAATGATGTCGCCACCTTCGAAAATCATGTCACATAGAGCTTTTGCTTGTTTCTCACCGTAGCGGCTTTCAATCACATCCACATCGCGGCTGTAACTATTTACAATCTGGCCGCCATTGCGACCGGTAGCGCCGAAGCCAACCTTAGCATTCTCAAGCACCACGACTTTAAAGCCCTTTTCAGAAAGATGCAGCGCTGACGATAGTCCCGAGAAACCTGCACCAACCACGCAAACATCACACTCGATATTATCTTGCAGTTGTGGGTACTCACTTACGTTCTGAATCGAGTGAGCGTAGTATGAATCTGTATGTTTATTCATAGTTCTATTCCTTGTTGTTACAGCTTCGGGCTTAAGGTTGGAGACGAATCCACGTCGTTTTGGTTTCGGTAAATTTTTCAATGGCATGGATAGACTTATCACGTCCGTTACCACTCATTTTGAATCCACCAAATGGGACGGTCATATCGCCCTCGTTGTAGTTGTTCACCCACACCGATCCCGCCTCTAATTGCTTAGCTACGCGGTGTACGCGATTGATGTTGTCACTCCATAAAGCCGCACCTAGCCCGTACGGAGAGTCGTTGGCAATGGCAATGGCTTCTTCTTCTGTTTTAAATGGAATGACACAAAGAACAGGTCCGAATATCTCTTCTTGGGCAACACGCATGCTGTTATCGACGTTGTCTAGGATCACAGGCTCAACAAATGCGCCCTGACCTTCGACATCACCGCCGCAACGAACCACAGCACCTGCTTCTTGGCCCAGTTTTACATAGTCGAGTACTTTCGCTTTATGCTCGCGGTCGATTAACGCGCCCATGGAAGACGTTGGGTCCATCGGGTCTTTTGGCATAAAGCCTTGAGCGGCACTGATGACTTTATCGATGAACACTTCTTTAATGCTTTCGTGTACTAGCAATCGGGTAGCGGCAACGCAGACTTCACCTTGGTTGTAGAAGCATCCTGCTGCCGTTTCTGCTGCGGCTCTGTCTAGGTCAGCGTAATCTTCAAATACGATATTGGCATTTTTACCGCCGGCTTCCGCCCACACTCGTTTCAGGTTAGTTTCACCCGATGCGATCATCAGATGGCCCGCAACACGTGTTGAACCGGTAAACGCAATACAGTCTACCCCTTCGTGACGAGCGAGCGCTTCACCTGCTTCATGGCCAAAGCCCGTAATCACTTGGAATACGCCAGCAGGGATCCCTGCTTCATTGGCGAGTTTGCCGAGGAAAATGGCCGTCAACGAAGACTTTTCAGACGGTTTAAGGATAACGCTGTTCCCCGCGGCCAATGCCGGACCTAGCTTCCAACAGCCGATCCACAATGGGAAATTCCAAGGAACCACAGCCGCAACCACACCTATGGCTTGGTGAGACACGAACGCGTGCACGTCTTTCTCGGTTGGAGCGACTTCGCCGTAAACTTTATCGATAGCCTCTGCATACCACCGGATGGACTTAGCAGCGCCCGGGATGTCTGTTGAGACACTATGAGAAATAGGTTTACCCGTATCAAGGGTTTCAAGTAATGCCAACGCTTCAACGTTTTCGTCGATAAGATCAGCAAACTTGATCAGGATAGATTTTCTGTGTGCTGGAGAGCTTTGGCTCCATTCGCCCTTTTTAAAGGCTCTTTTCGCGTATTCAACGGCAAGATCGACGTCGGCAGATTTACAGCGAGCGATGTTGGCGATGATCTCATCCGTGGCAGGGTTGACCACTTCAAGTGTCGTCTCATCAACAGCGGTAGTGTATTCGCCGTTAAGAAAAGCGCGCTGTTCAATTACCTGCGCCTCTCGTTGTTCAATCCATTGTTGTTGCGTTTTCATACGCTCTCCTTGGTTACCTCAAGGCGCTAGAATGCTTTTGGTGTATGAGCACTTATCATTCTGCAAGCCTTATCGGAGTAATTAGTAAATTTGTGTGGGATGGTCGTGTCGATTACATAGGATTCGCCTTCTTTGATTAGATAGGTTTCACCGTTGTACTCTAGTTCGACTTCACCGCTCAATACGGTGCCGACTTCCTCTCCGTCATGCTTAATATTGGACGCTCCTGTTGTGCTTTTTGGAGCGTATTCCTCTATCAAAAATCCAATTTCTTGTTTGTTGCTGCCGTTGTTGACCAGTTTCATTGATACCGTTTCACTGCCGATTTCAATCAAGTCTTCCGGCTTAATCACAACTTTTACTTCTTTGTTTTCTTGCTGCTCCAGAGTAAAAAACTCAGAAAGTGACAAGGAAAAAACGTTCACTATTTTTTGCAGAGAACTCACCGAAGGACTCACTTTGGCATTTTCAATGGATGAGATAGCACTATGTGTAATGCCTGCTCGCTCTGCCAGTTCTCGTTGTGAAAGTCCGCGCTCTTTTCGTAGTTGAGCAATATTTTTACCAATCTGGTGATTGTCCATGCATTCAGCCTCTAAATTACTGGGAAGCTGACATAATAAATTCTTTAAACAAAATTTGTGAGAAATGATTGTTTTTTGCTTCCCATTCTGGGTGCCACTGCACGCCAACAAAGTATTTTTGCCCCGGTAAGCTAAATGCTTCAATAAGACCATCCGGTGCTTTTGCTTCCACTTTTAGTACTGAACCGAGCTTTTTAACCCCTTGGTTATGAAGGGTATTGACCTCAAACTTGCTGGTATCTTCCCATTTGGCATTCACCAGCCACTCTTTAAATACACCGTCACCTTCAACGTATACAGGGTGAGCCGGTGCGTATTTCTCAGTAAAGTCTTTCGACTCATTTTCACGATGATCTTGATAACCTGACTCATGTACCGCCGGATCTAAGCTACCACCCAGCGCCACGTTCATCTCTTGGAAACCGCGGCAGATCCCTAAACACGGAATATTCATGTCTATAGCTCGACGAATCAATTGAATAGATAGCTCGTCACGCGCTTCATCTTTCTTCTTCTCTTCATGACTGCCGTTATAACGGTGTGGTGCTACATTAGAGTGGCTTCCTGGAAACAGTAGCCCGTTACAGACAGCCAGCACTCTGTCTAACTCATCTGTTTCTATAGCCGATGGCAAGATGATTGGTGTACCACCGAAATCTTTCACCGCTTGTAGGTAGAACTCATTCAATGCCTGTATTTGATAGCCAGCGAGCTCTTTCTTACAGCTTACGAGTCCTATTATTGGTTTTCTTATCTCAGACATTGTCACACTCACGTTCGATTTATTTAACAAAAACCGTACAACCCACGTACATAATTATCAACACTGGTGTTCAAAATAGATGCCAAATCGTGATTTCGATCTCTATTTTGGTCAAAAAAAACACTTATTTCGCTCGATATATTGAGCAAAAGCCGATCAACTGTTACAAATTAGTTAACGTTTAACACGGTTGAAATAATCGCCAAATTAAACAAAATACAATTAAAACAATAATTTAAACTTATAATTCAGCCAAAAACCCTCATTTGCTAATGGTTATTGTGTTCAATTTGTTAAACACCAACAACGTTAGCGTCAGTCAGACAGGGTAACTAGGAGTAGTTAAGATGGATACCTATTTACAGGAAGTTAAAAATTTTCGACAAAACTGGCCAGAGATTAAGTATGTAGACGTCATATTTACCGATCTTAACGCCACGCCTCGCGGCAAACGCATCCCAGTAGACGCGCTTGAGAAGCTCGCTAAAGGTGTCGCCCTCCCTCTCTCTACTATTACTCTAGATACCAAAGGCGCTGTTGTTGAATCGGCTGGATTGGGTGAAGACCTCGGTGAACCAGATAACCTCTGTTTCCCTGTTTCTGGAACACTGCTACCGACGGCGAAAGCAGGTACGGGTCAGGTATTGCTTTCTATGATGGAAGATGACGGCAAAACGCCACATCGTCTATTTATCCGCAATATTGTTGAACGTATGGTGGATACCCTACACGCTAGAAATCAGTTCCCTGTCGTGGCGCTCGAGCTTGAATTTTATCTTATCGATAAAGAGCGCGGTGAGAATGGTGAACTGCAAACCGCCATTAACCCAACTAAGAATAAAAGAGAACGTGACACCGAGGTTTATGATGTCGATGGCCTCGATGACTATGCCGACTTCTTATCAGAACTGAACGCCGCAGCCGCCGACCAAGGTTTAAACACAGCAGGTGCACTTGCTGAATCCGCGCCAGGTCAGTTCGAAATCAACTTCAATCACTCCAAAGACGTACTACGTGTTTGCGATGAAATCGTCTTCTCAAAACGCCTAATCAAACAGATCGCTCACAAGCATGGTTTTGACGCCACCTTTATGGCGAAACCTTTCCTCGAAGAAGCAGGAAACGGTCAGCACATGCACATCAGCCTCATCAACGAGCAAGGCGAAAACCTATTTACTAATAATGAGGATGACTCAGCAAGTCCATTGTTCTTCCAAACAATGGCAGCGATGTTGTCCCAAATTCCGGACGCGATGGCACTTCTCTGCCCGAACGTGAACTCTTACCGTCGATTTGTACCAGGTGCTTATGTACCAACACGTGCCGATTGGGGTGAGAACCACCGAGGAGTAGCGCTACGCGTACCGATTAGCGATGGTAAAAACCGTCGTATTGAACACCGCATCGCTGGTGCGGATGTTAACCCTTACATTCTCGCTGCAGTAGTACTATCCGCAGTATTAGCGAGTGATAACTATACCCAAGAACAGTGTCCACCAGCCCTAAGTGAAAATGCCATCGACCTGCCAACACGCATGTCCGATGCCCTGACTCAACTCGATAACAGTGAGTTAGGCACGTATTTCTCCCAGGACTTTATTGATATGTATCTCGCTTGCAAACGAAGTGAACTGGCAGAATTTGAGCGCATTATTACGCCGCTTGAAATCGACTGGATGCTTCACTCTGCATAACGAAAGGAATTAGTTTATGACTACGCAGACAAAGGCGCTGGAGGCGCCGCTCAAAATAAGCAGTAAACATTTGGCGGTCAGCCTGACTATTGTCTTCCTGTTTATTACCTTTACTTCAATTGGATTGAACCATGTCGAAGGTGAAAGCTATGGTTGGCTCGCACTGCTGCCAACATCACTCGTTCTTGTGTTCGCACTCACCACTCACCGAACTGTCGAAGCGCTGTTCAGCGGTACCATTGCTGGGGTGCTGTTGCTAGACCCAACGAGCGCGGTTGAGCAAATCGTTGGCATCTCGATGGATGTTATGATGAACGAGACCATCGCTTGGATCATCTTGGTGTGTGGCCTAATGGGCGGCCTGATCGCAATCCTTGAGAAAGGCGGCAGTATCCTAAGTTTCAGTGACATGCTGGTAAACAAGGTTAAGAGCCGTAATCAGTCGCTGCTTATGACCTTCTTCTTGGGTATCCTGATCTTTATCGATGATTACCTCAATGCGATTGCGATCTCATCGTCAATGAAGAAGATCACTGATGGCTATAAGGTGTCACGTGAAAAGCTCGCGTACCTAGTAGACTCAACAGCGGCTCCGATTTGTATCCTAGTTCCTATCTCTACTTGGGCTATCTTTTTCAGCTCCCTTCTAGAAGCCAATGAAGTAGCAGAACCAGGTCAAGGTATTGCAGCGTACATCCAAGCTATCCCTTATATGGCTTACGGCTGGGTCACGCTTGGTATTGTATTCCTAGTCGCAATTGGCAAAATGCCAGACCTAGGTGCGATGAAAAAAGCGGAAGAGCGTGCACGTAATGGTCAAGTGAAGCCAGATGGTGCTGTAGACATCGATTTTGGTTCAGACATCAAAGCGCACTCGAATCCAACAATGGGGCTTATCAACTTCCTACTGCCGATGGTCGTACTAGTCGGTGCATCTTGGTACTTTGGTATCGATCTACTTGCAGGTGTGTTTGTTGCAATCATCTTCACCATCTGTTTCTACGGCTTCCAAAAGCTCGTAACCATGAATGAGCTATTTGATGCGGTTTATGACGGCATCAAGGTCATGTTGCTTCCACTCGCAACAGTTATTGGCGGCTTTATGCTGAAAAGCGTGAACGACTCACTAGGTCTAACGCAGTACGTTATCGAGACGGTCAGCCCGTACCTATCTGCTCAGTACTTCCCTGCTCTGATCTTCTTGGTCACAGGTGGTCTAGTTTTCGCATCAGCATCTTCATGGGGTACGTTTGCGGTTGCCATGCCAATCATCCTGCCACTTGCAGAGCAGATTGGTGTACCGCTACACCTTACGATTGCAGCAATGCTTTCTGCATCGGCGGCAGGTAGCCACTCATGTTTCTTTAGTGATTCGACTGTGCTATCCGCTCAGGGCTCTGGTTGTACGTCAATGCAACACGCAACGACGCAGTTCCCGTACGCGCTTATCGGTATTGTTGCTACAACCCTATTCTTCATTGTGGTTGCTTAACACTCGTTAACAAGTTCAATGAGAATCCAAAAGGGATGCCACTCAGCAGGCATCCCTTTTTATATCTGTTTTTCATCACTTTCACTCAGAATCTAACCCACTGTTTTGTAGTCTTTTTCTCACCTAAATCGCCACCCTTTGTAAATTAATGTAAATGAGAGGTGTACTCATTTAACTTTTGATCCACATCAATACCCACTTCTGTAAAACCATATTAATTAGTAGTTAATTCATACAATATGAAGTGAATTTGACGATCCCAAATCCAGCTTTGGGACTATATTTAACGGAAATTCTTAGCGTTGGTCGCAAATCGGAGGCGTATATGCAAAGTGATAAAAATGCACCGCAAGGCAAATGTCCTGTTATGCATGGTGGTAATACTCGTGTTGGTGGTCGTGGTACTCAAAATTTAGATTGGTGGCCAAACCAACTAAACATCAAGATCCTTCACCAAAACGATCGCAAAGGTAACCCTTACCATGAGAGCTTCAACTACAAGGAAGCGTTCAAACAGCTAGACCTAAAACAAGTTAAACAAGACATTGAGAATGTGCTGACCGATTCTAAAGATTGGTGGCCAGCAGACTACGGTCATTATGGTCCATTCATGATTCGTATGGCATGGCACGCAGCTGGTACCTATCGTACTGCCGATGGTCGCGGGGGAGGCAACTCTGGTAACCAACGTTTTGCTCCACTAAACAGTTGGCCTGATAACGGCAACCTAGACAAAGCCCGCCGCCTACTTTGGCCAGTGAAGAAAAAATACGGTCAAAGCCTCTCTTGGGCAGATTTGTTTATTCTTACTGGTAACGTTTCTATCGAATCTATGGGCCTAAAAACCTTTGGTTTCGGCGGCGGTCGTGAAGATATTTGGGAACCAGAAGAAGATGTCTATTGGGGCATGGAAAGCGAATGGCTGGGTGACAAGCGTTACTCTGGTGACCGTGAGCTAGAAAGCCCACTTGCTGCGGTACAAATGGGTCTTATCTATGTAAACCCAGAGGGTCCTAACGGCGATCCAAGCGTACTTGCATCAGGTCGCGACATTCGTGAAACCTTCGCTCGTATGGGGATGAATGACGAAGAAACCGTAGCTCTGGTCGCTGGCGGTCATACTTTTGGTAAAACACACGGTGCGGGTGACCCTGAGCTAATGGGTCCAGAGCCGGAAGCGGCTCCTATCGAAGAGATGGGCTTTGGTTGGCGCAATGGTTTTGGTAGCGGTAAAGGCGACGATACGACCACCAGCGGCATCGAAGGTGCATGGACACCAAACCCTATCCAATGGGATAACGGCTACTTCGACATGCTATTTGGCTACGATTGGGACTTGGTGAAGAGTCCAGCAGGTGCATGGCAATGGGTACCTGTCGGTGTTCCTGAGGAGCATATGGCTCCAAAAGCACATGATCCTTCTCAACGTGTCACGACCATCATGACAACCGCTGATATGGCGATGCGCATGGATCCGATCTACGGAGAGATCTCTAAACGCTTCCACCAAAACCCGGATGAGTTTGCTGATGCCTTTGCACGAGCTTGGTTCAAGCTCACTCACCGCGACATGGGTCCAAAAGCGCGCTACCTAGGTGAAGAAGTCCCTAGTGAAGATTTGATCTGGCAAGATCCAGTTCCAGCCGCTACATCTGCGCCTATCAGCTCAGAAGATGCAGCGACACTGAAAGCAAGCATTTTGGCCTCTGGACTCACGGTTTCTGAACTGGTCTACACGGCTTGGTCATCGGCCTCGACATTCCGCGGTTCTGACTATCGCGGCGGCGCAAACGGTGCGCGTATTCGTCTCGCCCCTCAACGCAACTGGGAAGTGAACCAACCAGAACAGCTAGGTCGAGTACTCGATGTCTATGAACGCATTCAAACTGAGTTTGATAAGCCAGTGTCAATTGCTGACCTTATCGTTCTTGGTGGTAATGCGGCCATCGAAAAAGCAGCGAAAGACGCAGGTGTATCCGTAGACGTCCCATTTGCAGCAGGCCGTACCGATGCGCTTGAATCTCAGACTGACGCTGAATCATTTGCTGTACTTGAGCCACTTGTTGATGGCTTTAGAAACTACAGTCAGAAAGCATTTAGTGTGTCTGAAGAAGAGCTACTGCTAGATAAAGCTCAACTACTAACGCTAACTGCGCCAGAAATGACCGTGTTGATCGGTGGCCTGCGCGTACTAGGCGCAAACTATGGTGACAGTGACTTTGGTGTGCTTACTGACCGCAAAGGCCAGCTAACCAACGACTTCTTCGTTAACTTAACTGATATGGGCACTGAATGGCGTCCGACCAACGAGGACGCGACTGAGTTTGGTGGCTTTGACCGCGCATCGGGCAGTCAGAAATGGAAGGCGAAACGTGCTGACCTTGTGTTCGGCTCTAACTCACAGCTTCGCGCACTGGCTGAAGTGTATGCGTGTGATGATGCCAATGAGAAGTTTGTTTGTGACTTTGTCTCTGCTTGGGTCAAGGTGATGAATGCGGATAGGTTTGATGTTTAAAGGGTAATTGGGGGAGATGGGCGTTTGCTGTTAGTCTCGCGCATTTACCCCTCCCAGCCTCCCCTAACTAGGGGAGGAGCATAGTGCTCGCGGTGCATCGCCAACAAACAACAGGCGATGCTGCGCTAGCAGCTAGCCTTCAGTTCTCCCCCTAAAAATAGGGGGAGCTAGAGGGGGTACGATGCGCTGAACTATCAACCAGTGATTGGCAAAAAAATCCTCAACTCCACTTCAACACCCTAACCTCATTCCCCTCTTCCGGCTTCTTCGGAATATTCAACGACAATAACAATGACACTGCCGCCATCGCCGCACCGATATAAAACACGCTAGAAGGTGAAATCAACCAAATAAAGCCAAACGTCACTGGAATCACTACCGCGGCAATATGGTTAATCGTAAATGACACGCCTGCCGTTGAAGCCATATCCGCAGGGTCAGCAATCTTCTGGAAATAGGTTTTGATTGCCAGTGCTAGTGCAAAGAAAAGATGATCGATGACATACAGCGCAGCAGCCCATTCCGCTGTTTGCACCAAACCGTATCCGACAAACACGAAAATCAGTCCAACGTACTCTACAATCAGAGCTTTACGCTCACCCACGACGCCAATGAATCGACCAATCTTCTTCGCAAACAAGAAGTTAAATAGGTAGTTAATCAAAAATAATAGCGTGATATCGGATACGCTGTACCCAAACTTTTCTACCATCAAAAAGCCAGCAAAAACGGTAAAAATCTGACGTCTAGCACCACTCATAAAGGTCAGCGCGTAATACAGCCAATAACGCTTCTTAAGCACCAACTTTTTAGTTTGCGGAGTGTCTGTCTTAAACTGAGGAAAAGCGAAGGCAATAAACAGAACCAGAATAAATCCAATACCACCAGAAATACCGTAAACCCATGCGTAATCAAGCTTAAATATTTCGACCATGACCCAAAGCCCAGCGTACGTCAGCAGTGATGCCAAGGCTCCAACGGATATGAGCTTGCCCAATACCTCTGGCGCTTCTTCTTTAGTCAACCATTGCAGTGACAACGACTGTTTCAAGGTTTCAAAATAGTGAAAACCGGTCGACATAATAAGCGTCGTAATCAGTAGTCCCGCAACCGAAGGAAACAAACCGGTAATCGCCGTGCCCGCGGTAAGCAAAAGCAAAGATACGATCATAAATTTTTGTTCTCGAATGAACAAAAGCACAAACACCGTAGTAAACGCCAAGAAGCCAGGTATCTCACGCACACTTTGTAATAAACCAATATCCGAACCGTCGAAATTGGCTTTCTCTATGACAAAGTTATTGAGTAGTGCCATCCAACTTGAAAAAGCGATGGGCACTATAATCGAGATGATGATGAGGAAATTTTTGGGCGTTCGCCAAGCAGGTTCGGTTTGCTGTTGAGACATTGTTATTCCTTTGAATGCGTTATTTTTATATGCTCACCCTTAACCACAGCGACTTGGGTTAGACATAAGCTGTCATGGAGTCTAATACTTTGACACAAATAAATAAATTGAAAGTCACTACGTGCAACCTGTGCAATTTTGCAGAGCCACCATTTGCGTTTTATGAGATGGATAACATCTATGATGCGAAGCAATGGGCTCAAAAAACAAGCTGGCTCTCAAAAACCTTAACATCGCTCGACAGTGACGTTGTCGCGTTCCAAGAAGTATTTTCTATTGAAGCGCTGCGTTCGCTCACCTTAGCTCTAGGTTACCCATATTTTGAGTATAACCAACAACCCACTATCGAAGCAGATTACATCTATTCCAATCCGGCGTTAGCGTTCGCGTCTAAACACCCGTTAAAAAGACATCCCAACTTAATTATGTCTGAGTTATTCTCAGGCGACTATAGCCGTCCGCCACTCCACGTGACATTAATGGCGGAAGGTCTTGGGGAGATCGACCTTGTCAATGTTCACCTTAAATCTAAAAGAGCCATTCTTGGAGAACAGGATGAAAACGATGATGAGGTGACACTTTGGTTAGATGAATTACACGGTGTAGCCCTATCCCAACAATTGAGACAACAGGAAGCACTCTCTCTTCATAGAGCAATCGTAGGGATAAAACGCAGCAGTCAACATCCCGTCATTCTATTGGGTGATTTTAACAACGTATTGAGTGCCAGTGAGTTTGACCCTTTTCATTCTAGGCATCGACTACGACGTAAAGAGTCTCGGTACTTTATTTCCCCTTACCATTTTTATGATACCTGGAAGCTTGTGCGACATGGTGCGCCCATCCGCCCTCAAGACCAAATCAAAGCGCCCGTTACCCATTATTATGGAGAGAAAGGGAATCGAATTGACCACATTCTAGTATCCAGTGAGTTTGCACCAGAATATGATCATTCGCTCTATGAGCTAACCGAATATACCATCACTGACAAGCATATTGTTGACCCGAGGTTTGGTATTGATGACGTCGCCTCAGACCACGCGCTCGTTTCTATTACTTTTGAATCAAGACACTAGCATGGAACGAATAGAATAGCCTTGCTAACACTCGCTAATTCAATTAGTTATATAGCAAGATAATTTACTTTTTTGACGCAATAACTTGTCATAACGGAGACTTCAATGAACGTCAATATTCGACCAACGGAAGAAAAAGATGCCGCAGGTTTATGCGAACTATTTTCACAACCTAAGGCTCAGAGGGAAACTCTGCATCTGCCTCACTCATCGCTAAAGATGTGGCAAGAGCGATTGAGCAATATTCCCACTGGTGTCTATACCTTTGTTGCTGAGCTCGACGGAAAAATCGTTGGCAATATAGCACTGACTCACTCTCAGCGTCCTCGCACTATGCATACAGCAACCTTTGGGATTGCGGTTCACGATAACTATCATGATATGGGTATTGGTAGCCAACTGATCGAAACGGTTATCGATTTAGCCGACAACTGGCTTAACCTAATGCGGATTCAGATTGAAGTGAACACCGACAATAAAGCGGCGATTGCACTGTATTCAAAGTATGGATTTGAAATTGAAGGTGAAGCTTTGTGCTCTGCTTTTAGAGACGGTGAGTACATCTCTACTTACTATATGGCGCGATTGAAGGACCAACAATAACTCCTACTCTCGCTACTAGCGCATTTCTCCTCAAATAGTGCATCACGCTGCACTATCTAGTGAACTTCTTGTCGCTTCCATATGCGAATAGCAACTTGGCTCATAAAAAATGTAAAACATCATTAACGTGATATTAAAGTGCATGCAGTTGCATTAATTCGATATAGGGTACGGCAATATACCGTGCTAGTATTTGGACCAAGATCACACTTTAATTGAGAAATGGAAAGGGAGAGAAAAGGAATGTGTGAACACGGAGCAAGACTTCAACGCCAACGACGCACGCTAATGATGAGATTGCTGTTGGTCAAAGAGTTCTATGTGTGTGCCAACTGCGGACACCAAATTGTCATTGGATCCGAGTTCAGGCCTCTCAAATGGCTCACCAACGTATTGTTCACACAGCCGGACCTTAACCCTAGCAAATCTGACCTGACCCATACTTAATATCGTTGGCATGGACCAAACTCATCTGTGCGGCAATTCTAATAACAGTCGCCATGTCATCGAACTTCACAATCAGTAACTAGCACTTTTTTCATGAGTTTCTAGACCTATTGTTGGTTTCTCTGTTTAACTTAGGTAGAGTACGCCACCAAATATACCACTCAAGTGATAGATAACGATGAACATTGATAACGAAGTAATTGAAACCCTTGAGGAACTCGAGCAATTTCTGATTCTTTTGGAAAGTGGTGCTTTAGGTTTACAAGGGGTCGCCGGTGTTGCGTTGGCAACGTCTAACTCTGACGGTCGTCCGTTTGTTGCCGTTCTGAGTGACAACCATGAACTTATTCTGGGACGCTGGGTATCTCAAGACGTCTATGAAAATGGTAAAGACCTGGTTCGCAATGGACCTAAACGCAATTAGATCTCAATGAAATAGAGAATGGCGCTAATCAGCGCCATTCTTGTTTTAATTTTAGCTCCCCTTCCTAAGCAGGATAAGGAAATAGGCGCCACCAATAACGGAAGCCATTAGTCCCGCAGGAAACTGCCACGGAAACCAAATCGTCCTTCCTAACCAGTCTGCACTCACCATCAAAATGGAACCAACCAAGCAGGCAACGACCAGCTGGTTTTTTGCTTTGTATTGCCCGAGCGCTCTTGCAATATGCGGGGCCAAAAGACCCACAAAGCTAAGCGGTCCAATCACAAGCGTAGAGAGAGCTGTCAGCAAAGATGCCATCACAAGTAAGAAAAGACGCGTTTGCTTGGTATTCACGCCAACTGAAGCAGCGGATACCTGCCCCAGATTCAAGATATCTAACCATCGGCTAGCAGCGTATGTCGCCCCACCAAACACGACAATACCTAGCCCTAGAGCGAATACATCATTGTAGCTTGCCAAGTAAGTAGAGCCAGACAGCCAAGTTAGCAACGCTTGCACGTTATCTTGCCCTGATGATAACGCAATTCGAAGTATGGCATCGAGCACAGCACTTACCGCAATTCCAGTAAGCAATAATTGCGACGGTGCATAGTTTGAGCGCTTACTAAACTGCAGAATGACTATCATGACCAAAGCGGCACCGACCCCACCGTAAACAATCTGTTCGGTTCGAGTTGGTGTGAAGCCAAACCAAGCACACAATACAAGTGCGAGTGCTGCACCAGAGCTGATACCCATCACCTCTGGGCTTGCCATTGGGTTAACAGTAATTCGCTGCACCATGGTACCAGCAAGCGCCAGTCCGCAGCCTGCGAAGATCGCACCGAGTACACGAGGCATACGCAGATCTAGAATACTCAGGTCGCCGCTAAAGCCCCAACCAACTTGTGTACGCCCCAAAAGAACTGCCAGTGCCGTTACGACGAAGAGTAACAGAGCTAAGATGAGCGACACTAAGGCAAAAGATTTAGGGTGATAGACTTTGTTAGCGACTTCTTCCGCTTTAAAGCTAGAGGCAAACTTTTGTTTGGTTAACAACCAGAGCAAGCAAGGCGCGCCAAACAAGGCAGTCATTGCTCCCGTAGGTAACAGTTCGCTAGATACACCGGAAAATGGCTGAATTATCAAGTCAGCGGTCAATAGAAGCAGCGCGCCTACCACGCCACTCAGCAATACACGTTGAACAAATTTCCTTGCGCCCAACATTTTAGCAATGGTTGGTGCAACGAGACCGACAAAACCTATAACACCAACTGTCGCGACGACGACAGAAGTAATAACAACCGAAAACCCTAGTCCAACAGCACGAACTCTAGCAACATTGACACCAGCCGACTCTGCGACCTCGCTACCTAACTCCAGTGCTGACAATGGTCGTAGCATCACCATGACCAAGCCGAGCACAACAGCCAGCACCCAAAAAAGCAAATGAGCGTTTTCCCAACCTTGCTGAGCGAGAGCCCCAGCTCCCCATACAAACAAACTTGTAAGCTGCTGCTCGTTTAGCATGACTAACATCATGTTGGTCGCCCCTAAGAACAGGGTGACAACCATACCCGCTAAAACCATCTGCAGCGGTGCGAACCCTCGTTTAGCAGTAAGCAAGAAGACCAGACTTGCTGCAAGCATGCCTCCGCCAAACGCGTAAGCATATTGAATCAAGCTTCCCCCAACGACACCTGCAAGCAGACTGGCTGTCATGCCGAGTTCGGCACCGGCTGCAACGCCGAGCGTCGTTGGTGAGGCAAGTGGGTTTTGCAGCAAATGCTGCATCATACAACCAGCAATCGCCAGCGCAGCACCACAAAGCAGCGCCATACTGAGGCGTGGAAAAAAGGTAAAGTGCAAAATGAGCTGACGATAATCACTGTCATCTCGACTTAAAAAGTACGTTTGCCATTCAGAGAATGACAGGTGATAGGGCACCGCATTTTGGAAAAGCCAGACGAGTACGAGCGCACTAACAAAAACAAACAGCGCCATTTTACCAAATGGCGCTGCACCGCGGTGGGCTGTTAACTGCATGAAGAACCTACTGCTGACCCAATGTTGAAATCTGTGTGACGACTTCATCACTCAAACGCTGCATCGCGACCAAGCTACCGAATGTCCATACTTTAGGTACGATCTTGACTCTGTTTTCACGCGAAAACGCCATCGCGGCCCATAAAGGCGAGCCATTAAGCTGTGCTTGCTCGGCATCCGATAGCGGACCAAAAATAAGCACATTACTGTCTTGATACTGGGCGAGCTGCTCAACGCTTGCTGAAGAGAATCCCCAGCTGTTGGTTGGTCCTTCCCAGCTGTTTTCCAGAGACATGGCAGAAATAGTGTCATTCATTAGAGAGCCCGTACTGTGAACACGGATGTGCTTATCTCCAATAAAACGCACCATAATAAATGGCTTACCATTGTTCATCTTTGCTACCTGTTCACCATTTTGAGCCAGCTTCTGATTAGTCTCATCGACAAGCTGCTGTGCTTGCTCAGGTCGCTCGAACACATCTCCGAGGGTTATCACGAGAGTTTTTGCATTTTGATAAGGCTGTTTCTTGCCATTGTATATACTCATCACCAATGTCGGTGCGATTGCATTCAGCTTTTCATATGCCGGAGCCAAGTGTCCGCTCATCAAAATCAAATCGGGCTTCAAGCTTGCTATCAACTCTAGGTTTGGCTCGCGACGTGATCCGACATCGGTCACCTCACTTGGCATTGTTGGTGACCCAACCCAATCCTGATAGCCTTTTACATCAGCGGAAGCGATAGGAGTCACACCGAGTGCAAGCACTGACTCTGCAAGAGCCCAATCCAACACAACCACACGCTTCGGCGCTTCGTTTATCTCAACAGTTCCTAACTCGTGTTGGTACGTTTTTGCTGATGCAGCGAATGATGGTAAACACACTAATAGACTGACTAATACAACAGTGAAGTGCGTGGTTTTAAATCTGTTAAACACAATAATGATCCTTTTATCGATTATCTAACGTAGCTGATGACATGCTGAGTGCTAGGGTCTGTGAAAGTGGACAGCGGCATACCATAGATTTCGGTCAGCGAGGCTTCGTTCATCACACGTTCTGGTGTGCCGTCAGCGATAATTTTCCCGCCTTTAAGAGCAACCAACCTGTCGCTGAATCTGGCAGCCATATTAACGTCATGGATGACCATGATTACCGTTAGGTTGAGGCTTTGATTAAGCTCTCGTATTAACTTGAGCAGCTCATATTGGTGAGCGACATCTAGGGCTGACGTCGGTTCATCTAGCAAGATACATTCACTTTGCTGCGCTAAGAGCATTGCTACCCATGCTCTTTGACGCTCCCCTCCTGACAAGGTGCTAACAAACCGCTGTGTAAATGCGGTTAGCCCAACCCTTTCGATCGCTTCATCCACTAGTTTGTAATCTTCTCGGGTATATCGCCCCAACACGCCTTTCCAAGGGTAACGACCGAACATAACCAGTTCGCGAACAGTAACCCCATCTGTGATAGGCGGATGCTGAGGCAGGTAGGCAACTTTTTTTGGCGTACTCTTTTTCTACGTAACTATCAAGTGGCCTTTCATCCAACAAAACACTCCCAGAAGAGACTTGATTCTGACGGCTAAGAAGTTTGATTAGGCTCGATTTACCACTGCCATTATGCCCAAGCAAAGCGGTGACTTGTCCCGGAACAAACTCCAAGTCAAATGGCGATAGAATCTCAAGCGAGCCAATATGGAAGCTCGCCTGCTTAAGTGAAAACATAACTACTCATCATCTTATAGTTGACGCAGCTAAATCTAACTGCAAATGAGAAATATTTGTATACGCATTGTATTGATTTTATTAACTCATGTCATTACGAGCTTCAAAAACGTGAACCAACGCTCTCATAGGGCGTGATACTCCTACCGCAGCTATGTCACCTCAATGAAAATTCGAAACTTTCTTCTCGCGTAAAATCGCAAACTAAGTATGCAACTGATTGGTTCAAATGGTTTTGCCCTAATCT
The DNA here is from genome assembly GCF_059725505.1 of Vibrio sp. KUL78. Lineage (NCBI taxonomy): Bacteria > Pseudomonadati > Pseudomonadota > Gammaproteobacteria > Vibrionales > Vibrionaceae > Vibrio > Vibrio sp. KUL78. Next base: position 1,801,131 of record NZ_AP045838.1, on the reverse strand, counting down.
AGTCGCCGAAAGCGTCCGCTTTCGCAAACGTCAGTAAACTAAGGATAATTATGAAAACAGCAATGAAGCTTGCATTGGTCATCGGCACAGCAGTCTCTATCACTGCACCGGCTTATTCAGCGGAATGGGGATATGGTGAGGGCGATGGCCCTGCGACATGGGGGAAGCTAAGCGCCACTTGCGACAAAGGACAAAACCAGAGTCCAATTGATATTCAAACCAACCAACTCACTCAGGCGAAAAAGGCACCACTGAGCTTTGACTACAATGGACGTGTAGATCAGATTATTAATAATGGTCACACAGTCCAAGTAAATGTCACGGGTAGTAATTCTCTACATCTCGACGGTCAAGATTTTGAACTCAAACAGTTCCACTTCCACACACCATCAGAAAACACTATCAATGGCAAATCAGCCCCTCTAGAGGCACATTTTGTTCATGCTAACCAGAAGGGACAGTTAGCCGTTGTTGCAGTGATGTATAAAGACGGAGAACGTGAAAGTGATGAGCTGGCCGGTATCCTGAAAACCTTGCCTGCCGCTGGAGAGAAGATAAATGCGGAATCCGATATCGGGCTTGAGCAACTACTCCCAAGAGTAAAAGACTATTATCGCTACAATGGCTCGCTTACAACGCCACCTTGCAGTGAAGGCGTAAGATGGATCGTACTCCAAGAGCCTCAGTTTATTCCAAAGAATCAGCTAAAGCGCCTATCAAACACCATGGGTGATAATGCAAGACCAACTCAAGAACTCAACGCACGACTTATCTTGAACTAATCATACTGAGCCCATGCCACCAGTCTTGAATATGGGCTCACATCTATCCATAATTTCAAAAAACTTAGCAAAACCCGCCATTTGTGTTCCGCTTTATGCGATCAACATTCCATAAATTTGGTTTGAACGTCATACAAATTAGACTATTTGAACTGCTTCAAAGTTTACCGTACGAACAACGTGTAATTTAACTGTTACACAAAAACAAGATTATGTTGCAATGATGAGATTTTGAATAACATGCTATTCATCTGCGTTCCCTGCACTCAAACGTGTGGTTAGCCTTGAATAACAGTTAATGAAAGTTTTGGGGGACAGTGGTATGCAGCAGTATGAAATAAATGTTTATGATATGCGCTATGAAGAGCAAGCAATTGTTCTGAATATCGAGTTTTCAGACGCAACCAAAGCCGACTTCATGTGGAGCAATATGCCTACTACGTCGTGCCGTGACTACATCTCACATCTGGTAGTTGCCGGTAATGTCGTCGCCAAAAAATACATCACTGAAGATGACCTTAGTGATATGAATCGCGCGACCAGCCTACCTTTTTCAATGACCTGTTAAAAGCGGAGCTCTTTGGCTCCGCTAGGCATTCATTAAGCGATCTTAACGCTGGATAACGGCTCTTTTAGCCCCTCTACAACGTCTTTAGCAATGACAAGCTTGCCTTTTTCGTTGCTGCCAGCAGCTGATGTGACAATCACATCACGCATATCTTTACCGCCAAAACCGACCATTGTTGGGTTTTCCGAAGGTACGTCAATCACAGCGAGTACTTCGCCATTTGGCGCGATCTTAACCACAGATTGACCTGCGTACATCGCAACCCAATAGTTGCCATCTACATCAACACTCGCGCCATCAGGACGACCGTTATAATCAGTCAAGTCGCAGTGAAGTTCCTGCTCGCCGTACTCACCAGTCTCAGCATTGTATGCGTGCTTGTACACTTTGCTTGAGCCTGTATCTGACCAGTATAACCACTGACCATCCGGTGAGAATGCTAAACCATTACATGTCCATGCGAACATAGGTAACGCCTCAATCGTGCCATCTAGGTGCAGTTGCCAGAATTGTCCTTGGTCTCCTTCTTTCGCACCGTTACGTGTGCCGGCAACGAAACGTCCTCCTGGAGCACAACGTCCGTCGTTGTAGCGCATACGCGGGAACTCAGAAACAAGAGGGACTAGCGACGTTAATTCCGCATTCCAGTCGCTGAGATAATACATACCCGTTTTCATACCTAGCATAAAGCCTTGGTCGCCATGCATAGCAAAACAGCCGAGCATATCATCAAACTTACGCTTCTCATTTACGCCATCTTTATGACGCCAAAGCTCACCGTCATTGATGTTGACCCACATCCATGAGTCAGTACGCCAATCCCAACGTGGGCATTCCGCTAAATCAAAATCAAGGTCGACGAACTTTTCAAACTGTAGAGACTGTGCCACGTTGATGTCCTTTTTTATTCATTACTATTGTTTGTTTACCTGCTACCCTCAGTCAATGATTCCAGCAGGCAGGTTTGTGCCCTGTTTTAACAAAATAGAGGCGTCGGTGCTAGGGTTATTTGTTATCAAAATCTATCTCTAAATAGCGCCAACATAAAAAGTTCGATAAGCTAGATTTCTGATTTTGTTAAGGTAAAGAAGTCATGACGATCAAAACCCTAAGCTCAAAAGTCGTTTATCAAAACCCATGGATGACCGTTCGAGAGGATGATATTCAGCGGGAAAGCGGTGCCAAAGGCATTTATGGCGTGGTCGATAAGCCTGATTGTGCGGTTATCATCGCGATCGAAGATGAGCGAGTTCATTTAGTAAATCAGTATCGTTATACCGTTTCCGAAAGCTACTGGGAATTGCCACAAGGAGCCTGGGAATCGAACCCTGATGCTGATCATCTAGAGCTGGCTCGAGGCGAGTTGCAGGAAGAAACCGGTCTTATCGCTGATAAGATGACGTACGTTGGCAAACAGTTCATTGCCTATGGCTTTTTAAACCAAACCTGTCATATCTACCTCGCAACGCAACTCACCTTGCAAGATCGCAACCTTGATACTGAGGAAGAAGATCTTATCACTCAATCGTTTCCAATTACTGAATTCGAACAGATGCTGATTGCTGGAGATATACCGGACGTGGTGACAACGGCTGCATGGGGGCTTGCAAAACTTAAAGGGCTAATCAAGTAACGAGCGATCTTGATCTCATTTTTCTCTTTTTAGCTCGACTTAACAAGATGCTGTCCCATCATACGCTCAGAACCGATGCGCAAGGAGGCAGCATGGACCAACTTACCCTTCAAGAAACGTTAATTTCTACGATAAGGCAACTAGAGGTCTACAAACCCAACATTCGATTAAGCGAAGAAGCTTATGACCTAGAGCTCGCGGTCAGCAAGCTCACGGAACAACTGTTTAGTTTGCAATCGCTTAGCTCATTGAAAGGCTCCATTGACGATATTTCAGCTTCAATTGAGATGTTGAATACCTTGTCATCGCAAACAAAACATTCTCTCGAGCAAGGCATCGACATTGATGACCCAAGAATCATCATCAACGAATCCTTGCGAGTGAACTCTGAGCTTTCAAAGCTCACAATGGGTGAAATGCACGCTTTGTAATAACACTTGGGCAGCTGAGATACTGTGCTGCCTATATTTTACATTGTAAATAATACATTCATCTTTATCTCGGCCGAGAACCATTCCCTCACAATTTAAGTTGTTTTCCTTTTGTCGCCGTACAACTCGGTTACACATTGGAGGAAATGCGACATGAATACAAAACTCAGCACGCTTGAACAGTTCGCGAGATTCGACAAACTAGTCATTCATTCGTTAGAAATGTCGCTGTACCAAGCGTCGGTAATACTGGACGGAGAAGAACACTACGTCACTCATGATAACGGGTCTCTGCTTCGTACGCACAACGTCGTCGATATGAGAAGGTTGTGTCAAAATTTAACCGCGACGGAAACTGTATTGAGACAGGATAGTGCTTACGACGAAATGGTTGGTAGCCCTATTCGAGCAGGAGAAAATACGCTCGAGGTACAGCTTGGAAGATTCGATTCTGTCATCTGATTGGCAAGCTAAAATGAAACGTCGAACTCACTGTTCATGATATCACACCAGTAGCTGACTAGCAGTTATTGCACTTCTTCGAATTGGGGTCATAGTCCATCACGTTACCCTGTGTATCGAACGAGAACTGACAACACTTCTCGTAGACGCCGCGTAGCTCGTGGCGACTTTGTTGGACTCTTGATTTAAGTGTTGAATAGCTTATACCAAGCTCTTCAGCGACCTCTTTCTGAGAGCGACCGTCTATATCAATCGACTTAATTAAGGCAGTGGCGCTCTCTGGAAGCGATTCCATCATTGGGAGCAGACATTCAGCGAGCTCACGACTCACTTGTTCCTCCTCTTCCTCCGTCCAAAATGTGTCTAAATCGACATCCTCCGTCGCGTTATCTTTGCGGTAATGGTCTATCACACTTCGGTTGGCGATTTGGAACAGCCAAGACTTGACGCTCTCGGGACTCTCGAGCTTGTCTATGTTCTTATAGGTTTTAATCAACACCTCTTGAAGCACATCATCAACATCGGCTTCGTTTGCGATCTTGCTACGCAAGAAACGACGCAGCCCGTTTTGATATTCCGACCATACCGCTTCTAACATTGCTGACTCCTATTAGTAGAATGATGATTGACGATTAGCTTCATACAGCACCGTGTGATTTTGCTCTTTTAACGCCATCTAAAGCCAAGATTAACAGAGCGATCATGACCATTATATAGGTAGGCATGTCCGCGGCGTCAACTCGCTCACCAAGCAGTAACCCAACTCCAAACACCAATACTGGTTCAACATAACCAAGCAACCCAAAGATTGACATAGGTAGCGCTTGAGATGCATAGAGGAACAGCAGCATAGGTACAGAGCCTGCAATAGCTAATCCGAGATAATATACCCAACTGGTTAGCTCTATTTGCTGAATTTGTTCTAAAGGAAGCAGATAAAACAGAGCACCAAACGCGATTGGCAATAAAAACGTGTTGTCCAAAGCGAAACCCACATCACTCGGCACATTAAGAGTCTTGCGGTGAATGAAATAGATTGGATAGCCAAGAGCAATCAGCAAAACAATCCAAGACAGTCCCTCTGCCATCACATAAGCGTAGATAACCCCAATGGCAGCAACTAAACACGCGATCAGTTGAAGCGGAGACAACTTGTCACCGTAAACAAATTTGCCAACCACCACGAGTACCAAGGGAAGCGTAAAATAACCCAGAGCAACAGACAGCGTCTCGCCATACAACGGCGCCCAAACGAAAATCCAATATTGGGGACCGACAAGCAAAGCAGAAAACAGATATCGATGCCATCGGCGCGTTTTTCTCAACTCTGACCACAAGCGCTGAATGCGCCCACTCACAGTTAAGAACACGATCACAATCAAAACGCTCCAGATGATTCGCTGTGCCGCAATCCAATTACCAGCACCGCCGCCTGAACGGAAGGTTCCGACATCGGGTTGAAATTGAACATACAACGGCAATAGACCAAATAAACAGGAGGCAATTATAGAAGCAACGACACCTTTCGACGTTTCTGACAAATCTTGAAATCTGCGAACCATAGCTAACACACAACCATAATAGAGTGTGCGGACATTACCGCATTTAATCCCAATAAAATACTGTTTTGTTCGCAAATCTATCGAACAAAACGTTAGCCCTTCTCTAGTGTATAAAACTAACCACTATTCATCATAGAAATTGCGTTTTAATTGAGCACGGCTGTCAAAAAACTCTCGCCCCCACTAGAGCAAAAAACCTAATAATCAAATAGAACCTATTCGATAGGCAATTGGATGAAGCCGCTACTTTCAAAACAAGTACAGTTAGCCGCTCGAAAAATGACATTAACGTCGTTAAAATGCCGATATAATTGGACAAATTGCATGGAGCACCTATAAACACACCTTAAGCGACGCATTAAACTATGAACTTAAATAATAGATCGATACGGCTATCTCTAATAACCAGTGCTTTAGTCGGCGGCTCCTTTTCTCATGCAGGCATGATGGATAATTTCATCGATCCACAAGATGGGCGGCTCGACGGTAGTCAGTTCATTCTCGACAACGCCGTTGGTTTTCTCCCTGTTCCATTGACGGTTACTGACCCAGCTGTTGGTGTTGGTGGCGGCGCGGCATTGTTATTTTTCCACGAATCTGAAGAGCGCAAGCAGAAGCGATTAGCTGGGGAGGAAGTTAAAGATATTCCTGCAAGCACATCTGGTTTAATGGCGTTAGGCACCAATAACGGCAGTCATTTATACGGTGGCTTCCATTCAGGAAACTGGATGAATGATCGCATTCGCTATCTCGGCGGCCTATTCGGTGCCAAATTCAATCTCAAGTTCTATCCTGTGACAGAATCAGCGCCAATGGACCTGAGTTTAGAGGGCTTATACTTCTTTCAAGAATTAGACGTAAGACTCGGTGATTCCAACTTTTTTGTTGGTGGTTCATACAGCTATATGTCATCAAAACCAACACTTGATGGCTTTAGTCACGCAGATTGGGCGCCGAAAGATGGAAAACTGGGTTGGCGTTTTATGTACGACAGTCGCAACAACCAGTTCTCACCGCGCGAAGGCACGAAAGCAGGTATAAAAGTGGACTATCACAACAAAGCATTTGGTGGTCAGTTTAACTACCAGAAGTATAACGCCTACATGCAGAACTACTCTCGCTTATCCGATAAGTGGGGGCTAGGTTTGCGTGCTGATTTCAAGTCTATCTCTGAGAACGTCGATCCAAGAGCATCGGTCTACGCGACACCTTTTATTGAAATGAGAGGCATCGCGGCGATGCGTTATCGTGCCGAGAATACTGCCCTTGGCGAAGTCGAACTCAGCTACGACATTGATGACCGATGGACAGTACTTGGTTTTGTTGGTGCGGGCACCGCCTTTAATCATGACGAGAGCATTGCCAAAAGTCAGGTACATTACACCCGGGGCGGCGGTTTCCGTTATCTTATCGCGAGGCAGTTAGGGCTTCGTGTCGGTGTTGATGTTGCTAAAGGTCCGGAAGAATGGACGACCTATATCCAGTTTGGTAGTGCTTGGCGCTAAATGATGAGTGAAAAATGCCGCAGAAAAGCGGCATCTTCAGAAGGCGCTATGACGATTTTTTCATGCTGTACACAGAAAAAGTCACCAGACACAGCCCAATGAAATGGTACAAAGTAAAGGCTTCTGAGAGTATCGCTACTGCCATGACTGCGGTCACACCAGGTCCGATATTTGACGTAATACTCAATTCTGTTGGCGACAACCTCGCCATTGCAGCAGCGACAAAATAAGAAGGAAGAACGGTACAAAAAACGCCTAGCAATACGCCCAGTACAATAAGCTCAAAAGACCATTGACTCATCTCAGCCGAAGAAAGGGACAAGTGGGTAATAATCGCAATGCCAGCGCTTCCCATTCCAATACTCGTGAACAGGTCACTACCCATCTTGCTGATAATACTTTTGCTCAGCATCAAGTAGACTGCAAAGACAAACGCTGAGCCCACCGCCAAGGCACTTCCTTTCCAAATTTCCTCACCCAGAGATTGAACATCATGAAACAGTATTGCCGCGATACCCAAATAGCCAAGGCCGACGGCGCGCAGCACATTCCCAGTTGGCTTCTGCCCTAGAAACATCCAGCTTAATATCACAACAATGCTTGGGAAAAGAAAAATCAATAGACGCTCTAGCTGAGCGCTTATGTACTCAAGCGCCGCAATATCAAGATAGCTCGCCACATAGTATCCCATCACTCCTACCAAAGCCGCTTGCCAACCAAACTGCGTAACCTGAGTTCGACGTTCCGGCTTTTTGCACAACATAAGAAGAATCAGGGCATAAAATGGGAGGGAGCTTAATGCACGAAGCGACATGATCGCCGTTGCATCACCACCATATTGATAAGCAACCTTGACGAAAATAGGTTTAATCGAAAAAAGCGCCGTTCCGATCAGAGCATAGATAAGCCCTTGCACTTGCTTCTGTCTGTTGGATTTTGGTTCTACTGATGTCGCTTGATTCATTCTTGTTCCCTTTTAATAGTGGCGACGAGAATGAATGTATGAGGTGGCTACAATCAACTCGTAGCCAGGCGCAAATAATCCTACCGAGCTAGAGGCATAATAAGAGAGAGCCAGAGGTAGGAGTGTGAAAAGTGCATTGAAAATCCTTTGTGATGAAATTTCAGGCTACAAGAACTTAGTCCCATATGCAACCACTATGGAGAAACCTCAAGCTCACGAAGGTATGTACAGAGCCATTGAACCGCAGGGTCATTAATACTTGCTCGGTTCCAAACAACGCTATACGCGACTTTACCATACTCAAAAGGTAACGTTTTAACGGTCAGTCCTTTCGCTTGACGAGCAACATCTGCCCAATGCTTAGAGCAAGTAAAAAGCAATTCTGACTGATGGCACATTACCGCCGCGGCACCAAAATCAGGCACGACTATTTTCACTTCACGTGTGCCATGTTGCTGTCTTAGTGTCTGCTCAAAATAAGGGCGACTCAGCTCAGATTCCGCAATACCGATATGCTGACTATTAAGGTAATGCTCGACGGTCAGTTCTACATCAGCCAAAGGGTGTTCCGGAGACATTAGACAAACGAGCTCATCCTGCAGTACAACCTCCCAAACCAACTCCTTGGTATTGGTTGGTGGCTGGCTAACATCATGCGGCAATATAATGAAATCGACCTGACCACTGTGCAGGGCACCAAAGCCAAACTTTGCCTTGGTCATAATGTTGAGCTTGGCTTTCGGGATGTAATTGGTAGAGAGTTTCGCGAGCGAGTGTGCGAATAGTTCGAACGTACTTTCGCGCATTGATAAACTAAAACGCCCCTCAAACGCACTAGGCTCAAAGCGAGCTTGGTTAAGTAATCCATTCATGCTGGCCAGCATCGAATGGATAAGCGGCGCTATCTCTACGGCATAAGGTGTCGGGGTTAATGACGTACCATCGCGGAAAAATAGCTCATCATCTAGAATTTCACGAAGCTGAGTAATAGTTTTACTCACACTTGAGGGAGTCACAGATAACTGTTCGGCTGCTTTAGTTACATTGCATGTATCCAACATCACGTGGAGTGCTAGCAGATGCTTAAACCCAACCCGTGTAAGTCCTTCGATATCCATTTTTTAATCCATTAAATTATTGGTCAAGCGCTCACAAATACGCTTTAGCATTGTGGCTTCTTCCTCTGATAGTTTCGCCTTGCATGCTATGGCTCCAGGAATCGACATCGCTTTTTCACGAACCGCGTTGCCCTCTTCGGTAACAAAGATCATTCGAGCGCGTTCGTCGGTTTCGCTACGTTTTCTTTCCACCAACCCTTTTTGCTCCAAACGTTTTAGCAAAGGGGTTAGCGTACCAGAGTCTAACTTCAACTCTGCGCCAATGTCTTTAACGTTCATCGGTGCTTTTTTCCAAAGCACGAGCATCGTCATATATTGTAGATAAGTAAGATCAACTCGTTCCAGAATTGGGCGGTAGGCACGTGTCAGCGCATTACTCGCACTGTAAAGAGCAAAACAGACTTGCTTATCCAAATCGAGTGCTTCAGGGCTTTCTAGATCCATAACCAGTCATCTTTTCAATTAAGTTGTGCACAATATACTTGCAATCCGTTCGTTTTGACAATATAGTTTGCGCACAACCTAATTTTACACAACTAAAAGTTTGAGAAAGGAATACATCATGTCAGCACTCTATACTACTTCTGCCACCGCTCTTGCGGGTCGTAACGGTCAGGTTTCTACCGACGATGGTCTACTTGATCTTGCTCTCTCTTATCCAAAAGAGCTGGGCGGGACTGGCGCTGCAACTAACCCAGAACAATTATTCGCAGCTGGATATTCAGCGTGTTTTTCTAATGCGATCTTGCACGTTGCTCAACAACAAAAAATTACCGTGAAACAGGCTCCTACAAAAGCGACGGTAGCTCTGAAGCCCAATCAAGAAGGTGGGTTCGTATTGGATGTAGCACTGGATGTGACTCTTGATCTAGAAGACAGCGCAGCAGTTGAACTCGTCCGTGTTGCTCACCAAGTATGCCCATACTCAAATGCGCTTCGCGGCAATGTTGATGTCGCAGTCACAGCGAATGGGCAAGCAATCTAAGTCATACTACAAGGGCAGCACCTCTCCTGCCCTTGTCCTCTCTAGCTTCTATCAACAAAGTCACTTTATTCACCTTCAAAATTTTGACGATTAAAGAAGTCTATTTCGTTTACATTTCCGCAGCAAATCCACTAAAAGGCGATCGTGATCAAGAAAAATCGCAAAATTCACAGAAAAGTAATAGCCGTGTCGAAAAACTTTTTTTATAATGCGAATTAATGTTTCAGAACAAACTAAATTCTTTTATTAGGGGATCAACATGAGACTTATTCCATTACAGAACGCAGAACAAGTAGGTAAGTGGGCTGCACGCCATATCGTTGAGCGTATCAATGCTTTCCAACCAACAGCGGAAAAACCATTTGTGTTGGGTCTGCCTACTGGTGGAACACCCCTATCAACGTACAAAGCGCTGATTGAAATGCACAAGGCTGGTGAAGTTAGCTTTAAGCACGTTGTTACGTTCAACATGGACGAGTACGTTGGTATTGACCCTGAGCACCCAGAATCATACCGCTCTTTCATGTACGATAACTTCTTCAACCACGTTGATGTGCAAGAAGTGAACATCAACCTTCTTGATGGTTTAGCAGATGATATCGATGCTCATTGTGCAGCTTACGAAGAAAAAATCCGTTCATACGGCAAAATCAACCTGTTCATGGGTGGTATTGGTATCGACGGTCACATCGCATTCAACGAGCCAGGTTCATCTCTAAACTCTCGTACCCGTATCAAAACGCTGACGACTGAGACTCGCATTGCAAACTCTCGCTTCTTCGACAACGACATCAACCAAGTGCCTAAGTATGCCCTGACTATTGGTGTTGCAACTCTTCTAGACGCTGAAGAAGTGATGATCCTTACTATGGGTCACAACAAAGCTCAAGCTCTGCAAATGGCCGTAGAAGGCTGCGTAAACCATATGTGGACAGTAACAGCGCTACAAATGCACCCTAAAGCAATCATTGTTGCTGACGATGCAGCTCAACAAGAGCTTAAAGTTAAAACGGTTCGTTACTTCAACGAACTTGAAGTTGAGAACATCAAAGGCCTATAAGCCCTGTTCTCTCTCACATCAACTAGTCTTTTGATGATGTGTACACGTTTAGAGTAAGGCAGTGGAACTTTTTCACTGCCTTGTGTCTAAAAAATTGTTACCTGGTTTTACTGTGGTAACAAAGGCGATGGAAAATGCAAAATTATCCAAAGCTCCGTATAAGTCGGGCTTATATGCCAAGCTAAGCCCGACTTCCCCTTTTGTTCTAACCCCTCTCTCGCAAGTCGTACAACTCCGTTTGCACAGATAAGCGTTTCCACTGCGAGTACAAGCACAAACCTCAACCACCCTCTTGAAAAGCAAAGCACCTCCTGACAGACTCATGGTTCATTCTCGACCTGATACCGACTTCAATTTACTTATGACCCCTAACGAACTGCTCAAGTCCTTATTTGGCTATGATGATTTTCGACACCAGCAATCCGACATCATCGATTCTCTTATAGCTGGCAAAGATGTATTAACCTTGATGCCAACAGGTGGTGGTAAGTCAATTTGTTACCAGATCCCAGCAATCCTTCGTCAGGGTGTTGGTGTGGTGGTGTCTCCGCTTATTGCTTTAATGCAAGATCAAGTTGAAGCCCTGCATCAAGTTGGCGTAAACGCCGCGTACTTAAATTCAACACTCAGCTCTTATGATCAGCAAGTGGTCGAGCAACAGGTACTCACCGGTGAAGTACAAATCTTGTATGTGGCTCCAGAGCGTCTTTTATTGGAGCGAACGCTGCGCTTACTCGAGCAGTCCAATTTATCTCTTTTTGCGATTGATGAAGCGCACTGTGTGAGCCAATGGGGTCATGATTTTCGCCCGGAGTATCAAAAGCTCAGCGTTCTTAAGCAACGATTTCCATCCGTACCAAGAATTGCGCTGACGGCAACAGCTGATCTTAAGACTCGAGAAGAGATCATCGCGCAGCTAGCACTTGAGCAAGCTGACGTTTATGTTCATAGCTTCGACAGACCAAATATTCAGTATCATGTGTCCGATTCAGGTAACGCAAAAAAAGAGCTTTGGAGCTTTATTAGCACTCACCATCCCGATGATGCAGGGATTGTCTATTGTCTATCTCGTAAAAAGGTCGAAGAAACCGCTCAATGGCTTACTGATATGGGTAAAGTCGCGCTACCCTACCATGCTGGCCTATCAAGTGAGCAAAGAGCTAGCCACCAGCGCCGCTTTTTGAGCGAGGATGGCATCATTGTAGTTGCCACTATCGCGTTTGGTATGGGTATAGATAAACCTGACGTTCGATTTGTCGCGCATCTCAGTTTACCTAAAAGCATTGAGGCGTATTATCAAGAAACGGGCCGTGCAGGGCGTGATGGAATGCCAGCCAACGCATGGATGACCTTTGGTATGCAAGACATGGTGCTGCAAAGACAAATGGTTCAAAACTCAGATGCCGCCGAACAATATAAGCGTGTATCACTTCAGAAACTCAACCGCCTCTTAGGCTACTGCGACCTCGCCACCTGCAGACGCCAATCTCTACTCGCTTATTTTGGAGAGACGCTTGCAGAGCCTTGCGGCAATTGCGACAACTGTCTCAACCCTCCAGAAACTTGGGATGGCTTACAAGCAACACAAAAAGCCCTATCCACTGTCTATCGAACGGGACAACGATTTGGCGTGAGTTATTTGGTGAACATACTGCTAGGTAAAACTGACGCGCGCATCACGCAAAACCAACACCATACCCTATCGACATTTGGTATTGGCACTGAGTTATCCGCCAAAGAATGGCAAGGTGTATTCAGGCAATTGCTGGCGATGAACTTGCTTGAAGCGCACGGCGAACATGGCAGCCTGCAACTTACTGAGACTTGCCGGCCTTATCTTAAAGGGCAGCACCCAATTGAACTAAGAAAGATTCGTGTTTCGAAGCAGTCAACAACTAAAGGCGCTAAAAAGAGAAGCAAGGGCTCACTATTGACCTCGGATATGCCTCAATTCGAGCGACTTCGTGAAGTTCGATCTGAGCTTGCCAAACAACAATCGGTTCCAGCTTACGTAATCTGTCAAGACGTCACGCTAGAAGCACTCGCCACCGAGCGTCCTACCCACTTGGACCAACTGGCAACCATACCGGGATTGGGTGAAGCAAAGATTGAAAAATATGGTGAAGCATTCATTGCAGTGATTGAACCGAAATCATTGGCAGAGAGAACTCTCTCTGAGACTGAGTTAGAATCGCTATCACTATTGAACCAAGGCCTTACCGTTCAAGATATCGCTAATGCTCGTGGGCTAAAAACAACCACGGTCCAAACCCACTTAGCGAGTGCGATTGAACTGAATGTTTGTGAACTATCAAATGTCGTTGCTTTATCTGGCGAAGAAATAGACGGCATTAATCAAAAAATCATCGATTTGAACACTATTGAGGACGGAGCCCTCAAGCCTCTCTATGAACACTTCGAACAACGCTACGACTACGGAACATTGAAATGCGTGGTAGCAAAGATGCTCGCAAATTCAAATGCAGTTGCTTAATAAAAGTGCAAAATCAGATTTCATCTATGACGTTCGCTTTACCCCTTTAGTCTAATGTTGTTATCAGCGGTGTGAATATAAGATCACTTTCGTTGCCCTACATGTGTAGCCAACGATCCTTAAGATTTTTGTGTTGGGAGACTCAGCCCTCCCGAGTTTACTATTACTATCTTTTTTGACGCCAAGACCTATTGTCTTGGCGTTTTTTTACCCAAAAAATGGTATCGGTGCTTGGCCGCTCAATAGCAACCGTCAAAAGTGAGTAAGCGGAGATACTGTGAGCCAAATCCTCACGCGCAACTAAAAACTAATTCTGTCGCAAATTCGAAATCAACCACATGAACTTCTCACCACAAGTTTGGGTGGGAACACCACGCTTTTGTACGGCTGTTTGTCGCCCTCCATACGAGACAAAATAATCTCTCCCGCCGCTCGGCCAATTTCTCGCGCTGAAACAGAAATGGAAGTCAGCGCTGGATTGGTATCCGCGGATTCTGCCACATCATCAAAACCCACAACCGCAATGTCTTTGCCTACGGTTTTACCGAGATCTTTAATGGCCCGCATGACACCAAAAGCAACGATATCTTGGTAGCCAATAATAGCGGTAATTTCAGGGTGCTGATCCAGTAATTCCCTTGTTACCTTAGCGCCCTCGGAACGGCTCGCTGAGCAGCTTCGAATGTATCGTTCATTGAACGGGATCCCATGTTCCATCAACTTCGACATATACCCCCCAAGACGATGGGAGCGCGTCTTAGAGATCTCCAGTCCACCAACGAACGCAATATGCTTGTGGCCTTTTTTGATAAGGTGCTCGGTTGCCAACTGCAGGCCCATAAAATTATTAGTGCCGACAAAATCAAATTGGTCTTCTCCAATAGGTCGAACAGCCAACACGATCGGAAAACCACGACTTTGTACTGTCTCCAAAAAGTCCAAATTTGTTTCCATCGCAGGGCACATAACTACACCACCAGCGTTCTGACTCAACAACGAATCGATGAACTTGCTTTGACGCTCAACGCTCTCTTCAGCATTAGCGAGAAACAATAGCGAATCCTGCTCTTCAAGATAATGGCTAAGCCCCGCGATCATTTCAGAGAAAAAGGGGTTGGTAATATCAGGTGTGACGAGCCCAACTAGATTACTGCGTTTATGACGCAAGTTTGCCGCCGCTTGATTGTAAACATAACCAAGCTCCTTAACCGCCTCTAATACCCGCTCACGCGTGGCCGCAGAGATTCGCCCTTTGTTAGTCAATACCATGGACACAGTCGCGGTGGAAACACCGCAATGCTTAGCTACGTCCGCAATGGTTGCTTTGGCCATGTTGAGCTCCAGTAAATGAAATTAGCACCAGTTATAGCGACTTTCTTTTCTGATTAAAACACGGTTAATCGATTAACCTAATCGATAGCCATTTATCGTCATGATTATGTGATTAACTACAAAATTGCCCTGCTAATTATTGGTTAACGACTGCTAAATGAGTGGTTAAACGTGTTAACCAGTTTGTTAGTTGATTAACTGAGTGATTAGACTGTAGTCAAATGATTAACTCAAGGTGATGTATGAAGTACCTATCTGGTCAATCCAATTATGACAAGTTTCCAAAGGTAGAAGTGAAGGGCTTTGACCAAGCTGCCGTTCGCGGTTGGGACAGTATCGTTGACACAATTGAACAACGCATTCAGGGCCAAGATAAACATATTTTGGTGATCGACACCTATCATGGTGTCAATCACAATGAAATCCTCGACCAGCTTGTCGCACCGCTCTCCCCCGCTCTTGTGGTGTCAATGGACGATGCGAAATACTCCGAAGAACACATCTTCGCCATGCTAGAACGCAACATTACAGATGACCGAGTATTTGGCGTCATTGCACCACACAAGCTGGACGAGTTTTTTGATAGCGAGAAGCTAGAAGGATTAAAACAAACCGTTCGCGATGCGAGCTCTGGTTTGATCGTTGTTATTGGCCATGGCGCTCGACTGGTCGCCGATGGCGATACCTTTGTTTACGCTGATTTAGCTCGTTGGGAAATTCAGCAACGCTTCCGCCGTGGCGAGCTTGGCAACTGGGGCGCAGAAAACTACAGCGAAGACGTCCTACGTAAATACAAGCGTTCATTCTTTATTGAATGGCGTGTCTTCGATCGCTATAAAACCAAGCTGTTGTCAGATGTTGATTTTCTCTTAGACACCAACACCGCTTTTGACCCTAAAATGGTCTCGGGCGCGGCGTTCAACGCAGGCTTACAGCAAGCGACAACTCAACCATTTAGACTGGTACCTTTCTTTGACCCTGGAGTCTGGGGCGGTCAATGGATGAAAGAAGTCTGCGACCTCGACCAAGACAAGCCCAACTATGCATGGTGTTTTGACTGCGTTCCTGAAGAAAACAGCCTACTGCTTAAGTACGGCGACGTTGTTGTCGAAATTCCATCGCAAGACTTGGTATTAACCCAACCGCGCGCTCTATTAGGCGACAGTGTCCATGCTCGCTTTGGCGCCGAGTTCCCAATTCGATTCGACTTCCTCGATACCATGCAAGGCCAGCATCTAAGTCTGCAGGTACACCCTCTGACCGAATACATTCAGAACGAGTTTGGGATGCACTATACCCAAGACGAGAGCTATTACATGTTAGACGCTGGAGAAAAAGCCAGTGTGTACCTTGGCACTAAGTCTGGCATCAACCCAGATGAAATGATGGATGATTTGTATGCAGCGCAGCGCGGCGAAAAGTCATTCGATGATGAGCGCTTCATCAATCAATTCCCAGCGAAAAAGCATGACCATTTCTTGATCCCTGCCGGCACTATTCACTGCTCGGGATCCGATTCAATGGTGCTTGAAATCAGTGCGACCCCCTATATTTTTACGTTCAAACTGTGGGATTGGGATCGTCTAGGGCTTGATGGTCTACCACGACCAGTGCACTTAGATCACGGTAAAGAAGTCATTCAATGGGAACGCAACACGGAATGGTGTCAGGAGCATTTAGTTAACGCCATCACACCAATCGCAGAAGGCGAAGGCTGGAAAGAAGAGAAAACGGGCCTGCATGAGCGTGAGTTTATCGAGACCAGACGCCACTGGTTCAGCAAACCCGTTCTTCATAAAACTGAGGGGACCGTCAATGTTCTGAACTTAGTGGAAGGTAAAGAGGCAATTATCTTGAGTCCAGACAATAAATTTGAGCCATTTGTTGTTCATTATGCCGAAACCTTCGTTATCCCAGCTCACGTAGACGCTTATGTCATCCAACCATATGGCGAAAGCGAAGGACAAGAAATTGCCACTATTAAAGCGTTCGTAAGAGGTTAATCATGCTCCATTTTATCGTAGCCAGTCACGGTCCATTAGCCACTGCACTTATTAGTAGTGCCAACATGGTATTTGGCGAACTCAGTAACACGACTGCGATCTGCCTCACCGAAGAGGGAGGCATCGAGCAATTTAAACGAGATTTCCATCGTGAAATCACTGCAATAGCGCCCAATGTCGACGGCATTGTCGTGCTATGCGATTTGGAATGCGGCACGCCTTACAACGTTGCTTGCACTTACGCATTCAACCCAGATTTCAATCCAAAGGTTGAAGTTGTTACAGGGGTGAATTTCCCAACACTTTTAATGACGGCAGACTTTGTTGAAGAGATGGACGCTTCATACGTTGCAACGACCTTGCAGCAAGAAGCGCTAAAAACGGTTGTCGTTGCCAAGCCAGTAGAGCTGGCACAAGAAGACGATTTTTAAGGAGAAACACTATGGCTATTTCATTTGTGCGTATCGACGACCGCGTTATTCATGGACAGTTAATGACTCGTTGGGCGAAAGAACTTCCTTGTGATGGCATCGTAGCCATTGACGATGCTGTTGCAGCTGACCCATTGCTATCACAAGTCATGAAAGGTGCTGTAACCGACGTTAAAGTTTGGCTATTTGACACTGCGACCGCCGTCAGCAAGCTACCGAAGGTGATCGCCAGCGACAAGAAGTATTTCGTCATCGCGAAATCTCCAGTCACGCTGCGCCGCATTCGCGAAGCGGGTATTAGCCTTGAAAATCTCAATAACAAAATCAACGTTGGCCCAATGAGCGCTAGAGAAGGCACAACGACAATTGGCGGCAACCAATGCGTCAACCAAGAAGAAATCTCTGCATTTAACTACCTCTCAGAAGACGGTCATCACATCGACTTCAGATTGGTTCCTGATGCCAGTTCCTACACCTGGCAAGATGCACTACAAAAACTGAAATAACAACAAAACAAACTCCACTTTTGATACGATTTTCGCTTCAAAAGTGGGGTGACCAATACGTGAGCTAAAGGATGACATTATGTTTATAGAAGCAGTATTTATCGGGATACTCTGCTATCTCGGTGCCCTTTCCACCCCCTGGTTACTTGGACTAACCGGTGGTTGGTACACTATCACTCGGCCACTCGTATCCGGTATGTTGGTGGGTATCATCTTAGGTGATATTCAAACTGGCATCATGGTTGGCGTGGCGGTACAAGCCGTTTACATCGCAATGGTAACACCTGGCGGCTCCATGCCAGCCGACCTAAACTTCGTCGCCTACCCTGCTGTCGCGCTCGGCATCATGTCTGGACAGGGCGTAGAAGTCGCTGTTGCTATTGCTGCGACTATCGGTATCGCTGGCACCATCATTTTCAACTTTATGATGGTCATTAACTCCTACTGGAACCATAAAGCAGATTTAGCCATTGAAGCCGGTGATGAGAAAGGCGTGTATATGAACTCCGCCATTTATCCGCAGGTCACCAACTTCCTGATGCGCTTTGTTCCGACCTTTATTGCCGTTTACTTCGGTAACCAATACATCGAAGGATTTATGGCAAGCCTACCGGAAATGGTGATCGACACCATGACGGTTCTAGGTGGCATCTTACCTGCTGTTGGTATCGCTATTCTGTTAAAGCAGATTATCAAAGAGTCAACGATGCTGATTTATTTCTTAGTCGGTTTCGTTGGCATCGTATTCCTAAACCTCAACATGGTGGGTTTGGTCATGATTGGCGCACTATTCGCTCTACTTCATTACAACTACAAACCCGAACCACAAACAGCTAACGCTGCACCAGTTCAACAGGCTGATGATGACGAGGATGAATTCTAATGACTGCACAACACGACAAAATTGGTACTGAGATCGAAGCCAAAGTCACACTCGACAAAAAAGATCTAACGAAATGCTGGCGTGCATGGATGATGTACAACCTATCATCGATGAGTTTTGAACGCTTGGAATCATTTGGCTTCTGTCTCGGTATGATGCCTGCTTTGAAAAAGCTCTACCCGAATCAAGAAGACCGACAAGAAGCGATGAAACGTCATGCATCCTTCTACAACACCGAGCCACAGCTGGGCGCTATCATCAACGGGATGGCTGTGGGTATGGAAGAGAAGAAAGCCAATGGCGAACCTATTGATGGCGAAACCATCAATACACTCAAAGTCGGTTTGATGGGCCCCGTCGCTGGTATTGGCGATTCCATGATTCCGGGTATGTTAGTCCCTATCTTACTTAGTATTGGTATGGCACTAGCCGCAGGCGGCAGCATGTTAGGCCCTATCTTCTACATCGTGGCATTCAACGCCATCGCTATCATCGGCTCTTACCAGCTGTTTATGAAAGGCTACAAAATGGGTGCAGGCTCCGTTGAAATGCTTGTCAGCCACCGTTCAACAAAGATTCGTGAGGCGTTGTCACTGTTAGGTGTCTTTGTCATGGGCGGTGTTGCAGCCAGTTACGTCAACCTAGGCACAGGCCTTGAGTTCGCAACCAAAGACGGCGTCGACATCAACGTGCAAATGATGCTCGACGGTATCTTCCCTAAACTACTGCCATTAGTGGTCGTATTGGGTACTTGGTTTGCAATGGCGAAAAAAGGTCTTAGCCCAGTAAAAGCGATGCTTTCGCTCGTAGTTATCTCCTTCATCGGTGTCGCCATCGGTCTCTTCTAATAGTTCAATACTTAGGGCACTCAATGAGTGCCTTACTTTATGGAGCAAGCTATGGACTCCCTAACCTTTCAAATCGCTCGATGCCAACACTGGCTCACTCAACACGCATTACCTCGGTGGCAAAAAGCACAATCCAATCAAAACGGGATTTTTGCCGAAGGCTTACTTTCCGACGGACAAGAGTTTAGTGACGATTTAATTAGATTTCGCGTGCAACCACGTCAGGTTTACGTCTTCGCTCACGCCACTGAGCTCAACCTAATCGACGGTCGCAATCAAGTTTTGGCTGCCATTGAACAAGGATTTACACACTTTGGCTCACCATCATCCGGTTATCGTTTTTCGCTGTGCGCAAGTAACGACAATAAAAGTAAGGCGATTCACCTATACGAACAAGCCTTCGCGCTTCTTGGGTTTGCTTGGCATTACAAACTGGCTACTGATGAACATTCTCTACATTCCATGGAAGCCATTTACCAACACATCGCAGCGCATCTTTGGGACACAGAACAAGGTGGTTTTTTTCTGACTGAAGGCAATAATGTCAGCAAAGGGCAAAACCCTCACATGCATTTGTTCGAAGCGTTAATGGTCAGCTACGAACATACCGACAACCCCATTTGGCTAGAGCGAGCAACACAAATCTATCAGTTATTCCAAACTCAATTTATGCAAAGTGACCATTTAGCAGAGTTCTTTCAGGCCGATTTCTCTCTTGATCCGGAAATAGGCATACACATCGATCCTGGTCATCATTACGAGTGGATCTGGTTACTTAGCCATTATCAAAAACTCACTGGCATTGACGTCCAAAAGACCATCGACGTGTTGTACCACTTTGCACAGCAATGTGGACACAACGATAATGGCCTTGTTAGAGATGAGATATACGCCAACGGAACGCCACTGCGCTCAACGTCACGTCTTTGGTGCCAAACAGAGTACTTGAAAGCCTGTATTGCGCTTTGGGAGCGTGATCCTAGTGAAGCCCGCCGAGCCGCGCTCAGTCAGGCGATGGAACACATCTTCGTTTATTACTTGAATCCAGCACTACCGGGGTTGTGGGTTGATCAAGTAGATAGTAGGGGTGAGCCATTAAATGAACACTCACCAGCAAGCAGTTTTTATCATCTATTTCTAGCCTTTTCTGAATTACTCAGAATCGCCAATAAGGATTAACATGCATTTATCTATTCCTCCTAGCATCAATTACTTAACTGGTCAGATTGATGCAGAAAACGTCGTCTGCAAAGAAACGACACTTGGCGCACTTGAAGGTGTATTTGCTGACGAAACCCAACGTGCCGCAAGTGCACAGGACCAAATTATCTACCAAGTGGAAATGCTACCTGCCCAGCATGCAGAAGGAGAACTAAACTTTGGTGTCTCACATATTGAGCCCGGTTCTGTAGGTAATGAATTCCACATGACCAGAGGGCACATTCACCAACGCAAAGAGCAAGCGGAGTTCTATTTTGGCTCGCAAGGTGAAGGTTTATTACTCATGCAAACAGAGCAAGGGGAAGTGTCCATTGAAAAAGTCTTCCCCGGTAGCGTGCATCATATTCCCGGCTTTGTCGCCCACCGATTGATCAATACGGGCAACTCTCGACTGTCTGCACTTGCAGTTTGGCCTGCCATTGCAGGTCACAACTATGACTTCCTAGAAGAGGTAGGGTTTAACGTTCGAGTATTCAAATCATTGACAGGTTATGAGGTTGTTTATATGGATAAAGCTGGCGAATAACTCAAGCTTTTGATGATACATCCTTACTATTGCAGTATGGAGCCTTCAATCTAGTGAGTAGGCAGACTTTCTAAGAAAATCACGACATAACCTTAGGCTCTGCTTGCTTCTCCCCGATAATGTTAAAATACTCGCTAGTACTCCATCAATATTATCGTCAAGTTCCCGCTTCATCAGCCGCAGCTCGAAAAAAAACCGCGCTCGAAAGCGCGGTGTTACCTTGGGCTTGGTAATTACAGTGTTTTATCGTTGTTGTGATTTTAATTTGAGTCGCATTGCGTGCAATACGGGCTCGGTATAGCCATTGGGCTGTGCGCAGCCTTCGAACACCAACTGACACGCAGCAGAGAACGCTATGCTGCTATCAAAATTGGGGGCCATATTGTTGTAATTTGGGTCATCGGCGTTTTGTTGGTCAACAACTTGTGCCATACGCTGCATGGTTTTCATCACTTGAGATTCAGTGCAAATACCATGACGTAACCAGTTGGCAATGTGCTGGCTTGAGATACGCAGCGTAGCGCGATCTTCCATTAGACCAACATCATTGATATCTGGCACTTTGGAACAGCCAACACCTTGGTCAATCCAGCGTACTACATAGCCAAGAATGCCTTGTGCGTTGTTGTCT
The DNA here is from genome assembly GCF_059725505.1 of Vibrio sp. KUL78. Classification (NCBI taxonomy): domain Bacteria; kingdom Pseudomonadati; phylum Pseudomonadota; class Gammaproteobacteria; order Vibrionales; family Vibrionaceae; genus Vibrio; species Vibrio sp. KUL78. The sequence goes on along the minus strand of NZ_AP045838.1, from coordinate 1,779,186 downwards.
AACTCGCTTTGAATTTGTTTTGCTGTCAGCTTTTGCGAGCCTAATAGTGGAATCGTTAAGATATCATCCACACTCGCCATCACGCGCTCACGAAGCTCTTTTTGACGGCTTGGTACGCTCACTTGATGGTAGTGAAGCGCATGCAATGTCGCTGCGGTCGGTGACGGTACCCATGCTGTGTTGGCGCCTGACTGTGGGTGACCAATCTTGGCATCCATCATTTTTGCCATATTATCTGGCTCAGGCCACATGCCTTTACCGATTTGCGCTTTGCCTTGTAGGCCGCACGCTAAACCGAGATCCACGTTTTGATCTTCGTAAGCGCCAATCCAAGTCATGGTTTTCAATTGCGCTTTAGGAGCAAATGCGCCCGCTTCCATGCTGGTGTGGATCTCATCACCCGTTCTATCCAAGAAACCAGTGTTGATGAACACGACACGCTCTTTCGCAGCGTGAATACACGCTTTGAGGTTAACCGAGGTGCGGCGCTCCTCATCCATAATGCCAACTTTGATGGTGTTTCGCTCCAAACCCAGCGCATCTTCCACACGAGTAAATAGTTCGTTGGTAAACGCCACTTCCTCAGGGCCGTGCATCTTTGGTTTAACGATATTGATGCTGCCAGATGTCGAGTTTTGGTACTGGCTATTACCTTTAAGATCATGGATAGCTATCAGCGAGGTGATCATGGCATCCATAATACCCTCAGGCACTTCACATCCTGCACTATCAAGGATCGCAGGGTTCGTCATTAAGTGGCCGACGTTGCGAATAAACAACATACTACGGCCTTTAAGGTGGATCTCTCCGCCGGTCACGCTGGTATATTGACGATCTGGATTCAGACTGCGAACAATGGTTTTGCCATTCTTTTCTAGGCTCTCTTGCAGATCGCCCTTCATCAGACCTAACCAGTTACGATAGGCCAACGCTTTATCTTCACCATCTACCGCTGCTACCGAGTCTTCACAATCCATAATGGTGGTAAGCGCCGCTTCAACAACCACATCTTTGATGCCCGCTGCATCTACACGACCGATAGGTGTGTTCGGATCGATTTGAATTTCGATATGAAGGTTATTGTGTTTAAGTAGAATGCATGACGGTGAACTCGCCTCTCCCTGATAGCCGATAAACTGTGTGCTATCCATCAAGGTCACTTCCTCGCCATTGGTAAGGGTGGCAGTAAGCGTGTTACCGACACTGACATTGCTGATGCTGTACTGAGCGACTTCTCGGTGTGATACACCGTTAAGTGGTGCTGCTGAGTCAAGAAACTCACGAGCATAAGCAACCACTTTTTCACCACGTACTGGGTTAAAGCTGCCACCACGCTCCGCACCGTCTTCTTCGCCGATCACATCCGTACCGTAAAGCGCGTCATATAAACTGCCCCAACGCGCATTTGCTGCGTTAAGTGCAAAACGGGCATTCATGATAGGCACCACTAGCTGTGGACCTGCTTGTGTCGCAATTTCTGGTTCTACGTTTTCTGTGGTGATTTCAAAATCTTCAACTTCAGGGACTAGGTAACCAATCTGCTGTAAGAAAGTTTTGTACTCAGTCGGGTCAATGGCCTGTCCCGTACGCTCTTGATGCCAGACATCGATTTGATGTTGTAGGTCGTCACGCTTAACGAGCAGCGCGCGATTTTTTGGTGCTAGGTCAGATAAGATCGACTCGAACGATTGCCAAAATGCGTCGGCTTCAATACCAGTACCGGGAATGATTTGCTCATTAACCAAATTGTAGAGGGTGCTATCAATGTTCAAGCTTCCCTGTTGAATACGATTGCTCATAAAATTTCTCTCGAATTAGTCGATGACCACTGCTTAAAAATCTACGTAACTGAGGAGAATTTGACTAATTTATGCCACTTATAGTTAACATTCATAGAAAAAATACCCCTATTATTGACGTTCTCAGTTACTCCGTTACGCCACTTTCTAGCTCATTGGCGACGCTTTTTATTAGGCGGCGCATCCATTGGTGATCGGGGTTACTTTGCAACAGTGGACTCCAGGCCATCTTGACCTCAAACGGCTCAATTGCAAATGGCGCTGGCTTGATAAGCAGTTTGGGATTGTTGCGTTGTGATTGCGCTGCCTTGCTCGGAATGGTCAAAATCAGATTCTTCTGCTGTGCAAAAAGAATCGCGGATAGGTAGTGACGGGTAAACACCGTGATGTTTCGGGTTTTACCTATCTTCATTAAGGCTTCATCTATCCAGCCCAGTTTCTGCGCTTGACTGGGGTTGACGCCGTGCCCAGTTCCCATGCCAGTTTTACTGACCCAGATATGCTGTGCCTTTAGATAAGAGAACAAATCAAAGTTGTCTGCGATAGGGTTATCGCGACTGAATAGACAAGAAAAGCCATCGTGCCACAGGCTCATTTGGTGGAAGGACTGAGGAATATCATCAAAGCGGTTGATGACGATATCAACAGTACCTTGCTCAACATCCTGATAGCTGACATCACTTGGCGTCATGATGTCTAAACGTATCTTTGGTGCAATTTCGCTGAGCTTTTCCAGTAAGGGTTGAATGATAGTGGACTCGGCATAGTCACTGGCCATGATACGAAACACGCGCTCGCTGTCCTCAGCATTAAACTCAGTCGTGGTTTGCACCGTCTTTTCTACATTAGCAAGAATATTTCGGATCTGCGGCTGAAGCTTCTGGGCACGCTCGGTCGGGATCATCCCCTCACTGGTTCGCACCAAAAGTGGATCTTCAAACAAGTCGCGCAGTCGACGCAATCCATTACTCATCGCTGGCTGAGTGATGCCCAACTGATTCGCTGCGCGGGTCACATTGCGCTCTCGCAGCAGCATGTCTAAATACACAAGTAAATTAAGGTCAATACGAGCAATATTCATAACAAAAATACCGAGTATAACAACTATAAATTAACAAAATTATCACACAAGCGGCTAGGATTTGTCCATAACAACAAGTTAATACTACAGGCCACTGGCCACCCTATATCCAACGTGAAACTAAGGAATAGTTATGTCGCAAATTAATCAAGATATCGAAATGATCGAAGTTGCAAAACGCGCTGCAGGTACGCCATGGGATGCAATCGATGCTGAATCTGCTGCTCGCATGCGTGCTCAAAACAAATTCAAAACTGGCCTAGATATCGCGCAATACACGGCGGATATTATGCGTGCAGACATGGAAGCGTATGACGCAGACAAGTCTCAGTACACTCAGTCTTTGGGTTGCTGGCACGGTTTCATTGGCCAACAAAAAATGATTTCTATTAAGAAGCATTTTGGCGGCAAGACTGATAAGCGTTACCTATATCTTTCTGGTTGGATGGTTGCAGCGCTGCGCTCTGATTTCGGTCCACTTCCAGACCAGTCAATGCATGAGAAGACATCTGTTCCTGCACTTATCGAAGAGCTATACACTTTCCTTCGTCAAGCGGATGCACGTGAACTAGGCGGCTTATTCCGTGAACTAGACGCAGCACGTGAAGCTGGCGATGTAGCCCTTCAAGACCAAATCCAAGACAAAATCGACAACCACCAAACTCACGTTGTGCCAATCGTTGCGGATATCGATGCAGGTTTTGGTAACGCTGAAGCGACTTACCTACTGGCTAAGAAAATGATTGAAGCGGGTGCTTGTTGTCTACAGATTGAAAACCAAGTAGCCGATGAGAAGCAATGTGGTCACCAAGACGGTAAAGTAACCGTACCTCACGCTGACTTCCATGCCAAACTGCGCGCGCTACGTTACGCATTCCTTGAGCTTGGCATTGACAACGGCATCATCGTTGCACGTACTGACTCACAAGGCGCAGGCCTAACTAAAGAAATTGCAGTAGTGAAAGAGCCGGGCGACCAAGGCGACATCTACAACTCTTACCTAGACGTTGAAGAAATCGATGTAGCAGACATGAAGCAAGGCGACGTTTGCTTTAACCGTGATGGCAAGCTAGTTCGTCCTAAGCGTCTACCTTCTGGCCTATATCAGTTCCGCTCAGGTACCGGTGAAGACCGCTGTGTGTTTGACTGTATCGAAGCTATCAACGCAGGTGCTGACCTACTGTGGATTGAAACTGAGAAGCCACACATCGGTCAAATCAAAGAGATGATGGACGGCGTACGTGCAGTACACCCTAACGCGAAGCTGGTTTACAACAACTCGCCGTCATTCAACTGGACGCTAAACTTCCGCCAACAAGCGTACGACGCAATGGTTGAAGCAGGTGAAGATGTATCAGCATACGACCGTGCAAACCTAATGAGCGCTGAATACGACGAAACCGAGCTATCGAAACGCGCTGACGACAAGATCCGCACGTTCCAAGCAGATGCGTCACGTGAAGCAGGTATCTTCCACCACCTAATCACGCTACCAACGTACCACACCGCTGCGCTATCAACAGATAACCTAGCGAAAGAGTATTTCGGTGATGAAGGTATGCTTGGCTACGTTAAGAACGTTCAGCGTCAAGAAATCCGTCAAGGTATCGCGTGTGTTAAACACCAAAACATGTCTGGTTCAGATATCGGTGATGACCACAAAGAGTACTTTGCAGGCGAAAATGCGCTAAAAGCAGCTGGTGAACTGAATACGTCGAACCAGTTTGACTAAAGAGCTGACCCCTCCTAGCCTCCCGTTAGCAAGGGGAGGAACAGCTGGCTCGCTAACGCATTGCCATTTCTTAAAGAGCTACGTGACGTTAGGAACAAGCCCGAAGTTCTCCCCCTATATAGGGGGAGCTAGAGGGGGTAACCACAGCGTGCTCCCAACCCCCACCCTCCACAAAAATAACCACAGAGGCAGCCCTATGACCACTCAAACTCCCCCACATCTACAAGACGCAAAAAACCTTCTATCAGACAAGGGATTTGCCACCAGCAACACGTGGTACCACGGCACCTCTTCTGCTCTCGTCGCGTCAATTCAAGCACAAGGGCTCAAACGCTCAGGTGATAAGGCGCTCAATGAAGTTGCTAAATCCACCATGGCTACAATAGGTAACCAATACACAGAAATCGTTGAGCCTGTATTCCTAACCCAAAGTAAAGAGCTAGCTTATTATTGGGCACTGCAGACCGTTCGTGAACGTAGTGTGAGATTTGAAGGGGTCGAAGAACCGGTTGTATTGCAGGTCAACCTCAACGAAAAACAGCAGACAAGCGTAAAACCTGACGTGGGTGCTATGAGTTTATTGATGATGCGTGACGGCGAGGCTTATATGGCGCACATCGCTAAGTTATACCAAGACAACCATTTGGCAATTCCAGAGATCGACTTACGAAATGCAGATCGAATGGCCTTTTTGGACACGCTTGGCATGGCATACATCGACCAAGATGTTAGCCGTGCGAGTATCGAAGTGCTCCAAGAGCCTGCAACTGCGTAACGCAATCTACTCTACACGACAAATTCTCAAACACCGAGCGCTAGGCTCGGTGTTTTACTCTCAGTGAAGTTGATACTAGATACGGATATATCCCGACGTATTTAGGCCATCGCCTTCATGAATAATTTTGCCGTCGATTTTGATGTGCTCCGGACACTCCAGCGCTTTACCCCACTTTAGTTCAAGCGGCATTTCAGTACTGCCTTTATAGAGGCAGGTTTTCACCTTTGTACTGACATAATCACGTATAACTACCTCTTTTTCACCAACATAAGCCCCATAAGTCACATCATCGCTGTTCGCAAACGAGAATGAGGACATCGAAATCAAGCACGCAGCCAGTACACATTGAGTTAATTTTTTCATCGTAACCACCTCACCTTTATATCTGTAGTGAATAGCCGAATACTCCATCACCCCGCCTGTTGTTGCTGAATATATCGAATGAAGGCCGACCTGCAAAAACAGATACCATCAGGGTGACTGATACATATAGGTAACTTGTTGTTTCTTGAGCTAAGGCGATGAATTAAAGATGCCTATCTATACGGTAATCTAATAGATCGCTGCAATCCGAGCCCACCTCGCATAATCAACTTAAGAAACCTTCTATTGAGAGCTCTTCAGTCGATATGTCCAAAACGAAAAAAGGTTGGCTCAATGCCAACCTTTTCTAACTCTTCCGCTTTTGATTACTCGTAATCAGACGCGTAAGTTTCTTCGTAAGTGTGCGAGTAGAGTTCAAACAAGTTACCAAACGGGTCTTCTAGGTACACCATTTTCGCTGGTTTGCTATCATCTTCTGGGTGGTAGCGCATGATATCCATGCGTACTTTACCGCCGAACTCTTCAGTGCGTGCAATCGCACCTGCAAAATCGTCTGTTTGTAGACAGAAGTGGAAGATACCTAGGCGAGAGAAATCCACTTCATGGCGCTCTTGACGCTCTTTCATTTCGAACAGTTCGACACCGATGCCATCTGTCGTGACTAGGTGAGCGATGTTGAAGCCTTTAAAGCCTTCACCGAATACTGCGATACACATTCTGCCAATCGCTGTTTCACGCTCTTCGATGACTTTTGTGTTGTTCATAACGATTTTTAGACCAAGCGCTTTAGTGTAAAACTCTACCGCTTTGTCCATGTCACCAACCATGATGCCTACGTGATTCATTTTCATAACTTGTTACCCCAATTTGTGTTGTTTGTGTCAGACCTTGTGTCGATGAGGAGAGTATATGGACAAACATAAATTAGGTTAAATTATCATTAATTATTTATTCAATAATATTTTGTTATCAAACAGCTCGTTTTGAAATGTCTTTACTAGTTAGCCGCATCAAAGCCACCAAGTTGAAACAAAGGTGTGTTATCTTGCCGACCAATATTCATACTCCAGGCGCCACACATGCTATCAATTCCTCCCTACCTCGCCCTTGCCATCGCTATCGGGCTTGAGGTATTTGCCACATCTTGGCTTCCTAAAACTCAACAGTTTACTGCTATCGTACCAACAATTGCGGTCTTGGTGGGTTATGGTCTCGCTTTTTATTTACTCGCCGTAGCAGTGCAAACCCTTTCACTAGGAATTGCGTATGCGATCTGGTGTGGTGCTGGCGTTGTTTTGGTGGCGGGTATTTCATGGCTGGCTTATGGTCAGAAACTCGACATATATGCGATTGTGGGGATTGGTTTTATCCTTCTTGGGACGATGATCATCAATATTTTCTCATCTTCGGTTAACCACTAAACACGCATTCATGCGCCAGTAATAATCCGCCTTCTTAGAAGGCGGATTATTACTTTTTAGTGGCCAAACTTATCTTGAAAATACTGATAACAAAGTTCTTGAGCTCTGTCGTTACGCTCGACGAATTCGTTGTCTCGTAACTCTAAGTAAAGAGAGACACATTGCTTAAACGCTAAGATCAAAGACTGCTTATCTACTGTTGCGACCGTTTTAGCCAGTTTTTCGGCAAACTCAGGAAGTCGCTTTTCAATCGTACGCACACCAGATGGGGTAAGCCCCGCCTGCTTCAGCGCTAGGGGCGATAAAACGTTTTGACGCAAGAATGAGAGAAGCTCAAGAGTTTCAAAATACTCACCACGAGCAATTTTTGTTGCGGCATAGTGAGTCCAAATCCAAAAACGGTCTTCAATCCATTGCGGGTCTGGTCGCGGATAGGCGGGTACAGCTGTCGCAAATACATCGGTTAGCAGTGTCCCTTTCTCCCAAAGCACCGCACAGTCGTCTACTCGATTAGCGGCATCTGGCAGTGAGACGAATTTGAAATCAACGTGGATTGCATCCGGTGCGAAGATAGAAACGATCAATCTTGGTTCGCCCACATGTTCACCAGAGAAGCCTGCCGTATAGCCTTCTATCTGACTCACAATCTCAAAACGCTGTTCGAAGACTTCTTGATAATCATTTGGGTGAATCGCGATAACCAAATCGAGGTCGCTGTACTCATCCATTTTGTTCGAGCCATACGAGCCGCTTGCTGCAATACCGCAAAGGCGAGAATCAACGGATAGAACTTCAATAATTGTATTGAGTACGGCTTTGTGTGTTCCTGGAAGTGTCGTTGGATAGTTCATATTTTACCTTGTAACTTGTGGAAACTACGGACGTAGCTAGTGCGGTAAAATTAACGCAGCATTATAGAGTATTTTAAGAATGAGTTTCTTGCAATGCCGATCTTTTGTAGATCGACATATAGCGGAAAATGAAAGCCAACTGATATAAAGCTGGCTTTAAATCAACAAATTAACCCCTACGATAGTTGATTCCTTTACTCTCTAGATAAGAGAGCTGGGCGGAAACCCTAGGCAAGAAATGCGGCCAATCTTTATTTTGTGTCGATGTCCAGGCAACTTCAGCGACAGCAAACAATCTTGGATATAACAAAAACTCTAGTGTTTGTTTATCTTTCACAAACTCAGTCCAAACTAACGCTTGCGTCCCTATCACTTGTTGGCTGCTCTCAATATTAGATGGTTCAAACTGATAGGCGGTTTTGAGATCAATCGTGCCCGCCCACAATACACCCGTTTCATTGATGTCTTTGTTCCAGGCCATGTCTAGGTAAGTCGCTTGAGCAGGGCACATAATAACGGGGTACCCCGCTTTTGCGGCTTTTTGTCCCTCTGCACTATTTGACCATGCACAAACCGTCGCATTGTTGGTAATTTTGTTGCCGTGACTCGCCTCCTCCCAAACTGCAATTCGTCTGCCTTTGTCTGCTAGGTATTGCTCTAGATGCGAAATCAGGTGTCCTTCAAGTTGTCTAACATCTTCAAACTCTAGCTCCTTGGCTTTCTGAATACAGGCTGGAGATTTCTCCCAGACATGAGCAGGTACCTCATCCCCACCCAAATGAATCACCTCCGAAGGGAACATCTCACACACCTCATCAAGGATAGTTTCGAGTACGTCGTAAGTCGCTGGCAGGCCCGGGTTGAGAACGTTATCTTGATATTGCTGAATCGAAACATAGTCAGAAGTGTCTTCTTTCTCAATCAGCAAATGAGGAAGCGCCATAATGAGAGCACGCGCATGTCCTGGTATATCGACCTCAGGAATGACAGTGATCTCTCGCGCCTTCGCATACTCAACCACTTCTGCAATTTGTGCTTTAGTAAAAAAGCCGCCATAACGATTCGAACCAGACCCAAACTGCGGAGGCTGAACCTCTCCCTCCCCGCGCCATGCACCTAACCTGGTAAGCATCGGATAAGCGTCAATTTCCATTCTCCATGCTTCATCATCGGTTAGATGCCAATGAAAGGTGTTGAGCTTGAGCCAAACCATCTGGTCAATGACAGATTTGACCGTAACAATGTCGTGAAATGAGCGAGCACAATCAAGAAATTGACCTCGGTAAGAGTATTGAGGCGTATCTGTAATCACCACACAATCAACTATATCTCGTCCTGTTACCACTAACTGAGCGAGTGTTACAGCACCATAAAGAAACCCGCTAGAGCTTGAAGCCTCTATCTTTACCGTTTCCTCACTAATAGTTAATTGATAAGCCTCTTCTGCGAGTTGCTGCACCTCTACAAAAGAAACAATAGGATTAGTGTCAGTCTGTTCAAACTGGGTATCACTAAACTGCAGTGTTAGCCAAGCGATCGCATTGTGAGAGACTTCATTCGCCACATTGACCGACACCGAGTTTTGCCAAATGAACACGCCTTGCTTTGCCACTACTTTGTTGGGCTGAGGAATCACACCGGCTTTTGGTGCTGGCATTGGTTGAGCGTTCAGTTCAAGCGGTTCAGGCTGTGGCATGCTATGGCTACCAACAGCAACCTCGATGAACTCCTTACCGACTTTCAAGTAAGGTCCGTTAGGTCTTTCTGACAGATTAAACAGCCCGCTGGTATTGCTCTCAATCGTTACTGTCCAACTTTCTCCAGCAGCAACGCTCATTCCTTCAAGTGGAGCCAGTTCAATATGAGAGCCAACTTGGCTTTTCACTACACCATTGACCACTTTACTTTTATCTAGAAATCGCGGCATATCAAAACACAATACAAAATCATGGAGCTGAGACTCCGTGCTGTTTTCTAGAACAATGTGGAGCTTAAGTGATTGGGTTTCGCTATTGACCACTTCGAAGTGCAGCATTGGTTTACTCACGATGTTTCCTTATTACTGGGCTCAGATGAGAGGCGCTAAGATCTGAAGCCTATGAAAGCAAGTTTCGACAAACGTGGTTCAGATTACCAATAGCCGCTTTATGTGTCGGCAAAAGCATAAGGATTAAGTTAAAAATGCGAGGCATCGTTGAAATTCTCGACTTAAAGAAGCTGTGCTATGTTCACCTCATCCAGTTGCTCTTCTAACATGTACTCCTTGGCAAACCTGAGATAAACACCAGACGTCAGAAACAGTCTGAACAAAGATTCATCTAGGTGGTTATCTTTAACCATATAACTCATGATCTTAAGTGACTCTGACAGTGTTTTGGCTTTTTTATAAGGACGATCGGCACTGGTTAGAGCTTCAAACACATCCGCAATTGCCATAACTCTCGCTGCTAACGGCATCTCCTCTCCTTTGAGTCCCATCGGATAGCCAGTGCCATCCATTTTTTCATGGTGTCCACCAGCAATAGTCGCGACATTTTGCATATGTGCAGGGAACGGCAAAGATTCTAGAATTTGAATCGTTTGAATGATGTGATCATTAATGATGAAGCGTTCCTCTTCAGTGAGCGTCCCCCTGCGTGTCGACAGGTTATAAACCTCTCCCTGGTTTGCTTTGTATTGAGTTGGCTTCATCGTGAAACGTGAATCGCTTTGGTGAGGGGCATCCCAAGATATAAGGTGCTCAGGCATATTAGCCAACAGCGTTTCTTGTTGGGGGAGTTGCTCTTCTGTTTGATGACGCTGCCTCTCACCCCAAGAAATGCCCTTGCGTTTACTTAAGGTGCGTATCCACCGAGTTTCTGCTATTCGCTCCAACCGCTTAAGGTCTTCATCGCTGACAAATTCACCTCCAATATTAAGCGACGCGATAAAGTCAAAATCATCATCAATTTGTGTATGCAGTTCCTTCAGATCACGCTTTGCTTCTTGACTCAATTCGCCAAAACTTTCCTTCAACAGCATAATTTCTTTATCTCGCTTAATCACTTCAAAACGAGTTCTGATTTCATGTATTCGGTCATAGATGGTTTCGAGCTTCGTGGATTTATCAACCACATGTTCAGGCGTAGTGATCTTGCCACAGTCATGTAACCACGCTGCCATTTTTAGCTCTTGCCACTCTTTATCATTAAGGTGGAAGTCATTAAACGGCTCTAATGTGGATTCGTGCGCCGCCTGTGTTAGCCACTCGGTTAAGACAGGGACTCGCTGACAGTGATTACCTGTATACGGCGATTTTTTATCAAGTGAGCCAGCAAACACTTGAATGAAGGAGTCCAAAAGAGCCCGCTGAGACTCCAGCATTTGCTGAGTTTCAATTGCAATAGATACGTAACCAAGTAGCGTCTGCAAATAGTCGGAATACTCTCGATAAATCGATTCTGCACCTCCCTTCTCAAACATCAGGCCAAGTGCACCAATAACGACCTCTTCTCTATTTTTCAGCGGTATGTATATCACTTCACTTTTTTCGGGAAGACTTGCTTCAACTTGCAGGTGGTTGAGATCGTGTAACGGGAAAGCCTGAATCTTCTTGCCAACAAAAACATGTTCGATAAACCGAGTCGCATCTTGCGTGGAAATACTTTTAGCGTGAACATTTTGCGCGCTATTAAACTGGACAACATGAGGAACCAACTCATCACTTTTCCCATCAAGTAAGTACAGCAATACCCCATCAGCAGAGACTGAGTCAGCTGTGTTACCACACACCAGCTCAAGCATGCTGTCGAGGTTTTGCTGACGTGCGATCCCATCCGTCAGCGTAATAAATCGAGATATCGTCGCTTGAGTCGACATTTGGGCATGATTCAACTCTTGTATCTCTTTGATATAACTATGCGGGAGTGGTGAAGTATCGAACGAGAAGTTCTCAATGGCTTTCGCTTTTTCGGTCGCTCTCACAATAGGCTTTGAGATAAGCCTTGAGACCAAGTAGATACAGGGGAGCATCAGCAGTAACACTATCAATGACGCATACAAGGTTTGCTGCTTTATCAATAGTCCTTCATCAAATATTGACGACGCCTTTGTCGCCATTAACAAATGGATGTGCTCACTGTTGAGCGGTTTGATGGTAACGATGCGCCCAAACCAATTTTCTTTCTGAAATTCAAAGCGCCCGAGCTCAACACCTCCTTTTTTTCGGTCTATCGCATGTGGGACAATGTCTCGATTAATATCAGCGATCTGCAAAATGTCACCATTGTTTTCACTACTAAGACCGCTAGAAAACGCGTACACAGCGCCATCGTCGTTATACAGCACTCTGATAGAGGATTCGTTGGTCAGTGTATCTTGCAAACTTTGGTGTAGATCTTTGAGCATGACATGAACAGAAACTCTCAGCCCGTGCTGATTTACCTGTGATATTACAACCCCCATTGCAGTCGAGTTAGCGAGCTTAGTCGGTTTGGAAATCGTATTACGCCCTGGGGTGACTGACGAGTTATCTTGATAGGCGAGGTGAAACTCTTCCTCATTGACCTCTAGCCTCTCAACAAAGTTGAGGCTGCGATCGTATGTGTAAACCTCGACAACGCCACCAATCTCATGCGCCACGATATATCGCGATTGCTGATTGTTAATCACGATATCAGGAGTCAAGTCTTCTGATACTCGCTTTACGATAACGCTATCACCATCTTTGAAAGAAAAGGTGTAGGTCTGCACATGATCAAACCGTGAGAGCAAATGAATCACTTCGGGTACAACCCGTAACCGCTCAAACCCAACAGAGGCATTGAGGCTGTGGCTGTTAGAGAAACTACCCAGTACAGAGAACGCTGTGCCATAGTGACTATTTAATTGGTACTTAGTTTGCTCAGCTATTCGTTCAAATATCTTACTATTGGCCTTAAAAATCACCTCTGACATCGCTGTATTACTAAGTGCCATCTGCGTTCCAGACGCAATAACAACAACGAATATAATGATAGTGACGATATGAACATGGATTGGAAACGACCTTTTCGAGATTTTCATTACATTCCCTGTAAATTGAGCGCTCTTGTTTAAAAATAGAACTTTTCTCATCCGCACGTTCAAATTATTCCTCGATATAAGACTCAAATCTTCAACTTCAAAAATACAATTCCTTTAGATAACATTTTCCTTGGTTACTATTTGAAAGTTCGCTATTTCTGTCCGAATCTTAATTCATATGGTTCATAAGTGGATTACGTATGGAGACGACACTTTCAGCAGGCCTATCAGGTATAAGGAAAGTCCTTATACCCTCGATACTGATCAACATTCTTTCCCTAGCGGTTCCATTAACCGTTCTACAAATCTATGATCGCATTATTCCCAACCAAAGTTATGGAACTGCGACGCTTTTGCTGTTTGGCGCTACGGTTGCCGTTATTCTCGATGCTTTCTTGCGTTTTGCACGAAGTTGGATACTGGCGGCAGAATCCTCGAATATGGAAAAGGCTCGCTATGCCTCAGCTGTGCGCGTCCTCGCGAGCTCACCAACCGCTGAGATTAAAAAGCTGAAGGTTGGAGGGGTTCAGAATGGGTTGGAGTCAATATCTAAGATCAAGGATATATATTCGGGCGGGTTACTATCTGGTTTGATTGATGTTCCATTCGCACTACTGTTTCTTTTCTTAATCTACTACGTAGGCGGAGCTTTAGTGCTCGTACCGTTGACTGTCTGGGCGATTACCTTCTCAATCGTTTGGTTTTCGGGAAAAAGAGCCAAGCGCCGAAGTGAGAAGCACGCTCAACTCGACGATCTTAGAGCTGGATTTCTCATTGGACTTTCTCGAAATCTACTTGGAATTAAACGTCAGGCAACCGAGTATCGTACCTTCTCTACGTTTAAGAAAATCAACCAAAAATATCGACTCATCACCGCTGACGATGAGAGAAAAAACGCGTTTGCTCAAGAGTGTATTTACCTGGCGTCTCTGGGGACATCAGTAGTCCTCGTTATCGCCGGTGCTTCACATGTGCTTTCAGGAGAGCTAACCACGGGTGGTTTAGCCGCTTGCTCTATTCTCGCTGGCAGAGCTGTCGCCCCATTAACAGCACTCACAAATCTCAATATCCGCTACGCCAATATGCAAACCTCGATTCAAAGCGTGCAAGAGTTACTAAAACTGACGCCACACAAAGAAGGGTTGAATAGCGATTTGACTTCTTTTAATCGCGTGGCTTATCAGAATGTCATATTCGAGCGGTACGGGAAAAATATCACTCTTAACACCGAACTCAACAGCGGAAAAATTTACCTTGTAGAACATCCCAATGGTGAAATCGCAGGGCAGACGCTCGCGGTGATGGCTGGAGTCAATACGGTCGTTGACGGTGAGGCGAGCGTTGACCAAGTGGTTACGGACCCCAACTCCATGGCAGCTATCACCTCTTATTTGAGCTCTCGTGGTTCGATTTTACAAGGTTCAATCTTGGATAACCTGTGTGGATTCAATCCAGAGCTTTCCGAGCGTGCCTTGTCGTACAGTAAACAGCTTGGTCTTTATGATGTGTTGACTCAGTTACCCGATGGTCTTGAAACAAAACTGGCAGACATGCCCACGATACCGCTCAGCCACAGCAGTATCCGTTTAATAAACCTGTGCTTCCAACTAGCTAAACCCACGCCACTTCTATTGATAGATAAACCAGAGATTGATCTCGACATAGATACTTGGCCAAAGCTTGCGGCGGTCCTAGAGAACGAGTCTAGTAACGGTAGGACTCTCGCTTTAGTCACTCACAATACGGTCTTCAAGCAATTGGCAAGTCAGACTATTACCGTAGATGAAACCGGAGAAAATCAACGAGGTGCATCAGATGAATAGTTTTGAAACCGCCTCGCTAAAATCTCTGAGACTACTAGACGTAAACAGCAACATTGACGTATTCGCCAATCAATGGGTGGAAGAAAATGGTCTGTCAGATCTGCAAGACTACTTGAGCATGCTCGACCGCCTAAACGTCCCTTATAGAATACTAAGCAGCGATGCGGCATTGACTAAGTATGAGTATAAGGTCTCTGTTCATGTGTCAGAAAAAGGCCTTGTCGCCTATCTGCGCAAAGAAGCAATGGAAGCAGCCTCAACAGAGTGTGAATATATTGTCCTCTTGGAAGACTCTCCACCAGATAAGCCGGACCCCAATTGGCTTGGCAGTCGCCTCGATGCATTTCGAGATATTATCCCGAAAGTTGCGCTCGCCAGCTTGGTAGCAAACTTGTTCGCACTAGCCATCCCGTTTATCACCATGTCTATTTACGACCACGTGATTGGAGGAGACGCAGCGCATGAACTGACTGGGATTGCCATTGGTGCAACGCTGCTGTTTGCTCTGCTGTGGCTATTACGTGTTATACGAAGTCAAACCTTAGCGACAGTAGCGAGTAGGATTAGTCGAGAAATAGCCGATGCTTTGGTTAAAAAAGTCCTTACTGAAAGCTACCAGGTGAGCAAGAACACACCTCAACAGACTCACGTCAACCAACTCAGCTTTTCACAACGCATTGCTGGCGTGCTTTCTGGTCCACTGGGGAATACCCTATTCGATATCCCATTTGTACTGGTTTTTCTAATTGCAATCGGTGCTCTAGGCGGCTGGTTAGTTCTGGTGCCGATAATCTCACTCTGCCTCTACTATCTTGTTGCGAAGCGTTCTATCAAGCACTCTGCGGTAAGAGCTAACCAATCCACTGTTGCCGGGGCTAACCGTCAAACGCTTATCGCCGAGCTCTCAGGACAACTAGGCTTCATGCGCAGTAGCCAAATGATCGATGGATGGCTTTCGAAGTTTGATAAAGCAAACCATCTAGCATCCACCAACAGCTTCAAGCAATCCCTACATCAGGCAAAATATACTTCGCTCTACTACGCGATCGGAATCCTATCAACCATCGCCGTGATTGGGCTGGGGATCGAGCTTATCTTCACAAACGTCATGTCAGCAGGTGGTTTGATTGCTACCATGATGCTGATTTCAAGGATCACTGGGCCCGCGCAAACGCTTGCAAATAATGCATCCCGTCTGCGACAACTGAAGCAAACTGAGGTGCAGATTAATCGCACCTTAAGCATGAACTCAGAGGAAAGTTACCGCTATCATCATCATACTCTCGAGCAGTCGCCACCACGTATCGAGCTTGATCAAGTCACGCTTCGTTACGCCAAACAAGCCAAGCCAGCGCTAAGTGGCGTTTCAGCCATTATTGAGCCAGGGGAAATCATTGCAATAACGGGTCCCTCAAATAGCGGGAAAACGAGCTTAATTGACACCATCGCTAGCTTTCAACCCGTGCAAAATGGTGTCGTCAACATAAACGGTATCAACTTAAATCAATATGCACCGCACCTATTTCGACACTGGCTGTTCTATCAAGCCGCTCACCCACAAGTTTTACTCACCAGTATCAGAGACTGGTTCTCTGACAAACAAGATATCGACGATCAACGTATCATATCCGCTATCGAAAGAGCCGGTGGAAAAGAGTGGCTCGCTTCATTAGATAAAGAGCTTGATAGCAATTTAGCCGACTTATGGCCAGACAGTATGTACGACTTGCTCTCTCGATTTGAGGCGCGGATGCTTATAACCGCCAAAGCACTCGCCACCCACTACCCCTTGTACTTGCTTGATAGCCCTTTGCAAGACTCAGCGCCTAGCTCGGTAGAACTATTTAGCGAGTTTCTAAATGAAAAACGCGGTAAGTCCACGGTCATTTTCAGCACACAAGATACCGAGTTGATTAAGCTTGCCGACAAAGTTCTGGTACTTAACCAAGGCGCAGTGGCCTACTTTGGCGCTTTAGACAGCCAAGACTCGGACAATCAACCACAACCTATGGAGATCGTTGCTAATGAGTAAGGATTATTACGCCGAAGCTATTGAATCCAAGCAGACTCGACGACTTCTTTCTGTAACAACGTCAGCGATAGCCTTATCGGTGGTAGCATTTATCTCGTGGTCTGCCTTTACCAAAGTCGATGAAATTGCCAAAGCTCAAGGTACCGTGATCCCAGAAGGAGAAAGGCAGATTATTCAAAGCGATATAGGTGGCAAACTCAAAACGATTTCGGTATCTGAGGGGGACTTAGTTGAAGAAGGACAAGTCCTGGTCGAGTTTGACGCGACCTTTCAAACCACTGCCTTAGAGGAGCTCAAGGCTCAGCAAGCCTCTCTCAACTTAACAATCGAGCGCTTAAACTCGCTGATTGACGAGCGAGAACCAGACTTCTCTGAGTATGAAGCGCAGTTTCCTGAATTGGTTGCCCAGCAAAAAGCACAGCGCAGCGCTCAGGTAGCCCTCTACTATCAAAAGCGAATTGTGCTTGAAAAAGAGGCAGAGCAGATAGCGGAACAACTAAGAAGCACCGATAACGCGATCCCTGCCTATGAACGCGAATTGCAGGCATCAAAACAAGAATTGGCAATCCTCCAACGTGGGCAAAAGAGTGGCAATATTTCTCGATTACGCGTGCTCGAGATGCAGCAAAAAGTCGCCTCTATTGAACAGCAAATTGAAGAAACTCGTGGTAAGAAAGCACTCCTGTTGAAACAAGCAGATTCTAACGATGAGAAGATCTCTCAGCTTTTAGCAGAAGCCAAGGTGGAAGTTGCCGATCAGCGTTCAAAAGCCGCTTCCGAGCTTTCAGCGCTTGAAGCGAGAGTTCGCTCAGGCGAGGCAAAGCTGTCTAACACGGTATTAATATCGCCAGTACAAGGGTTGGTTCAAAGCATTCCAAGTACTAAAGCAGGCGCCGTAATCCAACCAGGCGGCACCGTGGTAGAGATCGTCCCTATTGGTGGTAAGGCTGACTTTAAAGCTAAACTATCCCCTCGCGATATCGGTTTTGTTAATGAGGGACAACCAGCAAGGGTCAAGGTCGATGCGTTTGACTACAGCCGCTTTGGCGCCTTACGCGGAGTGGTTGAGTCGATATCTCCGACCACCACAAAGGATGAGAAAGGCAACATCTTTTATGAAGTGACCGTCTCGGTTGATAAGCCGTATTTCAGAGATGACCCAGAGCGTTTTGCGATTCTACCGGGCATGACGGGTGAGGTGGACATCACAACAGGCGAAAAGACTGTTTTTCAATACCTGTGGAAGCCAATCTATACCAATGTAAGCCGAGCTTTCGGGGAGCGGTAGCCTACGCTTCGAATAGGAAAACGCCCTTGCATGACAAGGGCGTTTTTGTTTGCAGCTAAAGATTAGCGGGTCGGATCATCCGGTAGCGTTGGATCATCCACATCATGGTGTTCGCTGCCCGTATCCTGCAGATGCTCAAGACCACTATGATCGCCATGATGACTCGCATCTTCGTGATGATCAAACTTCGTATCGTGTTGGTCCGCATCATTGAACACAATATCGATATCATCAGGCAAGTTTGCGCTGGAATTATCTGTGTGAGCATCCTGTTTTCCGATCCCCAATTGCTCCATGTAGGTACTTGCGGCTGTATGTTTCTCAATCGGCGAATCATCGCCATATTTATGATGCTCAATCCCCAGCTCCGCCATGATTGTTAGCTCATGAGGGTTCTCGTTTAGGAGATCCGGCTCTGGTTCATCATAAGCATCTTTCGGTGGTGGCGGTGGAGGCGGTGGTGATGTGTGGGGAAGCACAGGTGTGACCTTCATATCAAGAACCTCGCTACCTAGTGTTAACTTTCCGCTATTTCCAGGACCGTGACTCAAAATGCTGACTTGCACATGCAATACAACATCATCATGGTGAGAACCTTGTAGAGCAATCTGAAAATGATCTTCATGAACCCCAACATTCTGTGCAGAACCGTGAGGCCCTGTATGAACATTCGCATGTTCTTGATAACTCAAGTGCCCTGTTTGGGGATCAATACTAAGTGTCCCCCACTGGCTTGTGTAAGATGTTTGATAATGCCCGCCAACCAATATTTTCCAGCCGTGCTGTGAGGTTGGAATTGGCGTTTGTGACGGCATCAGGGTTGGAACACCGAGGTTCGCGCTGATATGGTGGCTGCCACTTGGGGCCGTCACGACGATAGGTTCAGGTTTTGCTCCCGCCGATACATTAAGAGCAGAACTCACATTTCCATGCTCATCGGTCATCACCGCTTTGACAAGGGTATTTGGTGCAACCTCTAATTGAATTCCATGTTGAATGGCATTCGCATCCAAAACATGGTCCACACCATTGATGTTCAAATGCTCGCCAACCTTAGCATCGGCCGCCGCGTGGACGGTTGCCGTCACGGTCCCTGCCGCTCCTCTTGCTATCTCAGCTTTACTGTATAACTTATCTGGGCCGGGGCTCTCGAAACTGATAGAGGGGCTTGCTACCGTCGTATCAACATCAAAATGGTGATCAACCGATGCAGTGCCAGAGTTCCCAGCGACATCTGAACTGGTAATGCTTGCCCTAACCGTTGTCGTCTGAGCAAGTTCTGCCCCCGGTACATCAATATGATATCGAAGAGAGCTGCCAACGACACCAGAATACAAATGACCTCCTACCGTCAATGTCACCACATCCCCTTGCTCCGCATCGCCCGATACACTGCCTGTGATAGTTACAACCCCTTGAGATTCAGACGCATTTATAACGTTATCGGTAGATATACTATCTACCGTCACCGATGGCCTTGGCGGCTGTGTATCAATGGTCACAGGCAGTAAATTTGAAACCGCGGGTATCACGCTTGAAGGATCTAGAGCTTTAGCGGATAGGTTATGAGCGCCGTTCGTCAATGCATTAACCGCAATCTGATAGTTACCCTGAGCATCAGAGAATCCAGAGCCAACAACTTGGTTACCGTCATATAACTTCACCAGTGAAAACGGGATGTTGGTATGCCCTGCAATGGTTGGGGTCGCTTGGTTGGTAATATTGTCCGTATGAGACTGCCCGGAATCACTGGCAGCGATCAAATCTATTGAGACACTATTTGTCACTCCAGCCACCGTACTACCTTGATTTGGCATAACGCTCGTTACCATCGGCTGACCGTTTACATGGACACTTACCGCAGGAGACTGGCCATGGGCCGCTGGCGCAGTAACGTTTCCGTTCAGGTCAAATGTCATAAACAAGGTAGATGTACTACCCGCTTTGTCCGTTACGGTCACTTCAAACGTATCTGTCGCACTATACTGATTACCAGCCGGATGATAATTCATACCTAAAACCTTGCCGCTAGGTACGTATTTATAATCACCCGTATCTGGGTCCAGAGTTAAATTACCAAAACGACCCGTCGAGGATGAAACGGAATAGTGGTGTGTATCGCCGATATCTGGATCAGTGTTTGTCAGCACTCCTGTAACTGGTGTTAGTGGTGTTATATGAAGCACTGGTGCATCATTGACAGATTGAAGCGTTAAAGAAGCATGGGCAGTACTTTGACCACCATGTTTGTCAGCTACTTCATAAGTAAAATGAACGGAACCGTTGTAATTAGGATCTGGGTTGAAAGTAAAACTGCCATCCGAATTAGCGGTAATACTACCGTGGTCTGCCGTTAGGTTTTGAACGTGCAACCAACCTCTATCGTTTGAATCGACATCCGTCGCGTTGGCGATAAGTTGTGCCTGCGTAATATGTATTGACGAGTCTTCTTTACCGGAGGGTAAAGTTACCTCGCCACTCACCACTGGTGCGTCATTATTACCATGAACAACAACTGACACATTTTGTGAAACCTTGCTACCGTCAGTAGATACCGCCTCAATGGTAAAATGTTCCCAGTATTCACGCCCTTCCCCAAGTTTAGTTGCTTTACTCTGGTCAACATTATAGTGCCATTGGCCATCGGCACTTAGATGGAACGAGCCATACTGACCACTAACACCACCCACAGGTGTTGGTGTCCAGCGCACAGAGTCATGAAGGTCGGTATCATGAGCCATCACACTACCTGCAACAGACGCACCTGTTTGCGCGTTTTCTACTACATGACCAAGCTCGGATTTAGAATCAATGACGACCCCATCCTCGGTACCACTGACTTTTACTGTTATTGGGAACTCAGTGCCGTCAGCGGCGATTAGCTTGATCGATTCAGTGAGTGATTCACCATGTTTTAACTCTTGAACATGAACGTTAGAGTTGTCACCGATATAACTCCATGAATGTTCACCCGCATGTGGCCCACTCACCAAAGTATGAAATTGAAACTTACCATACGGAGTGGTTACGTCCAGGTCGCTGCCCAAGTCCCACGTATATTGTTGCCCGGCAAACTCAACCTTTACTTGTGTATTAGGGCTGTCCACATCCGTGATTTGTAACGCTTGCCAATCAACGGCATCCATGATGTTAACATTGGTCGACATATGTGTGCCGATATCTTCTATGGCAGTCCCATGATCAACGCCTGAGATCGTGGTTTTGTCGTCGACTGAGGCTAGAGTTGTATTTGCTCCCGTATGTGTTGTGCCGCCGTGAGCATCCACAACATCGTATGTAAAGTGAACCTGACCGTTGTAATCTTTATCTGGTGTGAAAGTATAAGTGCCATCTTGGTTGTCTAGAATTGAGCCATGATCGGCAACAAGGTTAGCGATGGTCAGCTGCCCTTGGTCATTGTGATCAACATCGATCGCATTGGACAACAAATCAGCCTTAGTAATGGTTTGAACTAAGTCTTCTTTGCCCGAGTTGAGCTGCACTTCTGCGGATACTGTTGGCGCGTCGTTATCACCGTGAATGGTGATAACGATATCGTGTGTGGTGCCATCTTTGGAGTGAACCGTGATGGTGTCAGTGAGGGTTTCATTTTGCCCAAGTTGTTGGATAGCTGGTTTACTGTTGTCAATTGAGTAACCCCAATCGCCTCTGTCATTGATGTACAAACGCCCACCGAGCGGGGTGTGATAAGCGTTAGCTAAAAGCTTGGCATCAAACTCCGACTGGCCCGCGTCTGGATCTGTTACCGTGAGTGTGCCATACGTATCCAACTGTCCGGCTAACCCTGAAACGCTCGAAGCCAAATTATGGTCTTCGGTGACATCTCCCGTATCTTTTCCGCCGATGGTTGCTGCATCATCTTGCGGAGCTAAGATCATGGTCGCCCCCGTATGGGTGACACCTGAATGCGCGTCTTTCACGTCGTAGGTGAAGTGTACTTGTCCGTTGTAGTCTTTATCTGGGGTAAAGGTATAAGTACCGTCTTGATTATCTATGACTGAACCATGGTCAGCGATAAGATTAGCGATGCTCAACTGACCTTGATCGTTTTTATCAACATCGATCGCATTGGACAACAGCTCAGCCTTAGTAATGGTTTGAACTAAGTCCTCTTTGCCCGAGTTGAGTTGCACTTCTGCGGACACTGTTGGCGCATCGTTATCACCATGAATGGTGATAACGATATCGTGTGTGGTGCCATCTTTGGAGTGAACGGTGATGGTGTCAGTGAGGGTTTCGTTTTGCCCAAGTTGTTGGATAGCTGGTTTACTGTTGTCAATTGAGTAACCCCAATCGCCTCTGTCATTGATGTACAAACGCCCACCGAGCGGGGTGTGATAAGCGTTAGCTAAAAGCTTGGCATCAAACTCCGACTGGCCCGCGTCTGGATCTGTTACCGTGAGTGTGCCATACGTATCCAACTGTCCGGCTAACCCTGAAACGCTCGAAGCCAAATTATGGTCTTCGGTGACATCTCCCGTATCTTTTCCGCCGATGGTTGCTGCATCATCTTGCGGAGCTAAGATCATGGTCGCCCCCGTATGGGTGACACCTGAATGCGCGTCTTTCACGTCGTAGGTGAAGTGTACTTGTCCGTTGTAGTCTTTATCTGGGGTAAAGGTATAAGTACCGTCTTGATTATCTATGACTGAACCATGGTCAGCGATAAGATTAGCGATGCTCAACTGACCTTGATCGTTTTTATCAACATCGATCGCATTGGACAACAGCTCAGCCTTAGTAATGGTTTGAACTAAGTCTTCTTTTGCCCGAGTTGAGTTGCACTTCTGCGGACACTGTTGGCGCGTCGTTATCACCATGAATGGTGATAACGATATCGTGTGTGGTGCCATCTTTGGAGTGAACGGTGATGGTGTCAGTGAGGGTTTCGTTTTGCCCAAGTTGTTGGATAGCTGGTTTACTGTTGTCAATTGAGTAACCCCAGTCGCCTCTGTCATTAATGTACAAACGCCCACCGAGCGGGGTGTGATAAGCGTTAGCTAAAAGCTTGGCATCAAACTCCGACTGGCCCGCGTCTGGATCCGTTACCGTGAGTGTGCCATACGTGTCCAACTGTCCAGCTAATCCTGAGACGCTCGAAGCCAAATTATGGTCTTCGGTGACATCTCCCGTATCTTTTCCGCCGATGGTTGCTGCATCATCTTGCGGTGCCAAGGTCATCCTTGCACCCGTATGCGTCACACCAGAATGAGCATCTTTAACGTCATAGTTGAAGTGTACTTGACCGTTATAATCTTTGTCAGGTGTGAAGGTATAAGTGCCATCTTGGTTGTCTAGAATTGAGCCATGATCGGCAACGAGATTGGCGATGCTCAGTTGACCTTGGTCATTGTGATCAACATCAACACTGTTAGCGAGCAGTTCCGCTTGGGTAATAACCTGTGGAAGGTCTTCTTTACCCGAATGGAGCTGCACCTCGCCAGAGACATAAGGCGCATCATTGTCACCATGAATGGTTATGACGATGTCGTGAGTGGTGCCATCTTTGGTCTGAATGGTAATGGTGTCAGTCAGAGTTTCGCCAATACCTAGCTTATCTATAGTCGTCCCCACAGTGGTGCTTGCACCCTGTCTTAGCCAATCAGTCTGACCTGCCGCGACTTTGTAGTCCCAATGGCCATCTTCTCGAAGTAAGAGGTGACCATACTGACCGTGATAGGAATAGATGCCACCTTTGGTATCAAATTTCGATTCATCTGTATCTGGGTCGACAATGGACAGTTGACCGCTAGCATACAGCGCATCATGACTAATTTTCGACATACCGGGTTGTGCATAATCAGGAGACATATCCTGACCAGCTTGGTTTTCACGGACGTCACCTGTGTCCACGCCAGATACTTTAGCCGCATCATTCGAACCTATTATCACAATCTCAAGGTTTTGCGTCGTGCTCGTACCATGTTCGTCTGTAACGGTAACAGGGATGGTGAGCGTCTGAGTTTGATTTTGAATTAGGTGGTTGTAGCTTGCATGAGTTGGATCAAACGTATAGCTGCCGTCAGCATTGAAAATTAACCCATCCACTGATTGAGCTATTGAGTAAGTTAATGTCGCGCCGTGGTCGGTATCGCTTCCCTGCATCTGACCATTAAGCAGCGAACCATCTTCATTCACCGTTTTGGTTTGCGCCGTCAGAGTCGGTTTATCATTGGTACCCACGATATCGACGGTAATCACATGAGTGTCACCGCCAAGTGTTTGTACCTGATATTGAACGTGCTCCGTTTCACCTTGCGCTAAATGCTGTAAATTTCCATTCGGGACGCTGTAAATCCACCCGCCTGCTTTGTCTATTGAGAGGCTGCCACCATAAGGGTCGCTAATAGCATGAGCATTTAAGGTATGGTGAAAGCCACGCTGACCGACATCTGGATCTTTTACATTTAGAACACCACCCGTAAAGACTGTGTGTCTTGCATCACCTTGTACATGAACATCTTCTGTCACCGAGCCAGTGCTTTGACCAGTAATGATTGCGGCATCATCCGTGCCTTTTACGAGTATTTCTACTTTTTGTGTCGCTCGGGAACCATCACTAGAGATTGCGACTATTTCAAACGCCTCAGCCTTGCCATCACCACTTCTAAGTGAGTCAACTTTTGAAGCATCCAAGTCGTAATGCCAATGCCCAGCCCGATCCACATAAAAGGTGCCGTAACTACCTGCTTGAGATGAAGCAGATCCAGCTAATTCAAAGGTAACTTGATCGCCCGTATCGAGATCGTGTGCTTGCAGCATACCTACAACCGTCGTTTTGATATCTTCGACCGCTGTTCCAATTGCTGCTGTTAGCGCATCTGGGGTATCAATAATGACATGATCGTCTTGCCCTTGGATCGTCGCTGTTACCGGTATTCGAGTGCCATCTTTTGTGATGAGAACCATAGTGTCCTGAAGCTGCTGTCCAGTCTTC
The DNA here is from genome assembly GCF_059725505.1 of Vibrio sp. KUL78. NCBI lineage: Bacteria > Pseudomonadati > Pseudomonadota > Gammaproteobacteria > Vibrionales > Vibrionaceae > Vibrio > Vibrio sp. KUL78. Next base: position 1,754,056 of record NZ_AP045838.1, on the reverse strand, counting down.
AGTCCTTGTATTTCAGAACTCGTATTATCGGCAGTGTAGCTCCATTTATTGTGCCCGTCGGTACTATGAGTTGTGGAGAAATAACCATGATTTGCCGTCAGACTCATTGCAAAATCTGCCGGTACCGCATGTTGGACGCCATTGACTTCGATAAACGCGATCTCAGCCTCTGAAGCACTATCCACATCGGTTACATCCAGGTTTGTCCAGCCCGACCAGAGCTGCCCTGAAGTGCCAGATCGAAGGTGATCTTCCGTCACCGTTCCTGACTCCTGCCCCGCTGCCAGTAAACTAGCGTCATTGGCTGATGCAAGATCGAATGACGCGCCAGTAGGCGTTGACCCGCCGTGCGCATCATTGATGTCATAACTAAAGTGCACTTTGCCGTGATAATTCAGTTCTGGCGTGTAAGTGTAGGTTCCGTCATGGTTATCGCGGATAGAGCCATGATCAGCAAGTAGGTTGGCGACTGTCATCAACCCAGAATCGTTGTGGTCGACATCGACAGCATTGGCCAGCAGTTCAGCTTTAGTGAAAGTTTGGCTAACGTCTTCTTTACCTGAATGAAGAGCCACTTCGGAAGACACGTAAGGAGCGTCGTTATCCCCGTGTATAGTGATCACTATATCGTGCGTGGTGCCGTCTTTTGAATGTACAGTGATCGTATCGGTGAGCGTTTCTCCTAGGCCGAGTTGGTCTATCGCTGAACCCACATTCGTTTTCGCGTTTCCTCGGTACCAGTCGTGAGTACCAGCAGCAACACCATAGCTCCAACGCCCATCCGAAAGTAGCATCAGATGTCCATATTTACCGCTATAGGAAAAAGTGCCTCCATTTGGATCAAAGACGCTTTCACCCGTATCAGGATCAGAAATAGTGAGCTTGCCCGTTACTGTTAATGCATCTTGGCCAATGACTCCGATACCAGGCTGGGCATAATCAGGAGATTTGTCTTGTCCCGCTTGATTTTCGTAAACATCACCCGTATCCACACCGCTAATAACTGCTGCGTCTCCTTTGCCTTGGAGATTTATGGTCAAGTTTTGCGTCGAGCTTGCGCCATGTTCATCGGTTACAGTGACAGGAATGGTAATGACTTTATGCTCACCGTCTTTGAGCTGTTGATAGCTAGTATGAGAAGGTTCAAAGGAATAACTGCCATCGGTATTGAATGTCAGTCCATCCACAGCATGAGCTATGGAATATTTGAGCGTCGCACCGTGGTCGATATCCTGCCCCTGCATCTGTCCAGTCAGACGGCTACCGTCTTCAACTACAGACTGGGTTTGAGCACTTAGCGTTGGTGCATCATTGGTACCATGTATGCTCACTTCTATGGTGAACGTGGTACCGTCTTTTGCTCGAACCACGCACTGATCAGTGAGCACCTCGCCTTCATTTAGAGACTGTACCTGAGGCTGGTGATCTCGAATAGTGTAAACATAGCGCCCATCACGCATCAGTAAGATATGCCCGCCTAACTTGGTGTCATAGCCAATACCGGTATACGTCTGCGGTCCGTAGTTAATATCGAATTCTGCTTCACCTTTATCTGGGTCGACAATATCCAGCTTGCCCTCAAAATGCAGCTTGTCGTGCGTATCGATGTAACCTCTATCTTCAGTTACACCAGAGTTATGCTGATCGGTCGCGGCGTAGCTAATCTGTGCATTATCCGCTACCGCATTTAAAGACGTGCTCGCATGATCGAGCATCACGCCACCATGAGCGTCTTTAACTTGATAATAAAAGTGAACGGAGCCGTTGTAGTTAGCCTCTGGTGTAAAGGTAAACGTACCGTCGTGATTATCTGTAATGGTTCCCGCAGGGGTGCTGTCAGGCTTAAGAGCTTCGAGATTAGCGACCGTCAATTTGGCTAAGTCATTTGTATCTACATCCGTAACGTTTGAAAGAAGACTCGATGCTTGGATAAGATACGGCTTATCTTCATCGCCCGTTGGTAGGGTCACACTAGAGGAAACATGCGGAGCATCATTGGTTCCATGCACTGTAAATGACAACTCTTGCTGGCTTTGCCCTCCAGCAGAATCCGTTACTGTCACAACAGTCTTAACCACCTCACTATCGCCAGAGCCAATATGTTGATAAGACGCATGGCTTGGATCGAACGTATAGCTTCCATCTGGATTGAACGTCAGACCATCAATCGGATGAGAAATTGAGTACGTCAGTAAGTCATGGTCAACATCAGTTGAGACCATTTGGCCATGGAAGACTGCGCCATCTTCTTTCACCGGCTGCGATTGGCCTGCCATCACCGGTAAATCATTGGTGCCTGTGATGGTAAACTTGAGTTCTTCTCGGTGCGAACCACCAGCGCTGTCGGTCACCGTCACCATGGTTGTCACAACTTGGGTGTCATCTTTTGCCAAATGCTGGTAGGAGGCATGACTTGGATCGAACGTATAGCTGCCATCTGGATTGAACGTCAGGCCATCAATCGGATTTGAGATCGAGTACGTCAGTAAGTCATGATCAACATCGGTTGCTACCATCTGGCCGTGGAAGACTGCGCCATCTTCTTTGACTGATTGTGATTGGCCTGCCATCTTTGGCAAATCATTGGTGCCTGTGATGGTGATTTTGAGCTCTTCTTGATGCGAACCGCCAGCGGTGTCGGTCACCGTAACCGTCGTTCTCACAACTTGAGTGTCACCTTTTGCCAAATGCTGATACGACGCATGACTTGGATCGAACGTATAGCTGCCATCAGGGTTGAATGACAGGCCATCGACTGGATTGGAGATAGAGTACGTCAGTAAGTCTTGGTCAACATCGGTACCCACCATTTGACCGTGGAAGACCGCACCATCCTCTTTCACGGCCTGCGATTGACCTGCCATCACGGGCAAGTCGTTCGTACCTGTGATGGTGAATTTGAGCTGCTCTCGATGCGATCCACCAGCCGTATCGGTTACGGTTACCATGGTGGTGACAACTTGGGTATTCCCTTTTTGCCAAATGCTGATACGACGCATGACTTAGGTCGAACGTATAGCTGCCATCTGGGTTGAACGTCAGGCCATCAATTGGATTTGAAGTGGTGTAGGTGAGCAAATCATGGTCAACATCGGTGCCCACCATTTGACCATGGAACACGGCTCCGTCTTCTTTTACAGACTGAGACTGTCCTGCCATTACAGGCATGTCATTTGTGCCTGTAATCGTAAACTTCAGCTCCTCACTGTGAGTACCACCGGCTGTATCGGTCACCGTCACCGTCGTAGTCACGACTTGAGTATCACCTTTTGCCAAATGCTGATACGACGAATGTTTTGGGTCAAACGTATAGCTGCCATCTGAATTGAAAGTCAGGCCATCAATTGGATGTGAGACTGAGTACGTCAGTAAATCTTGGTCAACATCGGTTGCTACCATCTGGCCATGGAAGACTGCGCCATCTTCTTTCACCGACTGCGATTGGCCTGCCATCACCGGCAAATCATTGGTGCCTGTAATGGTGAACTTGAGTTCTTCTCGGTGCGAACCGCCAGCGGTGTCGGTCACAGTAACCATGGTGGTCACGACTTGAGTGTCACCTTTTGCCAACTGCTGGTAAGACGCATGACTTGGATCGAACGAATAGCTGCCATCTGGATTAAAAGTCAGGCCATCGACTAGATTAGAGATAGAATAAGTCAGTAAGTCTTGGTCAACATCGGTGCCCACCATTTGACCGTGGAACACGGCTCCCTCTTCTTTCACTGACTGTGATTGGCCTGCCATCACCGGCAAGTCATTGGTGCCTGCGATCGTAAACTTCAGCTCCTCACTATGAGTGCCACCTGCTGTATCGGTTACCGTGACCGTTGTAGTCACGGCTTGAGTGTCACCTTTTGCCAAGTGCTGATACGACGCGTGACTTGGATCGAATGTATAGCTGCCATCTGGATTGAACGTCAGCCCATCAACTGGATGTGAGATCGAGTATGTCAGTAAATCTTGGTCAACATCGGTACCCACCATTTGACCTTGGAACACCGCACCATCTTCTTTCACCGACTGAAATTGGCCTGCCATCACCGGCAAATCATTGGTGCCTGTAATGGTGAACTTGAGTTCTTCTTGATGCGAACCACCAGCGGTGTCGGTCACGGTAACCATAGTAGTGACAACCTGGGTGTCACCTTTTGCCAAATGCTGATACGACGCATGGCTTGGATCGAACGAATAGCTGCCATCCGGATTAAAAGTCAGGCCATCGACTGGATTAGAGATAGAATAAGTCAGTAAGTCATGGTCAACATCGGTGCCCACCATTTGACCATGGAAGACAGCGCCATCTTCTTTCACTGACTGTGATTGGCCAGCCATCACCGGCAAATCGTTTGTGCCATCTATCTGAATGTCTACATTATGCTGAGTACCATCTACCGAAGAGACAGTAAAGGATTCACGTAGACGAGAGCCTTTAGCTAATTCTTGCAGTGCCGTTTGTTGATTATTGGCTTCATATTGCCAATGACCATTGGCATCGATAGCCAAGGTGCCAAATTTTCCTATCAAAGCTTGTGATAGGAAATGATTCTGACCTTGATCACTATCTGATATAGATAAATCGCCAGACGTTTTAACACTCCCGTTTACGACATTCAGGTCTTCTTTCACCGAACCAGAGTCTATACCAGAAATGATCGCGGAATCTGACGTGCCTCCAATAACAATCTCTATAAGCTGACTGGTTCCATCTACCGTGTGGATTGCGATTTGCTCTGTGATGCTATTGCCGGAAGCAAGCTGTTGAATAGCAGGCAGAGAATTGTCTACTTGATAGTGCCAATGCCCGTCTGAATCTATATCTAGTACACCAAATTTACCCTGAAGGACCTCAGGCACTGTATGAGACTCTCCCTGATCGACATCGACCACATCCACCTTTCCATGGACGTGCATTAGACCAGAACTGTCAACATTGTGATCTTCTGTTAAGGTGCCACTGAATTGCCCAGTTATTTTGGCTACATCATTCGTACCCGTGATTTGAAACTGCAATGTTTCACTATGCGTTCCCCGAGCACTGTCAGTGACAGTCACTGTGGTTTGAACCACCTCAGTCTGCCCTTTTGCTAAATGCTGATAAGAGGCATGACTCGGGTCAAAGGTATAACTGCCATCGGAATTGAACGACAAGCCGTCGATTGAATTGGAGATAGAATAAGTTAAAGCATCGCGGTCAACATCGGTCGCTTTCATATGCCCATGATAGACAGCACCATCCTCTTTTACGTTTTGCGATTGCCCTGACATTTGGGGTGCGGAATGAATGTGATCCGGTTTATTAGTTTTATGAGAGTGTTCTACTTTTTCGCTAGAGACAACAAATGGGGCTGCGCCGATAGGATGAGTATTATCTTGTGACTTTATGCCTGACTGATTCAAAATATGATGCGATGTATATGCATGCATTGGGTAGTGGTGTAATGCTAGATGGCGACTTGGTAAAGCGTGATGGGTTTGATCTGTTTTATTATGACTTTCCGCGACGATGTCTTCATGCTCATGAGAAGACGTAGCCTTAAAAACTGACTCAGAGTTCTTAGTATCTTCTTGAGGCCCTGTGTTTTTTTGCGTGAGAGCGCTATTTTCAACAATCTCGCCGTTATCTCCAATGTCGTCACTGGCTTTAGCAAGAGAAGGTAATATAAGAGCCAATGTCGGCGGAACGCCTACCTGATATCTTAACGTATTAAAAAGTCGACGCTTTGCCCGTTGCTTCTTCTTGGGCTTAGCTTCATTCGGACGCTTTGATACATTTTTCGATAACTCAGTTTTGGTTTCATTTCCACTGCTTCGCTTTTTCTCAGTCATACTCTCAGCCTTTAATCACAAACCTCTTTTAAAGTTAAGGATATAGAAGGGTGTTTTGCTAACTAATCTTGGTTTTTAGTTGGTGTTTTTTTGTTCTCACAGATTCACGAATCTACACTTAAGCCGAACCATAAATATCTAACACGAAAAATCGGAGGCAGTTCTATGAAGATGATAAAAACGACCTTATTCGCAGGCCTAATGGCAGCATCTGTTATCGCGAATGCAGCAGAACCACAACTTACCGATGAACAATTACAAATGGCGATGGAGGCTAGATTGGTTGAGCAGCTCAAAGATCCACAAGCTGCGAAATTGCTGTCTGAATTTTTGATTGAGGATGTGCTCACTTGGCGCGCAGAAACTCTCGATATAAAAGAAGCGGATAGCATTCTAGCTTTCGCTTTTGGTAATCGACACGCCCAGAATGGCAACCAGATTCCGGGGCCTATGAATGGTCAATTGGCCGATCTTGCTGTAGAGCTTCATAAGGAGACAGGAAAGCCTGTTTATGCACAGTGGGAAATCGCCCAGCAGATAGGAGATAGAGTTGCAAAGGATAAACTATTTCCAATCTACCCCACCGTAAACGAAGGTGGTGAGCTCATTTATTTGAACACAACCGGAGTAGCGCTTGACGCAGTTAAACAAGCAGGCGGTTTTGAAAAAATGGGTAAAACCATTGTCCTAGCGTTTTACGAACACAACTTGAGAGCGGTCAATACCGCAAGAGAGGCAGGGCTAGAGGCGTTTGCTCCGGCTGGCTATGAAATGCCCTCCGATTACGATGCGAATTCAGGACAACCATGGACTCGCGATAGGAACACCTTCATGCTTTATGAGGTGAGAACGAGAGCCAACGCAAAGCGCGCTGAAATCAATGACGGCAAGATCTACAAAAAATGACGAATATCATGCGCTAATTTGAATGTCCCGAGACTTAAAGATAATAGTGCTTTTCACTTAAACGTGGAGAGCACTATTACTGATGTTCCGCTAGCTCTGGAGCATATCCTTTTGATACCCCGTCTTTCACTGGTTCTTTAACTCATTGGCATTTGCTAACATAATCATCTGCTTAAACATTCACCGGAACCATAATGTCTTTCAGTTGGATAGCCTTTACTCTCCTTGCTGCATTTAGCCAGTCTTGGCGTAACGCCTTTCAAAGCAAACTCAGCGGCACTATGAGTGTCGCTGGTGTGACTCTTGCTCGTTTTCTGTGGGCAGGACCAATCGCGTTGCTTTATCTTTTTGCGCTTTATCAATGGCAGCCTGTCGCTATTCCCACTTTCTCGGGAGAGTTCGTGTTTTACATTATTGCTGCAGCACTAATGCAAATACTCGCCACCGGATTAATGGTGCTGCTTTTTAAGTTGGAGAACTATGCTGTCGGGGCTGGATTGGCCAAGTGTGAGGCGCCTGTATCGGCAGTGCTCGGTGTCCTCTTTTTTGGAACGGTATTATCGGTCACCGGTTGGATTGGCGTTTTGATTGGCACTCTGGGTGTTCTGCTTATGAGTAGCTCATCGGGCTGGCGAAGCCTGTCACCAAAAATTTTCTTTTTGGGTATGTCCTGCAGTACCGCATTTGCACTGACGTCACTATGGGTTCGAGAAGCAAGCTTGAGCATCGGACTTCCCTTTCCCCACAGTGCTGCATGGGTACTGTTTTTGGTCATCTCGCTCCAGACAATCATCATTACCAGCTTCTTATTGCTGCGAGAGCGTCACACCTTAGTGCAGATGTTCAAGAAGCCCAAGCTAGTAATATTGACAAGCCTCGCTAGCGTTATTGGGTCTCTCGGTTGGTTCAGTGCAATGTCATTGCAGGCAGTTCCTTACGTAAAGACCCTAGGACAAGTTGAAGTCATTTTTATGATCTTGATTTCTTATTTTTGGCTGGGGCAAAGCGTCGCTCGCAAGGACATTACCGCACTGATTTTACTGTCTATTGCGGCGATTTTGGTGATGTGGCAGTAAGCCAAATATTAGCTTACCTAGCTCATAAATAGCCTTCCAAGCAAAAAAGGCAGCATAGATTTCTCTATGCTGCCTTTCTGTCGGGGGACAATAAAGTCTGATCAAAAAACTAAGCTTTTAGCCTTTCAATGACGATACTAATATCTATAGATTGATCATTTTTGTATTAGACTGCACGAACTACAGGTCATAGCTTGACAATAAAGTTTGATCAAAAATTTATACCCAAGTCGCTTAGTGATCACATAGAGACACATCCAAACGTAACGCCCCTATGAGCATTCACCAGTTAGGTCAAACGCATAAAGACCAGTACTAAATATGCCCGTCAAGACTGCAAAACTCAGCCTTAAATTCAAAACTATTGTTCATCAAAATTAGACTATAGAGTTCGAAAGACAATATTTGATTATTCTATGAGTTAACCAATACAGAGGGCATGAAATGGACAAAACAACCCAACCTGGAGCTGTCTCTTCAGTACTAAAGGTGTTCACTATCGTCTCTGCCTTGGCTGACCAAAAAGAGACCTGTCTAACTGACCTCTCAAAACAATTGAGAATGTCGAAAGCGACGACCTTGCGTTTTTTACAAACAATGAGAAGTTTAGGATTTGTGCATCAAAAAAGAGGGGAAGATAAGTACCTATTAACATCGAAGCTATTTGAGCTTGGTTCAAAAGCGCTTGAGCATGTTGATTTAATCGACGCTGCAAATAAGGAAATGACAGTTGTATGCAGTGCCTTTAATGAAACTGTTCACTTGGGAGCCATTGATGAAGACGCAATTATTTACCTTCACAAAATAGATTCAGAATATCGCTTTCGAATGCATTCAAGAATTGGTCGACGAAACCCTCTCTACAGCACCGCAATTGGCAAGGTTCTCATGAGCTACCAATCTGAGCCCGAGATCAGGAGGCTTCTCGCTACTGTGGAATTCAAAGCTCACACAGACAAAACACTTAAAAATGTTGAGCAACTCCTGGCTGAGCTAGATTGGGTCAAGCATCAACATTATGCGGAAGATATTGAGGAGCAAGAACCGGGGTTACGATGCGTCGCTGTGCCTGTGTTTGACCGATTTGGAGAAGCTGTCGCAGCGATTTCAATCTCTTTTCCGACTAATCGATTTGATGAAAAAAGAAAACACGATTACCTCAACTCATTACAACATGCTGCTCGTAACATTTCCAAGAACCTCGGGTATCATCATTACCCTGTATAGCGTTTGAGCTTTATAATGATCACACATTTTGAAGAGCCACTCCGAAAAAGAGAGGCTCTCCTAAATGCTAACTAAAGCGATATTCTATTCACCCACTTATCGAGTCTAGAATAGCTATTATCCTCGATAACAACATTCGTCGTTTCTCTACCATCCTCCGGACGAAGGACGATACCCCATGTCGTTGTGTCTTTCTCCCGTGAACCGTCTTGCGTGATTCCGTTTATTATATTTTTTGTCACACGATTACTGCCCTGAACCCCATTGAGCGCAATACCTTCGTATTGTTTTCCATACTTGTTTGTCGGCGTAGGAGAGTCGGCAACAATCGAACCAAGGTTATCGATGCGATTACTGTCTATCACCACATCGTTAGCACGCTCGACACTGATGGGTCTTACTGAGTTTGACACACTATTTTCAGAGATATTCACGTTAGTTGCAGTCCAACCGTCATACACTCTTTTGATACTCAGACCTACAACGACATCGTTCATAACATTGTTTTGCATTTTGATATTATCAGCGCCTCGTTTACTAGTTATGCCATCATAGGCTCTTTCTACGTAGTTATTGACGAGCGTGAAGTGGTCTCCATACTCTCCGGACTCGCCCCCAGCAGAGACATAGATTGCTGCATCACGAACGCCAAAGAAGCTGTTGTTTCTAATGATTGCCTTTAGTGCTCCCGTCATGAGAATTCCACTATCTCCACCCGCTAAGTAGTAAGGATCCGTATCATTTTGAGTGCCTATGAAAACAATATTCTCTATGAGTAGTTCATTTAGTTTGCTCTTACCTGAGCTTGTCGCACCACGAATTGAGAGCGCATCTGCTGTCTGCTTTGTTCCTTCTCTTCCTTCCGGGGTCTTATGACGAAGAGGAACAACAGTAGAAACCTTGGCTTTTGACATATTGAACGTACCACCAGTCCAATCGAAGTTCGCTAGTACGCTCACACCGCCACACTCATCCGATTTTGACGAATGCGTATCGAAGCTAAACATATCCCCATCCAACTGCTCCGTAGCAATAAAACTAGCCTCACTAGCATCTACTTTAAGATCGTTCCTCAAATAAACTTTTGTATCCTGACTGATGTAATACGTGCCCGTAAGCACCAGTTCAGAGCCTGTATTGGTCGCTTGTTGGAGCGCAGCTTGGAGTTTGCTTGAATCACCCTTGGGGTTTATCGGAGCAGAAATACAGTCTTCGGCGATTGCGGCGCTAGAGACTAAGGAAAGGATCAGAAAGGGTAGTTTTTTTGATAAATGATTGAGGTTCATGAATTTCTCTCATCTTATTTCAGTTACTATTTATATGAATATTTCTATTGGTGCTATAAAAAGGAAGGCGTCCACCTTTCCTAGTTAATTAATCATTTGAAGTAAATAGTAATTCGACAAGGTTATTTATTGCCTCTAGTAGTGTCATCATTTGCCTATGATATTTTAGTTCATAATTTATAAGTCATTTATGGTTCACCATAAACTAAAAAACCCTTAACGAGAGTTAGCTCATTAAGGGTTTTAGTATTCTTTTATATCTAGGCGATTGCTGACGCTTTAGTTACTTTTGTACTATCTAGTTTACGTTCAGACTTAACTAACAAAGTACCAATTAGAGCTAGAATCGCTGCGATTATGACAAACAACATTCTTCCCCACAGTGGGTTGGGAACTAATGCTAAAGATACAATAAACACAGATGCAATAAGCACCATCTTACCTAGCACATTGTTCTGTTTGTTATCCATTGCAACACTTTCAATAGTGTCTTCAACGACAACTTCGGTATCCACATTAGTAAAGAATTGCTTAACTTCAGCCTCTCGTTTCGCGGGTAAGCCCTTGTAGAAGAACTGAGAACAAATAAAGAACGGTAATGTAATCGACATGTGTCCAATCAGACCTAACGTTACTGACTTCATTTCTGTGTATTCACGAGACGTAAGTGGTTGGTCTAAACCAAGAATCGATTGCAAAGCTTCGGGTGTAAGAACAAAGGCAATAAACCCTGAAACACACATACCCACGATAACTGTACCCCATCCTGCCCAGTCTGGCGTCTTTCTCACAAAGAAGCACATAATAGATGGAATAAGGATTGGGAAGCCAATTAGTGTGCTCACTAACATCGTTAAGTCAAACAGACCAAACTCTTTCAATGACGTTAGGAACAGTGCTGAAACAATGATGATGATACCAAATAGAGCCGTGAGTAATTTACTCACAAAAATGAGGTGCGACTCTGAGTGATTTTTGCAAAAGTATGGTTGATATACACTCTTGAGAATAATACCTGCATTTCGGTTTAACGCTGAATCCATAGAAGACATGGTTGCAGCAAACATAGCAGCAAGCATCAAGCCAACCATGCCCACTGGCATTTCACGACTTACAAACATGAAATAGGTCGCATCGGCTACTTTGTTACCCAAACCAGCTAAGCCCCAAGTGCTTGTATCCGGATAATGTGCTGCCACATACCAAGCAGGTACAAACCATAAAAGTGGACCAATAAGCATTAGCGTACCCGCTAGAATTGCCGCTTTACGAGCATTTTTGGTATCTTTTGCCGCGATATATCGATACGAATCCACCATATTGTTGGTACTAAAGAACTGTTTAATGAACATGAAGATAAACCAACCAACAAACAAGTACGCATGGTTGTATCCGTCACCTATGAATGGCTGCTCAGGCAGACCTGCCTCAAGCAACGGTGTTAAACCACCAGATTTCCAAATCGCCACAGCACCTGTCACCAGGGTCATTGTGGTTAGAATAATCATTTGCATGAAATCGGATGCGATAACAGCCCAGCTACCACCAACAAGAGACATAAACAACACAACCGAACCTGCTACGACTATGGTCAACTCTAGGGGAAGGCCAATTACTGCGCTGCAAAACACTGCAAGTGCGTTAATCCAAATCGCAGCCTGAAGAACGCTTAAAGGTACGTTAGCCCATGTGAAAACCTGCTCATTAACGGGTCCCAATCGCATACGCACACCTTCTAGTGGGGTGTCTACTCGCATTTGACGCGCTTTTGCCGCAAAAAACAGGTAATTACATAAATAACCTAGAGCGTTTGCATAAAAAACGGTTGTTGCAACTGCAAATCCTCCAGTTAGCGCTTTGCCCATGTGACCAGTGAACGTCATAGCACTAACAGCCGTCATGAACGATGTGGAACCCACCATCCACCACAGCATTTTGCCGCCCCCACGAAAATAATCACTTGTGGAGTTACTAAAGGATTTGAATAAGACCCCAATTGCCACAAGGAAGCCAAAGTAAACCAGTACGATTGCTATATCAATCATGTTTCTTCCCTTTCATCTATTTTATTTCAACGTAATTTATTCTAACTTGTCCGTTTTTTCGAACATTATTCATAAAGTCTCAAATCAATAAATCGGCGACATATAAACATAGAAAAATCAACTTATTCTATGTAGTTCATGAGTCACCAATTTTTCATTTGAGAGCTAATTTCACAATCAATTAAAACCAACATAGTAAAGTTACAATCTATACTTGCTAAGTGAAATGATAATTTTTGGTAATTTTGAGGGCAAATTTTGCATAGAGTATGAGTTCAAATAACTAAGCGCGGTTCACCTTTCTAATTGACAGATACGCATCGCTTCAACAGTGGTTATCACGAACATGATTTCCTCTAGGATCTTACCAAACGTTGTAAACAAATGAGCTCATCTTGAATGACGAGCTCAAATAATCAACTGAATGGTGTTAAGTTACCCAAGTGATTTGATGTACAAAGCAAGCACATCGTCAGGTGTCATGCTGACGGGATTTCCTCCAGCGCATGGATCTGCCAATGCACTATCCACCCAGGCTTTTACGTCTTCTTCTGTGACACCTAACTGGCCAAATCCAGCGGGAATTCCAACACGCGAGCTGAGTTCACGTATAGCCTTTACAGCTTCAATACTCGCCTGCTCTTCAGACATCCCATCAGTGTTAGACCCTAGAGCAACAGCCAGCTTAGCAAACTTCTCTATTTTATGTGGCCGGTTAAACTCACACACTAATGGTAAGAGAATCGCGTTGCAGACTCCGTGCGGTAGGTTTTTATGTGCACCAGCTGGGTGGGCCATGGCGTGAACCATACCCAATCCAGCGCTATTAAATGCCATACCCGCAAGGAACTGGCCTAAGGCCATTTTCTCTCGCGCTTCGATATTTGAACCATCTTCGACAGCATGAGGTAAGTATTGACTGATCACGCGAACAGACTCTAACGCAGAGTGATCAGTTAAGGTGTGCGCACCCACTGAAACGTACGCTTCAATCGCATGCGTCAGAGCATCCATACCCGTTGCTGCTGTGACGTTCGCGGGTAAACCAACCATAATGCTAGGGTCATTAACCGAAATATCCGGAATAATATTACTATCGATAATTACGCACTTCACTTTACTCTTTTCATCGGTAATGACAGCATTACTGGTCACCTCTGCAGCTGTGCCTGCCGTAGTATTGATAGCAAATAGCGGTACGCCTTGATTCTTTACATTGTTCACCCCTGTATAGAGAGTGATGGGTTGTGGATTTGCGGTCAGGATTTTTACTGCCTTTGCGGTATCAATAGCGCTACCACCGCCAAAACCAATAATGTAGTTGGCACCGGACTTTTTGTAGGCTTGATACGCTTTATCAACCACTTCGACTGTAGGGTTTGGAACGGTATCGGTGAAGCAAGTGAACGATAAGTTGGACTCTTTAAGAGCAGTAATCAGCGGCTCAAGTAAACCCAGTTCCTTCAACGCATTGTCCGCGATAATGAAGCCGTCTCCAACCTCTTTCGAGACTAAATGACCAACTAATTCATTGATCGCATGTTCCCCTGAAATATTGATTTTTGGTAGTGCCAAAGTAAAAGCCATATTTATTCCTTGTAATTAACAACTATATATTTACAAATAATCACAGGTTGATTATTGAAACTCGACCACAAACTTTTAGAGCGCTGATTCATCAGCGATAGAGACTTAAAGCAAATTCTAGGCTCGATATCTAAAGCGTGAGATACGCAATCAAACTGACCAAAATAACGATCATGGTCGCTGAATAAACGTGGCGTTCGGACATGCGTTTCATCAAATGAGCAGCCACAGGAACACCAAGAAATGAGCCGATGAAAAACAGGATTGCAGTATGAATATCTGACTGCCCACCTTTCGCATAACCTGCCGCAGCAATGGCAGATAGGCACAATGCCAACACTACGGAAGAGCCAACAGCTTTCTTAATATCCACATGCAGCACATTGTTGAGGACAGGGAGAAGCAAAACGCCCCCACCAACGCCTGTTGAGCCCAAAACGGAACCACAAAACATACCAGAGACAATCGCCTTTTTAGTGTTCGTTTTAGGTTCACAAGTCATGCCCTGCCTGACCTTAGACGAGCTTCTGTATTTAGAGAACACGGAAATCAAGGAACCAACCATCACAGTAGTCACCAGCCAAGCGACCATCTGCTCTGTCTTTTGTGAGTAAAACGGATGTGTGCTGAAATAAACGACTAACTGAGTAACCATCAAGGTAACCGGAACCGCCCCAACAAAAAGTAGCGCTATCTTGTTCCAAGATACGTTACGAGCTTTTATGTGTACTAGGGAAGCGTTGATTTTTACCATCGCTGAAATCATGCTTGCGGTGCCTACCGCCAACACCGGAGACATACCACAAAATAACTGCAACATGGGTATTAACAGCACGCCTCCGCCAACGCCCGTTAGTCCCAAACACAAACCAAATATGCTTCCCAAAATCAGCTTCAATACCACTGCATCAGCAGACCACACGTTCGTCAACAACTCATAAAATGGCATAAACCATCTCCTTAAGCGAGTAAAACAAAACACCTTTTTAATAAATTCAATCTAACGTACCAATTAGTGTTTGATTTATGGCGCTGATCATATTTCGTGTGTTTTTTTTGCAGTACACTAACCCTTCCAGTAGCACGCAATGACGGCACTATGACAATACCGATACCAACATCGCTGAAAGAAATGACCAGTAGACTTACCGTTGGAAAGCGAGAGGCCGTCTACTTTAGCCACGGCAAAGCATCTGGGTTCTATCGTGTTGAAAGTGGATTTATAGGCCTTTACCAGGTAGCAGAAACCGGAAAAGAATCGTTACTAAGATTGTATGGGAAGGGCTCGTATTTTGGGTATCGCTCTCTATTTACCTGTCAGCGCTATCCCGCAACGGCAAGGGCAATGGAAGACAGTGTTGTCAGTCGGGTGAATGTCCACTCTTTTGAAGACTTGCAACACCTGTCCCCCTCACTAACCAAAGCCCTCACAACCGAGGTATGTCAAGAGTTGGGCGAAGCCGAGCGACGTCTCGTTCAATTTAGTGCTTTCAACGCTAAAAAACAGGATCATCGATGCGATACAGCACTTCTTTAAGCACTACCCCCACTACCCTTGGACCTATCGCGAAATTAGCGAATACAGTGCTACCGACATCACGACTGTGATTCGTTTTTGTAAATCACTCAAACAAGCCGGTGTGCTTTGCAAACACCATCGCAACCCCCACCCGCTCGATCTATCAAAACTGACGAGCACTCATTGGATGTCCAGGAATGCGTTAAATGAAAAAGCTTAGATCAAAGAAATCACCATGGCGTGAAGAAGGGAGCGCTCCGGATTATCGCTTTTCACTTGCCAACGAAAGAACCTATCTGGCGTGGATTAGAACATCGCTCGCCTTGTTAGCCGGCGCCATTGCTCTTGACCAACTGACTCCAGAGCTTGCAAACCCATTAGTGCGACTGTTGCTGTCTTGTTTCCTGTGTCTCTGCTCAGGCGCTGTTGGGATCTATGCTTACCGACGATGGTCTCGCAACGAGCAAGCGATGAGATTAAACCAAGAGCTCCAATACACATCGAACATGAAGATTATTAGTGGCACCATTTTGTTGCTTACCTTCATCATCGCGTTGGCCATCACTCTATGAGTACGGTAAATGGTCTGCAGTTAGAACGTACCGCCTTGTCTTGGCTACGGACAGAGTTAGTCCTATTTGCCATCGGTGTAGTATTAATAAAGGTGTCGATCACTCAAGATACCACTCTCATTTATCTATGTGGTGCAACGGCAATGCTGGTTGCCGTCATGTGTTCTCTCTCCCACGGGAAAGTGATCAAGTTTTTTACTTCAATAATAATAATGCTGTTAGCAGCAGCCTACGCCTTAACCATGCTATCTGAAGTCTTCATAGGAAAACTACAATGAACCAAATTACCAACTGTCATGTTATGGCTAAGCCATCCGGCTCGGTATGTAATATCGACTGTGACTACTGCTTTTATCTAGAGAAAGAGAAACTCTATCCAGATAGACAAAAGAACTGGCGTATGAATGAGGAAACGCTTGAGGTATTTATTCAGCAATACATCGATGCGCAGCAGGGCGATACCGTTCAATTTGCTTGGCAAGGAGGAGAGCCAACACTACTCGGCGTAGACTTTTATCGCACCGTAGTGGAGTTGTGCGAACGTTATCGGGGCAACAAAAAGATCTCACACGGCTTTCAGACTAATGGAATTTTGATTAACGACGAATGGTGTGAGCTGTTCAAACAAAACGACTTTTTGATTGGTGTTTCCATTGATGGGCCAGAGGATCTTCATGATGCCTATCGCACCAACACGAGCGGCAGAGGTACCCATAGCAAAGTTATTGATGCGATCGAGTTATTAAAAAAACATGGTGTCGAATTTAATACTCTTACCGTCGTCAACGATAAGAACGTCAAACACCCTCTTAAGGTATATCAGTACTTAAAAAGCATTGGTTCGAACTTCATTCAGTTCATTCCTTTGGTAGAGCGACAAGAATCCGACCTGCTAACAAACGATACCTGGTTGGTTAACCCAGATCAGAAAGATGGCAAGGTCACCCCTTGGTCGGTCCAACCCGATGAGTACGGCCAGTTCCTAAATACTATCTTCGATTACTGGGTCACCAAAGATGTAGGACGAGTATTTGTTCAGCAATTTGATACCACTTTAACGACCTGGCTAGGGCAACCGAGTCCTATATGCGTGTTTTCACCAAGGTGTGGACATGCCTTTGCTATCGAGGCGAATGGTGACCTATTTCAATGTGACCACTACGTCTACCCAGAGTATAAACTTGGCAATATCCACGACCGTACAATCCAGTCGATGAACAATAGCGACGAAGCGATTAATTTCGGACTCAATAAGTCTAAACAACTGAATAGTAAGTGTCTGTCATGCCGATACCGATTCGCCTGCCATGGTGGTTGCCCGAAACACCGCTTTTTGCCTGGACCAACAGGTGAACTCGACCATAACTATTTGTGTCAAGGATACTTTAGCTTCTTCGACCATTCTCAGCATGCGATGGCTTACATGGCAAAGCTGATCAAAAGTGGCCAATCACCAGCCAAGATTATGGAGCAGTTTTCAAATAAACCGACGGAGAGGGTGGGTAGAAATGACGCCTGCCCATGTGGCAGTGGTAAGAAATTTAAGCGCTGTTGCGCTTAAATGACGTCGGGTGATAGTTAATTATTGAGAAGACAAAGTAACCGGGCGAATAGACTAAAAAGCTCGGTAGTAAAAATCCACCTGCTGAGCAGGTGGCTTTGAATGGCCCCCTAGAAGGGGGCTAACTTTTAGTTATTCAACCCTAGATGCATCTGACGCTCTTCTTCTTCCTTTCCCACACGATCTTGATGCCTGACATATCTTCGGATTATTTCTTCGTTCATTCCTACCGAATCAACAAAATAGCCACGCTGCCAAAACTTATTGCCCCATAACTTTTGCTTTCTTAAATACGGAAATTTGTTGAACAGCCTTATCGCTGTCCGTCCTTTAACAAATCCCATATACTTTGAAATACTCAAACTTGGTGGCATCCTCACAACCAAGTGGATGTGATCTACTTGAACGTTCAACTCTACAACCTTGCAGTTTTTCATGTTGCTGTAAATGTAGACACTTCGGTACAGCTCTTTGCCCAAGTTACCCTTGAGTATTTTGAGTCGGTACTTCGGCGTCCAAACTATGTGGTACTGGCACCTGTAATATACGTGCGAAGCGGATTCGTATCTGCTCATGTTCTTTTTCTCCTTGATTTGCTGGTTACAAACTTGGATATCTTGAACATGAGCGTCCTTCGGGCAAAGCCCTAATGAACGATCACCACCTTCCTAGAAGGTGGTTTAGGGTTAGAAAACAAAAAAGTCCATAGTGGCGACACTATGGACTTTATCTTTTAGCATACTAGCGATAATTTACGCGATGACTATGTTTCTAAAAACTAGGCTTCGAAAAACTATGCCTCTAAAAATTAGGCTTCTAGAATTTCGGGTTTCGTTCCTTCAATGCGATAGATCTCGTCAAGAAGAAGTTGTCTTAGTTTCTCTTTAACCGGTTTCAAATCCTCGTTAGCAATTAGGTTTTCTAACTGATTAGGATCGTCTACAAGGTTATATAAGAACTCTTCTTGATAAACTGCACTTTCTTTCTCAATCAAGCCACTTTGGTCCGGAGCCGATACTGAGTATGTCCATGTATCAGTACGAATGGCACGGCCAATTTGTGACTCACTGATCTGAATGAAGCTCACATTGTCTTTCTTGGCATTATCAATGTACAAATCTTGGAGCGGTTGACCTTGCATGTAGCTCGGTACGTTGATTCCAGCAGCCTTAAGCAGAGTCGGAACAACATCGATAATACTCGCGTGATCGTCAATTACCTGACCCGCTTTCGCTCGTGGATCGTAAATCACAAATGGAATTCGGATCGAAGAATCGTGGCATGAGCGCTTGTATTCGCTGTTACGTGTCTTGAAGTGAGAACCGTGATCACTCAGATAGATGATGACCGTGTTGTCATCTAATCCTTTATCTTTCACTGCTTGGCGGATTTTACCCACGTTTTGGTCTAGGTTGTGACAACACCCTAGATAGTCTGGGTACTCCTCAGCCCAATCACCATCAACAAATGGTTCTAGATCTCCAGGCACCTTGAAGTTACTCCATTTCTCTTGCGAGCCATGTGGGCCTTCGTAAGTTTTACGATCATTCTGATGATGCGGCTCTAGGTAAGACAAGAACAAGAAGAACGGCTTCTCATCCTGGTAATTACCGATGTAATCGGTAGTTAAGTCAGTCAAAAAGTCTGCACGATACACATCTTCATCCCAGCTTACCTTGTTGCCATCGATGTCAAACATGTGCCCACCGTAGCCATGTGAGGTACCCTCTAGGATATCTGATGCAACCCAGAAGTCTTTATAACCACCGCGATATTGTTTTGGTATTGCTGTGAAACAGTTGTCGATCGTTTCACCTGAACTCTCTGTTGGTGCCGCTACAACAAAGCCCTCATGAGCTGTGTTGTTTGAGGCTAGGTGCCACTTACCTACGTAACCGACGCTATACCCCTCGTCAGAAAGAAAGTGAGCCACGGTTTTTTGACCTTGAGGGAGGATGATGTCATTTCGGAAGCAACCTGTTTCGGTTGGATATAGCCCCGTTTGCATTGTCGAACGTGTAGGGCCGCATACAGGGTTAACTGTAAATGCGTTCTCGAACATGACACCATCGCGTGCAAGCTCATCGAGATTTGGGGTCACGGGCAGTTCCTGACCGTAACAACCTAACGTATCCCAACGCTGTTGATCGCTAAAAATTACAATGATGTTCGGCTTGTTCATATTTACCTCTTGATACTTATTTGTTTCGTAGCATTAGCTGATCGTCATTACGCTAGATAAAACATCTCTGTTAACTCTGTCGATTTTGGACTGCTATCAGGATTCGTCTCCATGATATCTTCCATATGACGCCACCATCTCTGACAAGCTTCAGTTTTTGAAACGTCGTTCCATTTATCTATAGATTCTAACTCGACATAGCCAAACAGACAACCGGTCTCCTGATCTAGAAAAATGGAATAGTTGTTTGCACCTGCTTCTTTAAGCACCGTAACTAAATCAGGAAAAACGTTGTCATGACGCTTTTTGTATTCTTCAAACTGACCGGGGTTAACTTTGAGTTTAAACGCTTTTCTAATCACCTAACGCCCCCTCAAGCCAGTGCTTTTTCATTCAACGTAACGTTGAATGCAGACTCTAGTTCTTTAAATTCTTGCGGTTGAATAGTCTGTCGCTTGCCACCCATTGCAAGAACTTTAACGAGTATCTCAGCTGCCTTCTCTGCCGTATCCATCAGGCCAAACGCTAGGCTTAGGTCTTCTGCAGAACAGAATGTGCCATGATGAGCCCAAATAGCGACATCATACGTTTTCATCAACTCACTCGTGTGCTCTGCGATAGCGCGGCCACCAGGTACCATCCACGGAACAATACCCACACCGGCAGGAAATACCACCGGACACTCGGTCGCCATTTCCCACAATTCACGGGTAAATATCTCAGCTTCAAGTGGCAAGACAAAAGTAAGCGCGATTAAGTTTGTCGTGTGAGAATGCATAACGACTCGATGCGCACCATCCGTAACGTCAAACTTAACTGAGTGGTTCATAAGGTGCGCTGGTAGCTCACTCGTCGGCTTCGCGTTATTAATAAGCCCCCAGAGAGTTCTGTACTGAGTACCATCTTCTGATACTTGAATGATTCCCGCATTCTCTTCAATACACACTTCTACGTTTCGAAAGTACTTACCGCTACCTGTAACGATAAAGAATTCATTGGCCAGATTAGCGACCGTCACGCCGATGTCCGCCCATTGCGATGCCTCATCAAAAAATGGACGAGCTTGTTCGACTTCGGATTCAGTCAAACGGTAGGACAAGTTGCCACCATTACGCTCATGCCACCCTTTTAGCCAGGCATCCTGGGTCGTTTTTTTAAACTCTTGTATAAATGCTAACTTATCCATTATTTGCCTCGCTTAAACAAAACGTCTTGTTCGTATAGTTCGACCGCTCTAAACCAATCTTCATTTGCTGGTACATCGTTTGACTCACAGAAGTAGTTCCAAATATCACCCATTGGGTAGGTTTTTAGCTCTTCCATTAGAACTAGGCGCTGAGTGAAATCACCTTCATTTTGCAACTCAGTCAACTTGTCATGCGGCATAAGCATGGCTTCAAGCAGTGCTTTTTGCATATTGCGTGTGCCCAATACCCAAGCGGCTACGCGGTTGATACTGGCATCAAAGAAATCTAGGCCAAGGTAAACGTTATCCAAGCTATCAGTACGAACCAGCTCTTTTGCAATTTCTCTAACTTCATCGTTTAGCGTTACGACATGATCACTGTCCCAACGAACAGGGCGAGTCACATGCAAAGCAAGCTCATCTTGATAAATCAACATAGATGAAATCTTGTCAGCAACTGACTCCGTCGGGTGGTAGTGGCCATTGTCTAACAAGCAAAGTTTATTGTTCGCAATCGCGTACCCCATATAAAACTCATGCGAACCAACCGTGTAGGATTCAACACCAATACCGAATACCTTTGACTCTACCGAATCCTTGTTAAACTGCTCATCAACGTCTACCGCGAAGATCTCATCGAGTGACTCTTTTAGGCGCTGGCGCGGTTCAAAGCGATTACTTGGGGTATCTTTATAACCGTCTGGAATCCAAATATTTGTTAGGCAAGTTTGCTCTAATTCCTTACCGAAGTATTCGCCAATCTTACGAGAAGCAATACAGTGCTTAATCCAAAAATCACGGATCTCTTTATCAGGGTGAGACAACGTCAAACCTTCACTTGCATTTGGGTGAGAGAACAAGCTTGGGTTAAAGTCCAAGCCGAGGTCGCGCTCTTTCGCCCATTCAACCCAGCCTGCAAAGTGCTCTGGCTTTAACTCATCGCGATCAACTGCCACACCATGTGTCTCTGCATATAAGGCATGGAGGTTAATTTTATGCTTACCAGGGATAAGGCTCAGTGCCTTGTCTAAATCTGCACGTAGCTCTTGAGCATTCGTCGCTTTACCTGGGTAACTACCAGTGGCGGAGATACCACCAGACAGTTCATGAGCCGCTTCCTCGAAACCCGTAACATCGTCGCCCTGCCAACAGTGAATAGAGACTTTAACGTCCTTCAATTTCTCAAGCGCAGCATCTACATCAATGCCCCATTTAGCGTAAAGTGATTTACTCAGTTCGTATCTATCTTTTAAACTCTGTTCCATGATAATTCCTAATTAAATGCTGTTTCTAATATAGTTTTTTGCTTGTTTTAAATGGGCAATTTCACCCATGGATAACATTTGTACAATGATATTTCCCACTCCAGTCGCCTCCACTGGACCGACAATAATTTCTTTATTGGTTTCCTGTTCAATAAGCTCGTTCAACAACAGGTTCTTGCAACCTCCGCCAATAACATTAATTTTATCTACCTTTTTACCGGTAACACTGACAAGTTCTTCAATATACTGGTTATAAGATCTAGCCAGACTTCGATAAACACACATGCAGACTTCACCCGTTGTTTGGGGGGTGTCCTGCCCTGTTTCTTTACAATAATCGCTAATTTCTTCAATCATATTTTCGCTGACAAAAAAGCGTTCATTGTTTACATCGATGACGGATTTAAAATGACTCGCCTCTCGAGCAAGATCAGCTAGCTCCGCGTAGGAGTACTTGTAATCCAGCATCCTTGAGACTTCTTGAACTATCCAAAGTCCCATGATGTTCTTCAAAAATCGATATCGCTTGTTATATCCACCTTCATTGGTGAAATTACTTTCACGAGATATATCGGAGACTATCGGCTTATCAAGCTCGGTACCTAATAGTGACCAGGTTCCAGAACTCAGAATCACCCCATCATCATCTAGATCGAGAACACTCGCGATAAATGCAGACGCGGTATCGTGTGTTGCTGGCAACACGACTTCACAGTCAAATCCGACCGCTTCTTGTATTGTTGACTTCAGATTGCCAAGACGATGACCTGGATATTGAGGCTTAGAAAAAATATCTCTACTAATACCGCATACTTCCAACAAGTCTCTATCCCAATCATCACTATCAACGTTCAACATTTGAGTTGTGGTTGCATTGGTATACTCATTGGCTTTCACACCAGTTAGGAGATAATTAATATAATCAGGGATCATCAAAAAAGAACGTGCTGCTTGCTTATTTTTTGAATTCACAGAGCTCATCTGATACAGAGTGTTAAACTCCATAAACTGAATGCCTGTTTTACGATATATTTCGCGATGTCCAACTTGATCGCAGACGTCATTCATAACACCTTTAGTACGACTGTCTCGATAAGAAACTGTGTTACCTATAACGTTATCATCACTATCAAGAAGAACAAAATCGACACCCCAGGTATCAATACCGATGCTTTTAGGTATTTTCCCCAAAAAAACACATTGCTTTAGCCCCTTAATAATATGGCTAAATAGCTTATCGACTTCCCAACATAACTGATTGTCGACAGATGCAAGTTTGTTCTCAAAACGGTATATTTCTTCAAGCACTATTTGTTCATTTTCAATATGACCTAATAAGTGCCTTCCACTAGAAGCACCTATATCGATTGCCAAAAAGTAATTCATAACTATCTCCCAGTGTTTAAATTAATCATACAAGAAACAACGGCCAGCAAAATGCGCTAAATTGCCCTTAATGGTGTCATTTTTTGCAACTCTCTAGTTGGTATTGTTGCTGACCAGTCAGGAAGCTTTCAATGACTTCAGTGCGTTTGTATTTAATACTCACTATGCGATTTAAATCTTGAATCTGGACAGAAATAAATACATAAAATTTCAATTAAAACCTGATGGTTAAGGGCTGGTTTTCGCTCATGATTTAGAGGCATATCGATGGAAAAATGAAATGAGAACTCAGAGAAAAGCAGGTTAATGTGATTGATAGATTGGAAATTAAAAAAAACCAGCTACCAAAATTGGTAACTGGTGTACTAGAGTCAACGTAAACGAGGGAGTTCAATCAACACCTAATTAAGATAATAAACACATTAATCCATTTGGTTTGTCCATTGTATTTCAAAATTCAGCCATAATGTAAGATATTTTTGCCAATCTCAAGGTTGATTTTTGCCAAAGCACGTAAAAACAACTTCATTTAAATACGCTATACCTGTGCAATTTTTGCCTTTTTTAAAACTCAAAGATAGGCGTAGAAAATTCTAGTAGTAGCGCCTAAGCTCAACAAGTATTCTGCCACTATAAATACATATCGCTTTTCAATTCTTTTTTAGATTACTAACTATGAAATAGCTAACCTTGCAATAATTATAATATAAGGACTTTAGATGAAACCTACTAATGACAGCTCATTACCCAAGCAGCTTATTACAGCCAAGTTACCTAAGTTTAAGAAACCGATGCTATTGTCTGCAATGATATTATCCCTCGGTACAACGTCATTCAGCGTTTTCGCAGACAACACGCCAAATAACGGAGAGATGGTCGACTACTTTGCAAACAATGGGTTCGGTAATTCTCTGGCAATCGTCCAAGCTCCTGCTGGCATACATGAGAACGATGTCACCTATCTCACTTACCAAGGCGACCTCGAAGATCCCTATGTGGTGTCTTACAATCACAAGACCAAAGAGTGGCAAGGCCCTATCAAAGCAGGGTTCAGTGAGTTAGGTAAGGATAACTATTGGGCACCATCTGGGCGCGCTATCGATAATCACGGTAAACCAACTATGATTATCGATGATCTTGGCTACATCCACATTTTCTTTGGGGGACATGGTGGCAGTGCTCGACATGGTGAAAACCCGCTGGGTGATGTTCATGATGGCAGAAACAAGCACATTGTTTCTAAGAAACCCCACGACATTTCTGAATGGGTAGAGCTTGACAATATTCCTCCATTTGGCAACTACAACCAAGCAGTGAAAATGGACAATGGTGATATTTACCTCTTCTATCGTCATGGTGCCCACGAGAGTGACTGGGTATATCAAAAATCAACAGACCACGGTCGCACATTTGAAGAACCTATATCATTTCTCAAACATAAGGAACGTGAAGACGTTGATGCTGTTGATAGTTGGTATGCATGGGCAGTAAAAGGACAAGGAGATGATATCGTTATTACTTATGACTATCACCTTTGTTGGAAAACTCATGCCAACAATGGCAGAGGACACACGACTGAACGCCACAATACCTACTACATGGTTTTCAATACCAAAGAAGGGACATGGCGCAACGTCAAAGGTGAAACATTTGAACTGCCGGTAACTCGTGAACTCGCCGATGAAAAGACACTCGCTTTAGATACCGAAGATAAATGGACGTTCAATGGTTCTGTTCATTTAGACCAAGATGGCCACCCACACATTGGAACAAATATTGGTGTTGATTTAGGTGTTAAAAAGACGGGTGGACCAAAACAGACGTCTCACATTCGCTGGACGGGTGAAGAATGGGTAGGCGGCAATCCAGTCAACCCTGCTGCGGTGAACTGGGGCGTTGATACTCGCGGTGATTTCTTTATTTCATCACCAGAGAAAGTAACATTTGCGCTGGGCTATAAAGAGAAAGGAGATGGTGTCGTTGCCTACTTTACTTCTGAAGATGGCGGCCAAACATTTGAAAAGAGCACAGAACTATTGCGCAGAGCGAAGTCTGGTTGGGCAATGTCCGCCATGATTAGCAATGCTCACCCTGATGCTCGACTGTTTGTCGCCGAAAAAGCCAAGGGAGAGAAACAGTGGCGTAAAATGTACCTCCTTGGAGATAACGGTCCAGTTAAAAGATCACTGAACGCAGCGAATACCCGAACTGAATAAAAGCGATAAATAAGACCTCAACTCCCTTAACTAAGGAGAGTTGAGGTCTTTTTGCCCCTGGCAATCTAGACATTAATCCGTACCCATATCTATGATCAAATCTAAATCGTAGTCATATTTTGCTTCTAAACTCAGGTTATTACATTCTGCTGAACTCAGGCTCCAAGATTTATTCTCTATTCTGGCTCGCATTTCATCAAGGAACTGTACTTGGTCTTGCGTGCTATTCGACGCTATAGCAACACCATATGCCTCACAGACATCTTGATCTGTCATTGCATAGACACTTAATGACATACAAACTGAAACTACTGCAACAATAACTTTCATGGTTTTCTCCTCATTTCAATGACTGGTCTCACAAATAAACATAGAACAAGTCACACTTTAAGCAAAAGATATTTTTAGATTCCATCAAATATGGCAAAAATAAACACTTTATAGAACTAATAATAACTAAGCATTATAGAAATGTTAGGAAATAAGAATAGAAACCCTGTCGTCTTATGAAAAATTCATGTTCACAGATTGTGTAGAAGGCATTCGTCAGTAACAAACTAACATATTGTTAAGGGCAATTTATATAAAAGACCATTTCAATATTTTTTATGTTGTTGATTAATTAAAAATCAGGCTATCAAATGATAAGCCTGATTCAATCTAAAACCTGATTAAGTCCCCAGCCAATAAGAGACTCGACGTTTACGAAGCTAGAAGCTATACAAGAATCCTAGCCTTGTGCGAAGCTGATAGTCTTCTGAACTATGGTGCACAGGAACGCCGGCAAAAGTAACAAAGGGAGTCCAACCTTTGGCAATTCGATAATATGCTTTTAGCTCAAGCTCTTGCTTAAACCCATTCCCATTATAGTACTTCTGACCATCTAGACCTTTGTGGTAGTCATACTGGAGACCCAGGCGCAGCTTGTCTAAAGCATAGTTTAGGTTGACTTGATATTGGCTCTTTTCAGACGTGCTCTCGCCTTTGCTATTCGGTGTTTGACGCACAAAATACTCATGCTTATATTTAAGCTCGGTAGAAAATCCCCCTCCAAACTTATAAACAAAGCCAAGTTGCGGTTTCCAACCAATACCACTCGCTGTCGCGGTTGCTTGAAGTTGAGGAATGAGTCTTATTGTATCATTCACATCATAACGGTAGCCAAGCTGCACTTCACTACTGGATAATGCATACGTGCTCAGAGTCTCCCCCTTGTGCACCGCTTGTACTCCGAAGAAAGTTTTTCCTGCGCTACCACCAGCCTTGATCAAAGTTGCGTTTTTGTGTGCTGGATTAAAAGGGTCAGACAAGTGCTCTTGGCGAACCATCAAAACTGCAGAAAAAACAGAGGTACTTAAAAGAGAGGATACGACTGCTAATGTTATTAGATTAACTTTTTTCATTTATCAATTCCTTGAATTTATTATTTTATAGCCAAGCTTATTGATTACTCATTCTCAGCATGCTTAAATTTTAACTTTTAAACATGTTAATTTTTGCAGTTATTTACACTGAATTTAAGATTAATCTTTGTTAACAAACGAGACAATTTCTGCACAAGGAAAAAACAAATACCATTATATTGTATTACAAAATTAAGTGTGCAACATATGACACCCGGCTAAGCAAAAACAATTATTGACCATACCAATGACTATATAAATACTAATCGTTGTTTGATTATATTTTACAAATAAGGCGATACAGTATGAAAAGAGTTGCGTTATTATTATGCAATGGATTTGAGGAAGGTGAGGCGATCAACGTTGTTGATATATTACGTCGTTTACAGATTTCAGTCACCCTATTGTCTTGTGAAGTTGAGGCTAAACTCACTTCCTACCATGGAGTAAAGATCGTTACTGATGAACTGTTCGCTGACAACATTGAGAGTGACTATGAGGCTGTAATTCTTGTGGGAGGGCCGCCTAATACAGACAAACTCGGTAACGATAGTACGGTAGTTCAATTCATTAAGAAGCACATAGACAAAGGAGCTTACATAGCTGCCCTCTGTTCTTCTGGAGCCAAAGTCCTAGCTAAAAACTCACTACTAGGTTCCCATCGTTATGTGTGTTGTGGTAATTTTCATTTAAACTATTCCGATGGTTCATACATCAATCAACCCGTCGTAATTGATGGTCAATTTATATCCGGTCAAGACTATGGTTATACCATCGACTTTGCATTCGCGGTGGCAGAGGTCCTACTGGGAGATACGAGAACAAGGTCAACTGAGATGAGTGATGTAGATTGGGTTGCAAAGCATATTAACTACCGTCGATTTACCGACTATTGGCTTTAACAATAGTTGAGAACCTCTAAGTTTTTCCACAATTAATAATATGAAAGAAGCCAACAAGAACAGCATCCTATTGGCTTCTTTTTATATCGCTTTCAATTAAAGATCTAAATCAATAACTTGTAAATAAAGCGGTCGAGAGTTTCCTTGCGAACGTTCCATTAGGTAGTAATACAATTTACCATCTTTGATATGTACCTTACCATGGCTAAACTTTCTGTCTGACTGAGACTCATATACTCGCTCGAACTCGTTGGTGCCGCCTTTTGCTTTTTCTATATATGGCTTACCATCCTTATTCAAACCTATGATGTAAATATTATCACCTGCAGTGTAGATATTAGAGGCACCTACAAAGTCTTCTGAAATGATAAACTCTTTTTCACCCGCAGGTTTATAAGAGTGTAAATGAACCATTTCAAAGTCTGGGCGCTTGTTGTCTCTGGACTTAACACGGCTGATCATGTGTATGTCGCCCTTCTCTGTCACTGTCCAATCAAAGTTTTGCACTATGTGTACCGAATCTTTCTCAGTATGCGAAATGTAGTCGCCAGGCTCGAACACTTTAATTTCGTCAGAGTTCACTAGTGGGAAAGTCATGCTCTCGCCCTGATAGTTCTTCCACTGACCATCGCCATTAGGACTATCAGAATATGCGTAGTAAACGCCATTTTGGTATACGAATTTATCTTCTACATTGGCGCGTTGTTGGAAACCAACACGAAGCTTGCCGTTGACGTACTTCATGCTTCCATACAGACCCCAGTCGTACGCATTGCCATGAGACTTAGCATCTAGAACATTAAATTGTTTCCAGTCTGACCAATGGCCCTGCTGCGCATCATAGTGAGCAAAAACATAGCCTCCGTTGTTGTTGCCACCCTTGCGCATATATACCAGCAGTGTTCCGTCATCGTTGGTGTAGAAAGTCGGATAAGTTAGACCATGGTAGCTATCGTAATCAATCTTCCCACTAAGAGTTAAGTGCTTGTAATCATCACTACCTTGGCTTAGTGGACTGGTGTCTTTGACAAATTTGTCAAGCGTAAAGTCTTTATCAGCAACTTCTGCAGCTCCTGGCACACTATACGAGTAGCGGAAGTAGTCTTCGCTAAATGAGCCATCCAAAGGTCTATCTGTACCATAAGCATGCATATCATAAAGTAGATGGATGGTACCATCGATTGGACTTATTTCTACTGCAATGGTGTTATGTGACTCACCGATGTGTGGCTGATTTAGAAAACCTGTATGTCGATGCGGGAACTCAATGGTTTTTATGGCTCCGGTTTTGGTGTTTAGTCGACTTAGCATTACGTGCCTGTCTTGCTTACCACCACGATACCAAGTCATAAAAACATAATCTTTATAGGTTTTTACACTATCTCCATGGGCAGAAATTTGAGGCCCAAACTTAAAGTCATAAACATCAGAGCCATTGTCTTCGGCATGTCGAGCTTTTATCCGACTTCCGTCAAAATGAAGGGCGCCATCGGTGATTTTTACTTCACTTTCGAGCGCTATCGCAGCATTCGCTGTTCCAGCAGGTACAAATAACATTGAGCCCAATATAGCGCTCGCACATAAGCTAAATTTAAACTTACTCATTGACATTCCTATCATAGTTATTTTATTTCACGTTAACTTGCCACTTAATTTATATTCACATACAACGACTCATCAATATAAGTGACGTTATATTTATTTTATCAAGAACCATTACCACAAAAAACACGTACTATTGCAGTAAAAAATGTCAATATTTGCAGAAATCTACACTTCGCTACATTCAATGATTTTTTTAGCGCTATAAATGTCCGAAACCTCTTCCATAGCAATCATCTGGGAAACTATGTTACCTATACCCGTGGCCTCAACTGGGCCAACAATTATGTTACAACCTGTTTCTTCTTCTATTAATTCATTGAGAAACTCGTTCTTACACCCGCCACCAATAATATTAATGGTTCTGATATTCTGCCCTGTTATTTCTGACATTTCATCAATATACTTCTTGTAACAAATAGCTAAACTACGGTAGACGCATACGCTAACTTCCCCGACTGTCGAAGGTGGTGCTTGGCCAGATTCCCTACAATAATTAACAATTTCTTCTATCATGTTGTCGTTTATAAAAAATCTTTGGTCATTGACATCAATAACGGACGTAAAGTCTTTAGCCTCCCTTGCTAGATTAACGAGTTCCGAAAATGAGTATCGATGGTCAAGGTTTCGGGACACTTCTTGGACAATCCACAAACCCATAATATTCTTTAGAAACCGGTAGCGTTTATCTACTCCACCCTCATTAGTAAAGTTTTTTAGTCTTGACTGTTCACTAACGATTGGCTGTAGTAGTTCCTTGCCTAATAAGGACCAAGTTCCCGAACTGAGAATAACGCCGCTATCTTCTATATTTAGGCTACTTGCAATAAATGACGCCCCGGTGTCATGAGTCGGTGGTAGAATCACTTCACAATCAAAGGCAAGTTCGTCGACTAACGCTTGCTTTAGATTACCGACTTTTGATAGAGGAGGTAAAACTTCATGAAATACCTCTTTTTTTAGTCCGACAAATTCGATAAGTTCCTCATCCCATCTGTTGGTCTCTATGTTATACAGTTGTGTCGTAGTAGCATTTGTATACTCGTTTACTTTTTTCCCAGTCAACAAGTAGTTTAAATAATCAGGGATCATGAGGAATGATTTGGCTTGGCACTTAGTTTCGTCGGAGAGCGTCTTCAACTGGCAAATGGTATTAAAGTCCATAAGTTGGATACCCGTTTTTGCATAGAGCTCTTCACTACCAACTTGGGAACAAATCTCTTTCATCACTCCATTGGTTCGTCTATCACGATAAGACACCGCATGGCCTATCATACAATCTTCACTATCAAGAAGGACGAAATCGACCCCCCAAGTGTCAATACCCAATGCTGTGGGTTGTTTCCCTTGCTTTGCACATTTTCGAAGACCAGTAATTATCTCAGAGAACAGATAATCTAGATCCCAACAGAGCTGCTCGTCTACTTGGTAGATTTGATTGTTAAACCTATGAATTTCTTCTACCTTTAGCTTACCATTGTCCAAATGGCCTAGTATATGCCGCCCGCTGGATGCACCAATATCAACTGCCAAAAAGTAATTCATTACCACCTCCGATGCTTACTGATCGTATATTTTAATTGGCAATAACTAACCAATAAATACAGAGGTTTGCACTCCAAAACATCATTTTTTGCTCACTTTCACGATGACTTACTTCATGATGACTTATCGGTATCACAAGGAATGGTAGATCCAGCCTCATAGGGATTGAGTTGGTCAGCTATGACATAAGTTTGACGTAGTCTGATTACCTCATAAAGGGCTAAAGCCATCGTGACGGGGACCCAAAATTTCACCGCTTGCGTCTCCCTATTGTTGACCAGACTCACAATTAAACCACCGGTTCAATTTTTTTTTGATTTTGCATGTATATTTGGATTGGTTGCTGTGTAAGGCAAATCTTGGTCGAAAGCAAGCCAATGTTTGCGTCACATCACATGAATAGAATTGGGTTCTAAGTGAGGTTTATTATGGATAGAGGGCTGTATGATTTTATTGAAAAGATGAGGTCTACTAATGTTGAGGAAGAAGGCATCATCCATAAAAACTCCGGTATCGACAATAGTATTTTTACTGATAGATACCGTAACATCATATCTTTTGACAAAGTGTGCCCGACTGGAAAAATGATTTCTATAAGAAAGCATACTCGATTTATACACTACCCTGCACACAGCCATGATTATGTTGAAATATGCTATGTCCTAAACGGAAAGTCGGTGCAAGTAATCGAGAATGAAGAGGTGGAGCTTCTAAAAGGAGACTTACTTTTCTTAGGTCCTGGCGTCACTCATGAAATATACCCGACAGCTGATGACGATATAATAGTAAACTTCATTATCCACAAAAAATTCTTCAGCTATATCTTCGAGTTCATCAATGAAACTTGTAATTTGTCTAACTTTTTTACAGATGTGGTATTCAAAAAATCTTCTACCTCAGCACTTATTTTCTCAACCAAAGGGAATGGTAGACTTGAGGGTTCACTCAATGAAATGCTTTCAGAGCTCGACGGAGATGAAGATTTGATGGAGCCTCGCGTTAAGTTCTTACTCGGTATCCTTGTGCTTGATCTAACGCTTGAAGAGCCGAAAAGAATTGAAAAAGTATCTTATGATCAAGGTGTTCTCTGTAAAGTAATTACCTATATGGAGAGAAATCTCAAAACAGCCAACTTAAATGAGATTTCTGATCAACTTAAAATGAAAAACTATAATCTTTCTAAGCTGATTAAAAAAGAGAGTGGTGTCACATTCAACAATCTGCTTAGGGAAATTAGGTTCAATAAGTTCTGTGAGATTATCAAGATTAGGAATATAAGTATTAACGATCTCGCTATAGAGGTAGGTTTTTCTAATACCAGTGATTTCTACAAGAAGTTTAAAGCTAAGTTTGGCGTATCTCCGAGAGAATATCGTAACACTCACTAAATTAAGGCAAGAATCTACGCGGCTATTATTCACAATACAATAAGCAAAGTACCTTCATATGGATGCATAGTGCCTTTAACCTTTTAGCACTCTTATGGCTAAGGGTTATCTGTGTTGGTGTGTGTTCTGAGTATCACTATTACAATAAGTTAGTCGCAATGACATCCGAAGGGGAATTTGAGACGCAGCCTATGGCAGAAGTAGAAATGGCGAAATAAGTCCATGGTAAGAGACAGATACCGCAAGTTCGTTGCGTATATTGCTTCCCAAGTAGGCTAAGATTGCCAACTTGGGATTGCAAAAGTTGGTATGATTCTAATCAAGCAGCTTAGCATTAATAATGCTTACCTATGTAGGTCATCACACTTAGATGTATAAAAAGTCTATTTCATACTCGCACCAGTAACTAAAACCAAGATATCATCAACAACCTCAGTTTCACCGACATAAATCCCCCATCGGAAACCCACTTCTTCGGTACGCTCAAATTGACCGCTACCAACAAGTTCTTCATCAATGTACATCTCATAGTCTAAGCCATTATCTCGAACTCGCATATCAAATGGTTTACCAATTGCATTGTCACTGATTTTGATCTTGTCTCCGATACGTGGGTAGAACCACAAGCTACCGTTTCCGTGTACCCTCAACATGACCGACCAATGGTCCACATTGTTGCCTTTGGCTTGAAACAAAGAACAGTAATGCTCTTTTACAGGCTGTGCTGAACAACCTTTTGCTTTTAACACATTAAAACGTGCAGAAAACTCATGCCATTCGCCTGGAGCCCAGCGATCATCAGGACTAAAAGCTTCAATGCGAGCCGCCAGTCCACGTGAACCACTTACGCTTTCTTCGTCTTTAAACAATCGGAAAATTTGGGTATTACTATCTTCTTGATACCAGCGGCTCCATGCCCCGAATTTACTTGAACTTACTGATGTATTGCCGACCGTATGTATACGATAATTGTTGGCCTCGCTGTTGATTGGCCGATCGCCGTAGGGACCTGTTTCTACCGTCTCCGGGTTGATCGTGATAGTCGAGCCTTCGATACCTTTTGTCGTTGGCGTGCCAACTGGTGATAGATTGCCAGTGTCTAATACCTCTAGCCAGGTCATATCGGTCCCGTCTTGACTATAGAACTGACTTAAATCAACGGGTAGTTCTTCCTGCAATGTAGTAACCGATGATTGAATGGTGCTGGAGTGGTAACCACCAACATGACCGCCGGTTAAGTCTTGCCCATCGCTATAGCTCTCAAAGTCATCGGAAAAGACCACTTTTTGCGAATCATTTGAATACACCTCGATATTGTCCACTAAAAACTCGTATCGGCTGGTTTTACTTACCGAGCCTACACGCAGAGAAAAACGGTCGACAGGGCCTGCAATTACAGCGTAATCTACTGTTTCGTCTGCGATAACTTCATCGCTTTGTATGATCTTAAATGTGAAGTAGTTCTCGTCCCAGCTTGTTTCAATGGACATAGGAACGCCAAATTCAAATTTACCCACCTCATCAGAAAAGCCAGGATTTCCCTCACGGTAGCGAATTCTCCCTTCGCCTCCGTCAGCAGGGTCATTATCCATAACAATGTCGCCGAAGTTTTTACCCGAAGTGAAACTACCATTAAAGAGACCCACATATGCGTAGTCGCTTTGATTATCACCAACCTCATCATTGGTGTTAAGACGCAC
Source organism: Vibrio sp. KUL78 (assembly GCF_059725505.1). Taxonomy (NCBI): domain Bacteria; kingdom Pseudomonadati; phylum Pseudomonadota; class Gammaproteobacteria; order Vibrionales; family Vibrionaceae; genus Vibrio; species Vibrio sp. KUL78. The sequence continues at coordinate 1,719,673 of NZ_AP045838.1, read as the reverse complement.
AGTGGCATCTAACGTGAATTTACCAGAGCTGACTTTATCTGACGGAACAGCAAATCGAAGCTCACCGGCGCTAGTGGTCAAAAGATCTTCGATTTTGCCCACTTTGTTTTCAGTGGTATTATCAGCCTGCTTTACAGCATCGGTTACCGCTTCATCATCAGAGCGGTCTTCGCCGATTAAGTCACCTTGATTTCCATTATTAATGGTAAGTACATTACTCTCGACAGAATATGTCCCAGATACGACGGAAATTGCATCACCTTCGTAGTATGTAAATGAAATGGTTTTTTTATCCTCATCATGGTCATAATCAGAGTACTCGATTTGATAGCTTCCAGCTTCTGCATCATCATGATAGTACTTCATATTTTCATCGGAGAATAGATAGATATTAGGTAGAGCCTCAGCTGTATTTGACAGTGAAGTTACACCTTGTGGTGCTAGCTCCCAAAGCACGCCTGTTAGCTCATTACTGTCTCCAGGAGGAGCTGTCGGCCCTTCATTTATTTTATCGTCACTATTACATCCAGCAATCAGCATGGAACCACAAAGTATAGATAATAAGATCCTGTTTTTCTTCATATGATGCTTCACCTAATGTTGGGATTAAGTCCATTTTTCACTATATTCATGCACGCATAGTTTTATGTTTGATTAAATAATCCACCTAATTTAAGTAGTTTACTCGCGTGCAATTACTTGTATTTTGCTCAGGTTACTCAGCCCAAACAATGTAAATAATTGGTAACTGTTGTATCAAAATTTGCATTGAGATCGAGCACTATATGTTAAGCGTTGATTAAGCATATTGTTAATTAACTTTACCTATGTTGACTTTGTGTGTTGCTATTTTTTAACAGAATAGTTTGATTGACTTAATGTAATACAATAGAACTTTTAGTTAACGCTACAACATTATTTATAGATTTAACAAGGAAGCGCTACTTCAATACCGACTAGATACAAAAACGCCCGATACTCTATATCGGGCGCTCACTTTAATGGGTCGTAGCTTAGAATATATTCAACATTACTAACATCACACCACAGTTTCTTGGGCGAACGTTTCTTTTTTCTCAACAGATAGTTTTGTCACCAGTTTAGATAGAGCTTCTACAAAGTAGTAATCACCATATATAAGTGAGCAATTTACACCTAAGCCTTTAGGGCAGTTGAACGCCCCTCCTGTTAAGATTCCCTGCTGGGTATCATCACCTGCTGTACAGTAGTTGTCGTACAGACTCTTGAGGATTCGATTAGCAGCATCAAAATAGTGAGCTTTCTTTGTTTCATCTTCAACAAGTTCAGAAATAAGAAGCATACCGCTCGCAGCACACGCTGCGGCCGAGGTATCTCTTGGCGTATTTTCATCCCTCGGAGCTCTAAAGTCCCAATGTGGGACTGAATCTTCTGGTAACTGATCAATAAAGAAATCAGCGGTTCTCATGGCTGCTTCAAGGTATCTTGGCTCTTTGGTATATTTATAACTTAGTGCACAACCATGAACCGCCCACGATGCGCCTCTACTCCAAGCTGAGTCCTCATTGTAGCCTTGACCACCGTAGTAACTCTTTACATCGCCAGTCATATAGTCAAACTCAACCATATGCCTTACTGAACCATCTGGCCGAATAAACTCTTTAAGCACTGTATCAGCATGCGCCATGGCAATCAGTTTGAACCGCGGTGCATCGAGTTGATCGGCAGCCCAGTACAAAAGAGGCAAGTTCATCATGCTGTCGATAATACTCAAACCTCTCGGGTCTGCAGCACTTACATCATTCTTGTTCCAAGCAGTTAAGAAACGCCCATTGATGTTAAATCGGCTCGCCAAATGACTTGCGGCTCTAAGTGCGCGATTTTTAGAGCGCTCGTTGCCAAACAATTCATACTGTTTGATCGAAGTTAGTTGCCACATAAAGCCAACATCATGGTGGATATTGACATATTCATCAAGTGGGCCATCCATGGTCTTCTCACGTGCTATTGCAATGTCTTTGAACGGTTGGTAGTGCTCTTTCTCATACAGCAACCATAGCAGGCCAGGCCAAAAGCCGACAACCCACGCCCAAGGTGCGTGGGTATCTTCATATTGACCCTCCGATGTCATGGAAGGAAACTGTACTGAAATGTCTTCGCTGGTAAATTTGACTTTCTCAAACACACTTTTCCAAGCATCATTTGCCCACGTTTTCTCTGAATCCATTGCTATCCCTCTACTTCTTTCGGTGATAATTGCGTTAAGTTTATAGGTCAAATATAGGGGAATCACCTTGGAAAAAACATGTCTGTTTTTGGTCTAATCAGGGGTGATTTTTGCGATGGTCGGCGGGGTTATTACATAGTTACAGCTCAAGCACAAACGCCAGCTCGATAGTTCGTGTTTTAAACCGTACACTGAATTTCGTACATACCTATCCACCTTAGCTTGTTAAGTGCTTTGAGCATGGCCTAAACCTCACCAAATTGTTCGTTGTAATTTAGAAGCATGAGTGAAGCAACTAGTAGTTGTTTTACGCGATGCATAGTGGTCTCCGACAATAAACGCTTTTGGTGACCATATTTCTACTTCCAACGTTTTGTTCAAGCAACAGAGACTTAGTAGCCATCTGTCAAATTAGATGGATGACCCTGTTTCCGTAAAGTTGCCTCAACTCGAAAGGATCAAACGTATAGCTTTCTTAACCCTAATCGCCCTTTAACACTACCTTATATCGTATGAACTATCTCCTCAGACTTCGTTGATAGGTCGGCATGTTTGCTTGAATAGATTGGAGAATACTTCCGCATTGATCACTTGTGATAGCTTGAGCTCATCGGTTACATCGATGCTTGCGGCGCACAGTGACCCTTTTTTAGTTCATCTCAACGATGAACAGACAGTATGAGACTAGCTAAATAACTGCAATTGGGTTAGCGACGCCGCTAGTGCGAAACATTTCCCAAACGTGGTCGATCTGATTACAAATTTTGCTTGTTAGCATGGTGATTCTTTTGACATGAAACAATGGCCAAGAGCTTGGCCATCGTTACTTTCATTTTACTTCATCACCTTTGCTTAGACACTTACTTTCCTTAGTTATTGTGTCAATGCTCTCTTAACAGCTCTATCCAGAGCCTCAATCCACGCGGTTTCATACTCACTGTCGGTTCTGTGCACCATTTCACCATCGACTTTTTTGGTTCTAGAAGGGTGCTTAATTTCAACCACTACTGAACAGTGTTCTTGGTTTGCTTTAGCATCCCATCGAACGCCTTTCTCGGAGCATGCTTTCATCACGTGCGTAAGCCCATCTTTGCCACTTTCAGAAAACCCAAATAATCTGGAGCCTAGACTATGCTTGTCGTTAATATCGCTAATATCCACTTCAATGATGACTAAAGGCGTTTGCCGATAATAGAAATATGCACAATGAAAGGTTCGAGCCTCCTGTGTGAGCTTGTTCTTGTATATCAGTGAAGAATTGTCCGGTTTTGGTATTGCCAAGCACTGTGTACCTTTGTGTTCATAATCAGGAAGCTTCATGAGCTTCCTGATTACCTTTTCAAAAATTTGAAAGTTACCTGTTGGAGCGACGACTTTCGGAGCCTCAGGACTAGTTGAATCATCGCAATCACTGCGATTAATCGCCCAGTCTAACTCTTGTGCCGATCCGTTTGCTGTTCCATGCCCGACTCCTGAAACATCAGGCTTTGGTTTTTCGGTGGTATTCACATTAGGCGCTACCCTCGATAGTGCTTTTCCTGGGGAAACGGTTACTTCATCTTCAGAATCACAGACAAATCGAAAGCCTTCTTCACTGAAGATATCTCTTTTTCGGTGACTACCTGGCGTGGCTTCAAAGTCCAACTGCGGATCTGGGTCTGTCCGGTTAATTTCTGGGCGCTTGCCGTTACTTGGCTCAACAGGAATAACATCAATTTTTTTGGGATGGTATATCGAGACTTTTTTTCCATAGTTAAAACTTGGGGTACGTACTCTCTTGATTTCTTCGACATGGAACAACATTGGGTCGGTTTCATCATACTCACCAGCAAGCTTAAATCGCCAACTTTTAAGTGACGGTGGTTCAAAGTTAAAGTTCCACTCCGTGCCTTCATCTTGTTGTAACTTGCTATAAATACTGTTGAAGCTTTTTGTTGCCTCAGGGTTAAGCAACAGCCACCTCAAGTGTTTGCATGCATCCTTGGAGTCCAAATTCCTTAAGGGGTAATCCGATGACCTGTTAAAACGGATAAAACACTCTTTTCCAATATCATCCACGACTGCCATCCCCATCAAACCATTTGGCCTAAAGGCTGTGCGTGTTAGATGTACGTTGTGTAAAAAAGAGTGCTCGAGCAAGTTCTATACACGAAACAACAACTTTTAAGTTGCCTTCTTTTAAAATGATTGAATGTGATTTGTTTGAAGCAGCTCTTTGAAAATTATCTGATACTTTTATGTCGATGAGTTCGCGCTTATGAGGGACAGTACGTTCTTTATTTGAATAATGAGAATTGAGCATCAACATAGGTATGAGTTCGGCCGGAACGCGACTTTCAGGGTGACCTAAGAACTGCACGTTGATATAGGGTCTGATTTTATTATTGAGAACCCGTTTGGAGTGTATACTACCGATTTTAATCAACGGCGTATTTTCAGGGAAGTGCCGCAAGTCTCTGCCAGGCTGGGATGTCCAATCGGAGAATTTCCCGTGCAGGTTTCCTGCTACGCGCACGGCTGAGTCCAGCAAGTCGTTCAATCTCACACACGGGCCTTGAAACATCATTACACTCAATGAGTTGAACCATAACACGGCTTAATCGTCTTGTTTGGTACTCTTCAACCGATTCGCTATATCGATCAAAAAATAAGCTGCAAAGTGGGAGTTTGTGCATTTTTTTTTCGATCAAGCTCTTTTTGGCTATTTTCGACGCAAACCATGATTTTGAATGGCGAGGATCGTATATTCTTCCCTCTGCTAGATTCTTTACAGAAAGTAGCTCTTTTGCTATCCAGCGGTCTCGAGCCTGCCAATCAACACGATAATTCTGGTAATTTGAAGCTCGCTTGGGTTTGTGAATATTGAGCCACTTACGGTCATATCGATAAAGCCAAGAATACAGCCGGGCACCAATTACAGTACTTCTGACTTGTTTTAAAGATTCAGCTTGTGAAGACTTTAAAATACTAAGCCATTGGTTTCTATTTTGAGCCCGTTTTTCTAGATTTTTGGTCGTTCTCATAGGCCGCTCTCTCCTCTCTATTTTAGGAAACGCACAAGCGTTCTCTAACTCTACCAACAAATCCACGTTACTATCTCGTAGTGACAACCAAACAATGAAGTGTTGCAAGTAACTGAATACTCTACGATGTTTTCTGAACATTGCTACTAACCATGTATTAGTTCCACTAAGCGCTAAACCTTGTTGGTACAGCCATTTATCTGAGCAAAGCCTTCGCACAGAATCTGAAATCTCTTTATGATTAATTCGTGCGCCAGTTATCATGCCTGCATCTCTTGCAAGTTTTTGATAATAGAGCGTCCATTGCGCTGGTGAAATCGAACTACTTTTCAAGTTGAGCAAGCTTTCTACCATTTTGGATAATCTGAGCTCGCAAGGGCCAGCTACCTCAGAAAAACATGTTTGACATTGATAGCTACTCGCGCCCACAAACTGATGTCTGTGTGTGGAATGAATCGGTATGTATGTATCTATGAGAATGCTCTGATGCAGCGGGCAGGCGTTGACGCCAGGTGCTTGAAACAATCGCTGCCAGTAGGTAAAACCAAGGTTCTTACTTTGTTCTTGCCAACATAAGGGGCAAATCTTGTACGTCGTAGGCCACTTGATAATCGACGCTGGTATACCTGCGCCAGACAAGCAGGGGTTCACTCGACAATGAATTAAATTGGCTTGTAACGCTTTATAGCGGTGTGATTCAACGAAGGGTTTAAACAGCGGAAGGAACGTATAACGCTCTACGATTTGCTTTGGGTGAATTCCCCATACGTGACCTACATGGTCCAAAAGCTGCGCAATATGACCTTGTAAAATAGGCGAAGGAACGATCATTCTGTTGCCAAAGAGAATGTCTAATGCAATCTTGTCACCCTTGATTCCCATTTGTTGGATAAATCGAGCAATAATACTTGTGAGCAACTCATCTTTCTGAGCGACTGGAAAGTGGGTCAACATCTTCAACCACCACACAACTCGTTTCACTTATTAAAGTATAGTTGGCGGCTTCCTACCTAGAGGTATGGTGTGATGTCAAGAATCATGCCTTCACGTTTTAGGTTGTTGTAGGTAGACATTGGGTTGTCACTTTTCAGCAGTCGAAGATCGTTTTCCATATAACGAGGCTTTAGCTTGGCTACTATTGATTTTTCAGACTTACTTTGTGTCGCTGGTTTATCCTCTAACGATTTTATATGAGCAACTAACCCAAATAGATCCTCACTAGGCTTTTCATCTATGGCTTGTCTCGCCGCTAGTTTAGCCACATCCTCACCGAGTCCCATGCGAATCAGCATATCTGTGAGTTCCACCAATTTATCATCAGTTACCTCACCAGTAGTTTCAAGCTCATCCACATCGCTATCGCTAGCTTGCCCAATAATACGAATTGAATCAGCAGGTAAGTCTAAGTCAGCATACTTGACGATTTCTTCTTTTCGACCGCTTTGAAGCGCTCGGATCATCGGATGAATGATCGACAACTCTTCGTTGAACACATCTTCGACTAACTTTAGGGAAATCACTTCTATACCCGCAACTACCGCTCTTGCTTGGCAAAGGTAAAACAATGAAACGGCCACATGAGCAACACCTTGTGTGAGTTCCCAAAATAAGTCTTTCATAGGTGCAGTCATCGGTGTCGGTGATTGAAACCACTGCAACTTCCACATTCTATTTAAAAACCGATCCCATTCGCTCTCATCATTTGTATTTGATAGGTGCTGAAATCGATTCCAATTTAAACTACCAAACTGCGAAGCGCGGCGAGCTGATCTCATCGTAGGAGAAAAGAGTTCAAGAGCTTTTGGTGTGCCAATAAACAACACTGGCACTTTGATTACATTGGTAAGCGTAACGAAAAAATTGAGTAGCTTAGTCGCCCCCCCGGAACGCGCAGCACTAAGGTGTTGTATTTCGTCTATAACCAAAATTCCAATAGAATGAAGAGCACATACTCTAGCGATATCACCTAACATAGACTCTGCTGATGATCTCGACTTCACGTAAGTCTCCTCATAATCACTTCCAAGCACATCATCTACCGCACGAAAAAAGTGGATACAAAGGCTCTTTGCCGAACCATCGTGAGGACTATCAATTTTAAGCCATACCAACTGAACCCGCTGGTATTCTGGGTGATAAATAGCCTGATGCTCGTATGAATCTAAGATGGCTTGGACCGCAGTTGTCTTACCTGTTCCAGAGCAGCCAATTATAGTGGTGGCCAACGCTGCACTGCCAGAATTTCGCGATGCAGTAGAAAAATCGACGTTATCGATATCTAAAAGGATACGCTGATAGTCAATCGAGGCGATGTTACGTCCAAGGTATCCTCTGCGTATCATTCCTGAAATCATCTGTTCAAGCTGAAGGTGAGCTTTTGTCGGATATAGAAAGCCATCAAGTATTCGCATCATCGCATGGCGACGAATATATCCAGGTAAAGTTTTTTCCGAGTCTCGCACTTCAGGATAACGATTCAATTTTTTGGCCGTATTCTGAGGTGAGTTCAATAAAGGTAGTGCATTGATCAAAGGCTGATCTCGATAGTCTTCGATTTCAGGATCTGCGTATTCCGCTTGGTGAATTTTAATCATCATCATCTCCTAAAAATTCATCCAGTGACGGGTATTCAATGCTTTCTGAGTTGTGAGCCGTATGAATATCAATGACTTCAGCAGTACTTTGCTTTGACTCAGGCTTGAGGTTGACCGAGGTATTGTCTCGCTCAAATTCCCTCTCTTCATCTCGATTACCCTTAATTCCGGTCAATCTTTGTGAGTCCGTTAATTTAGGTGTATTCGCCTTTTTGTCACGCTCTCGTTTAGCGATACGCTCCATCGTTTCCTGTAGGTCAGGAGCCTCAAAATCCTTATCTTGATTCGCTGAAGCCTCTGCAACTTTAGAAGACTTGAGAATACCTGCAGCATCCACAAAACTCATTCCCTTATATCGACGGCTACGGTCTGAAAGCTCACATATCCAATAGGATTGATAACTTTTGTCGGGTCTCAGATAAACAACATCGGTTCGACGCGGGTCAAAGGCCACATCAACTTTCTTTGGTCTTGTCTGCTTGAATCGGTCAAACCAACCTTCAGCCATTGCTTCACGGCAAGTGTATTTCAGTCCTTTGAAACCAATACCAACTTCAGACACTGTCCCTTTTTCAGTGGGTAACAAGTTCACTTCAACCATCTCTTTATTGCATGGTCTTAACTTACCGGTACGATTTTTGATTCCCCAGTTCCAAAGTTGAATGGGGACTGCGGGTAAGTCATTAGGCATATCTTCGGCAAAATCATAATCTTTAACTACATGCCTAGTGTTGTAGTTGATAATGATGTGAATCACGGTCTCGGTGAATGCATGCAAGGTTAATTCTGCGTCTAGCTCATATCGGCGTCCCAAGCGCTTCTTGCCGTTAACTGGCTCGACAATACCACCGATATAAGGTCTGAATTTTGTTTGAAGAGTATTGAAATAGCGTTCCACGCCGCCTTTATCATCCCCTCGGTAGGATCGCGAGTTACTCAATTGGATGTTAAATGCATTGACGAGAACGTCAGCTTGCCTATGCAAAAGCTCGCCTTTATCCGCCATGATCGACGCAGGAATACCAACAGAAGGCCACATAGAAGAATCGATTTCTATTCCATAGCTCCGACAATACTCTGTTTTATCAAGAAAGGCGTTAGACATGGCCATCATCGCCGCAACCCATGATGGGTTTTCCAAACCGACGTAAAGCCCTGTAACCATGCGACTAAATACATCTTTAACCACGTAAACCACTGGCCTACCGATGATTTTATTCGGATCTTTCTCAGAAACTAAATAGAGGTCCGCAATCGTTGCATCAATCTCATACCGCCCTCCTGGTCCGATATTCATAAAGGCTGATGTGCTTGTTAGCGCTCTAATATCTTTGTCGTATACTCTGGATGGCGTTCTTCGTCTTACTACATCATGTTTCTTGTAGTTAGATTCATAGAAATAGCGGAATTGACGAAGAGTCGGTATGGAAGTCTTATCAGAGTCGGGATATCTGGATTTATACAAGCCAATTGCTTTATCTTTGGCGTCTTTGATAGAGAACTTATCGTTTTGAAGAAAGAAGCCATCAATTGCTAGACTGAAAATTTCTGCGACATCATCGGTAATGATGGCACCTACGCCCTCGGCAGTTGTTCGCTTCCGCCCGAGCTTATTGCCCACGTCACGCCTAGATTTACCTTTCCCGCCAGACTTATGATAATCAGGCAGCAATGCATTGGGTGTCATCCCTCTTTGCCAATAGCGACGGAGTTGGCGAATGAAGTAAATACGAGGTTTTCCGGTCGCTTCAACCCCGTTTCTAATTAGACGGTTGCGCGACGTCTTATCAAATAATTCACTGTGATCTTTTAGTAGAATTTTTAGCATCGCATAGGCTTCATCTCGCTTGAGAGTTTGTGCACCGTCGAGCTCAACATGAGAGAAAGTAAAAGGTTCACTGATGCACTCTATCGTTTGTGCTGCGATCAATTCATGTAACTCAGAGACAGGCATGAGTATAGGCCAAGCCGATTCATCATCGAGACTGATCAGCCAGATGAACTCTAACGTTTCGTACACCACACGTATTCGCTCGGTTGAATCTGTGTATTGATAGACTTGATTAAGAAGCATTGCCGACCTCCAAATCTCTATTACCACTAATTAAGAGTTCGACATCTTCGCACTTCCACTCAGTAAACGGAGTTTCAAGTGATGCTTTTAAATATTGGTTGGCAATACCATAGCGAAATATTCCGATATGAGTGCCTTCCTCCAATTGGTATTGATCATCCAATTTGGCACAATGTCGGGCTACATAAGCTTTGGGTCGCTTCGCTAATCTAGCTTCAAGATCAATGACATCCTGCTTGGAGAATGGGTATTCGACTTCAGTATCTATATCGATAAGTGGTTTTATCCACTTCAGGTTCATTTTGAGTGCGTTGGAGACTTCTTGATCGGTAAAAATGGGACAAGGTACTTTTATTGCTTCCCAGTACGCTTTCTCTATTTGAAGCTTTTCGACAATGCGCTTGTCATCAAGCTCTAGAGCTGGCTTTACGGGGATCGCTAACTGGGAGCCATCAGCAAAATCGATGATTAAGTCCGTAGTCACTATTTTAAGCTCGCCCTTTTCTTGAGGGTGGCGAATACCCAGTTGGCGGCAAATAATCAAAGAGTCAGCAAGAGGAATAGGAAACTGCTCTCGAATGTCGATGACCTTCTTGCACCAATCGAACACCAGAAACGCGGCTAGCTCGTTACCTGAGTGGAGGTGGTGTACACGTCCAACTGTGGCACTTTTGACACGAACGCTTTCGCCAGAGCTGCTGAACTCTCCAACTTGAACAAAAGGAATGTAATCCTTACCAATTCCTTCACCACGTTTTTCATCTAAACGCTTTTGGTCTTTCTTATTGAGTGGCTTATCTGCATCTGACATAAAAAACCTCCGACTAAGCTAAACTTAGCAGGAGGTCAAAAAACGATCAATCTTTATTGTATATGATCAGACTTTATTGTAACTGATCAAACTTTATTGTCTTCCGACACTTTCATCGATACTAATAACGGGGTTTACTCAACCGTCACCGCTTTCGCTAGGTTACGTGGTTGGTCAACATCAGTACCTTTGATAAGCGCTACGTGGTAAGACAATAGCTGCATCGGAACCGTGTAGTAGATTGGAGCGATGATGTCGTCTACATGAGGCATTTGGATGATCTTCATGTTTTCGTCGCCTTCAAAGCCCGCTTTCTCGTCTGCGAATACATAGAGTAGACCGCCACGTGCACGTACTTCTTCGATGTTTGACTTAAGCTTCTCTAGCAGGTCGTTGGTTGGTGCTACAACCACAACTGGCATGTCTGCATCGATGAGTGCTAGAGGACCGTGCTTCAATTCACCTGCTGCGTATGCTTCCGCGTGGATGTAAGAGATCTCTTTAAGTTTTAGAGACGCTTCCATCGCGATTGGGTAGTATTCGCCACGTCCTAAGAATAGTGTGTGGTGCTTATCAGCGAAGTCTGTTGCTAGTGCTTCAATTTCTTTGTCGAACGCTAGTGCTTTCTCGATGTTTGCAGGCAATTCGTGCAGTGATTTCACGATTTCTGCTTCGCGTTCTTCTGTCATGCGATCTTGAAGGCGAGCGATAGACACAACCATCATCAGCATCGCTGCTAGCTGAGTTGTGAATGCTTTGGTTGAAGCCACACCGATTTCTGTCCCTGCGCGAGTCATGAATGCAAAGTCAGATTCACGAACCAAAGAAGAACCCGCAACGTTACAGATAGTCATTGCAGACATGTAACCTTTCTCTTTCGCAAGGCGAAGTGCTGCTAGCGTATCGGCTGTTTCGCCAGACTGTGAAAGTGTCACAAGTAGGCTGTTTGGACGAACAACGAAGTCGCGGTAGCGGAACTCAGACGCGATTTCTACGTCACAGCTTACGCCAGCGATAGATTCAAACCAGTAGCGAGCGGCCATACCAGAGTTGTATGACGTACCACATGCGATGATTTGAACGTGCTCAACCTTCTTAAGGATATCAACCGCGTTAACACCGATAGCTTCAGTCACTACTGCTTTATCAGTAACGCGACCTTCCATTGTATTGATCAGCGCACGAGGCTGTTCAAAGATCTCTTTTGCATGAAGTGACGGTATTGGCCTTTGTCACCTGCGTCATGTTCTGCGTTCGATTCTGTGATTTCACGCTCTACAGGGTTACCGTCAACATCAAGAACTTTAACGTCGCGACGAGTAATTTCTGCTACGTCACCCTCTTCTAGGTACATAAAGCGGCGAGTCACGCTTAGAAGCGCAAGTTGGTCAGAAGCAAGGAAGTTTTCACCAACACCGAAACCGATAACGATTGGGCTACCAGAACGAGCAGCAACGATGCGGCTTGGATCTTTGCGGTCAACTACTACTGTACCGTAAGCACCGTCTAGTTGAGCTGCTGTTTTTTGTAGCGCTTCAACCAGTGTTTCTGATGTGCGACGTTCCCACTCAACCAGGTGAGCAATAACTTCTGTATCCGTTTGAGATTGGAACACATAACCACGCTCTTGAAGCGTTGCACGTAGCTCTTCGTGGTTTTCGATGATGCCGTTGTGTACAACCGCGATATCACCTGATACGTGTGGGTGAGCGTTCGCTTCAGAAGGTTCACCGTGAGTTGCCCAGCGTGTGTGTGCGATACCTGTACCGCCTGTTACATCTTGTGCATCAACAGCATCAGCAAGTTCTTGCACCTTACCTAGGCGACGAACGCGCTTCAGCTCTAAATCAGCATCAACAACGGCAACACCCGCTGAATCATATCCACGGTACTCCAGACGGCGTAGACCCTCTACCAAAATTTCTGCTACGTCACGTTGTGCTACCGCACCTACGATTCCACACATAGTAATTCTCCACTTTTTAGTTTCTGTTTCCCTCTATGAACGCAAGCAAGTCAATAGAAGAGGGATAAATTGTTTAAGCGCAAATAACCTTTACGCTATTGGATTCGATTTGAGCTTTTTGCTCTTGAGTTAAGCCTTGATCAGTCACTAGCACATCAATCGCATCCCATGCTAATTCTAGATTAGGAATTCTTCGGCCAATTTTCTCGGATTCGATCATGACGACAACTTCACGGGCGACTTCAGCCATGACATTACTCAGCCCGATAAGCTCGTTAAAGGTTGTCGTACCGCGCGCTAAGTCCACTCCGTCAGCGCCAATAAACAGCTGGTCGAAGTCATAAGAGCGTAATACCGATTCTGCTACTTGACCCTGGAAAGATTCAGAATGTGCATCCCAAGTGCCACCTGTCATCAACAAGGTCGGTTCGTTTTCTAGGTCGTTTATCGCGTTGGCAAGAGAGAGCGAATTTGTCATCACTACCAAGCCCTTCTTGTTGCCTAGACGAGACACCAATGCACCGGTTGTGCTTCCGCAATCAATAACGATACGATAATGGTCGTTAATCAACCCTACCGCAGCTTCTGCGATCTTCTCTTTGGTTTCAGACGTCGCCACGGATTCGTTTAGCACTTCATCTACGGCTTCTTGAGGAAGAGAGACGGCTCCGCCATAGCGACGAAGCAACTGACCATTTTTTTCTAGCGATGTGAGATCTTTTCGAATCGTAACCTCTGAGGTATCAAATAGAGCAGACAACTCTTCAACACTGACTTCGCCACGCTCTTGGACAAGCTGGGCAATGGAATGGCGTCGAACCTGAGTATTACGTTTTCTCACTTTAACTTTCGCTTCAAAACTTAACTGATGCAAAAATTATTTCACAACGTAACTTATAGCGCAAGAAAATGGCGGTATTATTTGTGAGACACGATTTGACTGATGAAAAATCGAACAATTAAGTTTCGTTTCGAAAGTTAATTGTGTAAGTTCACGGAATAAGTTCGAAACTAAGCTCGCTAAAGTGGATAAACGAAAGTGGATCTAGGGGAATTAGTAAAAGACGAGAAGGCAATAAAAAGCCCCAACACTTGTTAAGCATTAGGGCTGAAATAGACTAGACGAGAGGGTTATCTCGGCAAAGTGTGTTCACCATTTCGGTGATGGCAAGGATGATAGTAGATTTCACTCGCTGATAATGACGCTCTAAAAACATCTCCAGCATCACTTCATCAAGACCTGCGGTCATGCTGGCATCATATTCGATCGGCATCATTTTTTGAATAGCACTGATTTTATTCAGTTCGAATAGCACATCAACTTCGGTAAAACTAACGTTGTTCTCTTGATGCTTTGTCCACTCTCTTAGAGTTACAAAAATGTCTATATCATCAAACACTTCTTTAGATATAACACCGAGGCCGAGGAGCAATTTAGCGCGAACAAGAATGTCGCCAAGAGGACCATCACTGGTAAGAAGGGGATCAACAACGTACTTCACTGCGTAGTCGTCTTTATGAAAGATACTATTGATAAGGGTGTCCAGAGTGTCGTCGATGGCATCATAAGCGGCCATAAGACATTCACTCGCGTCCTTTGCTTCGGACAGAGCTTCTAATAGTTCGGTTTCATTGGGCGGGTGCAGTGGCATAACATCTCTTAAAACAAAGGGTGCCACTTGCGTGGCACCAACAGCTTGAATCATTTGAGCGCTAAATACGCTTCGTGCGCTAGTGTAACAATTTCTGAATCAACATTCAGCTCTGAATAATGAGCCAGTGTTTTTTCAAATCCTTGTTCTGCAAACATCGCTTGAAGCTCAACCGCTTGTGGGTCATCGTCGTTTTTGTAAAGGAATGCTGCGGCGATACCTTTTAATAGGTGACCATTCGGCAATCCATACTCAAGCGTACCGTTAAGAGGCTTAATCAAGCGATCTTGCGGGCTCAGTTTACGGATTGGTTGACGACCAACTCGGTCCACTTCATCACGAAGATATGGGTTAGCGAAACGACCCAGGATCTTCTGGATGTAAGCAGCATGCGCCTGCGCGTCGAAGCCGTAGCGACGGATCAGTACTTCACCACTCTCTTGCATCGCAGCGGTTACATCCGCACGAATTGCTTCGTCTTCAATAGAATCTTTGATCGTTTCATGACCCGCTAGCACACCAAGGTAAGCCGTGATTAGGTGACCTGTGTTAAGTGTAAACAGTTTACGTTCAACGAACGCCATTAGGTTATCGGTACATTCCATACCCGCAATTGTCGGAATATCACCCACGAACTGAGTTTGATCGACGATCCACTCGCTAAAGGTTTCTACCGTTACTGCTAGAGGATCGGTTTCACCTTCTTCTGCCGGCGGTACGATACGGTCTACCGCTGAGTCAACGAAGCCAATGTTTGCCTCAGCAAACGCTTTAACATCGTCTGAAAGGTGTTCAAAGATCATTGCTTTTAGCTGGCTAGTACCGCGCACCATGTTTTCACAAGCAATAATATTAAGTGGCGCTGTATTGCCATTTGCTGCACGCTTTTCGATACCTTGTGCTACCGACTTAGAGATGATCTTCAGTACTGTCGGACCGACTGCTGTCGTAACCATTTCTACGTTAGCAATAAGGTCGATAATGTCGCTGCTGGTCGAGTTTACTGCTGTAACATTCGTTACTTCTTCTACTACTACATCTTCGCCAACGATTTTTACAGGGTAGGATTGACGTTCAATCAGAGCGTTAACCACGGTTTCGTTTACATCTGCAAATGTTACGTGAATACCTGCATCTGCAAGTAGTTTTCCGATAAAGCCACGACCGATATTACCTGCGCCAAAATGTAATGCTTTCATAAGACGTCTTCCTAAATAACTCATTAAAAAAAGAAAAAGAAAAAATCAAAAATGAGACCAACAAGGGGGCTGTTGGTCTCTTTCACTTAGGAGCTATGACTCAAAGCCAAAGTGATAATCACCACTTCTGCTACTTACCACTCAGGATGCGAAGTACATCTTCAGCATTGGTGGTAGACTTCAAACATTCGACAGCTTCGTCGTCATCAAGTGAATTCGTAATCGCCGTGATAACCTGAATGTGCTCATCACCTTGCGCCGCGATACCAATCACCATCTTAGCTACGTCATCTTCGTCCTCGCCCCACTGAACACCTTCAGGGAACTGGCAGAACACTATGCCTGTCTTTTTAACGAATTGTTTTGCTTCAATAGTGCCGTGAGGTACTGCAATCGACTCACCTAGGTAAGTAGAAACCAACTCTTCACGAGCCAACATGCCTTCAACATATTGCGGTTCTACATAACCAAGTTTTACGAGTTGCTCACCAGCAAACTTGATAACCTCTTCTTTGGTTTTTGCTTCCATTCCCAAGAAGATATTTTCATTTGATAGCTTAAGCGTTCCTTCTTCAATGCTTGAGCTAGTGTCTGCTGGTGCTTCAGGCTTTTTTGGCTCAGCACCTGCTTGTTGCGCATTAACTAAGTCAGCAACCAAACCGTCGTACAGTGCACCGTCTAGGAAGTTACCCAGTGAGATGTGGTGTGCATCTGCAGCGTGAGTGCGAGCACGGTCAGTCAGGTCTTTGTGAGTGATAACAATATCCGCACCATCTGGTAGGTTGTTGATCGCTAGGTTAGTCACCTCAATGCCTAGGTCTGCCGCTTCTACTTTCTTACGAAGCATGCTTGCACCCATTGCACTTGAGCCCATACCAGCATCACAAGCAACGATGATTTTGCGTACTTTTGCTAGGTCTAGTTCACCGCCTTGACCTTTAGAAGCGGCCTTCATGTCTGCCATTTGGCTTGCAGCTTTCTCTAGTGACTCTTCTTCATCATCTTGCTTAGATGTTTTCATTAGTAGTGAAGCTACGAAGAAGGTAACAGTCGCCGAAGCAATCACTGATAGAATCACGCCAAGGAATGAAGACTTAGGTGTCATCAGTAGCACAGCAAAGATTGAACCTGGCGATGCTGGAGATACTAGACCTGCATCAAACATGGTTAGTGTGAACACACCAGTCATACCACCAGCGATAACCGCAATGATTAGACGTGGGTTCATTAGAACGTAAGGGAAGTAGATTTCGTGGATACCACCGAAGAAGTGGATAATTGCCGCACCCGGTGCTGATTGCTTAGCGTTGCCACGACCGAAGAACATGTACGCAAGTAGGAGACCTAGACCAGGACCTGGGTTTGCTTCAATCAAGAAGAAGATAGATTTACCCACTTCTTCTGCTTGTTGGATACCGAGTGGCGAGAAGATACCGTGGTTGATTGCGTTATTTAGGAATAGGATTTTCGCAGGTTCAACAAAGATAGAGGTAAGAGGTAGTAGACCCGCGCTAACCATCATTCCAACGCCAGCAGCTAGCCCTGTTGAAAGCACTTTTACTGCAGGACCAATCACTAGGAAAGCAAGGATCGCACAAAGCATACCAACGATACCCGCCGAGAAGTTGTTCACCAACATCTCGAAGCCGCTCTTCACTTTGCCTTCAACCGCTTGGTCAAACTTCTTAATCGCTAGACCACCAAGAGGACCAACAATCATTGCACCCATGAACATCGGGATGTCTGTACCGACAATCACACCCATAGTTGTGATTGCACCAACGACAGCACCGCGATCGCCTGCTACCATTTTACCACCGGTGTAACCGATAAGTAGCGGTAGAAGGTAGGTGATCATAGGACCAACCATTGCGGCTAGAGTTTCGTTTGGAATCCAACCAGTAGGAATAAATAGTGCCGTAATCAAACCCCAAGCGATAAATGCACCAATATTTGGCATTACCATGTTGGAGAGGAAACGACCAAAGTTTTGTACTTTGATTTTTGCTTCAGGAGATAGCATAAGGTCATCCTCGTTATTAGAATCTGTGTCCAATGGACTAAAAATGTTTATTTAAAAGTCCATTAAAAAGTAACACAGGATTTCCAAAAGTCAGCATAACGCCCACTTTTGTGATAAATATCACACATAAAAAGCTAATGATGATTTTTTATAGTGATACAGATCACGTAAATTGAGCGTTGATAAATTACATGCCACTTTAGATGATAATAACTCTCATTTAAAAGTGATTTACATCACCTTTACTACCAAAGACACCTCTAAATAGTTAGTGACAAAAGTCACACATTGAGCAAATTACTCCAGAATCACCTATTCAAGGCGTCTATCTCAGACTACAAAACGAACACCAATTGACCACATTGGTATCGTTATGTAATTAAATTACAGGATTGATATTTTAATTTCACAATACTTCTGACAGAGTAGAGCGCATAAAAAACGTGAAAATAAAGAGGACATCATAATGTTCAGAGCACTACTGTTCGATATGGACGGACTTATCTTTGATACCGAGACGGTATATAAAGAGAGCTGGCAATACGCAGCAACGACGATGGGGTACGACTTAACGGATGAGTTCTATCAAGGTTTTATTGGTGTGCAAGATCCAGACTGCGAGAGAATGCTGGTTGAACATTTTGGTTCAGGCTTTGACCTTAACCACTATAAAACCATTCGCGACGCGCATTACCATGAAGCGCGTCAAGCAGGCATTGCCTTTAAAGAAGGGTTTCATGAACTATTTGCTGAAGCCAAAGCCCAAAAGCTCACTATTGCTCTCGTTACTTCTTCCCATTTGCCCGAAACCAAGCTGAACTTTGGCGCTACTGACTACCTCAATCAGTTCGACCTCATTATCACCGCAGAAGATGTCGATAATGGGAAGCCTCAGCCAGATTGCTACATCATGGCCTATGATAAACTCGGACTTGAGGCACAAGACTGTTTGGTGCTTGAGGATTCCAATAATGGGATGCGCTCGGGGAAAGCAGCTGGATGTTATGCCGCAATGATTCCGGATATCATGCCGCCGCATCAAGATGTCATAGAAACAGCGGACTATATTTTCGACTCACTTAACCAGGTCACTGAGTTGCTGAAATCACAACGCTAATACGTAGCATATAGAAAAGAGAAAGCCCTGTACCGTTTGGTCACAGGGCTTTTTTATTGTGTATTTTCCAAAGTTAATGGCTGTTGTTAACTCAACGAACTTATAAATGGAGCGCTTGCCGCGTTCAATGGGTAGACTTCAAAGTCTGATGCCCCTCCACGTAACTCGATACCAGTAGCATCTTTGTCAGTGAAGACTCGACCAGTCAGTACAAACTCACCACCATTAACGAAGATCTCCAAAGATGACTCATCCGAGAGAATTCGTAGCTCAACGTTTTCACTATTCAGCGTCAGTTCGCGCTTGGTATCCCCCTCACGAATTAAGGTGTCGGTTCTATCAAACACTAATGAGCGAGTGGTTTCATCTAGTCGTATCGATACGTATTGATCCGCTTTTGCATGCAACCTAAGCTCGCTCCCCCCACTCTAGAACCACACTCATATCAAACGCCTTGTCACAAAGAGATGGGTATCCGCTGTTGTCTAATGTGAAGCACTGCTTTTCTTTACGTAATGTCGCGATTTCAGCAATAGGGGTTTGGATAAGTCGTCCGTTTCTATTGGTTAGTTCACGAAGCGCTGTCAGCTGATGCACCCATCCGTTATCACTCGATGGATGGTTGATTTCATCTGGCAGTCCCATCCATCCAGAGAGAACTCGACGACCATCGGCAGCTAACATGGTTTGCGGCGCATAAAAGTCGAAACCTTTATCAAGATTGTCAAAGTCTGTTAGAGAGATTTTTCCCTCTAAATCCAGTTCAGCCTTCACATACCCATTGTGATGAGGGATGGTGTGGTACGCGCTGTCCGACTCAATCCCCTGAGGTCCAACAATCGCAAAATGCTCGCCATCCAGTTCGAAAAGATCCGGGCATTCCCACATATAACCAAAATCCCCCATTTCATCACCACAAAGCGATACGAATTCCCATTGATGTAAATCGCTTGAACGGTAGATTGCCAATCGCCCCTTGAGATCGGTTGTTTGGGCGCCTAGTAGCATTAACCAATGCTCACCGTGACGAACGATTTTAGGGTCTCGAATATGAGGCGTGACACCCTCTGGCAGGTTCGGGATCACAGGACCCAGTTTTTCAAAGGTAATTCCGTCATTCGATACCGCTAAACATTGAGTCGTATGACGATCTCTCTGATTACCAATTCTTGTATTACCTGTATAAAACAGCATGAGTTGCTCGCCTTGGCTCAACGCATGACCAGAAAAAACGCCGTGGCTATCAAACCAATCTGATGGCGTTAATGCGAGAGGCTGCCACTCCCAATTAATCAGATCTTTGCTCATTAAGTGAGCCCAGTACTTGTCTTTGTGGACACAGGCATATGGATACCACTGATAGAAGAGGTGGTACTCTCCGTTGTGGTAGATAAAACCGTTAGGGTCGTTCAAAAGTCCTTGAGGTGGAGAAACATGCCAAGACGGTCGATGCTCGCAATCAACTGGTTTGCTGACAGCCTCAACGTTCAATACTTGCTGCTGACTAATTACGCTACCCAGCTCAAGTAACGATGAATCATCGAAATGATTAGGCATATCAAACGTCAGTTGAGGCTTACCTAACACCTCTTCAAGCGAATAGCGTGGCGCGCCCTCGTTAACTAGAGACGTATCATGGACTTCAATTACTAGCTGATTATTCGGAAATAAGACACGATTCACGTTAGCCGGACCACCAAGCAGGTTCACCAAGTCGCTCACTGACATCGCGGTTGTTGAAGACTTTGCTTCTGGATCTTTGGTTGCTGAAACCTTGCTAGTGACTGAAACCATAATAGCTATACACCTATACCAATGATTAAAATTTTTCTGGGAACGTTTGCAATACTAGCGATGAAACAGGAGTGATACAAGAGCAATGGCTGGGTTTAATAGAAACTGTGACTTAACACACACCATGACTCCGTTGGATTAGGAGCCATAGTGAGGGTGTTGTCGTGAAAATTTGGGGAGGAATTAGCAGGTTTGTCGTTCGATATTTTGGAAAGTAAGAACGACCTTACTCATAACAGGTGGATGCCCATCAAGCAATTCAATCAATACCTTAGCAGCATTTTCCCCCGCTTTATCAAAGGGATAGTTAAAGGTTGAAATACTCGGCGAAGATACCGAGCCCAGTTCATCATTACCGACTCCTAGTACCTTAATATCCTCTCCGGCTTGTCGACCACTCTCTTCAATCGCCTTAACCGCACCTATTGCGATTCTGTCAGTCGCGCAAAACAAGCCATCTAGGTTTTCATATTCTGTTAGTAGCTGTTTCGCCTGTTGGTACCCCGACTCTATGGTGAACTCACCACGACTATGAAACAAAGGTTCGCCTTTACGCTTGAACTGTAAAGCTTGTTCTAAGCCTTGGTAACGCAGTTTATCAACAGCAATGTCGGAACTCGCCACACCAATAAAACCAATATTACTACAACCTGCTGATAGTAAACGATTTCCCGCCTCAAATCCGACGCGAAAATCATCATGCACAATACTTGGGATATTGAATAACGAACCATCCTGACCGACGAGTACAACAGGAGCTATCGAGTGCTGAATCGCTTCCACCAATTCTTCGTCCAAATGGGTTGCATAAAGAATAATGCCTTCAACCCGCTTTTGGTTAAATAGACGAATAAACTCAATCTCTTTTTGAAAAGACTGTTGAGTACTGGCTAGTAAGACGTGTTTTCCAGCACTTTCAAACACCGCACTTAATCCATCAACCCCTTGTGAGGTGGCGTTAGACGCAACCCTTGGTACGATTACTCCGATCAAGTTGGTCTTTTGCGATTTGAGGTCTTTAGCAACAAGGTTCGTTTGATACCCCAACTCATCAATGGCCTTTTGTACCTTATCTTTGGTCGCCTGCTTGACTCCATACTCATTATTTACCACGCGAGAGACTGTCGATTTAGAAACGCCAGCAAGTTTGGCGACATCATGAAGGCTTGCCATAGGATAAGTGTCCGATATTTATGGGAATGTTTGCAAAGAATACCACGACTTTCACCATTCTTATAACCAGTTAGGGCCCCAAATATGGTTCTAATTTTATAGCTTCAAGGAAAAACCTTATCTAGCGCACATTCTTTTGGCTCCTTGTATACTAAGAAATGATCACGGTCACACTGTCGCCTTTTATCTTTTGACACGACCTCATCCATGCTTATGATTCGAAATTGCAAACGTTCCCAAAAGTATTCAACACACAACAGGGAGCGAATACGATAATAACGCACAAAATGTAACCGGAGCTCGTTATGAACTACCCAGTCATAGCCAAAGAACTACTTACTCTGTTAGGGGGAAAGGAAAACCTCTCTGCCTTAGCTCATTGCGCGACTCGCTTGCGCCTCGCCGTTAAAGATGAATCTTTGATCCAAGAAAAAGCCATTGATGATCTTGAGGGTGTAAAAGGACAATTTAAGGTAGCAGGTCAGTACCAAATCATATTTGGCTCGGGCATCGTAAACCAAGTTTATGCAGAACTCGCTAAACTAACGGGCATGTCCGAAATGTCGACCAAGGATGTCGCGTCTGCGGGTGCCGAGAAACAAAACTGGCTACAACGCGCAGTAAAAGGTTTGTCCGATATCTTCGTACCTATTATTCCAGCCATCGTGGCCGGTGGTTTGTTGATGGGTATTTTCAACCTTCTCACCGCACCGGGTCTTTTCATTGAAGGTCAATCTCTGATCGATGCAAACCCAGGTCTTGCTGATCTCGCAAGCATGATCAACACCTTTGCCAATGCACCTTTTGTCTACTTACCTGTTCTATTGGCATTCTCTGCTTCCAAGAAGTTTGGTGGTAACCCGTTCCTTGGCGCAGCTTTGGGTATGTTGATGGTGCACCCTGATCTACTCAACGGCTGGGGCTTTGGTGGCGCAGCAGTGTCTGGCACGATCCCAACTTGGAACATTCTGGGCTTCGAGATCCAAAAAGTGGGCTATCAAGGTTCAGTACTACCTGTATTGGTATCGGCGTTTATTCTCGCTAAAGTTGAGAATGGTCTTCGCAAGTTTATCCCGTCCGTGTTGGACAACCTGCTCACTCCGATGCTTGCCATCTTTATCACAGGTTTCCTAACATTCACTGTCGTGGGTCCATTCACACGTGACATCGGCTTTTTACTGGGTGACGGTCTAAACTGGCTCTACGATTCAGCTGGCTTCATCGGCGGTGCACTGTTTGGCTTTATCTATGCACCGTTTGTTATCACCGGCATGCACCATAGCTTTATCGCCATTGAAACTCAGCTTCTTACTGATATCGCAATCACAGGTGGTACTTTTATCTTCCCAATCGCGGCAATGTCTAATATTGCTCAGGGTGCAGCCGCTCTAGCTGTTGGCTTCACCACTAAAGATGTGAAACAAAAAGGTATTGCTATGCCATCAGGCGTAACAGCTCTGCTTGGTATCACTGAACCTGCGATGTTTGGTGTTAACCTTAAACTGCGTTATCCATTTGTTGCAGCGATTATCGGTGCGGCGGTTTCAAGTGCGTTTATCACTATGTTTAATGTAAAGGCTCAAGCGCTTGGTGCGGCAGGTCTACCTGGTATTATCTCAATTCGCCCAGAAAACATCGGCTACTATGTCGCCGGCATGGCAATCTCATTCGCAGTTGCGTTTGGTTTAACCATTGTTCTTGGTATGCGTGAAAAGCAAAAAGCTTCAAAGCGAGTTACAGCAGCCGCTTAACTAACTGAATGCTTCTACCCCCATAATAAACAAAGGCGCTAATTATCAGCGCCTTTGTTTTGCTTCGTTTCCTTCCTCACTCCACCAGCGGACATCGTTTTTACGAACATTAAGCTCACTCACGATCACTTTCCCTCCAATCTTCGGGCAAACAAAATCAACATTGCGACGCTTAGCTTCGCTTTCTGCTCTTAGCAGAGGTTCGTTCCATTCATGATAGGAAAGATCAAAAGTCGCGTTGTGTATCGGTAGCATCACCGCGCCTTGTACATCAATGTGTGCCTGCACACTTTGTTCAGGAAACATATGAATATCCGCCCAGTTCTCATCATAGGCACCCGTTTCTATTAATGTCAGATCAAAGGGACCGTATCGTTTACCGACTTCTTTGAATCCACCAAAATAGCCAGAATCACCGCTAAAATAGACTCTAGACTTAGTCCCTAAGATAGCCCAGCTTCCCCAAAGCGACGTATCCCTTTGCTTGTACGAACGCCCTGAAAAGTGCTGCGTCGGAGCAAAAACAAAGCGGGTCTTTTCCACTGTTATTGATTCCCACCATTCGAACTCAACGATTTTTCTTACCTCGACTCCCCACTCAATGAGGTGGTCGCCTACACACATTGGCACCAGGAACTTACCAACTTTATGATGCAGTTGTTTTACAGTTTGTTTGTCCAAATGGTCGTAGTGATCATGGCTTATTAAGCACACATCAATATAAGGTAGCTCTTCAACCGAAATCGGCAGCGCGTGATAGCGCTTGGGGCCCGCCCAATCGAGAGGCGAAGCTCGATTTCCTAGCACCGGATCAGTCAAGATTGTTATCCCATCGACTTTAAGCAATACCGTTGAGTGTCCCAAACGATAAACGCAGTCTTGCTTCTCTGTCTCTATCGCATCAGCTTGCATTGGCTCTACGGGAATATTAGGCGCTTTAAAGTTCAGTATCTTGTCGATGTTAAGGTAAGAGCGAAGAGTAGTGATCGTATCTTTAAAGGTGGGGTTGTAGAGAGTCTCTGAGTTTGTGAACCGCTGGGGCTTGGATGCTTCTGGCAATAGAAGGGTCTTTACACTTCTTGATGATAACGCTGGCATACTTGGCTTCCGATTGAGTAGTTAAGCCTATCCAGTGTTGCCCCGCTCAATGACACTTAGATGCCAGTAAGACGAAATAAATGTGTCGATAAAGTGACCGTTTTGACATATTCAACACAAACAAAAAACCCCACCGGTTAAGGTAGGGTTTTGTTAACTTAAAAGCGCTAAATTAAGCTTCAGCTTCTGCTTTTAGGTTAGTGAAGTAATCGAAGATTACTGGTACGTCGTTTTGACCTAGACCAGCATCAACTGCTGCTTGTAGGCTTGTAGAAGTACCTTGAGCGATTAGAGACTCAGTACCTAGCTCTTCACATAGAGCAAGGAAGTAGCCAAGGTCTTTGTTTGCGTTAGCAACAGAGAAACCTAGTTTTTCTTCGCCGTCAACCGCGTAGAACTTACAGAACTGCATGAACGGAGAGTTAGATGGACCCGCTGACATGATGTCAAATAGTTGCTGACCGTCAACGCCCGCTAGCTTAGCTACTGCGAAAGCTTGAGACATAGTTGCAACAGTAGTCATACCCATGAAGTTGTTAACTAGCTTAGTAACGTGACCTGAACCTAGAGCGCCTAGGTGGAATACGTTTTCGCCTTGCTCGTCAAGAACTGGCTTAACTTTGTTGAATGTTTCGATGTCGCCAGCAGCCATGATGTTTAGAAGACCATCTTTAGCGTGAGCTGGAGTACGACCTAGAGGAGCGTCAATCATGCCTGCGCCGATAGCAGCAAGGTCAGCACCAATCTTCTTAGTAGAAGCTGGGATAGAAGTACCGAAGTCGATAAGCGTTTTGCCTTCTGACATACCCGCTAGGATACCAGTGTCGCCGTATACTACTTTCTCAACAACTTCAGAAGTTGTTAGACATAGCATAACGATGTCACTTTTCTCAGCTAGTTCTTTACCAGAAACTGCTTCAGATGCGTTGCCACGAGCTAGAACAGCTGCAACTGCATCTTTGTTAAGATCCATTACGTTTACTTCGTAACCACGGTTTTGAAGATTCTCAACCATGTTGCCGCCCATAAGGCCAAGACCGATGAAACCAATTACTGGCTTTGTCATGTGTGACTCCTAATAAAATACTATTGTATGACTATTTGCAGTTACTATATCTGCTCGATAGGAATTTCGCAATCTTCATTCCTCGAGAAAATGTGATCAGATCTAAATTATGAGAGATAGAACAGAAAAATTCATACAAAAAGGAAGAAATTGCCTGAATTGCGCCTAAATCGTTCAATTTTTACGCATCACTTGTAATACATTATACCCAATTTATCGACAAGGGTCTTCATACAATTCACCAAATGTCTTGCTAGCGCACATATCAAGATTGAGAGAATTGAAAAACCACCCACGACAGACTGCATACCACCCGACGCAATCAGCATTCTGGGTATATAGTTAAAGTGTCCAAACGCGAAACCCTGGCATGGTGACTATGAACGATCCACATCAAATACAGTGGCCGGAGTATTTCCACCCTAAGAATGCTCCTGTTCACGTGAAAAACGAAATTGTCATCCCCTCAGATTGTGAGACCATCTGGAGCCACATTGTGCGAGCGCCATGCTGGCCCAACTGGCAGCACCGAAAGACCGCAGTACAAATCGTGAAAGGCGACAGTAACGAACTTCACAAAGGCAGTGTATTTAATTGGATAACGAAAACCATGCGCTTTGAGTGCACGGTGGTCGAATATGAACCTTTTGAGAGGATAGCATGGCGAGGTAAAACGGGAGACGTGGATATGTACCACGCATGGCTCATCTCGCCCTGTACTGAAGGGTGCCGTATTGTGACAGAATCAACGCAGCGTGGTGGTCTGCGTTGGCTCACTGGGATGTTTGTTAAACGTCAAGTAGACGCCTACCACCAGCATTGGCTCGAAACATTAGTGCACAAAGCCAAAGAGTGAGGCTGGATCTTTATTGACTCGTGCTAATTACCTCGGTTTTTGCTAGTTACTTGAATCCTCACTATAGAGCTTTGAGCATCCATACATCACAACCATTGTGCAACGTGCCTTCGTACGGCTCGCTGAGATGCTCAAATCCAGCCCGCTCATATAAAGCAATGGCTGATCCCATTGAACTTAAAGTATCTAGGTAACACTGTTTGTAGCCTTGCGCTTTTGCAAATGACAAGCATTGTTCAGTCAATGTCTTGCCAAGGCCTAAGCCTCTACTTTCAGGTAGTAGAAACAATTTTTTGAGTTCGCATACGTCATCGCCTTGACCAAATGGTGCGATGCCACCGCCGCCCACCACTTTTCCATTTACCAACGCCACTAAATAAAGGCTGCGGTCTTCTTCATTGTAATGCTGACTCATTGCTAGCACTTCTTCATCCGAGGGACCAAATCCTTCTCCCACCGCACCGAACTCTGCACCGACAGACTTAATAACCTCACACAGCGCTTCATCAAACTCTGGTGACACCTTTACTACTTCTACACTCATCCTTTACTTCCTATTTAAACCGCTGAGGTTACTCGGGTATATATCTTATAAACAATTATCTGTTTAGCGATTGCTGACATCAAGTTAGGATTTAGACATGCTCAAGATAGGCGCCCAATAATGAATAACACGCTTACCCTCTCCTTCGCTGCAATGACAGCCTTTGCTTTTAACTCTTTGCTGTGCCGCTTGGCACTGGGAACATCGGCTATTGATCCACTTAGTTTTACCTCTATTCGGCTCGTGAGTGGCGCCGCAACACTAGTCTGTTTAGGCTTGATACTCAAAAAGCAGCAAGGCGATTCAAGTCCATCACTAAAAATGTCTCTCGCCTTAGGGGTGACACTTTTCGGTTATGCGCTGTCATTTTCACTGGCCTATATCACGCTCGATACGGGTACGGGGGCGCTGATTCTTTTCGGTACGGTGCAGTTTGCACTCATCCTCCATCATAGGTTCAGTGGACACAAACTCTCTTTCGTTGAAATGATTGGAATCGCAGTTGCACTGGGCGGCTTTGTATTACTGATGTTACCCAGTGCCTCCCAGCCTTCTATTCTAGGAGCATTGCTTATGATGGTCTCAGGGTTGTGCTGGAGCGGTTTTACCTTATTGGGCAAAAAGGTGGCTTCACCGATAACCGCGACTCGGCAAGGGTTTGTGGTGGCAAGCATTCTGGTTATCGTTGCGGTGCTTGTTCATAGTTTAACGGCTTCAACAACCAACTACCTAACGCTGAGTGGCAGTTTGTATGCACTTCTTTCTGGTGTTGTCGCTTCCGCTCTAGGGTACTACCTCTGGTACCGTCTCTTGCCGAAGATAGATGTGCTTGAAGCATCATTGATGCAGCTCACGGTACCCGCCATTGCATTATTGCTTGGCTGGCTATTCTTAGCTGAGTCTCCTTCATTACTCGCGTTGCTAGCGACTTTGTTTATTTTATCGGGAATCGCACTAACCTCTTGGGCAAAAGCGCGCAAATGAACCTAGCTGCATCCTTCTAACCCATAAGTAGATGAATAAGAAAGTAAATAAAATACAAAACCTTAATTGGTATCTCGACTCGAACTGCACTAACTTATAGCAACAGTAATTCAGCCTATGACTACCTGAGATGACCATGAAGAGACCATTTATTCTGTTGCTTGCCGCCCTTTTGCCATTACAAATCAGTATTGCGGCGAGTGATCTTCCCGCTGACGACGTTGAACAAGAAACAGAGCAGCCTTTAGTGAACATCAATATGATGCTCGACCTAAAGGGGATAGAGCAGTCGATCAACAGCTCAAGCGTTGCCATCGATAATCTAGCAACCTCTCTTACTCTACTTTCAAATAACCAAAGTTTGAATGAAGAGCAACGACAAGTGCTGGTTGATACCATGGACAACATCAACGAACTAACTGAGATGTCCAAGTCCTCGTTGGCGGCACTGCCAGGCGCTCTAGAGCAATCGCAAAATTCAATTGCTAACAGCACCAAAAAGTTCGCTTACGACGTTCGCTTTAACGTACTGCTTTTGTTGGCGCTACTAGTACTCTCGATTGTCTTGGCGCTGATCGCTGCTTATTGGCTGCTACTGCGTCCTATGCAGGGCACGATACTGCATGCAACACGCAACGTATCCAAGATGGCATCAGCGATTCATAAAACTGCGGAGTCACTAGAATCAACAACCGCGAATCAAAGAGTGTTGACTGAAAGACTGGAAGCGTACGAGTCAGAAAAGGCTCAATCTGCAGACCACACATCTCGAATTTGAGGCCAGCCCCAAGTCGTTATCTCAACGCCTTTTAAAATTCCTTGAAAGCTCAATGTCTGCCTATGATGGAACATTGGGCTTACGATACCTTCGTGTATCAAAAGAGAACCGATTTGTTCTAGCTCAGTTAAATAGTTTTCGGGTCTACAATCGGCTCGAATCTTATTAAGCTCAGCTTTCAACCATTGGCTCACATCATCACCGATACCAGCATGCAGTACAGGGTCACTTAAGAAGAACAACAGTGCTGATACCTGCCTATTGTCATCAAGGTTTAGACTGCTCATCACAATATCTTCATCAAAAGGCTCCCTTGTCGCCTTGCCAACAAATACATCAAAGTCATAAAGGTTAAGCGTTACCTCAATACCCTCCGCTTCTAAAATTTGCTTTACGGCTTTAGCGCTTCTTAGTATCCCTGGATGGTTGTAATACGCGATTTTTAGCTCTCGTGGCAGTACTACCGCTCGATTGTGGATGCGTTTTACGTTGTGCCAGAACGGGAAGAAGCTGCTCGCAAACTCGGCGCCAAAGGTGTCTTGGTTTTTAACAAGTTGCTGCCACACTTTTTCGCCACTTAGCATCTGGCTGAGCCAGCTGCGCTGCGCAAAAGACAGTGAAGGGTTCGCTTGATTGAAAATCATGAACATACAACCATCTTCGATACGAGCACGAGAGGTTGTACTACTCAGCGCCTCTTTCTCCAAATCTATCTCTGGATGCGTGATCACCTTTTGAGAGTACGGTTCGTTGACTCGTGATCCCGACACCAAAGCTTGTTCGCAAGATGCCGGGTTTTTAGGACTGTGGCCATTAGAATGCTGGCTATTAGCACTAACAGACCATATCGAAACATGATCGGTTAAAGAACGTAAACCATGATAGCGCTCATTGGCAGAAAGGTTGAGGAGAGAACTCGATTGATCGGCGAGTGAAAACACGCCACACCCAACCACATTAAGATCTGACTCTTCAAGCTGTTGTGGGGGTTGGATGGAGTATTTCAAATCACTAAGCAGTGCCGCAAAGCCTCTATCAGGTCGACTAAGCGAGACCGTAAATCCAAGCGCATGATTGACTTCAATGCTCTCTAGGTGATCGAGCTCTGAACGATAATAATCGCGCTCTTTCAGTTGCATCAATAATATGGCGATGGACTCTGCGTTTACCCTAGCTCCGTCATGAAAGTAAACGGATGGTCTTATATAGAATGACCATTTTCTGAAGTGCTCATCGGCTTCCCAATGATGGGCGATATCTGGTTTTAGCTCACCGTCACGGCTCATCGACACTAAACAAGCATGAACCTGTCGCACCAAAAAACGTTCACTATTGCGATGCGGTACGTTCGGTGCTAATCGAGCAAATGACCGGTTGTAAGTAAGCTGAACATGTACACTGCCCTCATTAATCTGAGCCCCCGCGGTTTGCTGCAAAAGCTGACCAAATGTGGATTGGTCATTATCTAAAAATTCCAATGCACGATCATACTTGCTCTGTTTTAACCATTCGGTCGCAATTAACTTCTTAACGTCACTTCGGTCCAGCTTTTTGATCAATGTCGATCGCTGGTTCCTTCCCACTTTGGGCAACCAAGCAATCCAGCTTAGTTCGGTCATCTGCTTTAGGACAGAGCGAGCATGGCGCGGACTGGTTGCCATCGTATCGGCAACATCGGCGAGGGTCACTGCGTACTCAACTGAGACTTCAAACTTGATGAGACGCTCATAGTAGCGATATAGGTTTATACTTTCCAAATTAGGCACTCCACCTAGTGCAAACCATTCCTTATATAGGACAATTACGGCGTAAAAAGCTTAAAAACATCATTTCCAAATCAATACAAGGAATAAGAAAACCAAAAGTCTATCTGTTTTATTGTACCGCATAAAACAACACAATATGTACAGATTCCCCCAACACAAAAGATACCGGAGAGCCTAATGAGAAAAGATGCAACCCGACGAACCAGCAGCTCTGCACGCCCTTTAAAAGCTTACTATTTAAATCAGCTAAGCAACGCCAAATCTCAACTACAAGCAAATGCCCTTTTGCAACTCGCAAAAACCTGCCAGTTTTTTGACTAGAAGAGTTCAGACGGTCGTGAGCTACATGTTTATGCTCCTACCCCCACAAGCACTATTCATGCTCACGATCGTCACCTCATACGCAGTAGTTAATACTCACCTAGCAGCGCTAAAAGGAAAATTCTGACAGGTTTTTAAGGCAGGTCATCAAAGCCCACTTTCTTAACTCGTAAGAAATGCAACGGCTACTTACACTGTATATACCACAAAACATCATAGAGTTAGTAACGAGCCCCATCCTCTTATAACGTCTAATAACACTGCAATCACGGCTTGCAATCAGCAATGTCACTTTTGTTCACACAAAAATTGCATGGTATAAAAATCCACCATGCTAGAATGCCGTTTTTTCATAGCTTGATAACAAACATGTCTCTTACACAACGTATTGCCATTACGGCAATGGTTTGTAGTTCACCGATCGCTAACGCCACTGGTCTTAACTTTTTGGGAATCCTCAACTTCAAATAGTGCGCTCGCGAGCGCGAATGGCGCATCGGCGGTCGATGCGAGTATTTTGGCAACCGCTCCGTCCAGTATGACGCAGTTAAAAACCACTACGGTAACCGCAAGTGTCACTCGCTATCAGGTCGATACTGATTACGATATTTTGGGCACGCAATCGTCTTACTCGAAAGCGAATCCGATTCCAGCGGGTTTTATGGTGATGCCGATAGACTCAAACTGGTCAGTTGGCCTTGCCGCCTATAGTCGCACCGCAGCAGATATCTCAATTTCAGAGTTTAGGCTTCCGCCGCCACTCAATATACGTATCTTAGAGCAAGCGCGAGTGCGCCCTATCGTCGTGTCCTTTGCGCCTAGCGTTGCCTATAAGATGGGAGATGTGAGTATTGGTTTAACGCTTGAATATCAATATGCGGACTACTTGCTTGAAGTTGATAAATGTAAGTTCTTAGGCGGGTGTAATACTGAGACCACAACAGGCAATACCGATGGCTGGACAGGTGCTATCAGCGCAACTTGGCAAGCTAACTCGTGGCTGACTCTTGCAGCAACACACAGGCTCGATAGCCAGTTTGGTGACAGTAACATCCAATTTGCTCTACCATCAATTACAAGCGTCTACGGCACCATTGCTTTAACCGACAATTGGTCATGGCACAATACCTTCAGTTTATCGCGTTGGGATGGCCAAGGTGTTACCTACACTGATTATGACGATCCGATCCAACTGTTGAAAGGATCCCGTCACAGCAAACGCTACGCGACTTCCATGGAATATCGAATTGGGCAGTTAGCGCTACGTGGTGGCGTTAGTATGGATGAAGCTATTGATTCCTTTGGTGGAGAAGATGTTCGTTATCGACTCGGCGCAGCCTACGCGGTAAACGAACACCTGACCTTAGATCTTTCTGGCTTTAGCGAGAACTATGCGAGAAAGAACGTGAAGCTAAATGAAAGCTATCAGGTGGATGTGCAAAATAAAGGTTACGGTGTGAGTTTCGGTCTAACCTATCGCTACTAACCTCCTAGTAAAACAACTACCAACGAATATAGATGGGCGTACCAATCTTAACTAGAGAGACCAGCTCGTCCATCTCATCGTTGGTAATGGCAATGCAGCCATTGGTCCAGTCGAAGCTTTGCACAAACTGTGGCGGCTTATTGTTGTCATTTTGAAGTCCGTGGATCTTAATGTTGCCACCTGGGCTCACCCCTAGACTTTGCGCGCGTTTCTTATCTCTCAAGTTTGGATAGCTAATGTGCATAGAACGATAAAACGCAGAATCATCCATCACGAAGTCGAGGTAATATTTGCCCTCTGGGGTGCGATTGTCACCTTCCTGAATCTTGTGACCACGTGGATTTTTCCCGAGTGCAATTCGATACTCTCGGACCACAACATCACCATCCATCAAGTACATTCGTCTCGAAGACTTTTTTACCTCCACTCGATCAACGACAGCATCTTTTGCTAATTCCAAACTAAGCGCTTGAAATGGAAGAGCAATAGACAAAACTAAAACCAATAACCACTTATACATCAGTCTTCCCTCAAAATTCGAACGCAAATCTTATCCCTTTATGACAATAGTTCCAACGAAATGTGCCATTTCGTTGGCACTATTGTCCTGATACGAACTAATGCAATGAGTAGAGTATAGAAAGAAAACGAGCAAGTTAATTGTTGCAATATAACAACACTGTTTTAATTAAATCCCCATATATCAACAATAGTTTTTTGACTAGACTTGTTAGCAACTTCACTACAGAAGTCCACTAATTCAAAAAAGGGTGAACATATGAAAAAGCTAGTTGTTATTACAGGTGCAAGTTCTGGTATTGGCGAAGCGATCGCACGTCGTTTAAGTGATGCTGGTCACCCACTACTTCTTCTTGCTCGTCGCGTAGAGAAGCTAGAAGCACTGCAACTACCTAATACACTGTGTGAAAAAGTCGACATCACCGACAAAGCGACATTTGAAGCAGCCATTGCTAAAGCGGAACAGCAATTTGGTCCTGCTGACGCTCTGATTAACAATGCTGGCGTTATGCTACTAGGTCAGATCGATACTCAAGACGCATCAGAATGGAAAACCATGTTTGACGTGAACGTCGTTGGTCTTCTCAATGGTATGCAGGCGGTACTTGCACCAATGAAGGCACGCAACGCCGGCACCATCATCAATATCAGCTCGATTGCCGGTCGTAAAACATTTGGTAACCACGCTGCCTATTGCGGTACCAAGTTTGCCGTTCACGCTATCTCTGAGAACGTTCGTGAAGAAGTCGCAGAATCTGATGTACGCGTCGTCACCATCGCTCCTGGTGCAGTAGAAACCGAACTGCTGTCGCACACGACTTCACAAGAGATCAAAGATGGCTATGATCAATGGAAGGAAGTCATGGGTGGCGTCCTTGCCGCCGATGATGTTGCGAGAGCGGTAGAGTTTGCTTATGCGCAACCTCAGAACGTGTGTATTCGTGAAATCGTATTGGCTCCGACCCGTCAGCAGCCATAAAATCACAGAAACATCTAAAAGCAGCGCCATTTGGTGCTGTTTTTTTGTGTCTACTTCAAGACAAAGTCTTACTCAGGCAAAATAATATATCTTTATCAAGCACTATCGCTAAAGTGAAATAACAAAAGTGATATTTGTCAGCATCAATAATCAAAATTGATTGTAACCAGTTGTAATTCTATGACGCGATCGCGTTTTACGGAACATAATTCATAAATCGATTTAATAATAGCGTCGGCTCTCAATTTGGCCTGGTGGGTTATTGTAAAATACACCTAGTCAATAACGGTTCCTGATTTAAGGAGAAGTAATATGGAGAGAATAATCAACACCTTAGGGTTATGTATCATAGCAAGCAAGTACGCTATCGTTCTATTGATGGCTGGTATCACGTTCAGCAGTGGTGCATTCGCTGCTGAATTATTACTGTGCACAGGGATGGAAAACTCTGATTAAGTTTTTGTAAGGGAATATACAGCGACATTCTTCTAATAAACCTTTTTACGTTGCTTTATATTTTTAGGGAGCTACTTTGCTCCCTTTTTTTTTATTTTAAGGCATCAAACTTGATTTAAATCAATTATTTCATACCTTCCTATATATCAATAATATCCAGTTTATCGTTAAAGTCCTCTGCCCCTTACCATAACTTAGCGGTACAATGTCGTCCTCTATGACCTTTGATACTAAAAAGGATGATTCATGCTTGCTGATTGGCTCAGCCAAACCTCACTCATTGCGATGCTATTGATCTTCGTTGGCGCTTACGTGCAAACAGCAATCGGCTTTGGACTTGCCATTGTGGCGGCACCTCTCTTGTTTCAAGTCTCTCCAGACTATGTGCCGGCTCCGATTTGCCTCGTCGCTTTGTTTATCTCAATCCTTAACGCCATGAAGCACAAGAGCAACATCGCTATCGGCGGGCTTAAAATGGCAATGATAGGTCGCGTTCCTGGCTCTGTTGCGGGTGCAGCTTTGTTGCTATACGTATCGACTCAAGTGCTGTCACTCTGGCTAGGGTTATTGGTTGTATTTGCGGTTGTTGTGAGCCTTTTACCCGTGCGTATTGAACCAACACCAACAAGAATGGGTATTGCAGGCTTCTTTTCAGGCTTCTTTGGCACTAGCAGTGGTATTGGTGGTCCGCCAATGGCACTTCTACTTCAGCATCAAGAAGCGAATCAGCTACGCGGCAACCTATCAGCGTTCTTTGTGTTCAGCTCAATCATGTCGCTTATTGTGCAAGCCCCTATCGGCTTTCTAACACTCCATCACCTTTATATCACTGTGCCACTCATTCCCGCCGCGTGGTTGGGCTATCACTTAGCAAGACTTACTACCCAGTCTCTACCTAAAGAGAAGGTTCGACTGGCGGCTTTATTGCTGTGCTCAATTAGTGGTCTGACGGCGATTTGGCAAAGCTTTTAATGACGCGGTATTTGAGGACACAGTTTCCTCAAGTCACTTTTATCGTGCACTTATAACCAGAAAAGGGAGCAAATTTGCTCCCTTTTGTTATCAATCACCCTTTTCAACTCAAGCGTGATTTGTCTTTGCTTTGTGCTCGTGCGTTTGCTTTTCTTTGGTAACAATCCAAATTGCCACAAATGCGATAGCAGTTAACACACCAATGGCTACTGGCAGAGCGCTCCAACTGAATGACTCAACCGTGAAACCACTGATCGCACTACCTGTCGCAAAACCGATTGAGATAAAGAACATCATCAGGCCTTGTGTGTAGCCCGCACCAACACGTGTTAAGCGAGACGCGACCGCTGGCGAACACATATCTGTCACAGTAATGCCTTGTAGGTAAACAATCACCAAGGCCACTGGTAGAATCACCGTCGGAATGAACTGAAGTTCTGCGATAAAATACAGTGCTGCGATTACTGCAATAGACGCAACCGTACACAGTTTGAATAGTGCTGTTGGTCCAAACTTCGCTGAAAACCTCTCAGCCGCAATAACAACAATCAAACCTAGTACTGCTGAGATAGAAAGACTCGTCGCTGACAAGGCTTCAGAAACCGTGAATGCATTTTTCATCAAGTTAGGAAATTGAGCCTGGAATGCACCTTGGCCAGCACATAAGGCAGCAACGGCAAATAAGAACAGTCCAAATTTGGAGAACAGTACTTTAACGATGTTCACTTTCTCTTGGGATTCTTCTGCCGCCTCTTTTTCACGCGCTTCAGCCGTGTCTAATACGCGCTGTCCGGCCTCTTTATTACTGAGGAACGTCACGACGGATAAAACGGCCACAGTCGCCATCATAGTGTAAAAGCTTGTCTCATAGCCAAATCCACCATCAGTCAATGCCGCTAATGCACCACCACCTAGCAAAGTACCGATGATCGCCGCTTGCGCCATACGACCGAGCTTTAGTGCCTCAGTTTTGTCGTCATATCCAGCAAAGGCAATAAACACTGGGTTTAGCATTAACAGCGTTGCGGAACCCAGACCAAAGAACACTGAGCCAATCGCCATCATTGTAAAATCAGTACCCGATGCGATGTAGCAAAAACCAGCGATGATATACGCGATCATGCCTAAGAACTGCGCTAAGCGGTGCGCTTTAAACTTATCGGCAAGTAAACCGATAATCGGTGCTGCAAGACCTGCCACACCGAAGAAACCCATTGCAATACCTGCATTGGCAAAACTACCCGTTCGCTCGGCAACGAAAGCTGGCATAACAATAGGAATGAATACAAGCTGTACAAAGCCGTATGCGAGGTGGGCTGAAAACCAAAGTTCGATCCCAAGTTTGTAAAATAGGTTTTTTAGCATAACTATTCTGCGTATCCCTTTTGCCAAGATGAGACAAAGCCTCCGGTTCAATCGGCAAAATTTCAACAAGCATCCTTCTGGTAAAAAAGTTGGCCATCATGGCCATTCACTCTGACTAGTATCAAACAGGTATAATAATTCTCTAGCGAAAAACACTAATGTTACATGTGTTGCAACCCTTATTAATGCCACTACTAGAAAGTACTACTTTGTTTGTTGATTATTAACTTACTACCAAAAATAAATATTGAAATAGTTCAAATCAATATTTTGAAAAAATAGTAATGTTCTATGTCTCAAAATTATAAAGTTTCACTGATACACAAGCTCACATTGATAACCATTAGTTAAGCATGATAGAAAAGCGATCCAAAAAGGTTTCATATTGGTTAAAAAAGACGATTTTTAATTACCTTTTGAATCTATTCAAAAGAAAAATAGGACACGACATGAACTAACGCAAAAGCGAATAGCTTAAATATGGAATGAAAAAAATACTTAGATAAATATTATCAAATACCAAAAGTAAAATACCCAAGTATATTACTGTGATATTTCCAAAACGATGATTCAGTGTATTTTCAACATTGAATAATAATGGGAAAAATTTAGTTAACGAGCTATTTGGTTTAAGTGAGAGTAAATGGTTGCGGAGTGAGTTCTAAGCCTAGTGAAAAAAAGAACCAGCTAAGCTGGTTCAATTGCGTTAAAGTTTCTTCATATCTTTCGGACAGGTATCGAGGTGAGTTGTGACCACCAGACCGGCATCGGTTAGACAAATATTGCCAGGCTCACCTGCATCATCGGCTAATGCAAAAAAAGAACATACCGTGCTAAGCACGAAAACCACTAATGATTTCATTGTGATATCTCCTTACTAACGTATTGTTCTGCGCGGCAAACTCCCTGCCTCGCTCTTTGAGCATAGTCAAGAAAAAGCAATAGCGACAAAGAATTTATTCAATAATTTCATATAGATAACCACCATCAATAACAGAGGGTGGCAATATTTATCCACCCAATACCAAAACCGACCCTCGTGACATTCCCCCCTCGCTTCTGTTCGAACCTTTAGCTGTAGAACTAAGGGTCAGACCACCAGACCGCTGTGATTATTTCCATAACAAACAGATAGTTAAAATGAAAATATAATCCGTGACGCTTTATTACCGATCTTCATCCTGTAAATGGCACAGCGTTTGCTTACTTATTGTTCAGATGCTCAATAAAAGGGCACGATACACAACTACGACTATTAGGATGAATGTTTATGAATTTGTCGATTCGAAAACGACTTTATGTACTTACCATAGTACCTTTGCTGCTCGTTACAATAGGGATACTGGGGATCACCTACTCCAAGGTTTCTGCGCTAAATCAACAACAGTTTGATGACACGCGCCAGAACCTACTCAGCAATAAGCAACTTGAACTCAAAAACTACGTTGAACTTGCTCAAACCTCAGTCTTGAGGTTAGCAAAAGAGGGTGCCAGCCTAGAAGAAGGTTTAGAGGTGCTGCGCCATCTGAAGTTTGACGGCAATGGCTATATCTTCGGCTATAACTCCAAAGGTGATCGACTTTTGATGGGGACGAGCACTAAAGATATCGGCAACAACTACTATTCGGCTCAAGACAGTAAAGGAAACTACTTTATCCAAGACTTGATTCAAAACGCCAAGTCCGGACAGTATACGACCTACTACTTTCCAAAACCGGGACAAACTCTAGCAGAGCCTAAGTTAAGCTTCTCTATGTATATCCCCGAATGGGATCTCATGATTGGCACTGGCTTCTATATCGATGACATCGACCAAACCATTTCTAAAATGGAGCAAGAAGCCACCTCTGCCCTGCAGAGCAAAATTTTCACCATCTTTATGCTGTCTGGCGTCACACTAGCCTTGGTGTTCGTGCTTGCGACCTTCATTAATCGCAGCATCATGAAACCACTAGAGAAGTTCGACAGTTCACTTCAAAGCTTTGCAAAGGGCGATGCCGACCTGACCGCACGGATGGAAGAGTTTGACGCCCCTGAATTTAAGCGTTTAGGACGTAACTTCAATGCCTTTGTTTCAAGCCTGCAGGAAATCATTGCTAATGTATCGAGCACTAGCCATGCCGTGGTTGAAGAAACCAAAGAAATGAAGTCTCGGGCCGCTCAAGTGGACAGCCTAGCTTCCAGTCAGCGTGAAGAGACCGAACAAGTGGCAACGGCGATGACCGAGATGACCACAACATCATCAGAAATTTCCAGTAACGCAACCAGCGCTGCCGCGTCAGCCCAAGAAGCCGACACGAACGCTCGCGACGCACAACTGACGGTAAACACTGCCGCTTCCTCGGTACGTGAACTCGCAGAAGAAGTACTACAAGCCAGTAATGTAATTAGCAGGCTAGAAGGCGATGTGAAAAACATCTCGACATCACTCGCTGTCATACAAGATATCGCAGAGCAAACCAACCTACTCGCGCTTAATGCTGCTATCGAAGCCGCTCGAGCAGGTGAGCAGGGCCGAGGTTTTGCTGTCGTCGCAGATGAGGTACGTCAACTTGCGAGTCGCACGCAACAGAGCACTGGTGAGATCAACCAAATGATTGAGCAGTTAAAAGGTGCTTCTGATGAAGCGGTAAAAGCGATGGACTCAAGCAGAACACGCGGTGAAGCAACAGTTCAACAAGCTAATGATGCTGCAGCAGCCATTGAGGAGATCCAGCGAGCGATCGCCAATATCCACGATATGAATGCACTCATAGCAACGGCAACAGAAGAACAAGCGATTGTTGGTAAAGACATTGCACAGCGCATAGTGGTCATCTCAGATCAAAGTGCTGAGTCTGCAAGTCTAGCCGCAAAAAATCGCGACGGCAGTACTAACCTAAACGGCAGAGCTTCGCAATTAGAGCAGCTGGTCTCCCGATTTACAGTATCTTAAACCTTTCTTAATCTAAGGCACGAAAACCCTCGTGCCTTTGCTTACTCCACCGCAACACATTCAACAAAACAATAAAACTGACGTAACCATTACAATTTATCGTCGGTTAATTCTTACACTATAGCGATCTTTTGGTGGAAGGAAGAAGCTATGATATTGAAAAAACGAATACTCGCATTGACGGTTAGTGCCTTTCTGATTACTGGTGCTAGTATTATTGACTTCAGTAGCACACCAAAGCCGCATCAACTTCAGGCACACGCAAACGTGGTTAAAGACACTTACGAGTCTCGACTGTTTTCCTTATCTCCCTATAAGCAAGGTCATTTTGGCTTACGCATGTATAGGCAGACGCAAGACACCAAATACAAAACGACAATACTCGTCGATCTTGCCAATGTCACCGACCGACTTAATCACATTGCTGCAAACGTCACCACACCGGATGCTATCCACCAGCATTCTTTAGAACGCCTAAACGAATACAAAAAAGGCAAAGACGAGAGAAGTGTACGTCGATACAAGGCGACCAAAGATCAGCCCGAATACTTCTACATGGGGCTCGATGTTCTAAGGTATCTCGCTAGACTGCAAGAATATGGTGTCACCCACAAAGATGATAAGAAGCTTCGTAAACTTCTGCGCAGCTATGACTTCGAATCTGTACTCACCGACAAAGAGATGATCACTGCATGGGCGGCGCAACTTGCCAACCAAGCCTACTGGTTAAAACAGATTGGCGAACAGGATCTAGTCGATGAATTTATCACTGCATTTAAGAAAACGTATCCAAGCAGTGAAGACTACCGTCTAAGCAAACAGCAATTTGGCAACAAGCTTTACGGTATGACCCACATTATTTTGGCCGACTCTGGCTACTATCAACGCCAGGTTAGCGAGCAAGAGCACCAATGGATCTACGACTATTTCCGCCGCAATATTGACGATATTATTAAGCACACTAAAGAAGACATTATCGCGGAAGTTGGCATTAGCTTTTTGCTAGCCGGATTGGAAGACGATCCAGTCGTAGCAAAAACTCGTGCAGCCATCACAAAGTCTATTGATAAACGACACGGTATGATCCCATCGGTATCAGGCGACTTTGATTTTGCTTATGGAGAACACAGAAACGTGCTCGCTATTATGCTTTTGGATTGGCAGCCACCTTACGAAGGGCCAAATGTTAAAACCGACCCTAAATTGTTTAAACAGTTGCCTTACGGTGTGAGCATCTAAGTGATTACTTTTCGAATCGCTCAGTTTGCAAGAAGTTGAGAATTAACTCCGTCACATAAGGATCTCGACGCAAACGGTCGTGTTTGATATCGACTTCGACGAAATCCTTCATCCCTTTGAGCTTGGTCGATTCTACCGACACCAAGCCATCGTTGGTTTTTGCAAACATGCCATTGAACACCGGATAACTTTGCGTTCCGGCTATCACGCCAAAGTCGTAGTTTGGGAGCGGTAATTGATTTGGAAAGCTATTAGGACTGGTCGTCAACGATTCCGCCGTACCACCAACAAGGGATAGCATCCAGGTATCGGAGAAGAAATCGGCAACATCACTACCATGATTTGGTGTACCTACGAAAACAACGTTACCCATTTGTTCTGATTGAACAAACTCAGGATGCTTCGCGAGATAGGAGCGAATCACTAAACCGCCTAGTGAGTGACCGACGAAGTGGACTTTAGGTTGGTTGGTGGCATGGTGTGTCGCGGTATCAAATTCAGCAATACAGCGAGAAAGCTCTTCCGCGCTTTTCTCTAAAGTATTTTCTATCGGCTGGCGAATCGTCGGATAGTCAACCACACAAACTTGGTACCCCTGATCCGCGATGCCCTTTGACATATTTTGCATCGACCAAGCACTGCGGGCGAGCCCGTGCACAATCACTACCTGCTCAGCGTGGTGAGCATTGAGCTCTGTGTCCGTGACATCCATTTCGGGTTTGCTGCATCCAACGAGTATTAATGCGGGAACCAAAACTGCCCACTTCATCCGCTTCATCGTACATCTCCAAACCACCGATTCATCAATAGCATATCAAACTGGTACTACCTGCACTAGCACACATGTGCGAGATTTTTGTTCCAATTTACAACAAATATCACCAAGAAGAGATATTGCCTGCACCTAAACTTCAACCAATTGAAATTATTAGATAAAAATTGATGACACATTACTTAATAGATTAAGTTATTAAAATCGTAATAGAGAGTTCAACTTCAAACGTTGCCAATTCGAGTAAAGTAGCTCTTCCGCTTACTCTTGCACCCAAATGAAAGTGAGACACGTAATGCAATCGTCCTACAACTCACTGATATTAATAACCTTTAACTCAGAAGTATTGATTTTCTCAGCACACACAGCAAGTTGTCATAGAATCATCCAAAATTTACAATGACAGCCCAAATACATTCGCCTCATCAATATAAAACCAGTTTGATATAGATATTGAATTGGCTATCTTCAAGCTGAGTGCACTCTTTCTTACCCGATGTTTATCACCTTCTAGCATGGAGGCGAAGCGTCTGTGCGTATCAAACAATCAAGGAGTGACGTATGAGTAGAGTATTGCGGTTTAGTTCATTGGCGACGGCCATTACCTGTTCTTGTCTTTCGTTTTCCGCTTTCGCAGCTGACACCGATGGTGACGGTGTTATCGACACCGTTGATGTGTTTCCACTGGATCCAGAAAAATGGGTGTTACCTTTTCATGAGTTGCCGACTACCGTCGAAGCGGAAGATTTTGACTTAGGTGGACAGGGTGTAGCGTACTCAGATAAAGAGGCAGATAATCGAGGCTCTCACGACTATCGCAATGAATGGGTCGACTTTTCTACCCACGGAGACGCGACTCATGTTGGTTGGTTTAGTCGTGATGAATGGATGAACTACACCGTCAGTGTACCGAGCACTGGCTACTACGAATTTTCGGCGTGGCTAGGTTCAAAAGCGACTACGCAAAAAGTCATCGAGTTACGCGAGGGGCAATCTGTTCTTGCGGAGCTCGCATTTTTATCCAGCTCAGGAAACTCTCGAACATTCGAACAATCACCACCTACAACACTTTTTCTCGAACAAGGGGAACACACGTTTACTCTCTATGCCCGAGACGGGTCTGTTCGTGTCGACAAACTTCAGTTTGCTCTCTCCCCGTTATCTAAAGACACCGATGGTGATGGAGTTGTCGATGCCGAAGATGCCTTTCCTAATGATGCATCCGAAACCAAAGACTCCGACAGCGATGGAGTCGGAGATAATAAGGATTTAGATGACGACAATGATGGCGTGCCCGATCTTGAAGATGATTACCCTCTCGATCCTAGCCGCTCTCAAAATCTGGTCACCAATACAGCGCCAGACAATTGTGAAGGGGTAGAGAATCAACAACTATTGTGCGATGTATTAGCCAACGACATTGATCCTGAAGCGGATGAACTTACTATCGTTCTCGCTGACTCAGCAAATTATGGCTCGCTCACTGTTTCTGAGGGTAAAGTGCTTTACACACCAGAAGAGAACTTCGTCGGGCTTGATGAGTTCAGCTATCAAGTCGATGATGGATTTAACCTCTCAGAGCCAACACGAGTTGACGTTTTGGTCGAACGTACAACGACGATTGAGAACGCAGCGACAGTCTACACCGCGAACTATGAAAACGGTACCCCTCAGTCTGGGCTAGAGCAACTCTTAACGCCCTCTTTTTCTAGCAGTTATGACTCTCTCACTCAAGTACCAGCTAGCTATCACTATTACAGCGTCGAGAATGTGCCCTGGGCGCGTACAGGAGAGCATGTACTCAAGTTTTTTGGCGAGCCACCAGCCTTTCGAAGCGAAATCGCGTTTATGAACAGTGATTACAACTATTCGCAGGGGGATGATTATTACTTCAGCGCAAGTATCCGCCCCGATGCGTCTTGGCAGAATGTCACTAAGTATTCCATCATTGTCACTCAATGGAAATCGTTTCAATCTGGCCCACACGGTGCAATCAGGCTGAGTAACAACGGTGACTTTAAACTCACGTTTCAATCGCCAAACCATCCAATCATCGACCTTGGCTTTGCACCACAAGATCAATGGACCGACATACGTGTTTATTTCAAGAAATCACTTGGCTCCGATGGGCGCGTCATGATCTGGGTAAATGGTGAGCTCAAGCTAGATCGTTCGGGGAAAACCTTACTCATTGGTAACGACGGCTATACCAAAATCGGTATGTACACTGAGATTAGAGATGCGAGAACCATTTACTTCGACAACGTGTCGATATCTAGTGCGATCAATCGCTCACTCGACGAATGGGCGCGCGCTCCTGTCGATGGTATCTATAATGATAGTGACGATGACGGTGTGAGTAATGGTTTAGATCCCTATCCACTCGATCCTGATCGATAAAGAATGAACGATTTTATGGTTCCCCCCCTCTGTTACCCACGGGTAGCAGAGGGATCTACACATCCATGATTATCAAAAATATCTATAAACTGTTTCCATGCTGGCACCAATAGAATGTGTAACGTTGATAATCTATGCTAGAACCAGACTAGAGATGTCCCCTACATCATGCCTTTGGAGTGTTTAAAAATGAAAAAAAACGTACTAATTACAGGCGCTACTGACGGAATTGGCTTAGCTGCAGCAAAAATGCTCGTCGCGGAAGGTCACCGTGTATTGATCCATGGCCGAAATCCTCAAAAGCTCGAAGCAGCCAAACAAACACTTCTTGATGTAAATAGTGATGCTGAAGTTGAAACCTACATTGCTGACCTGTCTGTATTGTCGGAAATTAAACCGTTTGCTGATAAGGTGAAAAGTGAACACGACAGCCTAGATGCGCTGATCAACAACGCAGGTGTCTACACCACAAACAATGTGCGTACTAAAGATGGTTTCGATGTGCGCTTTGCGGTGAACACACTGGCCCCTTACCTGTTAACCAAAGCACTGTTGCCTCTGCTTCAGTCTGGACGTGTTGTAAACTTATCCTCTGCCGCTCAAGCACCGGTGGAGACCGAAGCGTTGCGTGGTAATGCGGCTCTAGGTGATGGCATGGCATACGCGCAAAGTAAGTTAGCCATTACTATTTGGTCACAAGAGATGGCTAAAGAGCTTGGCAGCCAAGGTCCCGTGATCATTGCGGTAAATCCGGCGTCTATGCTGGGCAGTAAAATGGTAAAAGACGCGTATGGCGTGGCTGGTGGCGATATCAATATCGGTGCTGATATTCTTCGCCGAGCGGCATTGGATGAAGAGTTTGCCGATGCTTCTGGTAAGTACTTTGATAACGATATCGGTCGCTTTGCAGCGCCGCACCCGCAGGCAGCTAATAGTGGGAAAGTGGCGGAAGTGATGCAGGTGATTGATGAGTTGGTGAGTGGGTTTTAGCGCCGCGCATCGCCTATTATTACAAAGCTATATATCGAGCTGTTTGCTCCTCCCCTTGGA
Organism: Vibrio sp. KUL78; assembly: GCF_059725505.1. NCBI lineage: Bacteria > Pseudomonadati > Pseudomonadota > Gammaproteobacteria > Vibrionales > Vibrionaceae > Vibrio > Vibrio sp. KUL78. Next base: position 1,674,704 of record NZ_AP045838.1, on the reverse strand, counting down.
AGCGGGGAGCGTAGCTGGGAGGGGTCAAGCTCCGAATGTGAATCGCGAGCAAGTCACATGTTGTAAGTCCGCTTTACCCCCTCTAGCTCCCCCTTGGTAAGGGGGAGAACCATAGGCTAGCTCCTATCGTCGCATCGCCGATTACTAAAAAGCTATGTGTAGCGAAGAACTGTTTTGCTCCTCCCCTTGCTAAGGGGAGGCTGGGAGGGGTCAATGCGGAGGCAGAATCGAAAGCAGGACACACGTTGTAAGTCCGTTTTTACCCCCTCTAGCTCCCCCTTATAAAGGGGGAGAACCTTAGGCTAGCTCCTATCGTCGCATCGCCTATTTTTTATGAAATTCAATCTAAAAACTTAGCAACATACCAACAGTCAGCTTCAATCTGATATTGCTCGCCTTTCGCCCATGCTAACCCTTTATCGACTAACTGCTTGGCAATCCCTTGACCACGAAACACATCCGGTACAAACGTGCGAGTAAAGTTCACATTACTTCCGTCCAACTTATATTCAAGTACACTCTCGTGACCATCTTTTGCAAAGACGAATCGATGGCATTCTGGTTGGTGTTCGATCATAAAAACTCCTGATTTTATTGGATATCTTAATGTCACTCGACAAAGATAACCTAAAACAGAAAAAGGGTAACAGCTAAATGTTGATCGTGCCCCTAATTAGGGTCACGGCTTGGCCACTGAGCTCTATACGTTCGCCCTTAATCATCATACCGACGTAGCCACCACGCTCAGAATCTTGATAGCCAATTAACGAACACTTACCCAGTTTCTCAGCCCAATACGGTGCCAACGCACAATACGCAGAACCGGTCACAGGGTCTTCATTCACACCTACCCATGGCGCAAAGTATCGAGCGATGAAGTCCACATCGCTTCTCGATGATTTTGCAGTCACAACGATAGAGCGTCCTTCGGTTTGCAATAAAGCGTGGAAGTTAGGTGCTAACTGGTGAAGCTTGTCTTCACTTTTAAGCACGATAAAGTCTTTACCACCCTCAAACTCTGCACAAAACTCAATATCATCATCCTTGATACCGAGCGCCGCACACTTATCAGGAGAGATTAATGTGCTTTCCACTGGGTGATAAAGCGGGAAATCCATCGAGATTCGCTCTCCAGATTTCTTCGCTGATAGCTCACCAGATAAGGTGTGAAACTCATAAGAACCGTCATCGTTTAACAGCTTCAAGTCATCAAGAACCTTCACTGTTGCAAGTGTTCCATGCCCACATAATGCAACCTCTACTTGAGGGGTGAACCAACGTAATCGTTTATCGCTGAGCGACAAAAATGCGGTTTCGGATATCGCCATTTCTTTGGCAATACTCAACATAAGTGATGCTGGCAATGGCTCTTGAGTAATACAAACCCCAGCGGGGTTACCCTTAAACGGCTCCGCAGTAAACGCGTTCACCTGATAGATTTCTAGTTCCATGAATCTTTACCTTTCTCACCACTGCTCAACTATAGAATAGATAATAACGACAATATTAACTACATCCCCGTATATCATCTGGGAAAACTCAGTGCAAACTGCACCTTCAATAGTCTGGTTGCGTATATCAAAATGTGTCGAACTACGGTCGAAAATACGCATGCATAAGAAGGCTCATCTTCCACAAAAACTATGTCCAATCTGCCAACGCAGCTTTAGTTGGAGAAAAAAGTGGGATAAGTGCTGGGACGAAGTGAAATACTGTTCAAAGCGATGCTCATCCAACAAGCGTCGCCTACCACTCGATGAGTGACCCGTCGTACGCGAGAAACTGGCCGTTATTACTGCGGTCGAGGGACTGAAGAACCTTAATGAGTAAGCTAGCTGTCTTACTTGCTGAAAACAGTTTGTGCTCTGGGACTCGTGCTTGAAAAGGCTTAGACAACGACGTGTCGGTTGTTCCCGGATGGAGCGCAACCGTACACGAACGCGGCATCAAACGCCCCCATTCAATACTGATGTTCTTGAGCGCCATATTAAGCGCTGCTTTTGAGCATCGGTAGCTGTACCAGCCTCCTAGGGCGTTGTCAGTGATGCTGCCAACCCGAGCCGAAATGGTTGCAAAGATTGGCGAGTGTGCTTTTCTCAAAAGAGGTTGAAAGTGCTGAGCTAGCAGTAAAGTTGGTAAGGTATTGATTCTTATTGAATCAGTAAACTGCTCTGCGTCCACCGATTTCAAGCTCTTTTCCGGCATACGTTCATTAATAGAGAGCGCGCCGACACAGTTTATCAGCCAATCTAGGTGCACTACCTCGCTAAGCCTCTCCACCAGCATTGGATAATGCGCCTGTTCCATGACATCGAGTTGGAACCAAGAAATGCGTTCGTAGTCCTCAGAGCCTTGGGGCAGTGTGCTGCGATAAGTGGCAAAGACTTGAATCTCAGGTAATTGCGCAAGTTGCCGACACATTGCCCAGCCGATACCACCAGAGCCGCCCACAATTAGTACGTTTGTTGTCACATCTGCTCCCTACAACTCGTTGATGCGTGCCAGATTGGCTTCGGCTGTGGTTAAGTGTTCGTCCTGTACTTCTGGAGCCATTCGATCCCATGTACGGTAAATCATCGCTATTCTTGGGTTGTTTCCCAGACGCTCTCGATGTTTGTGCATAAAGCGCCAATAGAAGCCGTTAAATGGACAAGCCTGTTCTCCCTTGCGCTCTTTGACGTTGTAGTAGCAGCCACCGCAGTAATCGCTCATCTTATTTATGTAACCACCGCTCGAGCAGTAGGGTTTCGTCGCTATCAAGCCGCCATCTGCGTATAGTGCCATGCCTCGGGTATTCGGCATCTCTACCCACTCAATCGCGTCGATGTAAATACCTAAATACCACTCTTCGACTAGATCTGGGTCAACCTCGGTCAGCAATGCAAAGTTGCCCGTGACCATCAGCCTTTGGATGTGATGCGCATAGGCGTACTCTAATGACTGGTTGATGGCGTGTTGCATACAACGCATTTTGGTTTGTCCGGTCCAGTAAAAGTCTGGTAGCGGTCGGTGAGCATCAAGCGCATTCTTGCGCTTGTAATCCGGCATATTGCTCCAGTACATACCGCGAATGTACTCTCGCCAACCAAGAATTTGTCTAACGAACCCTTCTACTTGTGCAAGCGTAATTTCACCGTCAGACTGTGAGTAGCTATCGATAGCCGCATACAACACTTCTATCGGTGACAGCATCTTGCTGTTGAGCGAAAATGACAGTCGACAATGATAAAGACTCCACATAGAGTCATGCTCTCCTGTCATCGAATCTTGAAAGCGTCCAAAGTTAGGCAGGCAGATATTGCAAAAGTGCGCAAGAAGGTTGAGTGACTGCTCACGATTAATCGGCCACAGTAAATGCTCTCCAATCTCACCAATGGACTTCAATCCATGACGATGGATTCGCTCGACAGTAGATTGGGTTGGGTTTGAGAACATCAACGGGCTGGGCAGTTCTTTGATATCGTTGACCTTCAATTTATTACGATTGTCGGCATCAAAGCTCCACTTTCCGCCAAGTGGTTTATCCTCGTTAGCCATCAGCATACCGTGTCGGCGACGCATCTTCCGGTAGAAATGGTCCATGACTATCGCCTTGCCGGTTGGAAACATCTCCTCAATCTCAGAAAACGGTAGGAGAAAATGCTCCGTATCGACTTCTTCTACTTGTGCATTCTCCAGCTTCAAATCTCTGAGTTGTTGAAGCAAACGGTATTCATCAGGGCGTTGATATTCGAATCGAGATGCTTGTGTCTGACGGCACTTCGTTACGATAAGGTCAGCTAGGCTTTTGTACTGACTGCTTTGGTCAAGGTTGAGGTGCTCAACGCTGTGCCCTAATTCCGTGAGAGCACGAGCAAACGACTCCATTGCGAGAAAGAACGCGACCTGTTTCTGTATGTGATGAGTCACGTATTCAGATTCTTGCTTGAGCTCGGCGATGAGATACAGAACGCCATCATCCACGGAAGAAAACCAAGAATGTCGCTCATTCAACTGGTCACCCAACACAAGCCTAATGGTGTGATACGTCATCGCTCTCTCCCTTGTTACAACTTATTAGCTGCTATATATTGGCTGCTACTCATTCGTGTCTAGGGGCCAGTCCACCATATCGACGGCATCAACACTCATAGTCATTCCCTCTCCTTGCCACTTACGGATGAAAACCCCATCAGGATCATACATTTGAGTCTGTTTTTGTAGGTCAAACTTTCGATGCCCTCTAGGATCGGCTCCCACCCCAGCTAGGTATTGCCAGTTACCCCAATTAGACCCCACGTCATAGTCAATAAGCGTGTGTTGGAAATAGTTTGCGCCGTAGCGCCAGTCAATCGACAGCTCGTGTACCAAGCAACTGGCAACGAGCTGACGACCTCGATTCGACATGTAACCCGTCTGTTTAAGTTGGCGCATACAAGCGTTAACTATCGAGAAAGGGGTAGTGCCATTAACCCATTGACGAAAACGTTGAGCGTAAAATGAGGTCAAGGGTGCCTTGTTTTGAATGCCCGAAAAAGCAAACAACCGAGCACCATGTCGTCTGCCATACCAATGGAAGTACTCTCGCCACAACAGTTCAAACACGATCCAGTAGGTTGAATCGTTGGCGCCGTTGTGTCGCTCAAAACGATGAAGTTGGCTTACTATTGCTTTCGCAGAGATATTGCCATTGGCTAGCCAAAGCGAAAACTTAGTCGAGCTTTGCCAATCATCGAGCGCATTTCGCGTCTTTTTGTAGCTAAGCGCAGCATCGGTTTCGAAGTAGCTTCGCACATGGGACAGTCCTGCCAACTCACCTCCTCGTACATTTTGACCTAGATCGAGCGCCTCCTCGAAGCTTCCATAAGCTTCTGGAAGCCCTTGTCGATTGTTTACCGGAGGTGGAAGTGTGGTGACCGTTCCACTAGGTAAGGGAATGGGCTGTTTTTCTATCAACTTTCTGAACTTTGAAAAACTCTGAGGAAGATCTCCAAGATCAAAGGGAAGCTCGCTCTCTTTAAAGAGGCTGTGAGTGTCGTCTCGATGGATGGCCAGCTTAGGATGTTGCCCCTCCAATTTCTCAACTATGGTATCCAGATACCAACTTGCGGAGTGCGAAACAAACAAATCGGTAATGCTATAGGTTCTGATAAGTTCATTGACCACATCTAGAGCTTGACTGAGACCATCAGCCTCTAGCTTGTGCAATACCTGCCCGACTTGCCTCAAAGATTGATTGAGTTCGCCAATAGACTGCATAGCGAAATGCTGCCTGGCATCGTCGGTTATTTCGATGGGTAAGAAGCGTCGCTCAAACTGACTTTTCAGCTCTGGAAAATAGACGCAATGCAGGGAGTCAACTTCCCGCGCCGCTTTTGCGAGCAACGGATTGTCGTGGAGTCGACAATCGTTATAGAACCAATAAATACCTCGTCGAGTCGTCATATTGTCCTCACTATCCCGCACTCATAAAGCGTTTGCCTTCATTCACATACGAGTGATTACGCTAGTTAGCTTAGTCAAAGAGTGGACATATCGCGAAACCAGCACGTAATAACTGTGTTATTGCAGAGGAGGCATGAGTTATGGCACTCAAAAAAACTTTAGATAACTTAGCTCCACATTTTGAACCCGGAGGGAAATACCAAACCTACTACCCACTCTACGAAGCTGTCGCCACCCTTTTTTATACGCCGGGTCATGTGACCAAGGGGCGCACCCATTTAAGAGACAGCATCGACCTTAAACGCATTATGATCATGGTGTGGTTTGCTGTGTTCCCCGCCATGTTTTGGGGCATGTACAACATTGGTCACCAAGCCAATGCTGCGTTGACAGCGGCCTACACCGTTGCAGAACTCTCCACTCTATTTGAAGAGAGCTGGCGGTTATCTTTCGCCTTCGGAAGCCCTGAGGCACTAGCGACCGTAGGTTGGGGACGAGAAATGCTCTACGGAGCCAGTTACTTCCTACCTGTCTATGCGACGGTGTTCATTGTTGGGGGTTTCTGGGAAGTGTTGTTCTCAATTGTCCGCAAACATGAAGTCAACGAAGGCTTCTTCGTCAGCTCCATTCTGTTTGCACTTATCCTGCCTCCCACTATTCCTCTCTGGCAAGCAGCACTTGGCATCACCTTCGGTATCGTTGTGGCGAAGGAAGTATTTGGTGGAACAGGACGCAATTTTCTCAATCCAGCACTCGCGGGGCGCGCATTCCTCTATTTTGCTTATCCTGCTCAGATGTCAGGTGGAGCCGTTTGGGTTGCAGCCGATGGCTATTCAGGCGCCACACCGCTAAGCCAATGGTACGAAGGCGGGCAAAGTGCGTTGGTCAACAACATGACGGGAGAGGTATTAAGCTGGACTGACGCCTTTATCGGAAACTTACCGGGCTCTATGGGCGAGGTCTCCACCTTATTCATTTTGATAGCGGGTATCTTCCTGATTGCCATTGGCATTGCCTCATGGCGGATTGTTCTAGGTGTACTGATAGGACTCACTGTCACCGCGACACTACTCAATACCATAGGCTCAGACACTAACCCTATGTTCTCAATGCCGATATGGTGGCATTTTGTGATTGGCGGCGTGGCATTTGGCACCTTTTTTATGGCGACAGACCCTGTTTCTGCGGCGTTTACCGATACAGGTAAGATTGCTTACGGAATACTGATCGGTGTGATGACCATCTTTATACGCGTGCTCAATCCCGCCTACCCCGAAGGCATCATGCTCGCAATCCTGTTTGCCAACCTCTTTGCTCCGCTGTTCGACCACCTGGCAAAAGAGGCGATGGTAAAACGACGAGAGCGCCGGTTAAAGCAAGCCAATCGGTGATCATTGTCAAAGAACTCAGTAACGATATATTTAAAATGTATCGTTACTGAAGCAATATCACACCCAAAACTGGGGACATTTACAAAAACTGAGGTTCCAAAAGTGACAATTTGCCTATCTCGTTAGATAATTGCTTATATAAACAAATAAAAAATAACAAAAAAAAGATCGCGGCACATATCGGAATGAGTTAAGGACAAATACGGACTATGAAGAAAAACGATTTTCAAAAATCGGCTGCCAACCTCAAAAAGGCAGTACCATTGATGGTGAAACATCACGTGCCCGCTACGCCAGCTAATTACGCACTCTGGTACACCTATGTTGATCAAACGATCCCTGAGTTAAATGCAGACATGGACGCCATCTTAAAAGACTACGATGTCCTGCCACCCGTCAATTCCGCTTCTCTATACAGAAACCACATCGCTGACAAAGCCGAAGTCGATTTGCAAGATCTCAAGGTAAATCTAGAGGCCATAGTGACGGAAATGTCGAGTTCCATGTCCGATGCACTGACTGATACCACCGATTTTTCAAAAGCTCTCGAGAATAGCTTCGACGGTTTGTCGTCAAGCCTTGATGCTGAACGTGCACCAACCCTTGATGACGTGATGCCACTAATCAAGCAGCTAGTTGATGAAGCAAGCGAAATACGCCACTCCACTGATTTTATTCAAGGGCAGTTGAAGAATGCCAGTGACGAGATAAGCCGCTTAAAATCGCAATTGGCCAAAGTCCAATGCAATGCCATGTTTGATAGTCTCACCACGCTTTACAATCGAGGTGCATTTGATGCTGACTTAACAATGTTCTGTCAAGCAAAGCAACCAATGAGCCTAATTCTTCTCGATATTGACCACTTCAAAAAATTCAACGACGAAATGGGTCACTTGTTTGGTGATACGATTCTTAAGGGAATTTCTCAACGACTAAAACAAGCCTGTCGAGGTGGCATTGCGGCTTATCGTTTTGGTGGTGAAGAGTTTGCGCTAATTGTCCCAAATAAGTCTCTTCGAGTCGCAAGACAGATGGCCGATGCCCTGCGTCTAGCGATCGAGAAAATGACCATTAAGGATCGTAAAAACGGCAACAAGGTGGGCAATATCACTGCCTCATTTGGGGTTGCCGAGTTTGTCGCTGGTGACAGCTATGCCTCTTTAGTGGAACGTGCAGATAAACAGCTTTACGACGCTAAGCGCTCCGGTCGCAACCGCGTTATGCCTTTCTAAAGAAAGACCGCTAGCAGCGGTCTTTTTTACATCCTTACTGTGCCAGATAATCTTCGATGTGAATGTCATCAATCTGCGAGCTGTTTATGTTCTGTTGAGCGAATTCCAGATAGACGCCTGATGTTAGAAATAGCTCAAACAAATCCCCATCTAGATGATTATCTCTTACCATAAAGCTCATGATCCGCAGAGCTTCGGACAGCTTCTTAGCTTTCTTATAAGGGCGATCGCAACTTGTCAGTGCCTCAAACACATCCGCTATAGCCATTGCTCGCGCCGGTATAGGTAGCTCAGAGGCTTTTGTGCCTAATGGGTAGCCTGTTCCATCCATCTTTTCATGATGACTACCAGCCAACAACGGGACATTCTGCATATGTTTCGGGAATGGAAGATTCTCCAGCATGCGTATCGTCTCAATCATGTGGCTATTGATGATATAACGCTCTTCACTGTTGAGGGTGCCCCTTCTTACTGATAGGTTATACATCTCCCCTTGGTTATTTTGGTATTCACCAGCTTGTAGAACAAAACGCGACTCTCGTTTTGGTTCTTTTTCCCATGGAACAAGGTGATCATGGTGATCAGCAAGCACGGGTTCCGTCCTTGGAACTTGTATATCTTGGTTATTAAAGCGGGCTAACTCTTCCCAAGACAAACCTTTGCGCCTATCGATCGTGGTCTGCCACGTTCGCGCTGCTATTTGCTCAAGTTGGTTAAGTTTGGTCTCATCTAAAAACTCTGAACCTAAATTGATTTCAGCGATCAGATCAAACTCTTCATCCAGTTTTTCAAGCTTGGCTTGCAGCTGTTGACGCTCCTGCTCTGAGATAGCATCAGCAAAACGCTGACGATACATGGACAGTTCTTCGTCCCGCTTGAGCACTTCAAAGCGTGTTCGAATTTCGTGGATTCGGTTGTAAATAGTCTCTAATTTTGTCGATTTATCGATTATGTGCTCGGGTATTGTCACCTTGCCACAATCGTGCATCCAGGCGGCCATGTGGAGCTCTTGCCACTCCTCATCGCTCAACGAGAAGTCGGCATACTTACCTTGTGTTTGTTGTTGCGCGGCAAGAGTCAGCATCTCCGTCAATGCAGGGACTTTTTGGCAGTGGTTACCCGTATAGGGTGACTTAGTATCGATCGCGCCCGCCATTACCTGAATAAAGGAGTCTAACAATGCGCGTTGATCCCTAATCATCGTTTGGGTCTCGATGGTTACAGATGCGTACGCAGCCAGCGTTTCTAAGTATTCTCGGTTTTCAAGTAGAACGGCGCTTTCGTGGGCGTCATCAAACCCGAGGCCAAGAGCGCCAATGACCTGTTGTTTACGGTTTATCAGCGGGATAAACAACGTATTGTCAGATTCACTCTCTCTCGGCACGTATGTACGAACTTCGTTGTAGCGAGTGAACACCGGCTGTTTCAATTGAAAAAACTGATGAACCTCTTCCTTTATAAGTGGGTCTGTCAAAGGAATGGCCGATTGCAGTGAGGGGTCTAACACGCCTTGATTACGGACGCTCACAAACTTGGGCTCTAAACAAGTCTCGTCATTACTTAATAGATACAAGTAGCTACTATTCGAGTCCGTCGCATCTGCCGTTTCTTGGCAGACAAGCGCGAGCAAACTCTCTAAATCATCCTCTTTTGCCATCGAATTAGTGAGCGACAAAAACCGTTTTATCGTAGATTGCATAGAACGCAAAGAGTCCGACATCACTTTGATCTCGGTAACTCTAGAGCGATGTTGTGATATCGCGTTAAACTTGAAATGCTCAATAGACTTGGCTTTTTTTGTCGCTTGACGGATAGGTCGCGCTAACCACTGCGAGGCAAGGTAAATACAAGGCAACACTGCAAGCAAAGCAATAAGCGAGCCTATGATGGAGCGTCTAGCAACAAGGTTCGATTCCTTCAGGAGGTGCTCAGACTTTACCGCCATCGCAAGATTAAACACTTGATCTCTGGTACCTCGTACTCTATCAATTTTTACAACCCACCTTTCCCCATCATAGTTAATCTCTTTAGCTACAGGACCAAACTCCACGACATTAGCCGTACTCGCGATAAGTGGATGATCAATATCACTTAATTTGAGTGTTGTTCGTAACCTCAGAGCATCGCGCACTTTAAACAATTCTGGTCGGCTGTATCCATAAACATTAAAGTCATCATCATACATAACACGTAAGGCATCGCGATTTTCATCACTATCCTGCAGCACTTGCGATACTTCTTCTAACAGAATGTCGGCTCCAAAAGCAGCACCATTTATCGACTTACGATGAATCGTGATGCCAGATCGACCAACAATAGGCATAAAATACGGTTCAGACACCTGTGCCTGAATGTAAGATGAGCTTTTAAACCAATTAGCTATGCGCGGATCAATGATTATGTCTTTCAACACCTTAGTGTCTAACATAACCAGTTGCGCGTCATAACTCTTTTGAACAAGCTCTTTCGTGTGCACGTTATAACTAAACGCCGCAAACTCAGCGACATCGTCGACTTTCATGCGCTTTCTGAGTTCCCCGTTGTGTACTCGAGCAACAGCAAGCCACTCTCCATCTGGGAACGCAGCCTTAAATGATAGAACATGCCTATGTGCACTAAGAAGTGACATTAACTCCGGAGCGAAGTCAAATCGTTTATTAGGGTCAGTCTCTCTAGACAGTTCACCGGAAGAGTAGGCATCAACAATGCTGAAAGTCGGCCCAAAGTGAAAAGACATGTTGCTACGGGTTTCACTGGCAATTCTTTCAAATAGGTTCTCGTTTGCCTCTAAAAGCACTTTATTGAGGCTCGTTTGAGTAATCCAAATCTGTACCCCACATACGAGTAATACCAGGGTGACGAACATAATGAACATGTGAACATGTAAGGGGAGCGTCTTTATTCTTTTCGGCGGCATAGCAGCTAACACATTGAAACAACACCATGTAAGACTAGCTGAGGAAAAGCATTACGAGAACCAAAACATTCTCAAACTCCATAAAAAAAGCCCCACTATTAAGCGGGGCAACTACCAAAGGAAAATTCGGTAATAACAAATGTGCTAGCGTGAATTAAAATGCGAAGCTGAAACCAAGGTTATAGTCATCACCATTTTTTGCGGTGTATTCTTTGTCTTCACTGCAAGCACGAGGGCGACCTTGACCATCACCTTTTACTAAACTTACCCAGTGACGAATACCTGATGCATGGCAATTTTCCGACTGACCAAAGGTCGTGCAGGTCTCGAGCTGGATGTCTTCAATCTCGACCAGTTCAAGATTGCCGGTACCTTTTCGGCGACCAATGGTTACCTCTAGGTGCGTACCACTTTCATCTCGAAGCAAAATCGCTTCTGGTGAGCATTTGTCACCAACAAAGGCCACAAAATGCTTAGCACGCTTGAGGCCTGTGTGCTCTCCATTTTTGAAATAAGCCTGAACGTGGCGGTAATCAATCTCATAGCTCACCACATCCTCGTGCGAACCGTTTTCTAATGGAAACAGCGTATCCAGAAGCTGCTTGGCCATTTTTTGCTTTTCCATTTGTTCATCAGCTTTCACCATTTCGACGGCAAACACGGCTTCAGCGATAAAGGTTGAGTGGTTCTTATGTAGTTCTGTTTTATCGAATGTCAGCATGTTCATAGTGTTTCCCTCTTACAGCTGCTAAGTCCAAATTAGAGTAAAAAACCCAAACGGTTGTTTAAATTTATATGCGTTTTGTGATTTGTATACTTTGTAGACTAGCGTGTTTTTGACTACAATTTCACAACAAAAATTTTACAATGTGAATTTTACAAAATGCCCCTGTCAAAAAGTCTAATCCGCCAGTCCCACTTTTTGGGAACCAAGGTCCGTAACTTACGGAAACGTAACCATTTAACGATGGAAGATCTCTCCGCGCGCTGTATTCGAGTCAACCCAGAGTACGCCCCTTCTGTCTCATACCTCTCCATGATCGAGCGAGGAAAGCGTGTCCCAAGTATCGATATGCTCGAGGTCATTGCTGAGGTGTTCCAGAAAGATCCTGCTTGGTTCTTGGACAATGAACCTGAGCCCGATGAGATCACTCCCGTAAAAGGAAATCGGGGTGGGATTAGTGGTATGGCACTGGAGCCAAGTTTTTTATTCTCGAATGACATCCTACAAATAGCCATCCCTGAGATGTTGTCACAAACCGGTATCACCGGACGCCAGTTTGCACATCTACTGATTCGTGCCCATCAAGAGAGTTTGCAGAACCACTTTCCGGATTTAGAGCGTGCGGCTGAAGAAGTAGGATTGAAAAGGCTTAACTTATCTGTCGAAGACCTGATAGATATTGCCAATGATCTGGGTCTGAGCGTTCGCTGGGTCAATCGCACACCTAAAGATGTGGTAGATGAGCTTGGTGTTAATGCCAAACAACTTGTGACTTCTTTCTTCGAGCCACCTGGCACTATCTACTTAAACGAGATACTCAAAGCGTACCCAACGCGTCTTAAATATGACTTGGCGGTATATATCGGCCATCGTATCTTACACAGTGAAGAGGGACTCAAAAGCGTTCTTAGCGTGGGGCATCAAAACAGTTGGGATGACAGTACCCAGAATCAGTCATCTTCGGCGCTCAACTCACAGGACATTCTTCAAGCATGGCGCGATTTCGAATCGAGTTTCTTTGCGGGCGCACTGCTGTGCCCAAAAGTACCTTTCAGACAGTTACTAGACCGCAGCGGCTATGAAATCGATGTGCACAAACGTGTTGGTGTGTCACCATCGGTCGCAATGCGTCGAATGACTGTTGTATCACCTTATCCGCATTGGCACTACTTCGATGCCTACGGGCCAGGTAAACTCAAAGCCGTCTATCGCGGAAATGGTATTCCGCTTCCGTGGGGAAATATGCGAATGGTTAACGACCCATGTCAACACTGGGCAGTATTCCGCCGCCTATCTGAGCCGCAAAATGGATCATCGGCACAGATCTCCATCTTGAATGTTGGCGATGAGCCAAGGATCTACTGCTGCGAGTCGATTAATATGACGGATCCTGCTGGGAACAATCGAGTCTTGTGCGCCGGGATTGACCTTAACCCGGCAATCGACGCCCAAGGCGGCAATGCATTAGAAATTGCTAGCGAGCTTAAGCGATCATGCGTAGAAGGAGGGGGAAGTGTTGCTATTCCTCGCGGTATCAAAAAAGATCTACAAACCGTCGCCAAGATACTCAACATCAATTGGGTTGAGAGAGGAATCGAAGGAGATGCTCGTTTGATTTGTTCTCGCGGGGCGGTATGCCCACGTAAACCTAGTTGTTATGAAGGATGCCAAGATGAATCGGAAAGCCCACTGGGGGATATTTTCTAACGGAGTCATTCTTTTCACAAAAAGCTAGGTTGATAGACAGTCGACCTGGCTTTTTTTGATGTTAAAAAAAGAAAAAAAGCCAGCCACAAATTGTGTGACTGGCTATATACAAGTGTGAACAATAGAGGTTCACTAACAACGTCAGTTGGCTAGGTGACCCTCGGCTTAAAAAGGGTCGCTTTAATTAATGCAGTATGCGTGCCAACTTTTAAAACGTACAATTTTATTGAATTCGGTCAAATATAGACCGCTTTCAGGGAAATAGCGTTCATATTAATTTTGCAATTTGCAAAATTAGATGCAAATTGCAATTGCAACCATTTCCATACTGAAAATAATGATAAATTACGCACTTTGAAAGTTATACTTGTTTCATATGTTAACTATATAGAAATATCTAAGTAGGCTTCATCATTAGACAGTCAAATGATAGGCTCATCGCTGTCAAGAGCTAGACGACTCCAATTCTAGTAACTTTAGTTTTCGTTCTACGCCACCAGCATAGCCCGTTAATTTGCCATCCTTGCCAATCACTCGATGGCAAGGTACGACAATAGAAATTGGATTTCTCCCATTTGCCGTCCCGACAGCTCTTACCGCCTTTGGGTTCCCCACTCGATTGGCAAGCTCTTGATAGCTGATCGACTCCCCGTAAGGGATACTGCACAGCACCTCCCACACCTTGCTTTGAAATTCTGTCCCTTTCGCTGCTAATGGTAATGAAAACTGCTGGCGTGTCCCCGAGAGATACTCCGTCAATTGCGTTGCCGCATCAGATAAAACTGGATGCTCAGGCTGATAGTGACCCAATTCACTTGGCAAAGTCGTATGTTGTTCAAACCAGATACCTAATAGCCCTTCGTCGCTTGCCTGAATGGTAATAGGGCCCAAGTCGCTCTCTAGTATGGTGTAGTAGTTCATTAATAGTGGCTCCAACAATGTAGGGTGGCATAACTCCCCCCAAGGGGAAACACCTTCCTCACTCATCAATTCATTAGTTTTTAGGTATTTTTTAACAATCAGATCTGAGCTCAAGAATAAGTCCGGCTCTGATTGCCCTCGCATCAGTGCGTAGTTAACGGTCCATGGGCCAATTCCCTTGAGCGCTAACCAGTTATTCGGTGAATCATCACAGTGTTCTCGAAGGTGGTTAGCTAAGCGTGCCAGTGTATCTTTACGGCTTTGCGGCATACGTAAAAAGCTCAAATCTGCATTCGACACTGCGCCGGGTGTTGGAAAAACCAATTGACCAGACACACGATAATCAAGCGACTCACTAAGCAGGTTTAACTGACCAATTGCCGCTTTTACCGAAACTTGCTGCCCGAGTACCGCACGAACGCCCGCTTCCCATGTTGACCATACTCCAGGTAGTCTCAATCCAGAGTGAACGATTAACTCGTGATTGATGCCATTCAGATGTGACTCAACCGCGGTGATGTCAGTATCGAGGTCAAACACCCGTCTGATTGTCGTAAGGAGAGTTGACAGTTTAGTGACATCCTCCATTTCAAATTCAATCTTGACGGTTTGCTTGCCCTCATGATCCGCGAAAATCTTGAACCACGCCAAACTGCCGCTGATCTCCACATATCGCTCATAACTTGTATCAGTCACTTTCTCTATGCCACTGATGGCTCTTTTCTGATAAAAGCTGAGTAGTGATTGCCAGTCATAAGCGCCTCTATACGCCAAATAAACAACGTTTCGCGCTTCTTTATCCAAGCCATGACGACGAAGCTGAGAGGGTGTGAGATTCAGCGTCTTCTTAAAGGCATCATTAAACCGCCTAGTACTATTGAAGCCACAAGCAAAACCGATGTCAGAGATCGATAACATACTATGATGCAATAATTGCTTGGCGAACATAAGCTGATGATATTGAGCATATTTTTTCGGCGAAACACCCAGATGTGTTTTAAAGAGCTGGCGGAGATAGCGGCTACTAATACCAAGCCTATCGCTGAGTTCCTCGCAGCTTGATTGGTTCAATGCACCTTGCTCTATCAAGGTTAATGCGCGTCGAAAACTTGTCTCAGCGCCTAGCCAGGCCCAAGAGTTTGGCGCACTTTCTGGACGACACCTCAAACAAGGCCTATAACCGGCTTCGAGTGCCATATGAGCGTTAGTGAAGTACTCCACATTCTGCTCTTTTGGTGGATTTGCCGGGCAGATTGGGCGACAGAAAATGCCTGTAGTTTTGACCGCAACAAAGAAGACACCATCAAATCGTGAATCTCTAGAGAGTCTTGCACTTTGATACTGCTCATTGGTCATCGAGGCTCGATTCAACACCAAAATACACATCCTTATTTTCTATTGATGCCAACAGTGTAAACCAAGCAACTCTATAAACTAGCCATTTTCGGAACTAAATGATGCAAGAAAACCTTCACGGATTGGTCATCTAACCTTCAAATTAACAAGTAAAAGTAACGTCCTAACAGACACTTAAATTTTTCATCGATTAAAATTTAACCAACAGACAAAGCTCTGTCTATACTGTGGCAGAGTTCGATGATAAACGTCATTTTATGAGGGTGACTATGCAAAATGTAGATTTTCGTCTTGGGAAGAAACCGTTCTACGACAACAAACGATTTCGACGTGGATTTGCAAAATCCGGTGATTTTACCATTGCTGAAGAGGAGATCCTGATTCGCTTCGGGGACACAATGAACTTGTTAGAACTGGGAGAACTCTCCCCAGAAACTGACGAAGAACGTCACTTTTTACAGGTTCTATCCGATGAAAAACAAGCGGAAAATAAGCTTGAGAAGACGTGGGTAAAGTATATCCACCTCGCAAGAGACAGGAAAAAGTTTCATACGTTGAATGGTAAAAAAACAGCGGCAGAACCCGCTGATGCTAACATTGACTATGACGACAACGACGATATTGGAGACGATATTGTTGATGACGACTCAACGTCAGATGATTAATATCAGGGCAGTGCGGATACGTACTGCCTTTCTAAACTTATAAAGTTACAGCAAAAATTAGAGTAATAGCTCATTTTTGCCAGTTCGAGCCTCTCCTTTTCATAGTTGCCGTATCACTCGCCGTTGTATCAGTCTAATCTTTTAACTAATAGGATTAACAATACAAGGAAAGCCATGCCCACTACACTGGAAGAGGTATACCAAGTTCTCTCTTGCCTTCCCGACCCTGTTTTCATTCTCAGTGAAGATGGCGACTACGTCGATATTCTAGGGGGCACCGACTCTCAGTCATATCACGATGGCTCTGTGTTAGTAGGACAGTCATTGCATGAGGTACTTCCTAAGGACAAAGCTGACTGGTTTATCAGTCAGATCGTTTTCGCGCTCGATCATAATGAAGTTATCACTGTCGAATACGATTTAGGTGCCTCCGATGTTGACGGGCTGGATGAGGCGTCAGGTCCATCAGGAACACTTAGATTCGAAGGTAAGATCTCTCCCTCTCCTTTACAAGAAATGGACGAAGGGTTGTATGCTGGTTAACCCGAAATATCTCTACTCGATACCACCTCGAAAAACGGCTACGTAAGCAAAGCGAAACCGACTCACTAACTCATATCGCAAACCGACGTTTCTTTTTCGACACCTTGAAGTCAACTTTAGCCAGCAAATCGACAAGCTCGTTGATTCTTTTCGACATTGATTACTTTAAAAACGTCAACGACACCCACGGTCACCTGGCCGGTGACTTAGTGTTGAGACAAATAGCCAAAAGAGTCAATGCTATCATCCGCCCAGAAGATACGTTTGCTCGGGTCGGCGGAGAGGAGTTTGCTGTGCTGCTCCCTACATTAGATCATAAGGCCGCAATGGCGATTGCAGAGCGACTGCGAGACGCGATTGACAGTGATCCATTTCTATTTGAGGGTCAACAGATTCATGTCACAGCAAGTTTTGGGGTCACTATGACTGTCGATAGTGACCAAGATACGAGTGTCTTCTCTCGAGTCGACTCTGCTCTTTATCAAGCAAAACTGCAAGGCAGAAATCAAGTTGTCTGCATGGAACACTGTTGAATAGAAAAATGGGAATCGAAGTAAAGGCGTGCGCTCGATAAGACCCCAACTCATCCACCGATGCAAGATAGTTCATCGCTCGCCAGAAGTGAAGCTAACATTGAACCGCAATAATATATTACAAAATCAGTTGCATACATAATTGATATGCAATTAATTTTCCATATCATTCCTTTCGAAAATAACAAAAGGAAAATGATATGAATATTAAAAAGCCTATTAGCCTACTCGTCGCAGCTTCACTTTCATTCGCTGCAAATGCTTAAGTCGTTCTAATCAACCCGTTTACGGTTCCTGAGGGTCATGTGGAAGAAACACTGGTGTTTTGGGAAACTGCACGTGATTTTTTGCAAGAGGAAGATGGATATGTGTCCACGAATCTTCACAAGGCACTTAGCGAGGGTGCGACGTTTGAGTTTATCAATGTTGCCATTTGGGAAAGTGAAGACAGTTTCAAAAAAGCGACCGGTAATATGCAAGCCTATTTCAAAGAGAATGGCATCAAAGCACCAGAAGGTGTAAAAAATGATCCTGCACTGTATCAAGTGATCAGAAACTAGTAAAAAAGCCGCCACTTTTGAAGTGGCGGCTTTTTTGTTCGCTAGTCGATTAGCTTTTTGCTGTTTACTAACTCATAGCTAGGTCCAGCGGTATCTGCCGTCACAAGCTCTAGCTTCTCTGTATCTGCACCCGCGCCTTGATACTGGTTAAAGCCGTTAGTTACCGTCATTTCTGGTAGTTGAAGTGAATAGCTGCTTAGCTGGTCTTCACCCACTAACGTTTGAGTGTAGAACTCATTCTCGTAGGTCGCATTCACAAGTGGGAAGTCTTCTGTAGCACGTACGCTTACGAACTCAGGATTCTTTGAGTTATCAACAACATTGTTTTTAAAGTTGATATCCACGCCAGCAAAGATATTTTCAACTTCATCGTTGTTAAACAGACTTACGCGGTGAGTTTGGTTACCGTAAACCATGCCCCACTCTGTATCGACAAACGTATTGTTTTCAATATCGATGTTTTTAGGTGTCCATTGCTTGTTGAGCTCTTTGCCCTTCACAGACTGGTCTAGCTGTTCACCATTTTTAACATCGATGATTCCCGTGTTAATCACAACAGCACCGCGTAGGTCAGCATTACCCTCGATCAAGCCATCACGACCACGAGTGTTAGCGATATAGTTGTTGCGGATCACATGGTCTTCATCATAGATACGAATACCACCCGTTAGTAGCTTCTCGTTACCTAGGATAATATTGCTCTCAACCTTGTTGCCTTTGCCGTGACGCAAAGAGATTAGCGCAGCGCTTTCAAAGATAGTATTGCCTGAAATCTCGTTATCACCAGATTTGATCGAGATAAGCTCACGCTCACCATCCATATCTACAAGCAGGTTGTTGATAAACTTAGAGCTTGAATCCCATTGAGACGCTTTTGAATCACCAATTCGAATCGCTTCCCAGCTGTTACCGTTGTATCGAACCGCTTCTTTGATCGCTAACTCATTAAACTGGTTTTGCTTCTGATCAACAAAGATGTTGTTCGCAATCAGGTGGTTGTCAGGAGTCTCATCTTTTTGAACACCGATGAGTGTGCCGCGCTTTTGCTTACCTTCGAAACGGTTGTTGATCACCTTGCCATCTTTACCCCATAGAGAAACCCACAGGTACTTCGGATACTCAGAGCGACGCTCATCAGGCTCGTATGCATAATCGTGGTTGAAGTAGTAGAAGGTCGAGTTTTGCAGTGTATTGCCATTACCCATCATGCGAACGCCACCAAAACGCTCTGCAGGACCACCTTCAGTAAACACGAGGCTATCAAGCGTAATATCATTACCCGTCAGTTCGAACTGAACTAGACCGGTCAGCCACACCTTGCCTTCTGTCTCTGGCTTGATTGTCACACCGTTTGCTTTTACTAGCATGTGACCAAGGTTGCTGTACTTACCGTCAGCGATGGTGATGGTTTCACCGTCTTTGGCATTTTCGATCTGAGCTTTCAGTGCTTCAACTTGCTCAGCAGACACTTCGGTAAGCTCTGCACCATCTACTTTGACCAAACGGTCACTTGAAAGTAGGTAGTCACGCGTCACTTCATTAAATGCAACGGTTTCAGCTGCAACAGAAGCGGCTTGCGATTGAGCGTCGGTATTTGAGTTTGCCCCACAGCCAACCAGGACTGCTGACGAGAAAATTGCTGTCAGCGACAGCGCAATAGCTTTCTTTTTCATAACGAATATATCTATCTCAATGGAACAGGAATAGAGGGAGAAAAAGCGGCCACAACGGCCGCTTAATTTGATGTAAATATGATTACGCGTTGTTCGTTACTGCTTCTGCATCTTCTTGCTCAACAGACTCATCGACTGCTTTCACAAGTAGAAGACCAACAGCAAGTACAATCACACCACACAGTACGAAGATCATGCGTCCCCATAGTGGGTTAGGTAGAAGGAACATCGCCATCACACCAACACCCGCACAAGCAATTAGAGAACCAAGCATGCGACGCTGTTTGTTATCTAGCTTCTTCTGCTCTGTAGACTCAGCTACTAGAGGTGTTGCTAGGTTGTTGAAGAACTTGTCTACATCTTGCTGACGCTCTTCAGATAGTGGCTTGTAGAACAGTGTTGTTAGGCAGAAGAAACCTGCTGTGAACACTAGGTGACCTATCAGACCGATAGCAACTTTCAAGTCAGACCATTCACGACCGGTTAGCGGCTCTAGGTTGAACCAGTTAGCAACCATTTCTGCGTTGATAACGAAACCTACGTAGTAAGAAACAACCGCACCAACCACTAGTGTGCCCCAACCTGCCCAGTCTGGAGTCTTCTTGATGAAGAAGCCACAGAATGCTGGAATAGTCATTGGGAAGCCAATTAGTGCACCTACATACATCATGGTATCGAATAGGCTTAGACCTTTAAGCGAGTTGATAAAGAGTGCAACTAGGATAATCGCAATACCAAAGAAGGTAGACGTTAGCTTAGAAACAACAACCAACTCTTTCTCTGTCGCGTGAGGACGTAAGATTGGCTCGTAGAAGTTCTTAACGAAGATGCCCGAGTTACGGTTTAGACCCGAGTCCATAGAAGACATCGTTGCCGCGAACATCGCTGCGATTAATAGGCCAACCATACCCGCTGGCATGAACTCTTGTACGAAGTATAGGTAAGCAAAATCGCCCGCCTTAGAACCTGCATCTGGGTAATGAGCAGCAAGATCAACACCTTGACCAGCGATGAACCAAGAAGGCATGAACCAAATTAGTGGGCCCATAGTCATTAGGATACAAGCTAGAAGTGCTGCTTTCTTTGCGTTCTTTGAGTCTTTCGCCGCTAGGTAACGGTATGAGTTCAGCATGTTGTTGGTAATAGAGAACTGCTTGAAGAAGATAAAGAATGCCCAGATACCGAAGATGCTTAGGTAGTTCAGGTTGTTACCAGATACGAAAGACGCGCCTTCTTGAGTTGGGAAGTTATTGATGATTTCACCAACACCACCACCTTGAACAATAGCAACGACAGCACAAGTTACAGTTACCGCCATGATGATAACCATCTGCATGAAGTCAGATGCGATTACCGCCCATGAGCCGCCTGTAACTGACATCACTAGTACAACAAGACCTGTCAAAACAATCGTCGTTGTCATGTCGAAGCCAAAGATACCGGATGCAATGATCGCTAGACCATTTAGCCAGATACCAGCAGAAATCACGCTATTTGGCATGCCAGACCAAGTAAACACTTGCTCGTTGAACTTACCAAAGCGCATACGAATCGCTTCGATAACCGTTACAACACGTAGCTGACGGAACTTCGGCGCGAAATAAAGGTAGTTCATAAGGTAGCCGAATGCGTTCGCTAGGAAGATGACTGCAACGGCGAAACCGTCAGCATAAGCTTTACCTGCAGCACCGGTAAACGTCCACGCACTAAACTGCGTCATAAACGCCGTAGCACCGACCATCCACCAAAGCATACTGCCGCCCCCGCGGAAGTAGTCACTGGTCGTGCTTGTAAATGTTCTAAACATCCATCCTATTGCGATTAGAAACAGGAAGTAGATGCCAACAATGGTAGTATTGAGATCCATCTTGAAACCTTTTGATGAGTTATTGGGTTATCTTCACTATACCCTTGCTTCCTTCTTTTTGTAGTACAATATAATTATTGCGTGACCTAGATCGTTAATTGTTAAACCGATATTGTATTACTTATGATCCGCCTCATATTTTTAACCCTAGTGAGATCAATATCACAAAAACCTATGCTAACTCGCTAATTTTTCTCAATATGCAAGATTTTCAGTGGGTTACTAACTAAGAGATCAGTAAGAGACTTTGTAGGAGAGAGTGGATATCTGTAGCAGTTATTGTCAGACATAAAAAAAGACCCTCGCACCACCTGTAATAATGCGAGGGTTAAAACGACATTAGGAGATCCATAGTTAAAGGGGGTGACGCCCACTTCAACTCCGGGGGTAAGTGAACATTGCTCAATCGACAATGCTCTAGTTCTTATCAAGTAGGTTTGGTAATTACCTCTATCGCTTGGGGTCGAACGAGATAATGGGGGTGTTAAGCCGCTTTTTGCGACTCAACAGATTCTTGAGACACACTGTGCTCTCGAACGCTATTAATCTTAATGTATTACAAATAAAATTTATGAGACATAGATCAAGTTTTGGGAACATTCATATTATTCAGATAGCTGAAAAATGACATGACATACCAAGAAACCTTCATAACTGGCTGTTTTGTAGAGCAATTAAGCTCACATTACTGTTCAAAACATCGTTATAAATCTGAGAATTATTTTAGTTATGAGTTGGGTCACAGAACCAAACCGTACATTTATCGTACCTTTATTGTATTACATAACAGTCACTAAATGTTCGTTCTGCATGACCCTTCTCGATGGAATGTCAGGCGGGACGTCTCATAATGACAACCCTTTCAGCAAACCTAAGCTCTGAGCAAACAAAAGCTTTGAGCGAGCCCGGTCTGCTGCGATCAGAATAAATGGAACACGGAGTATTATTCTGCGATGGACAGATTCAACATGGGCTTTAAGTCCAAACTCATATTAGCCCTGACCACCACAACAGCTATCTCGCTTTTAGCCACCAGCTACTTCTCCCACTCTATGCTCAGCGAGCAGGTCAATCAGCGGATATTGTCGGACATCGACCATTCGCTCACCATAGAAGTGAACGAACTTGAAAACACGGTGCAAAGAACCATTGATACTGTCAACGCCGTCGCTCAAGAGTATCAAACCAACAATAACCAAGGCATTCCTAGTGAAAAGTTGATGCATATGGCCTATCGTTTTGGCGGTATCGACAAAATGGTGATTGGGTTTGACGACGGCTCCTCTTTTACCTCACGTCCGTCAGAGTCATTTCCTGATGGTGTCGGTATCAAGAGCAAGTACAATCCAACTGAACGCCCCTGGTATCAAGATGCGAAGAGACAGAGTGGTTTGTCTTTAAGTGACGTGTTCTTTACCAAGAGCGACCAGACCCCAATGATCGGTGTCATGTACTCATTGGGTAATGGTGTCATCATGGCAGATATCCGATTCAACGATGTTCAGCAAAAGCTCACAGAGCTCGAAACCATCAGCAATGCGACCGCCTTTGTTATCGATGATAAAGGTATGGTTATCGCCTCAACATTAGAAGGTGTAGAACCTCAGCGCCGCGTTCAAGATTCAGTTATTGCTGCTGACGTAACGAGTATCATCCGCCAGCCAGAGCAGTTTTCTGAACTCAAACTGGCAGGTCAAGATTTACTGGCAATTTCAAAACCAATTGAGCTTGGCAAACAGACCACATGGCAGATGGTGGTCGCTCTAGACAAGTCCCTAGCTTTGTCAGAACTTGATAGCGCCAGCCAAAAATCGATGATGATTATTATTGTGGCACTACTGGCAGCTCTGGCAATCGTCGTACTGGTTCTGAACAAACTCTATCAACCTATCGTATCGCTCAAGGCGATCATTGAAGATCTCGCCAAAGGGAACGGTGATCTAACGCAAAGGCTTGAAGTCCGTTCAAGCGATGACCTGGGTAAGATTGCTGAGGGCATCAACCGATTTATCGACGGATTGCAGGCCATGCTTAAAGAAGTGCAAACCTCGACCCGAGATTTGGGCACAAAAACGCAACTCATCGAGTCTAGCTGCCAAGATACCCACACAACACTCGATACCCATACTAACGAGACAACTCAGATAGTCACTGCCATTGATGAGCTATCCCACTCATCGGTCGAAGTAGAAAAACACTCGCGAAGTGCAGCAGATGCCGCACAAACAGCGTCTGGCCTGAGCAACGAGACCAAAGTCATCAATACCTCCACTCAGCAGCACATTGCCGATTTAGAGCAACAAATAACGGCAACCTCAAGCGACATCTCCCAGATGGCCCTTGAGACACAGAGTATCCAATCCATCGTCAATGTGATTGGTGGAATCGCTGAACAAACCAACCTGTTGGCACTCAATGCCTCTATCGAAGCGGCACGTGCCGGTGAACATGGTCGAGGATTCGCTGTCGTTGCAGATGAAGTTCGCGCACTCGCTAACCGAACTCAAGTCAGTACTTCAGAGATAGAAGCAGCACTGACTAAACTTCAAGAGCAATCTGACAGCTTAGTTCAGTCAATTGAGCAAACCAAACACAACTGTGAGGGAACACGTCAGCAAGTCGATCAGTCGATGGAAATGCTCGAAACTCTCGATCAACAAATCGAGACCATCAGCCGCTTTAACGACGAAATCTCAACCTCTTCCAGTGAGCAAAACACAGTGATTCAAAGCGTGAATCGTAACATTCACCGAATCAACGACATCGTCAACGAGCTCAATCAGCTCAGCGACAAGCAAGTTGGAGAGTCTCAAGAGGTGATTGCACTTAACAGCAATGTCGTAGAGCTAGTGGGACGCTTTAAAGTTTAATCGCGCTATCTACACTGCCCCTAGAACAACCTATCTGCCCTCTGTTTTTTGACAACAATAGAGGGCACTTTTTTGCCTATAAAAAAAGCAAGCTTTTCGACAAAACCTAGGTTATTATCCGCGCCCTAGTTTTGTATTACAAATATTCTCAATGTCCAAACACGCGAATCAAGCTATTCTACTTTTGGTGCTTGCCAACCTACTCGCCTCCTTTTCAGACGTATCGCTAAAAGTGCTCAACGGTGAGGTACCTACCTTTCAGTATGTGTTTATCAGGCAAGTACTTAGCGTGCTCTTGTTGTTTCCTATTTGGATACGTTTGCCTCGTCAAACTCGTATGGATGGTTGCGGTTCTATCGCTTTTTTACGCGCTCAGTTTATCCTTGGTGGTAGTGCCTGTGCGATGGTGGCCATCACTCACCTAACGCTTGCGACAGCAAATGCGATGTTTTACGTGGGCCCTATTCTCATGATTCCACTCGCCATGACGCTGCTAAAAGAGAGACCAACCAAGGATAAGGTCATTGCGACGTTGATCGGCTTCAGCGGCGTCGTGGTGGTACTTAGACCTGAGCATTTCCATTGGGCAGCCATCGCCGGACTAGGAAGCGCATTAGCAATGGGTGTAAGTAACATACTGGTGAAAAGACTGCCCGCGGAGCAGCATATCGTCTCGACGCTGTTTTGGACCGGGGTGATGACCCTTCCAGTTGCCCTCATTTTAGCAGTGCAACAGTGGCAACCACTCAACCTCGTCCAGCTCGGATGGATAATGGCGATCAACCTATTTGTATTGGGTTATCATGCGTTGATCGTTATCGCCTATAAAAAGGCACCAGCCAATCAGATCGCACTTGCTGAATATTCAGGTCTTGTGTTTGTGACTCTATTTGGCGTGATGTGGTTTGATGAAATACCTGACGTTCTAACATTTATTGGGATTCTATTAATCGTATTGCCTATGATGCCAATCAACTGGAAAAAACGCCTCAGCACCTCGAAAGAGGCCATTAACATTTCGAATTAATTCAGATCACAGAGTGGTGATATAACTTCACCACTCTGAATATTTCCCATCTATCCATGATGCATTATTGATATAATCATCACTGAAAATAACAACTCATGGATGAATGATCGATGTCACAATATACAATCTCTTCTATCCTACCAAAATTAAAACATTCGAATCTATTTGGAGAACTTACATCAAAATCTATGTTTGGTGGTTTTGGTATTTTCTCTGATGGGAATATCTTTGCTTTAATTAGTAAAGGCAAAGTATTTCTACGTATTCCAGAAACTAACGTTGCTGAGACTCCGATAGAGCAGAGATTCAGCTATGAGAAACAAGGGCAAATAGTCACTACACGCTATCAGAGCTTTGAACCTGATAGTGACGAGCAGCTTGTAAAAGATTGCCGAACAGCTTTAGATCAGGCAATGCAAGAAAAAGAACAGCAGCAAAACAATGATATCGTTCGCATAAAAGACCTGCCAAACATGAAATACACCACAGAACGGATGCTCGCCAAAGCTGGTATCAAGACCATTGGTCTACTGCGCGTTCGAGGCGCAGTGGGCGCATACCGAGCGCTAGCTAAGTGCCATAAAAATGTTAGTGAGCAATTACTTTGGCAGATTGAAGGTGCACTGACAGGCATGCATTGGATGGTTATTCCAGATAAGCGTAAGAAAGAGCTGCTCGCAAAAGTGAGGCGCTAGTTAAAAAGAAGGTCGATGTAATTACATGTATCGACCTTCTTTATTTGCAGTGTTAGTGAGATGTGTGGCTGATTTCCACCTCAGAGAAGCTTACTTCGAACAGCTCACCCGCATACTTTTCATCTGGTCTAAATTGAGGGTAGATCCCCGCCTTAAAGTAATAAGCCACGTCTGCGTCGGCCCAGCCCTCAGCTAGTGTAACAGTGCCATTATTGGTGTCATGGTACTCCTCTCCCCAAGCAAGTGCGTGTTGCTTAACATTGCTGCCGTCGGTATCTGAAGTTCTCATCACAATGCCGTTACCATCCACTGTTATCTCGTAGTTCCAATCCATGTTGGCAGGATAGGTACCAAGGTTAACGCTAAACGACCAATCCTTACATTCCGGATACTTCGACGTGCCCTCTTCGCAGCTTTGATTATTCTTATAGAAGTCTTTGTTGAGTATGGCTCGTACCGGTTTTGATGGACCGTCCCATTGAAGCTTTACTAACGCCTGCTTAATCTTCCATCCGTGAACCTGCCCCACGATGACTTTAGGCTCTTGCCCGGAGATATTTGGATACTCGTCAACGCTTACCGTAGACTTTAAGGTATGGTGTTGAGTATTCGTCGCCTTATCATCGATAAACCAACTTGTGTTGCTTGAGCTGGTACTGCACGTTCCAATACGTTGAGCGTTAAATAGCTCTCTTAACTCAGAGCGTATGTAATTGGAATTAGCCGTCGTGGTTCCAAATCCCATGTTAGCCCGAAACACCATTCTCTCGTCTTCAACTTCAAAGAAAGTGACGTCATGCGGTTTGTGGTAGATCACCGAATCGTTACTCAGCACGTCCTTGCTCGATACGCAGTGCTGGGGCTCTAGTTCAGCTGCACTCGTGCCGCCACTGCCGTACCAATCATCTTTACTAGCAGGAATGGTTATTTTCCATTGGTCGATATCCCAGGCGTATTCACCTTCATTTGGTGGAGAACCCTCTTCCGGTGGAATGGTACCGCCTAATGAGGAATCACTATTACATCCAGTCATCAGCAAAGAGCCCAGCATTAAGCTTAATAATTTTGTTCTATTTTCCATACTTCTATTCACAAAAAAGAGCGCAACGAGTAGGTCTAGTTCCTCGCTACGCTCCCATCTTATTTACCTAATTATTAGAAACGATATTTGTAGCCAAACTCGATGGCGTTATCGCGCTTGCCATACCAATCGTACGCGCTGTTTGCATGGCTATCTTTAAGCAGTTTTTGCTTTAGCTTAAACTTGCCATAAAATGCATGGGCGCGCGCTTCTGGTAGACGATACTCGGCGCTAAACTCGTTCTCCATCGCAAAGCGTTCGTTGTTGTCGTATACGTGTTGCTCGACACCACTGCTATTCTCGAACGAAGAGACTTTTTGTAGGAAAATCGCATCCCAAACGAACGTCCAGCTGTTCCAACGATAGGTTAGCCACAAGTCGTAACGCATCTCTTTGTTGAAGTCTTCACGGTCGCTACCCGGCTTAAGGTTGCCACTACTGTCATAGCTATCTAGACGCAAGCGGTCGATGTTTTGTGAGTAACGAGCACGTACTTTCGCATCGAAGTTACGTGTAAAGCGGTAACCATAGAAAGCACCGACACGTACGTTTCTTGCTGTATCTTTCAACTGATAATCCAGTACCGGACCAGCTTGGTGCTCATTACGATCCCCCCAACGATGACGGTAATCGGTTTTGAACGTCAGCTCATACTGCTCTGGCGCGTAGCCTGTCTCGTACTTATCTTTGCTGCGGTCATACTGCCAAACTTGCTCAAAGCCAAATTTAAAGCCGTTATCCATACGGTGGCCAAACTCGAACTTAGGGCGATCAGTACGACCATCTAATAGTTTGTGTTCCCATTTAACGGTAATGGTGCTGTCGGCTGCAAATACAGCACCAGAAGACATCGCAAATACACCAGCTGCTAGGGCTAATTTCTTCATCATAATATTCTCTATATAAATTCTTGTTATTTTCGAATTATCTTAAGTTGAACGTATTATCCGTTCTTACATCACCATTCTCACTGGTTACCGCATCATCGGTAGCAAAAATAGAAACGACGCGGTCTTTACCTGACCCTGCTGCTGCAGATAGGTCCTGATAGTAGCCTTCAAAATGGTTGCCTTGAATATATACGTTGCAGTTATCAGCAGTTTGATTTCCGCCTGATGAATTACCTATTTTTATTGCGGCAGTTTCTTTATCTCCACTATCATCAATAGTGAAATTATTATTCTCTAAACGGATTCCAAGTCTATTTGCCGCTTTATTACATGGAGTATAAAAGGCGTTATTCTGAATATTAGATTTAAGGTTTACAAAATCACTATTCGAAATATGGACATGACCTGCGGAATATACCCAGCTAGATTTTTTGTAAAGACCATCTTCGGTAATCGCACTTGAATCAAAGTACAGGCTATCTAGGATAACTGGCGCATTTTCGTCAGATGCTATTTCTTCAATGGTGATAGCACCACGGCGACCATCGCTGTCTTCAGTACTGCACTCAGCACCAATCGCGCTGTTATTAAAGTTAACGCCAATGACAGAAGCACCTGGCGCCGTTACTGTAATACAAGCACTACCGCTTATCGTCGCAAAATCTTCACCATCCAACGTCACTGCTTTGTTTAAGGCAATAATGCCGCTTGAGTAATCGCCATCCGCTTTAAGAGTAATCACATCACCCATACTCGCAGCCGCAATCGCCTCATTGAGCGCTTCTATGTCGTTGTCTGGATCCGTTGGAGGAGGCGAACCTACATCGGTATAGGTGTTATCTGAAATGATGTTGGCACCTGTTGTATCACCGTCGATAACAGCAGCGATAGTGTCTTCCTGTGCTGTCTCTTCAATGGCAAAGCCAGTGAAGCTGTTGTCAGTAATCTTCGCGGCACACTGCTTACCATCAAATTGTCCAGCTACTACCCCTGGGATGTTTGCCGAATCAGCAACCAAAGCGACCGTATTGTTTTCAAAGGTCGGGTTTCCAAGTCTCGCGCTGCCACCATTGATTTTGTTACTACCACAGTTCAGATAGAGGATACCTGTTGCGGTATTGGCTACGGTTTTATTACTAAACTCGCTCTCCGATACATTGACCAAACCACGAGAGTAGATCCACGCTGTCGGTGCGCTTGTTGACTCTGCAAAGCTTGCTCCATCAAACGTTAGGTTTTTCAGGTAAACCGGCGTGTTGCCATCGCCGACTTTACCAATATTAATGATAGAGCGAGATGTATCTTCCGTACCACACGTGGAAAGCTCTACACCTTGGAACTTAATGTTATGCAGTGTAATACCCGTGGTACCTTTTAGAATTTGGTCAGCGCTTGACGGAACATCGATACAAGTTGCACCGCTGATCACCGCTTGATTCTCACCATCTTCGCTGAGATCACCATCAACAGTGACCGATGTTAGCGTGAGAGGCTTTTCAAGAACCACTGTCCCCATTGAGGCATAGTCACCGCCTTCTTTAAGGCCGATGATTTCGCCCTCTTTCGCTGCAGCAATTGCAGTAACAAGCTCAGCAGCGTTTTCAACAATAACATCAACACCTTCAATCGGTGGATTGCCGCCACCTGGCTCTTCTGGAGTTTCACCACCAGGAGGCTCATCATAAAAGTTACAGCCAGAAAGGGTCCCTGCAGTTAACGCCACTGCAATTAGCGTAGATAAAGTCTTAAGCTTCATATTGTAAATTCTCTTGGGTTAAGAGGCCCAAGGCGAGCCTCTAAAATAGTAGGGATTACTGAGAGTTATTTGGTGATACGGTAGCTAGCACCAGTGTCATTCATGGTGAGTACAGTCAGGTTACGAGCGCCACCTTCAAAGTTGGTTGCTTCTAGCAAGCCATTCTCTGCTGGGGCAAACTTAGGGTCGCGATACAACACACCTTCCCATGGGAGTTCAGTACCTGTCACTGGACCAAAGTAGATGTCATTGTCGTAAGTTGGATTCACAAGCGCGGCAATAGAGTCGTTACCTTTCAGCGCAAGGCTATTTGATACGCCTGCGTAAGAGATGTTGTTTCTAAAGGTCACGTCTGTGCCGGCAAAAACCGTAGTCACTTTTGAGTTATCGTAGAGGCTCACGCGGTGACGCTTATCTGAGTAAAGGAAGTTCTGACGCGAATCGATGATTGAGTTATTCTCAATCGTGACATTATAAGGCGTCGCTTGTTTATTGAGCTCTTTACCCTTGACGTCTTGCGATAGTGTCTCGCCGTTAGCAACATCTGTAATACCCGTGTTGATCGCAATGCCGCCACGTACATCACCAGTACCCATTACGCGCTCGATATAGTTGTTACGAATCACGTGACCAGCATCGTATAGACGAATACCACCGCTGAAGCGCTTGCCGTTACCAAGGATAACGTTGTTCTCAACCGTGTTATTTACACCGTGACGCAAAGAGATCATGGATGCGTTATCAATAAGTGTATTGTTACGTACCACGTTGCCCGCTGACTTGAGTGAAATCAGTTCCGTCTCACCATCACTCTGTAAGAATAGATTACCTTCAATAGTCGTCTCTGATGGGTAAATTGAACTCTTTGAATCACCCAGACGAATTGCTTCCCAACTATTTGAGTTATAGCGTTTTGCTTCTGCTATATCGAACTCGTTATATTGGTTATGTTTCTGGTTATAGAACAGATTGCCCTTTATCAAGTGGTGATCGGCGGTTTCATCGCCTTTAGCTTTCTGTACACCAATCAAGGTGCCACGCTTGTGTTTACCTTCAAACGTGTTGTTCACAAGCTGGTTGTTCTTACCATACATAGCAATCCAAAGTGTTTTTGGATACTCAGAACGTCGATCGTCTGGCTCATACGCATAGCGGTCATTGAAGTAGTAGAACGTTGAGTTCACCAATTGGTTGTCATTACCACGGAAGATAATGCCACCCATACGCTCTGCCGGACCACCATCGGTAAAGACTACGCCTTCCAACTTGATATTGTTGCCACGTAGATTGATCTGAACCAGACCTGTTAGCCAGGCTTTACCCGCCTCTTCAGCTTTAATCGTCACGTTGCTGGCAGTAATGTCGAACTGGCCAAGGTCCTCATATTGTCCAACAGGGATGATCAGTTCATCGCCATCTTTCAGATTGAGTAGCTGACTCTTTAAGCCTTCTGCATCGCCTTGTGGGATCTCGCTGGCTGCAATAAAAGGTTTGGTATTGGTTGCAAGCAGCGTTTCGGTATCTAAACCACGTTCTGCAGCTGAAGTCACTTCACTTGACCCAGTCGAGCTACATCCAGCCATAGTTGCCGCTGCTATCATCAATGCCACAAGATTCTTTTTCATCTAAAACTCCTCATTTGTATGATGATATTTTTTATTATTTTTTTAGCTACGACTGTGACATCAGACATAATTCCATTTATGAAATATATATTTACATCCGTGAATATCATTTAGAGTGATGCGCCATGAACTATAAGTCATTGATTTAACTAAATCAGACAAGGATAAATGGAAAATAGATCACATTTTATAATTTTTTGGGAACGTTGAATTAGATCACATGAAGTGCAAAGGGAGTAGAATGATAAGTTCGTGCTACTTAGAATTTTTTGTCCTACATATTTATGAAATTGTTAAATCGATGCTATCAAGCATTAGCATTTACTGTACGGGCGACGTTAATGATAATTGGCCTAATTGAGCTTGATTGAAAACTATTATCACCTAAAAGCTAAATCTCTAAGCTATTGCCTCTGAAGCTAGGAGACCTTCACTGGCACGCGAATTTAGTTTTGTAGTATAAATTGTCCTAAAACCTTCATTATGTACATCACATTTCTATCCATAAAGGCAATCGAGCACCTCACAACCAATTAGAAAAAATAGCCATTAAAATAAGTAGCTTAACTAAAATCCACGCTTTCTCCCATTCTAAAGAGACCTAAAACCCACCGTACTTGGCGATCTAAGTCACATAAAAATGGCGTTTATAACAGTAATATATTTGTCATACATTATCACAAACAAATAAACCTTAAGGGCTATAGATGAGCACTCTAAACAAAGTAACAGTGGCATTAGTTTCTGTGTTCGCAACGGCAGCAGTAACCGCTGCTTCTCTCGACTTACGTCAAGAATATAAGCATGACGATGGTAGTTACGCTAGCCGCGTTAAAATCGGTTCAAGCGTTGGTAACCACTACTTCGGCGTTGAAGCTAAACAAAAAGGTAAGCCTTTCTCTGACCTAGAGGCTGGAGACAACGAATTCGAGTACGGCTATAACTTTAACCTAGACGAACACTGGCGCATCCAAACTTCTATGCCTATCACTTTCGGTGGCGGTCAAACCACTTATAAGCCTCAAGTTCGTGTTCAATACAAATTCGATAGCGGTCTAACGGCTAAAATGCGCTACCGTCACGAGTTCCGCAACTATGCGGGTGACAACACAATAACAGGCCGTGATGGTGAGCAACACGGTTCATTGAACCGCAGCAAACTGACGGCTAACCTAGATTACAACTGGAACAACTGGCAGTTTGGCGCTGAAGCAAACTATGC
Organism: Vibrio sp. KUL78; assembly: GCF_059725505.1. Taxonomy (NCBI): domain Bacteria; kingdom Pseudomonadati; phylum Pseudomonadota; class Gammaproteobacteria; order Vibrionales; family Vibrionaceae; genus Vibrio; species Vibrio sp. KUL78. The sequence goes on along the minus strand of NZ_AP045838.1, from coordinate 1,642,022 downwards.
AGAAGATGTATTCAACAAAGACTGGCGCATGGGTACCAACGAGCGCTACGAGTGGGATTACAACTTCAAGATTGGCTACAAAGAATCAGATTGGGCGTGGAGACCATATGTTGAGTTTGGTAACGTTCAATGTACTAGTAGCGATGTATGTGACTCAGGTCGTCAGCTACGTAGCCGTGTCGGTGTAACGTACAGCTTCTAAGAAGCACTTTGGGAACAGATCGAAAGAGGCGCTGAAATCAGCGCCTCTTTTTTTGTTTCATTACTGGCTCAAGCGATAGAGCTTACCGATGCTAGGGTGCCCTTTGTTATACAGTCGGTTGGATTGCGCCAAGAAAAGCTCCGCTGTTGCGATAGCATCTATTAGTGCCTCATGACCGTTGTACTCAGGCAGTCCATATCGCTCGCGAGTTTCCGATAATCGAACATCAATATCCGCTTCTTTATTCACCGCGACCGCCATTGCTTTCTCCATGGCTAGAGTGTCTAGCCACATCACAGGCAAGCCATTGATGCCATACTTTTCGTGTAGATATTCATTCACGAACTCAGATTCAATCATGGCACCATGCGCAATCAATACCTTGTTTTTCGCCGCTTCAAACAGCTGCCACATTGCGCTGTCCAGTGAAACGCCATTTTGCAGCATCTCTGGCACAATATGGTTGATGATAGCGGTCTCTGCTTTGACTTTATCTGGAGTTTCGATAAAAAGCTGTCTGGCAGTATGAACATTGATGGTCAAGTTACTCACTTCAACCCACCCCATACTTAGAATGCTGTTCCCTTTGGCGTCGATGCCCGTGGTTTCAAAATCGACCACTAGATACTGCAAGGAGCTAGAATCCGTATCCATATCCGGCGCAGACTCACTCAGAATCGACGACACCTCTTTGGGCACTGAGTTATCGCCTAGATATTTCTCTCGCTCTTTTAAGTAATGGTTGTAGACGTGAAACTGGTTCATCACCTGTTTGAGTATGCCTACCATCGATTACATTCTCCCAGCAAAGCGGACTTTTGCTGCCTCTTGCAGTGACGAGATAATTCTAAATGCATCTTTTAGATTACCACGCTCGAAACTACCAAATGAGTCCGGATTGATATGGTTATCCGGCTCTTCTCCTTTTTTGAGCGCTTCGAGCTGATGATGTTGTCTAAACATCAGGATATATTGATAGGTGTTAAGAATATTCTTGTAAGCATCTTCGCTCAACATGCCACGCTCATTGGCTCGGGTAAAACGCTCTTCAGTATTAGAAGAGTCACACTCAACTGCAAGCCCGTAGATACGTGCTAAATCGATAATTAGGTTGATGGCGTACTTCTTAATATCAAGCGTCTTCTTGTTCTCTCCGGTCTTCTCTAATACCAGTTTGTTGAATACACCAAGCGGAGGCTGAGTATTAATTGCATCACGAGTCAAAATACCGAGGAATTCGCGGTTGGCACGGATGTTGGCGTGGAGTTCATCGCGCAGAATCTCTGCGTAACTCGCCTCACCGTAAACACAGCGAATCTCTAAGAACACACTGATGTTGAGAAGGCGTTCGTATTCTGGGTTAGCGACCCATTTCTTGTAGTAATGTTTCCAAGTCGACAGCGGTTGACACCACTTTGGCGTAGCAGCCATAAACTTACCTGGACACAACGGATAACCGCATGCAGCAAGACCATTAGCGACATACTGCGACAGATGGCGGAAATAAACTTTGTCGCTCTCCGTTGCATCATCACTGAGCACCAGTGCATTATCTTGGTCTGATAACATGTGCACTTCATTACGAGCATGAGAGCCCGCCACTATCCAAGAGAACTTACAAGGCGGCTCACCAAGCTTATCAATAGCAATCTGAATAAGCCTACGATTGTACGCATCCATGATCATCGACATCACACGTCCGATGATATCTGGTGCTACGTTGCCATCAACCAAGGCTTCAAAAATGGCTTGGCGCTCTGTAGTAAAGCTCGCCAAAGAGCGGACACTATTCGCGTATTTAATCTTTTCAATCAGGAAGATAGCCTGCATTCGGTGATTTTGAACCAGATGAGAAGTGGTCAGCAATCCTACTACCTTGCCCTCTGATACAACGGGCAGACCACGGACATTATGCTGCATCATAAGCGAAGCCGCGTGTAACACCAGATCATCTGGACTGACGGTTAGAGGCGCCGTCGTCATGACCTCTTTGATCGGCGCGCTTGGATCATACCCTTCAGCGATCACACGCTTTGTCATGTCTCGATCGGTAATGATCCCCACTAATTTGCCGTCATCACAGATCACCGCGGTCGATGAACGCTTTACAATCCGCATCTCATGAGCGACATCCTTAATGGATGTCGAGGCATCAACAATGGCAATCACACCACTGGCAACATCCGATACCTTTTTGATGAACAACCCTTTCTCTTTGTTCGACCATACGACGTCCAGGGCTGACTTTAAGCGGATTTGAGCCTGTGAGGCGAAGTGCTCTGCATACTCAGGATTGGTTTTGAAGATTCTCTCAAGCGTTGCGTGTGGAATAAGGTACAGAAGTGTATTTTCCATCGCCACCGCATGATAACCGCTCTCAGACGTTACGTTATCGTCTAGAAAGGTAAAACCAAATAGGTCTTCAGAGCCTAATCGAGCACGCAGAACACCGTCAGCTTGTCGCTGCTCCATGGAGCCGGTACGAATTACATAGAGGTATTTGTGCTTTTTGCTTTCACCCTCAATGTGAGGCTGTGAGTCATCCACCGGGCCTACCTGTTCACCGCAGGGATCGATCGTATCACCTTTACCCAAATAGGTAATTTTGATCTCAGAGGCGACTTCACGAACTAACTCTTTCGGAAGCTTATCAAAGGGATCAATATTACAGAGAAACTGAGTAATATTGGGTAGCAAGGCGTTCGGCATAACTGGCTCCAATGGGTTTATTTTGTATTATTATATCAACACATCTTGGTGTTTGACCTAGTGAAAACAAAAAAAGGCAGCGTCGCCGCTGCCTTTTTATTCAAAATGTTATCTGGAACATAAAGTTACCGGTTAACTTGCTACCGGAAGACGGTGATTTTCTTCACGTAGGTGGCTTGCTGATGCTTCACGAGCTTTGTCTGCGTCACCAGCCATAATCGCTTCATAAATCGCACGGTGTTCATTAATACAGGTAGAACCGCCGTCTGAAGAATACTGAATAAAGTTGAAGAACATCGTCGTCAAGATGTTACCGAACGGAAGGTAGAAGTCGTTACCCGTCGCGTTGAAAACAAGGCTATGGAAGCGAGTGTCAACGTCCAACCATTTCGCTTGGTCGAAGTTTTCTTCTTTCGATACTTCTACCATTTCTTGGAAGGTTGACGACAGTTCAATACGTTGCTCTGCTGTTGCAAACTTAGCGGCTAGTGCACACGCTTCTGGCTCAATAGCACGGCGAAGACCAAGGAATTGACCGCAGAACTGCTCAACATCGTTAAGACCGTCCATCCACTCAATAAGCTGAGGGTCGAGGAAGTTCCAGTATGCACGGTCAACGACGCGCGTACCGATCTTCGGTCGAGACTCTAGTAGACCTTTCGATGTTAGTAGCTTAACGGCTTCGCGAAGTGCAGTTCGGCTAATGCCAAACTGTTCACATAGCGCCATCTCGCCTGGGATGATAGATCCTTCTGGTAACTCACCAGAGAGGATGCCACGTGCAATCTCACGAGCAACCTGAACATGGATGCTTCGTTTTGAGCCCGTAATAGAACTGAACTTACCTGACATAGTATTATCGCTTACAAAAAGTGTTTATGTATTATTTTAGCAGTGATTCTACCACCATTCGCGTTTGAATAGATGTGACAAAGCGCATTTATTCGATATAAGTCGCCTTTTGCTTCGTGATTTCCTATCACTTCTACGAGTAAAACCGCCTAATTAGTGAGTTCCATGTCACATTTTTCTCAATATCTTTCTAGAATTATTGATGGGAATTGTCATTTCTACCAATTCCCTATTGACGCACTAAAGTGCTATTGTATGATTAATAAATCAAACCAATGATAAGGCTTAAACTGATGTTTCAAGATCTCAGAGGAAAACGCGTTCTAATCACCGGTTCCACCGCAGGGATGGGATTAGCAGCAGCTCGACTTTTTGCGCAACATGGTGCGAAGGTTGGTCTCAATGGACGACGAGTAACCCCAGAATCACTAGCAGCAGTTGATGAGCTTAACAAGCTTGGTGGTGAAGCCGCTTTTTTTCAAGCTGACTTAACCAAGAGCGATGAATGCGAACGTTTAATCGACGCCTATACCTCTCACTTTGGCGGGTTGGACGTTCTCATTAACAACGCAGGTGGTCTTGGCGGTCGCAAAGGGCTGGAAAGCATTGACGACGCTCTGTTTGACCACGTGATGAACCTAAATGCGCGCAGCGCGCTCATGGTCACTAAATATGCCATCCCTCACCTACGTCAATCAGCAAAGGAATCTGGTCAAACTGCAAGTGTGATCAGTACTGGCTCAATCGCGGGTCGAGAAGGTGGCGGCATTGGCGCAGGTATGTACGCTGCATCAAAAGCTTGGTTGCACGATATTCACCGCAACTGGGTAAAAGAGTTCACTAAAGATGGCATCCGTTTCAACATCGTTTCTCCTGGTACCATTGATACCGCCTTCCACGATGATAAAAGCGACGACCTAAAAGGCAATATTGCGAATAGTATTCCAATGGGCCGCTTTGGCACCATTGAAGAAGTGGCACCAACGTTTGCCTTTTTTGCCTCTCATGCCTGCTCTGGTTACATCACAGGTCAGATTCTTGATGTTAACGGCGGACAAATCGCGCCCTAATCAACCCAAGGTGTATACATGGCCACGTTCCATACAGTAGCAGATTCAAGTCGTCGAATTCATGTTCAGGTTGCTAAAGAGATCGCCATTAAGATCCTAACTGGTGAGCTGAAACCAGGTGAAAAACTCCCGAGCGAGTTAGAACTCTGCGAGAAATTCGGTATCAGCCGTACAGCGCTTCGCGAGTCAACCAAGCTTTTATCGGCAAAGGGACTTATCACATCAAAGCCTAAAGTCGGTACCAATGTAATGTCTCGTCAGCATTGGCACTTCTTAGACCCTCAGTTTTTAGATTGGGTAAAAGACACAGACAACGTTCAACGATTCTTAACCCAGTTCCTTGGTTTAAGAAAAGCGATCGAGCCAGAGGCGTGCTCACTAGCCGCAAGAAATGCTTCAATCGAACATCGTAAAGCGCTGTCGGTATGTTTCCAGAACATGAAACATGCGGCGTTTACTCACAACTATTCTTCGTGGACGTTGAACGACCACGAGTTTCACAAAACCATTTTTTTAGCGACCGCAAATCCGTTTTATATCCCGTTCTCCAATATTTTGGAGTCGCTGTTCAAGACCTTTATTGATGAAGCCGCGGTCGGCGGACGATTCTGTCTTGATGAACACGGGGCTATCTACGACGCGATTATGATGGGTGATGCTGAGCGAGCAAAAGCGGCATCTCAACTATTACTTAATGATCACAACCAGAGGCTTGCCCTACTGGAAGCGGTCTAACGAATACCTAGAGGAAAGACAATGTTTGTATACAACAAAGACTCAGTACTTGAAGATCAGGGTGGCGGTCTACGTCGTAAGGTTCTAGCATACTGCGAAAACATGATGACTGTAGAAGTTCACTTCGAAACAGGTACAGTTGCGCCAATGCACAACCACCCACACGAGCAGATCACTTACGTGGTTTCTGGTGAGTTCGAGTTCACTGTAGGTGACGAGACTAAGATCGTTAAAGCTGGTGACACTGTCTATAAAGTGCCAAACATCATGCATGGTTGTAAGTGTCTTAAAGAAGGCATCCTAATCGATAACTTTACTCCTATGCGTAAAGACTTCGTATAATAGCCAAGCTATTAATAAAAATATTATAAAGGAACGGTTTCATATAACCGTTCCTTTTTTATATTTACAGAATGATATTAAATTAAGTAGACATCACATATTCGACATAATCGTATTTACCTATTTAGAGCAAGTGATAATATGAAATAAATAATTACAAATTATAAACGTAGCCATGGAAAGCACAAAAGAGAGTATTCACGTAAAGATTTCCAGTGAAATTGCTAAGAATATCATTACAGGTCAGTATAGTAATTGTTCACTACCGACCGAAATGGAGCTTTCTAGCCATTACTCTGTGAGTCGAAATAGTGTTCGCGAAGCACTCAAAATTCTCGCATCTAAGGGATTATTATGTTCCAAACAGAAAGCAGGGACAAAGGTTACTCCTCGAAGTGAGTGGAATTTCTTAGACCCACAGTTATATGAATGGTTTTCTGAACTACCAGAGATGGAAGGCGTTATCGCAAAATTCATTCGCATGCAAAAGCTATTGATACCAGAGGCTTGCGCGGATGCAGCGTTGAATGCGACTGGTGAGCAACGTGTACAACTATCACGAGTTTTTCAAGCCTTTTCAACCCATATTCGAGAATCAGAGAACGACTTACTCAGTTCGAAACCGTTACTCAGTAGCTTCTACAGAACTCTCTTCATCGCGTCCAATAACGAGCTTTTTTCTCCATACGCAAAAATTCTAGATATTTTATTCCACTCAAAAGACTATCAACTTTCTCAACCGACGATAACCACATTAGAAATATATCAAAAGATATACGATTCCATTATGATTGCTGACGAAATGTCAGCGCGAAAAGCTGCGCGAAAATTATTCAACTAGAGACTAAATCTCACACATTAAAAAAGCCCGCTTCAAGCGGGCTTTTGTTTTCCATCATTTATTCATAACGTTAATAGGCATAGCCTTGGTGTTTATTTTCGACTTTATAGAACGTAGCCTGAACATAGTCATTCGCATCACCGGTGTTATTCTGATTATATACACCCGCTTTAAAATACATATACTGCCCACCAGCATCATAACCACTGCTCGACATATCGACTTCTTGAACAACATCAGCTTTACCTTCACGCATAATCGTCACTGTTAAGGTATTACCTACCACTTTGATTTGATAGCTAAAGACCTCGCCGAGTTCAATACCGTCTGATGGGTTGCTCGCACTACTCGATCGGCTACCGATCATATCGTACCAACTGTCTGAACCACCATTTGGTTCATGTGCAATATATATCGCGCCTTTGCTGTTGCCTGGAAGTTTACGATAGTAGATTCGAACCGGTTCATCATCATTTGCATGTATTTGCCCAACAATGACACGTCCAATTTGGCTACTGCTACCTGTTGTCGTGACATGATCTACTTTAAGCGTTGCATCTAAAGTACCATCAACACCACCAGCTGCAGTTTGGTCACTCGATGGCGCACTTGAGAATACCCAGTTATTTTTGCCGACACCCTTGGTACTATGTGAGGTATCGCCGCGACGCAGCATTTCACGCAGCTCCGAACGAGTGTAACTCGTATTGGTCGACGTTTTCGCGCCATCGACGGGTGCTTTAAAGGTCATGCCACCATCAGCTGCAGTAAAGAAAAACTCATTATTTTCGTAGCTTGCCGACAACTCGTTCTCTTTAATAGTATCTGCTTTACCATCACCGTCGGTGTCTACTGGGATGCTGAGCGTCCAGTCCAACAAATCAAAATTGCCTGACGGTGCGACATTCGGATCCAAATCATCACTTGGTGGAGGCGTTACTGGAGGAGGCGTTCCATCTGAGCAGCCAAGGATTTCTGTTTCAAGGATACTGTTCCAGTTATTTGCGGAATTGCCTTCCCCAGTGATTCGAACGTAACGAGCACTCGTTTCTGTAACAGGGTAATTTTCAAAGCCAGTCGTGTTACCACTTGACGTCTGGTTTGATAGTACTCGCGTCCAACTGCTGTTGTCATCTGACACATCAACACTAAAGTAAGAGCTGCGGCTATTGCCTTTAAACCAGGCGATATTAACTTGTCCTACTGTTGTCGATGACCCGAGATCATAAGTAATGGTTTTGCCGATACCTTCTGATGACCATCGAGATTCATCGGCTAAACTTCCATCAATCGTCCAACCAGGTAAATGGCCATCGTTGGTTCCATCATCCGTTGCTGAAACGATAGTAATATCACCACTTTCACAGTTACCACCAGACGATGAGCTACCTGTCAGAACAAAGTCGTCAAACCTTCCTTCAGATTGGTAATAAGCACCACCAATTTCAATTGATGTTGCACTGCCAGAATTAAATGTCAGTTCAACTTTCGACCAACTACTCGAATTAGACGTTTTGCTGTAAACGGAACCTGCGACATTAGCACTGATCTCACCGCCACCTTTTACATAAGCAGATAAGGTGTAATCGGTATTAGAGCTGACTGAGACAGACTGGCTAAAACTGCCGCCCGAGCCAGAAATTTTTGCAGAGTGAAGCCCTGTATTGGCATCACCAGAGATTGAGGAGGGATCGGCATCTTGCCATCCGTCCCAATTACCATTTTCAAAACCATGGTTAGTTATATTAATTGACTCTGCCCATAGAGTACCGGGAGCAGCAGTCATGGCACTACACAACAAAACCTTATACATTAACTTGCGTTGCATGTTATTTCCTTGTATTGGATTGAGGGAGCCCTCGACAACTTACTGAGGGTAAAAAGTTGTTGTCATTCTTATTGTCTGAAATTTAGATAAAAAAATAGGAAGGCCCGATCCCTTCCTATTTCTTATTTGATTGTGTTACTTCGCTTCTACTTCTTGCATGTTCGATTCAACACTTTCGTCGACAGCTTTCACAAGCAGCATACCGACTGCGAATACGATAGCACCACACAAGATGAACACTCCGCGTCCCCACAGTGGGTTAGGTAGTAGCGCCATTAGACACACACCAACACCTGCTACCGCGATTAGCTTACCAAGCATTTGACGCTGCTTGTTGTCCAGTTTCTTCTGAGCCGCTGACTCAGATACAAGTGGCGTTGCTAGGTTACCGAAGAACTTGTCTACGTCTGCTTGACGTTTCTCAGTTAGTGGCTTGTAGAACAGCGTTGATAGTACGAAGAAGCCACCTGTTAGTGAGATGTGAGCCATTAGACCAATCGCTACTTTCACATCAGACCATTCACGCTTAGTTAGCTCTTCTAGGCCGAATGCCGCTGAAACCATCTCTGCGTTGATAACAAAACCTACGACATAAGAAACGATACCACCAACGACTAGCGTACCCCAGCCAGCCCAGTCAGGCGTTTTCTTGATAAAGAAGCCAAGGAATGCTGGAATTGTCATTGGGAAGCCGATCAAGGCACCCACATACATCATGGTATCGAACAAGCTCAGACCCTTCAGCGAGTTGATGAACTGTGCGATTAGGATGATAGCGAAACCAAATACTGTTGAAGTGATCTTAGAAACCGTTACTAGCTCTTTCTCAGACGCTTGACCCTTACGAATGATCGGCTCATAGAAGTTCTTAACAAAGATACCTGAGTTACGGTTAAGACCAGAGTCCATTGAAGACATGGTTGCTGCAAACATTGCGGCTACTAGTAGACCCACCATACCTGCTGGCATGTACTCTTGAACAAAGTATAGGTAGGCAAAGTCACCCGCTTTTTTACCTTGTTCTGGGTAAGCAGCTGCTAGGTCAACACCTTGACCAGCGATGTACCAAGACGGCATAAACCAGATAAATACACCACAAAGCATCAGCACACACGCTAGTAGAGCAGCTTTCTTCGCGTTCTTTGAGTCTTTCGCCGCTAGGTAACGGTATGAGTTAAGCATGTTGTTCGTAATAGAGAACTGCTTAACAAAGATGAAGAATGCCCATAGGCTGAAGATACTTAGGTAGTTTAGGTTGTTACCCGCTAGGAATGAACCACCTTCTTGTACAGGGAAGTTGTTAACGATTTCGCCAACACCGCCGCCTTGAACGACAGCAACAACCGCACACGTCACGGTTACCGCCATGATGATAACCATCTGCATGAAGTCAGATGCGATAACCGCCCAAGAGCCACCTGTTACTGACATCGCCAATACAACAAGACCTGTTACCCAAATGGTAAGGTTCATGTCGAAACCGAAGATGCCTGATGCGATAATTGCTAGTGCGTTTAGCCACACACCTGCAGATACGACACTGTTAGGCATTGAAGACCAAGTAAATACTTGCTCGTTCGTTGCACCAAAACGCATGCGAATCGCTTCAATAACGGTGACTACACGCAGCTGACGGAACTTCGGCGCAAAGTACGCGTAGTTCATAAAGTAACCAAATGCATTTGCTAGGAAGATAAAGGCGACTGCAAAACCATCGTTATAGGCTTTACCTGCTGCACCCGTAAACGTCCAAGCACTGAACTGAGTCATAAAGGCGGTAGCACCAACCATCCACCAAAGCATGTTACCGCCCCCGCGGAAGTAATCACTGGTGGTATTAGTAAATGTACGGAACATCCAACCTATTGCCATTAGGAAGAGGAAATAGACGCCCACAATAACTGTGTTTAAATCCATGATCTGTGAATCCTTGTTGTCTTACTTGTTGTTACAATTCAATATACTCAGTTACGAGGAATAATTGTAATACAATATACCCATACGTGACATGGTTATCGTTTTTCGCCAAGAAAAAGTCCAACTTAGTTACACCGATCAAACTTTGTTACGCTTGTCATCCAAGCCTTACACTTTCTCTGCACCAACAGTAAGCAAATGACGCTGTTTGAATCTTTTTTCAAAACGACGTTTCAGCTATCTTTTAGTAATTTTTACAGTCAATAATAATAAAAGCCATACAATTCATGGCATTATAAAGAGAATTCGCTCATTACACTCCCCCATGAGGTCACACTAAAATGGGGCACCAAGTGTGAACAGATGTAAAAAAGTGTGAGCTAAATCTGTATATCAACAAAAACCAAGGGAACTAAAATGAAATATTGAGCCATTTCACAGAAAGTTCCCACTGACCCCATTAATATTTGTCATACATTAATTCAATAACAAAATAATTAATGAAATGGACTACCACGAGATAGGCTTTTGTCGGATGTTTCGGGAATCAAAGGGAAAACACCCAGCATTGGCTATTAAGTGAACAAGAAACACAGTCCCTCTCTATATACGGTGATAAACGATTATTGCGCTGACATCTAGCCGGCACAGTATCCGTTTGTCTCCACAAAGAAATGAAAATATAAATACACAAATAAGGGAAATATCAGTATGAAACTTAAGCAATCTGCTCTTGGTGTTGCGCTTGTATTACTGGCTGGTTCAGCAGCTGCGACAAGTTTGGATTATCGTACGGAATATAAGCATGATTCTGAAGATTGGGCTCACCGTATTAAAATTAGTGACTCAACAAAAGCATTCGGCGGTAAATTAGCATTTGGCGTAGAGCAGAAGTTCCAAAGTGAAACTAATGATGATGAAGTGGGTAGCCAAGATTTTTGGAAAGGCGTATCACGTGGAGACTCTGAGTTTAGTGTAGATTGGACTAAAGCAGTAGGTGAAAGTGGCAAGTGGTACATCCAGCCAGGTATGCCAGTGACATTCGGCAGCAACAAAACCACTTGGAAACCGCAATTCCGTGTTGGTTATAAAGCAGACTTTGGTTTGACTACAGCACTCCGTTACCGTCATGAGTTCCAAGTATTCAATGCAGATGGTGGCTCTGCGACTCTAGCTGGTGGTGCAGGTAAGATAGATCGCACTAACGCGACGATTCAACAAGGTAAGTTAACACTTACTGGTTCATACAAATTTGCAAAAGACTCTGCATTTAAAGATTTAAAACTGAGCTACGAAGCAAACTATAACCACAACTACGATAACGTTCGTCTAGCGAACGACAAAAACTGGGAATGGGATCTAGGTATTAAAGCGGGCTACCAAATTGGTGACTTCCAGCCATACCTAGAACTTTGGACTATCGATGGCCTATCATCTGCAACAAACGAGCGTCAGCTACGTACTCGTCTAGGTCTTAAATACAGCTTCTAATTATCGCAGTAACAAAACAAGTAATGCCCAGTTATCTGGGCATTTTCCTTCATCTATTTAATAGAGAAGAAAACGATGAACCCAAATACTTTATCGAAGTACATAGGCTCTGCAGCACTTGTTGTCTCTTTTGTTAGTTTTGCGGATACTGCCCCATACTCTTACACACAATATCAGTCAGTTCTTGACGACTCTTACCTTCAAGCCCCGACCAGCACTAAGCTGATCAAACAAGGGGACTTTGCAGGTCAATACAATCAATATTTCCACGTCCCTGATTTTGGTAATCAGTGGATGACGTTCACCGTTACTGGCGACCACAAACGCTCTGAGCTACGCCAAGTCTATGAATGGTACAGTGACGATGGCGACCTTAACAAAATGATTGGCGAAGTCTTTATTGACTCCCCTCTATCTGGCTCAGTGGACGAAATTACCTTCATGCAAGTCCACGACGTAACGAACAATGGCAATGCCATTAACAAACCCCTCCTTAGACTCGTTTGGCTGCGAGAGAGAAACAATATAGAGAATGGCATTTGGGCTGTTATTAAAAAAGATGCCGATGCATCGAGTAGTAGCTACGACAAAATCTATATTACCCAACATCTCGAATCGCAACCGATTAAATTCGAAGTAAGAATTCAAAATAATGAAATGACCATCAAAAAAGATGGTGCCGCAATAAACGGCCTTTCTAAATACGACATCTCCTACTGGAGTAATCTAGAAAGTTACTTTAAAGCGGGCGTTTACAATCAGGATGATGGTACTGGAACGGTTCAATTCAAGAGCCTGAAGTACTACACGCAATAATTTCTTTTTCTTAGAAAGTCACAAAAGAACCAAGTTTATTTGGTTGCCCCATCGGCAACAAGGAGTAGTTATGTCTGGTGTTCAGTTAAATAACATCGTGAAAGCGTATGGCGATACCAGTGTCGTGCATGGAATTAATTTAGAAGTTAAGTCGAAGGAGTTTATTGTTTTAGTGGGTCCTTCCGGCTGCGGGAAGTCAACGACACTAAGAATGTTAGCTGGTCTAGAAGAGATCACCGATGGTGATATTCATATTGAAGACCGCCGAGTTAACGAAGTAGCACCAAAAGACCGCGACGTCGCTATGGTGTTCCAAAACTACGCACTTTACCCTCACCTCAGTGTTTTCGAAAACATCGCGTTTGGTCTAAGAATTCGCAAGGTTCCAAAAGATGAAGTCACTAAATCGGTTAATGATGTTGCGGAAATCTTAGGTTTAACCGAGCTCCTAGAGCGCCGTCCTGCCGATCTGTCTGGTGGTCAACGTCAGCGCGTTGCCATGGGCCGAGCGATTGTTCGCCATCCTAAAGTGTTCCTATTTGATGAACCCCTTTCGAACTTGGATGCCAAACTACGTACTCAGATGCGCGCTGAGATCAAACGCCTACACCATCGCCTAGGTGTCACCAGCGTCTATGTTACCCACGATCAGGTCGAAGCGATGACACTCGCAGACCGTATCGTCGTTATGAGTAATGGCAAGATTGAGCAAATCGGTACCCCGATGGAACTGTTCAATAGTCCTGTGAACACCTTCGTTGCTACGTTTATTGGCTCACCACCAATGAACCTTATCGAAGCACGCGCCTCTTTACATGAAGATGGTTGGTACGCTGAGTTTGAAGAGATCGAATGCAAGCTGCCAAATGTCAAAGGTCTTGAGCACAACAAGAGCATTCTTCTTGGCATCCGACCTGAATACATTGATATCGAACCTATTGATCAAGCGAGTGCCATTCCAGTTCACATTGACCTTGTGGAGACGTTGGGCTCAGAAGCACTCCTACACACCAAGTTTGTCGGTAAGCCATTTGTGGTTAAGGCAGAAACCCATGGTCGAATCGATCATCTCGATCACGTGAAGACACTCTATTTCCGTGAAGATGCCATCACTGTATTTGACCAATCAACGGGCAATGCCCTTGAGCGTATTGCGGTGAACTAAACGGAGCATGTGTTATGGAAAACCTTCATCAGAACTCTGGTGAGACACTTAAATCGTCCGCTTCGCAGAGTAAACTGCAGAAGAAAACAAAGTGGCTCATCAATCACTTCAAAAATGAATGGCAGCTTTATGTGTTGCTCGCTCCGACCGTAATTTGGTTTTTAGTCTTCCTCTATAAACCTATGTACGGCCTGCAGATCGCCTTTAAAGACTACAGTGTGTTCCGTGGTATCACTGAAAGTCCATGGGTTGGCTTTGAACACTTCGTAACTCTATTCGAAAACGACCAGTTCCTCCGAGCCATTCGCAACACAGTCATGATCAGTGGTGCTAGCCTTATCTTTGGCTTCCCCGTGCCGATTATTCTTGCGTTAATGTTCAACGAAATTCTTAATGCTAAGTTTAAGCGGACAGCACAAACGATTGTGTATCTGCCGCACTTTATCTCAGCGGTTATCATCGCGGGTATCGTGATCACCGCATTTTCACCCTCTACAGGTGTGGTGAACTTGTTCCTCAATGCGCTTGGCTACGACTCGGTTTACTTCTTGACCAAACCGGAATGGTTCCGTTCAATCTTTGTCGGAACGGGTATTTGGCAAGAAGCGGGCTTTAGCTCCATCGTATTCCTAGCCGCCATTGCTGGCGTTAACCCATCACTTTATGAATCCGCAGTTGTAGATGGCGCTTCGCGCTGGCAAATGATGTGGAAGATCACGCTACCGTGCATCTTACCGACGATCATCATCATGTTGATCATCCGTATCGGTAACATCTTGGAGGTTGGTTTTGAGATGATCATCATGCTCTATCAGCCAGCAACTTACGAAACCGCAGACGTCATCAGCACCTTTATTTACCGTCAAGGTATTCAAGCTGCTCAGTACGACCTCGCCGCTGCCGCCGGTCTATTCAACGCTGTCATCGCCTTTATTTTGGTTATGACCGCCAACAAGATCAGTCGTCGCGTCTCTTCAACATCGCTGTGGTAATGGAGTAAGTTATGAGCCAAGCAATGAATATGAACCTCTACTCCCGCGGAGATAAGGCGTTTGTCTATCTGAATATGTTCCTCGTGGGTATCTTTACGATTAGTACGCTTTACCCGTTCATCTATGTCGCTTCTATGTCGATAAGTGCCGGTGATGCGGTGACGGCAGGTCAGGTTGTACTAACGCCCGTCGACATTACCTTTGCGGCATACGAAAAGGTCGTTACCGATCCTGCTTTTTGGATCTCTTATAAAAACACCTTTATCTACACCTTCGGCGGAACCTTAGTCAGCCTATTGATTATTGTCCCGGGCGCTTACGCGCTTTCTAGACCACAACTACTAGGCCGTAAGTACTGGAACATCTTAGTGGCCTTTACCATGTG
The DNA here is from genome assembly GCF_059725505.1 of Vibrio sp. KUL78. Classification (NCBI taxonomy): domain Bacteria; kingdom Pseudomonadati; phylum Pseudomonadota; class Gammaproteobacteria; order Vibrionales; family Vibrionaceae; genus Vibrio; species Vibrio sp. KUL78. The sequence goes on along the minus strand of NZ_AP045838.1, from coordinate 1,626,677 downwards.
GTTTAACGCTGGGATGATTCCGTTCTTCTTGAACATGCGTGACTTGGGACTACTTGATAGCTACTTCGGTATCATCATTGGTTTCGCCTGTAACGCATTCAACATCATCCTATTGCGTAACTTTTTCGAAGCGATCCCAAAATCGTTTGAAGAAGCCGCGCGAATGGATGGCGCGAATGACTTCCAAGTGCTCTGGAAGGTATTCATCCCACTCGCAAAACCTGCCCTCGCGACCGTTACTTTGTTCTGCATCGTCGCACGCTGGAACGGCTTCTTCTGGGCCATGGTGCTACTTCGTGACGAGAGTAAGGTTCCACTCCAGGTTTATCTGCGTCAAATCATCACTCAACTTACCGACGACGATACGTTCGCCAGTACTTTGATTAGCTCAGCCTACTCCTTTGAGACGGTAAGTGCGGCCATCATGATTTGCTCAATCATTCCAGTACTTCTGATTTATCCATTTATTCAAAAGTACTTCAACAAGGGAATTATGTTGGGTGGGGTTAAAGAGTAACCCCACCCTTCCTAATACAAAAACAATATAACGAGAAAGGAAACAAAAGATGAATGTAAAAATCACTGCGTTGTCTACCCTGATCGCTGCCACGCTTGCTACCCCAGCATTCGCAGCGGAAGATGGTGCATACAAAGTGGCAGATAAGCCAATCAAACTCGACATCCACCTGCATCAGAAGAAATTTGTCTACAGCAACGACTGGCCGGTAGAGAAAGAAGCGGCGCGTCTAACAAACGTTCACCTAAACAACGTTGCATCCATGGCGACAACCAAAAGTGAGGAAGCTTTTAACCTACTGATCGCATCGGGGGATTTGCCTGATATCGTCGGTGGTTCAAGCATGAAGAACAACGTAAACACCTATGGTCCAGAAGGCGCGTTTGTTCCCCTGAACAAGTTGATTGAAGAACATGCGCCAAACATTAAAGCCTTCTTTGACGCCAATCCAGATATCTGGGCATCAATCAAAGCGTCCGATGGCAACGTGTATTACATCCCTTACCTTCCAGATGGTAAGTACGGTCGTGGCTACTTTGTTCGTTATGACTGGTTAGAAAAACTCGGTCTAGAGCCACCTAAGAACGTCGATGAAATGTATGAAGTGCTTAAAGCCTTCCGCGATAAAGATCCAAACGGCAACGGCAAAAAAGACGAAGTACCTTTCTTTGCTCGTCACTGGCAAGAGATGGTTCGCCTGGTCACACTATGGGATGGCCGCACATCTGGCTCTGATGTCTTCCACGACTTCCATGTGGTCGACGGTCAAATCAAGCATGGTTACGCCGGTGAAAACTACAAAGTGGGCATCCAAAACCTAGCAAAATGGTACAAAGAAGGGCTGATTGACGCCGAAGTATTCACACGCGGTAGCCGTTCACGTGAGTACTTATTATCTGCTGACCTAGGCGGTATGACACACGACTGGTTCGCATCGACCTCTGGCTATAACGACTCATTGGCAGATAAAGTTGAAGGCTTCCAATTTAAGGCCTTCGCGCCACCAGCCTCTATTAGTGGCCAACGTGTTGAAGAACACCGCCGCGCAAAAGTAAAACCTGACGGCTGGGCTATCTCCTACACCAATGAGCATCCAATCGAAACCATTAAATACTTCGATTTCTGGTTTACTCAAGAAGGTAAGCGTCTAGCTAACTTTGGTATCGAGGGTGAGCACTACGATTTAGTTGATGGCAAGCCTATGTTCAAGAAGGAAGTTCTCGAGGCAGATACACCAGTGAATGCGCAGATGTGGGCGATTGGTGCTCAGGTTCAACGTGGATTCCCGATGGATTACCAAAACGAAGTGCAATGGTCCAACAAATACGCACTTGAAGGCATCGAGCTATACGATCAGGGTGACTACTTGCTAGAACCATTTATGGGTGTATCGCTGAATACAAAAGAGAAAGACATCTATGACAAGCACTGGGTGACGATCCGCGACTATATGGTGGAGATGCAGCAAGCTTGGATTCTGGGCTCTCGAGATATCGAGAAGGATTGGCCTAAGTATCAAGAAAGCATTGAACGTATGGGTTACAGCAAAGTGGTTAGCGCAATGCAAGCCGCTTACGACCGAGCGTACAAAACAAACTAGTTGTTTCTGGGAAGAGAGAAGTTTAAGGGAAAGCGGCCGCTTTCCCTTTTTTATTTAACGGGAGTCAGCTTCCAAACGATTGCCGCTCTAGATTTTGGCATTCGACATTGATTGCAGTAATAACCTACGTTCCCGCATGCCTTCATTGCGTCTAGTTTATGGCTACAATCTGGGCAAAATGGCGTTTTTTCATAGCTAACTTTGCACTGACTGCAGGTTCGACCGCCCTCATTTTGCACATCAAAATGACAGGTCGGACACGGTAATGTGAGTGCCTGTATTGTCGCGTGATCCATATTTCCACCTTCCACTAAACGATTTCCACCACATCACTTTTCATCGCTTGCAATGGATACACTTAATCAAAGCGCCAGTATAACTGCTTCTTTTCGATGGAGAAAAATTCACCGGCATCCATACCCACAATTATCGAATGGTACGGCACAGCACCTATAGTTGTTATGCAAAGATTCGTTATCGTGAGCGCGTTTGGGGATTACGTGAATGAGATCAAACAAATTTAAAACCGCATTTCAAATTTGTTGATTAGGACGTATTTGTCATATAGAGTTAACGTCATATGTCATACATTATGACTAGATAAAGTCATTCATCGATTCGCGTAACGGGACGCAGACTATGATTCTCAATGCATTCAATCTAGAAGGGAAAGTGGCTATCGTCACTGGCTGTAACACGGGGCTCGGTCAAGGGATTGCGGTCGGTCTAGCAGAAGCTGGCTGTAATATTGTGGCAGTAAACCGCTCTGCGCCAACCGAGACGGAATCGAAGGTCACAGCGTTAGGTCGTCAGTTTCTCGATATTCGAGCAGATCTCATGACCACTCAGGATATTCCATCGATAGTTGAGAAAACGATCGAAACGTTCGGTCGCATCGACATCCTTGTCAACAACGCTGGCATTATTCGCCGCGCCGATGCCATTGAATTTACTGAAAAAGATTGGGACGACGTGATGGATGTGAACGCCAAAACCGTCTTCTTTTTATCTCAAGCCGTTGCAAAACAATTTATCGCACAAGGCGAAGGCGGCAAGATCATCAACATCGCGTCCATGCTGTCATTCCAAGGCGGGATCCGCGTGCCTTCTTATACCGCTTCAAAAAGCGGCATCATGGGTGTGACACGCCTAATGGCAAACGAGTGGGCTAAGCACGGTATTAACGTTAATGCTATTGCACCTGGCTACATGGAAACCAACAACACAGAGGCTCTGCGTGCCGACGAAACTCGTAATCAAGAGATCCTAGCGCGCATTCCAGCTGGGCGTTGGGGAACACCAGAAGACCTAGCTGCGCCATGCGTATTCTTAGCCTCACCCGCTTCTGATTATGTGAACGGCTACACCCTCGCTGTGGATGGCGGCTGGCTCGCTCGCTGATAGCACCGACAACAAATTTAACCTGGAGATCCAAATGAAAATTGCACTAATGATGGAGAACAGCCAAGCGGGGAAAAACGCGGTTGTACTTAACGAACTTGAGCAAGTTGCGCGCACGCAAGACGATACTGTATTCAATGTGGGCATGAGCGATGAGAATGACCACCACCTTACTTATATTCACCTAGGTATCATGGCCAGCGTTCTTATCAACTCTAAAGCGGTCGATTTTGTTGTAACGGGTTGCGGCACTGGACAAGGTGCAATGATGTCTCTGAACATCCACCCAGGAGTTGTCTGCGGATACTGCCTAGAGCCGTCTGATGCTTTCCTGTTTAACCAAATCAACAACGGTAACGCCCTGTCTCTTGCCTTCGCGAAAGGTTACGGCTGGGGTGCAGAGCTCAATGTTCGCTATATTTTTGAGAAGGCATTTACGACTGGTGAACGCGGTCAAGGCTACCCACTAGAGCGTGCTGAGCCACAGCAGCGCAATGCAGGATTGCTTAACGATGTTAAAGCAGCAGTAGTGAAAGAAAACTACCTTGATACACTAAAAGCTATCGAGCCAGAACTGGTTAAGACAGCAGTCAGCGGCGAGCGCTTCCAGCAGTGTTTCTTCGAGAATAACCAGTCTCCAGAGATCGAAGCTTACATCCGTTCAATTTTGGACTAATGACTGATAGCCCGCTCCGGTATGTTCATTCATAGCGGGGCGGACACTTATCTAGATTTCAACAACTACCTTGCCAGTGGCTTTGCCTGCTGACAATCTCTCATGCGCCTTGCCGATATCTTCCAGTGTAAACTCAACATCATCCAACACCGGAGATAACTGTCCAGATTCGGCTAACTTAGCGACTTCTTTAAGAATATCTTGATGCTCCTGTTGGCGTACGCCGTGAATCATTTGAATCAGCATAAACACCACATGCAGCGATAATCCCTTCATATGTACCAAAGAAAGATCGAGCGACAGCAAGGATACGGTAGAGGCTACATGACCGTTCAACTTCGCCGCTTCAAATGACTTCAGCATGTTCTCACCACCGACTGAATCAAAGACCACATCAAACCCAGCGCCACCCGTATATTTGGCGACATAGTCTTCAACTTTATCAGTTTTATAGTTGATCACTGACGCGCCGATCAAGTTCATCAGTGGGACATGTTCATCACGCCCAATCGTGGCACTGACGTCTGCGCCCATCGCTTTAGCAATTTGAATCGCGATATGTCCTACCCCACCAGCGCCACCATGTACCAGTACCTTATCCCCAGCTTTAGTATTGGCACGCGTTAAGCCCTCATAAGCGGTGATGGCAACCAGAGGCAGTGCGGCGGCCTCTTTCATAGATAAGTTACTCGGCTTGTGAGCGATTAGCCTCTGGTCAGCGGGCATGTATTCCGCTAATGAACCTTGAAGAGCGCCTAAGCCACCCGCGCAGCCATACACTTCATCACCAACCTGAAAGTCAGTCACATCATCAGCAACAGCTTCTACGGTTCCCGCGAAGTCCATACCCAAGATCGCAGGGGTAGCTGGAGAGAATGGAAGCGCCTCACCGAGTTCGCGTATCATTGTATCGACCGTGTTGACGCTAGAGGCTGCAACCTTGACGAGGACTTGCCCTGACTGAATGTCGGGCTTGGCGACATCCGCCACTTCAAACGCATCGGGACCACCATAACTATTGACTACCATCGCTTTCATTGTGATTTTCCTTACTGTTGAGTTTGGTGAGGCTCTGAACAGTATAGGTGGTAACTCGAAAGTAGGATCACTTGGTGCGATTAGCAAGAAAAGGTAATGGTATTAATGATGGTGCGGAGCAAGCAGCAGCGGCTTACTCCGTGTCTTGGGATTGAGTGAGTTATTTGGTGCTCGAAGCAAACAGCGCACCACCAGCAGACATAAAGAAGCCCCCCATCACCTTGTTAAAGCGCTTGATGTTTTTCTTACTCGATAGCCAGGGGTTAACCTTAGCGCCAAGCCTTGCATACACCAACATGATCAAGGTATCGATCACAACCCATGTCAGAGCGAGCACAACAAACTGGCTAAGCTGAGGCGCATTCACGTTAATAAAGTTGGGAAACAGTGCGGTAAAAAACAGCAGGTCTTTAGGATTGCTGATACCCACCATATAGGCTTTCTTGAGAATTCCACGCTGGGTAAACGCGACTTTTTCTTGCTTGGAATCTGCACTCAACACCGACTCAGTCCCTGTGTCTCTCCAAGTCTGGTATCCAAGATAAACAAGATAGAGCGCGCCAAAGATTTTCAATAGCAAAAAGACTTCCGACGATGCTGCCAATATAGCGCCCAAACCAACAGCAGAGAGGAACATCAAGGTTAGCGACGCGAACGTCCCGCCAAACACAGTTGCAAGGGCACTGGATTTCCCATATTTAACGCCGTGTGCAATGCACAGCATCGCCGAAGGACCGGGTGATGAGATTAACACCGCAATCACGCCCACATACGCCAACCATAAACTCCATTCCATTTTTTGTCCTCCTTGCGTGTAACCTGTTTTTCAAACGTATGCTCTGAAGCACATATATCTCTCAACCTTACCGCTGTCGGCACTTCAAGTCGAACAAAAAATATACATGATATTGAATAAGCTAATCTACAGAGGAGGATTCCACCCATCAAAAGCGATTCGTCTCCAAAGCCATTCTCCCGTAGTTTTTCCTCACTACTTATTGAATCTACTTTCGAGGACTAACAATGAAAGATGTAATTTTTGGCATCATGGGAAACATGGGACCGCAAGCCGATGCGCTATTTCAAGACATCATCGCACGTGAAGAAAACAAACAAGGTGCGCAAAGCGACCAAGAGCACATGAGCTTGGTTGTGATCAACAACTCTGATATTCCGGATCGCTCTGAAGCCATCAACGAAGGTGGGCCAGATCCTGTCCCTGAGATGGTTCGCTCAGCACAGATCATGGAGTTGAACCACGTTGAGTTTGCAGTAATGCCTTGCAACACTGCGCACCACTTCCGCCCTGAAGTTCAAAAACAGACCAGCGTCTATTTAGTGGACATGCTTAAAGCAACTACTGAAAAGATCCAAGCGCAAAACCCGCAAGCCGTGGTTGGGGTACTTTGCACTACCGGCACCTACAACTCTGGGATCTACGATCGCTATTTAACTGAAGACAAGATCACCTACTTCAAACCTAACACTGAAGAGCAAGAGAACTACGTTCACAGTGCAATCTACGGACACAAAACCGGTGAGAAAACCCCAAGTGGCCAAGACATTCGCGAAAAATGCGGCATCAAAGCGGGCGAACTGGACAAAAACGCTGAACTTCTCAGCAAAGCCATTGAGTCTCTAAAAACTCAAGGTGTGAATACCGTGATCCTTGGCTGCACTGAACTGCCATTAGTACGCCCTGCGCTTGAGAAAAACTTCCCAGAGATCTACTTCATCGATCCAATGGAAGCCGTTGCAGAGCGTGTTGTTCACATCTATCGACGCGCAGATAAAATCCTAAACAGCACACCCATCACCGACACCACACCAATCAACATTGCGGATATCGTCAATGAAGACGACATGGTGACCTATGTTGTGGAGAAAGCTCGTCAGGCAAGAAGAGAAGCGCTACTCAAAGCATCGTAAGTATTGTGCCTTGTGATTTAAGTCGTCGCGTCGTTAAGAGCGGTGATAAAATCCAGTAATAACAGTCAGAGCCTTTGACTGTTATTACTGGCCACTAAGCAATCATAAAACGCCAACGCAGCAGGCGATAACGCGGTCTTTGCTCCCTTTAATACAACCGAAAAGTCACTCGTAAACCACCACTGTTCTGGGTTCACTGCCACCAGCGCCTGTTGAGAGCGGTTGCTTTCAATAAGATGACTAGGGAGAAAGCTCAAATGCGTACCCGCCATCGCAAGCAAAGCGCCAGATTCAACATTCCAGCCATCGATGAGCTTTAGTTGTTGGTACTGCTCAACATTCAAAAGCTTACGCATTACCTCAGAGGCGTAGCCACCAATGTTAATACGTCGTCCTTCAAGCGAGTGATTGCGAGTTTCAATTTCCTTTGCAACGTCTTCGCGGGCAAAGAGATAACTCTTTTCAGTGAACAGAAACTCAGCATGACTAAAGGCATCCAGTTGATGTTCGGCGAGAACGACGATCATCATGTCCAGCTGTCCTTTCGCCAGCTTTTCATTAAGCAAAGTGTAATCGCCGACTTCGAGCGTGAGCTCCACACTGTCGCTCAGCTTATAAAAGTTTTCGATAGCGGTCGGAACCGGATTGCTTGGAAGCGTAATGGTATTGTCGAGAATACCAACGCGCACCTGCCCCGTCAGTTTTGACTGTACGCCCTTCAATTTAAAGGCAAAATCACTAAGTACATTACTCAGCTCATTTGCATAACCATACACAGTGTGTCCTTCACTTGTTAAATCAAAACCACTTCGACCACGCTTACAAAGCGTCACGCCCAAGCTCTTTTCGAGTTCTATTAACTGATTACTCAGCACAGGCTGACTCAGCCCAGTACTTACGGTAGCATTGCTGATGCCGCCCTGCTCAACGATCTCACAGAATATCTCTAATCGTCTCAGGTCGCGCTTGTCCAGTTTCTCAATATGAATAGCCATAATTTAATACATAACCAAAAACGAATGTTTGTATCTAATAATATGTATTTATTTGTATGTAACAAGCTGCTAACTTTTTTTATGTGAACTTTATGGATAATTATTTAGGAGCTTAGGATGGCGAACACACAAACAACACGGAAGATTGATGACTTTGAGTTAGAGCCCGTACCCGAGAAGGCAAAACGCTCGTGGTACGTCATCAGTCTGATCTGGCTTGCAATTGGTATTGATATCTCTGGTCTGTTCTTGGGTGCGTTTCTGAGTACCGGCCTTACCATTCACGACGCCCTATTTGCGACGTTCGCAGGCTCTGCCATTCTCGCCGTACTTGCCATGCTTTGCGCTAATATTGGTTTCCAATCTGGCGTCTCAACACCATTAATGAGTAGCTCTGTCTTTGGTCGCCACGGTGGTAAGGTCCTCGGTGCCATCAACGGTGTTTCTCTTGTTGGCTGGTTCGCGTTTCAAGCGGACTTTTTCGCCTACATACTTGTCGATGCGCTTGCGCAGTATGACATCGTCGTTTCCCACTTTGCTGCGCTTGTTGGTGGCGGCGTACTCATGATGATCACCGCAATCTATGGTGTCCGAGCGCTCGGTAAGCTTAGCGCCTATTCAGTACCACTCATGGTGACACTGATTACTGTTGGCCTATTTATGGCGGCAGGTGCGCAGAGCGCGGGTGACAAGGTTATTGAGTCGCCACTCTCTATGGGTGAAGCTATTTCTTATGTCATGTCGATTTGGATCCTTGCCGCGGTCGCGGCTCCTGATATTGCCCGCTACGCGAAAACGCGCAAAGACGCGATTCTCGGTGCCGGTTTTGGCTTCCTATTTGGTAACAGCGCGACGATTGTGGTTGCCCTGCTACTCACGCAAATGACCGGCTCTGACGACCTCGTCAATGTGTTCTTCGGCATTGGCTTGGGTATGGCAGCGATTATCGTTCTGGTGTTTGCTCAATGGACGACCAACAGCAGTAACCTTGTCTCGGGCGCTCTGGGCATGTCGGTTGTGTTGCCGAATGTGCCGCGTCCTATTTTGGTCATCATGATGACCATTCTTGGCCTCGCTATCGCTCAGCTCGGCATGATCGATATGTTTACTGCGTTTCTCACACTTCTGGGTGTGACGATTGCGCCTTCAGCGGGTGTTTACCTAGCTCAATACTACTTCTTAGATAAGTCTGCACTTGAGTTTGAACGTATTCAAAGTGCGCCAAACTGGATGCTAAAAGGCTTGGTTGCTTGGGCATTTGGCAGCGCGGTGAGTGCGTGCACCGCAGGCGAATTCTTCAACCTATTCTCATTAACCAGTATTTCAGCGATTGACGGTATTCTTGCGTCCTTCGTTGCCTACATTGTGCTTGTAAAGCTGTCAGTATCAAATAAGGAAGCGGTTCGTGATTTTCAATGATCAAATGATTGATGACATTGCCCTAGGTGCCACAGTACTTGGCACCGGAGGGGTGGTGATCCCTACAGTGGTGCGCTGATGGCAAAAGTTGCCATCGCCAATGCGGAAAAGCCTGTCGAACTTATTTCGCTGGATGAGGTGAAAGATAACTGGATGACAGTGCCTTCGTCGATGATCGGCGCACCCACCGTCGCCATTGAGAAACTCAACTCCCAAGATCAAATGTTGGTAGCGTTTGAAGCGATGGAACAAGCGGTCGGTGAACGTATCGAAGCGACCTTCCCTATTGAGGTTGGCGGTTTCAACTCATTGATCCCAATTTTGATTGCTGCGCAAAAAGGGATCCCAGTGATCGACTGTGATGCCATGGGACGCGCATTCCCAGAGTCACAAATGGTGACCTTTTATTTGGACGGTTTGCCGTCCGCGCCCAACACGCTTGCTGATGAGAAAGGGAACGTCGTGACCCTGCACCCTATCGACGGTGTTTGGTCAGAACGATTTGCTCGCCCAATCACTGAGCAAATGGGTGGCTCCGCTGCGATGTGTGATTACCCTATGTATGGCAAAGAGCTCAAACGCAGCGCACTTGGTGCGACCCTGAGCAAAGCCATGCAAATAGGTAAAGCCATTCGAGAAGCCAATGCTCGCGGTGACAGTGCGGTCGATGCCGTGTTGGACATCGTTGAAGGACACCGAATTATTAGCGGAAAGATTGTCGATATCGACCGAAATACCGGCGGTGGTTTCGTAACTGGCGGTGTCGTCATTGAACCGCTTAAAGCCTCTGAAAGCAATGCGGATCCCGTCTACGTTCATTTCCAAAATGAACTGTTGCTCGCTCACAAGGGAACTAAGGCGAGTGATATGAGCCAAGAATCGCTCCTAGCTTGCACGCCCGATTTAATCAGCATCCTAGACCATGAAACTGGGCAGCCCATAACGACTGAGCAGCTTAGATACGGACAGCGAATTGAGCTTATCGCTTACCCTTGCGACCCCAAATGGCGCACCGCTAAGGGTATCGAAGTCGCTGGTCCAGATTACTTTGGCTATGGCGTTGAGTATGTGGCCATTGAAAGCCTTTCGAAACGTACAAATATGGAGGCAGGACTATGACAACCGCTATTTATCGCCTCGGTATTGATGTCGGTGGAACCAACACAGACGGAGTCCTTTTGGATGAGTCGCTCAAGGTTATCTCTAAGGTCAAAGTCGCCACAACACACGATATTTCGACAGGCATCGACAACGCCATTGATGAACTACTGCGCCAAGCAAACCTGACAGGTGAGAGTGTCAAACATGCCATGCTTGGCACGACTCAATGCACCAATGCCATTGTTGAGAAGCGAGGGCTCGACAACGTAGGCATGCTTCGCCTAGCACTGCCGAGCGGCAGCGCCGTCCCACCTCTTTGTGGTTGGAGCGCATCTTGGCAGACGCTACTTGGCGAGCATTTCTATCAAGCCCACGGTGGCCATGAGTACGATGGTCAAAAAATCGCAGACGTAGATGAGCAAGAGATCCGTCAGCTATGTCAGAAGATGAAGGGCAAAGTTGATTCTATCGCAATTTGTGGTGTGTTTTCTCCCGTTAACGGTGACCAAGAACTATTGGTTGAACAGTGGGTGAGAGAGGAACTGCCAGAGGTTAATATTTCCCTTTCACACAAGGTTGGCAGTCTGGGTATTTTAGAGCGTGAGAACGCCACTATTTTAAATGCGGCTCTGCAAGGTACAGCAAAGCGCTTTGTCGAAGGGTTTTGTCACGCACTAGAGAGGCACCGCATCGCCGTTACGCCCTATTTCGGGCAAAACGACGGAACGCTAATGTCGCAAGAATTCGCGCTTAAGTACCCTATTCTTACCGTAGCGTGCGGTCCTACTAACTCCATTCGTGGAGCCAGTCACCTCACTAAGCTTGATGATGCTATTGTGGTCGATGTCGGCGGTACAACCTCAGATGTCGGTGCGCTAACACATGGCTATCCTCGCGAATCCAGCGTAGCCGTCGAGCTTGGTGAAGTACGTACTAACTTTCGCATGCCGGATATCTTGGCCATCGCCATTGGTGGTGGTACCAAGGTGACGCTCACCGATGGTGATGTTCAATTAGGTCCTGAAAGTGTCGGTCATGAACTGACTCAGAAGGCGCTCAGTTTTGGTGGAGACACGTTAACCCTCACCGACGTAGCACTCACTAAACAAGTGATGGAATGGACAGGTAAGGCAAAGCAAGAGTCTATTGATTTGGCATCAGAAACGGCCAATCAAATATACGCTCATATGGTGGAAAAGGTTGAAGATGCCATCGACCGGATGAAGACCTCTGCCACTAAAGTGCCAGTTATTCTCGTTGGCGGTGGCAGCGCGCTAATGCCTGATCAATTTGAAGGTGTCAGCTCTGTCGTTCGTCCAGAACACTTTGAAGTCGCCAATGCGATTGGTGTCGCGCTCGGTGAGATATCGGGTCAGCTAGACAAGATTGTACCCATCGAGCCTAACCAAAGAGCAGAGGTACTGGCTGACCTGGAGAAAGAAGCCTGCCAACTCGCCATGGAAGCCGGTGCGTGTGCAAACAGCGTGTCAGTGATCGAGCGCAGTGAAATCCCCCTGAGTTACCTTCAGGGCAACATGGTGCACGTCAAAATAAAAGCCGCAGGCAGGATCGCTTAAGTTACTGCTTCAGACAAATAAAAACGCCTCGTCGCATAATCGTTCAACGAGGCGTTTTAGTATCAATAGAAGATTAATACTTAAAGCGACGAATCTGGCTATCTAGCTCTGTGGTATTCGAGGTAATCGCCTCTGCAAGCACTTGAAGCTCATCGTTAACAGTGCGCATGTCAGCGGCGCTAGTATCGAGCTCTCGCATGTCTTGCGCGACCGTATTACTTACATTGGATTGCTCTTCACAAGCACTTGCAACCGAGTCCACCATTGCGTTGATGCTTGTTACCGCTTCAATCATCTTAGTCAGTGCTTCTTGAGCTTCATCAGAGCTCACCTTAGTTAACTCAACCAACTGCTTGGACTCTTGAGTCGCATTGAAGGACTCGGTTGCCTCTTGTTGAAGGCTCTCGATAATAGATTCAATTTCGCTCGTTGAATCATGAGTCTTGCTAGCGAGCGCTCGTACTTCGTCCGCTACTACCGCAAAGCCACGTCCGCTCTCACCGGCACGCGCAGCTTCAATTGCCGCATTGAGTGCCAGAAGGTTTGTCTGCTCAGCAATGGCCTTGATAACCTCTACCACTCGACCGATATCATCACTGCGATTCTTAAGCGCGTTCGCGCGTTCTGCTGCCGTCTCTAGGTTAACGGATAAATCCTCAACGTTTGATACGTTTTGAGCGATCGCCTGCTCACTCGATGCGCCTAATGATAGTGCGTCATTAGACTTAAACAGTGTATTCTCGGTGTTCGCTGCAATCTCGCTGGTCGCCAGATTAAACTGCTCAATCTTACTCAAACTTTCGTGAGTGAGTTTAAGCTGATTTTCTGTTTGCTCACTCACTGAAGTGCGCACTGAGGTAATAGCAGAACCGTTTTGTTTTAGGCTCTCTGTCGTGCGAGCGGTATCGATAACAATCTCTTGAACTGTCTCTACAAAACGGTTGAACGCCTTCGCCAAGTCGCTCACTTCATCATTAGACGTTGCGGTAACGCGAGACGTCAGATCACCACCACCAGCAGCAATGTCATTCATGCTTTTCGCCATGCCTTTGATTGGCGTAACGACCAAGCGATCCATGATGTATCCCAGTGACACAATCACTACAAGGTACAAAGTGCCAAACATCATAAGTGAACGCAGCATTGAGCTTTGCAGCTCGCTTCTCGCTTGCTCACTGTTAAAGCCCAGGGATACTGAACCAATTGGCAAACCGTCCCATTTAATCTCAATACGCGATTCAAACTCAGCCGTTTGCTGGCCAACTTGATTCATCTCTTTACCATTTTGATCGCGGACCACAATACTCGAGATGGTGCCATTTTTGATATAAGCATCAAGGATACTGCCGATGAGCGCTTTATCGTATACGTAAACCGGCTCTTGCAAGATAACTTGCAGCTCTTGCTCAATTTCTGCTGTGACCTGTGCAAGGTCTGCCTCGACATTCTTCTTGGTTAAAACGTACTGCGTTGATAGAGCAATCGCAGTCACAAGTGTCATGACTAGCGTCACGACAAGGATAATTTTTTTTGTCAATCTGTTCATGGTGCTACCGTGATTACTCTGCTAACGGGTCAAAAAAGAAGTGCTCTGGGATCGCTTTGGTCGCGCTGGTGATATTTGGGTTGTCGAGATCGAGAATGACACGCTCACCCAAATTTGCCTGTTTCAATGCGGCTTTGATTTCGTTATCCGCAAAGAACATAGTTTCGTAAAGCCCCTCATTGTGGATATCGAGCATGATATTAAACAGATGCTCTTTGAGGGCATCATTGCCCTTACGCACAAACAGGAAGTACGGCATCTTGTAGCGAAGCATCACGTTGCTATCCACCTGCAGTGGTAGATGAGGGTGAGCTTTCACCTCTGCCCAAGGCTCCATAACACCACGCATAAATGCATCACAGCGATTGCCTGCCACCAGCATGTCAAAGATGTTTGGGTATTTGAGCGATTTAGCAATCGATAGACCGTTCGCTTCCATAATGGCAGTATCCGGCCAGGTTTTGCCTGAACAAATTGATAGGCTTTGCAATTGTCCTACAGACTTTACCGACTCAAGCTGGTTCGCTCGCTCTTTACTTACCAGTCCAATGCGCATCCCCAACATGCCACGATAGATCGGGAACGGAATGGCATCGAAGCGCTGCTCAAGCTCTTGACTAGTAGCAGTCCAAACGACGTCAAGCGTACCATTTTCAAGATCGGCAAGCAGACGAGTACCAGCGGGTTCGCCAGTTTTTGCGTAGATATAATCGATGGAAGAGTACTGCTCGGAGCGAGAAATGATCTCTTTAATCAAGGTTAGATGGAGTTTGTCATCATCTGGTTTACCAGCCACTTTGAGCGGTTGAGCTAAAGATGAGAAAGACAACACCCCACACAAAGTAGCCAAAAGCAACTTCTTCATGGTGCACCTAATATTCTGATACTAATAACCACTGCGACATCAAACGACGTCTCAGTACAACGGGGTATGCCTGAAAGACTCAGGTTTGTAAGGGGAGGTGTAATCGCTATTTGCGGTCTTCGCCGCAATACACAATTTGTAGTTATTTTGGCGGGAATGTAACCGCTTAGTATTTTACAGTCAACGATTCGGTGAATTGAAAAATACAACCGTAACAGATTTTTTGACCATAGTCACAACCTGTAACTTGAAGTTAATTTTTTACTAAAGTTAAAACACAAAACTAATATCTATTCCCTGAATTCATCGTGCTACAAATGCAAAGATATCCGTTTGAACAAAAGTTAACCAAAAATTTCTAGAGGCCAGCTAGGTTAATAAAGCCCACACACCGAAGTCATAGATTTATTAAGAACTTTCTGACGTTAGTAACCGCGTCAAAGTAATCACCGAAACACATTTTTACACTCGTTGCTGCAATCAAATTTCCTTTACTAAGGTCGTGTTGTTGGAAGTAACACAACCCTAAAGGAAAAAGTAATGACAACTACGTTTGAACCAAAATTAAACACGCAACTCGCTATTGGATTGTTGCTCACAAGACTGAGCATCGGCTTGGTCTTTCTTATGTGGGCATTAGACAAGGTACTGGTGCCAGAGCATGCCATAAAAGTATTCGCTGGGTTTTATGGGCTCAATATCTCTAGTGGAATTTCTATCTTACTCGGTGCTTTGCAAATCGCTTTTGTGCTAGCGTTCGTCGTCGGATATAAGAAAAATATCACTTACCTATCTGTTCTAGTTCTTCATGGTATTTCAACACTGATCTCTTTCCCTAAGTATCTTGAACCAATGAGCAATCTCCTTTTCTTTGCAGCTTGGCCTATGCTGGCAGCCTGTTACCTATTGTATGTCCTTAAGGACTACGACAGCTTTACTCTTGGCAGCGAGAAAACAACGCTATCTAGTGCTTCTGTATAAAGTGCACCAAACAAAGCTATATCTATAACGACATACTCTCACCAATACCATCATTGTTAGATGGTATTGGTTAACTAATTGCCTTGCCTTATTACATCTAGATACCTGTAACCACTTAATCCATTTCCAAATCATACAGTTTGCAACAGGCTATGAAATCCACTCGTTTTTTGTTGTAGCTACAACAAAAAGACCATAGCATTAGTGGTACTACTTTAGTGATAGAAAAGAACTCATGCTTGAAGGTATTTTAATGGCATACAAAGATGACACGCTCGCGACGCCGCTTCTCGACGAATCGACATTCTTCCTTATGGGGGTTGCCTATCGCCGTTTTCGAAATGAGGTACAAGAGCAACTTTTAAGTGCGCACGATATCACTACTGAGATGCAGAAAGCGCTGGAGATACTCAGCTACCATACTCACCTGCCACAACAGGTGTTAGCAGATAAGCTTATGCGAGAGCGCAGTACCATAAAGCGCATGGTCGACAACATGCTCAAACGCGAACTTGTATCAATCATCCCGCATCCAACCAATCAAAAAGTAAAACTCATTCAACTCACGTCAAAAGGACGCGAAGTACATCAAAGTGGCAATACTATTGTCACTACTATTCAAAGTCAGTGGCTCAACACACTCGACGATAACCAAGAGGCGCAACTAAAAAGCGCCCTTATTTCTCTCATAGAGAAAAACTAGTACGGCATTTCGGGGCTTGATCAGCCCCTTTTTTTTGGTCAAATATTCAAAAGGTAAAACGATGAAAAAGACTCTTGCAGTAGCTATGTTGCTACCTGCGAGCCAACTTTTTGCGCTCGAAATTCAGGATTACGTCTCGCTTAACGGCTTGGTTGGTGCCTACCAAACCAATGGAGGACCACTCGTCGAAGGCTCAAAAGAGGGAAATCCTATTGAAGCCAAAGTGCGCGCGAACTTAACGGCAAACGTTCCTGTAACCAAGGACTGGAGTGTCTTTGGCAGAATGGAGTACGATCTTAACTTCTTAGACTTGAAAGAAGGAACAGAGATAAAAAACGGCAAGCTTCGTAAACGCTATGAGTACGTGGGTGTCGAACACAGTTATCTAGGTACGCTATGGTTTGGTAAGGATTGGGGAGCGAACTACTCTCACCTTCCAATCTTGAAAATGGCCTACTTAGGCTTTCAGGACGTTGCCGCGGCTCAAGCAACATGGCGAAACAGCGATACACTTCTCTATAAAAACAGCTATGACAAATGGACCTTTGTTGCTTCGACGCAGCTCTCGGAATCAGAGCGAAGCTTTGATTACAGTGATGATGCTTTCACAACGGATGGTTCAGCATTCACCATCACCTATGGCGCTTCTCCCTTTTTTGGTGATGGATTTGGAATCGGTTACTCCTATCACAACGCTGGTTTATATGGCGCAGGTGGACAGCTATACAAGGACAAAGGCGATGCAACGCATAACGTTGGCATGAGCTATCGCCAAGGTCAGTGGTATATCGGCGCCACATTAACGCGCTCTGATCTAAATGAACACGGTAAAGCATCCAATCTTAATGATTACACCTATGACGTAGTGGGTGAATACACCTTTAGCAGCAAGCTTAAATTCATCCTTCATCACGCTCAAGTCTACGGAAACTGGGGCGCAGAGAACGAACGCTTCGTTGGCTACGGCATTCACTACTATGTAACGCCTAAATTACTTGCCCTCTCAGAAGGACGCTTCTCTAACGGCGGAGACAGCGGCACGATTGGCGATACTCACGTCATTGGCCTCGAATATTTTTACTAACTCATCTGCAAAAAAGGAAACGAGAATGCTTAATCAGATCGTCCCAAGACTCATTGCTACGTCTGAAAACGGAAAGCTAGAGTTGATATTAAGAGTGATGGTGGGATTCATCATGACCTATCATGGATTCGGTAAAGTGCTAAACCCAGCAGGTCTAGTGCCATTTCTGGAGGCTAACGCCGTCCCGTTCCCATTATTAGGTGCCTATTTAGCAGCTTATACTGAGTTCCTAGGAGGTCTAGCTTTGATGTTTGGGTTGGCAACTCGACTAGCTTCGCTGGGGCTGTTGGTTTGTATGAGCGTGGCAATTTACACACTAGGCGGTATTGCTGCTGGATTGAACTCATTGCACGGCGGTCTTGAATACCAGTGGACTCTGTTCTCTGTATTCTTGTACTTCACCTTGGCAGGCGCTGGGAAATGCTCTCTAGACGCAATCATAGAGAACAAATATATCTCAAATAATCGCCTCGCTTTTCGATAAACACCCGTTTTATTGTCTCGTCAATAAAAAGCCAGCGACACGTGCGCTGGCTTTCATGTTTTTTGTTCGCTTAGCTAATATTAGTTCGCTGCAAACTTATTATGTGACTTCTTCAACTGATAGAAGGTTGCTTGAACATAATCATCCGGGTCACCCGTGATATTTTGGTTGTAAACACCTGCTTTGAAGTACATGTATTTACCGCCAACGTCGTAGCCACTCTCGCTCATGTCAACCACCTGAACCGCGTCTGGCTTGCCTTCTCGCATTAGCGTGACCGTCATTTCGTTGCCGACAACCGCAATTCGGTAGCTGAACACTTCCCCAAGCGCGATCCCGTCACCGTCTTTTGGTACACCCGTCATATCGCCGACAAGGTTGTAGTACTTGTCAGTCCCTTTGATGGTGTTTTCATGAGCAAAGTAGACCGTACCTTTGTCTTGGTTTGGAAGTTTGCGGTAATAGAGACGAATAGGCTCATCATCCTTGTCGTGGATCTGGCCAATAATAAAGCGACCCACTTCGTTGAGCTCACCGGTTGTCGTGGTGTGGTCTATCTTCAGTGTCGCTTCAAGGACACCATCAACGCCGCCTGCGGCTTTTTGATCCTCAATTGGTGCAGAGCTAAATACCCAGTTGTTCTTATTCACACCTTTGGTATCAACACTCTTATCACCTTGACGTAGCATCTCGCGCATCTCTGTACGAGCGAACTTAGTGTTCTTCGATG
Organism: Vibrio sp. KUL78; assembly: GCF_059725505.1. Lineage (NCBI taxonomy): Bacteria > Pseudomonadati > Pseudomonadota > Gammaproteobacteria > Vibrionales > Vibrionaceae > Vibrio > Vibrio sp. KUL78. Next base: position 1,608,031 of record NZ_AP045838.1, on the reverse strand, counting down.
TACGTGCACCTTTAATGTAGGTCTTGAATACAAGGCCACCATCATCGGCCGTGTAAAACAGTTCTGGGTGCTCGTAGCCGTTAGCAAGATCCCACTCATAAACATTATCTGGTTTGCCGTTTTTATCATGGTCAAACGGCATGGAGATATACCAAGATGTTAGGTCAAAGTTCTCACCAGGCTTATTGCCCGCTTTTGGCGTGTCTGGCAGCACAGGTTGTTGTAACGGTACATCCCACTTGCAGCTTGTTGCGCACGGCAGCGCCACCACGGCACCAAAGTTACCCTTGCGAAGATCTTTTCGCTTATCATCCACTTTCGCTGTCGCTTTTTTCTTTGCTTCTGCGGCTTTTTCTGCTGCAATCACCTCTTCGGTGATGATGTGATTGGTAGGACAGGAGTTAATGGCACAATTCAACGCGGCAAACTCAGTCACACTGTTCCAGCTACTCTTTGAATTGCCTTTACCCACGTATCGAACATAACGCGCTTCTACCGGATCGAAAGAAAAACGCTCATAACCGTTGACCGCACCAGAGCTTGCGCCTCCTTCCAAGGCTTTGGTCCACGTCTTGCCATCGACACTCACTTCAATATCAAACAGCGTTGAGCGAGCATTACCTTTATGGAAAGCCAGACGAACCGCATCAAACGTATTAACGCTGCCATAATCGTAGGTGACATTTTCACCGGCACCATTAGCGGACCAACGGGTCTTCAAATCATTATCAAACATGCGCTCAGGGCCATTACCATCGTGGCTAGTCGCCTCAATAAGCACAGGTTTTAGAATGTCGGCTCTTGGCAGCTCTTGGTCTGAACAAAAGTCCGTTTTACAGTTCACACCGACAAACTCAGTCACACTGTTCCAAGCACTACTACTGTTACCTTTGCCGACATAGCGAATGTATCTTGCCGTCGTTTCTGGAAAATCAAAGCGCTCTAGGTTGAGCGATTTACCTGTACTTTCGCCATCCGCCACGGCCTTGGTCCAAGTTGACCCATCTAGGCTGGTTTCGATATCAAACTTGGTCGTGCGTTTATCGCCTTTGTGGAAGGACAGTTTCACCGCATCAAATGCCAAACTCTGGCCATAGTCGAATGTCATCGACTCACCGACACCATTGGCGGACCAACGTGTTTTCGTGTTTCCATCAAGCACCATTTCCGGAGCATTTCCGTCATGGCTTGATGCCACCACTGAAACAGGGGCGGGTGTATTGATTGTCGTTGAATTCGCTGCGAATGCACTCCCGGTCATTGCAAGGACGATAGATGAAGCTAGTAGGGATTTGAGATAGTTTTTCTTCATGGTTCCATCACTTATGAGTTGTTCAACCACCCATAAAGCAAGATGTACTACCTAAGCTCTTGCTTACACAGGCTTACCTTTTGACACATTTATAATCTCATAATCTTGTATTACAAAATAAGCAAAAAAACCTCAAATGAGAGAATCGTCGGATAATTGTGGTTTTTTGTGATGGCGGTTAGATTTTGGGCAGGATAAGAAATGGCTCTCCCTGTAGCGACAGAGAGAGCCTCTAGATCACTTGGTGTAACGCTTCATGCTCATCGTATTGGCGTCAAGATGAGACATGAACTCTTTCGCCGCTTCCGCTGTCATGAAACTGTTCATCGAGGCGTCAGCATCTTCAATGGTTTCCCAATGAACGACCACCAGCCACTCACCATTTTCACCATGCGCCGCTTCACGTGAAATGAAACCAGGCTGCTGCGAGACATGCTGCATTTCCACCGCTTTGTCGAGTGGAGCAAACTCTTCAACTGAAACGCCTTCGTTAAGTTTAAATGTTGCTATTTCAATCACTTCCGCATTGGCTGAGACTGAAAATAACGACGCAGTGAGTAGTCCAAGCATTGTTATCTCTTTCATAAGACATCCTTAATACCAAAACTCAAAATAGTTGAGCGAACTACTTAGGTATTGCCGAAGAGTGTTCCATTGTCAATGTAAGTCCCGCTACATGGGCTTGTCACTTATTCTTGAGACGCTAAAAATAGAAAACCCGCCTTGAGCGAACTAGAAACGGGTTGAAATATCCTAGAGGTTATCAGCTAGTAGCAGAAGTCCCTTTGTCTTCGAGTTTAGCCTTTTCTTTAGGTTGACCTTTCTCGTTCTCCGCTTCCACCCACTTCATAAACACCTGATAGCCCGCAGTGAGGAAAGCGGCGCCAATAAACATGCCTAATATACCACCTGACATCATGCCCCCTATCGCGCCGATGAGCACCACTGGCATCGGGACACTTAATCCCCTACCCAGCACCATAGGCTTAAGGATGTTATCGACCAAGCTCGCAGCAATGATCAATACTGAAAAAATAGCATTGTGAACCGTGGAGCCATCGGTGTTCGACCAAAGCATTGCAACGGCCACAATGGCGATAATAGTGACAGGTAGCTGAGTAATGGCAAACACCAAAGCGATAACAGTAAGTAGCGCAGCTGCTGGTACACCCGCTAAGGCAATGACGGCACCGAAAATGGTTGCGGTGAGAAAAGCAATCCCGATAACACCAACGGCCACCTGCCTGATGGTTGCGGTTGTTAAGTTGTGTAACTCTGGACCTTTCTCGTCGTCGGCAAAGCTAGTGAATATGCGGCGCATTGCCTTGGTCCCGTCTTCGGCCCAAGCGAGCATAATCCCTGCGATTATGACCGCACCAATCAGCAAGAAAACACTGCTGGCGGCACCACTCGCTTTATCAACAAACCATGCCGATGCATTCTTAAGCTGAGGTTGGCGCTTATCAACAAAGGTTGGGAGATCCTGCGCGGCTTCGCTCCACGCTAGGTAAGTATCCTCACCAATCAAAGGCCACTCTTTGACCTTTTGAGGTGGAGGCGGGACATGTAACTCACCATCTTGATAATGCTGGTAGGTCTGCAAAGTTTTGACTGCTAACGAGTTACCCACCAGTGCTACCGGTGTACCAAGCACCAGTACACCAACCAAGGCTATCACGGTTGAACTGCGTTTCGATGTCCAGTTGAACTTCCTTTCAAAGAACTTTCTTACTGGGAACAGAGCAATGGCTAATACCAAGGCCCATAACAGAATCGGTAGAAATGGGGCAAATGCCCACCAACACATGATCACAATAAACACTATGGTCGAAAACCGAATCAACGACGCGGTAAACGCTTCCGATAGGGCTTTTTTGAGGTTGTCCTTTTCGTTACTCACTGGATACTCCATTTCTAGTGAAAGCATTAATGGCAAGCCAAGTTCTCTTCAACACCTTACTTTTCTAACTCCACTCTTTGGCTAACATGTTGATCCTATTAGGCTATATTGTGCAAGTTTAGCTAACTTCAACTATAGTTCACCAAAGTGGGCTAGCAAGAAGATAGACAAAATAAAAGCCAGCAACTGTGCTGGCTTCTATGAAATTATGTCGGTCTGGAGTTAACTAGCCGATAGCTCACAAGGCTCGTCTCCTCCTTTTCGGGTACGGTATAAGTGTGTACCAGCGAGCAGTATTAGCGCACCAATCACAACGAAGATACTTGCCCCATGCAAAGTGTCCGCAGTAATACTGACTAACATGACCAAGAAACCAAGCACCTGACACATGCGGCCAAGGTACGCGCCTTGCCTATAATCAACCGGAGCTTCTTCCTCTTTGCTTATCGGTGTTGCCAGATTGGTTTTGAGTTGATTCAACTCACTCTTTCTCGATCCAACTGGATCACGGTAGAACAGAGTGGTGAACATAAAGAATCCACCGGTAATAAAGATATGCGCTAACATGGTCGAGGCCACTTGCAGATCTACCGTTTCGCGGTGGGTAAAGCTTACCGCGTCAAACAACGGCAACAACCAATCCACTTGGAACACGAACTGCATAAACGCCGAGACACATAAGCCAACCGCAATTGTCGCCCATCCAGACCAATCTGGCGTCTTTAAAGTGACAAATGCGAGTAACGACGGAATTGAGATTGGCGTTTGTAGCAATGCGCCAAACAACATCATAATGTCGAAGAAACTGTACTCTTTGACCGATGCAAATAGCAAAGCAGCAAACACACACAGCACACCGTTTACTAACGTCGCGACTTTGCCAACTGTCAGTTGCTGGCTCTCGGATGCTTGAGGGTTAATGACCGACTGATAAACATTACGCACAAAAATACCCGCGTTACGGTTAAGTGCCGTGGTCATCGGCGCTATTGTCGCTGCAATCATTGCCGCGAGCACTAGACCCAGCATCCCCGTCGGGAGATAGTGGTCGATGTAATAGACGTATGCTGCGTTATTGGCACTTTCCGCGAGTTTGGGATAATAGGCCATCAAATCCACGTTCATCGCCGCAGTAACCCAAGGCGGAATAAACCACATCACAGGTCCAATGATAAACAGCACACCTGTCACAAACGCTGCTTTTTTAGCTTCTCGCTCATTCGTCGTCACCAGAAAACGATAGCATGACAGCGCGTTGTTGGTGTTCATCGTCTGCTTCATCATCATGATCACGCACCACAACCAAAAAATCTGCCAGTAGCTGATGTCATGACCCATAAAACTTTCTGTGGGATAGGCGTTAGCAAGTTCGATAGGACCGCCAATTTCAATCAGTGCAAACGCACCAACAGTCATGGTAATCGCCACTAGCAAGATAAGCTGAATAACATTCGTTGCCGACACCGTCCAAGAACCGCCACTAACCGCAATAAAGGTAACAAGCACACCAACACCTATGATGGTGACCATCAAATCGATATTGAACACGGCTGACGCGAAGATCCCCAAGCCATTGAGCCAAATCGCTCCAGACAATATGGTCAAAGGGAATGAAATCCAGGTATATACTTGTTCTGAACTTCGACCGAAGCGAATCTTAATCACCTCCATGGCCGTTTCAACGCGCAGTTTTCGATATCGCTCAGCAAAGTACCAAGCGGCGACAAAGAACCCGAGTGCGTTGCCCCAGAAAATAAACAGTACGGTAAGACCATCTTCGTAGGCTTTGGCGGCTGCCCCAGTAAATGTCCAGGCAGAAAATTGTGTCATAAAAGCCGTTGCGCCCGCCATCCACCACATCATGGCACCACCGCCTCGAATAAAGCCTGAAGAGTCAGTGGTAAACCGTTTGAACGCCAGTGCGGCAAAGAGCACAAACGCGAAGTAGCCAACAATAATTACACCATCAAGTGTCTCCATGATTCTCCTTACTTACAAACGCAAAAAGCCGGGCAATGCCCGGCTTGAATTAAAAACTGTTTTATAGCTTAGCGAATGAGCCAGTAAAGCTGACTGTCTCTTCTCCTAGGCTAACCTCGTGAAGTGAGTCTTGCTCTGCTTCTACTCGGTTGCTGATAGCGAAGCGATACGCATTGCCGGAAGTCGTCTTCACTTCAATAATGGTGGCATCGTCGTTGTCAGCAAGCGTTGCTACCGACTCAACCAAGCCGCGTGCACCCACAGATGCTTCGAACTCTTCGTTGAAGTAACCGTGAGTTTCTAGCACAGATGCGAATACGTGGTTTTGACCAGACTGGCGCAAGATCAGAGCCGGCTCGCTGCGGAGGTTGAAATCTGGATCGTTAGCGCCAAGACGTGCGAAGAACACTTTTGAACCTTCAACTGCACTGGTCACTAAGCTGTAGTAGCTGTTGCCATGTAGCCAAGACACAAGTGAGCTACCTTCAACGTCGCCACTACCTAGGTTCCAAAGGTGCTGATAACCGAAGTTTTCACCCATTGGACGTAGCGTAGACTCTGCGTTGTATTCAAAGTCGGTGCGAATGATCTGACCAGAGAAGTGTACTGGTAGGTCATAAGAGTGCTCTTTGTCTGCCTTGATACGGTAAACGTCGATAACCAATGGCTTTTCGAACTCTTCAATGTCAGCCAGTAGTACGGAACGCTGCATGTCAACGCCTTCGTAGTACTCACTGATTTTACCACTCATACCTTGCAGTTTTGCGTCATCCGCTTTAAAGAACTGCTTCGAGCCAAAGCGAGACTCAGCCGTTGCCGTGTCAAAGTTGTTTTGCGTTCTTTGGTCAACTGTGACTGTGTTGTGAGCAACCGTCTGCTTACAGTAAGACTTGTTCTCAGGAATGTAGCGACCACCAAATTTCGGCTCTACGTTTACCCAACGACCGAAACCATAGTCGTGCAAGACTTCTTGGCCGCGGTTAAAGACGCTGAGGTGAAGGCCATCATAATGACCGTGGTCAAGAGCAGAGTGATACTGGTGATCAGAGCCGTGTTGACCAAACCATAGAAGAGCCATCGTATCATCGTCTTGAGCATCACGATGGCGGAGAATAGTAAGTCCACCTTTCTCACCTTTAGGACCGTCAGTTACGTACAAGCTACCCCAGTTAAACGGTTTGATTTCATCTGCAGCATCCACTGCATCAGACAGAGTTTTACCTGCTGATTGAACCCAAACGTCTTGTTGGTGGTTTGCCATGCTAAGCAGCGTTTCGCTTTGCTCATAGCGGTGGTAACACACGCTTGTCGCCATGATCACGCCTTCATCATTAATGCTGATGGTTTTCGACGAATCGTTGAGTGCAGGTAGCGTACCGTCTGGGAACGCTGTAGAGAATACCGCGTAAGACGTTGTCTTGATCACTGAGTCGTTGAACTCATAGATACCGATCTCTGGCTGACGACGCTCAATCGCTTCTGCGAACAGGTAAATTGGACGCAATGAGAAACGGTGGTAGTAAGGACCTTCCATGTAGTAGCCATCTGGCGAGAACAGTTGGTCTAGCTGCGCTAGGAAACCGCCGCTTACTTTGTCTAGTTTCAAACCGTAAAGCGCTTTATCAACAGACTCTTGATCGTTGATCGCGTAGCCACAAATACCCACAGCGGCTACTGCCCACAGACCGTGGTTGTGTACGATATCGAAGTCGTGACCGTAAGTCACAACGAATAGGTCGATCATCTGTTTGAATAGGTCTGTTTCGATGTGTTGCTTTTGCTCATCCGAAAGCGTGTGGAACACACAGCTGTATGCGCATGATGCGTAAAGCATCCACATGTTTTCATTCAGCGTTTGGTGGAAGATCTTACCCGGTGGGTTAGTATCACGGCTAACGTTGCTTTCCAGTGTTGGATAAACGTTCGCGTACGCTGTTAGCATCTCAACGATATAGTCACGGTACTTAGTTTCCTCAGTGATAAGGAACAAGCGACCCGCTAAATCGATGTGGATGTAGTTTTGCTTGTGACGGTTGTGCTCGTAACCGCCGCCTTCACCGTGGCCAGGGACTTCAATGCCCACTTCAGCCATGTAGCTATTCACTTGAGCAATATCACGCGCTAGTTTCTTACCTAGCAAGGTTTCCTTACCTAGATCTTTGCGCAGCTCCGCTGCTTCCTCAAAGTTCAATAGTAGTGGTTGATAGCTCATTTATAGTGTCTCCTGCTCAATCGCGAAACAGCCAACCCAAGAGTAGGTTTTGCCTGCGATCTCAGCATTGTTGGTTGTATCTTTAGTAACTTGTGGGTTGTTGCTCACCATTAGCGTAAAGCGAGAGGTTTCCGTCTCAATCTCTACCACTGACGCCTGCGCGTTGTGACCAACAACTTGAATATTTTTAACGCTGCCACGGGCACTGACAGATTGCTCAAACTCTTCGTTGAAGTAACCGTGTGTCTCAAGTACCGATGCGAATAGCGTGTCTTCACCCTTAGTGCGAAGGATAAAGCTTTGCTCACTGCGTAGGTTAAAGCTTGGGTCATTAGCGCCCGTGCGAGTGAAGATAACCTCGCCATTATCATTCGAGCTGGTGCCTAGCCAAGTATAGTAGCTGTCTTCTTGTAGCCAGCTAACTAACGCCGTCTCGTTTGCTTCGCCTTGTGCCACATTCCAAAGATGACGATAACCAAGCTCTTCGCTCAATACATTAAGCTCTTTATGTGCCTGGTATTCAAAGTTTGTGCGGATCACCTGACCATCAAACTGATGCGAATAATCGTACTGGTGCTCGCCCTCGCCTGTTAGGCGGAATAGATCGATGAGTAATGGCGCTTCAAGATCGTCATGTTTGAGCATGAACACGCTGCGCTGCTGCTGCACACCATCATAGTGCTCATTAGCAAATGCACTCATACCAACGATCTGCTCGTTGTCTGCAGCAAAGAAGTGTGGCAGACCGTGTACGCTGTCAGCACGCTCTACGTCAAAGTAGTTTTGGCACGTTTCGTCAACCGTCACTGCGTTGTGAGCAATCGTCTGACGAGCATAGGTTTTGTTCTCGTCTAGGTAGCGTCCACCAAACTTAGGTTCAACGTTAACCCAACGGCCAAAGCCGTATTCACGAAGCACTTCTTTACCTCGGTTGAAGTAAGAAATACCCAGCGTATCAAAGTTGCCATGTCCCATACCGTGCTGACCATAGTTCATCACTAGCTGGAATACGTCTTTGTTTTTGTCCTGCACGCGCATAAAGCCTTGCGCACCGCGGTCACCATTTGGTCCTTCGTTGAGCTCAACGCTTGGCCAGAATGGAAGACCCACATCCGTCGCTTTTTCAAACGCTTGTGATAGCTCCAGACCACAGCCGTGAACCCACACAGAGTCTTGGATCTTCGCCATACCAAGTAGGTTATCGTTGATACCATAGTGCTTCGCGTACTGACTTACTGCGACCTGCACACCCGCATCATTGATGCTCATGGTGCGAGATGCATCGTTAAGTGCTGGGAACTGACCATTCGGGTATGCCGTTGTAAGCATGGCTTCAACCGTATTACCAATCACACCATCTTTGTAATTGAAGATGTCGAGCTCTGGCATATGACGATGAAGTACCTCAGCAAACACACACAGTGGACGAATCGCATAACGGTGGTAGTAAGGACCTTCAATGTAGTAACCCGACGGAGCGAACAGCTGAGTGATTTGCGCTAGGAAGCCACCCGTGCCGTTGTTCTCAAGACCAAATACGGATTTCTCTAGGAACTCACGACGATTAACCGCTAGGCCACAAATACCTACGGCCGCTACTGCCCAAACACCGTGGTTATGAATACGATCAAAATCATGGCCGTATTTTACCGTGAACATGTCCAGCATTGGGTTAAACAGACGGTCAACCACGTTTTGGCGCTCTTCTTCACTCATGGTTGCAGCAACACATGAGTAAGCAAGGCTAGTAAACATTAGCCATACGTGTTCGTTTAGAATTTGGTGGAACAGACGCCCTGTTGGGTTCGTATTCTTTTGAACATGAAAATCAAAGGTGAGATATAGGTCTGCGTACATTGCCAGTAAATCACGCACAAACTTAGCGTAGCGATCATCACCCGTGATAAGGAACATACGACCCGCTAGGTTCATGTAGGTATAGTTTTGCTTGTGGCGGTTGTGCTCGTAACCACCCGCTTCACCATGACCTGGTACTTCAAGAGGAAGCTTCATGAATGCTTCAACATCTTTGATGCTTTTTGCAATCGCTTTACCCATTAGAGTATCGCGGCCAACTTCTTTCTTCAGTTGTTCAATTTCGCTATCACTTAGCAAAATGGGTTGCACTAACGTAGACATTTTCACCCTCAATCTAAAAATTCCGTATCATCTGCACTATAAAGTAATACAATATGCCTTTTGATTACATTGAAAAGTGAAAGAAAACGGACTTTAGTCACATTTAATCGTTATGTCTTTGTAGAAAAGCTACTAATCAAGCCCATTTACTGCTAGATTAGCACCAAATAAAACGATGTTTCAAAAAAACAAACTCGATCAAGATCACAATAGCTTAAGCTTATTGTATTACAAATCTCTTGATTTGGTTATGATGTCGTCATCAAAGTATGTAAAAGTAGACAGTCACATCGTCTAGGAGTCAGTTAGTGCACAAGTTTTTCTCTGCTGATGAACACCCGTGGGAACAGGTAAGTCAAGGCATCAAACGCAAGGTAGTGGGTTTTACAGACGACCTAATGGCCGCACATCTTTGTTATGACAAAGGCGCAAGCGGCGTAATCCACAGGCATGAGATCCATGATCAGATTGTCTATGTTGTCAGTGGTCGTTTTGAAGCCATTGTGGATGGTGAACGACGTGAGCTCAAAGCAGGTGATGCTTTTATGGTTAAGAAACTACTCGACCATGGCACCAAGGCACTAGAACAAGACAGCGTTCTACTCGATATATTTTCTCCTTCACGTGAAGACTTACTCAGTTAATCACACCAAAGTTGGATAGCAATCTATGAACCAATTCAAAATCGCAATCATCGGCGAATGCATGGTAGAGCTGCAGCGCAAAGATGAACTACTAAAGCAAAGCTTTGGTGGTGACACATTAAACACAGCTCTATACCTGTCTCGCCTGACTCAAGGTCGTGACATTCAGGTGAGCTATGTTACTGCTCTGGGCAACGACCCATTCTCTGCTGAAATGATCAACGCATGGTCAGAAGAAGGCATCGATACCTCTCTTATTCCACGTCTGAATGACAAGATGCCAGGCCTATACCACATCGAAACTGACGAAACTGGTGAGCGTACTTTCTTCTACTGGCGTAGTGATGCTGCTGCAAAGTTTGTTTTTGATCAGCAAGATAGCGCGACGCTTATTGAATCACTACTAGAGTACGATGCGGTTTACCTAAGCGGTATCACCTTAGCTATCTTGACTGAAAACGGTCGCGAAAAGCTATTTAGCTTCCTTGAACAATTCAAGGCGAAAGGCGGTAAAGTTTTCTTCGACAACAACTATCGTCCAAAACTGTGGTCTGACCGTCTAACAGCAGTAAAAACTTACAAAGCTATGCTAGGCTTCACCGACACTGCTCTTCTAACATTTGAAGACGAGCAAGAGCTATTCGGTGATATGTACGTTGAACAGTGTATCGAGCGTACAAGCCAAGCTGGCGTAGCTGAAATTGCAATCAAGCGTGGCGCAAAAGAGTGCCTAGTGATTGCAAACGACAGTGCAAATTATGTTGCGCCGAAGCCAGTAGACAACGTTATTGATACAACGGCTGCTGGTGATTCATTCAGCGCAGGTTACCTTGCTAAACGCCTAACTGGCGGTGATGCGCTTGCATCTGCAGCAATGGGACACAAAGTCGCGGGTACAGTTATTCAACACCGCGGTGCTATTATTCCTAAAAACGCAACTCCAACTCTTGATTAGTAGGACAAATAACATGACGACATTAAACGAACAGCTAGCAAGCTTAAAAGTAATCCCAGTAATTGCGATCAACAAAGTTGAAGACGCAATTCCACTAGGTAAAGCGTTGGTAGACAACGGCATGCCTTGTGCTGAAATCACTTTCCGTACAGAGTGTGCAGCAGAAGCTATCGCTGTAATGCGTAAAGAATTTCCAGAAATGCTAATCGGTGCTGGTACAGTACTAACTAACGAGCAAGTAGACCAAGCGATCGACGCGGGTGTTGACTTCATCGTAAGCCCAGGTTTCAACCCACGTACAGTACAATACTGCCTAGACAAAGGTGTTGCTATCGTACCTGGCGTTAACAACCCAAGCCTTGTAGAACAAGCAATGGAAATGGGTCTACGTACACTTAAGTTCTTCCCAGCTGAGCCATCAGGCGGCGTTAACATGCTAAAAGCACTAACAGCGGTATACCCTGTTAAATTCATGCCTACTGGCGGTGTAAGCCTTAAGAACGTTGATGATTACCTATCAATCAAATCTGTTCTAGCGTGTGGTGGTACTTGGATGGTACCAACTAACCTAATCGACGAAGGTCGTTGGGAAGAGCTAGGCCAGCTAGTTAAAGATGCAGTAGCGCACGTTAACTAATCGAGCTATCCTCTCATTTATCGGGAACAAAGCGAGCCTCAGGGCTCGCTTTTTTTGTCCCACAAATGAGGTGTTGATCTGCTCACATACGATGCAAACCATTACATTCTCAATCGACCCCACCTATCAACCTTCAATCCTTGTCACCGCTTGATTTAGACTTAAATGGCTGTTTATTAAAGCATTTAATTTGTGACAAAATATGTTCTACAAATAACCCCAAACAAAGATGCGTGTCCCATCACACTTTAGGCGTATTGTATTACAAAAGTACAAGGAAATTCTTTACTATAATCGACAGTATGAATGATATAAGGCTGAAACATGACTATTGATACTCTTGTAGTACTCGCCTACTTCTTTTTCCTAATCGCTATCGGTTGGATGTTCCGTAAGTTCACGACATCGACAAGTGATTACTTCCGAGGGGGCGGCAAAATGTTGTGGTGGATGGTGGGTGCTACCGCCTTCATGACACAGTTTTCAGCATGGACGTTTACAGGTGCCGCAGGACGCGCGTTCAACGACGGTTTCGTTGTTGTAATCCTATTCTTAGCCAATGCATTTGGCTACTTCATGAACTACCTCTACTTCGCACCGAAGTTCCGTCAACTACGTGTAGTAACGGCGATTGAAGCGATTCGTCAACGCTTCGGTAAGACTTCAGAGCAGTTCTTCACTTGGGCTGGTATGCCAGACAGCTTGATCTCAGCAGGTATTTGGCTGAACGGTCTAGCGATCTTCGTGGCAGCTGTATTCAACATCCCAATGGAAGCAACAATTGTTGTTACTGGTCTAGTGCTGATGCTAATGGCAGTAACAGGTGGTTCATGGGCGGTTGTAGCGTCTGACTTCATGCAAATGTTGGTTATCATGGCTGTGACAATCACTTGTGCGGTTGCAGCTTACTTCCACGGTGGTGGTCTTGGAAACATCGTAGACAACTTCCAAGGCGACTTCATGTTGGGTAACAACCTGAACTACGTGAGCATCTTTATCCTTTGGGTAGTGTTCATCTTCGTTAAGCAGTTCGGTGTTATGAACAACAGCATCAACGCCTACCGTTACCTATGTGCTAAAGATAGTGAGAACGCGCGTAAAGCAGCAGGTCTTGCATGTATCCTAATGGTTGTTGGCCCACTAATCTGGTTCCTACCACCATGGTACGTAGCGGCATTTATGCCTGACTTCGCTGACCAATATGGTTCAGTAGGTGGTGACGCAGCTTACCTAGCATTCGTTCAAAACGTAATGCCAGCGGGTATGGTGGGTCTACTAATGTCAGCAATGTTCGCAGCGACTATGTCTTCAATGGACTCTGGTCTAAACCGTAACGCTGGTATCTTCGTGATGAACTTCTACAGCCCAATCGTGCGTCCACACGCATCGCAAAAAGAGCTGGTTGTAGTAAGTAAGCTGACGACTATCATGATGGGCTTCATCATCATCGGTATCGGTCTGTTCATTAACTCGCTACGTCACCTAAGTCTATTCGACATCGTACTTAACGTTGGTGCTCTAATCGGCTTCCCAATGCTAATCCCAGTACTACTTGGTATGTGGATTCGCAAGACTCCAGACTGGGCAGGTTGGGCAACACTTATCGTTGGTGGTTTCGTTTCTTACATCTTTGGTATCTCACTACAAGCTGAAGACATCGAAAACCTATTCGGTATGGAACAAGCACTAACTGGCCGTGAGTGGGCTGACCTGAAAGTTGGCTTGAGCCTAGCAGCACACGTAGTGTTCACTGGTGGCTTCTTCATCCTAACGACGAAGTTCTACCGTGGCCTATCACCAGAGCGTGAGAAAGAAGTTGAGCAGCTATTCACAAACTGGAACACACCACTTGTGGCAGACAGTGAAGAGCAGCAAAACCTAGATACAAAACAGCGTGGTATGCTTGGTAAACTAATCAGTACAGCTGGTTTTGGTATCCTAGCAATGGCACTGATTCCAAACGAGCCAACAGGACGTCTACTGTTCCTACTATGTGGTTCGATGGTACTGACTGTAGGTATTCTACTGGTTAATGCTTCTAAATCTGGCAACAAACAAACGCAAACAGCCAGCTAATTAAGTAAGCAGAAAAAAATCAAACGCCTCACTGTTAAGTGGGGCGTTTTTCGTTGCAGGAAGCGTTTCTGGGCTAATGTGACATCAACCCTTATCTCTCCATACCAATTTGCCAGTTGCATCCAATACAATCCAGACAGACCAAAGTCATTTCAATCTCTCTATCCCCCCTACTCTTATCTCAGTTCTGCACGAGCACAAGCGCAATGCTTTGACTTGGTGGAGTTTAATCACAGTGAATAAGTGCCACCCATGCACAGGGAATCAAATCGCATTTCGCTAAAGTTAGGGATAATAATTCGTGGTGGCACGAGACAACCTTTTTCTGGTCACCTCCTCCACCTCTTTACTATTGTACAGCTAAGTTCTCACGACTCTCTGTTTCATCCACGTTGGGCTCAATCGATACCAACTTATGTTCACAGTCATAACAGATTGGGCGACTGCTGATGAATGAGATGTATCGAAAGTAACTTCGATCGCGTCTTTTTCCGCAGCAAGTACATTTAGCAAATCCATGAGTGGTCATTCAACACCTCCGATAAATTCCATTTAAATAACGACTGATTGCTTCCTGCTATCGCTCTCTGCAGCGCATAAACATGAAGTAAAAAAAAGCCAGTCTCGAAGACTGGCTATTAAATTCCCGATAAGGAATGGAGGACAAACATTTGAACTGGTATGTCCTAGAGGCCACATAGTGTGACTTAGTCAATCAGTGTGCGAACGTACTCAGCAATTTCAGGAACCTGGCAGTGAGCGAAGAAACACTCTTGGAACTGAGTGCTGCCTACCGCTTGCTTAACTAGCTCTTGGTCAATAGCTTTCAACGAAGAAACCACATCTTTGCAAACCGCAGCTTTAACTTCATTCAAGATTGCAGCATTTTGTTGTTGTGGTACAACACGCTCAACTGGGTAACCTTCACCGCGAGCGCCTGTGAATGCTTTTTCAAAGATATAACGAACATTAAGCTCACCAGCCCAACCAAAGCCTTTCGCAAATGCCAAAGAAATCGCATTACCATTGTTGATTTGGTTGAAAAGGAATGCATCAGATGGCTCCAAGCAGTAACCACATACAACACCAGGGTGAAGGTTACTTGCCATTAGCGCACCTTGACCCGTACCACAGCCCGTTACAACAAAATCTACCGCTTTTGAGTTCAGTAGGATGCTCGCCATAATACCAAGGTGGATATAGGTCAGATGATGATCGTTCTCATCCGTCATACCCGTGTTAAACACCTCATGACCTAGACCGCCCGCGACATGGTTTAGCTCAGACAACACCATAGCGTTCTTTGGTGCTTGACTGTTTTCCAACATAAGTGCAATTTTCATAACTTTTCTCCGGCGAGATTCATCGCCAATAATTTAAACTTTTAAACGAAGTCTTTACGCATTGGTGTGAACGTGTCGATGAGCGTGCCCGCTTCAACACAAACACAGCCGTGTTCAATATTTGGTTCTTTATACATGGTGTCACCCGCCTTCACGATGTGCTTTTCATCACCGATCGTAAACTCGAACGCACCTGATAGTACGTAGGTAAGTTGCTCATGCGGATGCGAGTGCATCGCGCCCACGGCACCTTTTTCAAAATGGACTTCAACCGACATCATGTTGTCGTTGTGCGCCAAAACTTTGCGACTTACGCCATCGCCCAAATCTTCTAACTGAATATTTTTGTTAAATACGAACATGTTTAAAACCTAGTATGATTGTGTCTTGTTCGACGATTCTGTGTGCATTCGACATATGGTTGTAATATTCGTGGCGATAAGCGTCGCTTCGAGCAGCATCCCGCCGATAGAGCCCACTAAGATATTGTTTACCAACCAACACGCTGCCCCTATCAAAAAACCTACCCGCATAGCAATGCCCGAAAGAGCGAACATGCAATAGGTACCTATTGCCGTGCCAATTATTGGCCACAGCTGTGACACGTCCTCGGCAAAATAAGCACCAAGAGCAGCAGCGAAACTTATAAACAACCAAGCCACTAACTTGGATTGTGTATGAATTGATGCAAAGGTTCTCAATGCCGACAATAAAGCCGCAACTGCAGAGATAAGTGAACCAAGCAATAAATAGTGGAGAAGATGATTGATATTAAAGATCAGCATTAGGGTTTTGAGCTGTCTGTCATTTTTCTGGTAAAAGGTGGAGATTCCTAAACCAAAACTCAAAAAGCCCAATGCTTGTCCGACAGAAAATAGGTCAACCATCTTCTCGCAACCTAGTTAGCGAGACAGCCAGCCGCCATCAACCGCAATGGTGTAACCGTTAATGTAATCGGAAGCTTTTTGATGCCAAGAATACACATGGTCCAGCCAAATCTTCTGGCGTGCCCCAGCGATCCGCTGGAATACGCTCTAGAATTTCTGCATTACGTTTTTCGTCTGCACGCAATGCAGCTGTGTTATTAGTCGCCATGTAACCAGGAGCAATGGCATTCACATTAATGCCTTCTTTTGCCCACTCGTTTGCCATTAAGCGAGTCACGCCCATAACACCGCTTTTTGACGCTGTGTAAGATGGCACGCGGATACCGCCTTGGAATGAAAGCATCGATGCAACGTTGATGATCTTGCCGCCTTCACCTTGTGCGATAAACTGTTTAGCCACTGCCTGAGACATAAAGAACACCGACTTGATGTTGATGTTCATCACGTCATCCCAGTCTTGCTCTGAGAAATCAATCGCATCGTTACGACGGATAATACCCGCGTTATTGACCAGAATATCGATTCTACCCAGCTCGGTCACCGCACGGTCTACAATACCTGGGATATCATCTAGCTTCATAAGATTGGCACGAATATCAACGAACTTACGTCCTGTCTCTTCCATCATCGCGATGGTGTCTGTTGGTTCAACGATGTTCACGCCAACGATGTCACAACCCGCTTTAGCAAGTCCTAGTGCCATACCTTGACCAAGACCAGTATCGCAACCCGTTACGATTGCCACTTTACCTTCAAGGCTGAATGAATCAAGAATCATAGTCTGTTCCTTTGTAGTGTTTGTTTGGTGAACAAAGGGGGTTGCTCACTGTGTTAAAACAAACATACACAAAAAATGACACGATCAAAAGTTATTTTTGAAATTGCGTTTCAATATTTTATTTGCCTTTTATTTATTGTGATAGCCGTCTCACAAATTGGTTTCAAATTAATGAAATGGCTTTTTGAAATTGCTGACGTACACATTCTTGTCGGGTATAATTCATAACCATTGGAAACAAAAGCCAGAGCATGACATGGAAAAATCAACCCAACCAGAAGCAGTATCCTCCGTACTAAAAGTGTTCAACATTCTGTCTGCACTAGCAGAACAAAAGGAAATTGGTGTATCAGAGCTGTCACAGCGTTTGATGATGTCGAAAGCAACGACATACCGTTTCTTGCAAACAATGAAAACACTTGGTTACGTAGAGCAAGAGGGTGAGGCTGATAAATATGCTCTCACATTGAAACTATTTGAACTTGGCTCTAAGGCCTTAGAACATGTTGATCTGATCGATTTAGCAAATACTGAAATGGCTAAGATTTGTCATGTCATCAATGAGACTTCTCACCTTGGTGCGATAGATGAAGAGTCGATAATCTACCTGCATAAGATTGACTCAAGTTATCACCTAAGAATGCATTCACGTGTTGGTCGTCGAAACCCCCTATACAGCACGGCAATTGGCAAGGTCTTGATGTCACATATGTCTGAAGACGAAGTACGTGAGTTGCTGGCGAATGTTGAGTTTAAAAAGCACACTGAACATACTCATGAAAATGTCGAGCAGTTGCTTGAAGAGCTGAAACTCGTGCGAGAACAGCACTATGGTGAAGATAACGAAGAGCAAGAACCTGGTTTGCGTTGTATTGCCGTGCCGATCTACGATCGCTTTGGTGCGGCTATTGCCTCCATTTCAGTTTCTTTCCCAACGATTAGATTCGATGAAGAAAAGAAACAAGAATACATTGCCCTGTTGCATACCGCAGGCCGTAACGTTTCAGAACATCTGGGTTTCCATAACTACCCAGTTTAAACAGCACCTCACCATTGAGCAGCATTCGTGCTGCTTTTTTTGCCGCCAGAATAATTAGTGAAACAGCGTTTTGATTTAAGGATATCTATGGGTACTTCGGCTTCCAATAACGTTTACGATTTTCTCGTCCACCTCGATCCGTTTGATCTTCTACCGAACCATGTGGTGGAGTTACTCGCAGGCGCAGTCACCGTCAAGTATCTGGCTAAAGGTGAAAGCATCGAGTTCCAAGCAATGTGTGAGAAGCGTTTTCTCTATGTGATTCGAAAAGGAGCCATCGAACAACGCACTCAACTTAATAAGCTCAGAGCCCGCCTGGGAGAAGAGGATCAATTTGGGTTTACCTTTTTAGAGCCATTAAAGGATGCCGAAGATGGCTATCGAGCTGAGGCCATTGAAGACTCTTTACTGTACCTTATTCCTCACGCCATTATTCAAGAAACCTGCGAACAGCATCCTGAATTTAAGGACTACTTTGCCGCGACGGCTAAGACACGACTTCATTCTGCAATACGCTCCATCGTTAACAAAGAAGATAAGGGACTCTTTTTTCGCACGGTTGGTGAGGTGGCGAGTGAGAACATTACGGTGGTTAGAACAAGCGACTCAATAAAGTATGTCGCCAAAGCCATGTGCGGTAAAAAACGCAGCTCATGTGCGGTTGTGCTCGAGAACGAGGAAATCGTTGGACTGGTGACCGACCGAGATATGACACAGCACGTTGTTGCTGAAGGTGTTAATACCAGTCGTCCCATTAGTGATGTTATGACCACCAACCCTATTCTTATCAATAGTGAAGATAAAGTCATTCAAGCCATCTCGCTCATGCTGCAATACAATATCCGCTGTTTACCTGTGGTGGCTAATCATAGAGTCAAGGGCTTGTTGACCACTACTCATCTCGTTCATAACCACAGTACCCAATCTTTGTTTCTCGTTGAAAAAATTAAGTACGCCGACTCCATTGGCGCGCTCGCCAATCTTCGAGACGAAAAAGAGACCATATTCCAAGCCCTCGTTGAGAGTGAAGTCAGCGCAGAAATCCACGGTCAGGTCATGTCAATGATTATGGATGCCTTCACAAGACGTATTATTCAACTAACAGAAGAGGTGCTTGGCAAGCCCCCATGTGACTACGCGTGGATGGTGGCGGGATCCCATGCTAGGAATGAAGTCCATATGTTGTCTGACCAAGACAATGCGCTCGTCTTAGCTAAAGACGCCACAGAAAATGACCGATTCTATTTCTCTTACTTCGCCATGCGCGTATGCAATGGTTTAGCCGCTGTGGGCTATCCACTTTGCAGTGGCAAGTACATGGCAGCAACAGCAAAATGGAACCAAAATGTAGAACGCTGGAAAGAGTATTACACAAAATGGGTGGCAAGCCCTGAATACAACAAGCTGCTAAGTATCAGTGTTTTCATGGAAATTCGCTCTGTTTATGGCAACGCCGATCTTGTCGAACAACTACAAAATCATCTGCACAATACTATTCATGCTAACCCACGCTTTATCCCCGCGTTGACCCGAGATGCGATAGAAACCTCCCCACCGCTTGGGATCTTCAATAGTTTGGTGTTAGAGAAAACTGGTGACAATACGAAATCACTTAATATTAAGAAATTCGCACTGAATCTAATCATCGATCTAGCTCGGATATACAGCCTAGCTGCAGGAGGCTCCCTTACAGGGACAGAGGAGCGTTTTCGCTATGCGGTAGAAAAAGGCACGCTTTCCCAAGAGAGTTGCGACAACATTATCGGTGCTTACCGTTTTCTGACTCAGGTACGCTTTAAACATCAGCTAAACGCAATTCTTAGAGACGATACCCCTGATAATCACATCCGACCGGATGAGTTCAGTAGCTTTGAACGCAAACACCTCAAAGATGCGTTTAAGATCATCAGTGAACTTCAGGATGTAGCCAAGCTTAAATTTACTAGTGGATTCTGACATGTTAGCGAAAACACTTAGACGTCTTTTCTCAGATGAGAATAGAACACAGGCGATGCACTCACAATTAGCGAAGCAAAAATGGAATTCTGATTCTTTAGCGCATTTTTTTAATCGACCGCTTCCAGACCTTACATCTCCACTCAGTGAGCTAGAGTTTGTTGCTATTGATTTTGAAACAACTGGGTTAGAACCTCAGTCCGATCGTGTCCTCTCAATAGGCAGTGTAGAGCTCAACTACGAAGAAATTAATCTTGGTAGCATGAATGAGGTCTACTTACGTAATGAGAACTTTGTTCGCGCGGAAAGTGCGGTAGTGAATGGCATCATGCCGCAGCAAGTATTGCTTGAGGGTATCGAATCAAGCGATGCGTTTGACCAACTTCTCGAACGTATCTCCGGAAAAGTAATCATCGCTCACAGTGCTTGTATCGAGTATGGCTTTATCCAAACCTTTCTGTCACAGCGTTACGGTCTAACGGATTTCCCCTGCTATATGGTAGATACTCTGTCCCTCGAAAAACAATTTAGCTACCTTGGAAAAAACCGAGGTCACAGTAGCTTTCAGCTCGATGATTTACGTCAACACTACAATCTACCCCCGTATCAAGCGCATTCCGCTGCCAGTGACGCACTTGGATGTGCCGAGTTATTTTTGGTACAAGTCAAGCGGCTAAAGCTTTGCCACCGCCCACTTGCAGAAGTGCTCTATCGCCCTTTCTAAACTCTTAAAAACGATGACTCGTTGTTTGTAAGTCTTCTGACAGTCGCTTGAGTTCACTCGAGCGCTGTGAGAATTGCTCAATACGGTTTAGATTAGTATCCTGAACCTGCAATAATGCTTCAATAGATTGGTATACTTGCTGCGCAATCACTGATTCTGATTCGGTCGCTAGTTTGAGATCAGCGACAATCAATTGAACATCCGCAGCCCCTTGCTTGACCTGTTGAAACAACACACCAACTTGGGCCGACTTGTCCTCACTTTGTGCAATCTTATCGAGCAGTAGTTTAAGATCCCTCGACACTGCCTCTGACTCAGATACAACCAATTCACTCATTTGAGCGACCTCTACCGTTGCCTCCGATGTTCTTGCAGCGAGATTTCTTACTTCGTCAGCCACGACTGCAAAACCTCGCCCCTGATCCCCTGCCCTTGCCGCCTCAATCGCGGCATTCAAGGCAAGTAAGTTCGTCTGCTCAGCAATGCCCTGGATCACCTCAACCACGCCTGTGATCTGTTGGTATTTGGTTGCCAACACTTCAAAGCTCTCGAGTGAGTTATTCAGACTGGAGCGTATCTCATCGACGGCTCCCTCCATCTCTCTTACCGCAACGGTTCCATCCTCAGAGAGTGTTTGAGATTCCAAGCTATTTGCATGTGCCTTATCAATTCCTGTATTGATTTGATCTATGCTTAGCTCCAGCGCTTTCATTGCATCCAAGGTATTATCCGATATCTCGCGAATGTCACTGAGGCTCTCAGTAATCGTCAATACATTACTATCCAATGATTCGGTTGAGGTATTAACCAAAGTCGATACCGACGAAATTTTGTCAATAAACTGCTTCAGTGACACCTGCATTTGTCGCACAGATTCAAGAATACTGCCGTTTGGCTCTTCCCCGGTCCCCGATTCAGACAGTTCTCCATCTGCTATGCGTTTGGTGAGCGCAACGACTTCTGTTGGCTCTCCACCTACGGAACGATAGATACTGCGAGCGATCAAGCCACTCACCAAGAGAATCGTAAACAAGATTCCCCCACTATAAGTAACTAAACGCGTGACTAAGTCATGATAGCTCTGCTCAACATCGTCCATGTATATACCAAGCCCCATCACCCAGTTATTCTCCGGAATCATGGTAATGGCACTGACCTTGGTGACCTTCTCTGCTGAGTTGGGCTTGCTCACTTGTCCGACAACATAATTGAACTCCTTGTTTTTTTAGAAGACCAACATGCCTCTCATACGAGCTTTGGAAGGTGCCTATTTTTTCTTTGCGAACATGAACCCTTGCTCGAGCTTGACTGTCGTTGGCCCAAATATAAGCATTACCAAGACGGTAGGTGGAAAGCACATTAATCACATTTTGCTCTGCTTCTTCTGCTGTGGTGCTTTTTGCAATCGCTGCCGAAACTTGATTTTTTGCAAACGACAATAATGAAGCCACTTCTTGTTTCTTGGTTTCGACTAATGATGTCTTTATCGAGTCCAAGCTAACAAAAACGATCAAAGTAATCCCTAAGATGGCAGTTACGAGCAATACCGCTCCTTTTTGTATTAAAGTCATAATCCCTCACAGAAAAAGGCCACGCTAAGAAACCTCAGTGTGGCCAAAAATATGTCAACAAGAAAAACAGTTCACATGGTCAATTAAAAGCTATAGGTAATACCGATACGACTTCTAAGTTGACGGTCGCTGGATGTGCTTGAAACGGAAACATTGGCAAACTCTACATAAGGTCTCCAGTTCCAATCTTCTCCTTTGTATCCAAGCTTGAATAAAGCGTCCCAGTTAGTGTCACCATTATTGAAGAACTTCTGGTCATCGTGACCTTTCTCGTAGTTACCTTCTAAACCAAACTGAAATCCGTTGTAGTTATAGTCAATATTGGCTGTCACTTTACTCTTTTGCTCTCCAGAACGGTCATCCGAGAACTGTCTGAACTCATGACGATAGCGAAGCTTAGTGACTAGCCCAGAATCGAATTTGTATTGAGCGCGTAGTTGAGGCTTATAGGTAACATGTCCAGGGAAGAAGGTAATTGGCATACCTGGAATTAGAGTCCAATGATCATCAATCTTATATTTATAACCAAAGTCGAATTCATTCCCTTTCGACTGCCACTCGGAAAAAGGTTTTCCTTTTTGCATGGCCTCTACGCCAAAATATACGTTACCAACACCCGCTCCAATTTTTACTCGACTAGCATAAGTTTCACTTTCATGTTTATATTCTTGACGAAAGTCTAATGACGCAGCCGAAATTGAGGTACTAGCAACCAATGCCACAACCGCAGTTGCAGCTAATTTATATACTTTAGACACGATTTAATTCCTTTTTATTTAAATAATAGATTTGCTACTTTTTTGCTATTTACTTTTTCTTTACCAAGCTCAGAAAGAGCGTCTGTAAATAAGGGGGAACCATAAGCTTTTTGCGCATAGAGCAGATTCACATAGGCTTTAGATCCATCAAAACCTTTGAGTTCTTTATATTTCCATTCAGTCGGCTTGTTTACGTGCTGGGCAATATACTCGTAACCTTTTTTAAGCGAGTGTTTGTCAACCTCATACAGCCAAACATCAACGCCTAACTTGTCACCAAAATGGCCCAGATGGTTATAAGCCTCTAAATTGAAATTTGAATAATGCCAAGGGCGAGTTCGCTCAAGTTCGCCATGCTGGCGACCGTTCATGTCGAATTGACTACCGATTCTTCGCATCTGGGTAATTCTGAGACGCTTCTTAGCGATATCATCATCGCCCACAAAAATTGCAAAAGCGGCAACTTGAGCGTCATACCAGGTACCATGGTTGTTATGCCAATTGTCTTCTTCAAAGCCGTGATTACTGGTGAGTAGCCAATCATTGAAATCACTGAACCAGGCCACAATCGCTTCGTATTGAGAAGGCTCTATCTCATCTTTGAGGATGTTAATGCTATCAAGTACTGGAATAAGCAAACGGCTATCGATGATACCTATGCCCCGACCATCAACAATACCGGGTATCGCTTGAGCGTGATTGAGGTTTGGATTCATTCTTGTTGTTGGGTCAACAAACCAGGCATTTAGCTGCGCGACGGCCTTGTCTGCATAGGCCTTGTCATCAGTAAAGTAGTAAGCCAGACCTAAATCCGTGACATCTTTTGCGAAGCGGATAAACCGTTGTTTATCTGTAGCAGCACTTTTTGTTGCCATGTTGTATTCACCATCTCGACGAACATAAGGCAATCCATCCTTAGTATCTGGGTTTGGCCACCAATAAGGCCCGAAGCTAAAGTAGTCGTGCTTATCTCCACTCGCTGGTAATAGTGTCTTATTCGTTACTGGATCAATGTCAGCCTCTAATGCTTTATTGGCTTTTTGCACCAGCATTTCAAAGGAGTCTTTCTTGATAGAAAGGTGCTGCTTATTATATTCCATGGCAGATTCATCATATGATATAAAATTAATCTCACCAGATACAGAACCAAAAGATAATGCTATTGAAGCGACTAGAAAAGCTTTGCGAAAAATCATAAAACCTCCTTAATTGATTTACACACATGTTAATTGAAACATCGGTTCAAAAAAGAGATCAAGATCATTTAACTTCATTTAAAGATAGATAAATATGTCAAATGTGACTTTCATCAACAACTGTACACGGGAATGAATTGTGGTTTTTAAAACAAAAAAAGAGCTTATGGAAAGCTCTTTTTACAATTAAAATGGTATATTAATACGCCCTAAACTTTACGTACTGACAGTTATTATCACTCGTAAACGTTATTGTAGTGCCTGTAATTGCGCTACCGCTAACATAATTTGAGCTAATATTCATGCTGCCATTGCCATCAATGCTCGACAGTGTGCCTCTAAAATCACAGCTATCGTTGCTATCACTATCCCAAACCTGTACGTTTTTGCCTGCAAGATCCCTATCTAGCGCAATACACTCGGTTAAAGAAAGATCGATCTCCATCTTACTGCCCCACGCATATTGAGCTGTTGTCGTACAATTACCTGAGACTGGAGGATCCACTGGCTCTACTGGTTCCCCTTCTTCTGGCGGCCAAGAGCCTCCAGCAATGCTCACCCCTGAACTTGGTATTTGCTGGTAGACCCCTTCTGCCAACTCTTGATTCCATGTCGAAACTGGCTCACCATTAATATTCAGATGTTGGTATTTCGTCCCATCCCAGTTAAGTGCATATTCCACCCCGGGTCCGTCGAATAACCCCCAACGTACTATAGTAGCGCCTGCACTTTTCGCTTTCTTGAGTGTGTTATCAACTAGAACATTGTTTGGCCCTGTCGGACCGGACCATTTACTTGCATGATCACCCGACCCCACCCAAATAGGCTGCCAAGTTGCACCAGATTCCGGAGCGCCATTTGACCAACTGCGATGTTCGAACGGGACCTCAATTTGGTTGGCACGAATGAGATTATTGCGCTCCCAACCGCCATGAAGATTCATATCAACATTGAGTACATTATGCTCGACGATATTACCGGTCGCGGACCATTGTAGGGCTAAATGGCGAATGTTTCGGATATCGTTATTGTGAATCCAACTATTGTAGAGTTTCGAGCCTCTAATATAGCCGTTACCACCAGCACCTTTGTTCCATGAGCCGTCAATCTTGTTGTTCGAGATGGTAATATCTTTTGCAAACTCGGTAACGATAGGATGAGAACCTATCATGTCGATTTGAACGTTATCGACCCAACCATTGTTCGCCCATTTAAGGATGATTCCATGAATGGCATCTTGCGCACAGACATTCTCATATCGGTAGAGAACGCCATTAGGATTACTCTCTGACACCTGGTTGCGATTGTACCCCTCACAATGACTGCCCTTTGTATCCATTGTGAGGTAGAAATCTTGTAACCCAAAATTTTCTATTGCACTTACTGGCATCACACGGCTGTTATATCCATTTTCATTGTTGAGCGGGACATCAAACTCAAGCGGTCTATCCAGCGTCACACTATTAGCACCACTATTCACCGACGCAACTTTGAAGATTTGCGTGCGCATATGCCCTGTTTTAATATGACTTGCGCTGCGTCTTGACTCCGGCACCTGGCCTAGATCAAGAAACGCCTTGTCGCTAGCTGCGCCAACATAAATCAAATCACCTTGGCTAAACTCCGCTGCTTTACCTGACTCCAAAATAAGCGTGCTATCCCCCATTTTAGCGGGTTGCCCAAACTCAATACTATGCTTCCAATGGAAGTTGACACTCCCTTCGTAAGCTTGTTCTTTGGGGTGTTTTTCACGTGTCTCTACTCGGAACACACCAAATCCAGGCCAGTACTTTTTATCAAAGTCCGGCGCATTACTCGCATCGACACCATAAGGCGACCATGAGCGAGCCACGATTTTTGTCCCTGTGAGTGGATCACTACCTGCTCCTTTGATCACCACGCCCGATTTATCGATGTGGATTTCGTCGCTCAGATTAATCTCACCTTTGGGTAACACGATGACAGTATTCACCTCGCTAGAGGCACTGATATGGTTATCGATGATGGCTTGAAGTGCTTCTGAATCATCGATGCCATCGTTGGCAATCACACCATGGTCGATAGCATAAATCGTATTCTGAAATTGCGTAGGTAATGCTTTACCGTGTTCATAACCAGGTGAAGCTAATCCATAGGCACTATAGAGGGTAATGGGTAGCAGCAGTACTAGTTTGTTCACTTTCATTTTCACGTTGATCTCCCTTCCGTGTTTATTGATATATAGAGTTGGTGTTGAAAGAGGAGCTACTGTGAACTGCGTAGCTCCTAATTGAGGGGGATAGAGATGTAAAACCTTAGCTCGCCGTGCTGGCGGTTAGCTTATCGGCTTGCTTAGCGCTTTTTAAGTAACAAACTACCTACGGTGACAATGACAGCTCCACAGAACACGAATGCCATTCGACCCCAGAATGGATTTGGAATCAGCACCATTAAGGTAACCAGTGCGCCAAACACAAGAATCAGCTTACCAAGCATATTACGTTGCTGGCGGTCGTATTCGTCCTGACCTGCTTCTTCAATAACTGGTGTCGCAACATCATCCCAAAACTCCGTAAGTTCTTGTTTGCGTTCGCCAACAGGTGCTTTATAGAACTTAGTCGTTAGGCAGAAGAAACCACCAGTAATGAATAGGTGCCCCATAATACCGAGTAGAACTTTCAGATCTTTTGCTTCGCGACCAGTGAATGGTGTCTCTAGATTCAGCCAGTTAGCGACAACATCCGCCGTGATGACAAAGCTCACCAAATAAGAAACAACGATACCCACAACTAATGTTGCCCATGCAGCCCAATCAGGGGTTTTCTTAATGAAAATACCGAAGAAAAGCGGAACTAGGATTGGCATCTGAAGCAAAGTACTCACATACATCATCGCGTCAAACAAGCTCAAGCCACGCAGCGAGTTAATAAACAATGCCACAAGGATAATCAAACCACCGAAACACATAGTCACCAGCTGGCTAACACGCATTAACTTTTTGTCGTCTGCTTTCTTATCAATGATCGGCGCATAGAAGTTACGCACGAAGATACCGGAATTTCGGTTTAACCCTGAGTCCATTGAAGACATAGTCGCTGCAAACACGGCTGACATCAGAAGACCCACCATACCCACAGGCATCGCATTTTCTACAAAGACCAGATACACCGCATCGGCCGCTTTTTTACCAAGCTCAGCCGCATGCACCGTTGCCGCATCAGGATACATTACCGCGGTTACCCAAGGTGGCAGGAACCAAATAGCCGGACCAATAAGCATTAGCACAAAAGCAAGCAACGCCGCTTTGCGTGCATTGGTAGAGTCTTTAGCCGTTAGGAAACGGTAAGAGTCCTGCATATTGTTGATATTTTGGAGCTGCTTAACAAACATAAAGATAAACCAAGATACGAACAGCAATGAATAGTTCATATCAGAGCCCATGATGGAATCCGCTGGGAACTGCTCAATCAGATTTGACGGACCACCAATTTTAATCAATGCCGCAACCGCACAAACCACGGTTACCGCCATGATCACCACCATCTGTACAAAGTCTGACGCCACAACGCCCCACGCACCGCCAATCACTGAGATAAACAGTACGATCAAACCCGTCACCACAATGGTGGTTTCGATATCCACTTTAAATACCGCACTCACGAATAGAGCAAGGCCGTTTAGCCAGATACCCGTGTAAACAATGCTGGTTGGCATGGTTGCCCAGGTAAAGACCTGCTCATTGGTGGCCCCAAAACGGCGGCGTACACCCTCGATAGGAGTGACAACGCGCATTTGACGGAAGCGATAAGAGAAGAACAACCAAGAGAGTAAGAAACCAAACGCGTTGGCCATGAACACAACCATAATAGGGAAACCGTCGGTAAAGGCTTTACCTGCGGCACCTGTAAAGGTCCAAGCACTGAACTGAGTCATAAAGGCGGTAGAGCCCACCATCCACCAGAGCATTTTACCGCCCCCACGGAAGTAGTCACTTGTAGAGCTACCCGCGAAGCGTTTAAAGATGACGCCTATCGCTATCATAAAGATAAAGTAAACGCCCACGACGAGCATATCGACATTCATTCTGAACTCCTTTTACATTTTTTGTCTTTGTAATTTTTTAAAACTCCGTTTCATTATTTGATAAATACCGTTTTTATAAAGATCAATTCGCATGATATGTGACCTATGTAACTAAATATGTCCAACAAGTCGCTTTTGTGTTAACGCGATCAAATAATGCGCAATGGGAGGAAAAAAACACGTCAGATACCGATAGGCTTCTGAGCTAAAGAAGTAGTTAAGCCAAGACTACAACAGAGTAGAAAACCAAATAATTACTTTAAAATCATCAACCTAAGACTTAACTGAGAGAAACAAATTATCATCAAACCAATGACATATCCTCAAGCTAGCTCTGACTGGTACTCATCCTTAGATAGCTTTAACCCTCTGATTTTGAGAGGTCATAACCCATTGAAGTTGAGAGTTCCGCCATCAACATGCCCCGTCTTAGTCACCTAGCCCCTCAATGCATTCACTCTTCAAATGACTCCCCACATTACATTCCCTACTTTCATAAAAAAATGAAAAACCGTTTCATTCATCACAAAAATGGATAGAAGTGTAGCGCCCACACCTCAGTTATTGCATTATTGAACCACTGTTTTAATTTTTAAAGTTCGCAATTTCATTTTAGGGGTAAGTGTAATGAATATCGACATTTTCGTTGTCGGCGTCTACTTCATCTTCATGATCGCTGTAGGTGTCATATTCAAGCGTCTCGCTGGCAGTTCAACCAGCGACTACTTCCGTGGGGGCGGCAAAATGCTCTGGTGGATGGTGGGCTCTACCGCCTTCATGACGCAATTCAGTGCCTGGACGTTTACTGGTGCTGCAGGTAAAGCTTTCACAGATGGCTTTCCGATTATGGTCATCTTTATGGCTAACGCCTTCGGCTTCTTGCTTTCATGGTTGTTCTTCTCTTATCGCTTCCGCCAGATGCGTGTGGTAACGCCTGTAGAAGGGGTTCGACGTCGTTTTGGAGCAACCAATGAGCAGGTCTTTACCTGGGCAACCATGCCAACGAGTATCGTATACACCGGCATTTGGCTTAACGGTCTCGCTTTGTTTGTGAGTGCTGTATTCAAGATCGACATTGAAACTACGATTGTGGTTACAGGTTTGATCGTACTGTTTATCTCTGTGATCGGCGGCTCTTGGGGTGTGGTCGCGTCTGACTTTGTACAGATGGTGGTGATCATGGCGGTAACTGTGGTTTGTGCAGTTGCGGCATTGATTAAGATTGGCGGTCCATCAAACCTGATTGAGCAGTTCCCAGCAGACTCGATTATGGGTCCAAACATGAACTATCCACTGCTATTTGTAGCTTGGTTTATCTTCATGTTTGTCAAACAGCTTCAAAATATCAACAACATGCAGGACTCTTACCGTTTCCTAACGGCTAAAGACTCTACCAATGCACGCAAAGCGGCATTGCTTGCCTTCGTTCTCATGCTAATCGGCCCAGCGATTTGGTTTATGCCGCCTTGGGTAACCGCGGTTCTCTATCCAGATGCGGCACTGGCTCACGCTGACGCGCTGGGTGGAAAAGCAGCAGATGCTGTATATCTGGTATTCGTAGAGCGAGTCATGCCTGTCGGTATGGTGGGTCTTCTGATGTCTGCTGTGTTCGCAGCAACCATGTCTTCGATGGACTCAGGTCTAAACCGTAATGCGGGTGTCTTTGTTCGCAATTTCTACAGCCCGATCATCAACAAAAATGCGTCTGAGAAGAAGCTAATGCGCGTGAGTCAGGGTGTAACCGTTGTCTTCGGTGCTCTAATCATCGCAGTCGCACTCTTCATTAACTCGCTGCGTGGTCTAAGCCTGTTCGATGCCATGATGTACGTCAGTACACTGCTGCAAATGCCAATCCTAGTTCCTCTGTTCTTCGGTATGTTTATTAAGAAGACACCAGACTGGGCAGCATGGGCAACATTGGCTGTCGGTATGGTGGTGTCTTACATGGTGAGCTTTGTGATTACGCCTGACGTTATCGCTAACCTGCTTGGTATCGAGGGTGGTTTCACTAGCCGTGAAGCAGCAGACATGACCGTCATGAACGGCATCATTGGTCACCTAGTATTTACCGGCGGTTTCTTCTGCCTAACAACTAAGTTCTACAAAGAACCTGTGGGCGAGCGTGAGACTGAACTCAACGAGTTCTGGACTGACGTAGCCACTCCAGTTGTTGAAGAAGCGGGTCAAGACGCGGTGGATCGCCAGCAACGTAGCATGCTTGGCAAGTTAATCCTGGTGTTTGGTGCTTTGGTTATCACCATGGTTCTTATTCCGAACCCATTCTGGGGTCGCATGGCGTTCCTATTCTGCGGTGGTGTTGTTCTAACGGTGGGGGCTTTACTGCTTAAAAGCGCAAAAGAAACCACAGTTCTCACTCCACAAGCACAAAGCTAATTGACCTTACAGGGGCTGGTCACCAGCCCCTTGTTTAGAGTGTTAAGTAAGGCAAAAAATCAGTGTCTTACTTAGTATTTTGAGACAAAGCGTATGAGCAAAGACTATATCAACGACAATTTTCTTTTAGCATCACCTCTCGCGCAGCATCTTTATCACAGCTTCGCAAGCGAGATGCCAATTATCGATTATCACAACCACCTTGATGCCAAAGAGATTTGGGAAGACTACTGTGCTAGCAATATTGCCCAAAGCTGGTTGCACAGTGACCATTACTTGTGGCGTGCCATGCGTAGCAATGGTGTGGATGAGTACTATGTTACTGGTGATGCAAGTGATAGAGAAAAGTTTGAAAAGTGGTGCGAGACTGCCCCGTTTATTTTAGGTAATCCCCTCTATCAATGGTCGCATCTAGAATTAAAGCGATTCTTCAATTGCGAGCTATTGCTTGACCCCAAAAACAGCGACGCCATCTGGGCACATTGCCAATCAGAATTGGCGACGCAAAGACTCAGCACTCGAAATGTGTTGAAGCAGTGCAAGGTCAAAACGCTTTGCACAACCGATTCTCCCTTGTCAGAGCTTAACTACCACCAGCTCATCGCCGAGTCTGATTTCGAGGTAGACGTACTACCGACATTTCGAGCTGATGATCTGTTTGGTTTTACCGATGTCGAAAGCTATCGCCGCATTATCAATACATTAGAACACCTAACGGAATGCGACATAACGTCCCTTAGTGATCTGATGCATGCCATCACGATAAGAATGGACGTATTCCATAACTTGGGCTGTCGACTCTCTGACCTTGGGCTGACTATCGTTGAATTTGAGTCTTGCTGCCAAAACAAAGCATCAGACATTTTCCAAAAAGTCCTCGAGCAACAACCCCTAACAGACAAAGAAGTCATTCAGTTCAAAACCTATCTGTTTCAGGAACTTGGTAAGCAATACCATGCGCGCGGCTGGGCAATGCAAGTTCATATCGGTGTGCTCGTCAATGTGAACGAGAGAAGAAAGCTGGCTCTCGGAGGTGGGACTGGATTCAGTGTGATTAATGATCGTTTGATCGCCGAAGGGCTAACACAACTGCTCAGCGCGCTCGATGCCAGTGACCAACTACCAAAAACCATCCTCTACAGCGTCAATCCAAATCACAACGCCCTACTCAGCTGTATTGCTGGGGCATTCCAAGACAGCGATACCGCAGCCGGAAAAATTCAGTTTGGCGCAGCGTGGTGGTTTAACGACCACAAAGATGGCATGGAGGCTCATCTAACCACGCTCAAAAACCTCGGAGTGCTCGGTCGCTTTGTGGGCATGTTAACGGACTCGAGAAATATTTTCTCAATGAGTCGTCACGAATACTTCCGCCGCGTTCTATGTAACCTCCTCGCATCTTGGGTAGAGAGTGGGGAATTGCCCAACGATGAGAGTCTTCTCAAACAAACGATTCAAAATATCTGTTATTACAATGCACTGCGCTATTTCAACTTTCCTCAACATGAAGTCACAGGGGACGCACAATGATCCAATTCAGTGAACAACAAATCCAAACCATTAGACAGCGCGCCTCTGAAGAGACTATTTCACAACTAATTAAAGATAATGAGGTTGTACTCAACAGCGACACACTAGTACCACCAGACGGTCGTGCAACCTGGAACCTCTATTATTTTTGCCCCGAGCACGGCGTTCGTCTGACTTGGGATAGAAACAAACCTAACTCTCACTGCTGTCCTGTCGATGGCAAAGAGTTTACTGGTGAACCTTATGACGGTGCATGGTGGCGTTGGCTGAACGGATTAAATGCAAAGGCTTGCTATGACTTAGGTCTACTTTGGAACCTTACTGGGGAGTCGCGCTTTCTTGAGAAAGTAAAAGAAATCCTGCTGCAGTCTGCCAAATATTATCCGGACTACGAAGTGCATGGTGGCATTCCCTACAATGGTCCAGGTAAAGCGAATGCACAAACACTTTGTGAAGCCAATTGTCACTTGGATCTAGCTCGCGGCTATGATTTTGTTCGCTCCGAGTTTACTGCCGAAGAACGTGACTACATAGAACAGCGTTTATTGCGTGAAGGCGCTGAGTTCTTGATGGAGTATCGTACCGATCAGTTGCACAACCATGAGATGAAAATCAATGCCACTATCGGTGTGATCGGATTAATACTCGACGAAAGCCGCTACATCGAATTCGCGCTGAATACTGACTACGGTATTCACTACCAACTCAATAATGGTTGTACCGAAGAGGGGATGTGGTTCGAAGGCTCAATCCATTATCATTACTATGCCCTGCAGGCACTATTGAACTTCGAGAAAATGGCGTATCACACCCCTTACTCGGTGAGCTCAAATCCGAACTTCCTGAAGATGCTAACGTTTCCATTGAACCTGGTACTAAATACAGGCGACTTCCCGCGCCTTAACGATTGTATTGCTGGGCAAGAGAAAATCACGCACTCTCATTTGTTCGAGTTCGCTTACGCTCAATACCCATGTGACGAGTTTGCAAGTGCTCTATCGAGCATCTATCAGAACATCTCACGCGACAATATCGATGCACTGCTCTACGGTGTCGATACTTTACCGACAGCGCTACCGTTACAATGCCGCTCAATTCATACTGCGCAAGCAGGTGTGACGATTCATTGCGATCAACTACAAAACAACGCCATGCTTCTTAAGCACAGCCCTTATGGCGGTGAGCATGATCACTACGATCGACTGGGCCTTATTTTGGTGCGTGATGGCAAAGAGATCCTGCCCGATCTAGGTACCACTGGTTACGGAGCAGAGCTTCATTATGGTTACTACAAAAATACCGCCACCCACAACACACTCGTTGTGAATCAGCAAAACCAATCGCCAATTAACCCAACATTGCTGCACTTCTCCGACTCTCCGATCTGTAAGGTCATCGATACGTTAGCAGATTGGAATCAACCACCAGCGAAAGTTGATAGTCACACCATTGAGCAATGGGATAACGCCTCTTATCAGAATGTGATGTTTAGACGCATTCTATTTTGTGTGGGAGATGCGTACATTGAAGCAAACTTCATAGCGAACCCGCATAGACAACAGCTCGATTTGACCTACCATGTTCGAGGCACTCATTCTGAGCTTAAAGACTTTGAATCTTGCAAAAACCCGCTAAATGGACCGCTAGAACGGATGACCGAGACTCATATTTTAACTTCGGTTCAGGCTTACAACGGACATTACGACATAGAAGGTCAACAGCCATTTAAGCAACACATGCGCTTTGATTCGCCTTGTGATGTATTGATTGGTGAAGCACCGGATAATCCAGCAACGTCAAATTTAGCCTACACGCTAGTACGCTCTGATGCGGCAACATTGAATACAATAGTGCTGCACGATATGTCGAACTCGGATGGTGATACGACTCTTAGTGATGTCTCTTGGAATGACAACGAAGTATGCTTCAACATCATTCAACAAGGGCAGACAACCGCGATCACCTACAACTTGCATTCACATTCTTTAAGAGTGCGCGCGTAAGTCAGAGAAACCTTCAAACACCAGTAAGCCCCGCATTCAATGCGGGGCTTACTGTTTGCGGTGCACTTGTCACGATGCAATATCGCGCGGGTTGCTATTTTGGACTATCTGCGGAC
Organism: Vibrio sp. KUL78; assembly: GCF_059725505.1. Classification (NCBI taxonomy): domain Bacteria; kingdom Pseudomonadati; phylum Pseudomonadota; class Gammaproteobacteria; order Vibrionales; family Vibrionaceae; genus Vibrio; species Vibrio sp. KUL78. Next base: position 1,573,819 of record NZ_AP045838.1, on the reverse strand, counting down.
TCGAAGAAGAGTGTAAATCCCAATCCATAATATTGCTTGAGTTGGTATTGTTATAGAGCAGTTTATCACTGACACTATTTAGGATTGTCGCCGCTCGCCAAGCGGCTAAGCTCAATTGGGGCTCAATAATACCGTGGTTGTGAGTACCCGAGTTCACGACAAATAGTTTGCTGTCTGTCGGCTGCTTCCAAAACGCCGCATAATCCTCATTCAATAAAGGACGCCCCAGCTCATCAAGTTGTAGCTGGTCAGCAATGTTCTCTAAACACGGCGCTAGCACTCGCTTGAACCCAGTACAAAGAATCACGACATCAGCCTGTAATACCTTAATATTATTAGTAATCCCATGCTTGAGTGTGAGCTGGTTTAGCTCATCTGCCGTTTCTAAACCTACTAGTTCCTGATGAGGCTGAATGCTCCACCACTTAGGGTTTTGCAACACATACTTGTCATGATACAAAGCCTGATAAAGGATACTCAGGCAGTCGTCTGTAATACCGTCGCTGGTGAGTTTTTGCCGAGAGACTTCGCGTGCTTGCTGCGCTTTGTCCAGATGATAGAACTGATTCACGTAATCTGGCATAAAGAACTGGTCGCTGAAGCAGCTCTCATCCAGCCCTTCAAGATTTGCTCGGCGCGATACCCAATCAAGCTGACGCGGCTTACCAAAGTCACCCGCAAAGATGTGCTGAAAGATGTCAGCGCCAGTTTGTCCGCCACCAATAATCACCACTCGCTTGCCGCGGAGATCAGGTTTGCGTTGCATCATTTCGTGAGCGTGGAAACAGTTGTCGGTCAGCTTACCCCTTGCACAATCCGGCACGACAGGTTGGGTTCCGGTCCCTACTACAAGATGTTTGCTAGTGAGAGTCTGCCCATTGGACTGAATGACAAATTGGTCACCTTCGAAACGCACATCACTCACCCCAGCATCAAACTGGGTGTTTGGCAGTTGTTTCGCAACCCACGCCATATAATCTGAGAACTCTAGACGAGAAATCATAAAGTCGCCGCGTGCCGTAAACGGATAAAACTTCTGCTTTTGTACCAAATAGTTCAAAAACGAGTACGGGCTTGTTGGATCAACTGCCGTCACTAAGTCTTTTAAAAAAGAGGTCTGCATTTTGGCATGGTTGAGGAGCAATCCGGGATGCCATGCGAACTCTAGCTTTCGCTCCAAAAACTGCGTGCTGATCTCTGACTTCGGTGCTGCCAATGCCGCAATACTTAAGTTGAACGGGCCAATGCCGACACCTACTAAATCAAAATCTATTGTTTTCATTCTATTACCTACCTAGCCTGGGACGTATAAAACTCAAAGAAGCGTTCGCGCTTGCATTGCAGCATCGCCGCTCTCTTATGCGGGAAATCGAAATCAAACAGATGCTCAAATCCAATCCGTTCGGTGAGTGCGAGGACTTTTTTTGTTATCCGCTCTCGGCTCTCCCATTACATTGTTTGTATGGGCGTTAACCAGGAAGCAGTAGTGCACTATGCCTCTGGACCAAACAGAGAAATAACGCCAACCACGAAAACGCGGGTTAGCCGAGAGCATGTGAGCACCACGATCAAAGTCTTGCGCTGGATAATAGGGTCCTAATCGATCTTCTGCCGTCCAGTAGATTTCAAAGTACCCAAATGGCACCCCATCAAACTCACCTATGACAGGAAACTGATGAGGATCCGTTTCCATTTTAGTTAAGTAGTCGATATGGTCTTGATGAGACCCTTCCAACTCCCATACAGGCGAAATCGCGGGATCGTTGTGCCAACGATTGAAGCACTCAAGATCTCTGGAAAGCGACGCCTTTCGGAATGTAAGCACCTTATTCAGACCATAGATATAGCGCTGATAAAAAACGTCTACCGGCTTAGCGGGTCTCGCTGGATGAGTTAAACCATTATTCGCTTCCAATCTAATCTCGTCAGTCGGGTAATCATCTGGGCGATGCCAAATTGGCGCATGCTCCAACAAACTCGCTCTCGTCATTTGTTGCTCAGTATCAAGACAACCTCGGACAAACTCAGGTGCATGTTCACAGGTGATTTGTTGACAATCCAGCGCAAAGAAAGCGTGCTCTAGACCAGACCAATAGATAAGCGGGTCGTCAGTATCGACTTTGACTGAGATAACACCGCTAGTCTCATTTACCCTTAAAAGACCACGTTCAATCCCATTGGTTTTAAAAGACCATTGATTAGTCGCTAACGGATAGATAGCAACGTCAGAGCCATCTGGTAGGGGCTTCACGCAATCAGGGAGCGCGCCCTCACTGAGCGGATTAGGGATCTCGCGATAGATCTTAGTCGGGTCGCTCAGTGTCGCTTCATTGTGTTCTTCCACAAAACATAAAAAGTTCCGCTTCCAGTGCAGGGTATCTGAGTTCAACAAGTAGTTATAAAAGCTAGGGTCTACTGGTGATGCTGCTGCCAATGCCGCTAGCTTTTCTTGGCATACCTGATATAGCGCTTGTTCTGTCACCATACCGCTTGCTGCAATGGCTGCCACTGTGTTGATCAAAGAGTTACCAATCAGATAATAGGCAAGATAAGGATTCACAAACTCACCTTCCATGAAATATTCTGGCTTTTCACCTTCAAACACTGAAGCAAAACGCTCTAAAGCAAGTTCTGTCACGCCACTGCCTTGGCAATCGCGATACATCATGCCCGCTGGCATTCCGTTATCAACTCGCAAAAGTATATTCTGTTGGTGGGCAAGCATAACCACACCGTAATCGCTGCGTGCGACACAAAGTGGAGCAATGACGTTTTGCATAAATGCACCAAACCAATCGCATGCCGCTTGATGTTGAGAAATGTCTTCGCGCTTCGCGACTTGCTGAATCCAACTGACAACTTGAGCTTGCTGCTGTCCTGCGCAAACTTGATTAACCGTCGCAAGCAGATGAGTTTGGTCTTCATTGGCTGCAGCGCTCGCCGATTGGATTCGTTTTTCAGCAAAGAATGGATTATCGCGCAAACTAATCAAAGGCAAGTCTAAACCTTCTCCTTGTGGGTTTGTGACCGTTGCCCAAGCAGGCTCTTCGATAAAGGTTGTCGTTGGTAAGCGCTGAGCAAGCTCATGTCCGGCTTCATGCGCCAATAAACGGCTAAACAGAGTACCGCGTTTTGCCTCCTTAACCGACAGCAAGCGCAGCGAGTTGGTTAGCTTGATAGGGAGTGAAACCTTGAGCATCCAGGGCATATCAGGATGATAAATCGCTCGTGTCGAAGAGGTCGCTCGCCACCCTGAGCTGCTTGTGTTCAAATCAACCATGTCACAGCCCATCGCGGCGTAGTCATCACTCTTTCGCCACGCCTTTGCTTGCAAGGGGTGCATTGGGAAAGCCACATGATTTTCGGCGATATTCGGTCGCTCGCTATCCACAGTGCTTAACTTAAATAGCGTCTCCAGTTTGGAGTGAGCAGATTCCCCAACCGACTCTGACATCAGGCGATCTTTCGCGACGGAAAACCACTCTATCTCAAAACTGTTTTCAAACTCTGGAAGGTATACTGCTTGCTGCTCTTGAGTCAGTGGCGCACAGCTTTTTGGTGTTGGGTGCATGCTATGCCCACCAATCAGTGACTGTTCCGATTCGATAAAGGTCACTGGCTCGCCAGCACCACGCTTTTGCTTAGATTGACTCGCTCGCTGAACAAACTCATCCGATGCACCAACGCGCTGAATGAGTCGATCTCGCTTTGCTGCATCGCCATCATCGTAGCTCGCTAACACCCAATCTAGCGCTTCTGGGAAAGATAGAGGCTGGCAGTGATCATCTTGATTGAGGTAAAGCGTCCCCTCATACCGATGACGACCTGTTGGTGAGCAGTAACTAAGTGGCAACCAAAGCTGGGCATTATTAAGCTCAAAGGTTGCGCACTGTATCGCTTTGTTGTTGATTTGGCAGAGATCCGTGCTTCCCTGCATATCGACGAATAAACTGTTAAAGAAGGACTGAAAAGTCAGTGAATGTGTCATGTTTTGCTAATCCTTAATGCTCGTCTAACCAATGGGTGACTTGGTTAGGTCCGTGCCAAACTTGAGTATGTGCGCTCACACTGCCTCTGTTTTTAGTTCGTTTTTCTACTGGGGTCCCAAACACCATAAAGCCCACAGGGACGTGTACTTCCGTGAGTCCGAGTAACTGTCGAATACCCGGTAGCTCAATCGCATCGGTGGAGTACCAAACGCCGCCAAAACCAAGTTGATCGGCGGCGAGTAAGGTCATCTGACACGCTGCCGCCGCAGAGAGCAGTTGATCTTGTTTGCTCACTTCGCGATGGTCTTGCACCTGCGCAGAAATCAGAATTAGGCTTGGTGCCTTGGCGAGATAGTCCGCCAGTCGATTCGCTTGTGCGGTAGATACCTGTTTGTCGTGTGCGAGCCACGCATCACGTAAGTGGCTGATCATGTCAGGAATCTGTGATGGTTCGATCACCAAGAAATGCCAAGGTTTTAATCTGCCATGATCTGGAGTGCTCATTGCAGCCTGAAGAATGGCTTGCATTTGCTGGTTGTCGGGCGCAGGCGTGCGCATTTCATGCACGTGATAGGACACGCGCTGGTATAGAAAACTAAGTTCTTGTTTCATTGTTATATGTCTTAAGCCAACTGACGTTTGATAGAAGATTGTCGTTCTTAAGGTCAATCTAGATACTCACCTCCTCGTGCGAAGGTGAGCAAGAATTTGACTAGAACTCAGCACTGTAGCTAAGCGCGAAGGTTCGACCCTGACCGTTGTATTTGAACAATTCTGGTGCCGACACCGCGCTGTACAATACTTGTGCTCGTTGACTCCAGATCGTTTCGTATGTTGTATTGAATAAGTTCTCAATACCGAAGTTGATCTGACCAACAGGCAGCATGTAGTAGCTAGACAAACCCACGATGTTGTAACCATTTAGCTTGTTGTTATCGGCATCTTCATAGTCAGCCAGTGACTGCAAGAACACTTCCACACCATAATCAAGATTGTCGTAACCAACGCGAGTTACCGCGCTTGATGGGCTAGCAAACTGAACGGTCATATCCTGCCAAGCACCTTGGTTCTTCTCTTCGCTGCGAATCCACTGACCTTGTACACCAGCGTAAATATTCTGAGTGAAGTAGTAATCAAACTGGCCTTCAATACCGTAGATTCGGCTCTCTTCACTGCCGACGTCTAACGTCAGATCACTGGTATTAATCTTCTGCGTTTTATCCGATAGCGAGTAGTAGCCTGCAATCTGAGTTTGATAGTTATTACTGCTGGCACGCCAACCCAGCTCGATCGAGTTCGTTTTCACGCCAGGTAGCGGAGTATTATTGATGCTAACGCTGTTAGTTAGTGTTGCGTGTCCTGGGTTGGATGTCAGATCATAGGTGCCTTTTCCATAGAATTTGGCAGGGTCCGGTACGTTAAATCCTTGGCTAAAGTTCGCCCATAACTGTTGGTTATCCGCTAAGTCGTAGACACCACCAGCATTAAACAACCAAACGTCTGTTGATGAGCTGCCACCGGGAATGGCGTCGGCACCAGATAGTAATCCCGCAGCGACATACTCTTGCTGCGATAGACCAACGAAGTCACTGACATCAAAACGGGTTTTCTGATAGCGCACGCCACCGGTTAGTAACCAATCTTCTGCCACGCGCCAGTTAGCCTGAGCAAACAGTGCTGCGTTTTGCGTATCGATATTAGGGTAGCGTTGCAGTTCACGAAGCTTTTCAAACTCCATCGCACCAGACGCCATCGCTTTTTGCAGATCAAATACGCGCTGCTTTGCACTGAAGGTTTCCGAGGCGTACTCACCACCGTAATTTAGTGCCACATCTTGCCACTCTTTTTGCAGCATCAGCTTACCGCCAAAGATGCTGGTATCCTGAACTGAGGAACCGTACATCGGTGTCGTTGTATCAGGGAATGGGAAGAAGCCTAATGATTCGCTGCGATAGTAAAGCTGAGCAAGCAAGGCGTGGTCTAACACACTGTCATGCTTGTATTGCGCATTCACAAAGACGCGCTCTGTATGTGGTTGTTCATCGAGCTTAAGTCCTTTACGAATCTCAATAAGCTCAGGAAAACCAAATAGACCGGCTAGGTTAGGACCAAGGTAAGCGCCATACTCGGTATCTTGCTGACTATCGTAGTACTGCGCTGTTAGAGAAAGCGATTGCTGCTCATCAATATTAACCTCCAGATTACCCATGACATCGATAGCTTGGTTAAACTGCATATCGGTCTGAGTGATATCTGGCATGATCATGTTACCGTCACCATCATAAGCGGCCCCCTTGCCCTCATAAGCGACAGAGAGTCGACCCGCAACAGTCTCATTACCACCAGAGATAGCGAGCGCCGCTTGTTTAGTCAGATCTTCACTGCTGTTAAAGCCAGATACACCTCCGACTCGCGCTTCCACTTTGGTGTCGCCAGCCTCTCCTTTCTTGGTGATGATGTTGATGATACCGCCCGATGCACCCGCGCCAAACAATGCCGTGGCACCAGATAACACCTCAACTCGAGTAATATTGAAGGGGTCAATACTGTCAAACTGACGACTGATTTCACGTGTCGAGTTAAGCGATACGCCGTCGATCATGACTAGCGCAGAACGGCCACGAAGATTCTGTGAATAGTTGGTTCGACTACCACTGCCAAAATCAAACCCCTGGGATTAAGCGACCTAATGCACCTTTCAAATCCGTCCCGGCATTGATGTGCTTTTCTAGCTCTTTTTGATCAATTACCCACATAGTGGTTGCAGAATCTGCAATCGTGGTTTGAATCTTAGTACCCGTGACAATCACAGTATCCAGATCGTTCTTTGGCTCGGCGTAAACCGTGCTGTGGACTAAAAGAGCTAAGGAGCTTAGGGGAAGTCCCTTTCTCACTAGAGTGTTCATAATGTTCCTTTATTTTTCTGATATAGACATAGTTGAAGGTGACAATGACGTGCTACCGATAGCGCACATCGAGATCAAAAGAAGTAAGGCAAATAGGGCTGATGCATAGAGCGCATTTACGCCCAGGGACAAAAACAGTGCCGTGGCTCCCGTTCCGAGCAGATGCCCTATGGAGTGGCTTTGAGCAATCAAACCGCTGACAGATACCTTGCTTATGCGCTCATCCGCATTGTGATACGTTACTTGGCTATACCAAGTAGGAAGAGCCGACACCGCCAATGCCAAGCCCACTCCTGCCATCACTAAAACTGGGTAAGTCGCTGGTTTGGAGATGATTAAAACGGTGAATACAAGCAGCCCAAGAACCATCAAGCTGATACGCACCCTAATAAATTTGGCGAGTAAGGGCATAAGCACAGCCTGACCAAATAAGGCGACGACCGAGACTCCGAGTAGAAACATCGCCAATTGGTGACTCGCCTCAGCAGGCGTAGGAATCAGACGGTGAACCTCAGGAGCTAGCGCTAACTGAAAACTTGCAACCCAAGCGGTGGTGAGCAGAGCACAAATGAGCGTCCAAATTGGGACAAGTTTAAGCCTTTGGATAACAGGCAAGGCCTGATGCTTGTGGTCTTGTCTATTGTTGTCAGTAGACGGACATTGGAAGTAACTCCACAACATGGGGAGAAGCGGTATCACCAATATCAGCAGCCAATTTATGGGGATAAGCGCTAAGCCCGGTCCGATTAAACGACCGAGTGTTAGTGCACTGCTTGCTCTAGAGAGCTGTTTATACTGCGAAGCATGGTCATGGTTCTGAGCCAATATATATCCATGAGCAATAGGGAGAAATGCACTGGAAAAATACCCCATTGCAAATCTTGTCGTACCAAGAATAATCAAAGATAACCAATGCCAAGATAAATCAAACGACAATAGCGTTAATACAACAATAAAAATCACGCTAACTAAAGCATAACCCGCAAAGGCAAGACGAGCGCTAATAGCAAAACCATCACTTGTTATTTTATTAGGCCAATAGATTGAACCAATAAAATAACTCAGCAAATTCACGTTCAATAAAATTATGACGCCAGACCATTCTAACGAACTACCAGATATGCCTAACACATCTGCTACATACGGCAGAAAACTAAATAATAAAGTCTGATTTAGCCCCATTGAGAGCAGGGCACCTAACATCCACATGGCTACAAGAGTGCAACAAAAGTTACGTTAATGATAATAATTATCACTATGATTGTTGATCTCACTATCGTTTGTCAATACATTATCTATAAATTGTTTAACATTTATATTGATAGCATTATCAGATAGATAGCGTAGAAGAGGTTCATAGTAGTGAGAAACCAACGTTGGGAAGTGGCTAACCAGAAGCTAATGGCTAAAGCATTTAGTGAGCTAGATTTTGAGGATTTATTTGAATTCGATACTCTAATGCAGACTAAAGAAGGCATTGAAAATATAGAGATTGTTTTAAATGGACAACGCTGGTCTTATCAAGCAAAGCAAAGTATTTGGGGGATGAGAAACCCAATTGCTGGCTCAATTAAATGTAACGACGAAAATAACCCTACAATTACTCAGCTTTTAATTGATCTACAAAAGACAGTTTCGATTAATGATATTGATCTGTCGGGTCTTTTAGAAGAAATACAGCAAACGCTGTTCAGTGAAATTAAGCGATCGGAGACATTGGATAAAGTGACGACCCAAGATATTGTCTATTGCTCTGAAATTCAAAGGCAAAAATATCTCGATGCACACCCTAAAATCATTGCTAATAAAGGCCGATTAGGTTGGGGAGAAGCAGAACTTGCGCGGTACTCACCAGAAACAAGCGAAGGCTTCCAACTCAGATACATCGCTATCAAGAAGCATTTGTGTCACTTCGGCTTTCGCTCTGACCTTACTCCGCTTGATGTACTAAGCAAAACAATGTCTGAGCATGATTACTCAGACATTGTCACCAAGATCCCACAGCGCGAACTGAATGAATATCTCGTGCTTGCCGTTCATCCATGGCAATACCAGCGCTTTATTACTGTTCAGTTCCAAGAGTACCTCCAAGATGAAGACATCATTGATCTCGGCTTGCTTGGCGGAAGCTGGATCCCTCAACAATCCATTCGTACTCTGAGCACGTTAGACCACTCAGTGCCATATGATGTGAAAACCGCGCTCACCATACTCAACACCTCTTGCTATCGAGGCATACCCGGAAAGTACATTCAGCAGGGACCAGAGATTTCCAAATGGCTAGCAAACATCGCAAGCCGTGATCCTCTCCTAAAGAAAAACGGCCTTCATGTTCAACAAGAGTTAGGGGGTGTTTACTGCCCTCACCCCTACCAATCCAAGATCGAAGGCGCATACCGCTACAGCGAAATGCTTGGCTGTATTTGGCGAGAGCGTGCTGAGGCGGTGCTGAGTGACAACCAGCGACCTCTCTCTATGGCGACACTCATGCAAGACGATGGGCAAGGTAATGCGTGTATTAATGAGCTTATCGCTTCATCAGGCCTGTCTCATGAACAGTGGTTACGCGCTATGTTTCGGCATGTTGTCATACCAATTTACCATCTAATGTGTCGCTATGGTGTCGGTCTTGTTGCCCATGGTCAAAACGTGACACTTGTATTGGAAGATAACATTCCGACTGGTTGTATTATCAAGGATTTCCATGGAGATCTTCGACTGGTCGATCAACCGTACCCCGAACTGGCGTCCCTAGAGCAAAGCATTCAAGACAACCTCACCCGTTTGCCGCCGCACTATTTGGTTCATGATTTGCTCACTGGCCATTTTGTTACTGTGCTACGATTTGTCTCTCCTTGGCTAGAGAGCGAAGGGATTTCAGAGGCACTGTTTTATGGCTATTTGGCAGATGAAGTAAAAACGTATCAGACATCGCACCCTGAATTCAAAGAGCGCTTTAAACAGTTCAACTTACTCAGCGAAAGCATCGACAAGATCTGTCTCAATCGAGTTCGCTTCAAAATTGGCTACGGTGATAGCAGCGAACGCCCTTTGCCTGAGCTTGGCAACCCTATCCCTAACCCTCTGCTCATTGGCCTTACCGCGCTAGACAAACAGCAGCGCTAGATAAACGCTAACAAGGACAATTATGCTGCTCTGTTATCTGTCGGAGCAGCATCTTAAACTAAGCGACCCAATCGTTGTTAACTCATTGTATTTATGAAACTAAGCAGATAGTCTGGCTCTACCATAGCTAACATCGGAGCCGTTCATGCAGTACCCGAAATCTCTATCAGCCGGCAGTACCATAGGTATCACCGCCTTTTCCTCTGGCATCGCGCCTCAGCATCTTTCACGCTTCAAATGTGTAACTAAGCACCTTGAATCTCTCGGCTTCAACCTTGTGATTGGCAATTGTCTTTTCGATGAAGGGAAGCATGTTAGTGGTACCGCGACTGAACGAGCGGATGAGTTAATGTCTATGTTACTGGACGAACATATTGATGCTATTTACCCACCGTGGGGTGGAGAAGTCGCGATGGAGCTTCTGCCACTTATCGACTTTAAAAAACTCAATACCGTTCGCCCTAAGTGGATTCTCGGTTTTTCAGATGTCAGTACCATCTCTGCGGTCTTCGCGAGTAAACTTGGCTGGGCAACCGCCCATTGCTCGAACTTAATGGACCTCTCGCCAAATGCGATTGACCCACTGACTTCAAGCACCATCGCCAATTTAGGCACCCCATTAGGCGAAAGCTTCATACAAACGGAGCAAACTCACTATGCAAGTCGATGGCCCGACTTTGTCAACGCACCAGCATCAGGACTAAATCTCGACACTCCAACACAATGGCGCTGGCTCAACAAGCCGAAATCAGGAAGTGCAGTGGAAGGAAGGTTGATAGGCGGATGCTGGGACACCTTATCGCACCTGTTTGGTACTGAGTATCTCGATCTAGACGCGTTCGCAAACAGATTTCCCGAAGGCATTGTCTTGTATTTAGAGAATGCAGAAATGCCGCCGACAGAAGTGGTTAGAACGCTGCTCAGCATGAAATTTCGCGGCATATTTTCTAATATTAGCGCGCTGCTCATTGGACGCAATGCGGCCCCTGACTCGAGCAACCCAAACGACCTAGGCTACTATGAGGCTTTAGAAACTCACTTAAAAGAGCTCGACATACCTGTAATGATTGATCTCGACATTGGTCATCGACCTCCCAACCTGACTCTCATCAACGGTTGCAAGGCTCGTATAGATCTAACTGATACGCTTGGTACCCTCACACAAACATTAAGTTAATCACGGACACTTTGTTCCAAATCCCCCATTGCCTGTCGAACTGGTCTATTAAGGCTGGTTCGACTGTTCTAATTGCTGTTCACATAGCTCGACTTTGAGCTTAATGATTTCCGCTTGCTGATCAGCCGTCACCGCATGCGCCGAGAGCCCTGAATGGTTACTTCCACCAGCAGCGAAACTTGCCAAGGATAGTGCAGCAAGAGCATTAGCTTCATTGTGACTGGCTTGAACTCCTGAAGGGTCGCATCCATTCTCTGGCGTGGGCTCCACAACAGCACATCCCCCAACGACTAGAGTGATACAAAACAAAATTAACGTTCTCATAAAATGGTTTCTCACAGGTAGCTTGCTAGAGCTTTCGGCACTATCAATCGATAGGGCGCGTAAAAAACCAAGTCTGAATGAATTTTGTACTGCGAACAAAATGGGTCCTATAGGAACACGGCATAGAACACGGTTCACTCCTAGCTAGCAACCCAAATGAGTGACCATCAATAGACACCAACACAGTACAAACTCACTGGATGATGTCAGTCTCGAAAACGTACTAATAACTGAACTTCAATAGAAAAATAAAAGGCGAGGGTTCAACTTCGAACACTCGCCTTTCTGCTCAGTTTAGCTTTTAGTCTTATTGGTACTCAGGGTAGTCGATATACCCTTTTTCATCGCCGCCATACAAACTTAAACGAGCATCAGCATCAAACTCGGCCAGCGGCCAGTTGTTTTTGAAACGCGCCACAAGATCTGGGTTGGTCACATAAGGTGTACCAAACGCAACAAGATCCGCATAGTTGTTCTCTAGTAGCGCTGTTGCACTCTCTTTGGTCAGTTTGCCCGCAATCATAATTGGATTTGGGTAGATATCACGAACCTCTTTACGGAACGACTCTGGCGCTTCCACGTAGCGCGAGATGTTCTCTGAGAAGTGCACGTAGGCGAGATTCATCGGTGCCAATGCGATCAACGCCTTTTTCACGACATCAACAATCTCAGGATCTTTATCAGCGAACCCTTCCATTACGTGTGGAGAGACACGGATTGCCACTTTGTCACCGCCAATCTCATTCACAACAGCTTGCATTACTTCAACCAAGAATCGAACGCGATTCTCTTGTGAGCCACCGTATTGGTCTGTGCGCTTGTTGCTTGAAAGACGCATAAACTGGTCAATCAGATAACCGTGCGCTGCATGAATCTCAACGCCATCGAAGCCAGCCTCCATCGCATTTTTTGCTGCCTGGACATAATCGGCGATGGTTTGCTGAATATCTTGCTCCGTCATAGCGCGAGGCACGCCAGTTTCAATCATGCCGAAACCACCTTCAGGTAGTGGGCCAAAGACCTGATCGGCTTCTTTAATCGCTGACGACGAAAGGACCTGCTCACCCGTGATAGATTCATGGCTACGACGACCCACGTGCCAAAGCTGAACAAACACCTTACTACCTTGGTCATGAATGGCTTTAGTCACTTTTTTCCAGCCTTCGATCTGCTCTTGAGTATAAATACCCGGCGTCATCGAGTAACCCCGTCCAATAACCGAGATAGGCGCACCTTCAGTGATGATCAGACCTGCATTAGCGCGCTGTGCGTAGTAGGTTGCCATCATGTCATTCGGTACATCGCCCGGCTGAGTCGTGCGCGAGCGTGTCATAGGCGCCATTGCAATGCGATTGCTTAACTCAAGTTGATCGTAGTTGAAGTTAGAAAAGATCATGTCGTATGTCCTCAATATCGTAATGGGGACAGTTTAGCCATGAGTAACGTTAAGATTGAGAGCAATAATCGCAAATGGCTTTTGTCAAAATCGCAAAAGCCATGTTCCTATAAGGAGGAATAAAGCTAGAGCGATAACCTAGGTTGAATAAACTCAATAAAAGCCGTGATACGCCTTGCGACAGAAGACGAGCGATAGTACACGGCGTTAACTTGTTCACGGCCAGTGGTCGTCAATTTATCAGACTCAAGCAATGGCACTAACCTGCCCTCCTCAATATCCTTTTTGACCATAAAGCCAGACATACAAGCAATACCATTACCTGCCAACGCAAGCTGTCTGACGGTTTCACCATTGCTAGAAACCATGCTGGGTTGAATCGTCGGAGTACCAGGCAGCGGCCACTGGTTTAACACCTTAGCGCCCACAAACCCTATTAAGCTGTGAGTACCAAGATCGCTGACCGATTTCGGATATCCTCGCTGAGCTAGGTAATCGGGAGAGGCCACGAGAAAGAGCAGACTTTTTCCGAGCGGCTTGGCGTGCAAAGTTGAGTCCGTGAGTTTACCGATTCGAATCGCGACGTCCGTCCGCTTCTCCAGCAAATCCACGAAGCCTTCGTTGGAGGTTAGCTCTAACTCTATATCAGGATATTCCTTATTAAACTCGGCAACCAACGGTACTAATTGATGAAGTACAAAAGGACTGGCGGCATCGACCCTGAGGCGACCTTTTGGAAGCTCACCTCTTGCGACAATATCCTCTTCAGTTTGCTGAAGAATACGCAGACCCTCTCTAACCCCATCGACAAACTGTCTACCTTCATCGGTGAGCTCAATACGTCTCGTGGTTCGATTAAGAAGCGTTACACCTAGCTGAGTTTCAAGCTTACTGACACTGCGAGAGACCTTCGCAACTTGAATATCTAGAGCCTCTGCGGCCGCGGAAAAGCCACCGCTATCAATAACAGACAGCAGTATTTCTAAATCATCAGAACGGGTGAGCATATTTATTTCATTAATTGCAAAAGTAAGTTCTAAGTGTATATCAATTTGGCAATGATCGGCGAGACAGATCGCGAGCGAGTATCAGAGCAAGCCCCAAAATCTGCAGGAAAACAGCAATGTTCTTGTAATACGCCATTTCCTCTTCAATACTCGCAAGCGTTTCAGATAGCCCTAGATTATCAAGATAAAGCTCATCGATGAGTTCACGTTGCGTGTCTTGAGCACTATTGATCATGGCCATTAAATCGTTGAGGTGTTTACTGTGGATCGGTGGGACTTGTGCCGTAACCCACTGAGATAGCTGAACCCTTAACATATCGGCTATATCGGGATCGATGTTATTACCGTCTAAATGTATTAGCAGAGCTTCACGCTTTCTCTCTAAAGTTTCCACCTGATTCCATGCCAGTTGCATCGAGTATAAGTTGGCTTCTTTGCGCTCCTGAATCATCGCAATGTCACTCGACATTTTATCTAGCACCTGGCTAGACAACACAATAGCCATGACGTTCAGAATAAGGCCTATTGAGACCATCACCCATGCGGGTGGCAGGAGCGAGCGCATCATCAAAGTAGCCTATCGAACGGAAGATAAAAAAAGATTAGAGACAATCAAACCCGCCATGGCAAAAATTGTCACCTTCATTCCTCTAACGCGACCTTTAAAGCGCTTATTGAGAATACCATCCGCGTGCATCCAACGCCCCACCATAAAGCTTACCCCAATAACGTGTATCCAAACTGCTGGCGCACCATTATATTCAACCAAAGCCATTAAAATTAACGTAATCGGAATATAGTCAACGGCATTGCCTTGTGCACTGCGCGCAATCTGCAGCGATTCAACACCTCCATCAGCATACGCGACTTGGTTAGACCTGCGTTGCTTGATGACTTGAAAAGATAACCAAATCATCAAAGCGGCAAGCAGTGACGCATAAAGTGCTGTAATCATTAATATCCCCTAATTTTTCGTCAGTATCGCTCAGACAAGTGTCTAACTTGCTGATATAAACAGATAATACTAGTCAGTGTAGCCGAGAATTCTAGGTTCTCCACTGACAGAACTGGCATAAAATCAACTAGGTACCTAACCTTATAGATGCAAAAACGAGAATTAATTACCAAGCTGGGATAGTACGAGTGAAAATGTATCTAATGCTGTTAGCCCTTCTTGTCTCGGCACCTACTGCTACCTATGCAAGTTGGTTTAACGAACACAATATCGATAAGTTTGATCGAATTGAAACCCATCGAGTATGGGGTTTTGGGGATTTAGTCGACAATAAGTTCACTACTTTTGGTATACGCTGCGATGACCGCTCTAAGCTCCTTGTCACGTTTGGCCTTGCTCAGGAGCTCGACAATGAAAACGCTAAAGTTGATCTAGCGTTTCGAGTCGACCAAAACGAGCCACTTTTTTTTGAGGGACAGTTGTTCTCGAATAGCAAAGAGTCTGGGTTTGTGAGAGCGACGAAAGAGAATTTAGCGCTTATTAATCGCTTAATACTGCAAAGTAAACAAGGCAAGAACGTAGATGTAAGAGCATCAAACAAAGAACAGAGCCAATTTGTTGAATACTCTGTATCGCTTGACGGGTTTACAAAGTTTAGCCATGACACTCGCGAGGCATGCGGAGTTGGGACGGTAAAATTGGCAGTCACGCCGAAAGACAAAGCCGAGCTCATCAGGTTGAGACAACAACTTAAAGATATCGAAAAGAAAATAGCCGAAATAGAAGCGAAGTACTCGACGGGATTCTAATAAGCCCTTTAGCGGAGAATTCCGCTAAAGGGCCTAACGACGTTTAGCCTCGGTATTTATAGAATACCGTTGATAGTGGTGGCAGTTTAAGTGATAGCGATTGAGGTTGAGATTCACTCTCTACAGCCTCAGTCTCTGCCACTTGAACAACGCCAAAATCACTACCTGCATACAAGGCATCATCGGTACTTAACAGTAACTCATAGCGACCTGCTAATGGCACACCCAAGCGGAATGCTTCGTGAGGAACTGGCGTAAAGTTACTGACAACCAATACACGTTCACCATCTTCACTGATACGCTCGTGCGCCAAGATGCTCGCTTCTGCAGCATCTTGTAGTCGCCACTCAAAACCTTTCGGATCTGAGTCTTGATCGAACAGAGCTTTTTCAGCGCGATACAGCAAGTTCAAGTCTTTCGTTAGTGCTTTCACACCTTGGTGGCGCTCAAAATCAAGCAAGAACCATTGAAGCTGGTCATCGTGGTTCCACTCACCCGTTTGACCGAACTCGGCGCCCATGAAGTTTAGCTTCTTGCCTGGCTGAGCGTACATATAACCAAGATAAGCGCGTAGGTTCGCTGTTTGCTGCCACTCATCACCTGGCATCTTGTTATGGATCGAGCGCTTACCGTACACCACTTCATCGTGCGATAAAGACAGTACATAGTTTTCGCTGTGAGCATAAACAAGCGGGAACGTGATGGTATCGTGGTGGTATTTGCGGTGAATTGGATCTTCTTGAATATACGATAGACTGTCGTGCATCCAACCCATATTCCACTTAAATCCAAAGCCTAGACCGCCCGCAAAAGTTGGCGCAGATACGCCTGGGAAAGCGGTAGATTCTTCGGCGATCGTCATGGCATTCGGGAAGTGTTTATACACTTCTTCGTTCATCCACTTCAGTGTTGCAATCGCATCATAGTTCTCTCGACCACCGTCAATGTTCGGAATCCACTGATCGTGGCTACGCGAGTAATCGAGATAAAGCATCGATGCAACGGCATCCACACGAATACCATCGATATGGAATTGCTCAAACCAGTACAACGCATTGGATACTAGGAAGCGGCGAACATGTTCACGACCTAGGTCATAAATGTACGAGTTCCAATCTTGGTGCCAACCGCGGCGTGGATCCGGATCATGGAACAGTGGCGTACCATCAAAGTTCGCTAAGCCGTGATCGTCCGATGGAAAGTGTGCTGGAACCCAATCCAGTACTACACCAAGGCCCGCTTGGTGACACTGATCAACAAAGTACTTGAAGTCATCTGGTGAACCAAAACGACTGGTTGGTGCAAACAAACCTACTGGCTGATAGCCCCATGAACCGTAGAACGGGTGCTCAGAAACTGGCATCAATTCAACGTGGGTGTAGCCCATATCGGTTAAATAGGGGATCAGCTCGTCGGCAAGTTCACGATAATTTAGGAAGTCACCGTTGTCATTACGTTTCCAAGAGCCAGCGTGCAGCTCATAGAATGACAGGGCTTCTTTGCGTTTTTCTGTGACCGGGCGCTGCTGCCAATTGGCATCTTGCCAGTCATAACGATCATGATTATAAGTAACTGAAGAAAATGATGGGTACTGCTCAGAGTAGAAACCCCATGGATCCGCCTTGTGTGGCAGACCTTCACCATCAGGACCTTTTAGCTCAAATTTGTATTGAGTGCCCTCTGGCAAATTCGGGATGAAAATCCCCCAGATCCCGTAGTCGAGTCTCTGCATTGGGTTGCGACGTCCGTCCCAAGCGTTGAAATTACCAACGATACTGACGGCAGAGGCATGTGGTGCATACACTAAGAAACGGGTACCTTCGACTTGCTTACCGTCTCTCTCTTGCGAAATGAATTGTGCCCCCATCTGGTGGTACATTTCTTTCGGCGTGTGTAGCTCTTCGTATTCGGCATATAAACCGTGGTATTGGTATGGATCATCGAGCAACTGCTCAGTGCCATTCCAATCGACAGCCAACTGATAATGGGTAAATCGTAAATCAAGGTCCGATTCAAGGACAAACCCCGACGCCTGATCTCGCACCATTGGCATTCTTGTGCCATCTTCCAAAACAACCGCGACAGCGTCTGCGCCTGGCATCCAAACTCTAAGCGCATGTGTCTCATCCTGTAGGTATGGACCTAGGAATGAGAATGGGTCAGCAAACGATGCACTCGAGAGTAGATCGTACGCCTTTTGTTGTCTTTTAAGCCCTTTTTTGTTCAACGTTCATCTCCCTCGACCTAACACTCTGCCCCCCCTTTTTATTGTTGAGTCTTAGCCAGTGGCTAAAACGTCGGGGGCAAGAAATAAAAAGCCCGCGATACGCGGGCTATCTGCAAGGTTTCATTGTACTGGAAACATGATGTACGGGAAGTGACAAGCACCCAATTTTGCAGTGCAATCGGTCAATTTCACCGACAATTTACAATATAAATTTGCAAATGATATATCCAAGTCGTCAG
Source organism: Vibrio sp. KUL78 (assembly GCF_059725505.1). Taxonomy (NCBI): domain Bacteria; kingdom Pseudomonadati; phylum Pseudomonadota; class Gammaproteobacteria; order Vibrionales; family Vibrionaceae; genus Vibrio; species Vibrio sp. KUL78. Next base: position 1,555,664 of record NZ_AP045838.1, on the reverse strand, counting down.
AAAAAAGAAAAGCACGATTCTTTGGAGATGACAGAACAAATATCCAAAAGAATCGTGCTTTGTTAGCGATTTAAAAATCGGTGATTAGCTGGCTTTCGCGCGCACTTCCGTTAGGCGTTTAGCAATGCGATTTACCCCTTCTTGAGCGAAGATTTCTTCAAGGTTCATCGACAGCTTACGACGCCAGTTCGGGTACTCATTAACCGTACCTGGAATGTTTACTGGTTTATCCATTTCTAGCCAGTCTTCAAGCTGAACACTGAGTAGTGCAGATGAGCCCGCAGCCACATGAAGCTGCAGTGCTTCGCTTAGGTAAGCATCCATTGGTACTAGGCTTGCGTCACGACCAACACCTTCAGGAAGGTAACCGTGCCACGCGACACTATCAATGATGCCTTGCTTGCACTCTAAACGGTCATCAAATAAACCTGCTAGCTGCTCTTCGTTTGGATATAGACCAATCTCACGACCCATTTTAAGGTCATCGCAATGCCAGAAGCCGCGTAGCGTTGGCATATCGTGAGTACATAGTGCAGACATCGATTGATCCGCATAGTGCTCAGGAGAGATAAAGCCGCCATCTTCTGCTGTTTCGAAGAAGAATACCTTGTATGAGTGAACGCCTGCGTCACGAAGGATCTCTACGATTTCATCTGGTACAGTACCTAAGTCTTCACCGATAACACTACATTGATGACGGTGTGACTCAAGCGCTAGGATTGCTAGCATGTCTTCAACTGGGTAGTAGATGTACGCACCTTTCGTCGCGTTTTCACCTTTTGGAATCCACCAAAGACGTAGCAAACCTAGAACGTGGTCGATACGCAGTGAACCACAGTGCTTCATGTTCGCACGCAGTAGCTTGATGTATGCATCGTACGATGTAGCTTGCAGTACTTGTGGGTTAAGTGGAGGTAGACCCCAGTTTTGACCCAATGGACCCAAGATATCTGGTGGAGCACCGATGCTCGCATCCATCACTAGGTTGCCATTGTCTGCCCATGTTTCAGAGCCAGAATCCGCAACACCAACAGCTAGGTCACGGTAAAGACCAACGGCCATACCCTTCTCTTCTGCTAGTGCTTGAGCTTCATTGATTTGAACATCAGCAATCCACTGCAAGTACATGTAAAGCTGAACTTTATCTTGGTTATCAGCAATATATTTTTGAGTCGCTGCATTTTCAAAACGACGGTACTTCTCTGGGAATACCGGCCAACCCCACATGTTGCTGTCTTCTGCGTGAAGCTCAGCGTGGATCGCATCGAATGCGGCTTGATGAAGTAGGCTTTCACCGCCTGCCTCAACGAAGTCTAGGAATAGTTTTGCGCGCTCAGACTGCTTGTCTAGGTGACGAGATTTGAACTCATCGAATAGCAGTGGCAATACGCTCATCTTAAGCTCAGCCACTTCGGTGTAGTTCACCCAGTGTGACTCACGCGCTTTTTGCAGGCGTGCTTGGAACTCAGAGCCACCAACGATTTGCTGTGCATCTGCACTTAGCGCAAATTCTGCGACAGAGCTAACGTCGATGTAAAGAATGTTCAACCAGCGGCGAGAAGATGGGCTGTATGGGCTCGCACCTTCTGGGTTAGCAGGGAACAATGAGTGAATTGGGTTAAGACCCACAAAGTCACCACCACGTGCAGCGATATCCGCTACAAGCTGTTTAAGGTCACCAAAATCACCGATACCCCAGTTATGCTGAGTACGAAGCGTGTAAAGCTGGATACTTGGACCCCAAAGCTTTTTACCTTCATCAATCGCGCTTTGTTTGTAACAAGCACGTGGAGTACGGATAAGTGTCATCTCGTAAGGTGCTTTACGGCGCTTACGCTCTAAGTAAAGCTTGTGGTAACCCCATAGAAGGTTGTTTGGTAACGCAAATACTAAAGGGCCACCCTCAGCACGTTCATCACGAACGATCTGAGATTGAAGATAGCCTTCAAGTACTTCTCCTTGCTCAGTCTCTAGACGCCAGCTGAAATCGCTTTCTCTCGCGCTCACACCTAAATGAAGTTCTACTTCAACGGCATCACCGTCTTTAACAACCAGTACAGGGTCTAGCACTTCCTTCTTATGCTTTTTCTCTGCAGATTTTAGTAGTGATTCATCATTAGTCGTGTCGTAGCCTAAAGACGCAAGCAGACGAAGAATGGTTTCGTCCTCAACTCTGGCTTCGTCGCCCCACGCACTTACGTAGCTGTCGGCTATTCTTGCCATCTCAGCAACTTGTTTTAATGCTGTTTGTTCTGTCATCGCTCTCTCCGAAGGACTTCTCTTAACCTTCAAATCGGTAGGGTTATTATTAATTTTTAAAGTAAAAAGCCAAGGTACCTCTGTCCCTAGAGGAACTGAGGTACCTTAATTTTATTTATTAACGAGAAACTGATTCTAGTTTCCAAATGTTGTTCACGTAATCGCGAATTGAGCGGTCTGATGTGAACTTACCAACCAATGCGGTGTTAAGAATCGCTTTCTTAGCCCAACCAGCTTGGTCTTGGTACTGTTTGTTCATGTCTTCGTGCGCTTTCACGTAAGATGCGAAGTCTGCTAGACATAGGTATGGGTCACCACCGTCAAGTAGGCTGTCGTACGTTGCACGTAGTAGACCTGGTTGACCTGGAGTGAACTCATCACCTAGTAATAGGTCTAGAGATGCTTTCAATAGTGGGTCAGCGTTGTAGTAGTCGTATGGGTTGTAACCTGCAGCTTGCGTGCGTTTCACACCATCAACATCAAGACCGAAGATGTAGATGTTCTCGTCACCGACTTCTTCACGGATCTCAACGTTAGCACCATCCATCGTACCGATAGTAAGTGCGCCGTTAAGAGCCATCTTCATGTTACCTGTACCTGATGCTTCTTTACCTGCCATAGAGATTTGCTGAGAAACGTCAGCAGCTGGAATCAACATTTCAGCCATGCTTACACGGTAGTCAGGGATGAATACCACTTTCAACTTACCGCCTAGGCGTGGGTCGTTGTTTACTTTCTCAGCAACCTTGTTAATCGCAAAGATGATCTCTTTCGCTAGGTGGTAGCCAGGTGCCGCTTTAGAGCCGAAGAAGACAACGCGTGGAGCCATATCAAATGTTGGGTCATTCAATAGGCGGTGGTATAGAGACAACACGTGTAGCAAATCTAGCTGCTGACGCTTGTACTCGTGCAGGCGCTTGATCATCACATCAAAGATAGCATTTGTGTCTAGCTCGATACCCATGTTTTCCAGAACCCAATCAGCTAGACGCTGTTTGTTTTCTTTCTTAACAGCCATGAATTCTTTTTGGAATTTCGCGTCTGTTGCGTATTCAGCAATGCCTTCTAGCTGCTCTAGTTTCGCTGGCCATTCTGGGCCCACTTTTTCAGTGATTAGCTTAGAAAGACCTGGGTTACAGAACTTCAACCAACGACGTGGTGTGATACCGTTCGTCACGTTGTGTAGACGAGTTGGGTACATCTCATGGAACTCAGGGAATAGGTCTGCTTTCACTAGCTCAGAGTGAAGTGCTGCTACACCGTTTACTGCGTATGAACCGATAACACATAGGTTAGCCATACGAACCATGCGGTGGAAACCTTCTTGGATGATAGAAAGCTTAGCTTGCTTCTCACCGTCACCAGGCCACATTGCACGTACTTCTTGTAGGAAGCGGTGGTTGATTTCGAAGATGATTTCCATGTGACGTGGAAGTAGACGCTGGATTAGCGACTCAGACCAAGTCTCTAGCGCTTCTGGAAGTAGCGTGTGGTTTGTGTATGCGAAAGTCTTAGAAGAAATCGCCCACGCGTCATCCCAGCTCAAACCTTTCTCATCAAGAAGGATGCGCATTAGTTCAGGAATAGCGATCGTTGGGTGCGTGTCGTTAAGTTGAATAGTTTCTTGCTTAGGAAGATCCGCCAGTGTGTAACCTGCAGCCTCGTGACGACGTAGAATATCGCGTACAGACGCAGCTGAGTGGAAGTACTGCTGCATTAGACGCAGTGTCTTACCTTTCTCGTGGTTGTCGTTCGGGTATAGAACCTTAGTAATGTTACCCGCATCGATTAGCGCGTGCTGTGCTTCGAAGTAGTCACCGTTGTTGAAGCTTTCTAGAGAGAATGGTGCGATTGCTTGACATTCCCAAAGACGTAGCGGGTATACAGTGTCAGATTCGTAACCAACAATTGGTAGATCCCAAGGCATTGCTTTAACCGTCATGCCAGGAACCCACTTACGAACTTCTTTGCCGCCTACGTTTACAACTTCAACGTGACCAAAGAAACCGATCTCTTGTGCGAGTTCTGGACGAGCTACTTCCCATGGGTAGCCTTCAACACCGCGCCATGCATCTGGTGCTTCTTTTTGACGACCATCTTCGAAAGATTGCTTGAATAGACCGTATTCGTAGTGAAGACCGTAGCCTACAGTTGGGAATTCTTGAGCGGCACATGAATCCATGAAACATGCTGCTAGACGACCTAGACCACCGTTACCTAGTGATGGGTCACGCTCTTCTTCTAGAAGGTCAGTCAGGTTGTGACCTAGTTCAGCCATTGCGTCAGTTACTTGATCGTAAAGACCCATGCTGATTAGGTTGTTACCTGTTAGACGACCGATTAGGAATTCTAGAGATAGGTAGTTAACGCTTTTTGCGCTCTTGATGCGCTCATCTGCTTCAGTTTCAAGCAGGTCAAAAGTCGTTAGCTCAGCAAGCGCACGACCCATTGCTAGATACCACTGACGTTCAGTCGCAGTTTCTACCGTCGTTGCGTAAGTTGCTGATAGGTGTTTCTTAACACTTTCTTGGAAAGAAGCTTTATCAAATTTTTTCTGTTGCGCAGGTTTCATTACGAAATCTCACTTTCAAGTTTTATCCATCTGTCACATATCGTGCATGGTGACGTATCCATAAACATCCTCCTAAGTCCGACTCCCTGAAGGATGAGTGAGGAGGGCGTAGGGGGCGTACTCCCCTTCACTAAGTGATCGATGTCCCATTCCGATATTGGATTCGGTTTTTTCTGGTGATAGCGATCACGCCAAGCTCAGTTTTTAATCTAAGCGCTATCGAAGAAACATTTACTATCGCATCGGTGACTAAATACAAAAATTGCTGTTGAGATCACAGTTAGCCGTAAAAAAGCCCCAAAAAAATCTGAAATTTTGTATACATGGCTGACCAATACCCTTTCGAATGCGTACCAATAAGTGACGAACTTCACATATATGAGGCGTAGTTAGGGTGTGGGACACGCAATAATTAAAATCTAGCGCTCGATCAAACACTGTATAACCTACTGTTTCATAACATCGAGGCTGCTCTATAAAGCTGTGGTAAACGCTCCCTCCTCCTTGAGGAGTAGAAACAATAATTAGTAGGAAATATCTTATGTGGATTCCTTCAAAACTGACTCGACCAGGCCGCTTGCACAACGCCATCGTTCGCCCTCGAGTATTAGATCTGCTTGCACAGGCTCCCTTTTATAAACTTGTTCTTTTTCGCTCGCCTGCAGGTTACGGTAAAACGACCATGGCCGCTCAATGGCTATCGGATAAACCACATGTAGGTTGGTACAGCATCGACGAAAGCGACAATGACCCGTTCCGTTTCGTTAACTACTTGCTGCAGGCCATCAACAAGGCCACCAACAACACCTGTCCTAACGCACAAAAGCTGGCAGAACGTCGACAGTTCTCATCGCTGCATTCTCTCTTTAGCGAAGTGTTTGCCGAATTGACTAGCTATCACCACGAGTGTTACATCGTCTTAGATGACTACCATCTGATCACTGACGAAGAAATTCATGAAGCAATGCGCTTCTTCCTTAAGCACATGCCAGATAACATCACGCTCGTGGTGACAAGTCGTGGAAATCCGCCGCTGGGGACGGCGAATTTGCGCGTACGGGATCTGATGATTGAAATTGGCAATGAGCTTTTAGCGTTCGATACCGAAGAAACAACACGTTTCTTTAGTCAGCGACTGGCCAGTGAAATTGACAATGAAACCGCTAACTCACTGCGCACCTATGTTGAAGGTTGGCCTTCTGCTCTGCAGCTTTTTGCATTGCAGGCCCAGCATCAGAAACGCACCTTGGCGCAATCAGTAGAGACCATGTCTCAGTTCAATCATGCGCATCTATGGGACTACCTCGTGGAAGAGGTCTTCGATCTGCTTGATAAAGAGACGCGCCATTTCCTAATGCAGTGTTCAGTGCTCGATCACTTTAACGACAGTTTGGTCACCGCACTGACCAAACGTGACGACGCGCTTAGTATGATCGAATCGCTCAACCGCTTTGGTTTATTTATTTACCCACTTGAAGGTGAGAACAACTGGTTTAGGTTCCACAACCTATTTGCAGAGTTCTTATCTCATGAGCGTAAAGCGCGTATTCCTCAGCAAGAGCATGAGCTGCATCTAGCTGCTGCAAACGCATGGCTGCAGCAAAAAGTCCCACACCAAGCCCTTCGTCACGCTCGCCTTGCGAATAACAACGACTTAGTGGCTGAAATACTGCTTGAGTTTGGTTGGAAGATGTTCAACCACGGTGAACTGGCAACGCTTGAAGACGCGATTGATGTACTCTCTGCTGACCAGCTCTACAGCCAACCAAAGCTGTGCATGCTGCAAGCTTGGCTTGCTCAAAGCCAGCACAGATACAACGACGTTGGTGAACTGATTGCCAAGGCAGACGCTGAAATGGCGGATCGCCAAGTCAAACTGACGGCAAAAGAAGAAGGTGAGTTCCACGCATTGCGGGCACAAGTTGCTATTAACCAAAACTCTCCTGACAAGGCAATTGAGCTTGCAGAACTCGCGCTAAGCGAGCTGGATCATTCTGAGTATCGCAGCCGAATTGTGGCGACCTCTGTCGTCGGTGAAGTCAACCACGTAATCGGCAACCTCAGCCGTGCGCTGTCTATGATGCAGCAAACTGAGAAACTAGCGAGACAATACCATGTCTACCACCAAGCGCTATGGGCTCAGTTGCAACAAAGTGAAATCCTGATCGCACAAGGCTATGTTCAAGCGGCGTTTGAGATCCAAGAAAGTGCCTTCAAACTGATTGAAGAACAACAACTGCATCAAGTACCTATGCACGAGTTCTTGCTCCGAGTTCGAGCGCAAGTACTCTGGTGTTGGAACCGCCTCGATGAAGCGGAAGAGTGTGCGTACAAGGGCATCGATGTGCTCGGTAACATCGACCCAAGTAAACACCTACACAGCTACTCTATGATTGCACGCATCGCGATTGGTCGAGGTGAGCTAGACAAAGCTTCAAAAGTCATTGAGCAGATCCAGCACCTAATGAAGCAATCGACTTACCACGTAGATTGGACCGCGAACGCATCTCTATCACTGCTTCTATACTGGCAAGCGAGAAACGACATTGAATCGATTGAGCAGTGGCTAGAAACCGCGACTAGACCAGAAGAAGCGTGTAACCACTTCTCTCAATTGCAATGGCGTAACATTGCTAGAGCGCAAATAAACCTTGGTCAGTACGAGCAAGCTCAGGTTACGCTCGACTTCCTCGATAAAGAAGCGAAACAGCATCAGCTCGTCACTGATCGTAATCGCAACCTTATCGTCGAAGCGATTCTCAACGTCCACAACCGTAACGAAGAGAAAGCGAAAGAACTCCTGAAAGAAGCGTTAGTACTTACTAACCAGACAGGCATGATCGGTAACTTCCTCATTGATGGCGCTACCATTGGCCACTTGCTTGCTAACTTGGTTTCAAAGTCTGACTTGGGTGATCTCGAGCGTCACCGCGCTCAATTGCTGATGAAAGACATCAACACCACTCAGCGTAGTCGCTCAGTGCACTTTAACGAAGAGTTTGTTGAAAAGCTGGTCAACCACCCGAACATCCCTGAGTTAGTACGTACTAGCCCGCTAACCCAGCGTGAGTGGCAGGTTCTTGGTTTGATATACTCTGGTTTTAGCAATGAACAGATTGCTCAAGAACTGGATGTAGCAGGCACAACGATTAAGACTCACATTCGTAACCTGTATCAAAAGCTCAACATTGCCAATCGTAAAGAGGCAATCAGCACCGCAGAAAACTTGTTGCAGTTGATGGGCTACTAAGCATCACCATCTTCAATAAATACAAAGCCCGAGCATCTTCATTGCTCGGGCTTTTTGCTATAAAAGAGCGCTCACAGGAATGAGCGCTTGGGTCAATGGCTTAGCATGTAGCAAACACTCTGGACGGTAGCCTAATACCCGAATTACTCCTCGATTCCGCGAATCCTCATATTTCGGCGCCGCAGATACTCGAGTGTCACCAATAGCAATACCGACATCAAAACCAGTAGCGATGCCACTGCCAAAATGGTCGGGCTAATTTGCTCGCGAATACCTGACCACATCTGCCTCGGCACCGTACGCTGCTCGGCGCCAGTGATGAACAATGCTACAACCACCTCATCAAACGAGGTGCCAAACGCAAACAGTCCACCAGAAATCATCCCCGGTCGGATCAGCGGAAACGTCACCGTGCGAAAAGTGTAAACCGGATTAGCACCCAGACTTGCCGCCGCCTTGGTTAAGCTATGGTCGAAGCCGCTCAATGTCGCGCTGACCGTAATCACCACAAACGGCGTACCCAACGCGGCGTGCGCTAGGATAATCCCAGGCATAGTCTGGGCAAGGCCAAACCGGGTGTAGAAAAAATACATTGCCGCAGCTGAAATGATCACCGGCACTATCATAGGTGAAATCAGTAACGCCAATATTGCATTGCGGAACGGCACTTTCTCGTTGGATAACCCCAGTGCCGCCAGCGTTCCCAATAACGTAGCCAAAATAGCCGCCATTAAGGCGATGAAGGTGCTATTTTGCAACGCTTGACGCCATTGTTGATTGGCTATCATCTCCTGATACCAGCGCAGCGAGTAAGCCTCTGGCTCTAGATTCAACATCCCCTCGGTAAAGGTAAAATAAGGCGTTGCATTAAATGAGAGTGGGACAATAATCATGATGGGAGCGATGAGAAACAGCAGTACCAAGGTACAAAAGCCAAGGTAGCCCCAGTACCCCACTCGCTCTACTCGCGATGCGTAAGTCGGTAATGCCATGGCCTATCCTCCTACTCGAATGCTATTAATGCCTACCAAGCGGTTAAACAGGTAAAACAGCCCCAGCACCAACAGCAGCAGTAAACCGCCAAGTGCCGCCGCCATTCCCCAATTGAGAGACGTCTGCATGTGATAAGCGATCATGTTGGAAATCATCTGCCCGCTGCGTCCGCCTACCAGCGCAGGCGTGATATAAAAACCAATCGAGAGAATGAAGGTCAGCAAACAGCCTGCACCTACACCGGGTAGCGTTAGGGGCATATAGACTTTGGTAAATGCGATTCGAGGCGATGCGCCTAATGATCGCGCGGCTCTAAAGTAAGTCGGACTGATGCCCTTCATCACGCTGTAGAGAGGTAGAATCATAAATGGCAGTAAGATATGCACCATGGACACAACAGTGCCAAAGGTGTTGTGAATCAGCGCTAATCGCTCACCAGATAGCCCACTCCAAATCAGCAGGTCATTGACTACCCCTTGATTTTGCAGCAATACAATCCACGATGTCGTTCTGACCAAAAGTGAAGTCCAGAACGGTAGCAACACGACTATCATAAGCAAATTAGCATGTTTGTCAGGCAAATTGGCCAATAGGTAAGCCAGCGGATAAGCCAGCGCTAAACACGTTAAAGTGATCACCAACGACATCCATAAGGTTTTGTAAAACAGTCCTAGATAGATTTGTCTCGACTCAGACTGCTCAGTAATTTTGCCGTTTTCATCCACCTTCAAGTCCAATGCGGCAAGATAGAAGTGAGAGGTATAGGCGGAGTTCAGGTTCTTAATCGCAGCCCAATATTTTGGTTGCTGCCAGCGTTTATCGATGGCGATAAGCTGCTCATAGGTGACTAACTTTCCATCCAGCTTCGCCAACTTACGACCCGTTTTCATGAGTAAGCTGCGCATACCCGAAATTTCGATATTGAAGCGATTGGCTACTTTTGGCAGCTGCTTGGAGAGATACAGCGCGGTAATCTCCTCACTAAAGGTATGAACCAGTCGCTCACTCGGCACCGATTGAGTATCCAAAGCGGCAATTTCAACCGTGGTATCAGGCAGCGATTCCACCACCAGAGAGTTATCGATACTGCGATAGAGCATCTCGACGATAGGAAACGCAAAGGACAGCAAGATAAAGCAAACCAAAGGAAGGGTAAGAAAAAGGGATCGTATCTGCTTGCGTCTCTCTGCTTTTGCCAACTGCTGGGCGAGATCAGGCGTGTGGTTGCTGAGCTGCTTTTCCAGCTCGGTTACCGACTCCAAGGATGACAGCTCGCGACTCATAACGCTTCCTCCACTTTCGCTCCATCACGAGCAGCATTACGGCTTGGTTCAGAGCTATTCTGCTCCTGAAAATTCTGGTCTTGATAATCTAGGGCATGACAATCCTGTTTACGCCAACCAATCTCGACCTGCTCCCCCACTCGCACCGCAAAGCCTTGCCCTGAGTCGTTAGGAACTTTGACCACCAAGCTAGCAAAACCCGACACTTCAATTATCAAGCGGAAGTGATCACCGTGATAGATCATTTCATTCACTCGACCGACAAACCGATTTTCCAGCTCCGGCCCGTGTGGATTAATGACGATCTTTTCCGGTCTTATCGATAATGTGGTGAACGCGCGCTCGCTAGCCACTTGCACCGACTTCGCCTGAACTTGATACGAGCCAACGGCAACCTGACAATACTGCTCTTCAAGCGACTGTACTTGGCCGACTATTTGATTGTTCTCGCCAATGAACTGAGCCACGAATGCATTGCTTGGTGATTCATACAACTCGTTCGGCGGGGCCAGTTGTTGCACTTCGCCATCGTGAAACACCGCGATACGATCGGACATCGTCAGCGCCTCATCTTGGTCATGGGTGACATACAAAATGGTGATACCAAGCTTCTCATGCAAGTGTTTGATTTCCATCTGCATAGTTTCACGAAGCTGTTTATCTAGAGCGCCTAATGGCTCATCCATCAGAACCAGCTTTGGCTCAAACACTAAGGCTCTTGCTAAAGCAACGCGCTGCTGCTGACCACCAGAAAGTTGTTTGGGATAGCGATTCGCCACATGGGAAAGCTCCACCATAGATAAGATATTCTCAACTCGCTCAGCGATTTCTCGCGCGCTCATATTGCGTACTTTCAATGGAAACGCCAGGTTTTCGGCGATGGTCATGTGTGGAAACAGGGCATAGTTTTGAAATACCATGCCGATCTCACGTTTGTGCGGGGCAAGATGGTTTACCGGTGTGCCATCAATAAAGATTTCACCATGCGTCGCAGTTTCAAAGCCTGCAAGCATCATCAAGCAAGTGGTTTTTCCTGAGCCAGATGGGCCTAACATGGTGACAAACTCACCCGGGGCGATGTCGAGGTTAAAATCCTTTACGACCAAGGTTTTTCCATCGTAGGTTTTCTTTACATGCTGAAAACTCACATAGTCCGTTCGATTCGTTTTCATAGTCTCTGCCTTGATTGGGTTAAGTTAAGAGCGCCCGCCATGAGCGCTCTGTGCTGCTAGTTCTTTGCGCTATTAGTTCTTTGCGCCAAAACTAAAGCTGGTACTTACTCAGATCGAGACGAGTTGCTAGCGCAGCTTCAACAAGCTGAATTACCTCTGCACGCTCAGAGCCCTGTAGCAGTTGACGTGGTGGGCGCACCTGCTCTGATCCGCGACCACAAACTTGCTCGGCGAGCTTGATGCATTGGACCAAGGTTGGAATGGTATCGAGTTTAAGAAGTGGCAAGAACCAGCGATAGATTTCGAGCGCTTCGGCATAGCGACCTTGGCTCGCCAGCTTGTAGATAGCGACCGATTCCGCTGGGAACGCATTGGTTAGGCCCGAAATCCAGCCCGTTGCACCGAGCATAAACGATTCAAGGGCAATGTCATCCACACCACCAAATATGGTAAAGCGCTGATCGAACTTGTTGTAAAGCTCAGTAATGCGGCGCGTGTCCGTGGTCGACTCTTTGATTGCAACAATGTTGTCGAACTTCGCCAGCTTTTCCATGATGTCCAAATTCACATCCACACCATAAGAGACTGGGTTGTTGTAAATCATCATTGGCATCTCAGGGGTTGCTTCTGCGAGCGTGCGGTAGTATTCATATGTCTCAGAGTCTGATGTGCGATAAACCATGGCAGGCATAACCATACAGCCGTCAACGCCAATGGCTTTCGCATCTTGCATGTAATCAACCGATGCGGCAGTAATTGACTCTGCAGTGCCTGCGATAAGCGGTACTCGGCCGTTAACCACTTCTTTCGCGGCTTGCAGCACCTGAAGCTTTTCCTCTGGGTAAAGGGCGCAGTTCTCCCCTACCGTGCCAAGACAAATAATGCCGTTAACACCGTCGTTGATTTGGTTGTCGATGACAGTTTGAGTCGCATCTAAGTCAATCGTTAAGTCGCGTCTAAACTGAGTACTGACCGCTGGGTAAACACCTTTCCAATCTACGTTCATTGAATTCCTTCCATTTGTATATTGTATGCAATTTAAAAAGACGAGCGAAAAGCTCTTCACTATCCCAATTCCACTTGGGCTAAGTTCGTCAATACCACCTGCGCTGCCACGAGATCAGCGAGGGCGCTACCGACAGATTTATACAGCGTGATTGAATTGGGATCGGTTCGTCCCAAATCCGTGCTTTGGCTTGTTTTTGGGCTTGTTTTTGGGCTTAGTTCGGCGCCACAAAGCTGTGGCAAATCCGCCACTATCTGCTCGGGTGAGAAGGTTTGCTCAGCGATTGGGATCAGTAACTCACCAGCCTCAGATAGAACATTGATGCGGCTATCGACATATACCCGCGAGCGCAGCACCAATTCGCTGTCACACTCTCGGTACTGACGATGATGATTGCCCACCAAGTCAACATGTGTCCCCGGTTTTACTTGCTCGCCCAATATCAATGGTTCGAGAGAGCCCGTTACACAACTGATGATGTCTGCCGCCTTAATACCTTGCTCTATATCCGTGACTATCGACACCGCGAACTGGCGCTCTCTTGGTAATCGCTGATATTCATCACCATGAACAATACGCTCTGCCGTATTCGCAGCCTTCTGCGCATTCCTGCCCCAAACTATGACGCGTTCAATAGGGCGAATCGCTGCGTAAGCCCAAGCAAAATAAGGCGCCAATCGCCCCGTGCCACAAATCAGCAAAGTCTTTGACTCTTTGCGTGCTAAGTAGTCCGCTGCAAGCGCCGATGCGGCTGCCGTGCGCCAATAAGTCAGTACTTTGGCATCCATGGAAGCGAGCGGTGCACCATCACTGCGCCTAAACGCCAACAGTCGAGAAGCCAGTACATCTTTCCCTTGCGCACCATTGCTTGGAAAGTAGGTAAAAGTCTTCACCGCGATCAGCTCATCATTCCACGCTGGCAGCAGCGCCAAAGCATCGTGGCTATTCGCTGCGAGTGGCAACACTTGGCGCTGAGGAACACTTGCCGGTTTGGCATATGTTTGACGCATAGCTGCGATAAGCGATGTCATCGTCAAACTCTGGCTAATACGTTGTGATTCAATTGTTTTCATCCATCCTCCATAGAAGACACTCTCACTAACAAAAGGCACCAACACTGTCGTCGCAAAAAATGGGGGAAGCGAACTTCACCAGTGTTGGGCCGTGCACCTTTTACGCTCGGTGGTCCAAACTTGTGGCTAATTCAGCAGCCAAGTATTGAACTCTTCATTTAGCTCGTCAGCGTAGTCAGACCACCACTCATCGTTAATCAAAAATGCGGTATCAAAGTTCCCCGGCGCGGTTGGCAAACTTGCTAGAATGTCCGGCGCAACTTTAGCTGACGAGGACTTACGAGTAGGTCCATAGGCCACATACTTAGCTTGCTCCGCTAGCGGCGTGGTGCCGGATGAAAACACGATAAAGTCGAGCGCTTTTTGTTTGTTTTTGCTGCCTTTTGGAATGGCCCATCCGTTCATATAACCAATTTGGCGATCCCAAATAATCTTGAATGGCTGACCTTCGTCTTTCGCTGCATTGTGAATGCGACCATTAAACGCAGAAGCAATCACCACCTCTTTGTCCGCCAACATTTGTGGCGGTTGTGCCCCCGTCGTCCACCAAAGTACTTGTTCTTTGATGGTGTCGAGTTTGGCAAATGCGCGAGCGCGGCCTTCCTCAGTTTCCAATAAATCGTAAACCTCTCCCGGCTCGACGCCGTCAGCAAGCAGCGCCCACTCTAAATTGCCTTGCGGCTGTTTTTGTAAGGCGCGACGACCTGGGAAGTTTTCCAGATCAAACAAGTCAACTAACTTGCTTGGCATGGCTTTACCTTTAAATGCCTCTTGGTTAACCGCAAGAATGGTTGATACGACTATCGTGTTCACCGCACATTCATGGATAGCACCATCAATAAAATCTTTCTCGGCAGGTGTACCGTCCTCACCTTTAGGAAGCATGCTCGGATCAAACGACTCTAGAAGACCCTCAGCACAGCCACGCACAATATCGGGCTTGTCCAAAGAGACCAGATCCCAGCGAACATTGTTGGCTTCCACCTGCGCTTTGATTTCAGCAAGACCACCACTAAAGTCTTCCGACACTATGGTGGTTCCGGTGCTAGCAATAAACGGCTTGTGATAGGCCTCTACTTGGCTTTTGGTAAATGCGCCACCCCAAGAAACCACCGTCAATTTATCCTCAGCGACAGCATTAAACGCCAATGATGCACTCACGGCAGTCAGCATCATGCTGGTTGGCACCAAGTGAAATTTAGACATTTTGTTCTCCTTTTTGTCCTGTTCCGAAAGGCATCTTGGTACGGCTTTGGACGCCTGTTTTTGTTAACCTTTAATTAACATAATAACGAAGTATATTTTATACAATATTAAATATTAAAATTTTTTAGCTAAATCGGCGTAGTGTGAATGGCGCCACATTTATCGAAGTTTGCTCATTGGTGATCAATTGGCTGACCAAATCCGCCGTAATCGCCGCCTGCGTAAGCCCAAGATGCTGATGCCCAAAAGCCAACACGATCTTGTCATCGCAGATCGTATCGATCACCGGCAAAGAGTCACTGGTTGATGGCCGCTCCCCCATCCAACGCTCACCTAGCGCGCGAGGATCAATTCCATCTTGCAGCATAATATCGCCCTGTTTTATCAACAGCTCGGTACGTTTATGATTGAAAGGAGCGGAAGGCGAGCCATACTCGACGGTGCCCGCTAATCGAAGGCCGTGCTTCATGGGGGTCATGATGAATTTTCGGTCTGCACTGCTCACCGCCATTGGTAATTCATGGTCAAACGTCTGCACCATGACATGGTAGCCACGTTCAGCTTGAATCGGCACTTTGATACCCGTTAAAGACGCCACCAGAGGCGCAGAATGAAGACCCGCAGCGAGCACAATGCGATCAAATGGTTGAGCACCATTTTCGGTGATGACTTCGCCTTGCTCCGTGAGCGACAGCACGCCTTTTTCGACAAATTTTCCGCCCAATTCTTGAAAGCGTTGATTGAGCGAAACGCAGAGCTCATAAGGCTCTATGGTATGTCCTGTGTTTGGAAAAAACACCCCATATCGAACCTGTAAACCAAGCTTCGGCAGCTTTCTTCGCAAACGAAGCTGATCCCAAATTTGGTACTCAACACCTGCTTGGTTAAAAGCATTGAGCGTCTCTTGATAGGACTCAAACAGGGCCTCGCTTTCAAACACGAGCAGAGAGCCATCGACCTTGATTAACCCCTCTTCCTTGATAGAACTCAGTAGTGTTTCCCAGCTCGGCAATGAATGCTGATTAAGCTCTGTCAACGCACGCGTCGACGCATCAAATGACCGTTTTCTGGAACTAAAAAGGAAGCGAATCATCCATGGCAAAGTGCTCAACACATCTCGCCAGCGGATGGATAATGGGCTTTGCGGCGAAAATAACATACTGGGAATTTGTTTAATTGTATTGGGTGAAGCAAGGGGAAAAACTTGCTCTGTTGCGATGTGTCCCGCGTTGCCTTTTGAGCATCCTTGCGCGGCACCTTGGGGATCAAAAATCGTCACATTGAAACCGAGCTGCTGTAATTTCAGCGCCGACGTGATACCGATAACTCCCGCGCCGATCACGGCGACATTCTGTTGAGTTGATCCTTGTTTAGCGGTCATGATCTTGCTCCGTGTCACACTTCATAAAATAAATTGTATAAAATATATTTAACATCAAAGTAACATTGCTAGAGTGTAATTCAACCAATTTCTTATCAGAGGATCTGAAAATGAGACAAGGCACGTTTTTCTGTATTGATGCCCATACGTGTGGCAATCCGGTGCGACTCGTCGCTGGCGGTGTTCCCCCCTTGCAAGGCTCCACCATGAGCGAAAAGCGCCAGTACTTTATGGAAAACTTAGATTGGATCCGTCAGGCGTTGATGTTTGAGCCACGCGGCCATTCCATGATGTCGGGTTCCGTCGTGCTGCCACCATGCAGTGACAATGCCGATGCCTCAATTCTGTTTATCGAGACCAGTGGATGCTTGCCCATGTGTGGCCACGGCACCATTGGCACTGTTACTTCTGCCATTGAAAACAAGCTGATCCATCCAAAACAGCCGGGTAAGTTGATCCTTGATGTGCCAGCAGGGCAAATTCGCATCGACTATCAAATGCAAGAGGACAAAGTCACTTCCGTTAAGATCTATAACGTGCCTGCCTACCTTGCTCATCGAGATGTGGAGGTTTACGTGGAAGGTATGGGAGAGATAAGCGTCGATGTCTCCTACGGCGGTAACTACTACGTGATTGTCGATCCACAAGAGAATTACCCGGGACTCGAACACTACTCCCCCGATGAGATTTTGATGCTCAGCCCCAAAGTTCGCCAAGCGGTGTCTGAAGCAGTGGAATGCGTGCACCCCGACGACCCAACCGTGAAAGGGGTCTCCCACGTCCTTTGGACGGGTACCCCAACCCAGCCAAATGCCACGGCGAAGAACGCTGTGTTTTATGGCGATAAAGCCCTCGATCGCTCCCCTTGTGGCACGGGTACCAGTGCACGTATGGCACAGTGGCACGCCAAAGGACTGCTCAAACCCGGTGATGATTTTATCCATGAAAGCATCATCGGCAGTCTATTTCATGGCCGAATTGAATCAGAGACCACGGTCAATGGCCGCCCCGCGATTCTACCGAGCATCGAAGGATGGGCGCAGGTTTACGGACACAACACAATTTGGATTGATGACAACGACCCATACGCTTACGGATTTGAAGTCAAATAACAACAAAGGAAACGACCACCATGCTCAAGCCCCCTACATTTCAAGCCATTAACGCCTTCACTGGTGAGCCCCTATCAGATGACTTTCCCGTTCATGGTAAGCAGGATGTGGATGTCGCCTGTGAAAGTGCCCATGCGGTAGCCCGATCATTTCGCCAACTCAGTGCCGATAAGCGAGCTCAGCTTCTCGACACGATTGCCGGAAAACTAGAACAAAACGCCAGTGTCATTGCCGAGCGTGCACACCTAGAAACGGCATTACCTATAGTCAGGCTGAATGGCGAGATTGGCCGCACCGCCAATCAGTTGCGCTTATTTTCTGAGGTATTAAGACAAGGTGCTTGGTCACGTGCCACTTTGGATACCCCAAACCCAGAGAGAACGCCTCTGGCAAAACCTGACATTCGCAAGCAGCACATTGCTATTGGCCCTGTTGCCGTCTTTGGCGCATCCAACTTTCCGTTAGCCTTCTCAGCGGCTGGCGGCGATACCGCATCGGCACTTGCTGCAGGATGCCCAGTGATTGTTAAGGGTCACAGCGCTCACCCCGGAACCAGCGAGCTGGTTGCCAAATGTATCGAGCAAGCGCTCACCGATTGCGAACTGCCTCAAGCCATCTTCACATTATTACAAGGTAATCAGCGCGAACTTGGTACATCGTTAGTGACCCATCCAAGGATTCAGGCGGTTGGATTTACTGGCTCAGTCTCTGGCGGTCGTGCCTTGTTTGATCTTGCTCAGCAGCGCGCGGTCCCCATTCCATTCTATGGTGAGCTGGGTGCCATCAACCCAACCTTTATTCTGCCTTCAGCGCTCGATGATCCGCAGCAACTTGCTGAGCAGTATGTTCAATCGATGACATTAGGTAGCGGTCAGTTTTGTACTAAGCCGGGGGTGGTATTTGTTGTCGATAGTGACCCTGCCAGCGCGTTTATTGAGTCCGCTCAGACACTGCTTCTTGCGCATGCACCGCATACTTTACTCACCCCTAGCATTCGCAATAGCTATTGTGAGCAAAGCAAACTACGAGCAAGTGAAGCGGGATTGATGTGCACCACCCAAGACCAAGGTTTTGCCGAGGTCACAAGTGCACTGTTTGTTACCGACAGCGACGCATGGCGCGCCAATCCGCAGTGGGAAGAGGAAATTTTCGGCCCGCAATCCATGGTAGTGATGTGCAAAGATGTCGATGACATGTTGGCCATCAGTGAAACGCTCGCAGGATCGTTGACTGCAACACTTCACACCCAAAAAAGCTGACTACCCCGCTGCGAATCAGCTACTGGCTCGACTCGAAGAGATAGCCGGTAGAGTCGTATTTAATGGCTGGCCAACGGGGGTAGAGGTGAGTTACGCCATGGTTCATGGTGGCCCGTATCCTGCCTCGACTAATGCAGCCTCGACCTCAGTCGGTGCAAGCGCCATCGAGCGCTGGCTCAGACCTGTTGCCTATCAAGCACTCCCCGATGCCCTATTGCCTGAAGCGTTAAAATCAGACAACCCATTGTCGGTGCCGCAACACTTTGACGCGCTTGGTTAATAACTGTTCAAAAAGGCACCGACTGGTGCCTTTATTGCCTCGCGCTTCTCATAATAGTGGCAATCTAATCGGAACCGTCGCCAAATTCGCTACACTCAGTGTATATTGGATAAAATATCTTTTTCTTGGAGACTTGGATGTCACAAAAGCCCGTTTTTAAAACTCGAACTCAATTGGTAGAAGAGGCCATTCGTACGCAAATCCTCAAAGGTGAACTGCAAACTGGACAGCCCCTCAGACAAGACGCCTTGGCCAAAGAGTTCAATGTTAGCCGCATTCCCGTGCGTGAAGCACTGGTTCAACTCGAAGCTCAAGGGCTGGTTAGCTTTGAAGCACATAAAGGTGCCACGGTGACTGAGCTTTCACCGGATAAAATCGATGAGCTATTTGAACTGCGAGCTGTCATTGAATGCCACATCCTTGAACGCGCGATTCAAAACATGACAGAAGACGATCTGGCCCGAGCTCAACAAGTTCGCGAGCGTTTTGAAAGTGTGGTCAACAGCGGTGATGAAGTCGAAGAGTGGAGCAACTACAACTTTGAGTTCCACAAAGCGCTTTACAGTCCAGCCAACATGCCGGAAACCATGGATGTGATCAGTAATCTCAACACCAAATGCGATCGCTATATTCGCTTGCAGCTGCTGTTCACGACAGGCATTAAAAAAGCAGAAGATGAACACTTAGCGCTGTTCGATATGTGCCGAAACAAAGACGTCGACGGCGCAAAATATCTGTTGAAAAAACACATTATCGAAGCAGGTAACGCCATTCGCGATCTGCTGCTTGAGAGGCAAAATACGCCAGCTTAAAGCAAGCTGGCAAGTGACATTAGACTCGCTTGGGAGGTAAGCAAGGATGCATGTAGGACCTCGATTTATACTTGCGGCGATCCGCAAAAAACTCAAAGACGAAAGACTGGGGTACAGTGCGCTTTCCGAAAAGACCGGTATCCCACTGTCTACCATTAAACGTCATTTGCACAGCCCAACATTAGGTCTAGACAAGATCTTAATGTATGTGAACTATCTTAATACCGACCTAGTAGAGCTTTCCAAGATCGCCAATCAAATACAGCATGAAAATGCGCAAATGATTGGCGGCGATCTCAGTGAGCTGTTTCTTGAGCACCCTTACTTGCTCGACTTTGTCTACATGCTTACCGCTCGGAACATTGCTCCAGAAGAGATAGCCAAAACCTACAACCTCGATGACACCAGCCTGCGCTTCTATCTGCGCATCGCAGAGATCCTTGGCTACATCGAAGATTATGGCGACGGCGTCATCTACCAGTCAGGCAGCCGTTTTCTCACTGAAGAAGGCTCAGAGTTAGACTCCCTATTTCGACAGCGCTTCCAAGATGAATCCCTATCCCACCCTATAGCACCGAGCTTTTGCATTGGCCGCATCCGACTGACGCAAACCCAGCGCGAGCAACTTGAGGAAGACTTTTACGCCAAGCTGATCGAACTCAACGCGATCAACAATTCCAATGAAGAGGGGGAGCAAACCAACGTGCTCATGCGCTTTACCCCAGGCACACAAATCTTGTTTTCCGATGGCTTGCCGAATATTGACGGGGGACTGCTTAAAGAGGTATCTGCTCGATTTGCAGGGGGCAATTAATTGCATCAGAATCTATGCCTAAACTAACTTTGGAACCTTCTAATCTCAATTAGTCTCAAAAACTAAGCCCTAGCAGCCTAGCAAGCGACCCTTTGTTAATGTCATGTTAACATTTTATTGCGAGCACATTTTATACAATATACCTTTCTCCTTGTGATAACGAACCAAACACAACGAGGAAGTGATGAAAAAGACCAAGCTACTGATGTTAGGAACGCTCGTCGCCAGTGTGCTCGCGACGGGGGCAATAGCAAAACCCTACCCACAAGGCACGCAACTTGCGCCTGAACAATCAATCACGCTCAACAACGGGGCGGAAGTCACCTCAATTGATCCTGCAAAGCAAGCTGCTGAGCCGGCGTTTAACCTCGGGCGTGACCTATTTGAAGGGCTCACCGTACAGGACAAGCAAGGCCGTACGATTCCAGGTATTGCAAAATCTTGGAGTGCCAATGCCGACAATACGGTCTACACCTTTAACCTGCGTGAGTCTAATTGGTCAAATGGCGAGGCATTAACGGCTCACGATTTCGTCTACAGCTGGCAGCGTCTGCTGAACCCAGAAACGGCCTCCCCTTACGCTTGGTTTGCAGCAATCCCGAAAATCAAAAACTCGGCGAATATTATGGCTGGCAAAGCCGAACCAGATACTTTGGGCGTGCGCGCCATTGATGACCTAACGTTCGAAGTCACCCTTGAGCAGCCAGTGCCGTTTTTTATTAAGTTGCTAAGCCATCCCGTTTTAGCGCCAGTGCATCAAGCCACCGTTGAAAAGTACGGCAGCGAATGGACTCAGCCTGCCAATATCGTTACCAACGGCGCTTTCAGCGTTGAGAGCTGGAAAGTGAATGAGAAGATGGTGATGAAGAAAAACCCACACTATTGGGACGCCGGCAACGTAGTACTTGAAGAGATCACTTGGCTACCCATTGGGGATGCGAACGTCTCACTCAACCGTTACCTAGCAGGTGAAATTGATGAAGCGCTGTCGATTCCATCGGCACAAAAAAATAAGCTTCTCAAGCAATTCCCAGAGCAAGTTGCGGATACCAGTGCATCACTCGGCTCTACGTTCTACTACCTCAACACCGAAAAAGGGCCAACCAAAGATGTTCGCGTTCGAACGGCGCTCTCCTACGCCATCGACCGCAGCATTCTGACCAATGCGATTTTGAAAAATGGCGGCATCCCTATGTTTACGCTAGTACCACCACAAACCGATGGTTATCGCAGCCACACGCCTGAGTTTGCTAACTGGACGCAGCAAGAGCGTAATCAAAAGGCGAAGCAGCTTCTGGCTGATGCGGGGTATGGCAAAGACAACCCGCTTAAACTCACCTTCACGGTTCCAACTTTTTCTAATGATGTGAAGATGGCGACTGCGATGGTAGGAATGTGGAAAAGTGTGTTGGGCGTACAAGTTGAAATCCAGCAGCTCGAGCCAAAGGTGTTTTACGCACTAAAAGATCCGGGCAACGTCAGCCGAGGAGGCTGGACAGCAGACTACAACGAAGCATCGACTTGGTTAGATATCTTTGTCTCCACTGGTGAGTACAACGATTCTAAATTCAACAATGCGCTCTACGACAAGCTCATGAATGAATCGAAAGTCATGGCGGATCCATCGCAAGCTTACATCGAAGCGGAAACGCTACTCATTGACGAGATGGCCATCATTCCCGTTTACCGCCCTGGTAATGACCAGTATCTGGTGAAGCCTCATATCGGAGGCTACGAGCGCACCAACCCTGAGTCTTCTTATTACCGCAAGAACGTCTACGTCACAGCACATTAAGACACCACTTTTGGGTCGACCTAACAGCAACGTCATAGCACGTAGGTAGGCCCTTTTTTCTATATTGGAGACGATTATGTTGTGGTACATCCTTCGGCGTCTTTGCATCGCCATCCCTACCCTACTCTTTATCGCCCTAGTCTCGTTTTGGCTGATGCACATTGCACCCGGTGGCCCGTTTGATATGGAGCGCCCAATGCCAGAAGTAGTGCGTGCCAACATCGAGGCCAAATTTCATCTCAACGAACCCTTTTTGATTCAATACGGCATCTATATCAAAAATTTCCTTCAAGGTGACTTAGGGCCGAGTTTTGTTTATCAGGACTTCACCGTAACTCAGTTGGTCGCTCAGTCATGGCCAGTGTCTGCAGTATTGGGCGTGTTGTCATTTTGTATCTCAGTACCGGTCGGGATGATATTAGGTACGCTGGCTGCCTTAAATCGTAACAGTCGTTTGGATTATTTTTTGATGTCGCTATCAATGACAGGCGTCGTGATCCCCGCCTTTGTACTCGCGCCGGTGTTAGTGACCATTTTTTCGATTCATTTAGGTTGGCTCCCTGCTGGCGGCTGGGAAAATGGCGCGGCTGCATTTCTAGTATTGCCGGTGCTCAGTTTGGCGATTGGATCGGTGGCCAGTATCGCTCGTGTCATGCGCGGCGCGATGATAGAGACGCTGAATCAACCTTATATTCGCACCGCACAAGCGAAAGGTCTTTCCACCAGCTACATTCTGTTTCATCACGCGCTAAGGCCGTCATTAATCCCTGTCGTAGCAATGCTTGGCCCTGCGTTCGTTGCTGTGGTTACTGGCTCGGTGATCATCGATATCTTTTTTGGTACTGGCGGCATGGGTCAGCACTTCGTATCGGGCGCACTCAACCGAGACTATGGGCTGGTTATGGGAATCACGCTTATCGTCGCTTCTCTGACCATACTGTTCAACTTAATTGTCGATATCTTATACACAGTGATTGACCCGCGAATTAACGTCTAGGAGGCACCATGATCACCACAAAAAAACTCGATGCCTCTCAATTTTCCGAGCAGGTCATCAACCATATTGAAACCAGTCAAATGGAAGCCGTCGAAGGTCGCAGCCTTTGGCAAGATGCGTGGAGCCGGTTTCGAAAAAACCGCGCTGCGATGACCTCCATTTATCTGCTCGCTTTTATCGTGCTATGCATAACCGCAGGGCCACACCTGACCCCATTTAGCCATGATGAAATCGATTGGAACGTGGTATCAGACCCGTATGAACTGGGTAAGCCATCAATCAGCTCGCAGCACTACTTTGGCACCGATGACTTGGGGCAAGACCTGTTCGCTCGCACCATGAAAGGCGGTCAGCTCTCTATCATGGTGGGCTTTATGGGCGCCCTTGTCGCAGTAGTTATCGGCACTATTTGGGGCAGTATCTCCGGCTATCTTGGCGGTGTCGTCGATAGTGTCATGATGCGAGTCATCGAAATCCTCGATTCCGTCCCCTTCATGTTCATGGTGATCCTCTTTGTCACTCTGTTTGGCAACAATATCTACCTGATTTTTGTTGTGATTGGCATGGTCTCTTGGTTGGGTATCGCTCGCGTGGTTAGAGGCGTGACCTTCAGTATTAAAAAACGTGAGTTTATAGAAGCGGCACACTCAATTGGAGTCTCAAGGCTCACTATAGTGAGGCGCCATGTTTTGCCCAATGTACTTGGCATTGTCATGGTCTACTCCTCTTTGATGGTGCCGGGTTTCATCATGTTTGAATCGTTTTTGAGCTTTTTGGGTCTCGGCGTTCAACCGCCAGATACTAGCTGGGGCATCTTGATTGCCGAAGGTGCAAAAACCATCGATGTCGCCTTGTGGCAACTGCTGTTTCCATCGGCTTTTTTAGTCGCCACCTTGTTCTGTTTTAACTTCATTGGTGATGGTCTTCGCGACGCACTTGACCCTAAAGACCGCTAGGAATGCACATTATGACGATATTAACGGTAAACAATATGAACGTTGAGTTTGCAACGCCTGACGGTACGGTCAAGGCGGTCAACAATCTCAGCTATAGCATCAGTGCTGGCGAGACTTTAGGTATTGTCGGCGAATCAGGCTCAGGCAAAAGCCAATCAGTATTCGCGCTCATGGGGCTGACGGCTCACAATGGCAAGGTGTCTGGCGAGGCCAACTTGCATGGCGAAAACCTATTGTCGATGTCTAAACGACAGCTCAACCACATTCGAGCAGAGAAGATTAGCATGATCTTTCAAGACCCGATGACCTCACTCAACCCATTCATGAAAATCGGCAAGCAGCTTTGCGAAGTACTGATCATTCACAAAGGACTGTCGCGCACTGAAGCACAAGCCGAATCAATTCGGATGCTTGATGCTGTGCGTATTCCCTCTCCGGAGACTCGCCTGAATCAATACCCTCATGAGCTTTCAGGCGGCATGCGCCAACGGGTAATGATTGCGATGGCGCTGCTATGTCGTCCAGAGCTGTTGATTGCTGATGAGCCAACAACGGCGCTAGATGTGACGGTGCAGGCGCAAATCCTGTCCCTCTTGCGGGAGCTGCAACATGAGTTTAATACCGCTATTTTGCTCATTACCCATGACATGGGCGTCGTGGCAGAAATGTGCGACCGAGTACTGGTGATGTACGGCGGCAACCGCATGGAGCAAGCGGATACTGAAAGCTTGTTTGCTCACCCAGCACACCCTTACACCCAAGGGCTGCTCAACGCCATTCCATCGGTAAGCGAAGATATGGATCGCCTACCGACCATTCCGGGCAGTCCACCCAGCGCGCTGATTAACCATAAAGGCTGCCCATTCAAAGAGCGCTGCCAACACTATAAGCCAGAGTGCAGCGCCTCCATGCCTGCGTTTTTGCCGATTTCTCAGCAGCAAGCGATCGCTTGTCACGTCGCTGGACAGCAAACCGTGACCCCACTTTTTAATCAGCCTACAACTCAGTTGGCCTAAGGAGATAGTATGCAACGCAAAGAGATACTATTAGCGGCGCAAGATCTGCAAGTGCACTTTACGGTCAAAAAGCACCTTATCGCCAGCAAACGTAAGGTAGTTAAAGCCGTCAATGGCATTGATCTTGATGTTTTTCGCGGCGAAACCTTAGGAATTGTGGGCGAATCTGGCTGCGGCAAATCGACACTTGCGCGCGCACTGCTGAGATTGATCGAACCAACTCACGGTGATCTCATCTGGAAAGGTGAAGACATGCGCGCATTTGGTAAAGCCGAACTTGCTCGCCGCCGCCGTGAATTTCAAATGGTATTCCAAGATCCCTCTGCCTGTTTGAACCCAAGACTAACCATCGCAGAGTGTATTGCCGAACCGCTGCTCACCCACGAGCCTCAGCTCAAGCGCCAAGAAGTGGAACGACGTGTCATTGCCATGATGGACAAAGTCGGACTATTGGCAAGCCAGCGTAATCGCTATCCCCATGAGTTTTCAGGCGGTCAATGCCAGCGCGTCGGCATTGCAAGAGCGCTGATCCTCAATCCTGATCTTGTCGTGTGTGATGAGCCAGTGAGCGCATTGGATGTTTCGGTTCAAGCCCAGGTCATCAACTTACTCGATGACTTAAAAAAAGAGATGGGCTTGACCCTAGTCATGATTGCCCACGATCTGAGTGTGGTTCGACATATCAGCGATCGCGTGATGGTGATGTATCTTGGCAAACCGATGGAAGTAGGACATTATCAGCAAGTGTTTGATGAGGCTAAACACCCCTACACCAAAGCACTCCTTTCCGCAGTGCCCATCGCCAATCCGACACTCGCCAAAGCGCGCAACATTCAACTTTTGAGCGGAGATTTACCTTCCCCACTCAATCCGCCGAGCGGCTGCGTATTTAGGACTCGCTGCCCAGATGCAACGGAACAATGTGGACAGCAACCACCCACGAAAACGGGTAACCAGCATCACCATATTTTTTGTACTCACTCGACATTAGGAACGTCCCCTGTATGAAACAGAATCCAATTTGTGAGCGATTAGCTCTTCTGCGCAATGCCATGAAACAGCGTGGCTACAGCGCGTATATCGTCACCAATAATGATCCACACAACAGCGAATACTCAGCGGCTCATTGGCTAGCGCGCAGTTGGATCTCTGGCTTTACTGGCTCAGCGGGTGATGCCGTGGTCACCGCTCAAGGTGGCGGGGTATGGACAGATGGCCGTTACTATATTCAAGCTGAGGAGCAACTATCCGGCACTAGCTTGTCACTGTTCAAAGCAAAAGAAGCGGAAACGCCATCCATTGCCAAATGGCTGGCACAAACGCTACCGACACAGTCAGTGGTCGGTGTTGATGGCCGCTCTATCAGCTACGCGTTCTATCAGCAGCTTGAGCAAGAGCTGACCCCGAAAGGCATTCGCATTGAGCTTGCTGACATCCTAACGCCGATTTGGCAACAGCGACCGCTACGCCCACAAGCGCCTATCTTCAGTCATGACATCGCCTATGCCGGTGAGTCGGTGGATGACAAGCTCACTCGACTGCGCGACTACCTGCGCGACGAGGATGCCCAAGCGCTCTTAGTCTCAACTCTTGACGATGTCATGTGGAGCCTAAACATTCGTGGCGCCGACACGCCATATTGCCCGATTTCAGAAGCTTACTTACTGGTTACTGCGCAAAGCTGCCATTTATTCATCGACCGATTAAAAATCAATGCCGCGCTTGAAAAGCAGCTGCTAGATGCAGGTATTGTGACGCTCGACTACGGCAAAGTCTCAGACACCATCAACTTGCTACCAAGCAAAACCAAGCTTCACTTTAGCTCAACCAATACTGACAGCCTGCTCGCCAGCTCGATTAATCTGACCATTTCATTAGTCGATACCCCATGTGTCGTCACCAAAATGAAGGCGCAGAAGAGCCCAACAGAACTGGCTTCCATGGAGCAAACCCTAATTCAAGATGGCGTGGCCATGGTGCGCTTTATGCACTGGCTAGAGCAGCAAGTTCCAAGTGGTCAAGTGACAGAACTGGCAGCAGAGCAGCAGCTACAAGGCTACCGCAAGCAGCTTGATGGCTATCTTTCAGACAGTTTTAGGACCATTGCAGGCTTTGCAGAACATGGCGCCAAAATGCACTATGCTGCCAACGAACAAAGCAATGCGACCGTCGATGAGAGCAATCTGTTTTTGGTCGACTCTGGCGGCCAATATCCGGGTGGCACCACTGATATTACCCGTACTTTCCATTACGGCCAGTCAACTGAGCAGCAGCGTGTCGATTACACCTTGGTACTCAAAGCTGTTATCCGTCTGACGACCGCGCAGTTCTTAAAAGGCACCACAGGAGCGAACCTCGATATTCTCGCGCGAGGCGTACTCTGGCAGCATGGCATTGACTATAAATGTGGTACTGGTCATGGTGTGGGCGTCTGCTTGAACGTGCACGAAGGGCCGCAAAACTTCTCTCAAAACATCAAAGAAGTGGCGCTAGAGCTTGGCATGGTGATCACCAACGAACCTGGTGTTTATCGTGAAGGCGAATACGGTATTCGCATTGAAAACATCATGAAGGTAGTACCGCGCACCTCAAACGAGTTTGGTGAGTTCTATGGCTTTGAAACCATCACCATTGCGCCAATTGCAACCAATCTTTTAAACCTAGAAATGCTCGAGTCCACAGAGCGCTCATGGCTCAATAACTATCATCAACAAGTGTTCGAATTGCTATCGCCATATCTTGCTGGCGATACGCTCGATTGGCTCGAGGACGCGACGCGTCCGGTTTAATCAATTCCTCTCCCATGTTCCTTTCACGTGTTAGCCAGATGAAAGCAAGCTCTGATGGCTAGTGAAGAAAGGTTTGCCAGCGCAAGCTGGCTTTTTTGTTTCGCGGAAATTTATCTAGGGTTGGAAATTAGTATAATTGCGCGGTTTATTTGCGCAGTTGTTCTGACGAGCCGTGATATTGATGACGTCGAGTTGGATATTCAGCATGCCAGCAACATAGCGGACGCGAGCACTGAGTGGGCAATATTCGTAACTGTAGAATTTCATAGTGTTTTCCTAGTGATTTAATTGGGTAGCCCTCTTGTTCGGGAGGCATTAAGTTAGGGCTACCAGGTGGGGATGAAATTAGTTATTGAAGCTTGGTGTTAGCTCAGTTCGTTTGCTTTCTTGGCGGTTCGCCTTCGCGATGAATAGCAACCCAATCAGTGGAACAATGATGGCTGCGTAAGGGATCATGCCAGCGCCCATTTGGCTATCGAGCACCATGCCACCTAAGAATCCACCAAAGGCATTGGCTAAGTTGAACGCAGAGATATTTGCCGTCGCTGCTAACTCTTGACCTTCACCACCGTGTTTCATTACTCGAAGCTGCATTGCTGGTACGTTAGCAAATGACGCAATACCAAATACAAAGGCGGTAGCAATAAACAAAACTTTGCTCTCTACAGTTAGGCCGACCAATACCAGTGACACAATCATCGCGATAGCCCAGAACATAGACGCTTTTTGTAGGTTTTTATCTGATGAACGACCACCAATGGTGTTGCCAACAATCAGACCTACTCCAACGATAACCAAAATCCAAGTCACAGCACTTTCACCAAAGCCAGAGATGTGCATGGCGATAGGGGCGATGTAGCCATACAGAGTCATGAATCCCGACCAAGCAAATACGGTGATCGCAAGACTGATAATTAGCATTGGGTTTTTGAACGCAGCTAGTTGTGCTTTGACATCTTTTGCTTCGCCATGACCGGTGGGTTTGATCACTGAAGTGATAAAGAACAGGGCCACTAAACCAAAAGCTGCAACGGTCAAGAAAGTGGTGTGCCAGCCGAATTGCAAGCCAATCCAGGTACCTCCAGGTACACCTAAAACGTTAGCCAGCGTTAAGCCAGCGAACATCTGTCCGACCGCACGACCTGCCATTTTTTCTGAAACCAAATTGGTCGCTACCACAGCACCGATGCCGTAGAAAGGACCTTGAACCAAACCCGTGATCACTCGGCTGACCATCAATACAAAGTAGTTCGGTGCGAAAGCGGACAATACGTTGCCGAAAATAAACAGCACCATTAGCCCAGCAAGTACGGCTTTCTTGTTAAAACGTGCCAAGTAAATCGTAAGTAGCGGACCGCCAAACACAATGGCAAGTGCGTAGGCACTGATTAGGTAACCAGCTTGTCCTTCCGTGATGGACAAAGAGTTGGCGACTTGAGGAAGGATTCCTGCAATAACAAATTCCGCGGTACCGATAGCAAAAGCTGCAAGCGTTAGGATCCATACCTGTAGCGGCATTTTTTCTTCATTCATTGGGAGTCTCTTTTTTTATTTCGTTTGAACCCATTGGTGCCATGCTTTTTTATTGATCTGGCACCTAGTTTTTATTTGCGGTTAGCTAAGCGTGTGTTGTTAGCCAAGCAGTGCGCCACCATCGACATCAATCACGGCGCCGGTCATGTAGCTGTTTTCAATCAGAAGTAAGTAAGCTTTTGCAACGTCACTTGCTTCGCCAACTTTGCCCACAAGTAAGCTATTTTGTGTGCGTTGGTACATTGCATTTCTATCGTCTTCGTTCATGCCTTGATATGCCTCGGTTATAGTTAAACTTGAGCTGACCGCATTTACTCGGATAGGAGCCAGTTCTTTCGCCAGTACTTGCGTGGTCGCTTCGATGGCCGCGTTGATGGCAGTTTTGACGTAGGTGTTAGCAACAACTTTGCGCGATAACATACCAGAGGTTAGCGTGATTGAGCCGCCTTTCTTGATGTAGCGAGCGCCATGTTTTGCCGCGTTGATTGTGCCCCAAAACTTGGTATCAAAAGCGTATTTTGCCTGGGAAACTTCTACATCCACCACTTTTCCTGCCGGAGCATGAGTTCCTGCTGTGACGATCAGGTGGTCAAAAGCTCCAAGGGTTTCGAAGTAGTGGTAAACAGACTGTTCATCGCTAATGTCTAACCCTGTTTTGCGGCTTGCTACGTGGACAACCGCATTGTCGCTTGTAAGTTGCTGGCTAAGTTCAGCACCAATACCTGACGTGCCACCTAGTACGACGTAGACAGTTTTTTCTGTTTTCATAGTTTGTTTCTCCAATCTCGTTTCGTTGGAGCCAGTATATTGATTGGATGAAATTTGATAATTGGGTAATATTTGAATTGATTATTCAGTTCCGCCGAATAATTAAATTTCAGGAGGTAATGTGGACAAGTTTTCGGATATGACGCTGTTTGTCAGCATTGTGAAGAACCAAGGATTGGCGGCGGCTGGCAGAGAACTCGGCTTATCGCCAGCAACAGTAACGGCAAGATTGCAGTCGCTGGAAGATCGTTATGGGGTGAAATTACTTAATCGTAGCACGAGGCATATCTCACTGACGGACTCTGGCGCTATGTACCATCAGGCATGCTTGGAAATCATCGACAGCGTCAAAGAGACGGAGAACTTACTCCAAACTGGCACCAAAGAAGTGCGCGGCACACTTAAAATCTCGGCTCCTCGTGATATTGGAAAGCAATACATTTCGCCAATACTGTCGGAATTTAGTCAGCTCTATCCCGATGTGATCCCTTATCTGTATTTGAACGATAACTTATCCAACTTAGCTGAGTCCGGTTTGGACTTCGTTATCCGATATGGGGAGCTAGCCGACAGCAACCTTATCTCTCGCAAACTGGCGTCCAGTCGCCGAGTCCTTTGTGCTTCTCCTCAGTATTTGGCAAAGAAAGGCACGCCGATCACGCCACACGATTTAGCACATCACGATTGTTTAGCCATGGTTCGCAGCAATGAAGAGTTGAAAACATGGCACTTTCAAGGTGAAGAGCAGCACAATGTTGTTACTGTCATACCGAAGCGTTTTTCTGATGATGGCGAAGTGATTCGTCAGTGGGCGTTAGATGGTGCGGGTATTGCGTTGAAATCGATTTTAGATGTACAAGAGGACATCAAACAGCAGCGTTTAGTGACAGTGTTAAATGGTTACATCAAGAACTTCAACTCATCGACCTCTTCTGCGGGCGCAGATTTGAACGTGATTTACCTGAGTCGCCAGTATCAACCCAAGCGACTTCGTTTGTTCTTGGATTTCTTGATTGAACGCTTTTAGCTAGGCTAAGTTGAGTAATGAAACTAGTTAAAAAGTGAGTTTCAAACCGCGCGGAGCGATCTACCGCTATAGAAATAATCCCAGCCACACCACAGCTGGGATCCTCCACCTCACACAAAAACTACCGTCGACACTCAGTCGCATCCAGCTCCACAATCAGTGACGCGTCGCTGTACTCACCCGATACCTGAATATAGCCCCAATAGTTATCCTGCTTATCCAGTACAATACATTCGCGGTTACCAACCTGTGCAGAGACCACGTCCGAAGCCGAGCCCGTTGGCCAGCTTTGGTTACTATAGTGCAGGGTTAAATCTCCAGTGCCGTGTGCGGCGGAAATAGCGATAGTGCTGCTGGCATTAACCGCTTCAACGCTGAGCCATAATGGCGCGTTTGAAGAGAGGCATATCGCCTCACCCGCTGTTATACGGCCGCTACCTATGGCGTTATTACCATTACACACATCCGGCATCGGAATACCCCACACTAGCTGCTGTGTCCATTGCTCAAACTCGCTTTGATATTGCACTGCCCACTGATTGACATGGCTTTTGTAAGCAGTCCAATCGCCGCGTCTGGTTTCCACCAGCATATGTGCTAAGTCTTCTTTATGACGTTCGAACATAAACCGCACCGCTAAATAGCCCCAACGATAGATACGGTCGACATCAAACCCGTCATAGGTGGTTTCAAATATCTCTTGCAAGGTAAACATGCTGCCATCGGCAATGGTATCCAGCGCTGCTTGGTTGTCGTTTTGTTTTGAGATGTACTCTGCGACACCCTCACTCCACCACACCACTTTTTCAGTCGGTGTTGAGAAGTTGCCATATAGATCAAAACGGCCATCTAGGTAGTGCACATACTCATGCTCTAGGTTCCAGATAAAATGATCTGGGTTGGCGTAGCTCGCTTCATAGGCAATGAAATTAGGTACATTGCCCGGCACAGACGGATCGCCCTCTAGGTACATGCCACCGTTATTCGTATCGATATCAAAGATGGGACCTGCGTACTTACGATAGTCCGCGCTTGAGTTGAAGATGTTAACTTGAAGCTGAGTATTGTAATCGTCGGCAACGGGTTGATTGCCGGTTTCGAGCTCAAAGTGAAAATGCGTTTCTTCAAAACCCATCTTGTCACACGCTGCTTGTTGCTGGGTAAGGGTCAGGTCTTGAGATAGAATACGAATCGTGTCACTACAGGTGTAACTTTGACTTAAAACCAAGCTCTTTAACTCAGTTTCAAATCCACAGATGCCATAATCTGCGCAGTCCGCGTAGTAGTTGGCGACATCGGCCGCAGCGAGCCACACTGAATCACCAATGCCATACATAGTATATTGGTCAAACAAAGCGGAGAGCTCTGCTGTGACCACTGGCGCAATAACCGTGTTAGTGTACTGGGTCATGCGCGCGAGTTCACGACCAGCATTGACTGCCATAAATTCAGATGAAGAGTTGAGTTTAGCACTGTCTTTTGCGAACGCTGCCAGATTGCGCACCAAAGATTCTCGCCCGGCAATAGCGGTCTTGAAAGCACTACTCCACTGACCGCGATACAGAATAGTATAAATACCATTAACTGCATCACGCATATTCCAATGCTGGGCATAATCATCGTTCCAGCGAGTGAGCCATTGCTCGACAACATCTAGGTATTCATGTTGCAAACTGGCGCTGTCCATAGTGGTAATCACTTCGGCCAACACTTTACCGTGAGCATCATTGCTGGCATAGAAATGCGAGTTTGCCACAAAGGTATCAATCGCCTCTTTGACGGCAGTCGTGACCCAAGAAGTGAAGCTGACACCGTCGTTATAAAACTCAGCGTAGAAGCCTGCCCTCAAATAAAGAAACAGCGCTTCCAGTTCATCACTACCAGTTCCGGAATAGGTTTTAGCAAGCTCAGTGGCATGTTTGGCGACGTAATACATGTTGTTGGAACTAAAAGCGCCGATTTGAGTTTGACTGTCAGCGGAAAACAGATCATTCACACACTCTGCACCTTGAGTCTTTAACTCATTGATAAGGTTTTGATTGTTGGATGTCGCGAACGAAGAAACGTCGCATTCGACCGTAGCTTGAATGCTAAAGGTCATGACTCGCGGCTGAGGATTGATGGTGGTTGCCCGCTCTTGAGACGGGCCGGTATCGATATTGTCATCGTGGTCATCACTTTCATGAGAGTGATGATGGTCGGCATCAATGACTTGAGGTATTGGCGCTGTATCCGCTAGCGCAGAGAAACTAACCAAGGACGCTGCCAAGGCCAGAGAAAGTTTGTTCAATTCCATTTATTTTTGTCTCTTTGGTCTAGTTGTGAAAGCAAACTGCGGTGTGCAGTGGTTTCAAGCGCGACCTAAGCCGCACTTGAAACACTCACCAAACTAGACACCAACCCTCGATTCAGAAACGTTTTCTTAACATTCCGCCAATTTAGTTTCAGATCTTGGGACTGGTAGAGTCAAAACGTGATTTTATAAAATATACTTTCGCCTATCTGTTAACTTGGGCTAAAAAAACCTTCAGCTTGCGCGTCGAGTACACTGAGTTTGC
Organism: Vibrio sp. KUL78; assembly: GCF_059725505.1. Taxonomy (NCBI): domain Bacteria; kingdom Pseudomonadati; phylum Pseudomonadota; class Gammaproteobacteria; order Vibrionales; family Vibrionaceae; genus Vibrio; species Vibrio sp. KUL78. Next base: position 1,521,753 of record NZ_AP045838.1, on the reverse strand, counting down.
TCACCTGCCACCTCTTTGAGAGTCATGGAGGTCGCCGACAGCGCAATCACTTCCGTGGTCAGTTGTTGATACTCTCGCAGCGACTCCGCCAATGGCTCAGACAGCTCATTGCCATTAGAATTGGCTGTCGCCATGCTAAGCACCTCAAAGTGCTCGGTCAGTGTTGTCCCGTCGAGCCGCCATGAGCCGCCCGTAACCAATTCAACCTTGACCGCACCCTTGCCTGTCGTCACAGGGTAGTTTAAGAACACGCGACCACTGAATTCGCCATTCTGTCCATACGCCACATGTACCTTGGATTTGATATCCGTTAGCTTGTACTCGCATTGCCATGCTCCGGCGATATTTTGCGATGTAATTGCAAGAGACGGCTCTGATTTACTCTCTGGTGGACTGCATCCCATCACAGTCAACGCGGCGATTGCCGCGACGATCACTCTTTTCATACTGCATCCTTGTACTGGACTGACTGTCACTACAATTGTAGTTAATCCATTGTTTATTTAGTAATTTGCTTAGAAGCTTTTAGGCTGGCATCACAATTAAACCAAGCGGTTCAAGCAGCTGCGCTTGCTGCCAATCACATATCTTCACCCCGGTTAAATCAATGCGTCTTGGATCAAGCCCCTCTAGATCCACATGGCACAAATCGGCACCTTGGAGGCGGCATTGATCCCAACAATCAGGCGAAAATACGCCACGACTCAAATCGGAGCCCTTCAACGACGCCCCTTGCAAGTTCGCCCCAATCCAACGGTTTTCAAACAAATCACACTTCTCAATGACGATGCGCTCGAAATTGGTGTAGGACAGGTTGCATCCGGTGATGTAAGCCGAGCAGAAGTACATGGTATGACTCACTTGGTTGGCAAAGCGTGCTCTCGCAAAGTTGGCACCTTTGAGGTCACACTCTCTAAACTCGATGCCAAAGCAGTCCGCCCCTTCAAAGTTACACATCGCCATCTGACATTGCTTAAAGCTGGCATCTTTCAAATTGGTGTATTGAAAATGACACCCCTCCAAATCCAAGGGTTCAATAAACTTGCAGCGCTCAAAGCGAGCTTCTGAGAGGTCGGCGCGAGAAAAGTCACACTGGTAGAATTGGCAGTTCTCGAAAATTTCCCCTGAGAGATCGTGATGGCTGAAATCATGGTGTTCAAAAATTTTGTCTTTCATGGATTTTGTCTTCTAGTTCGCATGGTTGAAGACTAGCATCTGACGACATTGGAATCGACAAAAACAAAACCTTTAAAAACAGCAATTTAAGACACCCATAAATCGCCATCTTAAGGGGTCATTCGGCCACTTTTAGATGGGTGTTTTTGATTGAGTGGGCGCTCAGATGATGAAAAAAGTTTTAAGCGCCTAAGAGGCTTACAGGAGGTCGCCTCTCCAATAATCAAAAAGCCAGCATGTCACGTTGCTGGCTTTGAAATTTGTACCTTGAAACTAAGACCTTGAAACTAAGACCTTGACGTCAGCGCCCAAAAGCTTATTTAGTCGGGGTGTACAAGGCGATGTTTTCACCCACTATGTATTTTTGTCTTAGGACGCTAGAGACCTTATCTAGACCCATGATAATGGCGACAAGCACTAGGGTGATAAAGGTCACCACATCCCAGTTCCATAGTCGCATGTTCTCGGCATAGACCAAACCAATACCACCAGCACCTACAAAACCAAGAACCGCAGCCGAGCGAGTATTTGACTCAAGCTGATACAAGCTCAACGCCAAGAAAGTCGGAAATGATTGAGTAAAGATACCGAATCGATGTTTCTGCAGGTTATTGGCACCCATTGCTGTTAAGCCGCGTGATGGTTTTTTATCAGCCGCTTCGTGGCTTTCTGCGTAGAGTTTACCAAACAGACCTAGATCCTGGATAAACACCGCCATCACACCGGCAAGTGGGCCAAGACCAACTGCACGAACAAAGATCATCCCCCATATCGCCATATCGATACCACGCAAAACATCAAAGATACGGCGCATCATGATGGCAATCAGTCGAAACGGTCCTGTCATCACATTGCGAGCAGCCAGGAATGAAAGCGGCAGAGCAACTAACGAGGCCGTTAGCGTACCACCGAACACGATCGCTAGCGTAATACCAATTTGCTTGAAGTAGTAACCAAATGGCCAATCCCAGAAATCGCGCCACACAAACATGTGTAAGAAGTAGCTCATGATCTTGCTGTTACCCATCTCAAATTGCTGAGACGACACACCAAAGAAGTGGAAAAACACCAAATAATAGAGAACAACCGCAGCGACGCTCGCGGCAACAACCGTTAAGTAACGACGCTGTTTATCAAAAATGGCTTTGTTTTCTTGCTTGATTTGCTCAAGGGTCATTTCAGTCATTGGCTGTCTCCATTGATCACTTTCTTCCTCAGTACGCCAGACGTGGTATCTATAATGGCCACCACCAGGATGATTAGAAGCAGCGTAATACTGACCTGGTCGTTGCGTCCCAGACTAATGTTTGTCATTAGCTCCTGTCCGATACCTCCCGCGCCAACTAAACCAAGAATGGTCGACGAGCGGAAGTTAATCTCAAATCTCAGGAACACATATGAAAGGACCGTCGGTTTAACCTGTGGCCAGAATGCAAATCGAATGCGTTGGATAGGTCTTGCGCCTGATGCTGTAAGCCCTCGAATCGGCTTGTCGGAAACCGTCTCGATCGACTCATAGAACAGCTTGGTCAAGCTGCCAATAGTATGAAGCGTCAGAGCAACGAAGCCAGGAAACGTACCCACACCATAAGCCATCACGAACATCACCGCCCACGCTAGCTCTGGCATTGTGCGCAGAAACGCCACAAAAGAACGGATACCAAAGCGAACAGGCGCTGGTGCATAACTGTTACTGGCAGCTAAGAATGCCAACACAATCGCAATCACAGAAGACACCAAGGTAGCGGCAATCGCAACATTAATGGTTTCCCATAACAGCGGGATCTGGATGTGTAGTCGATAACCCCAGTAGATAAGCGAGCCTGGCACGGCGCGTCCGTTTTCATCTCGACTGGCGAATAGAACATCCCATGATAAATGCGGAATAGTGTCGTAGATGTAATCAAATAACGCTGGAGCATTACGGATGATGGTCGACAGGCTGAACTCAGCGTAGTGACCAGAAAGCAAATAGAGCAACATAAACAGAGAAGACCACATAAGAGCGTCCATTTTCTGCTTACGGCGAACCTGTTGATAGTATTGTTCGAACTGCATGGAGTAAACCGTAGAAGTAGCAAAGCCGGCTGCGAACAGCCAGCTTGATTAACAGAGGAGATTAGCGCTGAGCAAACTTAGTCGCTTTTACCAGATCGATGATCGATTGGTATTCAGCAACGCTGGTCTCTTCTAGGTGAAGAGAGCCACCCGCAGCTTTGCTAAAGCAGTCGTTGTTTTCACGATCTAGCTTCTTCACCGCCGCCACTAGGTCATCTTTGAATTTCGGGTCTAGACGGTTGCTCACAATCGTAGGACCGTTTGCAATAAGTGGTGATTCCCAAATGATACGAATCTTGTTCATTAGCTCTGCATCATGGTCCATGTAGCGAAGTAGTGCGCCGGCACTGTAGCCTTTGCTCGCATCACCAACCATAGAGGACCAAGTTACTGCAGCATCAAACTGGCCGTTAAGTACGCCAACGATGTCTTGTTCGTGACCACCAGAGAAGTTAACTGAGCTGAAGAAGCCGTTAAACTGGTTGTCCATATTGCCGCCTAGTGTTTGCTCTAGCTGGTTGTTTGGAATCAAAAAGCCTGAAGTAGAGTTTGGATCGGCAAACGAGAACACCTTACCCTTAAGATCTTCAATCGATTGATATGGGCTATCTTCCTGTACCAAGATAACCGAGTGGTAACCGCGCGAGTTATCCGTGTTATCAACCGTGATACCAACTAGCTCCACCGCTTCTGGGTCATTGAGATAAATCTCCGCGTATGACTTTGGCGACATGTTAATAACCAAGTCGATTTTTTCACCCAAAAGACCTTGAATAACCGCGTTGTAGTCACTTGAGTTACGGATATTGGTTTTAACACCAAGCTCAGCATTTAGAAAATCCGCCACACACTGGTTGTCACCAATCTGCTGTGCTGCGTTTTGGCCACCAAGAATACCTAGATTGATCTCTTTTGGTGCCGCTGCTTGAGCGTTAAATGCCAAAGCAGATGCCACTGCAACACCGAGGGATAGAAGCTTTTTCATGACTTGTCCTTAAACGTATAGTCCACTTAGTTTTTTGATTAGCTGATCTGGTCGATTTCGTCGCCATAAAGACGATGCAAAACCTGATCATTGAGCCCAGAAGGGTGACCGTCGTAGATGACCTGCCCTTTGGCGAGACCAATAACACGAGTACAGTACTCCTGAACTAATTCGATAGAGTGAAGGTTGACCATTACCGCAACGCCATCACTGCTGACTTTTTGCAGTGCTTCCATAATTCGCACGGTGTTTTTCGGGTCTAAAGAGGCAACAGGCTCGTCAGCCAAAAAGGATTTTCGGGTTTTGCATCATGGCGCGACAAATCGCGACACGTTGCTGCTGACCACCTGACAAATTCTCGGCACGTTGCAACGCGTACGGCAGCATATTCAGCCACTTAAGCAGCTGAATCGCTTGCGCCTTGTCCTTGTCACTGAAGACTTTTAACAATGACTTCAGTGTCGAGGTATGGCTTAGACGACCGAGCAAAACATTCGAGATAACATCAAGGCGAGGCACTAAACAGAAATCTTGGAAAATCATTCCGCAGTGGGTGCGCCACTCACGAAGCTCTTTACGGCTCATCATCAGTACATCATCGGTACTTTGGTCGCGATGCACATTTAAGATGTTTCCGCCTGTTGCTGGAATCGTACCGTTAAGTGTGTGAAGCAAGGTCGACTTACCAGCACCAGAACGACCGACTACAGCAACAAACTCGCCAGCTCGTAACTCAAAGCTGATGCCATCTAAAACCATCTTGCCTTGTTGATAGGCTTTCGTTAGCCCGTTGACTTCTAAAACTTTGCGACCAAAGTCTTGCTGTAACTGTTCACTGTTGTCCGACACGAGGGACAACTCGGGTGCGCTTAATGCCATACCCTTTCTCCGAGTAGCTATTTACAAATTGAACAGCATTACATCGCAGTAATTTGACGGATTTTCGATGTTTTTATGACCAATTGATGAATCACGGGTCTCGACAATTGTTTAACCCGTCGAAAACAAATGCGCGAAATCAATATATTAGCCCCTCAATCCCCTTCGCTCAGCCAAACACCAGTTACAGCAAACTTTTGCGAGAACTGAGAAGTATTAGTTGACTTAGTCAACAATATCGATACCATTTGTTGACTAGATCAACTAATTCATCCATTGAATACACCATGACAGATTATCGAGCCATCAATCACGCGCTACGCGAGATAAGAATGAAAACCCGTGGAAAGATGATTGCGGAAGTCACAAGACAAAAAGTCGAGTTTTCTCCACTAGAACACAAGGCAATGTCTGATATTCGTGCCCTTGGCGAAGCCTCTCAACAAGCCTTAGTGGAATCTATGAATCGTGACAAAGCACAGATCGCCAGAATCATTGCAAGGCTGCATAGACAAGACTTGATCATTAAAGAAAGTAGCCCAAGCGATCGACGCTCGGTTCAGCTTACTCTGAGTGAGAAAGGGGAAAAACTGCTCAAACGACTCGACCAAGTTGAAATGGAAATGATGACAGAAATGCTCACGGGATTTTCTGACGACGAAGCGGACACTCTCAAAGTGTTATTAGAACGCGTCAACAGCAACCTGAGCTACTAACCCGGTTTATAGGAGAACAACTTGAAACAAACCCAACCCATCCTCGGGCAAAAAGGCACGCTATTTTTTCTCGTCATTATTAGTGCATTCCCGCCATTGACGATTGACCTCTATTTGCCAGCCTTGCCGACCATGGTGGACATCTTTGATACCACAGAATCCATGGTTAACCTGACGCTAAGCAGCTATTTCGTTACCTATGCGCTTGGTCTACTTTTCTGGGGACCGCTGAGTGAAAAGTTTGGGCGAAAACCCATATTACTAACCGGTATTGGCGGCTATATGCTAGCGAGCATTGCCTGTGCAATGTCCAATGATATCGAGCATCTTATTGCAGCTCGCGTCCTACAAGCATTTGCGGGTAGTGCCATTACCGTTGTCTCGACATCCGTAGTCAAAGACCTATTTGACGGACGCGAGCGTGAGCGGATTATGGCCACCATCATGTCGCTGGTTATCATTGCACCTATGGTCGCTCCCGTACTCGGTGCATTTTTGCTGCAAATTGCCTCGTGGCGCATGATGTTCGTCACCCTTGCTGTCTTTGGTGCCTGCGCCTCTATCCTAGCATTTTGCTATAAAGAAACACTCGAGACTCGTTACACAGGCTCATTAGTCCGCTCCTGGACCCGCCTTGGTGTGGTGATTAGAAACCCGCGTTTTGTAATTCTATTGTGCATTTTCTCTATCGCACCAATGGCGCTCATGGGCTTTCTCGCGGCAGGCTCTTATATCTACATTAATGGCTTTGGTTTGACAGAACAGCAATTTAGCTACTTCTTCTCATTTAATGCCATCGTCGCGTCTTTTGGACCAACTATCTATATGAAGCTGTCTCGTCACATTGCAGTGCAGAACGTTATCTCTGGGTGCTTTGCAGTGTTAGTCGCGGTAGGTGTAATGACACTCACTTTTGGTGACACTTCGCCATGGGCATTCGCCTTGCTTGCCGCACCTGCAACACTCATGGTGATCATGATGCGCGTACCGGCAACCAATCTAATGCTCGACCAACAAGACAAAGACACCGGCTCTGCGGTCGCCCTGATTCAGTTCTTCGCCATGATCTGCGGGTCTATCGGAATGGTTCTTGTCTCAATCCGACCAGAGTCGTTAATTGCCAACTTAGGAATGATTCAGCTGTGTATCGGTATTGTGGGAGGCGTGTTGTGGCTCGTAGTACGAAACCGCACGTTTGTGACTGATAATCTAGTGAAAGCTTAGCGCTGAGGTCACAGTTATTGGCAATTTGGCTTGCCAAAGCATTTAACCGCAGCCCTAGAACTCGTTATACTCTAGGGCTCGCGTATTGAATAAAGAACCCAATGGCATCAATCAAAGACGTTTCAAAGCTAGCAGGTGTATCGTGGATGACGGTATCTCGTGCTATCAACTCTCCCGAGAAGGTCAAGCCCGATACCCTAAGACGTGTCAATGAGGCAATAAAGACCCTCAACTACACGCCTGATCACTCAGCCAAAAAAATGCGCGCGAAGGGAGTTCAAGGTTATCAAGACACAACCATAGGTGTACTAGCACTCGAAGTCGCCACGACACCATTCTCCGTCGGCATCAACCACTCTATTGAGCAAACTGCACTGGCACAAGGCTGGAACTCGCTGATTTTCAACACCTTTGACGCAGCCCCTAGCGATGAAACCGTGGACCGAATTCTATCTCACAAACCAACCGGAATTGTGTTTGCTACCATGGGTTTACGCGAAGTCGTGGTACCGGAACGCCTCAAAGAACTGCCACTGGTACTTGCCAACTGTTTTACAAAAGACTCAAGCATACCAAGTTATGTCCCCGACGATCAGTTAGGCCAATTCCATGGTATCCAACATCTACTTGCCAAGGGATATAAAAAGCCGCTGTTTATCATGCTCAACCAATCCCTACCCGCAGTGACATTACGTCAACAAGGAATTCAGCAAGCAGTACCCGATTTAGAGATCTATCGCTGGCGCTATATGAATGACCCGTGCGACTACCACGACACCATCACCATTATTGATAATGCATTAGCAGAAAACTACGACTTTGATTGCATTGTCTGTGGCAATGACCGCGTTGCCTTGGTGGCATATATGCACCTGCACCGTATCGGAAAGGCGATACCAGAAGATGTCGCAATACTTGGGTATGACAACATGGACGAAATCGCTGATCTTTTCGTGCCAGGCTTAACCACCATAGAGTTGCCCCATCACGAGTTAGGTCGCCAAGCTGCGCTGCACATCATTGAAAAACGAAAAGAGACAGGTTTGATTAAGCTACCGTGTCCGTTAATTGAACGAGAATCCATATAAAAACAAAGAGCAAAACAGGGAGCAAAGCTCCCTGTTTTTATCTCTTACTTCCAAATATCCTTTAGCTGCCAAACATCGAGAGCTTCTAGTTCCACCACTCCGTTCTCTGCAAACAGTTGGAAATCTAGACTCGATTCAGATGGATAAATACGACTTGTGATCACCTGCTCGCCCTCGTTCAAAAACACTTCTACCGAGGAGCGGTCTAGGAACAGGTGAATATCTACCGAGTTATTAGTGGTATCAATATCAATACTGCGCACACCTGTCACCGCTTCTCCCGATAACGTTCTATCAAGAAATGCACGCTTCGCCATTCGGTCATATCCCACTAATGTACGCTCAAATGGCCCATCTCCGACACGCAGCATAAAGCCAAAGCGTTCTGCCGTCGCACCAGCAAGAGAAAAGCGCGCTTTGACTTCAAGCAAGTCGCCGCGAATGCCAGTTTCTAGTACTTGGCTATCTACTTTGCGAAGCGCGGACGTGTCAAACTGCTCTACTCTCAGGTCTTCAAGCTCTTTGACAGGTGTTTGCCAGATCTTGCCTTCTTCATCCAGCTTAAGCTCGCGTGGCAGTGTCAATGCACCACACCAGCCTCGCGCTTTGGTTGGCATCTCACTGTGCCACATATCCATCCACGCCATCGCCACCTTGCGACCATCTTCGGCATCAAATGTCTGACATGCATAGAAATCGTGACCGAAGTCTAGCTCAACAAATTTATCAAAGGTAAAGCGACCTCGCTCTTTGTCGAGGTCACCAACCATGTAACCGTTTTGATGGAAGTTCAGATTATTATAACCATCGGCTTCCATGCCCATTGGCGAACAGATTAGAACGCGTTTGTCATCCAGAGCAAAGAAATCTGGACACTCCCACATGTAACCAATGCCCTCTTTCGCTTCTGCCATAACACCTTTGTAGTTCCAATGGCGCAGATCGTCAGACTGATAGTAACCAATTTGGCCTTGGTCTCCATCTTTCATGCCCACGACCATATGCCAGAGACCGTCTTCCTTCCACACCTTAGGGTCACGAAAGTGCACCATATCGGCTTTTGGTGCATCAGGAATCACAATACCTTGCTTCTCAAAGTGAATACCATCCTGACTCGTCGCTAGACACTGAATTTGCTTCATTTTTGTGTCATCGCCCTCTTCACCCAGCCAAGAATGACCGGTATAAAGCAGCGCGAGCGTATCGCCATCAGTTACAGCAGAGCCCGAGAAACAGGTGCCCTCGTCTCCTGGAGCTAAAGCAACAGGCTGGTGCTCCCAATGAACCATGTCTTTTGAGGTCACATGGCCCCAGTGCATTGGCCCCCAGTCTGATGAGTATGGGTGATGTTGGTAGAAGGCGTGGTACAGTCCGTTGTGAAAGCAGAGTCCATTCGGATCATTAATCCACCCAGCAGGCGCAGCAATGTGAAAGCCAGGACGATGATGGCACTTCAACGTTGCCGATTCTGTCGCTAAGGTCTGATTCGCTTTAGTCGTATCATTGATCATGAAAAACTCCGAAATTTGCATAGACCCTCTCTCTACGAGAGAGGGGAAAATAAGAAAAGAATGAATTATGCGGTGGCTAGAGACTGGTCACCGGACTTTGATTGGGTGTTCTCGTCGACATTCACTGACGGTACTTTGTCGCTGACCAGAGTGAAGATAGACACAGTGGCGAAGACAGCGACAACACAACCCAAGATGAGATACGTTTGTTGGAAGCCCATGACGTCGTAAGACAAACCAACCAGCGGAGACAAGATGCTAGTGAACACTTGAATCACAAACTGGAAGCCAAACAAGTACAAAGTCGATGCTAGGCGAGTATCAAAGTTCTTACTGAAGTACTTGAATACTGCAATGAGAAGAATGGGTAGCTCAACCGCGTGGAGAAGCTTCATCGCTGAGATACCGATTGGACCATCGACAAGACCTGAACCAATGATACGGGTAGCCATGATAAAGCCCGCGATAACCAACGAGTTCTTAGCGCCGACACGGTTTACAAAAAATGGCGCTAAGAACATACCGCCGGCTTCAAGGAACACCTGCAGAGAGTTTAAGTACCCAAACATACGGTTACCTTCTTCTACGGTCGGGAACTGCGAAGAGAAGTAGATAGCAAACTGTTGATCATACACACCGTAGATACAGGCACAGCCGAAGATGTACAGTGCAAAAGCGTGGAAGCGAGGCATTTTCACCAGCGCAAACAGGTCAGTCACTTTTACAGGGTTAGTTTCGACATCTTGCTGTGAAGAGGTGTCATCAAACTTAACCAGCATAATCATGATCGCAGCAATAACCGCAGATAGAGAGGCTAACCAGAAGTTGATATTGGGGTTGATGTTGATAAAAGTGCCAGCAAAAAAGGTCGCGAATGCCCAACCTAATGAACCCCACATACGTGCTTTACCAAACTCGTAGTTAGACACACGTCCAACGCGCTCTACATAAGTCTCAATGGCTCCGACACCAGCAAAGAAGGCAGCACCAAGATAAACAGCACCGGCTGCCGCGCCCATGAAGATATTGGCTTGCAGCAATGGACCATAGATAAAGATGATAAACGGGCCAACAAACACAAGGAGTGCAGCAATGAACCACATCAAGTGTTTTTTCAGACCAAGGCGGTCCTGAATGTAGCCATAAATCGGCTGCAAACACAGTGCGCCAATGGCGTTTAGCGAGTAAATGATGCCGGTATTAGCACCATCCAGTCCCAGATGCTGACTCAGCCAAATTGGAAATAATGAAAACCAAAATGACCAAGTGACAAAGAAGAAAAACAGCGTGGCGCTGAGGAGTATAAAGTTTCTGTTCTTACCAAGATTCATGGCAACCTCTCGTAGGGCATCTAATAAGATTAGCTTCAACGTCTAATGCAGACAATAATGTTAACGTTAACTTTTGTATCCAAAAATAAAAGAGACCAGGCAATCTCTTCTCATGAACGCCAAAATGTTAACGTTAACTTTTGATGATGATTATCGACAGATTAGCCTCAAGAACAATGAGAAGCGATAGAATTTGTGATCATGTCCTGCACATTTATTGATAGTGCTAACTCAGTTCAAGAGAGCGGTCACAGTTTTTCGGATGTGGATCCTAAGCATGTTCTAAAACGCGCTTTGAATGCCCTCGATATCTGTTTATGCTTTGAGGTCACTGAAATTTTTAACCGCATGGAGTCGACAATATGAAGTTCTTGGTCTTTCTTGGATCTGTTCGTGAGAGTACACCGCCTCGCCCTGCTCGGCTTGGCGCCAGAGTGAGTCTTGCATGCGAATCACTTTTGAAAAGAGTCTATCCAGAACACGGCGTAGAAATCATCGATCCGCTAGATCTCAACCTTGGAGAGATTTTTAAACCCGAGTTTGCCTATAGTCGCAAACAGGTTCCTGCTGACCTGAAACAGCTAGCCGACAAAATCGCTGAAGCGGATGGCTACGTGATGGTCTCCCCCGAATACAATCATTCTATGAGTCCTGCGTTAGCGCACCTTCTCAATCATTTCGGCAGTTCACTGTTCTCTTACAAGCCGAGTGCTATCGTCACTTACTCTGCGGGTCAATGGGGCGGAGCCAGAGCTGCGGTCTCGATGCGGACTTTCCTCTCAGAGCTTGGCTGTCTGCCAGTTTCTGCCATGGTCCATATTCCAAACGCCGCCAAGGTGTTTAACGAGGAAGGCGCTGCAAATAGCGAGGAAGCTCAGAATGAGTGGGACAGTTATATGAATCGAACCATGGCTCAGCTTGTGTGGTGGGCGGAAGGGGCAAAACTGCAACGCGAAAGTCTAGATCCAAATACACTCATTCAGGCATTTCAGCGCGACCCTTCACAAAGAAACGCGCCAAAGTAATTGGATAGCAAAAACGACGCATGTCTATCGCTTGTACTTGTGAAGAAGATTTTGAGGAATGTGGCAATAGTCGTCAGGACGCAGAGTCAACCTGTCTTGATGCTCTTCATCACTCTTGACGTAATTGCTAAGCGGTAGCACCTCAACCACGATTTTTTCTGCGTCTGGGCGCGCTGCAATATACAATTCCACACGCTTTAAATGCTTAGGATTCACACTGTAAACTCCAGTGCGGTATTTCGTCCCCACATCTTCACCTTGTTTGTTAAGGCTATACGGGTCGATGATCTCAAAGAAGAAATCCATGAGCTGCTCAACAGAAACCTGCTCGGGGTCGAACTCGGTCAACACACACTCGGCATACCCGTCGTAGTCGGTTTTTGTATTGTCGGTTGTGCCATTGGCTCGGCCTGCTTGAGTGTTAATCACACCTGGCAAGTGACGCATAAACTCCTGCACTCCCCACAAGCAGCCACCAGCAAAATAGATTTTTTCCATATGTATGACACCTAAAACAATTCAATGAATCTGCGTTGGAGACAAGAAAGTATCACAGTTTTATAGGGGATGGGACAGCAAACAGAGAAGGCAGACCACTCGGCCTGCCTGCTTTTTTTCTACCTTTCCAGCTTCAATCTTCGTTTTTGATGTCTTGGATGTCGATGACCAATTTCTCCCAATTCTTCTGATTTTCAAGGTCGAACTGGGCCCCTTGTTCATCTGCCCAGGTAAAACGTTTGATCGCCGCCGTTTTACTCGTCGCTTGGTATAGCCAGTAAGCCTCAGCCTTAAGTGCATCATCGATGGGCTTATCAATAGATTCGTAAACGGTCTGCTTACAAGCGTTAATGGATTCGGCTGGGAACTGAGCAATACGGCGCGCGAGATTTTCCACGTACTCCCCAATCTCGTCCGGCTCTAACGCTTTGTTGATGGTGCCGTACGCTTCTGCTTCATCGGCATCAAAATCTCGGGCACTCAAGATAATCTCAAGCGCGCGTCCCAAGCCCACTTGGCGAGCCATGCGTGAAGCACCACCACCACAAGGCAAGATCCCCATAGCGACTTCCATCTGCATAAACTTGTATTTACCTCGTGCAGCAAATCTCATGTCGCACGCCAGTGCGAATTCATGACCGCCGCCACGAGCAAAGCCTTCAATCTTAGCAATGGTGGCCTGTGGCAACTTACTGATTCGCTCCAACACGGCTTGAAGGTCCAATAGCTTAGCTTCGTCTCGTGGTACCGTATCCATTGACATATCGCGAAGCAAGTTCGTGTCGTAATGACAAACCCAAATATCTGGATTCGCCGACTGAAACACCACGACTTTTACCTCTCTATCGCGTTCGAGGCGCAAAGCTAAGCTACTTAAGTCAGCCAACATTTCTTGCCCTTGTACATTCACTGGCGGGTAATCAATCGTTACCCAAGCAATGCCATTGTCGATTTCCACTGAGAATGTCGTGAAGTTTTTGTATTCCATGGTCTATCCCTCTTATTCTGCTCCAACTGGTCAAGTGGTACCCTGTGAACGAGTTTGTGTTGGAGTCAGTAACAACCTTAGGAAGGAAACTCTCAAAGGATTAGGCCGCATTTCACGATTAAGAATTCGGCATTTTCGGGTAATTGTTGGACTATACTTTGCTTCTAAACCGCTAGGTCATTGCGTTCAAATACTTAGGAAACAAGGTCTATGGAAACAGAGAGTCTGCGACTGTTTATCAAGGTCGCGGAAGTGCTCAACATCAGCGCAGCGGGAAAATCGCTAGGGCTCGCTCCTGCGATAGCAAGCTCTCGCTTATCTAAACTAGAAAACCAGATAGGCGCCGACTTGTTCCACCGCTCTACGCGAAAAATTACACTTTCTACTCAAGGCGAGCAGTTTCTGCCGTATGCGAAAGAGATATTGAAGCAACACGACGCTGCTTTGAGTGTGATCGGTAAGGAACTGGATGAAGCGTCAGGGACCATTCGCTTTGCCGTCTCAAGCACGTTTGCTCAGCTCTATATCGTTCCTGTCTTGCCCGAATTTCTAGACCGATATCCGAATATCACTATCGATCTCAAACTGGGTGATCAAGAGTTAAACATCATCGACCACGGCATCGATCTCGCGCTAAGAAACAGCGCCGTCAAAGACAGCGGATTACGCGCACGTAAGCTTGCGAATGATCGCCGCATACTTTGCGCATCCCCCGACTATCTGTCTCGAAAAGGGATGCCAGCAGAGCCACTCTCACTTATCAATCATGACATTATCGCTTTCAAAGAGGCCAAACCGAGAAAGCTGCATAGCGAATCGAACAATAGCGCCACTTTCCCTCCCGATAGCAGCAAGATACGGCTTATTTGCGACGATGGCACCAGTATGCGCATTGCGACCGTCGCGGGGATAGGTATCTCTATGAATGCCTATTGGAGTGTATTCCATGAGCTAAAGACTGGAAAACTGGTGAGAGTTTTGCCTGATTACGAGGTAGAGGACAATACCTCCATTTGGCTCGTTTATCCTAAAGCGAACGCACTGAGCCCAAAAGTTCGCCTGTTCATTGATTACCTTGTCGACAAAATAGGCAACCCACCAATGTGGGAGCGCTAAAGACTCAGCAAACATCACTGAATGAGGTTGAGAAGTACTCATCATTTCTACGCTAAGCAGGTAACAACTCACTCGTCGGCTTCTTTACCGAGTGCTAGGATGTGGATAGTCAAAGACATGCCGCATTATTGGAATCGCGGCTTAACGGAGAAAAACTATGCGTAATCGGCATTTAGGCGAGCTCGTTTTGAGTGAAGCGCAGATACAAGCTGGCACAAAGAAAGTCGCTGAGCTTATCAATCAACAGTTTGAAGAGGTCGTCGTCATCTCTGTCGTACCAGGCGGCATCTTATTTACTGCCGACCTAGTCAGACAGCTGGAAATTGAAGTTAGAATGGATACCATCTCATGCCCACATACACCAGGCGATCGAAACAATCAGTCCGAGATCGTTTATCACCAAAATATCGAGATTGAAGGCAAAGATGTTATCGTCATTGACGATGCCATTGAGTCTGGCGGTACCATGAAACGTCTGGTCGAGTATTTGTCGACTCACTATCAACCAAAAACGTTGTCCATTGCCACTTTGTTTGTGAAGCCAGGCAGAGTCGATATCCCTTTCCCTCAGCTTTACGCTTATGAAATGGAAAACGATGACCTACTCGTCGGTTACGGCTTACCTTGGCAAGATAAGCTGCGCAATGTGCCGTATGTCTCCAAACTCGTAAAATAATGTAATTCTAGACTAAGTTATTCATTTCATAACCCTTCAGTAAATATATTCTCATTTGATGAGAATATATTTACTTATAAAACCCAGAATATAAAAGGAGTTTTATCCCTACAAACTCCTTTTATTTCGATGCAACTAAACTTTCTTTCCATCACGACAAATTTCTCTTATAAACAATATCAAACCACTGAATTAATTAATTATAAGCGCATGTTTTATAAAGATTAAATTCCAACCTTTCATATACTTTAATTTTCACCATTCACTTATCGTCAATATTAAATTTTCTATATTTTTTTATACCATCACACAATTAAAATATAATACTACAATTAAAAACAACTCTAGATATGATGTCGACATATATCAACGAACGTGAGATTACCCAAGATGGAACTCAATACTTTTATTGTCGGCATCTACTTTCTTTTTCTAATCGCTATCGGTTGGATGTTCCGTACATTTACCAGCACAACCAGTGACTACTTCCGCGGGGGCGGTAACATGCTTTGGTGGATGGTAGGTGCTACCGCCTTCATGACCCAGTTCAGTGCCTGGACCTTCACCGGGGCAGCGGGCAAAGCATATTCAGATGGCTTTGCTGTTGCGATCATCTTCGTCGCAAACGCTTTTGGTTATCTGATGAACTACTTGTACTTCGCTCCTAAGTTTCGCCAGCTGCGTGTCGTTACACCAATCGATGCTATTCGCATGCGTTTTGGCTCCAAAAACGAGCAAGTATTCACTTGGTCTTCAATGCCGAACAGCGTTATCTCCGCTGGTATCTGGTTAAATGGTCTGGCGATCATTGCCTCGGGTATCTTCGGTTTTGATATGACGACAACGATTGTTTTAACCGGTCTCGTTGTGCTAGTCATGTCGGTAAGTGGCGGCTCTTGGGCGGTTATCGCTTCTGACTTCATGCAGATGGTTATCATCATGGCTGTAACCATTACCTGTGCTGTCGTCGCGGTGATTCATGGCGGTGGTGTTGGTGAAATTATCGATAACTTCCCAGTACAAGAAGGGGCATCATTTGTTTCTGGTAACAACCTAAACTATCTAGGCATCTTTAGTATCTGGGCATTCTGTATCTTCCTGAAACAGTTCAGTATCACTAACAACATGCTCAACTCGTACCGTTACCTAGCAGCAAAAGACTCGAAAAACGCCAAAAAAGCGGCGCTACTAGCGTGTGTGTTGATGACCATGGGTCCTGTTATTTGGTTTATGCCTTCTTGGTTTATTGCCGGACAAGGCGTTGATCTTGCGGTTCAATACCCTGATGCAGGTAAAAAGGCAGGTGACTTTGCCTACCTATACTTCGTGGAAAAATACATGCCTGTTGGCATGGTGGGTCTACTTATCGCGGCCATGTTCGCTGCGACCATGTCTTCGATGGACTCGGGCCTAAACCGCAACTCGGGCATCTTTGTGATGAACTTCTACCAGCCTATCTTGCGCCCTAATGCGACAGAAAGAGAGCTGATGTTTGTCTCTAAAGCAACATCAACCGTGTTTGGCTTAGTCATCATTTTGATTGCGCTGTTCATTAACTCTCTAAAAGGATTAAGCCTGTTTGATACCATGATGTACGTGGGCGCATTAATCAGCTTCCCGATGACCATCCCTGCATTCTGCGGTTTCTTCGTCAAGAAAACGCCTGACTGGGCTGGCTGGGGCACGCTATTGGTTGGTGCCATTGTCTCTTACATTGTTGGCTTTATGATTACCGCCGACCACATTGAAGCCTGGTTTAGTCTAAATGAGCTAACAAAACGTGAGTGGGCAGACGCAAAAGTCGCTATTGGCTTGGTCGCACACATGGTAATTACAGCTGGGTTCTTCTGTTTAACTACATTGTTCTACAAACCGCTTGAAGAGCAACGTCAAAAAGATGTCGATAAGTTCTTCAATAACTTGGCAACTCCACTAGTCAGCGACTCCACTGAGCAGAAAAAGCTGGATAACAAACAGCGTAAAATGCTGGGCTCATTGATTGCGGTATCAGGTATCGGCGTTATCGCAATGTTTGCCTTGCCAAACCCACTTTGGGGACGAATGACCTTTGTGTTGTGTGGTGCCATCGTGCTGGGTGTTGGCTTACTACTCGTCAAAGCTGTCGATGACTCAGTGGAAGAAAAAGTCGTGAAAACAGCAACAAACAACTAATATCGACAAGGTATCACTGTTAAACGAGGAAGGAGAGCCGAGGCTCTCCTTCTTGCTTATTTTTCGATCACCGCAGAAAACTCTTCTGCAAACGCTCTAAACGTTCTCGGCTTTTTGCCAGTCACTCGCTCCACCGTATCGGTAACCGATGCGTAGTGCCCCTCTCCAAACCAAGCCATAATTTCTGCGAGTTTCTCAGCTGTCCAGTTATCCATACCCGCCCCTTTCATTGCTGACTCAGCAGCCTCTTGAGGCACTGCGATATAGTCAATCTGCTTACCAGAAACTTCTGTCAGAATCGCCGCCTGCTCAGCAAATGTCAGCGCCTCTGGACCTGAAATAAGGTAGGTTTGGTTTTCATGTCCAGATTGAGTTAATGCGGTCACGACAACAGCAGCTACATCGCGAATATCAATAACGCTCTGCTTCGCTTGCGCCAGAGGTAAAAAGAACTGTCCCATCGCATTGATCGTTGGCAGGCTGCCATACAGGTTTTGGAAGAACGAGTTCGGCTGAACAATGGTATAAGCAATACCTGACGCCTTAACAATATCGTCTGTTAAAACGTGAGTACGGATGATCTCAGAGCCAGCATCCGCTTTCGCCCCCATACCAGAAAGCTTAACAATAAGCTCAACACCTGCTGCTTTTGCGGCAGCTACCGTGTTCTCAATCCACTGCTGATTACTAGGGTGAGCAGGCATCGCCACATAAATCTTCTTCACTCCCTCTAGAGCCTGAGTCATTGTCTCAACATCATCGTAGTTGCTGACGCGAACTTGGTTGGGGTTAAGGTCTAGCTTATTTGCGGCGTCCGCGCTGCGTGCCATGATACCGAAATCGGCGCCCGCCTCTTTTAGCTGTTTAACCACTTCTGAGCCCGTGTTACCTGTTGCGCCTAGTACTAAAATTTCCATCATCAACCCCTTGGTTCTTGTGTCAGTTTTACCCGTTGAGCAGCTCGCTGCCTTGGTATGGATTTACTATAGCTAAGCCCATAAATATTGATTAGAGGGTTAAAATGAACTTTACTATCCCTTATTTGGGATAATAAGAGTCGTACTGAAATGAAAGAACTTTCTGCGCTGCCTTTGTTCGCTAAAGTTGTGGAACTGAAAAGCTTTGCCGAGGCAGCAAGACAATTGAATGTCCCCACGACGACGGTCAGTCGAAAGATTCAGCAGCTCGAACACGACCTTGGGGGAAGTTACTGAACCGCTCAACCCGCTCACTGTCACTAACAGAGCTCGGTACACAGGTGCTGCCCAAGGCTCAACTGATTGCCGATACCGTCACTGAGCTCTATAGCGATGCCGAAGAGATGGCAAGTCAGCCTGTGGGTACCTTAACGATTTCTGCACCAAAGGCGCTAAGCCAAGATATCCTCGCACCAATGCTGGCAGAGTTTCGAGCGCGTTATCCGACGATCCGCATTAACCTTGCGTCGTCGAACCGCTTTCAGGATCTCACCAAGCAAAGCATCGATTTTGCGTTTCGCCTTGGCCCGCTGCACGACTCAAACCTTGTGGCATTGACACTCTCACCCGTGAAATACGTGCTCGCCGCGTCAAAGTCATTCTGCGCTCACTATGGAAAGCCCTCCCACCCTCTCGACCTTTATCAGTTGCCCTGTATTCGAAATCATGTAGACGGTTACTTCCTGCCATGGCGATTTTCTTATAAAGGGGAGGAAGTGGAGATCAATAATCCGTCGGATATCGTGTCAGACGATTTTAGTGTCACCAAGGAGTTAGCACTGCATGATGCTGGGATTTGTTACCTCCCCTATTCATTGCTTCGAGATGGGATTAATAATGGAGAGGTGGTCACTGTTCTGGACGATTGGATACCGCAAGATCGAGCCATGCTCTTGGTATACCCAGATAAACGCCATCTACCACTTAAGTCACAGCTGTTTCTTGCGTTCATCCGTGAAAAACGCGATGAGTTTACGCTTAAACTAAGTCGACCAACGAGTTGACAGGCGCCAATATCAGTTGTGATAAACGTGAAATTTGCACGAGAATTACTTGGCAAAGCGACAAATTATCCCTAACGTATACCGCGGTTCTGTAATCTAACGATAAAACGATGAAAAAACTCACTATCTATGACATTGCCACTCTGGCTGGCGTTTCAAAATCAACCGTTTCACGTTTCCTAAACGGGGGATATGTTTCGGAAAAAAATCGCGAAAAGATAGAGAAAATCGTCGAAGAGCACAACTTTAAACGCAGTGACAGTGCAGTATCTTTAAGAACTAAAGCCAATCAAACCGTTGGTATTATCGTTCCTCGGATTGATTCTTACGCATCCTCTAATGTAGTTAAAGGCGTATTGAACCTCATTAATCGTTTGGATTACAACGCAGAAATCATCACCTCAGATCTCGATTTTGACAAAGAGCTTGCTGCTTATCAAAAACTCAAAGAGCGCAACGTAAAAGGCATTATCGCTATCGCCACCAATATGTCAGACGACTATGAGCAAGTGCTTACTAGCCTCGGTGTTCCTGTTGTGATCTTTGGACAAGAGTGTGAACAGGTTAGTTGCGTGTTCCATGACGTTACCCAGGCAGTCGCAGAGTTTTGTGATGCGCTGTTTCCTGCAAACTATGAAAACCAACCAGTAGTGCTTTTCGGCCCTCATAGTTCGGATAAAATGTTGTCATCAACCATAGATACCTTCCATGAATCACTCACCCAGAAAGGGCTCAAGGTTCATCATATGAACAGCGACTTTAGTTGGCAGAGTAGTTATGATCGGGCGCCAGAGTTGTTATCTATCTCCTCCCATATAATTTGTCTCACTGACAACATCGCCTATGGCGTTTATAAGTACGCTCATGAGAAGGGTCTAACCGTCGGTAAAGATATCCATATCAGTGGCATCGGTGGCTACGATACCTCAAGTATTCTAACGCCAGAACTCAGTACAGTCGCTTACCCTTATCAACATGCGGGTGAGGAAGCGGTAAGACTGCTGCTCGACGATAATTCCGTGACTAAGCTCAAACTTGGCTACTCAATCCAGAAAACCAATAGCTTTTCGGCTTGACTTTGGCCGTGATGAAATTATCATCACCCATAACCGGTATCGATACCACAATATGGATTCATACCAGTTTTTAACTAACTTTAATGGTGCTGACAATTGATGGCACTAATTTTTGAAACCAATGTGGTATCGATACCGCAACGAGTAATCCAATGATGAATAACGAACAAAGAATGGCCGCTGAGATCTACGCTTCAGTCGGTGGAAAAGTAAACATTCGAGCGCTTGAGCATTGTGCAACAAGGCTTCGCATCATCCTCAATGACGATTCAAAAGCAGACAAACAAAAAATTGAATCGATCTCGGGTGTCAAAGGCTACTTCCTACAAACCGGTCAACACCAAATTATTCTTGGCGGAGGCTTAGTTGAGAAGGTCTATGCCGCAATGGGCCATAATAGCAGTGGCACATCGGTGAAAGATGAAGCATATGCGAAGATGAACTGGTTACAAAAATCTGTTCGCATTTTAGCTGACGTTTTTATCCCGATTATTCCAGTTATCGTTGCCGCTGGTCTGTTAATGGGTCTAAGAAACTCATTCTTTAATGACCTGCCTGAAAATGTATTGGTCATTACACAAATACTCACTGACACAGCGTTTATTTTCTTACCTGCTCTCGTTGTCTGGTCAACCTTTAAACGTCTCGGTGGTACAGATTCAGTCGGCTTTGTACTCGGCTTGATGACTGTTGCTCCCCAATTACCAAACGCTTATGCCGTTGGTGCTGGCGATGCACAGGCACTTGAGGTACTGGGCTTTTCTATTGTTGGATTCCAAGGCATGGTGCTGCCAGCACTAGTGACAGGTATCTTTGGTGCCAAACTAGAGCAAGCGTTACGAAAAGTGGTCCCTAACGCGCTGGCGTTGGTCGTAACGCCATTTTTGACCGTTACTATTTCTATCTTGGTCGCACTATTTGCGATTGGGCCAATCGTTGGTGAGTTGCAGTCTCTTATCATGTCAGGCATCACCTATGTGATTGAATTGCCTTATGGTATTGGCGGTTTTATCTTTGCACCATTACACCAGCTCTTAGTTATCATGGGCTTGCACCACTCTTTCATCATCTTGGAGTTCAACTACTTAGGTGAAGGCCTCGGTAACCCGCTAAACCCAATGTATTCCGCAACAGGTGCGGCGATGATCGGCGCAGGTGTGGCCGCTTACCTTAAAGTCAAATCTTCTGAAGACAAAGGCACCATCGGCTCGTCAATCCTGAGTACCTCATTTGGTATCGGTGAACCATTGCTATACGGTGTAGTCTTGAAGAACCCAAAACTTTGGGCAGCGAACCTAGTCGGATGTTCCGTTGGCGGTGGTTTCGTCATGCTCGTGGGCCTCAAACCAAGCCTAGTCGGCGTCACCCTAATTCCGGCAATCCCAGCTTATATCGGACAAGGTTTAGGGCTTTATATGGCGACAATAGCCATCTCATTTACGACCTCATTTATTCTGGGACGCATTGTCCTAGCAAAAGACTAATCCCCATCCCCCGTTTGTCGCCCTTTTATAGGGCGACCCTGATTGAGACACGTATTAACACATGAACTGGACATTAGAACAGCGCTATCAACGCATCGAAGATATGCCTGAAGGCTACTTTGACGCGCTGAATGCACAGCGAAAGCAAGACTCGTTTTACCCAAGCTTTCACATCGCACCGCCTTACGGCTTACTCAATGACCCAAACGGGTTAAGTCACTTCAATGGCGAACACCACATTTTTTACCAATGGTTTCCGATTGGTCCGACGCATGGGCTCAAGCATTGGTATCACGTTTCAACTAAAGACTTTGTCCACTTCACTGACCATGGTGTCGCCCTATACCCTGATCAAGACTACGACTCGCACGGTGTCTATTCTGGTGGAGGCTTAGTTGATAACGAGCAGTTGCTGCTGTTCTTCACAGGCAACAAGCGAGACGAGGACTGGGTAAGAGATCCCACTCAATGCTATGCCGTAATGAGCAAAAACGGCGAGATCGAGAAAAAAGGCGTAGTGGTCAGAAACTCAGACTATACCGAGCACTTTAGAGACCCTAAGGTATGGAAGCAAGGCGACACCTATTACATGGTAGTGGCGGCACAGTCCCAAACGCTGTTTGGTTCGATGATCCTATATCGCTCAACTAACTTAAATGATTGGGAGCATCTTGGCCCTATCAAAACCCGCTACGATAAGTTCGGATTTATGTGGGAGTGTCCCGATTTCTTCGAGCTCGACGGCAAGGCGATTATGCTATTTTCTCCTCAAGGGGTGAGTAGTGAAAATCCATACGACTACAAAAATATCTTCTCGGTCAGCTACATCTTGGGCGATAAACTGAATACAGAGACAATTGCTCTTGAGAATCATCAAGACGTCTCAGCGCCAGATTATGGTTTCGACTTCTACGCACCGCAAACCTATCTTGATGATAACGGCAGACGCATTCTGATTGCTTGGATTGGCTTACCGGAAATTGATACACCGTCGACGAAATATCAATGGGCTGGTATGCTCTCCATCCCTAGAGAGTTAAGTGTTCGCGACAATAAACTTATCCAAACGCCGCTAGAAGACCTCAAGCAATTAAGAGCTGAGACGCAAAAAGTGTCGGGTGATATTGAGCTAACCAGCCGATCGTTTGAACTCGAGTTCGAGACCAGTGAAGACTTTACCCTTGAGCTCAAAAATGAAGCTGGTGAATCTCTGTTATTTGCAATGACAGAGCAGGAATTTAAGCTGGACCGCAGCAATAACTCACACATCTACGCCGAGAAGTATGGCTTAGTGCGACTTGCACCAAGAACAACGAAGCAGCAGACTATTCGCCTGTTTGTTGACCGTTCAGTGATAGAGATTTTCATCAACAATGGTGAACACTCCATGACCAGTCGCTTTTTTATCCAGGACATGAATCAGCTATCATTGTCCAAAAATCTAACAGCACTATTGTATCCGCTTAACCCAATCAGTGGCCTTGAGCAATAAGCTCGTACTAGATGCCAGTGGACGATGAGCCACTGGCATCACACTTCTCACACG
Source organism: Vibrio sp. KUL78 (assembly GCF_059725505.1). Classification (NCBI taxonomy): domain Bacteria; kingdom Pseudomonadati; phylum Pseudomonadota; class Gammaproteobacteria; order Vibrionales; family Vibrionaceae; genus Vibrio; species Vibrio sp. KUL78. The sequence goes on along the minus strand of NZ_AP045838.1, from coordinate 1,498,223 downwards.
ATGACAATTCACTCTATTCCACCTAGCGAAAACTTTTGATTTCAGTGATCTCACAACCTATTCAGGTCAAGCAAATTCGGATATCATCAAAGTACAACATACATAGGTGATATAATATGACAAATACTTTTAAGCAAGCTGCCTCTGAGCTGCTAGGTCGCCGTGTGGCGGGTACTAAAGCGCCGCGTCTTGACGAGACACAACGCCCGAAAACTCTCGACGATGCACTGCAAATCCAATCTTCAATGATTGATATCCACAGTGACAAAGTGGGTGGTTGGAAGTGTCTGCTTCCTTTGGCAGATGATAAGTTTGTTGTTGCGCCGATCTTTGCTGGTAGTGTGCAGACTGGCGAAGTCTGTGAGCTTTTTGCAGACAACAACGTGGCGCGTGTTGAGCCAGAGATCGCATTCGTACTGAACAAAGCCCTACCGGCTAACCCTGAAGGCTACAGTGAAGAGCAGATCAACGACGCGATTGGCTCTTGCCACATGGCGCTAGAGTTGATGCAGTCGCGTTTTGCTGACGACAGTGGCGCTGAATTCTATGAAAAGCTGGCTGACTGTCTAGTCAACCAAGGTCTGTTCATTGGTCCTGAACTCCCTCGTGACAAAGCGTTCGATGCAGCAAATATCAACATTGCGGTTTCTCAAGGCGACGATGTACAAACCTTCGCGGGTGAGCATCCAAATAAACTCGCCCAAACGCCAATCTACTGGCTGATCAACACAATGACACGTCGTGGCGTTGACTTCCAAGCTGGCGAAGCGATCATCACGGGCTCTTACTGTGGCATTGTTGAAGTGGCATTCGATAAGCCAACCACGATTCAGTATGAAGGCTTTGGTGAATACCAAGTCACATTTAAGGCGAAAGGCTAAGCCTTAACTCGTTTAAAAGCGCGCGTACCCCTCGGTATTGCGCGCTTTAAACCGCATTAGCTCTCCTCGTTAGGGTGTCAACGCACGGTTTTGATCGTAAATTCGCTCCAGCGCTTCGATTCGACGGATCTGGCGACTATCAAACAAAGGCTCTCTAAGTTCTGCAATGGCTTGCTCTCGGTCATACTCCGACAATGACTCATTCTCAATGATCTCAGCTCGCGCCAGCATATAGCTTTGAACGCTTTGCTCAAACTGTGCCCGTTTCTCATCCAATGCCGCCAACCTTTGGCTCGCTTCAGTACCAACTAATGACTCGCGAACTAAGAACTGACTTTGCTCATCCATAGAGTTTATCTCATTCAGGGCGGTCAGTAAGTTTGCGTTGTGATAGCTTTTCTGTAGCTCTGGGGAGAGTTGCGCTAATTCTTGCTGCCACATCTGCTGGTACTCCTCTGGGCTCTGCGCTATCTGTTTTAGCTCTTTTTGCCTAAGTGCAAGCTCTCGCATTTGGTTTTCTTCTGCAAATAAGCGTTGTTGCTCCTCAACGGTAAAAAAGCGCGCTTGAAGTGCCAAGATTTGCTGATGAAGAGCATTGAAGTCTTCCGTTGCCCCCAGATCTGCCAATTCGGCTTTGTATTGGATGAATTTCTTAAACAGTACAGAGTCCATTCCAGTAGAGTTGTCGCTGTAATGTTCAAACCTTTGCTTGATTGTCTTAACGTCAGTTTGACTAGCATCAGACAAAAAGTAATCGAAGGTGTCACGAAGTGACCCTCATCGACTTGAGTATCCTGTTGAGAGGAGGCCTGTACTGGCAGCTCCGAGCTATCGTGGGTTTCAGTCCAAATCCAAGCGCCCGCAACAGCAAGGCTAACAACGGACAATAACATCAGCACTTTGGTTGCCATCCGCATGGCTAGAGCCCCTGAACCTGAAGTCGATTCGCATGCTGTCGGTATAAGGTTTTCGGGTCGGTTTCAAATAAGTGGTGAATCCCGAGCAGACCATTAATTTCATCAAGGTGATTCATCTTATAATCATCGCCAATCACCTTGCCTAAATGAGTGCTGCATTGACCCACAAGACCATCATTAGGTTCATCAAAGGCTAACCCTAAGATGAGCATTGCCGGGTCGGCGGGGTCGAGTACATTGGTGTAGGTTGAGGTGCCTGTCCAAGAGTAATAATAAACACCATTATCAGCTTGCCAGTCACCATCGCCGCAGGTTGAAGTCGGTACACCTTCTGGATAATGGGCATTAAAAACCAGTGACCCCTCTGTTGTGAGCGCTTCAAGTGAGCTCAGTCCGTCTTGAGGTAAATCGGAGCCACCAGAGAGCAAACCAATCAGTGTGGTCAACCCACTCGCTAGTTTTACCGCAACTGCTTCCGCAGCAGAGCCTTCAGGGACGGTACTGCGCACCAGATCTGCCACTTTAGAGCCCTTGTTAACACCACCGACACTGGTCACGGAGGCCACCATTTCCGGTGCTACCGAAGCAACATATCTAGCAGTAGGCGCACCATGACTATGTCCAATAAGATTGACCTTTTCCGCGCCAGTGACTGCCAGTACATTCTCTACCTGAGTAAGTAACTGCTCACCTCGAACTTCCGAGCTGTTGGTCGCTGAAATCTGCGCGACGAACACTGTGGCTCCATCTTTACTTAGCGTTTGCGGGATGCCATAGAAGTAGTCAAAACCTGCTAAGGAATCAAAACCAAATAGCCCATGAACCAGGACTATGGGGTATTTGGTTTGTGTATACCCGGACTGATGACCAAACAGTTTTGCTTGTGCGTTGAGGGCTATTGCCGCACACAAAATAAGCAGTGATATGTGTTTCATTATTGCCTTCCTTGTCAGACCTCCGATGAGTCGATCAGCGTAGTAGAGCAAATTTTAGGTCGCCAAAGTGGATTTTAAAAAATGTGAATTTGTGCCCACATTTGCATATCAACGTCATTTGAAATGATCACATTCAACCAATAAGCAACTATTGTCATACGGATTTAACGTGCAAGTCATACAGATAAATAAGAATAATTACTCCACCCTAAACCACGGATATCAAAATGAATTACAACAAGTTAATCTTCTTATTTGGTAGCTTACTCGCGCTACCAAGCGTTGCAGATACCGATGTCTACCTTACGAATAACTCCGCTCAGCCACTGACCATTCAAGTACAACACCAGGGAACCTCCGAGCTTAATTACGGTGAAGAATGGCAACAACATGTGCAAACACTGGGTCCTTGGGAGACCAAGGCAGTGCTTAGTTTCAATCGCTGGGAAGGAGTAAAATCCAATCACACCTATCAGTTTGAGACTGTGGTTTCTAATCCAACGGGTGAGAGCGTCACTCTCAGCCAAGTGATGAAGGGACATTGGTACAATTCCACCATTGAATATGGTGTCTCTTCAGCGGATGTCGATCTAGAACTAAAAGATGATCGCGATATACACAGAAAAGCTACCGACGCCTTTGATAGCGGTACGGAGCTCGCGTTTAAGTCAGTTAAGACGGTGCGTTACGACGACTTGTACTACACCATTACCCCAAAAAGAGTTGATGAAACCATCGACAGCAACGATAAAAACCTAAAGCTAATGACGTACAACATTTGGGCACTTCCAGCTATCGCTTCACACATAGGCGATCGCTACGAACTGCTGCCCAACTACGTCAAAGGCTATGATGTGCTGGCACTACAAGAAGTATTTGCCAGTGGCCGAGACGCCTTTCTACGAGAGTTGGCAAAAGAGTACCCTTACCAAACTAAGATGCTAGATAAGGAGGGCATCAACATCTACGACGGTGGCGTCATTATCGTCAGCCGCTACTCTATCGTTAACGAGGCACAATATGTGTTTCCTGACTGCTCTGGCACTGACTGCTTCGCCGACAAAGGAGTCAATTATGCCGAGATCATTAAAGGTGGCGAGGCATACCATATCTTTGCTACGCATACCGCTTCGTTTGACACGGACACAGCGCGTGCATTTAGGCAAAAGCAGTTTCAACAAATGAAGGCACTCGCGCATTCATTAAATATTCCCGCTCACGAGACCGTGGTCTACAGCGGAGACTTCAATGTTAACAAGCGCAAATTCCCAGATGATTACCAACAGATGATTGCTAATTTAAGTGCCATCGAGCCAATGTATTCTGGCTACACTGAATCGACATTTGATCCTCGTATTAATGACTTTGCGGGCGAGGCGTTATCTGGTGGGGAAAACATCGAATACCTCGATTACGTCATGGTGAGTAACGAATTTGGTCAGCGAACCTCTAATGACAATCGAGTCGATATACCCCGCTCAACCGACGATAGCTTGTGGAAGCACTACAACCTGTCAGATCATTTCCCAGTTGCGGCGGCGATTAAGCCATGAAGCGCCTGGTCTTATTAACTGTGTCCGTCATTTTGGCGGGCACAGTGATGCTGTATGTTAGCGGTATTAACCCACCCCACGTGCAAGACACGACCCCGGAAAGGACAGAAGAAGACACAAACAATGCCGTTCTGATTACTGATTCAACGAGTAAAGTCACTGCGGGCGGATCTGCAATACCAAAGACTAGAAATCAAGATGGGCTAACTACCAGCCTTGAACACTACGCTCATCGGCTTGAATCCACAAAAAGGTAAAAAGCTCATTGAGTCACTCGAGTCCTTCTGGCACACCTGCTTGTCTCAGAGTAACTGCGAGGACAACCTTCTCGCCCTAAGGCAAATCGTGCCCCCTAAATACTTCGAATTTGTTAAGAGTTACCCAGAGCTCAGTCGCCTTTGGCAGCAAAGGCTTGGCACTTTGGTCTTTGAAAGCAATCAGTCCCTGACATCACGTATCGCTCAATTTAAACACCAAGCGAAACTTGTATGGGGAGAATGGGCAGAGGTTTTGCTGAGCGATGAATTTGCGGCTTATGATTTCCAACTAAAGCAGCAAGACCTGACACTAGAAAGTCCAGCGCAATATCGTGAGGCGTTTGAGGCACTTTTAGAAGCATCCCAAGAACATGATTTAGGCTTAAACACCGATGAAGCGAGGTTCGAAAAAGCGGCGAGTTCATTACCAGACAGTATGAGTGAAGATGAAAAAAGCGCCTTTATTGCTGAGCTTGAACGTACCTATTTGTCGCCGCAGCAGAGAGAGGATATTCGAAACAGGGAGCGGCAAGTCACGACACAGCAAAATAGAGTGCGAGACTACCACATAGAACTCAATCAGCTTGAAAGTCAGCTATCACAGCAAAGACAAACTGATTATGCAGGGCTCACCGACGCTGAATGGCAGACGCTCTATCAACAGAAAATCAGCGAGTTTCGACAAAGGTTCTTTGCTAGCAATAATAGTTAGGTCATTTCGGCGGTGGTGATTGAACATACGTCTAACGAATAACTCAACGCGAGGGCACTAAAAGGCCCTCTGCTATTTCCTATGAAATCATCGGAGCCGAGCAGGAGCTACGTCTTACCAATGTACTAGGTACAACCACTTTATGCGGCTTATCATGGTGTTCTGACACCGCCTCTATCGCTAGTTTTGCTGTCTCCCACCCAATCTGATAAGCGTCTTGCTTAACAACTGAAACTGGCACTTTAAACAGATCCACCATAGGGATTTCATCAAAACCTATCACCGATAGTTGACCAGGAATGTCGATATCTGCTTTGTTGAGTACGTGAAGTAGATCCGTTGTAATGGCTAAGTGCTGAGTGAAGACTGCAGTTGGAGCTTCATCGGCATTCAGGGTAAGTGTTGGATCTTGCTGGAACCCTGTTTCCCGATCCCAATATTGAACCCAGCTTTGTGCAGGAGTGATGTTGTGTTTACTAAGTGCATCCAAATACCCTTGATATCTCGCCTGTCTCGATAAACTACTAGAAAAATCCTGAGTTAAAAAACCAATACGTCGGTGACCAAGTTGAATCAAATACTCGGTTGCCTGAAAGGCCGCTTCTTGATAATCAGAAAGTACGATATGCCCCGGGCTGTCCTTGTATTCCAACTGAAACTGGACGATGGGCATCCCCGAAGTTGAGTACTGATTGATAAGCTCTGAGTTTTGCCCAGATGAGGTAATAATGATGCCGTCAACGCACATCTGCTTCAGAGATTGTAGTGCCCGTTTCTCGGCTTCAGCATCAAAATCACTGTTATAAATCAGAACGTTATACCCTTGTTCTTTACAGTAATCATCGATACCGCGCATAACACGACTGGTGTTGTAGCCCGTGATATCTCGAACCACGACACCTATTGTTTTGGTCTTCTCTACTTTTAAGCTTCTCGCAATTGGGTTTGGTACATAGTTCAAGTCTTTGATCGCCTGCTCGATCCTCAGTTTTGTATCGGCGGACATATGACCAAATCGTCCATTGAGGTACTGGGATACGGTGCTCTTCGACACCCCAGCATAGGTGGCTACATCGACAATTCGAACTTTCTTCATACAGGCTTCTTATAAAAACGTTAACTACATCAAAATCAGATCGTTGACATTCTATTCGTGGATCCTGATGATATCAAGTAAACCGATTTACCAAATCGATTTACTAAACCGGTTTGGAAAAATAACTAAGAGAGAATGAGATGAAAATTGAAGACATCAAAGTATTTGTGACCAACCCGGGTAGAAACTTTGTCACAGTCAAGGTTGTGACGGATGAAGGTGTATATGGTTTAGGTGATGCGACAGTCAACGGCCGTGAGATGGCTGTAGCAACTTACCTCGAAGAGCACGTGAAACCTTGTTTGATCGGTCGCGATGCTCATTGCATTGAAGATATCTGGCAATACCTTTACATGGGAGTGTACTGGCGCAGAGGCCCTATCACTATGGCTGCTATTGCGGCGATAGATATGGCTCTTTGGGACATCAAAGGTAAGGTCGCGGGTCTACCCGTTTACCAACTTCTTGGTGGTAAGTGCCGCACTGGCGTTAAACTCTACGCTCATGCCAATGGTGAAACCATCGAAGATACACTGGACAAAGCTGAGCAATGTATTGAGCAAGGCTTCAAAGCCGTGCGTCTGCAGTGTGCCATACCAGGTCTTAAAGAGACCTATGGTGTATTGGGTGACAAAAAGGACTATTTTGAGCTTCAAGGTAATCGCCCCCTACCACCAGAGCAAGAGTGGTCAACCAGCAAGTACTTCAAGTTGGTCCCTGAATTATTTGAACAAGCAAAAGCACGCTTTGGTGACCAAGCTGAGTTCTTGCATGACACACACAGCCGGCTTACCCCTATTGAATCAGCCAAGCTAGGGCAGATGTTAGAACCCTATAACCTGCTGTTCTTGGAAGACGCTTCGATCGCAGAGAACCAAGAAAACTACAAACTTATCCGTCATCACACTACCACGCCTCTCGCACTCGGAGAGACCTACAACACCGTATGGGATTGCAAAGATCTTATCCAAAATCAATGGATTGACTATATCCGCACTGCAGCTACTCACGCGGGAGGAATCACGGGCATGAAGAAAATCGCTGACTTTGCTGCAGTGTACAACGTGAGAACTGCACCTCACGGTGCCCCAGATCTTTCTCCTATCTGTTTTGCTGCTCATATGCATCTCAATATCTCGACACACAACTTTGGTATTCAGGAGTTTGTAGGGTTTGGCAATGAAACGTGTCAATCCATCTTCAAACATGACATGAAGCTGGAAAACGGCATGATTTTGGTCAGTGACGCACCTGGACTCGGGGTGGAATTTGATGAGCAAGAAGCCGAGAAGTATGAGTACAAGCGCTCATATCTTCCTGTTAGTCGCTTGGAAGATGGCACACTTTGGCACTGGTAAGGGAATTGGGAAGCAGGAGATCACACCGTGGTCTCCTGATACTGACTTAATAAAGTTTTGGGAGTAATACATGAAAAAGGTACTGGTATATGGAACTGGATTTGCAGGACAGGGGCATGCTAAGGCGTTTCGTGATGCGGGAGCAGAGGTCGTAGGCATTGTAGGGCGTACAGAGAGCGTTGTGGATGATGTCGCTCAAAAGCTTTCGATCCCCTTTTCGGGCACAAACTGGTCTCTGGCGCTAGAGCTGTGTAAGCCTGACATTGTCTCTATTGCTACGCCGGGTGGAGCGCATGTTTCTGCAATAAAAGAAGCGATTGCATTTGGCTGCCATGTTTTTTGCGATAAGCCTTTAACCGAGAGCGGCGAAACAGCCATCGAGGTTTATCAGCTAGCAAAACAAAAAGGTGTAAAAACCGCATTTGCGTCTAGCTTTCGCTATATGCCTGAAATCCTCCATGCGAAAAGACTGATCGCGGACGGTGCTATCGGTGAGCCAACGGAGGTCGAGTGTATTTCGCACTTTAACCTCGACCGTCACATTCCATTCGGGTGGTCTCATCGCAGTGAAGCCGGAGGTGGCCGCTTGAATAACAACTTCACTCACCTCTTATCTATTGTCACATCGGTTCTCGGAGAGGAAATCTTATCCATTTGCGGTGAAGTACGTAACGATATGCCATCAGCACCTGTGGTTAAGGGAGTCCATAACTTCACAGAACGTCGAAACTTTATCCCTAAAGACATCAACGACCCTGAGTTAGAATGGAAAGCATGTGATGTAGAATGGTCATATACAGTCATGGCTCAGATAGGCAGCCCTTTAGCATCCCAACCCGTCTCAGTATTGTTTAAACATGGTGGATTAACACCGAGGTTTCACGATGACCATATCGTATTCCATGGCAGCGCAGGCTCCATCTATATCAAAGGGCACTATGGGGATGGTCCGCTGTATCTATTCAAAAATGGCGAGTGGCAAGAGACACCGCTACCAAACGATATTTCACAATCACTACCAGATATCGAGTGTGATACCCAAAGAAGCTGGACACATCTCGCCAAACTGTTTGTGAGTGATATTTCCGGACTAGAAGTTGAGTCCTATCAGTCCTTTGAAGATGGATGTCGATATCAGTTGATCATTGATTTAATTAGAAAAAATGATCGCTGGGTCGATGTAAGCAACCTGTTGCTATGAAGATTAAGCAAAACGTAGATTAAGTCACAGTTTTATCTACAGATCATTTCAAATATTTGTATTACAAATAATATAATCAGCAAATGATAATAAGTATGATTATATTATGAAAAAGACTGCACTCATTAGTTGTTTACTTCTAACGCCAGCGTTTCTCGCTGGCTGTGGCGGAGATTCTGATACCTCTGCCACGCCTTCAAACCCAGGAATCACCGACCCAACGGAACCTGAAGAACCAACCGACCCAAGTGAACCGGTCGATCCTACTGACCCAGTAGATCCTGTAGACCCGGTGGAAAAACCTGTAGCGCCATCTTTATACTCTAAGTACGACGCCGTGCTAACCGCATCGAAACTTCAACGTTCAGACCCGTCAGAAAGCGACGGAAACAAGTCTGATGTAGCCGATAGCAATGATCTCATGCACGGTTACTATGATGAGTATTTCTATGCCGATGAAAATACTAAAGACCTGATTTTCAAAATGAGCGGTGATAGCAATCGCTCTGAGCTTCGAGTTAATGAAAACTTTGATATTAGTGAAACTGGTGTATCAAGAACATTAAGCACCAGTTTCCAACCCGTTGATATAAAAAGCGTTCTAGAACAGAGTGTTGATGGCGATGAAGTCACCTTTTTGCAAGTTCATAACAAAGGAACAAGCTCAGATGGCACTGGCTACATTCCACACCCATTATTGCGCGTTACCTACGAATTAGAGCGAAACGGCGAGATGGGACACTATTGGGCCGTGCTAAAGGTTAATGCTCTCGATTGCAGTAGCGATAGTGAGCATGCTGGTTCAAGTGATTGCAACAACGCCTATCAACGTATCGACCTTGGTGAAGCAAATCTTGATGCAATGACCGATATGGATATCACCATCCAAGAAGAGCGCCTGGTCATCGAAGTAGACGGCGTACAGAAGCTAGATCACGATATTAGCTATTGGGCAGATCTACTCAGCTACTTTAAAGCGGGCGTCTACAACCAATACGATGATGGCGATGGCATCAATACTTGGTCTGAGGTGAGATTTTCTAAGCTCGAGGTTCAGCAAGAGAGCTTTGAGCAAGGCATCAACTGGGATATTGACCAATGGAAAATCACCATTCCTGTCAGCAAATCTGAGTGGGACTCTAGTGAAAGTAGTAGCTCTGCCGCTGAGTTTAAGCCATACCACTGCTATAGCTTTCCAGAGTCAGAAGAGTTTGTTTTCAACAATGACTCAGACATTCTTTATCACTATGACTCTGGCGACATTTCGTTCTTCAAAGTCGTTGATAACCGCGTTCACTTCGCCACTGACATGGGCTACGGCACATCGACGTCTAACAGCAGCTATATTCGCTCAGAGTTTAGAGAGCTCTTTAACGCGCAAGCGCTAGAAACATGTAGCACGAGCTCTGATGCCACCAGCTGGAAAATCAATGACTCAGCGACGGGGACGGATGTCCACACGCTCACTTCGACTCTGAGAATCGATGACTATCCTCAGATCTCAGGACAAGATCCTAAAGTCGTCGTCGGTCAGGTGCACGGCTGGGAAATCAGCCAAGCTCTAGTTAAGCTACTGTGGGAAGGGGAATCGAAACCCACACGTGTGATACTTAACCAAGACTTCTTCACGGACAATAAAAAGTGCTCGGACAACGAAGATGGCTGTGACGATTGGCCTTTCAGTGTCGAAATGGGTACCTACGCTGCCAATGAAGAGTGGCAGTATCAGATTACCGTCGATGACAACGGCATCACTTTGATGACGCAAAAAGAGAACGGCGAAGATAAAGTTGAGCGTTTTCTTGGCTGGGGCGTTGCGTACTCCGATACCAAAGATGGTGACACCATTACCATGAGCACGGACTGGGCAGAGCCAGAGATCGCCTACTACTTCAAGGCGGGTCTCTACCCTCAATTCAAGCCAGATAGTGACAATGCCGGACAACGATTTGAGGCAAGTTTCTCTCAAATAGAGATAGAACACACAGCGAACTAGCGATTAAAGCTTTTCCCCACTCCAAAAGAAAAAGGCACTGCTGAAATTGCAGTGCCTTCGTTTATCTTACGATGTCGTTACTCAATCTCAACCATAGGTCTGAACGTCATCTCATGCATGACAACATCCGCAGGTAACTCTAAGACCTGAATCACCGCTTTAGCAACACTGGCTGGGTGCATATATTCTGGTCGCTCTGCTTCACGAAAGTTGGTGTCAGTGCCACCAGGGAACAGCGAGGTCACTTTGATGCCATGCGGCTGCGCTTCTTTCATCAAAATAGCACTAAATCCTGCCAAACCTTGTTTCATCGCCGAGTAGATACTCATGGTTTCGTTGGCACGCTTAGCCGCAGTACTCACTACATTGATAATTTGACCGGACTTGTTCGGCTTCATCACCTTAAGCGCTTCACGACTTAATAGTGCAGGTGCGCGAAGGTTGATCGCATATTGCTCTTCGAATTCTTCTAGCGTGAATTCTTCAATAGGGCATTTGCGAGAAATCATACCTGCATTGTTGATCAGCACATCAATGGTGCCCACTAACTCAATGGCTTTGTTAAACAGGCTCACGGTTTGATCGGCATCGCTCAAGTCAGCTGTCACTACCTCGCAGCCTGTTTCTCGTTTTAGTGCCGAAAGCTTCTCTTCATTGCGGCCGCTGGCGACCACAGTGAAGCCTTTCTCGCACAGTTGTTTCGTGAGCTCATAGCCGATGCCGCTCGTGGCACCTGTAAGAAGGATGTTTTTCATTATCTGTCTCGTTGTAAGTCTGCATTTTTCCTTACGGTAGCAGAGATAGCGCAGGAAAAGCAGTGAGTTACTGTAAATAACGTTTAATCGCAGTGCTTTCGAGATACAAAAAAGCGCCACCCAAAAAGGTAGCGCTTTTTACTCAGTTCAGATTAAGCCTCTTCGGCGACTTTCACTGGAGCTGGATTTCGAATCAAGAAATCAAAGGCTCCCAAGCTGGCTTTCGCACCCTCGCCCATTGCGATGATGATTTGCTTGTAAGGAACGGTCGTCACATCACCCGCTGCAAACACACCTTTCATGCTTGTTGCGCCGTGGGCATCAACTTCGATTTCACCGCGCGGTGATAGCTCCACTTTGGTTCCTTTTAGCCATTCACTGTTTGGCACTAGACCGATTTGAACAAAGATACCTGCAAGCTCGATTTGCTTGATTTCATCTGTGTTGCGATCTTTGTACTCAAGACCTGTCACGCGAGTACCATCACCAAGAACTTCTGTGGTTTGAGCCATCGTGATGATATCGATGTTTGGCATGCTGTTCGCTTTGTCGATAAGTACTTGGTCTGCACGAAGTACGTCAGCAAATTCAAGAACGGTAACGTGCTCAACAATACCTGCCAGGTCGATCGCCGCTTCAATACCTGAGTTACCGCCACCAATAACGGCTGTGCGCTTGCCTTTAAATAGTGGACCATCACAGTGTGGGCAGTAAGCCACGCCTTTGTTGCGGTACTCTTGCTCACCTGGGACGTTCATTTCACGCCAGCGTGCACCCGTACTTGTGATAACAGAGCGAGCTTTTAGCACTGCGCCACTTTCTAGAACTACATGGGTGTAACCGTCATCGGTATCTTCCGCGTCAATGATATTCGCCGCGCGCTGCTCAGTGATGACTTCAACGCCGTACTCTTTCACGTGCTCTTCTAAACTTGCCACCAACTTAGGACCTGTGGTCGCTTTAACTGAAATAAAGTTCTCGATTGCCATAGTATCCATAACCTGACCACCGAAGCGATCGGCAACCACACCGGTGCGAATACCTTTGCGCGCTGCATAGATAGCCGCTGAAGAGCCAGCAGGACCACCACCGACAACCAATACATCAAACGGCGCGGTTTCATTTAGCTGATTGGCTTTTTTCTCCGCTGCCCCTGTGTCGACTTTATTCAGAATTTCATTCAGTGACATACGGCCTTGGCCAAATAGCTCACCGTTAATAAACACACTTGGTACTGCCATGATATCGCGCTGTTTCACTTCATCTTGGAACGCAGCACCATCGATCATGGTAACGTTAACCAGTGGGTTAATCGCTGCCATCATGTTGAAGGCTTGAACCACTTCTGGACAGTTTTGGCATGATAGAGAGATAAAGATTTCGACATCCAATGGTGAGTTCAGATCTGCGATTTGCTGGATAGTTTCAGCTTCTAGCTTGATTGGGTGACCACCTGTGTGCAGTAGCGCTAGCACAAGTGACGTAAATTCGTGACCCATTGGCAGACCAGCAAAACCGATTGCGGTGCCCTTCTCAGGGTTTACAACGCGCATAACTGGTTTGCGCGGGCTTGCAGCGTCATCGCGAACCACGTCAATTTTGCTGCTAAGTGATGCGATGTCATTAGCAAGAGATTCGATCTTGCTTGCCGTATCACTGTCATCAAGGCTGAGAACCAATTGTACTTGGGTTTTAACGTTTTCTAGATACGCTTTTAATTGCTGCTTCATTGCTTGATCTAACATACTGATACCTATTCTATAAGACTGCTTAACATCAGAAGGAATTTGAAAAGGGATAATAAAAAGGGGACCCTTTTGATGTTGAATTAATAATGTATTTAAAGGGTGCACGCCCCCACTTTTACAAGCCAATGGTAGAAGCCATAAAAGTGACTGCGGGGCGTGCAACACGGACACGAATGCCGTTTATTGCTGCGTTTGGTTAAACTCTACGAGCGTTTAGATTTTGCCTACTAGGTCTAGAGATGGTGCTAGTGTCTCTTCACCTTCTTTCCATTTCGCTGGGCAAACTTCACCTGGGTTAGCCGCTACGTATTGTGCTGCTTTCACTTTACGCATTAGGTCTTCTGCGTCACGGCCGATACCTTCTGCTGTGATTTCCATTGCTTGGATAACACCTTCTGGGTCAACTAGGAAAGTCGCGCGGTCTGCTAGACCTTGACCTTCACGCATCACACCGAAGTTATTAGTGATAGTGCCTGTTTGGTCACCAACCATGTAGTAGTTGATTTTGCCGATGGTGTCTGAGCTGTCGTGCCACGCTTTGTGAGTGAAGTGCGTGTCTGTTGATACTGAGTAAACTTCTACGCCGCGCTCTTGAAGCTCTGCGTAATGGTCTGCAAGGTCGCCAAGCTCAGTTGGACAAACGAATGTGAAATCAGCAGGGTAGAAGAAAAATACTGCCCATTTACCTTTTACGTCTTGCTCTGTGATTTCGACAAAGTCGCCCTGTTTGAATGCTGTTGCTGAAAATGGCTTGATAGTGGTGTTAATCATAATTTTTACTCTCTCAAAGTGTCTGTGTTGCGCTCTCCTGCGCCGATGTAGATATATTGCAACAGCCACTTGTTTTTGAAAATTCGTCCTTTCCTATCTATTTGATAGGGGTTTCCTATCAAAACCCTGTTCACTCTTGGGGCATTCGCACCAAGAAAATGCACCACTTCTCACTCAAACGAACCAAATTAAACAACCACTCCCATCTAAACCCTTTATCCAAAATGGTTTAAAGGAAAAATAAAACGCTGGCACGTTCGTTGCAAAATCAAGATTAGATGTTTCATTTGTTTCATGTCGTAAAAGGAATTGAATTATGAATTTGTTGAAAGTTATTACCGGCGTCATATTGTCCTGCTCTTTGATGGTGTCCTCATTCTCTGCTTCAGCTAACCAGTTAGAGAACATTCAAAAGCAAGGGGTATTAAAAGTAGCGGTTCCGCAGGACTTTCCTCCATTTGGCTCTGTGGGCACTGATTTGAAACCACAAGGTTATGATATTGATATGGCCCAGTATCTGGCGGATCAGCTGGGTGTAAAGCTATCCATTGTTCCCGTGACCAGTGCTAACCGCATACCTTACCTTCAAACTCGTAAGGTAGATCTTGTTATCTCAAGCCTAGGTAAAAACCCAGAACGTGAACGTGCTATCGACTTTACCGACGCTTACGCACCTTTCTTTCTCGGCGTATTCGGGCAAAACGGTGAAGCTGTTGCTTCCGCGGATGATCTGAAAGGTAAAACCGTAGGCGTAACACGAGGCTCTGTGGAAGATATTGAACTGAGCAAGTTGGTATCTAAAGACACGACTCTAAAGCGCTATGAAGATAACAATGCCACTCTATCTGCCTATTTGTCGGGCCAGGTAAGCCTTATTGCAACGGGTAACCTCGTCGTGACCGAGATAGCGAATCGTCACCCTGCGAAAGCACCTGAAGTGAAATTTATGCTTAAGAACTCTCCTTGTTTTATCGGTGTGATGAAAGGGGACGACACATTACGTGAAGAGGTCAATCGCCTGATCACCAAAGCGAAGGAAGACGGTGCGCTTGAAAGTATCTCTCAGAAATGGCTAAAAGCCTCCTTCCCTGCTGACCTTGGCGCTTAATCTTAGGAATCCTGTATATGAGCTACTCTCTTGATTTTGCAGGACTCGCCCCTTACCTGCCGCAGTTTGCGGCTGGTGTTTGGGCCACGATAAAGCTAACCGTTTTTTCGACCTGCTTGGGACTTCTATTGGGGACTTTGTGTGCGGCTGGACGCACCTACAAAGAAAAATGGCTGAGACTTATCTGCGCGAGCTATATAGAACTTATTCGCAATACCCCGTTTATCGTGCAGCTGTTTTTTGTGTTCTTCGGTCTACCTGCATTGGGACTGCGTCTCTCCGCTTGGGAAGCGGGAGCCTTAGCGACGGTGCTAAACCTAGGTGCCTATAGCGCTGAAATCATTCGTGCGGGAATTGATGCCACGCCAAAGGGCCAGTGGGAGGCAGGAAAAGCACTAGGGCTGACTCGCAGACAGACTCTTATTCATGTGGTCCTATCACCAGCCTATCAGCGTGTTTACCCTGCCATTGTTAGCCAATGCATCATTGTCATGTTGGGCTCGGCTGTCGTGTCACAAATTTCATTAGAAGAGCTGACCTTTGCCGCGAACTTCGCCCAGTCACGCAGCTTCCTAAGTTTTGAAGCTTATATGTTGACAGCACTTATCTATTTATTACTGGCCGTCGCTATGCGTTTTGTATTTTCGACCATAAAGCAGTTCAGCTTTAGAAACCCATCTATATAAGAGGTAACAAAATGGTTGATTTTTCTGATTGGGATATATTGCGTAATCTTTTAATGGCAGCTCGCTGGACACTATTGCTTTCATTATTAGCATTTGTATTTGGTGGAGCATTAGGAGCATTACTTACTTTTCTAAACAGCACCAAAAATAAATTTTTTCATGTGCTGATCAAACTATATGTGGAAATTTTTCAAGGAACCCCATTGTTAATGCAATTGTTCCTAACCTTTTTTGGCTTATCGCTTCTAGGTTGGGAGGTGAGCGCTTGGAGTGCAGCTATACTTTCACTCACTCTCTTTAGCAGTGCTTACTTTCACGATATTTGGCGCGGTTGTATTGAAGCCTTACCTAAAGGGCAATGGGAAGCCTCCAAAGCCCTAGGTTTGACTTATTTCGATACGATGACACATATTATCGCACCACAAGCATTTAAAATATCTATTGCCCCTACCGTTGGTTTCTCGGTGCAAATTGTAAAAGGTACGGCGTTGGCTTCGATCATCGGCTTTGTAGAATTAACCAAAGCCGGAACCATGCTAAATAATGCAACTTTCCAACCATTCAAAGTATTTGCTTTTGTTGCACTTATCTATTTTATGATCTGTTTCCCTTTGTCCCTATTTGCCCGTCGTTTGGAGAGTAAAAACAATGTCCCTAGTTAGTATTGATAGAGTTCATAAATATTATGGAGATAACCACGTCCTTAAAGGGGTGGACCTCAAGGTAGAAGCTGGAGAAGTTGTTTCCATTATAGGGCGCAGCGGATCAGGTAAAAGCACGCTTCTACGTTGTTTGAACGGCCTGGAAACCTACGAGGACGGCGCAATTATTGTCGATCGACAAGCGGTCGAAGATGATGACTTCAAACTGAGACAGCTGAGCCGTAGTGTGGGCATGGTATTTCAAAGCTTCAATTTATTCCCACACAAGACAGTAGGCGAAAACGTCATGCTAGCTCCTCAGCTAGTACTAAAAATGCCAAAGGAAGAGGCGAAAGAGCTCGCAAAAGAGCTGTTACAAAAGGTTGGATTGGCTGACAAGTTTGATGCGTATCCAAGTAACCTCTCTGGTGGTCAGCAGCAGCGTGTAGCAATCGCGCGCTCACTCGCGATGTCACCTAAGGTACTTCTTTGTGACGAAATCACCTCTGCCTTAGACCCTGAGCTCGTCGGAGAGGTATTGAAAGTACTCGAGCAGCTCAAGGCGGAAGGTATGACATTGATCCTGGTAACTCATGAGATGAACTTTGCTCGTGATGTCGGCGACCGTGTGGTGTTTATGAATGAGGGGAAGGTTTGGGAGACGGGTGAAAGCCACGAAGTGTTTGCAAACCCGCAGACCTCAGAACTGCAGTCATTTCTGTCAGCTGTACGTTAACAGGGTAAAGCTATGACCAATCCCATCACCGAACGTATAGCACAGCACTACTCTGAGTTGACTCAAGGTAATCGCCGATTGGCAGATTACCTGTTAGTAAACCCCGATAAAATTCTCATGCTCTCTACCAACGAGATCGCCGAGGCTTGCGACGTGTCCAAAGCCAGCGTCAGCCGCTTTATCCGCAAACTCGGCTATCAAGACCACATTTCATTGCGAAATGAACTGCTTGAAGAGCGTGACAAGGGCACGCCGATGGCGCTTTCTAACGAAGTAGAGGTCGACTTCTCATCGGAAATACGTGCACTAGAGTCTCTGTTAGATCATATACAAGAAAGTGATATGGGGGCCATTACCGAGCGGCTGTCTCATAGTGCACGAATCAAGATTATCGGCTATCGCAACAGCTACCCCGTTGCAATGCACTTCAGACAACAACTCGTTCAAGGGCGACCAGGGGTTGAGCTTTTGCCTTTACCGGGACAAACCATAGGTGAAGATATCGCTTCAATTGGCGAAGACGATTTTGTGGTGGTCATCGGAATTCGCCGCCGTGTGAAGGGGTTTGAATCGCTACTTAGCGCCTTGCCGCAACAAAGAACGTTACTGATCACAGATCAAACTGGTCTCAAGTTTAAACCTTTAGTGGCTCACACTTTGATTTGCCCGATGAGCAACAACAGCCCGTTAGACAGTTATGCCGTGCCAATGGCCCTTATCTCTTATCTCAGCAATAGGGTGTTTAACCACCTTGGCAAACAAGCGGTAGAAAACACTGAGTTCGTTGCACAAACCTATACCCAACTGGGCGAAATCGAATAACAACAAAGGATGCTTACAGCGCCTTCTAAAGGAAAAAGTATGACACGTGACAGCTCTGTTTATTGCTCACAGGGACCGGAGCATCTAGATGCTATTCGATCTGGTCCCTTGAATGGAAAAAGCTTTGTCTTTAAAGATCTATTTGATGTTGAAGGATTTACCACCGGCGCTGGCAACCCAAAGTGGCTTGAGACCCATGAAGTAGCAAATCGCACTTCCCCGCTTATTCTGTCTCTACTAATGGTGGGGGCTGAATGTCATGGCCGAGTACAAACCGATGAGCTTGCATACAGCCTCAATGGCGATAATCAACATTACGGAACTCCAGTTAACCCCAAGGCGCCAGAATGTCTCCCTGGAGGCTCTTCCAGCGGCAGTGCCGTGGCAGTGGCTCGCGGTGATGTAGACTTCTCAATTGGAACCGATACTGGCGGATCAATTCGTGTTCCAGCCAGTTATTGTGGGCTATATGGCTTGAGACCAAGCCATGGTGAGCTCTCTTTAGATCATAGCTTTGAGCTGGCAAAGAGTTTCGATACCCCTGGAATCTTTACGCGAGATCTTGCATTGCTGAAAGATGTCTTTCACTGCTTAAAGCCAAGCTCGGATATCGGCAAACCAGTACGTAACTTATTGCTTGATTCCAGCCTGAAAGACATGCTCGGTGGCGAGCGAAAAGCCCTGCTTCAGAAATGGGTGACATCGAGCAAAATGGATCTGATTGAGGTTGATTTTTTATCTGAACAAGGGCTCAGCTTTTCTCAGCTGAGTTTGCTGTTTAGGCAGATTCAGGGATATGAAATTATCGAGAAACATTCTGAATGGCTCGATAAATGGCAGAGTTCACTTGCTCCAGCTATCGCCATGCGCGTCGATTGGGCAAGAGATATCACCAAACAAGAATACCAAGACGCAAAGCATCAACAACAAATCTTATCTGATGCAATCGAGAAGACCTTAGAACAAGGCCTGTGGTTACTGCCGACGACGCCTGGTGCACCACCTAAATTGGATACGCCAGCCAGTGAGTTAGCCGAGTATCGTACTCAACTAATGGGTCTGACGAGTCTTGCTGGATTAGGCGGACTTCCCCAATTACATATTCCAATGACAGAGTTCTCTAGTCCGCAAGGGATATCTTTGGTTGGCCGAAAAAATAGTGATTCCTCCCTTATCGCCACAGCAGAACTTCTCACCCAAGGAGGAATAATATGAGTTATCAAACTGCATTCACGGCTCCTCATCATGAAGCAGCCAAGGTGGGTAAAGACATCCTCGATGCAGGAGGCACGGCCTGTGAAGCTATGGTCGCCGCAGCCGCGATGATAGCGGTGCAATATCCACACATGAACAGCATAGGCGGAGACGGTTTTTGGCTTATTAGCAAAGCTGGCGAGAAGCCTATCGCTATCGATGCCTGCGGCCGAGCAGCGGCTCGAGTAGATGTCGAGAGTTATCGAGAAAATGGCGGTGAAATACCGGAGCGCGGCGCTCAAGCGTCAATAACCATGGCCGGTACCATCTCTGGTTGGCAACGAGCACTCGAGCTCAATGGCGGTCAACATGAGTTGAGTTCACTACTTCAACCCGCCATAAAGGCTGCCAGTGAAGGGATAGAAGTAACACAAAGCCTAGCAGATGCAAGCAACAAGACTCATACCAGATTATTTGAAGAAACAGAGTTTGCTCGCCTGTTTCTTCCTGAGGGACGACCACTCAAGCCAGGAGATCGTGTGAGCAATCCTGGATTAGCAAACTCGTTATCAAAGCTAGCTGACGCGGGATTGGACGATTTTTATCGGGGAGACCTGGCAAAGTCGATGGCAAATGATCTTGCTACGGCAGGGAGCCCGATAACACTCGAGGATTTTAGTCAGTATCAAGCTAAGGTGTTTGCACCTCTCAATGTGGGTATTTCGAAGGGTCAACTCTATAACTTGGGAGCACCCACTCAGGGATTGGCCTCTCTAATGATACTAGGTATCTACGATCGCTTGGCACACAAAGCAAACTCTGAGTTAGAGCACATGCACCTGCTAGTAGAGGCGACCAAACAAGCCTTTATCGTACGTGATAGCGTTATTACAGACGAAGCATATCTAACCAAACCATTGCAGCAATATCTAGAAGATGACCTGTTAGATACTTGTGCAAGCTCCATTTCGATGAGTGAGGCTCAGCCTTGGCCACATCAGGCCAAACCTGGCGATACTGTCTGGATGGGCTGCAGTGACCAATATGGAACTATGGTGAGCTTTATTCAGAGTATCTATTGGGAGTTTGGATCCGGTTTAGTGCTTCCTGAATCTGGCGTACTTTGGAACATCCGTAGCAAGAGCTTTTCTCTCGATTCCGAGCACCACAACGTACTAGCCCCTAATAAGAAGCCTTTTCATACCCTTAACCCTGCTTACGCAGAGCTCAAGGATGGCACACGCATGGTCTACGGAACAATGGGCGGTGAAGGTCAGCCGCAGACTCAAGCATGTCTGTTTAGTCGCTATCTCTATCAGGGTATCTCCCTAGAAGAGTCGGTTGCCCTACCCCGTTGGCTTCTAGGAAGAACTTGGGGTGATACCGCCAATAACCTAAGACTGGAGCAAGACCTCTACTTAAAGCTGGGTGAACAACTGGGCCATATGGGCCACGAAGTCACTATGGTCAGTAATAACAATGAATTAATGGGGCATGCAGGAGCCATCGCCCTAGACGAACACGGAAACGCGAGCGCAACCAGCGATCCTCGCAGCGATGGACGTTACTTTTTAGGAGAATCTAAATGACAAGCAACACCTTATTTGAAACTTTGAATCCACCACAACGTCTATTGATGGGACCAGGACCAATCAACGCCTACCCTCGAGTTCATCAAGCACTGTCCACTGCCTTGATCGGACAATATGACCCTGTAATGACAGGCTATATGAATCAGGTGCAGTCCTTATATCGTGATGTGTTCCACACTCAAAACCAACAAACTATGTTGGTGGATGGCACCGCTCGATCTGGCATTGAGGCTGTATTGGTTTCTGTACTAAAACCTGGAGACAAAGTGTTGGTCCCAGTCATTGGCCGTTTTGGGCACCTACTTTGCGAGATTGCCAATCGAGTTGGCGCAGTGGTTCGAACCATCGATATCGAATGGGGTGAGGTATGTCCCCCAGAACTGGTCGAAAAGGCTATCAGAGAATTCCAACCTAAATTATTGGCCACCGTGCAAGGTGATACCTCTACCACAATGAACCAGCCTTTGGCTGAAATCGGCGAGATCTGCCGAAAACACGACGTACTCTTCTATTGTGATGCCACTGCTTCTATCGCGGGTAACGAACTCAAAGTCGATGAGTGGCATTTAGATGCTGTGTCTGCAGGGCTACAGAAGTGCCTTGGAGGCCCTTCAGGCAGTGCCCCAATTACCCTAAGTGACCGCTGCGCTGAGCTTATCAATCGACGCAAACATATAGAGGCTGGTATTCGAGCAGAACATCATAAGGCGGGTGAAGATGAAATGATTCGCTCCAACTACTTTGATCTCGCTATGGTAATGGACTACTGGGGGCCAGAGCGTCTAAATCACCATACCGAGGCCACCAGCATGCTGTATGCCGCTCGTGAATGTGCTCGAATCTTCCTCGAAGAAGGCGCTGATAACGTTATTGCAAGACACAAACAAGCGGGTGATGCAATGGCAACAGGGCT
This sequence comes from Vibrio sp. KUL78, assembly GCF_059725505.1. Taxonomy (NCBI): domain Bacteria; kingdom Pseudomonadati; phylum Pseudomonadota; class Gammaproteobacteria; order Vibrionales; family Vibrionaceae; genus Vibrio; species Vibrio sp. KUL78. The sequence continues at coordinate 1,476,351 of NZ_AP045838.1, read as the reverse complement.
AAGAGCCATGGGGTTAGAACTGTTTGGTAACTCCGAGTTCAAAATGAACAATGTTGTCGGTGTCTATATTCCGCAGGGCGTCGACGGTGATAAGGTCCGCCAGGAGCTGTTAACCAGTTTTGGAATCGAGATAGGCACATCATTTGGCCCCCTTCACGGTAAAATCTGGCGTATCGGAACCATGGGGTATAACGCGCGCCAAGAAGCGGTATTGACCACTTTGGCGGCACTAGAGGCCATTTTGATTCGAAACAAAGCCAAAGTGATACCAGGACAGGCAGTAGTCGCTGCGATGGGACACTTCGAGTAGGGACGCTGGAATGGATTCAGATACAGTAATGAGTCGCGCCGATGAACTGGCGCAATTTAGCTCAACACCTGGCGCATTGACGCGCACCTATCTATCAAACGAGCACAAACTAGCACACAAAACGCTCGCTAATTGGATGAAGGAAGCCGGTCTCACCGTTTGGCAAGACAGTGCTGGCAATCAATGGGGAAGAAAGGTCTCAGCGACCCCGTCTAAACCAACTCTAATTATAGGTTCACACAGTGACACCGTTGTGAACGCCGGAAAGTATGATGGCAATCTTGGCATTTTATTAGGCATAAGCGCATTGCAGAGACTGCAAGAGGTTGAGCTTCCTTTTCATGTGGATGTGGTGGCTTTCGCCGATGAGGAGGGTACGCGATTTGATACTACCTTAATTGGTTCAAGTGCCACGGCTGGACGTTTCAACGCAGATTGGTTGTCCATCACCGACAAGCAAGGTATTTCAATGGCTGAAGCAATGCAAAGCTTTGGTCTAGATGCTGAATTGGCAGGTCTTGATGCGCGTCAACCTCAAGACGTAATGGCCTATCTTGAAGTTCACATCGAACAAGGTCCTGTGCTCGAAGCGAATAACAAAGCGGTTGGCGTAGTGACAGGTATCGCCGGTGCCAAACGCTATCAGTTCCGTGTGAAAGGTATCGCTGGTCACGCAGGGACAGTACCGCTGGACATGCGCGCTGATGCGATGTGTGGTATGGCCCACATGGCGGTTGCCATCGAAGACTACGCCAAGCAGAATCAACTGGTAGCAACCGTTGGCAAATGTGAGTTACCTTCAGGCTCCGTCAATGTCATACCTGGCGAGGTCCTGTTTACTCTAGACATCCGAAGCCAAGACCAAGAAAAGCTCGAGGCTTCTTGTGAAGAGTTATTTGTGCTTCTTAACAAGATAGCGAAAAAGCGAGGCCTGCGCTTTGAGAGTCACCTATTTTATGAGGCAGAGGCGGTGCCATGTTCAGATTCACTTCAACAGCTATGGGGTACATCAGTTGAACTGACGACCAAGCATGCACCAATGTTTTTGCCCAGTGGCGCAGGACACGACGCGCTTGCGATGGCTCACCTAACTGACGTTGGAATGTTGTTTGTCCGTTGTGAAAAAGGTATCAGCCATAACCCTCGCGAAGCAGTCATTCATGAAGATGTAGCAGTCGCACTAGACTGTTTGACCAAGATGATTACATTAATGGCGGAACCTAACCATGCCATCATCTGACCTATCAAATACTTCATCAGTGGTACTAGGCATCGCAGGCAACTCCCCTGGTTATCTCTCACAAACGGGTGAGATAACCAATTTAGAGAAACAAGCAGATGCTCGCCTACCGAGAGCTCTGTTCCCTATCTTTGTGGATGGAGAAGCCTCCCTAGGTAAGTATCCATTTAGTGCGAAGCAACTCCAGCTTCCATCTGAGCCTTCAGCTCAAGTTCAAATGGAACCTGAACTGGCTTTAAAACTCAGGCTCGAATACGACACCCATGGCACTGTTGTTAAGCTTCGGGCGAGAAGCCTCACCCTTATCAACGATGCAACCTACAGAAACAAGTCTGTGTCAAAACTATCGCAAAAGAAAAACTGGGGCTTTGCGAGTAAAGGGCTTGCTAGCAGTGAGCTTACCCTAGATACAACCAGTGAACACGAAGTAATCGAGCGATTAAGGCTTTGCGGATTCCATAAACATCAGGGACATTGGTATCTTTGCAGTCAAGATGTGGCGGTTACCGATTATCACCTATTCAATGAACCGCTACTGAAGTGGATAAATCAGCGTATTAATTACCAACAAGATAGCGGTGTATTACACAGCATCAAAGCGTTGCTGAGTAACTGCTCTCAACCGACAGAAATTACCGTTGCCATTGGCGCCCCTTGCTACACCAGTGCAGGTGAGTCACATCAACTAGCAGCGGGAGATGAGACTTTAGTCATTGCCTATGACAGTAAAGTGCTATCTCTGCATGAAATTGAACAAGCGCTCTTAAGCGGCAACTTCGACAGGCTAACACCGAGTCTGTGTCTTCATCAGCATGTTGTCGCTTAGTACCGCAGATCAGCGAAGCCAGAAGCAACTCTGGTCTCGATTAAAAATATGAGGACAAAATGAGTAAACAAATAGATTTAGCCTGCGCGTTTTTTCGAGTTGGGCTGTTTGGGTTTGGTGGGGGACCTACCATGATCCCTCTGGTGCACAAAGAGGTGGTAGACAATTATAAGTGGATGGACGACGATGAGTTTTCGAATGTCTTAGCCATTGGTAATACACTACCTGGCCCCATCGCCACCAAGATGGCGGGCTATATCGGCTATAAAGTCGGAGGTATTCTGGGCTGCATCAATGCTGTGATTACCACCATTATTCCTTTAATCATTGTTATGATCGCGGGACTTGGTCTTCTTAACGAGTACCGAGATAAACCGTGGGTATCGGGAATGGCTCATGGTGTCTTACCCGTCGTGACTTGGATGATGGCAAAACTAAGCTATGACTTTTTTATGAAGGGCTATAAGGCATTAGGCTCGATTGCCACACTGCTAGGGAGCCTTGCTACATTCGTACTCATTTCACTATTCAATGTCCATCCAGGTCTAATTGTTGGTGCCGTTATTTTAGCAGTACTGTTTAAGCCGACCCCCAACGCTGGTAAAGACGTGGGTCAGATAGCTACCGACAAGAAAGAGAGTTAATTATGCAGTTATATCTAGATATCTTTTTGGCTTTCTTTATCCCAAATATAGTCGGTTACGGTGGAGGTCCCGCAATCATTCCGCTTATCGAGGCTCAGGTTGTGGGCCATTACGGTTGGATGACAGCACCTCAATTTGCAGAAGTGTTGGCCCTGGGCAATGCTCTACCAAGCCCCATCGCAACTAAGATGGCGGGCTATATTGGCTATGAGATGGGCGGCAGCATTGGCGCCGGTATTGCAGTGTTTGCAACAGTGGCACCAACCATCATCATTATGATAGTCGCGATGGGCGTACTGTATAAGTTTCGCACCTCACCTAAAGTGAAAGCGCTCAGCGCTTGGGTGCTTCCAATTATTTTCACCTTGATGCTGCTTCTCAGCTACAAACTCGTGTTATCTGGTTTGGAAAATAGCTGGGTTCATTTTACGCTGTTGTTTCTGTTAGCTGGATTACTGCTTGAACGTTTCAAGATACACCCTACATTCGTTATTTCGACAAGCCTCATTTATGGTGCTCTGTTCTTATAAGCGCCTAGTCAAATTAGATAACTGTCCGCAGAACGGTCTGCATCAGTCTTGGCCCCTAACGTCTAGGTAAGAAAAAGCCGCTTCTTAATAAAAAGCGGCTCTACTAACACCTTGCTGTTACTGAACTGGAATCACAACAGAAGCAGGCATGCCAGTAAACAGGTCATGTCGACCTTGATATACCTTGTCTTGTTTATCTGGCAGCTCGATAGTCAGTTCCGATTGATTGCCGTAACTGTTCACACTCACGCTCTGACCAGCTTTATCTTCAACCTTGCGACCTTGAGTTTGATAACTGTATGTGCCCGATCGAAGCGGACGGTTGATGGTCACGTTCAAGGTATTGCGATCGCCGCGAGTAAAGAAACGCATACGTCGACTATCGTTTTCTTCCATCGCGTTTCGATCGACATGATGAAGCGGATCTTGTGCTGACACTCTCCAGCTATCGCCATCACGTTCTAGAAGAATCAAAGCTGGCTTGCTAACAGACACTGTCAGAGGCTCGCCGTTTTGCACTGCGATACTCTCACTGCCCGCCTCGCGAAACGCCATGGCAACATACTCTTTGTTCGATACACTTGAATAGTAAACCGCGTGCGTTGTTGCTGTAGTCTTTGTGACTAACTGTCGCTTAAGTCTGTCTACCAGTTCTGGCATCTGCTCTGCCGTCACGTTCGGGATCGCAACATACTGATACGTCGAGCCGTGACCTTCACCGCTTGGATGCTGACCATGGTCAATAGCGATATGGAACACAGACTCCGAGTCACCATGGGTGCTGTTGACCGCGCCACCACCACGCAGCATTACTGAAGTCTCGGCGTTCGCCAGTACCACATAACCCACCTTGTCTTGGTGGAACCACGCACTCTCTTGCACCGACAGGGTGTCATCTAGATAACTACCCTGCTCTACTGTTTCTTGTGATGCACCATCTACTTGGTAGGTCAACGCTCCATCCCATGACGCTTGATCTAGTGTGGTGATAATAGAAGCTACTTCCCATCCATCACCATTTTTAGCGCGCATGACTTGGGAGCCAAGCGCCACAGCCATATCGTCAATAAACGCGACGGATTTGTTCGCGGTTGCTGAGTTGTACGGCGCTTCACTGTCATATTTGAACGCAGCGAAGCCATTGTGATTGTTCGACACAACGCCTGCGAAATGTTTGGGGTTAAAGAGTTTAAAGTCGCTCTTCATTGGCAGTTCATCGACTCTGAGCTCTTCTGTGAGTCCCGGCAGTGCGTGCCAGTCCCAGCTATCCATTATTTTCGAATACTCATCGCCATCTACTAGGACTTGAAGAACGCCACCGCCATTATGATAACCCACATCTGGCTCAAAGCTCTCTGCGCCCATGGAGCGAGAAGAGTTCATTTTAAACGACATATAGTACGCAGGAGTGCTTTGCCCTGACTGCCTATGAACCATGAAGTCACTGTTCCAATACGCGCGATTGACCGATACCTCATGCGTATTGTTCTCTAGCTTGTCACGAAAACTGTTGAGCTCGTTCTCACGTTTAATTTCGGTATCTGAGCTTTTGGCTCGCAATACGGTATTAATGCCGTGTGTCAGTCTTGTTGAACCAAATACAGGGGTTGCCTCAGAAGCGTGCTTGCGCCCTGCAGTCTGAAAATCGAGGCCACCTCGATAGACAAAATTTGGGTAGCTATCGAGTAAGAAGTCTGCCGATTGATCATAAGATTTATTAGTCAGCTTCCAAGGCGTATCCGCGAGAACGCCTGCCACTTCAAACGGTGTATTTGCCATCCACTCGAAGCCATAAGCAAAGAATGCCATATCTTGACGAACACCGACGTGATGCGAGATCGTGCCATCAGGAAGAATCCCTGATTGACCATACTTGAACGCGTATCTGGCATTGGTCTCAAGCCAAGTTTTTAGATCCACCAATGCACCTTTTGGCGTCCACCCCGGAAGCAGCGAGGTATTGTGCGCAGCAAATGGCGCATAGTCGCCATACCACCAAGGTTGGTAGGTCAGAGGCTGGTTGTAATCGCTCCAAAGCACACTCATCATCAGCCAACTTCTCATACGGTGGTGGCGATTGGCGTCCGCCCAAGCACCCGGACTACGTTTGAGATCTTCAGACAAGTAGTAGCGATTGTATTCTGGCTGACGCTGACGATACGGGATATCAAATGCGATTTGTAGCAGCTCTTGAAAGCTCGCTTTTGCTCTTTTCGCGAGTGATTCACCATTAGCAATATCGCGATTCATCGCAGGCGACATGACAAAGCCAGCCGCACTGATTGGGTCGGTGAAGCGCCACTGGTGAGTGCTCATGTTGCGCATCAGCGTTGGCGTATTCGCAAAATCTTTGAGTGGGAAATGCGCTGTATAGCGATTAATCGCCTTGTACAGCGCTCTCATTAATCGCTTACGCTCTGGCGCCTCACCCTGATAACCAAACTGATCACTGTAAGTTAAAGCATAAGCGAGAGAGTTGATTTGATTCGCAGCCAACATCAGCTCTTTACCTAACACTCGCGGACGAATATCAAGCAGTTCATCTTCGCTATGGGCATGATAGAAGTCCATACCCTCAAACGCGCCTTCATTGTCGTTCAGCTCTTGGATATAGTCTTCGATCTCGTCATCGGCATAGACGAACAGACCCTGCAACCTCTTTTCCCCCTCCAAGAAAGACATGGCGCGCTGATGCAACTGGCTCCATTGAGTTTCGTTAACAACATGAACAGTTATCGTGCGCGACTCGACCGTGGTTTCACCATCTTTGAGTACGATGGATATAGGGTATTGACCGAGTGTTAGTTCCGCTCGCTCACTCAGAACCAACTCCGCGAATAGACGTCCTTTATCATCGTGCTGATTCCTAATCTCAAAAGGAGAGTTCTCACCTCTCGAAATCTCATACTGAAGCGTGCCGCTGATATGACTTGGTTTGTAATTTAGCGGGTGATTCAAGCGACCAAAAACCGCATCGCCGGGCTTAGCATCGACATCAATATCGAAGTACTCGTGAGTATAGTCGGCTGATGAAAGTGCTTGTACTTGGTTTGATGCAGAAGTGCGCTCTTCTAGCATCGCCATAAATGGCAGTTCAGAAGCATAAACCGGTGGATTTGAAGTAAGTAGCACCAGACATGCTAATCGGGTTTTGTTGAGCATTGAGATTCTCTATTTAGTTTTGGAACAGGAGCGGAGAATCTAATGGCGATATAGCAGAAATTTAAGTTAACTTTCTGTTATGAAATAACTTATTCATCAAGCAGATAGATAACTAAATCAGGCGAAATACAGGATTGTGAAGCTGTTGTTGCGAGGTAGCGAACAATAATATTCTCTGTCGATGAATGCTCTATCTCACTTGAACCTAAGCCAATCAAAGAACAGCAACTTTTGAAGCCGAATCTCAAATTCACATAAGATTGACGGTCAACCTACTATCGACACGATGAATAGATGATGCGGGAAGAAAGTGAGGTTAAAAGGGCTGCACGCCCCAGACTTCACATGTCAGGTAGTGAGAGTCTTTTGGGGCGTGCAACACGGACTCGTTAATCCGTTTAAATCAAGCTTTGAGCTTAGATTTTACCAACTAGGTCTAGAGATGGTGCTAGAGTTTCTTCACCTTCTTTCCATTTCGCTGGGCAAACTTCACCTGGGTTAGCCGCTACATATTGTGCTGCTTTCACTTTACGCATTAGGTCTTCTGCATCACGACCGATGCCTTCTGCAGTGATTTCCATTGCTTGGATTACGCCTTCTGGGTCAACTAGGAAAGTGGCACGGTCTGCTAGACCTTGACCTTCACGCATCACACCGAAGTTGTTAGTGATAGTGCCTGTTTGGTCACCAACCATGTAGTAGTTGATTTTGCCGATAGTGTCTGAGCTGTCGTGCCACGCTTTGTGAGTAAAGTGCGTGTCTGTAGATACTGAGTAAACTTCTACGCCGCGCTCTTGAAGCTCTGCATAGTGGTCAGCAAGGTCGCCAAGTTCTGTTGGGCAAACGAAAGTGAAGTCAGCTGGGTAGAAGAAGAATACTGCCCATTTGCCTTTCACGTCTTGCTCTGTGATTTCTACGAATTCGCCTTGTTTGAATGCTGTTGCTGAAAATGGCTTGATAGTCGTGTTGATCATAATTTTACTCTCTCAATATGGTCTTGTTATCTGGTTTGGCACTGTCCTGCGCCGATGGAGTTATATTGCAACGAGAGCGCGTTTTTTAGAATTCGTCCTTCCCTATCTATTCAATTGGTAAATCCTATCAAACCGTCATTGTGGTGAAACATGATGGCTAGTTTAGTGTTAACAGAGCTTTAACCCTGCTAAACTCGCCGCGCGGCTGCACACTTCACCAGTCAAATCATCAATCAAACGAGAGAGATCACCATGATTGTCGAGAATGTGCTTCCTAAAGATTACGCAGAACTGCTTGATGTTTGGGAAAATTCAGTCCGAGCGACTCACGACTTTATTACAGAAGAAGATATTGAGTTTTTTAAACCTATTATCATTGAGCAAGCCTTTCCCGCTGTGACATTAAAATGCGTGAAAAATGCCAGCAGCGCGATTGTTGGCTTTGTTGGTGTCCATGACCAAAAATCGAGATGTTGTTCATCCTCGATGCACAACGTGGTCAAGGCGTTGGTAAAGTACTTTTGCAATACGCCATAGAGCAGCTTAATGTGACCAAGGTAGATGTGAACGAGCAAAACCCTCAAGCCACTGGTTTTTATCGGCATATGGGGTTCAAAGTTGCTTCTCGCTCACCGGTCGATGATATGGGTAAACCCTTTCCAATTCTGCATATGACACTGTAATTTGCCTCGGCTCTATCCACACCGTCCGCTACTGACAAGATGCCAGAAGAAACACCCAAAGCTAATAACTTTGGGTGTTTCCGTATCTGCACGTTAGAAAGCGTATATCAATCAAATCTAAAAACTGATTCTATTTCCAGCGCCATTATCAAAACTATCAAATGAATCTATGCTCTATTCCAGTTGCCAAGCAATGAACTGACAACAATCAGAATGCAAACACAATAACGGAGCAGATTATGTCTACTTACTATTCAGTACTCGAAGTTACCCCTACCAACCAAGATTGGGTTGCCGATTACATCGGTCCCGCTAACAAGCTTGTTGCTCAATATGGTGGTAAGTATCTTGCCCGCACCAATAGCCACGAACGCCTTGAGGGCAATAGTGAAGACCCAGCATTAAGAATTATCATTGAGTGGCCATCAAAAGAAGCAGCGATTGGGTTTATGAATGATCCTGGCTATGTGCCACACCTCAAGGCTCGCACAGCGGGTTCGATTAGTCATCACTCGTTAATTGAAGCGAAAGACGACTTAGCGTGATTCAGTAAAAAATGCCTTTCCGAAAGAAAGGCATTTTTTCTGCGTTGCGACCATTGTTGAAGCATACGATCAAAGAAACCGCTCCCTTATGAAAGACTTTTTGCTCTGACTCGGTCTGGTTAAGTCTATAAACGACAAAATCGTCGCTTGCGAGCGCGTGAGCATCATCAGGGGAAGAGTATGTTAATCAAGAAGAATCATCGCTGGGCATTATCGGAGAACGACGCTACACCAGAGTCGGTTTACAAAAGAGCGTCGCGCGATACTGAAAAAGCTTGGAATTGCTGTAGTAGGAATGCCGCTTGCGGCTAATGCCCAAGCTGGGATCTTTGATATTTTCTCCTCTAAAGAGACGAAAGCAACAACTGACCCCAGGGTAGATCTTGACGTCACCAAACCCGAACAATATCAAGCCAATCTATCCCTTACTCCTGAAAGCAAGGTACTAAAATACAACAACTTTTACGAGTTTGGCACGGATAAAGCCGCCCCTGCCAACAACTCTTCTGAATTTATCACCGACCCATGGACAGTAGAGATCGACGGGTTGGTCAACAACCCAATCAAGCTCGACTACGACGACATCTTTAACAAGTTCACGCTTGAAGAGCGCATCTACAGATTGCGCTGCGTCGAGGCTTGGTCGATGAACATTCCGTGGATAGGGTTTCCTCTTGCTGACCTTATTAAGATGGCAGACCCTCAAAGCGGCGCTAAATACGTTGCGTTTGAAACACTCTACGATCCTAAACAGTTTCCTGCCCAACGCTCATGGAGCAGCATTGATTATCCTTATGTCGAAGGATTAAGACTCGATGAGGCAATGAACCCGCTCGCGCTTATCTCCGTTGGACTCTACGGCAAAACGCTCGCTCCGCAAAACGGCGCACCGTTACGACTTGTTGTACCGTGGAAGTACGGCTTTAAGAGCATTAAGTCTATCGTCCGTATTCGCCTCACAGATAAAGAGCCGCCAACGACATGGAATCGCTCTGCACCAAGTGAGTATGGCTTTTATGCCAACGTTAACCCGCAGGTCGACCACCCAAGATGGAGTCAAGCGAGCGAGCGCTTTATTGGTGAAGGTAGCGTGCTGAGCAGTCGCAGACAACCGACCTTGATGTTCAATGGCTATGAAGACGAGGTAGCGCATCTATACAAAGATATGGACTTGAGGAAGTTCTATTGATGAAACTTATCCCAAAGTCGATTATCGCACTGAAGGTAGTCATTCATACTGTGTCACTGGGCTTTTTTGCCTTATTAGTGATAGCCATCATCAATGACAGCTTGGGTGGTGACCCAGTGCAGTACATCATTCATTTCACTGGTATCAGTGCGCTCAATACCTTGTTTATCACCCTACTGGTTTCACCGCTGGCACGATGGAGCAAACAAGGGTTGTTGGTCCGAGTACGAAGATTACTCGGACTCTATAGCTTCTTTTGGGCGGTGTTGCACCTCATCGCCTTTGCAATATTAGATCTCGGATTAGACTGGAGCCTACTCGCCTCTGAGATAGTGAAGCGACCTTACTTAACGGTGGGTGCTGCTGTCTGGATTATCTTGCTGCTGCTATCGGTCACATCAACACAAGCCATGATGCGTAAGTTGGGACCAAAGTGGCAAAAGCTGCACAATTGGGTTTATTTGGCGGCAATACTAGCGCCTATTCACTTCTATTGGTCGGTTAAGTCTGAAGTCACTGAGCCAGCGATATATCTAGTCGGTGCTGGGCTACTTTTGATAGCACGTCGGAAAGTGCTAAAGAAAAGATTAGGACTTTTCGCAAAACGATAGGTCTTGCCGTAGTTCAAGTCGCCTGACATGACTACCCAAATTCTGTCACACAAGATGGTGGTTTCTTCTTCACGGATGAGGCATTAGCACTACGTGACAAATACAACACGCACTTTTGGATCAACACGCTATACGACAGTACCGCTGGTTTGCGTCCTGGCGGACGTGGCGACGAAATGGCTTTCTATGACGATTTACCCGACGAAGTTTGGGGTTGGTGGCATCGCACAGGTGCAACCATGTTCCAAACGGATGAGCCAATTATGGCGACAGAGTTCTTAGAAGAATCGGGTTATCGCGTAGCTTACGAATAGAGTAAGCAGCAACAGTCAGTCAGTTAATACCAAAAGCCCAGTAGATCGCCATCTATTGGGCTTTTTGGCTTTTTTTGTTGAAAGAAGCTGGCTACTGCGGAAGGTAGTTACTGGGGACAATAAAAGTTTTAGAGCAAGGTTCTTGACTCATTTTGGACAATTCTGAGTTACAGCGTATTTTTATCTAGAAAAACATAATTAGATGAAGTGTGTGAACCGCCTATGAGTCAAGTACCAAGAACACCCTTTGTCCTTCTTTGATAACGCTATGCATATCCGATCAAAAATAACTTAAATCCCAGACTAATGACTAGCATCAGTGAATAAGTCTGATCACTTGCATGAATAAACAAATCACTTCATTAGTGTATAGAGGATCTAGCCCTCTCTCAGCGATTTTAGCCGCTAAGGATTACATAATATAATCAGTCCACCTATTAAATTTAGAGAAAGATAAATTACCTAAGATAAAGTCAACTTAGTATTTATTGTGTACTTAATCTATCTTTAACTAATGCGGATACAGTTTACATACGCTATTAAACAAGCTAACGATAGTTAGCTATTGTAAATTTCATATAATAATTAAATTTAATCTGGAGAGATTGTGACTAAGAAAAATGTTACTAACTTAGGCCGAAGAAAAGCATTAAGCACCTTAGTGGCAAGTGCTGCTGCAATTCCATTTGCTAAGTCTATCGCTGAAGAAATATCCCTGACATCAAGCAATATTACATTAATGCCAAACCAAAAGGGTCCATACGATATCGTTATAAAAGGTGGGCGAGTAGTAGATCCCGAAACACAGCTAGATACCATTGCTAATGTCGGCATCATCGGTGAAAAAATAGCCGCAATCTCTGAGCATGCGTTGGAAGGTGCAAAGGTAATTGATGCAGCTGGATTAATCATAGCTCCTGGTTTCGTGGACCTTCATGCTCATGGGCAACAACTTCCTGCATCTCGCGCACAAGCTTTTGACGGTGTGACAACACAACTAGAAATGGAGTCTGGTTTATTACCCATTTCAAAATTCTATGACGACGTGGCAGCGGAAGGGCGTCCAATTAACTATGGTGCATCTGTCGGCTGGGCTTTTGCACGTGTGGTAGCAAAAGAGAAAAACGTACCAGCCCCCACCGGTAAGCTAACTTGGTTCCAACAGGCTTTTTCTTTTAGTAACTGGCAAAACTCTATCGCCACACCTGAGGAACTGAAACACATTTTAGATCAAGTCGAGCAAGGCCTAAAAGAAGGTGGGCTAGGTATTGGAATCAATGCTGGCTACGCGCCTGGATATGGTCATAAGGAATATTACGAACTCGCCAAACTTGCCAAAAGATATGAGGTGCCAACTTATACTCACGTTCGTTACGCAAATATGACGGAACCAAAATCTTCGTTTGAAGCGTATCAGGAGTTAATTAGCTTAGCCGCAACAACTGATGCTCATATGCATATCTGCCACCTAAACAGCACTTCTATTGCTGATATTGATATATGTGCAGACATGCTTCAGGATGCAATTGAGCGTGGGTTACCAATCACAACAGAGGCTTATCCGTACGCGGCGGGCTCAACAGCTGTAGGTGCTGAGGTATTCAGAGGTGATGATTGGCTTGAACGATGGGGCGTGCCTTCTGCAAGTTATATGGAGCTAAATGGCAACCCTCTTTCACAAGCCAAAATAGACGACCTTCAGGCAAACAATCCCGGTCAATTAATCGTAATGCACTTCCTAAAACCAGATGATTTGCCTGAAGATAGGAGAAAGCTCAACCGTTCTGTATTATTTCCAAACGCCTGCATTGCAACTGATGGTATGCCATGGTCTGACTCGAAAGGTCGGTTTATTGAAGGCGATGTTTGGCCTCTTCCAAAAGATGCATTTGCTCATCCTCGGTCAATTGGTAGCTATGCACGATTTATCAAAGAGTATGTCAACGTCCATAAAGATATTTCCTTAACTGAGGCACTTGCCCGGACAAGTTTAAATGCTTGTCGAATCATTGAAAATGCTGTTCCACAAATGAAGCAAAAAGGCCGTATTCAAGTAGGTAAAGATGCTGACATTGTGGTATTTGACTTAGAAAAAATCGCAGATAAAGCAACGTATACTGACCCTGTACAGCTTTCTGAAGGTTTTTCCCATGTGATCGTTAATGGGAAACAAGTCATCGAAAATGGAGAGATGGATCTAACAATGATGGCAGGTAAGCCTATTCGTCGTGAAGTAACGGTTTAAATCATAACCCGGCGGCTCATTGAGCCGTCAGTACTCACCTCTTTATCGCCAAACATAGATACGAGCCTTGATAGAGAAGCCTCTATTAAGGTCGACATCAAAAAGGTACTATTATGTCGAAAAATCCAGTCCCTGTTACCATCCTTTCTGGCTTTCTAGGTGCAGGTAAAACAACCCTGCTAAACCACATTCTAACTAACTCTAGCGGTATGAAAATAGCTGTCATCGTCAATGATTTTGGTTCAATCAACGTTGATGCGGAACTTGTAGAGTCGAGTGATGAAAACATGATCTCGTTAGAAAATGGCTGCGTTTGCTGTAGCTTATCTGAAGGTCTTGTGGTTGCTGTCATGCGACTGCTCGCTCTCGAAGAACGCCCAGATCATATTATTGTAGAAACATCTGGCATCGCAGACCCGAAAGATGTTGCCTCTCAGTTTGAAGATCCTGAACTGCAAGTTCACGCTCCCCTCAACGCCATCATTAGCACCATCGATGCAGACAACCTATTATCGCTTGAGGGAGACATGAAACATCTCGCTGAACGACAGATCAGTGTCGCTGACATCGTACTGATTAACAAAATTGATTTAGTTCCTGAAGAAAAACTAGAAGCTGTACGTCAAGCTACTAACCAAATTTCACCATTTGCAAAGTTATCTGAAATGTCTTTTGGTCAAATTGAGCTCCCAGTGATCTTTGATACACCAGACATATTCTTAGATAGAATGGAAGCCAACCAATCATGTCACCATGAAGATTGTACTGATACACAATGTCACCACCAACATCATCATTTTGAGACGTTTAGTTTTGAAACGGATAAGCCATTATCACTAGAACCTCTTTATAATCTGCTTCAACAGTTTTCGGTTTCAGCGTACCGCATGAAGGGCATATTAAACTTAATTGAACGTCCAGAGCACAGAATAATCTTTCAGTGCACAGGCCAAAGGGCAACCATGAAAGTAGGTAACGAATGGGCAACTCAAGAACACAGAAGTACGCGCCTTGTGTTTATCGGCCCTAAAGGTGGCCTCGATAAAGATGCAATGACAACACAATTATCGGCGCTAGTTTAATATAGTTTTTACTAGCCCCACACTCTAACTTACCAATGGATAGTTCACCTATTACTAGCTGGTGAAAGCTGGCGCTGTTGAATAACATTTATCTGAGTCACTCATGAAAAAGTCACAACAAGAACAACATGTTCGCAATACGATGACGTTTGTTCGCCAACTTCATCAATCCGGTTATGCACCTTCAACAGTAGCGGAATATGCAGATGCGTTCGCACGTAAGCATGGAGTTAAGTTCACTCTCGATGTCACACCGACAAAGATCACCGCTGTTTTCCATGAGCCTATCAATCAAGTTGTAATGGAATCAATCAGTCCCCCTAGCGTGAACCTCAGGCAGTTAGTCACAACAATTAGACAATTTAAAAACACAAGAAAAGGCGATTTATCTCAAGTTAATGCACTTTCTTACCCTAACTGGGTAATTTGCTTCGCCAACTTACTCTTACCGCCATGCTATTTGTTGTTAATTGGAAGCTCGTATGAATCTGCGTTTCTTTCAATATTGTTTGGCTTCATCGCGTGGTTGGGCATGCATTTATTGCGAAATGAACGAGCTCCGCTCATTGAGCTATTAACCGCATTTTTATCTAGCTTTATTATTGGCTTGGTATCTCACTACAATCAGGAATTGCCTGTATTAGCATTATGTATTTCTGCAACCTTGCTTTTTGTTCCAGGCCTTACAGTGACAAACTCACTCGCCAGTTTGGCGATCAATGATTATAGATCTGGATTAGAACTAATGGCACAAAGCGGTTTAATCATCATAAAACTGGTCATAGGCATCGTATTGGGCCTTGGAGCGGCTGAACTTATTCTTCCAGTTGGTGAGACCGTACAAGTAAATCATACACATAGCCTGTGGATACAAGTTCCAGCATTACTTTTGATTTCAATGGCCATTGGACTCGTTTTTAATGGAGGATTTAGAACCATTTTGCTTGGCCTTCCTGCTGCAGGCATTGGACTATGGGGGCCTCAAGTGTTCACACCAGACTGGCTCATAGGCACATGGATTAGTACCGTACTGATTATTTTGTATGGTATAGCAGTTTCCAAGATAACTCATTTACCTCCATTTACATACATAGTGCAAGGTTTCATTATTATCGTGCCTGGTACCAGGATTATGGTTGGTGCAAGTGATGGGTTATATTCAACGAGTATTCTCGGCACCCCAAATGTAGGCCTAAATGCTGTATTAATGTTCGCAGCCATCGTCGCTGGCCAAATCACGACATTTGCTTTAATGAACAAACATTTTAAAGTTAGCGCATACAATTAATAACCATTTAATCTTAGTGATATCGTGGCTATAAGTCCCTTTTTACTAAACTGATCTGGTATTAAGACGGCATATTCTGCGAGACGTTTCACACAACGTCTCGCTTCTATAATTTGATCTCAAAAGCCCTGGAGCTCTCGAAACCGCTCTATATACAAATCTATCGCAGTGACAATGGTTTTCTTTATATTCAACACCTGCTTTGAAGGTAAGCTCAATAATGAAATAGAACACTTCATACCATTTTTCAGCTCGTCAAACTCAAGAGGTTCTAAATTGTCGGTAACAATTTCAGACTCACTTAAGATTTTAGGTAGCCACGCCCACCCCAGCCCCTCTTTAACCATTTTAATAACTAACGCTAACTGTTCGTATTCTTCAACGTTCGCTGAATACACCACTTTAGCCTTGAAACCCTCCTCCGAAAGAGAACGAAGCAATAGCTGTCGGCTGGTCTTTAGTTCTCCCAATACTTCATTCGAGGGAAGTTTCGACATTGGACCGCCTTTTTTTACGAATGGAACGAATTCCATATGACCTAGAAAAATCGAGTCATAACTCTGTATACCGCTAACAGAATGGCCTAGCACTATAGAAAAATGAATTTGTCCAGCCTTCATGCCTTTTTCTGCAGCTTTGTTTGAACGGACAACAAAATTAGCTCTTAGCAGTGGGAAGTCTTTGTCTAGTTGAGAGCGAATATAATGAAGAAGGTTGTGAGGAATAAAGCTTGGATAAGCAATTGTTATCTCTTCAAGACTACCGCCAGCGAGGCTCATAGCTACTTTATCGAAAACTCGTGTTTGTTCTACAGACTGTTTAGCATAGTAATAAAGCATGTGTGCATCTTCCGTAGGCTCAATACTTCGACCACCTCTTTCAAATAATTGGACTGCCACCATGTCCTCCAAGTTACTAATAACTTGGCCAACAGTTGTGCGGTGCCTGTTGAGTTGTAAACCCGCTTTGCTCAGTGAACGCTGTTCATAAACAGTTACGAACGCCTGCAGTTGTTCGATACTAAAATTCATTTTTCCTCTCGTAGTTCAGTGCCTATTAGAAAAATATTAATAACTTTAGCACTGGTCACTTTAATGCCCCAGGTATTTGATGGATCTAATCCTCGTATGTTCTGAGTCATAGTTGCGTATTTCGGTGATTGCGAACGCTTGTTTCGGTTTATTCCGAACACCTGAACCAGCACTTTTTCTCTTTCCCTATTTTTACTCTAAGTGTTCGGATTGCGCCAGTTTTCTCATTGATTCTCCTCCCAGTTCTATTCGATGACTATTGTGAACTAGACGATCCATTAAAGCGTCAGCGCCAGTGGCGTTGCCGATCATGTTGTACCACTCTTTTACTGGTAACTGGCTGATGACGCTTGTGCTGCTGTTTTGGTAACGGTCTTCAAGCACTTCTAACAAGTGACCTGCATGCTCTTGAGTCTGTTTTTCCATCCCCCAGTCGTCGAGGAGTAGTAAGCCTTTCTTAGCCAGCGACTGAAGTTGTTTTTGATAGCTACCATCCAGACGACCTGCGGTCAGATCATCAAGCAAGCGAGTTAATCGGTAGTACCTGACGGTTTGCTGTTGGTCGCAGGCACTGGTTGCCAGAGCGCAACCAAGATAGGTTTTGCCAGCACCTGTTGGGCCTGTGATCAAGATATTTTGATGCTTATGCAGATAACTGCCTGTTAGCAGTTCGTTCATCTGTTTACGATTGAGATTTCGTCCCTCTTTGTAGATGAGTTGGCTCGGCTGGGCATCCACTCTCAGCTTTGCTTGTCGCTTCAAGCGTTGGATTTTGCTCTGATTACGGTTCAAGATTTCACTCTCCAGGAGCAAGCTTAACCGCTCCTCGAAGTCCAGCTCTGCGTAGGTGGTCAGTTGCTCTTGTTGCTGCTCTAACGCTTTCGCCGCATGGCTCAAGCGCAGGGTTTTAAGTTGGTCATTGAGTGCGTTCATATCCTTTCTCCTAGTGATAACAGTTCGGGCCACGAACATTGCTGTGAACAAGGTTCGGCGTATTCGTGTTGTCTTTACTCAGTTGCCCCTCACGATTGTTCTTGAGTAGATTGTTGACGAAGGTGTAATTGGGTTTTGTTAGCATCAGTGCATCTTTACAGGCTTGCACGAGGCGCGATTCGCCATGGGCTTTGCCGAGGTTGAGCAGCCCAAGGCAGGAACGATACGACTGCTCGGGATGAGGCTTAGAGTTCAGCATTTTATTGACGACTTCCCGTGTGGCAGGGCCGATATTGGCCCCCCAGTTGAGTAAACGTCCAGGCGACCACTTTTGATGTTGATGATTACTCGGCATGTGCTCAGGTTGAGTGCTGTTTCCGCGCTCCCTTTGGCTACGCGGGTGCTGGGCGACCAAGTTACCTTGATGGTAGATTTGCACCGACGGTTGGAGGTTTCCAGTTCGACATGGTGACCAACAAGCTGATGGGGAACCGAGTAGTAGTGACGGCGATATTCGATGTGATAATCAGGCCCAACCTTGGCTCGCTTGGTTTCAGTATAGAGGTATCGCTGCTTAGGAAGGGGCTTTAACGCGGGTTTATCGAGTTTGTTGAACAGCGCTTCGCGGCTCGCACCATACTGCTTCATCTCACGTTGGTTTAAGTCATTCATCAGTTCACGGATCGCAAGGTTCAGCTCTTTGAAGGTATAGAAGGTTTGATGGCGAAGTCGCATCATGATCCAACGTTCCACTAGGAGGACAGCATTCTCTGCCTTGGCTTTGTCTTTCGGTTTGTAGGGGCGAGCTGGCATCACGGCAGTTTGATAATGATTTGCCAGTTTTTGATAGCTTTCATTAAGCCTCGGTTCATAACGGTTAGCTTTGCTGACCGCGCTGCGTAGATTATCGGGAACCAAGAGCCGTGGGACACCACCGAAGTGTTCGAGTGCATTGGCGCGCCTCTAACCAGTAAGACTTACCTTGACTCGGGAAGGCTTCAACATAGGTGTAATTGGACGCTCCTAAGGTCGCCACGAACACTTCTGCTTCGCGCACTTCACCTGTATCAGGGTTGACCACTTGAAGCCGAGGCCCACAGTAATCGATAAACAGCTTATCACCTGCAACATGGAGCTGACGCATACTGCGCTTTTGGGTTTTGAACCAACGAGTGAAGTGCTCGCAGAACTGAGTGTAAGCGTAAGCTTGCTCTTGATATTGCTCGTGGTACTCCTGCCACAACAACATTTTTGTCATGCCTTTACGCTTGAGTTCGACAGCGTACTGAGCGAAGTCTGGCATAACCTTGTATCGACTGGCTTGCTTCGAATGATATAGGGCTTTGGTAAGGTCTGTATCACTGCAATCTTCTGGGAGAGGCCAGCCTATCTGACTTTGCTTAAAGCGAGCGACAAGCTCTGAGACTGTTGCAAGGCTGACATTGAGACAACTAGCAATACTACGGTAGGACAACCCACACTCGTACTTAAGGCGTAATATCTCTTTGATTTTGTTCATTGGAGTTCTCTTTTTAGCCATTGTCGCTTCCTTACGTTCTTGTTTAAGAAGTAAAGAATAGCGATTAACTCAGTAGGAATTAGATGGCCTAGATTCAAGAACCAACTCTTAACATCATTAATAGTTAGTTGAATGACTCTTTGATGAAAACAGTCGTTAGTTGATCGTAACTTACAATGGGGCAAAAGCTTCTCAGCGCAAAAATCAAACCATGACGAAAGCATCTTAGGTTTGGAAACTTAATATTCAACGACAGCAACATCGAAAAAATACCAAGTGCTCAAAATGTGCGTTCTAACCAACTGAAATCTTAAATTGTTGACTAAACGAGGCTTTTTTGTGAATCAATTGTTTTACCATTGTGTAGTCCGCAGTAGTTTTAACACTGACACACATGGTGGTAGAAAATGGAATCAACAAGTACAAGCTGTACACCTCGCCAAGCAAACATCAACGCCGCTTTCGGCTCTCTCGTCGTTGTCGCAGTAGCAATCTTCTATATGGATATTTTGGGAGGCACCCCATCGATATTATTTGCTGTCGTTGCTTCCATTGCGTGTGTCGCGAACTTGCGTCATTTGCTTATTCAGCCCAAGACAGATAGCAAAGACGTCAAGGTAGCGGACGAGCCAGTGGAGAGTATTCCAGTTGTCGAGCAACAGACTCCTCCACCGCGTAAGAAACCCAATCTATATTTGGTTAAATAAGCAGTAGCTCCACTACTGCACATTCTCAAAATGCGCCAAAAACTCCGCTGTATCTTTCTGAAACAGCGGCAGTGCCATTGCGATTTGTTCATCGCTCCAGTCCCACCATGCCAACGCCTCTAGCCTAGGTCCAAAAGTCTCATCTTCAAAACGTGGACGCAGTACGCGAGCTGGATTGCCGACCACAATAGAATATGGAGGAACGTCTTTGGTGACTACGCTGCCAGCCCCCACGATAGAGCCATTGCCGACCGTAACACCTGGGAGAATAATCGCGCCGTGTCCAATCCAAACATCGTGACCGATCACGACCTTGTCTTCCTCGCGCCAGCTAAATACTTCGTCATCCAACGTGGATGGGTTTTCGCCTAGTCCATATTTTCCCGGACGATAAGTAAAGTGATGCAATGTTGGACGCCACCATGGGTGGTTGCTTGGGTTGATTCGCACTGCGGCAGCGATAGAGGTGAATTTGCCAACAGTGGTGAACATTAGGTTGCTATCGTTTTGGATATAGCTGTAGTCATCCACAGTCACATTGTTGAGTACGCAGCGCTCTGCAATTTCGGTCCAGCGACCCAATTCTGTGCGATGTAATCTGCTGCATGGTGTGACGCTTGGTGCAGCGGATAGCGTTGGTGATAGCGGCTGACTCATAATAGGATCTCCTGTCCGTCATTGAGAATTTGAAACTGGTCTGAAAAGCGTTGTGGGTTGTGTTTTGCCCAAAGCAGCAGCTCATGCCCCACATGCATGATGCCAATATGTTTCGCTTGGGTGTCTTTTGCTATTTTCTCCACTTGGTAGAGATCGTTGTGGTTATTGCTAACCCTCGATTGCTCGCATTCGATGGGTGGGTAATTACAATCAATGATGATCCAATCAAAGCTTCGCTCTTTAAGCCACTGAGTCGTTTCACTGGGCAAACCGTTAGTGTCCGTGAGATAGGCAATACTCTGACCCTCAAATTCAAAGGCGTAACCTAGAGTCAGCTTGGAGTGAATAAGAGGAAGTGGCGTGACCGTGATACCTTGCCACTCAAAGGATTTGAAAGGATAAGCACGGAAAGAAAAGTCGAGCACGCCGGGGTGTTTGTAGAGGTCATCACAGCCCTTAGGATCGTCCGGTGAGTGAACCGGAATCGACGCCCCTTTCCCCCAGCGCAAATCGAACAAGCTATGGACATGGTCCATGTGATAGTGTGTTAACAATATTTTATCGATCGTACCTGAGGGGAAACGATCGAGAAGATCGGAGGCATTAGCATCCAAAAGCAGTTTGCGACCTTGGTGCTCGAGATACGCGGAGCTTTTTTCTCGGCGCAATGTTTTATCAAGCCTCGCCGCTGCGCAAATCTCACAATCACACCCCCATACAGGCACCATGGCACTGTCGCCGGTGCCAAGCATCACCAATTTCATGACTTCGCTTCCTCAAGCTTGGAGCGCACTTGACGAAACTGGTCGACACTGTGGGCGATGTCACCGCTGTTATCGATATGATGACAGCCTTGCTGACTAGCAATGGCAAAGTCAGTTGCTCGCTTGAGCCTACGCTCAATCTCTTGCGCTGATTCACGACCACGAGACTCTAAGCGTGTGCGCAGCACCTCGAGACTTACATTCACAACAACGGGCACTAAAACGTCACCAAAGCATTGCTTTGCTTGGTTAAGTTCTGCTCGCGAACCATTGAGAACAACTGAGAATCCACTGTTTAGCCAAGACTTCACTTCCACACCAACGCCATAGCAAAGGCCGTGAGCTTGCCAACTCATCGCAAACAGCCCTTTAGTTTGCCTAGAGAAGTACTCGGTTTCGCTGATGGCGATATGGTTTTCTCCACCAGCACCAAATGGGCGAGTGATATAGCGATGGGCAACAATGATGTCTTCGGGAAACTCCGCGCGAATCGCATCGATTAGGGTGTCTTTGCCAGCGCCTGAGGGACCAACGATATAGTAGAGCTTCCCCTTGGTATTAGTCGCCCCAGACATCAAAGATGTCGTTGATGAAAAAGAAGCATCCGAAGATGCTTCTAAATTAAGTACGTCTATCATTGGCTAGAACACCTTCTTGCCTTCACGCCACACGCGCGCCACCAATGGATGACCGTCGACTTGCTTGGCTAGCACCAAATCTGCGCGCTTGCCTTCCGCGATAACGCCTCGGTCATTAAGACTCAGGGCTTCCGCAGGATTCTTGGTCACGAGCTGCACTGCTTGTGGCAAGGTTAAGCTGTTACGCTCATCCCAAGAGAGCTTGTAGATACCTTCAAGTAAACTCATTGGGTAGTAGTCTGAAGACAAGATATCCAGAACGCCGTGAGACGCTAGCTCATGCGCTGCTACATTGCCTGAGTGAGAACCACCACGAACAACGTTAGGCGCGCCCATCAATACCTTCAAACCTAGCTCATGAGACTTCTTGGCTGCTTCTACCGTCGTTGGGAACTCAGCAATCACCATCTCGAGATCTTTTGACTCTTGAACGTGAGCAATAGTCGCATCATCGTGACTTGCCATTGGGATACCAAGCTCACGACACTGGCGACAGATCTCATTGCGGTTTTGCGTTGACCAGCGGTTAGAGAGCTCAACTTGTTTTCTCTCAAACTCCGCCATCTCGCTGTCTGAAAGATTATGCTTACCTTGGTAGTAAGTACGATACTTCTCTACATCGACAAATTGACGCTGACCCGGCGCGTGATCCATAAGCGATACTAACTGCACCTCAGGCAAATTGGCATACTTTTCAAACATGCCAACCGTCGTCTCATGCGGCACTTCACAGCGTAGGTGTAGCCTGTGTTCAGCGCGTGTCAGGTTGCGTTTTTGACTGTCGACAACCGTGCTGATAAATAAATCTAAGTTAGTTTGGCGCTTTTCATCTCGAAAGTCGCCTAGCGCAACGGCATCAAGCACCGTAGTTATACCTGATCCAATCAACTGGGTGTCATGCGCACTCATCGCGGAGAATGGCGGCCAATCGACTTTAGGGCGAGGGGTAAAATATTGCTCTAGATTATCGGTGTGCAGCTCGATAAAGCCCGGCATCAAGTAGTCACCTTCGCCATCGTACGCACCAGCAACCTGACTTTGTGAATCCGACATGCTGACGATCTTGCCGTCACGCATTTCGATTGAGCCTTTTACTACTTCGTTCTCAAGAACCAAATTTACATTGGTGATAATCATGCTGCGTTCTCCCGTTATGCGCATGCTGAGATTGGATTCGACTGAGCGCTCTCCTGCTCAATCTGCTTTTTCACGTCATAGAGTCTGTCTGCGACTTGATCGCGTGTCGCTGCATCGTGGAAGATGCCGACAATGGCTGCGCCACGCTGTTTCGCTTCATGAATCAAGCTAACGACAACAGCGCTGTTGGTAGCATCCAATGAAGCCGTAGGCTCATCGAGCAGAAGAATCGGATAATCAACGATAAAGCCACGCGCGATGTTGACGCGCTGCTGCTCACCACCTGAGAACGTCGCAGGTGCTAGATTCCATAGGTGCTCTGGTACATTTAGACGAGTAAGCAGGGTTTTCGCTTTTTGCTCAGCGAGAGTGCGGCATCCGCCCATTTCCAGCATCGGCTGCATAACGACTTCAAGCGCACTAATGCGTGGAATAACTCGCAAGAATTGGCTTACCCAACCGATGGTGTGTTTGCGAACATTAATGATTTCACGTGGCTGCGCTGTTGCGATATTGACCCAGCGACCTTGGTGCTCAACCTCAATATCACCGGTATCAACGAGATAATTGGCGTACAAGGCGCGAAGTAGCGTTGATTTACCTGAGCCAGAGCGACCGTTCAGTACTACACACTCGCCACTAGCTACATTGAAGTCCGCGCCTTGTAGTACGTCGAGCTCGATGCCATTTTGATTATGCAGAACAAAGGTCTTGCTCACGTTTGAAACTTTGATTTTGGTCTGAGTTGTCATGATTAAAAATCCTTAGTTCTGCGATCAGTTCTGCAAGACAGAAGAAACCAGTAGCTGGGTGTATGGGTGTTGAGGATCGTCGAGAACCTGATCCGTGAGTCCTGTCTCAACGACTTCACTTCGACGCATCACCATCAAGCGATGTGCAAGTAAACGAGCCACGGCTAAATCATGGGTTACGATAACAACGGCAAGTTCCAGTTCTGTGACAAGGCGGCGCAGTAGGTCAAGTAGTTTCGCCTGGACCGATACGTCCAACCCTCCAGTTGGCTCATCCATAAAGATAAGCTTCGGATGTGTCACCAAGTTACGGGCAATTTGCAGACGCTGCTGCATACCGCCAGAGAAGGTCGTTGGCATGTCATCGATGCGATCCTGTGGGATCTCGACATCCGTTAACCATTTCGTTGACTCCTTACGGATATCACCGTAATGGCGCTTACCAACCGCCATTAGACGCTCACCAATGTTACCGCCCGCAGAAACACGACCACGCAACCCGTCCATAGGGTGCTGATGAACCACGCCCCATTCCGTGCGCAATAGCTGACGACGCTGGCTTTCGGCCATTTCATACAAGTCTTCAAGCTGAGTAATTTGGTCTTCACCACGACCGCGAATATAGAGCACGTCGCCACTGTCTGGCGTTTGACGACCTGATAGTGATTTCAACAAGGTACTTTTACCTGAGCCAGATTCACCGACAATGCCGAGCACTTCGCCTGGAAACAGATCAAACGACACGTTAGTAAAGCCCTTGCCCGGCGCATAAAGCTTAGTGAGATTACGAACTGAAAGAAGTGGCTGCTCACTATCAGCATACTCATTGCTATGTTTATTTTGATTGACTAGCGCTGACATGCTCATGCGTAATTCTCCATCTTCTCAGCTTGCTGTTTTTCCACTTGTTCGCTGCAATAGTCCGTATCAGAACAGACAAACATGTGGTTGCCTTCATCGTCCATCACAACTTCATCAAGGAAAGTGTCCGTCGCGCCACAGATAGCACACGGTTCATCCCACTTTTGAATCTCAAACGGATGATCTTCAAAATCTAGGCTTTGAACCTTGGTGTATGGAGGAACGGCGTAAATACGCTTTTCGCGACCAGCACCAAATAGCTGTAGTGCCGCCATGTTGTCCATTTTCGGGTTATCAAACTTCGGAATTGGCGATGGGTCCATGATGTAACGGTCGTTAACGCGAACGGGATACGCATACGCGATTGCAATGTGACCAAAACGAGCAATGTCTTCATACAGCTTAACGTGCATAATTCCGTACTCTTCAAGGGCGTGCATTTTTCGAGTCTCGGTCTCACGAGGCTCAATAAAGCGCAGCGGCTCCGGGATTGGCACTTGGTAAACCAGAATTTGATCTTTCGAAAGCCCAATTTCTGGAATGCGGTGACGGGTCTGAATAATCGACGCATCAACCGTTTTTTCGGTCGTTTTCGCACTGGCCACCGACTTGAAGAACTCTCGAATAGAGACAGCATTGGTCGTGTCATCCGCACCTTGGTCAATCACCTTTAGTGTGTCGGCTTCACCAATGATCGCTGCGGTAATTTGCACCCCACCAGTCCCCCAGCCATAAGGCATTGGCATCTCACGACCACCAAACGGGACTTGATAGCCCGGAATCGAAACGGCTTTAAGTAGCGCACGGCGAATCATCCGTTTGGTTTGCTCATCAAGGTAACCGTAGTTATAACCGGTCACACCTTGTGCATGGGTATTAGTTTGTGTTTGGCTCATGACTGGCTCTCCTGCTGCTCGCCTTGAGTTTGAGTAAGTTCTTCATGCTCTTTGTGCATCTTGCGAAGCAGTTCAAGCTCTGCTTGGAAATCAACGTAGTGAGGCAGTTTCAGGTGGGAAACAAAGCCTGCTGCTTCTACGTTGTCAGAGTGAGACAGTACAAACTCCTCATCTTGAGCCGGACCATCTACCGCTTCATCGTACTCAGCGGCTTGCAGCGAGCGGTCGACCAAAGCCATCGACATTGCCTTGCGCTCAGTAGAACCAAATGTAAGACCATAGCCACGAGTCAGCTTGGCTTTCTCAGTCTTGCTGCCCACAAAGCCATTGACCATCTGACATTCCGTTAGCTCAATCTCGCCAATATCGATAGCAAACCCTAACTCTTCTGGCACCAGGGATAGGTCGCAAAAACCGATGCGAATCTCCCCCGCAAACGGGTGATTGCGTCCGTAGCCACGCTGGGTTGAATAACCTAGCGCCAATAAAAAGCCTTCATCACCACGCACGAGATTCTGCAGGCGCGCGCTGCGATCACATGGATAGTTCACCGGATTCATCGTAATGTCTTCAGGAACCTGTTGGTTGTCTTGCTCAGCGGTCATCAAGTCCAGTTTTTCCAGAATTCCCATCACCTGAGGGCACGCTTCCATTACCGTCGATTCCGATGTATCAACCTGTGGAGTTTCCCCCGCAGCAAGCAAGCTAAAGTCGAGCAAACGGTGGGTATAATCGTAAGTTGGACCGAGAACCTGACCACCCGGAAGATCTTTATAGGTTGCCGAAATACGGCGCTCAATACGCATTTCGCTGGTATTCACTGCCTCAGACACCGACAAGCGAGGAAGAGTTGTGCGATAGGCTCTTAGTAAGAAAATCGCTTCTACTAAATCGCCGTTGGCTTGCTTCACTGCGAGTGCAGCTAGCTCTCGGTCATAGATGCCGCCTTCGGTCATTACGCGGTCAACACTGCCGGACAACTGCTCACTAATTTGTGCAACAGTAAGCTCAGCAAGTTCTGGATTACCGCGGCGTTTTTGAGCTTGGAGTTGATGAGCGTTGTTAATGGCTTTCTCGCCACCTTTTACTGCGACGTACATTAGTTCACCTCGATATGAGTGGTGCGTGGGAGACAAGCGATGGCATCATCACTAACCAATACCAAGTCAATGCCAAGCGGGAAGGCAAAGCGTTGTTGGCGCTCAAGCAAGAAGTTTTGAAAACCCACAGGTACATCGCCGATGTTAAGCGTAGTGGTTGATTCAATACCTGGACCCGCAAGCGTCAGTGATACGCCGTCTTGCGCTAGGTTTTGGTTTGCGCTGCTGCTAAGCGTGCCTAGTTCCACAATCACAGTGGTCGATTGATCTGGATACTCTTCACAGCCAAGATTGAAAGCAGCGTCGTTCCAGTCGAAGGCTGCAAGATCGCGCTCAGCAATCACGGCAAATGAGGCGTCGTGTTGCTCTTCTGTCATTGGGCTTCCGCAGTGAAAGCGGATATTCTCACGAATCGCAATATCATCGTGATGCGATGGTGATAGCCAGATTGGCGTCGCGTTATCAGCAAGGCTGAGCAGCGTTTGTGTCGTTGCTTTGTGCATAGCGCCAAAGCCTTCGCTTTTAATGAGCGTAACAATCTCGCTTGGCTCCGACATTGCTTTTAACAGCAATCGAAAGCAGTGCTGGCTGTCATGAACTGCGTCTTGGAATGCAGTGGTGATGGTTGTCATGGTGTTCTGCCTATATGTGTTGGCTGCACGCCAACGCTTCATTCTTGTTTGTCACCTGCGAGTTGGGGAATCTACCTTGGGCGTGCGCTTTGAGTAGATTCCTGCCTGCGCAGGAATGACGGATAGTTGGGCTAAGTTGTTAGCCTGAAGTTGATCTCAAAGCGGACCTAGTCTTCTCCACGGACCTAATCTTCTCCGCGGACCATGGTGAAAAAGTCCACCTTACTGGTTGCGACTTCTTTGGCGCGCTGTTGCTGCTGCTCTTGTTTGATTGCTGCTAGCGGCTCTATCACGGCATTCATCAGCAACTCATTATGAGTTGAGGTTTGCAGAAGACCGTCGATCACCGCCGCGAGCTCAGCTTGCGCTTTGTTTCGTCCGTGCAGATAGCTGTAACCCATTTCTCCGCTTGCGAGCTTAACGACAGCTCGGGTAATCGTTGCGTCCCCCATGTTGAACTCACGCCCTGTGCCACCCATACGAGCACGTACTTGAGCAAGCCCGATTTCTGGTTGACGAACCATTTGGTAGTCCGCTTCTAGGTTGGTCGCGCTCCATAGGCGCTCTAGCTCGTTGTGCTGGCTTTGTGCCAACACTGACATCCAGCTTTGTCTTTCAGTCACAGCCGTCATTTAATGCTCCATTACTATTTCGGTTGCGTCGGAACGGCTATTGGAGCTAGAAAACTCAGCCACAATGTTGGTTCCTTTGATAACGTTTTTGGTTTTGACTTTAAGAATTGGCGTACTCTGCGTAATTTGCAGCAGACGACATTCTTCGTTAGTAGGGACTTTGGCACCGACGCGAGTCTCCTTGCGCTCAAGATCGATATCCAGACCACGTTTGATAAATCCGTGCAGAGACCCATTGTGAAAATTCTTCAATACTCGCCACCAGCTCAGATCAGGAAGGTAGTGGTCGATGATGGTACGCGGGCACTCTTCTGTGCGTCGAAGAGTACGGATATGGATGATTTTGACGCCTTCCTCAATACCTAAGTACTCGGCAATCTTCATCGGTGCGGCAACAACACGACTCTGAATCACTTCACATCGCGGTCTGGCACCTTGCTCTATCAGGTTCTTGGTAAAGTGAGCGCCAGAGTGAATGCGATAATCACTTGGCTGTCTCACCACCATGTTGCCCTTGCCTTGATGTCTTTGAACCATCCCGGTATTCACTAGCTCATCGATAGCACGGCGCAGCGTATGACGGTTGACCTCAAAACGCTTTGCGAGTTGGCCTTCCGGCGGTAGATACTCTCCCGGCGTATATTGCTCTCGAACTTCTTGGTCTAAGACCGATGCGATTTCTAGGTAAACTGGCATATCCACTCCTTCCATTTGTGAGTTGTCTAGACAAGTTTGGCTAAATAGAAAATGAATCTAGCTCACTGCACTCGTTGTCTTGGTGCCTTGTTGATGTAGAGATACTTTGACGAGCTTGTATGAAGGTTTCGTGTCCGTTCCTTTGCAGATTTGCAACATAGTGGTATCGACCACCACTTATCTAGACAAGATGCAGGCGTTGATTTTATTGGGCTTTCGGGATGTTATAGGAAGGCGAGCATGGACTTATATAGATTGGGAATTCATATTAATTTGACGCACTTAACGGTACTTGCTGTGGCAATTTCTCTAGTGCACTAAATTACGCATGCATATATACTCTGCTCCAACTTTTTAAACCAAGAAGAAACCATGAAGAACTATCTGACTACATTCTTAAAAGGAATGGCGATGGGTGCAGCCGACGTTGTACCTGGCGTATCGGGAGGTACGATCGCCTTTATTACTGGTATTTACGATACCTTGCTAGAAAGTATCCGACGCGTTAACCCTAGCCTGTTCGGTATTTGGAAACGTGAAGGCTTCAAAGCTGCGTTTGACCATATCAATGGCTTTTTCCTTATTGCGCTGTTTGGTGGCATCCTGACGTCGATTCTGTCACTTGCGAAGTTCATCTCTTGGGCGCTAGAAACCCACCCAGTACCGGTGTGGTCGTTCTTCTTTGGTCTGATCATGGTGTCTGTTTATCACATGATTAAACAGGTTGAGCAAAAGACACTGTCGCGCTTTATCGTGCTACTGATCGGTGCGGTGTTTGCTTACAGCATCACGGTACTCAAGCCTCTTCAGATGGACCCAACCAGCCTAAACATCTTCTTTGCTGGCTGTATCGCTATCTGTGCAATGATTCTTCCTGGTATTTCAGGTAGCTTCATTCTGCTTCTTCTAGGTATGTACACACCGGTTTTGGGCGCAGTGAAAGGTCTACAAATTGATGTCATGGCTCTGTTTGCGACAGGCTGCTTGGTTGGTTTGCTCTCGTTCTCACACGTGCTTTCATGGCTGCTAAAGCGCTTCCGCGATTTCGCTTTAGTGTTCTTGACAGGTCTGATGCTAGGCACGCTTCCAAAGCTATGGCCATGGAAAGAGACCATCTCATGGCGCACCAACTCAAAAGGTGAACAGGTTCCTCTTATCCAAGAAAACCTATCGCCATTCAACTTTGAGTCTGTGACTGGCCAACCTTCACAACTCGTTATCGCAGTTGTTCTGATGTTGGCGGCAATTGGTCTGGTGCTGGCGCTAGAAAAAGTTGCGGAGAAAGGTGAGAAATAATCTTACTAGCTCAAAAGAAAAGGCTCACTAAGTGAGCCTTTTTTAGTTTTAAGCGATGCTTAGAACACGAAGTTAACCATGATGGTGTACATGTTGGCGTCGGTGTCTTGCTCTGGTGACTGAATAAATGGACCACTCTGACCATTCACAGCATTAAAGCGCTGCCATTCAGCATTCAATGATACGTTGTAAAGTAGGTCGTACCGTAGTCCCAATGTCCAACTATCCCCGGTCTTACCTTCGTAAGGGTTGTTATCACTACCTTCACTATAAGTTTCACCATAGACCAAATACGGTGTAAATTGGCTAATTCGGTAGGCAGCACTTGCGTACCACGATGATGACAAATCGTTCTTTTGCCCCTCAGCCATTAGCTTCAATGCATCAAAATCATATTCCGCGCCTAATGAATAGAGTTTGATGTTCTGATCTTTTAGCGGCTGCTCTAAGTAAGGGATGGTCATGAAAAAACCAGGAGCAACTTCAACATCAAGATTACGTATCTTGTTGGTCTGATCAAAATTCGAGTCGAGGAATGCAAAATTGACACGGAAGTTATCGCCTATCAACTGCGCATTCAGACCCCACATATTTTTAGTTTCAAACTCCAATGTTAGGTTAGGATTAAAATCCACTTCATTGTTGTCTTTGAAACCTACAAATGGGGTGAGCGACAATTGCAGCTCGTCAGTCAGGCTATAGTTCCAAATGATGCTAGCGCCGTTGTATGCAGTTACACCCAAAATACTGTTGTAGACCTCTTCATTGGGTCTTGCGGTAGTATAAGCATGCCCAACATAGTAGTACTCAGATGCCAAGAAAACAGGAAGGCGAAGTCGCCCAGCTCGCACCTCAAAGTCACCAATGGAGTACCCCAAATAAGCCCACTCAAGTTGTGGCTCGCTCCAATGATCTTGTGGTCGTTTGACAATCTGTACCGAAGCTTTAAAAGCCTCATAGAAATAGTCTAGCTGCACCCCAAACGTGGTGTCACAGTCAAAACAGTCTTCATCTCTAATGTTTCGATTGACGAGCAGCGGGGTTTCATTGTCGCTGCGAGCCCAAGACGTCGAACCAAAACCACTGATAGAGAAATTGTCGGTAATATCAATTGCTGCCGTTGCTGATGTTGATGCCACTGCTAAGCTCATTGCAAGAAGTTGTTTTTTCATTGTTATTTCTCCTTACTCACTACGTACAGGACCTTGGCTTCACTCGGCACTTCATCAAGAGGTGCATAACCTATCCTGTTGGGTTTCTCGATTAACCAAGCAATGAGCGTATTCACGTTGGCATTCCCTATTTCTTTTGGTGGTCGTGCTTTCCCTGAGAAGGACAAGCTCGCCCAATACGCATTCATTTGCGCGACGTCTTTGCCGAGAAGAGATTGGTAAAATTCTGAACGTTCTGTCGACGTTTCGGGCCAATCGGAGAGCTCGATTCGTTTACCTTGGAGCGACTTGGCTTTACCACGGTAAAGCATGCGCGCTTTGCTTCGCGTCAACTCATCAAACTCTTGATTGAGGGTAAATACCGCATATTCAGTTGCCGCAAAGGCTCTACTGTCTGGAGGAATCACAACAAGACCTATCAATAGCACGGTCAAAATAGACAACGTGCGGCAAGGTCGAGCAAGCCATCCGGCTTTGAATTTCAACATCGTAACCTCTTCATTCAAAATCCTTTTTAATAAGAGATAATTTAGTACTGGGGATGTTAGTTTCTACTTTATTGCACGTTAGAAAACGAAATTAACCATTATCGTGAACAGATTGGCAGTGTTGTCCTCTAAGTTATCCGATGAGATGGTTCTCTCTGGCGCAAATGCTCCCGAGCCATCATTGAGCACTTTGACGTATTGATACTCTGCATTAATGGAAACATTGTTCAAAACG
The DNA here is from genome assembly GCF_059725505.1 of Vibrio sp. KUL78. Taxonomy (NCBI): domain Bacteria; kingdom Pseudomonadati; phylum Pseudomonadota; class Gammaproteobacteria; order Vibrionales; family Vibrionaceae; genus Vibrio; species Vibrio sp. KUL78. Next base: position 1,444,562 of record NZ_AP045838.1, on the reverse strand, counting down.
TCGTAGCGAACACCCAACGTAGTCGTCATGTTGGAGCGTTTATCTTGCTGATAGAGCTGGCCATAAGCGACATAAGGTGTGAATGGCGCTAATCGATAACTCAGCATGCTGTACCAATCCATGCGTCGAGATTCGGTTTTTTGGAACTCAAACGTAGCTTTGAGCATACCAAATTCATATTCCGTACCAACCGAGTATAGTTTTACCCTATTCTCATCTGTTTCGTTTATTGGGAAAGATATCTCATATGGAGGGAAAGGAATATCCGCAAAGCCTGTACCCCTTGATGTCACATCAAACTTTCCATCCATTACAGAAAAGTTCCAGCGGTAAAAATCACCAAGTAACTGAGCGTTGATTCCATAGAGTCTTTGCGTCTCAAACTCCAGCTCAAAAGTCGGACTAAACGTCACGCTGTTTTTATCATCAAAGCCAACATAAGGCGTTACCGTAAGCTGGATGTCATCGCCAATATACGTGTTCCACGTTGCCGCTATTCCGTTGTACCCAGTGATACCCAGAAAAGCGCCATACACTTCGGTTGGAAGTCGTGCCAGTGTATAAGCCTGCCCGACATAAAAGTATTCTGACGCAAGGTAAAGCGGTAGCCTCTGACGCCCCGCTCTGATATCGAAATTATCGAACTCATATCCAACATAAGCCCACTCCAACGAAGGGTTACTCCAATGGTCTTGAGGGCGTTTCACACCTTGAACCGAGGCTTTGAATCCATTGTTGTAGTAATCAAGTTGCAAACCAAACGTGGTATCACAGTCAAAGCAGTTTTCATCTTTGATAAACCGATTGATAAATAGTGGTGTGTCATTATCTGAACGGGCCCAAGAAGTTGAACCAAAGCCACTAAAAGATAGCGTATCGGTCAATTCGATAACAGCGTGAACAGGAGAACTGAGTAAGGTAGCAGTTAAGATAATTGGAAGCTTATTCATCATTATTTACCTCCCTCAACCACGTACAAAACATTGGCATTATCCGGAAGAGCGCTCAAAGGGGCATATCCTATTCGCTCTGGTTTTTGACTTAACCATTGAATAAGCTCATCAATATTTGCGGAGTTAATTTCTTTTGGAGGACGCGCTTTCCCCGAGAAAGAAAGGCTTGCCCAGTAGGCATTCATTTGAGCAACGTCTTTACCGAGCAAAGACTTATAAAAGGTCGCTCTCTCTGCGGAATTTTCCGGCCAGTCCGAGAGTTCAATTCGCTCACCTTGGAGAGATTTTGTTTTACCTCGATAGAGCATTCTTGCTTTACTGCGGCTCAGTTCGTCAAAACTCTCGTTCATCGAAAAGATGGCGTAGTCATCTGCTGCTTTCGCGGCCTGCGTAAAAAGCAAGCTACATACACACATCAAGCTGATGATATTCACCAATTTTCTGTATTCCTGCCGACTGCGCGTTTTAGTCATTATTATTACACTCTAGAGGATTCCTTTCCTAAACTACCGATAGATTAGTTTACAAGCAGTGATGTTCAAGAATATTTGTCAGGAATGGGCTATATGGATGTGTTAAACAAGATGTCGATCAAAACTCGAATCATTTTAATGGCGGTTTTGCCCTTGATCGTGATTTTAGTCTTTTCTGCTTGGGAAGTGTTCCGAACGCAGAGAAACCTGCAGCAGATGTCGGTGCTTTCTCATCAATCACAAGCACTTGGCTTTTTAGGAAAGTATAGCGCTATCCTCCATAACGCACGCTTAGAGAAACTACAGCGAACGTTCGACGGTAACAAAAATGTCATCTTTCCTAAATTAGATGAATGTCTCGATAAATTACAGCTTGTACTCAACGAAGCTTATTATTTAACAGATATAGATACCGTCCAAAATACGCTTAATGAACTTCGAGAAGCACAAGCAGAAATAGAATTTGTTGAAGATATCGAAGAGCTTGAAGAGTGGAGCTCTTGGGTCGAAGAATTAATTACAGCGCTTATTGCCAAGCTTGAAAGCGTCAAAGTTGACACCGGCTCACGCTCCATTGAATCTCATTTGAGCGCGTTGTTTACCCTAGAGTGGATACGCTTCTGGGCAACCGAAGAAAACTGGCTCATTCATTTGGATATCTATGAAGGCCATGGCGTGAATCACGAACATCATGAAGAAAGCCACGAAGCGCTAGGGACTCTATTTGAAAGGCAGCAGTACCTCATTGACCGATTCTTGAATATCAACGCCGATGCCTCTCAGGTGAGCTTGCTCCTGAAAACCTTCTCTGATGATTCATTTATTAAGAGCATTCAATTTCGTGATCGCGTATTAAATGACGAACACGCAAAGCCCAAACTTCCAGAAATTGTTGCTGGCGTCGAGGCTCTCGACCGTCGCTTGGAGTTAATTCAGCAAGCAACAGAACAAATCAATAAACAGCTTTCTAATGAAATGAGCATGGGCATCCGTGCTCTTGAAACTCGATTGTGGCTCACCATAGGTATCACCTTATCCGTGATGCTAGCACTGCTTGTTCTCAGCTTTAACATCGCTCGTCGCATCATCTTTTTCCTCAACAATACCCTAGAGACATTTGAGAAGATTGAGAAGCATGATGGTGATAACGTACTGGCTTCTACCGAAGGGCACGATGAGTTTAGTCGATTCGGCGGGCAAATGAATCGCTTGATCGAAGAGCGCCGTGAGAATGAAAGACGCATGGTGGCGGCAAAAGAAGAAGCGGAGCGCGCCAATGTCGCGAAAAGCTCATTCTTAGCGAACATGTCCCACGAAATACGCACCCCGTTAAATGGTATTATCGGCATGTCTGGGATCTTGTCAGATTCCCAGCTTGATCCGGTACAGCGCGATTACCTCAACACCATAGAAACCTCATCACAGACCCTGCTGATCTTGATCAACGATATCTTAGACATCTCCAAGATCGAGTCGGGTAACCTGCTCATCTCACTGCATAGCTCAAACTTACGTGAGATCGCCTATGACACGCTCGCCATCGTAATGTCGAAAGCCAAAGAAAAAGATCTCGATCTTCAAGTGCGCTTCACGCGTGGCATGCCGCATATGCTTATCATCGATGATCACCGTCTACGCCAGATCTTAATGAACCTAATGTCTAATGCCGTCAAGTTTACCAGCAAAGGTCATGTGGGCATCAGCATAGACGTAGAGCATATCAGCGGTGAACGATGCGCGCTGACCATTGCCATTGAAGACTCAGGAATAGGTATCGATAAAGAGAAACAAGATTCTATCTTCAAGCCCTTTACTCAAGAAGACAGCTCTGTTACCCGTCAATTTGGAGGAACCGGTTTAGGATTGGCGATTTCCTCTCAACTGGTAGAGCTTATGGGAGGTCACATAGAGATCGACTCAGAAAAAGGCAAAGGCAGCCGCTTCTTCTTCACTATAGAGTCAGGCATTGCTCAGGAGAAAGCTCCGACATCACCAAAGTTGAGTCAAACTCAATTTGTAGTCATAACCAATCAACAAGGGTTCGCGCAATCGGTAACCGATGAGCTCACACACTTTGGTTTACAGCACCAAGTGATGCACTCGCAGTTCAGTGAAATAACGGATGTTACGAGCAACAGCATCATCATCTATTGTATGAGTGATAGCCAAAGTGCTCGTACCGAGCTGATGAAACTTGGTGTCACTTGGCCTGCAACCCCTATTGTTTTGGTTCAGGCGCAAAATGCAGAAGCTGGTGACTATCAGGGGCTGATTGCCGGATTGGTCACCTATCCGCTACTCGGTGCTCGATTAATTGATGCACTCTCTAATGCGCCAAAACAACACCAAGCGATGGGTAAAACGAGGGAGCCAAAACTCGAGGTGGTCGGTAGTGGCGATCCAGCGGAACATATCAGGGTCAAGCCGACACAACCGACATTACAAGAGATGGCAAAAAGTCCCGATAACCAATCCATCTTGCTGGTAGAAGATAATCTGGTTAACCAGAAGGTGGCCTCGTTACTGCTCAAGAAGTCCGGTTATCACGTAGATATAGCCAACAACGGTCAAGAAGCGTTGAACTACCTGTGCGATGACAACAACTACTATCACGTGGTGCTGATGGATTGCATGATGCCAGTGAAGGACGGTTTTACCGCGTCAGAAGAGTTTCGACTGTATGAAGAGCAGTACAACAAGGCGCGAACACCCATTATTGCCCTCACGGCTAGCGTGCTCGATGACGACATCCAACGCTGTACCGACAGTGGGATGGACGATTACGTCTCCAAGCCCTTCAACAAGTCCGTACTGCTAGAGAAAATCAAAACCATTAGAGAGCAGCCCGAATAGAGTCCAAGCCTTGTATGACGGTTCGATTGAACATGAGGCTTTTTATGCGCTGATTTTTTCTCTAAAATCAGCGCAACGTTTTCTATCAAGATTGAACCATGAACAAAAGCTTCATTACCAATTTCATCGCACTTGCGCTACTTGGCGCGGGTTATCAACTGGACAATAGCCTACTGCTATACGCGGGTCTTTTCGCGTTCTCCGGCGCCGTTACAAACTGGCTTGCCATCCACATGCTGTTTGAGAAGGTGCCTGGACTATATGGTTCCGGCGTCATCCCAGCTCGCTTTGAAGATTTCAAACTGGCTATCAAGAACCTCATGATGGAGCAGTTTTTTACCAGCGAGAACATCGACCGTTTTCTTAACAAGGAAATGAGCTCAGGCATCAACATCGATCTAGAGCCAGTGCTAGAGAAAGTGGACTTTAACCCAGCTTTTGACTCTCTGGTTGAGGTCATCGAGAACTCTCAGTTTGGTGGCATGCTCGCTATGCTTGGTGGCTCAGAGGCACTTCAGCCGATGAAGCAGCCATTCGTCGAGAAAATGCAGCAAGCTGTTATCGACATTAGCCAGAGCGACTCGGTCAAACAAGCGCTGATTGAGCAGCTCGAATCCCCAGCCATGCTTGATGAGGTGAAAAGCAACGTAGAAGCGATTATCGACCAACGTTTGAGTGAGCTAACGCCAAAGCTGGTGAAAGAGATCGTTCAAAAGATGATTAAGGAGCACCTGGGTTGGCTCGTCGTCTGGGGCGGCGTGTTTGGTGGTGTGATTGGGGTTATTTCTTCGTTGGTGATGTAATCACTTTTCATCCGGTAAATAACGAAAACCCGAGCTAATATTAGTTCGGGTTTTCATTTACGGTAAAATAAAACAAAATCGAAAATACAAGCACGTTTTATTTACCACTTAAATATTAACGTAAAAATAGAAAGGCTTTTTCTTTCTAAAAGATTATACGTAAAAAAATAAGAGCCGAAGCTCTTACCTTTTCACGTTATTTAGTGACAATGGGATATGAAGTCAAGGTTGCTACTTTTCGACCTGGCCACCGAGGCGTCCGCCCATGGCATAACACATATTGGCTTGCACCATGATAACTTTGCCATTAAGAGTACACATTTGATAAGGCTCAGAGCTTGACATCCGGCTTTCACTCGCCATTGAAAGCGGCGACAATATTACCATCATGACAAGGGCTAAAAATTTATTCATACTACCTCCTCAGTTAGACAATATTAATAATAGACTGCTTTATTATATTCTCAAGAAAATCAACAATAATCCATCTATTAATTGTTGCGAAAAATATAAACCATTCTCACACTACGTAAATAAGTTATTTTTACGCAATCATCTAACTCAGTATACTCTTTTTATTTTCCCTCTCTGATATAGTGCAGGTAGCTAAAGGATGGGGGTTAAGCCCCACCCTTTGTGAGGTCAATCTCTATCAGTTCGCTTGTTTTACTTTTAACCACACCACATCATAAGCATTGAGCTCAAGCTCCGTGCCATCAACATGCACTTCCGATAATAGATCCACCACTTGACCATCACCGAGGCAGTCACAGATCGATGCCGGTAGGGATTGAGTGTGCTCACTAAAGTTACAAATAGCCAATAGCCTGTCACCATTGTCATGTTTGCGCACGTAAGCGAACAGGTGCGGGCGATAGGTTTCTAGGATTTCCGTGTGCGCGGCACCAAAAACGGTATCAGCCTGTCTTAAGGCAATCATCTGCTTAAGATCACTGTGTATACGGTTTTGGTAACCATTTCCTTCTAGAGCACGTGCCATCGCATCGTCTGTAATCGCCGGACGATTTACCCAGCGAGAATCCTCGCGCTTAAACTCATCACTCAAATAGCTATGGTCATTTAATATTCCCAGCTCGTCGCCTTGGTAGATTAGCGGTACGCCTCCAATGCTCAGCACAACACTATTCAGCAAACGAACGCGCTTTAATGCATGTTCAATTTGCTCGGCATCATCAAGCTCGATGGCTTTTTCAAGACCGGCGAGGGATGCCAGTGAGCCACAGACTCGGCAATCGCCTGTACTCGGGTTTTCCTGAAATGGCACACCCTGAGAAAACGAGCCGTCAAACTTGCCCGTGTAAAACTGAATTAGAAAACGGCGATGCTCAAAGCCATCGATGCCAAGTTCACTCGCTACTGCATCATCAAATGTCCAGCCGATATCGTCATGACAGCGGATATAGTTCACCCAGCTCGCCTCTGGCGCGATAGTAAAGCTCTTCTTCAGTGATGCAGTGAGCAGCTTGGTGTCACGCGTCGCTAGACTCTCCCACATTAACGCCATCATGAGCGGGTTATAGGAGAGCTGGCATTCATCGTCACTGATATACTCTGCAACCTCATCAGGGTGCACTATCGCTTCTGACTTAAATAGCACTGCCGGAGCGACAATCTGCAAGCAGGCATTGAAGCACTGAATCAGGGTATGTGCTTTAGGCAAGCTCTCGCACTGTGTCCACTTCTCTTTCCAAATGAACGCCAACGCGTCAAGGCGCAGCCCTTCACAGCCGATGTTTGCTAAGAACAGCATCTCGTCGGTTATCGCATTGAACACAGCTGGGTTGGAATAGTTAAGATCCCACTGAAAACTGTTAAACGTCGTCCAAACCCACTTTTCGACATCCTCAAGGTAGCTAAAGCTGCCTCGTCTTACCGTTGGAAAGATCTCTCGGCAGGTCTGATTATACTCCTGTACCTCTTTCTCATCGGTGAAGAAATAATAGAAGTCCTCAAACTCTGGGTTACCTTTGCGCGCCTCGATAGCCCAGTGATGTTCGTCCGAGGTATGGTTAAACACAAAATCGAGCACTAGGCTTATCCCTTCGGAGCTCAGCGCATCTGCAAGGCGTACCAGGTCTTTCTCATTGCCCAGTCTTTGATCCACTTTGCGATAGTCTGATACTGCGTAACCGCCATCACTGTCACCCTCAGGTGATTTGTAGAGAGGCATTAGATGCAAATAGTTAATACCTAGGGATTTAAGGTATGGGATCTTGGCATGAAGCGCATTGAGATCACCCGCGAAGAGATCAACATACACCGCCATTCCAAGCATCTTCTCACTTCGATACCACTGTGGGTTTGCGAGACGCTTTTCGTCTAGATTTTTCCATTTACGCTTACGGCTTGCGAAATTGGTTGCTAATACCACCACCAACTTCTGCGCATGAAAAAAGAAGTCGTAATGACCGCCATAAAGATCATGAAGTTTGCTCAATAGATTAGGAAAGTGACGTTCTAGTCGCGCTAAGAACACTTTCTCATCTTTTTTTAGTGAGTCTTGGTAACTCGACCGAATCTAGTATCTGACGCAGTGCCTTACGCGCTTTTGATTCCGTTAGCATGTGCCCTCTCCCATTAGGCTTTTCGTGGTTAGGTTACTCAGATGCAAGGTGCCGCTATCGACGCTCAGCGACGCACTGGCTTGAGTATTCGATGGATAGATAAGGTTAGTAAAACTGTACTCTCCTCCGTTAATGAGAAGCTCGACCGAGCCCTTGTCAAAAAGTACCTCTAATCGAAACGCGCCATTTGTTGGCAATACTGTTCGATAATCATGTGGAAAATGCTCATCAATGCGCTTTGAGCCAAACTGACCTCTTCTGACAGAGCGCACTTCCAGATTCGTTTCTCCCGAGCCAGTAGTGACTTTTCTAAACTCGTAAAAGGCAGCATTATCTTGATACAAGCCTAAGTGCAGTGTCTGCTCATCATCTAAGGTCACATCGCATTGGAAATGCATCACACCGTCTTGATGGTACAGGGTCAGAGTTTGCTCACTTTCAGGCTCTAGCTGTTTTGAGTCTACTTGAAAGGCTGCACCTAATTCTTTAGTAAAGCGCTGTCCAACCCTGATACCGTCACCGCTCTCAAAAAGATAAAGCTCCCGAGGCATCGCCATGGTTCCTCTAAAACATTCAGAAGGAAGCTCCAAAGAGTATTGATGATTATTCATCCATGTGCTGACAATGCGGCGACCATCTTGTTCGGGAACATCAGAAAATGATTGCGTCGCATAGTAATCACGACCGAAATCTAGCCACAAAACCTTGTTCGGATGGTTAAGGTTGGTAAAGGTTTCACCATCAAAATCACCCACAAAATACTGCGTTCCGGCACCATCACAATGGGCACCTTCTCCAATACCGACCACCAGCACCCAATAGCGCTTATCCGTCCCTTCCAATGACAACTCGAAGAGATCTGGGCACTCCCAAGGACCTTTGCTGTGTGCCCCTTGGCGATAGCCAAACTCGCTGACTAGCCGCCACTCAAGCAAGTTGTGCGAGCAGTAAAACTCAATATGCTGACCACACGAGACCACCATGACCCAAGCCTCGCTCTCTTGATGCCAGAAGACTTTAGGGTCGCGAAAATCTGGATTACCACGCGCAGGGATGATTGGCGCACCCAACTTATACTTGGTCCATGTGTTGCCATCTTGGCTGTACGCGAGTGATTGCTGTTGGATCGGATTTTCAATCGAGTCGCCATTTTCTAAGGTAACCGATGGCTGCAAGAAAGAGGTGTAAAACGCGAGTAGACCCGGACGCCCATCCTCAAACAAACCAGACACATTATTCCAATCGACGATTGCGCTGCCTGAAAAGCACATACCCGATTCATCTGGGCACAATGCAGGTGCCAGCTCTTGCCAGTGAATCAGATCGCGACTGACTTTATGCCCCCAGTGCATCGGTCCCCAAACGGTATCGTGTGGGTAATACTGATAAAACTGGTGGTATTGTTCATTGAAGTAGACCAAACCATTGGGATCATTCATCCAGCCTTGATTTGGCGTCATGTGAAGCGTTGGGCGATATTTTTCAGTCATGGTCGAATTCTCATAGAAAAAGACCCTAGGCGACAGTACCTAGGGCCAAGCATGGATAATTGGGGTAATAATCCATTAAATGTGGAGGTTAGAAGCTGTAGTTAATGCCTGCGATAAAGACGGGAATGTAGCCGCCAAACTCTTCATCGTTACCATCTTTGAAGTCTTGCCATTTGTAGCTCGTTTCGCCGAACACACGCCAGTTTTTAGCAATTGGGTAGTTGGCAGAAATACCGACTTTAGAGTATGTCTCAGTCCAAAGATGAGCGCCGGTTGCAGAAGCTTCTTTCTCAAACTTACCGAATTCACCCCACAGTGAAGCCGATAACTTGCCCCAGCTGTACCAAACGCCAGGTTTGATGATCCATTCGGTTTCAAGCTCCTTAGCGCCCTGCTTAGGTACCCACTCACCTTGCTGCAAGCGGAAGTTCAGCCAAGCACCAGAGTTATCCGCGATTTTGTAGCCAAAACCAGGCTCTAGCTCCCAGTAATTGAAGTTTCCGCGGTTTTGTTTAATTTCGACGTGATACATAGCATAGCCATGAATATCTAAGCGGTCAGTAATTTGGTAAGAGCCGAAAACCTTGCCTTCTGGAGTGGTTCGCTCGTCAATACTTTCACTCTTTAACGCAACACCCCAACCGATGTTACCCTTCTCGAAACCGTAGTTTCTGTTCACGAACACCTCTTGGATTGCATTGGTGCCGCGATCATAGCTCGCACTAAAAAGATCGCCGCTGTATAAGTATTCACGACCGGAGTAGAAACCAAAGTCCCAGCCAGGTAAGTCGTCATGTCGAAAACTACCCTGAGCCATGGTGTACTTTACTTTGCCTTCATTAATGCCATCATCTCGACGCACTTGCTCTACTTCTAGGTTTGTACCGAGCGTGCCATGGAAACGTCCTTCTTCTTTCGGCACATTAACCGCAGTAAGCAGCTCTGCTTTTGAGAGTCCCTGCTCAATACCCTGAATGCTGCCATCTTTTAACGCTTCGTCGTTAGGAGATTCTTCACCCGAAATGCTTCCGGCTTGTAGTGTCTCATCGGTGGCAGACTCTTCTGCTAGTACGACGGTCGGAAATAGAGTGCAACATATTAGAGTGCTGACCACTGCTTTATTTTTCATGTGATTTACCTTATGTTTATCACGCCTTGTCACAAAGGCTTGAGACTGTCGTCGACTGCAATCGAAGCGACAGTTTGACAAAAGCTTCGCCGTTTTTAGGCAAAGCGAACCCTATCCCCCCCCTAGCTCTGCAAAGCTCATGGGGGGATTTTTAAATTATTCTTATAGTGTTTTGCTCGTTGTTTTCGCTAAAGCTAGCTGATCGCTTTTAGCTCATTGACTGGCACTTCAGGTGGAAATGACACCAACTGCTCCATAGTCATTTGTCTTGGCAACGCATGACCTTGATTGTCGAATAAATGGCACTTTTCAGCAGGAATACGAATATTCAGTCTTTGTCCAACCTCAACGTGTACGGTTCCAGGAACGCGCACTAATACCTCTTGACCGCCCTTGACGAGCGTGGTGTAAAGCAAAGACTCAGTGCCCAAACGCTCCAATCCTTCGACTATCACTCCGACACCATGCGCATCCAAATGAATGTCCTCTGGACGGATACCAAGCGTCATCAAGGCGCCTTGTGTTGCTCCTTTTGCGTTCACATCGGCTTGGAAGGTGTGATCGCCCACCTCAACCTTGGCGTGCTCATCATTCGCCTCAAGCAACGTGGCCGGAAGCAAGTTCATTTTCGGCGAACCAATGAAGCCAGCGACAAACAGCGTTTTAGGGAAGTAGTACAGCTCTAGCGGCGAGCCAACTTGCTCAATCACGCCAGCACGAAGGACGACAATTTTGTCGGCAAGTGTCATCGCTTCTACTTGATCGTGCGTTACGTAAATCACGGTCGACTTGAGCTTTTTGTGGTAATCCGCAAGCTGCAGGCGCATGCGAACACGCAGCGACGCATCTAAGTTAGATAGCGGCTCATCCAGTAGAAACAGTTTTGGATTGCGTACGATAGCGCGGCCAATCGCTACACGCTGACGCTGACCACCGGAGAGCTGGCTTGGGCGCTGCTCAAGCAGCTTAGTCAGTTCGAGCATTTCAGCGACTTGTCGAACCGCATCATCGATTTGTTGTTTGGATTTCTTAGCAAGCTTCAAACCAAATGCGATGTTCTCGTACACCGTCATGTGTGGATACAGAGCGTAAGATTGGAACACCATGCCAATACCGCGATCGGTTGGTGATAGGTTATTGACAACTTCGTTGTCTAGACACATTTCGCCTGAGGAAATCTCTTCAAGACCTGCGACCATTCTTAGCATGGTTGATTTGCCGCAACCTGACGGCCCAACGAAAACGGTGAACTCACCATCTTCGATCGTAAGGTTGGCATCCTTGATGATGTGTGCTCCGTCAGGATAGATTTTATTGAGATTTTTCAGTTCTAAACGCGCCATGAGTAATTCCTAGTAATGTCTTTAATAGGTGGGGCCAGTACCCCACCTCGATAATGCAGCTAAGGTTAGCTAACGATATTGGCTAGCTTCAGCCCATTGGTATCATCGAATCGCCAAGTCGCGTGACCAACACGCTCACCCGGCCCAATACCAACGACTTTCATACCGGCTTCTTTCGCTGCATCCACTCCGGCTTCCGCATCTTCAACCACAATGCACTCATCAGCATTGACGCCAACCTGACCCGCAGCGTGAATAAACACATCAGGGGCAGGTTTTGAGCGAGACACTGACCAACCATCACCGATTGCATCGAACAGTGGTGTCAGACCTAGCCTATGCAGAATTGGGCGCGCGTTTTTGCTCGCCGATGCCAATGCGACTTTGATACCGCGAGCATTAAGCTCTAGTAGGAACTGCTCAACACCTGGCAACACGTCTTTTGCTGAGATGGTGTTGAGTAAATCCACGTAGTAGTCGTTCTTACGCTGCATAAGCTCTGCAATTTTCTCTTCACTAAGCTCACGTCCAGCAAGAATGATCTCGAGAGATGCACGGCGTGACACGCCACGTAGCTGCTCATTGATTTCGCGATCGAAGTAGAAGCCTTCTTCATTAGCCATGCGCTGCCACGCTTGGTAGTGAAGCTCTGCGGTGTCCGTAATCACACCATCTAGGTCAAAAATAAACGCCTTACACATTGAAAACAGCCTCTGTTGATTCGATAACACGTGGCTCATTTGCCACCTCGATAGTTAGTGCTTGACCATTGAACTCAGGGCGAGATACACGCACTTGCTCTTGGTCTACGGTGATTTCCAAACGCTCACCTTTCCAGTAGATAGGGAAGTTCAGGCAATCCCATTGCTCTGGCAGATTAGGGTTGATGCGAAGCTTGCCACCTAGCATGCGAACACCACCAAAGCCGTACACGACGCACTGCCACATACCACCGATGGAGGCTGCGTGGATACCGTGGTCAGAACTCTTCATGTTTTGACCGATATCGATAGATGCCGCTTGTTGGAATAGGTCGTAAGACAGCTCTGGGTTACCTACATCTGACGCAAGTACTGAGTGCGTAGACAGGCTCAGAGATGAGTCGTGCAGAGTCTTAGGCTCGTAGTAGTTCCAGTTTGCTAGCTTGGTTTCTAGGTCGAACTTGTCTTCTTGCTGCAGGAACAACACCATGATGTCTGCCTGCTTAGAAACCTGCATCTCGTTAACTTGTTCTAGGTTGTAGTCTTGGAACAGGCCACCAACAAATGGCTGCTCTTTGTACTTAGTCAGATCGATGATCTCTTTTTGCAGGTAAGTATCATCTTGAGGAATCACCTTATCTTCTGCGCGAGGTTGTGGCAGGTAGATGTTGTCTACGCGGTTAAGCCACATTTGACGAGCTTCAACCAGGTTTAGCTTGTCAGATAGCTTAGCAAGCAGCTCTGGGTTGGAGGCCTCTAGGTCTTCGTAGTAACGAATCGCGAGTTTGATGTTTTCTACGGCCATGTAGTTGGTGAAGGCGTTGTTATCGATGTGCTCTTTGTACTCATCAGGACCGATAACGTTGCAGATACCCCACATGTTGCGATCTTCTAGCCAATCTAAGCGGCTAGTCCAGAAAGTTGCAGTATCGAACATGATCTCGTAGCCCATGTCGTCCATGAACTTCTGGTCACCGGTGATTTGGTAGTACTGCCATAGCGCGTATGTGATATCACACGTGATGTGCTGCTCGATAAAACCAGACCAGATCTTAGTCGACTTACCTGTGATGATGTCTACTGCGCCCCATACTGGCGTCACTTCTTCGCCTGTAAGTGCTGATTCCCAAGGGAACTGTGCGCCAATGTAGCCATTGTCTTTTGCTTTCTTGCGCGCACCGCCCAGTGTTTTGAAACGATACTCAAGTAGGCTGCGAGCCACCTCTGGCATCGTGTAGATGAAGAATGGCAGCATGAAGACTTCGGTATCCCAGAAAGAGTGCCCCTTATAGCCTTCGCCCGATAGACCCTTCGCACCAATACCAAAGCGAGAATCGTGCATTGGCGTAAAGATATTAAGCTGATACTGCGCAAAGCGAATCGCCAGCTGGTCAAAATCGCTACCACCAATTTCAATGCTCATGCCTGCCCAGCGCTTATCCCACTCTGCTGCACTCTCTTCAAGTAGCTCATCAAAGCTGCGATCTGCATTGGTCTTAAGGTTTGTCAGAGCGTGGTCACGCAGTGCTTGAAGCTCGTAGCCTTCAACATCAAACTGCTTGTCGCGAGATGTGTGGACGACACCTACTTTTTCAGTACGGAAGGTGTCACCTGCCTTAAGCTCTTGGTTGATGTTCAGCCATACTTTGCGGCGGTCCATCTGTAGGCCTGGATCGATTTCCGCCTCTTGGCCGTTTACAAAGTAACGGTGAGACGTTAGGAAAACAAAATCGACCTTACTTTCTGTTGTGTGTTGCAGAAGCTCAATAAAGCGTTTGTCGTAGATACGCTTCTCACCTTCGTGGAAGTGTTGAGCGCCTGAGTTAGACAGCTGAGCATCGACACCTGAGCGGATCTCAATCTTTGCATCGCTGTTTAGTGCTTTCACTTCAACATCGAACGCCATCAAGTGCAGGTTTGCTTGCGAGAAGAAACGACGGAAGCGCATTTCGAAGCTGTTGCCTTCGTTGTTCGTCCAAGTAAATTCACGCGTCAGCTCACCGTTTTTAACATTAAGGCGGCGAGAGTAGTTACTCACTTCACCCGACTCTAGGTGGAAGCGGCGACCATCGATAAAGATCTCAATAGCACTCATGTCGGCTGCATTCGGGAGCTCTGTCACTTCATCAGCATCGAACTTGTTGTAAGTACCCGCAACAAACAAGTTGCGAACCTGACCAACGTATTTCTCTTCTGTTGCACTGCGAGCACCCATGTAGCCGTTACCTTGGCTCATTACGACTTCACATTTACCTTGGAAAGCAGAGTCGAACGCCGTCTCTTCAACGATCCAGTTTTTTAGTTCGCCTTGACCAGCGTTGTAGTTCATAAACATCTTAAAATATCCCCCGAAAATTAACCTTTAACAGCGGAAGAAATATCGTTTCCGACGAAGTAGCGTTGGAAAACCATAAACACAATGAGTACTGGGATTGTCGACAGGAAAGCGCCTGCCAAGATCAGGTTCCAGTCACCTGCTACGCCATAGGCGTTACGTAAACTTAATAGACCTACTGGTAAGGTGAAGGCATCAGCAGGGCTGTTGATCACCACAAGTGGCCAGAAGAAATCGTTCCATGCACCTTGAAAACCCAAGATGGTTACCGATAAGATGGCTGGCTTGGCGAGAGGCATAAACACCTTCCACAGAATCACAGCAGGGCTCGCACCATCGACAATCGCCGCCTCTTCCAGTTCTTTCGGAATGTTCTCAAAGAACTGCTTCATGATAAGAACCTGACCGGATGCCACGACGGCCGTGATAACTGCCCAAGGCGTGTTAAGAAGGCCAATGTCTTTGTAGATCAGGTAGTTCGAAATAAACGTCACCTGTCCTGGAATCATCATGCTGAACAACATGAAAGCGAAAACAGCGCGCGCTCCAGTAAACTTCAGTCGAGCAAGGGCATAACCCGCAGTACAAGCAAAGAACAGCGTCAGCAGCACCTTACCGATCGCGATAAAGAACGAGTTGATGGTCCAGCTCATGAACAGGCTCTTGCCGGTGTCCAAGCTCACAGACTCGGTGTATACGCGAACGTAGGACTTAAACACGTAACCAATAAAGCCAGGTGCCGCGTTATCCCATGCAGCCACACGGCCGCGACGCTCCATCTTGCTTGGTGCCAGCGTGCTATCGATCAGTACCTGCCCACGTGGTGCTTCAACACTAAGCGGCAGCGTGGCGATTTCTGGGCCGGTGCCGTCATAACGAATCGAGAATGACCATGTCTGGCTGTGACCCTGCTTCTCAACTTCACGGCGGCCGCGCTTTTCGATATAGGTCACGTCTTGCTCAGAACTCACCAGTACTGGTTCACTTACCAGCGCATAGTCCGCAGCAAAGTCAGTCACAATCGCTGCTGCCATGCCCGTACCTGGGCGACGGCGTGGTACTTCGATTTTCGGTGTCACCAACTCTTCGCCCGATTCCACGGCGTACGTCACGGTGAAGTTAATGTCTGCGCCTGGCGCAAAACCGCCGAACATAGGGGCATTGTTACCTTGCTTGCCGAGGTCATAGGCTGCGCTCCAGTTGCTTGGCTGAACCTGAGCAAAACTAAACTTGAAAGGCTGCTCAAGTGGGTCATCTTTAAGGCTTGCTAAAAATGCCACCACAAAAGTACCCAGCATCACAGTTGCAACCAGCAGCAGTGAGCTGTAAACCCAAGCCACCTTTGCCCAGCGGCGACGCGCCTGAAACTTGGCAATCTGCTCCATCGTTGGCTGGATAGGCGAGCTATCTGTATTGCTCGCGGTAAGTGAATTAGCCATCTGCTTTCTCCTTAATACCAAAGATTTTCTGCAGATAAACCACTGCCAATGTAATAAATGCCAGTACTAGTGCCGCTGCACTTGCCATGCCGATTTGTGGCGTGCCACCCGGTGGGAATGCGTTGTGGTATACGTAGTAAGCAAGCGTGATTCGAGACTCCAATGGTGCAGCCGAGCCAAGCAGTGCCACCTGGTCAAACATTTGCAGCGTGCCAATGATTGAGAATGTCACGACGACAAACGTCACAGGGGCCAACTGAGGAATCGTAATGTTCCAGTGTTGCTGCCATTTGTTCGCACCATCGATGTGTGCCGCTTCATACAGCTCACCCGGTATGCCTTGAAGACCAGCTAGGAACAGCAACATAAAGGTTGGGATCGTGGTGTAGATGTTCTGAATCACGATAGCCCAAAGCGTGAGTGGCATAGGGCCAACATGATCACGCGTGTTAAGCCAGTTCACCTCGACCACTTGTTGATTCACTTCAACCCAGCCCATTAAGCTCGCAACAACAGTGGCAACACCTGCCACCATGACTGACATGATGCCCCACGCAGGATCGAACCATCCCACCGGCAGTCCTTTCAGGCGGTCTTTGGTCACCAACACAAACTGAGTCGCTATCGCCACCAAAGCAAAGCAGCTGATATGCGGGAAGTGGTTAACAAGGTCGGTCACAAACCCATTGAGGTAACCATTTTTTTGGTAGAACCAAATGAAGATAAGCGTCACCGCCGCACTCGACAGGATACTTGGCAGATAGAAAGCCGTTCTAAAGAAACTCTTGGCGCGAATTTTAGAATTCACCAAGATAGCTAACCCAAGCGCAAGCACTGTCTGCACACACGTGACAATCAGTGAGAACCAAACGGTATTTGCCAATGACAATAGAAACAGGTCATCGCTCAGTAAGGCGGTAAAGTTTTTCAGTCCGACCCATACCGCATCGCTAAACAGGTCATAATCAGTAAAACTGAAGTAAACCGTGCGAACGAGTGCGTAAAGGAAGAAAACCACAAGAGTCAGTACAAATGGCCCAGCGAGGAGCCATCCGTAAACTTGTTGACGTAAACGTAGAGAATTCATCGCTAAACTCACCTACTTCGCCGTCATCGCGTTGTATTTTTCTTGAGCCATCTTGATCGCCTGCTTTTGCGACATTTGGCCGAGCAGAACAGAGTTAAGCGCCTCATTGATAGGTGTCATCCACGCAGTGCCGTACTGTCCAAATGAAAACGGCTCAACGTTGCCTTCTAATGCACCTTTAAATACCTGCTGGGCTAGGTTGCTTTCGGCTGTGTTTTGCGAAAAGAACTCGGATTTACCCAAAGATTCGCGGCTTGGGAGTGCAAGCCCTGAGTCCAATACCCATTCTTGCGCTTCTTGACTGGTAAGAATTTCAACCGCTTTCTGCGCCGCTGCGATATTCTTGCCATCGGCATTGATGCCCCAGGCTACAGTAAACAGCAAGTTGCCTCGCTCACCAGACACTGGATCTTTTGGCATCATCGTCGTGCCGTACGGTAGGTTTGGTGCTTTATCACGCAGGTAGCCACTGATCCAGTTACCCTCTAACGCAATCGCGGTTTCTTCTGTACCAAAACAGCCACCACCCCAGCCTTGACCTAGGTCAGTGGCTAGAATGCCTACCTCATCTTCAGTCACCAGACCGGTGTAAAAATTAAATGCACGTTCAAAGTTCTCATCAAGAACCGTTTGGCCTTGCTCATTAAACGGCTTCCAACCCGTCGCCAGCGCAAATGGTGCAAATCGAGCGTAGTCAGGCATCACACACACACCCGAGACTTCATCACCCAACTCTTGCTTTACTGCCACCAGCTTGTCGCGAAGCTGATCCCAAGAGTCTTCGCTCGCCGGATAATCAACACCGGCATCATCGAAAATGTCTTTGTTGTACTGCAGGGCAATGGTGTTGAAGTCTTTGGCAACGCCGTATTGGTCACCTTGAAGAGTAAAAGACGCGTTTAAGCTTGGAATCATATGCTTAGCGACAGAATTTAGTTCAGCGCTGTTAGCAGCAACTTTTCCTGATTGCACCATGGTGTTTGCGAAAACAACATCGATGTAGAATGCGTCTGGTGCAGTGCCTGCGGAAAGAGAGTTAGTGATAAATTGTGAGAAGTCACCCTCAACCGCTTGGTACTTAACTTCGATGCCCGCCTTATCAAAGTCATCAGCAAGCACATCGTTAACCAGTTTATTGAGAACCACGACATCGTTCCCTCCCCATCCAGCAATAGTGACTTCTGTCTTTTCTGCTGCATGTAAACCAAAACTAGCCGCGATAATCGCAGTCGCTATTATTGTCTTTTTCATCATGCTTCCTGTTCACGTTAAATTGTATACGTGGATTATGCATGACTTACGTAAGCGCTTACGTTGCACTGATCACATTTTACTTTACGATAGATAAGCACTGTCCTATTTATGCAATGAAGATCATGTTTTCTATAATTTTAGCTATTTCATTGCACACATATTGATGAAATGTATGTTATTGGTGTGCTAGATAAGCGTGAAAATGGGTATTAATTTGAAAGCTCAATGTCAGCTACGTAAATTTTAAGTAAAAAAAACCGCACGACGAGGTGCGGTTTTTAAAATAAATAAAAAGCAGGCTAGCTACTTTCCCCTTCTCTGAGCGTAACAGAAACAACAGAGCCCACAGGCTCTTCACCTAGCATGGCACTTTCCAGCATTTGCGCGACTTTGTCGGAGATAGCATCGGTATCTTGGACAATGGTGGTCAGTCCTGCAGCGATACCAGGTAGCCCATCGTAACCCACAACAGAAAAGTCTTGTGGTAGTTGGTAGCCTCTATCTTTTAAGGCTGCGATGACGCCCAGCGCTGTCTCATCGCATTCACACACGAAGCCTTGATAGGACTCAAGCTGCTTCTTATCTATATTCATAAAATGTCGATAGGCTGCAATCTCGCCAAGCGGATCAGCGCCCGTTCTTAGCTCTCGCACTGGTAACGCATTACTTGCCATTACAGATAAGTAGCCTTGGTGTCGAAATTGATAACCATCACCATAGGTAGTAGGCGTTACAAAGCCAATACCCGTTAGCCCCTTATCTACCAAATGCTGAGCAGCCATACGGCCACCATTAAAGTCATCAGGTGCGACCCAAAAAGAGCCCTCCGCCATACCGATACATACGTAGGGAATGTTGTGCTGCTGACAGTACTCTATCCTAGGGTCATTCGCAGTGATGCCTAGCAAGACGGCGCCACCAACTTGTGAGATCTCCAGCTCAGCAAAGCTCGAAGGTAAAAGGTTTAATCCTGATTTACGCAACGCACCAGAGAGTGAGGGCCAAAGCATACCAATATAGCGCGACGCGTAGGCATCATGCGGACCCAAAGAGATGGCAATGGTGTTCTTTCGACTGCCTGTTAATTCGCGGGCGGAGCTGCTGGGTACATAACCTAACTGCTTACACGCTTCTAAGATTTTCTCTCGAGTCTTTTCAGAAATTCCAGGCTTGTTATTGAGCGCACGACTCACGGAGGCTATCGATACACCGGCAATTCTTGCTGCTTCATGGATCGTTGCCTTCTTGAGTTTCTCTTCATCTTGTTGAACCTGCACGGTCACACCCTCAAACTACGTAAACATTTACGCAATAATGGAGCATTTACGTATTTTAAGCAAATGGTTTATGCAGTAATGATAAACAAATCAAATTTAATCAGAGGCTTGTAGGTGTAAACCGATAACAAGACGTAAACAGCAACAGAGGTTTTCTCTATTGCTGACATACAAATTCTTCCAAAAGACTTTGGTAAACCGCGTAATCTCGGTTACTGAACACATTGAACACCACGCTATTGAGCCTGTTGGGATTGGCTTTTATCCATTCCACCGTCTCTTGAATCGCTATTGGTGTGGCCTGCTCAATGGGATAGCCATACACACCGGTTGAAATTGAGCACAGCGCAAGAGAATCAACACCTGACACCTTTTGCGAGATATCCAATACAGAGCGATACGAAGAGGCAAGCGTCGCTCGGTCGGCTTCTTGTACTATCCCAGAAACCACGGGGCCTACTGTATGTATCACATAGCGCGCTGGCAGATGATAGCCACGGGTGATCTTCGCCTGTCCGGCGGCTTCATCGTGCCCTTGGATCTCCATAATGGTGTTGCAATCTCTTCTCAACTGAACACCGGCACGATTATGGATCGCGTTATCAATGCACTTATGTCCCGGCTGAAAGCACCCAAGCATCTGATGATTGGCTGCATTCACGATGGCATCCACTTCCAACGTCGTAATATCGCCCTTCCATAAAACAATCTTGGTACTGCCAATCGTCAAAAACGGCATCGCCAACAGTGACGCTATTGACGTCCTCTCTCGCTGCTGTTTTTCGGCCATAAGCAAAGCATCAAGTGCCGCTTCGCCTTTAGGGCTCAGTGCGTTCGGCGGTAATAGGGTTATTGCAGCATCTATCCATTGTCGCTGCCGATTGACATCGCAATCAGCATGTTCCGGTGCCCTTAAGGCTGCTAACGCAGGCTCAAGCTCGCGCCAAAGCATTTCTATCGCCTCGTTCACCTCAAGCTCCACAGGCATTACTTGATGAGGCGTATTAAGCTCGATAGCCGATGCGTAATCTTCTACATTTATCATTTTCATCACGGCTCCAACTGAGTTTTAAGAAATAAAAAGGGTCACTGTGATAGTGACCCTCCTTGGAACGGTTCGGTGTATTTACTGGAAACCAAACTTACCGTTGTCATTTTTCCATTCAGATTTTGGCGGAATCACTTCAATGGTGTCCCAATGCTCAACGATTTTTCCATTGTCGACGCGGAACAGGTCGTAAAATGCCACGTGTTGATTCATGAACTTGCCTTCACTGACTGAAAGAACAAAATTACCTTCACCAATAATTAAGTGGTTCGCGTCGTAAACCATCGGCATACCCGCTTCAGCCAGCGCCTTCATCGCAACGCCTAATCCACTTAAACCATCGGCAACGCCGGTGTTGTGTTGAATGTAATCAGAATCTTTGTCACCGATAAACATGCCAATCTTCGACATGTCGCCCCCCATAAGAATGGTTTTCACAAAGTCCGTGACTAAGGCTTTGTTAGCATCTGTTTTATCTAGGTCGGTGATTTCAGTTGCGCCATCAAACTGGGTTCGACCACTTGGATTGGGCTTGGCCACCTCTTGCAGGTTATCCCAGTGCTCAACGATTAGACCATCTTCAAAGCGGAAGATATCAAAGCCAGCTTTAGGACCAAAGAAATTGTATTCCGTGTGTAGCGCTACATAATCGCCGTCTTGAATAGTACGAATCACATTCGCTTTCGCGCTGCCTTCGGGAAGCTGCTGTAACACCTCGCCAAAGCCCGCCAGCCCATCAGCCACGCCCAAGTTATGCTGAATGTAATTTTCAGGATTGATATAGCCAATGGCACTTTGGTCACCAGTCTCAATGCTAGAAATGACGGCTATGGCCTTTTCGCGATTGGTCATGTCCTCTGCATTTGCAATCGCAGAAACAGATAGGGCTGAAGCGGCTACAGCAGTCGTAGCGAATAGACGAGTAAGCTTGTTCATATTGTTTTCCTCTTGTTGGCTCGCAAACAATAATAGGAACAAGCTCGATGGAGATCCGTGTAGAAGTGAGTCGGAAAATGGTCAATATCGAACCCAAGACCAGGTTTTCGACTAAATATGAGGGTCAGCGTACTGCTTTTGGAACTGACTTGGCGTCATATCTGTTTGGTTTTAAAGTACTTTACAAAGTTACTGGCATCTTCAAAGCCAAAATCATAGGCGAGTTGCTGAGTTGTCACACTACTCACCACCAAACGACGTTTCATTTCAATCGTTACAAACGCATCGATCATCTGCTTTGCGGTGAGATCCGTTGCCAACTTGCAGATCTGATTGAGCGTTTTATAGGTCGTACCGATCTGCGAGGCATACCAATTGGCGTCTCGCGTGCGTTCATAGTGACTCTGTAGAAGATCAAAAAATCGCGCTAACTTAACGCTCTGCTCCTGTGACAACTTATCGTGTCGTTCTTCCGGCCTGAGCCTGTGCAACATCAACGCGAATGCAGAAAACAGATACATCACCACTAAAGGATCTGTCTTGTCATGGGATATCTCTTTTAACACCTCATCAATGATTCGTTTGGCACTAAGGCAAGTATCACTATCTAAAGCCAATACAGGAGAGCGAGATTGATTGAGGTGCGTTGGCGTGTAGTTAGGAAGACGCATATTAGCGTGGACTTGGTCGAGAAACTCCTGGGTAAATATCACCACCTTCCCGACTGGTTGAGAGGCAAAATCGAAGCATTGAACCTGTTCACGGCGCACAAAAACTATGCTTCCTGATTCAAATGGGTAGCTCTTGAAATCGACCATATGAGTACCCGACCCACGTTCGATGTACACCATCATGAAAAAGGTGATGCGATGAGGGCGCTGCGGCGAGTGATCTTTGTATTCTCGTTGGTACAGAGATTCCAGATCGAAGATCTCTAACTCCGCTTGATTGGTTTTCTTATGGTCAAAGCCTATGGTGGGTATCTGCATCCATCCTCCCCATGTTACTGCTTGTATTTTAGTTAATTTTTACACACTCTGACACCAGACGTTTGGTCGCAATCGACAATTTTGAGTGTCATAATTGAGAGATGGTGTATTTGGTATGGTCAACATGAGCAATAAGATAAACGTCATCACTCTCCCGAAGGGAAACCCCTGTCAGATCATCGACAGTGCCATCGATGATGAGGGCGGGATTATTGGTGCTCATCGACATGATTACTTTGAGATCATTTGGTGTCTGGATGATGTCGGCAAACAAAGCATCGATTTTGTCGAGTATCCGAGTAAAAAAGGACGCTTTTTCACCATAGCTCCGGGGCAAGTGCATGAAACCGCTGAGCTTGCTGACAACTATCGCATGATGATTTTCTCAACCGACTTTCTAGAGAATCGTCCGCGCCACCAACGTATGTTCAATGCCGTCTTTCGCGCCCACGACGACCAACAGCCCTATTTTGATACCTCTGATGATGGGCTTGCCTATTTTGAGCCTCTCTTTTCCTTGCTGTTGGATGAGTTCCACCAGGCACAGACCGATTGGGACCTGATTGAGTCACTGCTTACCAGTTTTCTGCGCTACTTGCTAAGATTTTCCATCAATACAGCCGGCACACAGGTGGTAAAAGATGCCAGGATCACCAAGGTGCTAGGGTTGATTGAACGCCACTATCGCAAGCAGCGCCACGTTCAGTTTTATGCTGATGCCCTATCCATTACTAGCAAACGCTTAAACGAGCTAACCAAGAAGCATGTTGGTAAGACTGTTACTCGACTTCTACATGAACGAATCCTGTTAGAAGCTAACCGCGATTTACTGTTTTCCACCAAAACCGTCAAAACCATCGCGTTGGACTTAGGTTTTGATGATCCTTCTTATTTTGGGCGCTTTTATCGAGGTCAAATGGGCGAGTCTCCCGCTGAATTTCGAAAACGAACGTCCGAATAGTGCCAGATAATGGTCATAATCTCCCTTTCTTAGCCTACTTTTGGTAACGATAATACCAGTAACAGAGTTCGTATTACTTTCAACGTATTTTGGTTATCAATGAGTATAAATCTAAAATCTGATCCAATTCAGAAGTCGTTTATTCAGTATTTATTGCCTGCATTGTCAGGCATGGTCATCAAATCCATTTTTATCATGGGAGATGCATGGTTTGTGGGTCAAGGTGTCGGTCCTGAAGGTCTTGGTGCTATTTCATTAACGATTCCTGCTTTCTCAATTTTCTCCGCATTAGCCATGATGATAGGTATTGGTGGCGCTGCGCTGATGTCGATTGAGTTTGGTAAGGGCAACCTCAAGATCGGTCAGACCCTGTTTAGCCAATCGATGCTGGCAACCGCGATTATCACCACTATTGCCGTTGTAGCGGCTTTGATATGGCTAGATGAGATCATCGCGCTCATGGGAGCCAGTGGTTATATGGCACAGCTTGCCCATGATTACCTAAATGTCATGCTCAAATTCTTTGTGCTCTATGCTCTAGCTTGGGTCATGTCTTGCTTTGTGCGTAACGATACCAATCCGAAACTTGCCATGTATGCGATGTCCGCAGGTGCTGTGACCAACCTCGTATTGGACTACTTCTTTGTACTCAAGTTTGGTTGGGGTATGAAGGGTGCCGCTTATGCGACTGCTATTGCGCAAGGTGTCATCGCGTTAATTCTGCTAACCCACTTTTGGCAGCAAAAAGGACAGCTACGGTTTAGCCTAGAGGGTCTAGGGCTCGAAAGAGTCGGTCAAATCTTGAAGATAGGCGTACCAACCTTTTTTATTGAGATCACCTCAGCCCTCACCATCTTGCTGTTTAACTATGTGTTGCTCAGCCAATTTGGAGAGGGACATATCATCGCTTACGGCTTAACAGCCAACGTGGGTGTGTTTGCTTTGTTTGTGATTGTCGGTATTAACCAAGCGTGTCAACCAATTATTAGCTTTAACTATGGCGCCAGTAAAACCGATCGCGTAAACAGCACGCTCAAGCTCGGGCTCGTAACATCCATTGGCAGTGGCTTTCTGTTCTTGTCGGTCATTTGGTTTACTGCAGAAGACGTAGCGCGTTTTTACTTAGGTGCCGACAGTGAGCTGTTAGAGCTTTCGGCCACTGCACTGCTGTTTTTCTTCTACGCCACACCATTGATGGGATTGAATCTGGTGGTAGCGAATCTGTTTCAAGCGATAGCCAAACCGAACCAAGCGACCGTTATTTCACTGGCTCGTGGTTTTGTGTTCGTCGCGCTGGGTGTCATCTTATTACCAGGCGTATTCCCAACCAACGGCATCTGGGCAAGTATCTTGTTTGCCGAAGGCGCCACCGCGTTAATAAGCCTAGTATTGCTGTTTGCTTTTATGAGAAGGCAGAAACTGACTCTAGCCGAGGCATAGGAGTTTAAGCATAAAGGTTGGGCAAAGGCGCTTAATCTAAGACATAAGAGAGCAGCTTCTCGCGTAGCCAAATGTTGGCTTTGCTGTTCTGCTCTCTTTTGTGTCCCATCAGTACATAGTCAACAGGCAGAGAGTTAAACGGAGCCTCAAGGATTTGCAAACCAAACTGCTCCGCAAACTGCGTTGCCATACTGACACTTGTCATGCCAATACTTTCACTACTTGCCACTAAGGCCATCAACGCAAGTAAGGACTCACACTCTGCAGCAACCTTGCGTGGCTGAATATGCTCCTCGGTAAAATAATCGACTAGAAATATCTCTTCACGGCGCAGCTTCAAGGTAATGTGCTTTTCTTGATAGTAATCTTGAGTACTAATGTTGCCTTGGATTCGTGGATGGTTTTTGCTGGCTATGACGCATATTTGATCGGAGAAAAACGGCTGAGTAAAGTGGCTCGACGTCGAGGACTCAGAAAACTCTATCGCCAAATCGGCTTGTCTTAGATTGAGCTTTTCAAGCAGCTCTGCCTCACTGACTGTCGTCGGACACAAGACGATCTCACAGTTACCCAAACTCTTATCTGCTTCAATTTTCGGTACCAGCTTCAGCATGACCGGCTCTGTGGTGTAGACAACAAATCGACGCTTGCCCTCCACGGTGAACTCCTGCGCATCGGTCAGCGTGTTCTCAATCGCCTCCAATGCAGGCTCTATTTGACGCGCCATTTCATGCGCTAAATGTGTTGGGGCAATGCCTCGACCGTCTCTTACAAATAGCTTCTGCCCGAGCTGGTTTTGCAATCGTTTGAGCGCACCACTGACACCGGGTTGAGTCAGGTTTAACACCTCTGCCGCCACCGTAATGGATTGACAGCGGTAAACGGTTAAAAACACGCGCATTAAATTAAGGTCAAAATCGGAAAGCGTCATTATTCATAGCCAGTTGTTATGTATTAACTAAATTACATTGCATGTTTGCTTATGAGTCAAGTGGGTATAGTGATCTCGTTTCCTGTTAATTCTGTGATGAGGTTATTTATGCTTCGAGCTCTAACTCCTTCGACTCTCGCTATCGCTGTTATGGCATCTTTTGCAGCTCACGCTGACTACGCTGGTCTTGAGGACTACCAAGGCAAACCAGCCAGTGCCCATACTCTTGAGGCTAACCAAGCGCTTGCTGCCACACTTCCGTGGGAAGATACCTCTGCCTTTGAACGCACCAAGCGCGGTCTTATCGCCGAGTTTGGCACTCATGCAGCGGGCGAGCTAAAGAATCGCTTTGAGTTTATGGCTGAGCTGTCTGTGGATGCGATCCCGCCTACGGTCAACCCTTCTATCTGGCGCCAAGGCATGCTCAACTACGCGGCTGGTGGTCTGTATGAAGTAACGGATGGCGTTTATCAAATCCGAGGCGCCGACCTTTCTAATATGACCATCTATCGCACCGATAATGGCTACGTGATTCACGATCCACTGCTGTCACGCGAAGCGGCTGCTGCGTCATGGGATTTTGCTAAGCAGCATCTACCAAAGATCAATGGCGAGCATAAAATCACGGGGATGATTTACTCACACATGCACGCAGACCACTTTGGTGGCTCTCGTGGCATCCACGAGTCTGGCGACTTTAGTGAAGGCGCACCTATCTACGCACCAAAAGATTTCATCAAAGAGTTAGCGGATGAAAACGTCATCGCAGGTACCGCCATGGGTCGCCGCGCGAACTATCAATATGGCACAACGCTGGATAACGATGAGAAAGGCATTGTCGATAACGCTCTAGGGCTAGGCACCTCTCGTGGTGAAGTGACCTTAGTTGCGCCAACTACAGAAATCCAAGAGCGTGAAAAAGTCATTACCATCGATGGCCTCGATTTCCACGCGATCAATATGCCAGGCGCTGAAGCTCCGGCTGAAATCGTGCTGTATGTGCCTCAGTATCGCTCTCTGAACACCGCAGAGCTGACTTATGACGGTATGCACAACATCTACACCTTCCGTGGCGCAAAAGTCCGTGACGCGCTTGTGTGGACCAAGTACCTCACAGAGCTGAAGATGCGTTATGTAGACTCAGGGTTAGTCGACAACATTCACGCAGCTCACTCGGCGCCAGTTTGGGACGATCCAGAGACAAAAATCAACGAAATCTCTGAGTACATGACGCTACAACGCGACAACTACGGTTTCATTCACAACCAAGCAATGCGCCTTGCTAACCACGGTGTGACGATTCACGATGTTGGTCGTGAGATTGAAAAGCTAGTGCCTGAGTCTCAAAAGCAGACATGGCATACCAATGGTTATCATGGCTCATACAGCCACAATGCGCGCGCAGTGGTCAACCTGTACTTGGGCTATCACGATATGAACCCGGTTAACACCAATCCTCTACAAACCAAAGAGAAATCGTGTGTTTACGTGGAAGCGGCGGGTGCGGAAGTGTTGTATGACGCAGGCATGAAACACTTCAATCAAGGAGCGTATCAAGAAGCATCGCAGCTATTTAACGACCTTGTGCAATGTGACCCAAATAACGTGAAGTATCGTTATGCCCTAGCAGACAGTTTTGAGCAGCAAGGTTATCAGTCAGAAACCATGGCATGGCGTAACTCCTACCTTCAAGGTGCAGTTGAGCTTAGAACCGGTGAAATCAAACCATCGATCAAACTAGCGTCTGCTGACGTAATTGCCAACACGCCAACAGGCATGTTCTTAGACTTTATCGCCGTGCGCCTCAATGCCGAAAAAGCAGAGCAAGCAGGTCTAGACTTTACCTTCGGGCTGTATCACCCAGATGTGGAAGAACGTTACTACGGTGAAGTATCAAACGCAAACATGAGTAACATCGAAGTGGAGACATTGCCGCTGACCAACGTCGAGCTGGTAATCAATAAAGCCGACCTTACTCGAGTAGCGCTTGGGCAAACCACGCTTGATGAGCTATTAAAATCGGGGCAAGCGGGAATCAAGGGCAATGCTGAGCTTATCGGACAGCTAGCCGCGTCGCTTGATGAGTTTGACGGCATGTTTGAAATCCTGCCAATGCCGACTAAATAAGCATTCCACTGAGCATCGACTCAGACAACACTCACACTATAAAAAAAGCCCAGAGCACATGCTCTGGGCTTAGTCATTCTAATATAAGCCAATCATTTTACTTAAAACAGACGTCAGCCCATCTCGCCAACCCGGCTGTCACTGAGCCAAAGTAATTCCCCGACACGACAGGGATATTCGGCAACACATCCTGAACCGCAGTGCGCAAAATCGAAGAGCGCGCAGAACCGCCCGTCATGTAGATCACATCTGGTAAGGTGCCCGCTTGCTGCGCTGCTTCTTTCACTAGCGATTGAATTTTCTTCGTTGGATTATCGATCGCCGCCGCCATGTCTGATTGAGTTATCTCGATACCCACATGCTCAGAATACAGATCGAGCATGGCTTGGTAATCAGCACTTTCCTCTAACGCAATCTTGGTTTTTTCTGCTTCGCGAATCACCGCATAACCAAGCGTTTCTTGATGCAAAGCGACGAGGCGATTGACTTTTTCTGGCTCAAGGGCTTCCTTTGCCAATAATCTCAGCTCTTTTAGGTTATCGTGAGCGTAAAATTTTCGCTGAGCTTGCACATCGTTAATGGCTATGGGATTCCAGAACTGCGTCACAGGAATATCTAAGCCAGAATGACGCTTGGTGCCCATACCAAATGCATGCATGAAGCGGCGAAACGCAATATAGATATCCAGATCATTACCACCCACCAGCTGTCCGGTATGCGCGATAAGGGATTGTTGTCGGTCGTTTTTTCCAATCCAAGACGGCCCCATCTGAATATACGAGCAGTCTGTGGTACCACCGCCAATATCGACGACAAGTACGTTCTTGTTTTCGGTTAAGGTAGACTCAAACTCTAGCCCCGCTGCTACAGGCTCGTACTGAAACTCGACGTCTTTAAAACCGGCGCGATTTGCCGCACGCAGCAATATCCCTTCAGCTTGCTGGTTAGATGCATCGCCACCACGTCCAAGAAAGTTAACAGGTCTACCAATGACCGTCTGCTCTATCGCGCGGTCGAGATTTGCTTCAGCTCTGCGCTTTACGTTACTCATCATTGCGCAAACCAGATCTTCGAAGAAGGAAAGCTGCATATCACGCAGTCCCATGGCACCTAGGAAGGACTTTGGTGACTTGATGTAATACACGTCTTTCGGATCTTCTAAGTAAAGATTAAGCGCTTGCTCACCAAACAAGACATCACTCGGAACCACCTCTATACCTTCTTCACGATTCAGCTTAACGGCACGCCTCAACACAGCCTCACCTGTGTCGTTAGACGGACGTATGTCCAGGCAGCGAAACAGATATTCTGAAACCGTTTCGGCCGTCGGTGCGCACAGTGTTGATGCTATGTAGCAGTTATCCCCTACCAATGGGATTTGTTCTACGTTGCCATTATTTAGGTGTGCAACGGAGCAGTTTGCGGTTCCGTAATCAAAACCGATAGCCATAGAAATTACCTCAACACATGAAAAAGGGCGGCAAAGGATAGCAGCCTGAAAATGAAGTTCAAGTGGCGTAACGTAAACCCGTCACTGGTAGACGGGTCAAATGCAAAAAAGGGCTGCAAAACGTCGCTGCAACCCATGATGTTTGTTTACACTGTAAAGCGCGATTTAGTCGAAAATAGCGATGCTCTGCCTACTCACCGCCACTAATTCTCCCCGATTATTCCAAATGTTCGCCTGCGCGTGGGCGTAGCCTTCAGCAGCCTGTCGTGTGTGAGACTGATAAGCAAACCAATCTTCAGGCTGAACGGGACGATGAGGATGAATAAACTCTAAGTTCCACATCATAGAGCTCGCTGGCGCTGGCGTGTCCATCATTTGCAATACGCCTGGAGGCCATGCATCGACTAAACAAATAAGATGGGCATCAGAGATGAGTTTTGGTGCCACTTTAAAGCGCATCCAACCCCATGTGTGGGAGTCTTTACTCCCAGTGAAAGGCAGATGTCCGCGAGCTAATGCTAAATCAATATGAGAGGTGTAGTTTGGTGCCCCCTGTTCTATGGTTGGAAACCTAGGAAGATCATCAGGCACTGGCATAATGTGATTATCGTTATTTTTAACGACAATGCTAGAGTCACGATCTGCGCCAAAGCAACCTTGTTGGAACACCGCAACCTTTCCATTTTGAATCAGTCGCGCACTCAGTTGAGAGACACTTTTTCCTTCACGAAGCACTTCTACTTCGAAGGTAAACGGCACATCTACGAGTAAGGGTCCGACAAAATTTGTGTTGAGAGACCGTAAAACGCGCTCCCCACTCAGATGAGACTGCATCACGGTATACAGCAATGATGCGGATAATCCTCCAAAAACCGTACGCCCTTGCCCCCATGACGTAGGGATCGACATATGCTCACCAGTTTGCGCGCAGAGCTTGGCTTTTGCTATTAATTCGTCGAAGTGCATCCCTACCACCTTATGTTAACGCCTTGTTACTTAACAATAACTGGTCGGATGGGTTGCTGCAAGAGGCGTAACCTAATTTTGCTACACTTCACACACATATTGCATTAACATTTTATTATTAACCCAAACAAATCATTAACCAAAGAGTCTCTATGGTTCTAAAAGCTGATAGCGCCTACCCAACTGGTTTAATTCACGCAATCCAACTTGATGGGCAGGGCGGACTAATCCCATGTAATGAAGGGATCAATAAGATCTGGCAAGAGCGAGAGAAGCTTGTTTGGCTGCATTTCGACTACAGTGTCGCCACGACGGTTGACTGGATCACAGCGCATAGTGGTCTCAACGAGATTGCTATTGATGGCTTGACCAGCGAAAGCAGTCGCCCACACATTCTGAAAAGAAAAAACAATGTACTTGCCAACTTTAGGGCTATCAATCTCAATCCAGAGTCCGATCCTGAAGACATGGTCTCACTAAGGATTTGGACTGATGGAACTCGGATACTCAGCACGCGACGTCGTCCGCTAATATCCACCAAAGAAGTACTCGAGTCGCTGGAACGTGGTGAAGGTCCTCAAACAGTTCCAGAGCTGCTCATCAACTGGCTTGACGCCATTACCGCGAAACAAGAAAGCAGTCTTAGCCGGCTAGAAGATCATGCACTTGAGCTCGAAGAAGCGGACTTTACCTCGAGCAACAACGATTATCGAGAGCAAGTCAGCCAATTGCGTAAGGTCTGTATCAAACTTCGCAGACATCTATCTCCCCAAAAAGAGACGTTGAATCAGCTCGCAACCTCTAACTTAGAGTGGCTCAACGAGCTCGACAGTCTCAAGATTAAAGCGCTGCTCGATAGACAGCTGCGCTGCCTTGAGAACATCGAAATGCTACGAGAGCATTCCATTTTGATGATGGATGAGCTAAACGCTATCGACGCGGAGACGCTTAACCGACGTACCTACGTATTCACAATCATCGCTGGGTTATTTCTGCCCCTGGGTTTTTTCACGGGCTTGCTAGGCATCAACGTGGGTGGTATGCCAGGCACAGAAAATCCTTTTGCATTTTGGGTGGTTACCGCTCTGTGCGTCTTGTTTGGTGCAGGCTCTGTGGGATGGGCACTGGCCAAGCGTTGGCTGTAGGGTTTCGATCACCATTGACGACTGTAGAATGATTATTCTACACTATGGGTAGTATAATCATTCTACCTTGTGGTGTTTTCTATGTCGCAACAACAAATCGCAGAGAACCTAGAGCGTGCTTTTTCCAGAAAAGGGTTCGCTGAGCCCAGTGTCGCTGAATTAAAAGCGCTGTCTGGCGTAAGCATGCGCACTCTATACAAATACTTCCCCTCCAAAGAGAGTATGGTCGTTGGCGCATTGGACTATCGTCACCAACGCTATCTCGCGCTACTAGAGCAGTGCGCACAGCACAGTGGCCTAGACGCTACACTTGCAGCGTTTGATGTTCTCGGTAATTGGATGAAAGAACACGCCCCGAAAGGCTGCCTTTCAGTCAATGCTCTGGCCGCCTTTCCTGACAACGCGGACATAAATTCGACAGTTGAAAGGCACAAACAACAGGTTATCGATTTACTTGCCAAATTAAGTGGACGAGATGATCTTTCTCATGCTCTTTTTGTATTGCATGAGGGAACGACAACCGCTTATCCCATTTTAGGTGAATCGGCGATTACCGCTGCCAAAGTAGCCATCACTACTTTATTTACCACTAATTCAACAAGCTACTAAGAAGGAATCCACCTATGAGCACGGTAATGACTGGCGTACAGCTGATTGGTCATGGCGAGCTAGACCAGCTAGACATTCGAAACGATATTCCCGTACCAGCGCCTAAAGCCGATGAAGTTCTGATTAAAGTCAGCGCGGCTGGCGTCAATAACACAGACATCAACACACGTATTGGTTGGTACTCAAAAGGCGACAACGACAGTGAAGATGCAAGCTGGGATGGTAAAGCTCTGGAACTACCACGAATTCAAGGCGCGGATGTATGTGGTCATATTGTTGCAGTAGGTTCGAATGTAGACGCGAGTCGCATCGGCGAACGTGTGCTAATTGATCCATGTCTACGTTATGTCGACGGTCAGAAACTTGAACATTTTTGGTACTTTGGCTCTGAGTGTGATGGCGGATTCGCGGAATATACGACTGTAGACGCTCGCCAAGCTTACAGTGTAAATTCAAGCTACACCGACACTGAGCTTGCGTCATTTCCGTGTTCTTATTCGACCGCAGAGAACATGTTAACGCGCGCTAACGTTGCCGCTGGCGATGTCGTATTAGTAACCGGAGCTTCTGGTGGCGTCGGCTCGGCAGCGATTCAGCTCGCCAAAGCTCGCGGAGCGAAAGTGATTGCCGTTACTAGCGAATCTAAGGCTGCCACCTTGCTTGAGGTCGGTGCTGATAAAACCGTCTCACGTGGTCAAAACTTAGTGGAAGCACTGGGACAAAACAGCGTGAACGTCGTCATTGACCTCGTTGCAGGGCCTCAGTGGCCAGAGCTGCTAGACGTGATGGCGCCAAAAGGACGCTACGCCGTTTCAGGTGCGATCGGTGGACCTATGGTTGAGCTGGATGTTCGTACCTTGTATCTCAAGGATCTTTCTTTCTTCGGTTGTACCGGACTGGAAGACGAAGTGTTCCCGAACCTCATCAGTAGAATTGAAGCTGAAGAGATCAAACCGCTGGTGGGTAAGACATTTGAACTTGCAGAGATTAAACAGGCTCAAATCGAGTTTGTTGAGAAAAACCACATTGGCAAGATTGTTCTGAATGTGAGCGCGAAATAACACGATAGAGGTGAAGCATTCACACTGAAACTCTCGAGGGCGCTTAGGCGCCCTCTTTTCTTTGATTATTTTCTTCTCGCTGGCAGCATATCCGTCATAGAGCCTTCTACGACTTCAGCGGCAAACGCGAACGTCTCCGCGAGTGTCGGGTGTGCATGAACCGTATGAGCAATATCCTTCGCTCGGCCACCTAGTTCAAGCACGGCTGCAGCTTCATGAATCAACTCTCCGGCATTTTCTCCGCAGATACCCGCACCAATAAGAGTGCCTGTGTGTTTGTCGAACAGCGCTTTCGTTACCCCGTTGGTGGCATTAACACTTTGTGCACGTCCACTTACCAACCAAGGCACTTTACCAACACTGTATTCCAGCTCTTGCTCTTTCGCTTCTTTCTCTGTTATCCCTACCCATGCCACTTCAGGGTGGGTATAAGCCACTGAAGGAATCGCAGCTGGAGTGAAGGTGGCATCCAAGCCCGCTATCACCTCGGCTGCTACTTTACCTTCGTGCGTGGCTTTGTGAGCAAGCATAGGACCTTTGACTATGTCACCAATCGCGAAGATGCTTGGCACATTAGACTGCATCTTTTCGTTCACCTCTATAAGTCCCTTCGCATCCGTGGTAACGCCTATGGCTTCAAGACCGAGATTCGATGTGTTTGGCGCGCGACCAACGGCGACAAGCACGGCATCAAATAACGTTGGCTGTGGGGCCTTCTTCCCTTCAAAACTAACTAAAATACCCTCAGCTTCAGCGCTCATCTCTGTGACTAGCGTTTTGGTTAAGACTTGGTAGGTTTTCTTGGTCG
This sequence comes from Vibrio sp. KUL78, assembly GCF_059725505.1. Lineage (NCBI taxonomy): Bacteria > Pseudomonadati > Pseudomonadota > Gammaproteobacteria > Vibrionales > Vibrionaceae > Vibrio > Vibrio sp. KUL78. The sequence goes on along the minus strand of NZ_AP045838.1, from coordinate 1,410,369 downwards.
TTTTTTGTAGCGGCTGGATAATGTCCTTATCTGCACTCGGAATGATATGATCCTGCGCCTCCACTATGGTGATCTTAGATCCAAGCGCTGCATAGACCTGAGCCATTTCTAGCCCAATAATGCCACCACCAACGATCAGAAGGTTTTCAGGGATCGTCGACACCTCAAGTGCGTCCGTCGAGTCCCAAATACGTGGGTCATTGGGTACAATAGGCAGAGGGATCGAGTGTGAGCCAGTAGCGATGATCGCGTGTTTAAACTCAATTTTTTGTTCACTTTCTCCATTCACAACCAGACTGGTGGGAGAAATAAACTGTCCTACTCCCTGAACACGAATCACTTTTCTCGCCTTGGCAAGATTCGCAATACCTTTGGTCAACTCAGCTATCGTCGACTCCTTGTACTCACGCAGCGCGTTTATATCCACCGTCGGCTCACTGAAAGTAATACCCATGGATTGACCGTGTCTTGTTTGCTCAATCAACGACGTAGCATGAAGCAAGGCTTTTGATGGGATACAGCCAACGTTGACGCAGACACCACCTAAGGTCTCTCTGCTCTCAACAATGCATACCGAGAGCCCTAAATCGGCTGCTCGAAAAGCTGCGGTATAACCGCCGGGTCCACCACCGAGTACGGCAACATCTACGTTGATAGAATCCGTCATGCTATCTCTCCTTCTATATCTGGCTGGATTTGCGAGTATTTTGCAAAGCGAACCCCAGTATAGACTGGTTAAATGTCTGAGCAGTGTTAATTTTTGTCGGTAAGTGACCTAGGTTTCAAACTTCCCTTTATCTGTCATAAATAGCGGTTAGTATTAGCGCTCTTGCAAAAAACAAATGATTCACGCTACCCAACATGCGAAATAAAGCACTACTCACTATTCTGGCACTGTCTCTTTCTGGTTGTTCCTCTTATCAAATGAACCAGTTAGGATTTCGTTCGTCTCCTGTTAATGTATACCCAAACTACATGAACACTATCGAACTTTGTGAGGTCGCAAATGGGTATCGTCCGACTAATCAAACCATGGTAGCAGTCAGCAGCGAGCAATCAAAACGCAGTCTTACTCATGACCGTTGTGACGACCTAGTCAAAGAGCTCTACTTCAGCCGTTTCATCAAAAGCATTACCATCACGCGTCCAGAAAAAACAGAGGAGCCAGTGCCAACACCACTTCCCGCTAAACCGCTCCCTCACCCTGTAGTTCAGCCTCAATAGGACGATAAGCCAGCACGTTCGCTCGCTTCAACATCCACATAGCAAGCGTCGCCGCTATCATGACCAAGGCAGCAACGGCAAATCCTACTTCTATGAGCTGGTAGTGTGCTAGGTAGGCAATCAATATGTAGCTACCGCTCTGTGCCGCTGTTGTAAATAGTTTCATACCGCCGTCCACTCGTCCCCTGACTGAGTTATCGACGTCATGATGTAGCTTGTTTACCCTCGCAATTCGGTTCGTCGCGTTAAACAATCCCATAAACAGTGCAATAACAACGATGGATAAGGGAGAGAGCGTCATTGCCATTATGGCGAGCAGCAAACACATCATCACCATACTCGCCAGCATCAATTTTTCGTGTCTCACACGCTTCATCACTTTAACAATCGCTAAGCCACATAGCATCGCACCTACACCATAGTTTATCTGCCACCAGGCAAACCACTCGCCCGATACCAAGTTCTCTGATAGATAAATGGGCACTAACTTCGACAAGTACGTCATCATTGGGTAACTCAAGCACGATAAGGCAATAAACAAAAAGAACAGTGGTGATTGACTGAATATTCGCTTCGACTCTCCCAATTGCTGGTGGAAACGGACAACGTTCGCCGTTTTTCTCGAAGTCTGATGCTGAATCGCCATAAAACACAGTAAGGCTAAAGCTGTGAGTGCACTTGTGAGTATTGCGAAGCGATCAATTGTCCAGACTTCCAATAACCACACGCCCATACCTCCGGCACTCAGTGTGGTGATCTGCATGACAATTTCTTGCTGGCTCGATACTCGACCATATTCACTCGGCTTGTATAGCTCCTGAGTAAATGCCCCGTTAGTTGACCACGCTAAATCACTAGCTAGCCAAAATACCAACAAACACGAAGCGAGGATCCAGATATTTACTCCAACAAACCAACTAACTACGACAACGCTGATGGCTGATAGCATTTGGATTAGCTGAGAAACAGCCAAAATATGTTTACGAGAGTAACGATCAATTGCGGTTGCGAAGAACGGAGTAAACATAAAAGAGAGCAGCGTACAGACTAAAGTCACGACGGCGAGAAATGTGCCGTTATTCCCTTCACTTAATATGGACCAAGGCAATGCCATGAGCATCATTCCCGATGCAATTCCATCAAACATCAATCCTGATAAATGTAACCTTCTATTGTGCATTGTCGCTTCTCCCTGTTCCTGTGACTGAAATCAAGGATAAAAGCTCAACTTAACTTGAGGTCAAGCTATAATTAGAAGAAAAATAAGGAGAAGTTATGGAACTTTCAGTTGGCCAGGTCGCCAAACGTGCAGAGGTTGCGGTCTCCGCACTGCATTTCTATGAGCAAAAAGGGATGATTACCAGTTGGCGTAATCAAGGCAATCAGCGTCGCTATGACAGTTCTGTGTTACGACGAGTCGCTGTTATCAAAACTGGACAACAACTAGGACTGAGTTTAGAAGAGATCAAACACGCCCTATCTAGTTTGCCTCTCAATCGAGCGCCTTCGCAAGAAGAGTGGGAACAAATGGGTAAAAACTGGAAAGAGATTCTGGATCACAAAATTTGGCTAATGACCAAACTCAGAGATGAGCTAGGAGAATGCATTGGCTGCGGCTGTTTGTCGATGTCGCGCTGTCGTTTACGTAATCCACAAGACACGCTTGCAGACACACTCGGAAATGGCGCGACCTTATGGAAATCTGAATAGACGCTGTACGAGTCCCATTTAAAACGACTTAAACTAAAATGTCCTCTTCTTTGAGTTTAGGCGCGAACGTAATAATTTGTTTGTTGTAACTGAAGGTCGCAGGCCCGTGTGTAGACTTAGTCGTGACTTTTTCGTCATCAAACTGAACTGTGACCCTAGTATGCGTTTGAACTAAAGACTCGACCGTATTAAGTTCTAGTTTGGCGTACAGTTCGAGTTCGATACGCTCTTTCTCTTCATTAAGTTTATCTATCGCTTCAGTGTCAGCGCTGTTTAATGCTGCAAGTTCAGCGTTCTGCTCTGCTGTGCGTGATGACTTCGGAATCTTCTTCAACTCAATCTCACGACGAATCGACACCATTTTTTGTTCTTGAAGAGCCGTATATCGAGATTGTAGCTCCTCAAACTTTTCAGCATAGTGTTTGTAGTTTGCGAACGCCTCAATATAAGTGGCCGTATCACCCTCAACACCAAGTTGGTTACAGATAACTTTGCCACCGACCTTAGCTTCACCACCGCTAAGCGTACCTTGTTTCTTGTTTCCACCGGTGACCAACAGATCACCGCTACAAGCGATGTCGTTATTCAAACTATGTACAGTAAACTGAACGTCCCCACGCGCCTTGATGGTGGCAAACTGCGCGTAGTTTGCAACAACATCACCACCAGACTCTATGTGGCAAGACTTGGGTTCGCCATCATCTACATTATGCCCAATGATGCCTTTTGCAATGGTTATATCGCCCTTCGCTTTAAGAGAAGCAGATTCGACGAAACCGCCGACAGTGATTGCCCCCGTCGCGGTCACTTCCATATTAGGTTCAACGTTTCCAGATATAACAACACTACCTTTGAACTTGATGTGTCCAGTGGAAATATCAACTTTACTCAAACAAAGTGCTTCATCCATTTCAACGCCTGATGCTTTAATAACAGGCATTCCTGACATGGTAGAGAGTAACGTATTAGGATTGTCTGGCGAAAAGCGGGTTCCGGCACCCGGCTTTAATGGCAAATCTTTCACTGGACGAGGTGGAATAATAGCCCCCGTGACGGTGTATCCATTCTCACCTGGTTTAGCTGGAATGCGGCGCATCACTTGTTCGTTCTCACCAACAGTGACTACAGCCCCGAGATCTCGCATATCTACCTTGCCATTTGCTCCTGAAGCTTGAGGCTTCAATACCCTATCTTTAGGGTCGGCAACCAACGGAATAAACTGAGCATCTTTGCCCTCTTTTGGTCGCTTGCCTATTGCTACAGGCTGCGTGTAGCTTTCGCCACTTTTAAGTTGCTGACTCAACAGCAGCACCTTCTTCAGTGCTTTCTTATTAATGCCTTTTACGACACGAGCCTGAGTTAGCGCAGAAATGATATCCGTTGGCGTCAAAGCATCACCACCATAAGCACCTTCAACCTTGATACTTGCCAACATATCTTGCTCACTGAGTATGACCTCAGCCGTTGCATTTTTCACTTGAGCAAGTGTTAGCCCTGAAAAAGCGTCGCCTTTAGCGGCTTGGGCAGATTTGATAAATTGAATGACCGAAGTCTCATCGACAAAGAATGCTTCTGCATTTAACTCTTTTAATGCATTTCCTAGCAATGCGACTTCCAAAGCCAACCCCTGCTCATACTCTTTTGGTAACTGAGCAAAGACTTGTTTTTGATCTGATGAAAGGCTGAGTACACTTTTCCACATGATTGACGATCATTTCCTTATGCGATTTCACGCTCGCATACAGAATGCGAATGTGATCATGCTTCAATAACTATCAATTATATTAATGAAGTCTCACTACTGAGACTACATGAGTTTTCTAAAACTACGGGGGCGCTCACGGTAATTAGTTCAATAGTTTGAACGTCGTAGGAGAAACATTGTTCGGTATGTCCAGCAGTCATCAACAAGGTCTTGTCGATTTACACTGTAAAAATAGAGAGGCAATTTACACTGTAAAAGCATAGGCAGCTTTACAGTGTAAATCAGGGAAAGAGACTATTTACACTGTAAACGTTCAATGAGCTGTTTTAGTTGTTGACGAAAAGCCTGCTCTGTTTGTTTTCTTCCAGTAAAGCCAAAGTGCTTTGCAGCCTGCTCCCAATCCCATTCTTGAGCTATGACGGCCACTACTAGCAAAGGAAGCTGCTCATTTATCTCTTGCTCATTGCATTGAAGCAGTGGCAACAGAAACGGGCGAACTGTGTTGAAGGCATTACCACCCTCTGTGTAGTTAATGACGAGAGGATGGATGCACGCAGCTTCTTCATGGTTGATAGACTGAGATAGCAACAAACCCGCCAACTCTGGAGAAAGCGCTTTTGCCGATGAACGAAGCCAGAAAGGCAACGACTGCCGATAGAGGTCAAAAGCCTGCTCATACCATTCATTGCTTTGGTCTGAAATTGGAGAAATAAATGTCGCGCTATAGGTACCGCTCGCCTTGTCTCGTGAGCTACCTAAACGAACAGCAGAAAAATGGTTTTGACTCCAGAACTGAACAAGCTCATTCGTCGCACCAAATGTTGTTGCTAAGTAATCAACCTCTCTGCATAGGCTTTCGCGTAATCGGGTCAACATTGAACTACCAATACCTTGCCCCTGCAAAAGTGGGTGCACCGCTATTCGCATCACTCGAGCACAGCTTTGTAGTGCAGGAGCTTCCAACGCCAAATGGTTGCACAGCTCTACCGGTACGAGGTGACCTGCGGGACGAGACTTTCCTAGATAGATACGTTCAATGAGCTCACCTTCCAACTGCCCTTCTCTATTCACAAGCACGCTACCAACCACCAAATCTCGATGTTTAATAGTGTACAAACTCATGTTGGGGTTATTGAGCAACAGCATTAAGTCATTTGGAGAGGTTTGGTAATGAGCATTCACCAACAAAGCAAATGCACTCGACAATGTGGCTACCTCTTGCATTACCTTGTCTTTATTCAGTAGCTCCCAGTGAAGTTCTGTCTCATGAATACGTTCGCCAGACAATGCATCTGGCAATTCGCTCAACTCGGCATTCAACAAAAACGTCTCTTTTGACCAATGTTCTAATGGGTCGTCGACATTCCAGCGAATAGGTTGACTCAAATGGAGAGTACGAGAACCTTTTCTGTTCTCCAATAGCCAAGGTAGAAACTTCAGACTGAACCCACGACCACAACCTTCATAACCATAAATGGTGGTACTTATCACTAGACGATGGTAGCAGTCGACAATCTGTTTAAGCATAGGAATGGGAATGGCCGCCGCTTCATCGACAAACAACAAATCACAACTTGGTAGCGTGTTTAGCAGCTCATCAGGTGCAATAAAGTTAAGCAATACTGTCGAGCTATCGATATCGGACTTTTCTAACTCAGATTCAAAATGAGAAATGGCAGAAGCTACAGCGGCTTTGTTTGGTGCGGTAATAATTACGTCTAATGGTCTTATCGATGCAAGTCTCGCTGCAGCGATACCCAACGCACTGCTTTTACCTCGCCCTCTATCGGCGGTCATGACAAATGGACGTTTACGATGTCCTGTCAGGACTTGTTGAATATGGTCAATTGCGAGTTCTTGCTCAATATAAAGATTGGTTTTAGTGCCAGACTCAGCTTCTTCGGTACTCCAATACTCTGAGCTATTCTTCATATCAGCACTGTCTTGCTCGATGACGGGCAGTTTTTGTAATGCTGATTGCAACCAAGTGTTCGCTGATAAATCGCCGCTTATTAAGATGATTAGCAAACCACCGCCGACCAGCGTCCCAACCGCGGCATTAAAACTGTTGGCATCGAAGTCACTATCACAGTCGACAATGAGTAACTTAGAATCTCGGCCAAGAATACGCTTGCCTTGATTCGCCGGAAGACATGTGAAACCATCAATTGAATGCTTTCCTATGTAGAAGCAGGACTCTGATTCAAGATTAGTATTACTGACTAAAGTGGACACTAAGCTATTTTGCCAACTCCCCTCTCCTCTCAAGACGACAGTCGCGCGGTGGTTAAGGGAGTCGGCAATATGACGTTGGCTAACTATCGCGCTCAACTGCGACTCTAGCAAAGATGTATTCGATTGGTTTGGCATAAACGCATCATAGTGGAAGACTTATACCAATATTAACATAAAAAAATACCCCGCTGATGCGAGGTATTTGCTATGCGAAACGTGCAATGTTTATTGCATTTTGTCTTTCAAGAACTCGAGAATTTCTTCCATCGTCTTGTCATCAACCTTTTTAAGATTGATCGCCAGATTTGGACCTTTTCTCGTGTAGCTAGCGCGCCCTTTCACCAAGTCAATCTTGCTAACTTTTGCGCGCTTAGGTGGTGCGAGTTCATGCATCCAAGCCTCAAGAGTTTCAGAGACTTCTTTGGTAATCCGTGCGACCCCCTGCGCTTGGCTATTCTGCCAAACGTAGCCTTCTGAATCCTGGCAACGTTCAATGAGTTTTACTTGGTTATCCTTGTCTAGCTCGCAGAACTGCTTGTGAAGACGAACAATGGTTGGACGCCCTAAGTCACTCACGTTTGGGTAAGCTTGTAATAGTGGTAACGGCAGATCTGCCGCTTTCAAAGCGCCACTGACTAACGCTTCACTGCACTGGAACATCTTAGCTAACGCCTTTTGGTCTTCGGCTTCACCACTTTCTAATTTAGCCAGCATCTCTTTGCCTTTCTCGTAAAGAGACAGTGGCTTATGCGCATTTGCTACGTCAGACAAGAACTTGGCATGTTCTGAGTTGATGTTTTCCGCAACGTAAATCAAAAACTCTTTTTGCGCTAGGATACACGACATACGACGACGACTACCATCAAGAACCTCGATAGTACCATCAGCCTGACGACGACCAACTGCTGGGTATTGTTGTCCCTTTTCACGAAGCGTAGCCAAAACATCCGATAGAGCGTGCTCGTTCAAAAAAGATTGCTCACGCGCGTTCTCTTGAAAAACAAACGTCTTAGATTCAACCTGGTTAGCAGGAATACGAACCAGTTCAAACGACACAAGCTCTTCGCCCGCTACAGAAAGTTCAATAACCTGAGCCTGTTCTTTCGCTGCAGTTTGCGCTTCTTGAGGTGTGGTCGCGCGTCGTTTGTTGGCTTTGCCAAACAGTTTTGCATTTAGTTCTGAAGTTTTAATTGCCATTTGTCACGTTACCCTTGATTCAGTGAAGACCAGTTGCTGTGCAGTACTCGTTCTAACTCTAGTGCACTTTTTTGAACAGCGTCTTGAGCAACAGCCAAAGTTTTCTTGCCACCTTCGAAATCAGATGCGGTTAAATCGAAAACAGTACTGTAGGTATCAGCACAGGTTTCGAAAGCACGGCTTCGTGGAATCGTCGCCATCATCACCTGATCACCAAGGAGGTAGTTCATTTCCGTCAATACAGAGACTTGCTTTTTGTTGTCGTCTTCAAACATCGTTGGCATCAGTCGAACGAACTCAAGACCTTTCCAATCTTCAGGGAACATCTCATAAACAGTCGGCAAATGTTGGAAGAAGTTAACCGTTGATGCCCAGTCAAGACGCTTTGCTGCACACGGAATAAGTAGTGCATTTGAAGCGTACATTGCATTCCAAACCAATGGGTCAACGTGAGGACCTGTATCTATCATGATGACGTCAAAGTCATCGGCAATTTTGTCGATTAGCTTCTCTTTTAATAGCTTAACAATATCAAGAGATTGGTTTTGAGACAGGTTTTGCCACGCTTCAGCGTTGAACATCGCATCTTCAGGGAATGCAGACACCGTCTTCAAATTCGGGTACTGGGTTGGTAGTAGGACGTTATGACGTAAGAAATCGATGTCGATATCGGTCCCTTCAGGCACGTTTTCTAGCATAACATCAACCGCAGAATAAATGTTCTCGTGATCCGCGACACTAATTTGTGGGTTTAAGAACAAACGAAGTGACCCCTGAGGATCTAGGTCGATAAGACAAATGCGGTAGCGTTTATCTAGATTGAGTGCCAAACAAGCTGCAAGATGTACCGCACTCATTGACTTACCTGTACCGCCTTTCTGGTTTTGTACGTTGATAATCCACGGCTTATTGTTAGCGCTCTGCTTGCGTTCATGAAACTTAGGCACACCTGCAGCATCCATTAGCATGTGGGCTTCTTGAAGAGAAATAGAATAATGGTTGGCATTGTTTTTAGTAAACTGATGCCCCCCCTCTTCCATTTTACTGATTGCATCATCCAATTTTCGGCGAGTAAGTCCTGATCGTGTTTCCATCATGGCTTTTGACATCGCGGGGAAGTGGTCATCACTACGTTCTTCCAATACGATTTCAATACGATCAGCTTGAACTTGCTGAGTTTGCTCAGCAAGCTGGTAGAGATTATCTATTGTTTGTTCTCTTTTCATACCTAGTTCCAACCAAGTAACCTATTTATTTATGTACAGCAATATCGTACATTCTCACAAAAAAGCTGTCCATACATCTACTGAGATTATTTGCATTAATTTGACCAATATCTAGCTCTATGATGAATATTTGCGCAAAGTGTTTTCAAAAAGCACCAATTTCTATGCTTATAACTTACTACTTTAAAAGTGTTACCGCGTCACTCATTTACAATGTAAAGTTAACTATTCCCGGAACGATACTGAAAGACGGATAAATTACGGATAGTGTGACTTTGATTCATCCCAATGACCGATATATCTCTATTTAAACGCGGCCACCTTGGATTCAACTTTCAACTTTGCAAGCAATTCACCTACTCAGGAACGATGATCAAGGAAACACCATGATCATTGTTTCGGGACCAACGGTGATTGTGAAAGCATGATCAAGGTTCATAGCTATTAACCGGCAAGCTAAACTTGAGTGCACTTCAGATCAAAACTCTCGGAACAATGATCAAGAGACAAAACCTTCCGGAAGCATGTAAATATCTAGCTAAATTACGGCTCAAGTCCCACGAATACTGGGATCAAAGCGGATTTAAGTATCAAACCGCTGCAGAGCGATTCACATTGGCGAAAAAGGGCAGGTTTCTTGATCATCGTTCCGCCTGTTTGTAAAAGAGCGCCAGTGGACGTATTTTCCTTGCGACAAAAACCTATAGCAAAAACATGACTTTTTCTTGTTCTAAATGACGAAATCATAAGCAAAATGAGTTACCTTGATCATGCTTTCGTGGAAAATGACGCCTATCTTGCTGAGAGGTAAGGCATGATACACACAGCTTTTCTACTTTTTCTGTGGATAACTTGTATCTAATTCTTGATCATCGATCCGCAGCAATGATGATCACGCTTTCTATACCGTCATGATCATTCATTCGATAGCCTTTGATCATGCTTTCAAAAAATGATGATCATCGTTTCGTTAATGCTATGATCATCCTTCCGAAGTGCGCTCTTATCAATATTTTATATATCAAATACTTACAAGAAGAAAATTTTCCAGATCATATGATCACTTAATCATTTAAGATCAGTTTAATCATTAAGATCAGTTTTTTATCTAACAATATAAATAGCGCTTTATTTATGATCTAAATTTCATTACTCTATGGAACAATGTCGATTTTACGGATAGTGTGATCTAGATCCAACCATGAGCAGTGAAGAAAAAATCCAGATCCGATCCCCTAGGGATCACAAAGGCGGACACCTTTTTGAAGTGACGGAAACATCCGTTGATTGGATAGAACAATATCAGCACTTTAAAGGGGTAACCAAAAGCATTCTTGAGCTTTTGAATCTTATTTCACTGCGTGGTTTCAGTTCTAAAGACGGCTATGTATCAACAACCGAGTTAATTGATGCTACCGATGGAAAATTGACTCGAGCGGCCATTCAGCAACGCTTAAGAGCCGCAGTCAATATCGGACTATTTAGCCAGCACGGTGTCAAATTTGAAGAGGGATTAGCGGGAAAGACGATGCTGCATCGCTTTGTTAACCCGAATCAACTTGTGTCCGTTTTGGGCGCTACGAGTTTGGTCACCGAATCGGTGAAACAATCTGAAAAACAGAAGAAATCTAAAGCGTTAGCTCAAACTCAAGTGAACAAACGTTTGCTAAACGAACATGGTTTGTATACGCCACCAGCCATGCGTGACGAAGCAGACCAGTTCGTGGTATCGCCAACAAACTGGGCTGGTATTATCGACCAAGCGCTTGCACCACCTCGCACTCGCAAGAGTTACCAAAAATCCATGGTATCGATCTCAGGGACGAAAGCCGTTATTGAAACTCGCTCGTCAAAAAATATTATGACGGTCGATGATCTGATGACGCTGTTCGCGTTATTTACCCTAACGGTCCAATACCACGATCATCATCATGAAGAGTATCATTTGGACGCCAAACAGGTGCCCAATAAGACACCTTTGTATATCACAGACATACTGTCTCTGCGTGGCAAGAAGGACAGTGGCCCGGCTCGAGACTCTATTCGTGACAGCATTGATCGAATTGAATTTACAGACTTTCAATTACATGAGCTAACAGGTCGTTGGCTTAGTGAAAATATGCCTGAAGGCTTCAAAAGTGATCGTTTTCGATTTTTAGCAAGAACGATCACCGCCTCAGAAGAAGCGCCTCGTGAAGGTGCTGATGGTGAGATCAAGATCAAACCCAATCTCTACATTTTGGTATGGGAGCCATCGTTCTACGAAGAGCTTTTAACAAGAGACTATTTCTTCCTGTTCCCACCAGAGATCCTAAAACAGCATACCTTGGTCTTCCAGTTGTACTCGTACTTCCGTAGCCGAATGGCTCGTCGTCACACAGATTCTTTGCTGTTGTCTGATCTTAATCAGAAGCTAGCGAGAAATATCGAGTGGCGCCGTTTTTCGATGGATCTATTGCGTGAACTTAAAAACCTGGCTGAGAGCGTGACGTCTCCGACTCAATTCGATGTCAATCTTTGGGGTTATCATCTGACATTGAACTGTATGGACCCTGATGCCAAGTTACCTGACTATCAAGTTGATATCCGTTGTGACGTTGAAGAGGTACTGCGCTACTCTCGCGCCAGAACGACCAATGCAGGTAAACGCAATATGGCGCCTACTCTACCGAACCCACTGCGCAACGAGCTGGTCACACGCAAACAACTGGATGAACTGTCGACGATCATTGATGGCGAGTTTGAGCCGATCCAGCGTAAAGCGCCTTCCCCACGTGGGAATTTGGGACGTCGAGTGAAGCAAAGAAAGCACTTGGTTGAGATCAATGCTGACGAAATTACCATTACGTTATCCAAATATACCTCACCAGAGGCCCTAGAACGCGGTATAACGGCGTTGTCTGCTATGACAGGGCATTCTGTTGCATCTATCAAACAAGAGTGTTCTGAGCTCATGGAGAAGCTCGATTGGCTTCGTGTTGATGGCGATGTCATTCCTTATGAGGTTCTAAGTCAGGTCGTTGAGCTGTATAACTCTCGACAAGAAAACAAACACCTGTCTATTGAACGTCTCATTTCCGCGCTAGCAGTGCGTAAGAAGGTGTGTAAGCAAGTCTATGAGGGCCATATTGATGAGTCAGTGTTCCGTGTACTTGATGAGGTGTCCGTTTAGTGACTGACACGCTCTGTAATATCTTTTTACATAGCATGCGGGGATTTGTTGGTATTAACACATAACGCTGACAGTCCACTGACATAATAGCCAGGTTCGCTGGCTATTATTTATCCCGAATAGACAACCTTTTGTCCTTTCTAATGAAATAAGTAGATTGGCTCATATTGTTACATTCATTCTGATATATTTTTTGGCGAGTTCTTTTGGACTCGCTTTTTTTTGTCAAAAATTCGTCGATATGAATGCATACGCATTTGGCTGTAAGCCAATGTTGATAAGGGAAAGAGAGAGAAAAGTAGATCTCGATCAAGTTACTTTTTCGAGGCGGAATCCCCTAAATGTAATGCCACAAAAATCGAATTTCAAAGTTTATAAACTCCTTCCCGAGACTTCTGTTTAGAATTTCCATCCCAATCACATTCTGACTCAGTTTTTCTTAACAACAATTTTGTCGTTTGCTACAGATTAGGTGTCCAGACATGGTTCTTTCAGGAGGTAACAATGTCCATTAATTCAATCGACCATGACCAAATGACATCCATTACAAACAAGTGGGATCACTCTGAAGAGATACAAGAGGAAACCCGTCCTGCTAAACAAGCTAAATCAGCGGAAGCAAGACGTCGCATTGAAGCATTACGTGAAATCAGAGAAAGTGGTCTAACCCTCGAAGAAGCAAAAGAGTTGGGGTTAATTCACTAATCAGCGATACGCTGAGATGGAGTAAACAGTAGGGTGGCGTATGCCACCCTTAGTATTTTTGCGCCTTGTACATCCTTCCGAAGCCGACAGCGGCTTTCATTTGAGTTTGAGACTCTAACGGTGATATATTCGGTAGCCTTGCCAACACTAACCGATAAAGAACCATGTCATACAATCTTTCATTGCTTCCCCCTTCAGAAAAAAACAAGGTAGAGCTAGATAAACAGGCTTCCTTTGTCGTTTGGCAAATGAGGGAAGCGAAAGCCGGTCCAGAAGCGATTCGCGAGCAGCTAGAACGAATCCAAGATGAGACTGAGAAGGCATGGTTTGAAGCGTGTGTCGACAAATACAAGAAGATGATGGGCGTGATGTAACAGTCCCATCGTGGCTTAGAATTGAATTGTGGCGACGATTTGCTAAAATCCTCCGCGTTAAATTGAATTAGAGAGAACATCCCAATGGGAAGAAGTTTTGAAGTGCGCAAAGCCTCGATGGCGAAGACACAAGGCGCAAAAATTAAAGTTTATTCCAAGTACGGTAAAGAGATTTACGTTGCTGCTAAAAACGGTGGTGCCGATCCTGAAATGAACTTATCGCTTAAGCACTTGATTGCTAAAGCAAAGAAAGATCAAGTTCCAGCACACGTTATCGATAAAGCGCTAGACAAAGCAAGTGGCGGCGGCGGTGAAGATTACCAGCCAGCACGCTACGAAGGCTTTGGTCCTGGTGGTGTTAGCGTGATCGTTGACTGTCTAACAGACAACGGCAACCGTACGTTCCAAGATGTTCGTCAATGCTTTGTTAAAACAGGCGCGAAAATTGGTAGCCCAGGCACCGTTGCGCACATGTTTGATCACCAAGCGGTATTCCAGTTCAAGGGTGAAGACGAAGAGTCAGTACTTGAAGCGCTAATGATGGCAGACGTTGATGTTACTGATATTGAGCTTGAAGACGGCGTAATTACAGTGTTCGCACCTAACACTGAGTTCTTCAAAGCGAAAACAGCGTTAAACGCAGAGTACCCAGATTTAACGCTAGACGTTGAAGAAATCACCTTCGTACCACAGACACATACGGCGATTGCTGGTGAAGATTCTGAGAAGTTTCAGAAGTTCCTAGACATGCTTGATGACTGTGATGATGTACAACAGGTCTATCACAACGCAGAGCAATAATTAGGTTTCACCCCTAATGAATGATTAATAAAGAGCCAACGTATGTTGGCTCTTTTTGGTATCGCTATCTTGGTCAAATTTCCCAGCATCTCCCCTCTACCGAATGTGTTGTTGCTAACACTTTTATCAACTTCTTCTGCACCATGCGCAAGAAATTTCTTACTGTACTAATAGTCAGACAATAGGCTAATAAAGCGGAAAGCTACCTTAATAAAATGGACAGGATAAACACTATGATCAACGGTGGTCACAACGTGTTGGCTCGTCACGATCGCAAGCCAGCAATAGGTGTCATTTTGCCGATGTTGAGCGGTTTTTACATGGGAGAGATCACCAGTACCCTAAGAGCGTATGGTGCCGATAAGGGCGTAAACCTTATCTTTTACCGTGTAGGACACAAACGTGATTTTGATTTACCGTTCGCGTTAGACCATGTCGATGGCTTAATCATAGTACTGCACGCTGCCGCCAATTCTTTGGTAGAGCAAGCGGTAGCAAAGGGTATTCCTGTCGTCTCTATAGCAGCTAGCTACGCTCCTTTGGCTGTAGAATCATTCTCGAGTGACCAAAAAAGTGGCGTATGTGCGTTGTATGACCACCTTACTTCTCTGGGGCATTCTAATATAGGGTTCTGTGGGGATTTGTCGGTTAATGACGTTAGAATGCGATTCAAGGCGTTTCAGGCGCGAGCAGAATCGCATGGTAGGGTCATTGGACGTACGCAAATACTCAACGTTAGCAGTAACGCGCTGCAAGGTGGGCGTGAAGCTTATGAACGTTATTGGAATCACGGTTCACCTTGTACGGCAATTATCTGTGCCACTGACCATATCGCGGTGGGTTTGATGGAGCGGCTTGGCGAAAATGGTATCTCTGTGCCTAAGCAAGTTGCCGTGGTTGGCATTGACAATATCTTCATGGGAGAGAGAACTGAGCCAAAGCTCACCACTGTGGATCAGCAATTAGAGCGTTTATCGATAGCGGCAGCAGAGCGACTAATGGCAAGAATTGCGGGCGCTCCCTACTCTAGTGACGTTTGTTCGATTGAGCAGTTGATGGTAGTTCGAGACTCTTGTGGTTCGGATTCTTCGTCAACTAATCCTGAGTTTGGTATACGAAAACAGCTACTTAGCCATACTGAGCGATCACCAGCAGAGCTGCATGAGACCTTATATTCTCAAGGTCAATCGGGCTTTTCATCGATTGTGAATGCCAGCTGTTTATTTGACACCTCAGTGGCTTGGGCGGTTTGTGGTGTGAAAGCCAATTCAGAGAGTTGTATTACTGCCCACTCACACACCAATGGACGTCAGCTTTACCATTCTGACCAGGGAATCCACTTCCCTACCGAAGCGTTTCCGCAGAGCTCTTTGTATACCTTTCCAGAAGCCTTTGTTATGACGCTATTGTGTGTGACCGATAGGCATGATCGGCATACTGAAGTGATGGCGGTTGTTGAACCCATCGAAGAGACGCCAGATCTAGCGAAGATCTCTAGCTATAACAACTATTTGGATATGCTAGCGCTGTTTTTGGAGCGTGATCTTCTCCTGCACAGCTCACAGAGTCGAGCGCAAGTATCTACGGATCTGGCTAATCAATTACAAGTTGTCAGCCACTCTTCGAACGATGTGATTTGGGATTGGGATCTGATCTCTGATGAGCTCGTTTGGAGTAGTCGTTGGAATGATATTCTTAAGCTCAGTGATGGAGACTCGACAACGTTGACCAGTCAGTGCTTTTTTGACTTGGTTCATCCGGATGATCTTAGCAAACTTGAAAATCAACTCCTCGCCCATCTTGATATTGAAACGCCATTCAAATCGCAGTTTAGACTGCGCAGAACGGACGGGGTCTACGTTTGGCTCTCTTCTACCGGGCGTGTTATCAAAGATAAATTTGGTCGTCCGGTGCGCTTTTTAGGGGCAATGACGGATATTACAGAGCAAAAACGTTCCGCCGATAAGATTCGCCAGCTTGCCTACCATGATCCGCTCACGGGACTTGCGAATCGACGTATGATGACTGAGCGTTTGAAGGCGCATATTCGCGATAAGAATGAACAGCCGCTCGCTTTGATGTTGATGGACCTCAATCGCTTCAAGTTTGTGAATGATACCTATGGTCACGATGTCGGAGATGCGTTGTTGCTGCACGTATCAAAACAGCTCAATCAGGTGGTACGCAAGAATGACCTCATTGCCCGTTTTGGTGGTGACGAATTTCTTTTGATGTGCGATGTCGAGACATCAGGTCAAGCTTTAGAGCTTGCTAGTCGCATACTTCGCGCGGTAGAGAAGCCGTTTTGTGTTGGAGATAATGAGTTCAACACTCAGGGAAGCCTTGGTATAGCGTTCTATCCGTTTGATGCGGTCTCTGCAGAAGAGTTGGTCAAAAAGGCCGATATCGCTATGTATCGCGCTAAGCGCTCTAAGAGTCGCAAGGCGGCCCTTTACGATACCCAACTAGAGCGAGAGAGCCAGCAACTGCTGAGTGTCGAGCAGAAGCTCCGACGCGTCCTAGCGAATGATAAACTCGAGGTTTGGTATCAGTCTATACATGATCAAGAGAGTGGGGCTGTGACTGGCGTAGAAGCGCTGGCGCGTTGGCAGGACGAGGATGGTGAATACGTTTCACCACAGCTCTTTATAGGTGTCGCAGAAGAGTCCGGGTTGATCGTGAAGCTCAGTGAGATCGTGTTGACCAAGGTGTGTGAAGATCTCGCCGATAAGCGCATAGACAGTGCGCTGTCTGTCTCGATTAATATCAGTTCAAGCCTGTTGTCTCGCCCTCATTTTGCTATCGAGTTCGTACAAAAGATCTTTTCCTATGATCTCTCTCCGGCACAGTTTACAGTCGAGATCACCGAAAGCATCGCCCTTAATGATTTTGAACAGTGTTTGCGGGCATTAAATGCGCTCAAGGCTGCAGGTGTGCGCATCTCGTTGGATGATTTTGGGACAGGCTATTCGTCTTTATCCATGCTCAAACAGTTACCACTTGATGAAGTAAAGATAGACCGCAGTTTTATTCGCGACTTGGGCAGTGATTTAGCCCACAATGCCTTAGTGGAGTCAGTCATCACCATGGCTCATGCATTTGGATACGATGTGGTTGCTGAAGGTGTGGAATGCGAGAAGCAATACGCGCGGCTGAAAGAGATGAACTGCGATATGTATCAAGGGTATTGGTTTGCTAAGCCAAAACCTTTATCCGTAGTGAAAACAAAGCGTTTAAGCCACGCCATATAGACAAAATACGAAAGCATGATCAAGGAATTGCCTTGATCATGCTTTCTAGCCCTTGATGGTTTTAGGCTGGCAGCACCAAGCTGCGAATGCTCTTATCTTTGGCAGTACCGTCAGATTCAACAGCAGCGCGCAAGGCCAGGCTATTAGAAAACTCTTTACCCACGTTTCAGGCCAGTCGGCACTGAATCCCATTTTGTATCCCGAGATGATTCCCGACATCATCAGTGCCATGGTCAATGAGGATAGTAGGGCGGTCAACCAAAACTGTTTTCTACTCATTATCTGTCTCCTTCGGTTGTCTTTTTGATGAGAAAAGTATAAACCTAGTCATATATAGAGAAAATACGGTTATTTAGGATTATGGATTCCATATTTGGATACATTGATGATGTTTACTTATTCTGCAAGGTTGTAGAGGAAGGCTCTGTATTGAGAGCTGCAGCAAGCTTGGGCTTGCCTCAATCAACGGTATCAAGACGCATCACTTCTCTTGAGTCAAAGCTCGGTCTGCGCCTTCTAGAGAAGCGTGGGCGTGAGTTAGCTCCGACAGAACTAGGTCGAATGGCATTTGAACAGCTGAGTAGTGGAATTGAGCAAGTCGAGATAGGGCTCAACAATATTACCGAGAAAACGGATTTAGTGGCGGGTCACGTCCGGTTAGCGGTACCACATAGCTTTTACCACGCATTTATCGCACCTGTCGTCGAGGAATACTTGAAATCCTATCCCAAGGTGCATGTGGATCTCGCGTTAAACCACGATCAAGCCAAGCCTAAAACGGATCGAGAGCTCCTTATAACCTTCGACACTTCAGAAATGGATGAGTTGATCGCACGACCACTATTTACAGCGAAGCATGGTTTCTTTGCGAGTAAAGAATACCTCAGTTCTAACCCTATTATTGATGATCTCGAAAAGCTCAAATGTGCTGATTGGCTTGCGATCGACGATAGTCGCGAGATTGTGGTCTACCAGCAAGGAAAAGAGGTAGATACCATCAACCTTAAACCACGGTTGATCGTTAATGATATTCAGGCGCTGGTTGATTCGGTTGGTCGAGGTCTAGGTGTGGCTTCACTGCCGCTACGTCACGCGGCAAGCAACTCAAATTTGATTCATATTCTACCTGAGTACTATCGTAGTGACCGCCAAGCGTTTTTGGTGTACAAAGATAGAAAATACCAACCTAAAGCCGTAAAAGCCTTGGTGGAAGCGATATTAGCGACCGCTCAAAATATGGATGCGGCGGTAAATCCAAACACAAGCAACTAGGAGCCGACATGAAAGTAAGTTTTATTGGACTGGGCGTTATGGGATACCCGATGGCAGGGCATCTAGTCAAAGCGGGTTTTGACGTCAGCGTTTTTAACCGTACGGCAGAGAAAGCGCAGCGCTGGGCCAATGAATACGCAGGTCAATACGCAGAAACCATGGCTGAGTGTGTGAAAGACGCAGATGTGGTCGCCGTTTGTGTCGGTAATGACGATGATGTGCGTCAGATGACGACGGCTGAGCAAGGTGCTATCGCGGCGATGAAGCCGGGCGCGATTCTCGTTGACCATACCACTACCTCTGCAAGCCTAGCCGAAGAGCTTGGTAAGGGGTGTGAGGAAGCTGGGATTCGCTTTATGGATGCGCCAGTATCTGGAGGGCAAGCCGGTGCTGAGAATGGTGTACTGACTATTATGTGTGGCGGTGATGAAGCCGTATTCAATGACTTACAATCTGTGTTTGGTGCGTACGGGAAATCGTCAGTGCTGATGGGTACTGTTGGCCAAGGGCAACGCGCTAAGATGGTAAACCAAGTGTGTATTGCTGGCGTGTTGACGGGTCTGTCCGAAGGTCTATTGCTCGCTCAAAAAAGCGGACTGGATATCCCTGCCCTTGTCGATTGCTTAAAGAATGGTGCCGCAGGTTCTTGGCAGATGGAAAACCGTGCCAAGACCATGGACCAAGACAAATACGACTTTGGCTTTGCGATCGATTGGATGATAAAAGACCTGGGTTTCTGTTTAGATGAAGCGGAAAAGCAAGGCATAACGCTACCGCTAACAGAGCAGTCCATTGAGCGCTACAAGCAGTTGTCAGCAGATGGGGAAGGGCGCTCAGATACGTCCGTGCTCTTTAAAGCGGTACGACAAGACGCTGAAAAATAATCTTTACAGTGTAAATGGCGAGCGCTGAAGTCGCTCGCCGCTTTTTGTTATATTCGGCTTATTCTATTCGACAGCGGTCGCAGCGTTTCTTTCCGGTAAGAATGCCAGAAATTGTGTAGCGGTTTCTGGCAAACTTGATGTATACCCAATCACAAATCGGACGAAACAAGGGCCAGCGCGTAAATGCGTACCAATGGCCGCGACCGACCAAGCTCCATGCTTGATACGTGACGTCCAATCCAAGCAGAAGCGCTCCATTTTTATCATAGGCATGCAACCGTTCAGAGGCGGACGCTTGGTCTATGTCGGGGTAGTCGAGAAACGCATCAGAGAAAATGTCCACCAGCTTGATAACGTCTTCATTGTCGTGTTTTTTGAGCGCTGTCATCTCCTTAACACACAATGGGCATTGCCCATCATAGAACAGGGTCAATTTGGTCGACATTTTCACCTCAGTAATTAGCTATTTTCCTCTGACTTAATGTTTAGTACTTGCTTCCAGTTGTAATCGATCTCTTCAAAGGTTGCGATGCACTTGTCTTTTTGTTCATCACGATACTCATCTTCGATTTCATCGAGTAAATCCTTGTGCGCATCAGGATCGCTGCCATAAACCAAACACAAAGTGGCAAAATAGCGTTGTAAATCAAAGCTATGTTCACCGATGTACTCATAAAAGTCGTAATAGTCTGGTCTGTCATCTGATTCAAACGCGAACATATCGGCGGCGCTTATGGTCGCATCGGCTCCTTGGTCTACGTAGTTGAGCATGATGACCGCGGCAAAGTTGTCTACTGCATCTTCCTCTTTACCAAGAATCGGAATGCCTTGGTCGGCGACATAGGCATGCCCTGCCTCGTGCAAAAGAGTGTGAAGCAAGGTATCTACCGCGCCATCTTTGGCTGGCTTTCCAAACCGCTTTTCGTAGTCGTTTTTAGTGAAATACTCGAGGGAGTCATTGTAAAACGCATACGGCATGTGAACGGTATGAGTAGAAGGGTCGTAAAGAGGGCCATCGTCGCCACCATAGCTAATTGTGAGCTCGCTATTGAACGGGAAGTAATGGTTCGATAAGTCTGCGACGAGTTCGTTTGCTCCGCTTTGCTCAATAGCTTGGCGAGCCGACTGCTCAGCGCTAGACTCAGGTTCCTCGTAATTAACGTTAAATTTTGCATTTGCAGAGGTTGCTGCCAGCAGAGACATTGTTAGTGCGATAGAGGCTGTTCGTATCACTGTTGTTCACCTTATTATTTGTATTTATTAGTTAAATTAGTCGAACGTAGCGCATTGTGCTACTATGCCGCCTTAATCAGTGTAGTTACTCTTTTTATCTTAGACACATTATGTGTATTTAAGACCTCTAAACACCCAGTTATCAAATACATAGACTGGATTGTCAAAGTGCCGAAGCTTCCTCGGTAATCAAAAAGCAGTGGATAAAGAAAACAAGGCCGTTTGGTGATTTTGCTTTGATCGCCATCTATCCTATTTTTACTACACTAAAATATCGAATCGATACCTCATTAAGGAAGATGAGCGATACAGCAAAAAAAGAGGTTATATGAACAACACCATCTCTGTTGGCACGTTAGAATCTTTTTTGATCGCAATCAGCGTTCTTTTTCTTGGGCACTTAATCAATAGTAAGTTGCCGGTTCTTCGCAAGTACAATATCCCAGAACCCATCGTTGGTGGCTTGATTGTCGCCATCATCATTACAGTAATGCACTTTAACGGCATCAATCTAGAGTTCTCACTCCCACTGCAGAAAACCTTTATGTTGATGTTTTTTGCCACTGTTGGTTTGGCGGCAAACTACACACAGCTTATGAAAGGTGGTGCCAAAGTCTTTATATTCTTGGGCGTAGCGTCTGTCTATATCGTGATACAAAACAGTGTTGGCGTAGGTCTGGCAAGTTTGCTTGGCTTAGAGCCTCTGATGGGACTGATAGCGGGCTCTATTACCCTTTCTGGTGGTCACGGTACGGGTGCTGCGTGGTCGCAAACCATTACAGAAACGTACGGTATTGCCAACACTCTTGAGATTGCAATGGCATCGGCAACGTTTGGTTTAATTATCGGCGGTATTATTGGTAGCCCCGTAGCTCAGCGACTGATTGATAAGAATGATTTTGAATCAGAATATGGCCGTGGTAACGATACACACGAGCGCTTCCCTGAGCTGGTAACTTATAATGAGTATGAACGCGACCGTGTTACCGCCAAGAAGGTGGTAGAAGTTCTATTTATCCTGCTCATTTGTGTAACAGGTGCGAAGTACCTGCATGAATGGGTCAGTACCTTTGAGATCTCTTGGTTGATGATTCCAGATTTCGTTTACGCACTGTTTATTGGTGTCTTCATCACAAACATCTGTGAGGTAACTAAGAGTTATAAAGTGGACGCTGAAACGGTGGATATTCTAGGTACCGTTTCTTTGTCGCTTTTCTTAGCAATGGCACTTATGAGTCTGCAACTGTGGAATATTTTTGACCTTGCTATTCCTTTCCTAGTCATCCTTGGCGTGCAGTCTATCGTTCTTGCTTTCTTCGCTTACTACGTGACATTTAGGGTAATGGGCAAGAACTACGATGGAGCGGTCATTGCTGGCGGTCATTGTGGTTTCGGGCTTGGCGCAACGCCAACAGCCGTAATGAACATGGGTTCAATTGTGAATCGATTTGGTCCTTCACCGCAGGCGTTCATGGTGGTCCCAATAGTTGGTGCGTTCTTTATCGATATCGTAAACCTTATCATCCTCCAAGGGTTTATAACCGTCATCGGCTAACCTCAACCAAAGTTGTATAAAGTCTCGTTTTAACGAGACTTTTTTTTCGTTTTTGAGACAAACGCAAAACAGTTACTAATATAGTTTTAATTGGTGATCTAATCTGTTACACAGGATGTAGTCAGGAAGTAGCGCTCACTTTTAAAACAAGCAAAACAATGGGTGAGCAATTAAAGGAATTCACATGCGTCTGTCGTGCTGTCGGGCGGTTCAAGGAGTAGAACATGAGTGTGTTTACATTACATGGCTTAGCGCAAGTTTCAGGTACATTAGTTGTTGATGCCAACGGGCAGTTGGTGGTTCTTCCTCTAGGAGCAGATCCTCGACCAGGCGATGTGGTTATCCGCGTCCTCGATAATGAAGAGGTGGGAGATGATATAAACATTGAGCTGGTCCAAGATGATGGTTCGATTGAGGACATCGAACTCGATGCCGATGCTGAGGCTATTATCGCTCAGATTGAAGGTGGCGAAGACCCGACTCAGAATGAAGAACAAGCGACTGCGGCAGGACAGATTTCTGGCTCAAGTTTAACCCTTACTGGTGCGGTTGCTCGCGATGGCGAGGAGGTTATTGCTGCAACTCAGTTCGATACTTCTGCTCTCGAAGCGCAGGGGCTAACTACCACACAATCGCTCACGCTACTTCAGTTTCTCACCAACACTAACCCCACTATTTCGTCTGATGAGTTGATTGGATTCTCCGTAGAATCAGGAAACAATCAAGACGGCAGCACTTTTGACGGTACATCCTCTCTATCTGGCCAACTATCTGCTACGGACGTTGAGTTTGCAGCAGACACTCTTACTTGGGAGGTGCTCTCATCGCCCGAGAACCTTTCCGATTACGGGACGTTTACACTCGATTCTGACGGACAATGGAGCTTCGAGCTGAGCAACAACTCTGAAGCTGTTGATGCGCTGAATGTAGATGACGTCGTGCCACTTGTGTTCAACGTACAGGTGACAGACCCACTGTCAGGTAGTACGCAACAACAAATAGTTATCACTATATCGGGTACCAACGATAAACCAATCATCAGTGAAGAGAGTGCGCTTTCTGGTCTGGTAGAGGAGGCTGGTCATCTTGATGATGGAACTCCAACACAGGGTATCTCGCAGGTAAGCGGTCAGGTAGCGGCAACCGATGTGGATTCTGAACCAGAGGCACTGACATGGAGTCTATCTGGTGATGCAGACACGACCTATGGTGAGTTTTCGATTACCGAACAAGGTGTCTGGACCTATAAGCTAGCCAATTCAGGTGAAGAATTCAGTGATGCACAACGCGCCGCAGTGGATGCACTTAAAGAAGGAGAAGTGATCCCGCTTACTTTCAAAGTCAAAGTTACCGATGACCAAGGTGTCAGCGTTGAAGAAACGGTCACCGTCACGATTAACGGCACCAATGATGTACCTGTATTAGATGCTAATCTCCCGGTCAGCGGCGATGTGCGTGAGTCGGGTAGCTTTGATGATGGAACTGAGGATGTAGGTGTACCCACCGCGAGTGGTCAACTCTCCGCGACAGACGTTGATTCCAGTACTCTCACTTGGAGCACAGTTGGTGATGTATCCAACTCGTACGGTTCTTTCAGCATCACCGAGAATGGTTTGTGGACCTTTACGTTAGACAATGCAGCTGCCGCTGTAGACGAATTAAACGAAGGTGATGAAATTCCTTTGACCTTTACTGTCCAAGTAGAAGACGAACAAGGCGGCACGGTTTCTCAACAAGTCAGCATTGTAATCAATGGGACTAACGACGCGCCTGTTATCACAGGAGGGGACTTTTCTGGTGAGGTTGAAGAGGCTGGTACTGACACTGAGGGTACAGATACTGCAACAGGGCAGATAATTGCTAGTGATGTGGATAGTGCTCAGGGTGCGCTTAATTATGCCATTAGTGGGAGCAGTCCGTTTGGTGACATCGAAATCGATGAAAACGGACTGTGGACATTCACTCTAGATAATAATGCAGATGTTACTCAGTCTCTCAACATCGGCGACTCAGAGGTTGTTGAGTATACGGTTATCGTCACTGATGACTTCGGAGCGATTGATGAGCAGACGATCAGTATCACGATACGAGGTACCAACGACGCTCCCGTTCTAGATTCTGATCTTCCTATTAGCGGTGATGTTCGTGAATCGGGTAGTTTTGACGATGGCTCCGAGGATGTTGGAGTTCCTAGCGCGAGTGGTCAACTCTCTGCAACGGATGTAGATTCCAGTACTCTCACTTGGAGTGCAGTTGGTGATGTATCCAATTCATATGGGACATTCAGCATTACAGACAATGGTCTGTGGACCTTTACGTTAGACAATGAAGCAGCCGCTGTAGAAGGGTTAAACGAAGGTGACGAAATCCCTTTGACCTTTACCGTTCAAGTAGAAGACGAACAGGGAGCGACCGTTTCTCAACAGATTAGCATTGTAATCAATGGAACTAACGACGCACCTGTCATTACGGGTGAGGACTTCTCTGGCGAGGTTAAAGAGGCGGGTGCTAAAACAGAGGGTACAAATACTGCCACTGGGCAGATAATGGCTACCGATGTGGACAGTGCCCAAGGCGCGCTTCAATACGCAATTAGCGGTAGCAGCCCGTTTGGTGACATTGAAATCGATGAAGATGGTCAGTGGACTTTCACTCTCGATAATAGTGCTGATGTAACACAGTCTCTAGACAATGGCGACGTAGAGGTTGTGGAGTACACGGTTGTTGTCACTGACGATTTTGGTGCTGTTGATGAACAGACGATCAGCATTACGATAAAGGGTACCAACGATGCACCTGACATTACGGGTGGTAAGTTCATAGGTACTGTAAAAGAAGCGGGAGCAAACACCCAAGGCAATGACACGGTGACCGGTCGTGTGGTCGCCAAAGATGTGGATGACACCCAAGATGAGCTGACTTACAGCGTCAAAGGTAACAGCCCTTACGGTGACTTGACCATCGATGAGGATGGTAATTGGACCTTTGAGCTCGATAACGATGCGAAGGCGACACAAGCGCTGGATAACGGCGATGTGGTCACGGCACTCTTTACCGTTGTGGTGAAAGACGACAATGGCGCGAAAGACGAGCAAGTTATCTCCATCGACATCAAAGGCACCAACGATGCCCCAGACATCGTGCGCGGCAAGTTCACGGGCACCGTGAAAGAAGCCGGTGAGAACACCGAAGGCAAAGATACGGTGACGGGTCGTGTCATCGCGAAAGATGTGGATGACACCCAAGATGAACTGACCTACAGCGTCAAGGGCAATAGCCCTTACGGTGAGTTGACCATCGATGAGGATGGTAACTGGACCTTTGAACTTGATAACGACGCGAAGGCGACACAAGCGCTGGATAACGGCGACGAGGTCACAGCACTCTTTACTGTTGTGGTGAAAGACGACAATGGTGCGAAAGACGAACAAGTTATCTCCATCGACATCAAAGGCACCAACGATGCCCCAGACATCGTGCGCGGTAAGTTCACGGGCACCGTGAAAGAAGCGGGTGAGAACACCGAAGGCAAAGATACGGTGACCGGTCGTGTCATCGCGAAAGATGTGGATGACACTCAAGATGAACTGACCTACAGCGTCAAGGGCAATAGCCCTTACGGTGAGTTGACCATCGATGAGGATGGTAACTGGACCTTTGAGCTTGATAACGACGCGAAGGCGACACAAGCGCTGGATAACGGCGACGAGGTCACAGCACTCTTTACTGTTGTGGTGAAAGACGACAATGGCGCGACAGACGAACAAGTTATCTCCATCGACATCAAAGGCACCAACGATGCCCCAGACATCGTGCGCGGCAAGTTCACGGGCACCGTGAAAGAAGCCGGTGAGAACACCGAAGGCAAAGATACGGTGACCGGTCGTGTGGTCGCCAAAGATGTGGATGACACGCAAGATGATCTGATCTACAGCGTCAAGGGCAATAGCCCATACGGCGAGCTGAGCATCGATGAGGATGGTAACTGGACCTTTGAGCTTGATAACGACGCGAAGGCGACACAAGCGCTGGATAACGGCGACGAGGTCACAGCACTCTTTACTGTTGTGGTGAAAGACGACAATGGCGCGACAGACGAACAAGTTATCTCCATCGACATCAAAGGCACCAACGATGCCCCAGACATCGTGCGCGGTAAGTTCACGGGCACCGTGAAAGAAGCCGGTGAGAACACCGAAGGCAAAGATACGGTGACCGGTCGTGTGGTCGCCAAAGATGTGGATGACACGCAAGATGATCTGATCTACAGCGTCAAGGGCAATAGCCCATACGGCGAGCTGAGCATTGATGAGGATGGTAACTGGACCTTTGTGCTCGATAACGATGCGAAGGCGACACAAGCGCTGGATAGCGGCGACGAGGTCACGGCACTCTTTACCGTTGTGGTGAAAGACGACAATGGTGCGAAAGATGAACAAGTTATCTCCATCGACATCAAAGGCACCAACGATGCCCCAGACATCGTGCGCGGTAAGTTCACGGGCACCGTGAAAGAAGCCGGTGCGAACACTGAAGGCAAAGATACGGTGACGGGCCGTGTGGTCGCCAAAGATGTGGATGACACCCAAGATGAGCTGACTTACAGCGTCAAAGGCAACAGCCCGTATGGTGATTTGACCATTGATGAGGATGGTAATTGGACCTTTGAGCTCGATAACGATGCGAAGGCGACACAAGCGCTGGATAACGGCGACGAGGTCACAGCACTCTTTACCGTTGTGGTCAAAGACGACAATGGCGCGACAGACGAACAAGTTATCTCCATCGACATCAAAGGCACCAACGATGCCCCAGACATCGTGCGCGGCAAGTTCACGGGCACCGTGAAAGAAGCCGGTGAGAACACCGAAGGCAAAGATACGGTGACCGGTCGTGTGGTCGCCAAAGATGTGGATGACACGCAAGATGATCTGATCTACAGCGTCAAGGGCAATAGCCCATACGGCGAGCTGAGCATCGATGAGGATGGTAACTGGACCTTTGTGCTCGATAACGATGCGAAGGCGACACAAGCGCTGGATAGCGGCGACGAGGTCACGGCACTCTTTACCGTTGTGGTGAAAGACGACAATGGTGCGAAAGATGAACAAGTTATCTCCATCGACATCAAAGGCACCAACGATGCCCCAGACATCGTGCGCGGCAAGTTCACGGGCACTGTAAAAGAAGCCGGTGAGAATACCGAGGGTAAAGATACGGTGACCGGTCGTGTGGTCGCGAAAGATGTGGATGACACCCAAGATGAGCTGACTTACAGCGTCAAAGGCAACAGCCCATACGGTGAGTTGACCATCGATCAGGATGGTAACTGGACCTTTGAACTCGATAATGACGCGAAGGCGACGCAGAAACTAGACAACGGCGACTTGGAAACGGCTGTCTTCACTGTCGTGGTGAAAGACGACAATGGCGTGAAAGACGAGCAAGTTATCACCATTGACATCAAAGGCACCAACGATGCCCCAGATATTGTGCGCGGCAAATTCACTGGTGAAGTAACCGAAGCAGGTACCAACAGCGCTGGTCGCGATACTGTTTCTGGTCGCGTGGTCGCCAAGGACATCGATGATACTAAAGAGCAGTTAGAATACAGCATTCAAGGAAGTAGCCCACTTGGGGAGCTTTCCATTAATGATGCGGGTAAGTGGACATTCACGCTGGATAATGAGGCGGTTAATTATCTGGGTGAAGGTGATGTCGAGACTATCCAATACACGGTTATTGTGACAGACGATAACGGTGCGACAGATGAGCAAGTTATTACTATCGATGTCAAAGGTACTAATGATGCACCAATCATTGACTTAGATGGAAGCGCAGACGGAACGGGTTACTCAGCACTGTTCACCGAGGGTGATGAGCCTATCATGGTTGTCGACAACGATCTGCTGGTGACTGACGATGTCGATCTGATTTCAAAAGCAGAAATAAAACTTACCAACCCTCAATTGAATGATGCGTTGACCCATGTAGGTACACTGCCTAATGGTCTTAGTGCCTCTACGGCAACAGTGGGTGGAGCGATAGTTCTCACCATTTCAGGTCAAGGCTCTGCAGAAGATTATGAGTTAGCGCTCAAACAGCTCCAATTCAACAATACCAGTGAAGATCCAAATGATATCGATCGTGTCATCGAAATATCGGTGTTTGATGATCAAAACGTCGAGTCCAATGTCGCAACTTCAACGATAACGGTTGTTCCAGTCAATGACCTTCCCGAATCTGAGGACTTTAGCTTCGTTATTAATGACAACGATCCGACTCCGGTTGTGTTTGATTCAGGAGCGGCGCCTATTGATGGAGTGGACAGTGGTCTAGGTGATGATCATATTTCTGACGCAGAAGATGATATGAATAACCAGCAAGTGCTGGTAACTATCACTGAACTTCCGACAGGAGGAAAGCTATTCTATGACGGTGATGAGATAACTCAAGCGCACGTCGAAAACGGCGATACTTTTGATCCAACTAAGATTACCTACGAACCGAGTGAAGAAGCTCAAGGCTTCATCCTTGGTGCCAAGGTGATCCCGACTGAAAGTGATTTAGAAAGCTCTCGAGAGGAGTTCTATAACTGGGGGAATGAGGTCGACGGTAAGAACCGCGTCTCTGAGCTCGCCAATGGCGATGAAATCACCATTAGCTCCAATAAAGGCAAGCTCACTCAGTATCGCGGAGATGTGCAAGACAACCATGTTGGTCATGGGTTGGGTATTGGTGGCGGTCAAGGGATAAACGAAGGTGAACAGCTCACTATTGATTTTTCTTCTCGTCCCGCTACGCATGTAGAGTTAGGTCTCGATGGCATGGGCGGGTATTTCTACAGCGGACTTGATAACGATAATGAGTCTGCTGTGACAATCGAAGTCATGCTAAGTGATGGCTCAACGGTGGAGTACGTACCCGATTTTCAAAAGGATAGTTCAGGTAACAATGAACTTTTCCATGCACTCAGCTTTTCTGTAGAGGACTTATCCGGTGTTGATGAGGGTGTGCTGATCACTGGAATCAGTGTCGGTACTTCTGGACCTGGCAACTGGGAGCTAAGATATCTTGATACAGCACTCAACGATAGCTTCAAGTACAAAGCGGTAGATAGTGATGAAGCACTGAGCGAAGAGTCTGTGGTTACTATCATTGACGAAAGGGATAACAACGCCGCACCTACGCTTGATTTAGACCTAAGTGCCGATGGTACTGGTTTTGATACCTTGTTTACTGAGGGCGATGCACCAATCAACGTAGTCGATGATGACATCACCATTTTTGATGAAAACAATGTTATCGGCTCTGCTGAAATCTTGTTCACGAACCCGCAAGACGGAGATACTTTCGAGGTTGCGAGTTTGCAAGATGGCGATTTCTTACTTAGCGGCCTTCAATATGGTTACGAGGTTATCGATGAGGGATTACCAACCGAATCGATTAAGATAACGCTAACAGGAGAGGCGACTCCTGCGGACTATGAAGCGGCCATTCAGCTGATTAAGTTTGAAAATTCAAGTCAAAACCCAGACCAAACAAGTCGAATTATCGAGATCACAACATTTGACGATCAATCGCTCCCTTCTAACACCGCAGTGTCGACGATTGATGTAAGCGCCGTTGCGGATGTTGTTGTTTCGCCAGCAGAAGGTGATGAAGATACTAATATCGAATTGGCCATTGTATTACCAGCAGGTAGTGATGTATCTAAGGTAGTGATTTCTGGCATTCCGAGTGGAGCTAAGCTCTTTGATGATGGTACCGAGCTGACGTTCACTGGCGATTCTATTGAAGTATTGCCTTCACAACTTGCCAAGCTGTCCATTTTGCCACCAGAGAACAGTGACGAAGACTTTGTTTTAACTGTAGATGGTGTAGGTAGTGGCGGTGCTTCCGTTGAAATGCACGACCTTTCGGTCACTGTAAAACCTGTTACCGATATGCCGACGCTAACGGTGTCGGGTGAACAAATCCTGTCGGCAATCAACTTCGAGAACGTCGATTTAGGCAATAGCAGTTGGAAAGGCAATATCGATGGGACTCAGCTCAGTGTCGATACCCCAGATGAGCTCAATCTGGGTGATTGGGGTGTTATTACCGATCGAGGTGAGGTTGGTAAAGAGCGTGTTTATATGGGCAGCGGCGGTGACAACCAGATTTTTGAAATCGAGGGTCGCCGTGGTCAAACTGACTCTCTGTTTACCGAGTTTGATGGAGAGGCAGGTCAATTTTACGAGTTAAACTTTGATGCTGCAGCTAGACGAAATGACTCTCCAATGGACATCATATTGACGAAAGAAACCTCACCTGGTGTCTGGGAAGACATTGAGGTGTTGAGATCTTATTCTAACGGTGGCGAGCATGAGCTTGATGTAAGGCAATGGTCTCGTGATGAACAAGTGTTCTTCCAAATTCCTGATGATGGTAACTACAGAGTCGTTTTTGAATCACCAGAACAAAATAGCTACGGTGCTCTTCTAGACAATATCACGTTGTCTGCCACGGAAAATGTCGGTTACGAAGACTCCCTAATTGATCTGAGTGATATTAGTGCGGCTCTAACGGATGTAGATGGTTCAGAATCGTTGACCCTGCAACTCTCTGGTCTTCCCGACGGGGCTACTCTTTGGTTGGATGGCAGTGAGCTAACGGTTACTGGTGGCGTTGCAGACCTGCCTACGGACGTTAGTTTGGAGAACCTTCAGGTAGTAGTGGCCGATCCAAATACGTACACGCTGACCGTTACAGCGACCTCATCTGAGGGAGATACAGAGCATCCAGTAGCTGACAAGTCGGTCGTTAAAACCATCAACCTCATTGTTCTAGATGTGAATGAAGCGAACAACACCCCTCCGGAAGTTGTAGATTTTGATGTATTTGCGGGAGATGACACTATACCGCTGCATTTCGCGGATTTTGCAACTGACATCGAGGATGATGTAAACAGCTACAAAGACACCTTAGTTGAAATCACTGAATTACCACAGTTTGGGGAACTCTACGTTGACGTTAATAACGGTGATGGTCGATTGTACCTTGAAGCTGGTGATACCGTTTTGGATAAAACAGTGATCCAATATGAGCTCAACAATGGTTTCTCTGCAAATGAAGATGGTTTTGATCCAAGTCTTTCTGCCTTACTCGAGCAAAACATCGAGATTACTGGTGGTATTTATACCGGAGAGCGCCCCGACCCTGACTCAATCTTAGCAGAACAGTTGGCAAACATTGCTTACGATGACAATGGTAACGACAAACATAGCGGTTTCTTTACTCAACAAACCGGTCAAAATGGGCAAGATAACGAAAACGGTAATGGTCATAACACGGATGAAGGCGAGTATATTGCGGTGCGCTATACGGCTGGGAGTATGACACATGCCAAGGTTACTCTGGCGAGCCTGACTGGCAATATCGTTCAAGGCAATGGAAATGCGCAGGCAGCGGTAATTACTGCTTTCTTGTATCTTAATGGAGCCTATGTCGGTGCCCAGCAGCTTGACCCTGATACCGACTTGCATCCAGCCTCAGGCAACAGCTCTAAAGTCGCGACAATGGACATTCAATCTGAACAGCCTTTTGATGAGGTTAGGGTTGTGTTGACGAATGAAAACGGCAAAGGGTTTGTTCTACAAGGCTTTGAGGCAGTAGATACAGATGTTACCGATAGCTTCAAATATGAAGCGGTTGATGATGACGGCGCGCGAAGCAGTAGTGACGCTACGGTAACCATCAACATTTCACCGGAGGGTAACTTCACCGAATCTAATAACGATGAAGATTACGATTTCGCTGCGCAGGGCACAGAAACTTCTTATCTATACGGTACAGAAGGGGATGACTTGCTCATAGGTGGTGATGGCGATGACCTGCTAATTGGTGGTAAAGGTAGTGATACTCTTACAGGCGGTGAGGGTAACGATACCTTTAAGTGGACCGAAAGTGATTTAGACGGTCATCGTGATGTTATTACTGACTTCTCGAGGGAAAACGGTAACAATGATGTCATTGATCTTAAAGACTTGTTTGAAGAAACAGACTCATTGGATGATCTGCTAGCTGACAATACAATTGTTGTTTCAGAAGACAACGGTAGCACTTTGATTAATGTCGACAAAGGCAATGGTAAGTCGGTAATCATTGAACTTGAAGGTGTTGTTGGTGTTGATAATAATATGCTTAATAACATTTTGATTATTCAAGATAGCTAGTTGATAAGATTAAAAAAAGCGACCTTCTGGGTCGCTTTTTTATTTTCTCTAAGTAGCCTTCTAGAATAAACACAATGGATTAACTAGTGTTTGTCGTCTATTTCGTTCAATTCCTTTTCTAAAATACGATTCCTAAACCATTAACCAAAGTAGGAGCGCCTCCCATAACGCTGAGCTTGGCGGTAGTATCTGTGCCTCGCTACTGCGGTTAGATTCGTCTAAGGAAGAGCTTACCCCATCACTAACGAACTAGTATGCGCTCTAATGCCTATGTCGTTAAATTGGAATTGAGTAGAATAAATGAAATCTTAATTTTTCCTTTAACTTCAAAGAGTAACAATAAAATAAACAAATATGAGCGGAAATCTACGATTCTCGAATATGAGAGACTTAATTTCTTTTTTTGAGACACATGATTAATTAGCTTGCCAAAACATACTCAATATTCGAGATGTCTGATATTACCTTTATACAACAAATAAAAATTCAACTTTTTCGCAACGCAGTGTTAACGAATGAGCTAGGTAATATTACAGAGCAACCCGGTCGTCACTGGGTGACTCAAGGAGTCGAACATGAGTGGTTTTTCTTTATTTGGTGCAGTGCAGGTTTCAGGTACGTTAGTGGTGGATGCGCAGGGGAGGCTGACAGTCCTTCCAGAGGGACTAGATCCTCGTCCGGGAGATGTCGTAATCGACATTTTAGAGGATGCAGAAGTCGGTGAGGATGTGAACGTCGTCGTTATTGAAGATGATGGCACAGCGAGAACGCTTGAGATAACAGCATTAGATGCAGACGCGATCATCGCACAGATCGAATCTGGACAAGACCCGACGGATGTAGAGGGCCAAGAGACTGCAGCAGGTGAAGAAAATGGCTCGAGTCCGACCACCACTGGGGTAATTGAGCGTGACGGCACTCAAGTCATTGCGTCTACCCAGTTCGACACGACAGGTTTGGAAGCGCAAGGTTTGTCGGCAACACAGTCTTTGACCTTGCTTCAGTTTGCTCGTCAACCTGTTCAAATAGCAGAAGAAGCTATTCCTGCCACGCTAAGCGTGACGGGTGGAGAGCAGGTTAACGAGGGTGAAAGTGCTGAGTTTGTTGTAAGGTTATCTGCCGAATCAGAGAATGAAATAGCTCTTGGGTTGAGTTTGGTAACCGATGAAAACGGTTATACCGCAGAGCCGGAAGATTTGGAATCCATAAGTGCGTTCTATGTTGATAGTAATGGTGAAACGCAATCTATAAGCATCATTGATGGGAAAATGAGTGTTCCAGCGGGTGTGACTGAGCTCATCGTCAGTGTTCAAACTCGACAAGATTCCATCTTTGAAGGGCAAGAGAGCTTTGGTCTTCGAGTCTCAGACGTTGATGGCGTAACGCAGCAAGACGATAGCAGCACACTTGATGAAAATGGTACCCTCTTTGTGACCGGGGATGCAGACATCATTGATGACGGCACTGGCCCTGGCCCCGATCCAGATGATGACCGCCCAGTATTATCCATTTCCGAAGGTGAGCCGGTCAGCGAGGGCTCATCTGCGATGTTTACCGTAAGCCTTTCTGCGGAGACCGAGGCCGACGTGGTCTTAAACCTAGCGACCGTGACTGACGGGAATTACACTGCGGAAGAGGGTGATATAGGTGCTCTAACTGCTACTTACAATTACGGCGACTCTGATATTCCGCTCACCATCACCGATGGCAACGTGACCTTGCCTGCAGGTGTGACTGAGTTTAAAGTCACCGTCGCGACCACACAGGACGACATCTTCGAAGGCCCAGAAACCTTCGGTGTGACCGTTACTGATAGCAACAGCGTGACCACCAACGGCTCAGCAACGGGTGTGGGTACCATTCTCGATGACGGTGCGGGTCCAGATCCCGATCCAGATGATGACCGCCCAGAGCTTTCCATCACGCCAGCTGTATCAGTGGACGAAGGCACAGGTGCCATGTTCACGGTAAACCTCTCTAAAGCGACCGAAGCTGACGTGCTCTTGAACCTCGCTACCGCGACCGATGGGGATTACAGTGCTGAAGAGGGTGATATAGGTGCTCTATCTGCCACATATAGCGATGGCGAGTCTGATATTCCGCTTACCATCACAGACGGCAACGTGACCCTACCTGCCGGTGTGACCGAGTTTAAAGTCACCGTCGCCACCACACAGGACGACATCTTTGAAGGTCCAGAAACCTTCGGTGTGACCGTTACTGATAGCAATAGTGTGACCACCAATGGCTCCGCCACGGGTGTGGGCACCATTCTTGATGATGGCTCAGGTCCTGACCCCGATCCGGACGATGACCGCCCAGTACTTTCTATTACACCAGCGGTGTCCGTTAACGAAGGTACGGGTGCCATGTTCACGGTGAACTTGTCGAAAGCGACAGAAGCGGATGTGGTCTTGAATCTCGCTACCGCAACGGATGGGAATTACACCGCTGAAGATGGCGATATTGGCGCTTTGACTGCCACGTATAACGATGGCGAATCTGATATTCCGCTCACCATCACAGACGGCAACGTGACCCTACCTGCAGGTGTGACCGAGTTTAAAGTCACCGTCGCCACCACACAGGACGACATCTTTGAAGGTCCAGAAACCTTCGGTGTGACCGTTACTGATAGCAATAGTGTGACCACCAATGGCTCCGCCACGGGTGTGGGCACCATTCTTGATGATGGCTCAGGTCCTGACCCCGATCCGGACGATGACCGCCCAGTACTTTCTATTACACCAGCGGTGTCCGTTAACGAAGGTACGGGTGCCATGTTCACGGTGAACTTGTCGAAAGCGACAGAAGCGGATGTGGTCTTGAATCTCGCTACCGCAACGGATGGGAATTACACCGCTGAAGATGGCGATATTGGCGCTTTGACTGCCACGTATAACGATGGCGAGTCTGATATTCCGCTCACCATCACAGACGGCAATGTGACTCTACCAGCCGGTGTGACCGAGTTTAAAGTCACCGTGGCGACCACACAGGACGATATCTTTGAAGGTCCGGAAACCTTCGGTGTAACGGTCACTGACAACAATAACGTGACCACCAACGGCTCAGCAACGGGCGTGGGTACCATTCTCGATGACGGTAGTGGCCCAGATCCCGATCCGGATGATGACCGCCCAGAGCTCTCCATCACGCCAGCAGTCTCTGTGAACGAAGGCACAGGTGCCATGTTCACGGTGAACTTATCTTCAGCGACCGAAGCGGATGTGGTTTTGAACCTCGCTACCGCGACCGATGGTGATTACAGTGCTGAAGAGGGTGATATAGGTGCTCTAACTGCTTCTTACAATGACGGTGAGTCTGATATTCCGCTCACCATCACCGATGGCAACGTGACCCTACCTGCCGGTGTGACCGAATTTAAAGTCACCGTCGCCACAACCCAAGACGACATCTTCGAAGGCCCAGAAACCTTCGGTGTGACCGTTACTGATAGCAACAGCGTGACCACCAACGGCTCAGCAACGGGTGTGGGTACCATTCTCGATGACGGTACGGGTCCAGATCCCGATCCAGACGATGACCGCCCAGAGCTTTCCATCACGCCTGCGGTATCAGTGGACGAAGGCACAGGAGCCATGTTCACGGTAAACCTCTCTAAAGCGACCGAAGCGGATGTGGTCTTGAACCTCGCGACCGCGACCGATGGGGATTACAGTGCGGAAGATGGCGACATAGGTGCTATTACCGCGAGCTACAACGATGGCGAGTCTGATATTCCGCTCACCATCACAGACGGCAACGTGACCCTACCTGCCGGTGTGACCGAATTTAAAGTCACCGTCGCGACGACCCAAGACGACATCTTTGAAGGCCCAGAAACCTTTGGCGTGACTGTCACCGATGAGAACAGCGTGACGACCAACGGTTCAGCGACCGGTGTGGGGACCATCTTGGATGGAGATAAACCAGAGCTATCCATCACGCCAGCAGTGTCTGTGAACGAAGGCACGGGAGCCATGTTCACTGTGAACCTGTCGAAAGAAACCGAAGCGGATGTGGTCTTGAATCTCGCGACCGCGACTGATGGAGATTACAGTGCGGAAGATGGCGACATAGGTGCTATTACCGCGAGCTACAATGATGGTGAGTCGGATATTGCGTTAACCATCACCGATGGCAACGTGACCCTGCCTGCCGGTGTGACCGAGTTTAAAGTTACTGTGGCGACGACCCAAGACGATATCTTCGAAGGGCCAGAAACCTTTGGTGTGACGGTCACCGACAACAATAACGTGACCACTAACGGTTCAGCGACAGGTGTGGGTACTATTCTTGATGATGGCTCAGGTCCTGACCCAGATCCGGATGATGACCGTCCAGAGCTTTCCATCACGCCAGCGGTGTCTGTAAACGAAGGCACGGGTGCCATGTTCACCGTGAACCTGTCTAATGCGACCGAAGCGGACGTGGTCTTGAATCTAGCAACCGCGACCGATGGTAGCTATACCGCTGAGTCTGGAGACATTGGTGCGATCACCGCGAGCTATAACGATGGTGACTCTGATATCGCGTTAACCATCACCGATGGCAACATCACCCTGCCTGCTGGTGTGACTGAGTTTAAAGTCACCGTGGCGACCACACAGGACGACATCTTTGAAGGTCCAGAAACCTTCGGTGTAACGGTCACTGACAACAATAATGTGACCACTAATGGTTCAGCAACGGGCGTGGGTACCATTCTTGATGATGGCAGCGGTCCAGACCCAGATCCAGACGATGACCGTCCAGAGCTGTCCATTACGCCAGCGGTGTCTGTGAACGAAGGTACGGGTGCCATGTTCACGGTGAACCTGTCGAAAGAGACTGAAGCGGATGTGGTCTTGAATCTCGCCACTGCAACCGATGGTAGCTATACCGCTGAGTCTGGAGACATTGGTGCGATCACCGCGAGCTATAACGATGGTGACTCTGATATCGCGTTAACCATCACCGATGGCAACATCACCCTGCCTGCTGGTGTTACGGAGTTTAAAGTCACCGTCGCCACTACCCAAGACGATATTTTCGAAGGACCAGAAACCTTCGGCGTGACGGTCACTGACAACAATAATGTGACCACTAATGGATCAGCAACGGGCGTGGGTACCATTCTTGATGATGGGTCAGGTCCTGACCCAGATCCAGACGATGACCGCCCAGAGCTGTCCATCACGCCAGCGGTGTCAGTGAACGAAGGCACAGGAGCCATGTTCACTGTGAATCTATCGAATGCGACCGAAGCGGATGTGGTCTTGAATCTGGCGACTGCAACGGATGGTGATTACAGTGCGGAAGATGGCGACATTGGCGCGATCACCGCGAGCTACAACGATGGTGAGTCGGATATTGCGTTAACCATCACCGATGGCAACGTGACCCTGCCTGCCGGTGTGACCGAGTTTAAAGTCACCGTCGCGACCACACAGGACGACATCTTCGAAGGGCCAGAAACCTTCGGTGTGACGGTCACTGACAACAATAACGTGACCACTAACGGTTCAGCGACAGGCGTGGGCACCATTCTTGATGATGGCTCAGGTCCTGACCCAGACCCGGATGATGACCGTCCAGAGCTTTCCATCACGCCAGCGGTGTCAGTGAACGAAGGCACAGGAGCCATGTTCACTGTGAATCTATCGAATGCGACCGAAGCGGATGTGGTCTTGAATCTGGCGACTGCAACGGATGGTGATTACAGTGCGGAAGATGGCGACATTGGCGCGATCACCGTGAGCTACAACGATGGTGAGTCGGATATCGCGTTAACCATCACCGATGGCAACATCACCCTGCCAGCCGGTGTGACCGAGTTTAAAGTCACCGTCGCGACCACACAGGACGACATCTTTGAAGGTCCAGAAACCTTCGGTGTAACGGTCACTGACAACAATAATGTGACCACTAATGGTTCAGCAACGGGCGTGGGTACCATTCTTGATGATGGCAGCGGTCCAGACCCAGATCCAGACGATGACCGTCCAGAGCTTTCCATCACGCCAGCGGTGTCTGTGAACGAAGGTACGGGTGCCATGTTCACGGTGAACCTGTCGAAAGAGACTGAAGCGGATGTGGTCTTGAATCTCGCCACTGCAACCGATGGTAGCTATACCGCTGAGTCTGGAGACATTGGTGCGATCACCGCGAGCTATAACGATGGTGACTCTGATATCGCGTTAACCATCACCGATGGCAACATCACCCTGCCTGCTGGTGTGACTGAGTTTAAAGTCACCGTGGCGACCACACAGGACGACATCTTTGAAGGTCCAGAAACCTTCGGTGTGACGGTCACTGACAACAATAACGTGACCACTAACGGTTCAGCGACAGGCGTGGGCACCATTCTTGATGATGGCTCAGGTCCTGACCCAGACCCGGATGATGACCGTCCAGAGCTTTCCATCACGCCAGCGGTGTCAGTGAACGAAGGCACGGGAGCCATGTTCACGGTGAACCTGTCTAATGCGACCGAAGCGGATGTGGTCTTGAATCTGGCGACCGCGACCGATGGTAGCTATACCGCTGAGTCTGGAGACATTGGGGCGATTACCGCGAGCTACAACGATGGTGACTCTGATATCGCGTTAACTATCACCGATGGCAACATCACCCTGCCTGCTGGCGTTACGGAGTTTAAAGTCACCGTCGCGACCACACAGGACGACATCTTCGAAGGGCCAGAAACCTTCGGTGTGACGGTCACTGATAACAATAACGTGACCACTAACGGTTCAGCGACTGGCGTGGGCACCATTCTTGATGATGGGTCAGGTCCTGACCCAGACCCGGATGATGACCGTCCAGAGCTTTCCATCACGCCAGCGGTGTCAGTGAACGAAGGCACGGGAGCCATGTTCACGGTGAACCTGTCTAATGCGACCGAAGCGGATGTGGTCTTGAATCTGGCGACCGCGACCGATGGTAGCTATACCGCTGAGTCTGGAGACATTGGGGCGATTACCGCGAGCTACAACGATGGTGACTCTGATATCGCGTTGACTATCACCGATGGCAACATCACCCTGCCTGCTGGCGTTACGGAGTTTAAAGTCACCGTCGCGACCACACAGGACGACATCTTCGAAGGGCCAGAAACCTTCGGTGTGACGGTCACTGACAACAATAACGTGACCACTAACGGTTCAGCGACAGGCGTGGGCACCATTCTTGATGATGGCTCAGGTCCTGACCCAGACCCGGATGATGACCGCCCAACGTTGTCTATCACTCCTGCTGTGTCTGTCAATGAGGGAACTGCAGCAATGTTCGTCGTAGGTCTATCTGCGCAGACTGAAGCTGATGTTGTATTGAATCTCGCAGCGGTCACTGGCGGCGACTACAGTACCGAGGCTGGAGATATTGGCTCTCTAACCGCGAGCTACAACGATGGACAATCGGACATACCGCTGACTATAACCGACGGCAACATCACTCTGCCTGCTGGCGTGACCGAGTTTAAGATCACTGTACCGACGATTACAGACGGCGTGTTTGAAGATCCTGAGACCTTCGGTGTCGTCGTCACTGACAACGCCAACGTCACCACCAATGGCTCGGCGACGGGGGTAGGTACAATTACAGACATCAATACCCCACCAGAAGTGACGGATTTCGAGCTCTATTCTAGTGATGACAATATTCCGCTCGATTTCTCGGACTTTATTACGGATGTTGAGGATGACCAAGATCCAGATAAAGTCACCATGATTAAAATCGAGAAGGAGCCTGCTTTTGGTCAACTCTACTTTATCAGCGATACGGGAGTCCGATTTGACCTCGACGAAGGGGATATGATCGAGGAAACTTATGACATCTATTACGATGTCGATGTTGCTTTTGATGCCACTATTGATGGCTTTACTGGTGACCTTAGTGAACTGGAGGAACAAGGGGTTATATTGACAGGTGGTACTTACGCGGGTGATGCACCACATGACAACTTAACAGAGGAAATGATTGGTTTCGATGGCTCTGGTGTCTTGAAACAGCGTGGGTACTATACCGAGCGCGCTGATGAAAGTGGTAGTGGTAAAGAGACTGAGTCGCTAGCCAAAGAATATATGTCGGTTAAGTTCCAAAGTGGTCTAGTCAATAAGCTCACTATTGGTGTCGGCGCAATGACTGGCTCATTTAATAACGGTGACTCTCAAATTTTTGTCTACTTATACGCGGACGGCGTGCTGGTTGACCCTGATCCTATCATCATAGATGGACCTGATGACAATTCCTCTAAACAAGCGCTAATTAATGTTGATTCAGATGTAGCCTTTGATGAGTTCCGAATTATCGCTGTAGATGATGTTCAAAATGCAGGTTTTGTGCTCCAAAGTATCGAAATCATTGAAGCTCAAATTGAAGATCAGTTTATGTATAGCGCTGTTGATTCCGATGGTCTCGCGAGTACTGAAACGGCGACTGTTGATGTGAATATTCTATCTACAGGAAACCTAGACCTAACTGACGAGTTAGATTTTGCGGTCCAAGGTGGTAGCGGAGTTACCGTGATACATGGTACAGATGGCGATGATCTTCTCATTGGCGGTGCCGGTGATGATGTGATGACTGGCGGGTTGGGTAATGACACCTTCAAGTGGGCCGAATCTGATCTCGATGGCGGCTACGATATCATCAAAGATTTCTCTCAAGAAAATGGTAATGATGATGTTATTGACCTCTCAGACCTATTTGATGACGACGATACCTTAGCAGATCTACTGGCTTCGGATGTTATTCAGTCAGAAGAGTTGAATGGCAATACGGTAATCAGCATTGATAAAGGTAATGACAAAACAGTCAGCATTGAACTGGAAGGCGTCGTAGGCGTCGACCTTAACACTATTCTCATCATAAATGAGCCATAGAGTGAGGGCCGCAATGTATAAGGGAAGTCTAATCGACTTCCCTTTTGTTAGCTCAATAAGCCTAACCGATCTTAACTCTTCTGACGTTAGTCTATGAAGTTCGTAGAGCGTTTTTGTGCAGTGAAGTCTTCAACATTACCCAGCGTTGTTACTGCGATATTTTCGAGAGCGTCTGTGGTCAGAAACGCTTGGTGTCCTGTGAACAGCACATTGTGACATGCCGATAGGCGACGAAAGACGTCATCGACAATCACATCATTGGATTTATCTTGGAAGAATAGCTCCTTCTCACTTTCGTACACGTCCAAGCCTAGTGCGCCTATACGACCCTGTTTGAGCGCTTCTATTGCAGCAGATGCGTCCAAAAGCTCTCCTCGACTGGTGTTGATAATCATCACGCCATCTTTCATCTTACTGAAAGCAGTAGCATCGAGAAGGTGGTAGTTTTCTGGCTGCATTGGGCAGTGCAGTGAAATCACATCTGATTTGCTGATCAATTCATCGAGCTCGCAGTAGGTTGCGCCGAGTTCTGTAACCGCCTCATTTGGGAATGGATCATAACAAAGCACGTTCATGCCTAGCCCACGAAGGATGCGAATGGTCGCTATGCCTATCTTTCCGGTGCCTATGATACCCGCCGTTCGTCCGTGGAAGTTGAATCCAACCAGGCCTTCTAATGAAAAGTTTGCATCTCTGGTGCGCTGAAACGCTTTATGGAAGCGGCGGTTTAGCGTCATCATCATGCCTACCGCATGCTCGGCAATGGCTTCTGGAGAGTATGCAGGAACACGAGCCACTTGAATGTTTAGTTCTTTCGCAGCTTCTAGGTCGACGTTGTTAAACCCAGCGCATGGCAATCATCTTAATACCACGATGAGCGAGCTGCTCTAGCACTGGCCTCGATAAATCATCATTCACAAAAGCGCAGACAACGTCATGCCCTTTTGCCATTTTGGCTGTTTTCTCATTGAGTCCAAAGCTATAGAACTGATAGTGCAATGGTCTTGACCCTTTCGCGCTTTCAAAAGCCACTTCGTCGTAAGATTTGGCGCTAAAAAATACAATACTGGTCATTATTATTCCTCACTCTTGGGCTAACGATAGTGTAGTTGAGCGTGTCTGTTAGCAAAGTATCACACCCTTAATACGTAGATAAACCTAGCACCTGTGTGGGTATATAACGCGAAGTGATGAGATTCAGAAGAGTAAGATTCTATGTGTCGTCAAATGGCAGTTTTTAGTGAAAGTGATTGGTTATTATGTACTTACACATTGAGACACCAGCATCATTGAAAGAGAGTAAAGTGTGTGGGTATTTGGCGTTCGTGCTCGAGTCTTTTTCTAGTCTATTTGTTAACAAAGAAAAAAGTAGTTAAGAACGAAAAAGCCCGCTCGATGGTAAACCATGAGCGGGCTTTTTTGAGGGGCTTAGCTTGCTGCTCTTACTTTGCCCTCTCTCAAGTCGTTAAGTACCCGAGCTTTTGGACCATCAGCGATGATTGTCCCTTTCTCCATTACGATGACTCTGTCTACGACCTCAAGCATGGAGGTTTTGTGAGTGATTAAGACCAGTGTCTCTGATTCTTTGAGCTGCTTGAGCTGCGTTTTAATGTGCAGCTCTGAACGGTTATCCATCGAGCTGGTGGGCTCGTCCATTATCAGAATAGGAGGGCGAGCCAAGAAAGCACGAGCAATGGCTACAGCTTGGCGTTGACCGCCAGAGAGAAGCAAGCCACCCTCACCAACTTGTCTCTCTAAACCGGCAGGATCTTGCTGGGTAAATACCGTTACACCGGCTCGGTTTGCCGCATCCATCACGTCTCGGTCATCGACGAGTGGTCGGCCGAGCGTTATGTTGTCGCGAATGGAACCGTAGAACAGGGCGCAATCTTGTGGAACACAGCCTATGTTGCGTCTTACGTCTACGTGATGAAGCTGAGCGATGTCTGTCTCATCAATACGCACATGACCCTCTGTGGGCTGGTACAAGCCCATAATGAGGCGCTCAAGAGTTGTCTTACCTGAGCCGATACGACCGATAATAGCGACCTTTTCACCAGGTTCTATGGTTAGGCTCAAATCTCGAATCGAGGCCATTGGTGAATCTGGATAGTGGAAGGTTACGCGATCAAGTTCAATCTTACCTTGGATTATAGGGCGGTGAATGTAGCGCTTACCTTCCTCTTGCTCGTCCGGCATGGCCATCACTTGCTCGATAATAGTCATCGACGATTTCGCTTGGTTATAGCGGGTTGAAAGCAGTGAAAGCTGCACTAGAGGCCCAATCGCTCGACTACTCAACATGGTTGCGGCGATTAACCCACCCATGGTGAGTTCACCCTCTGCAATTAAGTAGACACCGAGGATAATCATACCGATGTTAGACGATTGCTGAACAAAGCCTGCGGTGTTTTGAATGCCATCGGTAATACGCTTGCTCTTGATATTCCAGTTAGCCATATGGGCCACTGCTTCTTCCCAGCGATATTGATATTGGCTTTGTGCACCAAAGATTTTTACCGTCTCAAGACCTGCCAAACTCTCAATTAAGTTTGCGTATTTTTGCGATGCCAATCGGGAGCCCTCTTCAATGGTCTTTCTCAAAGGACCTTGAATGAGCAGTGAGTAGGTGATGAGTATCACTACGCCAACAATAGGGATGATGACGAGGTTACCCGCCATCAGCCAAATGATGACCAAGAACAAGAGTGCAAAAGGAAGATCGATCAGTGATGCAATGGTCGCTGATGTGAAGAACTCTCGTATTGATTCGAACTCTTGCAAATGGCGCGCAAATGCGCCAACCGATGGCGGTCTGGACTCCATTCGAATCCCCATAACCTTACTGAACAACTTTGACGAAATCAGGATATCGGATTTCTTACCGGCCACGTCGATAAAGTAACTGCGCATCAACTTGAGAACGAGGTCGAAG
Organism: Vibrio sp. KUL78; assembly: GCF_059725505.1. NCBI lineage: Bacteria > Pseudomonadati > Pseudomonadota > Gammaproteobacteria > Vibrionales > Vibrionaceae > Vibrio > Vibrio sp. KUL78. Next base: position 1,365,803 of record NZ_AP045838.1, on the reverse strand, counting down.
CCAAACACGACGAAGATACCGGCGGCGAGCACCCAGAGCGTCTCGAAGGCAAGGTTGGGTACCACCTTGTCATACACTAATCGAGTGAACAGCGGCGCAGCAATGGCGAAGATGTTGATTAGCAATGAAGCGATTAATACATCTCGATAAATACGTTTTGATTCCCACAAAGTTCCCCAGAACCAGTGCCCGTCGCGGGTTTTAAGCACCTCTGGAGAGCGTTCGTCATAGCGAAACTGCTTCTTCACCAAGAAGTAGCGACCTGTGTACTGTTCTATCAGATCATCAAGACCAATTGAGATGGGTACCATACCTGACTCGAGCGTGATGACTTCCGCTTCGTTACTCTCTCGGTCAATACTATTGAGTACACACGCATCACCGCCTTTAAGCAGTAAGATGACGGGGAATACGATACTGGGGATATCGCCAATGTCTGCACGATTTTCTTTCGCCACTAAGCCTGCGCGCTCAGCTGAGCGTGGTAGTAAGAACGGAGTAAGCTTGCCAGATGAGAGGGGCAATCCGTTCACCAACGCTTCGGGAGAGTTGGCTAAGCCGTAGTATCGGCTGATGTAGATAAGCGAGTTAAGTAACGGATCCTTCATGGAATCTGCCTCTGTTATTTGTCCACAATGAAGCCTTGGAATACATCCACAAAGTGCTCAGACAAGAAGTCCAGCTGCGTTTGTGTTTCCACTCGCGAGGCGATCGTTTTAATGCCTAAGTTATGGGCAGTTCTAGAGATAGAGGTGAGCGTAAATTTCTGTTTTTCATCATCAAGTTGGTGAGTGTACAGATAATCGAGTTTCACATAGTCAGGCCTAAATTCATTCAAATACTCTAATGATTGGAAGTTTCGACCATAGTTATCAACACCAAACATGGCGCCAGCGCTGCGAACAGCATTACAGAAAAGCGCGGTGTGGTGTGGATTACTGATAAAGCAGGTCTCTGGGATCTCAAAATGCAGTTTCTCACAGATGCTAGGGTGTTTAGCCAATTCTTGTGAGATCCAACGAATAAAGCTTGGTTGAGCAATACTAGTCGGTGTGATGTTGATAGCGATAGCATCTGCCATTTCTTGGCGTTCTAGTTTGCGGATAACCGAAATAATCACGTGCTCGTCAAAGATATGGCTGGCATCAAGTTGCTCTAGTGCTAACAGGTATTGGTTAGCGGTATAGCGCTCGCCATCTTTCTCAATCGCAGAGAAGACTTCGCGGTGATAGGTCTCTCCAAAACTGCTGTTGGCTGACTGGAATCGGAAAGTGACTTCGTCATTATTAATCGCTTCTTCCACCAAGGCACGCCACTGCTGTTTACCCATGATAACGCCAGTATGCTCGCTTGAGATGTAGCCGTAGTCGATCTCTGGGTTAGATTTTGCTTTGGTTAGCGCATTATCCAACACCGACAGCATTTGTGTGGAATTCTTACGCTCTTCATTAAACACCACACCCAGTGATGCTTTTGCTTTACTAAGACCTGTTGGATCGGCGTTGAGGTCTTGAATACAGGTAATAATGCTATTGGCAGCAAATTTTAATTCATTTTCATCGATGTTAGGGAACACGAAACCAAATTCATCCGTCGAGATTCGCGCAATGACGGTATTCGGCAGGTTAATGGTCATTGACAGCAAGTCCGCCAGTTCACGGACTAGACCATCACCCGCCTCGTATCCATCGGATTTGTAGGTGTGTTTAATAAATTCTGCATGGAGAATCGCGACACCGCCCAGTGAAGATTCAGACAGCCACTGGTTGAGTTGCCCCATGAAGAATGCACGGTTACCTAGATGAGAAACAGGATCCATGTAGGCGCGCTCGCGGAGTTTTTGCGCCTCTTTTGCTTGTTGTTTAAAGGACTCTTCGACGTGCGCAGACATGCTGTTGATACCATCAACAACAGCAATCAGATCTTTGGTTTTGGGTCTCAATAGCGGCTCACCAAACTGGCGATTGGCAACCTGTTCCATTTTCTGCACGATGGCGCGCAGAGGGTTAAGAGCGCGGCGCAGAATAAAGGAAATGGAGAGCAGGCCAAGAGCAAAGATACCTAAGAAGGCAGCAGACAACCTCTCGAAAGCAGACCAGAGCTGTGAGTATGCTTCGCCAGGATGACTGATGATTTCAACTTCGGCAAGTTGCAGCCAGCCACTGGTCACAACTCGAGAGTCGTTGATTGGCGAGAATAGGGAAAGGTTGGTAAACCACTCAGGGACATCGCTTGGCTTGATTGGGTAACTACGGACGATTTCCTCATTGGTTTCGAGAAAAACCAAGCGTACCGTTGAGTAGGTACTGCCGTCAAAAAGCGCGTTAATTACCGATTCAACAGCGACACTATCCTGAGATTTCAGATACGGCGCTAAGGCAAGCCCCACCGTGTTGATGGTGTTGTTTACCTCCGAGCGTTGCTGCTGCTCTAGGAAGTTTCTTGTTGTGTTGAATTCGATGATAAACACCGACGTTAACAGCAGCACAAATACTGCTATCATGCCGACCACTAGCTGTCTGTATAGTGTCATAATTATTTACTCGTCGTAATTTACCTTTGGTTTCCGTAACGTTAATGAGCGCTCGCGACTGCGCAAATCATTCCATAATTTAAGTCTCGACGACTTTCCGGCTAACTTGCCTTGGGTAGTTTTCATGGTCCATAGGTTGCGACCATTAAAGCTGTATATCGGTAATAGATCGCCGCGTTTAGACGCGGGCTTTATGTCGCCGATTAGGTTGTCCAAGATCAGCGGTTGAGAACGAGGGGTTTCGTAGTAAGCGAGAACCATGTGGAACTGGTTCAGTTCTATCGCCTTGACGTACACTAGACGGAGTTTTTGATCTGAGATCCCAAGCTCTAGCAGCGAGAAGTATTTAGCGATTGTGAAATCTTCACAGTCGCCTGCATTGCTTCCTAGAAACTCTAACGGCGTTGCCCAGTAGTCCTTTTTTCCCCACAAGCGAATATCGTCGACAAAGTTGAGCTGATTGAAGAACTCGTTTACGCCAATCAATTGTTGCTTCTCAGATTTACCCTGTAAACCAGCCAGCACGGAGCGCCAGGTCTGGACTCGTTTCCCAGCTCTGTCTCCGTAAGTCTTGGTTACCGTGCTAATCCAACGCTGCTCTTGTTTGGTATAGGCGTCACTTGTTCCCGCTAGTGATATTGCTACCGCGGCGGCACAGCCTATTAATGCAAACGTTATTCTGGCGCGCAGACGCTCCGTGCGCTCACTCTTTATCACTCAGTCCCTTTTACTCTCTAAGAGCGTTATTTTGTGCGCTTAGTATCGGTTTAAGCAGGTAATCCAGCACCGTGCGTTTACCGGTAATAATGTCCACCGATGCGGTCATGCCAGGAATAATTGGCAAGGTTTCATCGTGACCAAAATTGGTCTTGTCTGTTCTTACTCGGACGATATAGAAGCTATTACCTTCTTCGTCTTGTGTTGTATCCGCGCTAATGTGTTCAAGCGTTCCGTCCAAGCCGCCGTACTTTGTAAAATCGTAGGCACTGAACTTCACGATAGCGTGTAAATCTGGGCGTAAAAACGCGATGTCTTGTGGGGCAATTTTTGCTTCAACCAGCAGGGTGTCTTCAGTCGGAACAATTTCAACAATATCCATCCCCGGCTGGATTACGCCGCCTACCGTATTGACGTTGAGTGTTTTCACCGTTCCATTTACTGGAGAAACCACGACCGTTCGGTTCACTCTGTCTTCAAGGCCTACCGCTGACTCTGTCATAGAAGAAAGGCGGTCTTGCGCTTCATTGAGTTTTTCTTGCTGCTCTGAGCGGAATTTCTGTGCGATGTCGATACGGCTCAGTTTTGCTTCCTCGATGGCAGAGCGTAGAGCCGGCAATTTAAGCTCCGTTGAAGTAAGTTCTCGTCTTGTGTCGTTGACCTGTCGTTGTAGCTTAAGCAGTTCAACTTTTGGAACGACACCTTCATCGGCTAGAGGCTTAGTGATGTTTAGCTCGTCGCGAGCGAGGTTGTAGCCGTTTCTTAGGTTGCGAACTCGGGCTTGCATCTCAACGAGGTCTTGCTGTTTTTGTCTTACCTGTTGATCAATGACTGATAATTCGTTTCGAAGCTCATTGAGATCCTGTCGGTATTCCGCTCTTTGGCGAGAAACCAAGCTCTTATTGTTTTCTTCGAACGTAGGAGGGTAGGCAAGCTTAGTGGTATCGAGAGTGACAGATTGTCGCCAGTCACTTCCTGATTTTGATTCATCTATAATCACACTGGTTAGCGAAGCGGAGAGTTGCAAAACGCTTGCCGTTAGATTGAGTACTTGCTGTTCGCGCTCACGAAAGTCTGAGCGGAATCGCGTATCATCGATAAGTAGCAGTTGCTGTCCTTGGGTAACTATGTCGCCCTCACGGATCAGAATCTCTTTCACCAAGCCACCTTCGAGGTTTTGAATGACCTGAACTTGAGAGGAAGGGATGACTTTGCCTTGGCCAACGGTAACCTTATCGATCTCTGCCCATGCAGCCCAGGCCACGGCACAAACAAAAAATAGCAACATGACCCAGAGCATGATTCTGGCGCTGGTGGGCGTATTGAGCAGCAAAGCAGCGGTTTTGTCGTCGATATAATCCAGTTCGGCGTCCGACACCTTTTTGTATTCTTTCTTGTCCATATTTCATCCGAAATGGTCTGTTTAGGATGCGACTAATGTTTTGATTCTATTACTAACACTGTCTATCTGTAACCTCTTCTTAACGAAAGAGTCGATCCATACTGCATTATTGGGCGTAGTTCAGTAGGTAACCTGCCGCTGAGGGTGACATCCTTTTCATCTATTACCCAAAAGTTTAGCAGTGACGGGGTGAATATAAAGTAATGAATTATCGAAATAATGTCTGGTCAGCGAAAACCCATCACCATTTCATTACAAACTAGGAGATGGATTTCAAAAATCGATGACCAGAAGGGGAATTCGGGTTGTTTTCTGCCACATATCAGCGCAGAATTCACAAAAAAGTGAGGAGTTGTTATGGGAATTGAAGATATTCGCCGCGAATACTCGAAAGGTGGTTTGCGTCGTAAAGACTTAGCGGATGACCCTATTGTCCAATTCAATAAATGGCTAGAGCAGGCAGTGGAAGCCAAGCTGACTGATCCTACCGCAATGACAGTGGCAACCGTTGACGAAAACGGCATGCCTTTTCAACGCATCGTGCTGCTTAAGAACGTTGATGAAAATGGGTTTGTGTTTTATACCAACCTTGGCAGTCGCAAAGCTCAGCAAATAGAGCACAATAACAAAGTGAGCCTGCACTTCCCTTGGCACAACCTAGAGCGTCAGGTGCATATCACTGGCGTGGCTGAGAAGCTGACGGCGATGGAAAACATGAAGTACTTTACCTCTCGTCCGAAAGAGAGCCAATTGGCTGCGATTGCCAGTAAACAAAGTAGCCGTATCTCGGCTCGTGGCGTGCTGGAAGGTAAATTCTTAGAACTTAAGCAGAAGTTTGCAAAAGGTGAGATCCCTGTTCCGACGTTTTGGGGGGGCTACCGTATTCGTCCAGAGTCGATAGAGTTCTGGCAAGGTGGTGAGCACCGCCTGCATGATCGTTTTCTGTTCAGCAAGGACGGAACAGGTCACTGGGAAGCGGAACGTTTAGCGCCGTAACTCATTTTTCTGACTGCACTGCATTTGGAATGCTTTCGCTTTTGAGCAACGAGATTTATCTAAGCTGCGGTTTTCGCAGCTTTTTTTATAACTTCCGGCGAATTTAGTACAAATTACAAGCACCGTAACTTGTCTCAACATGATCATCGTTCCGGAAGCTTGATCAAGTTAGGATCCTTTTTGCATGCTTACTACTTTTGCAAACGCGCAACGTTAAAGTGAGCAAGCACAAGGGCTGGAGCGATTAGTTTTTCCAAATTGGATGTAAATAGGTATACTCCGCGGATCGAAATTCAACTTACATGGCGGTCGGAAACATGGTTAAACGAAACAATGACATCCTTGATCATGCTTCCCCAGCACCTAAAATCATTAAGCCTGCAGAAATCGTACGATTGCCTTCGCATATGGACTCTCACGAGCATCACTATACTCAAGTGGTCATCGGCCTAAAGGGAAAGTCCGAGTTCGAAGTGGGTGGAATCGGCAACCTTGTGGGGCCCGGTCAAGGCTGCGTGGTGACATCAAACCTTGATCATGCTTTCGGTGGTGTGATTGATCAGCCTGATATCCTAGTGTTGAATATGCCATTGCCGAGTGATGACGATCCGGTTCTTCTTCAACGAATCAATGAGTTATCGCAAAGTAAAACCTACTTTCAGCTTGATATTCAGATCCAAAAGCTGATTCAAATGCTGGTGGCAGAGATGAAAAGCAGTCCGGATGATCTGCTGCTTAGCCGTGCATGTAACGATACAGTGGTTGCTCTGCTGCAGCGCCATATCTCGGAGTTAAAAACCTCGCTGCGGGACTCTCGCTTCGACCTTGAACAGATCGATCTTTACATCGAGCAGCATCTTGCTCATAAGATTTCTGTCGCTCAGTTAGCAGGAAGTGTCTTTCTTGGCGAGAGTCAGTTCCATATGCTGTTCAAAGAGCAGTTGGGTATTACCCCTCATCAGTACGTGCTTAATAAGCGTGTCGATGCGGCGAAACGCTACATCGAGCAAGGTCACCTAAACCTAGGGCAGATTGCTGAGCTGACAGGCTTCTCCGGGCAAAGCACCTTTACACATGCCTTTTCGAGGCTGCAAGGTATCTCACCGTCTCAATATCGTAAACGCTTCACCTAGACTTCTAGTACTTTGGTTATTGGGACTCGCTGTCGATGCAAATCATCATGGCATCGGGACGCCAATACTCAAACTCACAATCCATCAACACGCCATCTTGCTTGTAGTTCACACGACAGATCTTGAGCACAGGTTGCCCCTCTGCCAAATTGAGCGCTTTGGCGACATGACTGGGTGCTGATGTAGGAATCACATCGAAGTGTGAGCGCCTTGTCTCGTACCCGTATCTTTCTTGATAGCACTGGGTGAGAGACATAGTTAGGTTCTCATTCAATATATCGGGGAACAGCGAGGCAATCAGACAATTTTCCACAAACAGTACTACGCGCCCATCGATGTAGCGTAGTCGTTCAATCACATGAATCGGTGTAATTGTGTCAACCGATAGTGCCTTTGCATATTCTCCCCTTGCCATCTCACTTCTAACGTTCACTAGCTTGGTTTCCGCGATTCGGTCTTGTTCGCGAATCATTTGATGGAAGTGACTGCGTGATAATGGGTTATAGCGAATACGCTGCGGTGAAACGTACCAGCCACGGCGCTCTTCTCGATAGATCAAGCCTTCGGTTTCAAGTGACGTAAGGGCATCTTTAATGGTAATTCGAGTGGTGGAGAAGAGTTCACTCAACTCACGCTCAGAAGGCAGCTTCTGCCCAGCCTGCATGATGTTTCCGGAGATTTGCTCTCGTATGGTGGTTTTGATCTTTGCGAGCTGGGTAAGGGGTTTCATTGTTGTGATCTAGTCCATTAGCGTATAGATGAACAAGATACGACAGCTTGGTAACAGTTTTATGAAGGCTTCAATCTCATCTGGTTTTAATCGTAACCTGCTCACTAATAAGATCTTTCCTAACTATGACGTTGCCAAAACCCAGTTTTTCTCAAAATCAGCAATAATTAAAATTCAATCCGACTAAATTAATAACCTCATATTTAAACAACATGAAAAAACTCAATCTCGCTTTTATCGCTCTGGTTCTCACAGTTCTAGCTGGTTGTTCTTCAACCGCGTCCGTCGATAATGCAAAAACCAGCAGTTATGCCCGTTCTCACGAGCTTGTTGGCCAAGCATCTTGGTATGGAAGTAAATACCATGGCAAACGCACCGCAAGTGGTGAGCGCTATAATATGAGAGCCTATACTGCGGCTCATAAAACGCTTCCGTTTGGCACTATTGTCAGGGTGACGAATACCAATAATGGCAAAAGCGTCGATGTGAAAATTAATGACCGAGGTCCGTTTGTGAAAGGGCGAGTGATTGATCTTTCACGTAAGTCGTTTGAGCAGATTGGGAACATCAATGCTGGTACTTTACCGGTGAAGATTGATGTGATTGATGATAGTAATACGTTTAGGTATAAGCACTAAGTCACCTCTTCCTGATCCAAAATGGCCGTCATCCCACTGGCCGTGCGCCTACGCAGGCAGGGATCTTCTTCAAGCGCCCACCAAGCCTCAAGTAGATTCCTGCCTGCGCAGGAATGACGCGCGTCGGGAGCAAGATCATCTCTCTGGATAGGCGCACGAGCAGAGGAATAAAAAGTAAAGCTATTTCATCTAACCTCAATTCATCGTCATCCCACTGGCCGTGCGCCTACGCAGGCAGGGATCTTCTACAAGCGCGCACCAGACCTCAAGTAGTTTCCTGCCTACGCAGGAATGACGCGCGTTGAGAGCAAGCTCTCCACCCACTCCCTTCATCAAACTGACGCATTTCTGCCATTTAACCTCCACAAAACCGTCAAAAACTCTGCCCTAAATTGTCACATTTGCGAAATAGCATAAAAAGTGAACTTACTGACCTAGTCCAGAAGGATAGAGACAATGAAAACTTTGCTTAACCGTGCAAGTATCGCAAAACTTGGCACTGCCACTTTGATTGCTGCGGCGATCTCTTCGACTGCTATGGCTGACGACAGCGTGCAAGCGCTCGCTGAGGCTGCTAAGAAAGAAGGGGCGGTTTACAGTGTGGGTATGCCTGGTAGCTGGGCAAACTGGAAAGATACTTGGAATGACCTTAAGTCTACTTACGGCTTGAAGCACCAAGACACTGATATGAGCTCGGCGCAAGAGATTGCTAAGTTTGAAGCAGAAAAGAAAAATGCGACAGCGGATATCGGTGATGTGGGTTTCGCCTTTGCACGCGTAGCGGTACAAAAAGGGCGTGACGCAGCCTTATAAACCAACAACTTGGAATGACATTCCTGATTGGGCGAAAGACAAAGATGGTCACTGGGCGCTGGCGTATACCGGTACTATCGCATTTATCTCGAACAATAACCTAGTGAAAGACGCGCCAACCTCTTGGCAAGACGTACTGGAAGGTGACTACAAGGTCACAGTCGGTGATGTGGGTGTCGCAGCACAAGCAAACAACGCTGTGCTAGCTGCAGCGTTTGCTAATGGCGGTGATGAATCTAACCTTAAACCTGCTATTGAGTTCTTCTCAAAGCTAGCTAAACAGGGCCGCTTGTCATATACAGACCCAAGCATTGCGAACCTTGAAAAAGGCGAAGTCGAAGTTGCTATCCTTTGGGATTTCAACGCGCTGAACTACCGTGACCAAATCGACCGTTCGCGCTTTAGCGTTAACATTCCACAAGATGGTTCGGTCATCTCTGGCTACACCACCATCATCAACAAGTACGCGAAGAACCCGAACGCGGCGAAACTGGCTCGTGAGCACATCTTTAGCGACCGCGGTCAAATCAACCTAGCAGAGGGCTATGCCCGCCCAATCCGCTCCAATGTTGAGCTGCCTGCATCGATTCAAGAAAAGCTGATTTCAAACGACCAGTACGGCAACGTGCACCCTGTGACGGACTTTAAAGCATGGGAAAAATCAGCGCGCCGTCTGCCTCGTCAGTGGCAAGAAAACGTGCTTATTCACCAGCAGTAATTTGAGAACCTAAGTAAGAGGTAAGTATGAGCAATAAGGTCATTCTTGTTGTCCTCGATGGTCTCAATTATCAAGTAGCCCGTGATTGCATGGGCTACTTGAACGGCTTAATCGAGCAGAAAAAAGCAACCCTATACCCAATTCAGTGTGAGCTTCCATCCATGTCGAGGCCACTCTATGAGTGTATTTTGACTGGTGTGCCACCTGTCTTAAGCGGCATTGTTAACAATCAAATTGTCCGCCTATCGAATGAAGAATCCATCTTTAGCCTCGCCAAATCACAGGGCAAGGTAACGGCGGCGGCTGCTTATCACTGGGTGAGCGAACTCTACAACCGAGCCCCGTATGATGCAGTGCGTGACCGTTTCACCGACGATGAGTCACTCAACATTCAGCATGGACGTTTCTATCATTGGGATCACTACCCTGATGAGGCGTTGTTCCTTGATGCGGAATCACTCCGACAGCAGGTCAATCCAGATTTTCTCCTAATCCATCCAATGAATATCGACGATGCAGGGCACAAGCATGGTTTGGATTCGAGGCAATATCGAAACAGCGCTCGCGCGGCAGATATCTATCTATCGAACTACATCAGCACTTGGGTCGATGCGGGTTATCAAGTGATGGTGACGAGTGATCACGGTATGAACGATGACCTTTCGCACGGCGGAATCTTGCCTGAAGAGCGTGAAGTCCCGCTGTTTGTCATTGGCGACACCTTTACCCATGCTGAAACCACCGTGAAGCAAACAGAGCTTTGTGGGCTGTGTTGTCAGCTTCTCGGGCTTGAGCATCGTAAGCCTTATTCACCGGAAATGATCGCGCTATGAGTAGCTCAGTAATCGAAACGCCTAGCAACGGCAGCACGCAGTCTCGCCAAGGCGCGTCTATGTGGAATCGTTTTAAACCCGTCCTGTGGCTCGCGCCCTTTGTATTATTTTTCTATCTTTTTCAGCTCGCCCCAATGGTTTGGGTGTTCTTCAATAGCTTTCAATACGATGGCGAGTTTTCGCTGGACAATTACCTAGAGGTATTTGATTCCAGCTTCATGATTCAAGCCTTTAGTAACAGTATTTGGTTGTCGGTGTGGTCGAGTGTGATTGGTCTCGCGATAGCTGCGCTACTGGTGTCGTCGCTGCGCAGAGTCGGCAGTCGGCTGCGCGATGGGGTGATTGCCTTTACTAACATGAGCAGTAATTTCGCCGGCGTGCCTCTAGCGTTCGCCTTTATCATCATTTTGGGTGTGAACGGTGCGGTCACGCTGCTCCTAAAGCAGTATGGTTTAATCGAGGGATTCAACCTTTATGGTAAATGGGGACTTCTGGTCATCTACATTTACTTCCAAATCCCATTAGGTGTGCTGCTCTTATATCCCGCGTTTGATGCGCTGCAAGACGATTGGCAGTCCGCGTCGGCGCTGCTTGGTGCAAAAACGCATCAGTATTGGACTCAGGTTGCTCTGCCAGTGCTGTCTCCTGCGCTGCTTGGCACCTTTATTATCTTGATTGCTAACGCAATGGGTGCATACGCCAGTGTCTACGCACTGACCACGGGCAACTACAACGTGATTACCGTGCGTATCGCGAGCTTAGTATCGGGTGATTTGTTCCTTGAACCGAATTTGGCTGCCGCCATTTCGGTGATTCTAATGGCGATTCTCGCCTTCATTACGGTTATCAATCAGTGGCTATTGTCGAGGAGTTATCATGCTTCAAAATAGCAAATCTCTCGCTAGCAAAAAGCTAACAAGCAATGTTAGTACTTACTATCACAAAGCCATTGTCTACGGCATAGTTGGGCTGATGCTGATTCCGATCATCGCGACTTTAGTGTACTCCCTATCTTCAAGCTGGGGAGCCACCATTTTACCCGACGGCTTTACCTTCAATTGGTACATTCAGCTGCTTACCGATTCACGCTTTCTGGCGGCATTTGGGCGTTCGCTGTTGGTTTGCTTCGCTGCCTTAGCATTGAGTGTGGTGTTGATCCTACCGGCGATTTTTGTGGTGTTTTACTACTTTCCAAAGCTCGACAAAGTGATGAACGTGCTTATTCTGCTGCCGTTCGCAGTGCCGCCAGTGGTCTCTTCGGTGGGACTATTACAGATTTATGCTGACAGTGCGGTGCCTTTGGTTGGCACGCCATGGATCTTAATTGGCACCTACTTCACCATCGCGCTGCCGTTTATGTATCGTGCGATATCCAACAGTTTCGAAGCGATCAACTTGAACGATTTGATGGACGCGGCGCACTTATTAGGCGCGAGCACGACCAAGGCGTTCCTCTTGATCATCGTTCCGAATTTGAAGAAGGGTTTGTTGGCGTCGCTGTTCTTATCTTTCTCTTTCCTATTGGGAGAATTTGTGTTCGCCAATATCTTGGTGGGAACACGTTACGAAACGCTGCAAATCTATCTCTACAACATGCGTCAAACCAGTGGTCATTTTACCTCTGCGTTAGTGATGACTTACTTTTTCTTTATCTTCCTACTGACATGGCTTGCCAGCCGTTTTAGCAGTCAACAACAAAAGGGCAAATCATGAGCTACGTATCTGTTAGTCAACTTACCAAACGATTCGGCAATAACACGGTTTTCGAAGACATCGACTTCACGATTGAAAAAGGGGAATTCATCACTCTGCTCGGGCCTAGTGGCTGTGGAAAATCGACACTACTGCGCAGTCTCGCAGGACTGAATCCGGTAGAGGGTGGTCAGGTTTTAGTGGATGGAGTCGATATCACTCACGCAGCGCCTCAGCAGCGAGGCATCGGCATGGTATTTCAATCCTATGCTCTATTCCCGAATATGACAGTGGTAGAAAACATAGCCTTCGGTCTCAAGATGCAAAAGCTGGCTAAGGCGGAGATAGAGCGCGAGGTTGCCAAGGTGATCGAGCTGGTGGAATTGACGGGCAAAGAGAAACAGTACCCGCACCAGCTATCTGGTGGTCAAAGGCAGCGTGTTGCCCTTGCTAGAGCTTTGGTGGTTAAACCGAGGATCTTGTTATTGGATGAGCCTTTGTCTGCGCTCGATGCCAAAATCCGTAAGAACCTGCGTCAGCAAATCCGTACTATTCAAAAAGAGCTTAATCTGACCACTATCTTTGTCACCCATGACCAAGAAGAAGCAATGATTATGTCTGATCGTATCTTCTTGATGAATAAAGGCGAGATTGTTCAGCAAGGTGAGCCAGAGACTATTTATACCCATCCGGTGAATGAGTTCGTTGCTGGTTTTATGGGGCACTACAATCTGGTGGAGGCAGCGCAAGCCAAATCACTATTTGATCTTGAAGTGAACAGCAAAGTCGCCATTCGTCCAGAGTCCATCTATGTGCGCGAGCAAGGGCGTCAGTATGGCGAGCATATTTCTGCACCGCGAACTGGTGTCATTAAGAATCACCAGTTGCTGGGTAATGTGATTCGCTACCAAGTAGACGTAGATGATTGCGAGCTTACTGTCGACTTGCTGAACCGATCATCAGAACGCTTGCTGTCTGTTGGCAGTCAATTGGAGCTGCTGTTTAACCTAAACGAAATTCAACCAGTGAGAGCTTAGAATGTCTAAACCCCTTTATGTATTCGATATGGACGAGACGCTGTTTGATGCGGATTGTGCCATGCTGTGGAACCGATTCTTGGTGGAAAAAGGGATAGCGACCGCACCTGATTTTTTGGAAGAAGACGAGCGCTTAATGGCACTCTACGCACAAGGTAATATGGATATGGCAGACTACTTAAAGTTTTCCATGTCACCTCTGTCTGGTGTCTCAAAAGAGGTCGTCTCTTTGCTGGTGGAGCAGTGCATTGATGAGAAAATCATGCCTCGTCTATTTCCACAAGCAGCGACACTGATTGAGCAGCTTAAGCGTGATAACATTCAGACGGTGATCATCTCTGCATCTGTGAGCTTTTTGGTGTCGGCTATCGGTAAACGTATCGGCATTGATGAGGCGATGGGGATTGATTTGGCGGAAGACGGCGGCTGTTACACCGCTCGAATAGACGGCATTCCGACTTATCGAGAAGGCAAAGTGGCGAGGCTGGAGCAATGGCTGATAGAGAGTACGACGCAGTACTCTGAAATCCATTTCTATACCGACTCTATCAATGACCGACCATTGTGTGAGTTTGCTGACTACGCCTATTTGATAAACCCGTGTTCGCTGTTAAAAGCGCTCGGTGAAAAGAAGGGCTGGCAGCGGATTCACTGGTCATTGTAATCAACCTTTACCTGAGTAATCAGCTGTTACCTCAGTAATCCATAGTGGGCTCAACCTTGTAATAGAGGTTGAGCCCTTGCTAAATAGTGATACTCAGTGTTCACCAAAAGCTCAATTTTTGAAACCGCATTAACAATGCGGTTAGCATGTGCACGAGTTCAGGCTTAAATCGATGAACGCTTTTAGTGCAAATCGAGCTATACCTCTAGTTGGATTTCTTTTCACTCGCTAGGAACATAGCCTCATTGAATTTCGTTCGCATACCAAGTGCGCCATACTGCTCCCACACAGCAGTGACTACCGGGTTATAATTGCTAACACTCATGTCATATTCAAAGTCGTTGGTTAGGCGAATATCACCGCTTGTGTCATATACCGACTGACCAGCACTATCCACGCAATCAATACGAGCGGTGCCACCGTTCTTGCCCTTTCGGAATTCTACAAACGCATTGTCACGAATCAACATGCGATATGTCATACGAGAACCTAGTTCGCAATGAGTAGCGCCCAGAGTCTTAGCTTCACTAGGTGCTTCAATTTGCACATTGGAAGTGGTGGTAGCTTCCCAGATCTCGACATTATCCACGCTGCTGGCAGTGACTAACTTCAATCGAATAGAAGCATGGCCAGCATATTCAGCGGGGATTTCGTTTTGATAGCGCTTTACACCTGCGTAGTATTGAAGTTCATATCCACCTGCAATTAGAGACTCGGTAGAGGTTGGTGCTCGATATGATTCGTAATCAACGTCGTTGCAATTGTTCGTCACTAGGTTGGTATCAGTACCAGCGAGCTCGAAACGACCGCGAGGGCCAGAATCTCTATGGGTATATTCGCGCTGCACATACTTGTTGTTGGTGCTGCAGTGTTCCCCTGTTGGCGGGTTAGGTTTTGTTACTGGCGGCTTAGGTAGTGGTGGTAGAACTTCACGATCCTTAACGGCTACACATTTTTTTTCTTCCGCATTCCAGATTTGGCCGACCTCACACTTGGGCGTTGCGGACTTAGGTGCAGTCTTAGACGGGGAAGATGAACCGCCGCCACAACCAACTAGAACAGATGCAGCGATAGTGGTAAGGATTAACTTTTTCATGGTGATGTGTCTCTGTATGCTTTTCAAAGGGGGTTAGGGTTCTTGTCGCCAGCGTCAGCCAATAACTAGTCACATTGTTCTGAGTCGCCCTTCATCTGATGGCGTTATGCATCTGCAACTCTTCAGTAATGTGATGACTTTTCTTTATGGCGCTATTAGACATCTTGTTCATTGTTTGAGCGAATTAGTTTCCATTCGATAATTCAATGGATGAATGTGATTGAATTCCCAGCAAGCAGAGGAAAGAGGCGTGACTGGTTATTTATTAGATTGGAGTCAGTAATGTGCGTGGGTCAGCGAGTCGAAATCCTAATGATGTCGTTAATCGTTTAGAGAGATATTGATAAGAAAGGGGGAGGCGATTACTTATGGGATACAGACTTCTTCGATGATGAGCTCAACCGCTTAACAGAGGTTGAGCTCTATACTTTTAGATTCTCACATCACGTTTACGCGACGTAACGTATCGATACAGCAAACCAATAATGGCGCTCATCATCAGCAGTAAACTGGTGACAACCAGCGCTTTAGAGATCATCTCTTGATAGTCATAAAGCCTTGGATGAATCATTATCCATTTGCCCGCGAGCAACAGTACCAAACACCATGTCACTGAACTTGTGATGCTGATGCTCAGTGTTCGCCAAAAACTCAGCTTCGATAGCCCCATCAACATAGGCGTTAGCACGCGAACGAACGGGATGAAGCGTGAGATAAATAGCGATAAGAAGCCATATTTACTTAGCAGATGTTTGGCTCTAGGAAGTGAATCGTCTGGTAGTAATCGGGTTAGAAAAGGCATAAATCGCGTTTGGTGCAATACCCGGCCCTGTAGGTACGCATTGATACTGCCGAGCGAAGCGGCGCCATAGCGCTGCCGCGGCGGGGTAAAAATCTATAATTCCTAACCCTACCAAACCGCCTACAAATAACACCAAGCTGTCGCCTGGCAGAGGCAAAAAGACGAAACTGGATTCAAGCAGCAGTATCACCGCTAGTAGAAGTATGAATCCCTTCAATGAGCTCACGCTTTGCAGCGTTTCAAAATCGTGGTGCCAAACGGCGACTAAAATCTCTTGCATAGGGTGTCCTAAAACGTGTTGTCATCAAACCCAGCACTGTTGGGTGCTGGGTGACCAAGCTACTCAAACATCAAAATGATGTAGGCAATAAACAGGATTAAGTGGGCCGCTCCATTGAGAGAGTGGGTTCTGCCACTACTAAAGCTGACACTAGTCATAATAATGGTGGTGACCAGTAGCACCATTTCGGCAGGCTCCAGTCCGAGTCGAATGGGCTGCTCAATCACATTGGAAATCAGCAATACCGCAGGCACGGTAAGCGCAATCGTCGCCAACACTGAGCCGAAGAACAGGTTCATCGCGCGTTGCAGTTGATTGTTCAGCGCCGCTTTGGCTGCGCCAACGGCTTCCGGTGCAAGGATCAAGATCGCTACAATTAGGCCGCCAATTGCTGCCGGAGCGCCAAGGGACGTGACCGTGCCATCGATAGGGATTGCTAGGCTCTTCGCGAGCAGAATGACAACGGTCAGATAGCCAACCAGCATGATGGAATGGTAAAGGTTACTGCCCAACGGTCCATGGAACTCATGGTCATCTTGATGGTCTTCGTCCATAAAGAAATGTGTATGGCTGCGTGTTTGGATGAACAGGAAGAAGCCATACAGCGCAATCGAGGTGAGCACTAGCGTCGCCATCAAGGTAGTGGACATCGCGCCAGACTCAGTCACGCTGGTAAAGTTGGGTAGAACTAAACACAGCAGTGCGAGCGGCACAATCGCCACCATATAGGACTTGATGCCATCTAGGTTGTATTTCTGTGTGTGGTACTTAATGCCGCCAAGCAGAAGTGTGATACCCACCAAGCCATTGAGCACCGTCATTACCACCGCGAACATGGTATCTCGAGCTAATATTGGGTTGGCTTCACCGGTGAGCATTACCGATGAGATCATCACGACTTCGAGTAGGATCACCGAGAGGGTGAGAATCAAGGTGCCATAGGGGTCACCAAGCTTTATCGCCAGTGCATCAGAGTGTCTCACAACAGCAAAGATGGCGGACATGACAACAGCAAACAAACCTAAAGCCAAGGCAATACCGAGCGCCGAGAACATCTGTGTTTGCAACAAGCCGTCACCACCAAGCTTGAACAGAAAGACCGTGATGATCGCCAACGGTAGGACAAATTCTTGCTTCAAAAATCGGATCATGGCATCTCGTCTCCCAAGCTTGCTGATTTAGCGACATAGTGTTTCGGATCGACGCCAATTAATTGAGGCAAGGTGACGCCAACTGAGATCGAGGACCAAGTACCGCAAGCAATTCCGACGCAAAGCGCAATCGCGAACCCTTCTAGCTCCGCGCCGCCCAAAATCCACAGGCTCGAGACTGTCACCAGCGTGGTACCTGATGTCACGATGGTGCGAGAGAAAGTTGCACGTACTGAGTCGTTGATGAGCCTGTCCGCTGACTCATTCGGCTTTGCTTTAAAGAGCTCGCGAGCGCGATCGGCAATGATGATGGAGTCATTGAGCGAGTAGCCTAATACCGCCAATACGGCTGCCAATATCGTCAAGTTGAACTCCATTTGAAGCAACGAGAACAGCCCGAGCACAATCACGATATCGTGAATCAGTGCCACCAAAGCCCCAAGGGCAAGACGCCACTCGAATCGGTAGCTGAGATAGAGCATCGTCAAAGCGAAACAGGCCAAAATGGCGATGCTGCCTTGCTCAACCATGTCTTGCCCGACTTGTGGTCCTACAATGCTGCTGTTGAGAACTTCAACCGAGCCACTGATTAACTCCAGCATTGGAGCTAACGCTACAGTTTCCTCGCCAATCTGGTTATAGCGTAGTATCCAGCGACCTGGCTCTGATGAACTCACCACATGCACATCTTGCATTAAGGTGCTGTCTAGCCAGTGTTTTAGCTCGGTCGCCATGATGGAGGGATCCAGACGAACCTCGGCGACGATGCCCCCGGTGAAGTCCAGTCCCCAATTGAAGCCATTAGTAGCCATTACCAAAATGGCAGAGAGAAACACCACTGCCGACAAAGCCGACATGCTAAGACGAATTTGACTGAGTGAACGATGTGTAATCGACATGGTTATACCCTTACTTCACGGCGTTGGTCACGCCCCCAAACGAGGTTGATGATGGCGCGAGACAAGAATACGCCGGTGAACATGCTGGTAAGAAGACCGAGCCCGAGAGTGATCGCAAAGCCCTGAATTGGACCATTACCAATGGCATAGAGTGCGATCGCCACAATCATGGTGGTGAGGTTGGCATCGAAGATAGAGTGGAAGGCACTTTGGAAGCCCCGATCAATGCTCTGAGCAAAGGTGCGTCCTTCGCGCATTTTGTCTTTAATGCGTTCAAAGATAAGCACGTTGGCATCTACCGCCATGCCGACGGTCAAAACCATCCCGGCAATACCTGGCAGGGTAAGCACAGCGCCGGGTAGCAAGGCAATAAGACCAAATAAACACACCATGTTGGCGATAAGTGCTGTGTTAGCCACCCAGCCGAGTCGGCGGTACCAAAGTGCGATAAATGTGAGTGTTAAACCAAGCCCAAGTGCGAGAGCAGCAAAGCCGTTTTTAACGTTCTCAGCGCCCAGAGATGGGCCAATGGTGCGTTCTTCAATAATGGTGACCGGTGCGGTGAGTGACCCTGCGCGCAGAAGAAGTGCCAGTTCTTGAGCATCATGCATGCTGCCAACACCAGTAATACGAAAGCGGCTGCCAAGCTGTGATTGTATGGTCGCAACACTAATTACTTTACTTACTTGTTCGCTTTCACCTTTGGCATTACGACTGTATTCGCTGTAGACCGTCGCCATCGGATTGCCAATGTTGCTGCGAGTGAACTGAGACATCTTTCTACCGCCAGAAACATCCAGCGAAATGTTCACCTCTGCTGCCCCCATATCACCCACGCCAGCGCGTGCATCGATAATGTGCTCGCCGCCTAAGATGGCGCGGCGTTCAAGCGTGATAGGGTGATTGTCGTTGTCCATGAGTGTCAGCGCTCGGCTAGAGCGAGTGTCGGCGACTGCATGAAACGCCAATGAAGCCGTGGCACCAATCACGTCTTTGGCTGCTGCCGGGTCTTGTACCCCAGGTAGCTCAATACGGATGCGGTTTTCACCTTGTCTCTGCACTGAGGCTTCGGTGATGCCGAGCTCTGCGATACGTTCGCGCATGATCTGTAGATTCTGCTGCACGGTTAAGTTTCGCAGCGTGCTTTTCTCATCATCGGATTGGGTCAAGCGAATGACGTTATCTTGTATCGAGCGATCCCAGTTTGGAAACTGCTGACGAACAAAGCTGCGCGCCCGGCTATTATCGCTATCTCCAAACAAGGTGAGCTGTACTCCCTCGTTGGTGATTCGACCTCGGCTGGCGCGAAACTCGGAGGTGAACTCATCAATTACTGACTGTTGGTGAGCTTGATAGACGGGCGCCATATCCACTTCAAGCAAGAACTGGACACCACCTCGAAGATCTAAGCCCAGAGCGATTGGGCTAAAGCCAGCATTCAAGAGCCACTGGGGTGCAGCGGCTTCCATGGCGAGTGCCACCGTGATGGACTCATCTAGGTGATTTTTGAGTATCGCCTGTGCTTCGGCCTGCTGCTCGGCACTGCCTAAAATGACAACGGTGGTGTCTCCGTCTTGCTTAATGGAAGACGGCGTGATGCCGGATTGGGTCAGGTGTTGAGCGATGCTGGTTGCATCGGACTGCTGCCCTCGATGATTGATATGAAGCGCCGCATTTTCGCCATAGATAGACGGCAGTGCGCTGAAAAGCATCACGACTAGGGTCGTGATAAGAACGATGTATTTCCACTTAGCAAACCTATTGATAGGCTGCGAGTTACGTTTTTTCACAATAGAACTCTCACAATAATGTTGTGTCGAGCGCAGCCGTAGGGTCATGACGAAATAAGGCACAGCTGTTTTTCTAAATATTGGAAAAACAGTCTGGTAGCTTTGATCAACGGGTAAGCGTGATCAGCTAGGGAAACGACCTAAATGGCTATTGGGCTGCGCGTGGCAATGACTCAGGCAGACTGAGCCGAGAGAGTTAACTGTGGCGTGCGTGCTTTTGAACGTAGAGGGTATTGGCTTCTTTCCAACCAGACAGCCGCGAAGAGGCATAGCGAGCGCTGCTCGTCCAATCGCTTTGTGGGCTAATAAGTGGAGATGGCTCCATAGCGACATCAAGTAGCTTTGGAGTCAAAAAGGTAATCAGAAGAAAGTAGTCAGGCGCCGTATTGACCGCAGAACCATGACCATCTTCGATGATACGTCTTGAAGTCGATAGAAAATAGGGACCGAGATTGTCATTGAGTACCGAGCCTTCATCGTCGGTATTGGAATCGATAACGTTGGTGTTTTCTTCAGAAAACGTTAGTGCGGTAATGGTGTGGTTATCAAGTGTTGCAGAGTCAAACGTCAGGTGCTCGCCTGCGATTACAGTATGAGCGCATACAGTAATAAGCAGTGTAACAAGCAGATGATAGCAACGTTTAAGCAATGATGAACCTTTAGCAATAAGTGGTTGTATCGATAAATTCGCGTGCAGTATAGCGGATGGCGTTCACAAAATGGGTAAAGTTTGCCCACAAAACTGTTAATAAGTGTGTCTTTATTGCTCAGGGCGTTTGGAGTGGGTAAATGGTATAGACATCACGAGAAATAATTGAAACGACACAATCTATCACCTTTAAAAAACACGCGTCATCTTCATATATGGACTCCCATTAGATTGCAACTAGAGGACGGAAATAAGTAGGAAGCATGCGCATATTCGGGCTCTTGTTGAGTAGCGAACTCTGCCCCTTGATGTTTTCGCACCCTAATGCCACTTCGCGAAAAAGGTACCTAGTACCATGAGGATGATCTGGCTCGTTAGGGTCGGTCTTACCTGTTTTCGTCTTACTCTTGGTTGTAATCTAAATAAGGTACTTAAACTAGTTCGGGTAATCGGTATGGTTGGTGGTGATTAAGCATTGACCATGCCGTTCTGACTGTTTTGTTAGCGAGAGCAACTGCTGCTCTTCGAAGCCCTGCTCTTTCTATCAGGCTTTTGACCCAAGCCTCTTTTGTTGTCTTAGGCTCCCTTCGGTCGACAACCCGAACAAAAGCGAGAGCACCTTGGATCAAATTAGCTCGTATTCGTTTACAGGCGAATTTTTTACCAATACCTAAAAGTACAGTCTTGCCACCAGTGCTGTACTGTTTTGGTGTCAGGCCAATGCACGCAGAAGCTTCACGGCCATTCTTGAAGTTGCCACCACCTTCACCTATCGAGAGATACAAGGCTAATGCATTGACATTACCTACGCCCTCAAGAGCAGATAGAGCACGACATTCCGGTTGTTGTTGAATCTCATTGTTGAGTTGTTTTACGACCTTTTCTTTCCTATCTGTAAGGTCTTGGTACAACCAATACATTGTCGATACTTGTTCTCTGACAATATCCGGTAAGCCATTTTTAGCATCTTCCAAGACGAAAGGGACTTGCTTTCCAAAAGCGGACGTTCCGCGTGGAATATCAATCCCAAACTCGGCAATTAGTGCTCTAATCATATTGCTAGTAGCAGTGATTGTATCGACCAAGTGCTGTCTCATCTTGTCGATGGATTGAAGTGATTGCGCCCTTACAGATTTGACTGCAATGAAGTGAACATTTGGCTGTTTAGCTGCGACTGCAATGGCCATTGCATCATTCTTGTCTGTTTTTTGATTAGTGCGAAATGGTGAGACATTCTTTGGCGCGATCAAGATAACGTTATGCCCTACGGATTGGCACAAACGCCCCCAGAAGTGAGAAGTAGCACAGGACTCCATTACGACGGTGCAAGGCGGTTGTTTGAGTAACCAGGATTTCAGTTTGGCTTTACTGAATGGTTTCTCTGTAGCGACATGATTGCCAACCAGCTTACAAACTTGGAATGAGTTTTTTGCTAAATCAATAGCAATGGTCGTAGACTTGTTCATGTATGGACTCCTAAGGATTATGGTTTCGTCACCAGTAATTTTAGTTCCCTCTTGAGGGAGGGAGTCCATACATCGCGAAAGTGAAGATCTCCCACAGCGCGTAGCTAACTGAAAAGTAATGACTAATTTACGTTTTCAACCGCTGCGAGAGATCCCTTTTTTCAAGGGGATGACGGCACTTTTTGGATTACTGCTCGATCTTTTGAACTTCTTTTATTTCAAAGTCTGCAAACCAGACTTCGTCCTCCCCAGCATTCAGTCCCGCTTTGTCATTGAGAGAGCGATAGATACCCCATTTCGGTCGTACAAAGTTGTCGGTACTACCATTGCTGCCAGAGCGCCAAAGCTCGATATTTTGTTCATTGACAGTAAACAACGGTGTTTCAGACCCAAGTGGTGTCACTGACATTTCCAGTGAGCCTTGTTCGCTGAACTTTGCGCGTACAAATACCTCTAGCCATTGTCCTTGTATTTGAGTCGCCCAATCAATGCCTAGCTGTGAGGTATGAAGGAGCATGGTCTTAGCGTCTTGGCTATCGACATGACGTACTTCCAATCCACTGACGCCACTCTTGGTGTTGCCGGTAATGGTGACTAAGGGTTGGCTGACAGGGTCGCCAAAGTCAGAGACCGCCTTGAGCTGAAATAGGTGGGTAAAGTGGCTGGTGACAGCGAAATCTTCATCGATTCGAAACTTCCAGCGGTACTCAAATGTCTTGTCCATGAAGCCTTTGAGTGAGTCTTCAGACTTGTCGTATACTTTGATTTCGTTGCGTTGGCGATCGGTCTTACCCGTGTCTCGATCACCATCTAGGTCACGATGAATGGTAAAACGAAAATAGTCGCCGACCTGATTATCGCTGTCTTCTGTGATGTGTTTTACCCCGCTGTGGTTATGCTCACCATAGAGGTCAGGCGCTTCAATAGAGCCTACTCCGAGAACACTTTCGATCAAATCGTAGGTATCCATATTGGCTGGACCATCCGATACGAGCGAAGCGCTACTCAATACATAGTAATTTCCAGAATCATCGATATCAGGTGTATTGGGAATACCGGAATTGCCTGAGTTAGTCCCGCCGCAAGCGGTCAGAATAAGTGGGATAAGGGTGGAAAGTGCGAGCTTTCGAGCATGATGCATCATAGGTAACGTCCTAAAACAAAAAAATGGGACACCCTACACGTGTCCCCAAAAGCAGCTTTGCTTATTACTTACAATGTTGGTGTGGAGTTAGAAATCTTAAAAAAGGCTCGGCAGCAATGCCGAGCCGGTTGGAGGTTATGTGGCGTAATTAGAACAGTTCAGAGTCTACGTTATCGAAGTAGGCTGTGTTGACTGTGCTGCTGTTGTCACCTGTGTAAAGCGTTAGCTGTGAAGGTACGATGCTAGAATCGAGTCCAGTCGTCGCTTGATCAATGTCAGTTGCGATTGTTTGACCATTCATAGTGACTGTGACTAGTCCCGCGTCTGTCCACGAAATAGTGAATGAGTGCCACGTATCAAGAGCAATATCGCTCGCAATCTCAACATCGTCGCTACCCGCTTCATATTTTAACTTAGTGCCTGACTGATTCAGCTCGAAGTAACGATCTGAGTTGTTTTTGCCGTCGCCAATGTTGATGTACGTAGACTTAGTGTTAGTCGATGGGAAGTAAGCATCTAGAGATACCGAACCTGCAGCTGCCGGAGCAGTAAATGCACGCATCGCAAATGGTTTAGTTGCTGAGTTTTTGTCTTCTAGATACAGAGATTTCTCTTCGCTATTTGCCGGGTCAACAGCAACTTCTGCGGTTGTTGTACCATCAGCGTCATCTTTGATGTTGGCTGTAGTCCAAGCGCCGCTTGCATCGCTAATTAGATCGCCTACTGTGTATGACTCAAAATCGTCAGTAACATCAGTTGGTTCCGTTGGATCTGTAGTGTCGCCATCACCAACTACCGTCGCTTCAGATGTGCTGCTGTTGTATGGATTACCTGATAGGTTTTGCCCTACAGCGTAGTTGTCGAAGTCATCTTCAAATACTAGGGTTTCGGTGCCGCTGTCACTTGAATAAACCGCTAGGTTATCTCCGATAAACTCAAAGTTGGTTGTGTTACTAGTGTCACCAATCTTCAATGAAATAACCGTTACTGGTGCATTCTCAGTAATCTCACCTGTGAACTCTTCACCGTTAACTGTAAATTTAAACTCGTCGTTGCCCCAAGTCACTTCGATAGCTAGATCTTCGCCATTGGTAAAAGTGCCGCCTGCATCGGTGATTGAACCGCCGCTTACACCGCCAACACCAGCACCGCGGTATTGAACTTTGCCTTCGCTAAGAATCACTTCACCATATAGGTTTTTATTGGAAGTACCGTTGGTGTAAAAAGAGATGTATGCGTTATCTCCGGTGCCGTCTGCATCTTGAACCGTATCTTCATGTTCTTGATAAACGACGTCAACGGTCAAACGACCTGATGCAATGCTGTCAACAGTCGCGCCTGTTGATGAATCTGAAAGCTTAAGACGAAGCTCACCGACATCTGTCGTCAATGTATCTAGGATTTGAACAGAGTTATTGAAGCCAGCATCGTCGTTCGCTGCAGTAACAGCATCTGTAACTGCGCTATTTTCTGATTGATCTGCACCAGAAAGTGTACCTGAGTTGTCCGTATCGATGCTCAATGCACCGCTTTCAACTGAATAAGTACCAGTAGTTACGACTTCACCAGCGTCCCCGTAATATGTGAAAGTCAGTGTTTTGTCGTCGATGTCTTCAGTGAAACTTGTCGTGTAAATGGTGTACGTACCATGGTCATCATCATCGTTGTAGTAACGCTGAGTTGTTCCATCGAAAACATACACATTCGGCAAGTCAGCGCTTGATTGAGCTGCTACTGAACCTTCTTCAGAAATCTGCCAATAACTACCGGCTAGCTCCGACGTAGGAGTAGTACCACCACCGGTACCACCGCCTGGATTTTCATCAATCACTTCTGGACCATTACAACCCATGAGAAGTCCGGTTGAGATGGCTACCGCTGCTGCTACTTTAGATACTCGCATAATATCGCTCTCTTTCACGTTCCTTGGTGTTAGTATGCAATAATATTGTATGATTAAACGAAGTGTTGCTAGTTGTAAGAATATGTAGCTTGATTGCAGTCACGGAAGGGGCGATATATTGTATGATTTTTGTGACCTAGCTTGCGATAATTGATAGTTCTATCGGATGTATTACTTGAATCAATTAGGAAAGTGACTACAAGAAGCGTGATTCTTATGGGGTACTTCCAGGGCATAAAATAAAGTCAGTCCAACATTGATATGTTGGACTGACTTGAAAGTAGTTAGATTTTTATCATCGAAATTAGCAATTATTAATCATACATAAGCTTATCTGCTTTGCTCATGTCGAATTCTTTCAAAGACTTACGTGCTAGCGAGCGAAACGGCAGCGCTTTTACCATTTCTTCAAATGGCTGCACCGCAAACGCCCAGAATATTGATCCATCAAAACCAAGAATAATAAGTGCACACAATGGGATAGATATTACCCACTGACCCGTAAAGTTGATCTTAAATACCGCAGTAGTTTTACCTAGAGCTCTTAATACATGCCCATGGACTGTGTTGTAGCCGCGAATAATCGGCAGGAAGACGTAAAGCGGAGCGATGACGGCAAGGGCTTGATAGGTGGCAGGATCAAGATCAGGGTAAATATCCGCGAGCACAAAATGCATCCCGGCAAAGAATACCGCACAAACGACTGAAATACCGACCGCCACATCGATGCTGGTGTCGACGTTTTTCGTCAGGTCGTCCATTTTACGAGAGCCAATAGCTTGGCTGATGGTAATCGCTGAAGAGTGCGCCCATGCAGTGATAAATTGCGTACCAGCGCGAATCCAAGGGAATACTAAGGTAATTGCTACGTAGGCGTTGATGTTTAGCTGAGCATAGAGCAATTGATATGTTGTTGCCCCGATCGACAGAATGGTCACATTAGCGGCAACAGGGAAAATCTCGGTGAAATGCTTTTTCATATTGGTAAGCATCGCTGCTATTGATTTAGGCTTTTTCAGTTCGACCAAAGGCTCTAAACGTAGACACCACCATAAGAACACCATACGAATGATGATAGCGATAACGCTGCCCATTGCCGCGCCTTGAACCCCAGTTCCTGCAAACTCAATAGTACCGCTTAATTGAACACCGTGAATCAGAACATAAGAAAGCGCCGTGTTAATAGGGAGCTCTAGCAGGTAACCTTTAAACGGGATCTTACTGCGCCCCATACTATTGAATAGTGCGGTAATGACCTGAGTAACGGCGGTAAATAGGACTAAGTACTTCGAGATATCTAGGTATCCACTGATTTCGCCATTTAGCTCTGGCTTATCTGTTATCAGAGACAGCAAAGGCTGCTCGAATACGGTTAACAAGATCCAGAACAGAAGCGCCACAGAGAAGTTGATTGTCATGCCAGACAAAAAAGAGTTCGAAAGTGCGTCTTTTCTTCCAGAGCCTACTGCGCGGCTTAGGACCAATTGTGTACCGTTAGCCAGAGCCATCTGGATACCGAGCACAAAAGCGACAACAGTGGTGGCGATGCCCATTGCTGCGAGGGGTATTTCACCGAGAGGAGAGACCAACAGCGTATCGATCATTAGCATTGACTGCATCAGCAGTGCATTGAGTGCTAATGGCCAGGCAAGCGAGAAGTTCTTTCGGATGTAAGATTGAGAAGACACAAAAAACCTTGTTGAGTTGGGCGCTAAAGGATCATGCAAAGCGAGCGCAGTGCAAATACGGCATCATATTGTAATACAAAACTGCAGTGAGATATAAGATGGAAGTCACGCTAATCAGCAAGTAGGTTCGCAGAGGATCTGTTGTGCGCTTTGACCGCTATGTGAAAAAGTCGCCCTGTCGAGCGAGGAGCGGGGGAAGACAGGGCGTGGTTAGATCTAAGCTAATTCGGCGCTGTTAGCGACCTTTTGTTCGAGTTTGCCTAATCTTTGGTACAAATGGATGGTTTCGCGGGCATTTTCTATTGCCTGAATGGTCGTCATTAGATGATCTTGAGCATGGACCATCACTAAGGTGACTGGGATCTTACCTTCACCTTCATCGGCACCGATGAGTTCGGTTTGAACTAAATGCGCTTGGCGGATCGCTTCATCAGCCTGCACCAAGAATTGCTCAGCGCCGTCTATATTGCCTTCACGCGCACATTTAATCGCTTCCATTGATAGGCTTCTTGCTTCACCTGCGTTGCAGATGAGTCCCATGATAGTGACTTCTAAATCCATACTTTAATACCCCTAATTAAGCTGTTTCGCTCAGCGCTTCGATTGCCGTTGCAAGAACTTTGTCGCCGCGCATCGCACCGTAGTCCATTGGGTTGATCGCCAGAACTTTTTTACCTTGCTTAGCCGCTAGCGTTGAGAATTCTTGCTGACGGAACTTCACTTGTGGGCCTAACAAAAATACGTCCCAATCGGCTAGTTTTGCTTCAAATTCAGCGATAGGCACAGCAAGGATTTCAGCGTCAATTGATTGATTTTTCGCAGCTTCTTCCATCTTTTTGACCAAGATTGATGTAGACATACCCGCAGAACATAGCAATAGAATTTTCATAACACTTCTCCTGTAAAGAGCACCTTCTGTGCTCGATTTATGTTTCTAGTGTTACGGGTAACGTAGCCTTCATCAAGACGTCATAAGGCAAAAATGTTACGTAGTTCAAATTTGATGCCTATTTATCCAATTTTTCGTGCTCAAGATAACATTTATTCGGTTTTTGCTTTGTTTTTAGAAATTGTTACCCGTAATGTTACCCGTAACAAAAATGGATAACACGAACCTAAGGGGATAGATCGTGCTGAATAATGCGTTTACAGAAAAGCTCAATTATTGGGCGGGCTGGTTTACTAGCCTGAAATATGTCATGGCCATCAAACAAGCCTTTGTTATGTTGATGCCAGTCATTATCGTTGGTGCGTTTGGCGTACTGATTTCTAACATGGTTATGGGGACACAGTCGGGTCTTGCAGCATTTGAAACCTTTGCGTTTCTTGCTGAATACCGCCCAATAATGGGACAAATCAACTACGCGACGCTGAACTTCCTGACTATCGGTGCCATCTTTATGATTGGTCTCGAGCTCGGTAAGCTTAATGGTCAGAATAATGCTTATTCGGGTCTGCTTGCCGTGATCTGTTTCGTGGCCGTCATCCCAACGACGTATGAAGTTGTGGTTGCTGGAGAAGCGTTCGAAGTAACGAACGTGATTGCGCGTCAGTATACGGACACGAAAGGTCTATTCCTTGGTATGTTCATCGCGATTCTATCGGTAGAGGTATATAGCAAACTACTTACTATGAACTCTCTACAGATCAAGATGCCAGACTCTGTACCGCCAAATGTTGCGAGTTCTTTCTCGGCGCTATTACCTTCGATCATTACTGTGACTGCAATCGCGACCTTCGGTTTCGCATTCTACGAAATCTCAGGTATGACGCTTTATGATGCGACTTACGCTGCGATTCAGCGTCCACTTGAGGGTGCAATCCAAAGTCTTCCTGGCGTACTGCTTCTGATGTTCCTTGCTCAAGTATTCTGGGTAGTGGGTATTCACGGTAACCAGATGATTAAACCACTTCGTGAGCCACTGCTACTTGGTGCGATTGCTGCGAACATGACTGCCTATGAAAATGGTGAAGAAATCCCGAACATTATTACCATGCCTTTCTGGGATATCTACATGAGCATCGGTGGCTCTGGTGTCACAATCGGTCTTCTAGTTGCTGTATTCCTAGTGTGTAAGAAGCGTAAGGATATGCGTGAAATCGCTAAGCTATCTGTGGGTCCGGGTGCATTCAACATCAATGAGCCTGTGGTATTTGGTATGCCGATCATGCTTAATCCGGTTCTTGCTATACCGTTCATCATCACGCCACTTGTCACTGGTGTTATTGGTTACTACGCAACAGCTATCGGTTTCGCTGGCAAGGCGGTGGTAATGATTCCATGGACCTGTCCACCGATACTCAGTGCATGGCTCGCAACAGGTGGTTCACTAGGTGCCGTGGTAACGCAGCTTGCTTGTATTGTTACCGCAATCATCATCTACCTACCATTTGTGAAGATTTGTGAGAACCAGTTTAAAGAGCAGCTTGATAACCTCGAAGCTGAAGAAGAGAAAGTTGAAGCTAAAGAAGCATTAGCGTAAGGATTGATAATGACCCAATATTCTATGAAGTTTCCAAAAGACTTTATCCTCGGTGCGGCTGCATCAGCATGGCAAACCGAAGGTTGGAGTGGAAAGAAAGAAGGTCAAGACTCTTATATCGATGTCTGGTACAAAAACGACCGTAAGGTTTGGCACAATGGTTACGGTCCTGCTGTTGCAACGGACTTCTACAACCGCTATGTCGAAGACATTGATTTAATGCAGGTGGTGGGTTTGACCCACTACCGCAGCTCAATCAACTGGTCTCGTTTTATGCTCGACTATGAGCAGGGAATCGTTGATGAAGAGTATGCCACCTATGTTGATCAAGTGATCGATACTATGTTGGCGAAAGGCATTGAGCCAATGTTCTGCCTAGAACACTATGAACTTCCAGCTTACCTTTTAGACAACTATGGCGGCTGGAGCTCACCTAAAGTCGTTGATATGTTTGTGCATTATGCGCGAGAGGTCTTTAGACGTTACGGTCACAAGGTGAAGCACTGGTTTACGTTTAATGAGCCGATTGTGGTTCAAACGCGCGTCTTCCTCGATGCCATTCGTTACCCGTATGAGCAGGACACCAACAAGTGGATGGTGTGGAACCACGCGAAGAATCTAGCGACAGCGAAAATCGTCAAAGCCTACCGTGAAGGCGGTTATGACGGCAAAATCGGAGTGGTTCTCAACCCAGAGGTTACTTATCCTCGCTCAAGCGCAGCACACGATAAGCGTGCGGCAGAAGTGTATGACTTGTTCTACAATCGAGTGTTCTTAGACCCTGCTATCAAAGGTGAGTATCCAGAACAGCTACTGACTTTGTTGAAGGGCAACGGTATTGATTTTGCGCCATCAGCGGAAGATCTTGCCATCATCAAGAACAACACAGTGGATTTCATTGGTGCCAACCTTTACTACCCACACCGAGTGAAAGCACCTGAGGCTGAGTGGCCAAAACATGTGCCATTCCACCCTAAGAAGTACTTCAGTGGCTTCGAGTTACCGGGTCGTGAAATGAACTTCTCTCGCGGCTGGGAGATTGATCCCGCTATCGTTTACGATATGGCAATGCGCATTAAGAATGACTACGGCAACATTGAGTGGATTCTTAGTGAAAACGGCATGGGCATTGAGAACGAAGTTCAGTTTAAGGATGAGAATGGTCAGATTCAGGATGACTATCGCATCGACTTTATCTCTCGTCATCTTTACCACCTGCTGCGAGCTATTGAGGATGGTGCAAACTGTAAGGGCTATATGCTGTGGGCATTTACCGACAACGTTTCACCGATGAACGCCTTTAAGAACCGATATGGTTTGGTGGAAATTGACTTGGACGACAATCGCAATCGTCGCGTTAAGAAATCCGGTCAATGGTATAAGGCATTGTCAGAAACTCGTTGCCTAGATATCAAGGTTGATGACGAATATCGTTAACACTCAGTGTGGCGAGCGAGATCGCTCGTCACACCTTTATTTTAAGGATCTGAACACACATCATTTAGAAAATGTTACCTATCTATTTGAATAAGAATAAAAACTCTTTATTCTCCTCCTATGATACTGATCCTCAGTAAATCACTGTTTTCCGTTCCCTCTACAATATTAAAAATGTTACAGTAACATTTGATAACACTTGAGAATTCGTTGAATGACTATGGAAGCTAAACGTTCGCGCCCGACGTTACAAGATATCGCCGATCGCATTGGAATCACTAAGATGACGGTAAGTCGCTATATGCGAAACCCTGAGTCAGTCGCACAAGCCACAAGAGACAAGATTGCTCAGGTGGTGGAAGAGCTCGGCTATATCCATAACCGAACGCCAGCGATGCTGTCTAAGTCGTCTAGTAAAGCCATCGGTGTGTTACTTCCTTCTCTATCCAACCAAGTTTTTTCGAGCTTTGCACAAGGGATTGAATCGGTCACCAATCCACTTGGCTACGATACTTTGATCGCGCACTACAGCTATGACAAGGATATCGAAGAGAAGAAAATTGAGGCGTTTCTCTCTTATCAAGTTGATGGGCTAATACTCACCGATACCAATCATACTGAGCGTACCTTACAGATGATTAAGACGGCGGGTATTCCGGTCGTTGAAGCCATGGATTTACCACAAAATCCAATCGATATGGCAGTAGGACTTGATCACATGGACGCTGCCTATACGGTCGTTAAGAAGATGATTGCTAAAGGCAAACGTAATATTGCTTACTTTGGCGCTCGCATGGATACACGTACTCAGCTTCGTATGCAGGGCTACGATAAGGCCGTCGTTGAAGCGGGTCTTGAACCACTTCACATACTTACCAAAGAGCACTCTAGCTTCCCGCTCGGTGGCACCTTGCTCGATAAAGCTTTGCTTATTCAACCAGAGCTCGATGGTGTGTTCTGTACTAACGATGATATTGCCATCGGTACCATTATGGCGTGCCGACTCAAGCAGCGCCGAGTGCCAGAAGAAATCAGTGTGGTGGGCTTTAATTCACTGGATATGGGTAAAGTCATTAGTCCCACATTGGCCAGTATCGAAACGCCGCGTTTTGAGATAGGCAAAAAAAGCGCCGAGCTGTTGCTATCGGCGCTAACTGGAGAAACTGTTGAGCAAAAAGTGTTTGATATGGGCTTTACCCTGACTGAAGGCGAAAGCCTCTAGGTGAGTTCAGGATCCAAAGTGTGTTTTTCTAGGCTTGGGTACAAAAAGCTCGCCCCCTGATCTGCCGCTGAAACCGTTTGGCGGCAATGCGCAAAAAGACCTCTTCCCCAGGTCATTTGACCGAGTTCGTTATCTATTTTCACACAGTCTCTGGAGTCAAGGTCGGTGAGTACCTCTAGGCATCCTTTGACGCTATCTAGCCGCACTATGTCACCCTCTTTAATCTTGGCTATGACGCCACCTCTAAGCGCTTCTGGAGAGACATGAATAGCGGCGGGAATTTTCCCTGATGCGCCGGATAATCGACCGTCGGTCACTAACGCCACCTTGAATCCATCATTCTGAAGGTTACCGAGCAGTGGCATGAGTTTGTGAAGCTCAGGCATTCCGTTGGCTGCTGGTCCATTAAAGCGCACCACCACAACGCAATCACAGTTAAGCTCGCCACTTTGATAGGCGCGCTCTACTTCATTCTGGTCGTTAAATACCTTTGCCGGGGCTTCAATTACATGGTGCTCTTTCTTGACCGCAGAGACCTTAATGACCGCTTGTCCCAGGTTTCCTTTCAGAACCTTTAGGCCGCCACTGCTTTGAAATGTTTGTCCTTCATTAGCAATGACTGCCGAGTCGCTAGAGCCTTTAGAGCGCCTCCATACGAGGTTTCCATCTTCAAGTGCCGGATAGCTGAGCTGATCATTGAAGTGACCAAACGCGGTTAATGTGTCTTGATGTAGAAGGTCTTGCTGAGCCAAGCGGGTCATCATAGCAGGCACGCCGCCTGCCGCTTGAAAGTCATTGATGTCTGCCGAGCCATTTGGATAGATGTTAACGACCAGTGGAACGGCATCCGCCAGATCGCTAAGGTCCTGCCATGTGAGAATGTATCCCGCCGCTCTAGCGACAGCAATCATGTGAATGCTGTGGTTAGTGCTTCCGCCAGAAGCCAGCAAAGCGACCAAACCATTCACTAGGTTTTTTGCGGTAAATACCTCGTAAAGCGGACGATAGCGAGGTGATGTCGCACTGCTACTTGCAATGACTAACGCTGCATATTCCGTTAGCACTCGACGAAGCGGGTCATGAGGCGCGATAAAAGCGCTTCCGGGGAGCATTAGTCCCATGGCCTCAAAAACGAGTTGGTTGGTGTTGGCGGTGCCAAAAAATGTGCACGTTCCCGCGCCGTGATAAGCACGACATTCCATATCGAGCAGTGCCATTTGGCCGAGATTGCCTGCCGCATACTGCTGGCGGATAGACACCTTCTCGTCGTTGGAGATACCCGTTGTCATTGGTCCTGCGGGAATAAACGCTGTGGGAAGGTGACCATAAGCCAGCGCGCCCATGAGCTGTCCTGGGGCGATTTTATCGCAGACTCCCAACAGCAAGTTACCATCAAACATGTTGTGACTTAGCGAGAATGCGGTGCTCTGAGCAATCAAGTCTCGAGAAAACAGAGACATATCCATCCCAGGCTGTCCCTGTGTCACCCCATCACACATTGCTGGAACACAGCCAGCAACTTGCGCGGTATGACCAAGTTTAGCCAGCGCAGTTTGGATCTGCTCGGGGTAGACCTCGTAATGCTTGTGAGCGCTCAGCATGTCATTATACGACGAGATAATCGCAAGATTGGCGCTGGTGTTATCAAGTAAGCGCTGCTTGTCTGCACAACCTGCAGTTGCTACCGCATGCGCTAGGTTTCCACAAGATAACTGACTGCGCCCTCGACCGGCTTCCTGTTGGTGCGTCATTGAATCGAGGTAGCTTTGCCTCAATGCTTCACTGCGTTTCTCAATTCGTTGGGTGACCGCCATAATGGCTTGATGAGTCATGAAACCACCTCAAGCGAAACATCAGTGAGTTTCATACGGATCTCTTTCACAGCAGCCTGCACGACCGCATCAAGCGGCATGTCTATCGGCACTTTGACGACGTCTAATTCACAGTCTGGTCTCTCTAACGCCTCAAATTGACTTTGCAGTAGAGATGACTTCATAAAGTGCCCACCGCGTTGGTTTACACGCTGTCTGATTAGCTCAAATTCGCCATCGAGGAAGACGAAGATGAGATTGTTGTTGCCGAACCGCAATGTATCTCGATAGCGGCGTTTGAGAGCAGAGCACACGATGACGCCATGCTCATTTTTCTGACCCAGACTGTAGGCCGCGTCATTGATGCGTTCGAGCCATGGTGCTCGGTCACTGTCTGTTAAGGCGTTGCCAGAGGCCATCTTGTCAATATTTGCGCGAGGGTGAAGATCATCACCATCGATAAACTTCGCGCCTAGTGTGTCAGCTATTTTCTTGCCAACCGTGCTTTTACCTGAGCCAGAAACGCCCATTACAACAATGCACTTCCCCAAGTTTCCTCCTCTGGGATCGAAATATGATCCACTCCGCACAATTCGATAAACGTCTAAATTATGGTTCATATTATCGATGTTACTGGTAACATGATACCGGTAACTTTTATTGTTGTGAACGAGAGCACATCAACATAAAAAACTGGATTACAGCAAGCTAACGGCTGGCATAGAGTGTTCTAAACGCTAGCAAATCGTACTTTGAAGTCGAATTTAAGGGGTAAAGATGTCGGTATTTCCAAAGAATTTCCTGTGGGGTGGAGCCATAGCAGCGAACCAAGCTGAGGGTGGTTATCGTGAAGGTGGTAAGGGTCTAACAACTGTAGATATGATCCCCTACGGTGATAATCGAATGCCAGTAAAACTTGGGCTTCGCGAACAGGTTTCACTGGACGAAGCAGAGTATTACCCAAGCCATGATGCTATCGATTTTTATCACCGCTACAAAGATGACATT
Source organism: Vibrio sp. KUL78 (assembly GCF_059725505.1). NCBI lineage: Bacteria > Pseudomonadati > Pseudomonadota > Gammaproteobacteria > Vibrionales > Vibrionaceae > Vibrio > Vibrio sp. KUL78. The sequence continues at coordinate 1,331,068 of NZ_AP045838.1, read as the reverse complement.
GCTCTATTAGCGGAAATGGGATTCAAGGTCTTTCGCACCTCGATTGCTTGGGCACGCTTGTTTCCAAAAAGGCGACGAGCTGGAACCAAATCAGGCGGGGATAGCGTACTATCAAGACCTCTTTAGAGAGTGCAAAAAATACGGTATTGAGCCTTTAGTAACACTTTGCCATTTCGACGTACCGATGCACTTAGTGGATACCTATGGCTCGTGGCGCAGCCGTGAGATGATAGGCTTCTTTGAACGATATGCACGTACTTGTTTCGAAGCATTTGATGGTCTAGTGAAGTATTGGCTAACCTTCAACGAAATCAATATCTTGCTCCACAGCCCATTCTCAGGCGCAGGTCTTTTGTTCAAAGAAGGAGAAAACAAGGAGCAAGTGAAATACCAAGCGGCCCACCATGAGCTAGTCGCGAGTGCTTTGGTGACGAAAATCGCCCACGAGATTAACCCAGAAAACCAAGTAGGGTGTATGTTGGCAGGTGGTAACTTCTACCCATACTCATGTAAGCCTGAAGACGTCAAAATGGCGCTCGACAAGGACCGAGAAAACCTGTTCTTTATTGATGTTCAAGCACGAGGCTATTACCCATCATACGCCCAGCGTACGTTCCGAGATAAAGGTGTTGAACTAGAGATTCATGACGAAGATCTCGAGATACTCAAAAACACCGTGGATTTCATTTCATTTAGCTATTACGCCTCGCGTTGTGCATCCGCAGACATGAACAAGGGCAACACTAGTGAGGCCAATGTCGTGAAGTCCATTCGTAACCCGCATCTAGAAGCGAGTGATTGGGGCTGGGTTATCGACCCGATGGGACTGCGAATTGCGATGAACACGCTATACGATCGCTATCAAAAACCTTTGTTTCTCGTCGAGAATGGGTTGGGTGCCAAAGATACCGTTGAAGCAAATGGTGAAATCAATGACGACTATCGCATTGACTACCTGCGCGCGCACATTGAAGCCATGGGCGATGCCATTGAAGATGGTGTGCCATTGATGGGCTATACGCCTTGGGGCTGTATCGACCTAGTTGCTGCGTCAACGGGCGAGATGAGTAAGCGTTATGGCTTTATTTATGTGGATCGCGATGATAAGGGGGATGGTACGTTAGAGCGCTCACGTAAAAAATCGTTTTTTTGGTATAAGAAAGTCATCGCTTCAAATGGAGAGGATTTGTCCTAGTTCTCTATTCTAAAAAAGGAAGTGATTAGCAGCGAGGGTCATTAATTGGCCCTTTTTTTGTGTCAATTTCATGTTAGCCTGAAACAATATGTTAATTTGGTTGCATTTTGTAATCTCTCATCTTGTCTGTGGCGATGTGACCTTGTATTAATTTTGTTAATAAGCGTAGAAATCAGCAAAAAGCTCGGAGTTTTTGACAAGTAATTCTCAAGCGCTCAAAATACACTGCCTGCCATTGTAGTAGTCCAGTCGATGTTTTCGGCTGAGTAGAGATTGAGGAACACACATGTTTACAGCAACAGATGTGCTAAAAACGGAGTTTGTTGAGCAGCCGCTTGAACAGCTCTGGTCACTGATCTCTCCACTCTATATGGTGGATGAGTCTCAATGGTTGAAACAGCTTTTACCTCTGGCAACACCGCAAGGTGACGAAGCCCAGCAGATCCCACAGAAAACCACCCAGCTCATTGAAGCCATTCGTGCTGACAAAAATGCGATTCAGATGATCGATGCCTTGTTGCTTGAGTACAGCTTAGATACTCAAGAAGGCATTTTGCTGATGTGTCTCGCGGAAGCCTTGATGCGTATTCCTGATTCTGCAACAGCAGATGCGCTTATCCGCGACAAGCTTAGCGTGGCTGATTGGAAGTCACACCTTAAGAATTCTGATTCTGTGTTTGTGAATGCATCTACCTGGGGCTTGATGCTGACGGGTAAAGTGGTTGGTTTGTCAGATTCACAATCTCAAAGCCCAGCGAAAGCGGTTAACCGCTTGGTGAACAAGTTCTCTGAACCTGTGATTCGTAAAGCCATGTATCAGGCGATGAAGGTCATGGGGCATCAGTTTGTACTAGGCCGCAGTATTGGCGAAGCGCAGAAGAATGGTAAGAAGATGCGCGACCGCGGCTTTACCTATTCGTTTGATATGTTGGGTGAGGCGGCGCTAACCAAAGCGGATGGCGACAAGTACTTCAAAGACTACCTAATGGCAATTGAAGCGGTTGGCAGTGACAAATATGGTTTAGATACCAGTCCTGCACCGTCGGTTTCCATTAAGCTTTCTGCACTGCACCCTCGTTACGAAGTCGCGAACGAAGAGCGCGTGCTGACCGAGCTATGCGATACCCTGACTCAGCTACTGACTCGCGCTCGTGAGCTCGATGTTGCCATTACCATTGATGCGGAAGAAGCGGATCGTCTTGAGCTTTCTCTAAAATTATTCGAAAAGGTTTACCGCAGCGATGTCGCTAAAGGCTGGGGTAAGTTTGGTCTGGTTATTCAGGCGTACTCTAAACGTGCACTGCCTGTGCTGGTTTGGGTCAATGCACTAGCGAAACAGCAGGGCGATTTGATCCCGCTTCGTCTTGTGAAAGGAGCGTATTGGGACAGCGAGATCAAGTGGTCTCAGCAAGCGGGTTACGACAACTACCCTGTTTATACCCGTAAAGAAGCGACGGATGTGGCATACCTAGCCTGTGCTCGCTTCCTACTGAGTGACAATGTGCGCGGAAACATCTTCCCACAGTTTGCGAGCCACAATGCGCACACTGTGACTGCGATTGCGACCATGGCGCAGCACACCGATTACGAATTCCAGCGTTTACATGGCATGGGCGACTCCCTTTATGACCATGTGATGGACACTTATAAGCAACCGGTTCGAATCTATGCACCAGTGGGTAGCCACAAAGATCTACTGCCATATCTGGTACGCCGACTGCTAGAAAATGGTGCGAACAGCAGCTTTGTACACCGTCTGGTTGATGCTCGTTGCCCTGTTGAGAGCCTGACGGTTCACCCTGTCGATGCACTCAATGCGAACGACACCTTGCATAACGCCAACATTGAACTGCCACCGGCAATCTTTAGCGATCGCAAAAACTCGATTGGCGTCAACGTGGATATCGAGAGCGAAGTGAAAGAGTACGAACACAAAGTGGACGTATTCCGCAGCAAGCAGTGGCAAGGTGCGCCAATCATTAATGGACAGTCCCAATACGAAAGCATGATCAAGGCAGGCGCTGCGGTAGAGACGATCACTGCACCGTATGATCGTCGAATCGTTGTTGGACAGGTTGCTATGGCTAACCTTGATCATGTTTCCGAAGCTATCAAGGTGGCTGAGGAAGGATTCGAGTCTTGGTCAACGCTTCCTTATGCCGAGCGTAGTCAGTGCTTACTTAACCTAGCAGACAAGCTAGAAGAGAATTTGCACGAACTGGTAGCAATTTGTCATCAAGAGGCGGGCAAGACCATTCACGATAGCATCGACGAAGTGCGCGAGGCGGTCGACTTCTGTCGCTACTACGCTAAGCAGCCACATATCTTCAAGACACAATCGGTACTTGGCTTTGATGGTCAATCTAAGTCGATGACTCGCGGTGGTCGCGGTGTGTTTGTCTGTATCAGCCCATGGAACTTCCCATTGGCTATTTTCCTTGGTCAAGTCACAGCCGCTTTGGTGGCAGGTAATACCGTAGTCGCTAAACCGGCAGAACAAACTTCGCTCATTGCCGTGCGTGCGGTTGAGCTGATGCTTGAAGCGGGCTTCCCAGCAAGCGCAATCCAGCTTATTACAGGTCGCGGCGCGGATGTGGGTCATGCTCTAACCTCTCACAATGCGATTGCTGGTGTTGCCTTTACCGGGTCGACACCAACAGCGCAGCGCATCAATAGCACCTTGGCAGCACGCCAAGTGGCGCCAGTGCCATTTATCGCTGAAACCGGCGGTCAAAACGCGATGATTGTGGATTCTACCGCGCTCCCTGAACAAGTGGTGCGTGACGTGGTTCGCTCAGCGTTTGCGTCGGCGGGTCAGCGTTGTAGTGCTCTACGTGTGCTGTATATCCAAGAAGATATCGCAGAGCGCGTGATCAACCTGATTCAAGGCGCAATGGATGAACTGAAAGTTGGTTTGCCATACCTACATTCAACCGATGTTGGCCCTGTGATTGATGCCAATGCGAAGCAAAAGCTTCTGGCTCATATCGAAGCTATGACGAAGCAAGGCAAGAAAGTGGCTCAGCTATCTCTTGATGAGGAATGTGCAGAGGGCGACTTTGTTCCACCTTGTGCGTTTGAAATCTCGGATATCTCGGTACTGACTGAAGAGCACTTTGGTCCAATCCTACACATCGTGCGCTTTAAAGCGTCTGAATTGCCGAAAGTGGTCGACAGCATCAATGCGACAGGCTTTGGTCTAACGCTCGGCGTACATAGCCGCAATGAGTCGACTTACGAATGGATTGAGAAACACGCTCGTGTCGGCAACTGCTACATCAACCGAGATCAGGTTGGTGCGGTAGTCGGTGTTCAACCGTTTGGTGGACAAGGTCTGTCGGGTACGGGGCCAAAAGCTGGTGGTCCTCACTATCTGTATCGCTTTACCGATGTCGTCAACAGCACTGCTTCCATTTCAAAGTAAGGAGAAAGAGTCATGGTTAATAACGCAACAATTTTCTCTGATGTTTTGAATGCATGGGAGAGCTGGAATGTGACCGATTTTGCCGAGCAACGTGAGTGCTTACTCTCTGTTCAGCGCAATATGGCAGAACTGAACGCGACGCTAGCAAGCGTGATGGCGTTTCACGTTCAACAAGCGAATATCCTGCTGGCTAACCCGCATGTGATGCCGGGACCAACAGGCGAAACCAATGAGCTTTACGCCGCAGGTCGTGGCGTGGCTTTAGTGGTGCTTGAGAGTGAAGAGGCGCAAGCCAAGATCGCTGCGGTGGCACAGATAACAGCTGCGCTCATTGCTGGTAATGGCGTCATTGTTTGCTCTGGTAACGAGAAGTTTAATCAAATTTTAATTTTGGCAGTCGAGCGCTCTCTACTGCCTTCTAACCTAGTCCAGATTGTCGCTTTAGAAGAAGCCACTACCTTCATCGATTTCGATGTGCGTGTAGTCGGCCTTGTAGGCTCTGAAGAAACACAATGGCAGGTTAACCAACAACTGGCTAATCGCGATGGAGCGATAGGCCTTTTGGTGTCTGAAACGGATCTGGCGTCACTTCCAACGTCGCACGATCCGAATCTAGTGTTGAGGTTCATAACGGAAAGAACAAGAACCATCAACATCACTGCAGTGGGGGGCAACGCTACCTTGCTTGAACTTGGTAGCTAGTGGCTAAGGTCTTCGGACCCGCTCCACGCCGCCCTACCAGCCTCCAGCACTAAGCATGTTGGAGGCTGAATTCTAGGATGAGGAAATAATAATGATTCAAAATAGCTTCGCTATTACGACAACTTTTATCGCTTACTTGGCGATGATGCTTGCTATCGGTGTGATCGCTTATAAGCGCACAGCGAGCTCAAGCGACTACTTTCTTGGTGGACGCTCTTTAGGCCCTTGGCCTGCAGCGCTATCTGCTGGTGCATCAGACATGAGTGGATGGCTACTACTTGGCTTGCCGGGCTACGCCTATGCAGCCGGTATTGAGGCATTTTGGTTGGCAGGTGGCCTATTAGTGGGTACTTGGCTGAACTGGCTGATCTGCGCGAAACGACTACGTACTTACAGTATTACGACTGACGCTCTGACTCTTCCTGAATACTTATCTCGTCGTTTTAACGACAGCTCTAAGGTGATTCAGGTTGTATCTGCGTTCTTCATTTTGCTTTTCTTCCTTTTCTACACCAGTTCTGGTCTAGTGGCAGGCGGTAAACTGTTTGAAACGGTATTCGGCTTAGACTACACAATCGCCGTGATTATCGGCACTGTTTGTGTAGTGTCTTACACACTATTTGGTGGCTTCCTGGCGGTATCTTGGACTGACTTAGTTCAAGGTCTACTCATGGCAGCAGCGCTAATGATTGTACCGGTAATCGGTATGCAAGGTGGTCTTGGCCAGCTAACGGCAGACCTAGAAGCGATTAACCCTGAACTATTGACGCTTTGGAATGACGCGAAAGGCCAGCCACTGTCTGCGATTGCCATCATTTCATTGGTTGCGTGGGGCCTTGGTTACTTTGGTCAGCCACACATCTTGGCGCGTTTCAAAGCATCACGTACCAATAAAGATCTAGCAACAGCGCGTCGTATCGCGGTTGTGTGGTCTGGTCTTTCTATGATTGGTGCAATGCTAGTGGGTGTGGTTGGTCTAGTGTACATCACTAATACTGGCGGTGACGTTCTGGCTGATGGTGAGAAGATCTTCATGCTGCTTGTTAACGCACTATTCCACCCAGTGATTGCAGGTATCCTACTTGCAGCGATTCTAGCGGCAATCATGAGTACTGCGGATTCACAGCTGTTGGTATCGTCTTCAGCATTAGCAGAAGATTTCTACAAGCAAATCATCAATAAGGATGCGACGTCTGAGCAGGTTGTTATGGTCGGTCGTGTTGGCGTTGTTCTGCTATCTGTGATTGCGCTTGTACTTGCTATGACGCCAGACAGCTCAGTATTGGGTCTTGTTTCTTACGCTTGGGCGGGCTTTGGTGCGGCATTTGGTCCAGCAATCCTACTTAGCCTTTACTGGGCAGGCATGAACCGTAACGGTGCTATCGCAGGTATCATCGTCGGTGGTGTGACTATTGTGGTATGGAAACAGCTTTCTGGCGGTATCTTCGATATCTACGAAATCGTCCCTGGATTCATTCTATCTTGGATTTCAATCATGGTAGTGAGCTCTATGACGGGCGGTCCTGATAAAGCGGTTCAGGCACGGCATGCGACGTTTGAGAAGAACTTGGTTGAGTTAGATTAAGTTAGTTTTAACTTCTAGCGTGTTACTAAAGCCCCGATTTTCGGGGCTTTTTTTGGTTTTCAAACCTAAAATTACTTCGAATTGACTGGTTTAGAAGTAATACGCCACACCCACTTCAAACTTATGATCATTATCGGTCGGTAAGGCGGTGCCTTGTGAGTTCGATTTCATCTCAACATCCGACTTGGTATAGGTGTGTGAAGCTTCAACCCACCACAAGCCATCTTTGGAAATCGGCTGGCCGTAGCCTGTTTTCACCTGCAAGACATCACCAAATGCTTTGAGACTACTGCTGTTGGATTCAGCATCGCCATTCACATGCATGTACTGAGGTTGGAACACGGCATATTGACCCCAGTCACCAATAGAGAGTGAACCGAATAGATTCAGTTGGTAGCCGCTTAGGCTAGCGTCCATGCTTCCATCCTGTCTCGCAGTTCCCATAACATAGGCAACATTGGGGTAGATCGAGAGCACTTCCCAAGGTGTGGCTACTTTGGCGATGGTGCCGATGGCGACCAAGTCTGAACCGATACCATTGGTGTTCTCCCAGCCGCGAATGTAGTCTACCGAAAAGCCGGCTTGCTTGATTGCCGCGCTATCAACGTCCAGCACCTGAAAGTAGCGAAGGCGGGTATTGTTGTCTTTACTGCCAGTGCCGTTGGTTTTGGTCGCAAGGTTGTGCTCGACCAGTCCCATGAAGGTGTTGCCTTCTGAGTATTGCCCTGCAAGACCCACCATCCCTTTTACCGTGCCCTGATTATCCACCGTACCAAAGACAAACGAGTTTACTTGCGTTAAATCGCTTGGGTCAGGTTGTGTCGTTTCTGCTTGTGCAAAACTAACGTTGAATAGCGAAACAATCAGTATTGGCGTCCAACGTGTTTTCATTGTGACGGCTCCAGTGCATCGAGAATGCTTGGAACTAACTGATGGAATTGCATTGCCGCAAAGCGAGGCGTTTCTGCCATTGGGTAGGCACCGTTGAGCGCAATCACCGAGTTGGTTTCTTTGTGCATCACACACATTTGCCCATTAACACCAACCATGGCTAGGATTCGGTGTTTACCAATCTCCAGTACGCGGAATTGGTCTTTGTAGTAGCCTGAAGCGAGCACCGATTCTTTCCCTTTTTGCCATGCGCTGCGTACCTCTTTGTTGCCTTTCCATATGTTTCTTACAAACACTGCAGGCAATACTTGCTCGCCTTTGTCATTTTTTCCGTCATTGAGGAAAAGTAGACCAACGCGTGCAAGATCCTTGGTTGCCATGTTCATGCCCGTAGAGCCCATCGCTAGCCCCTTTTTATCCGACATAAAGTGGGCATCGGCCGCGACCCCCACTTTTTGTAGCAGGTCTTGCTCGAGGATGTTGGTAAAGGATTGACCCGTCGCGCGATCAACAATGAGGCCAAGGAGCTCTGAGTTCACATCTTGATAGTCGTACTTCTCACCCATGGCATAGGCTTGACGCTCTTTAATCAGCGGGAAGAAGTCCAAGGTACCATTTGGGTAAGACTTAGCAGCCTCTTCACCGTAATAACCCTGTGCGTTAGATAGGCGAACATCCCAGTACTTCTCTTTCGTACCCGGCGCAAGCACGACGGCTGTACGCATGTCTGACACTTCTTGAACGGTTGCGTTTTCAAAAGCAGAACCCTGAAGCTCTGGAACATACTTCACCGCGAAATCATCCCAATTCAATTGACCTCTTCCAACCGCAATGGCAGCAGCCATCGCCGTGAACGATTTAGACACAGACATATCCAAATGAGGAGAGAACTCCGTCATGCCATTGCCAAAGTGCTCATGAACAAGCTTGCCATCCTTTAGAATAACGGCGTTGTGGTTTTGCATGCGGTTAAGCATGAAGTCTTTGGCTGACATTTCGCCATCGTAATCAGGCACCATAACGTCGGCTAGATCGAGAGGCTTGCCCTTAGGAAGCTTTAGGACATAGTCGCCTTTGTGTAAGGTGTAACTGTGGGTGAACTTGTAGACGTGTGGCATTGCTGAGGCGATAAACTCAGGTGTTTCCCAAGTTTCGCCTGTGATGCCGTATGTTTCGGCGGCGGCGATATAGTCAAGATCAGGTCCTTTGAATGTCACTGCATTTGCGTTTAGAGAGCTCGCTGCCAATATAGAGACGAGTATTGTTTTCTTCATAACCATGTTCCCAAAATAATTTTCGATTAGCCTTTTGCTGAGGCACCTAGAGCATTTTGGAAGCAAGGTAATTCATATCAGAATTCGAGGGCAATTCGAACGAAATTAGAAATGAGTAGAAGAATGGGTGAAGCTTGGCTGACGAGCTAAAATAAATCGTAGTGAAGTTTTTTAGACAGCGTATTCAACAGGATTGAATTTTATGGAAAAAAGCGAGAAAGAGCGGGTAAAAGAGCTTCTTATTACCACTAAGTATGGTGTGTCTGCCTCTGAGATGCCTATCATCATTCAAGTGCCGCAGGAGAGAGGGTTAGCCATCATCAAACAGCTCATTGCCGACGGTGAGGATGTACACGCGTTAGGCGCCGGGGAAAATCCGGAGGAGTTGGTGCTGTACTCTATAGGTAGCATTGATGACAGTATTGTTCAGTATGAGTAGGCAGTACTATGACTGCCTTTATTATCTAGGGTAACTCACGATATTGTGGAATACCGCGTCTTCTGATACCGCTTCATAGCCATGCGGCTGGTCACTGTAAAAACGCAAACTTTCACCGGCATTGAGTAAGTGCCACTCTTGGTCAAAGAATATCTGCACTTGGCCACTTATCACATGCACATGCTCAATCACTCCCACGCTGTGTGGACTAGACATTTGCTGATGATGTCCTGACAACGTGATCTCAAAGACCTCGATACCAGTGTCTTCTTGAAAAGGAAATAACGGTTTTACCTTCATTCGTGGATCGTCAGGAAACAGGCGTTCGGGAGTTTGCAAGCTGGGTTCGTTGGCAAAAAACGCCGAGAATGAGGTTTCAAGTCCGCTGGCGATCTTCCACAAAGTAGCGATCGTCGGGCTCGATTCTTCTCGCTCTATTTGTCCAAGCATGGCTTTGGATACGCCAGTGAGTTTGGATGTCGCATCTAGGCTTAACTTCTTTTTCTTTCGCTCTGATTTTAGATGCTGGGCGATCTCAGACCTAAATTTGGAGTCTTGCATTGGCTTTATTCCTATTGTGCGTTATAGCGCACAGTGCTATCTTTGTTTTGTGCGTTATAGCGCACAGATGGAGTTACTATACAGAAAGGGATGACAATGAGCCAAAATATTTCCACGTTGCACCACGTAACTGCGGGCTTTACGGCGGTGCTCGTCGGTTATACCAGTTCGGTAGTGATCATATTGCAAGCCGCGACGGCAGCGGGGGCGTCTCCCGCGCAAATAGAGAGTTGGTTGCTCGCGCTTGGTGTAACGATGGGAGTCACGTCGATAGGTTTCTCATGGTATTACAAAATGCCAATTTTGACCGCGTGGTCGACGCCGGGTGCTGCTATATTGGTAAGCTCAGCTGCGGAATACGACATGCCTGCTTTGATAGGTGCCTTTGTTGTTTCTGGTCTAATGATTGTTATTACAGGCCTTGTCTCTCCTCTTTCCCGAGCATTGCATCGTATTCCAACGCCCCTTGCGACCGCGATGTTAGGTGCGATTTTATTGCCTTTCTGCGTTCGTGCATTTGAGCCCGCCATGACGACACCTTATGCGTTTGTATGGATGTTTCTGACTTTTATCGTCAGCAAGCGCTTTGTGCCCAAGTACACGATGTTGCTGCTGCTTGTTGTGGGATGCGCTTTGGCGTTTTCTGCTGATGGTGAATCGTTGTCAAACCCAGAGCTATCAATTGCCCAAGCGAGCTGGGTGACACCCATGTTTGATTGGTCAGCAATGCTCAATATTTCTTTGCCGCTTTATATTGTAACTATGCTGTCTCAAAACCTTCCAGGTGTGGCGATGATGAAAAGCTATCAATATGAGACGCCCGTAAAGCCTGTGCTGGTGGGGACGGGTCTTGCAAACATGTTATCCGCACCCTTTGGCGGCTTTAGTGTTAATTTAGCGGCGATATCAGCAGCAATTTGTATGAATGACGATGTAGACAGTGACAAGAGCAAGCGATACAAAGCTGTGATTTGGGCGGGTGCGTTCTATCTGATCGCTGGGCTATTAGCTTCCCTGGTCGTCTCTATGTTCTTGGCGTTTCCAAAGGAAATCACCCATATGCTTGCCGGCTTCGCACTGCTTGGAACCCTGATGATGTGTCTGCAAAGTGCATTTGATTCGCCAGATTACCGGGAGTCAGCCCTATTGGTGCTGGTGGTAACGCTATCGGGTGTGACGATTTTGGGCATTAATGCGACTTTGTGGGGGTTGATTGTTGGCTGGGGTTATGCGTCATTGTTCTCTGATTACAAGATAAAAGGCCACTAAGTGGCCTTTATATCAGGAGCAGCTATTGGGGGGCTGCTTTGCTCATATGTGGAAACTAGAGTCTACCTTGGCTTCGGCACATCATGATTTTATCTTCTACAACTTTCGCCATGGCAGACTTTGGTAGCTCGTTATAAACGCGAGGGTCATTAACACCAGGCTGCTCTTTTAAAACCACCTTGAGTGCATCCGAGTAGGCGATCTTAAGCTCTGTCGCCACGTTCACTTTTGCGATACCTAAATCGATGCAGCGTTGCACATCACGACTGGCAACACCTGACGCTCCGTGAAGAACTAGTGGGATATCAATCATCGAAGCAATCTTCTCTAGGCGTTCAAAGTCCAGTTTCGGCTCTTCTTTATACATGCCATGAGCGGTACCGATGGCAATCGCGAGCGAGTCTACATCGGTTTGTTCTACAAGAAGCTTGGCATCTTCAGGGTGTGTGTATGGATCATTCACAGACTCAACGATTAGGTCGTCTTCTTGACCAACAAGTTGACCAATTTCCGCCTCAACAGAGCAGCCATAAGCATGACAGATTTGTACGGCTTCACGTGTAAGCGCGATGTTTTCTTGCAGAGGCAGAGCACTTCCATCAATCATGGCTGAGCGAATACCGAGTCTTACCTTTTCGCGAATGTCGTTAAGATCATGGTGGTGGTCAAGGTGTACCACGACTTGCATGTTGCGCTCTCTTGCTGCGGCATTCACCATGTGCAGAAGTTCGCGTGAGCCACCGTAGCCGTAGGTGCCAGGTGTGCCCGCAAGAATGACCGGTGATTCCAGCGACTTGGCGGTATCTAAAATTACCTGCACTGTCTCTAGATTGTGGAAGTTAAACGCTGGGATCGCATAGCCATCGCGTCGTGCTTGTCGTAACCAGTAATTGCTATTGATAATGTTGTTCATCTTCTTGACCCCAGCTAAGTAAAATTTTGCCTGACATTGGTTGTGTTGGTAGTTGTGAAACGCGTGTGATGTACATATCCGGTTCGTAGATGCCATCAAGTAGTACTTTGGTGTTGACCTTGCCCTCGGAGAACAATTGGCAGGCGATATCCCACTCTTCACCCGGGTATGGGTAGGAATAGTTCATCCAACTGCCTACAATCGATAGCTCCTTGCGAAGCACTTTTTCGTAGTCTTTGTAAGCAATATTGAAATCTTTATGGATTGTGCCCACCAGATAAATGCTCGCACGAGGGCCAGCAATATTTAGGCTGAGCATAAAGGTCTCCGGTACGCCAGCGAGCTCAATAATCATCTGGTTTTGAGTCGATGAAGAGAGCTCAGAGAACTCCGCCATTTGCTCGCTATCAAGGGAGTTTACGGTACGGTCAGAACCTAATTGGCGTGCTGTCTCGAGCTTGTCATCACAGATGTCAATGGTGGTTACTGAGGCCGCACCTAACGCTTTTGCAACTTGCAGAGTCAGTAGACCAATCGTACCTGCGCCAACAATGACCACATGCTTATCTTTGCATCCGCCAGCCATGACGATGGGATGAAGGCCAACCGTAATTGGTTCAAAAAATGCGCCTTCAACCAAGGAAACGGTGTTTGGTAGTTTAAAACAGCATTTTTGTGGAATTGCGACGTAATGTGCGTTACCACCTTGGCGGCGTGAGCCGACAAAAGAGTAGTGTTTACAAAGGGAGTACAACCCTTGCTCGCAGACATCGCACTCTTGGCAAGGAACGAGTGGTGCACAGCAAACACTGTCCCCTTGAGTGTATTTTTCAACGTCTTGGCCAACAGCAACGACTTTGCCGGAGAACTCATGGCCGAGCGTGATAGGGTAGAAGTGTGCGCCTTTATCGAACACTCGAGGTACATCTGAGCCACAAAGACCTGAGTAGTACACCTCGACCAACACTTCGTCTGCGCCTAGTTCTGGCATGTCGTAGGCTGTCAGTTGGAGTACTTGGTTCTCCACGACTTCGACATGATGATTCATATTCATAGTTTTTACCCGCAACGACACCCACATCAAAAAATGTGTAGGTCTTACTTAATGTATTAAATTTGAAAGAGTGAAGGGCTGGCAGGTTGCCCTGCCAGCGAATTGGATTAAGCGTTAGCTTCTGTTAGCGCGTCTTTCTCTTGTTGGACTTGCTTCTCGTATTGCTTTGCGCGAGACCATGTCATGGCAACAGCGACTGCGTAGACACCACCGATGATGATGAGACCACCTAGGTTTTCAAGTCGGAACAGTTCAATCAGGATATAAGTGATCGGTGCGCCGCCTTGGTCCATAGAACCGATTAGGTTGCTGCCTGTTACGTGGCCTGTTGTTTGACCAAGCTTGGTTAGGAATGGGATTGTTTGCGTCGCAATCCAAAGCGTTCCTGCCATGATGATAGAGCCAGAGATGATGGTTCTAAACAGGTTGCCACTGTGAACCGCCACACCCATTGCCACAAAGAAGCCGATTGTTGCTAAGTCGCCAAATGGTAGAATCGCATTACCTGGCAGTAGTACAGCAATGAAAATCGTCAGAGGAATAAACATCAGACTTGCTGATACTACGTTGGTTTGACCAAGCAGCAGCGCAGGGTCTAGACCGATCAAGTAGTCATCACCACCAAATTTGCTTTGTAGACGAGTACGAGCTTGTTTAGCAATTGGGTTCAGGCCATCCATGATTGGCTTGATCACGCGTGGCATCAATAGCATAACCGCGGCTGTTTTCACTGCTAGTTGCAGCACGTTCTGTAGGTCGTAACCTGCAAGTAAACCAATCGCAAGACCCATGATGAAGCCAACCACTACCGGCTCACCAAATGCGCCGAACTTTTTCTGAATGCCGTCGGTCGAGAAGTGTACATTGCGAAGCCCTGGGATTTTTTCAATGATTGCATCAACCATTACCGCAATAGGACCACAGTACGCTGAGGTACCGTGTGGAACTGCAATGCCGTCAAGACCAAAGTAGTTTTTGGTATCTCTTGCGAACCAATCACCCAGTTTGTAAGCGAATGCAGCGTGGACGATAACACCAACAATACCCAGCATGTAGCTGTCGGTAGCCATGTGAACCATCGCACCAGTAAAAGTCATGTGCCAGATGTTCCAGATATCCACGTTTACTACGCGAGTCATCTTAGAAACCAGCATTAGAATGTTGACTGCGATAGCAATTGGAATGGCAATTAACGCCATCTCACTTGCCCAGGTAATCGGTGCAGTGCCTGGCCAGCCTAGATCAACAACGCTTAATTCAATGCCAAAGTTAGCGGTCATCTCTTGTGCCGCTGGACCAATAGAGTCCAACATTAAGCCGATGACGAGACCAATACCGACGAAACCAATACCAATATGAAGACCGGACTTAAATGCATCACCCAGTTTCATTCCGAATGCCATTGAGAAAATCATGATCACAATTGGCAGCATTACTGTTGGCCCGAGATCGAGCACATATCTGATTATTTCGTTTAACATAGTAGGGTATTCCTTTAGTCTCTCAATGGCCGGCCATACAGGAGCCGAGCCATCGAACAGGGATTATTAAAGAACAACAGCCAGCATTTTTTCTTTTAGTTCGTCTGCACCCACACCTGAGATAAACGGCATGCCGTGGAATAGAGGGATGTCGCCAAAGGTGCGATCCACTTTTGCGGTAGTGCAAATGAATGTCACGTCATCGCAGATGTAGGTGTCGATCTCGTTAACGCGGCATTGAACAATTTCGATATCCACGTTGTTCTCTTCACATAGCTCTTTGATTTCTTCCGCGGCCATCGTTGAGGTCGCTACGGCACCGCCACACGCTACAATTACTTTTTTCATGCTACTTCCTTATTTTTGTTTAGTATTTTCGAACTGAATGTGGCCGTGATTGCTTCAATCGTTGGCGCGTTTTTGAGTTCGTTAAAAAATTCTTCGTCCTGCAAAGAGGTAAACAGGGCACGCAAGAGTTGCATCTGCTCCGCTGGATCTGTGACCACAAGGGCGATGATCAGCTCTGCGATAAGTTCACCATCGTCATCGGCTCTTTCAAAAGGAATGCCCTGAGATGGTTTAATCAAATAGACGCAAGGCTTGTTCGCATGAGATGCGTCACAGTGTGGGATTGCCACTGCTCCAAACCCTAGGTCGATACCTGTTGGAAACACGGATTCACGTTCGTGAATCGCTGCGTGATAGCTCTCCTTTACAAATCCTTCGCCCGTTAAGAAGTCACTGAGATGATCGAGTACTTCTTTATTTGTCTTTAGGTCAACATCGGTGTTTACCAGAAGCTGAGTTTCTATCATTTTCTTAACCTTTCGTTTTGCTTCGGAATAATCATAATCAAAACCTTCGATTAAAAAAGCGATCTGCCGCACGTTTCGTTAATCTACGAAAATAAACATAAATTAACGAAGACATTCGTAAGTTTTGTTGGTATGTTTCTGGGTATTCGTTTAATTCAGTTGCAAACTCGAAAGTGTTAATGGCTTTCGTTTTCGATGAGGTAAGTTATGAAGAAGATCGTTGGTTTACATAAAACAAACAATAATATAGGCGTATATTCAGTATGTTCCGCTCACCCTATGGTGATTGAAGCGACTTTTCGTTACGAACTTGATAATTCGTTGCCCGTAGTAATAGAGGCGACATCGAATCAAGTAAACCAGTTTGGTGGTTATACGGGTATGAAGCCAAAGGATTTCGTAAGTTACGTTTACGAAATCGCAAATAATGTAGGCTTTCCGATAGAGAGAATTATCCTAGGCGGTGATCATTTAGGCCCAAATTGTTGGCAAAACGAAACCTCAGACCAAGCGATGGAGAAATCACGCGAGTTAATTAAGCAGTATGTTGAGGCGGGTTTTACCAAGATTCACTTGGATGCCTCGATGTCATGTGCTGACGATAGCGTGCCTCTAGACCCCTCGATTGTTGCCAAGCGCGCTGCTGAGCTTTGCGCGGTGGCCGAAGAGTATGTACCAGCAGAGAGCAGAGACAAGATTACCTATATCATAGGAACAGAGGTTCCTGTTCCTGGGGGAGAAGCCTCCGAGATCAACTCGGTTCATGTCACAGAACTTGCCGACGTGCGTAATACCATAGACACCCACGTCACAGCTTTTGAAGCGCTTGGTATTGGTCATGCTATCGAAAAGGTTGTTGGTGTGGTTGTGCAGCCGGGAGTTGAGTTTGACCACAGTAAGGTCATTCGCTATCAAAAGTCTGAAGCGCATGAAATTTCACGCTACATCGAGGGCACGCCATGGATTTACGAGGCGCACTCAACGGATTACCAAACGGCCAAGCACCTCAAAGAGTTGGTCCAAACTCACTTTTCGATCTTGAAAGTGGGGCCCGCACTCACGTTTGCCCTTCGTGAAGCGCTATTTGCCCTTGCTGAAATCGAGACCTGCTTGGTGAAGTCAGAGCAAAGTAGCCAGTTCAAGAAGGTCGTTGATGATGTATTGCTTGATACGCCGAAGTATTGGAAGTCTTACTACGGAGAGAAGCATTCAGATATCATTAATAATCTTCATTTCAGCTTCTCGGATCGCATTCGTTATTACTGGACGGATGAACGCATTCAAGCTGCTCAGAGTCGTCTTATCGACAACCTAAACAAAGTCGACATTCCATTGACTATGCTCAGCCAGTATATGCCAAATCAATATCTTAAAGTCAGCTCAGGCGAGATCGAAGCAAATGCTCATGCGTTGATAATCGATAAAATCCAAGAGGTTGTTGGTCAGTATTCAGCGGCCTGCCAATAGCCGATTATCGAGCGACGAAGCGCCTAGGCGCTTCGTTTGTTGTTGAGTGTTAAGGATGGGTCCTATGAATGTCACTTTAAGAAGAAAGAAGATACTGGATTTACTCTGTGCACAGGGGACGGTGGAGGTAAAAGCCTTAGCTGAAGAGCTGAGAACGTCTCATGTCACGGTCAGAAATGACCTCACCAGTCTCGAAAAAGAGGGTAAACTAGAGCGTTTCTTTGGTGGAGCTTCATTGCCAGCTTTGATGAGAATGCCCACCGCCTCTCAAAGTGGGCTAGACCGTGAGCTTGCTGTTAATCAGCGCTACCAAATTAACGATGAGGCCAAGCGCAAGATTGCTACAAAAGCCGCTGAATTGGTTGTGTCTAACTCGACCATTATTATCGATAGTGGCAGTACCACACACTTGCTTGCTCAAGCATTGGCTGATTCCGGCAATGTCACGGTGATAACCAATAATCTGGCCGCTGCTTCAACTCTTGCGGGAATTGGCTCGATTACGCTGGCCATCAGTGGTGGTGTATATCGAAACGTCTCGCAGTCGATTCATGGACACAAAGCGGAAGAGTTCTTTGAGGGAGTGTACGCGGATATCGCGTTTATTGGTGCCGATGGCTTAGATCCTGAGAAAGGTGTTACGACTTTCAATGAGGGATATAACGTCACGCAAATGATGGCCAAATGCGCCAAAACTGTGGTGATCTTAGCGGATTCGTCGAAGCTATCACGTTCAGGGTTCAATCAAGTACTGTTGCCTGAACAGATTGATATGCTGATAACCGATACGGGTGTTTCCAGTGAGGATGTAGAAAAATTTCGTTCTCAAGGCATACACGTTGTTGTCATTTAGTGAATGCGGTTTTTGAACATTGAGTTGGCAAGCCCTATAGGAGTCTGTAGGGCTTCTGCCTGTTGAAAATCAAATAGAAGCTTTAAACGACAACCACTTGGACACCACATTGCTCAAATCTCGCCTTGTCCTCTAAACTAATGCCCTCATCAATTACGAGAACATCAATACGTGCAATATCTAGTACTTGGTTAAATCCAATTCGACCGAGCTTGGTTGAATCTACAACGGCTATCACTTTCTTAACGCACTTTGCCATGACATCCGTAATCGCATAGCCCTCGTTAAATGTCGTAATGCCTTTCTCAGGATCAAGGCCATCTGCGCCCACTACCAAGATGTCCGCTTGGACACCATCTAAGCATTGTTCGGCACGAAAGCCGTGTAGAGATTTCGTTTTATTACGGTAAGTACCACCAATAACAACCAGAGTGGTGTTTTCTGCTTCCATGAGTGACACACAGGCAGCAAGATTATTGGTAATGATTGTATTGCCGCCACGAACGGCGAGTTGCTCGGCGACAAGATGTGTGGTGCTGCCGCTGTCGAGGATAATGGTATCGGAAGGAGCGATCATTGCTGCCGCTGCTTCGGCGATCTTGTGTTTAGATTCGCCGTTAATCTCATAGCGACGGTCGATCTGTACTTCATTGTCGACTTGCGACAACGGAAGATGTTTGATGGATTGAGCCCCACCAAAAAAGCGTTTTAGTTTGCCTTCTTGCTCTAGGACTTTTAAATCAGCGCGCAAGGTCACTTCAGACGTATTAAGCGTGACTGCCATATCTTTAACAAGTACTTGTCCATGCTGATTAAGTGACTGAAGGATAGTCTCTCTACGTTCCAGCTGATTCATCGCAACCTCTTTAAAGTCTTTCGTATTCTTTCAAGTTCGATAGTATAACCTTGTTGTTGTTTTTGTATACCACTTATGTGTTTATTACGTACTGATTAAAAAGTAAATAAAAATCGTGACTTAGGTTGTATTTTGATGGTTTTTGAATTTATTTACCGAATTCAATACTGGAGTGCAGCTAGAAACTCGAACTAACAATTTGCGACTGCTTTCGAGATTTCTAACTGCATGCGTCTTTTGGACTTTAGGCTGTTTTTAAGCTGCCCATGGTCTTTTTATCTAATGCGCCACTCAATCGTGTCAGTAGTAGAGCCACGACAACGATCGTCGCTCCAACCCAAGGAGTATGCATGAGCCCCGCTTCAGCGACAATATGACCGCCCCCCCATGAACCTAATGCGATACCAACGTTAAAGGCCGCGATGTTTAAGCCAGAGGCAACGTCAACACCATCAGGCGCATACTTCTCTGCTAGCTTCACTACGTAAACCTGCAGTCCCGGGACATTACCGAAGGCAAATGCACCCCATACCAAGATAGTGATGACGGCTGCAATCGGATTTACTGCAGTGAAATTGAACACCAGTAGAATGCCAGCAAGACCTGCGAAAATAATCGTTAGGGCTTTAATTGGACCCATAGAGTCCGCCATTTTCCCGCCCCATATATTACCGACAGCCACAGAAACCCCATAGACCAACATGATCAGGCCGACGGCACTTGAATCAAAACCTGACACTTGCTCTAAGATCGGTGCAAGGTAAGTAAACGCGGTAAACGTACCACCATAGCCCAGTGCAGTAATCGCGTACACTAGAAGCAGACGAGGCTGCGCCAGTACCTTCATTTGCGCTGAAAGTTTTGCCGCTGGTGGTTGTTTTAGGTTATTTGGAACAAGGAAAGCGCTGCCAATCAGAGCGATTAATCCAAGTATCGCAACAACCAAGAACGTGGTTTGCCAGCCGAAGGTTTGTCCGATGTAAGTGCCAAGCGGAACACCTGTCACTAGAGCAACTGTCAGGCCGGTAAACATAATGGCGATAGCGCTCGCGGCTTTCTCTTTAGAAACCAAACCTGTCGCAATAGTCGAGCCAATGGAGAAGAATACCCCGTGAGCAAGACCTGTCAGGATACGCGCAAGGACAAGAGTGTTATAGCCAGGCGCTTGCCAAGCCAAAAGATTTCCCGCGACAAATAAACTCATAACAGAGAGTAGAACGTATTTGCGTTTCCAGTTTCCTGTCAGCGCGGTCAATACAGGTGCACCAACCGCTACCCCAAGCGCGTATAAGCTAACCAGTAGCCCAGCTGAAGGAAGTGAAACGCCAAGGTCGGCAGCCATAGTTGGTATCAATCCAACGATGACGAACTCAGTGGTACCAATGGCAAAGGCACTGAGTGTAAGTGCAAAAAGTGCAATAGGCATGTGATGTCTCCAGTAATGCGCAGCCGCTCTTGTTAGTGACTGCCTTCGTTTTGTTGAGCGCATTATTGAAGAAAGTTGGATTGCGAAAAATAGCAGTTGTAACAAATGATTTTTACAAATATTGCAAATATAAAGTCTGACTAGGTTACTAAAAGTTAACTACTTGAAAGTATGGGGTTCTCGACCCACAATCAATGACAACCTATGAGAATGTGAATGAAGGAGTGAGTATGTCTACATCGGTAAAACTAAAAGCGGGCGATGCGTTTCCATCACTACAAGCAACGTTATTGGATGGTTCATCGGTCACACTTGGTGAGCCAAAAAACGGATTAACATGGCAAGCGGTGTTTGTGTATCGCGGTAAACACTGTCCACTTTGCACTAAATACCTCAACGAACTTGAGTCTTACAAGCAAGCATTTGCTGATGCAGGTGTGGATATATTAGCGGTATCTGGGGATTCTAAAGCGCAGCTAGAAAAGCATTTAGAGCAGCTAGACGTTAGCTTTCCATTGGCTTACGGATTGACGGAAGAGCAAATGAAACAGCTTGGCGTGTATATCTCTTTGCCGCGTTCTGAGAAGGAGACAGACCATAATTTCGCTGAACCAGGGCTGTTTGTGGTGAATGAGCATGGCAATCTTCATGTCGTCGACATCTCAAACAATCCGTTTGTAAGACCGGAATTAGGCGCGCTATCACGCGGTCTTGCTTGGATTCGCGATCCAAATAACAACTACCCAATTCGCGGGACGCTAGATTACTAAGCTCATTTCAAAAGTGGTGTGATATCTGATTGCACCACTTTCATCATCTCCACAATTTCTTCAACTTTTCTGCAAAATTACCGCGTATCTTTCCAATCCCTACAGGTCACCTGCCAACTGAACTTTTAGTTGTTGCAAAGGACAAATTGGAGAGATGCATGATTCGTAAACTTAACACCAAACAAGCGATTATTGGCACTTTACTTGCCGCGTTGGTTGCTCCAGCCGCTGCCAAGCCGATCCCTGTCCCACCGTCGAAAGTGAAGCCAGTGGTGGTGAAGTCCGCGTTTAAGCCAGTTCAAAAAGCGCCAGTGCACCGCAGTTTTCACTATAGAAAACTTCCTAAAGGCGCAACGTTTGTTTTGATTGCTGGAATTAGCTATGCGGTAATAGACAACGCTTATTACAAGCGTAGTAATGACACCTACATTTATGTAGAACAGCCCCCCGTTTCTGCGCAACCTCAGATTCAAGCTGGTGTGAGTAGTGAGAGTCAGTCAACGGTAACGGGAATGCAGGGTAAAGTCGTGCAATTAGTGCCAGAGAATGCAACGACGGTAACCGTGGACGGCGCAACGTTTTATGTCGATGGTGGGGACTGGTATGCCCCTATTGCAGGTACCAGTCAGTTTGTCATTGTAGAGCCACAGCTATAGTGTGCGTTATTTAGTACCAGTAGGGAGCCACTAGGCTCCCTTTTCTGATCTATCAGGCTCAAGCACGAAGCTGGATATCATACGTCTCTGACCAAATACGCAGATCGTCGAGTATCTTCAGCGCACTTTGACCAAATTCGGTAAGCTCATAACTGACGGCAATCGGCCTATCACTGATAACTTTGCGCTCAACCATGCCTTCCAGCTCAAGCTCTTTCAGTCTCTGGTCGACCATTTTTTTACTAGCGCCGCCTAGCAGGCGCGTTAGATCATTAAAACGAACCGGACCATCTTTGAGGTGATAGATAATCGAACCCTTCCACTTACCACCAATCAGGCGCATGCCTTTCTCGATCGCACAGGGCTCTGAGCAGACGTTTTCTACCGACTTACGCCCGCGGTTATCAATCTTGATTTGGCTTTCCACGATAAAGCTCCTAGGTCACCAAATGGTAACTGGTTGAAACAGAAACATAGGTCACCATAATATACCTAGTCACTAGAAATTCAATAAAAGAAAGAATTTCAACATAAGAAAGTATCAACAAAGAGAAAGTCATTATGAGCCAAAAATCAAACTGGATGTCGTATCGGATGTTGTGTGTCCATGGTGCATCATAGGTTACAAGCGACTAGAGCAGGCGATACGCGAACTGGGTGTCGAGGATCGTATCGATCTTGAGTGGCAGCCGTTTGAGCTCAACCCCCATATGCCGTTGGAAGGTCAAAATCTTCGTGAGCACTTGGCAGAGAAATATGGCACGACCAAAGAAGATAGTATTCGTGCGCGTGAAAACCTAACGAACTTAGGCGCAGAGCTGGGCTTTCGATTCCAGTACGACGACGATATGAAAATGCTTAATACGTTCGAGTCGCACATCTTGCTTGAGTACGCTAAATCACAAGGTAAACAAACTGAGCTGAAACTACGACTTTTTAGCGCGTTCTTTGGTGAGGGGAAAGATATTAGCAACCGCGAAGTATTGGCTACTGAGCTACAGGGAGTTGGACTAGACAGCCAAGAGGCGCTCCAACTTCTTGATAACCCAGAAGCGCGTCTTCAAGTTCAGCAAGCGGAAGATATATGGAAGCAAGCTGGTATTAGCTCTGTCCCAACGGTGGTGTTCAACCGAGAGAGCGCATTGACGGGTGCTCAGCCGGTCGATGTTTATAAGCAGGTGTTGCAAGAGTTATTAGAGGCGTCTAATTAGCTTTGTTAATAATCGCCGCCTAGCTGTAGGAGTTTGCTTGTAGCTAGGCGGGTGAGCATGTTAATGATCGTTTTGCGCAACGTAGAGCGTGAGTTCAACCTTCTATTACGACATTGCTGAGATGGTAGCTTTTTGCGTTTCTTTCCACTCTTTTTCGCTCAACCATTCGCCATCAATGACATAACTCGCCTCAGGTCTCGCTAGTGGGTCTTTTCTCCGCTCAATTGCTTCATCGAAAGTATATATTTCCCCATAAACTGGCAAGTTTTCTAGCTCTTGTGGGAACCGTTTTTGATCGAAAAGTTCCTTTTTTGTTTGCCCTAACTGTGCAAGCCAATTTCGTTTCACTGGATAGAAATTCTACCGCTGCTTTGAGCTCGTCTTCAGTGTTAAAAAACAGATAAAGAGGACCGCGTGTTTGATCCCTCGCTACTTCCTCTTTACTCTTATTCCAATGCACGCAAACATCATATCGAGACCAAAGAACGATAACTTTACGCTTTAAATGATACTCAGCAAAAAGCCAATCATCACGTTCACCAATAACAGTCGTTACCTGGTTATCTGGTTGGCGCTTCATCATACCAAACGCTAATAACACAAGTACCCCAGAGCCAGCTAACGCCATTGGACCTGCTATTGCGACGGCAAAAATACAACCTATGGCGCAACCCCAAGCTATCACTTGCATCGCTTTATTGACCCAAGCAGGTTCAGCTCGGTTGTGTTTCTTAACTATGCCTAACTCGGATAAAACATATCGGTAGTGGTTATCTAATCCTGCTGTTAAATACCAAGCATAAGCAAATGTGCAGAATACAAGAAACATACAGAATGCGGCGAACCAATTTATTTTAGTGTATCCAATGTAGCCTACGAAACCCATCATAATTGCCACAGGGGTTAGTGATAAAATTGTAAATTGCACTGCATCATATCGATTGGATTTTTCTAAGTTATGGCAAGACCATTCATGAATGTTTTTACCTGTTCTTATATGGTTTTCTTTTTCTTCTTGGAGTACATCAAACTCTTCTGGAGTATGGTAAAAAGGTAAGTATGCCAAAAGGTGCTCCTGAATCTCATAATTCTAGCCAATTAGATGAAATAGATGTCTCTATCTGTTGTTGCTTAGTAACTTCTCTGATTGGAGAGTAAATTACATCTAGGTTGTCATTATCAACTACCGAGGAATAAGTGGCACTTGGTTTTAACAAATGTTGGAACCAATACTCATAATTTTTGTTTTCTTTATTTTCGAGCGTTGGATATTCAATCTTAATAGAAAGATAAGTTGGTAATTTCTGTTGGTAAATTTCAATCGTATACTCTTGTTCTTTTTTTGTCACAATCAAGTCACTGTCTAATTGATTTAGATTCGTACGTACTCGAACGGGGATATCTGCTTCAGGAAGCTTTAGATAGAGCTTAATTCCAATGGTTTCCCTATGTGTATACTGAGGGAAAGCTGTCACTTTTTCAATTATCTTATGACCGACGAGTGGCTGCTTAATTATTGATTGTAACTCATGGATAACATTGGAGACTATGCTCTGATTTTCAATAGAGCTTTCCAAAAGATCAGGGTCTTTACTCCACGAGACTCTTTGGATACTAGTACCCCACGGAGTCTGTGACAACCATACCTCATAGGCATCTTTTCTTAGTTTACTGAGAGCAACATTAACTAAAATATACGTTATAGTTGCTACTAATAATAATCCCATAATAGGTCCCCCAAACATGAAGTTAGCGGAGAGTCTCCCCGTGGTTGAACCGACAAATTGAACTAGCCCTATACCAGATTGAATTGTCAGTGAAGCAATGTTAGCGTACTGAAGCGTTCGCTCTCTGCCTTGCGTGTTCTCCAGGCTTTGAATACCTCTGTAGGCTTCAATGCCAGCTGAAATCATTCCGAAACAGGCAGTTACAGATAGCCAACGGTTGAAGTAGCGTAGGTCTTTGATAGAGTCTTCGGGTACTTTCACAGTTGCCCTAGTACTACTCGAAGCTTTCTTTATTACTTCTAATGAGTTACGCCTCAATTCATTATTCCCTTTAACCGCTCCCCACGCCTTACCAGTAGTAAACCCCGTCCACGCCGCAGCACAGGCAAAGAACTTCTGTTGAACATCCAAGAAGTCATCCGTATCCATCAAACCCGTTTCTCTAACCCCTTGCATCGCGTCATATAAGGCTATTAGGTTAAAGATAAATGCGACTGTTCCAAGTCCGCCGAGATCCTTGAAGTGTTTTTCCGCGCTTTTTACTTTGCCTTCAAGAATATCCATGTTGGCTGCTTTCATCGCTTTGGCAGCGTTACTTGGAATGACGATTTGCTGCTTGTACTCGAGCGCGTTTCCAGTCACGACTCGTTTAAAGTGTGTTCTTTGTTTTAATGCATCTTGGTATTGTTGCTTTGAAACGGTGGGATCATTCGCTTCGAATGCTTTTACAATAGTGGTTTGTTTTTTCAGTTCTTTAACGCTGTTGTGAAGTCGGTCCTTCCATGTTTTGAAATCTGAAGCGTAGTTTGGGTTTATTTCTATTGTCGTGGCGGATGCCAAGCGTTCAAGGATAAGGGCACGGAGATAGAAGGTATTACGTGTCACTGGCGTGTTTATCGAGGCGAGCATCATCACGGTTGACTTTGATATTGCGTCTGCGCCCATTTCCGCCACAAAGCGCGTAATCGCGGCGGCAGATGCCGTGAATATGCCATCGAGCTGTGAGAAGCCTTTTGCGAGGTCTTTTAAGATCAGCGTTTCGTGGGTATTGGGGTTAGAGATGAAATCACCTAGCTTGGAGTGAATGCTAAGTCCCATTCCCAATTTGGATAGGTGCTCACTCAATGATTTTTCGGTGTTTTCGTCGCTATTTATTTCTGAGTTTTCATTTGAAGTATTTTGCGCTAAATCTGGCAGTGGTGCTCGTAAATCGCCACCAAGCTTTTTAAATATCGACTCACTAAACCCAGCGCCGTTGAGTGCCCATAAGCTGGTTGGACGCTGCCATTGCTGATCTGCCCACTGTTGATCGGATTCTCCACTCACCAACGCAAAAGCGTCGACAACCGTTTGATGCAGACTATGCAACTCAAACTGGGTATCTTCGCTCCATAAATCGACAATGCGCTCAAGGTGTTTTGGGCTTAGCGCGTCCATAGCTGCGATGAAGTCAGTCTTGCTGGACAGTGCAGGTTTTAACAACCGCTCTTTTTCTTCAGACAGCTCATGCATTTCTGACATCATTTGTGACCAGTTGAGCTGTTTTCGCCACTTGTCGGTTGCTATCCAGTGCTCATATCGATCAAATTTCGATTCTGAGATACGGTATTTGTCACGAATTGCTTTTGCGAGTTTTTCTTGGCTGTTTTGGTGCGCTTCTTTGGCGCCAGTAGAAAACATTGCAGGGTATCCTGATGCCACTGCGGATTGATTCTGTGCTGCTTTATCGACTTTAGAGCTGGCGTCATAGTATTCCGCCATATCGGAGTAGAAGGCTACTTTGTCAGCTTCAGTTTTTAGAGAGCGTGGCAGGTTAGTGTCTTCTGTGGCACCAAACATACAGAGCTGCATGATCGTTTGCATAAGCATCCACTGATTGCTGAATTGCTCCTCAAAGACTCGAAATTGGCTGGCAGAGCCAGCAAGGTGGTGGGCTAAGTCTTCAATGTCAGCTTTATGGTCATTGATAGCAACGACATATGCTGTTTCTTCTTCAGGCAGACTTGAGGTGAGGTCATCTATGATTGCCACCGGCTTTAGTTTTGCTGGTGGAAAATCGCTGTCTTCCGGCGCTTTGGTTAGCAAGCAAGAGAACGCAAAGCGCTGGTCATCGCAGACGGTGTTTTCGATATCGGCGACCTCTGAAAGGGCGTCAATCGAGCCAATGTGAGGTTGGTTTTCAACCTTGTCTAAGACGACGGTTTGCATTCTGCCGATGTGCTTATCTGGGCTGTTTGCTACCATCTCGAAAAAGGTCCAAGACCATCTGTGAATTGAAAAGCAAAGCGAAAGTACGCTGCCTTCGGGATAGCTGAGGTAGGTGTTCTTCTCTTGCTCTGCGCCTCGTACTATGTTGGTGTCGATGTTTTCTGCCGCGCCGAGTTTGAATTGGGTAATCGTGTTACCTTCTACATTGTACTCATCAAGAGATTTGCTTTTTGCATCATAGATATAGAGCCAACCATCTCTTAACTGGCGCAATGTGTAGCTGTGATTGGTCAGTCTTGCAGGCCCTGAGCCTTTCCAGTCTTCGGGTAACCCAAACGGCTGAGTATCGTCGTCTTCAATCTCATCAATAGCGTAGCGAACGGGAATAAAGTTGACGGTTGCGACCTCATCCTCCGGTTCTTTCTTTGTGTAATCTCGCACATTAGGCTCGGACTCTTCGATCTCGATTTTTTTTGTTTCCCCTTCCCAAAACATGCTTCGTTCTGGTGGCGATCCGTCGATATGATCGGATGGTAGGTCCGATTTTTCTGTTAATGAAATAAGGTTTCCATCTTGACCATAGGTCTCAGTGGTTTCTTCAAAGGTGTTTTTTGAGTTCACCCACATCATGGATGTTTTGGGAGGTAACGGAGTGTTCATGCTTCAACCTAACAGATAAATCAAACTTACGACGAATCTCAGGCTGTAGCAAAAATCGAACCACTAGTTAAATTATTATAAATCAGATGCTTATTATGATTTTCTTGTAATTTGAACAAGTTATTGGATAAGAAAACAACAAATGGTATCAGCGATGCAAGAATTTGTTTCGCTGCTCTGTAAGATGGCGGTGGGCGGATACGTTGCTTGAAATGGGCAGAAAGTAAGTTGAGATTCGCAGCGGATGAACCTTTTACTTAATGCCCATTAATTGAGTGATGTGACAGTTGAAAGCGAGTTAGAAGTACTCGTTTAAGTGCGCTTCGAATCTTGCAAAGTCGTTGTCGATATCTGCATTTTTCATCACGTCATACGCCGCAAACGTTGGTAGCGCTTGCATACCAAAGAAGCGGAAGTTAGCGTGCATGTGGAACATTAAATCGTCGACGCTTTTACCTTGGAATAGATACTCAGAATCGTCATTGAATGACTCTTCTGGAGCATTGAAGGTAAGTGATAGCATGTACTTAGAATCATTCAGAACACCGCCTGTGCCGTAGTTCTTTTTCGGTTCTGCTTCGGTGCGACCATCAAATAAGCAAAGGTCACCACCCATACCTGCGGTGAACACTTCATCCATATACTTTTTAAAACTCCAAGGCACGGTCATCCAGTTCACTGGTGATTGAATAATCACTCGATCTGCCCATTTGAAGTTTTCAAGTTCAGCAGGGACATCAATGGTCTCTTGCATAGTGACAACGCGAGTCTGGTGACCCTTGCTCTGCAAAAGTGTCACTGCTTTGTCGACGAGTGTCGCGTTCAATTTGCCTTCTGAAAATGGATAAGGTTGGTGTGCGTTGATAATAAGTACGTTGCTCATGGTTTAATGACCTCTTAGTTTCACGTTGGCTAGGAATCACTCCGAGCGCCTGAGTGGTATCTTACGGTAACCTAAAAACTAATTGCAATTAGTATACTTTTAGTAACCTAGATGTTTGACTCTCTAGATACAGAACGGTCATCGTTGATCACACAGTTTTTGATCTTGATTGTGTACCTTCAATCAACAACTTAGTAATCTAAATCTCTATTAATTGTGGTTTATTAAATAGAGACAAAACAATGAAGGTTGTTGCGGTAACCGCATGCCCGACAGGCATCGCTCATACCTATATGGCAGCAGACGCCATTCGTAAGGCTGCTCAAAAACAGGGCATAGGTATCAAAGTGGAAACTCAGGGCGCAATGGGAATAGAGAGCCAACTGAGTACCCAAGATATTGCGAATGCAGACTTAGTATTGATTGCCTCTGACATTGAGGTGGAGCATCGAGCGCGCTTCACGGGCAGCAAAATACATTGCGTAACGATCGAAGAGGTACTTACGGATGTCGAATCTGTACTTCAGCGCTGCGTTGAATTGGTTAGCCGTTAGAGCATGATAGAGCGCCGAATTACATTCGTTCTGCCTGAAGATGGTTTTTCGGGTTGGAAGGTGAATCGATTGAAAACCTTGAGCGGCATGTTTCGTTCTGTGGTGATATTGCACAACTTGACGTGCTGGGACAGTGCCAACATTGAACACGCGCTTAAAGTCTTTGCGCTCGCAGGAAAACAAGACGATCTGTGCCAACTTCACATAGAAGGCTCTGATGCCGAGCTTGCCTGTATGGTGTTGATGGACTTTGTCGCTGAACACTTTATGTTGGTCAACACGGCGCACCGCTCTAACAAGCGAGCAAACCTGTCGCTTCTCAAAGCGCTTAGCACCTTTCAGTTACCCTTCGAGCTTGATTATCACTTTGCTCGCGTCGAGGACTCCGACAAAGCGCAAGTACTTGCAACGATTGCCAGCCTAGCAAGTCAAGAACATAGTGCTAAGCTGGAACAAGATTTTCTTAACCGCGAATTGCACTCATCAACTGCCACAGGAAAAATGATTGCACTGCCACATATCATCACTCCATTGATTGAGAGGGCGACGTTGATCGTGATTAAGTCGGCTGAGCCTATGGACTGGCAATCACCGAAACTTGGCCCGGTATCGCTGGTCATTTCATTAATCTTGCCATCTCCTCCTAACAGACCCTTATTGGTAAGTTTTACCCATTTAACCAAGTCTCTTCTTGATGAGGAGTTCTGCCATCTCTTGACCACGAGTCGTGAGCCAGAAGCGATAAGAGCCATCCTCACCCATCAACTTGTTAAGGGGCAGCGCGCCCAACCCTCACAGTGATTGGCGATACTCACCTGGGGTCTGCCCAGAGCGAGATTTAAATACCCTGAAGAAATAATTGACGTCTTGATAGCCACATCGGGTAGCGACTTCTTGAAGCTTAAAATCGTATTTCTTGAGCATGAACTTCGCGCGCTCCATTCGTACCCAAGTAATGTAGTCCGCCAATGTCATATGTCCATGCTGCCTAAACAGCCGTGAGAGATGGTTTGGGCTGATGTGAAAACGGCGGGCAATACTGCTTCTCGTGATCGTCCGATGAAAGTTTTCTTGAATGTAGATGCAGATACCTTGGTAGAGGTCACCACTTTTTAGGTTATCCGAGGGCTCGGACACCATAGATTGGCTATAGGAAAGCAGCGCCATCAGTAGATGTTCATCCATTGGCGACTTTTGGGGCTCGCGAGCAATCGCATTCAAAGCCTCTAAAATATGGTCGATAGCATGACCGGTACGGGTCTGGATACTGTGTTTTTGGATATCATAGAACCCTTTCTCGCCCTCACGTTTACTCACTAAACTAAAACCCATTTGACGTTTGCCAAACAGCAAACTCAGCACTGAGCAATCCCCTTGCCAGTTGGGTTTGTTCCAACAGTTTGGTGGGATATAGAGCGCATCACCAGAGAGCACCTTAATGGTTGAAATGCCTTGTTCAGGATCTTCGAGTTCATTTTCATATTCACCACTGATTACCAGCTCTAAGCGTGGGAAGTTGACCTGATAGCTAAATGCTGGTGGCGTTAACTGATCGGCAGCAAACCAGATTCGGTTGAAATGCTCTCTTTCAGAGATCAGGGTTTCAATCAGGTTGTGGAACATGGTGACAGTTTCTCCAGTAAACGAGAGCAAAAACAGAAAAAATCGTGATTCACGTCATGCTTATTCTTACTCTAGAGTAGGTTACAAAGCTCTAGAAAGGTATGACAAGAAAAATGTCTCTCGATTCTTGTCTCAAACACGAATCAATATAAGTTATTGTAAAATATTAATATATTGTCATTTATTTTAAGCCGATGGACTAGTTGTTTATATTGAGCTAGTTCACACTAAAATAGTATGGTTACAATAATCCAGTAAAAGCCTTCTTGGTGCACTAAAAAATATTGCCAAATCTACGGATAATTATCCTATCGAGTGACTACATCACTTCTCGACTCTAGCGCCGGTGACATGCACGGTAATAAAAACTGGGAAAGAGAATCTTGTAGTCCAACCTCCCGACACAAGGTTAAATAGGACAATCATTATGATTACGGATCTCATCAATGAAAAACTGATCTGCCTAAATCTAAAAGCGACCAGCAAGGATGAAGTTTTCACCGAGATGGCTGAGCTTCTAGCTGCTCAAGGTAGAATTAGTGACAAACCCCAGTTCTTAGCTGACATCTATGCACGAGAAGAAATCGGCAATACCGGTTTTGAGGATGGCGTTGCTCTGCCTCATGCGAAGAGTAAAGCGGTTAACGAGCCAGCGGTAGCTATCGGTGTCAGTAAAACTGGTATCGATTATGGCGCGGAAGATGGTCAACTATCGAAACTGTTTTTTATGATCGCCTCCCCAGATGGTGGCTCAGAGCATCATATCGAAGTACTCGCCGAGCTTTCTTCAAAATTGATTGAAGAAGGGTTTATTGAGGACTTCCTTAACGCTCAATCTGCGCAGCAAGCTCTCGAATTATTACTCGCAAAAACAGAATCTAGTAACGATCTGCCAGAAGCAAACAAAGGCTTTTTGATTGGTGTTACCGGATGCCCAACAGGGGTTGCGCACACCTATCTTGCTGCTGAAGCGCTTGAAAAAGGGGCAGCAGAGCTTGGTTATCAAATCAAGGTCGAAACTAATGGCTCTATCGGTGTGAAAAACGCGCCGACTGCCGAAGAAATTGCTCGAGCGGATGCGATAGTTGTCGCTTCAGATAAACAAGTTGATATGAATCGGTTCGCCGGTAAAAAACTCATTGAGGCTGGTGTTAAAGCGCCGATTAGCGATGCAAAAGGTCTGATAGAAAAATCGCTAAACGCTCCGGTTTTTGTTGCCGATGCGACAGCCGCGAAGTCTGTTGATAACTCGTCAAAGCGCTCAGATCTCTATCGTTATCTGATGAACGGTGTATCGCATATGATTCCGTTCGTTGTGACAGGTGGCTTGCTGATTGCTTTGGCATTGGCGATAGGTGGTCAACCTACAGAAGCGGGTATGGCCATTCCTGACGGCAGCATGTGGAATAAGGTGCTCGATGTTGGTGTTGTAGCCTTTACGCTGATGATTCCTATCCTTGCTGGTTATATTGCGTACGCAATTGCTGACCGCCCTGGTTTGGCACCTGGTTTGATTGGTGGCTGGATTGCAAACAACGGCTCATTCTATGGCGCTGAGGCAGGCACTGGCTTTATTGGTGCTATCGTCGCGGGCTTGTTGGTCGGTTACTTCGTGAAATGGGTAACGACGCGCAATTACCATAAGTTTATCCAGCCTTTGGTGCCAATTATGATTGCGCCAATTACGGGTTCACTGTTTATCTCAGCGCTGTTTATCTTTGTTATTGGCGCGCCAATTGCGAGCCTGATGGATAGCTTGAATGCGATGCTAATTAGCATGAGTACTGGCAGCGTTATTTTGCTGGGTATCGTACTCGGCGGTATGGCTGGCTTTGATATGGGTGGTCCTTTCAACAAGGTAGCGTTTCTATTCTCAGTTGGCATGATTGCTAGTGGTCAGACGCAGTTCATGGGAGCGATGGCGTGTGCTATCCCAGTGGCACCATTAGGTATGGGACTAGCAACAGTACTTGGTCGTAAATTCAACCTATTCGAAGAGTCAGAACTTGAAGCGGGTAAAGCAGCAGGTGCGATGGGCCTAGTCGGTATTTCCGAGGGTGCGATACCGTTTGCAGCGCAAGATCCAATGTCGGTTATTCCAGCTAACGTAATCGGCTCTATGGTTGCAGCAGTGATGGCGTTCTCATTCGGCATCACGAATAGCGTAGCCCATGGTGGTCCAGTTGTTGCCTTACTTGGTGCGATGAACAAACCACTGCTTGCTCTAGTTTGTATGGCTGCTGGTACTGTTGTGACTGCTTTGGTTTGCATTAGCTTGAAGAAAATGCGTGTAGAAAAAGTGCAATTGGCTGCGGCGTAATTAGTAAATTCTACACTCTATGCTGTTAACGAGCTCCTAAAGGTGCCCCCGCGCCTCTAATTTAAAAGCCCCATAAATGGGGCTTTTTTTATGAAACTTGCTTACATTGGGCATTCGCCCCAATCGCATTCAACGTGATAAATAAGGTCTGTCACCTTAGTTGGTGTTAAGCGGTCTTTTGGTTCTACTTGAAGCATATGTGCTGTTAGCTGTTCGAATAATTGCCAATGTTTTAGCAGGCATTCATCCTCTTCCGTTGCTACGTCGGACCAGGTCTCTTTAAGCATTGGCATCATGCAGGCAGAACCATAGGCATATAGCATCATTTGCCATTTGAGTTCGCGCATTTCGAAATGTTCGCCATCGCTGCGGTCTTGGTTATATTGGTCGACTAATGCCATCACGATGCACTCAATTTCACCTTTACTATCAATGAAATAGTCGAAAAATTCATTTTCTTGACGCATAGCGTCTGCGATGAGCTGAATTGGCTGACGCACCACCATTAGGTTGGCTAGCATTTCACAGGCAAATCGGTATAGCTTGATGTTCGCGGGTGTATCTTCTGGGAGTTGCTCGAGCAGATTTAAAATGTACTTCTGCATGTAAGCATGCATGTGGTCGCTGATGCCGTACCAGATTTGTTCTTTGCTACCAAAGTGGTGACGGATCAAGCTGTGCGACACGCCGGCGCGCTCACTGATATTACGAATAGAAACTCGCTCATACCCAAGTTCGCAGAACATTTCTGCGGCGACCGTCATGATCAGGTTTTTCGTCTCTTCTGCCGCCATGGCGCTGCGACGACCTTTCTTCTTCTCCACTCGATACCTTTTTAATTAATCAATCCTATACAGGGTACTGAATTACCTACCTATCGACAAGGTGCACATCAACAGAGCTGCACAATGCCGTAGATCTACTTAAGCAGGGGTTTGAGAGCTTCTTATAACCAAAAGCGATGAAGCTCATCGAAAAAATTATACTGCACACATGTACAATAATTATTGATCTCCTTCAAATTATACATATACTGCACAACTGTAAAGTAATTTACTGCACGCCCGTAAAATATAATTTGGGATAAATATTATGAAAACCCATCGTCTATTCAAAAAAACCAGCATGCTGGTGCTCCCCGTTTTGGCGGCCATTGGTCTGTCTGGGTGCAACCAAGCGCAATCAGAAATCAATGAGCCAGTGATTAAGCCTGTCAAAGTGGTGGAGGTCCCAGAACTCAATTTTGCTCCTGTAAACAGTTACCTAGCGCAGGTTGATGCAACAGACCGTGCGCAACTCTCTTTTCAAGTAGCAGGGCAAATTTCATCCATAGACGTAAAGATGGGTGAGGCGATTAATAAAGGTGAGATCTTGGCGACGCTCGATCCCACCGATTACCAAGTCGCGCTCGATGCAAGACAGGCTGAATTTGATCTAGCGGAATCTCAACTGAAACGCGCCAAGCAGCTTTTTGCGAAAAAGCTGATCAGTGCTGATGAGTTTGACCGCAACGAAACTCAGTTTAAAGCTGCTGAGGCATCCCTTGCCCAAGCCAAAGCCGACCTTGGTTATACCCAAATTATCGCGCCGTTTGATGGTGTGGTATCGCTGACGTATCAAAAGCCTTTCGAAGTCGTCGGTGCGAAGCAGCCTATTTTGAACCTTATTAGCAGCCAAGACTTGGATGTTACCTTCACGATTCCAGTGACTGAGGTGAAGGCGATGACCCTTGAGCAGCTAAAAGACCAGCATTTCTTTGTGACTTTAGATAGCCATCGCAACCAAAGAATCGAAGCGCGTTTTCGCGAAATTGCGATGCAACCTGATCTTGATACCAACAGCTATGCCGCTGCGGTAACTATTGCCAAGCCTGCGAACATCAATGTGCTGTCTGGCATGTCGGGACAAGTACACATTCAAAGTGAAGTCAAAGAGCGAGCGTTCTCACTACCAGCAAGCGCTTGGATTAGCCAACAAGACAGCAGCGGAAAAGTATGGCGCTTTGATCCAGAAACGCAGCAAATTCATCAAGTCCAACTTTCTACCAACGAGGTTGGTGCGGTAACCGCGGGTCTTCAGCAAGGCGACCAAATTGTGGTTGCAGGCGCTGCCAATCTAGTGGAAGGACAACGCGTAAAACTATGGACTCGTGAGGGCGGTATCTAGTGAAAAAGTCAATTATTGCAATCGGACTGGCAGCTCTCACGCTTCAGGGCTGCTACTCGGATATCACCGTACGTGAACGAGCACCTTTGATGGTTGAGACTATTGAAGTGTCTAAGCCTGTTGAGCAGCAGTATCGCGAGTTTCGTGGTCAAGTGGTGACTGCAGAGCAAACAAAGCTGTCATTTCGAATTCAGGGTGAGATTGCTCATCTTCTTGTGAAGCCGGGACAATCGGTGAAGAAGGGTCAAGTGGTCGCTAAGCTCGACGACAAAAAGCTCCAGCAGCAATATCGTGATGCACTAGCTCAGTATGAGTTGGCGACTAAGCAGTTACGTCGCGGTGCGGAGCTTTACTCTCGCGAAATGATCTCGAGCTCTGAGCTAGATGAGCTGACGTCTAACCGACAGCTTACCAAAGCGCAATATCAGAATATTCAGCATCAGATTCAGTACACCAGTTTGAAAGCGCCATTTGCTGGCGTCGTCGCGGAAGTGGACAAAGAGCGTTTTGAGAATGTTGGTCCAGGTGAAACTGTGGTCTCGATTTATCAAGATGACAAGGTCTATGTGAAGATCAGTCTCTCCGACCATATTCTGGCCTCTATTACGCCACAAGCACAGCGAGATGCTTATGAGCCAAGAGCTTTCTTCTCTGGTCAGGATAAAAGCTACACCATGGAGTATCTAGAGCACTCTAGTGAGCCTGATGCAGTAAGCCGTGCCTACGAGCTTTGGCTTCAGATGCCTCAGCCAGATGCCAAAATCTTGCCGGGTACTAGCGTGTCTGTGCACGTCGATATGGTGGCTGCCGGACTAAGTACAATTCAAGGTTATCAATTGCCAATGACAGTGCTAGAAGCAGGCAACCAGCCGAGCGAGTTCTTTGTGTGGAAACATGAAGAAGGCGTGGCAACAAAAACGCCAGTGCGCGTTGATCAAGTCAACAGCTTCGGTGTGATTGTCGACTCTGGCGTTAGCCAAGGTGACGTTTTGATTAGCTCTAGTTTAAGAAAACTGAGAGACGGTGAAGCAGTAGCGCTCATGGAGAACAATAAATAATGAGTCTTACCGAGTATTCAATTAAAAACCGCGTCATAAGCTGGCTGTTTCTAGTTATCTTAGCAATTGGTGGTATTCAATCGTTTAACGACTTAGGGCGTCTAGAAGACCCTGCGTTTACCATCAAAGATGCCATGGTTATCTCTACCTATTCGGGAGCCACTTCAACCGAGGTTGAAGAAGAGCTGACGTATCCGCTAGAAAAAGAGATCCGCAAGCTACCTTATATCGACAACATTAAATCCACGTCCTCTGCTGGTCTTTCTCAGATCATGGTGAGTATGGAGATGGATTATGGCCCGGACGAGCTTCCGCAAATCTGGGATGAAATGCGTCGTAAGATCAATGACCTGCGTCCAAATCTGCCTGCCGGTGTTAACTCAATTCAAATCATCGATGATTTTGGTGATGTGTTTGGTGTGATGATCATGGTGACGGGTGATGGATATGACTATGTCGAGCTAAAGCGCTACGCGGATTACCTTAGCCGAGAGCTAGAGTTGGTCGATGGCGTTGGTAAAGTCGATATTTCTGGCTATCAACAAGAGATGCTATTTGTCGAGCTATCATTGGAGCGCCTCTCAGCCCTCAACCTAGACATGAACACCGTGATGGGACTGTTGAACCAACAAAACAGTGTCCAGTCTGCGGGTGAAATCATGATCAACGGCGAGAGTTTAGCAATTCGTCCTAATGGCAGCTTGGACTCAGTTGAGTCACTGGAAAACCTGATCATTCATGGTCGCGACACAGGTAACTTGATTCGTCTAAAAGACGTGGCTGACATCTCTAAGGGCATTCAAGAGAAGCCATCTAATGTGATCACCTTTAATGGTAAGCCTGCCATTAACCTGGCGATTTCGTTTGGCTCTGGCGTGAACGTGGTTGAGGTAGGTAAAGCCCTTGATGCTGAGCTACAAGCCCTAGAGAGCATTAAGCCAGCAGGTATTCATCTTGATTACTTCTACAACCAGTCAGCGGAAGTTGATAAGTCGGTTCAAGACTTTGTTGTGAGCTTAGCTCAGGCGGTGGGCATCGTTATCGTGGTGCTGCTGTTTACCATGGGTATGCGCAGCGGCATCATTATTGGTGCAGTATTGCTACTCACTGTGTTTGGTACTTTCATCATGATGAGTATCAACAACATCGAACTTCATCGTATTTCCTTAGGTGCGCTAATCATTGCTCTGGGTATGCTGGTGGATAATGCCATTGTTATTGTTGAAGGTATTTTGGTTGGACTAAAACAAGGTCAAACCAAGAAGCAGGCAGCGATGAGCATTGCTAAGCAGACTCAGTGGCCATTGCTAGGCGCAACAGTGATCGCGATTACAGCATTTGCTCCTATCGGTCTTTCGCAAGATGCGACGGGTGAGTTTATGGGCTCACTATTCTGGGTACTTTGTTACTCGCTGTTCCTAAGTTGGATTACGGCGCTGACACTGACTCCATTCTTAGCAGACTTGCTGCTCAAAGAGTCGGACAAGAATGAACAAGCAGACAATGCAGACCCATATAAAGGCGTGTTGTTTACGGTGTTCCGCTGGTCGCTGGAGTTGGCCCTCAAGCTTCGCTGGTTGACGGTTGCGGGTATGATTGCGCTGCTGGTCTCGGCTGTTATGGCATTTGGTTTGGTGAAGCAGTCGTTCTTCCCACCATCGAATACGCCAATGTTCTTCGTGGATATGTGGATGCCTGAGGGTACGGATATCCGTCAGACCTTGAAACAAACTGAGAAAGTTGAAAAGTACATTCAGTCGCAAGGCGATGTAGAGTTTGTATCGACCTCGGTAGGTCAGGGCTTGCAACGCTTCATGTTGACTTATCAGCCAGAGAAAAGCTACGAGGGCTACGCGCAGTTACAGGTTCGTACTACGAGCCGAGACAACATGTTTGAGCTGCTGCACAAGCTGGATGCGGAACTTGCCCATGAATTCGCTGCGCCGACATTCCAGTTGAGGCTAATGGAGTTTGGTCCGTCACCAGCATCTAAGATCGAAGCGCGTATTGTGGGACCTGATCCACAAGTACTGCGTGATATCGCGGTTCAAGTAGAAGACATTTTGCTCGCAGATCCTGGTTCACGCAATGTTCGCCACGACTGGCGTGAGCGCACAAAGCAGCTTGTTCCTCAGTTCAACGAGTCAAAGGCACGTCGCTTAGGCATTTCTAAAGAAGATCTGTCGAGCACACTACAATTAGCCTTTGGTGGCAACACGATTGGCGTGTTCCGCGATGGCACACAAATGCTACCTATCGTTACTCGCCTAACGGAAGCTGAGCGGGTCGATTACGCATCACTGCAGAACATCTCTATCTGGAGCCCGATGCTGCAGACGTATGTCCCGGTAGAGCAGGTGATTGATGATGTGACGCTTGAGTGGCAAGAGCCAATCATTCAGCGTCGTGACAGAAAACGTACGTTAACGGTATTAGCTGACCATGATGTACTTGGAGATGAGACAGCAGCGAGTTTGTTCGCTCGCGTTAAGCCACAGGTAGAATCACTGCCTTTACCTGCTGGCTACACGATCGAATGGGGCGGCGAGTATGAGTCGTCCAAAGATGCACAGGAGGCGATGTTTAAATCATTGCCTATGGGCTACTTACTGATGTTTATCATCACTATGTTGCTGTTCAATTCGTTCAAAAAGCCGCTGGTGATTTGGTTGACTGTGCCACTGTCTATTATTGGTGTAGCCTTTGGTCTTTTATTATCGAACATGCCATTTAGTTTTACGGCGTTGCTCGGACTATTGAGCTTGAGCGGTATGATTCTGAAAAACGGGATTGTATTGATGGATCAAATCAACCTTGAGCTAGAAAGTGGCAAAGATCCATATCTAGCCATCGTCGACAGCGCGGTGAGTCGTGTGCGCCCAGTGAGTATGGCAGCCCTGACTACCATCTTGGGTATGATTCCATTGGTGTTTGATGCGTTCTTCGGATCAATGGCGATCACGATCATGGCAGGTCTTGGCTTTGCAACAGTACTAACACTCATCGTTGTTCCTGTATTGTTCGCTATTTTCTTTAAGGTAAAACCTGCGAAATAACTGAAATTACAGTGGATATGACGAAAAGCCTGCACTAATTGCAGGCTTTTTTGCGTTACAAGGATGTGAATTTTGAACCCGCTTCTCGCATTTTGACGCCATTTTTGTGATTTTTGCGGACGAGTTCCGTATTCATCGTCTTTATCGAGTTATTTGTAAGTTAATTTCGAAATCTTGATCAAATTTTCGCAAAATAATGACGTTATTTTGGAATACCAACCACATTTTTTGGCATGATCGTTTTGTAATTCGACCCACTTTCAACACAATATGGTCACGAAACGATCAGATGCAAATGGAGACACCTCACATGCCGACTAACTACTGCGCAGCGTGCAAGAAAGATACCGCCCATAAAGCAGTCATGCGCCGCAGTCATAACGACAGTTCATCCGCGCTTCAAAGCTTCCAAATGCTTATGTCTCAACTGGTTAACGGTAGTGGTTACTACAAGTTAGAACGCCAACTGTATTGC
This sequence comes from Vibrio sp. KUL78, assembly GCF_059725505.1. NCBI lineage: Bacteria > Pseudomonadati > Pseudomonadota > Gammaproteobacteria > Vibrionales > Vibrionaceae > Vibrio > Vibrio sp. KUL78. Next base: position 1,291,496 of record NZ_AP045838.1, on the reverse strand, counting down.
CGAGTGTGCAATACTCAGAACCAAGAGTCTGTAAAACCAGTTATCACTGGTCAAACGAATCTGGCTTAGATTCACACTGTAAACTGTTATCGATTAGTGGGATTTGTCACAACTTTGTGATCTCGCATCTATTTACAGGCATAACCTTTGATTTACAATCGTGAAATCTCCAATTCACTTGAGTTAAATCAATGGCTTCGCTTGCTTTAGATAAAATCGATTTGGAAATCCTTCGAATACTTAGCCGTAAAGGTCGTATGCCCATTGTCGAGTTGGCCAAGCTCGTCAACCTTACGACATCTCCATGTTCTGATCGCGTTAAACGGCTAGAGAAAGAGGGATTCATCCTTGGTTACCATGCAGAGCTCAACCCAGAAAAGTTGAACTTGGATGTTCAGGTCTTTATTCATATCCGTCTGGATCAGACGAGTTTCTCCATTTTTGAAAAGTTCGCTAAAGCTGTTGAGCTTATGCCGGAAATAGAAGAGTGCTATTCCTTGTCAGGTGACTTTGACACCATGATCAAGGTTCGCACCAAAGACATGAAGTCTTATCAATCCTTTATGTCAACCAAACTCGGCACGCTTCCGGGAGTTATTCAGACTCGCAGTGAAGTCGTCATAGAAGAACATAAAACCGGCTTTGGTGTGAACCCTGACCTCCTTGACACACTTTGACGCAATTAGACAAACCATTACCTATCCTGCGTTGATATAAACGCTCCCTTCACAGACTCTTCAACCTATGACTACCACCAGAGAAGTACGTATTTCTTTTTTGAGAATTAGCGCAATCTCTGGTGGCTAAGTGTTTATATATCTGAGTTTTTTTGTTAATTAATGATGTATATAAATTAGAAATATGAATTAGCAGTCCTACACTGAAATTAAACGAAAATTTCGATTAAACAATAAGTTGCTGTAGTGATTGGTTACGTAACGCTTGAGTCCAAAAGCGACGGTTGTTGAGGAGTTCGCCATGAATGTTGCTGCATTATTGGGGCTGGTAGAATTATCGGGTACGTTAGTTCTTGATAAGAATGGAAAAATAGTTTTATTGCCAGAAGGTATTGAAGCCCGTCCCGGAGATGTAGAGCTATCACCTGATAACTTAGTTCCAGATGTACAACTTAGAGAAGCTTTGTTTGCACAAAACTTCGGCGAACAAAACTTCGGCGAACAAAGCGGCGACGATTCAAGCTTGTCTCTGGCGTTCGGTGATGAGCAAGACGCAGCTGACATCATTGCTCAGATTGAGGCAGGTGAAGACCCGACTCAAAATGAAGACCAGGCTACCGCTGCTGGTGGTGAGTTGAGCTCAAGTATCACCGATGCAGCGACGGTAGAAGCAACGCAGGTACAAATTTTAGCGGAAACGCTTTTTGAAACTATCGGTCTCGATAGACAGGCGCTCTCGCCAACCCAGACAAATACGCTCGTTGATATCTTCATTAACTCTGCACCAGTTACGATCTTTGATGCCCGTACTTTTGATGAGGAGTCAACCGACGGTGAACTAGGACTAACCTTTCCCAGTGACGTTGACGGTAACTCTGTCATCGTCACCATTACAGAACTCCCAGTTCTAGGACAAATTACTCTTGCTGATGGTACGCCCGTTACCCTTGGTCAAACTCTTACGCAACAAGAGTTTGAAAGTCTGCAGTTCGATGCCCCTGAAGAATACACTCTCGGCGATGATGCAGGTCAGTTCACCTATTCTGCGGATGATGGACAGGGACAGGAAAACTCGGTTCAAGAAGGTGGCGTTCTCCTTACCATCAACCCAGTTAATGATATTCCGGTTATCGACGATGTAGGCGATGGAACCCTAGTTGAGGCGGGGAATCTAGATGGTGGTCAAGTCGTTGAGGGTGTAAATACTGCGACAGGGACAATTGTCGCTCGAGACAATGATACGGACTCGGTCCTCACTTACGGCGTTCAGTCGGATACCAATGAATACGGGCAATTGAGTGTCGACCCACAAACAGGTGAATGGATCTTTACTCTCGATAACCGCTCTTCGGCAACGCAAAGCCTGAAAGAGGGAGAGTCCGTCGAAACGGAGTTCGAGATAACCGTTACCGATGACAAAGGTGCGGTGGTTACTGAAACTTTAACGCTGACGATAAATGGTACTAACGATCTACCCACGTTTGATGCTGGTGGTGATGCGGCCGGAACCGTTACAGAGCAAGGTGACGGTATTGGCAGTGACAACATTGCTTTAGGTACTTTGTCTGTTACCGATGTCGACGATGACGCTAGTCTGACCTTCCAAGTAGAGTCTGCGCAAACTGAGTACGGCTCTTTCTCTATCGATGAGAACGGCAAGTGGCAGTTTGACTTAGACAACGATGCTTCCGTGACTCAAGCGCTTGCCGATGGTGAATCCAAGACTATTAACTACACGGTATCCGTGACGGACGAGTTTGGAGCCAAAAGCGAAGAGGTCGTGTCGATTACGATAATTGGTACTAACGACACGCCTGAGATTAAAGACCCGCGCGGTACGACCGGTGCTGTCAGTGAGGCGGGTAATCGAGATGACGGCACGGTGGTTCCAGGCAAAGATACCGATACGGGAATCATTAGGGCTTCAGATAGCGACGGCACGTTAAGCTTTACGACATCAGATACCAGCCCTTATGGAACGTTTGCCGTTGAGGAGTCTACTGGTGTTTGGCGCTTTACGTTGGACAATACTTCGACGGAATCTCAAGCGCTTAAAGAGGGACAAACAGTCGAAGCTGTTTTTAATGTGAAAGTTGCAGACGAAACAGGTGCTTTCGTCATCCAGCCAATTACCATTGAAATCTTCGGTACCAATGATCAACCAACGATCGCGTCATCTAGTGAGCTATCGAGCACCGTTGTGGAGTCGGGAGAAAATGTTGACGGAACTCCTTCAGCGTCAGGAACACTCGTCGGTGAGGACGTGGATGCGGATGCAACGCTAACATTCTATGTTGAGGACGGTGCCAGTGACTATGGGCAATTTGTTCTAAAGCCAAATGGTGAGTGGACATTTGAGCTGGATAATAACTCAGCCACAACGCAAGCTCTCAACGCTGGTGACATAGTAGATATAACTTATCAGGTTATTGTTCGAGATGAGTTTGGCGCTGAAAACACCGAAACTCTCACTATTACTATTGTGGGTACCAACGATGCGCCATCTATTGTAGGTACATCTTTTGGTCAAGTAACAGAAGACAATATTGATGATATTGACGCTGATACTAATCAGTTAACTGTGGGGGATACGCTTACCGTCACTGATGTAGATGATGGTGAGGCTAAGTTTCAATCCGAGGTTGTTGGCGGTGATGGAAACTTTACCAATGGAGAACTGACGATTGACGAAGTGGGCAATTGGGTCTTTACGATTCCCAACGAGGATGCTCAAGTTCAAGCGTTAGGTGCTGGAGAAATTGCCAAGCAAACTTTTACTGTCAAAACTGTGGATGGCACCGAACACACGATAACGGTCGATATTATAGGGACGAACGATGTTCCTGTTTTAGTTACTGGTGCAGATGATGAAGGTACGGTCACCGAAGACGATACGCTTACCACCCTGTCAGATAGCGGAAAGCTTACCATTGATGATGTTGATGGTGCTGATGAGGAAGTGTTCCAGACTGATCCCACAACGTTTACCTCGGTCAGTACTGTGGCAGGTGGAGAAAACGGTGCGGTAGGCACACTCACGTTACTAGAAGATGGCTCTTGGATCTATGACATCGCGAATTCGGCAGTAGAGTATTTGTCGACTGGAGATACGGCGACTGAAACCTTCACCGTACTATCTGCAGATGGTACGTCGTTTGACATTGTAATCACGATAAACGGTACCAACGACGCTCCTGTTATTGCCGATAGTAGTGAATTAGCTGGCACGGTTGTTGAAGCTGGACATTTAGATGCTGGAGCTGTCGTAGATGGTACTTTTGCGATTAGTGGACAGCTAGTGACGAGTGATGTCGATCTTGCTGACGGTGAGGTGTTGGACTTCAGTGTAGCGAATGATTCGAACCCCTACGGCTCTGTTTCCATTGATCAAAATGGACTCTGGACGTTCGAGCTTGATAATGACGCTGATGCGACTCAAAAGCTAGAAGAAGGCGAAACTGCGACGGTCACGTTTGACGTTGTGGTCACGGATGATAAGAACTTATCTTCAACGAAAGAAGTGACCATTACTATCCAAGGAACCAATGACAAACCATACTTAACAGAGGGAAGTACGGTTGTAGATTCTGTCAGGGAAATAGGGCATGGCGAATCTGGGGATCAGTTAGCCGAAGGTCAAATCAATGCCGCGGATTACGATTTAGCGGATAACGCAGCGCTGAGCTTTGCGTTTGACTCTGGCAATACTACGACCAGCGTTGAAAACGCGTACGGGACGTTCAACATTAACGCTGACGGCAGCTGGACCTTCACACTCGATAACACCAAGCCAGCCACGCAAGCGCTGGAAGCGGGTGAATCCGTCACCGTCGACATCAATGCCTACATCATCGATGACCGCGATGCGTATATCAGTCAAAACCTGACCGTTACTATTAACGGCACCAACGATGCCCCAGTGATTGCAAACACCAGTGAAATCACAGGCACTGTGGTTGAAGCGGGCCATGAAGACGCGGGCGATACCGTTGCGGGTACGCCGACTATCGATGGTCAAATCTTCGCAAGCGACGTCGACCTAGCCGAAGGTGACGTGCTGGATTACAGCATTGAAAACGATGCGAACCCTTATGGCAGCGTATCTATCGACCAAAATGGTCTGTGGACATTTGAGCTGGATAACACTTCGGCGGCGACGCAAGCGCTGGAAGAGGGCGACAGCGTCGAGGTCACCTTCGATGTGGTGGTGACCGACGATCAAAACGTCACTGCGACGCAAACCGTGACCATCACAGTACAAGGCACCAACGATAAACCGTATCTGACAACAGGCGGTATCTTCACCGATTCAGTAACAGAAGCAGGTTTCAATGAAACAGGTAACCAATTAGCCGAAGGTCAAATCAATGCCGCGGATTACGATTTAGCGGATGGTCAGCAACTGAGCTTCGCGTTTGACTCAAGCAACACGACGACCAGTGTTGAGAACGCTTACGGTACGTTCAACATCAATGCCGATGGCAGCTGGACTTTCACGTTGGATAACACCAAGCCAGCCACGCAAGCGCTCGAAGCGGGTGAATCCGTCACCGTGGACATCAATGCCTACATCATCGATGACCGCGATGCGTATATCAGTCAAAACCTGACCGTGACCATCAACGGCACCAACGATGCGCCTGTGATTGCCGATACCAGTGAGACAATGGGCACGGTCACTGAAGCAGGTCATGAAGACGCAGGCGATACCGTTGCAGGCACGCCAATTATCGATGGTCAGATTTTTGCGAGCGATGTCGACATAGCTGACGGCGATGTGCTCGATTACAGCATTGAAAACGATGCGAACCCTTATGGCAGCGTATCTATCGACCAAAATGGTCTGTGGACATTTGAGCTGGATAACACTTCGGCGGCGACGCAAGCGCTAGAAGAGGGCGAGAGCGCAACGGTCACCTTCGATGTGGTGGTGACCGACGATCAAAACGTCACCGCGACGCAAACTGTGACTATCACGGTGGAAGGGACCAACGATAAACCGTACCTGACAACAGGCGGCATTTTCGCTGACTCGGTGACAGAATCGGGCTTCAATGAAGTGGGAGACCAATTAGCTGAAGGTCAAATCAATGCCGCGGATTACGATTTAGCGGATAACACCGCGCTGAGTTTTGCGTTTGACTCAAGTAACACGACGACCAGTGTTGAGAACGCCTACGGTACGTTTAACATTAACGCCGATGGCAGTTGGACCTTTACATTAGATAACACCAAACCAGCTACGCAAGCACTGGAAGCGGGTGAGTCTGTCACCGTTGACATCAACGCCTACATCATCGATGACCGCGATGCGTACATCAGTCAAAACCTGACTGTGACCATCAACGGCACCAACGATGCGCCTGTGATTGCCAATACCAGTGAAATTACCGGCACAGTGGTTGAAGCGGGTCATGAAGACGCGGGCGATACGGTTGCAGGTACGCCAATCATCGATGGTCAGATTTTCGCGAGCGATGTTGACCTCGCCGCGGGCGACGTGCTGGATTACAGCATTGAAAACGATGCGAACCCTTATGGCAGCGTAACTATCGACCAAAATGGTTTGTGGACATTTGAGCTGGATAACGGCGCTGCAGCCACGCAAGCTCTGGAAGAAGGTGAGAGCGCAACGGTCACCTTCGATGTGGTGGTAACCGACGATCAAAACGTCACCGCGACGCAAACCGTGACCATCACGGTGGAAGGCACCAACGATAAACCGTACCTGACAACAGGCGGTATTTTCACTGACTCAGTAACAGAAGCAGGCTTCAATGAAGCCGGTGACCAATTAGCCGAAGGTCAAATCAATGCCGCGGATTACGATTTAGCGGATAACGCCGATCTCAACTTCGCGTTTGATTCTGGCAACACCACGACGAGTGTGGAGAACGCGTACGGTACGTTCAACATCAATGCCGATGGCAGCTGGACGTTCACGCTGGATAACACCAAACCCGCTACGCAAGCACTGGAAGCGGGTGAGTCTGTCACCGTTGACATCAACGCCTACATCATCGATGACCGCGATGCGTACATCAGTCAAAACCTGACTGTGACCATCAACGGCACCAACGATGCGCCTGTGATTGCCAATACCAGTGAAATTACCGGCACAGTGGTTGAAGCGGGTCATGAAGACGCGGGCGATACGGTTGCAGGTACGCCAATCATCGATGGTCAGATTTTCGCGAGCGATGTTGACCTCGCCGAGGGCGACGTGCTGGATTACAGCATTGAAAACGATGCGAACCCTTATGGCAGCGTAACTATCGACCAAAATGGTTTGTGGACATTTGAGCTGGATAACGGCGCTGCAGCCACGCAAGCTCTGGAAGAAGGTGAGAGCGCAACGGTCACCTTCGATGTGGTGGTAACCGACGATCAAAACGTCACCGCGACGCAAACCGTGACCATCACGGTGGAAGGCACCAACGATAAACCGTACCTGACAACAGGCGGTATTTTCACTGACTCAGTAACAGAAGCAGGCTTCAATGAAGCCGGTGACCAATTAGCCGAAGGTCAAATCAATGCCGCGGATTACGATTTAGCGGATAACGCCGATCTCAACTTCGCGTTTGATTCTGGCAACACCACGACGAGTGTGGAGAACGCGTACGGTACGTTCAACATCAATGCCGATGGCAGCTGGACGTTCACGCTGGATAACACCAAACCCGCCACGCAAGCGCTCGAAGCCGGTGAGTCCGTCACCGTCGACATCAATGCCTACATCATCGATGACCGAGATGCGTACATCAGTCAAAACCTGACCGTGACCATCAACGGCACCAACGATGCCCCTGTGATTGCGAATACCAGTGAAATTACCGGTACTGTGGTTGAAGCGGGGCATGAGGACGCAGGCGATACCGTTGCAGGTACGCCCACTATCGATGGTCAAATCTTCGCCAGCGATGTCGACCTAGCTGAAGGTGACGTCCTCGATTACAGCGTTGTAAACGACTCGAATCCTTACGGTAGTGTATCCATCGATCAAAACGGTCTGTGGACGTTTGAGTTGGATAACACTTCGGGGGCGACGCAAGCACTGGAAGAGGGCGACAGTGTTGAGGTCACCTTCGATGTGGTGGTGACCGACGATCAAAACGTGACCGCGACGCAAACCGTGACCATCACGGTGGAAGGCACCAACGATAAACCGTACCTGACGACAGGCGGCATCTTCGCTGACTCAGTGACCGAGGCTGGTTTCAATGAAACCGGCGAACAATTAGCCGAAGGTCAAATCAATGCGGCGGATTACGACTTAGCGGATGGTCAGCCACTGAGCTTCGCGTTTGATTCCGGCAACACCACGACCAGCGTTGAGAACGACTACGGTACGTTTAACATCAACGCCGATGGCAGTTGGAGCTTCACGCTCGATAACACCAAGCCAGCCACGCAAGCGCTAGAAGCCGGTGAATCTGTCACCGTCGACATTAATGCCTACATCATCGATGACCGCGATGCGTACATCAGTCAAAACCTGACTGTGACCATCAACGGCACCAATGATGCGCCAGTAATTGCTAATACTAGTGAAATCGAAGGTACCGTGGTGGAAGCGGGCCATGAAGACGCGGGCGACACCGTTGCAGGTACGCCTACTATCGACGGTCAAATCTTCGCTAGCGATGTCGACCTAGCCGAAGGTGACGTCCTCGATTACAGCGTTGTAAACGACTCGAATCCTTACGGTAGTGTATCCATCGATCAAAACGGTCTGTGGACGTTTGAGTTGGATAACACTTCGGCGGCAACGCAAGCCCTAGAAGAGGGTGAGAGCGCGACGGTCACCTTCGATGTGGTCGTGACCGACGATCAAAACGTGACCGCGACGCAAACCGTGACCATCATGGTGGAAGGCACCAACGATAAACCGTATCTGACTACAGGCGGTATATTCACTGATTCTGTCACTGAATCTGGCTTCAATGAAGCGGGTGACCAATTAGCCGAAGGTCAAATCAATGCCGAGGATTACGATTTAGCGGATAACAATGACCTGAGCTTCGCGTTTGATTCCGGCAACACCACGACCAGTGTCGAGAATGCTTACGGTACGTTCAACATCAACGCCGATGGCAGCTGGACTTTCACGCTGGATAACACCAAACCAGCAACGCAAGCACTCGAAGCCAGTGAATCCGTCACCGTCGACATCAACGCCTACATCATCGATGACCGCGATGCGTACATCAGTCAAAACCTGACGGTCACCATCAACGGCACCAACGATGCACCTGTGATTGCGAATACCAGTGAAATTGCCGGTACCGTGGTTGAAGCGGGCCATGAAGACGCGGGCGATACCGTTGCAGGTACGCCGACTATCGACGGCCAAATCTTCGCAAGTGATGTCGACCTTGCTGAGGGTGACGTGCTTGATTACAGCATTGAAAACGATGCGAACCCATACGGCACGGTATCTATTGACCAAAACGGTCTGTGGACATTTGAGCTGGATAACGGCGCTGCCGCAACGCAAGCACTGGAAGAGGGTGAGAGCGCGACGGTGACCTTCGATGTGGTCGTGACTGACGATCAAAACGTCACTGCGACGCAAACCGTGACCATCACAGTGGAAGGCACCAATGATAAACCGTACCTGACGACAGGCGGCATCTTCGCTGACTCTGTCACTGAATCTGGTTTCAATGTAGCGGGAGACCAATTAGCCGAAGGTCAAATCAATGCCTCGGACTACGATTTAGCCGATAACGCCGACCTGAGCTTCGCGTTTGATTCAAGCAACACGACGACCAGTGTCGAAAACGCCTACGGTACGTTCAACATCAACGCCGATGGCAGTTGGACCTTCACGCTGGATAACACCAAGCCAGCCACGCAAGCGCTAGAAGCCGGTGAATCTGTCACCGTCGACATTAATGCCTACATCATCGATGACCGCGACGCGTACATCAGTCAAAACCTGACCGTGACCATCAACGGCACCAACGATGCGCCAGTGATAGCGGATACCAGTGAAATCGAGGGTACCGTGGTGGAAGCGGGCCATGAGGATGCGGGTGATACCGTTGCAGGTACGCCGACTATCGATGGTCAGATTTTCGCGAGCGATGTCGACCTCGCTGAAGGTGATGTCCTTGATTACAGCATTGAAAACGATGCGAACCCTTATGGCAGCGTATCCATCGACCAAAACGGTCTGTGGACGTTTGAGTTGGATAACACTTCGGGGGCGACGCAAGCACTGGAAGAGGGCGATAGTGTTGAGGTCACCTTCGATGTGGTGGTGACCGACGATCAAAACGTGACGGCCACCCAAACCGTGACCATCACAGTGGAAGGCACCAACGACAAACCGTACCTGACAACAGGCGGCATCTTCGCTGACTCAGTGACCGAGGCTGGTTTCAATGAAACCGGCGAACAATTAGCTGAAGGTCAAATCAACGCAGCGGACTACGATTTACCGGATAACGCCGATCTCAACTTCGCGTTTGATTCTGGCAATACTACGACGAGTGTGGAGAACGCGTACGGTACGTTCAACATCAATGCCGATGGCAGCTGGACCTTCACACTGGATAACACCAAGCCAGCCACGCAAGCGCTGGAAGCGGGTGAATCCGTCAACGTCGATATCAATGCTTACATCATCGATGACCGCGACGCGTACATTAGTCAAAACCTGACGGTCACCATCAACGGCACAAACGATGCACCTGTGATTGCGAATACCAGTGAAATTGCCGGTACCGTGGTTGAAGCGGGCCATGAGGATGCGGGCGATACCGTGGCAGGTACGCCTACTATTGATGGTCAAATTTTCGCGAGCGATGTCGATCTCGCCGAGGGTGACGTCCTTGATTACAGTATCGAAAACGACTCGAACCCATACGGCACGGTATCCATCGACCAAAATGGTCTGTGGACGTTTGAGTTGGATAACGGCGCTGCAGCGACGCAAGCGCTGGAAGAGGGCGATAGTGTTGAGGTCACCTTCGATGTGGTGGTGACCGACGATCAAAACGTGACCGCGACGCAAACCGTGACCATTACGGTGGAAGGCACGAATGATAAACCGTACCTGACAACAGGCGGTATCTTCGCTGACTCGGTGACAGAAGTAGGTTTCAATGAAGCGGGAGACCAGTTGGCGGAAGGTCAAATCAATGCGGCAGATTACGATTTAGCGGATAACACTGACCTGAGCTTCGCGTTTGATTCTGATAACACGAGTACAAGTGTTGAAAACGATTACGGCACATTCAACATCAACGGTGATGGCAGCTGGACATTTACTCTAGATAATACCAAACCAGCGACCCAAGCATTACGTGAAGGTGAATCTACAACCGTTGATATTGATGCATTTATTATTGATGACCGAGACGCCTACATAAGCCAGACATTAACGGTCACGATTAACGGTACCAATGACCAGCCGACTATATCCGGTACTAATACCGGTGATGTTATCGAAGACAGAAATGTGATTCGAGAAGATGGCGTACGATACATAAAAAGTGAAGGCTCACTTCGCGTTGATGACGTCGATACAGGAGAAAGCGTATTTAACACAACGGTTGAACCTCAAGGCTCGCCGCTTGGAACCCTTACTATTAATGCTCAAGGTGATTGGGATTACGAAGTGAATACGCGCGAACGCGCTATTCAGCAGTTGGGTCTCGATGAAACGATGCAAGAGTCATTTAGAGTTTACTCTGTCGACGGAACCTCGTTTGAGACCATCACCATTACGATCACAGGTACCAACGATAGACCACGAATCCGAGGAAACAGTACCGGCGATGTGACTGAAAACGCAGAGGGTGATGACAGTACGGTGACTGCAACAGGGGATCTTAATCCTAGAGATGTAGACGTCACTGATGTGCATACTTGGTCTGTTGTAGGTTCGTCTGAAGGGCAATATGGTTCGTTTACGATTAATGCGACAACAGGCACTTGGGAATATACGTTAGATAACGCTAAAGCGGATTCTCTAAGTCAAGATCAACTAGTCACAGAGACGTTTACGGTTCAGGTTGATGACGGGAATGGTGGAACGCGTACTCAAAATGTCACCATAGATGTGACTGGCACCAACGATGCATTGGTGCTCAGCGGTGATGACAGTGCAACTCTAGTCGAAGATTTAGATGTGACAGAAAGCGGTGTCATTGATGTCGACGACATTGATATTAATGATACTTTCCAATACAGAGTCGTCGATCCTCAAGGTCACCTTGGTTCACTATCGATTGACCAAAACGGTAAATGGACGTACACCCTAGATCAATCTCTGTCTGACCACCTAGAGCAGGGAGTAAGTTACGAAGCCGGACAAACTGGTGGCGAAAAGATCTTTGAAGTCGAAGTCACAGATGGCACTGCAACTAAAGTGTTTGAGGTTCGCATTGATGTCATAGGCACTAATGATGCACCGGATATTGGAGGCACTAGAACGGGTGTCTTATATGAGGTTGATGGTTATGGACAAACTGTTGGCGCTGATCTTAGTACCCAAGATCCCGATGAAAATGAGACAGAGTCATGGGTAATCAATGATTCAAATGCTGGGGTGGGCACTTACGGTACATTGACACTAGACCCAGCGACGGGTGAATGGTTGTATACCCTTGGCGTGAGCGATGGTCAAAAGGCATCGGTGGATGGATTAGCGCACGATAGTGTCGTGACAGAAGCCTTCTCAGTAAGCGTGACTGATAAATACAATGCCGTGAGCACAAAAACGATCACGATTACCGTCAATGGTGACAATGATCGCCCAGTGATTGGCGGTACATTGAGTGGTGAAGTAACCGAAGATGTCCATCCTGATAATGACACGGCCAATCCAATTACTGCTACCGGTACTTTGACAGACGGAGATGTCGATATTGGTGATGACCACACCTGGTTTATCAATTCAACCAAAGGTCAATACGGCAGCATATCCATAGATCCACAAACGGGTGAGTGGGTGTATACCCTCAACAACAGTAACCCAACCGTACAAGGGCTTAAAGGCATCAACGCCGAGACGCTGACAGACACCTTCACTGTCACTGTGAGAGATGATTCTGGAGCGAGCGATAACACTGCGACTCAAACGATCACCGTGACAATCAAAGGCACCAATGATGCGCCAGAGGTTAAAGGTGAGACGACAGGCAGCGTGATTGAAGCGTCTACGGGTCGTTCAACAGCCACGGGTGACTTGTCGGTAAGTGATGTTGATACAACCGACTCTCATACCTGGGCGGTTGAAAATGAGGATTCTGGTACCGGACAAGCAACAGGTACCTACGGTTATATGTCGGTTGATGATAACGGTAAATGGACGTATCAGTTGCAAAGTGACTGGGATGCCACGCGTGAGATCCCGCCAGGAGAGTCTCGCACAGATACCTTCGATATTATCGTTACCGACGAAGGTGGGTTAACGGACACGATCACTGTCACGGTGACGGTTGCAGGTACTAACACTGATCCCGAAATCGCTGTTAAGCCGGAATACAATGTTATCGAAGATGGTGATGTGCTCTCAGGTACTATTATCGCAGGGGTACCAACCCAAAATGACCTTGATAACAATGTGATTGGTGCAGGTGATCCTGATCTGAGTGAAGTTGTCTCATGGAGCGTTCTAGATGAAGGACAATACGGCACCTTTAGCATCGATGAGTCAACAGGTACTTGGCAGTACGTACTCAACAATAACCTGAATGCGGTTGATTCCTTGGATAAAGGCGACACGCTAGATGACACCGTTCGTATTCGAGTGCTTGATAAATTTGGGCATGAATCGATTCAAGATATCAACATCGAGATCATTGGCGAAAATGATGCGCCAAATATACGCGGTGCCCAGACCCGTACTATCTCAGAAGATACGATTGAAGCGGGTAATTACACGGCTACCGGTCAATTGAATCCGGGCGATGTTGATGCTGATGACACCCATCAGTGGGAGATCTCAGATTCCAATGGTGGTCGTGGTGACTATGGATCATTAATACTGTCATCCGATGGTCGATGGACGTTTACCTATGATCAAACTGACAAGCTCGATGACATTAAAGCATTAAAGCCAGGGGAACGATTGACGGACACCTTTGAGGTGACAGTGACTGATAGTCATGGTGCAACGTCCACTGAGCTCGTGACGATTCGAATTGAAGGTCAAAACGATGCTCCGACCGTAAGTGGTGATATTTCTGGCACTTACGTTGAGGACAACGGTACTGATGACCCATCTGATGACCTCACTCCTATCACGGGACGCGCGATACTGACAGATGTCGATAATGACGACTTTGCAGAGTTTGTTATTACAGATGGTCAAACCGAGAATGTCTATACCGGTCTTTATGGCGATCTATCAATCGATAAGGACGGTAATTGGCAATTCACCCCGAAAAACGATGTGATGCAATCATTGAATGAGGATGAGGTGAAGCAAGAAGTCTTCACCGTTATCGCTCAGGATCAGAATGGGGCGACCATTACCCAGGACATTACTATCTCGATTGAAGGGCGTAATGACGTTCCAGTCATAACGGGTGAGTCAACGGGCACGGTAGTGGAAGATGGTACAGCGGACGTGTTTGGGGTCGACTTAACACGTACGGATGGTCAACTGGTTGCTAGCGATGTTGATAACGACAGCTCAATCAGTGGCTGGTCTATCGAGACGTCTGGAGTGGGCACATACGGTACGTTAACGGTCGACAACAATGGTAAATGGACCTATGTCATCGATAATTCCTTGCCTGCGACACAAGCCTTGATTTCTGGTGAAACTGTTCAGGAAACATTTTACGTTGTTGCCACAGATAACGACGGAGGCGTATCTAATCGTCAAGAGGTCGTGATTGATGTAATTGGTCAACAGGACCCAGGAGACGGTTCTGGTGGCGGCGGTATCATTCCCGTGGATATATCTCAGTTAGAGGTGACAGAGGATGGCCAGCTTGTAGATGGAGATTCATATATTTTTGATGTCCCTGCAGCAGCCCGCTTCGTGCCGATAAATGGTGGTCTCTATGGAGAACTTGTTAGAACACCAGATGGTAATTGGCAGTACGAGTTAGATAATGACTCGCCACTTGTGCAAGGATTGGATGCGGGAGACACCGCAACTGAGAACTGGCGTATTATTCTTGGACCGTTCTACATCAATGTTGATGTCACTATCAATGGTACAGCGGATAAGCCGGAAATCACTTACGGCTCAGACACGACTAGCCCGCAAAACGATACGATTCTCTTGGGTGAAGCACTTGAGGACGTAACAGACTCGATCTCAGGTGTTTTAGGTGTCGATGACGCAGATCTGAGTGACACCAACGAGTGGGCAGTTGAAAACGGACAAGGCAGCTACGGTACGTTAGTCGTTGATTCCGAAACGGGTGAATGGACCTATGTACTAGACCCTTCTGTAGAACTGCCAGCAGGCGAGGAAGTCTTTGATACCTTCTTTGTTACTGTGACTGATACCGATCCTAACGAAGATCCTAGTACCGCCTCGGACAGACGCGAAGTTAAGGTTAAAATTGTTGGCTCTGCAGAAGATGTTGTTGTAGACGAGAAGATCATCGTTGAAACCGTTACGGCAAATGAAGACAACGATGACTCGAATGAGACTGGTACTGGCGACTCAGCTATTGTCATTACGTCCGCTGATGCGGGAGGTCCACTGGAACTTGATCCTAGTATAGAGCTTGGAGATCAAATTACTTGGACATTGATTGACGGCAGCGGTACATACGGGAACATCGTAGTTAATCAAGACGGTTCTTGGGTCTTTACGCTCGACAACGATAGCCAAGCTGTTCAGTCGCTCCAAGAGGGCGAAACAAGGCAGGATGTGTTCGAGGTTTATGCGGTTGACCAGTATGGTAAAACCATTGTTGATGAGAACGGGCTCCCTCAAACCCTAGAGATCGTGGTCAACGTTAATGGTCAAAATGACGCGCCGACTCTGCAAGCAAACGTTGAAGAAACCATCGTTGCAGACGACCCAGACCAAACGATTTCTGGTCAGTTAACGGTCTCGGATGTCGACACTCAAGACCAGGGATTACATACTTGGGCTGCAACGCCAGATGGTAACGTCAATACGGATTACGGCACCCTCACCTTTAACAGCGATGGTTCATGGTCTTATGTGGTAGACCCTAACAACAGTGACGTCATTGCTCTTGCCGCTAATGAATCAATTGCGCAAAGCTGGGAAGTGACGGTGACTGATCCTAGCGGTTTAACGGACACGCAAACCCTTACGATCAACATTCAAGGCGAGAACCAACCACCAACGATGTCGACAGTTGATGGCGCAGTCACCGAAGATGATTTAGGTGGTTCGGGCGTAGTATCTGTCACTAAAGATATTGTTCTCGATGATCTTGATACCAACGATACTGTGACTCTAACGGCTGCTAATTTGAATGGTACCTATGGTCAATTTGTTGTCGACCCAGATACAAATACTTGGATCTACGAGCTTTATAATGATGCTGCTCATGTTCAGGCATTAGGGGAAGGTGTCTCTGTCACTGAAGAGTTTACGATTCGAGCGACTGACAATTTTGGTGGGGAAGTAACCCAGACGGTTGAAGTAACTGTAACTGGTTCTAACGACAGACCCACGCTCTCTGGTGCTGTGACTGGTTCAGTGAGTGACAGCTTGGGCAGTACTGCAAGTGGGAAGGTGACGGTCGCTGATATTGATGTGGGTGATAGCCATTCTTTCTCGGTCAAGCAAGATTCTGATCTCGGCAATTTCACCATTGATAATAATGGTAATTGGACGTTTGAAGTAGATCCAAACAACGCTGAGATTAACGCGCTGGCGAAAGGTCAAACTAAGACTATCCAAGTGAGTGTGGTGGCTACCGATGACTCTGGTGTTGTCGCGACTAATGATTCTAATGAGCACCTAATCTCTATCACTATCGTTGGTACCAACGATGCGCCTCAAATTGTTGATATTGGTCAGCAAATGGCAACGGAGAACATTGATACTCAGTTGTCGGGAACATTCGATGATGGAGATGTCGATACCGTCAATATCGCGGATGATCACGAGTGGGAAGTCGTATCGGGAGATCCAAGAGGTGAGCTAAGTGTCGACCCGACAACAGGTGCATGGACGTTCGAACTCACCGGTGATTTCGAGTACCTCTCTGAAGGTGAGACTTTACCGGCACCGCTAACTTATGAGGTTAAGGTCACTGATGAGCATGGCGCTTCAGATATCATTACGGTCGAGTTCCAAGTTACGGGTACTAATGACGCACCGCAAGTCGTCGCTGGCGATACCGTTGCAATAGGAACGGTTTATGAGGACCCAACAGGTACGGAGTCAGGAACGGCTACGGGCGAGGTGAAGATTTACGATGCTGACCAAAGTGATACACACAGCTTTAGTCTGAGTGATTCAGGAATGGTTACTGAGGTCGTTGGTACATACGGAACATTGAAGCTGATCGCTGGGGATACCGCTGATACGGTTAAATGGGAATATGTAATTGACCAAAGCAAAGCGGATTCACTTAACGATGGTCCAGTAAACGAGAGTTTTGATCTCTACATAGAGAGCCTAGTCGGCGGTGTATCTCAAGGCGATGCGATCACCCAAACTATCAATGTAACTGTCCAAGGTAGAAACGATGCTGCGATCGTAAGCTCAGATTCTCAAACTCGTGATGAGACCGATGCAGCGCTAGAAATTACTGGCAACCTTGACTCCACAGACGTGGATAATCCCGATGATACCTTTACGGTTCAAAACGATGTTCAAGGCACTTATGGTACGTTCAGTATCGAATCCGATGGTAAGTGGACTTTCACCGCTAGTGAGTCTTATGACTACCTCAATGTAGGTCAAAGTGTCTCTGAGACGTTCCAAGTGACGACCATTGACGGTACTCAAACGTCCGTAACGGTAAAAATTGAGGGCACCAACGACGCTGCGCAAGTGAGCGTAGGCTCGGTCATCACCGACGAAACTGATGCTGCGCTGACGATAACGGATAGCTTAACGTCAAGTGATGTTGATAACCCAAATAATGCGTTTACCCCTTCAAGCGAGACGGGCACATACGGAAGTTTCTCGATAGCTGCCGATGGTGTTTGGACCTTTATCGCCAACCAATCGTTCGATTATCTAAATGTTGGAGATAACGTCAGTGAAACCTTCGACGTTACTTCCGTAGACGGCACACCATCAACGGTTACAGTACAAATTAACGGCACCAATGACGCTGCAACCATCAGTGCTGCGGCTGAAGAGCTGACGGAAAGTAATAGCGTGCTCACTACTGGTGGTACCTTAACCGCGAGCGATCCAGACAATCTAGATAATGTGTTTGTTGCTCAGGCAAGCACAACGGGCACGCTAGGTACCTTTACATTGAGTGCGTCAGGCGTATGGACATTTGAAGCGAATAGCGCTTATGACAATCTGGCAGATGGTGAGCGTGTTGAGGAGTCATTCGATGTCTTTTCTATCGATGGTACTAAGTCGCAAGTGACGATAGGCATCACTGGTACCAATGATGCAGCAACGGTGGATTCTGCGGATGTAAGTCTGCAAGAGACGAACGCCGCGTTAACTACGGGAGGGACGCTCAAGTCTGTTGATGTCGATAATGATGATGACACCTTCATTGCTCAAACTGGTATTAATGGCAGTCACGGGCAGTTCTCCATTGATGAGGATGGGGTATGGACTTACGTTGCGAATGAAGCGTTCAACAACCTAAACAGCGGTGATTCCGTCTCTGATACTTTCATTGTTAAGTCTATTGATGGCACAGAATCTAGTGTGAAAGTGACCATTAATGGTACCAATGATGCAGCAACCATTAGTGCTGTCGATCAAGTTCTCGATGAGACAGATTTAGCGCTGTCCACGGGCGGAACACTGACGTCTTCAGACCCTGACAATCTTGACAACAAGTTCATTTCACAATCAAGCGTGGCAGGTGACCACGGGGTATTTACGATCGATGAAGATGGTGCTTGGAGCTATGTCGCAGATAGTACCTACGATAATTTGAATGATGGCGACTCGCTGGTCGACTCGTTTGATGTACAGTCTATCGACGGCACTGTTTCGACAGTTAAAGTCACCATTGAAGGCACCAACGATGCCGCTACTGTGAGTTCAGCGGCTGTCAGGTTGATCGAAACCGATGCGGTACTATCGACAAGCGGTACGCTTACCGCATCGGATGTCGATAACCTTGATGATCAGTTTATCGCTCAAACGGATACAGATGGCACCTATGGCACCTTCTCTATTACCGTCGAGGGTAACTGGAGCTTTGTCGCGAACGATGCGCTCAACTCTCTCGCAGACGGTGAAGAAGTTGTCGAGAGCTTTAATGTGCAGTCTATTGATGGCACCACTTCAACCGTCACTATCACGATAGAGGGTACTAATGATGCACCGACTATCACGGGCGATGTAGCGGAAGGTGTGCAAGAGGGCGTAACCGACTCCGTCACTGGAACCGTGGCGGTTGCCGATCTAGACAATACGGCGACGCGCTCCGTTCGTGGTGGAAGCTTGGTAGGTGATGTGTACTCAGTGACAGGAACCTACGGCACGTTCACCTTCAATATCGCGTCGGGTGTTTGGGCTTATGTACTCCTAGCGGGCAGTAGCAATGCGTTAGCTGCAGGTGAAACCGATACCGACACATTTACGATCCTTGCTAATGACGGATTTGGTGAAGTGGAGCAACCTATCACCATCACAGTGACAGGTAATCAGGGACTGCGAGGTGACACTGCTTTTGATGATATTTTAGTTGCGACATCAGACGACGAGTGGATGTTTGGTAATAGTATTCCTGTTGGTGGTGGTATCAGCAGCGATACTGATTCGCAAGATATCTTCCGTTGGGAAACGGCAAACTTAGCTGGTACAGACACCATTAAAGACTTTGATGTTCGTGGCTTTACTAGTAGTGATCCAAACATAAAACATGATGTTGTCGACTTAACGGCAGTGGCATTTAAAGATGATCAGTTGTTGACCGATCAACTTAGTGTGTCTGAGCAAGATGGTAATACTGTGTTTGAGATTTCCGACAATGGTGTTGTGGTTCAATCTATCGTCCTCGAAGGTATTGCACTTCATACCTTACTTGGCGTAACACCAAGCGAGATCAGTGATTTCACCCCTACAGAACTGTTGGTTGCGCTATATCAGTCTGAGCAGTTGACGCTTCCAGATCAAATCAAAGTTGGTACTGATTCTGTAACCACGGAAACGATTGTGGGTACCGATGACAGCGACATCTTGTTTGGTGGCGGTGGTAACGACATCCTTACCGGAGGCGATGGTCACGATTTATTTTTGTTTACCGAAGATGCGGCAGGGACTACTGCCGATCCGGCAGAGCAGACGGTCACAGATTTTAGCGTCGGAAGCGATATCTTAGATATTTCTGATCTGTTGCCAGCGCATGACAATATCGGTGACTTGCTAGGCAATATCACGGTTTCGGTGACGGATGACCCTGCTGATGCAACAGACAACGCCACAACAGTGATCAGTGTTACCAATAATGGCGAGCAAACGGACATCACTCTAGAGGGTATCGGCTGGAATGAACTTGGCATTTCGGATGCCAGTGTAATAAGCGACCCTGGTAACCATCAGACCGAGTTACTCAACCAGCTCGATACGATGAATGTAATCAAGATTGATCCGTAGCCGCCGAGGTGAAATGTCTAAATAGAAAAAGGGCTGTGTCGATGACACAGCCCTTTGAATTTATGGATGCTAGTGTTTATTAACCAAGCTTGTTCTGCTCAGCCTTACAAACTGCAGCGGTAAACACCACATCTGTTGAGCTATTTAGCGCTGTCTCAGCTGAATCTTGAATCACGCCGATAATAAAGCCAACCGCTACAACCTGCATCGCCACATCGTTTGAGATACCAAATAGGCCACAAGCAAGCGGGATAAGCAGTAGTGAGCCGCCTGCAACACCTGACGCACCGCATGCTGAAACCGCTGCTACAATGCTAAGCAGTAACGCAGTGAAAATATCGATTTCGATGCCCATGGTATGGACAGCGGCTAGTGTGAGGACCGTAATCGTGATCGCGGCACCTGCCATATTGATGGTCGCACCGAGTGGGATAGATACAGAATAAGTATCTTCATCCAGATCTAACTTTTCACAAAGCGTCATGTTCACTGGAATGTTAGCCGCACTTGAACGAGTGAAGAATGCCGTTACACCACTTTCACGTAGGCATTGGAATACCAATGGGTACGGGTTTTCTTTGGTCTTCACGTAGACAATGATTGGGTTTACAACCAGCGCAATGATGGCCATAGCAAGCAGCAGAACGAACAGCAGTTGTGCGTAGCCCGCAAGCGCAGAAAAACCAGTTGTTGCGAAGGTGTTCGCCACTAGGCCAAAGATACCAAATGGCGCTAGACGAATGATGAAACGCACGATTTGTGACACGCCGTGGCTTAGGTCTTCAAATACAGCCTTGGTGGTGTCAGAAGCATGGTGCAGGGCTAAACCCAGACCAATTGCCCACGCCAAAATACCGATGTAGTTGGCGTTCATAAGTGCGCTAACTGGGTTATCGACAAGTTTGAATAGCAGTGTGTGTAGAACTTCAGCAATACCTTGCGGTGGCGTTGCTCCTTCCGCGCCGGCAACCAAGGTAAGCTCGGTTGGGAAAAGGAAGCTGAGCAAAACTGCGGTCAGTGCTGCTGAGAATGTACCAATCAGATACAACACTACAATCGGGCGCATATGCGTCGTTTGGTTTTTCTTCTGATTCGCAATAGAAGCTGCAACAAGAATGAAGACTAAAATTGGGGCGACAGCTTTAAGTGCTCCAACAAACAAGCTACCAAGCATTCCAAAGCTTTGAGCCGTTGAGGGAGAAGCGACAGCGAGGATAACACCAAAAACGATACCCGCGAGGATCTGGAGAACCAGATTACCATTCGCATAACGGGCCAGCATGCTAGAACTTTGCATTTTTATATCCCTGTATTGATTCCGAACTTACCCTTGGAGTAATGGTTTATTTAAGATTCCAATCTGGCAGTACGGTTATTATGTAAGAAAGTGTGTTTGCGTTCGGTATCTTATCAAGACAGAGTGATGTGTCTACAAATAATTCAATTGTTGAATGATTTATTTGTTTTTGTATTAAAAATGGGTGATATATGTTGCGTATTATGGTTGCTGTGACACGAAAAAAGGCAGCGAAAGCTGCCTTTTAAATGAAAAGTACGGTCTGAAAACGAAGGGTTAGCCTTGCAGCATAACCGTCGCTTCGCCCTTGATAGCTACTTTACCTTGCTCATTAAGTACTTGAGTCAACAGCTTAGCGATAGGCTTGTCTTCTCTGACTTCTGTTACTTCCACACGAGCCGTTACCGTCTCACCAACACGGATCGGACACGTAAATTGCAATGTTTGCCCAAGGTAGATGGCACCCGGTCCAGGGATTTTGGACGCCAAGAGACCGGACACAAGGCTTGCGCCTAGCATGCCATGCACAATAGGCACCTCAAATGGTGTCATTGCTGCAAAAGCTTCATCCAAGTGCACAGGGTTATAGTCTTCTGCTAACGAGGCAAACTGCTCTACCGCTGCCTTGTCGAGTGTCTTACTTAGGCTTGCATGTTGTCCTACTTCAAGCGACATGGCTGCTCTCCTCTTGTTTCGCTAGTACGTCTTCAATTCGTTGTTTTACATAGTTTCCTGGGGCATCGAGTTCACCTTCTAGTACGCGAGCTTCAATTTTTTGCGAGAAGTTGCGCGCATCTAGCCACTCTTGCCAGTGTCCCCACCAAGAGCCAGCGTGCTTGTCCGCTGTGTTGAGCCAAGTATCTGCATCTGTATCGACATTGTCGTTGGTCCAATAACCATATTTTGTCGAATCTGCATGATTCATAGGACCAGCAATGTGACCACTCTCGGCTAACACAAAGGTATTTTGACCGCTAAGCAGGTCTGTGCCTTTGAAGGTACCTTTCCAGAGCGCGATATGATCTTCGATAGCCGATAGGAAAAAAGTCGGCGATTTGACTTTAGAGAGGTCGATACCGACGCCATCGATCTCAATACCGTTTGGTTGGCTAAGTTTGTTCTCGAGATAGAACTGGCGAAGCATCTGATTGTGGCAGCTCGCTGGTACGTTAGTGTTGTCGCTGTTCCAATGTAGCAAGTCAAACGCGACAGGCTTTTCACCTTTTAGATAATTGGTGATGTAGTAGTTCCAGTAGAGGCTGTTCTCGCGAAGCAAGCTAAATGAAACCGCCATCTGACGCCCGTCCATATAACCTTGGTGATTGTTTTGAGCTTCAATGGCTGAAATCATTGGATCATTGATAAAGATGCCGAGTTCACCTGGTTGTTGGAAATCGAGAATCGTTGTTAAAAGTGTCGCTGACTTGATGCGTTGTTTACGGCGTTTACCAGCAAGGTATGCCATCGCAGCCGTTAGTAAGGTGCCGCCAATGCAGTACCCTAGACCGTTGACCTCACGCTCTCCAGTTTGCGCTTCAATGGCATCAAGCGCAGGAATAATGCCGTCGGTCACATAGTCACCGAAATCGGTATCTCGATAAGACTCATCTGGGTTAATCCAAGAGATCATAAATACTGAGTGCCCTTGATCGACGAGCCACTTAACGAACGACTTACGCTGATTCAAGTCCATGATGTAGTACTTGTTTACGAAAGGCGGTACTAGCATCATCGGTCGCTTGTACACTTCTTCTGTTGTCGCTTGATACTGAATTAGCTCAAACAGATGGTTCTTAAATACGACTTTGCCTTGTGTGGCAGCAATGTTCTCACCAACGACAAACGCTTCGCTGTCGGTCATGCGGATATTGAGCATGTCGACACTCTTGCTCATGTCCTTTTGTAATTGGTCGAGACCCTTTACCAGGTTCTCACCGTTGGACTCGAGCGTCAGTTTCATGACTTCTGGGTTGGTCGTAATAAAGTTGCTCGGAGACATGGCGTTTAGAAATTGGCGAGCAAAGAACTCTAGGCGCTCTTTTGCCTCAGGCTCGATATCTTGTGTGTTGCTGATGGTATCCAACACAGACTTACACACTAATTTATAGCTCTCTTTGATGTAGCTATAGAAAGGGTTTTCCGACCAACTTTCATCCCTAAAGCGTGGGTCCGTTTCTTTTTGAGTTTGCTCACTGGTCGATAAAATGCAGTCATTAAATAGGTTGATCTGCTGATTCCACCAAGTCATTTGCTGCTCTAAAATACTGGTTGGGTTGCTCGCGACCGATTGAGCAAGCTGACTCCAGTCTTCCACTTGAGATTTGAAGATGGTGGATTGAGTAGGCTTTTGAAACGCGCCAAACCATCCTTGGGTGGCTTGAAAGTAACTATCGATGACATCTTGGAATGGGGGCTTTTTGTCCATCTTCTCATCCTTCATTGCTTAAAAAATAGGGCGACTCATGTTCATCAAACCAAGCGTTAAACTCATGGTCAGTGAAGCGGTACGCCCATATCAAAAGGGGGAGCCAAGGTTACTTGTTTGGCGTGATAGAGCTTGCAGAGATCTCGTCTACTGCAGCTTTAAACTCATTACCAATCTGGCTTAGCTTTTGACCGTCTTCTAGTAGACGCTGGCTTACTTTAGTAATGATCTCTAGTTGCTTGCTGCCGTGGTTCATAAGATCTTGTGGCTGCTTGATTGCGACTAGGCTTTGTAGGTTCTCGTTAGTCAACTCGCTGTATGCAGTTAGAGTTTCGATCTGCATTTTTGAAAGAGTTTCTACATTCTTTGCAACCAATTGGCTGAAGTTAGCAAATGGGTTAAGAACAGATTGAAGTTGAGCATTCACTGCTTCTAGAGCGGCTTGATTTTGCATGGTTACCTTCCTTTTAAACGTCTTTTTGATGAACAACGCGTCTCTATTATCGAGTTACCTGTCCAGTTGTTGATTTAAGTCATGGAATTCAAACAAGCGTTTGAATATGGATATGATGAAGAATGCATGTCCCTTTGTCACTAGCCCACAGCGGCATAATTTATAGGCGAATCACTCTAAATATAAGGCTTAGTGTTTAATTGGCGCTTGTGTCTGATTGCATAAGTGCCCATTTTTATTGGTGTTAACGAATTGTTGATATTTAAACTGTGTTTGAATCGCGATTAAAATAGTCGGTGAATAATTACTTAAAATGATATCTGGATCACATAAAAACTCGGTATAACCTGGGCGGCAAACTAATACAAATATTCGATTGTTAATTAATAGTGCGCGCTAGCTATTTAATATTTGAATTGATGGTGTTTATTTGGCTATAGATTGATGGTGTGAATATTATCTCGATCAAGTATTGTTGAATATGAACTCTTCTGGTTAAAGTTCTGATTTTATTGTTATTTTTATATTTTTATATTTTTATTTGAGATTTAAATTACAATAAAAATATTTTCCTATTGGTTTCATAAACTTAGATGCATATGAGGCTTGTAATGGATGTTAATGCGAAAAAGTTGATGTTAATCACTTGTTGAATTAAATTTTGCTGGATATATTAAAACGAGCGTTTGATACGGGCGTTTTAAATTATGAAAGTTAAAGTTGGAACGAAAGAAAAGATATTTAATATTGCTCAGTCTTTATTTATAGAGCGTGGCTATAATAATACTTCTCTAAGAGATATTACTCAAAAAGCAGAAGTAAACTTAGCCGCTGTGAACTATCACTTTGGAGACAAGAACTCACTGGTACAAGCAATACTGGATCACTATTTGGTTCACCTAATGCCAGAGGTTCATGAGCAACTTGTAAAGCTAAATATTAAAGCGAGCTTCAGCGTTGAAGAGGTACTTACCACCGTTAAGGCACCATTGCTTAGCCTGAATACCTTGCATCCAAATGGCATGCATAGCTTTTTGCTGCTCATCGCCAGTGGATACAGCGATGTGCAAGGACATCTGCGCTGGTTCATCGTCAATCACTACGGTAAAACCCTAGCGCTTTTTAAGCAATCGATGGTGAAAGCCAACCCCAATATCGATGAGGAGTCGCTGTTTTGGCGATTGCATTTTGCCTTGGGAGCGTTTGTTTTCGCCACCGTGTCCTCTCAGGCATTAAACGAGATCGCATCAAGCCAATTCGAACAAGACAGTGATTTATTAAATATTATCGAGCAAGCCATACCCTACATTTCGGCTGGCTTAGAAACCGACAACACGCAAGTTAATTGCGAAACTCAACAAAAGGACTAGTGGATATGAGTGTCATTACAAAGAAGTTGATCAGCCAGCCTGCATTTAATCTATTTAAGAAGGTGCTGCCACCACTATCAGCAACCGAACGTGAGGCAATGGAAGCCGGTGGTGTATGGTGGGATGGTGAGTTGTTTTCCGGCAATCCAGATTTCAACACGCTGCATAACTACCCTCAGCCTACTCTTACCGCCGAAGAGCAGCATTTTATTGATAACCAGCTAGAAACTCTGCTTTCTATGCTTGATGATCACAAGATCGTCAAAGAAGATCGTGACTTACCAGCAGAGGTTTGGGAGTACCTGAAGAAAGAGCGTTTCTTCTCGCTGATCATTTCTAAAGAGTATGGCGGACGCGCCTTCTCTGCATTGGCCAACTCGACCATAGTATCCAAGATAGCAACACGTAGCATGAGTGCAGCGATTACAGTCATGGTTCCTAACTCTTTAGGCCCAGGAGAGCTGCTTTCCCACTATGGTACCCAAGAGCAAAAAGACTATTGGTTGCCGAGACTTGCAAACGGAACCGACACCCCATGTTTTGCTCTAACGGGACCTGAGGCGGGTTCTGACGCGGGTGGTATCCCAGATACGGGCGTGGTTTGTTATGACGAATATCAGGGTAAAAAGGTTCTGGGTATTCGACTTAATTGGAATAAACGCTACATCACGCTTGCCCCAATTGCGACGGTAAT
Organism: Vibrio sp. KUL78; assembly: GCF_059725505.1. Classification (NCBI taxonomy): domain Bacteria; kingdom Pseudomonadati; phylum Pseudomonadota; class Gammaproteobacteria; order Vibrionales; family Vibrionaceae; genus Vibrio; species Vibrio sp. KUL78. The sequence continues at coordinate 1,264,862 of NZ_AP045838.1, read as the reverse complement.
GGGACTTGCGTTCAAAATGCTCGATCCCGAAGGTCTATTGGGTGACAAGAAGAATGTCGGTATCACTTGTGCACTTATCCCAACGGATCATCCTGGTGTCGTTATTGGTGAAAGACATGACCCTCTTCATCTTGCCTTTATGAACGGTACGATTCAGGGGAGAGACGTGTTCATTCCTATGGAGTGGTTGATTGGCGGAGCTGATTATGCGGGTAAAGGATGGCGCATGTTGGTGGAATGCTTGTCAGCAGGTCGAGGAATATCTCTTCCGGCACTAGGTACAGCCATTGGCCATCTCACAGCAAGAACGACGGGCGCTTACGCTTATGTTCGCAAGCAGTTTGGTATGTCGATAGGCAAGTTTGAAGGGGTAGCGGAAGCGCTCGGTCGTATCGGTGGTCTGAACTACTTACTTGAAGCCAGCCGAACACTGACGACTACCTCGCTCGATATGGGGCAAAAACCAGGCATCGTCACTGCTATTGCGAAGTACCATATGACAGAAATATCGCGCACCATTCTGAACGATTCGATGGATATCCACGCCGGACGTGCGATTCAATGCGGTCCAATGAACTATCTATCATCGGCGTATTTAGGTGTGCCTGTAGCCATCACTGTAGAAGGCGCGAATATCCTGACCCGTAACCTTATGATCTTTGGTCAGGGTGCCACGCGATGTCATCCATATGTATTCCAAGAGATGGAAGCGGCAGCAAACCCAGATCATGAAGCGGGTCTTGAGGCATTTGATAAGCTGCTGTTCAAACATATCGGTCACGCAACCAAGAACTCTATTGGAGGCTTGTTTGCTGCGTTGACGGGATCTGCGTTGACGTCGTCTCCGGTCAGTGGTGCTACAGCTCGTCATTACAAAAATTTGAAGCGACTAAGCAAAGCGCTTGCGGTGAGTGCCGATTTCGCGATGTTAACCTTGGGTGGTGAACTGAAACGTAAAGAGCTGATCTCAGCGCGATTGGGTGATGGTCTTGCCTACTTGTACTTGGCGTCAGCGGTATTGAAGAAGTTTCAAGACGAAGGCAGCCGAGCAGAAGAGCGCGACTTTGTAGACTACGCGGTTGACTACTGTTTCTATCATGCAGCTAAGTCTTTGAACGAGGCATATCGTAACTTCCCAAGCCAGATTGCTGGCAAAACGCTTAAATCGCTACTGTTCCCAATTGGTAACCATTTCAAACTGCCTAGTGATGAGGTGACCCTTCGCATAGCCAATAAGCTGATGGTGCCAGGTGAAATGCGCGATCGCTTAACCCACCTTTGCTATGTGGGTGCCGCGGAGGATGACAATGTCGGTCTAATGGACCGTGCGTTTATCGCTATGTATGGCGTTCGAGATTTAGAGAAAAAGCTCCTTGCAGGTGTAAAAGCTGGAAAGGTTGCACGCAAAGGCGTGTTGACTGAACGTTTGGCTCAAGCGTTGAAAGAAAACGTACTAAGTCAGGAAGAAGTCGACAAAATCCTTGAAGCAGATGCGCTGCGCTATCGAGCGATTCAGGTTGACCATTTCAGCCATGATATGAAAACCACGTTAACCGGTGGTGTAGCGCACGAGAGCAAGTGTACACCGCAACAGACTAAAAACACTCCACAAGAAAAGCTAGCCAACGTTAGCTAACCCCCTAAAGCCTGTCTACTTATGTAGACAGGCTTTTTTATATAGCACTTTTTTTACGTAACACTTTCTTATATAAAAATAAAAACTTAGTCAGAATGATCGAGGAACACGATGGAAAACGCACAACACTACCAAGCCCTAGAAAATATGTACTTAGCAGCTCCAATCAATGAGTTTTATCTGCCTAAAATTAAGGTTCAAGAAGGTCAGGCAGACATCGAGATTGAACTGCATAAAAAGTACTTCCACACTGGAGGTGCTGTCCACGGCTCCGTCTATTTCAAGATGCTAGACGATGCTGCTTTTTTGCTGCCGCTAGCCTAGAGAAAGAGTACTTTGTACTCACCACGTCTTTCACAACCTATATCACGCGACCTGTTTCTAAAGGTCGAATGAAAGCGGTAGGTAAAGTGGTGAACATAAATAGCAGTCAATTTATCGTTGAATCTGTGGTGTACGATGGTGAGGGTCGTGAAATTGGACGAGGTAACGGATTGTTTGTTCGAAGTAAAATGTTGCTGGCAGATATACCTGGTTATCAATTCTAGACACTGCCGCTAACCCCGCGGAGAAATATCAGAGCCATTTGAGAGAAATTTGTGAGAAATTGGTGAGGGTACTGCAAACCTTGCCCCGCATGCTTTAACACATGGAAACGCGCAACGTCTTAACCTGTGCATTGTGCGTTTAATACATGGTGTCCCTAGGGACCGTTAAAGGATGGAATCACAATGAAAAAACGTACTCAACTTGGACTCGCAATTACGTCTGCATCTCTTCTTCTAGGAGCGGGCTCAGCAGCTGCAGCAGACCTAGAAATAACCATTACCAACGCAACCAAAGGTATCTACTTTACTCCACTCATTGTTGCCGCACACAACTCGGACCTAGTGATGTTTCGTACCGGACAAGCCGCTTCTGCAGAGCTTGAGTCGATGGCTGAAGGTGGTGACATTTCTGGTTTGGCAAGTGTCATTGGTAACGCTGGTGGTGTGGTCGTTGAAAACCCTGCTTCGGGGATTTTGTATCCAGGCGTTTCCACCACTTTTTCTATGGATAGCGGCAGCTTTGGCTACCTTTCGCTCAGTGCAATGTTACTACCAACCAATGATGGTTTTGTTGGTTTGGATAGTTGGAAGATCCCGTCAGAGCCAGGTACCTACAAAGCAACACTACGCGGTTATGACGCGGGCACCGAAGCGAATGACGAGCTAGCGGGTAGTATGCCTAACCCTCCATTCCTCACCTTTGGTGCAGGTGGTACAGGCGTTGAAACAGCTGTAACCAATAATACGGTCCATGTTCATCCTGGCAATCTGGGTGACAGCGACCCAGCAGGCGGTATCAGCGACCTTGATAACACTAGCCACCGTTGGCTGAACCCTGTAGCCACTATCACTGTTGTAGTGAAATAGGAGGTCCCATGAAGACACGAATTTTACTACTCGCAAGTGCGGTTGCCGTAATAGCAGGGTGCGGTCACAACGATGATGACAGTCCTGCTGCTCAAAACTATCGTTATACCGTCAGTGTTCAAAACCTATCTGCGAATCAGCCATTGAGTCCGCTCGCGGTACTCGCTCATAACAGCAGTTTTAGCATGTTTGAAGTAGGACAACCTGCATCCGTTGAGCTGGAGCATCTTGCTGAGGGTGGCAGTAATGCGGAGTTGCTGGCTCTAAGCAGCAGTGATGACAACATTTATACTGGAACGTCAGGCAATGGGCTCATCATGCCAGGGACGAGTGACTCGATTACATTGACCTTATCTCCTGATCGCGCCAAGTATCTGTCGGTCGCCTCTATGTTTGTGAATACCAACGATGCGTTTGTGGGTGAAGCCGGGCTCTCTATCGGTAGTCTGGCGACAGGCGAAACCTTCGTGATGAATATGAATGTTTGGGACTCGGGTACTGAAGCTAACGATGAGCTCGCAGCAACCATTCCCGGTCCGGCGGGTGGCGGTGAGGGCTTTAACGCGGCTCGAAACGATGATGACAAGGTCTCTTTCCACTCGGGAGTGGTCAGTAAAGACGATGGTTTAGCAACCTCCGCACTATCCGCAAACCATAGGTTCTTAAACCCAGGAGCGAGAATCACCATCACACGAATAGAATAATGAAAGATATTCTTACCTGCTCCGGTCATGTGCTAGGTCTACGGAATTGGAGCAGGTATCGTGATATGGCAAGTCAACTAAACCGCAGTTCGTTTTCAGCAGATGCATCCTTAGATGCGGGCGCAGTACTCAAAACCGCTAGTATCCTACTGGTGGAAGACGATGATGATCTCGCAGAGTTGGTGCAGATGCACCTTAAATTTCAAGGGCATCAAGTCACAAGAGTGAGTCAGTGCGGCGAAGCTCGTCAATGTTACTCAGCCCAACCTTTTGATCTGGTTATTCTCGACAGGGGGTTACCTGACGGCGATGGGATAGACGTTTGCCACTCGCTGCGCCGCGTTCAAGATTGGACGCCAGTGCTGATGCTCACTGCACGAGACAGTGAAATGGATAAAGTCGATGGTTTAGAGGCTGGGGTTGATGATTACATTACTAAGCCGTTTAGCGTCTTAGAGTTTCAAGCCCGTGTACGAAATATACTGCGCCGACAATCTAGACCGGACACCGAAGAGTCTCAGCCAGAAGATGATGCCATGATATTTGGACCTCTAGAGATCCGCCCAAATCAACACACAGTGTCCTTGCATGGCAAGGAGATAGCGTTAACCGCGACAGAATTTACCTTACTGCATTTTTTAGCATCGAGACCGGGACGCGTGTACAGCAAAGATGAGCTGTTGGACCATGTTTGGCATACCAATCATTCCGGTTATCACCATACGGTGTGTAGCACCATTAACCGGCTGCGAACCAAATTGACGGTGGAAACCGCTGTTACTCAGGCAAGTAAAGAGCGTGATGAGCAGCATTTTGTGCACACGGTCTGGGGAGTGGGTTATAAGTTTCAGTCACTTTGAATGGACTCAACAAAGAGCTTAAGGATGAGGGGATTATGAGTTTTAAAGCAAGACTGGTGATATTCACAAGCCTCTGGTTTTGTATTATGACGGTGATTATTGCCTACACCTATCACTGGCAGCGACAGACCATAGAACATCGCACCACACAGAGCTTACATAAAGACCTCGCGGTCCATATGCGGGACGATAACCCGCTGATGATAGGCACGGAATACAACCCTAAAGCGCTTAAATCCATTTTCCACACCTTGATGCTTATCGGACCTGACTTCGAGATCTACTTTCTTGATGCACAAGGCAATATCACCACACACGCTGCACCTGAAGGTGCGGAGATCATGGGCTCCATTGATGTAGAGCCGATAAAACGATTTCTCGCTGATGAGCCTTTTCCGATTTTAGGCCAAGACCCCCGTCATCCTGGTGAAGACACCGTTTTCTCCGTCGCGGCAATTAAGGAGTTTGGTTCAACGATAGGCTATCTATATGTGGTAATAGGTAGTACCAAACATTCAACCATTGCAAAAGCTCAGGTCGACACGCCTTATATCGCGCTTACCGGATTGACCTTACTCTCGATTCTGGGCTTTGCACTAGGCGCCTATTGGTTGGTTAAACGTAGCTTGCTTACACCAATCGAAAAGGTAACCTCGAGTTTAGAGCAGCAAGCTGAACATGATTTTCGGCTTAATCCAGGCTTCACCAAACAGGTACCCGAGCTTGTGCCTATTGCTCACTCTTACCAAAAGATGGCAAAGCATATACAGCAGCAGTTTTTGCAACTTGAATATCAAGCTAGCAGCCGGCGAGACACGTTGGTACAGCTGAGTCATGATCTCAAAACGCCCCTATCGAGTGTGCTTGGTTATCTGGAAACCTGGAAGTTACAGCACCCAGGCTCCGATCCCTTGATTGAGGTGGCGTATCGAAATTGCGGCAAGCTATCGGATCAACTTCACTCGTTGCTAGAAACAGCCAAATCGGATGCTGGCTTGCCCAGCTATCAATATGAGCCTGTCGAGCTAAGCTCCTTGGTTGCTGAATGTGCCGAAACCATGATGAGTCAATTTCAACGTAAGCAGATAGAGCTTAACGTCGATGTGGATAGTGGTATTCAAACGATTGGCGATAGAGGTTTGTTGGAGCGACTCGTGTTAAACCTTCTAGAGAATGCCCTACGGCATAGTCCAACAGGAGCTAGTGTAGATTGTCAGGCTCATAAGTCAGAAGATGGAAAGAGCATCCAGTTTGTGTTTATCAATAAGGTTGAGCAAAGCGCACCAAGTGGCTCGCTAGGCATCGGAACTAAAATTGTTCAATCTATCCTAATGCTACATCACAGCTATCTTGAAACGAGTGCGAGTGAGTCGATTTACCAACAGAGGTTTGCCTTGCGAGTGGTGTAAAAAAGCCCCGATAGGGATCGGGGCTGGTCTATGACTTCATTTCACTTAGCGTCGATTAGTAACCTTTCTTGCGATGGCGACTTTCCGACTGAACTGAGCGATAGAACTTACCCAGTTCTCTATCTTTGGTGCGTTTTTCTGCTAGAGACGCACTGTTTCGTGCTTGTTCGCGCTGGAGCTTAAAGTAGTTATCGACTCGTCTCTCATCAAGTTCACCGCTCTCTAGTGCACTGCGTACGGCACAACCGGGCTCATTGGTGTGCTGACAGTCCGCAAAACGGCATTGGTTAATCAAGGTTTCTACATCACTAAAGGTTTCGGATAGACCTTCTTCACTTGCCGTAAGCTGAATCTCTCGCATTCCAGGCGTATCAAGCAGTAAACCGCCATTTGGCATCTTATGCATGGAACGAGAGGTTGTCGTGTGGCGACCTTTACTGTCATCTTCACGAATACCACCCGTTGCTTGCGCTTGTGCCTGCATTAGGGTGTTTACCAGTGTCGATTTCCCCACACCAGAAGAGCCCATAAATGCCACGGTTTGACCAACTCCACACCAAGACTGAAGGCCATGAAGAGAATCAATCTCTAATGCGTTGACCGTTTCTATCATCAGGAATGGGTCAAGTGACTGTACTTGTTGACGTTTCTCTTCGACGTCCTCGCATAGGTCGGCTTTGGTTAGCACGATCACGGCTTCTGATTTGGCCTCATTAACCAAAGTCAGGTAGCGTTCTATGCGGCTGAGATTAAAGTCAAAGTTCAAAGAACAGACAATAAAAACAGTGTCGACGTTGGCAGCAATGTATTGCTCTTCGAGCTTTGAGCCAGGAGCTTTGCGGCTAAACAGAGATTTACGATCGAGCAGTCTTACAAATCGATGTTGTTCATCCAGAAGTATCCAATCACCCACCGTCATTTGAGGGTGACTGATATGATGCTCAAGGTGAAACTCCTCTTGTTCAGTACAGACGATATAGCCACTGCGATGATGAGCAATAACACGACCGAAGATAATACCTTCGTACTCTTCAAGAGTGAGTTGTTGTTGAAAATAGGTTTTCCAGCCAAGTTCGTTGATCGCGATTGGATGGGTAAAAATAGAATGCATTGTTAGTACCTAAAATAGACTTATTTTTATAAGGGTCAGGTACTTACCGATGTAAGCGTGTGCAGGTTGCACAAGACCCCGGTTTTGGTCACCGGGTAAAGCAGAAGAGTATGGTTGAGCGGAACTAAGAGTGTGTTTACGTTTCGCTTAACGCTAGTTTGTTTCCAACTTTACCGGGTGGGTACGCATTACAATCATGAAAATCCTCCAAAAATATTAGTATAAGACGTGGCAATAATAGCACCGCGGCGCTATTTGTACAGCACCGCGGTAAATTACGATTCTTGTGGCTTAGTGATGCATGTGGTCGTGGTTATGCTTCATTCCAGACATCACCTTTTTTGACTGGTACAGTCAATACCTTTACTTCGCCATTCGCAAAGCTCAGCTCAACGTTAATGGTCTCGCCTTCTTTCATTGGCTGGTTTACGTCTAGCAGCATGATGTGCAAGCTACCCGGCTTTAGCATGGTTTTACCATTCGCTGGTATCTCAATCGACTTTATTTGACGCATTTTCATCACGTCACCGTCTTTAATGACATCGTGAAGTTCAACGACGGAAGAGGCTTGAGAGGTGGCGCTGACAATAGTACGCACCTCGTTGCCTGTGTTCTCGATGGTACCGAAGACGGCGCTGGTCGTCGCATTAGGTGGTGTTGCGCGAGCATACGCGTCATTGACATCAATCGCCGCATTGGCTGCTGAGAGAGGGGCAAGGGCAAGAGCAGTTAGAAGGATTGTATTGAGCTTCATGGTTTATTCCATTGTTATATGAGTTTTATCCTTGTTTATTGACGCGTTTTATCGCTTCAATAATTGGAGCAGGAGTCATGGTGTGCGGCACTTTTTCAATAAGCGTACCGTCAGGGCTTAAAAAATAGAAATATGAGCTATGATCGAGCGTGTAACCAAGCTGGGAATCTTCGAGCTCCGTTTTTCTAAAGATCACGCCATACTTGTGAGCTAAAGGTTTTGTGACCTCAAGAGGTGCTGATAGCCCCTCAATCATGGGGTGAAAATAGTGTGCATATTCTGCAGAGGCTTCAGCGGCATCGCGCTCGGGATCGAGAGAGACAAACATTGGTCTTAATGTTGATTTGGTTTCGTCATCGATCTGATTCAGTGCGCCTGCCAACATGGCAAGTGACGTTGGGCACACGTCAGGGCAGCGGGTAAACCCAAAATACACGATGCGCGTACGTGGGTCCGCTTGGTCAAAAATCTCGACGGGGTCGCCATTCTCGCCATACAAAATGGATTCAGACACTTTTTCAAGTTGCGCTAACTCTAGTGCCTTTTTCTCTTTTTGCTGTTGGTTGTCGAGATACACCTTACTCCCCACACCAAGACCAAAAGCGACAATCAGTAGTGCTATCCATTTTTTATTCATCGAGCGCTCATCCTCAGTGCTGCTTTGATGTCAGTGCTACCGTCAGAAACGGTGCCATACCATGTCATACGCTCTTCAGCGCAAACGGGTAAAATGATTTCACCTTGATAAACGTCAGGCTTTATCATCTCTAACTGATACTTTGCGATGCCCATGTCCATTTCTTTGCCTTGCAGTGAGATAGACAATGTCTCGGCTTCAGAGTTAGGCCAAAATACATCGACTTTAATGGGCGTCAATGGCGTGACCCGCTGAGCATCGAGCTTAAGTTTTACACCTTGTTGCTCGCACACTTCTGAAGAGAGCATGCAATAACTGCTCAGGTCGACATCGGCGTTTGGCGCGTGATTTAACAGATTCGGTAAATAGAATCCTGCTCCTAGCGCAGCGGCAACCAGCAAGATTTTGATTTTATTGTTCAACGTAATGTTAACCATAGAAAGAATCGTAACCGCATCCTAACATATTCCGTTGCGGCATCTGTGCGGTAGTCCTAATTTTTGCTGTCTGTTAAACGACTTACACATTGCTGTTGGGTTGCTGCGCCAACGTTAAGTAATGGCAAGACGTTTAGGTTGTGTATTTGAATGAGAGATCTTTCCTGCAAACCACCAAATCAACCAAGTTAATGGCGCACTCACAATTCCATCCAAAGCATAATGCCAACCCAGAGAAATCGAACCGATAAAAATCACTAGGGCGTACAACCAAAACACAATACCTAACATGCGGTTGATGGCGTTCATCGTTAATGCCATGAGCACAGCCATGGAGACATGCATACTTGGCATTGCGGAAATGCCACTGCCTAACATATCTTTGCCTTCAGAATACGCCAGCCATAAGTCTTGTTGGGTTTCGAGCGCAAATATCCCCCAATTATTGTGTTCAGTTAGCCAGGCATCTTGCTGCTGAAGCAGTTGCAAAAGAAGACCATAGCCATGATTGTCATATCCCAATTTAGACAAGAAGACCGGCCCTGCCGACGATAAACACATCGCTAGTATCATGCCGAGTAAGGTCCACGATAGTAACCAGCTTAAGAAAAAACGTGTTCTTAGTGGCGATTTTGAGGATAGCAAAAAGTAGCAAACCATCCCCCACATCAAGAAAAACCAGAGGTTGTAGCAGAAATTGAGTGTGACGGTGATGTACGGAGAGTCAAGGAGCGTGTGGACAACAGTCCATGGCTCGTTTCCAGCAAACAGCCACACATCGAGTTGATGGAAGAGCAAGTCATACTGGAACGGATGAATAATGGGAATAAGCCCTTTGAATGAGGAAAAGGCTGACATAAATATGCTAATCGCGGTAAGTAAGACAAAACTGGAGATAACTCTCGCCCGATATTGGTAGAGCAGTTTGATTTTGTTTACGTAGCATTGAATAGGGCTTTTTTCTCGGCGAAGCAGTAGAACAAAGAAGTAGCCGCTACCAGCAAGTGTCAATGATATTGGTACTAGAACGTTGAGAGCTCGCATGTAAGAGAAAAACGACAGTTTTCCCGTGTAACCATACAGTGAAGAGAAGACAAAGGTGCACAACGTGACAGCTGCGATTAAAAAATAGAGCTTAGCATCACTTCGAATGTCGTTAGCAATGTCATTGAGGTCGCGGCTTACTCGGTGGTTGGAATTGAAAAGATAGTTTGATGAAGAGCGCGCCATAAGAAAGTCTCTAAAATGCAGATAAAGTCATACCTCAAGGAGCCGAGAGATATTCATCCAGCATTACATTCCTTGTCTTTTGATATGGTTGCATAATGTCTAGGGCGGTGCAAATAAATCAGCAGGATAGAGTCAGTTGCTTGTCTCGATATAATAATTGGAGGTGCCAGTCGATTTTTATCGAAGGAAGCCGTAGTGAAATATATAAGTAATTAGTTGTTACATGTCGACATCTTGTTGAACTAAAACTGTCACAAATTCGACATCTTGTCTTCCTAGTATTGCCTGACTTTCAATTCATCTCAGGACAAAATATGAAACTTTCAGTAATCGCTCTGTCTCTGCTGACTGCTACATCGGCACACGCGGCACTTGATCTCTATGACCCATCGAACAATGAAACGGACAACTTGGTTTGGGTTGGTCACATGAGCCCAGATACAGACACAGTTTCTGCCGCTATGATGGCGGCTCATATCTATGGAGGCAAAGCAACGGTTGCAGAAGACATCAATCCAGAAAGCACTTTTGTTCTGAACTATTGTAATGCTGAGAAGCCAGAGATTGTTGCTGATTACTCCAGCTATCAAGTAGGTCTGGTCGATTTCAATCAACGCACGCAGCTAGCACCAAGCATCAACACCGAGTCGATTGTTGCAGTGATCGACCATCATGCTATCGGTGGAGCGCCGATTAATACTTCACAGCTTGTGTCAATGGATGTTCGTGCTTGGGGTTCTACTGCGACTATCCTCGCTGCGAATGCTGAGCAACTAGGGGTTTCACTTTCTAAGCCGGTTGCCTGCGCGGGTCTTGGCGCTATTTTGTCAGATACTGTTGTATTCCAGTCGGCAACGACCACGGATTACGACCATCACTTTGCAGAGAAGCTAGCGAAGATCGCAGGTGTTGAAGATATCGAAGACTTTGGTCAGCAGATGCTAGTCGCTAAGTCGGATCTCAGCCATCTGCCAGCCACTTCAATCCTGACAATGGATTACAAGAACTTCGAATACGGTGGTAAAAAAGTAGGTATCGGCGTTGCTGAAACCTTAACTGCGCAACAGCTGATTGATCGCAAAGACGAGTTACTGGCGGCGATGGCGGAGTACAAGAAAGCACAGAACCTTGATCACTTGTTCTTCTCCATCACAGATACAAAGAACAAACGTGCCAACATCATCTGGGGAGATGATGTTGAGAAGCAGATCTTGAGTCAAGCGTTTGATACACCAGTGACGGGAGACATGCTGATTCTTGATGGTGTCACATCTCGTAAACGTCAGATTGGACCTGCAATCCAAAACTCTATTGAGCAAATGTAACTTCGGTTTCAACGGCAAGGGATACGCGAGTATCCCTTGCTAGATTCCGATTTATGTTGGCTATTAATCTTTGATTAACTGCTTTACAAAGTAAATCTTACTGTTATCAACGCTTCCATTGTCCTCGTAACCGGAAATCTTATAACCAGACGAAAGTAGCAGCTGCAGCATAGCAGGGAAGCGATTCATAGACTTAACACTGATCGCTTGGTAGCCCTGTTCAAGCGCCCATGCTTCTTGCTGCTCTCTTAATTCGGTTGCGATACCCAGCTTACGGTAATCGATAGAAACACCGCCAAGCCAACTATAGAACTCAGACTCAGACAGTTCATAGCCAATCTTGTAAGCGATAGGCTTGTTGTTGTGGGCAGCGATTAACACTAGGTGCTTTTTGTCTTTCAAGCGATCGATGAGTTTCTCTTTTGGTGTTTTTTGCGCAAACTCAGGAATAGAGTCGTCGACGAGTAGGGCGTCGTCGATAGTGCCGATATAAAAATTAAATTTCGTTTTCATTGTTGTTCTCTGCCGTGATAGAGCGATCTTATGGTCTCTTTTAGCCAACGGATTTTGGCGTTGTGGGCATTGCGTTTATGCCAGATCATCGCAAATGGAATAAGTAACTTCTCTTGGTGCTCTTCACTCACCGGAATAGGTAATGACGTTAGTTCTGGGTGCAGACGAGAAACATAGTGCTCACAGTATTTAGGCGCTGTTGTCACCATATCGTGATTCGGCTGGGAAGCCATGTACAGAGACTGCTCAAAGCTTGCCATAGTGAGAGAGACATTACGCTCTCTACCTAACTCAGTCAGCACTTCATCCAGTGCCCATTTCTCACTTTTTTCCCAGACCGTATTGATGTGCGGGTAGGAGAGAAAGGTCTCTAGATCCCATTCTTGCTGCAAAGCTGGATGGTCGCGATGTAGATAGACTTGAGGCAGTTCTGAAAACAGCGCTTCAAAGTCGATGAAGTAGGGAAGTAGGTCTACCGACTCTTTCGAACGTGGATGACTTTCTCGCCCTGTAAATCCAATATCGGCGTCGCCACGAATGATGGCTTCTAGCGAGTCATAGTCCCAGTTGCTGGTTTTTACTTTTGCATCAGGGTAGCGCTCTTGTATTAGAGGCAGCAACTCGTTCAGCATGGTAAGCAGAAGCGGGGATTCTACCATCAAGTTAAAGCTCAGCCCTTTAGTGGAGTCCTCACTGCGCTTTTCTAGAATTTGTCCACCCATCTGAAACCAATCGCCAAGCTCTTGTTCCATGCTTTGCACCACAGGTGTTGGAACCAGTCCATTCGGGGTTTTAATGAACAGTGGGTCATCGAACCAATCTCGCAGCTTGCCTAATGACTTGCTCACAGTTGATGGTGTGACATTAAGCTTTTTCGCAGCTTTAGACACGCTGCGTTCCTGTAGTAACAGTTGCAGCGTGGTTAGCAAGTTAAGATCAAGTCGAGTAGTGGCTTTCTTCATACTGAGGCGATGATGTTGGTTTTGGTATCCATGATATTAGAGCTAAGCAAACTATGCTAGTTAGCGCCAATATAGCGATCAGAACATACAGTGCACTGACGCCCAATATGCCTATTAACCAAATATAAAACGCAGAGGTACAGACCTGACTCACACCGAGTATGGAACTTGCTACTCCTGCACGCTGTGAGTAGGGGCTCAGTGCTTGGCTCATGGTCACGCCAAATCCAATCGAAAACGCGGCGCAGATCAGTCCAAAGCTAATGAAATAACCAACCGGATTCACATCGTAACGACTGACTAGAACAAGCGTTGCTGCCGCTATAGCAAATAGGCTTTGTGATGTGATGATTAGCGTGCGCTCACGAAAAAACGTCAAAGCGAGTGGCGCCGAAAACGATGTGATCATACTGACCAACGCAGTCACTGCCATTACCGTAGAATATCCCCCACGATCCAATTCAAGTGTTCCCATTATCAACATTGGCGATACGTTGACGTAAGTGAGGATGACGGTACAGCTTAATGACGCGATGATGACGCGGCTAACGAAAAATCGACTCAAAAAGCGTTCATGGTGAGATTGAGGGCTGCTCCCGCTTGTGGACTTGGATATTTCTCCCGTTGGCTTAGTTTCCTTTAGTAGCAACAGTGAAAGTAAACACACCAAAACCCCCATGCCTGCCATTGTGGTAAACAAGCTCTGCCAAGGAAACTTCAGCATAATTAGGTGACCTACTACGGGCGCTATGACAGGAACGATACAGGTGATGCCATTAATCATCGACAGAACCTTGGCTCGACGTTTGTCATCCAATGTGTCGCGCAGTATAGCGAATGCGACAACATAGCAAGAGCCAGCACCGATACCTTGAGCAAACCTTGCGGCGAGGAAAGTGCTCACTTGCTCGGCAGCGCCTCCCATCAGAGAGGCTCCGACAAATATGGCGGCTCCTGCTATCGCCATTGGCTTTCTTCCCAATGAGTCAGACAGTTTTCCTGCTAGTAGCATAGTCGTTGCCATCCCCGCTAAATAGATGGAAAAGGCGATATGAAGTTGAGACTCCGTTGCACTGAGGTCAGCAGCGATTTGTGGTAGCCCAACTAGGTAAAGATCGATGGCAGTTGGGTAAAGCAGAACCAGCGCGAAGCTGCAAATAAGATACTTAAACATGAAAACCTCACTGTAAACGGTCACCAGATTTTAGTGAGTGGTACTCGGTTACACGAGTGAGCAATGCGACAACGGTAATGTCCGTTTTCGACATACTGCCTTGGTCGTGAGTGACTTGAAGTCTCTTTGACTATGCTCTTTATAAAGCAAACTGCATTTTATCGGTTGCCTTCTATAAAATGAGAGTTATTTTCATTTACACTTGAGGAGTAACGAAAGAAAAATTAAGAATGATGGCAGAACGATGAAGATGCCACGATAAAGGAAGGGTAACTATGACAGAACAATTCACTCAATGGCTCGCTCGGGACCCTGATGCCGCAACTCGCGAGGAACTTAAGCAGCTTATTGATGCTAACAGTACACAGGAGTTAGCGGATCGTTTTGGCTCACGCTTGGAATTCGGTACAGCCGGTTTGCGTGGAAAAGTCGGTGCTGGACCAAACCGAATGAACCGATTGGTGATCCAAGAGACGGCGACAGGTCTTGGCGACTACCTTGTAGAACAGATCGAAGAAGCTAAATCGCGCGGCGTCGTTATTGGCTATGACGGTCGCCCAGACTCAAAGCAGTTTGCTCATGACGCCGCATCAGTATTGACCGCGCAAGGTATCAAGGTTTACTTAACTCATAAGGTAGCAGCAACCCCAATTGTCGCGTTTGGGGTTAAAGTACTAAATGCTGCTGCCGCCGTGGTAGTTACTGCGAGTCACAATCCACCTGAGTACAATGGTTTTAAGGTCTATTGGGAAAATGGCGCTCAGATCATACCGCCTCATGATTCCGGGATCGCAGCAAAAATAGATGAAGCAACCACTAAGCCACTCAACTTGAAGCCTCTCAAAGACGCTGAGCAACAGGGGCTGCTTGTCTGGTTAAATGACGAGTATTACGAGAACTATCGTAAGGTGATGAATAACAATCACTTGCTCAAACCTGATAGCAATACTGACATCTCGATTGCCTACACCGCAATGCACGGGGTGGGAGCTGAGATGGCGGAAACTTTGTTAGCCGATGCTGGATTTAACAAAGTTGCTAGTGTTGCTGAGCAGCGAGAACCCGATGGCACCTTTCCAACTGTAAACTTCCCTAACCCAGAGGAAGCTGGTGCGATGGATAGAGTGATTGCGTTAGGTCAAGCGGTTGACGCTGATATAGCCTGCGCTAACGACCCCGATGCCGATCGTTTTGCTGTCGCGGTAAAGCGCCCTGATGGTGAATATCAAATGCTAACAGGCGATCAGGTTGGTGCTTTGTTTGGCGATTACCTTCTTGAAGGGCAACCTGATTCTCTGGTCGGGAATACCATAGTGTCTTCACGCCTACTAAACAGCATTGCCAAGGCGCATGGCGCACATTACTACCAAACATTGACTGGGTTTAAATGGCTAACCAACGTTGCGATGGAGCAAGAGACGAAAACGCATCCATTCTTGTTTGCTTACGAGGAGGCCTTGGGTTACACCGTTGGCAACAAAGTCTGGGATAAAGATGGGTTGTCTGCACTGGTGGCTTTCTCACAATTAACGGGCAAGCTTAAGGCACAGGGCAAAACCATTTGGGACAAATTAGAGGCCTTGTATCGTCAGCACGGTTTCTACTGTAATGCTCAGCGTAGTATCGCGCTTGACCCCAAAGCACCGCCAATTGGCGATAAGCTTCGTGGTAATCCACCAACCCAAATTGCAGGTCAGCGTGTAGAAATCATCGAGGACCTTAAGCTATCTCAACGTCAGTTTGCCGATGGTTCTTCAGAGCGGATTGACCTTCCAGTCAGTGACGTATTGATTTATTTATTGGAGGATAAGTCTCGGGTCATTGTGCGCCCTTCAGGTACTGAGCCTAAGCTCAAATGCTACTACGAAGTGATCAATGACTTCCCAGAAGATATGGATTACGAGCAGGCTAGCCAAGCTGCGGATGTAAAAATGAGTGCTTTGATAGAGGCTCATCAGAAGAGCTTGTAAGAGTGAGGCTTTTCGATTGGGGTTACCTTACGAGGTAACCCTTTTTTATTGAGATCTGAACGCTAACCCCATCCATGAGGCAAGTTCTCTCTATCGTCATACTCAGCACCACACACCTTACATTTGAAGTAGCTGATGTGGGTTTCAGATTTATGAGTCCCTAGGAATACGCCAACGATCAGATTAAGCCATTGGGATTTAGCGCTGTTTTTTTGCTGTTTTTGAGCTTCAATCTCGGCGGGTGTCAGTCGCTGGTGTTGGGTTTTCTGGTTACAGTTACCGCAGTGTAAAGCCGTTTCAGAGTCGGACATTCCAGTTCCTTTGTTCTATGTGCTGTACTTAAACGAAATAGCACTGTAGGGGTTTGGACCTATCTTGTGGTGATGACATATGAAACTCAAGTTATATGATGGCGTAATGTGGCGGATAGCACGTAAAGGGGAGGAGGGATAAATAGAAATGTTATGTAAATCAGTGAACTATACTCGCGCCAGATAGCTAGCACGAGTATCGATATGTTGTTCAGTCTTGCTTTAACGCCATGCTGACTGCCGCATCAGCATGAATCGCAGTGGTATCGAATAGCGCGACATCGGTGTGTTGCTGTTGCACCAGCAACGCAATCTCGGTACAGCCCAAAATTACCGCTTCAGCACCTTGCTGCTTAAGTCGATCAATGATCTCTAGATAGACCTGTCTTGATTGGTCTTTGATCTCGCCTCGGCACAACTCTTGATAGATGATGTCGTGAACTAAGGTGCGGCCCGCCTCGTTTGGGACAACAACATCGATACCATGCTGTTCAATCAATCGGTTTTTATAGAAAGGCTGTTCCATGGTGAAACGTGTGCCGAGAAGCCCCACCTTTTTGATGCCATTGCTTTTTAGCGTTTCTGCTGTCGCATCGGCAATGTGCAAGATTGGAATAGTGATGTGCTTTTCAATGTCGGGAGCAACTTTGTGCATGGTATTAGTACAGATAAGCAGAAAATCTGCGCCGCCACTTTCTACCGATGCCGCCGCTTCACCTAAGATAGTGGCCGTCTCATCCCAGCGTCCTTGATGTTGAAGCTTTTCTATTTCATCGAAGTTAACGCTATACAAACAGATTTTTGCTGAGTGCAGTCCACCCAGCGCTTGTTTTACGCCTTCGTTAATTGATTTGTAGTAGCTGAGCGTAGACTCCCAGCTCATGCCTCCCAACAAGCCAATTGTTTTCATACCATACTTCCTGTTGTTGATTTGATGGCTCTATTAAAGCGCCATCGAAGCCTGTTGGGTAGTCTCTTTTTCCTCTACTGGCATGAATTTATGTGTATTCGAGCGCAACTTATTCGATTCAGAGGTGGCCTGTCTTTACGTAGATTAATGCTCCGTCTTCTTTTGTGTATGGCGTGTGCTTGCTTCCATGAGGGCTGCGGATCCAAGTCCCTTTTGGGTAGACGCCATGTTCGTCATAGAAGGTGCCTTCGAGTACGAGGATTTCTTCACCGCCCCAATGTTGATGAGCATTGAACTGAGTATTCGGTGCCCACTTCACGAGTGCTACGTGTTCTGCTTCAAATTCATGTAGAGGCATTACCTTTAATCCATCGATAAGTCCTTGATACCAAGGTTGGCTATGGGTATCGATACTAAATTGCAATTGGTCTTCAGCTTTAAATTGTTGAAGCTTAACGAAGATTGTCGCGCCTTCTGGTCCTATTTTCGGAGTGTGTGCAGTACCGATTGGGTTGCGCACATATGTTCCAGCAGGGTAGTCACCATGTTCATCGGAAAAGACGCCTTCAAGTACAAAGAACTCTTCCCCACCCCCATGAGTGTGAGGTGAGAATTCACTATTCGGTTGATAGCGAACTAACGAGGTTGCTCTCGCTACCTCATCGCCGACTCGATCGAGTCTCATCCGCTCAACACCTGGCATAGGAGAGTCGACCCATTGGTAATCTTCTGGGCGAATGACGACGCGTTTATCAAAGTCGGCGTTAATGAGTGTATCCATACTTAACTCTCTTAAAGTGGTGCTTAGAAAAAGTGATCTATCAGTAGTAATCATAACGGAATGATACGAAATGCGTTGTGAAATTCGATCACGGAATGTTTGCATCAACAATGTGGGAGTTGAAAGAGGCTCTGATTGGTGAAAATCAGAGCCTCTGGTCTAGTCTTGCGAATTACTTGATGGTGATGGTTTTTGTCATCCCATCTTCAGCATGCCCAGGGATATTACAGGCGAATTCTATCTCGGTTTCCCCATGGAAGTGCCAATTGATTTGACCTGCTTTACCTGGTTTTAAATAGACCACATTGCCCATATTGTGGTGGTCATGATCTCCGGTTGGGTTTTCCATCATCTTACGATGAGCGACTTGCTCCGCAGGTGAACCAATCACAAATTCATGGTCATCTTTGCCAGTATTCATCACTACGAACTGAACCACATCGTTTGGCTTGATCTCCACATCACGCTTGAATGAAATCGTCATATCATCTTTAAGAATGACGTGTACAACCTTGTCAGGTTTTGCTCCTGGTGCTGGCATACCCACAGCTGACATTCCTTCCATGTCCATCATACTGTGATCCATTTTGCTATGATCCATTGAACCATGATCCATCTTTGAGTGATCCATGCCATCAGCCCAAACCTGAGTCGCTAATAGCGTCATAGTGAATGCAGTAAGTGTCTTTTTCATGTGTCTTTCCTTGTTGTGTTGATGTCCCCCCAGCGTTTTCTGGAGGGAGCTTGTTCGTTAGTGTTGAGTTTCTTTTGATTTCCAAAGTTTGTAGATTGCAGGTAACACCAGCAGAGTCAGTAGCAGTGCAGAAGCCATCCCCCCAATCATTGGTGCGGCGATACGCTGCATAACTTCTGAACCAGTACCTGAGCCGTACATAATGGGAATAAGGCCTATGATGACGGTCAGAACAGTCATCATTACGGGGCGAACGCGCAGACCTGCGCCCTCACGAATGGCGTCGGTTAGCATCTCTGGTGTCAATGGAGTGTCTTCTTGCTCAGCGCTGAGTTTTCTTGCATGCCAGGCTTGGTTGAGATACACCAGCATGATGACTCCGATCTCGACAGCGACGCCCGCCAGCGCGATAAAGCCAACCCCGACGGCAATTGAGAAGTTATAGCCAAGGTAGTGCATCAGCCACAGCCCTCCGACCATTGCCAGTGGTAAGGTGCCCATAATGATCATCACCTCGCCAACGCGGCGGAAACTTAAGTAAAGCAGCAACATGATGATAGCGAGGGTAATCGGAATGACCACACCAAGGCGCTGCTTGGCTCGCTCCATATATTCGTATTGACCAGACCAAGCCAATGAGTAACCAGCCGGCAGTGAAAGCCTCTCAGCAACCACTTGTTTAGCTTCTTCAACGTAAGAGCCCAAATCACGATCAGCAATATCCACAAACACCCAACCATTTGGACGTGCATTTTCGGTCTTGATCATGGGGGGGCCGTCTTCATAGCGAATATCGGCGACATCTGCGAGCGCGATTCTTGCGCCGTTTGGAGTTACTAGGGGCAGGTTTTGTAGCTTGACTACAGAATCTCGATAATCTTGTGGATAGCGAACATTAATAGGGTAGCGTTCGAGTCCTTCGACGGTTTCTCCAACGTTCATACCGCCAACAGCTGTTGAGATGACCTGCTGTACATCGCTGACGTTCAAGCCGTAACGAGCAGCGGCGAGGCGTTTGATGTCGATGGTCACGTAGCGACCGCCAGCAACGCGCTCGGCGTAGACTGATACCGTGCCTTGAATCTCATTTAGGATAGGTTCAAGGTCCGAACCTATTTGCTCAATGACGCTTAAGTCCGGCCCGGCAATCTTAATACCAATCGGTGTCTTGATGCCCGTCGCGAGCATGTCGATTCGAGTTTTTATTGGCATTACCCAGGCGTTGGTGAGTCCAGGGAATTGAACCAAATCATCTAACTCTTTTCTCAATGACTCCGTCGTCACCCCTTCACGCCACTCACTTCGAGGTTTGAGCTGAATGGTGGTCTCTATCATGGTCAGTGGTGCAGGATCGGTAGCGGTTTCTGCGCGTCCAATTTTGCCCCAGACGCTTTTCACTTCAGGCACCGTTTTAATTAGCTTATTGGTTTGCTGAAGCAGCTCACGCGCCTTACCAATCGAGATACCGGGGTAGGTCGTTGGCATGTACATGAGATCGCCTTCATCCAATGGCGGTATAAATTCACTGCCCAATTTTGAGGTAGGGTAGTAGGCCGATGCCATTAGTCCGAGTGCGATGATGATCATGCTCTTTGGATAACGCAGACTTAAGCTCAGCATTGGTTTGTACAGACCAATAAGCGCTTTGTTCACTGGGTTTTTATGTTCAGGTAATACCTTGCCACGAATGAAGTAGCCCATGAGCACTGGTACCAGAGTAATCGCCAAACCCGCGGCTGCTGCCATGGCGTAGGTCTTGGTGAAAGCCAATGGCGAGAACATCTTGCCCTCTTGCCCTTGAAGGGCAAAAACTGGGACAAAGCTGAGCGTGATGATGAGCAATGAGAAAAATAACGGTGCCCCCACCTCTTCTGCCGCTTTGCCGATGACTTGCCAGCGGTTTTTGTCGGTGAGTGGTGTTTTTTCGATGTGCTTATGCACGTTCTCGATCATAACGATAGCGCCATCCACCATCGCGCCGATAGCAATCGCAATGCCACCAAGTGACATGATGTTGGCGTTGATACCTTGCCAATGCATGACGATGAACGCTGCCAATATGCCCACAGGCAAACTGATAGCGATAACGATTGAGGAGCGAATGTGAAACAGGAACAGCGCACACACCACCGCGACAACGATGAACTCTTCCGCGAGTTTCTTCCAAAGGTTGTCGACGGCATCATTGATCAGGGTTGAGCGGTCATAAGTTGGAACAATCTCGACACCTTCAGGCAGACCTCGTTGCAACTCGTCCAGTTTAGTTTTGACGCTGTCGATCACTTCACTAGCATTTTCTCCAAAGCGCATGACGATAACGCCACCCACCGCTTCGCCTTCCCCATTAAACTCAGAGATGCCGCGGCGCATCTGAGGTCCGAGGTTGATGTCCGCAATGTCACCCAGTAGTAGAGGTGTGCCTTTGCTGGTTACTTTTAGTGGCAGTGCCTTGATATCATCGATGCTTGTCAGATATCCGGTAGTTCGCACCATGTGTTCAGCTTCGGCAACTTCAATGACCGATGCACCTGTTTCTTGGTTACCGTTTTTGATGGCTTGGTTGACTTGCTGAAGCGTTAAGTCGTAGGCACGAAGTTTGGCGGGATCGATCTGCACTTGGTATTGTTTGACCATGCCACCGACGGTCGCTACCTCAGAAACCCCTTCGACGGTTTGTAGCTCATATTTGAGGAACCAGTCTTGAATGCTGCGCAGCTCAGCAAGGTCATGCTGACCGGTTTTGTCCTGTAGGACATAGCTGTAGATCCAACCTACGCCCGTCGCATCGGGACCAAGGGTCGGTTTGGCTTGAGAGGGTAACTTAGGCGCGACCTGACTCAAGTACTCAAGCACACGTGAGCGAGCCCAATACATGTCGGTGTCATCGTTAAAGATGATGTAAACGTAAGAGTCACCAAAGAACGAATAGCCGCGAACGGTTTCTGCACCGGGTACGGCAAGCATGGCAGTCGTTAACGGGTAAGTCACCTGGTCTTCGACCACTTGAGGTGCTTGCCCCGGATAACTGGTTTTGATGATTACCTGTACGTCAGAGAGGTCAGGTATGGCGTCTACAGGCGTGTTCTTGACGCTGTAAAGACCAGCAAGCGTTAGGAAACACGTCGCGACCAACACTAAGAATCGGTTGTTGATAGACCAACGGATGATGGCACCAATCATGGTTGAACCTCCCCATGCTTGAGCTCCGAAAGAACATAATCACTGCCTTGTTTTATTATCAAGAAGCGGGCGCTATCACCTTCAGAAAAACCGCTTAGATCGATATTGTCGTCGGTAGAGAAGTTCATCTCACCTTGCTCCCACTGCCAATCAGGAACGGCGCTGTGCTGGATTGTGATCATGCCAAAGTCGGCCATGAGCATTGTTATTTCGCCATCCACCCATACTTCACTTGGCATGGTGTTTTCAGCTTGTTTGATCTCGGTAACGACGTATTGCCCTTGCGGCGTTTTTTCCATCTCGAAGTCAATCTGTTGACCTGATGATAGAGTGGACATGTCCACGGAAGCGTCGATAGTGAAGTCCATGACCATACCTGGCCAGCTCCATTCTGGAACGGGCTGATGGTTGATGGTCAGCATAGAGTGTCCCGACATCACCTTGGTGATCTCCCCGCTCGCCCAAACAGACTCCGCTGGTGGTTCAACTCCATTTATCCTTGATAGGTCAGCACTTTGGCTCGATTCTGAGTCGAGCATAAACTGTGCTGATGTGACAACGACATCGTCAAGACTAAGCCCTTGAATCACTTCAATTCGGTCACTTGCTTCACGACCGACATCAATGCGCGCGGAGCGGTATTTGCCTTCCCCCTCAGAGAGCACAACACGTGTCATGCCACCTGATCGGATGACCGCTGAACGCGGAATAGTCAATACGGCTTCTTCCGTCTTAGGTTCCAGAGCAATGTTGGCGAACATGTTTGGTTTGAGCTGAAAGTCTGGGTTGGTAAACTTGAGCCTAACTCTCAGTGTTCGAGTCGCAGGGTCTAGGATCGGATAGACATAATCGACAGCGCCGTGCCACTCTTTGCCCGGGATTGCGTCAAGCGTCATTACCGCTTCGCTGCCTGCTTTGATCCATTCAGCTTGTCTTTCAAAGACTTCGGCATCGACCCAAACCTCGTCGATAGGACCAGCACTGATGACTGATTGAGCTGGTGACAGATAGCCACCTTCACGGACATTAAGCGTTGCGACAACACCATTGCCAAAGGCTTTGACATCAACGGTTTGTGATGCTTTACCCTGTTTCACTATCTGGCGGATTTGCTGCTTATCGACGCCTAGAGTGATTAGACGCTCTGTTGCTCCCTTGATAAGCGAGTTGCGTTTCGTAAGGTAGGCATTGAGTAGCTCTTCTTGCGCTTTTACCAGTTCAGGAGAGTAGAGTTTGAACAATACGTCACCTTTGCTTACTCGCTCACCTACAGAGTTGATGTAGAGTTTTTCTACCCAGCCAGAGACGCGTACATTGGTTTGCCAAAGGCGGCTCTCGTCAAACGCGATGTATCCGACGGTTTCAATACGCGGTGAGAGCTTTTGCTGTTTAACAGACTCCGTTTTGACCCCAAGGTTGTTCTCGACTGATGGATCGATTTTCACTGTACCTGGCTTGTCGTTACCACCATTTAGGTCATCGGCATAAACGGGAATCAAGTCCATGCCCATGGGTGACTTGCCAGGCTGGTCTCGTTTGTAATTTGGATCCATTGGCGCGACCCAATAGAGTGGCTCGTTGCTGTCTGCAGCAGAGCCCGCTGCATCACCATTTCCCATAGAGCTCATTGAATGACTCGAAAGGTATTGGTTCCCGACATATCCAAGACCTGCACCAACGGCGAGTGCCAACAGAGCGACATTTAGTGTTTTCATTAGTTGTTTCCCTTTGAATTATTGTTGTTTCGTTGTTGGCTTTGAAAGCACAGGCGCTTCGGCGTGGTAATTAAAACCACTGAGAAAATAGGCTAAGTTGCTGTTAACAATGTTGAGGTCAGTCTCAAGACGTAGCGCTTCAATCTCGATAGCAAGTTCATCGCTTGCCGCGGTGATGACATCGCTAAACTGAGCGGTATTGTTTTCATAGCCTCTTTCTACTGCCTGAGTCCGAGCTTTAGCCTGGGGAAGCAAGCTTTGTTGATAACGTTCAAAACGTTCACTAAGGTTTTGTTTATCCATTAAAAGAGCGTTTACTTTGGCATTCATCTGGCTCAGTAGGGCATCTTTACTGGATTTGGAAGCAACGACCTGATACTCCGCCGCAGAATGGTTTTTATCTTGTCGGTTACCCGTGAATAAAGGGATGTCCATAGTGACGTAGGCACTTAATAGGTCGGGGGCAGGTGCGCCGCGCATATTGGGAGCCTGGCGATGGGCGTACATGGCCTCAACCCCGAATTGCGGCTTGTACGCTTCTTCTGCGATGGATACCTGAGTCTCGCTCGCTGCGATTTGCACATCTGCAATGCGTGCCATGGGGTGCTGATTCAACAGTTGAAAGTAATTTGCTCGCTGCTGATTGCCAAGTTGCTGCTCAAGGCGCTGCCAGTCTGCTGAAACGTCTGCAGTTAAGCTTGGTTGGTTGGCTAACCATTCTGCGCCTAGCCATTCTGAGAGTTGCGATACAATGCGGTTTTGCATTTGGCGGTTCGCATGCAGCTTTTCATCCAGCTTACCGACTTGAAGTTGCGTACGAATCAGGTCTTGAGACTCACTGTTGCCAATAGCGTAGTTGGTTTGAATGAATCGCTCCATTTCGACCATCAAGGTTCGATTTTCAAGCAGCACTCGCTCAGATTGTTGTTGGAAGCCTAACTCTAGCCACAATTGAGTGATGCTATTGGCAATGTCTAGCTCGCGTACTTCCACTTGAAAACCAATGCCATCGGCTTGTTGCTGGGCCTTCTTGTTTTGCAGATCGAGCGTTGAGCCGCGCCCAAATTGCTGCATTAGACCCACAGAAATATTGGTCATTGGATCTTCATCAAACCGAAAACTATCGGTAGGTAAACCGCCAACACCGACTTTAATTGTCGGGTCTTTGAGTGTTGAACTAGCGATGCCTGTGTCACGCATCGCCTGAGACTGAGCGTGGTACTGCGTCCGATTTGCATCATTAGCAATCGCCATGTTTATTAGGGTTTCAAGCGACAAAGCATTAGAAGCGCTTTGTTCGCTGGCTTGCTGTTTAGTCCCAGCGCTACTCACGGCATGAGTAGTGGGGACAACAAATAAGATCGCACTTACAGCCAGTGCAACCGAATGGATTGTTGTTTTCACGATCATTTCCAAACTACGAGCCTGAATAACAGGCACGATAAACATTCCCCAACAAATGCTGGGCGTAATTACGTTGTGAAATGATTAAACCGAGGGTGGGCGCTCGAGATGCTCGATGCGTTGTACTGGATGTTCAAAGGGATCAACAGCACGTTTGGAGAAACGCGAAAGGCTTTCACCTGGTGTGATGAAAGACCAAGTGAAGCCAAGGGTCATTCCGCATAAGGTTGTACAACAATTTAATGAGGAGTCTGACTCTGAATCTGGGCATTGCTGTTGATTCGACAAGTCAGTTTGCGCGGATTCTCCGTGGTGCATGTGATGAGCCGATGAGGGCTGGTGAGTCATGCCACAGGGAGACAGAGGGTCTATGTCACCATTGCTCATGCCCATTGCCGGATAGCTTGAAACAAACGTTGCAATAACGAGTGCTGTCAAACTCAGCAATGTGATCCATGTTTTGTTGGCAATGATGGTGCGCATAACAAACCTTTCTAGCAGAATATAGTAACTATAAAGGTTACCCCTAGGGTAAAGTCAAGAAAGTGTGTAGGCAAGTGAACGCTATTTCGACAAATGAGAAATTAATCTCTCTCTTCTGAGATCCAAAATTTCATCTATCAGTTTCTCTTTCGCATTAATACCAAAATGCTCGGCATAGTTTTGAACTTTAGATATCTGGTCTTTATCGAGTTGGTAAACATCTCGTTTAAGTCTCTGGCGAGCTTCGCTTTTGATGCAGCCTTGCTGCTGAAGCAGGCGAACAAT
Organism: Vibrio sp. KUL78; assembly: GCF_059725505.1. NCBI lineage: Bacteria > Pseudomonadati > Pseudomonadota > Gammaproteobacteria > Vibrionales > Vibrionaceae > Vibrio > Vibrio sp. KUL78. The sequence goes on along the minus strand of NZ_AP045838.1, from coordinate 1,238,962 downwards.
TTTCGCATCTGTGGGGTGTTTAAGCTGGTTCATTTTGACTCTTTGAATCAGAACATTAAAAAGGATGTCGTTGTAATGTCGAGAGGCAAGATAAACAGAAACTGTGACAGCTATATTGCAACTAGGCGCATTGGTTGGCATTTTTTAGAGGGGCAATAGTGCCAAAATCGAAGGCTTTGCTTCGATCATCCTTCGCCATTCTTGTTCTAAATTTGGAAGGCTTATTTTAAAAAAGAAAATAACAACCTGAATAGTTACAAATCTTGTGTGAAATCAGCCGCAATTAAGTGTCTTTTTTAGGCAGATTATCTGATGCCCTCCGTTCTGAGTGTTAACATATTTTTAACTGGCAATTATCTATTGAACATCATATGAGTTGATTAATATCGATGTTCTTAAAAGACAGTACCCTACTAGAAAAGGTAAAAATATGTTTAGGATGAACAAGATAGCGACCTCTTTGGTCTGCATTGTGTTAAGTGGGCAGTTGCTCGCTGCTGAACCGTACGATGCAACTCAATCTTATGCAGGTGGGACACAGGTCACAGTGGATGGGGCTATTTATGAAGCGAAATGGTGGGTTGGAGTAGGGCAAAGTCCAACCGATACTTACGCCAATGAGTGGGACTCGCCATGGAAACTGGTCAGCGGGACAGCGCCAGACCCAACGCCGAATCCAGACCCTACACCGGACCCAACTCCTGATCCTACGCCAGACCCAAGCCCAGAACCTGGACCTTCTGACGGTGTATGTGCTGACTTCAACGTCTACCCAAATTGGACCCAAGGTGACCACGCGAACGCGGGTGACATCATGGTGAATGACAACTCTGCGTATAAGGCGAACTGGTGGACATCGTCTTTGCCGGGTAGCGATGGCAGTTGGACTCTCCATGTTGCCTGTGATGATGCTGGCTCAGGTGGTGGTTCTGGAGCGGCAGTATCCTTACCAAATCCACTAGACCCCGTTCGCTTAGAGGTAAGTGGATGGCCAAATCATTTTGTAGTCGCAAGTCCTGCTACATTAGAGGCACCATCACGCACAATGGTGACTGGTGTAGATAGTCAGTCATTGGCAGATACGACAGCACTTACCAATGCCTTTGTTACTTTGATTAACGAGGCGAGTTCAGCGGGTTCGACTTCCATCATCATTAGCAGCGATCTTCTCGACGTAGCAAGTGCAGACAAAGGTCAGGCACTTGGTGTCATCGCGGTTAAAGAGGCATTGACCGCTGCAGTCAGTTCGACATCGAGCCAAATCGACATTAACGACATCAATTCGCTTACTGATGATGCACAGGGTCTGGCTCAGGCTCATAATCTCGTCCTCTCATCGCTAGCCCCGCAAGCAACCTTCGGTTGGACATTAACTATTGGTGACTTTGCTTACAATACTTATTCTGGCAAGCGAGCAGTATGGAACGCCGCTTCTTCTGAATCAGCAGATCTACTTTCAAGTTTTGCCCTTTACCAAGCTGACTCACAGAATAAAGCGGATTTTATTGCCTTTACTAAATCAGCCGCGACACCTGCTCTGAGTGATGAACAGTGGCACTACGCGCTGGAATACGTTAAACAGGTTTCTGATCATATTAAGACGCCAGCGCTATTGTCTCAGTTGCCAACCAGCCAAGCTGCTACTTACTTTATGGGAGCGACGACAGCGAGCAGTCAACTTCGAAAAGCGGCACACAGCAATGTATTTGCTATCTTATTCGACTCTGAAACAGTTGAGTTGACCAATAAGATCGAAGCCTATAACACGGCGACCGTGCCTCTTTATTACGTAGGCGAGAGTATCACTAACGGACCACTTACTCGCATTGCCTCACTGAATAGCGAGTTAACGAGTGCAGAGAATGCAATGAACAACCAAGCGTTCTTGTATGAAGTCTCTCAGGGCAATTGGGCGCCTTCGACGGTTTATAAATGGGCAGACTTCCTGGCGGGTCTAAACTCGATGCACAATGTGGGTGTGGCAGGGAATACGTTCTGGTTGATTGATGACACTGCAGACGATGCGACCAATGCCATCTATGCGAAAGTTGCGATTGCGGCATTCTTATCACAGAGTATGCAAGAGACCATTCGTTACAACGCATGTGATGAGAACAACTGGTCAGAAGTACGATACGGCGCGCCGGTTAACTACCCAATGACGGCAAGTTGTGGACAGCTAGGCCAAAAATACGCGGACTATGGTATGGATCCAGTGACAGGTGTTGATCACCCTTACTCTTGTCCTCGCGATCCTAAGATGGAAGTCAGTGCGCTGACCAATGCGAAATGGTACGGGGCTCCAGCACCTATTTTTGCGGCTCCAGACTCGGTGCTCGCAGAAAAAGGCTTATTGGTGAATGGCAACGTTGGTCGCTGGACTAATGATGGTCACTGTATGGAAGTACCTGCAACAGTTGATGGCTCACAGCAAGTTTGGGAGCGAGCGGACTGTAAAGTTTACGAAGGTCAAAAGGCAGGTAAGTTCATTTGGGACGGAAGCGATACTACGGGCACTGTTGAAGGCTGTGGTTGGTGGGGACGCGGTGTTATTCAAACCACTGGTCGTCAAAACTTCGGTACGCTCAACCACTTTATGGGGCGCTCTCATGTGGATCCAGAGACCGTCGGTACGACAGTCAATGGTGTTGTAGTAGAAGCACCGCCGGCAAACCCTCTCTATGCAGACTTAGATTTCTGTTCAAACCCTGGCCTGATCTGTAGCTCGGAGGAGAATCGTGAAATCAAATGGATAGCAGGTCTGTTCTACTGGGTTTCTTCAGTACAAACCTACAATGATGAAGGTGGTCCTTATGCGGCTTGGAACTATCATACTGAGCTGAAGAAATACGTGGATGGCGGACTGCAAGGCACTGAGTTTATTGATGCGGTGTCAGGTATTGTTAACCGCGGTTGCCCAGATAGCACGTGTCCTGTGAGCGGTGAGGTACACGCAGTGAAAGAGCGTCAGGATAACTTTAAGCTAGTCCTGCAAACGCTAGGGTTGAATCCACAATAAGGGTTCACATTAATCAAAGGCTTCCATTCGGAAGCCTTTTTTAATTCGGTTTGATAACTAGTTCGCTGTAACCTGTGCTTTGATCATACTCTCGATGAAAACAGCACTCTGGATAGTGATGAATCATCAGCTCGGCAGTTGTATCTATGATGCTTCCTTCGAGAAGGTGTCCGCCCAAGACTTCGCCATTTTGGTTGGCAACTGAAATATGAATATGTTGATGATCTGAGGTGAGTGTGCCCGTTATCGAGACAATCTCTAATGGCTCTTCAAGTAATAAGGTTTTCTCCGCTCCGGCAAGTCGAAGGTTTACCTTCGATAGGCAACCAACACAAGAGGCAATTGATCCAGCAGTAAGCTTGTTCTCGCTAATAAGATTAGCAATTGCGAGTTTAAGATCTTGACCGCGAGTCAGTCGAGTAGCAATAAGCAATATTGTCATGGTTAACGTTGAAGTGGACTCTATACTAAGGCGACTGTATCAATTATGAGTAGTAAAAGCATCGTCAATAGCTGAGCTTAAAAGCACTAGCCATGTAGCTGTGTGCCATGCAGGTCACAAAAATTACTCGTATTAGAGTAAAAATTCCAACTCCGGTCTATGGTTACAGATCAGCATTCAAAGATGAGTATAAACATGTACCCTTTTTTTAGACTGGCCAAAACGATTTTTCAATCTAATAAGAAGCCAGCAATCACGTATACACAACAAGACGAAATAGAGTTCCGATGTCATCCATGGGATATAGATATGTTCATGGAGATGAATAATGGCCGCATCCTGACGCTTTATGACCTCGGCCGCACTGCACTATCGGTAAAATGTGGATTGATGAAAACACTTAAGCAGCAGCGCTGGGGCTTAGTCGTGGCGGGGAGTTCGGTACGTTATCGAAAGCGAGTCCGAATGTTCGATAAAATAACGATGAAAACACAGTGCGTCGCGACCGACGATAAATGGTTCTATCTAGAGCAATCTATGTGGGTGAAAGGTGCGCCGTGCTCGTCTGTATTGATTCGAGCGGGCGTGACCTCCAAAGAAGGTATTGTGCCGCCATCAATAGTGATTGAGGCGGCTGGTGAGGAGGAAATGAGTACGGATATACCTATGTGGGTTCAAGAGTGGATTGATTCTGAGCTACACAGACCTTGGCCGCCAACCTCGCTTGATGTTACCCAGCAAAGCCACCTTCAAGTAAGTGAACAATAAGCAATAAGGGCTGAGTCATCAGCCCTTATACGTTTTTCGGCATTAAGTTGCATCGGGCTGCCGCTCAGGTTGAGCTTGCTCGAAGGCATCCAACTGTTGTAAGTGGCTCACGATTTTCACAATGTGTGGGTACGAGGACATATCTACACCAAAGCGCCTAGCGTTGTAGACTTGCGGAACTAAACAAACATCTGCCAAGCTCACCTCATCACCTACACAACACCTACCGGACGTCACAGTCAGTTTTTGCTCGAGCGCGCTAAAGCCTTTATTGATCCAGTGTCGCATCCAATCTTGCTTACCGTCATCATCAATTCCGAACGTCTTACTGAGATGCTGAACCACTCGTAGATTGTTGATTGGATGAATGTCGATGGCAATATCCTGTGCCAGTGCAGTAATTTGGTATCGAAGTCGTTCGTCGCGCGGCACCAGCCTGGGCTCTGGGTAGTGGGCATCCAGATAATCTATGATGGTGAGAGATTGGTTGAGCTCAACGTCTCCATCAATCAGTACAGGAACCAGTTCATTTGGGTTCAGTTGATTAAAGGGAGGCAGGTGCTGCTCGCCCCCTTCTTTAATTAGGTTTACTGGCACTGATTGATAGGCGATGTTTTTAAGGTTAAGCGCAATCCTGACTCGATAAGCGGCAGACGAGCGCCAATAATCATAGAGAATCAAATAGCTACCCTCGGTACGATTCCACAGTTTGTTCAATCGCGCCAAATATCGAGTCGCCATTGTCATCGAACATCTCTATCTTGATGGTATCCCCGAAGCGCATAAATGCTGTGGTGGGTTGACCATCGCGAATGGTTTCAATCATCCTTCGCTCCGCAATACACGAATAGCCGACGCCACCTTCTTCGATTGAGGTGCCATACTTGGTTCCTTGTTTATTGGAAACGGTGCCTGACCCTACTATTGTGCCGGCCGACAGAGGCCTTGTTTTCGCAGCGTGAGCGACTAATTCTGCAAAGTTAAAGGTCATATCCACCCCTGCGTTAGGGTGACCAAAAGGCTCGCGGTTGTAGTCAGAAACCAATGGCAGATGTACTTTGGACTCATGCCAAACATCGCCAAGTTCATCCGGTGTGATGGCGACAGGAGAGAATGCTGACGACGGCTTAGATTGGAAGAAGCCAAAGCCTTTGCCAAGCTCTGCTGGAATTAAACCTCGCAAGGAAACGTCGTTAACCAGCATGAGTAAGCGAATGGAATCTTGAACCTCTTCTGCTTTGCTTCCCATGGACACATCGCCAGTGACCACGGCAACTTCACCCTCAAAATCGATTCCCCACTCTTCACTTTCCATGACGATAGGGTCACGTGGTGCCAAAAATGCGTCGGATCCACCTTGATACATGAGCGGGTCAGTCCAGAAACTGTCAGGCATTTCAGCCCCGCGTGCTTTTCGAACCAGCTCTACATGGTTTACGTACGCGGAGCCATCTGCCCATTGGTAGGCACGGGGCAGCGGTGATTCACATTGAGTTTGCTCAAAGGAAAGTGCTTGCAGCAAAATGCCTTGGTTTAGACCGACATAGACTTCCTCCAGAAGGGGCTTCGCTTGTTGCCAATTATCGAGTGCATTTTGCAAAGTCGGGGCAATATCGGGTACCGCAATGCATTGGCTTAAATCACGGCTGACGACCACAAGCTGACCGTCACGTGTGTTGTTTTTGAGTGTGGCTAATTTCATATTATTTCCCTACTTTCCAGCTGTAGACGTACTCGCTGTTCTCAACGTCAGCGGCAGCGGAGGTGTGCTCCAACGCGTTACGGGTATCGATCATCACGGCGACTTCATCTGTGAAGGTCTTCTTCGCTTCAAGCCCAGCTTGGAAAGCTTTTGGGTGCGGTCCGTGAGTAAAACCCGCGGGATGAAACGTCATCATGCCTGCTTCGATGTTGTCGCGACTGAAAAAATCGCCTGCGTGGTAGAACAGCACCTCGTCGTAATCATCATTGTTGTGATAGAACGGCACCTTAAGTGCACCCGGATCGCTCTCTATCGGCCTTGGTACAAAGGTACATACCACAAACCCGTTACCCACAAAGGTGGTATGTGCTGAAGGTGGTAGGTGATAGCGGTGAGACATTAACGGTCTGATGTCGCGCCAATTTAACTTGAGCACTGAAAGGTCACCGTGCCAACCAATCGCATCAAGAGGATTGAATGGATAGGTGATGGTATTTATCCTGTTTGCACGCTTGAGGAAAACCTTGGTTTGCTCCTCGCTATATTGCGCTTTGAACTCATCATTGATCGAAGGGGCTTCCAGTACCGCGGGGTCAAAAACCGCGTGTTGACCGACGATGCCTTTCTCCGGTAACGCATAAGCGGCGCCGGTATTTTCTATCATTAAGACAAACATCGGCGCTTTTGGCTCTAGGCGCCAATTTGTCGATCGAGGAATCAAGACATAATCCCCTTCCTCTACCGAGAGGTGCCCATAATCGCAGTAAAGGTCGGCGCTTCCTTGGTGTATGAACAGAAGCTCATCGCCATCACCGTTGCGAACAAGACCTGGCATGTTTTCAGCGACCTTCCAAATGCGAACCTTACATTCGCGATTCTCAAGCACGGTTGGCGCTGTCCATGGTATTTGTTGATGTGCGGATTCAATATGATTGAGATTAAAGGCACGTGGCTTGAGCTCACCTTCCCATTCAGACCAGCCCGTTGGTGCATGCTGATGGTGAAAGTGGCTGGCTGGTCCAAAGAAGCCCTCTCGACCAGCCTCACGCTCATAGATTGCCTCTTCAGGGAAATCCGCATGAGCCTGCTTCGAATAGGTTCCCTCGCGATGAGGGAACGTTGGCCATTTACGCATCGTCGGTCACCTCGTTTAATACGCCGCGGCGGATCTGGTCTTCTTCTATCGATTCGAATAGTGCTTTAAAGTTACCTTCTCCAAACCCTTCGTTGCCTTTGCGTTGAATGATTTCGAAGAACACAGGCCCAATGACGGTTTGAGTAAAGATCTGCAGTAAGATGCCATCCTTCATTGGTGCGCCATCGATAAGAATGCGAAGATCTTGCAGACGGCTTACATCCTCACCATGACCTTTAACTCGAGCGTCGACTTTTTCGTAGTAGGTATCAGGTGTCGGCATAAAGTCCATGCCGCGATCACGCAGTGTTTGTACAGTCTGATAGATGTCATCTGTGGTTAACGCAATGTGCTGAATGCCTTCGCCGTTGTATTCTCGGATGAACTCTTCGATTTGCGACTTGTCGTCTGAAGATTCGTTGATTGGGATGCGGATTTTGCCACACGGAGCTGTCATTGCGCGGCTGACAAGTCCAGTGAGTTTGCCCTCGATGTCGAAGTAGCGAATTTCTCGAAAGTTACCAATGCGTTCGTAAAAGCCCGACCAAATATCCATGTTGCCTTGTTTTACGTTGTGAGTAAGGTGGTCCAATTCATAGAGCCCGACATCTTGCTCAGCTAGGCGTTTTTGTGCATCTGGGTAGAACTTAAAATCCACATCATAGATGCTGCTGCTTCCATAGCGGTCAACAAAATAAAGTAGGCTCTCACCGATGCCATAAATCGCAGGAATGCTCAACTCCATAGGACCAATCTCGGTGACATATTGCTCACCACCATTCTCTAACGCATGCGCCATCGCATTCGCTGCGTCTTCGACTCGAAAAGCCATACCACAAACCGAAGGACCATGAATACGTGCGAACTCCTCAGCTTGGCTGTGAGGCTGAGCATTAACAATGAAGTTGATATCGCCTTGACGATAGAGCCAGGCTTCTTTTGAACGATGCTTGGCAATTTCGGCAAACCCTAGCGAGTCGAACAGACGTTTCAAGTCGTTGATACCGTCATCCGTTGCTGCAGTGTACTCAACGAATTCAAAGCCATCGGTTCCAAGAGGGTTGAAGTTGATAGTCATGGTCATTTCCTTTTGATAATAAGATGGTCTTCTTCGTTGGAAGACCTTGTTGTAGGGGACATGACTTAAATTTGAGCAAAGTTGAGGGAAAAGGGAATAGGGTCAAAGCGTTAGACAAAAACGCAGTCAGAGTATTATTGCTGTAACAAATTTGCTACAAAGTAAATGTCACGGTTAACGTTGAGAACATCAGTCAATTAACTTATTGAAATAAAAAGAAAGGTAAGCACTAACCGGTAAAAGGATTCTAGAATGCTGGTGTAAATGAAATGTTAAAAAAGTAAACCTTGTTGTACACCTAACTAGCCGCACATTAGTTTCTCTGAAACGGGGAGCATGAAGAATAAAAAAGTGGAGTCGTTTGTCCGACTCCACTTGTTATCACGTTTTTCGTTGCACTTTTACGCCAGTTTTAGCGTCTCACTGCTCAAGCGATTCATGTAGCTGTTTACAGCAAATGCGAGACCAGCGACGGCGATTGCCCATAACCAGATAGGAAGCACGCCTGTCGATATTGCATAACCAATAGCCGTGGCGGTAATCACGCCAATGAACCCAGGGATCAGGAAGCTATGGTTAAGGATATATTTACCAATCTTAGTGGTACCAGAGCGGTCAAAGGTAATGGCAGCAAGGTCCGATGGGTAGAATGGGAAGAAGTAGTAAGCGTAACAAGCAGGGAGAACGCCAATTAAGACTTCTGCTGGGATGCCTAACGCGAATCCAAGAGGTAGCATGATGGTCAGCACGGCCGCTTGGCTTTTAAGGAAGACGGACGAAACGTACATAGCGATCGCGAAGGTCCATGGGTGCGACTTTACTACGTCCTCAACCAAACTGATGATGTAAGGCTTGTTGTAAGCGATGATGGTGTCACTCATCCAAGCGATACCAAAGATGATGATGACCGCGCTCATACCGGCAATGAACACGTTGGTGTTGACGATTTTTTTCGGGTCAACGTTGGTAGTGAGCAAAATAATCGCACCGACCGACAGCATTAAGAATTGTAGGGCGGTAGATGTGCTCACACCGTCTGGTAATAAGCCAAGATCTTTACCAAACATTGCCACACAGATAACGGTCAGAATACCCAGTAAGAAAACAGTAAGACCGCGTTTTGCTGTCTGGTTTTCCTTCATTCCAGCTTCACCAGTACTCGCTTCGCTGGTATCGATAAGCTGCGCTTTAAACTGAGGATCTTTCATACGCTCAAGAAACTCAGGATCATCGTTCAGCTCTTTACCGCGCTTCAAGCTCCAAGTTGCCGCAATTAAGACGCCTGTAAGGGTGGCAGGAATGGTCACCATTAACACTTGGCCCAAGGTGATATCAAGGTTGTTTGTCGCTGCTGTTGCCATGACCACGGCTGCTGCCGCTGCGATAGGGCTTGCAGTGATCCCCATTTGCGAGGCAACCGTAGCAATCGCCATAGGGCGTTCAGGGCGAATACCGCGCTTGATACTTACATCGTAAATAACGGGTAGCAGTGGATATACCGAGTGACCTGTACCGACCATCACAGTCAGTGAATAGGTACAAAGAGGACCAAGGAAAACCACTTTAGATGGGTGCTTACGAAGCAATTTTTCAGCGTATTGAACGAGTAGTTTTAGACCGCCTGTTGCTTCAAGCGTGGCGGAAGCTGCAACAACCGCAAGGATAATGAGCATTACGCCAATAGGTGGCGTCCCGGGAGCAATACCAAAGAAGAAACTAAGAATAGAAACGCCGAGACCGCCCAATAAACCGAAGGCGATACCGCCGTAGCGTATACCTACAAAAATGACTGCCAGAAGCAGCAGCATGTGAACATAAAACATAACAACTCCTTTTAATAGCGACAGAGTTATCATGCGCCCGTATGCAGTATCAAATACTGATCTAGATACGGAAAATCGCCCATATTTAAACGAGTGTGCAAATTTCTACACAAGGTCACATTGTTGCTGGATTGTCATATATGTGATTGAAATGAAATAAAAAAGCGGAGCCATGTGGCTCCGCTTTTCAGTCTACGCGACGTTGCTATCGTCTTTGTCTTCAGCGCCAATAAAGCCGCCGGTCTGGTGCGCCCAAAGTTGGGCATACACCCCACCTAGTTCCACCAGCTCCTTATGGCTGCCTTGCTCGATGACTTCGCCTTTATCAAGTACTATAAGGCGGTCCATCGCAGCGATGGTCGACAGGCGGTGAGCGATAGCGATGACCGTTTTGCCTTCCATGAGCTCGTTAAGACTCTCTTGAATAGCGGCTTCTACCTCGGAGTCGAGCGCTGAGGTGGCTTCATCCAAAATCAGTATCGGCGCATTCTTGAGTAGCACTCGCGAAATTGCTATACGCTGGCGTTGACCTCCGGAAAGCTTGACGCCTCGTTCACCAACCTGAGCATCATAGCCCTCGTTGCCAAACGGGTCGGTAAGCGTTTCGATAAACTCATGCGCGTGCGCTTGTTTGGTTGCCGCAAGCAGTTCTTCTTCGCTTGCATCTGGCTTACCATACAAGATGTTGTCGCGAATAGAACGGTGCAGAAGTGACGTATCCTGTGTCACCATACCAATCTTGCTTCGCAGCGAGTCTTGAGTCACTTTTGAGATTGACTGTCCATCAATGCGAATATTGCCCCCTTCTACATCGTGGAAACGCAGAAGCAGGTTCACAAGCGTTGACTTACCCGCACCCGAACGCCCAACCAAACCAACTTTCTCACCCGGCTTGATGTTCAGATTAAGATTACTGATTACCCCTTTGTTTTCGCCATAGTGGAAACTCACGTCATCAAAGTCGATACCGCCTTGGTCAACAACGATAGGCTTCGCGTCTTTTTCATCTTTTATATCAATGGGCTTCGAGAGCGTTTTCATGCCGTCCACAACCGTACCCATGTTTTCAAACAGAGCACCGACTTCCCACATGATCCACATCGACATACCATTGATACGTAACGCCAAGCCAATCGCAATCGCGATCGCACCGACCGAGATCGCACCATCCATCCAAAGATAGATAGAGATAGAGGTAACCGTAAACAGCAACACATAGTTGGTAAACTCAACTGCGACATCAAAACCTGTCACCAAGCGCATTTGACGATAGACCGTATCCAAGAATCCCTTCATACCTTTCTCGGCATACTCGGTCTCACGATCAGTATGCGAGAAGAGTTTGACAGTAGAGATGTTGGTATAGCTATCGACTATGCGCCCTGTCATGGTTGAACGGGCATCCGCTTGCTCCGTCGCGACCTTTTTCAACTTAGGCACAAAGTAGATTTGAATGCCGATGTAGGCACAAAGCCAAACCAGCATCGGCATCATGAGACGCCAATCCGCTGCAGCCAGCATCACTAAGATCGATGTGAAGTAGACCGACACGTAAACAAACACGTCAGCCGTTTTCATCACGGTCTCACGAACGGCGAGTGCGGTTTGCATCACCTTAGTGGCAATTCGTCCTGCGAAGTCATCTTGATAGAAGGAGAGACTTTGCTTAAGCAGGTAACGGTGCGCCTGCCAACGGATCGCCATTGGGTAGTTGCCAAGCAGAGTCTGGTGTACCAACAAGGAGGCGATTAATAGAATGGTAGGCAGTACCACAAGCACGCAAAAGCCGACCCAAAACAGAGTATGTCCGTTTTCAGACAAGAAGGTTTGCGGGTCGCTCGCTGTCAACCAATCGACTATTTGACCCATAAAGCCAAACAGCATCACCTCTGCGATCGCAATGACGGTCGAGAACAGTGACATTAAAATAATGGGCTTTTCAAAGCCCCGAGTGTAGTAACGACAGAAAGCGAGTATGCCCTCTGGCGGCTTCTCAGGATCTTGCTTTGGAAAAGCTTCGGTAAATTTTTCAAAGCGTTTAAACATGATTCACCTAGTAACGTTGTAAAGTGCCTCAGTTTTAGGGGGCACTTTCAAGAAGAGACAAGAAAACCTCCAATCCACTTTTGAAGTCATGGGATTAGAGTAAATAGTAAGAGCGTTATCGTTTTGATTTTACATAGCGAATGTTCCGTTTCGCAGGATAGAACACATGAAAGAGATCTGACGAATCAGATGATGATAAGTGTATAGCTTTTAACCATCTCTCTCAATAACTGCCACAGATAAACACTCTATTTTCGTGGTCGCTCGGAATAATAATCCACAATTTGGTGCATATTTTTCATTTATGCCTGACTTTTGTGCAGGAATATTTGCGGTTTTCCTGTCATCTGGCAGTAAACATTCTTGTTTACTCTATGATTCAATTCAGTATTCAGTAAATTAATATTTAACACGTTATTTACAATTTAAGGATTGTTGAAAACATTTCTAGTTAAGTGGATGTTCTATGAATCACGGAATGACAGCACGCAGCGATCTCAGTTTTGTCGACCAAGACGAAATCAACCAAAGCAAAGTAGTCCGAGTAGGGAAGTCGGTTCAAAACGCCAATTGTGTGGTTATGGTACCGCCGAAAGAGTTTGGTTTTAACGCAGAGACCGCCGCGGACAATGAATTTCAGCATCAAGTTGACCTTGATGCGAGCTCAGTGAAGCAAAAAGCGATGTCTGAGTTCAACGCTATGGTTGAAGGGCTTCGTAAAGAAGGCGTGCAAGTAGTAGAGTTTGACTACCCGTCTGAAGCCAAAGAAACGCCGGATGCTGTGTTTCCGAATAACTGGTTTAGCACGACCCATGATGGTGCATTCTTTACCTTCCCAATGGCCTGTGAGAATCGCCAGCGAGAAGTGAGACCTGATGCACTGATAAGCAGCTTAAACGCTGCGGGTAGGCAGGTGGTTTCGACAGATAATCTGCTTGGGTACATTGACCAAGGCGCGTTTCTCGAAAGCACAGGCGTTATGGTGAAAGACCACATCAACAAAACCATCTATGCGGCGCTATCTCAGCGCTGTGAGCGTGAAGCCCTTGAGGATTACGCTAAACGCATTGGTTACCATCGAGTGGTTTCCTTCCAGACTGCGCTACCATCAGGACAACCGATTTATCACACTAACGTGATGATGGCGATCGGAGAGTACTTTGCGGTGATATGTTCAGAGGTCATCCCTGAATACGAGAGACGTTTTGTGGTTAAGTCACTTGCGAACAGCAAACAGGTTATTGATATAAGCCTGGAACAAGTAAACCAATTCTGCGGCAACATTCTGCAATTGGAGACGGTGAATGGTGATAAGGTGATTGCCATGTCGCAATCGGCCTTTAACGCCTTTACTCCCGCTCAAAAACAGCAGCTTGCCACCCACGGGAAATTACTGCCATTTGACGTATCTACCATAGAAAGTATTGGTGGGGGAAGCGTTCGATGTATGTTGGGTGAAGTCTTCTTGCCGACTCGCTCCCAAGCGTTATAGATGCCCCCTAATCAGCCCATTCTATGGGCTGATTGTTATCCTTTCTCTTCATTTTTCGAACCAGATAATCAAACGAGCATTCTGACGCTCGCTAAATAAAACTCCATTAATCTTCTCGCCTGGCTTTAATTCTGCCTATCGCTGTAGCTTAGATTCTCAGTACTTGTGTCGGTATAGTGAAACTGTTGTTTTAGCAACTAGAATGAAGGTGAGCAACAGAGTTAAACGTCATCTCATTAACTAATAGTTATCTTAATGGTGATTAATTAAGCGCTACAAGTTAATAAAAGAATGGCCGATACTAACTCCACCAAAACGACACATCCCAAGTGAGGCTGAGATGAACTTACCGAAACTCCATCAATCGATTATTTCTGGTGACTACGACACCTTTAGCGCGCTTATTGAACAAGGTGCTGACGTGAATCAGTTGGATAGTGAAATGGGTAACTCACCGCTTCACATTGCGTCGCAGCAGTCGTCGACGAAGTGGGTGTTGGCATTGATTGATGCCGGAGCGTTTATCAACTTACAAACGCCAAAGCATGGTGTGACGCCTTTGATGGTGGCGGTTTGGCATCGTAAGCCAGAGGTGGTAACAGCGCTGCTTTCTCAGCCTTTGATTAATACTGAAATTATTTCAACGTTTGGGCTAAAAGCGGCTGATCTGACCGAGTTCGGAGCAAGTGAAGAAGACAAGTTTGGCATGCAACAAGCTAACCAACTTAAGCAGATCTTTATTGACTACGACGCACGCCGTTCGCAGCACGAATCTTCACTAAGTGCCTATCAAATCGTCACTGATGCGGCATTGTCAGATGAGCAAAAAGCGGCAAAGCTAAATGCACTTGAAGACTGGTCGTCGTTAAATGCGACGTCTGCGGTTACAGCCTCTGGCAATGACGAACACACTGCGGTAATGGTTGCTGCTCGAGATGGTTTGGTCGAATCTTTGAATATTCTGATGGAGCACGGTGGTGACCAGACGATCCCCGATCATTACATGAAGGCAATCCCGCTCCATAAAGCGGCATATAACGGCAGAGCCAACGTAATAAAACTGCTATCACAGTACCCTGGATTCAAACAAACCTTGAATGCTCAAGGTCCTAACAACGGTTATACGCCTTTGCATGACGCCATTTGGCACGGTCATACCGAGGCTGCAAAAGTACTGATCGAAGCAGGTGCAAATACAGAGTTGGTGAGCTTTGATGGCAAAACACCGCTCGAGCTTGCGAGAGAGTATCAATACCAAGATATCGTTGACTTGTTGGAGGCAAAATGAGTAAAGGCGAGCGCATCATATCGATATTGCAATCCTGGGGAGCGAGTTCTCAACAAATACAAAACGTTGTCGATAGCGGCAATTTAGAGTCACAGCGAGAGCACATCGCAGGAATCGAAGAGTGTCTGCAGATGTTGTATCCGGACTCGTCTCGCAAAATTAGTTTCTTGAAGCAGCCATCGAAGAGTGTTTTCTTTGAAGGTAAGAAACCGCTCGATGTCATATGTTCTGGGGATGCGGCTATGCTCTCAGAGGCGCACTATATTATTCGCAGCATGCTCTGTGTTTAACCAGAAACAGGTTTTATTCTCAAATAGAGTGGACATTTGCTCAAGTTTTTTTAGACTACCTTATTGAGTTGCTATTCAATAGCGAATGAAATTTAACCTCAAAAAGGATAAGGATATCAATTGAGTAGGTTAGTCACGTATCTATTGCTTGTTCTTGGGCTGGTGATCGCGAGTCAACATCCAAGAGAGTTGGAAAACATCTTAGGGTTCGATGTTTTCCATCATATTCGAATGATTGCCCGTGATTTGGAGTATGAGTTTGACCGTATCGTTAGAGCGCTCTAGATATTAGGGCAAATCAAACAGCAGAGCTGTTACCTTTTCCGAAGAGTGGTTTGCCAGCAATACTTTTGTTTCGGATTCTACCTTCGCGCCATCTCCTGCATCGAGTGAGCTTGAGCCTACCTGCAGTGTCCCTTGTACTTGATGAACATAAAGGTTGCGACCTTCTAGTATCTCGAAGCTATGCTCTGTATCAGGCTCTAAAATCAATTGATGCAATGACGCATCTTGTTTTATCTGTAAAGTCCCATCTCTGCCATCAGGTGTTGCAACAGCGGTGATGCCCGACGAGCGACCAAAGTTCTTCTGTTGATAGCCAGGCTCTTTGCCAAACTCATTTGGCTGAATCCAAATCTGTAAAAACCGCAGCTCGTCGGTGGCTGAGCCGTTGTATTCGCTGTGGTAAATTCCTTTTCCCGCTGACATCAGTTGAAACTCGCCAGCAGGTAAACTTTGTACATTACCTTCGCTGTCTTTGTGCTCGATAGTTCCCTCAAGTACATAGCTAATGATCTCCATATCGCGATGCCCATGAGTATCAAAGCCTGCGCCAGCTTGCACAATATCATCATTGATTACACGTAGCGCTGAGAAACCCATATAATCAGCGTCGTAGTAACTCCCAAATGAAAAAGTGTGTTTGCTATCCAGCCAGCCAAAATTTGCACGGCCTCGGTCTTGCGAGTGTCTGACAGTGATCATAATAAGTCTCCCTTGCTTGTAACTTTGTAGCGTTGGGATTTAGTGTAGACGCGCGGTAATTAACAATGAACGGGAGTAATTCGAATAGGTCGGTCAACAATTTTGAAGATCGACTGTATGAATCAAGTTATCGAGCAGGACAATAGTAATGATCAAACCCCGTCAGATAGGTCAAGCGTACGATACGATCACCCATATGTGGCAAAGCAAAGACTTCAATCGAAATAACGGGATCCAAGCTCATAAACGTGCACTAGGGTTCGCTAAAGAAAACGGCAGAGCATTGGACATTGGGTGCGGCTGTACCGGAAGATTTATCGATTTACTTCGCCAACAAGGGTTTGAGCCGGAAGGTCTGGATATCTCTACCAAGATGGTTGAGCTTGCTAGGGAGCGACACCCTGATGTGACCTTTCATCATCGAGATATTTGCGAAGGGCAACTGCCATCCAAATATGACTTTATCACGGCATGGGATAGCATTTGGCATATCCCTTTAGAACAACAAGTTCCGGTGCTAACCAATATCGTGGAAAGCCTCAATGCTGGTGGCGTGTTCATCTTCTCATTTGGCGGCACCTTAGAAGCAGGGGAGCATACCGATGATTTTATGGGGCCCGAGGTTTACTACTCTTCTCTGGGGACAAACGGTTTCTTGAAACTGTTTATGAATCTTGGCTGTATCATTCGCCACTTAGAGTTTGATCAGTACCCAGAGCTTCACACCTATCTGATTGTGGAGAAAGGTCTCTGACACTTGAGAGTTTGTCACCACAAAAAAAGGCGCCATCATGGGCGCCTTTGCTGTAACAACCTAATCATTTATAGTTTCACTAGCTCGGATTGCTCTTTAGAGAGATTCTGTTCTGCCATTTTAGGCGCTTCACCTAGAATGTCTCGGCTTCCAGACTCACTTTGACTATTGAGTGTCACTGAGGTAATCACCCAATTATCACCACTTTTTTGAAGCGTAAATTCATAGTTACCCGATACCGCCCAAAAACCATCATCGCCAAGCCAGTGGCTGGCAGTAATATCTGCGAATGCGCTTGCAGAGTTGCCATTTACATCCACTCTTAGGTTGCTAAGGTCATGATAAGTGGCATCAAAGCCAGGCAAGAATGCCGCCCATTGCTTCATTAAATCCGTACGGTCAACGGGCGCTGCTTCGCCTCCAAACAGTGAGGTATAGTCCACAGTCACTTGCGGGGCAAACAGTCGACCTAAGTATTCAAAAGCACCTTGGTCAGCCATTGCTGAGAAGCTTTGAATATTGCTACGAATGATCGCTTCATCCTTAGATAGAGCATGGGTTTGAGCATGCACGTTCATTGAGACTACTCCAATTAACAAGATAAACAGGTTACGAATACGCATTTTCTTAGCTCCCTTTAATTACAGGTTGGCTTTGAAATGTTTGGTCATCGCAGCAACTGCGGCTTGAACGGCTTCTGGTTGGTCGTAGAAATCAAACTGAGAGACATCTTCTAGCCAGACAGCTTCAACGTTTTTGCCAGCATGGTCAAGATATTGATGTGCACCTGCAGGAAGCGCCATCGCTTCAGAGGCAACCATGATGACGGGTTTATCTTGAGTCGCTGCACTTGCTTGAGCATCGTAGTTTAACCAGCCTTCCCAAGAAGCTACGTTATATTGGTTGTCGTATTCTGGAATAAGACCACGGTCGGTTTCTGTGTAGTAAGGTGCTTGATACATCAGGGCGCCTTCGTTAGTCAGGCTTGCGGCCTCAATGTACACTGGAGTCTCACTTTGCTCCGCTTGGTGGGCTGCAGCAAGGAGATGATTGGCATTCTCTTCACCGCCGTAAATGGCGGTTGCCATCGGTTTGTCGTGCAGCCATGGTGCGACTAGCGCGACTGCGGCCACTTTGTCATTACCTGCCGTTGCATCCATCATGTAACCGGAAGACGCGCAGATACCCAGACCCGCTACTCGGCTACCATCGACTTGTTGAAGGTTCGCCACTGCGTCGATGACGGCGCGAATATCTTCTGTCTTACGGGTCGGATCTTCTAGGTATTTGACGGTGTCACCGGATTGACCCCATCCACGAAAATCAAACGTTACCGCTGCGTAGCCTTGGTCTGCTAATGCTTGGGCATAAACTGCTGGCATCTGCTCTTTAACGGTTGTCCATGCTCCTGTCACGACGACAACTGGCGGATTCTCTACACCTTCTGGTAGGTAAAGATTTGCTGCTAATTGACCGACTTTAGTATCGAGTTGAATCGCTTGCATAGTTGTGTCCTCGTATTGAGCTGTGGTGTTGGTTTGCTGAAGGTCGTTTGCCATCCCTGAAATAGAGAATAGACCGATTGTTGAAATGAGTGCTGGCTTAATCATCTTGTATCCCTCTTGCTGACTTTTCGACTTAGCCTCTGTTTGGCTAACTTGGGTATAGATTAGCTCTGGAGTGGGTTTTGAGATTGAACATTCCTGCTTGGCTTTTTGAACTTTATTGCAGTGCGGTTAACTGGCTTTTGGTCATTGACGATACGGTCAACATTGCGCTAGTTTCAAAGAATATGGAGACCAATGGAATGAATGATGAAGTCGCAGTTAACCTTTATAGATCACGAAACCGGGGCGCTGTCCGATTGTGGGCAAGTGCTTGATATTGAAAACTCTAATCAAGGTTTAGGTTGGAATGGCGTCGTGATTGAAAAGGGCAGTTCGCCGCATTTCTATCCGCAAAATGTCCATACACCTTATTTCTATTTTGCGCTGGCTTTAGAGCAGGACCTTACTTGGGAGGTCGAAAAAGAGGAGGGCATTGCATCTCTGAAAACGAGCCCTGGTAACATCTGGATCAACCCTCCCAAAACCCCGTTTACACACAATATTGATGAGCCCTGCTATTTCGTCATCCTGGCTGTAGAAGAGAGCGTCTTTCTTGAGCTTTGTCCGTTAAATTTAGAGGGTGTACCACTTCAGTTTCTCAATAATTACAATGTATTAGATGAGTCCATTAAAGGTGTGATAGAGCTGTTCTTGCTAGAGAGTGAGAACAAAGGGCGTAACGGTCCTGTTTACCTCAATAATCTGATATCTCTTTTGGCGACGCACTACATTCAAAACTACTCTAACTATGTTGATATTAAGAACAGTCAACTAGCTGCGTCTAAATTCGACCAAAGGCAAATGGACCGTGTTGATGCGTATATCGCGGAAAACATCGGTAGCAACATCTCGGTGGACGATCTCGCAGATCTTTTGGGCTGCAGTAAGTTTTACTTTCTGCGAGAGTTTAAAAAGCTTGCTGGCGTGACCCCTTATCAGTACCTAGTGAGCCAACGGCTTGAGCAAGCCAAGCAGAGGCTCAGTGCTGGCAGCGTAAACATTGCCGTTACGGCGCTAGAGCTTGGCTTCAACGATCAATCTCATTTAACTCGCGCATTTAAAGCGCATTTTGGCGTGACACCGGGACAGTTTGTTAAGCAGCATAACGGTGAATGAGCCAAGCGCCTATCTACTTCTTCCGTGTGAGCGTCTTTTCAACTAACTCTTTAAAGGCGCGTACCTTAGCTGACATGTGCTTTCGGCTTGGGTAGACCATGTAAGCGCCTAATTGGTGCTTTGGGTAATCTGAAAAAAGCTCGATTAGTTCGCCTGTTTCTAACTCGTTGCCAAGATAAAAACGGGGTAAGCGAGTGATCCCAAGTCCGGCTTTGCACATCTCTAGTTCCATTTGAGCGCTATTAACGATAATTCTGCTGTTGATATCGACCACACACTCTTTCCCTTCTAAGTCTTCATACACCCAGCGTTTTGGGTTTTTGGCGTAGCTGTAGCTGATGATATCGTGCTGAGACAGTTCCTGAGGATTTAAAGGTGTGCCATGTTCTGCGAGATAGTGAGGGGAAGCGATGGTTAACCCTGTATCCGAAAACAGCTTACGGCTAATCAGTGATGAATCTTCCAGTCGGTCGGAAGCGCGAATGGCGATATCGATTCCCTGTTCTATTACGTCGACTTTTTTGTCACTCAGGTCGATATCTAAGGTCACTTTTGGATAAAGCTGGGCGTATTCGGTAAACACAGATTTCATCATGGTTAAACCAACGGCCACAGGGCAAGTGATCTTCAAAAGCCCTGTTGGCTCCATTTGACTACCAGAGACTAGTTCTTCTGCGGCCTTGGCGGCATCCACAACATCTCGTGCTCGCTGATAGAAGCTTTCGCCTTCGGGAGTCAACTTAAGGGTTCGAGTAGTGCGCTGAAGTAATCGAACACCTAAACGCTCTTCGAGCTTGGTGACTTCCTTGCTGATATAGGAGGTAGAATGCTGGGTTCTCTCGGCCGCAATGGTGAAACTGCCACTCTCGACGACCTCGACAAACACAACAAATCCATCCAGTAACTTCCCGTTATACATGCCTACTATTCCTAGTCATTTGGAAATAATGATTTTTCATTTTAGTCATTAATTTCCTAATGGCTAGCAATTAAACTGAATTTAACGATAACAAGGTAAGCAATGGAGTGTAACCATGAAGCAGATCAGCCGAGTGAATCACATTGGAATTCGAGTGAGTGACTTTGAACAGTCGAGAGACTTTTACGCCAAACTCGGGTTTGAGTATATCGCAGGCCCAACAGGCCCTGAGCCTGTTGCGATTGTTGAGCATCCAAGCGGCATTAACATCAATTTTATTCTCAATGCAGCACCTGGTGAAACGCTCAATCGCTTAATGGATGTGCCAGAAAAATATACCGGTTACACCCACGTTGCGATTGAGGTATCGAGTGCAGAGGAAGTGTTAGCGAACCTCGCTGAGTTGGATATCCCGCTTAGTGGTGAACCCATGAACCACCCGACGGGTACGTCGTTTTTTATCCGAGATCCCGACGACAATGTGATTGAGTTTATTGAGTACGTGGGTTTAAGCGCATACAAAAATTAAGGAACATATGATGACAACAGCAAAGAAAATCTTGGCATTTGGTGCCAGCAATAGCAGCAACTCAATCAACCAAACTCTGGCCGCTTATACCGCGAGTCTTGTTGAAGGTGCAGAAGTGAATCTTATTAATTTTAGTGATTTTGAATCAGCGCTTTATAGTGAGGATCGTGAAAAGGCATCTGGTATTCCAGAGCAAGCACAGCGCTTTTATCAGCTCATTGGTGAAGCAGATGCGGTCATTGTTTCCTTCGCTGAGCATAACGGCTCCTATACCGCAGCGTACAAAAACCTGTTTGATTGGACATCGCGCATCAATATGCAGGTATTTCAAAACAAACCAGTTGTGTATTTGGCTACATCACCAGGTCCTGGCGGTGCACAGAGTGTTCTGGCTGCGGCGACAGGTTCCGCCCCTTATTTTGCTGCGGATGTGAAGGCATCAGTTTCGATTCCGAGTTTTTACGACAACTATGACATGCAGTCGCAAACTATCACTGACGGTGCCTTGGCCGATCAAGTCGCGTCCGCAGTCGCCCAGCTTGTTATCGAATAGCTTGCTTTTAAATAGATAGCTTAAAGGGTTGCCAGAGGACTTGGCAACCTGCCCCTTACTTTTGGATTGTGGGTATCAGCTTTCCAAGTTTTGGCTTGTTGTTAATCACAACGTCGTTTTGTAATGGTGTGCAAGCGCCTCGTCTGTCGCTGCAATTAACAATGATTAAGTCTCTCTTTTTTGACGATTCCATTTGCACTTATTGGGGCGCTCTGGTCTTTAGAGTCGATTTGGATAGCGTTGGCAGTGGCAAATCTACTTGGAAGTATTTACGCGTTCAAAATACTAAATCGTTGGCTGTTGGACAGAGGTTCTCAGTTGCCAAACGGGAGTGTTTGGTCTGACTATCGTTCTGATTTTAAGTTGTAGGGGCGTAATGCCATCCCATTTTTTGAGGATGGCGTCATTGTTGGCGAGCACCCTTGTTTGATTCGTATCGAAACTGGAACGCTAT
Organism: Vibrio sp. KUL78; assembly: GCF_059725505.1. NCBI lineage: Bacteria > Pseudomonadati > Pseudomonadota > Gammaproteobacteria > Vibrionales > Vibrionaceae > Vibrio > Vibrio sp. KUL78. The sequence goes on along the minus strand of NZ_AP045838.1, from coordinate 1,216,963 downwards.
CACAAGTAAGGTCATTGATTTTGAAAAATCTTGATATGCAACTATATGTTATTGGGTGTTTGATTGATACCAATAGGTGAAAACTGTGACTTATTCCCAAGCCGTTCGTCCTCTAACAGCAAAAGCCAGTATTCTCGCCAATACCCGACTATTACTTAATCGAGACAACGACATGGGAGTCAATCATGGAATAACCAATGAACTCGCAAAGGTTTTTGCAGAAGTGGGTGGTGTTTCTGCGGATGAGGATATCAATGATTGGTGTAACGCTGATTTAGGAACGGGTGTCGCTATCTCTCCTATTCTCGCGGCGAAGTGTTTAAGAGAAACACTTAGAACCCAACTCTTCATGAAAGGGCTTTATGATTGTCTATCCGAAATGGTGGGGGCTAAAAAAGTCTATCAACATCGTTTATGCTGGTACAGGCCCCTATGGGTGTTTGCTATTACCTTTGCTTGTTCTTTTTCCTCAGTCTTCCATACGTGTATGGCTAATCGATATACACCAAGAAAATATCGACTCTATTGAAAAAATCGTGCGAGAGTTAGAGCTTGAAAATCAGATAGCCGCAATTGAAAAGTGTGATGCGACAAAGTGGCATCCTAGTGAAAATGTTAGATTTGATCTCATCCTTTCCGAAACTATGACAGCACTACTTGGAACAGAGCCGCAAGTAGCAATATTCGCGCACCTGCAGCGGTTTCTCTCTGATGATGGCGTTCTTATTCCACAACAGGTTGTTTTGTCGTCAAAATTGATGCCATTTGAGAGTAGTAAAAAGCAAGCCCTATCACTCGGGGAGTTCTTTTGTTTGAATAAGAAAACAGCAGAAGAAATTGCAGACGGTGATGTCTCCTGCTTACAAGGTCATATTACTCTGCCGAAACCACTTTCCAGCTTTGACTATCAAACAATCTCTTTCTTTACAGATATTCATGTATTTGGCAGCCATCAGCTGTCTCAGCACCAATGTAGTCTCAATACACCCATTAGTTATTGTGGTTTGAAGCTAGAACCAGGCGGGTTAATTCACTTCCACTATCTATTTAATGCACGACCCAAGTTTGAGTTTACTTTTCCTATCGAGATCATGGGGGAACCTATTCCTAGTACCGAAGAGATAGGAAGCATTGAGTTCCCTGGGGTTAAACGATTTTGGCACAAATCAAGACTTGCTGGTGAAGGTCGTGGTGATCGTAAGACAACAGAAAAGGAGCTATCGCGTGAGATGGACATGTTGGCGCACTTCGGCAAAAAATACCAAGATGCGCTCTACTATATCTGTCACTTCAAGCCAGAGTTTCATGAGTTTGAACGTTGGTTACTGTCAGAAGACGAGTAGAGCTCGAGCCATCTGTTTTTTTCTCAACAGCTAGACGTATTCACTCAAAAGTTGAATAGGGCCACTTCTGAATGTTGAGTCAGCTATTGCATAGAACAGAAATTAACAAATTCTAGTCAAATACTCAGATTGGCGGACAGATTCAGAATGTGGTCACAGGTTAGTGGATCGAACTCGACATTTACCAATATGCAACTAATTTTAATTCAACTCGTATTTTCTTTTTCAGTAAAGACCTGACACTGCATTTGCTACTAGCCACTTTTTGGGGGGGACTGTCTGATGGATAAAGTGCTGTTTTCTCCAGTATGCGTTGGTTATAACGCTGAAAAAATAATCGAAGAATGCCTTTCTCTGTTGTGCTTAGACTGGACTCCACATGTCAACAATAAAGCTTATAAGGGCAGTTGGGATGTCTTGCCATTACGTGTCCCTCGAATACATACCAATAGCCATGAAGTGTTGCAAAGCTTCGCCATTGAAAATTGCCAGGATTGGCAGAATCTTGACTGTTTGAATCGCTTAGCGGCGACGAAAGCGCTACTGGATGCACTATGCGCCCCGATTCATTCTGTTCGTTTAATGAGATTACATTCAGGTTCGCGCATCTTACCTCATCGAGATAATGGCCTATCCCTTGAGCATGGCTATGCTCGCTTACATCTTCCGATCATCTTTTCAAATGATGTCACGTTTCAGGTGGCCAATTACCGGGTGCCGATGGAACTGGGACAGCTCTGGTACATCGACGCCAGCGAATTACACGAGGTGTTCAATGATGGCACCGATGAACGGATTAATTTGGTTATCGACTGCGAAGCCACCGAAGAGTTAACCAAAATGATTTTTCGTTAGAGATGTTATGAAAGGATATATATCAAGAAAACATGGAGAGTAATAAACATGATAGGAATCAACATTCCAGAAGGGCTGAGGGTTAGGCCTGCAAAACAAAGTGATGCCCCTTTTTTGGAAAGACTTCATCACGCTCAACGTGCTGATTTGCAGTGGATAGACGGTGAGCAGGACTTTATTGAGTCGATTGTAGAAATGCAGCTTCACGCTCAGCAAAAAGGCTATGGGGAGCAGTTTCCAAATGCAATGTACTTTGTCGTTGAGAAGCACCATGAGCCAATCGGCAAGGCAACTGTCGATTTTGGTCACAATGAAGCACACCTTATCGATTTAGCATTTATCCCCAAAGCTAGAGGTCTTGGCTTTGGAAAAATCGTACTGCAATCGTTGCAGCAGGCCGCTGCTCAATCTGGCGTACCTATGAGCCTTTGTGTACTACAAAGCAACGTAATGGCAAAGCGTTTATATCACTCGTTGGGATTTGTCGTCGAAGCTAGTCGACCTCCTTATGAAGAGATGAGGTGGTATCCCAGTGGAACAAAGTCGATTTTTGAGTGGCGTTCATCGGTATCACAGTAAAGGAGGTGGCGGATGAAAAGTAAATTTGAGTTCAGTGTTCTAAAGACGCTTATTGGCGAAAAAGTACAGGTATTAAGCGCTGATGGTAATGCGCATTTGACTGAGTTGACCATCGTAAATGTCGAGCGCGGTCAGTCACATGGTAAGCGTTTTGACTCGTTCAATGTCGATTTAGATGGTGTAGCAGAGGAGCATTGCCCTGCGGATAACTATACATTTCAACATCCCAAATTTGGTAGTGAAACGCTTTATATTTCACCCAATGCAATCGATCAATACCAAATCTGTGTTTCTAGAACTCGTAATCAACCATCGGTCTAATAGATGATAAGGAAAGTAATATGAGTGATTATTTTTTAGGGGAAATTCGCCAAGTAGCGTTCAGCTTTGCGCCCCAAGACTGGTCTGATTGTGAGGGAGCTGTCGTTGAAATTTCGCAAAACGCTTCATTGTACGCGCTGGTTGGAAACAAGTTTGGTGGGAATGGCGTGTCGAATTTTCAGCTTCCAGATTTGAGAGGACGAGCCCCCGTTGGCTTCGGTCAAAGGGAGAAAATTACTGCATTTGGAAGAACAGGCACCGACGTTGCAGCAAGTATTGGCGCCCTTCAAGGTGTTGAGCAAGTGACGCTGGGCCAAGCTAATTTGCCACCTCATCATCATACACTCAATGCAAGTGCAGAGGCAGCGGACGAAAAATCTCCCGTGCGCAAAAAAGAAAGCAACATGTTTGCTGTTAGTCAGTCCACGACAGAAGAGGGACTGTATTCGACAAATACTAACAATCAAGTGAGCTTGAACGCGAATTCTGTTACTAGCTATGGTAATGGACTGCCGCTTTCTATTATCCAACCAACTGCCGTGATGCGCTTTATTATTGCGATAGATGGATTGTTCCCTTCTCGCAACTAGATATCTGTATAAGTCTTATTTAGGAGGTTTTATGACGACGTCATTTCAGGGAGAAGTGATTGCCTTTGGTGGCAACTTTGCCATGGTCAATTATTCAATGTGCAATGGGAGCCTAATTAGTATTTCACAGAATGAATCACTCTATAGCTTGCTAGGAACTACGTATGGCGGGGATGGAAGGGTAAGCTTTGGTTTACCAGAGTTAAGAGGCCGAGTTCAGGTTAACCAAGGGCAGGGGCCAGGACTGACCCATCGTATACAAGGACAGTTGCTCGGTGTTCAGTCGCAGGTCCTGACTGAAGCGACCACGCCAAGTCATAATCATCCTTTTAATGTTCAAAACAGCGCACCGACAACCAATGCTCCAGCTAATAATTTAGTTGGAAAACTGAAGCAATTTTCCAACCAGCTAACCGGCACCAATAACATGAATGCCAATAGTATCGGGGATACTGGGGCAAGTAACGATTTTTCAATTTCTCAACCAACAACGGTACTGAATTTTTTGATAGCGATTCAGGGCATTTACCCATCAAGAAACTAGGAGCTGAATAATGAATGCGTTTACAGGACAGATAACGATGTTTTCTTTTGATTTTGCCCCTAGGTTTTGGTCACTATGTCGAGGTCAAATAGTTTCGATTAGTCAGAATACGGAGTTGTTCAGTCTAATTGGAGATATTTATGGTGGTGATGCTAGGGTTTCGATGGGCTTGCCAGATTTAAGCATGCGGAGCCCGGTTCATTTTGGTCAGGGGCCGGGTCTTTCTTATTTTCAACTGGGCGGTCTCTACGGAACTGACACACAAATTTTAGACTCATCCCATTTACCTCCTCACAATCATCAACTGATGGCGGGTATGGCCACCGCAGAGAATACCGATGACTCGCCTGACGGCAGCAAGACTTTAGTGTCGCCTAGAGGGACGTCGACATCGTCATATATTGATACGCCTGATATTGAAGGAGAGCTAAGCATGGGGTCAACGGCTATCGGTGCTTCAGGAGCTGGCCAAGATTTCTCCGTCACCCAACCCACGCTTGCGCTCAACTTTTCAATATGTCTTAGCGGTATCTACCCTACCAGAAATTGAATCACGTGGTTATATCGCGGGGAAATTGAACACCCTTGAAACTATCTCCTCATCGACTTGGAGTACCTCGGTAAAAGGTAAGTCGATGACGGCAACATCGTAGATTTGAACCATATCTCCAGAGAAATGAAGGTTGGCAACAATTTCCATATCATCAAGATCAATAACGTAGACCCCACAATAGGTCTGGCTTTCAGCAATTGGAGGCGGCTGGTTATTCTTGGATTCTCTTGATTGACTGAGTCCAACAAACATCAAATTCTGATGAAACCCGATGCCGCGAGTAAAACCAGGCAGCTCAAGTTCAACGACAACTTGTCCCGACGCAAAATCATAGCTGCATAACTGTCCGTAACCGGAATTACAAAAATAGAGCTTATCCCGATAGTATCGGGGACTATGAGGCATATAGAGGTTGTTGGCGAGTATTTCGTTGTGATTAACATCAACAAGCAACCCTCGATGGGCGACTCTATTTCTCCAGTTTTTATTTTCATTGCTATCGCTAAAGCATGTCACGTAGGCAGGTGCGCCATCTCTAAGCGCCATTCCATTTAAGTGACAGCGATCTTCAGGAACTAGCTCGCTGATAAACCAAGGTTTCCATTTAGGAATAAAACTATTGCCACTTTGAATCAGGCATAGACATGAAAAGTTGGAATTGACAGCCCATAACCCGTCATCGCCCCAAGCGATATCATGGATATTAATCATGCCTGTAAAGTGACTGCTACTGGGAGAAAAGCAGTGTTTAACTAGTCCTTTAGGCTCCAAAGAAGGAGCAACGGCGTCACAGCGCTGAAAGTCAAAAACTTGGGAGTGAACACCGAGTACGATCCTTTGTTGGTCAACGGCTAGCCCCATCGGTCTAGGAAAAGCCTTTACACTGATATACAGCTCATCGTCATCAGCGTTAACGAGTATCAATCGGTTAGCCTGATAAGATGTCAGCATGAGAGTTAGGCCGAGTTTTGAGAGCAAATAGCCAAAGGATTCACTCGACTCACAGCTAAAGTCAGCAATGTTCTGAGTTTCTTCGGTCTCTTCGTGCAACTGCGTAGCGAGGGGGTTTTCTTCCATGTTATTTATTCCATTGTATAAATTAGGTGATGAACTTTAGGCCTTGCAATGGTATTCGAGCCGTTGCCAAAATCGCTGGATATCAACTTCACCAGCGCCAACATGCTGCAGATAGGCAGGATCGACTTTTGCGGCCGTTTTATATAAGTGCGCTTGGAATTCATCATTGGTGAGTGATGGGCAGCGAGCTAAAGCCAGTGCAGCGAGCCCGCTCACGAATGCAGTAGCGGCAGACGATCCACTGAATTTGATGGTTGAGTTCACGTTGGCTGGGTGGTTAGTGAGAAATGAGGAAGGTGCACCTATATCTATATAATCGCCTTTAGCCATCATTGGCTTACTGTTTCTCGCTCTAATACCGTTGACAGCAATAATCGACTCAATGCCCGCAAGTGATAGCACCCCTTTAAACTCGGGCAATGCATTGCCAGCCGCCGCGACAATAATGATCCCCTTGTTTTGCCTACCATGAATGGAGAGATCCTCTATTACATGTGTTAGTGGCTGCGTGATCAGCGGCAAGACCCAACTTAGATTGATGACATCGACGTGCTTAGACTTTGCTGTAGCGAACAGTTCAATCAGATCACTGGTGTAGGTTTGGGTAAGTGGAAGTGGCACAAACTGAGCATCCGGGGCAATCCCAAATTGATACTGAGCTTGATGTAAAGCGAACAAACTGGTTGCCACGAGCGTTCCGTGATGGTTCTCGTTTGATGACTTGTGTGACGGTATTTGCGGTCGTTGTAGCCTTAAACTTGGATGGGCGAGGTTAAATCCATCGTCGATTACGGCAACTTTAACGCCTTCTCCCGTGCTGCTTTTCCAAAGCTCACTAAAATAGTGACTTAATGGACGCCTAGATGTTGAATTGCGCTTTGTCGATGATTTTTCGCCATCTGCACTTAACTTCTTAACAAAGGCGATATTTGGAACAACATTTTTCGGGGCAAAGACATGTTGTAGTTTTTTGTAGTTTGATAACCAACGCCAACTCTCAGGCTTAAGGTCTGGGAAAGATATTTCCCATAAATCAAACGTTTCGGCATGATATAGGCGTGTCAGAGCGTATTGTTCTGAAGACCCAAAAACTTCCGATACGGATTGTGCTATCGAACCCGAAGACCTATTTTCGGTATTGATAATAAACTTATGATCAATGCATGCCAAAAACTCTCCAACTAGCTTTTCATTGGTGCTGATGCTGGCAAGTGGAACCATCCCATCCCAGCTTGTTTTTAAGGCTGCGACAACCTTCCCATTGTTAGTTTCTATAAGGCCTGTGGTTTCAAAACACGACTGAGATTTTACAGCTGTTGATCCCAAGATCAGCAGCAAAACAATCCATATTCGTAGCAAAGCGTTTTCCTAACTTTTTATGACATGTGATGCAGTATAAAAACATTTCGGTGAGTTCTATGAATTACCTACTACTATAGTTTATTGAAACTAATTGCACTACTACGAGTTGCTTTTGTGTGCGATTGATAACCAGAACCTATGGAATGGGCTCAATGAAACACGACAAGAATGAACGCGACGACAACGTTATCAAAACATCTAAAATTGCGAAAAATGTGCTAGTGCCAGCAGCGCTGATGCTCGGTGGGCTGAATGGATGTGCAGTGTCAAGTCACCGAAGTAGTGCTAAGCGCAATCTCACAAGCAGTAAACAACGTCCTCAAAATGTTTGGATTCAATCCACAGAGGCTAATCTAGATTCTACGATGGTATTCAATGCGTTTGGTGGCGGGAATGCCAAGCCCGATCAGCGCAACACCAGCTCGAGTAGTGATGCAAAACATGGCATTGGTCAGTTCATTAATGATATCAAGCAGAGTCGAAGCGCGTTGACCAAAATGACACGCAGTGAGCGGGTCGTGGGGGATGTGTTGTTATCGAAGCTAAGCTCTGAGGTGATGCCGGGCAGTATGGCTGTTGTGGGGAAAACGCCAGGGGTAAGTTTAGCTTTGGGAAGCTGTGGAGCATCCTATAAATCCTCTTGTAATACAACAACCGCGGGAGGGGGGATTTGTGTATGGAGTGGGTCTAACAATGCGTCTGGTAGTCAATACTGTAATCCTCCTTCAAGTGATACCACCCCAGCAGTAGTAAACTCAATAGCACCAAAGAATAGCCCCTCTCCTAGCGCTGAATCCATAGTGTTTTCAGTGATTTTTGACGAAAGTGTCAATGGGGTATCAGCAGATGATTTTAGTTTGACGAGTACAGGCTCTGCCGACGGCTCCATCAGCTCAACCTCTTCATCTTCGGGTTCCACCATTGATGTTACCGTGAATAATATATCGGGACAGGGTACGCTTAGATTGGATCTCAAGTCGTCAACTAACATTACCGATGATAGTGGTAATGGTAATAGCAATAACGGTTATGTCGCTGCATACACTAGCGGCACAACACATACCGTAGACAGAATTGCACCCGATGTAGCAACGATAGTTCGCAAGACGCCGGCCGACGCCGATACAAACAGTGATACGCTAGTCTGGACGGTCAGTTTTTCCAAATCCGTATTGAACATTTCCACGGATGATTTTGAGGTATCGGGCACCACGGCAACGGTAACATCCGTATCGGCCGCCTCTGGTTCTTCTGTGGACATCACAGTTTCAGGAGGGGATCTTGCTGGATATAGTGGTGGTGTCGCTTTGAGCATTGCTGCTGGTAACAATTTACAAGATAGCAGCGGCAATAGTCTCTCTTCAACCACACCAACCGGTGCTGTCGAGTCTTACACCCTAGATAATGGCGCTCCTTCATTTATATCGGTGTCGGATTCAAGCGATAGCAACTATAAGGCAGGGGAAACAGTAACCATAACTGTAGATCTTGGTGAAACAGGGCTAAATGTCACTGCAGATTTATCTGTGCTAGATACTGACTTTAGTGCGACTCAAGCCTTAACGGACAACAACGACAATACTTATAGTTTTCAAACTCCTGCACTTGATGCGGCAGGAAACATGCAAGAGGGCACGTTTGCCATCACTGTCAGCGCAACCGACGCTGTGGGTAACGCGAATACCGATAACTCACTGTCTCTCACCTTGGACAAAACGCCTCCTACCTTCTCAAGTGCGGATTCTGTTCCTACAGACAATGCCTTTGGCATAGCTTCAAACAGTAACCTGGTATTGGACTTTAGTGAAAACGTCGAGCTGGTCAGCGGAAAAACGTTTGCTATCTATGACCTGACTAATGGTGCTGTGCTTGAAACATATACCGCGAGCTCGACCACTGCGGCGACTGGCTCTTCTTCAGGAGCGGCGACGTTAAGTGGGGATAAGCTAACCATCAACCCATCTTCAGACTTCCCTTTAGGCAACCGCTACGCAATAACAGTCGATTCTACGACGTTACAAGATCCGTCAGGTAATGTGTTTGCAGGAATAGCCGATTACACCACCTATAACTTTGCGGTACAGCCGGAACTCAAATTAACGGTAGCGGACTCAAATATCGCGGAGAACAGTGGTTCAACGGCTTATACCGTGTCTTTGATTGATGGTAATGGCAATGCATACAGCGCAGATGAAAACATTACAGTGGAAATGGCGTTGTCAGGAACCGCTGTAACAGGGAGTGATTACTCAATCAGTGGGCTCGATGGCTCGAATCAGATCACGATTGTGACAGGTGATGCCGCAAATACATTTACAGTGACCGGCAGTAGCGATGGCGATGACGATGACGCTGAAACCATTATCCTTGGTATGAACTCCGTGGTTGCAGGGGCTGCGACAATTGGGGCTATTGCCAGTCAAACGGTAACCATTAACCAAAATGATCAGGCAGTCATTGCTGGGCTTGATGCGACACCGCTGTTTTCTGAAGGAGGCAATGCGGTCGTTATCGACAATGACGTTACGGTATCAGATACCGAGTTGGATGCCCTAAATGGTGCGCAAGGTAACTACGATGGCGCCAGTATCACGATTGCTCGCGCTGGTGGCGCGCAAAGTGGTGATGTTTTTGGAAGCAGTGGTTCTTTGAGTGCTTTGGTTGAATCGGGAAGTGTCACCTATAACGGCACCGTGGTTGGAACGGTTACCACCAATAGTGCGGGTACATTAACGATCACCTTCAATTCGAACGCGACCACGACTTTAGTTAACTCGGTGCTTCAGAATATTACCTACGAGAATACGAGCGATGATCCTGCTAGTACAGCATCGTTGAGCTTTGTGTTCAATGACGGAATAGAAAACAGCAGTGCTGTTCAAGTAACAACGTCCATCACCGCGGTCAACGATGTGCCAACACTCTCAGCCACAGGCAGTTCTCCAACCTTTGTCGAGGGAGGCTCGACTGCAGTGCTGTTCTCTAGTGCTGCAGTCAGCACTGTCGAGGCGAGCCAAACGTTAGCGGGTTTAGTGATTACCGTCACCAATGTTGCGGATGCGGCTAATGAGAAACTCAGTGTCGATGGCTCTTCCATCACTTTGATGACTGGGCAGTCTGGCAGTACATCAAGCTTTGATTATTCAGTGTCCGTTGCGGGCACAACAGCAACGGTCATATTCACTGGCGGCACATTAACAGAAGTTCAGATGCAGTCAGTTATCGACGCGATAAGCTATCAAAATAACAGTGATGATCCAACAACAGCAAGCAACCGTGTTGTTACCATAACTAGCATTAGTGAAACTGGTTCGGTCAATACGGTCGCTAATACCACTATATCTTCGACGGTCTCGGTTACTGGAGTGGATGATGAACCAATCGTTAGCGCAAATGGGTTGAGCCCAACCTATACCGAGGGAGCTGCCACGAGCTATGTGTATTCTTCTGCTTCGGTTAATACCGTGGAGAGTTCGCAGACTATTACCGGTGCGATTTTCACAATCAATGGCGTACAAGATGGCAGCCAAGAGGCCTTGGTCGTCGATGCAACAGAAATTACGTTAGTTCAAGGTACATCTGGGACGACTCCGACAAACCTTATTGATTATTCGGTTTCGGTGTCAGGTAATGTGGCAACGGTGGTGTTATCTAACGTCACCGGCACTGCTCAGTTGGCGCAGCAATTACTCAATTACATCGGTTACATTCACAAAGGCGACGATCCTACCGAAGGCAGTCGGGTTGTGACCTTAACTGAAGTGACGGATAGTGGCTCGAATAGTGGAGACAATGACAACCTCAACGATACCCTTGCGATTGCTTCTACGGTATCGGTTAGCGCTGTTGATGATGCGCCGACGCTAAACGCTTCCGCTCTTAACCAAACATTTACAGAAAATGGCTCACCGGTGAGCGTTTTCTCTTCCGCTGCAGTCGATACAGTAGAAGCTTCACAGTTAATAGAATCTATCACTTGGCAGGTCAGTGGCGTTGCTAATAGTGGAAGTGAGTATTTGGTCATTGATGGAAGCGAGGTGAGTTTAACTGATGGAGCAAATGGCACCACTTCTGCAAACAGTTTCGTTTATCAAGTTTCTTTGGTCTCTAGCGGCGTATTTGCTGTAAGTGTGTCCAAGCAGGATACCACGTCCAACTACCAAACCCTTATCGATGGGATCACCTATAAGAACACGGCTGAAAACATTGTCACAGGTTCTCGTAGTATATCGATCACAGTGCTGGTGGATAGCGGTAGCAGTGATGGAGACAACCTAAACAGCAATTCGTCTTTAAACCTAACGTCTACGTTGCCATTAGTGGGTGTTAATGATGACCCATCCATTACCATTGGAAGTCAGTTGTCGACTGACGAAGACAACAACCAAACGTTGAGTTTCAACTTTAGCGATGTGGATGGCAATACGGTGACAGCGACAGAGAAATCGGCGCCAAGTCATGGTGAAATAGCCATTAATGGCACAGACATCGTTTACACACCAACCGCTAACTATAACGGCAGTGACAGCTTCACCATTACTCTGACCGATGGTAACGGTTATAGCGTCGACAAGACCATCAGCGTCACCGTCTCTAGCGTCAATGATGAGCCGAGCATCACGATAGCGTCGACCTTGACTACTGATGAAGACAACAACCAAACGTTGAGTTTCAACTTTAGCGATGCGGATGGCGATACGGTCACGGCAACGAAGAAATCTGCGCCGAGTCATGGTGAGATAGCCATTAATGGCACTGACATCGTCTACACGCCAACCGCGAACTATAACGGCAGTGACAGCTTCACCATTACTCTGACCGATGGTAACGGCTACACGGGGGACAAAACCATCAACGTCACCGTCTCCAGCGTCAATGATGAGCCAAGCATTACGATCGCCTCGACCTTGACCACGGATGAAGACAACAACCAAACGTTGAGTTTCAACTTTAGCGATGTGGATGGCGATACGGTCACCGCAACCGAGAAATCGGCGCCGAGTCATGGTGAGATAGCCATCAGTGGCACGGACATCGTCTACACGCCAACCGCGAACTATAACGGCAGTGATAGCTTCACTATTACTCTGACCGATGGTAGTGGCTACACGATAGACAAAACCATCAACGTCACCGTCTCTAGTGTCAATGATGAGCCGAGCATCACGATCGCGTCGACTCTGACCACGGACGAAGACAACAACCAAACGTTGAGTTTCAACTTTAGCGATGTGGATGGCGATACGGTCACGGCAACGGAGAAATCGGTGCCGAGTCATGGTGAGATAGCCATCAGTGGCACGGACATCGTCTACTCGCCAACCGCGAACTACAACGGCAGTGACAGCTTCACCATTACTTTGACCGATGGCAACGGCTACACGGTAGACAAAACCATCAACGTCACCGTCTCCAGCGTCAATGACGAGCCTAGCATTACGATCGCCTCGACCTTGACCACGGATGAAGACAACAACCAAACGTTGAGTTTCAACTTTAGCGATGTGGATGGCGATACGGTTACGGCAACGGAGAAGTCTGCTCCAAGTCATGGTCAGATAGCCATTAATGGCAAGGACATCGTCTACACGCCAACCGCCAACTATAACGGCAGCGACAGCTTCACCATTACTCTGACCGATGGCAACGGCTACACGGTAGACAAAACCATCAACGTCACCGTCTCCAGCGTCAATGACGAGCCGAGCATTACGATCGCCTCAACCTTGACCACAGACGAAGACAACAATCAAAAGTTGAGTTTCAACTTTAGCGATGAGGATGGTGATACGGTCACGGCAACTGAGAAATCCGCGCCAAGTCATGGTCAGATAGTCATCAATGGCACGGATATCGTCTACACGCCAACCAGCAACTATAACGGCAGTGACAGCTTTACGATCACTTTGACCGATGACAGCGGTTATACAGTAGATAGAACTATTAACGTCCAGGTTATCAGTGTGAATGATGCCCCTGTTGTTGCTGGTGAGACCTTAACATTCTCTGCGACACCACAAGGTATTTATAACTTTGCTCCACTGGCCAACGATGTGGATCATGATGATGACACATTAACGCTCGCTTGGGCGAATGCAGACACGGGAACATTAGCCGTTAACGGTGACAGTATTGAGCTTCAGACTGCTGATGTTGGGATAGTCACCATAAAGTATGGTGTCATAGATGGTAACGGTGCTGAAGTTATTGGTGAGGCTGTGCTAGAAATTGTCGCGAATGAAGGTCTAACCGTCACAGCGCCCGATGATGTTGAGATTAATGCCACGGCACTATTTACTAAAGTCGACCTTGGGGTAGCAACAGCGCTTGATAGTTCAGGGCAGCCACTCCCTGTGGTCATTGAAAACAGCGACGGCTTCTTCAAACCCGGTGTTCACAAAGTATCCTGGGCTGCAACAGATCAAAGTGGCAATACAGGTAAATCACTGCAGACGATTACGGTTAACCCACTAATCTCAGTTGAGAAAGATGGTAAAACCGTCGAAGGAACTGAGCATCAGATCGCGGTTTATCTCAATGGCGAGCCTAGCAGTTACCCGGTGCTTATCCCGTACACGGTAAGCGGCACGATGGATACGCAAGATCACGACCTAGTTTCTGGGGAAGTTGTCATCTCTTCAGGCCTTGAGGGTGTCATTGACTTTGAGATCTTCAATGACGATGTTGCAGATAGCGAAGAGACCTTGGTTATCACCTTATCTGATGCTCTCAATCTTGGTAGCAAATCCCAATATGTACTCACCGTTTATGAGGTGAATGTGGCACCTGATGTCACCTTGCAAGTCGTTCAAAATAGTGAACCTAGAACGGTTATTTCTCCGCAACAAGGCACAGTAACCGTGACTGCCGTTGTAGATGACGTCAATCCAGGCGATAGCCACCAATATCGTTGGATCAATGACAATTCAGCATTGGCAAACATCAGCCAAACAGCGTCAGTATTTGAGTTTGATCCAGCGGCTCTGGTTGATGGCGTCTATGAGCTTGCTATTGAAGTGACCGATTCAGGCAATGAAACGGTGAACACTAGCGTGTTCTTAGAAGTTGTGACTGAACTTGCTACTCTCGGGGAACAGGATACCGATGGCGATCTCATTCCAGATAACCAAGAGGGGTACAGTGACAGTGATGGCGATGGCATTCCAGATTTCCAAGATGCGATAGCCGAATGTAACGTCATTCAGTCTTATGCGTCGGAGTCGAGCAGCTATTTGGTAGAGGGTGAACCTGGTGTCTGTTTGCGTAAGGGGGTGACGGTTGCCAATGGAGTGACTGGAGGAGCACTGCTGCTCGAGCAGGAGTTGCCTTTAGATGATGATGCAACAAATGTTGGTGGTCTTTTTGACTATGTTGCGATTGGACTTCCTATCCCTGGGCAGAGCTATTCTCTAGTGTTACCGCAAAGTAGACCGATTCCTCGTAATGCGGTCTATCGCAAATACAGCGAAACCAACGGATGGATAACGTTAACAAACGATGGCACTGACCCAGACAACTACGTCTCATCAGCACCTGGATTTGAAGGTTATTGTCCACCTCCTGGTGATGCGTCATGGCAGCAAGGTCAGTTGGTTGAAGGCCATTGGTGTGTGCAACTAACCATTAAAGATGGCGGCATTTATGATGACGATGGCGAAGCTAATGGCAGAATCGTTGACCCTGGTGGCGTTGCAACGACTTCATCGAACACGCTACCGCAAGCAGAGTCAGATGAAGTTAACGTGATTAAAGGTGGTACGGTGACGATCAACGTATTGGCGAACGACGATGATAGTGATGGCGATTCGCTACAGGTTACGAGTGCTAGCAGTCAACTTGGTCACGTATCGATTGAGAATAACCAACTCGTCTATCAAGCGCCCGCAGACTTTTTTGGTGTCGATACGTTGAGCTATGGCATTTCCGATGGCAATGGTGGAACCGCATTCTCAAAAGTATCGGTGAACGTGAATCTTGCTAGTAACGATGTGGTGAGAAATAGCTCGAGTGGTGGCTCTTTTGGAGGATGGCTTGTGATGATATTGGCAGTATTTGGTACAATTCGTGCTGGTCAAGTGCGTGCAAGTCTCGCCTTTCTAGCCCTGTTAGCAGCATTTAATGTCAACGCAAATTGGTTTCTTAAAGCGGACATCGGTCAAGCAAGAGCGGACGATCGAAACTATGACAACAATGCGCAGGTGCTAAGTATCGAAGACCGCGATACGGCTTGGTTACTTGGAGTGGGGTATCGATATAACCAAGATTGGGCTGTGTCAGTTAACTATATCAACCTCGGCAAAGGGAGTGCCGAATTAGCAGCTGACGTTGGTCAATCTCCAGAGGATTATCACCGCACAGTTGCCAAAGTGACGCCAGTACTTGGGCACGGTATTGGATTGGATGTTGATTATACTTTGTGGGAAAACGACAAGGTGTCGCTTAATGGCATCGGCGGAGTACTCGCTTGGCGAACGGAATTTGAAAGTGATTATCAAGGGCAAAAAATTGAATCGACCGAAGATGGTATTGATCCTTACATTGCTTTCGCGCTAAAGGGAAAGTTATCTTCAAATGTTATGCTCGGTGCAAAAGTGTCGCGTTATTTTATTCGCCTTAACGATGTCACGACCTATAGTGCGACGGTAGAGTATCAATTTGGAGACCTTTAAGAGCGAAACTAGTTTAGCCATCAGTTCTCTCATTTAAGATGGAACAAAGCCGAATAAGAAGTCGGAACATATTGCTTCGACTTCTTATTTGGGTGTGATATCGGCCCATCTTATCTAAGACATTACATGGGATATCGCCTGTTTCGCTAAAGCTTCATCCTCGGCTTCGCTCATACCACTTACGCCGACCGCACCAATGACTTTACCATCCACTACTATAGGGACACCGCCACCAAGCCCTGTGAATTTTGCATCCGCCCAGTAGCCCATATCTTTTCCGGTTTCTTGAGCCCATTTGCCGAGATTGCCACTTGGTTGGCGTTCTCGTGCGGCGGTATAGGCTTTGTTAGGGGCTAATACGCCAGATTGTAAACTGCAATTATCCATCTTAAAGAACGAGATGAGTTCTCCGTGACTGTCGGTCACCGCTGCGGCGAGGTGCAGGTTGTTTTCGTTCGCGTACGCTTGAACAAAGGTCAGTATCTTTTGTGCTTGGTCTAATGTCATGATTTGTCCTTCCTATGGCATTTGCTGGCCGCGAGCAGCGACAAATAGTGAATACCAGTCTTCACGAGTGAGTTCGAAAGACTTAGCCTGAGCACAAGCTCGGATACGGTCAGGGTTAGTTGTACCAATTACAGGTGCAATCTTCGCAGGGTGGCGCAACAGCCATCCTAAGACGATAGCTTCTGTAGAGACTTGATATTTGGCGGCTAGCTCAGCGACGGTAGCGGCGGTGTTTTTCACTGCCTCTGGCTGGTTACTGACATCGCGCCCCGTGAACAAACCTTGGCTTAGGCTACCCCATGCCTGCAGTTCAATGTTGTTGCTACGGCAATACTCTACAGTGCCAAGTGTTGAGCTTGCATGTGAGGTGATTCCCTCTTCAAGCCAGTCTAGTTTCGTAAGACTCATCTCTAACTGATTGCAAACGATAGGCGTAGATAGCGCCGATTGAAGCAGCGCCATCTGGTGCAAGTTCATGTTGGACACGCCCAACTGACGGATCTTACCTGATTTTTGCAACGTCTCGACCGCTTCTGCCACTTCCTCTGGCACCATCAGTGGGTCTGGACGGTGAAGGAGTAGTGTATCAATTTGTTCAATTCCTAAACGCTCAAGAATGCCATCAACCATGTTGAGAATATGCGTTTTCGAAAAGTCGTATCGACCTGGGCCGGTTTCATCGGCGAAGCGAATACCGCACTTTGACTGAATGGTGAGTTGATCGGCTAACTCTGGGCGATCTTTTAGCGCAATTCCAAATACTTTTTCCGCTTTGCCGCGTGTATAGATGTCTGCATGATCGAACACGGTAATTCCAGATTCAATCGCAGTATCAATAACTTGATGGGCTTGTTGAATGTGTTGAGCGGTGATAGGACTATCATCCCATCCACCACCGAGCCCCATGCAACCGTAAATAAGTTGAGAGTGGTTTCCTTTGTTCACATTTTGAGAAGACATCTCGCGACTCCATATTATTTTGACTGACACTAGAATGCCTGAAGAAATTGGTAAGAAAAATATAGCCAATAAAAATCATTATTTGATATAACAAACAATCAAATGTTCGAGATCAGAGTTAGGTAAAGTGAATGCAGCATAAGAAAATAGAAAGGCTGATGTTATTTGCGGAAGTAGCGAAACAGCTCAGTTTTACTAAGGCAGCTGATGCGCTAGATATCTCGCGTGGCTATCTCTCGACACAAATCAAACAGCTTGAAAAAGAGCTGGGCTACAGCTTGATGATTCGTTCTACACGAAGCATTCGATTAACACCTCAGGGTGAGAGAGTGGCGGCTGGGATGGAGTCTATCTCACAGACGCTGGTGGATCTTGAACGTAAAGCCGAATACGAAAATCAGTGCCTTGAGGGGACGATTCGAATTACTGCACCTATGCAGTTTACTCAAGGGGTATTGTTAGATTTATGCCGCCGATTCAGTCATAAACACCCAGGCATACAGTTTGACGTTGAATGCAGCTATCGAAGCTTTAATCTGGTTAGAGACAATTTTGATTTCGCTTTTCGAGCAACGCGAAATCCACCTGAGAACATGATTGCTAAAAAGCTCTTTTCTTATAGTCATGCAGTGACGGGCTCTCCCGACTATTTTTCGCAAAAGAGTGTGCCTACACATCCAAAACAGTTGGTTGAACATGATTGCATGAATAATAGTGATGATGCGACCTGGTCATTTGCAGACGGTGACTACCCAATTCGTGGTTGGCTTAAGAATAACGATAATTTGATCCTAAAAACGCAGGCTCTTGAAGCCAGAGGCATCATCTACACACCGGACTACTTTGTTCGCAAAGAAGTGGACAGTGGTAAATTAGTCAGCGTGCTATCAGATCATATATCAACGTCGAATGACTTTTACTTGCTGTATCCGCCCATCGTTAATCGCTCGCAACGACTTAGTAAGTTTATCGAGTTCGTCTCGCAAGAATTCACTCCTGAATCTGAAGTTTCTTAGCCTTACATTTACTGACCTCTTAATACAGTAATTCCGCGCTCATTGATTAACATGTAAACAACTCGCGCGATAGATATAAGGGAACAGGGATGAAATACAGTCTTGGTGCGCTCGCTTTACTGAGTAGTTTGGTTGGTGCAGGGGAGTTTTCTACTGCGGAAGCGCCGGCGGCAGGTTGTCCGGGTGATTTTTTTACTAAGAAGGCAAAGGTCTTTGATGCAGTGACAATCTGTGCCACTCAACGTGTGTCAGATAACAAATTAAAACATGCTGCCAACGTGACGGCGCAATGGCTTGATAATAATCAAGATGGCGTGGTTGATGAGCCAAGATTGATTGTTCCACTGCAGGGCAATCATGCGACTTTGTTGATGAGCAGCGAAGGATTCAGCGACCAGGCGTTAGATAAACTTGAGCCTTATTTTGATTATATGGTTGGCCAGGATCTAGCCGCTAATGAAACGAACCCACACCGTCAACGAGATGCTTCTCAAGAGGAGATTCATCACCTCATCGTCAATGCTGGATGGCAATCATATTTGCCGACGGTGTTTGGTGACAATAAAACGCAACGTAGTGAGATCTATAAACAGTGGCAGTTAGCGGAGCAACAAGGGCTGTATAAGTATGACGATCCTACCTGTGATGATGCGTGTAAAACCATAGAGTTCTTCTATTTGGGAACAGCAGCGTATCTGGGTTCCAAAGCTGATCTTGAAAGCGATGAGATGCGTGTCAAAACGCGCAAAGAGTTACAGCACATGTTGCCGGGACTAGTGGAAATCTTCGAGTCGAAGCGTTATCACTATCCGGCAGTGAAGTGGCCAGACGGGAACTATGCTTTTTCGAGCAATATAGCTTACGTGGGAACCCAATTGAAATAGCGAGTGCTTGGTCGTTGATTAAAACCAGAATGTAAAAAAGAGGTGCGTTAAGTACCTCTTTTGGACTTGTATTTTATTGATTAGTTTAGATAAGCATTGAGCATCCAAAGCAGCTTTTCTTGTTCGCGAATATAGTCACCCATCAGTGCGGCGGTACCTTCATCACTCGCTTCTGCGGCTTGATCTAGGATTTCGCGTTGACGATGAATCAGCACTGAGAAGCCGTTTACCAACCCAGTGACACATTCTTTGCCTCGGAAAGCATTTTGGTGTTCTTCAATTTGGCTTTGTTCAAGGTAGCGACTGAACGAATGATCTGGAGTATGACCAATGGTCAGAATACGCTCCGCTAATTCATCAATTTTGGTCTGGAGATCGGTGTAGATTTCTTCAAATTTTACATGGAGTTCAAAGAACTGTTCACCTTTAATGTTCCAGTGGTAACCACGAGTATTCATGTACAACACCTGGTAATTCGCAAGTAATTGGTTTAGCTCAACTGCGATTGACTGAGATGCGTTTTTATCAAGGCCGATTAGGTTAGTGCTTGTCATAATACTGTCCTCTAGGAAGAGTGAAATCTTGTTTTGTTGGAATCAGTATACGGTGACTGTTGTGAAAGGAATAATCG
This sequence comes from Vibrio sp. KUL78, assembly GCF_059725505.1. Taxonomy (NCBI): domain Bacteria; kingdom Pseudomonadati; phylum Pseudomonadota; class Gammaproteobacteria; order Vibrionales; family Vibrionaceae; genus Vibrio; species Vibrio sp. KUL78. The sequence goes on along the minus strand of NZ_AP045838.1, from coordinate 1,197,072 downwards.
ATTGTGGTAATGGTATTGATAGGCTGTTGCTATTACATGTAGAGCACCAATTTGGCGAGCTAAGAAGGTAAATACATCCTAGAATGTTGTCAATTTGACCTGCTACCCATGTGCCCGGTTTGAAGTGTTACCTATGAGCCCGGTTAATACCGCCTCAAGTAGATTCCTGTCTGCGCAGGAATGACGGTCGCAGTAGGTTCACAGTACTTAAAACAGTCGTCATCCCTGCGCAGGCAGGGATCTAATCACAGCGCACACCAAGCCTCCAGTAGATTCCTGTCTACACAGGAATGACGGTTGCAGTAGGTTCACAGTACATAAAATAGTCGTCATCCCACTAGCCGTGTGCCTACGCAGGCAGGGATCTTCTCGTAGCGCGCACCAAGCTTCAAGTAGATTCCTGTCTGCACAGGAATGACAATCAAGTTGTTAACTTAATGAGAAATAATCACTTCTTCATTAGGCACACGATGACGCTCCCCGTAGATACCTTCTTCAGTTCGCACGCCGCAACTGATGATCATCGTGATCTCATCATGATCTGCGATACCAAGTAATGCTTTTGCTCGCATGGAATCAAATCCTTCCATTGGGCATGTGTCATAGCCTTGTTCTCGCATAGAAAGCATAAAGGTCATAGACGCTAGTGCTGCGCTTTTGTGGAGACACACGCGCACATCTTGCTTGCTGACTTCGCGCACCATAGGTTTGTTGCGCCCTAACCAAAAGCTGTAGAGCTTTCTTACCATGCCTCGAATACCCCATGCGTCATTGTTGTAGACCATAGGGATCAGCTTGTCGTAGTACTTAAATGCACGCTTTGATGTTTCATCTTCGCGGCCAGCAAAGTTTGCTCGAACGATGTCGGCGTTCATAGCGGCGCGTTGTTTCCATTTGTTTGGAGTCACGGTTACGACGACCAGCTCATTAGCGGTCTTCGCCGCATTTTGCCCCATACAAATGTCGGCAAGCTTCTGACGTTTATCTTCACTGATGACACGATGAAACGCCCACATCTGCATATTGCTGCTGTTAGGGCTAAGCGTTGCGTGTTCAAGTGCTCGCTGTACGGCATTATGGTCAAACGCCGCTTCAGCATCGTATTTGCGAACTGAGCGGCGAGAGTTAAGGAGTTGTTCAAGTGGAGAGGCGTTATTCATGGTTGTACCTGATGCTTGTAATCGGCACCTTTCTATCAGGTATCTCGCCTCTCTACAAGTAACATGGCGCTTAGTCAGAGAGGAATTACTTCGCAGATGGACAGTTTGCCACGGGTTTTCCTTTCAGCTTAATACTGCGCAGTTTGGCAAACGAAATAGGGGTTTTCTCGATGATGAACATCAAGATGACCGAGCCAACTAAGGTACCAAAGAAGATGACAAGGTCGGCTGAGACTGTTTGTAGCTCGAGTATGGCAACTAAATTATTCATATAGATGACGATCAACAGATGCACCACATAGATCGGTAACACCCACTGCCCGAGCTTTAGCCATATTGGCTGATTGCCGAGTTGTGGCTTAGCGAGTAAGAAAAAGAACAAACCTGTCGCCCAAATCGCAGTACCCAATAGAAAATCATTCATATTAAATATTTGCCCCTTACCATGCAGATAATAAGCTTCTGCAAAATGCAGCAACATACCTGCAGCAGCAACTAGAAGGGCGATTGTTGCGGACATAGACCAATTATTACGGCGGGCTTCGAATCCAATGGCGACCATCAAGAAGCTAAAGAAAGGACCATTTCTGGTAAAAATTGGCGTTGCTACCTCAGTTATCACGCCATAGCTTCCTGCGATAAGTCCGTACACATAAATAATGGCGGCAAAAGGAATGATCAGTCTGCGACATTTATTGTCGATAAACCAAGCAATCATTAAGATTGCTATAGCTAAGGATGGAATAAACCACAGATGAACTAATCCACCTTCAAACAAGGAGTTTAGAGGCGCTTGCATTAGATATTGCCAGTACCCTTGTCGCTCCACTAGATAACCTTGCTCTGCAACAACACCTAAGTTAAACGGCAGTAGGAGGTGGATGATGCTCCAAACTAACCAAATTACCATCAGCGGTATGCAGTAGTCTTTCGCCGTTTTGTACGGAGCAGTATTCAGTTTTGGATAAATGAGATAGCCGGCAATAAGGAAAAATAGCGGCACAGCGAATCGTGCGGCTTGGTTGGTGACAAAGTTTAACCAGGGCTCTTCATCAATGTAGCCGTAGCCCATAAACAACTGACAGTGAATAGAAATAATAGCCACTAAAGCGATCACTCGAGCTAGCTCGAAACTTGCAATTTTTTCTGATTTTTTAATAGCTTGCTGCATATCTTATAAATGGCTCTGCAATGTAATTGGAACCCGTCCACATTAGCATTTATGTATATTCCTGATGTGTTCAGCGTCAATAATTTAGCGTGCAACAACAAGAATTTTGCAACAATTTGTGCTGAGTCGTAAATTCCCTGTCTCTTGTTGAGCGTTCACTTTTTCTAAACTGAGCGTAGAAATTATTTGATTTTATAGAGTTATCTTACCGCATAGCATGGAATCCGATTTAAGGGAGGCAGCTATGCAACAATTAGATGAATTTGAAGACTTCAGCTTTGAGCTCGATGAATACGATATCGAGTATTTGGGGTGGAATGATAAAGAGTGGCTTATCGAGCTTGGCGTATTTTTACTGATTCTGGTGGCGGCTCTATCTATTGCGGCATGGCGCTGGCTACAAGTATGAAGGTAGGTCGTCCCGTGCTTTAGACGACCTCTTCAGAATGCAAATGACATTAGGGTAAAGTGACATCATTCGTTGTCTACTTTACCAATCCACCTGTCTCCATAAGCGCTCGAATAATCCGGAGTGTCGATACACTCGGCGAGATCATCACATGGCTCTAACGGTCCAACTACCGTTCGATAGGGCAAAATGCCAGCCCAGACAGGGACATCAAGATCTTCTTTGTCGTCATTGACGCCGTGACGTCCAATTTTCACAGAAGCCTCGGTGAGCTCAATAGCAAGCACGTCTGTGGCCGTGAGTTCTTCTTGATTACTCAGTCTTACTTGCTCGGTTCTGCCCGGAGCAATATGTTCGATAAAGAAGTTTAGTACTCGATCTTTTTCTTGGTTGTCATCTATGATCTCAAATTTCCCAAACACAACGGCACTTCGATAATGAGCACTATGGTGAAACGCTGACCTTGCTAACACCCAACCGTCAAATAATGTAAAGGTGAGACACGTTTTCTGACCAGATTTTAGCGCTCGAATGAGACGGCTGTTCTTCGCTCCGTGAACGTAAACTCTGTCATCTACACGCCAAGCCAGCATCGGAATGATGATTGGACCGTCGTCTTGGTTTATGGCTATGTGCGCGATAAGCGACTCATCGATAATATCGTAAAGAGCTTGCTCCTCTAGCACGGCTTTGTGAGCCCCTTTTTTGATTTGGGTTCGTTGTGTTTGTGACAGCATGTAATCTCTCCTCCTTAATCCTTTACAGCCAGATTAAGAATATTTTGGTACTCTGTTTAGGTCCAAAATATGATAAATGGTGGATCCAGTTTGAGTGCTATTGATTCCAGTGAGTTGACGCTAGAGTTGTCGTCTATGACCTCTAGTGGTACAACGCTTCAGCAAATCCTTTTTGAGCAAATACGAACGCGCATCTTAAAAGGGTTTTGGGCTTCCGGTGCAAAGCTGCCTTCTACTCGCACGTTGGCTAGTCAGCTTAAGCTCAGTCGCAACACTGTGATTCAAACCTACGAGCAGCTTGTTGCGGAGGGGTATTTAATAGCGAAACCAAGCAGTGGTTTCTATGTCGCAGTGTCGCTCCCGGAGCAATACCTGACAACGGAGCAGGTAGTGCCATCCTCAGAGCCCGGAGACGACAATACGCCAAACAACGGGCTGTTTGCACCTGGCGTTGCTGAACTTGCCTCATTCCCAATGAGTGCTTGGAATCGGTTGTTGCAACGTCATAGCAGTCGTAGTGCGTTACTTGGAAACCAAGATTTACAGGGGCTAGTGACGCTAAGGGAAGCACTCCATCGCTACCTAACAGGAAGTCGAAGTGTTGTTTGCCACCCGAATCAAATCATAGTTACGTCGGGTGCGCAGCAGTCCATTGCGATAGCACTATTAGCAACCCAAAAACTTAAACCTCATCGAGGCTTTTTGGTGGAGTTTCCTGGCTATCGACAGGTCGTTAAGGTGTTGGATACCTTCAACATCGGCTATGACTACGTCGATGTTGATGCAAGCAAAGGGTTGGATATTCAACGTGTGCTTAGCAGTGATTCAACAGGTATTTACTTAACGCCGAGTAATCAATACCCGATGGGATGTTCTATTCAAACGGAGCAACGTTTGCAGCTCATAGAATGGGCGCAGACCAATCAATCATGGATTATTGAAGATGACTATGACAGTGAGTTTCAGTTTGATAGTCGTCCATTTCGCAGTATGCAGGGCTTAGCCGCAGAGAGCGGCAATGCGGACAAAATGATCTATATAGGCTCGATGAGCAAAGTGATGTTTAACTCGCTGCGCATTGGTTATATGGTCGTTCCTCCCCATATGGTTCAATTGTGTTTGGAAATAAAAGATGCGCTGTCTGGAGATACGCCCGCTCTCGTTCAAGCGGCTTTATCGGATTTTATTAACGAGGGGGCCTTGGTAAGGCATATTCGTAAGATGCGCCGATTGTATGAACAGAAATACCGCTTAATAAGAAAAAGCATTCAAGCGTCTTTTGGCAGCGATTGGCACGTAGTATCGCAAGGTGCGGGTTTGCATGTAACGGTTGAGTGGCAAAGTGGCGTTGATGAAGTTGAGCTGTCTGAGAAAGCGCAGGATGCAGGCATGGTGGTGAGACCGATGCGCTTTTACGAACCAGTAGAAAAACAACGAGAGTTTGGGTCAGTAGTCCTCGGGTTTGGTAACGCCCCATTAGAGGCGATACGGGGGAAAATCAAGACGTTGAGTCAGCTTTACTACTCACTACTGAATGTCACTACTTAATGAGTTTCAACAGTGTCACTACTTAATGAGTTTCAACAGTGATTTAAACTGCTCTCCTCGAGCAACCTTCTGCAATTCGAAAAGTGCCATTTCAGTGGAGGTGAGCACTGCCCCCTCTTGAGCTAAGCGTTTCAGCGCCAGATCTTTGTTAGCTGGATTTCGGGAAGAGACTGCATCCGTAACTAGGTGTACTTCATAACCTGCTTGCAGTAGATCACAGGCAGTCTGATGAACACAGATATGCGCTTCAATACCCACCAGTAAAACTTGTTTTCTGTCGCTCGCGTTTGTTACCTCACGAACATTCGCTTCTCCCCAAGCACTAAACACGTCTTTTGCAATCGGAGTTTGATGGCTAAGCTCTTGGCTGATTTCTTCAATCGTCGATCCGAGTTTATCGGGGATCTGCTCGACCCAGATAATAGGGAGTTCCATTAGATTTGCGGCTTTAGTGAGCGTATTGAGGTTGCTAAACAGTGTCTCTTTGTCGTGCATCAGCTGCGCAAGTTTTCCCTGCACATCTATGATCATTAGTTGCGTGTTGTTTTGTTCTAACATCTAGTTCTCCTGATCTAATATTTGTTCGACAAACCAAGTGCCTGCACTGCCTAATCCGCTCCGCCAAGACAAATCAACAGGCCATACTAAAGAACCATCATAGCGACCGACATTGAGTTTGGTAACTAGACTATGGTCGATAAACGGTTGAGCGAGCTTCGTAGGGTAAGCGACATAGCCGATACCTTGAAGCAGCATATCTTGCAGCTGATAGTGATTTTCGTAACGAATTAGTCTGGGGCTGTAGCGTAGCGATTCAATCAGTTCGCTGGTGGCGACCTTACCCTCTAATGACAGGATCTGTGGGTATTGTTCAAGATCTTCGGTGGTGATTTCGCCGCGTAATTTAGAGAGCGGGTGATCTGGAGAAGCCAAAAAGCACCATTCAATAGTGTCAACAGTCTGAACATTGGTACCACGTGCAGGGCTAAGTCCACCTGGCGCAATCATGATATCGGCACCCTCGTCATCATTGTCGATGGCGAGGGAGTGAGTTTCGGCATCGACCAGCACTAAGTCTACTTCAGGAAACTGACGCGTCAGCTCCGCGAATACCTCTACAAATCTTGGGTAGAGGGTCATGCTATGAGTCGCGATGGTGATAGTAGGCTCTTCACCCCTCTGTAAAGATTGCACTTTGCGGTCAATTGCTTTGAGCCTCGGCACTATCTCTAATGCTTGGAAGTAAAGCACCTTACCTTCTGGTGTCAGCGTGGGTGCCTTTCCGGCTACTCGCTCAAACACGCTGATCCCTAAATCGATCTCCATGGCTTGCACTGCTTGATTCACGGCCGAAGGGCTGACGCCTAGTTTACGAGCTGCTGCAGAGAATGAACCTGTTTCGGCAATAGAAACCAGATATAAAAGACGTTCGGTATTCAGTAACATGCTATCCACCAATCACAAAGACTATGTCTACTCTGCAAGAAAGTAGTAAAGACGTAAACCATTAAACGTGGCTTATTAAAAGATAGTTTATTGAATGATAAGTTGTTTTTTAGTGTTTGCTTTTCCGTTTCATCGTAGCTGTAGCTTGTGTTTACATTGTAAATCAAGAGAGCCCAACATCAGTTGAGCTCTCTTGATAGACGGGAGGATGCTAAGCGAGATTAACCGTGTGGCTGTTCTACTCCTTTCGCATAGCTAACAATTTGCTTGTCTGAGTTTGGTTTGTACATGCGAAGGATACCTGTCCAACCTTCCTCTACATCAATATTGTTGATTGCCTGCTCGCCACAGTTGAAGTTTACGGTGTAAGAGCCGTCTTTGTTCGCCTTCAACTCATCTTTACGACTCGATAGCGCGAATTTTTCAGTATGAACATACGCATCTGAACCATAGGTCGTAATGGAGAAGAAACCGTTCTTACCGAGTGGTGGCGCGTCAAAGTTCATAGTCTGGCACTGACCCGAGCGGTCGTCTGCCAAAAGTACTTTGTAGTAAGCGTGTTCGCTTGGCAGTCCGCCGAAGCCCATTGATGTCAGACCCAACGCATGGAACTGCTCCACCTTGCGCGGTGCTAAGTGCTGCTCGGGTTTCAGCGTTTTGCCATCAGGGGCACCCATCGCTTTGGTAAAGTCGAGTTGGAGCACGTTCGCTTCCAGCGCTAAGCGAACTTTTTCTCGACCAAACTGATCAAAGCCTTTAGGCGTGTAGCGTTCAGCAGATGATGCCGTACCTTTGATCATATCTTGTTTGAGGTTGCCTTCTTTGATGTCAGCAGGATCATTGGAGGCAACCTGAGTGCGGGCAATAACCCAAACGTGTTGTCCTGAAGAGAGCATATCTGGCGTGATCGTCACCTTGTTTTGCCCTTCTGATGCATAAAGTACGGCTACAGTGCGATGCTGTTCATCAATCACTTGTAGTGCCTGATAGCTGTCTAGGATTGGCAGTTCAAAAGTCACACCACCTTTTGTGTCCCAGATTGACTTTGAATACAGTGTGTCTCGGTTCTGTCTAACGACGGTTTGTGTCTCCATCGTCAAAAGTTGGCGATCGTGGGTGAAGTGGTTGATGCCAGATTTCTCTTGTTGCTCGAAAAAGTACTTATCTGACTCAGCAGCGATGAAGTTATCTTTACTGACCTTGGTTGTGCCACCATTTTCAAGTTGCACAGCGGTTGGTTGTCCCTTCTTCGGTAAGTGATCACCAAGGTCATGTGCCATGGTCGTGGTTGCAAATAGAGAAGCGGTAATCGTTGCCAAAATAGTAAGTTTTTTCATCTTAGATAGCCTTATTTCAAGTTTGAAGTGCTTGCAGTGATTAAGCTCAAGCAGTGTGTCGACTTCATTCCTTGGGTCTGTGGCTATAGTAAGGTGTCGTAATTATATTTTGAAATTATGAATTTCAATTACTGATATGCATAAAGCGAATATCAAAAGACCACCTTGCGGTGGCCTTTTTGTGAGCTTTAATCGGGTTATTTGTCAGCGCTTGGGTGTGCACCAAGTACTACCTCTTTCGCCTCATCATTGTGAAACATGGTGAAGTCATAGTGCTCTACTTGCCATGTGTCGTAGCGGTCTAGGTAGATTTCCTTTGCATTTTGGTCTGTGTAGATAGTCCAAAGCGTCGGGAACACATCATTTGCGTACGGGTCCAGTTGGTCGTAGCCTGCGAATACTGATGCTCCGGCAGCTTTCAAGCTGTTTAGCGCTGAGGTGTTGTCAGTGACATTGCGCGCATACATATCTTCAATGACTTCTTTGGCGCGTAGGCGACGGTCGTAGGCACGAATTGTTGAGCCCGACTCCGTTTGCTCTTTATCCAGGTTCATATGGAAGCCAAACTCAGGGTCGTTAGACAGGTATTGCACGCTTGCAGCTTCTGTCACGTCACCGTGGTAAATCTTCACCTCACCTTTTACAAACTCGATGACTGCGCTGTCACCGCTCGCATCGGTAAGGTGGTAGTGTACCGGTGCTGCAATACACTCATTCTCGTGTCCTGGTAGGTCACAGACCTTGTCTTGGATAACGTCGATGTCATCAAGGTTGCTAACGACATCGGCAACAGATGCAAAGTTATCGACAGCGTAGTTTGGGAACTGAGAGGCTGCGACATCAGGCACGCCCGCACGGTCAGGTGCCATTTCAGTGTAATCGTTACCTAGGTATAGGATACGAGCAACCAAGCCATTTTCATTCATCGCTTCAGCAACCAATTGAGGTGCGAATGACTTAATCTTTAGCGATGCATATTTGCTCTCTGTTTTGATGGATTCCGCGGTATCACCATACTGATTAGCGATGCCTTTACCAGCGCCGACAACGATGGCGTCATCGTGACCGAACCAGTCCATGGTTCTTACTGTTAGGCTTGCCTCTCCGTTGTTATAGATTGCTGATGTACATGCGACAGTATCGGCAACATAACCTGCAGATAGGGTTGCAACGAGAGCTAGGCTAAGGACTGATTTGTTCATAATGACCTCACTTGGTGGAGTAGTTTGTTTCGTTGAGGTCATAGTAAGGGGAATTGGCGATTAGGTTAAATTAGCACCTTTAAGTATTGCTAATAGGCTTGCGTAAGCGTGAGGAGGAAGAGTAGCGGATTTTAGTCTAGAGTCTTAACACCAATCGAAAACAACTGTCATAAACAACAAGGAAGTAGAATGAAGTCGTTACAACAATGGCTAGATGCATACGGAGAAAGCCACCAGAACAGCACCAACAGAAAGATACACAAAGTGGCCGTCCCCGGTATCTATTTATCGATCGTGGGACTCATATGGTGCATTCCTCATGTATCTCTTGCTGGCGTCGCCATTAACTGGGTCTGGCTGGTTATGCTCCCTGTGATGTTTTTCTATTTTAGGCTGTCTCGCTCGGTGTTTATTCAAATGCTGCTGTTTACCTTAGCTTGTTTAGCGGTTATTACGTTTGCGGATAGGTTTGGGTTATCGATTCTCAACCTGTCGATAGGCTTGTTTGTCCTGCTTTGGATAATGCAATTCGTTGGGCACAAAATCGAAGGCAAAAAAGCCCTCGTTTTTCGATGATATTCAATTTCTTCTCATTGGTCCTATTTGGGTTTTCAGGCAAAAATAAACCCCTCCAAAGAGGGGTTTAAGTGTTTCTATCATATATAGCAGTCATAAATGGTGGCTAGAATAAGCTGCCATTCATTGAAAGGTGGACAAAAATACTAGCGGCATAACCAATGGCGATAACAGGCATCCACTTTAAGTGGCCAAAGAAGGTGTATTTGCCGTGTGCCGCCCCCATTAACGCAACGCCGGCTGCACTGCCAACAGAGAGCAGGCTACCACCAACCCCTGCGGTAAGGGTGACTAACAACCAGTTCCCCATCGAGAGCTCTGGGCTCATGGTCAATACTGCGAACATGACCGGGATGTTATCGACGATAGCAGACAGAATACCGACCATCACGTTCGCCCAGACTGGATCCCATTGGGTATACATGATCTCTGAGACGACGCTGAGATAACCGAGCAAGCTTAAACCACCAACACACATGACAACCCCATAGAAGAACAGCAGTGTGTCCCACTCTGCATGAGATACACGTCTGAATACGTCAAATGGAACGATAGAACCAAGTGCTTTCAGCGCAGCTTCATCATTGTTGGCAATGGCGATTGCTTTCTTTTTAGCGATAGACGTCGGTAAGGTTTTGCGAAGGAAAAAACCGAAGAACTGTAGATAGGCTAAGCCCATCATCATTCCCATTACTGGTGGGAAATGAAGCACCGCATGGAACGCCACGGCGGTTGCGATGGTGAGAATAAACAGCCCAACAATCCTAAAGGCACCGCGTTTCAGTTCAACGTGTGTATGAACAGCGTCAGGTTTTGTCTTGGGCACAAAGAACGACATGATCACAGCAGGCACTAAGTAGTTAACGACTGAAGGCACAAACAATGGCATAAATTCAGAGAATGCCACATGACCTGCTTGCCAAACCATCAAGGTAGTTATATCACCAAATGGACTAAATGCACCGCCAGCGTTAGCCGCGACAACAATGTTGATACAGGCAATGTTAACGAACTTAAGGTTGCTGCCACCTACCTTCATAACGACGGCGCACATCAATAGCGCTGTTGTCAGGTTATCGGCAATGGGAGAGATAAAGAACGAAAGTATCCCGGTTATCCAAAATAGCGAGCGGAAATCAAAGCCTTTACCCACCATCCAAGATTGCAGAGCATCGAAAAGTCTCCGCTCTTCCATGGCTGATATATAGGTCATGGCGACTAATAGGAATAATAGAAGCTCGGCGTATTCAAGCAGGTTGTGTTCGAGCGCTGATTTGGCGACTTCGATTTGTCCCATGTCTTTGTAAACAAAGCCGATGAGTATCCAGATAAGACCGGCGGCAAGTAGGACAGGTTTTGACTTTCTAAGTTTTAAATACTCCTCCATCATAACGAGTGTGTAGGCGATACCGAAGATCAGTAATGAGGCGTAGCCCACGGTGGATTGGGTAAAGTTGAAAGCATCGTGTGATGCCCCAGAGGAAGCGAAACTAGAGGTGGCGAAAAAAAGGGATAGTAAAAGGGTCGGCCACCGACTTATTTTCTTCATGTTTTGATCCTTCAAAAGCTAAAAAAATCAGGCGCTAACAATTGCGATACGTTATTTTAATGGTATTTCAACATCTTCGTTGTGAGCTGACTCGAATCTGCCACATCGCGTACGGCTATTTTTTGTTATAGGTTCCATCTTTTGACATGGCTTGATTAGCGCCTAATCTAAATAGAAGGTGTTAAACAAGCTTCAGAAGGAAGTGTCCAGCACCGCATACTATTCACTCTGTTCAAGGAGGATTTATGTGGAAAAAAGCGTCAAGCGCATTTGCGTTGTTTGTCGTTCTGTTTGTGTCGGTAACAGCAAGTGCCCAAGCATCAAAGGATGTATTTGTTTGCGATAGTGCAAGCAAATCACAGCTGCCATTTCCAGTTCTTGAGAGTGAGTGCCCAATTGGCGAAGGTTTGTGGGGGAATACTCAACCCGATGAATCGGACCAATCTTTTTGGATTCAGTGTGGATTCGTGAAGTCAGGTAGTTTGAGGTATGTACCTGCACACTTGGCTAAACAGGTGAGCAAATCTATTTGGTTAAAACCAGAGATGAAAGGCGATCGCTGTCTTATCGGGCCTTACCAGTCATTTGACGTGGCTAAACAAGAGCTTGCGAAACTGCGTTCGACACAAACCTATAAAGACGCTTTTATTCGCTCGACGTCAACTAAGCTGTCCACAAACGAGACGCAGCAAGTCGCTAAAACATCGCCATCATCTGATAACGAAGCCGTGAGCACAGTGCTTGCTTCAACGCCCTATATGATTGCGGGTCAGCACAGTCACCAAGCTTGTTTGTGTTATTTTTAGCCTAGCGACTCATAAGCGATCTTTAGTAAGCGCTAATGCCAAACGGCTTGAGTTTTTTAGGCAAAACACTGTCTAGGTTGTCGATATCTTCTGGGAACACTTCGATGAGGGGCAGGTCATGCTCCTCGTAAAGTGCGCGCGTTGATTCAATGGTTTTAGAGTCAATCGGTCCGTTATCAGAGCCCCAGTATTGCAGATAAAGTTTGCCTTGAGGAAGATAGAAATCGCTCACGACATCTTGCTCAATGGGCAGTTGTCTTTGATAAGCGTGAACGACGCCCGCCATATATAGCCAATTATCAATGAGCAATTCGCCTTTTGACTGGACATAGTGACCGTCGAGCGCCCTATGTTTCGCGGCGAATTTCTGTCGAAAACTTGAGAAAGATTTCTCTGTGGAGTGCGATTCTGCATCCGCACCTTTAAACTCAAGCACACTCTGTTTGAGTCTATGGTTACGAGCCACAGCAGGATGCCACACCGCAAACTGAGTGTTGCTTTGCTTGTCGCGACGTTGCTGAGCACCGGCTCTCAAGCCCTGCATGGTCACAATCCAGTCGGACTCTTGTCGTTGGATCCAGCCAAGCTCACTGAGAAGCAAGTTGATCTTCTTTGCTGGAAGGTCGAAGCGCTCTCCGAGCTGAGTGGCTGTCAGTAATTTGTCGCTTTTAAGTGATTCATCTAAAACCAATTTGCTAGGCCAAACAATAAAACGACCATACTTTTCACTTTCTCTGTACTCGCCACCAAAGCGTGCACCCAAATCGGTCAACAGCCAACTTGAATCATGCCAAATGATGTACCCAACCTGTTTTAGCTCATTAAAAAGCGCTTTAGGTTCGAGTTGCCTCTGCTTTGCGAGGGCTGAGGTGGAAAGTTTATCGTGCATAGTCGTCTTATTTTTCTCTTTGCTTATCAAGAATGAGTCTACGAACCCGCTTCCATCAGATTGAGTAGTTTACTGGCTGCATCTTTAGGTGACGCTGCGTGACTGATAGCAGAAACAATGGCGACACCGTGAACACCTGTTGACGCTACATCAGTGAGATTAGCTTCATTAATACCACCAATGGCAACGATTGGCAGCGCTGTTTTCTTAAGAGCTTCAGCCAAGCCATCGAGACCCCAATGCGTCTTGGTATTGGTCTTAGTTGGAGTAGCGAAGATGGCACTGAGCCCGATGTAATCGATGGGTAGTGATTTCGCTTCTTCAAGCTGAGCTTCACTCTCGATAGATAAGCCTAAAATACGGTCATCACCAATAAGCTTGCGTGCTAGAGCGACCGGCATATCCGTTTGACCTAAGTGAACCCCCTCAGCTTCAACCGCTAATGCTACGTCCACGCGATCGTTAATAATGAGTGGAACTCCGGTGCCCGCTAGCACTTGCTTCACTGCCTTGGCTTTACTGATGAAGGTGCGAATATCATGGTGTTTTTCTCGAAGCTGAACCATGGTAACGCCTCCCTCAACGGCTTGTTTAACCACTTGAAGGAGTGTGTCTATGTCTTGGTTCTCATCCGTTACTAAATAGAGTCGGTAAGGATTCAGTGTCATGATGTCTGTTAGCACTCGCGAAGGTTAAGGCGTGATTCGATGTCTTCAGCGGTAATCTGGTAGAGACTATCAAGAAGGTTCATTTGTAATGAGCCTGGTCCTTGCGACTTCTCAGCAGCGATTTCGCCAGCGATACTAAATACTGCTGCTGCGGCAACACCACTTTTCTCGCCAACTGCGGCAAATGCACCAGTAATGGCAGAGAGCGAACATCCCATGCCTGTGACGTATGGCATCATCTCATGACCGTTGTTTAGGGCGATGGTGCTTTCTTTGGTGACGATGTAGTCAGTTTCTCCAGAGACAACGACGCTACACGCATAGCCGTCGACCAAAGCACGGGCAGCAGTTAGCGCGGCTTCGCTGGCATCGAGAGCATCAACGCCTTTGTTCTGCGATTTCTCACCTGCCATCGCGATGATTTCGGAAGCGTTACCACGAATAATCAGGTTGTCGGCAAGTTCAGCAAGCTGGCGAGCTGTTGAGGTGCGCAGTTTGGTCGCACCGCAACCCACTGGGTCTAGAATGACTGGCTTGTTGTTCTCATTGGCTTGCTCTACGGCAAAGAACATACCTGGGCGCCATACGCTGTCTAGCGTACCAATGTTAATCACTAGCGCACCTGCGAACGACATCATCTCTGCCATTTCTTGTTTTGAGTGAGACATGATAGGGGAAGCACCAACGGCCAATAATGCATTGGCTGTGTTGTTCATGACCACGAAGTTAGTGATGTTCACTACCAGCGGTTTCTCTTCGCGGACTTTGTTTAGGGTACTGACGATTTGTTGTTGATTCATTCTATTCTCCAAAGGCTCATTCGAGCTTTTTCAGGCATATAGTCATTGTACTGGGATCTAAAAATAGTGCTAGCCGAGGTTAGACTAGCACTGGTCTGTGATGCTTTTATATAAGCGTTTGGAGAGGGACTAGATCAGCCCATATAAAGACAGCACCAGAATACCGAGAGTACAAGTTACGGTGGATAGCACTGTGGTCAACGCGATGATATTGGCAGCAAGTATCGAGTTGCCGCCCATCGAGCGTGCCATCACATAGCTAGCAGCAGCTACAGGCGAGGCATTCATAAAGAACAGGATCCCTAATTCAATACCACGAAATCCAGATAAGAAAGCGGCAAGTGTAATCGCAAGTGGCGCCAGTACTAGCTTATAGCCACTGGCGATCCAAGTAGGGGCTTGCTCTTTTTTCATAGAGCTCAGGTCTAGCGAACCACCTGTACAAAGCAGCGCGAGTGGCAGCGTCATCGTGGCAAAGTAGTTACCCGCATCCACAACGATAGTGGGAACAGGAATAGAGAGTAGGTACACAACCAAGCCCGCCAATATCGCAATGATTAATGGGTTTTTGGTGAGAGTGGTGAGCATGATCTTGCCCGCTGATGTGCCGGAATCAGCCCCTTTGGGGGTTAAACAGATAACGGCTTGAACATTATAGATAAAGGTCGTTATTGCGACATACAAAGCGGCCAGGGCAATGCCTCTCTCGCCGTAGGCGTTGGCAACGTAAGCGATACCTATGATGCCAGTGTTGGCTCTAAATGCGCCTTGAATTATCACACCTCGGTCAGCGGATTTCTTGAATAAAGTACCGACAGAGAGGTAACTGAATAAGAAGAATAAGACACTAGCAATGACGCCAAAGGTGAGAAACTGCTTGGCTGAGGAAAAGTCGTGCTCTGACGTCACTATGCTCAGAAACAGCATGGTTGGAAGCGTGACTTTAAAGACGAGCTTAGATGCCACCTCGATAAAATTATCGTTGATAAGTCCAATACGTTTGAAGACGACGCCGAGAATAATCAGCAAGCAAATGGGACCGGTAATTGAAAGTGAAAACAACAACTGTTCTATCAATAGATCCATGATTTACTTCCATATTGTTAGGGGATAGGGGCAGGGTGATTATTTCATACCTTGTCATACAAATAAACGTAGATTGCAAAATAGAACGACCGTGCTAAATTGATGTCATACAGACGAAATCGATGATGGTGATTATGGGTAAAGGTCGGCTAACAAAAGATCATATTTTGATGAAGGCATTCGAAATAGCGAGCAGAGATGGGCTAGAAAGTCTGACTATCGGTGAGCTAGCTAAGCAATGCAACATGTCGAAGAGTGGTCTGTTTGCTCACTTTAACTCGAAGGTCAATCTGCAAGTTGCGGTTGTAGAGCATGCGGATACCACGTTTCAAGCTAGGGTGATCTCGCCAGTTCGTGAACGCAATCATGAGATGGCTAAACAAAAACTCAAGCACCTTATCGACAATTGGATGAGCTGGAATCATTCGTTTCAGGGCAGTTGCATGTTCATTGATGCGTGGCGCGATAGCCAGCAAGATGAACTTCAACAAGCACTGAGGAAAGCCATTCACCGTTGGATCCACTATTTGACGATACAAATACAGAAGGGGATCGATAGCGGTGAATTCAGTTCGACACTAGACCCGCAACAAGCCGCGTTTGAGCTCTATGGGCATTACTTAAGTGCGCACGTTTTCTACTCGCTGGTGGGTGAGCAGGAGAGCAGTCAGCGATTTTGGACTAGCGTTGACACTTCCATGCAATCTTGGTCGATATCTCAATAACTCTTTTATATGGAACGGCAGCGTAAAACGCTAACTTAAAAAAGCACGGTCGTTCTAAATGTAAGCTCAACAATACAACTATCCGAGGATGACGAGGATAATAAGGACAGTCAGTCATGAGTGATAAAATCTACTTCAATACATCGAAGAAATTCAGTTTCAAGAAGAAAATGGTGAACCTTACTACTCGAGCTCACCATAAACTTGCGCCAAATCATGCGAAACGCACCGCTAAGAAACTGCTTCTAACCCCAGTTCGTTCAAAGCCGAAGAATGCAGAGCCGAAAGATTTAATCATCTCGGAAGTGACTACCTCTGAGGGTGTGCTTAAGACTTATCGCGTGGGTACAGGGCCGGTTTGGTTGCTAACACATGGCTGGTCTGGGACAGCGAGCCAGTTCTTTCCGCTTATGGAGCATATCGCCAGCAGAGGTTATACCGCTCTTGCATACGACCACCCGGCTCACGGACAAAGTGAAGGTGCTTACGGACATATTCCAGCCTTCGTTGGCGGCTTGGAAGGATTGCTGGATAGCGAAGAAGAAGTGGCAGGTTTAGTTGGTCACAGTATGGGGACGGCAGCTGCGATTGAATGTAAACATGCCAAGCTTCAAGACAAACCACTGCTGCTTATTGCACCGGTTCTTGATTATCTCGATAACCTATTTGGTAGTGTGGCGCGTTCAGGGTACTCGATGCGACTGTTTGAAGCAGTCGTAGATGATATTCAAAACCAGTATCACTATCCAATTACTTCAATTGATCCATACAACAAGTTAGGTCGCCGAACGGCACCAACCATGATCGTACATGACGAAAAAGACCGATTCACAAAATACTCAGTGTCAGAAAAAGCAGCAAAAGAAATGCCATTAGTCACGCTGATCACGACGCAAGGTCAAGGACACGGTCGAGTCATGCACAGTGATGAAGCGAAAGCGGCGTTTGACACGCTAACGTCATAATCTTCAACGATTTGATCAAGGTTACGTTTATGTATCCATAATGTTGATGTGGTTAACGAATTGATAGATTCCTATTATGTAAATGGTTGGGTATGTGGGATCATATTTAGGTCCCACTTACATCCGTGCTGAGTGTTGGGTTCTTGTCTCAAAACAAACTACTATATCGAGTCAAAACTCACGGTAATTATCTACTTTCAGTTCGCTATTGATCAATAGCTTAGAGATGTTTGTGGTTTCTAGGGCACTCTTCTTGAGCTAGCCCCTCAAGGGAGCAGCCGCCCATTGATTAAAGGAAGCCATAATAATGAATAGAAACGATAGTGTCCCCTTACCCTCCAATACCCGAGAATGGTTTTTTAACCGCAATAGTCTAATCATTCTTGCTGACATTGTTCTGTTTTACGCGCTCTACACCACCCTACCTTTTGAGCCTAATGTTGTACTTGGCATTAGTATCTTAACGTTTATCGCTGTGCTTTGGCTCACGGAAGCTTTACACGTTACCGTAACGGCGGTTCTGGTGCCCGTCATAGCGGTTTTGTTTAATGTCTTTGATACCCAGACCGCGCTGAACAACTTTGCCAACTCAATCATTTTTCTATTCCTTGGTGGCTTTGCCTTAGCGGCAGCGATGCACAGGCAAGGCTTAGACAAAGTGGTCGCAGACAAAGTGTTGGTTATGGCAAAAGGTCGCATGAGCGTTGCCGTGTTTATGCTTTTTGGCGTGACTGCATTGCTGTCGATGTGGATCAGTAATACCGCAACCGCAGCTATGATGTTACCCCTTGTACTTGGTGTACTGAGTAAAGTGAATGAAGAAAGTGGTCACAACACTTACGTGTTTGTGCTACTTGGTATTGCTTATAGCGCCAGCATCGGTGGTATTGCGACTATGGTTGGTAGCCCGCCAAACGCGATAGCTGCAGCCGAAATTGGTATGACATTCACGGACTGGATGGCATTTGGCTTGCCTACCGCGTTTATCTTGCTGCCTATAGCTTTGGCCGTGCTGTTCTTTGTGCTTAAGCCAAAGCTCGATGGTGAGTTTGAGATTAATCATGAGCCAGTGAATTGGGACAAAGGTAAAATTGTCACCTTGCTAATTTTTGGTTTAACCGTGTTCTTCTGGATCTTTAGCAAGCCAATCAATGCCATGCTAGGCGGCTACGCTAAGTTTGATACCATTGTTGCACTGGGTGCGATTGTCGCCGTTAACTTTGCCCGCGTGGTTCACTGGAAAGATATTGAAAAAACAGCGGATTGGGGCGTCTTGCTGCTGTTTGGTGGTGGTATCTGTCTTAGTAATGTATTAAAAGCGACGGGAACGAGTGTGTTCTTGGCGAATGAGTTGAGCGAGTTAATCTCCCAATTTAGCATGCTGTTTATTATCTTAGTGATCGCGGCTTTCGTCGTATTCTTAACAGAGTTTGCGAGTAATACCGCGAGTGCCGCTCTATTGATACCTGTGTTTGCCAGTGTTGCAGAAGCCTTTGGTATGTCACCTGTGATTCTATCGGTGCTTATCGCGGTTGCAGCGTCATGTGCGTTTATGTTGCCAGTAGCGACACCTCCAAACGCGATCGTGTTTGCTTCGGGTCATATTAAGCAGCAAGAAATGATGCGAATCGGCATCTTACTTAACATTGCTTGTATTGGCGCATTAACCCTGATTGCAGTGACTTTCTGGGCTTAATGTTCTAAAAACATCGATAAAAATATTGCCCCCAAGTCACTGTGATATGTAGCTGGGGGCTTTTAATTTGATGGTTCTATAGGAATAAAGGGCGTACTTTTTCCAAGATGAGATCCGCACCACAAGGTGAGAGGTGGATGCCATCACTTTGATAAAGTTCGGCATAACTATGACTTATCGCGTGCTCTTCAAAGGCGATAAAGGCATCGACAACCTCAAGCTTGTATGGGCCATGACCATACATCGCCTTGAGCTTTTCGCTGTGTTGGCTACTTAGCGTCTTTATTGACTGCCTCAGCGTTTCAACAGTTTCTGAACTGTTGCCAAACATAGGTAGTGACCCAATTGGATCGACGGCACTAGTGATGATTAGAATCGGTTTAATACCATGGTGCTGTGCCTGAGCTATCATACTATTGAGATTACTAGCCACGACACTGATGTCCGTCCCCCAGTTCAGGTCATTGAGCCCCCCAAACAGCACGAAAGCATCTGGTTTAGCATCAATTACTTGTAGCTCGAAGCGGCTTAGCATGCCAGTGGTGGTATCTCCTGGTACGCCGCGATTGATAAACTCGATATCTGACAATTCTTTGGCGAGTTTGCACGACCAGTTGTCACCTTGAGGTAGACCCCAGCCAGCCGTCAAGCTGTCGCCAAGCAAGACAACTTTTTTCATTTTCTAGTCTCTTACAAGATCGAAAAAGCCGCTCATTAGAGCGGCTTACTCAATACGCTAGTGTTTAGTTTTTGCTTACGTACTCTTTAAAGCGAGCCTTGGTCTCGGCATCTGCTTTGTTGTACCAGAAGAAAAGCATCTCTTCTGCCGTGTTGTCTGATGCAGCAACAGGTGCTTCTGCAGGAAGTGTCGTAGGTTGTGCTGCAGTCGTTGCCACAGCTGCTGGAGCCGCCGCTACGGCAACCGTGCCTGCTGCAGCGATCGCCGCTACGCCGCCTTTGCGGTTATAGTCTTCTGCTTCGCGGTTGTAGTCACGACCGATCTGCATGCCATCTTTGATGAGTTGGTCTTGAACCACAACAATCTCTTCACCGTTTTCATCGGTAAGTGACCATTCTAAGTTGTCGATATTTTTCTCGGCTTGACGAGCATCGCGATAGGTTGGGACATTGAGAGTGAGCTTAGCATCGGTTGCATCAAACTTAGCGATGATAGCTTTACTAGAGATAACTTTGCGCTCGTCACGGTTGATATCGAAGTAAGGCTCATATTTGAATACAATTTGGTTAACGCCATCTGGCAAGGTTGCCGTCTCTGCAGATGAGAAAAAACCTTTAGAGTCAGTCTGTGGATCCGCAGCGTTAACAGAGAGTAGGTCTACGTTTTCTGGAAGTGCAATAGTTACCTCAGCCATTGCAACCGTGCTGCAACCAACAAGTAACGCAGCAGCAATCAGATTCGATGCTTTCATTATTATTTCCCTAGCAGAATATGTTATTCAGATTAGCCTAGCTTGCCTAGGTTACGGTGTGTTTGCAATCACGTATGTTACTTTCCGTTTAATTTTCATCAAAAACTGACACAAAAATCTGTGTATTGAAGCAGATAGTGATTGCTCTAGTAACGCCATATTAGGTCGACAATTATCGGAACACTATGAATATATGCCATTTTTTGAAGATGGTAGTTGATGGATTCGCGTCTGGTTGCAACTGCGCTCACATTTATTTGCTATTTGGATATTTTGAACCCTCAAACTGAGGCCTATTTGGTATTAGGTGGCAATTTCTATGCGATTTTCGAATAGGTTGTTTTTGCCATAGAAATTGAATCTAGTAGCATCGCCCTCCAAAGCGAGAATCGCTAGTCAAGCACTGTATAGCCCAACGCAGTATCTAGAGGGGCTTGTTGAATGGAATCGTAGTGCGCACACAACTATTAGTTATTGTACTTAAAGAGATTTCATTTGAAGACGTCAAAAACTCCACTGTCTATGGTTATGGCTACGCTATTGTCTGTATCCACGGCTGTTTGTGCAACAGAGCAGGTTGTTTTGGTTGAAGAGCCTTCGGCAGAAAAGCCAAACAATGACCCTCAGATCAAACCTAAAGACGACACAGCTGCACCCAAAGCCGCAAATAGTGACGCGACGCCTTCAGAAAATGAGCAGGATTCCGAAGCGCTCCCTGACCGTAAATTTGCAGCCTTTCCCGTGCCTATTACCGATGATGCTCTGGGTGTTGGCTTAGGTGTGAACGCCATGTATATCCATGACCGAGAGGAAGGGGCAACAAACCCGTCTACCAGTATGTTTTACGGTCAATATACCGATTCAGATAGTGGAATGGCGATCGTTGGTCACGAACACGTATTTGCTTACGACGCTTGGCGAGCGGGCTTCTACGCGGGGCACTTTAGTCTAAACCTCAAGTACACAGGCCGAATTGGAGCGAAACTTCCAAAGGCTGCTCAGTATGCGTCCTATTCAAACTTCGTTTATGGTGAAGTTCGCAAGCGGATCGTTGATGACCTCTACTTTGGTGTCCAAGGGCTTTGGAGTGGTGGTGACGCAAGTCTAAACGAAAAGACTGACCCTGAAATCAAAAAAGCCTTCGAGAATGCGATGAGCGGAAGCAACCACGCGGTCGGTTTCTTGATGACGTATGACTCACGCGACAACATGATGGGAGCCACCCAAGGGCTTAATGTTGATTTAAGCACGCTTCATTACTCAAAAGATAAAAAAACCGGTAAGCCTTTCCACCGTTTAGATTCCGAAGTAAGCCAATACTTTCCGATTGGAGACGATGTCTTCGCTTATCGTGTGATTGGTAAAGAGATGATTGGTGATACGCCTGAGTATGAGTTTGTGACGCCTGACCTACGCGGGGCGGATTGGAACAAGTATCGTGGTAACTCAATGTATCAGGCGGAGGTCGAATACCGTCATAAGTTTTCTACGCTCTGGAGTGGTGTTGCTTTTGCGGGGGCGGCAGTGGTCCAAAATGATGATCGCCAGGTTAATAGTGCTGTTCAAACCGAGGTGATTCCGTCAGCAGGTATTGGTGTTAGGTATTTACTGAATGCCAAAGAACGTTTTACGATTGGTGTAGACGCTGCAGTGTCTAAAATGGGGAATACCAGCTTCTATATTCGATTTGGTGAAGCTTTCTAACTATCGAATGCGAGCAATGGCGAGAAGGGTTAAATTGTCATTATGAATGAATGGGTTGTCGTCATTTGTGGTGCTTATAATTAAGTGCAATTTATGTGCTATTGTTTTACGATAGAACGCAATTAATCAATTAATCAAAGGGTTGAGTATGCTGAATATTGAACAGCTAGTGGCATTCGTCGCTGCAGCAGAGCAAGGTTCATTTTCTGCGGCCGCAAGGCATCTTGGTAAGAGTCAAAGCTCGGTGAGTATCGGAGTGAATAACCTAGAGCTAGACCTAGGTATTACACTTTTCGATAGAAGTACCAAGTACCCTAAACTCACTCCGCAAGGTGAACGAATGTTGTCGCAAGCGAAAGTGCTATTGCGGCAAGCTGAGCGTATCAGAAACTACTCTAAAGCCAGCGTAGATAGTGTGGAAGACACATTAAAAATCGCGCTTGACCCTTTACTGCCATTTTCGCTTATTGATTCAGCGATCGAGAAAATGTCTCAGCGTTTTCCGTTTACTCAGGTAGACGTATCTCGTTTGGGTGCTCATCACCTAACTAATGCACTGATTAAAGATGAAGTAGAGCTTGGTTTTAACCTAGCCGCTGATGCCGTGCCGGATGGCGTCGATTTTATCTCGATAGCGAATATTGAATGGGTATGTATCTGTAGCCCAGATTCCATCTTTGCTGACATGCAACAGGTGAGCAATGAAACGCTTATTGGTGAACGACAAATTGTCTGCCGAAGCATGATGCAAAATAAGGTTCTCAAAGCACAAGGTGCCTTTTCTCAAGATATTTGGCAGGCCGATGACCAAGAAGATGTGATTAAGTTGGTTGAGCAAGGTATTGGCTGGGCCATCGTGCCACGCGATTACATCGTTGAGAAACAAGCGATGGGTACCCTGATCGATTTCAGACCTGAGTTTCAACGTTATGAGATGATGAACTCTGCAGACGTGCTGTGGAAGTCAAATACCCGCTTGGGCCCTGCGGCCAAATACTTATGCGAGATGCTGGGCGTGTTCTAGTATTCCATTTTATTAAAAAAGCCCTCGCATGTTCTCATGCGAGGGCTTTTTTTATGCAATTTTGCAGCTGTAGACTTGGTTTCGTCCTTTTAACTTAGCTTGTTGCAGGCTCTTTATTCCTCGGCTGAGTGTTGCGTCTACCGAGTCTCCTAGTTGTGTCAAACCAATAGATACCGTAACCTCTATAGAACCTTCGTCGACATCCAAAGGCTGTTTTTCGACAAGTTGCCTAAACCAATCCATTTGTTTCTCAGCATCCTCAATATGGCTAGTGTGAAATAGCACACTAATACAACCATTTTGACCTCTAGCAATGCATGTTGCTTTCGGCTTAGGGAAGCTCCTACGCGCAATATCGGCCACATGCACGACGACACTATCTCCAATGTGTTCGCCATACTTTTCATTAATGCCTTTAAGACCATTGATATCAACCACGGCGTAGAACATAACAGTGTTGCTTTCCGATACGGCGATATGGTTTCGCATGCTCCATTCGTTCTCAAGTCCAGTGAGGGCATCGTCCATTGCCACCTTCTTAGTTAACAAGAGATTTGCTAGTGCGACTTCAGAAAAATCTCTTATCGCTCTGATGAGTCCTTCAAACGCATAGAAAGAACTCTTTAGGTAGATAACACCGATTAGTGCGTCTTGATGATAGAGAGGTAAAGTGTAGTGTCGCCCTGTGATATGAAGCGTTTGAGCAAGAGGATCATGCTTGTTGTTGTAGAGAAAGTTGAGACCTCTTGATTCGAATACTCTAGGGAGTCTTTCACAATGAAAAATAGACTTTGAGTTGCCGTGAAAATCTATGGTCTTGAAGTAGTGTGTCTCAGCGTCATACAAGCAGAATTGAACGCCTTTGTGATAGGTAAATCGGTCGAAGATGATCTTCAAGTCATGTTTAAAATGTGCGATGTCTTCTGCACGAGTCAACTCAGATAATGCCTCGTTCAGTTGATAGGTGATGTAGTTTATCGAGAAGACGAGTAACAGTAGTGCAAGGATGACGACGGCGGTCAGTGATATCTGGTAGGACGTAAACAAAATATCTGTCTGACTGGTTCCAGAGACAAACACCCAACCCATGGGATTTTGTGCGCTAAAGACGCTCTTCTTTAAGTTTCCATTGTAAAAGTAATCGTATTGCCCTCGCGTTTCTCCCGCCTCAATTTGGTCTTGTAATCCACCAAAGTAACTAATCGATGCCGTGCCAATGCGAGATGGGTTAGGATGAAAAACCAGTTGTCCCGTTATCTTATCAATGACAAACACATAACCATTGTCCAAGGTTTTGAGGTTTGCGAGATATTGAGTAGTATGTTGTACGTCGATTTCAAACCAAACTTCAATAGGGCTTTGGTCCTGTTCTTGCTTTATCGCAAACACCCAAAATCCATCAGCCTTTTGATAGAGTGTGGAAACGGCGTATCGGTGTGCAAAGCCATCAAAACTGTGCCATTTAATTGAGGCCTGGCTGCTGTCAGTGAGCCCATCATCATTAAAGTTGGAATAGTATTGCGTCTTGGTGTTGTATAGCGCGATGCTTTTATACAAGTAGCTGTTGGCTAATATTTGATTGGTCAGGATATCGAAGCTATTTGAATCAATGCTTTCTTGTAGCAAATCAACCTTGGCAAAGGTTGCTTCAATCTGTGACCAAACAAGGGCAGAGGCAACCTTCACATTGTCTTGAGACTGGGACTTAGCCAGCGCCTGTGAGCGCTCATAGTGCTGATAAGAGAGATAAACCAGTAGGGTGATCAGCGCAAAAGTGAGCGGCTTGAAGGTGCGAAGTAACAGCTTAGGCAACGACATAAAATATAAAACCAATTGAGTACTGCGCCGATACTACTATTAATGAGTTATGTATTTCAAAGTATTAATAAGGTTAGCGATAACCTAGATCAATAGAATTAAAAAAGAGTTCACGATGTGAACTCTTTTTGGTTGATTTAGCGCCACGCTAGTTACGATGCGTTGGCAGAGTAGTGAAGAATAGCCATCGACATCGGAGCCTGAAGGATTTCCCCCTCAGCATGTCCAACTTCCGCATCAGAGATGTGGGTATCACAGATGGTTTTCCATACTTGTGAGCGATCGTTTGGTAGCGTAAAGCGCGCTGGCGCTTTGGTTTGGTTGATTAAGTAAACCATTTCGTCGCCATCGTCACCGATACCAATATGAAGCGCAACACTGCTCAAGCGATTCCAGTCTTCCATGCTCATCAGTTGGCCATCAACGCGACTCCAGAAAATACGGTTGTCGTTACGTTTCTCGCCACTGAATGCACGAATAAACGGCACCATATACTCCTGACGAGCAGCCAGCATCTCAGACAGCCACTGCTTGAAGTGCGTTTTCGCCTCTTCTGGCTCCCAGTTCAACCAGCTCAATTCGTTATCCTGACAGTAGGCATTGTTATTGCCTTGCTGGCTATGAGATAGCACATCGGCGGTCAAGATATGAGGAATACCGAATGAAAACAGCAGGGTTGCCATGAAATTGCGTTTTTGCTTTTCACGAGTTGCCAGCACAACTGGATTATCTGTCGGACCTTCAACCCCATAGTTGTGAGAGCGGTTGTCACCGTGCCCGTCACGGTTGTTTTCACCGTTTGCTTCGTTGTGCTTATGCTTGTAAGACACCAAGTCTTGCATGGTGAAACCGTCGTGGTAGGTAATGTAATTGACGGTCAGTTTATATGGCCAGTTAGCCGCACTGTAGAGATCACGTGAACCCATGATGCGAGTCGCGAACTCTTTTAGGTAGCCTTGATCACCTCGCCAAAAGCTTCTCGTGATATCACGAAGCCTATCGTTACACTCATTCCAACCAAATGGGAAATTACCAACTTGATAACCATTTGGACCGATATCCCAAGGCTCTGCGATTAGCTTGGTCATCTTCAAAACAGGATCTTGCGCCACCGCTCTGAAGAAAGCTGCTTCTCGGTTAAAGTTGTCACCATTTCGACCTAAGGTTGCAGCTAAGTCGAAGCGGAATCCATCAACCTTAAACTCTTGAACCCAATATCTCAGGGTATCCATGACTAAATTCAGAGCTGGTTGATAGTTCAAATCAACGGTATTGCCGCATCCTGTGTAGTTGGCGAAATACTCACCGTGGCGTAGATAGAATTTGGAGTCGAGAGCTTTGAGGTTAAAGACAGGGCCGTTATCGCCACCCTCTGCGGTATGGTTGTAGACCACATCTAAGATGACTTCGATACCAGCTCGGTGAAGCTCTCTAATGGTGGTTTTAAGCTCAGCTACCGCATCCTTGTTCGCATAACGAGGATCAGGGGCCATAAAGACATAAGGGTTGTAGCCCCAATAGTTCACCTTATCCATTTGCAATAGATGAGGCTCATGCATGCAAGCGGCAACAGGTAGTAGCTGTAGCGAGTTAATATTTTGCTCTTTGTAGAACTGAAGCATAGGCTCGCTAACCAAACCAAGGTAAGTACCTTGCTGCTCGACAGGAACGTCAGGGTTGAGCTTCGATACGCCTTTTACATGAGTCTCAAATAACACCATCTCATCACGTGGGATTCGTGGAGAGCGAACGCCTTGCCAATCAAATGCATCGTCAACAACAACACAAGCAGGCAGCTCAAAACTTTTCTCGGTAGTAAAAGGTGGAACATAATGTAAGGCTTTATCCAGAGCTTTAGCATATGGATCTGCGATGTATTGACGTTCTTCGCAAGTTTCTATGACAAAACCATAACGTTGTCCGGCTTGGATACCATTAAGGTGAGTATGCTTGATTCCCGCATAATCTTCACAAAGCGGGAACAACTCTTGTTTGTTGTTGTCATCATAGAGAGCGAGATAAATAGTTTCGCAATCGGGTGCATGAATAGCAAAGTTACAACCGTATTCATCTAATGTGGCACCCAGTGGATAAGGGCTAGATTGATGTTGCGTCATAGAGATTTTTTCTATTTGTTCGTGAATGACATTAATCGTGCTTTCAATAGTTAATAGGTTTGTAAACTTTAGGTCAAGCGAAGATCACAGAATTTTAAATGTAATTTAATTTCACATTTACTACGAAAAAGTTAAAAACAGTGATGTAAAGCATATTGTGCGCGTCAAAACATTACCAATATCCATACTACTCCCCCCCTTATTTGTGATCTGCACTAAAAAAACGCCATGCGGTTATTTTTCTCCTCCTTTCTCATCCCCCTTAACTATCGATAGGGTGGAGGACGCCTCCATCAACCGACTTCGTTAATCTGCAATTGTTCAATCAACTCGGGACCCTAAACCGATATTTCAAGTCTGAGACACTTCGGTACTGCCTTCGAAGCGTTTAAGAAAAAGAAATTGAATATAACAATAAGTTAAACGGAGTTTTCTAAATGAAAAAAGTAAGTGTAATTGCTGCTGCGGTGGTAGGTGTATTGGCGGCTGGTTCTGTATCAGCAGCAGAAGTAGATTATCACGGTTATTTCCGTGCTGGCTTCGGTGCAAACGCTGATGGTGGTTCTCAATACTGTTACGGTAACGGTGGTCCAACTACATTTGGTCACGCAGTAGGTCGTCTAGGTGACGAATGTGATGTTTACGGTGAGCTAGCGCTAAACGTAAACAAAGTATGGGAAGCTCAAGATGGCGGCGCATTCAACCTGCACACCCTTCTAGCTTTTGGTAGCTACGAAAACGGTGGTCTAGATTACCGTGGTAACTCATTCCAAGGTATTGGTACAGATCCATCTGACCCGTGGAACGGTCAACGCGCTTCTTTCCGTGAAGCGTGGGCAGACTACAGCATGGCAAACGGCATGAAGCTATGGGCTGGTAACCGTTACTATGGTCGTAAAGACATCCACATTCTAGATATGTACTACGTGAACAACTCTGGTAACGGTGTTGGTATCGAGAACATTGACCTTGGTTTCGCCAAGTTCCACGCTGCGGCAGTTCAGCACAAATGGAAAGCACCTGTAATCGATGCAGATGGTACACCAGTAGAAAATACACAAGTTTACTCTACAGCTAACACTTTCGACCTACGTTTGACTGGTATTGAAACAAACGAAGGTGGTAGCATGGAGTTCATCCTTCTTGGTGCACAACCTTCACACACAGATGCGCAAGAAGCGAACGAGAATAACCCAGACGGCAACTTTGGTGATTACGGTCTAGACAAGTTTGGTGTGTCGTTCACAGCTGAGCATACTCAAGGTCACAGCCTTGGTTTCAACAAAGCAGCTATCCAAATCTCTACTGAAGGTTACGCTTGGGCTGGTTTCGTAGGCAACCACCTAGGTGATTCTTACAACATGGAAACTGGTCAAGAAGGCCGTAAGTCATACCGCTTCATTGACTGGGGTGTGGTAGAAGGTGAGAAGTGGAACCTAGGCTACTCATTCGTATACGCTCAGCTTGATAAAGGTACTGATGGCGAAGATGCTAAAGCAATGAGCATCGTTGCACGTCCTGGCTATAAATGGTCTGAGACTATGAGTACTATTCTTGAGGTAGGTTACTTCCAACAAGACTTCGGTTCGGACTGGGGTGCTGAGAAGCAAGACCTAAACAAGATCACTATTGCTCAACAATGGCAAGCTGGTGACAGCTTCTGGGCACGTCCTGCAATCCGTATCTTTGCAAGTAAGTACCAGGGTGACCTAGCAGTTGAGAAAAATGACCTAATGTTTGGTGCTCAAGTTGAAGCATGGTGGTAATCTAACCTCCTAATACTTTTACATACCACGTAAAATCGTAGCCAGTGTAAAAGCTGGCTATTTTTTTTCTTATAAGGTGACACTATGAAACGGATGTTAATTTCTTCTCTTGGATTGATGGCGCTATTGGGATGCTCAAGCGCTACAGATGTATCTAACCAAGTGAGCTCTGTCGAATTGGCGGCAATTTCTGCTACGAGCTCAGTACAGTGGAATAATGTATCTGTTCCATCAGCCTTTACTTTTGAATTCAATGACCTTTCTCAGCAACTTAATAATGCTGAAATAGATAGCCGTGTCGCTGGATTCTCTTTCAAACCTGAAGCGCAAACGATCAATATCGCTATTACTGCGCCGATGAAAAACAAAAACGTATTCGCACCAAGCTTGGCGCTGTACGATCAAGATTTTAAGTTATTAAAGGTATATAGCTCTTCTGCCTTTAAGTACGACAGAAATGATTTTATTAAAGGGGAAGCCCTGTTTGGTGAAGTGTCGGTAACACTACCGCTTTCAACGACTCGCGTAAATGCCGTTATTTTCACAACCGATGAAGATATTGCAAAGACGACAACAGTAATTCACCCAGCTAAAGCTATGGCAATAGCTAAACGTAATGAACCACCTATGATAGCAGACCCTGTGGTAAGCCATAGCGATAGTGGTTTTGTTAATGTGAA
The DNA here is from genome assembly GCF_059725505.1 of Vibrio sp. KUL78. Lineage (NCBI taxonomy): Bacteria > Pseudomonadati > Pseudomonadota > Gammaproteobacteria > Vibrionales > Vibrionaceae > Vibrio > Vibrio sp. KUL78. The sequence goes on along the minus strand of NZ_AP045838.1, from coordinate 1,167,763 downwards.
GCTGTCTGTTCCTAGTAGCTTCTCGTTGTTGCCAAGTTCAAACAAAGCGCCAGCGGCGCCAGCAGAAGCTATTGATCCTCAACTGAATGGAACAGTAGCTGCTGCTTCTGCAACCGCTGTTGCAGCATCAACATCAAAGAGCGACGTTACCGCTCAACCAGAAACCCAGAATTACTACATCAGTTCTATTGAAGCTGCGGTGAAAGCAGACGATATTCCAAAGGCTCTAGCTTTACTAGAAGAGGCGAAAGCATTGAATGTAGAGGGTGCTCAAGATGCATTTGTTAAGGCTATAAATACCAAATAAGATGTTCGCAAGGTGATTTCTATAAGCCTCAGGGATATTGTAAGGTAATTTATCCGTCAATGTTTCTGGGGCTTTGATTTATCTAGTCAAAGCGAACTCTTTTCGATTCACATCCACTTAACCTCAAAAAGTGATGTCGCTCAAAAAGGTTATTTTAAGTTATTTGAATTTCCATAGAATAATCGTGTGATGTTAATCATGTTTTTATGTGCATTTCACAATATTTCTTTGTCGAACTTCAAATTTAATCCTGAATCTGTAGAAAAAGTTCTATCTCGTCAGAAATGAACCATCTCTTTACTTAAAAGAATCGCTCTTCAACTTCCCGATAGCCTAATAACTCCCCCTGTAATAACAAAACTCTCATCATTATTCTCCTCCTCCGATTGTTTTCCTTGCGAGTCAAACATTCCACTGCCTTTTGGATGTCGCTTGAGAAAAATAACAATAATAAACGGAGTTAATAATGAACAAACTATGTCTAGTTGCAGCGGCAGTATCGACTGCACTAGTTGCAGCCCCTTCTTTTGCTGTTGATTACTTTGGCTACTTTCGAGCGGGTACTGCGCTTAGCTCGAACGGCACGGGTGATGCGAACTACGAGAAACAAAAAGTGGGTCGTTTAGGTAATGAAAACGACAACTACTCGGAGTTTGGTTTTGGTAAAGACCTGAAAAAAGGCGACCAAACTTGGCGCGTAGAATCCATGATTGCGTCTGGTAACAGTGGTACTAACGGTTGGCAAGATGGCGACTTCAACGTTGCTCAGTACAACGTTCAAGCAACGGGCCTATTTAGCTCTGATAAAGAAGCGACCGTTTGGGCGGGTAAGCGTTACTACCAACGTCGTGATGTCCATATCACGGACTTCTACTTCTTGAACACGTCGGGTACTGGCGGCGGTATTGAGAACATTTCAGTCGGCAACCAAAAGCTGTCTGTGGCGTTAATCGAAGATAGCAGCACTAAGCAAAAGACGCTTGATGGTAAGCAGTGGGTGCAAAAACCTGGCACCAACCCTGGTGAAGCTGGCAGCTGGGTAGAGCAAGACAAATACAAAGAAGATGAAGTTAAAGGCTACATCGCTGATGTGCGTCTAGCGAATATCGGTCTGTGGGAGGACGCAACGCTTGAAGTGGCAGGTGCGTACAACTTCTCTACAGGCACAGCTTCAGGCAACAAAGACGTTCAAGCGGATGATGGCGCTTTGGTGACTGCGATCCTTCACCAAAACATGAGCAGCGGTTTCAACCAAACGGTAGTTCAGTACGGTAATAGCTCATACGGTGCACAAATGGCGGATCTGGGCAATGGCGGTAACTTTGATCGTCGTGACGACGCGAATAACGACGCTCAAGGTGTTCGTCTATTGAACTGGGGTGTGATCAGCTTGGGTGATAAGTGGGAAATGGGGCACCAATTCCTTGCAGCTCGCTCTACCGATGCAGCTATCTCGGCAACCAACCGTGCTAAAACCGATCACGATCTGATCTCTGCAGTTATTCGTCCAATGTACCAGTGGACAGACACCGTACGTACCGTGTTTGAAGCGGGTTCGTACGTTGAAAACTACAGCAACTACGGTAACAAAAAGGGCAGCAAACTCACGGTGGCTCAGGCATTTTCTATGGGAGAAGGCTTCTTTGCTCGTCCAGAAATCCGCGTTTACGGCACTTACCTTAACGATCGTTCAGACAGCGCCCAGTTAGCGGATAAATCAAAGAAAAATGAGTTCCTCGTTGGCGTTCAAGTGGAAGCTTGGTTCTAACACTTAACGAGAGCTAAGACGATAGGGCGGAGGATACTTCGCCCTTTTTAGGAGACAATAATGAAACTATCAACCACCCTTATTAGTAGCTGTTTGCTTTTAGCGGGCTGTCAGAGTGCAGACGTTGTGGAGCAGACGTCACTACTAACTCAGGCTAAGGTAAACAGTGTCTCACAGCTGAATGTACGGCCTTTGAAGGCACCAAGTGAGCAGACCTTTTCCATCGCTGAAGACAGTCAACGATACATGATTGATGGCGTAGAGAGTCCGGTTGTGGTTGCTTCTCTGCCACTATCCTCAGGCGCGTTAGACATTACAGTGACAAGCTTGATAGCTTCGTCGGCTTTTGCTCCTTACATCGCCATTATTCGTGAGGATGGCAGCATCATCGAGCAATATGAGCTGGAAGAGTTCAACTATTTACCCGCTCGCTTCCATCTTGGAAACCGTCTAGAACTCACGTTTACGTTTATGCCGCCAAGTAACAGCTCAGATCTCATGCTTGTGGTTTACACTAAGCCTAAAGCGTTGAAGGAATCAGTGAGCGTTACCCACCCAGCAAAGCTCGATGCTGAAGCTCGCGGGAACTACTTGCCCGAGGTCAAAGACATCGAAGTGCCGTTCGTAAAAACGGGGAGAGTCGTTATCGCAATAGCAAGCAGTGAACAACAGCAATCAAACGTATCGCGAACCCCATCGGTCGCAGTAACAAAAGAGTCGAGCGCTTTCTATCACGATGCGATTACAAAAGCTGTTCGAAATAATGATCTAAAAAAAGCGGTGAGCTTACTTGAGGAGGCGGAATCGCTCGGTGTGGAAGGGGCAAGAGAAACCTTCAATAACGCGGTGAATTCGACTGCATCGCGTTAATTTAGAAGAATTATTGAGCTAATGTTGTAAAAGCGTGGGTTAGATCGAAAATCGCGCTTAATTGTTCGGACTATCAGCCGTTACTATAGAGAGTAACCGTTACTAAAAAGCCCGTTCATACTATGTCGACATTAGCCATTGCCATCGGCGCCACCAGTTTGTCACTTGTTCTGGTGTTCGTCTGGATGTTCTCACTCTCTCTGCGCAAAAAGCGTATGGAGGAGGAGCGCATCGCTAGAGAAGCTGCCTATCGAAGAGCAATGGAAAAAGCTCGCCAGCAGGAAAGACAAGATCGAATCTTTAAAGCAGAGACTGGTCATGTTCCTACCATTTTATATCTCGCCAAAGAAGCAGAACGAAACAAACCCAACGAAGCGCTTTATTGGTATCACAAAGGCGCGTTGCTCGACAACATTACCGCCATGTACGGCATTGTTCGCTTAAGTGATAAAAAGCGCGAAGACTTGGTGTTGCGTGAGCAGGCCAATTACTGGCGCTTGTGCATTGCAGGGGCTGAGGGCGATATCCATGCCAAATTTGAAGCCGCGAAAGCGCTTATCTATGGCAAGGGTGTCGAACGAAATATTCCACAAGGTGTTGCTAAGGTTCAAGAAGTCGCAGAAGAGGGCAATCTCGAAGGGATCTTGTTCATGGGAGATTGGAACATCTCACCAGACAACCCAACGCCGTCACCAAAACAATCGACAGAATGGTTTGAGATCGCCGCCGACAAGCAAAGTGAAGAAGGGATGACCAAGCTTGGTCTTAACTACTTGAACGGCGTTGGCGTCGAGCAAGACATTCAACGTGCCTGTTACTGGTTAGAGCGAGCCGCGGAGAAAGGCAATGTTGAGGCCATGTACTTTGCCGGTGAAGCCTGGCGTGAAGTGAAGCCCAATGGCGCGGCTATCGCCTATATTTGGTTGTTCATGTCAGCGTACATGGGCTATGAACCTGCTAAATCGGCTCGCGATACTGTGGGAAGTACGTTAGGTGTGGATTCAGTTGTTGGTCTGCAATCACTAGCCAAGCCAGTACTGAAGAAGCTCCAATTTGGACCCGTTGTAAAACACTCGCTTATCCGTGCCCTCAACAAGCTCTATAAACGTGAACTGCCTCTGTTTGGTTTAACTGTAGACAAAGCGGAAAGCAAAGAAGAAGTAGAGAAACCAATCCCATCTAATGAAGTGTCAGAGCAGGAGCTGCCTCAATCGGATATAGATGACAACTCCGCTCAGTATTCGTATTCCAGCTACGGAACCAACTACACCGCATAAAGTTTCAAATATGACGTGCTGTTTCATACAGGGCAGTTATCTAATGCGTATAAATCATTTTTGATTATATATTTCATTATTGTTACTAGATGATTTCATGTCTGTACTCGTTGATGAAATTGAACTCAATATTGATGTGAGTCCCGTCACTCAATGTAGGGGTTTGACATTTCCATGACAAAAACAATGTTCAAAAAAATATTCTGAGCTCAGTTTTGGTGTGACGCATGAGGATGCTTGGCAGTGGCCTCATCGTTTGCACATTAAATCCGGTGCCGAATTTGGCATTCCTGTTCTATACGGAGCTTTTTATGAAATCTTTTAAAATGACATTGGCGGCTGCTCTTGTTGCTGCAGTAGCACTTCCAGCAAGCGCAAACTACGTTGACGTTCGTGGTGCATACAACACAGAAGCAAAAACTTACGAGAGCCGTGTTCGCGCGGGTATGGGTTTTGCCGAAGATTGGGAAATCCACCTAGAAGGTACTCAAGGTCACGGCGACAAAGCGTTTAGCCAAAACCAGCACACAGTAGCTGCGTTCGAGACTGAGCTTAACTACAACTACGCGATCAACGATAACGTAACGCTAACTCCAGGTTTCGTATACTGGAATGGTACTAACCACTCTGAGTACCGTCCATACCTAAAAGCAACGTACGCGACTGGCAACTTCTATACAGCTGCTCGTTACCGTTACCAAGCTGCAACTAACGCAGCAGACGGTTCTAACGTGAACAACACTAACCAAGTTGACGCTTGGGTTGGTTACAACGTTTCAGACTTCAACCTAGAATATAACCCAGCTTACATCGCGCAAAACGATGGCGGCGCATACACGAGCAGTAAAGGTACAGACCGCGCTGATTCTAAGTGGGAACACACGTTCCAAGTTAAATACACTGGCTTTGACACTTGGGCTCCGTACCTAGATTACCAAATCCTAGATCGCACTTACCGCAACGGTCAAAGCGATGAAAACAAGGTAGAAAACCGTGTTCGTTTGGGTGTAACGTTCAACTTCTAATCTGCTTAGCGTAGATAAAAGCTAACCAGATCCTAAGAAAATGCCGCTCTTTAAGAGCGGCATTTTTTCTTTTGGGAGAACTGAAGTGTCTTTAAACAGGAAGAGCCATTGGTTTTAGATTATCGCTAACTAATAGCTTGGCTTCCGTCGCTGCTTGCACGTCCTCGACAGTAAACTCTGGCGCAAGCTCAGTCAGCAACATACCTTTCGATGTAATCTCGATAACGCCCATCTCAGTAACAATAAGGTCAACTTGATTCACCGCAGTCAGCGGCAGTGAGCATTGACGTAAAAGCTTAGGTTTGCCTTTCACTGTGTGCTCCATTGCCACAATGACCTTTTTGGCTCCAACCACGAGATCCATCGCACCACCCATGCCAGGGACCATCTTCCCCGGGATGATCCAGTTGGCGAGATTGCCTTGTTCATCAACTTGCAGAGCGCCAAGCACGGTTGAATCCACATGTCCGCCACGAATGATGGCAAAAGATGCCGCACTATCGAAATAGCAACTACCTTCGATTGCGGTGATTGGCTGTGCACCGGCATTAACGAGATCGGGATCTGCATTTTCCTCGGTCGCCAAGTTGTCGATGCCGAGCAGGCCGTTCTCTGCCTGCATTAAGATCTCGACCTCTTTGTCTACCTCATTGGCCACGAGTGTTGGAAGGCCAATGCCAAGGTTGACGATATCGCCGTCACGCATTTCTTGAGCCACACGCCACGCGATACGGCGACGGATGGTGTGTTTATCCAATTGAGTCGTCATTACGCATCCTCCGTCAAAATGTAATCTACGTATAGGCTAGGTGTGTGTACTGATTCAGGCTCAATATCACCCAGATTAACAATCGTTTCCGCTTCTACGATCACGGTGTCAGCAGCGGTTGCCATCAAAGGGTTAAAGTTCTGCGTTGTCTTGCGATAAAACACGTTACCACGGGTGTCGACGATTGAGCCGCGAATCAAGGCGACGTCTGCTTTAAGCGGCGTTTCAAGTAGGTAATCTTTTCCATCAACCTTGATGACCTGTTTACCTTCCGCTACTAACGTACCTAAACCTGTTGGCGTTAATACGCCTCCCAATCCAGCGCCGCCGCTTCGAATACGCTCCGCCAAGGTCCCTTGGGGGACGAGTTCTACATCAAGCGTGCCTTCGTTCATTTGTTTGCCCGTTTCTGGGTTTAAACCAATATGAGACGCATAGAGTTTACTGACGCGTTTTTGCGCAATGAGCTTACTGGTGCCATAGCCAGGTGTCGCGGTATCCGTCGATATAAGAGTGATGTCTTTTATGTCCCACTCATTGATTAAATCAATTAAGGACTCTGGAGCACCCGTCGCCATAAATCCACCGATCATGATGGTCATTCCGTCATGGAAAAGAGGACGAAGCTGCTCGGCATTTGCAGACTTTTTCATCGTATTCTCCTTAGTTGTAACGTTTCAAGATGACAGCCGTACCCATACCACCACCAATACAAAGCGATGCTAAGCCAAGGTTTTGCTGGGTTCGATGAAGTTGATACACCAAGGTCGTGAGGATGCGGTTGCCTGAGGCGCCAATAGGATGACCGAGTGCAATCGCCCCTCCCGAGAGATTACTGCGCTCCAGTAGCCACGGTGCATCAATATCATGTTGCTCCGCAAGAGAGTGGACAACACCAAGCGCTTGGGCGGCAAACGCCTCGTTGAGCTCGAACACCTCAATATCATCAATCGACAAATGCGCTTTGTTTAGGGTATTCGCGATGGCGGGTACTGGACCTAGTCCCATTACTTCAGGAGCGAGCGCGCCTTGCCCATATTCAATCACCTCAGCAAGTGGCTTGAGGTTTAACCTCGCTACCGCGCTCTCTGATGCAAGAAGGATGGCAGAGGCTCCGTCATTGATGCCAGAGGCATTGCCTGCGGTGACACTGCCCTCTGCATCGAATGCTGGGCGGAGTTTTTGCAATGACTCATAAGTACAATCGGCTTTTGGATATTCATCGAATTTGACTTCAATTTGGCGACGTCGACTGACGATGGAAACCGGCGCAATCTCTTCATTGAAATCGCCTTTATTAATGGCGTTCACCGCTTTTTTCTGGCTATTGAGTGCAAATGCATCCTGCTCTTCACGAGATAAGCTGAACTTTCTGGCGATATTTTCAGCTGTGATCCCCATGTGGTACTGATGAAACGCATCCGTTAGACCATCTTTAATGATGCTGTCTTCAAGGGGAAGGTGACCCATTCGTTGACCACGGCGAATCTGTCCTGAAGTAATGAACGCGGCGTTAGACATGCTCTCCATACCACAGGCGACTACCACCTCAGCATCTCCCGCTCGAATGTGGCTTGCGGCATCCATTACGGTTTTCATGCCGCTACCGCAGATCATATTGAGCGTATAGGCAGGCACTGAATCGGGTATACCGGCCTTTAATGCGGCTTGTCTTCCTGGTCCCATGCCGGCGCCAGCGGTGAGCACATTACCCGCGATCACTTCATCAACCATATCTGGCGAGATGTCTGCCTGCTCTAGCGTCGCTTTGATAGCATGCGCGCCAAGCTCCGATGCCGATAGGGCGCTCAATGCACCATTAAAACTGCCAATAGGCGTGCGTTTTGCCGCCACGATAAATACACGTTCCATGCCTGTCTCCTAAATTTCCAAGCTTGATAACAGTCTAAATCGTCGATGTGTTGGAGCGTTACAGGCAGGAATTCAAAGTCGCTTTGCAGATTTGCAAAACCCAAGTTAGTGACGGATCACGTCTTTTTATTGGGCTAACTCTTATCTTGGAATCATCAATGCTGAGTTAAAACTAGTTGGAGATAAGGTATGAAGAATCGAATCGCGTGTGCCCCTTGCTGCTGGGGGATTGAAGAGTCCCACAGCCCGGAAAACCCGAGTTGGGGCAAGGTCCTCATGGAAGCCAGTGACAGTGGCTATCAAGGCATTGAGCTTGGTCCGACCGAGTACTTTCCCGAGGATGAATCACTACTAAGCAGTGCTTGCAGAACCCGAGGACTCACCATTTGTGCGGGAAAGCTTCAACTGCCATTTAGTGACGTAAATGCTTTAGAACAGATTCTCGACGAGACTGAAAAAACTTGCGTTCGTCTGAGTAAACTTGGTGCCAAAACGTTGCTGCTAATGGAAGGGAATCATCCTGAGCGCAACACTTCAGTAGGTCAAAGTGCAACGGCGCCTAGGTTGAATAAGGTTCAGAAAGACGCGATGGTCGATGTGCTAAATAAAGTCATCGCGGTTGCTGATAAGTACAGCTTAAGATGCTTATTGCATCCAGGTGTTGGCGGTTACATCAGCTTTCAAGATGAAATTGATTATGTCCTTTACGCCATCCCTAATAGTAAGCTAGGTTTGTGCATCGATATTGGGCACACCTTTTTGGATGGCATGGATCCCAGCCAAGTGATTAGGCAATATGCAAGTCGCGTAGAACACGTTCACCTTAAGGATGTGTCCGTCGATAAATTGAGGCTGGCGATACGCGACAAAAAACCTTGGGTGGACGCTTATGCAACTGGCTTGGTCACCCCTTTAGGTGAAGGCGACATTAAGCTGAAACATGTACTTTCGTCGTTAAAAGAGGTCGATTATCAAGGCTGGCTAGTGGTTGAGCATGAGCATGATAAGAGTGAGCTTACTCGTGTTGTAGACGATCTTAAACGCAGCCGACACTACTTAAACGCCGTTGGGGTATAGCAGTGAGCGTGGTCACCGATCCACTTTTCTATGTCATGGCTGTTCCTGCCGTCCTTATCTATGGAATTGGCAAGGGCGGTCTTGGCGGGGCTTTAGGCATTATCGCCGTGCCGCTTATGGCGCTCGTCGTCGCACCAACACAAGCAGCGGCGATATTGCTGCCCATTCTAATCGTGATGGATATCTTTGCGGTTAGTCACCATTATAAAAACGCCGATTACAGAGTGATCAAAAGCATGCTGCCAGGCGCTTTGCTCGGCGTGTTACTAGCGGGGCTGTTTCTAGGAGTGACTTCAGAAGCGGGTCTAAAGCTTACTATTGGTTTGCTGTCACTAGCATTCTGCTTTCAGTACTGGCTGGGTGGCGAGCGTGAGCGATCAAAGCCAAGTACTTTTTCGGCGTGGCTCTGGAGCAGTTTAAGTGGATTTTCGAGCACCGCTATTCATGCTGGTGGAGGACCTGCAAGCATCTACTTGCTGCCGTTGAAGCTTGAGAAGGTCACTCTGATTGCAACCATGGCGGTGTTGTTTGGTCTTATTAATCTTGCAAAAGTGATCCCATATATAGCACTAGGTGAGTTTGATTCGACCAACCTGTTAACGGCGCTTATTCTTATCCCTTTGGCACCGCTTGGCGTCAAACTCGGGGTAATGTTGCTGCATCGTGTCAGTCAGACGAGGATCTATCAGCTTTGTTATCTGTTCCTATTTTTATCGGGTAGCAAGCTCTGTTTTGATGCGGCTGTTGCTGTCATTTAATTCCCTGCATCTGGGTCATCACTTAACAAGTACGTTTTGAACTTTGTCGCAGTTGGTGAAGCCGACTGCGGCGAGTGATAGTACAGGTTGAGGCTCCACACGCTAGTCTCATAATCAAGCAAAAGTGGCTTTAACTTGCCATTATCAATCGCCTCATTGACTACAAAGTCTGGCAAATAGGCGATACCCATTCCGTTCATTACCCCTTTTAGAAGTAAATCACTGTCGTTGACCTCAATGGTTTTTGGCACCTTTAAAAGAATATTTTCAGACTGACGTCTAAAGATCCAATCGTTGCTGCCTGTTAACGTTGTTGCTACTAAGCAAGGATGTTTAAGGAGATCTTGTGGATGCTCAGGTTCATTGTGATCACTCAGGTAGTCGGGGGAGGCCACAACGACGAATGGGCATTGCATTAGCTCTCTTTTCACTAGCAATAAATCTTTTTCACGATAGCCCTGATAGCTCGCATTGGCGCTAATCATCAGGTCACTGGTACTCGCATGGTCCAGTGCCCAAGGGGTGACATTGATATTAAAAGTGACCTCTGGGTGATCGTTGGCGTAGTGACGCAGTTTATCCATCAGAAAGTGATTGGCATAAACGGGTGTACAGGCGATATCAATATGACCTTTCTCATGGGATTGATAATCTTCAAGCTTACGCGTAATGCGCTCGGCACTATCGACAAGTGGGGAGAATTCTTCAAACAAGGTTTGCCCGGCGTGTGTTGCCTCTAAAAGACGATTTGAGCGATAGCAAAGCGCTGTCCCGAAGTGACTTTCTAGTTCTTGCAACCAACGACTTCCTGCGGAGACCGAGATATTACAGCGCCGCGCAGCCGACGATATCGAACCAGAGCGAATGACGTAGATAAAGAAAGCCATTTTATCGAGCATAAGTTGTCTCCCTGTTTGTCGGTTTTGCGTTTAAAAAATACTAAGACTCAAATCGTGAAACCAGAAACGAAAAATGGGAACGGACAGTATCCGTTCCCAAGTATTGCTGATTTACTAATGGTTAAACATGAGCTTGGTCAGCTGAGTGGGTGTGTTTTTTACCCAGTTTCTCAGCCATTGCTTCTTCCATTTTCTCTAGGCTGACGCCTTTTGTTTCAGGTACATAGCGAACGACTACATACATACAGATGATGGAAAGAATTGCGAATAACCAGAAGGCGAAGGCACCGTTAAAGTTCTCTTGCAGGTAAGCATTGTCATTCAGCATAGGGAATGATTGTGTGACGATGAAGCCAGTGAACCATTGTGCACCTACCGCAATTGCCATTGCACGTGAGCGGATGCTGTTCGGGAAAATCTCGGAAATCATAGTCCAGCATGCACAGCCCCACGACGTTGCGTAAGAGACAACATACAGACACAGTGCGAATAGAGCGGCGTACCCTTCAGTTTGTTGATACAGCACGTAACCAACGACAAACATACCAAGTGCACAGCCAAATGTGCCGTATTTCATCAGCGGTAGACGACCCACTTTGTCGATAAGGTACATACCCAAAGCGTTACCTAAGATAAATACGACGCCGACAAAAGTGGTTTGGAAAAGAGCATTTTCAGTAGAGCCAGTAATTGGCTTAAGGATTTCCGGGGTGTAGTACATGATGACGTTGATACCAGTCAACTGCTGTGCTGCTGCGACAAACGTACCGATGACCAAGATAGCAAACAGGAGTGGAGAACGTAGGCTGACTTTGTTTTTGTTAGAGGAGCGGCTGTCCTTTAGAGAATCTTGAATTTCAGAGATGAGTCGGTCGGCATGTTCAGGGTTCGAGATGCGAGAAAGTGTTGCTTTCGCTTCCGTGAGTTTGCCTTTCAATACTAGCCAGCGTGGTGACTCAGGAATAATAAATAGCAGTGCAGCGAACAGAGCCGCTGGGATGATCTCTGAACCGAGCATCCAACGCCAGCCCATATCTACCAACCATGCTTCTGACATACCCTTTGCGATGAGGTAGTTAACATAAAACACGCCAGTTTGACCAATTACGGCAGACTGCTGAAACATACTTACTGCTCGCCCACGAAAATCCTTTGGTGCGACTTCTGACATATACATGGGTGATACCACGCAAGCCAAGCCAACGGCGACACCACCGACAATACGTAACATGACGTAAAAACTGAATGTACTGGCGAGTGCTGAGCCAACCGCAGAGATCATGAATAAGATGGCGGCGATAAAGAGGGTGTTACGTCGTCCGTATTTTAATGCTGCCCATCCAGCACTAACGGCACCGATAATACTGCCAAGTACAACGCTGGATACGGCCCAGCCAGTTTGTGCGGAACTGAGTCCGAAGTGTTCACGGATAGGACCAATCGCACCGGATATTACCGCGGTGTCATAGCCTAAGAGGATTCCACCGAGCGCTGCTATACAACAGATACGAACGATATAGGCAATATTGTGCTTACTAGCTTCTACCTTGGATGTTGCTTCCATTAGATTTTTCCTTATTGAGATTCCCTCAAAACTGTCCCTTTACCATCGAACAAGGTTTAGCTGAGGTGAGCCCAATACTTCGGTTTGTAGGGTACGAGTATTGGCATTCTATAAGTCCAGCAGATGTTATAGTTGTGTGTGTTTGAAAATTATTTTTCATTTTGCTGGTGTTTTAATCATATGGACTCTTTTTGATTTCTACTACCGGTAAACTGTCATTTTGTCCAAAAATGTTACCTCTATCAAACTATGAAAAATCTTTATCAAATCCTACAATTATCATAAGCAATTGATTTTAATACTTAATTTAAAAGTGAGATCTAGATCAAAAACAGTGGGAAGCCACGTGCTATATAGGTTTTTTTCCAAATTTATGTTGTTTTGAAAATCTCATTGAGTGGGATGAAAAATATTTTTCACAAATGATTTTTTGGGCTAAATTAGTCCTCAGTGAAACAACAGGAGATGTTCAAAGCTTCCCTACACGATGACTTAGTCGACGAGATAGCTTTGAGTCACTTGGAAAATCTTTAAAACATTGTCGGAGAATAAAAATGAGCAACGTGCAATATGGAATTAGCCCACTGACTTGGACCAACGATGATATGCCAGAGCTTGGTGGCGAGATCCCTTTGGAAACGTGTTTAAGTGAAATGGCTGAAGCTGGATTCACAGGCACAGAGCTAGGCACTAAGTACCCACGTGAGCCTGAAGTACTCGTTCCACTGCTAAAGGAGCACGGTCTGGTACTAGCGTCGGGTTGGTATAGTGGCAACCTAATGACTATGACAGCAGATGAAGAGATTGCAGCGATGCAAGATCACATCAAGCTTTTGAAAGCAGCAGGCTGTAAAGCAATGGTTTATGGTGAAGTGAGCAATACCGTTCACGGCGATATCAACACACCACTTTCTCAACGCGTCATCCTATCTATGGATGAGTGGAAGATGTACTGCGAGAAGCTAACCAAAGTAGCGGACTACCTTCTGAATGAGCATGACATCAAGCTCTCTTTCCACCATCACGTTGGCACTATCTGTGAAACAGAAGACGACATCAATCTAATGATGGAGTTTACAGGCGACTCTGTGTTCCTAACGTTAGATACGGGTCACATCACTTACGGTGGTGGTAACCCAGTCACTATGATTGAGCGTTGGGGTCACCGTATCGGCCACATGCATTTCAAAGATCTTCGTTTAGACGTAATGAAAGCAGCACGTGAAGCGGATAAGTCTTTCCTAAATGCAGTACTAGACGGTGTATTCACAGTACCTGGCACGGGCGATGTGGACTACGACGACGTATTTGCAGCGCTTAAAGCGCGCAACTACCAAGGCTGGTTATTGGTTGAAGCAGAGCAAGATCCTGCAAAAGCACACCCACTAACGTTCGCGAAAACAGCTTACGAGAACATCACAGGCTACGCGGAAAAATACGGCTTGTAATAGAGCTCTGGATAATGGGGAGCCACGCTCCCCATGATAAAAGCTACGGGGTTAGGGATGCAAAACGTAGCTTACTCATGGAATGGACAACGTTGAGACTACCGAGGAAGAGAATGAAAACTGTACGCCTAACTGTCGCAGAAGCGCTTGCACAATACTTAGCTGCTCAAATGATTGAAATTGATGGAAAGAAAGAGCAACTGTTCGGCACCGCTTTTGCCATATTTGGTCACGGTAATGTGACGTGCTTTGGACAGCAACTAAAGAACATTGAAGACAAAATCCCGACTTGGCGTGGTCAAAACGAACAGTCGATGGCGACGGCTGCCATTGCTTATGCAAAAGCAAACCAGCGCCGACGTATTGGTATTGCGACGAGCTCGATTGGTCCTGGCGCAACCAATATGGTGACAGCAGCAGGTATTGCTCACACCAACCGATTGCCCGTTCTGCTGATCGCAGGTGACGCGTACGTAAGTCGTCTACCTGATCCTGTATTGCAGCAACCCGAGAACTTCTACGATCCATCTATCACTTGTAATGACGCATTTAAACCTTTGACGCGTTACTGGGATCGCATTATTTCACCAACACAGTTGATGCATTCTTTACCGCAAGCGATCGACACCATGCTTGATCCAGAGACATGTGGGCCAGCATTCATTGGTCTTCCTCAAGACATTCAAGGCGTCGCATACGACTTCCCAGAAGTATTCTTCGAAGAGAAAGTACACCGCATTCGTCGCCCAGAACCAGAAATTGCTGATTTGGAAGATGCAAAAGCAGTACTGATGAAAGCAGAAAATCCGCTGATTGTTTCTGGTGGCGGCGTTCATTACTCGCTCGCAACGGATGAGCTAGCGGCATTCGCGAAACAACACAATATTCCTGTCGTTGAGACCATCGCAGGTCGAGCAACGATGCTACAAGACAATCCGCTAAACGCTGGTCCTATCGGTGTTACAGGCTCGGATTCTGCAAATTACATGGCGGCGCACGCGGATGTTGTGGTTGCAATCGGAACGCGCTTGCAAGACTTCACAACGGGCTCGTGGAGCGTGTTCAAAAACCCAGACATGAAACTTATTACTATCAACGTCGGACGTTTCGATGCAATCAAACATCGCGCATTGCCAGTCAAGTGTGATGCAAAACGCGGTTTGGTTGAGTTATCGAAATTGCTAGGTGATTGGAAAGGTGGCAGCGCGTGGGCACAAACGGCGAAAGCACAAGCCGATGAGTGGAAAGCTGTGGTTCACCGCCGCACTAACCCTCAAGAGGGCGACTTGCTACCAGGTCTTTCTTCTTACGCAGAGGTGATTGGCAAGCTAAACAAATCTATGCAGCCGGGGGATACCGTTCTAACAGCAGCAGGCGGCTTACCTGCTGAGCTAGCAATGAACTGGCAAAACTACCAAATCGGTAAGTTTGATATCGAGTTCGGTTTCTCGTGCATGGGCTACGAAATTGCGGGTGGCTGGGGTGCGAAAGTCGCAAACCCAGACAACGACGTGGTTGTACTCGTGGGTGACGGCTCGTACCTGATTCAAAACTCAGACATCTACTCATCAGTACTGACGGGCCACAAGATGATTGTCGTGGTGTGTGATAACGGCGGTTTCGCGGTGATCAACAAGCTACAAAACAACACGGGCAACGACTCATTCAACAACCTACTTGAAGATTGCCGCCGTCCAGATGGCGAAGTGGCTCGCGTCGACTTTGCCAAGCACGCCGAAGCACAAGGCGCAATCAGCGAGAAGTTAACGTCTGTTGATGAGTTTGATGCAGCGTTCCAACGCGCAAAAGAAGCGGACCGTACTTACGTCATCGTTGTCGATATTGACCCAGTATCACCAGCAGCATGGTCTAAGTGCGACTGCTGGTGGGAAGTCGGTCTACCAGAGGTGACTCGCAACGACCACGTGGCAGAGAAGGTTGCCAGCTGGGAAGAAGGTCGCGCCACACAGCGCCGCGGCGTCTAGTTCAGAATTCTATTTAATTTTCTAATACTTAATCTCGGCTCCTAAACACTAGGAGCCACACAAGGAGTCAAGCATGTTTAATGAAGAGCGTCATTTTGAGCAGCCAATTCGTTGGGCAATGGTAGGTGGTGGTCGTGGTAGTCAAATCGGCTACTCTCACCGCAATGCAGCGCAGCGTGATGGCCTGTTTAAGTTGGTGGCTGGTGCGTTTGACCTAGATGCTGAGCGCTGCCGCGATTTCGGTGTCAATCTTGGACTAGACCCAGAGCGCTGTTATTCAAGCTATAAAGAGTTATTTGCGCTAGAAGCACAGCGTGAAGATGGCATTCAAGCAGTATCTATCGCAACGCCAAACTCTACTCACTACGAAATCTGTAAAGCCGCACTAGAAGCCAAGCTTCATGTGGTGTGCGAGAAGCCAATCACCTTTACCACAGAAGAAGCCGAAGAGCTCAAAACCATCGCAGCACAAAATAACTGTGTCATCGGTGTTATGTATGGCTACACCGGCTTCCCAATGGTTCAGCAGGCTCGTGAAATGGTTCAGCGTGGCGACCTTGGTGAAATCCGAGTCATCAACATGCAGTTCGCGCACGGCTTCCACAACGAAGAATATGAAAAGAATGATCCGGGTCTGAAGTGGCGTGTAAGCCCTGAGGTATCGGGTCCAACTTATGTGCTAGGTGACATCGGTACTCACGCGTTTTATCTCAACGAGGTGATGACAGGTCTAGAAGTCGACAGCTTGGCATGTATGCGCCAGAGCTTTATCGAATCTCGTGCGCCACTCGAAGACAACGCGCACGTAATGATCAAGTTCAAAGGTGGCGCAGTGGGTACCTTGTGGGCATCGGCGGTCAATTCAGGCTCTATGCACCAGCAGAAGATCCGCATCGTTGGTTCAAAAGCGTCTATCGAATGGTGGGATGAGTATCCAAACCAACTTCGTTACGAAGTGCAAGGCGAGGCACCTCGTGTGCTAGAGCGCGGTATGGGTTACCTCTACCAAGATGCAGAAGGTGTAGCCTCAAACCGAGTTGGCGGTGGTCACGCTGAGGGCTACTTCGAGTCTTGGGCGAACCTGTATCACCGTTTTGCTTTGGCGTTCGATGCTGCTGATAGAGATGATCAAGAGGCGCTAGCGGGTATCTGGTTCCCAGGTATTGATGCAGGTATCGAAGGCGTACGTTTGTGTGAGAAGTGTGTTGAGTCAGCAGACCAAGACGCGGCTTGGGTTAGCTACAAATAATAGGAATGACGATGACAAAAATTGCATTTCAACATGACAGACCGTTGGATGCCATCGTTTTAGGACGCGCGGGTGTGGACTTATACGCCCGCGAATCAAAAACCGATATGGCGGACATTTCGGGCTTCAACAAGTTTGTTGGTGGCTCTGCTGCCAACATTGCAGTCGCGGTGAGCAAGCTGGGTGGCAAAGTAGGTTTTATTGGCTGTGTAGCTGACGATGCGTTTGGCGGTTATGTCAAAGGTTACATGTCAGATCAAGGGATAAACCTCGATGGCATGATGACGGACGATTCGGGCTCTCGCACTTCTGTCGCGTTTACAGAGATGAAGCCGAGCGACTGTACGGTTCTTATCTATCGCAATAACGCTTCGGATCTGACGATCAAGCCAGAGCAGGTGGATCCTGAGTACATAGCGAGCTCTAAAGTACTGGTGGTTACCGGCACTGCGCTGTCAGAGAGCCCAAGCCGTGAAGCGACGCTTTTGGCGATGCAGCACGCTCGTCGCAGCAATACGCTCGTAGTGCTGGATGTCGATTATCGCCCTTACTCATGGCGCACCGATACTGACGCTTCGATTTATTACGGCATCGCATCGAGTCTGTCTGACATCGTGATTGGTAATCGCGAAGAGTTCGACATGATGGAAACCGTGATTGCACCGGGCAATAAAGACGACGACGCCACAGCAGAGCGCTTTATGCGTGACAACACGCAGATTGTTGTGATTAAGGCGGGCGAGTTTGGCTCAAAAGTCTACTGCCGTGATGGCTCCAAGTTCCAACAAGGCATCTTCCGTGTGGAAGTGAACAAGCCATTTGGTTCTGGTGACTCATTTGCTGGTGGTTTGATTTGGACGTTAGTGAACGGTGGCACCCTGCAAGAAGGCGTCAGAAACGGCTCTGCAGCAGCGGCGATAAACGTGAGCGGCGATAGCTGCACCGAAGCTATGCCAACCAAAGAGCAGCTTTTTGATTTTATTGAGACAAGAAACCAAGGTGTTTGATGGCATCAGTTTGATGTGGTTTTGAAGACAGCTTTTAGTCTCCCGGGCCGGTATTTCGACTCCAGATACTCGCGAAAATACAACCATCGTGGCCCGGTTTTTTTATCAGTGAATAAGTTTAGGAATAAAAACTGCGCTCATAAAAAGAGCAGTGAGGAGAAAGAACATGGGTAAACACATACCACCCTACGATAATAAAAATGAGCCCATTGTAGGTATTAATGACGAAGTGACACCTCTGTGTTATTTCAACCAAGTTTGTCTGACTCAAGGCGGAACGTTCAACCACGAAGTTGAAGGCTACGAGTCTGTGATTGTTCTAGCGGGCGGTACTTGCAGCGTGTCGGTGACCAATGGCGATGACACACAAGTGTTCGACAACATCGGTAAGCGTGCCTCTGTATGGGACGGCAACCCAGAAGCGGTTTACGTTCCATTAGGCTATACAGCACAAATAGAGTGTGTGAGCGAAAATGCCGACATCATGATTGCTGGCGGTAAGTTTGAAGCTTCTCTAGAACCATTCTGTGTACGCGAAGAGAATGTCGACATCGTTCAATACGGTTCTGATGACACCAAAACACACCGTAAGATCAAGCATGTTCTTGGTCAGTCTAACTCAGACAAACGCGGTCGTTTGCTCGTCAGTGAGCTGTTTACCGTTGGTGCGGGTGGCTGGTCAGGTTTTCCACCACACAAGCATGATGAAGACCGTGTGAAAGAAGATGGCAGCCGTGAAACGCTATACGAAGAAGTGTATCAGTTCCGTTTCAACCCAGATTTCGGCTTTGGCGCACAGTTCCTCTACGAGCACGAAGATGACCATGGTCCGGTTTATCATGTAAAAACGGGGTCAGTGATTGCAATCGACAAAGGTTATCACCCAAGTGTGGCAGCGCCTGGCTATGAGATGTATTACTTCACCATCATCGTTGGCAAAACAGACAAGTCTTTGATCCAACACTTTGACCCACACCATGAGTATCAAGTAAATACCATTCCTGGTATCAAAGATATGATTGCGAAATTCAAATAGGAGGCGATGCATGTTAGTTAATCTTAATGATCTATTACCCGATGCAGCGGCCTCTGATTATTCCGTACCATGCTTTAATGTTTTTGGTTACGAAGACGCAAGAGCGGTAGTTGAGGCAGCGGAAGAGGTTGGTAAGGCAGTTATCCTTGCTTGCAACAAAGATGTTGTGGATTTTTATGGCGTTGAGACCGCAGCAGCTATGTTCCTAAATCTTGCTCATAAGAGCAGCGTGCCTGTTTGTTTGCACCTAGACCATACTTATGAAGAGGATATTGTTTATCGTGCACTGAAAGCTGGATTCAGCTCAGTGATGTTCGATGGCTCCCAGCTAACACTTGAAGAGAATATTGCTCGTACTAAGAAAGTGGTCGATGTGGCACATGCGTTGGGCGCATCGGTTGAGGGCGAAATTGGTTCGGTTCCTTACGAAGAAGGACGTGATCATATCAAGTCTATTTATACCGAACCGGAAGATGCTGCGCGTTTTGCTGAGGAAAGCGGCGTTGATTGTGTGGCCATTTCAGTCGGTAATATTCACCGCCTGACGGAGCCAACCTGTACGATTGATTTTGGTCGTTTGGACCGCATCGCGAGCGAAGTCAGCGTGCCGCTTGTTATTCATGGCACCAGCGGAATTCGCGACGAAGATATGCTTAAGCTAAAACAGAGCCGCGTATCTAAGTTCAATATCGGCACCTGTTTGCGTCAAGCATTGGGTCACAATTTACGTGGTTATATGAATGATGAACCACAGAAATTTGATCGAATCTACTTTATGCAGAAGGCAATGCCGTATGTTAAGCAAGAAGCGATTCGCAACTTTGAGTTATTATCTTAAAATAGAGTCCCCAACCTAACATAGGGAAGGGGACCGGTTGACTATTTATTGCGTTCGAATAGGAGAGCGTTATCACTATGGATGTAGAAGTAAAAGTGCCCGCTGATTTAGACACGCTGCGCGAGCTTATTGTGAAGCGCTACGATAGCTTGAGCAGTAGATTGCAGCAGGTAGCCGACTTTGTCATGGAACAGCCAATGCTGGTCGCCGTAGAAACCATGGCTACCATTGCCCAGCAAGCCAATGTACCGCTGTCGACACTGAGTCGATTCTCTAATGCAATGGGCTTTGATGGCTTTACGTCTATGCAGATACTGTTCAGAGATCAGTATCTGAATCGCCCAAGAGACTACAAAGAACGTGTTCGTAAAGCACGTGAGATGGAAGACGTGCCACATGACTCTCCTCAAGCCATCTTTCAGGACTTCGGTGACGCCAACATTGATGCGTTAGAGCAGTTACAAGTCATGGTCTCTCCACAGAAGCTTGAACGTGCTGTAGCGATGCTTGAAGAAGCGGAAACCATCTACATTCAAGGGATGCGCCGAGCGTACCCAGTTGCATTTTATCTCTGGTACGCACTGATGAAATCAGACAACAACGTGGTGCTGTTAGATGACCATGGCGGTATGTTGTCGCCTATGACACGTCGAATGAATGAGAAAGACGTGCTATTTACGGTGACATTTAACCCTTACGCGCAAGAGACCAGTGATCTCATTGACGAAGCGTATAAGAAGAACGTACCGATTATCGCTATTACCGACAATCAAATGACGCCTCAAGGCAGTAAGATGGAAGTCTGTTTCGAGGTCCAAGAGGGTGAAGTGATGGGATTCCGCTCTTTGAGTAGCTCAATGTATCTTGCCCAAACTCTCGCGGTCAGCTTGATGTGCCGTGAAGTGAAATAATCACCATTAATGACCACCAACCCAATTAAAGAGTAAGCCTTGTAAAGCTGAAGCAGCAAGGCTTGGTCTCTTGCTGCCTAAATTCAAGGAGATTCTCCATGCGTTTTGCTTTACACGGAATGTGCTCACTGCACAGCAATGTCATGTCGGACATTCGTCTCGCTCATGATACTGGCTATCAAGGTCTTGAAATTCATACCGAAAAGTTGTGGCGCTACATCAAAGCAGGCTTATCTGCTGAGCAGTTTAAACAGCGCCTTGACCACTTTAATATTGAACCGACGGCGATTGACATCATTGGTGCTATCGAAGTGACTGACAAAGCCTCGAAAGCGCAGCTATTCAAAGATACTGAGATCCTGTGTCAGTTTGCTCAAAAGATCGGTGCGCCGACGATACAGCTTAATGCCTTCGAAGCATTGAATGGTTTGACGCTAGATCAGAACATTGAACTCACCGCACAGAACATTCGTTCTATTGCCGATATTGGTAAAGACTACGGTGTTCGCTTTCAGTACGAGGGAGCAGCATGGACACCGATTGCAACGCTAGACGACTACTATCGCTTGTTGGATGCAGTAGGGCGTGACAACTTCGGCTTCGTTCTTGATACCTGGCACTTCTGGGCATGTCGCGGAGCAAGTCTCGAGCAAATAGCCAGTATCGACCCTTCGCTCATCTATAACGTCCATATCTCTGATGGCGCGCGTCCAGAAGAGGGCGCACCGTGGCCGGACGAGAGAGAGTTGCGAGGCCACTTCATCGGACAGGGCGATATTCCGCTTAAAGAATGGGTCGACGCCATCCAATCAACCGGCTATCAAGGATTCTACTCAGGTGAATACCTCAATGACCAAATGTGGGAGCAGGATTATTACGATGTAGCGACCAAAATGCTTAAGGGCATGAAAGCACTGTTTTAACCTTTCATTGATTTGAACAACCGTTTACTCGTGGTGAAGTCCACTTAGCAGAGAAAAATCTCAGCATTAAGTGGACTTTGTTGTGTATATCACGAAATAAATATTTCATAAGTATAATATTGAATTAAATATTTCATGAAATAACGATGCCACCAACGGAGAATCCCCTATGTCTCACCTACTGTCGAAGTATTCTCAATCACAATCCGATTCTCGAGTTCAATCGATTACGCCTGAGAGTGCCAACTGGGGATATGTTGGATTCTCTGTTCACGAGATTGCATCTGGTGAATCCTTGGTTCTCGAAAGCTCTGCGACTGAAAAATGCTTAGTTCTGGTATCGGGTAAGGCGACGGTGACAGTAGGCAATCAGGTCTTTAGTCATATCGGTGAGCGTATGTCACCATTTGAGAAAGACACCGACCAGCAGCGTATCAAGCCGCATTCGGTTTATGTCGCGCCACAGCAGCGCATTCAAGTTGTTGCTGAAACCGATTTAGAACTTGCCGTGTGTGAGGCGCCGAGCAAGGGTAATTTAGAGACCCGATATATCACGCCGCAAGAGGTTGACGCAGAGCACAGAGGCAAAGGGCACAATCAAAGGTATGTGCACAATATTCTCCCTGATGACAAACCCGCAGACAGCTTGCTGGTGGTCGAGGTCTTTACCAACGAAGGCTGCACCAGTTCTTACCCAAGCCATAAGCATGACCAAGATATTGATGGCAAGGAAACCTATCTAGAAGAGACCTACTACCATCGCTTAAACCCATCTCAGGGCTTTTGTATGCAGCGTGTATACACAGATAATCGCGAGCTTGATGAATGTATGGCCGTTTACGACAAAGATGTGGTTATGGTGCCAAAAGGCTACCACCCAGTCGCTACAGTCGCGGGATATGACAGTTACTACTTGAACGTAATGGCGGGACCTAAACGTAAATGGCAATTTAGTTGGGAATGCGACCACGCATGGATCAATTCTAAGGATTACAAGTAATCGTAATGAGTGTTGTATGGCTACCAACGGAGGCGATGCCGCTCATGAACCATTTATTCTGGTCTGACTCAGTGTCGAGTGAGGCCAATGACAAGCAAAGGAAGGAGTGCAGAATGTATAATATCGCGCTGTTTGGAGCAGGGCGCATTGGGCAAGTTCATGCGGTAAACATTGCCAATCACCCTGAAACTAACCTGTATTCAGTCATCGACCCTTATGATGTGAATGCCAACATGTTGTGTGACCAATATGATGCTAAGCGTCAATCGATTGAAGAAGCGATGGGGGACAGTAATGTGGATGCCGTGTGTATTTGCTCGGCTACTGATACCCATGCTGACTTGATTGAACTTGGTGCGAAAGCGGGCAAAAAGATCTTTTGCGAGAAACCGATTGATCTAGATTCAAGCAGGGTGCGCGATTGCTTAGGTGTCGTCGAGCAATATAAGGTTCCTCTGCTTGTCGGTTTTAATCGTCGCTTCGATCCACACTTTGCGAACTTAAAGCAACGCGTAGTTGATGGTGAAGTAGGTGAGCCAGCAACGCTCACCATTACCTCACGCGATCCCGAGCCACCACCAGCCGAGTACAGCAAGGTGTCTGGCGGTATGTTCCGTGACATGAGCATTCACGATCTTGATATGGCGAGATTCATCTTAGGTGAAGACCCTACCTCGATCACTGCTCACGGCAGTTGTAAAATTGATCCTGAGATCGGTAAAGCGGGCGATATAGATACTGGTGTGATTGTTCTGAACTTCGCCTCGGGTGCGATTGCGACCATTCTAAACAGTCGCAAGTCTGGATATGGCTATGATCAACGCATTGAACTGCATGGCGAAAAAGGAATGCTACAAGTAGCCAACGTTCGTGAGAACCTAGTGACGAGCACTTCCGATAGCGGTGCCCAAGATGCGAAACCACTGCACTTCTTCTTAGAGCGATACAAAGAGGCGTATATTGCCGAGTGGCAGCACTTTGTTGACGTTCTCAATGGCGCAGAGCCAAACTGTTCAGGAACCGATGGTGAGTTTGCGTTGCGCCTTGCTGATGCGGCGATAGCGTCTATGAATGAAAAGCGGACCGTGTTGCTTTAACTTCTAATCTGAAAAGACAGCATCCTAATAGGATGGGCTGATAAGCTATGGGGTATCTAGGTTAGATACCTCACTTACCAATCAGCGGCGGAGAACGGCGATCCATCGGCCAAGGTTTAGCAAGCTCGTCAGCGAGGCTGCGACATAGGTCAGTGCTGCCGCTTTCAGAATTTTCTCTGCATGTTTTAGGTCGCCATCGTGCAGGTAGTTGCCTTTCTTTAGGATAGGCAAAGCCTTACCATAGCTGGCATCGAACTCAACCGGAAGAGTCAACAGGTGCACCAAGGTACTTAATGCCATCGAAACAACACCTATCATAATCGTTATCGCACCCGCTTGCGGCACGCGAGTCAGCATAAGGACAACAGGCGCTGCAACAAGCATCAATCCAGCAATGCGCTCGCCAATTATGGCTGTTTTTACCAGCTTTTGCCGAGCCAGGAACAAGGTCTCTCTACGCGAATCTTGAATGGCATGCCCTACTTCATGGGCGGCGACAGTCACTGCCGTTAGTGAGTGCCCTGAGTAGTTGTTCGGCGTAAGACGGACAGCCTTGGTTGCGGAATCATAGTGATCACCTTGAGTGGTCTCCTCTACGTCAACGTTATCTAAGCCGAAACTATCCAACAGGTGACGAGCTAGCTCAGCACCGCTTCCCTGCTCGCGGTAGCGGTCAGCCGGTTGACTGTATTTTTCCATCACGTGCTTGACCCATAGGCCAGGACCAAAGACGACTGTCGCGATTAAGAGTAATAGGATTATCCAGAACATTAATTCAGTTTGTTATCAGCAATTATGTGGCTACTGGTTATTAAACGCATAAAATGACCGGCAGATACTCGCTATCACGCCAAGTCAGATGCTCTCTTGGTTCAATCTTCTTGGCTTACTCTGAGCTTCTCGGCTTATTGTGAGGTGGTGGCATACATGGTCAATACATCGAGTGGAACAATTTCAAGGGAGCTCTCTTCGCAACTCGCTAGCACGACTAATGGGGCCATTCCCGCTTGCCAAGCTTCTTTCCAGCGCAGTGCACAAAGGCACCAACGATCACCTGGTTTTAACCCTGGGAAGTCAAACTCTGGCCTGGGAGTAGAAAGGTCATTGCCACGGGCTTTGGTGAAGATGAGGAAGTCCTCTGTCATGACGGCGCAGATAGTGTGTTGACCCATGTCGCTACCAACGGTACGACAGTAGCCATCTCTAAAATACCCAGTATTAGGTTTGCAGCCGCAAAGCTCTAACGGCTCGCCAAGTACGTTATTCGCGCTGTTCATTATCACTCCTAGCATGAGGTTCCTCGGATACCAGTGTAGTCGAGAAGTCGGAATTATTGTGAAGTTAAGTACGTTGGCCTAGGGTCACTAAACATTTCCATCAGTTAACGTGATGGTATGTGTTTTGTTTTGGGCTCAAAAATCGTCGAAACTGCAAACACGTAAACGAGATTGTCACATTAACCGGAGGAAACTCGAATGTATAAATTTATTGGCGCAGCGCTATTCGCACTATTACTGACAGGCTGTGCAAATATGCCTACAGGCAATAACGTAGCGGTAGCCAAGCTTGAGGATGCCCAATCGGCGCAATGTGAGCAACTTGGTCCAGTGATCATTCGCGTGCACCGTCGAGCTGACCATGAATCCGTGCTGAGAATTATGGCAGAGGACAAATATCCCAACGCCAATACCGTCGCAATCACCAGACTAGAGCCGAGTAGCCGTGGAATTGGCGGTAAAAAAGCAATGCGCTCTATTAGGGCCGCCGCATTCCAGTGCGAAGCGTAAACCAAGTGCCCAAGGAGTTAGGGCCCCTTTTGGGTATTAGGGGGAGCGGGTCTTATCGTTCTGCCGCAGCCAAATTGCCATTGGCTCAATTACTTTTGTCCACTAAAGAAACTGTGCCCTGTCTCTTTGCCTTCACCTGTTAGAGCTGCTAAGTCGTTGCCTTTGAGCAACTCAATACTTCTACCGAATTCGTAAGCTATCTCTTTGGTAATAAATGGGCCGCGAACTTTGTGGTCTTCATCAAGAACAAAGAAGCCTTTCTCCGGTATGTTGATGATTTCGTGAAATTGTAACGTCAAGCTATTCCCTTGATTGACCTTTGCTTGGCTTTCAATGGTAATAGCGAAATGTGTGCAAAGTATGGAGAAGTTACTCGCCGTGGGTAGATTACTTAATGTTTCGAAGCTATCTGTGGCTCACTGACTATCTTCGCTGTTAATTGCCATGGCGACGGCTATACTCTGAACCAAACAAAGCGAAGCAGATTGTGAGCGAAATGCGTCAACCTTTGCTTCCTTGATAACAAAACTGACGTCGCTGAACGCGGCAAGTGGGCTTACCTGGCTGTCAGTGATCACGATCTGCTTGGCACCGGCTTTAGAGGCAATTTCACTCAGCGCGATGGTTTCATTGGCATATGGACTAAAACTGATGGCGACGACGGCATCGTTCGCGCCGATCATACTCAGCTGCTCTTCGTACATCCCACCTAAGCCATCAATCAAAAATGCGCGTTTGTTTAAGTGGCGCAGCGCATAGGTAAAGTAAGAAGCGACACTGAATGAGCGGCGCAAACCAATAAGGTAGATGTTCTCGCAGTTTTCTAGAGTATCGATAGCACGATTGAGATCGTCTTCAGAGGTCTGATTCGCAAGAAAATTCATTGCTTGTGAGTTGGCGCTGGCAAACTCTTGCAGTATCTGTTTAGGGCTTTCGGGTGCCAACGGCTCTGTCTGTAGCTGCTTGTGGATTCTGGCGCGATCAGTGTAGCTTGAGGTTTCTTCCACTATCTTGTTGCGAAATAGCTGTTTCATCTCATTGAAACCACTAAAACCAAAAGCACTGGCAAAACGGATTAAGGTAGAAGGTGGCACTTCCGCTTTTTGAGCAATGACAGCTACCGTTTCCAAGGCGATATCATTCGGGTTATCAAGTACATACTTGGCGACTTGCTGAAGTCGTTTGCTCAGCTCGCTATATTGCTCTCGAATTTGCTCTTGAAGTTCACTCAATGTAGTTGCCACAGGCATAGATAGCTCCAAACTCACTTTTGTTTGCATTTCAATAAAATACCCTATTGAGAGCCTATTTGAAATATTTGTTTCATCGAAACTGTGTTGTGGGTAGGGCGTGTTGTGATAGCTGTCAGTATCGAGTTTAAAGAAGGCAGTAAAGCAAAAAGAAAAAAGCGCCTCGGACAAGGCGCGTTGAGCTAAACCGAGAGTGGTGCTTCCAAGGTTAGAGCACCACTTCGTACCCTACTCAAAGTTAGTGTCTTGATGCGGGAGTGATTACTTACTCTTCTTGTGACGTTTCATATCAAACATCACCGCAAAGATGATAACTAAGCCTTTAACCACCTGCTGCCAATACGCTGAGACGTTGAGAAGGTCGAGACCGTTTTGTAGGACACCCATGATCATGGTGCCTATAATAGTTCCTTGGATAGTACCAATACCGCCAGCGTGCGAAACACCACCCACGGTCGCCGCTGCGATAGCATCTAGCTCATACATGATACCGAGACCAGGCTGACCTGAGTTGATTCGAGCTGCCAAGATTAGTGCTGAAATACCAGCGAGAAGGCCAGCATAGGTATAAACCAATATTTTATAACGCTTTACATTGATGCCCGATACATACGCCGCGGTTTCGTTACCGCCAATCGCATACGCATACTTTCCGAAACGGGTATAGTTCAACAGTACGTACGAGACAAACGCCATAAAGGCAAAGATGATGACGGGGACGGGTATCCCAACGATGCTGCCTTGACCAATCCATTGATACGAGTCGATAAGGCTACTCACAGGGCGACCATCTGAATAGAGCAGTGCTGCGCCGCGCGCGACGATCATCATGCCAAGTGTAGCGATAAAAGGAGGGATCCCCGTGTAAGCGATAAGCGCACCATTAATGTAGCCACACAATGCACCCACAGCCAAAGCAGCAATGATCGGCACTATGATAGGCAGCTCAGGCATGTTTGGGTACATACGCATCGACCAATCAATGGTCTGCGCCATACTTGCTGAAACGACCGCCGCGACCGCGAGCACCGAACCAGATGATAAGTCGATGCCCCGAGTAATAATGATGATGGTGACACCAAGAGCAAGTAGACCAATACTGGCCATCTGTGTCATGACATTGAGCAAGTTAGCGACCGACAAAAAAACGGGCGAGAGGATAGACATGACGACGCACATGACAACAAACACCACGTAAATCGCATACTTGGATATCATTCTCTTGAAATTGGTTTGGGTTTGACCTTCTGGGGAGGTCGATTTAATCAGTTTCGCAATCATAACTGCATTCCTTGAGTTACTACTCTCTCCTCAAGTCGCTCTGCTGAGGACTCGTGGTGATTGAATTTAGGGGGTGGTTCAATTAACTAATTGAGTGCCATCGACATGATTTTTTGCTGGGTCGCTTCAGGTCCGTCGATAAGACCTTTGAGCTTGCCTTCGTGCATCACCAAGATGCGGTCACTCATTCCCATGACTTCCGGTAGTTCTGAAGAGATCATGACTAAGCTTTTACCCATGCCAGTCAGCAAGCGCATGAGCTTGTAGATTTCGGATTTTGCCCCCACGTCGATGCCTCGTGTTGGCTCATCGAGGAACAGGATATCGGGCTTAGTCAGCATCCATCGAGCTAGCAACACCTTTTGTTGGTTACCGCCGCTGAGGTTGTCGATCATTTCGTACATGCCTGGCGTTTTGACTTTCAGCTTTTCACAATGTGTTTGGCTGTCTTGCTTCATCTTTCTGACATCTAACACATTGACCACTTTATTTCGGTATGCGTCCAAATGAGCAATCGAAGTATTGGCGAAGATATCGAGCATCAAGTAGAGCCCTGAATGACGTCGATCCTCTGTTAGGAAAGCCATTTTGTGTTGGATGGCATCTTGTGGCGTATTGATTTCCACTATGTCACCATTAATTTTAATGGTTCCAGTATCCTTCTGTCTGACACCAAATAGCGTCTCAATCAGTTCTGTTCGTCCCGCTCCCACAAGACCTGCAATACCGAGTATTTCACCTTCATGGAGTGTGAAGTTGATGTCGTTGAATGCGCCATCGACGCTGAGATTCTCAACTTCTAACCGTGTTTTGCCGGGCTTGGCGGTGGCTGGTGGGAATACATCGCCTAAGTCACGACCTACCATCATCTGCACCAGCTCGTCGTTGTTGGTTGCCTTTGCTTCTCGCTCGCCCACAAAACAACCATCACGGAACACGGTGATATCGTCGCAAATTCTAAAAATCTCATCCATTTTGTGGCTGATATAAACAATGGCGCAGCCACGAGCTTTTAGCATTTCAATGATGTCAAAAAGATGGTCTACCTCTTTGTCAGTGAGCGCTGAGGTCGGTTCATCCATAATGATGATCTCGGATTGGTACGAGATCGCTTTGGCGATCTCGACCATTTGCATGGTGGCAACCGTGAGATCACTCATTGGTGTTTTAGGGTCGAGCTTAAGATCTAACTTCGCCAGCAACTCTGCGGTATCACTGTACATTTTGGCGTGGTCTACTAGTCGTAAAGGGCCTTTAAGAGGCTCTCGACCTAACCAGATGTTTTCCGCGATACTGCGGTGCAAAATTGGCGATAGCTCCTGATGTATCATTGAGATACCAGCTTCAAGTGCTTCCTTTGCACCTTGGAACTCAACATTCTCACCTTTGTAGCGAATGGTGCCGCTATCGCGCTGGTAGATACCGAACATCACCTTCATTAGCGTAGATTTTCCGGCACCGTTTTCACCCATCAATGCCATGACTCGACCTTGTTTTAACGTGAGCTGAACGTTATCGAGCGCCTTTACACCTGGGAAGGTTTTGGTAATGCCACGCATTTCTAGTAGGACTTGACTCATACTATTACTACTCCGAAAAATGCTCCGTATTCTTGAGAGGGGGAGAATACGGAGCGAGGGTGGTTAACCTTTCTGCTTCGCTTCAAATGCTTCTAGATTGCTTTGAGTCACGAGCTCGGCAGGGATCCACGTCACTTGTTCGTGTTGTTTGCCGTTAACAGCGTCAACCGCTGCATCAATCGCGCCTCGAGCTTGACCGGCTCCATCTTGGAATACCGTAGCGCTTAGCGCGCCATCTTTTACCGCGACGAGACCATCAGGGGTGGCATCAACACCCACGACGAGCGTGTCATCCAGTTTGCCAGCGGCGCGAAGCGCTTGAATTGCACCGAGTGCCATGTCGTCGTTATTGGCAACGATGATGTCAAGTTGATCACCAGAGTTGAGCCAGTTCTCCATTACAGTCATGCCTTGCGAGCGCTGCCATAGACCTGTTTGCTTTCTTACCACATTGAAATTCGGATTGTTTGCCAAGAAGTCTTCTACACCTTTGGTGCGCATAACGGCAGCTTCATGAGTCAACATACCCATTAGTATCGCAACATTGCCTCCGTCTACAGAATCCGTGATGTATTGAGCTTGTGTTTCGCCAAATTTCAGCTCTTCGGAACCCACGTAGAAAACACTGTCAGGGAGGTAATCAGGTCGACGGTTTAGGTACACAAGTTCGATACCTGCTTTAATGATTCGGTCTGTAAGCGGCTGAGTTGCATCAGTGTTGACCGGAACCAAAATGATGGCGTCCATTTGCTGAACAATGAAATTTTCGACTTGGCCTAGCTGTTTAGCGGCATCCTCTTTGGCATCCACAAAGGTCAGCTCGACCTTGCCATCAAATTGATCCGCGTATTTGTCCATCGCGTCTTTCATGTAGACCATAAAGGTGTCATCGAAGTTTGGTATCGCGACGCCGATGCGTGTCACGTCTTCTTGTTTCGCCTCTTGGCCGCAGGCTGTAAGAACAATCAGTCCCATCACCATTAACGTACCTTTGAGTAGTGCTTTCGTGTTTGACGCGAGTGTTAACAATCTGTCCAGCAACATAGTAATCCCTTGTTTCTCCGTTGGCATAAATGCCTCCTTGGTATCCATCACACCTATCTTTCGATAAATATGAACATTTCATTTCGTTATCAGATGAAATTTCTAGAGTGTTTATTCAGTATTTACTCTGACTTTTTATAGAACGGTTTGGATAGCATTTGTTGAAAAATATTTTCTATCCCCCGTTGGTTTTTAACTATATGTTGATGTTTAAATTATCACCACTGTTAATGTGGCATAAATGTTAAAAGTGTTACGCTGATCTCATTGGTTTTCTTGGCTTAGTGCTAATTTTGAATTTAAGTGTTTGATTTAATGTTAAATACATGTTTTTTAACGTGTGTTTAATTAAAGTATCCACTAGAGCTTTTGTTCGTATTGAGTTTTGAAATGAGATTGTCGATAAATGAAAAAATATTATCAAAATCTTATCGTATTCTGCGTCGGCTGTTCGGTTTGGTCGAAAAAGAAGCGACAGATCACGGTTTTCTAGAATAATTTCATCCTATAATAAAATGAAATAAACGTTTCATTTGGTCTTGGAGGAGATTACATGATGAGGCAGCAGGATAAGATGTTTGACGTGATCTGTATGGGTAGGGTCGCCGTCGATTTTTACGGTCAACAAATAGGCTCCCGTTTAGAAGATATGAGTAGCTTTGCCAAGTACCTTGGAGGGTCATCGGGGAACGTCGCCTATGGTACGGCAAGACAAGGCTTAAAGTCGTCAATGCTCGCTCGAGTTGGTGATGAGCACATGGGGCGCTTTTTACGCGAGGAGCTAAATAGACTCGGCGTTGATACCAGCTATTTAATTACTGATAAAGAGCGGCTGACGGCGTTGGTGATTCTTGGTATCAAAGATGAAGATACCTTTCCGCTGATTTTCTACCGTGACAACTGTGCTGATATGGCGATTACAGCAGATGACGTTCATGAAGAGTATATTGCCTCCTCGCGTTGCCTAGCGATTACTGGAACTCATCTCTCTAACCCGAAAACCCGTGATGCCGTCTTAACGGCGCTCCGTTACGCTAGAAAACACGGTGTTAGAACGGCACTTGATATCGACTATCGCCCAGTGCTTTGGGGGCTCACGTCGCTTGGCGATGGGGAAACGCGCTTTATCGAATCTGGAGCCGTCACTGACCAGTTGCAAGAAGTATTAGGTTTGTTTGATCTTATTGTTGGTACGGAAGAAGAGTTCCATATTGCAGGTGGGTTCACAGATACCCTTCAAGCGCTAAATGGCGTTCGAAAAGCGACAGATGCGGTCTTGGTTTGTAAGCGAGGAGCACAAGGCTGTTCAGTGTATGAATCGCAAATCCCAGATCACCTTGACGGCGCCATCAATGCAACGGGGGTTCGAGTGGATGTGCTTAACGTGCTTGGTGCGGGCGACGCATTTATGTCCGGCTTACTAAGAGGTTACCTCAATGATGAAAGCTGGCAGCAAGCGTGTGATTATGCCAACGCCTGCGGCGCTCTGGTCGTTTCTCGACATGGCTGCGCACCCGCAATGCCGAGTAAAGAAGAATTGGATGATTACTTATCTCGTGCAGAATCCGTCCCTAGACCTGATCTTGATACCAAGCTAAACCACCTTCACCGAGTGACAACACGAGATAAGTCATGGGGCGACTTGTGCATACTGGCATTTGATCATCGAAGCCAGTTTGAGCAAATGGCTCAAGATGCTGGCGTATCAGTGTCTCGAATTTCACCTCTTAAGCAACTGATTTTAAATGCATACCAAGAGTCGGTAGACGAACTGGGGCTGCAGGGGCAAGCGGGACTATTATGCGATAGTACTTACGGACAAGCGGCGCTTAATCAAGCCACAGGCAAAGACTGGTGGATAGGTCGTCCTATCGAACTGCCAAGCTCCCGACCTCTGGTGCTCGAACACGGCAATATTGGTTCTCAACTGGTGTCTTGGCCACAAGAGCACATTGTGAAGTGCTTAGTTTTCTATCACCCAGATGATGAGCAGGGGCTTAGAGTAGAGCAAGAGAAGATTCTCGAAGAAGTGTACTTAGCCTGTTGTCAGTCTGGCCATGAGCTGCTGCTCGAGGTCATTCTTCCAAAAGACCTCCCCCAAGATGAAACAAACTATATTGCGGCCATCGAGCGCTTCTATGAGCTAGCTATTAAGCCCGATTGGTGGAAACTGCCTGCATTAACAGCCTCGTCGTGGAGTCAGCTAGAGCGTGTGATCGAGAATCAAGACCCTCACTGTCACGGCGTGGTGTTGCTCGGGTTAGATGCCCCTCAAGAGCAGTTAATCAAAGGCTTTGCCAATGCGAGAGCGAGCTCATTAGTCAAAGGGTTTGCTGTTGGTCGAACTATCTTTGGCGATGCGTCTCGTGCCTGGCTTGCTGGGACGATCGATGATGAAACCTTTAAGAATCAAATCAAACTGAAATACCAAACCCTAATTTCTGCTTGGCAGCAAACCGCGTAACTCACAGAGAATTTGGAGCACATATGGAAACCGTTCAAAACTATATCGCAGGTGAAATCGTTTCAAGTCACAGCGAACGCTTTGCACCTGTCTATAACCCTGCAACAGGGGAGCAAATCAAACAAGTAGTACTCAGTTCGGAACAAGAGGCCAACGAAGCGATTGAAGTCGCCAAGCAAGCATTCAGTTCGTGGTCAAAAACCTCACCACTTAAGCGTGCACGTGTAATGTTCAAGTTCAAATCATTGCTAGAAGCGAACACGGATAAATTGGCACGATTGATATCCACCGAGCATGGCAAGATTTACTCGGATGCCGTTGGTGAGGTAACGCGTGGTTTAGAAGTGGTCGAGTTCGCTTGTGGTATCCCGCATCTGCAAAAAGGTGAGCATTCAGCGAATGTAGGGACGGGTGTTGATAGCCACTCTCTCATGCAGCCTGTTGGGGTATGCGTGGGCATTACGCCTTTTAACTTTCCCGCTATGGTTCCGATGTGGATGTTTCCTATTGCCTTAGCAACTGGTAATACATTCATTTTGAAGCCATCAGAGAAAGATCCGTCAACGGCATTGCTGCTCGCTGAACTGCTTAAAGAAGCTGGGCTGCCAGATGGCGTGTTCAACGTCATTAATGGCGATAAAACGGTAGTGGATACGCTCCTGACGTCCCCAAATGTGGATGCGGTCAGCTTCGTCGGCTCAACGCCAATCGCCGAGTATATCTACACGACAGCCTCAGCTCACGGCAAGCGCTGTCAGGCGCTAGGCGGTGCTAAAAACCACTGTATTCTGATGCCAGACACTGACCT
The DNA here is from genome assembly GCF_059725505.1 of Vibrio sp. KUL78. Classification (NCBI taxonomy): domain Bacteria; kingdom Pseudomonadati; phylum Pseudomonadota; class Gammaproteobacteria; order Vibrionales; family Vibrionaceae; genus Vibrio; species Vibrio sp. KUL78. Next base: position 1,133,869 of record NZ_AP045838.1, on the reverse strand, counting down.
TGATATGGCGGTGAATGCGATAGTGGGGGCAGCGTTCGGGGCAGCAGGCGAGCGATGCATGGCCCTATCGGTTGCCGTTGCTGTCGGTGATGAGATTGCAGACCAACTGATTGAGCAGCTCAAAACAAAAGTTGCTGCGATGCGAGTCGGACCGGGTTTAGTGGACGGGCAAGAAAACGACATGGGTCCCGTTATCTCTGCGGAGCATAGACAAAAGATCTGTGATTACATTTCTACGGGTGAGAGCCAAGGCGCGAAGATCGTTATCGACGGGCGAGACTTTTCAGTGGCCGGCAATGAAACTGGCTTTTTTGTAGGTCCAACACTCATCGATAATGTCACGCCAACGATGACCATTTATCAAGAGGAAATTTTTGGTCCTGTCTTAGCAGTAGTTCGAGTCAGTGATTATGATACGGCGCTAAAGCTTATTAATCAGCACGAGTTTGGTAATGGAACCGCAATCTTTACTCGTGATGGGGAGACAGCTCGTCAGTTCAGTGAAGATGTACAGGCGGGTATGGTTGGGATCAACGTTCCTATTCCAGTTCCTATGGCGTTCCATAGCTTCGGTGGTTGGAAACGCTCTGTATTTGGTCCTCTCAATGTTCATGGTAACGATGGCGTTCGTTTCTACACCAAAATGAAAACAGTCACGAGTCGCTGGCCAACCAGTGTTCGCCTAGAGCAGCATAGTAGCGCGTTTACGATGCCAACAATGGAGTAAACGTCTATCAGTTTGCATAACATAAGACCGCCAAAGGGCGGTCTTTTCTATTTGCTTGCTCTGAGTTGATCTTCAATCAATCCTCGTAGCCAAGTGAGCGCTGAGTTTCGGGCCATTTTTGTAGGCCACACCATGTAGGAGTCAAAGGTTTTGGTTTCAAATGGGAAGGGCAACGACTGTAAGTTGAACATCTCTCCGTACTGGAGAAAGAGAGTTTCCGGCACGACTGCAAGTGCTTGAGACTGTGATACAGACGGCAACATACCAAGTAGGGATGAATGTTGGCTGAAGACTTTGCGGGGTGGCAGCACATCACTCACTAACCATTCTACAAAGGTTAGATTCTCGCGACGAATATTAAGCAGTACGTGGTTTTCGTCCATGTACCTTTGTTTGGTCATCTTGCCATCTTGTAGTCTGGGATGAGTTGCGCTGGCAATACAGATCAAGCCGTCACTGTGTAGAAGTTTAGACTGAAATACACGACTATCTGATGGAGCAACATCGATCACCAAGTCTACTTTTTCCATGCGCAAGTCTTCGTAGATACGCGCGTCTTTGGGGGGGAGTTCTTTCAGTACAAGCGAGATGTTGGGGTATTTTTCAAACACATGCATACGCTTGTGCAGACGCAGTAGGGCTGCTTCATGACAATAGATAACGAATCGACGTCGACTGGATTCTGGCTCAAAGTTGGCGAGTCCTTCGATGAACCTATCAATCCCGAGAATATGCTCTTGTACGTGCTCATAGAGCTCAACCGCAAAGCGGGTTGGCTTGATGCCACGCCCTGTGCGCGTGAAGAGCTCACCGCCCACAGCGTCTTTCAACCTTGCCAACGCGTTACTGACCGATGACTGCGTTAAATCGAGCTGTTCTGCCGATTTCGTGACCGACTCTGTCTCGTAAGTGGACACAAAAACTCGCAGCAAGTTAAGATCAAACTTCTTTCCGCTAGCCTTTCCCGTTTTATCCTTGTTATCCATTGCGTGTCCTTGCCAAGTAAAAATGTAGGGGAATTAATCCAAGTTCTTCTTAAATCTTAGTGCAGCAACAACAATACCGATGACGGTAAACCCTGCGAGCCAGAGTGTATCTCGCCACATGTCCATTAAATCAGCGCCACGTAAAATAATTCCTCGGATCATGCGCATGAAGTGGGTCGCGGGCAATGCTTCGGCTATCCATTGTGCCGCCATTGGCATGGCTTCATAGGGGAACATAAAGCCAGACAATAAAATGGAAGGAAGCAAGATGAACACCGTCATCTGCATGGCTTGAAGCTGAGTCTGAGCAATGGTCGAGATGACGAGCCCAAGCGTTAAGCTTGCGGCGATAAAGAGTAGGCTGCCAAGCAGTATCTGACTAATTTGTCCGTTAATCGGCACGCTGAAAATCAAATAGCCTAGCCCCAAAATAATAAAAATCTGGATAAGACCAATGAAGATATAGGGCACGATCTTACCGATCATTAACTCCATCGAATGAATAGGAGTGGTGATGAGTAGCTCTAAATTGCCACGCTCACGTTCACGCACTATCGCGGCACTGGTAAATAGAATCATGGTCATAGTTAAGATCACACCAAGCAGACCAGGTACAATATTTACTGCCGAACGTTGGCTTGGGTTGTAGAGCAGTGTCGCTTCAAAGGTTTTGGTTTGGTTGGGCTGATAGCCCGCGATGGCAAACTCAGCGATGGGCATGGTTTGAAGTGAGAGCAACGCAGCGCTGACCATAGTATCTGAGCCATCGACAAGCCATTGTCCGAGCGTCTCTTGGTGGGTAATGCGCTGCGTAAGGTTAGTGGGCAATATGAGAGCAGCACGCACCACACCTTCTCTGATTGCGGTTTCTGCTTCCTTAACCGTGGGATAATAGGCTTTGACATTGACCACCTGAGTGACTTTCACCGCTTCGACAATCACTCGCCCCGGCGCGGATTCACTCTTATCGACGACAGCGACGGGTATATTGCGAACGTCAGTATTCATGGCAAAGCCAAATAGAATCAGTTGGATAAGAGGGATCATGATCACCATGCCAAATGTAATGCGGTCTCTCGACAGTTGGCGGATTTCTTTGACCATGATGGCGCTCATGCGCGTTAAGCTTTTCATTGGCGACCTTCTCCTGTGACAGAGACAAACACATCTTCTAGGCTCGGCCTTGCGGGAGTGAGCTCGGCATCTGCGAGCTCAGGGACAGTTTGAATGAGCCACTTAATCGGGTCCGCCACATTCTGATAGATCAGTACTCGCAGTCGAATACCCAACTGAGCGGCAGAGCGAACCTCTGAACAAGCAATAAGACGTTCTTTCAGCGCTCTCAAGTTAGGTGCTTTGACCTCAATGATGTTGACCCCCATATTGTCCATCAGCTCTTCAGGCTCGCCATCTGCGCGCATTTCGCCGGATTCCATAATCGCAAGTCGATGGCAGCGCTCCGCCTCATCCATGTAGTGCGTAGTGACAAGTATGGTCGTGCCTTGATCGCTAAGATCGAAAAGCTGCTCCCAAAAATCACGTCGATTCTCTGGATCGACGGCAGAGGTCGGCTCATCAAGAAACAGCAATTCAGGGCGGTGCATGGTCGCCGAAGCAAGAGAGAGCCTCTGTTTCTGTCCACCACTCATACCACCAACGCGCTGTTTTTGAAGATCAGTGAGTCCATAGATGGTCATCTGTTCTGCTATTCGCTGTTTAAGCAGCGCTCTGTCTAAACCGAAGATCTGACCGATAAACTGAAGATTCTCAAGAACCGTTAAGTCATCATACAGAGAGAACTTCTGAGTCATGTAGCCGATCTTGAGCCTAAGGGCTTCTGACTGCTCCGGGATCTGCAGGCCAAGAACATTCACTTCACCTTCAGTAGGACTAAGTAATCCCGTCAACATGCGTATGGTTGTGGATTTTCCGCACCCATTTGGGCCCAAAAAACCATAGATACTACCTTTGGGCACAGACAAGTTGATACCGTTGATAGCGGTGAAGTCACCGAACTTCTTGACCAGATTGGTTGCGGTTACAGCGATATCAGTCATCTATTTCAGCCCTTGTAGGTCAACTTGAGCAGGGACGCCGGTAGGCAAGTTTTCAGCACTGTCTGGAAGGTCAACCTCAGCGAGATACATGAGTCGAGAACGCTCATCCTCTGTTAACGCGTAGTAGGGGGTAAACGATGGATCGGCGGCAACCCAGCGCACCGTACCTGTCAGTACCTCGTCCAGACCATCAACATGAACATTAACTTGCAAGCCGGGTACAAACTTGACTCTCACTGAAGAAGGGACATAAACGCGCGCATAGGGAATCCTGTCGGCAAGAACGACAGCAACAAACGCGCCTACAGACACTCGCTCACCGAGGTTATAGGGTAGGCTATCTAATATGCCGTCTCGTGTTGCTACTATGGTAAGTTCATCAAGCTGTTGAGTTTGCAGCGCAACATCCGCTCTCACCGCTGCGAGTGCGGCCTCAGCTTGAGTAATGTCTTCTGGACGCGAACCTGCGGTTAGCTTTGAGAATTCTTCATTGGCTGAGTTAAGCTCGGCTCTTGCAGTATCGCGACTAGCGACGGCTTGGTCTTTTTGAGACTGGCTGGCAAGTTTCTTTCTGACTAGTTCAGAGGCGCGCGAGTAGTTTTTCTGCGCCTCGGTTAATTTGGCTTCAGCCATGTCGACGCGCGCTTTTGCCGCGGCGATGTCCTCAGGTCTCTCACCATTAGTTAGGCGAAGTAAGTAGGCGCTGGCTTTAGCCTCTTCAGCGATTGCATGAGCAAGCACGGCCTCTTGGCGCTTGGTGTCGAGCCTCACAAGTACGTCACCGGTTTTGACTCTGGTCCCTTCACGCACGGGGAGTTCGCGAATGATTTCACTTGCCGTTGAGGAGAAAGAAATACGGTCTCTCTCTAACGTGCCTAACGCCTTGCCGTTGTCGTCATTCTGACAGCCAAGTAGTGCTAAGACGAGTGGAAAGATGACGAGCAGCGAACGTTTCATACATAACCCTTCTAACAGATTTCTACTATCAATATTAGAAGGGCAGTGGTGAATTTCTAGCTGAATTTCATCAAGTTATGAAGTCAAGTAGCTTTTGAGCAATTCGATGAGTCGAAAGATTTCTTTCGATTAATTTTAGTGGCATCTTGCCGCTGGAGACGACGTCCTTCCATTCATCAAACATATTGTGAAAACCTTTACTTGCCAGCATTGGTGTCCAATCCTTGAGCTGAACCTGCTCTACAAGGTTGTTTTGATAGCATTGACCTGACACAAATGAGTCAAAGCGATAGGCTCTGTCATCGTGGCTACTGCTAATGACTTCATGTGTGATGCCAAATTGACGATTCATCGAGGCTTCAAAGATCACGCCTCCTTGTTGCCACTTTACATCAAGTCGAGCTAGCTTAGCACCGTCCATTTGGTGCTGGACATGGATATCATCGAACTCAATGCTCCCGTTAAGATTGATACTGTCCAATGGATGAATAAAGTCGTCGAAAATAAAAGTTTTCGCATCACCTGGAAGTGCATGGCGGTGTTTTTCCCAGCGCAGCGATTTCAGAGTTCCCGTATCCGATAGGGAGTGTTGGTTAATCAAAGGTAGGTGGCGGCGATTAAAACCGATATAAAGCGGTACTTGTCTTTTTTCTGCTAATTGATACAGGCTTTCACATTCTTCAAAGCTATCTGCCAGCGGCTTATCAACGAAAGTTGGAACACCATGTTCGAGGAAATATCTGGCAATTTCTGGGTGCACAGAGGTCGCGGCATGAATCATTACCGCATCAGGCTTAAAGTTGAGGACAGCTTGATACTGAGTGGTTGTGTCTATAACACGATATTTGCTTGCCAGCGCATTAAGAGTCGCTGTATCGCGAGTGCAAAATATGGGATGAACATCTGCTTGAGATGTCGTGAATGGTAGATATGCCTTTTGGGCTATATCACCCATGCCAATGTGTGCAATTTTCAATATAAGCCTCGGTTTTGACTGCTGTTTTACAGATTTATACTGTTTTTTGGCAAGTTAACACAGTGCATCTGTTTATTGCTACGACCCAGCTAGAAGATTTTGTTGCGGATGTTTTTAATCAGTTGTTAAACGTAATACGTTTTTTTCTAAATTGTCTGAAACCACATCACGTCCTGACACACTTTTGCTGTTTCTTACTAGTACCTGTCATAGGGATTTCGTAGATTAAGCTTAGTGGATTAAGTAAAGGAATCAGGGTTAGGGAATACCGTACTATCATGAAAGATCAGTTAACTATCTCAATTTCAACGATTAACGGCTCTTCGCATTGGCAATTGAGTAAATCAATGCGCCGCAGCTTAAAGAGTCTCGCGTGGATTGGTTTGGTGCTGGTGTTAGGCGCTGGTTTGTTGATTCAGCATTTGTATGAGGTAGTGGACTACGCCGAGCTAAAGCAGGCAGAGCTGGCAAGTGAGTCACAAACCCTTGGTGATGAGCTAGCAAATTTGCAAGACCTTAAGCAGAGTCTTCAACAAGATCTGTCTGAGCGGGAAGAGCGCATTACATTAGTCTCTGAGCGTCTTGCGGATCTAGAAAAGGTGTTAGGGGTTTCAGAGCCCACCGATGACATTGACCTCGATTCGAGACTTGATGCAGCTGCAATCCATTCTAACGTGCGTATGACCATGCTCAATCAGATACCGAGCGGTTCACCTGTTGGGAAAGAGCGCATTTCATCTCAGTTTGGTAAGCGACAACACCCAGTCACTAGAAAATACAAAATGCACCGTGGTTTGGATTTTGCGGTTAATACCGGAACCAAAATCTATGCGCCAGCGGATGGTGTCGTTGAGGTTACCAGACGCAGCAACAAAGGCTCTGGAAACTTCCTTAGATTGCAGCATTCATTTGGCTTCTCTAGCTCCTATTCACATCTAAAAGGTTTTGAAGTTCGTCCAGGACAATTTGTCCGTAAAGGTGAGCTGATTGCCATCTCGGGCAATAGTGGGTTGTCATCCGGTCCACATCTACATTATGAGGTTCGCTTTGTTGGGCGAGCGCTGGATCCCAAACCCTTTGTGGAGTGGGGCGTGAATGATTTCGAAGATATTTTTAAAAAGGAACGAGCAATAAGATGGGAATCTTTAGTAAAAACAGTGGAACAAAGAGTCGCTCAGCAGCTTCAACTCTCATCGCCAAAGGCTGTGTTATTAGCGGAAAACTCAAACTAGAAAACGATATTCAAGTCGATGGTGTGGTTGATGGTCAACTGCATATCGAAGGGGTATTAGTGGTTGCCGAATCTGGTCGCGTAAAAGGTGAAGTGTTTGCCAAGCAGCTTGTGGTCAACGGCATCTTAGAGGGTGACTGTCACGCGGAGCAGATTCAAATTCTCGCGAATGGTCGCGTAAAAGGTAAGGTGTGGAGTAACAACTTGAGCATCGAACCGGGCGGTAAGTTTTTTGGTGAAACCGCAGAGTTACCTGAAAAAGAAGTCGTATCTTTGAAAAGTCAAACCAGCAAAGAGGTTAGCGCGGCTAAAGCTAATACCGCTAAAACCGACTCGAAAGCCCCAGAGTCTAAAGCCGTTAAAACTGCATAATCGAATCCCTGCGCGTTCCAGTTTCTTTCTCTGGGACGCGCTGTTCCCTTCTCCTATCAATAAACTCATCAGCACGGTAGGCTATACTTCTGTAAGCCATTACGTACCTTAAAGTGACGCTGTCACATAAGTGTAATGCTGACTAGAATGCCGCATTGTGATCAAAGTAACGCGGCTAACTTGATAAATATCAAGCCAGCCCTCGTATAACCACAAAGCACTATTTCAAATGACACTTTTCCCATTAAAGTTATGGGAAAGCCTTATGCATAAATGCACGTTATAAGTCACCAATAAGGCGGAGCATATGTCACGAAATAAAACCTCAGAAAGCCGACGCCGATTCCTCCGCGACGCCGCACGCACCGCCGTAGGTGTCGGTGCTGCTGCAACTGTTTTGGGATTGCAGTCTAAACAAGGGCAAGCCAAAACTAGTGGCGGTGTCCCTATTCGCCCGCCTGGCGCGCTAGAAGGCAACCAATTTGATCAAGCCTGTCTGCGTTGCGGGCTATGTGTTCAGGCATGCCCCTACGACACGCTGAAGCTGGCAACTCTACTTTCACCGGTTGCATCGGGTACGCCATACTTTACGGCACGCGACATTCCCTGTGAGATGTGCGAAGACATCCCTTGTGTGGTGGCGTGTCCAAGTGGGGCACTCGATCATTCATTGACCAATATTGATGATTCTCGAATGGGACTCGCGGTCTTGATCGACCACGAAGAGTGTCTTAACTGGCAGGGACTTCGCTGTGATGTCTGTTACCGAGTTTGCCCGCTTATCGACAAAGCCATCACGCTAGAGCCAATACGAAACCAGCGAACTGGATACCACGCCATGTTTATCCCAACGGTGCACTCTGACGCATGCACAGGGTGTGGTAAGTGTGAACAGGCCTGTGTGACAGAAGTTCCGGTGATCAAGGTTGTGCCAATCGAACTGGCGAAGGGTTATATGGGCGATCATTACCAGCTTGGTTGGGAAGAGAAGGTTGAGCTTCGCGATGGACAGTTCCCTGAAACGCCGGATATTGCCCCAAGTGAGCATATCCGCATCAATGACGGGAGGAAATAATGGCTAAAAATCTCGCAAAAAATGCAGGTAAAGACGCGATCCGAGAGTTAGGCTGGTGGCGTGCTCATCGATTTCTGATTCTACGTAGGTTGTGTCAACTCACCATCGTTGGTCTGTTTATGATGGGACCTACGTGGGGTATTTTACAGGGTAATTTGTCGTCTAGCATGCTGCTAGGTACTGTGCCGCTCAGTGACCCTTTATTGGTCCTGCAAACGTTAGCTACCGGACATTGGCCGGAGGTGAATGCCTTAATCGGTGTCACTATCGTTGTGGTTTTTTATGCCTTGCTAGCTCCTCGCGCGTTTTGCGCTTGGGTGTGTCCATTAAATATCATCACGGATATGGCGGCATGGTTGCGTCGTAAGCTGAATCTCAAAACCAGCTTTAAGTGGTCTCCGACAATACGTTACTGGTTGATCCCCGTGATCTTACTTGGCAGTGCAGTATCGGGATCGCTGCTCTGGGCGTGGGTGGATCCTGTCGCGACACTTCATCGTGGTTTGGTTTTTGGTATGGGAGCCGGTTGGATCTTAATTGCTTTGGTATTCTTGCTTGATCTTGTCTTAGTCGAGCACGGTTGGTGCGGGCACCTTTGTCCACTTGGAGCGACCTACGGCGTGATCGGTCGTAAGAGCCTTATTCGCGTGAAAGCGACACAGCGCGAGGCCTGTACCAAGTGTATGGACTGCTATAACGTGTGTCCTGAGCCCGATGTATTAAGACAGCCACTCAAGTCTGGTGATCGACGGATTATGAGCCAAGATTGCATCAGCTGTGGCCGATGCATTGATGTGTGTGCGCCTAAGGTATTGGAGTTTAAGGTTAAACCTGACTCTGGTGAGCTCTGAAAAAACAAAAACGCCAGTTGTTCTTCAACTGGCGCCGATCCTAGTTCGCTATATCTAGTATGTTGTCCTTGACTCCGTTGGTTCTAAACCAGCCCGCAATACTAAAACGCTCGCGATTGGTAGGCAGCACTTCGTGTGGGAACTGCTCAGAGAAGAAAACAAACAAGCGCCCAGATTTTGGTTTGATACGCGTGATTTCGTTGTCATCGAGATCGTAAACCACCAAATCACCACCGTCTTCGTCGCTCCACTCATCATTCATGTAGAACACGGTGGTCAGGCGACGGTTCTCATTACCACGGAAACAGTCGAGATGCTTTTGGTAGAAATCGCCTTTCTCATATTTGGCGAAATGTGCTTCATACTCAAATAGCCCCAAGAAAAAGTTTTGGTTAGCGGTTTGGCGAATGATTTCCATCTTACTTAAAAACTGACCAACGGGATCGCCCAGATCGGTAGAAAGCCAGCGGATCTTGTCGCTACGTATCGCACTCTCGCGCATCACATCATCGTTACGACCAATGCGTGCTTTATTCCATTCTTCTGGTAAGCAATCTTTTAATGCAGAGACTTGCTCTGGAGATAGGAAATCATCCCAGATGTAGTAGCCATGTGTGGTCAAGTTTTCGATCAGTGTTTGCATGATGCGCCATTGTTGTTAGAAACAGGGAGGGCGCTTTATAAAGAAATAGACAGCATGCTTCAATTTAGGTTGTTTATCGTGACGATAACGCTTGATAGAAAAGGGGGAAGGTATAACGAGCAAGAGGTCGCCCCTTACCGCAGCAAGGGGCACAAGATTACTGAATGTAATCGATAAGGGCTTGTTCACTTGGTAGCGCGGTCATCGCCCCTTTTTGCGTTGTCGCTAAAGCCCCGCAGCCGTTTGCCCAGCGAACCGCATCAACGATTGTCTCCTCATTGATCCAATCTGCTGTTTTAGATAAGCGAGTCAATAGGCCGCCAACAAAAGCATCGCCTGCACCTGTGGTATCAACCGGCTTGACTGGCGTGCCGGCAATTAGCTGTTGCTCATTGTCACGAATAATCAATGCGCCTTTTGCGCCTTGAGTAATGAGCACAAGTGTATTGTTGTATTCGCCAAGCGCTGCGATACCTGCGTCAAGGTTGTCGGTTTCAGTTAGAAACATCAGTTCATCGTCTGAGAACTTAACCACATCGGCCAGGGCGATTGCTTGCTGGCACACAGGCTTGATAAGGCTTTGGTCGCCCCACACTTCGTCGCGAAGGTTTGGATCGAAACTGACAAAGCCGCCTGCTTGCTTAATGCGCTTCATCGCTTCTAGTGTGGCACCACGGCTTGGCTCATTTGCAAGAGCAATAGAGCAAACGTGCAACCACTCGCCTGCGTTAAACTCAGGAATATCGCTTACTTGCATAAATTGGTCGGCACTTGGCTTAACCATAAAGGTAAAGCTGCGCTCACCCGATTCATCGAGATCAACAATAACGGTAGATGTACGCTGTGCGTCATCAAGCAACATAAAGTCCGTGTTGACCTTCTCATTGCTCAGCGTTTGCTTCATAAAGCGACCGAGAGGATCTTGACCTACGCGACCAAAAAAGCCTGTCTCGCCACCCAGACGAGCGATTGCAACAGCAACGTTGGCAGGAGCGCCACCAGGACATTTTAGATACGTGGTATCCGTATCAGGAATCAAATCTACAACGGCGTCGCCCGTTACCCAAACCTTACTCATAACAAATTTCCTGCCTTAATCGATTTGTTGGCAGTTTACTAAATCGATTTAGCAAAGAAAATGTGTTTTAATAGGCAACATAGTGAAAGCAGTAAAAACTGTGATCTAAAACACGATCACGATTAGCGAAGTTGATCCTTGATAGAAGAAATAAGCAGGAAGCAGAAGTAAAGCGCGATGAGTAAAAAGCTAAAACTCGCAGACATAGCGGAGCTAGCCGGGGTTTCTAAATCGACCGTTAGCTTTGTCCTGAATGGACATGCAGAAAAGCACCGTATCAATAAAGAGACCGTAGCACGCGTGTTACGGGTCGTTGATGAGAATAACTATTCGCCAAGTGTTTATGCACGGGCGCTTAAGTCTAAGAAAACACAGACTTTTGGCTTAGTCATTCCTGATCTTACTAATATGGGCTTCGCTGCTATCGCTAAATCACTAGAGCAGTTATCCCTTGCTTCAGGTTATCAGCTGTTGATCGCTTCGACAGATGACGATCCATCACAAGAGAAAAAAGCGGTCGCTAATCTTATTGAGCGTCAGGTTGATGGCATGATGGTGGCATCATGTTTAGACAATGATGACTATTATCAAACCCTAACAAAAGAAACACCCATTGTGTTTTTTGATCGAGGCTTCGAGTCAGAACGCTTTAGTGTCGTCACTACAAATGCCTATGATTCCACCAAAGAGATAGTATTCGAACTAACCGAAAATGCACAAGAATGTGCCTTTATTGGTGGACAATTGTCACTATCTCCGAGTCGAGAGCGCTATCAGGGTTTTGTGGATGCGCTGAAAGAGCGAGAGCTGTTATTGCAGCCAGAATTAGTGTTTAACCAGGATTATCAGCCGCAAAGTGGCTATGACATGATGCAACAGTGCGTCGAGCAATTAGGTCGCTTACCAGAGGCGCTTTTTACCGGGTCCTACTCTTTGCTCGAGGGTGTACTGCGATACCTTAACGAGCATGATTTGATGGCGGATGCATCACAGCAATCGATGCGCCTTGCTACTTTCGATAATTATTCGATTCTCGATTGTTTGCCGCTAAAAATCGATTCCATAGAACAGGATTGCCAACAGCTCGCCTTGAAGGTATTTGATTGTTTGCAAAAGACCTTGTCTAATAAGAACTATAAAAGTAACACAAGCATCTCTGCTCGCATTCATTACAGGAGACGTTAGCGCCACATGGACTCGAAATCACTACAACCCCTCTATATACAAGTCGCCGATACGCTAAAACAACGCATCGATGATGGGCTGTATCCACAAGGGTCGAAATTGCCCTCTGAGAGTCAGCTAGTAGAGAGCCTAGGGGTCAGTCGAGTTACCGTTCGTAAAGCGTTAGGGCAACTCGCCGATATTGGCTATACGGTATCGGAAAAGGGTAAAGGGACCTATGTCGCAGTCCAGAAATTGAAGCATGATTTCTTAGGTATGGCGGGGCTTGCTCAGGAATTGCAAGGCGCAGGACTAGAGGCCAGTAACCAAGTTATTCATTTTGAAAAGACGGTCGCTGATGAAGCCCTAGCAGATAAGCTTAAGGTCGCGCTTCATGCAGAGCTATTTCGATGTGGTCGTCTGCGTGTTGTGAACGGTGATGTCGTGTCATATGAGGATTTCTATATACCGGTGGCGTTACTACCAGACTTAAATAAGCAGGTATTGTCAGGCTCTAAATTTGCTTACTTAAAAGAGCAGGGGATTGAAATGGTGAAAACTCATCAAAAGATCAAACCCTCTTTACCCAGTGAGTTTGTTCAAGATAAGTTGTCGGTCGCCGCGCTTGAACCTATCTTGATCAACGAATCGGTCAACTATCGAAATGAGACCGAGCCTTACGAGTATTCAGTGGTCTACTATAAATCTAGCGTTTATGACTTCGAGATCGTCGCTAGGCTTTGAGCGACGTTTAAGCTACCGAAAACCACCTTCTATAAGGTGGTTTTTTTATATGCTCACTATCTATTATTGATTGTGATGACAAGCACGTTTCTCACGTTCAATAACATAAAAAGGTTTATCCTGTATTCTTCCTGTATTACATTAATACACGTTGAATACAGGTTACTATTTTGTGCTCTTAGGAGAGAACGAAACAATGGCAAGAAATGCTAAAGTTGTCGCATCGCAAGTCATGGACTTGCTCGGTGGTGAAGGCAACATCGAACAGTTGACGCACTGCGCAACACGTCTTCGCGTCGTCACCAAAGACGACTCAAAAGTTAACGCTGAACAACTCGGTGAGACAGAGGGTGTTCATGGTTACTTCTTTAAAAATGGTCAGCATCAGGTCATTTTAGGTACTGGCTTTGTGGGCAAAGTCTTCGCTGAGCTAACTGGCAATGGTGAAGTAGAAACGAGCGCAGCACCAAAGAAGGAAGAATCTGGTAGCACGTTTCAACGAGTTACTCGAACTTTCTCAGACATCTTCGTTGCGATTATCCCTGCTCTCGTTGCAACGGGATTGCTCATGGGATTGCGCGGACTGATCGTTAGTGGATTCGGTGTTGAATTATCACCTCAGCTAACGACGCTTTCTCAAGTCCTTACCGATACCGCTTTTATCTTTATCCCAGTTTTAGTGACTTGGTCTGCCATGCGAGTGTTTGGTGGTAACCCTGTCCTAGGTATCGTTTTAGGCTTGATGCTGGTGGCACCGCAATTGGCTAACAAGTGGGATGTGGCGTTTGGCAATGCTGAAGCCTTAATGATTCCATTCTTTGGTTTTGAGATTGCGGTTACCGGTCTGCAAAGTTCTATATTGCCTGCAGTATTTATGGGTTGGTTCGCCGCAATGGTCGAAAAAACCTCTCGCAAATACGTACCAGAGGTACTGGATCTTATCCTTACGCCGTTTATCACGCTTTTGGTATCGCTGATTGCTGGACTGGTATTTGTGGGTCCATTACTACTCGGTATTGAAAAGTTCATTACTGATATCGTGGTTTACTTCCTGCAAATTCCATACGGCATTGGTGGTCTCATTTACGGTGGCGCTATTCAGTTTATGGCTGTGACAGGTATGCACCATACGATTGTTCCAATTACGATTGCGATGGTGACAGAGACTGGCTTTGACTACATCAATCCACTGGGCACAGCAGCAATTGCTGGTCAGTTTGGTGCGGCGATGGCGGTGATGACAATGCAAACCAGCAAGGTGAAAAAGTCGGGTATGTTTGGTGCAGCGCTACCAGCACTATTTGGTATCACTGAGCCTGCGATGTTCGCTGTGACGCTTCCTCGAGTTAAGCCATTCCTTTACGGCTGTGTGGGCGGTGCGATTGGTGGTTGTATCGGTGCTATTGCTGGTATTGGCTCGGCAGGTACTGGTGCCACTATGCTACCAGGCATGTTGCTTTACTTGGGTGGTGGTCTAGGCATGTACGTCGTGGTTATGTTAGTCGCGGCATTGGTAGCCTTTGTAATGACCAAGCTATTCTACAAAGAAGCAAACTAATACATTGATTTTTATCCCCTCATGGATGAGCGAGTCACATGGGGGGATTTTTTTATTTTCAGTTTTAAAGAGAGTCGTTATGGATTTTTCGAACCGTCAAAACCGTATGGTTAGGCTAGACGAAGTTTCGGATGAGTACTTACAGCACATTGCTTCACTCACCAAAAATGATCCTTATTATCCAAGCTACCATATCGCACCAAAGCATGGTTTGGTGAATGATCCCAATGGGCTTTGCTTCTTCAATGGTGAACACCACATCTTTTATCAGTGGTTTCCTTTAGGTCCGGTGCACGGCCTAAAACACTGGTATCACGTCTCGACCAAAGACTTTGTCCACTTTAAAGACAGAGGTGTTGCGCTTTATCCTGATCAAGATTACGACCAGCACGGCTGCCACACTGGTATCGCAGTGGTGGAAAATGACCAATTGAATCTGTTGTATACCGCGCACTATGTCCCAGAGCCTGACACTGGTCATCCGACTCAGATTTTGGCTGTCATGGATAAAGAGGGGAATGTCGAGAAAAAGGGAATCGTTGTCGATTTCAACCCAGAGCATTACACTCACAACATGCGTGACCCTGTCACCATAAAGCGAGATGATGGCTACTACATGCTAATTGGTGCTGAAAGCCACCAAAATGAAGGTAAGTTGGCTATTTATGGTGGTCAATCGATCGATAGCTATCACTATATGGGAAATGTCGATATCGGTCTTGAGCAGTTTGGCTTTATGTGGGAATGCCCTAATTACTATGAAGAAGACGATAACGGCGTGTTTATCTTCTCTCCTCAGGGCGTTTCATCCGACAACAAATATGATCTTAAGAACGTCTTTTCAGTGGTCTATATTGTTGGCAAACCAATTGATACACAAACCCTGACCTTTGAGAATCAAGGCTATTTTGAGTTAGACAAAGGTTTCGACTTTTACGCGCCTCAGACGTATCTCGATGAGCAGGGTAGGCGAATCCTGATTGGTTGGCTTGGCAATTCGAAAAGCGAGTACCCAACGGATAAAAATTACTGGGCACATATGCTAACCATGCCCAGAGAAGTCGAAATTCGCGGTAAAAAATTGATTCAAAAGCCACTTATTGAAATGGAAGCATTGAGATTAAGTGCTCACTCACTTGCTGCAAAGACTGAGCTAGCGAGTCGCGCATTTGAGTTGGACGTCTTGGTTGAAGAGAATTTCGCAATCGAGTTTGCTAACCAAAACGGCGAAAAAATGGTGTTCTCTGGTACAGATTGTGAATGGAAACTCGATAGAACTGAGGTAACTGATGTGCATGCAGAGCAATTCGGAACAGTTCGTTACGCAAAACGCGTCGGCGCACACAACAGAGTGAGAATCTTCGTCGATAACTCGAGCATCGAGATATTCTGTGATGACGGCGAAACAGTGTTTACGTCGCGACTGTTTGTGGCGGACCTTAATCAGCTCTACTTGTCGGATGTCACTGGTACGATCCACTATCTCGATTCGATACAGTACAACTAGCAACATGCTATAACGAATAAAGGTCAGCGAATGCTGACCTTTTTGTTTTCTATAAGCCTTTCAAATAAATGAAGAGCTGGAGAGCGGTGAGTTGTTCCGCGCCTGGGTTGTTATTATCGGAAGCGCTGTTTTGATGAGCTAAGCTCAAGAATCATATCTAACTCTTCGTCAGTAACGAGAGCTTTAACTTGCTTATCGCTAAATAGGCGGTCGACAAATAGCTTAACATCTCTTAGCTGTTCATCGTCTAGACGGTGGATAGCATCAACAATGTCTTTTTCTAGCGTTTGATTCATACGACTCCCTCCCTCGGTTCCCTACTACATAAATTAGACGATATGCGACTGATAGCAAGTAAAAGTTTATGCACTCTAGTGACTAGTCTTGGTTTGAGGTTCTGAGTTTTGTTTGTCGCCTAGTCTGTGCTCTGTATAACCAACGGCAACGAAAATGTACAGAGCCCTTTAATGACACGGTCTTGCTTCAAATTCGCATCAATTCATTAACATGCGATTAATGAGTTTATCAATAGATTAGTGTGAGGAATATCACTATAAGACTGCGGATTGATTGAAAGTTCCCATAAATTGCCTCAATAAATGTTTTTAAAGCTAAATGTATATTTATTTATATATAAAATACTGATTTAATTGATTTTTTCTCTTTTTCTAAAAGCGTGATTTAGATAGGCATTTTCAGTTTCTTAGGATTGATGGGGTGAATGAATTTCCCCAAAATTGCTCTCGTTCATTCGATAAATGATTTCAAGTTTTTTGTTTGATGTGACGTGTGAATGTGTTGCTAAATTGTTCCCCAATACATTCACTACAGACAAAGAGCTTTTAAATATAAAAAAAACACTTATTACAATTACAATCCTTGGGGTTAATAATGAAAAACACATTTAAGCTATCGCTAGCTGCAGTATTGGTTTCTACTGCAATGGCTGCAAACGCGGGTATCAGCATCGTAGACAACGAGCAAGGTAACTTCTCTATCGGTGGTGACGTTGAATTTGACTTCAACTTCCAAGACCGCGAAGGTGTTGAAAACAACGAGTTCAACCAAACTGGCCGTATCCTTCTTGAGTTTGCTGGTGAGCGTATCACAAATACTGGTCACGTATTCCAAGTAAACGTTCAACCTCTAATGGAAAGCAGCGGCAACGTAGCTCTTGATGATGCTTGGTTCGCTTTTGGTGCACAAGATGGCTGGAACCTACGTATGGGTCGCTTCGAAGCGTTCGATATGTTCCCTGTAGGTCAAGATACTTTCCTTGAGTACTCTGGTGACACTTCTAACGAGCTAGTCTCTGATGCTGCACCATACGTTTACCAAATGAAAGAAGCACGTGGTCGTGGTTCTGACGGTCAAATCATGTATAGCCAAACATTCAACAACCTTTACGTTGAGTTAGGTTCTATGATTGGCGACCGTTCTGACCTATTTGTAGGTGGTACGTACCACGGTGCGACTATTGATGCAGATAAGACAAAAGACTCTGTGCTTATCCGTCCAGTAGTTGGTTACCAAGCGGGCAACTTTGGTATTGCTGCGTCTCTAGAGACTAACCTTGTTAAAAATGCAGTTGTTACAACAGAAGGTGTAGATATCTCTGACCGTATGGGTTACGGCGTGACAGCAAACTACACAACTGCAGACTGGAATCTTATCGCTAACTTCGCATACATGGACGCAGTTGATGAAAACAACATGACTGCTGGTGTGAACGCGCTATACAAAGGCTTCGGTCTAGGTTATATCCATGCAAACAACGAGTACGAAAACAAAAAGCTAACGTACACTGAAGGTAAAGCGAAAGTTGACACAGTTTACGCTTCTTACGAGTTTGCTGATGTTCTTCAAGTGGATGACTTCTCTATCTACCTAGGTGCTTACTACACGACTATCGATGACCAAACAACTGCGAAAGTATTTGAAGAAGAGTCTGACAAAGGTGTTCGTGTACGCTTCAAGTACTTCTTCTAAGCGCTTAGTCGTATAGAACAACACTGCCAAATACTAAAACGGAGCGAGTTCGCTCCGTTTTTTCGTTTTAACTAGAGAATTAGAAGGTGAAAGCGAGGTTTGCAGATGCGCCAAGCTGATTACTTCCCGCATAGTTACCCGCAATATCCAGACTGACGACATCGAATGGGCTGAGTCCAATACCCGCCGTAATAGCACTGTCCGCATTGTCTTGCATGTCGATCTCATAACCAGCGCGCAGTTGTGCCCAGTCCCACGCGTTGCCTTCGATACCAAAGCGTAGGTATTGAGTTTCGTCGTTAAGGCTTGCAAAACGCTCTTGCTTGGTGAGTTCGATATCTACCGCAACCGTTACAAAGTCGCCATTGTATGCTGAACCAATGGTCGCCATAGGGTTTAATTTATAGCTGTCGATCTTGGTACCATCGTGGGTTTTAACATCAATTTCTTGTTGAATGATGTCTCGTACTGATAAGCCCAGACGCCAGTTTTCGTAGTGCCATGCCGCGCCGAGATCAAAGTTAAATGCACTTTTTTCAACCATGCTGTCTTCTGCATTGTCGGCATCAAAGTCTTGAACACTCGCGATCAGTGCGTATGTGCGTAGCTTTTGGAACTTAGGCGTAATACCAAATGAGACGTCTTGATCAGCAATCACGAAGTTCTTACCCAGGGCTAGACCAAGTTCGGCGCTCGCGAATGCCTGCATCTGTACTTCAGAGTCCATATAACGGTCTTCAATGGCATCTGGAGTGTCACCTTGGCTTGGCGCGATTAATGGCGCTGCAATGGCTTCTGCGTAGCCACGCGCATACAGGTTGCTCGATACAATGCTTGATGGTATTGCCACTGCAAATCCAACGTTGGCAGTGACCGTAGTCGGTCTGTTGCCCTCAAGCTGATCCAATAGGCGGTTGATCTCAGCGAGCTTAGCGACATCGCCCGTTGGGTTTTTCTCATACTCATCAATTAATGATTGCAGATCGTCCAACGTAGTGATGCTCTCATCCGTATCACGAGCGCTCGCACCAAATGTTGGTAGCAACAGACCTACATCATCGTTATCTTTGTATGTAGCGGTTAATGCTGGGTTGTATAAGCCTGCAGTTAAGTAGTCAGCTGACGCGACACCAGTGTTACCCATGGCGGCACCACGTGCTTCGACCATATTGTTTGCTGCATTCGATATAATTGGAGTGGTTGCTGCCAAGACGATGGCGGCCACTTTAGTTAGTTTATTCATTATTATGTCCTGCGATTCATTCGCATTGAGTACTCATTATCCGATGAGTCTTATGATCACGCGCCTTCATTGCGAAGGTCACGCCACTGCATTCACGTGAGTTATTCACGCAAGAGCATATGATAATTGATATTTATATAAAGTAAATGAGCTATCATTTTGTTTTATAGGATAAAAAAAGGCTCACCTCTGTGAGGTGAGCCTTTGAAAGAGAAAAATTCTATTGGTGTTTAGAAGATAAGGTGCGCAACACCCGCAATCACAGGTAGCGTGATCAGTGTACGTAGAATGAAGATAACAAACAGTTCTACGATGTTTACTGGAATACGGCTACCAAGTAGTAGTGCACCGACTTCTGACATATAGATAAGCTGTGTTACCGACATCGCCGCGATGACAAAGCGAGTCATCTCATTGTCGATTGAAGCTGCTAGGATTGATGGGATAAACATATCTGCAAAGCCCACTACCATGGTTTTAGAAGCAGCAACGGCTTCAGGTACACCTAGTAACTCTAGGTAAGGGATAAACGGTGTACCTAGGATTTCAAATACTGAAGTGTATTCAGCAATTACGAGAGCGACAGTACCCAAACCCATAACCACCGGCAGCACGCCGAACACCATATCAACTGCGTTTTTAACGCCTTCGCCAAATACTGACTTAGCAGACGTCACAGTACCAGCACGTTGCAGAGCGAGGTCTAGACCCCAAGAGAACGTTGTATGGCCCTTAGGTGTCACTTCGGCATCTTCTGATGGTTTAGTCCCATCGATGAAGGTGTCTTTCTTGTTACGTAGTGGTGGTAAGCGAGGAATAATGATAGCCGCTACGATACCTGCCAAACAAATCGCACCATAGAAAGGTAGGAACAAGTGCTCGAGCTCAACTTGAGCGATAACCACTAAGCTAAACGTGATAGATACTGCTGAGAACGTGGTACCAATCACTGCGGCTTCACGCATGGTGTAAAACTTGTTCTCGTACTGCTTACTGGTTAGCAGAATACCAACACTACCATCACCTAACCAAGAAGCCATACAGTCGATAGCACCACGACCTGGAAGGTTAAACACTGGGCGCATGATCTTACTTAGTAAGGCACCAAACAGCTCAAGTAGACCAAAGTTCAGTAGCAGGGGTAGCAAAAGACCCGCGAAGATGAACACAGCGAACAAGGTAGGCAGTAGACCTTCTAAAACAAGACCGCCGGTGTTTTCTTCCCAGATAGCCTCAGGACCAACCTGGAAGTAGGTCATCAGCACCGCGATGCCGCCAATTACGCGCACAGCCAGCCACATTGGTGTTGGGTTGAATAGACCGTTCAGAAATTCGTTGTCTGTGATGAAAGCAGGCTTAAAAATGCGAGTTAAAATAGACGCCGCTGCCATGACAGCAATGATTGCCGTGACCAAAGGTACAATGAAATCGCCAACAGCGGCTTGCAAAGCTTTAGCAAGAACTGCGACAGGAATCGTCAAGCCGCCATCGTAACTGATAGGCGCCATAAACAGGAATAGACCGATTAAAGACGGGATGAAGAACATCCAGAAGTTGCCTTTTTTGCCGCTTTTCGGCATAGATTGAGCACTATTTTGCATTTTTCTCTCGTGTTACAACTAGTTAATAATGGCGACGTCCTGCGCCTATTTATTCACTAAACATCCATATTTGTGCATTGGGCGCAAGATTACTCCTTTTTTTGAATGCTGGCAATACTATTCATCATTAAAGGGTAATTATTCACTATATGGCTCTGCAGTAACTAATAATACGCAATAGAATGTATGGTGAGTGTTTGTGTGAACATGGCTACATTATAGTGGGGATTGATGCTTTCAGCAGTTCAGAGAACAGGCTAAACTGTAGTGAATGAATAAGTTATTGAGAATTATAATAATGCCTAGGAAGAAGCTCCCTATTCCCCTTATACTTTTGATCCCTCTGTGTTTGCTTGCCGTGGTTATTGTCGCAGGTATCTATCGATTTTCTCTGTCTGATGAAGAGATCCTTGCCAAATTTCCCTCTCAGCAAAATGTGCAAGCTGATCCCGTTGTCGAAGCCATCTTAGGCCTAAAGGTTCCGAATCCATGGACTATTCAAGTTCCCGAGACAAGTGCTTTCACACTGCTTACCGATATCGATGCGGATAAACAAGTCGCGGCGGGAAGCTATGATGACGGTATGGAGCGAGGTAATGTTTATCTTCTTTATCGTTATCAACAATCTATTAATGACGACAAGGCGTTATCTGCGGTCGTTATTCCTTTTGCAGTCAGCAATCAAGGTTCTGGCGTTTTTTATTATCTTGGGCTTTTCAAGTGGGACAGCGCGCGCCAACGCGTGATCTTGTCGGATGCCAAGTTTGCTGGAGATCGAATAGAGATTTCAGCGCTGACAAGAGCCGATGACCGCATGACGCTCACGTTTAAGAAGCACGGACAGGCGCAGTCAATGAGTGAAGCTCCCGAAGAAAACGACGCGTTAGTTTGCGTAGCCAAAGCGTTTAAATGGGTGGATTGTTAGTCATCTTTTTGCACAGAGCGTGATCTCAACGATAGCTTATCAGAAATAAATGGTTGCGAAATGCACACTTGAGAATGTGACATTAATTACATAACATGGGTTTTTTGATGTTGTTATTTTTAGACAAATGGAGCTTGCGATGATTAATAAGCGCTTTTTTAAAACAAAAGATGAAGTAGAAGTCACCTTTGAGTTAGATGCGACCAATGTGGAGAGTGCGGTTTTAATGGCTGACTTTTAGACTGGCAGCCAACCCCAATGAAGAAGGTCGCTAAGACCAAATCATTCAAATACAAAACTCGACTACCAAAAGATGCGGAGTTCCAATTCCGTTACCTAGTGAACGAAAACGAGTGGGTTAACGATGCCCAAGCAGACCAATACGTGCCAAATGGTTTTGGTGCTGATAACTGTATTGTTAAGACTGCACAAGTTTGATTTGACTTAAGTCACTGAGACAAAACTCAACACCACAAGTTAAAAAAAGCCGCTCACTTCTGATAGTGAGCGGCTTTTTTATTCTTCACGATTTGAAGCGAATCGACGTTGACTCGCTGCTCGGTGGTTATCGAGATTTGCTTGCAACTTCCGGCTGTTCAACCTCAGTCAACATGCCTTTAAGAAGGCTCACACAGCCCATTATCAGAATGATAGTAAACGGCAGCGCGGCAATAATCGTAATGGATTGCAGTGCTTGAATGGAGTCTGTACCACCAATCCATAGCATTACCATTGCAATAACGGCAGAAATTACCGCCCAAACGACTTTCTGTTTGATTGGTAGCTCGAGTTTACCACCCGCGGTCATGCTATCGACAACGATAGAGCCAGAGTCCAGTGTGGTTACAAAGAACACGATGATCAGAGCAACCGCAATCAGCGAAAGAATATTGCCGATAGGGTAGGCATCAAGCATGTAGAACAAGCTCAGCGAGACATCGGTGATGCCTTGTTCCATGCCAAGCAAGCCAACTTTGTCGATGATCTGTTGGATAGCAATACCACCGAAGAATGACATCCATGCGGTTGTCACTATGGTTGGAATGACGAGAACACATACAAGGAACTCGCGAATGGTACGACCCTTTGAAATACGTGCTACGAACATGCCGAAGAATGGCGCGTACGCTACCCACCAGGCCCAGTAGAATACCGTCCAGCCATGTAGCCATGTGGTATCTTCGCGACCTGACGTCTGGCTTAGAGGGATGATGTTTTTCACATAGCCTACAACCGACGTAGTGACGGAGTCGAGCACGGTAGTGAAGTTCAAAATACCCATGAAGCCAAGGAAGACAAAGGCAATGATCATGTTCAGGTTACTAAGCACCTTAACGCCGCCGTCCATGCCGCGAACGACAGAAACAATAGCTAATCCCATAATGGTCAGGATGATAGCAATCTGCAGCAATAAGCTATTCTCTAGGCCAAACACGTGGCTGATACCACTAGCTGCTTGTGAGCCACCGAGACCAAGTGATGTCGCAAGACCGAACAAGATAACGAGAACCGCCATTACGTCGATGATGTCACCAATTCTTCCCCAAACTCTGTCACCCAGTAGTGGGTAGAATACAGAGCGCATAGAAAGAGGTAGGCCTTTGTTATAAACAAAGTAAGCCAGCGATAGCGCTGTCATTCCGTAGATAGCCCACGCGTGCAGTCCCCAGTGGAATACTGTGGCACCTAGTGCCGCTTCACGACCTTCTGGTGTAAAAGGTTCTGCATTGAGAGGTGTTCCGAACCAGTTGGTAAAGAACGCAGTAGGCTCTGCGACACCCCAAAAGATCAGACCAATACCCATGCCCGCGGCAAACAGCATTGAGATCCAGGATAGGGTTGAATAATCTGTCGTGGCGTTATCGCCACCTAAACGAATTTTGCCCAGTGGCGATAGGGCGATAAGCACAGCGAAGATCAGAAGGATGTTCGCGCCCCACATAAAGACGAAATCGAATTTCGATAGCGCAGCGGCTTTTACCGCGTCGATGGCAGCTTTGGCGTCTGCTGGGGAAAGTACGAGAAGAGTGACGATAAATAGGATGGATAAGCCCGCTGAAGCGGTGAAAACTGTGTTGTGGACATCCATGCCCCACTTAGTGATGTTGTCTTGGCCGACTTGATAGTCAGTTGAATCGATACTGTATTTTTGAGATTTAAAACTCATAATTATGAGGTTTACATATTCGTTCACACGAATATAAAGACCAACTCCATGTTTAATGAATTACTGATTAGAATTCGAAAATCCTTTGTTTAAACTGATTTTAATCAAAGGTTTATGATGAAATTATCCGTTTTACATCTAATCCTGAACGGGCGATTTTAACATAAAATGTGCCCTTTGTGGGCAAGATGATGGATGGAAGCTGAAACAGAATGCATCCATATGCACTTAGTTCTGCATTAAAATACGGCGCTGTTATTGCCGAATTTGCCCACATATATCGTTTTACGAGAATTCAAATACTTAAGGAAAAAGCGCCAATTTAGAACAATATCTAGGCCGTTTAATTGACGACGAACGTCGCTTTTTTACACTCTCATCACATGTTTTACCTTACTTTTCCCGACATTTGAGTGCATTTGAAATAGGAAACGATTACTCTAATGGCTCTGTTTAGGACATGCATCGGAACCATTGTGCAATCGAATCAACCAGCAGACGGATTAACAACGGCTAAGAATCCGTCTCGAAAACTCAAAAGAAGCATCGCTTTTGGCCTGCCCTTTATGGCAGCCTTTGCCTTTCTTCACAGCTTACCTGACTTAAATATGCAGGGTACCATTGAGCTCAATCTCAATGACTCACCCGTGGTAGCTGTACTCGCTGAAGAACCAGCGAAAGCCGAACTCCCCCCTAAATTTGCTTATCTTGTGAAATCTGGTGATAGCCTAAGCCAGATCTTTGATCAGCTGGGTTTTCCATACAGTGACATGATGTCGGTAATGGAAACCGACTTAAACTTCCTTGTTCTTGATACGCTGAGACCCGGTGATCGTCTGCGCTTTTGGCAAGATGAAGCGACAGGTTCACTAAGCAAACTCGAAGTTAGTCGTAATGTCGCTGAAAAAGCGGTTTATGCGCGTCTAGACGATGGAAGCTATGAGTTCGAAGATATCTCTATCCCGGGTGACTGGGAGAGTGTCGCTATGGTGGGCAGCATCAACGGTAGTTTTTCTGCTTCAGCTAACAAGCTTGGACTGAGCCCTCGCGAAATCGACCAGGTAGTCACACTGCTAAAAGACAAACTTAGCTTTACCCGCGATCTTCGAGCAGGCGATCGCTTTGAGGTAGTGAAGAACAGCCAATTTGTTGAAGGTACGCCAACGGGTAACTCTGAGATCCAAGCGATCAAGATCTTTAACCGTGGCGCCATGTACTCGGCTTACTTGCATTCGAACGGTCAGTACTATGACGCGAAAGGGGACAGCTTACAGCGCGCCTTTATGCGTTATCCCGTGAAGAACCATCGCATTACTTCGGGCTTTAATCCAAATCGTCGTCACCCAGTGACGGGACGAGTTTCACCGCATAATGGCACAGACTTTGGCGTTCGTACTGGTACTAATGTCTACACCACTGGTGATGGCGTTGTTGCTATGGTCCGTAACCACCCGTACGCGGGTAAGTACATCGTAATCGACCACGGTGGGCCATACAAAACGCGTTATCTTCACCTGAGTAAAATCTTGGTGAAGAAAGGGCAGAAAGTGACTCGTGGAACTCGAATCGGTTTGTCTGGTGCAACGGGTCGCGTGACTGGCCCACACCTTCATTACGAGTTGATTTCTCGTGGAAGACCAGTAAATGCTATGCGAGCTAACATTCCTATGGCAGACTCTGTCCCGAAAAACGAGCTCAAGCAGTTTATTGCGCGTCGTGATGAACTCGATGCCATGCTTGAGAAACAAGAGACCAAATTGGCTAGCCTATAATTGGCCAAATAACCATGGTGTAATGAATGCAACAATTAGAATTTCAGCTGCTGGTCATGCAGCTATGTGAGTTGAAAACACTTCCAGATGCGCTGAACAAGCTGAAAAGCTCTGAAAACCCAGAAATCAAAGAGGCAGCAGAGAGCCTAACGGGTCAATTTGCTTTGGCTACGGTTGACGGTGAAGAGCGTATCTATCACGTGTTTAACGATGTTGATGATAACGGCGAAGAGCAAGAGTACGCTGAACACATCATGAACGAAGGTGATGATGTGATTAAGTTTGTCGCGTGGTTCTTCGATGTTATGTTCGAAATCAAACCGAGCGATACTTACAAAACAGCAGGTAAGACTTACCGTCAGCCTAAACGTTCTTAATCGACATGCTGTCAGAGCGTTAATTCTGTTAGTTCGAAAGACAAGCGGCGTTCATTTTTGAGCGCCGTTTGTGATTTTATGGTCAGGCTCTAGGCAATTTGGTGTGGATGTGCAATGCTTTTTGTATGCCCCCTTCAACGAGGTTGCCATGGAAAGTAAAGAGACCGCGCAGACCAGTACTTCACAGTACGTCGTTTCTCAGCGTTTTGGTTTTGGTCCCAGAGTTGGCGATGCCAAACAGGAACCCGCGCTCAATGATCAGCTAAAAGCGACCCCCTACATTCACAAAACCATTACCGAATTACCGTCAACCACAGAAATGTTGGCGCATCTTGGCGATCTAAACCGCCGAAGAAAAGAGGCAACAACGCCAGAAGAAAAAAAGCTTTTCACCAAATCTAGCAAT
Organism: Vibrio sp. KUL78; assembly: GCF_059725505.1. NCBI lineage: Bacteria > Pseudomonadati > Pseudomonadota > Gammaproteobacteria > Vibrionales > Vibrionaceae > Vibrio > Vibrio sp. KUL78. Next base: position 1,107,463 of record NZ_AP045838.1, on the reverse strand, counting down.
GCTTTCTTCCAAGAAAATTTCCAAACCATAGTTCACGCTAGAAACCTGCAAACCTTAACAACACCGCTTGGCTTTCAAGAGCGTTTGATTCAGTTTTGGAGTAACCACTTCGCCATTTCAGCAGACAACAGACGTGTTCGCCCCATAGCTGCTGGTATCGAAAATGAGGTGGTTCGCGAGCTGTGGAGTATCGATTTCCCCTCTATGCTGCTTGCGGTTTGTCAGCATCCAACCATGCTGATGTATCTCGATAATCACCGCTCTATTGGGCCCAACTCAAAAGCGGGTCAAAAGCGCAATAAAGGCCTTAACGAGAACTTGGCGCGGGAAATTCTTGAACTGCACACCTTAGGCGTCGATGGCGGCTACTCACAAAACGATGTGATTGAACTTGCCCAAGGTTTAACTGGCTGGACAGTGAGTTTTAGAACAGATCGACCAGGGTACCAATTTGTTGATGCCATGCATGAACCGGGTGCCATCAATGTACTTGGTAAGGTTTATGAAGAGGAGGGTGAGGAGCAAGCGATATCTTGCCTTCGTGATCTCGCCAACCATGAAAACACCGCGAAGCATTTATGCAGCAAGTTGGTTCAACACTTCTATGGCTCAGGTCATCCTTCGCTGGTGGATGAGCTTACTAAAGTGTGGTTAGAGAATGAAGGGATGCTGATTCCTGTTTACATCACTTTAATTAACTCCACGCTCAAAAATAGCAGTCAACAGCTGAGATTTCGGACGCCTCAAGAGTGGTATTTTGCAGTACTTCGTAGCGCTGACTTTGAGCCCAATGCGCGCCAGATGCAGCAGATGTTACGTCAGCTTGGACAGCCGCCTTTCATGCCGGGGTCGCCTGCCGGGTGGTCCGATAAAGACTCTGATTATAACTCCTCGTCTGCACTTACCCAGCGTTGGCAAGTTGCGAACCAAATCGCCAAGCTAGTAGTGAGACAGTTGGAGCGCAGCAAACAAAATGTCGATGACAAACTGATTCAAATGACCCAGCGTCTTTACGGTAGTGAGGTGGATGAGCACGTTCTTACCGCCATGGATAAAGCGCAGGATCCCACGTCGAAATTGGTGGTGCTGTGGATGAGTCCACAGTTCCAATACAGGTGAGTGCTATGGCAACGAGACGAGACTTTATCAAAGGCATGGGGGCGGCATCTTTAGTCACCATGTTGCCCAACTTGTCATTGGCTTCTACTCAGAGCCCGAATGTGTTGGTGTGGATAACATTGCGCGGTGCAATGGATGGACTAAACGTGGTGGTGCCCAGTTTCGATGAGGATTACTACAAACTCAGACCTAACATCGCAATAAGTAAGGATCAGCTCCAGCCATTAAGTGACGGCTTTGGATTGCATCCAGCTCTCAAGAATGTCTATCAATGGTACCAACAAAAGCAAGCTGGCTTTGTGCACGCCTGTGCAACGGGTTATCGGGAGCGTTCTCACTTTGATGGTCAAAAGGTGCTTGAGAACGGCACTACCGACTCATTTGGTCCGATTGGTTGGATGAACCGATTCTTAGCGACGCAGCGCTCACAGCAAGCGATAGCAATAGATTCTGGCATGCCTTTGATAGTGCAAGGGGATGTTAAAGTCAGCAGTTGGTTCCCTCATAAACTCAAAGCAGAGGAGGAACAAAGCCTATTGCTGGCTGAGCTATTTCAAAACGACGAGATCCTATCAGCAAACTTTGAAGAGAGCCTAAAGCTTGAATCGATGACCAGCGGAGGCAGTCAGAATAAGCAGTTTAACAATTTGATGCGTCAAGCGGGTAAGTTTATCAGCTCACCACAGGGGCCCAATATTGCGGTACTAGAGCTGGGTGGTTGGGACACCCATTCAGGACAAGGAACGACAAATGGTCGCCTTGCTTCTCAGTTGACTAAATTAGACAGAGGGCTTGATGTACTCAAACAAGCCTTGGGAGACAAATGGCAATCGACTGTGGTTATCGCAGCCAGTGAATTTGGTCGGACTGTCGCAGAAAACGGCACCAAAGGGACTGATCATGGTACAGGCAATGCCATGTTTATTATGGGCGGGGCACTCAAGGGTTCAGATGTCATTACTGACTGGCCTGGACTTGCTGAAAGTGAACGATATGAAGGTCGTGACTTGCAACCGACGACCGATATGCGCTCAGTGCTCAAAACGGTGCTTAGCCAACATATGGGGGCTGATGAACAAACCCTACAGCAAGTGTTCCCTGATGCACCTCAACCAGCGGACTTAGGTAAGTTGCTTGGATAAGGCGTTAATCTGAATTGCTGGCTACTCCGCACCACATAACTTTGCGAGCCCAGTAACACTGCTTGTCGACAAGCGTGTTACTTGGGCGAATTCATGTATAATTCAAAGCAACATTTCTCTAGGAGCGCACGCCTACATGAACAACTAACTCAATTTCGAACGTTTTATACAAGTAACTTTTGAAATCGCAGAGTTAGTGGGCGTTGGCTCGTTCTATATTCCTGTCTACCTATCAGGACATTGCTATTTATCGCGACATTGTCGTATGTGATGCCATGCGTCTCATGCTCTGCCAAGGAGGATGTATGACTGCAATTCATGCTATTTCATTATCAAAACAATTTTCTGACGGTCACGATCTGTTTCACGATATTTCTTTTACCATCCCGGTTGGCGTGAATGCCTTGGTTGGGAAAAATGGCTGCGGCAAAAGCCACTTAGCGTCAATGCTGGCGAAACACTCTCAACCCAGCAGTGGGAGCGTTGAGTGGGGGGGCAACATCAAGTCAATTGGTGTTTACCGTCAAGAAGAGTCACAAGATGAACTTGATTACTCTGTTGCTGCTTACCTAGGTGTTGAGAACAAGCTTGAAGCTCTTAAGCAGATTTCACGAGGTTCAACCGACAATCAGTGGTTTGATCTTATTGCCGATTCAGATTGGCAGCTCGAGCAAACATTGACGGAGCTACTCGAGTCATTGCGGCTGCCCACTGACCTAAGTACCAAACTGCGCCATTTAAGTGGAGGACAACGGGCGATCATCAGGCTCTATCGTTTGCTTAACCAAGAGCACGATGGATGGATCCTCGATGAGCCAACCAATCACTTAGATACCGAACACATAAGTTGGTTAGTGGAAACGCTAAGACAGCGACAAGTACCTATCCTAGTGATCAGCCATAATATTTCCTTCCTCGAGCAAACCGACCGTATTTTCGAGCTTGATAGCTTGGGAATTACCTGTTTCGGTGGTGGTTATCAGGGATATATAACCCAAAAAGAGCAAAAGCTTGCGGCGATCAACAAGATGGCAAAAACGTTAGAGAAAGCCCGCAGAGTTAAAGTAGAGAAAGCGCGCCGTCGAGACCTTACGATGCAAAGGCTAGCGAGTCGGGGCGAGAAGCAGCGGGCGTCTGGTAGCCAGTCGAAGATATTGATGGATGGCAAGAAACAAGGCGCACAACTCGCCAATTCGGCGGTAAAAGCGCAGAACGAGCGACAAATGGCTGAGCTCGACCAAAAAATACAGGATGTAAAATCGCAACTTGAGCAGCTCAAGCCACAAAAATGGTATACCAGCGAGGTTCAGTCGAAGGGGAGAGTTAAGATCCACTTTGAAGGCTTTTATCATGAGCGAATAGAGTCAGAGCCTATTACTGCACAGATATTCTCTGGTGAGCATGTTTGGCTCAAGGGCGCAAACGGCTCAGGAAAGTCCACGTTGCTGCGGCTACTTTTGAACGCAGAGCATTACTCTAGCGCCTATTGTCATCTAGCGGTTAATGGAGAGTGCTTTTATCTCGACCAGTATTTCTCTTTCTTAGAGCCTGATGCCTCCATGTTGGATGCGGTATGCACGCATTGTGAATCCTTAAACATCCCACAAGCACGAACGCTACTTGCTGGTATAGGTTTTCGGCGTGAGTCGGTGCACCAAAAAGGTATTCGCTCTCAGTGGCGGAGAAAAAATGAAGCTCGCAATGCTCATTGCCTCTCATCAAACCCAAGCCTCAATCTTGTTGTTGGATGAGCCAGATAACCACCTTGATTTGGAAGCTAAGCAGCAACTTGTTAAAGCCATCAATGGCTATACAGGGGCTGTCATAGTTGTCAGTCATGATGTTGGGTTTATTAGGCATTTGACGATTCACAAAACAATAGAGCTAGGTTAGCGAGCGAGCACTATACTCATTTCATCTTGTGACGATCGCGGATAGGAGAAGTGATGAAGTTAATAAGGTTATGGTTTGGACTCGCTATTGTAATCAGCAGTAGCGTATTAGCGTCAACCTCGGCTACTGACGATGGGCTAGTCCGAGTCAAAAGTACGCAAGATGTGTCGATGACAGCAGATAAACTGGTTGGTCTGCTGGAAAGTAAAGGCATGACCATTTTTGCCCGTGTTAAGCATTCAGATTCGGCGAAAAAAGTGGGAGTAGAGTTAAGGCCTACTGAGCTCATCATCTTTGGTAATCCTAAGGTAGGATCGCCATTGATGGCTTGTAGCCAAAGTGTCGCTATCGACCTTCCGCAAAAGGCGCTGATCATGGAAGACGATCAAGGAGAGGTGTGGCTTGTTTATAACAGCCCAAGCTATCTTGCTGCGCGACATCACATAGAAGGGTGTGACAAAGTGCTTAGTAAAGTCGAGGGAGCACTCGCCAATTTTGCTAAAGGAGCAACGCAGTAACGTACCTCTAGAAAATACACACTTAGAGCAACGCTGAAAAGGGAGCACTTTGCGGTGCTCCTTTCTTTTATTCGCCTGCCACCAAATGCTTCTTGGTACGGACGCTAGCGATAAACATGTAGATAGCAGTTGCCATCATGGTTGCTAGTAAGTATGCCATCAGACCTTGCGTGCCATTCATAAACCAGTCAGCAATCATTGGGCCTGCCACTGAGCCAATACTGTAGCAAAACAGCATCACCTGTGTAGCGGAGACAATGAAGCTCTCGTCCAGTTTATCGCAGCCAAGATTAATGGCGATTGGGTAGAGCGCAAATGTTGCCATGCCTATCAAGAATAGACTGATTGCTAACACACTTAAGTCGTCGCTTAAGATCACCAGTCCCACACCAAACACACCGAGTAGACAGAAAAGCCCCATCAACGGCGTACGTCCTGCTACTTTAATCAATGCTGGAACCATGGTTTGCACTGCCATACCACCAAGAATAACCAGTGCCATCAGCGCGCTTAGGTTCGTTTGTGACACCTCACGGTGTGTCAACTCGACTGGCATCAAACCGTAGATTGAACCCAGCGTTAGACCCGAAACGATACAGCCAATGATCGCTGCATGGTTAAGCTTTGCAACTTGCTTAAGCGACAAGGTTGCGGAATGCGCACTTTGCGGCTGCTGAGTTGGAACAAACATCAGTACCATAATCGCTGCGCTCAGCATTGAGAGTATCACGACGAACGGTACACTGCCTTCGATACCAATAAAACCGATGCCAAGTTGACCAAGTGCCGAACCGCCATAAAGCGAGCCCATATAAAGCCCCAAACGTTTTGCGCGGCTCGATTCATCACCGACTAATAGCCAGGACTCGACGATGACAAAGACACCAGCAACCGCAATACCAGCAATAAAGCGAGCAACTAACCATACTCCTGCCACTGGAACTAGAGGTAAAGTGATGATGGTCGCGATAAATAGCGCCAAACAAGCAATAAATGCGACGCGGTGACCGACATGTTTTACCGCAGGTTCAATGATGACCGCACCAACTAGCAGACCCGCATAAAACACACTCGCCAACCAACTTGCGTTGTTCGCGTCTATGCCATACTGATTCAACATCAGAGGGATCAGACTCATGAGATAGCCCGATGCCACGGCATAAAGTGATAGCGCAATAACAGGAACTTTGAAACCAGTTTTTACTGCGAAATCAGTTGTGTTTTCCACTAGCGGAGCCTCCAAATTTAGTCGTGGGAAATCAAGAAAAAGAAAGATTTGATGAAGTTTTCGGCGCGACTATGAGGCTTTAAGAGGGGGGAGTAAAACGAAAAAAAATGATCTTCACGATAAAAGAAATTTATCGATATTCTGTAGACGAGCTGCAGCGAGAAAGGGGATTAACTGACTGAAATTGAGCTATATTGTTTCTGTTGATTAAGTTCATCTGACTGTACAACTTTGTTTCTACCTGAGGCTTTCGCTTGGTAGAGCGCTGAGTCCGATTCGAGAATATAGTCACGAAGCTCGATTGACTCAGTGGCAGGCTGGAAGCAAGCCCCTGCACTGATGGTGACCGATGTATTGTGTTCGGAAAGAGCGAGTCTTTCGGTTTGTTGGCGGACCTGCTCTAATACTTCGATAAACTGTTTTTTAGAGTCGAAAACTCCAATCAGAACGAACTCCTCCCCACCAAAGCGGCCTGCAAAGACAGTGTTAGAGGCATGCATCTTGATGAGATTGGCTACTTTGACAAGAACCTCATCACCAAATAAGTGACCATAGGTGTCATTGAACTGCTTGAAATGGTCAACATCAAACAGAGCAACACCGATAGACTGCTGACGGATAAGTGCTGTGTATTTAAGACCGACAAAGCGCTTTTCGTATTCGCGTCTTCGATAAAGTCCCGTTAGATTGTCGAACTTTGCGTGTCGGGTTAGCTGCTTTTCTGCCTGTGTAAGCTTAGCGATAAGTTGGGTGTGCTCGAAGTGTTCATATAGCCTCGAGGTCGCGATGTCTGACTGATGAGTGTTGAAAAACACAAAGTGAAACATGCCAAATACAAAAACCATCCCAATAAGATACCAACCCTCACTAAACGCATAGACCGTCGGTAAGCTAAACACAGCAATAAAATAGCCGATGTAACTCGTCTTGCTGTAAGAGAGGTAAGAGTACCCATGAAACGCAACAGACGCAGCAACAAGTAGTGACGCTATGGTGACTTGAAAGTTATTTTGAGAGAAAGCAAGCCATATCCCAATGCTCCAAACAAAGCCGTTCAGTATTGGCGAGGCTGCAAAAATAAGATCAAAACGACGGCTAGTAGCGGTCAGAGAATCAAGCTTTTTAATAGCCGATTGAATAGAAAGATGACGAAGCCATATGACACAACACATGCAAGCATACCAAGCGAAAAGCTCACTGCTCAGGTCTGTAGTTAAGAACAGAAGTACAGCGAACAGCGCGCCCATGATGGCATGGTTTTTTACCGCATGACGAAACAGCGCTGCTGTTCGAAGGTAGCGTTCTTTGTATACACGTAGTTGGATTGAGTCCATGGGTTATTAGCTTCCTGTGCTTCATCACTTTTGATAGCACTGTGCTAATAAAGTTATCACTTATATTGGAACGCGCATATTATATTTGTTGCAAGATGTGAAGGCTTTCGGTATATCATGTGCTTACGCGCACAGTTTTATAGAAAGGTGAGGAAAAATCCTACTTATAGAGTTGGCCAGTTAGGTTGGAGTGTGTAGCTCAACATCGATTTAACGGACTCAACTTAGTAAAGCTCGCCGCGACTTGGCGGCAAGATTCATGATCACGATGCTTGGATGTAATAGAAGGCGTTATATCTTGAAGAAGTTAGTCGCGAACTTATAGTTCTCCCAACGGTGCTTTACATTGGAGTACTCAAAAATCTCACCATCATCAAGGTACACTACCTGTTCTACATTCACGAGTGGCTCTCCTTCAGCGATCCCAAACTGCTCGGCGTAAAAGGCACTCGCTTTAACGACAGAAATTTCCATTGTCGAACTGTGTATTTTTAGACCAAGTTTATCGGTAATAAAGCTGTAGATGGAGTCCTCGGCATGCTCTCTTTTTAAACCTAAGATGATACTGATTGGCATATAGGTTTCTTCCAGTGAGGATGCGATGCCGTCAATGATGCGCAGCCTGGTGGTGTTATAGAGCATATCTTCTACATCGCAGTTAAGACGCTTGGCAACATGTTCGTCGGCCGGAACGACCTGAAACTCGAGCACCTTAGTTTCTACGGATTGACCGTTAGCAATGACATTAGCTTTGGTGCCATGAAGGTGAGCATAGCCAGCATTACCTAATGGTCTTTTTACAAAAGAGCCAGAGCCACGTTTACGCACGACCAAGCCTTCCGTTACCAAGATATCCAGTGCTTTTTTGATGGTCAGTTCACTACAACCGAACTCTTCAGCAAACTCGCTGCCGCCAGGGAGCTTTTCAGTGGTGCTGTATTCCCCAGACAGAATGCGCTGCTTGATCGCTTGATAGATATCAGAGTATTTCGCTTTGGTGGTCGCCATGCTTTGGAGTTTGCTCATAAGTAAATGATTTTGGTCATAGTATGACAAAACCGAGATGAGTAAAAACAATAGCGTGCTTTTGTTGATAATTGTTTGCAATTTGTACGGTGGTTCAAAGCTTTGGTAAGGGCCATATCAAATAAGTCGCGTGACAGGGCACTTTTTTGCGTTATGACAATAAAATCGCAACTGACTATGAAAACGATATTGATTCCCATTTAACTGTAGGTGATAATGAGCTTGTCTAATATAACCATAAAATATATAAGGAAATCGGAATGAGTCAGTTCTTTGGTTTCGGCAAGCGTTTGGCGTTAACAGCAGTCGCAAGCCTAGCGTTGGTTGCTCAAGCAGGCGCTGTTACTATTCAGCACTTTAAAGGAACGAGTGAATTTGACGGTACGCCGAAGCGTGTTGTTGTTCTGGGTAATGGTAGTTTGGATGTGCTGGATCGTATTGGTGTTAAACCTGTAGGTGCTCCTCATTCACTTCTCCCAGAATATCTTGCTGATTACAAGAAAACGACGGGGAATACAGGCTCTGTAGGTGAACCCGATTTTGAAGCCATCTTTACGTTGAAGCCAGATGTCATTATCGCTGAAAACCGCATGCTTCGTGTTTACGATGACCTAAACCAAATTGCACCAACGGTGATGTTTTATGTCGACAACGGTCAATATTGGCAAGATGCACAAAAGAACTGGCGTATGCTAGGTAAGTTGTTCGATAAGCAAGATGAAGTGGAAGCGCTGATTGCGGAAACTCAACAGCAATTTGACGATGCTTCATCAAAAGTTGCGAAAGAGAAGTTGAACGCTTTGATGCTGATGAACAACGGTAGCAATGTTGCCATGTTCAATAAGGGCAGCCGTTTCTCTATCGTTTTTGATGACTTTGGCTTTGCTGAATCGAGCAGTCAGAATGTGGCTCCAATCGAAGGCGCTCACGGAAACCTCATTTCATTTGAGTATGTTGCAGATGCTCAGCCGGAAGTCATTTTTATTCTGGATCGCGAACAAGCCATCGGTCGAAGTGTTGGTAAGGCACAAGAACTGTTCAACAACCCATTAGTTAACTCCACGCCAGCTGCAAAAAACAACAAGGTTGTCTACGTCGATCCAAACGCTTGGTATATCTCTGGCGGCGGTGTGACTGCTACGCAAACCATGATCAGCGATATAGATAATGCGCTGAACTAATCAGATAAGTTAATGAAAGTCTCTGCTGGTCATCTGGCGGAGGCTTTTCCTGTTTAGAATTCCTTTTAAGCCCATCGTTGTAATGACCATTCAAAAATACATTCTGGCAAGTGCGCTGCTCATTGTATTAGCAGTCTGCTCTCTTGTTCTTGGCGCGGCTTCCGTTTCACTCGTGGATCTATTTCGTGGTGATGAGCATGCCTATTCCATCTATGTCGTCAGCCGTGTCCCTAGACTGCTTGCCATTATCCTTGCAGGTGCTGGTTTAAGTGTTGCAGGTCTGATTATGCAGCAGATCGTGCAAAACCGATTTGCGTCTCCATCGACGACGGGCACTATCGACTGCGCGCTATTAGGCTACGTGGTTGGGCTTATTTTCCTTGGCGGTGCAAGCCAATGGTTGCATCTTGGAGCCATCTTTTTCTTTGCGGTAGCGGGTACACTGATTTTTGTACGCTTTTTACAAAGACTGCAATTTAAGAACGCCGTGTTAGTGCCGCTCATTGGCATTATGTATGGCAACGTAGTCTCCGCGTTGACAACATTTATTGCTTATAAGTATGACTTAGTTCAGACCATGTCCTCGTGGACGGTGGCGAATTTCGCCAGCGTGTTGCAGGGCAATTACGAGATCCTCTATCTCGCGGTACCGGCTTGTCTTTTGGCGTATTTCTATGCGCGCCAGTTCAGTGCAGCGAGTGTGGGTGAGAGCTTCGCAAAGAACATCGGTCTGGATTACCAAAAGATCGTGTTCATTGGCGTTATCTTGGTGGCAGTAAGTTCGTCTACCGTGGTGATGATCGTCGGTGTTATCCCGTTCCTTGGTCTCATCGTCCCTAATATTGTGTCACTGTTTATGGGCGACAACATGAAGCGGATATTGCCGTGGACAGCCTACTGGGGCGTTATCTTGGTGCTTGCTTGCGACATCCTAGGTCGTCTTATTATTTTCCCTTACGAAATGCCTATCTCGATGATCATCAGTATTTTCGGTGGTGCGGTGTTCATTTATCTGGTGTTAAGGGAGAAGCGCAATGCGTGATTCGTTAAAAGTCTCTTTGCTCATCGCAGGGTGTATTGGCATTATTGCTTGGTTTATTGGTCAAGGATTGACGGCAGATAACTATCAGTTTTTCCTATCGCGTCGTCTTCCCAAAGTGTTGGCTATTGTCCTAGCTGCAGTTGCAATCTCGGCTTCTTCTTTGGTGTTTCAAACCATCACTAACAACCGTATTTTGACGCCTTCTATATTGGGCTTTGATAGCTTGTACCTGATGGTGCAAGTACTTATGGTGGTTATTCTTGGCAGCACCAGTTTTTGGGTCATACACGCAATGAGTAACTTTTTGCTTTCGACTTGTGTGATGATTGGCTTCTCACTGCTGCTGTTTCATTTCTACTTTAAACGCAAAGACAGCAATGTGTTTACTTTGCTGCTGATTGGTATTGTTTGCGGAAGTCTATTTAGCAGCGTAACAGGGTTCTTGACCATGCTGGTGGATCCGAATGAGTTTGCCAGTATTCAAAACTCCATGTTCGCGAGTTTCAATAATGTGAATGCCAAGCTGGTGTATTGGAGCCTTATCCCGCTATCGCTCTGCTTAGCTATCTTGTTCTATTACGCTCCTAAGCTTGACGTGCTTTGGTTGGGTACGGATAACGCGACCAGTTTGGGTGTGAATACTCAGCAGCTAACCCAACGGGTGATGATTCTGATCACCATTATGATCGCTATCTCGACTGCGTTGGTTGGTCCTGTTCTTTTCTTTGGACTCATAACAGTGAGCTTAACCCGTGAGATATTTAGTCATTATCAGCATCGATTTCTAATCATCGCGAGCAGTTTATTAGCGGTATTTTTACTCGTAACGGGTCAGTGGTTTGTCGAAAAAGTACTGGCATTTGAAACGACGATCAGCGTCATTATCAATCTCGTTGGTGGGTCCTACTTCCTGTTCTTATTACTAAGAAACAGAATTAATTAAGAGGTATAACAGTGATTAAGTTAACAGGTCTAAGTAAAAAATACGGCAAAACCTTTGTGGTTCAAGATGCCGATGCGCTGTTTCCGAAGGGAGAGGTCACGTCGATCATTGGTCCGAATGGTGCGGGTAAAAGTACGCTGCTGTCGATGGCGAGCCGCTTGACTGAGAGTGACGCTGGTGAAGTTGTTATCGGTGATAAGCTGCTTGCACAGTGGGATACCAAGGAGCTTGCCAAGCATCTCGCAGTCCTTCGCCAATCGAACAACATCAATATGCGATTTACTATTCGCGAGCTGGTCTCTTTTGGTCGTTTCCCGCACTCTGGTGGACGTTTGACCGCGGAAGATAACGAGATCATTGACCAAGCACTCGGGCAATTAGGAATCGAAGAGATTCAACACAAATACCTTGATCAACTGAGTGGTGGTCAGCGACAAATGGCGTTTATTGCTATGGTCGTTGCTCAGGATACCAATTACGTGTTTCTTGATGAGCCATTAAACAATCTCGATATCAAACACTCAGTGGAAATCATGCACACGCTCCGTCGTTTGGCGCATGACTTCAACAAAGCGGTGGTGATTGTGATCCATGACATTAATTTTGCCTCATGCTACTCGGACAACATCGTTGCGATGAAGAAGGGTAAGGTCATCAAATCTGGTAGTGTCGAGGAAGTTGTTCAGCAAGAGACAATGGAAGCCATCTACGAGATCCCATTCGATATTCGCGAAATGGATGGGCGTCTCGTGTGTCTCTATTTTAATAGCTGAAAACGGAACAATTGATCATTCGTGGACTACTTGCTGGTCCACGTAATTTACCCCCTGTTACTGTGCCAACTATTCTGATTACGCTAGTATTTCCTCATCAACTAAGTAGAGAGGCAATATCATGTCTAACATCAAAAAGTGGCCTGCAATCGACCCAGAAAAAGTAGCAAAGTATAAGCACATTTGGGAAAACGTATCTGCAGCAGATAACCTAGATCCAGAAGTCGCGGCTTATCTAGCTCGCGTTAAAGAGCAAGGTGGCGGTAAAGGCATCGAACAGATGAGCTTTATCAACAAAGACTACCTAGGTTTCTACCAAGCGCCATTCTCTCAAGACCTAGATAACACAGATGTTGTTATCTACGGTATGGGTATTGAGAAGTGTTCTCCTACTGGTTCTTCACACAAATTCGCACCACAGCGTCTACGCCACCTAAGTAAAATGGGGATGGGTACGGTTGGTGACAACGGTGAGATCCCATTCGAATGGTGTCGTGTTTCTGATTACGGTAACTGGGACAGCTTAGGCCAGTTTGAGCTGAAAGCAGAAGTTGAGCAGCTCACTGAACTTCTTCACCACATGGTTGTTGAAAAAGATTGTACGCCACTTATCTTCGGTGGTGACCACACAATCCCGTACCCAACAATGCGTGCACTAGGTGAGAAGTACGGTCCACTTCGCGTTATCCACTTCGATGCGCACTACGACCTATCAACTCGTGCTGACTTTGATTACCCATACACATCAGGTCACTGGCTACCAAAACTGTACTCTGAAGGTCTGGCGGATCCAGAGCGCACAGTTCAGATTGGTATGCGTGGTCGTCAAACGGCGCTGGTGAAGGGTAACCACATAGCATTTGGTACCACTGGCTTCACGACTAACGAAGTTTACGAGCAAGGCGTGGATGCAGTCGCAGACAAGATCATTGAACTTTGTGGCGATGGCGGTCCGGTTTACTTCACGTTTGACCTAGATGCACTTGATACTGCGTTCTGTCGTTCAAACTCGAGCCCAGATCCATTCGGTCTGACTCACCTTCAGGTTTACGACATCATCCGTAAAGTGAAGGCTTCAGGTAAAGTACGCCTTGTGGGTGCTGATATTGCAGAGTACACGCCAGACACAGATCCAACAGATAAAGACGGCATCATCGCAGCTGGCTTCGGTTGGGAACTACTTTGTTGGCTAGCAGAAGAGCGTAAGAAAGAAAACGGCGGCGAAAACCGTCACACAGTATGGCACCAAGCATTTGGTTCTGTATCGCTGTAATTACGTTGACTGATAACATTTGATTTAAAGCCCCAATCGCTATGCGGTTGGGGCTTTTTTTGCTAGTAGCGGTAGGATAGGGTGACAAAGTGAACCCGGTTTGAATCATACTGCCCGTTGGGTCTGAAAACTTGGTCGTCGCTTGAGGTGATTTCCCCGTGTCCTAGATGTTGATATTGATAGGCAACGCCAACCTTTGAACCTGAGCTCAACTGCTTTTCAGCACCTAAACCAATGCGCCACTGCTCATCAAGTGGGAGGAGCGTATCTCGTTGGTGTGCCTCGACAGGGCTAGAATCATAGCTTACGCCTGAATAGTAGAGCCAAGAGTCTCGAGTATATCGGATGGCCACACCAGTACTGAAGGTATTTTGATAGCCGTCATCATAATTACTCCACGACTGCCAACCGACGTTCGCTTGCAATGTGACGTTCTCGTTTAACGCTTTACTGATCCCCAAATCGAGGCTCGCGGGCCAGTTGATTGCGGCGTCACCAATCAAGTTGTGGTCGGTACTCACGCCGTGCTGGGTGCTATGAACGTAATTAACTCCGAGATTAATGGTATCGGTGGCTTGATAAAAAGCCGATAGACCAAAGGTGGGGCTGATACTATCGCCTTTGATATCCCCGCCCTTGGTGACCATCTCAAGTGAGGCGTACTGTGCAATCACACTTGCGCCAAGTGCAAGACGCTCAGTCACTTGATGACTTGCAGCGGCCGTTAGATTGACGACAGAGATCTGATTACTTTCGAGAAGATTCAGTGGGTTTGCCGATACACCATTGGAGTAATCGACGCCCAATCCACCGGGTGAATGAAGCGATAAACCAACGACGCTATCTTCATTTAGTCGAAGCGCATAAGAAAGGCTCGGAACCCACAACGCGCCACGGCTTTCAGTCGAGAGCTCACTATGCTGGCGAGCAAACTCACTTTGTACGTTAACGTACTGGATCCCCACAACAGCACTGCTGGTGTCAATTTCCGACAGCGCTGCTGGGTTAGTGATGGTGGCGGAGGCATCTCTATGGTTGGTCACGCCTGCGACACCTGCGCTGCCAACACTCTCGACTGTGGCAATTTGCGATGTCGCCAGACCCGCTGCGTGCGCGTTGAAAGAGAGGAGCCCCAGAGCAGCAAAGGTGGATAGTAAAACGGTCTTATTCATCATTATTGAGTTGTGTTTGAAGTGATAAAAAAGGAGCAACCAATTGCGGTTACTCCATTGGCAGGGCTATGGAAGAACCCTAAGTCAGGTTATTGAATACGCTGAACTTGTGGCAGCATATATTGATTGTCGAGGATGGCTTGTGTTGGCTCGTAGAGTCTCATATGGAGGTAGAACTCTTCTTTAGGAGCAGGCAACCAGTTACAGTCTTCATCCTTTGGTTTGTCGCTCTGTATGCACACGGTAAGTGATCCGTCCGAGTTGTATTTCAGCTCTTTAGAACGGTTGGTAGAAATGGAGTAGCGGTCGATGCTGTTCTCTACCATAAACAGGTTTTTGGCATCGTACATCGTCAGTGACCAGAACGCGTCTGCAGGGGGATTCGCCGGCATCGTCATTCGATAGGCGTGGTCTCCGGAGAGCTTTTCACCCTTAGCATCGGTATATCGATTAGGGTACAACGCTCTCTCAGGGACGTTGAGTCCAGCGGCGCGCAGATTGATGCTGGCACGGCTCAGGTAGTCATGACCATAGCGTCCACCTTCATACATCATTGACCAACCGTTGTTTGTCGTACCGACACTTCGACCAGCGTATTGAATCACTTGTTTTGAGGTTTCAATCGCTCTTAATAGGCCACGCTTTTGTGCCTCGGATAGCTTGGTGGCATCAAATGGGGTGTCATTACCAATGCCTATGTAAGAGAACTGATCAACCACGGCTTTGTCTTCAGAGACAGGGTTTTTTCTCAGTTCTTTATCAATCAAGGCATACCAATCTAAGCCTTGAGGCAGTGTCATTGGTGGAATTCGATTACTCGATTTGGCCAGCGTAACTGGCTGGTGAGGCCAGCCAAGCTCAGTGAGGGGATAGCTAATAAACCCATCGTGTACTTTGAGCGCGCTTTGTAGGTCGGACTCACCAGAAACACCAGTGCGCTGGATTAGCCAAACCAAAGGCGTGCGAGACTCGATCACGCCATCGATACCCTCAGGTACTTGTCCACTCCAACCCCTATTGACTAAAAGATACTTCGAGCCGTTACTACCGGCGTTGTCGTGATACAAATCGGTAATAGAATCTGAGTAAGCGTCGAGCAGTTGCACGATGAAATAACGGTCATCTGTTTTAGGGATCTCTAGAACCATCGGACCCGCGATATCTAAGTCGTAGTGCGCTTGTGAATACAAGGTGTCGTTGTTTACTGTTGGTACTATCTGATCTTGTGGCCCCGATAAAACGCGTGTCTTGCCCATTTTGTTGAGAGGAGCCATTGCGTTATCCATTGGCGCGTCCACGGAAGTGGTTGTTTCTCTCACGGCGGCGACCCTGCACCATAAATGAACACCTGAACCCCTAGGTTGTAGGCAAGCTCTTCTTCAGGGTCAATTGGCGCGTCTGCCCAAGCGATGTGAGGCACGGATGCCATGGCAAGCATCAGTGTGAATCTGTTGAGAGTGTTTCGTTTCATATCTATCCCATCGTTCTCTGGCTCACTGTTTTGTCACAGCATCGCGCCAACGTCTGAAGAGAGTAACGTGAAGCGAAATTGGTTTGTGTGATAGTGATTATTTGGATTTCTAATTTAGGGCTATTCGAAAAAGGACTATTGGAAAACGTAATAGTCGCTATCGCCTTTTTTCTATCGAGTTTTCATTAACATCAACCGCATCCTACAGCGGAGACACTTAATGAAAAACACAACAAAGTTTGCGAAAAATGCGATTACTGCCTCTCTGGTAGTTAGCGCTTCGTTGGCGAGCGCATCTGCGCTGGCCAAAAGCCCTAATATTGTTGCCATCATGGTTGATGATGTTGCACCTATGGATCTGTCTGCTTATCACCGTGGCTTAGGCGCGATTAAAACGCCTCATATCGATAGTATTGCCCAGCGCGGCGTGATGATCAGCGATTACTATGCCCAAAGCAGTTCTACCGCCGGACGATCCGCTTTTATCACCGGTCAGTATCCGATTCGAACCGGTTTGACTGGCGTTGGGCAACCGGGCTCAAAGTTGGGGATTAAGAAAGAGAGTCCGACCCTTGCCGAGTTACTCAAGCAAAAAGGCTACGCGACGGTTCACGTTGGTAAATCCCATCTTGGTGACAACAACAGTCACCTCCCTACCGTACACGGCTTCGACGAATACTATGGTTTTCTCTATCACCTCAATGTGATGGAAATGCCAGAACAACCAGAATTCCCGAAAGACCCCAACTTCACCGGCGTTCCGCGTAATGTGCTGCACTCAGTGGCAACGGATAAGTTTGATAAGTCCGAAGACCCTAGATTTGGTGTAGTCGGCAAACAGAAGATCACCGACAAGGGAACGCTTGGCAAAGAGCGAATGAAGACCATCGATGAAGAGTTTTTGAACTTTGCAACCGAGTGGATTGATGAGCACGAAGCCCAGAGCGACGACCAGCCATACTTCATGTGGTACAACCCATCGAGAATGCACACCATTACTCATGTGAGAAAGGAATATGAAGGAGCTAGTCAGACGTCGACTTATTACGATGCATTGAAAGAACTCGATGATCAGGTTGGGGTCTTGATTGAAAAGCTTCGCCAGACCGGTGAGCTCGATAACACCATCATCATGTTTACCTCTGACAACGGCGTGAACCTAGATCACTGGCCAGATGGGGGCGCAGCGTCATTCCGAGGTCAAAAAGGTACAACTTGGGATGGCGGATTCCGGGTTCCAATGCTAGTGAGTTGGCCTGAAAAGCTACCTCAAGGCACTTATGTCGACGGCATGATGTCAGCGGAAGACTGGTTGCCAACGCTCATGGCCGCAGCAGGTGATACCACCATCAAGCAAGAGCTCCTTAAGGGCAAAGAAATCGAAGGTACTAAGCGTGTTGCTCATCTGGATGGTTATAACCAGCTAGACATGCTTGCGAACAATGGGGAGAGCAAACGTCGAGAGTTCTTTTTCTATAACGAAACGGACCTCAACGCAATTCGTGTTGATCAATGGAAGGTTCACCTTCGCACTAAAACGACGTGGACTGAGCCTGCGAAACAGTGGCCATTCGGCGTACTCGTCAATATCAAAGCCGATCCGTATGAGCGCTCACCAGACACCACAGGTTGGTATCACTGGATGAAGCAAAAGTCTTGGGTGTTGCCAGAGTTCTATCAAGCGATTGGCAAGTATCAAAAATCGCTTCAAGACTACCCACCAGTTCAGAAAGGGACAGGTGTCGGTATGGGTAACAACACCATCGAATAACCGATCCACCGCATGCAGCCTATCGTAGGCTGCATGCGGATTTAGGTTTATCTCACTTTCTCTCTTAAAGGTTCTTTTATGTTCAAGAAAACGCTACTAGCAAGCGTGCTTGTTGTGTCGAGCTCATTGTTTGTCTTGCCAACCATCGCAGCCGTTCCAACACAGCCGATGACGGCTGAGCAGGCGATGCAAAATGAAAGCTATGTATTGGGTGTTAACGCTTACGTGTGGGGCTCGACCCTAGTCAGAATGGAGCAGATTGCTCGGCAGTACACTGATATGACGCAGCCAATCTCTGATACCAGCTATCGAGCGCCACTTAACGAGTTCGGCCATGCGAGACGTTTGAGTACGCCTCATGATTTGGATATGCCGTCTGCAAACCGCGACACCCTCTATTCAAGTGCAGTATTGGATTTGAGTCAGGGGCCAATGGTGCTATCGGTTCCTGAGGTGAATGACCGCTATTACGTGATCAACATGTTCGATATGTGGCACAACTTGTTCCAATATGTGGGCACTCGCGAAACCGGACAACTTTCGAAGCAACTCCTACTGGTGCCGCCCGGCTGGGAGTCTAACGTTGACGTTCCACGAGAGCTTCAAATCGTGGAAGCGCCAACCAGTAAAGTTTGGCTTTGGGGACGCACGCAAGTCTTT
Source organism: Vibrio sp. KUL78 (assembly GCF_059725505.1). Taxonomy (NCBI): domain Bacteria; kingdom Pseudomonadati; phylum Pseudomonadota; class Gammaproteobacteria; order Vibrionales; family Vibrionaceae; genus Vibrio; species Vibrio sp. KUL78. The sequence goes on along the minus strand of NZ_AP045838.1, from coordinate 1,088,917 downwards.
GAAGGCAGTGATGATGTGTTTGCTCATCGCATTCAAGATCAGTACACCTTGACACCGCTTCAAGAATATCTTGGTGGCGAGAAAGTCGCAGCCACACCCTTACCGCCACGCGCAGGAGAAGAAGGCGACCCACTTCGATTTTATGAAGAACTCGGCGCGTACCTGAAAGACAACCCTGTCGACGAAAGACAGCAAGCGATGCTAGGTCAACTGGCGAAGATAGGTATTACAGAGCAAGGCTTTGATCGCAGTAACCTGAGTGTGGCAACCATCGAAGCGATGATCAAAGCGGTTCAAGACGGACAGTCAATCGTTATGGCTCAGCAGAAAAACCCTGCGGCGCTTGAGATTAAAGATGGCTGGGTTTATGCCTTTAATCTAGACGGTTTTGGTGATGACAACGCCATGCGTTCTCTGATTGCCCACCCTTATTTAGGTGGACAAGGAGCGAAAGAAGCTATCTACCCGATGGCAGCAATGGATGCGAAAGGTCAGCCACTCTCTGGCAAAAATAATTACGTGATGAAGTTTGATCAAGAACCTCCTGTTGGCGCGTTCTGGTCGGTCACTGTTTATGATGCCAAAACCAAGATGCTGGTGGAGAACCCAATCAACCGCTACAGCATTAACAACTCAATGCCACTCAAGCGCGGTGACGATGGCTCATTTGAGATTCATCTGTCTAATCAGGCGCTTTCTGATAACCAGAACTGGTTGCCAATACCTGAAGGTGAGTTTTACCTCCTGACTCGTTTGTATGTCCCTTCTCAAGAGGTATTACGAATGGAGTGGACGGTGCCTGGACTTGAGAAAATCCAATAGTAAGAAGCGGGGTAGATTGAGTATGCAAAGACTCCAAATCTTGCTGCTTTGCGCGTGCAGTTCTCAACTTGTGTGGGCAGAAGACACCGAAGACGTGCAGGATATGTCTGATCCTTTGGCTGTGTACACACAGGTTGGTATGGGGGTGACAGATAAAGGCTTTAATCTCAAAGTCGGTCGCTCATACGACACTGGGAATCCTAGTACTGCAGCGATGAACATTTTTGAGGTTAAAGGTTTCTTGGGAAAAGAGATCGGCTGGAATGATGGAAGGGATAATAGTATCGATAGCTTTCGATTCAGAAACTTCCATGCCAACTACAAGAATGGTAGAGGTCGTCAAATAGATGTCCAGTATGACGTGAAAAATGAGGTAGGGAATGCATCTTATAGTTTCATTCAGGCAATACCAAAGATAGGCCCTGTTAGCTTGTTCCCCTTGTTGGGAGCAGGTTTGAACTTTCGTAATGCAGTAGATGACACGGGTGAGCACGTCGGTGGCTATGAAGTCCCGGGGACGTTTGCTGTTGTTGGCTCATACGGACAAGTGAGTTTTACGGATAAGCTTTGGTTTAACTATAACCCAATGTGGTTCACGACACTTTCTGGCAGTGATGAGTACACAAGGGAGGGCATCGAAGGAGGGAGCTCGCTGCTGACCCATGAAGTCGCACTGTCTTATCAGGCTTCTCCACGGCTAAGTGTTCGTTTTTTTTCTAACTGGTCACAAAACACAGACTTCAAGGATGGGTCACATCGTTTAGAGTTCAACTACCAAATATAAGGCATTAAAAAATGCAATTGCCCTTTAGTTTGTTTATTAAACCCGTTGGTAGCCGCTGCAATCTAGATTGCAGTTATTGCTACTACCTTAATCAGGACAAGCCAAACAAAATGGATGTTGAGGCAATGAGAACTATGGTCTCAGAGCACATCTCAGCGCAGCCCTCCCATACGCCGGTGGTCGATTTTATCTGGCATGGGGGAGAGCCGATGATGAGAGGCTTGAGCTTCTATGAAACCGTGGTTGCAGAGCAAAGTCGATACCCAACGAATAAGCGGATTGTGAATACGTTGCAGACCAATGGCACCCTGATCACTGAAAAATGGGCGCGTTTTTTTGCCAAACACAATTTCATGCTGGGTGTGAGTATTGATGGGCCGGAACTGCTGCACAATATTGGGCGAATAGACAAACGAGGGGGCTCTAGTTTCGAACAGACATTGCAAGGAATGGCGCTACTTCGCCAGCACAAGGTTGAGTTCAACACCTTGACTGTAATAAGCAATCGAACCTTTCACAGAGGCAAGGAGATCTATCAGTTTCTGACCAAAAATGGCAGTGACTATCTGCAGTTTCAGCCTTGTGTTGACCATGATCTTGATCGCCGCTCAGACTATGATTGGTCATTGAGTGGCGAGCAATGGGGGCGTTTTTTGTGTGATGTCTTTGATGAGTGGTGTGACGGGGATATCGGGCAAGTGAATGTTCAGTTTTTTGAAAACTGTTTGGCCATTCTTATGGATTACCCGAGTCAAATGTGTCATCACGCCCCAACTTGTGGCCAGCAACTGATGGCCGAGGCTGATGGGGAGGTGTTCAGCTGCGACCACTATGGGTATGAGCAATACTCATTGGGACAGTGTAAGGACGCTGCTCAAAACGACTATCGCCCGCTACGAGAAATGGTCAACAGCACAGAGCAGCGTCATTTTGGGGAGAGCAAATGGGAAAGCTTATGTAGACAGTGTCACGAGTGCGATTTCTTGCCTCTCTGTCATGGTGGCTGCCCTAAAAATCGAACTTTGTTGAATCAAGATTCAGAGCCGATGAACCTGCTCTGTTCAGGCTATAAAACGTTTTTTGCCTATGCATTGCCGCGAATGTTAAGAATGGTTGATGCGATGAAAAACGGATACTCACCAAAGTATTACCAACTGTTTTGATTTAGACTTCGGTTATGATTAGAGCTAGATGAGTCGTTATGGATAAAGATTACAACCTGCTTCGCCTTTTAATCGTCCTGTTTCAAACCCGGCAAACGGTCGCGGCAGCACGTAAGCTGAACATTAGCCAGCCAACTGTCAGCACGATGCTGAGAAAGCTCAGGCATCAGTTCAATGACGATCTTTTTGTTCGTAACAAGAACAAGTTAGAGCCAACGCCAAAATGCCAACAATTGATGGAACGCCTTCCCGCTTTAGTCGAAGAGATGGAGGCGTTGTATCTAGATGATAAAAGCTGGCATATATCTCAGATGAAAGGGGATATTACCTTAGTGTTCCCGGCTACTTTAATGGCTCCGATTGCCTCGAAGCTGATCACTGCGCTCTGTGAGCACGCTCCTAACCTCACGATCAACTGTGAACCTTGGAATGCTGGCACACTGTCAATGCTAGAACAGGACCCAAGCTACTGGGGAGTGGGCTATCTGCCACTAGAAACCAACAAAAACGTGATGCAAAAGGCGCTGCCTGATGACAAGTTTGTTTTGGTTAAGCGTAAAGATCATCCCATTCAATCTGAAGCGCTAGAGGAAGTACTCCAGTACCCACTGTGTTTGAGTATTATCCCTGGTTACATCGAAGCTTCTAAAGTGGAGATGCTCATTAAGAAGTACAAACTCGATAAGTCGATCAGTGTACGCTCTGCAGACCTCGCGCTGTTGTTTGAGTTTATTAAAAGCAGCGACGGGTTAGGTGTGGTGTCAAAACGCATCGAAGGCATGCTGGATTCGGAGATAGTGACACAAGCGTTGCCGCCAGAGCTCAAAAGTGACACGTTTCGCAGAGAGACTGCTCTGTTCTTTCATGCGTCTAATCGTCATGCGGGCTTTACACTGTGGCTGCATACAGAACTTTCTAAACTGATGTCATGATTTTTTGTCTATACGATAAAAAACCTGATTAGTCCCAAGCCTTCACATTTGCTTCAATAGCGCCCGAAAGATTGCTGTTAATCTTATTTTCCAATTAAGGGTTTAAAATGTTTGCTATTGATGATGTTGTAGTTGCAACTAAAGGTATCGATCTAGGTAAAATGGTCGTGACTGGTTTGAGCAGTGGCGGCTTCTACGTTCGTGTAGAAGTAGACGGCATGTCTCTAACTTACCCAGCAAAAGACCTACAAAAAGCGTAATCTTTACTGCTTAGTTCTTCTTTGTAAATGGCGACCCAATGGTCGCCATTTTCATTTAATTCTTAATACTATCAGTATACTGCACTCTCTTGGTGCATTGCCCTTCTTTAAACCGTGCCTGCATCGTAGGTGTGCAATCTTCGAATGTACTACAAGCGCTAATACTATTGAGTCTCAGCACTATTTCACCCTATTCGCGTCGACTGGAATGAATGTTGCACTTCAATCATAGACATAAAGAGAGCGAGTCTTTAGCCAGGGAGGGGAGAGATGATACTTATCTTACGTGCAACATCGTTGAATAGCGTCAATTTATTGCTGACATTCGCTTTGATTTCATCGGTAGCACTACTTGCTTTTGAAGCCAGTCAACTTGGTATGGTGCTACTATTCCTAACTGCAGCACTATCAACACTTTTACTGTTTTCCTTAAGCCGAGAAGTTCGTGTACTCAATGAGTATATGGTGCAGATGAAGGGTGGCGAAGAGCCGACACTTCCAAGCTCAATAGCGTTACTTTATTCGAGTTTTCATGCCATTGATGACGTCGTTCAATTGATGTCTCGAAAGCTCAGAAAGGCAGAAGCCATGCGCTCAGAGATGGCTTTTTGCGCGCAGGAGCTAGCCAGTAATGCCGTGGATGCCGCCAGGGACAGTGACAAGCAAGCGGACTCGACGTTGTCATCAGCGTCGGCAGCCACCGAAATCTCGCAAAGTATTGAAGATGTGTCGAGTCGTATTGAGCAAACACTGAAGGCGATTGAGCAAGGCAATGCTTTGTGCGGACAAGGAAATCAAGCGTTAGTGAGCGTTCAAGCAAGTGTTGAGAAAGTTGAAGAGCAAGTTGGATTTACCGCGAGCAGCATAGTGACGCTAGAGAGCCACTTGTCCACCGTATCTGAAATGTCACAGTTTATTCGTGATATTGCTGAGCAAACTAACCTCCTCGCTCTGAACGCTGCAATAGAAGCGGCGAGAGCAGGCGAACATGGACGCGGATTTAGCGTGGTGGCGGAAGAAGTTGGGCGGTTGGCTAAGCGAAGTCATGAATCTGCGAATGCGATTACCTCTCATGTTGACAAGGTGACCAGTAGCATGAGTGATGTGACCGCAATGGTTGAGAAAGTGAGAGAGGGTAATAGCCGTTGCACCAATCAAACGCTGGTGGCACAAGAGACGTTAGAGGAAATGAAAGTCTCTATGGCATCGATCACTGACCAGGTCGCAGGAGTATCGGCTGCCTCAGAACAACAAGCGATCGCGATTCAGGAGATCTCCAGCAACATGGAGCAGGTTGCGGTTACCGCAAAGCATAATGCTGAAACAGCGGCGGACAATGCCCAAGTTGCCGAACATCTCGAAAAGCTAACTGCGTAAGGAGTCATTGAATATGGATACGATACTGACAAACCTACCAATTATCGCGGGTGTTTCTATAGTTCTGCTTATTCTAGGGTCGATAGTTTGGAAGCGAGCGAGTACTTACAATAGTATTCAAATTTCCAGACAAGGTGGTTTACAGCATCTCACGACGCTTCGACAGTTGCTAGCCACCATTCAGAAACACCGAGGCATCACCAATGGAGTGCTTTGTGGGGACGATAAACTTCAATCCCGCTTGCCGTCGATTCAAAGTGACATCAATCGCCACCTGCAAACGTTAGCCACGCTCGATGAGCCGATTCGGGGTACGAGCAGTTGGCGCCATGTCGAAGATAAATGGCCAGCAGTTCAGTCTCATTATAGGCAGTGGTCAGCGGAACAAAATCTCGCTACTCACAATCAGTTACTCGCAGCGGTTCTGGAGTCTGTAGAGGAGTGCGCGCAGCATTATCGATTAGCTGAGTTGCCCCAAAAAGACGGGGAGTCCATAGCGGCGCTTTGGAAGGACCTACTGAAAGTGGCCGAATGTGTCGGTCAGGCACGTGCGCTAGGAACGGGTGTGGCTGCGAAGTCAAAATGTTCGAGTGTCGAGCGAATTCGTTTAAAGTATCTACATGAGTCTATTCATAACTTTGTGTCTGCGCAAAAACACTCAGATTATCCGACGGTGAAAAAACTTCTTAGCACGATAGAAAACAAGGTACTCATCGTGATCCCAAGTGTCGCCGCATTAGAGTATTTTGATGATGCGACAGCAGCGTTGGATGAGGTATTCAGTGTCTTCGATGAGCGAGTAAGTAAACTTAGTGAACACCTTTAAACTGGATCGTCCTGCGATTTCGACCTCTGAGGCGTAAAAGCCTCAGAGGCAATGAGTGTTGTCGGAGGTTTATAGTTGTTCCTCTATCGGCAATATACCGCTAAACCAGGCGCCCATTCTGCGCCAGATACTTGCTTCTGGTTCAGATGTCAGTGTTTCTCCGGTGGTATGATCAAACCAAACGAGATCGCCATCTTCCATCTTCATTTCGTAAGCTGTTTTTGGAATTTCATCAATAAGGTTACGATAGACCTTCTGAGCGTATTCTGGTTGTTCAATCACCACGCCCATTTCTGTGTTGAGATGTGCAGAGCGCGGGTCGAGGTTCATCGAACCAACAAATACTTTTTGCTTATCAATGATCATCGCTTTGGTGTGCAAACTGGATCGGCTACTGCCTGTTAAACTCCAGTTTTTCTTAATCTCTGCATTGGATTTCACCTCCCAAAGCTGTACGCCACCCTCGACTAAGTCTTCGCGATATTTTGCGTACCAACCATGTACGGCGAATACATCGTTTGATGCCAGAGAGTTGGTGATGATAATCACTTCGAGCCCTTGCTGTACTGCAGTGACGAGCTCCTTTGTTCCTTGTTCTGTAGGTACAAAATAAGGAGATATAAACACTAACGAGGTTTCAGAATCCTCGAGAACAGAGTTGAGGCTATCAATAAGGGTACTTTGCTTGCTATCGGGTTTGTCGGGAAGATCATAAAGCAGCTCACCGATACCCCAGTAGAGCTTTACCGTTCCATTGATGAGGTCGTTGTACAACGGCAACTTGGCAAAATCGTAAGTGCCTCCAGAAAACTTAGCTTCCAAATCGAGCTCTTGTACCCATTTATCGACATCGGCGTCGGTGTAGTGTTCTTCGATAGGTGTTATCCATTCGATGGGAATGCTGTAGTCACTGTTCCAATAGAGATCGAATTGACGATTAACCTGACGGACAGACTTACCGACCATGAGTAAATCAAGATCGGCAAACTCGACGCTGGATTCAATGGAGTAGTATTCATTCCCTACGTTACGTCCGCCGATAATGGAGACAATGCCATCTACCGTAAGCGACTTATTGTGCATGCGATGATTAAGGCGTTCAAAGTCACTCAACATCGAAATGCTACGAGCAGAGCGCAGGTGATGTGGATTAAACATGCGTACTTCGATATTTGGGTGACTGCTGAACCTCACCAAATCTTGGTCATTGTACTTTTGCATATCATCAAGAAGTAAACGTACTCTGACGCCACGTTCTGCGGCTTCAAATAAACGCCAACCGATAAGGTTACCCGCTTCATCATCACGGAAAATATAGTATTGAACATCAATGCTCGACTGAGCGGTTTCGATGATAGCGAGCCTAGCTAGCAGGGCATCGTGCCCTTTGTCTAATGGATAAAACCCGGTTTCTTCGGTAAGAGAATGGGAGGAGACTTCACGCTTGAATAGTTCATCAAGTCGAGTCGGCTCGTCATTGATAATGGTGTAAGAGTTCTCTTTTTCGTATCGGCTCGGATCAATGCTGGACGAGACGCAGCCACTTAACGCGATAATCAGAGAAAAAACGAAGAAATTTTTGATAGACAAAATATTGGGCATAGTTAAAGTGCTGGTATTTAATAGAGTTCTACAAATGCAGCGAGAGTGTAACGACTCAGAAGCTAATTTGCACTGAATCGTTCGCCTTTTTTACTGACATATTTCATAGCAAATAAGTATAGCCTAATCGAAAGCGACAAGGTTGCATAACAATTACTTATAACGGATTAAACCAGATTTAGTGAGCTGGATATTAGGAGTACAGATGGCCGGGTTGGGAAGTAATAAATACACGTTATTTGGTGTGATGGCGATATTAATGTGGAGCTGTGTAATGGCGCTGACACGAGATATCGCAGAGCTTTTTGGACCCATTGGCGGCGCGGCTTTAATGTATACCGTGAGTACGCTTGCACTCGCTTTGGTCATGGGGGTTCCAAGGCTGAGTGATTTCAATACACGTTACTTGCTATTTGGTGGTGTTTTGTTTGTCGCCTATGAAATTTTATTGGCATTAGCATTGGGAATGGCGAATGACCGTCAGCAGGCGATGGAAATGGCAGTCATTAATTACTTGTGGCCGGCGCTTACTGTTTTGTTCGCTGTTCTTAGTAGCGGTCGCAAAGTGAATATTCTTGTCTATCCGAGCGTGGTACTCGCCTTTATTGGGGTAGTGTGGTGTATCTCGGGTGACTCGACGTTGTCGATAGAAAGCATTAAAAGCAACATCGCAACGAATCCGATTACCTACAGTATGGCGTTTTCGGCGGCCTTTATTTGGGCGCTTTACTGCAACATAACCCCGTCTATGAGCGGTGGCAAGAATGCGATTGTGGTGTTTTTCGCCATGACAGCCATAACGCTCTGGGTTCATTATGCGTTTAGCAATGAGCGTGAAATGGCATTCAACCTATCGTCGGTATTTACCTTGCTGCTGGCTGGGATAGTGATGGGTGCGGGCTATGCGCTTTGGAATCAGGCGATCATCGGCGGTAACATGGTTTTGATTGCGACTTTCTCGTACTTTACACCTGTGTTTTCCACCTTGTTTTCTTCGTTTTATTTATCTGTCGCGTTGACTCAATCTTTTTGGCAGGGCGTTGCGCTGGTGACTTTGGGATCGTTAATGTGCGCATGGGCAACGAGAGAGAAACCTGAGCGCGAAGAGGCGTCGGCTCTATAAGCACAGCAATCTTATCTGGTTCTACTATCGTAAGAGGGGTATTACGACAAAAAATAGGATTGAGGTAAATGGAGTGTGTTCAGCAGAGACACAATGGTTGGTTGAGGTATTGTCAGCACCGACTTTTTGTCAAAGCAATTGGGTTGGTCGTTCTAGGTGTTGGAATAAGTCTTTACAGTGTTACCTCATTTGCAGCGCCAAGCGGAAAGCCTTGGCTCGTCAGCTATAACCAAGATGCGGTGACGCTTTATAAGCGCGAACACAAAGATGGCCTAATTGAGATTCGCGTTCATGCGGATATGACAACGACCTTTGCCGCGTTTCTGCGACTCTTTGAGGATACAAAAAACGTTCCTCGGTGGCTTCATAATGTAGATCAAACCAAGGTGCTGGCCCAGCTCTCTGCCAATGAAAATGTGGTCTACACGACCTTCGCCGCCCCTTGGCCTGCCAAAAATCGTGATATGGTCACCTATTCACGCTATTACCAATCAGGTCGTCGATTTGTGCTAGAGATTAGCGATGCCACTGAGTATTTAGCTCAGCAACCCGATTACATACGAATTACCCAAGTGCGAGCGCGTTGGGAGCTTACTAAGTTATCTGATGGAGAGGTATTTGTGGTGTATACGGCGTTTGCCGATGTGGGCGGGGCTTTGCCAGATTGGCTGGCAAATCAGCTGACTGTAGAAGGCGCCATTGAGACCTTCAGAGGATTGAAGAGAGAGATTGCTGGATACCAACATCTCTCTCATCCGAATGTTAGAGACTAAAGCCTACTAAGCGTCAGTCTCAATCAAGCATTAAGAATTACGTGCGTAGTTGACATCGTCAGCTTGAGATAGAGACTTACACGCATCGATCAACATAAATGCTGGTACTTTAATAAAGTATGCCGAAATCAAAATCATCATCACTGGATCCGCATAAACGCTCAGGTGCGACCATGGTGACTGTTCTAGTCCCCAAGCGGTGATGAAGCCCGCCATTACTGCAAAACTTAATAGTGTATCCATCTGCCACTGTTTCGTCTCAGCTTCGATCAGGTTTGCACACAGTACTTTGTTTTGCTTAGAGATATACCACCATGCGTACGAACAGCCTAATACGTTAAACAAACCAAAAATGGTGGCGACGGTAGTATCCACCGGACGACCACCGGTGAACATCGAGCTTATCGCTGAGTATAGAGACGCCAAGACGATCACTAATATAACGAAACCTTTGATGGCAATAACAACCGACTCTACGGTATGGCGACCATATTTAGCCGCATGGCTCTTTGGTTTCTTCAATTGGTGTGCTGCCGCCAGCGACAATAAAGTTAACAGCAAGCTTACTAATGAGTAAACACCGTCAAAGGCGATGACGAGCGAGCCCATAAGCACACCCACGACAAGCCCTGCGACAGCAAAGCCAGTTGCGATAATGGCTGAAACTCTCAAAACGGAAGACTCGTTGTGTTGCTTTTGCGAAGACATGGGATTTACCTTTTGTTTGAATTGAGTCTATTGTTTCGCCGCAGTGATTAACTTTCAAACTTTAACTGTCGATGGGAGAACTATGTTGGAGTGAGGTAGGTGATCTTAGTTAGATATATCAGAAGGTTATGTGATGATTCTTGCTGTCAAAAATCGTGGCACCCACTGATGCGGTCATTAAAAATATGTGATGTTGACCAGAGCGCTGAGTATTTTAAGTGCAGTGCGACTTGGCGATATAACTAGAAAGTGAAGAGGTAATCGCTGATTTGATCAGCAAGCCAAGTCATGGCTGGGTGTTCAGACATCCCTGAAGGGGCAATCATACTGAAGTCTTCTTGAGTTAGACCATAGGTATGCTTTATCACTGAAAGTGTTTGCTCGCGCAGAAGCTGACGAATCAGTGGTTCAGGCAATACCCCCCAAGCACCTTCGGAAATGATGGTCTTGAGCATAAATTCAAAACTCGAGAAGCCGATGTATTTCAATGAGAAAGGCAGTAACTCCGGGTTATCACGTAGGTTTAGATAGGCAAGAGATACTTGCATTTCATCTCGTAATACCTCGTCAGAGACCCGAGGCAAGTTCGATAGCCTGTGGTCGGCGCGACATACCGACATCATTCGAATCTTACCAAGTGGTTGGTAGGTGAGCCTTGGGTCACCTTGTCTCTCAAAATCGACACCAAAGGCAAAGTCGACTTGTTTCTTTTCGACAATATCAGCGAGATCACCAGAAGAAGCGAGAACAATATTGAGTGAAATAGCAGGGTAACGTTGGTTAAGCTCTATGGTGAGATCTTGCCAAACCTTATCAGGTAGGCTGTCATCGTGAGCAATGCGAAGCTCGGTTGCAAAATCGCCTGATACTTGTGCGCACGTTTGTCGAATTCGCGCCGCAGTGACGAGTAGGTTGTCGCAGTCTTTGAAGATGGCCTTCCCTGTTTCTGACAAAGTGACATTGTTGCCAGTACGAACAAATAGCTCAGTATCGAGATCTTTCTCAAGCGCTTTGATCGCCATGCTGAGCTTAGTACGATTACAGTTCAGCATTCGCGCTGCTTCAGACACAGAGCCTGAGTTAACAACGGCACAAAAGGCTTCAATTTGGGAAAGATTAATCGACATTGCCACTCAAACACCCGAAAACAAAGGAATAAAAATCATAGCACGAGTCCCAAAGAATACGAAGATAACACTAGGAATTGCTTGGCGTTCTGGTTTAATCTATGCGTAGTCATTAAGGATTAAAATGTAGTGCTTATATTGTGTTCAGCACTTGCAAATGAATGGAGTAAACTATGTCTAACGAGTGGGATGAGTACGCTGCGACATGGGAGAAAGACCAAGCGACGGCTACCTTTGCACAGTCTTGTTTTGAAGAGCTCACCGCGCAGACCTCATTAACGCGCAAAACGGTGTTGGACTTTGGCTGTGGCACAGGCCTTTTAAGTCAGTTGATGTCGCCAGCAACAAAAGAAATTGTCGCTCTTGACGGCTCTGAGGCCATGATCGAAGAGCTTGATAAAAAGGGGCTGGAAAACGTTGAACCAGTCGTCGACTTATTGACTCGCGGCTTGGTCGCTCAGCATCCAGCATTTCGTAATCAGTTTGATTTGGTTGTAGCGTCGTCGGTGTGTGGGTTCCTTGATAACCTTCAAGAGACTGTAAACATTATCTATACCCTTCTTGATGAGTATGGCTTGTTTATTCACTGGGATTGGGCGGTGGATAGCGATGACTTGGGATATGGTTTAACTGAGCAGCGTGCAAAAGAGATTTTACTCAATGCTGGCTTCGAGAAAGTTGAAGTGACCGTACCGTTTGAAATAGACGCTGGCAAAGGACCCAAAAAAGTTCTCATGGGCGTTGGTCGCAAATAGCATAAATCACAATAGTTTTTATCTGAATCACGAATAGGTGAAGCCTTTGGCTTCACCTTTTTTTGTTATGCTGCTGGCGTATTAATTTTAAGCAGGTTAACTATGTTTCTGGGAGAAAAGTTTCTGAGACCAAAGCTTCTGAGACCAAAGCTTCTGAGATCAAAACGATTGAGCAGCCAACTACTCGCTATTTTGTTAGCCACTACGAGCGTGTTGTTTGCCAGTTCCGTATGTGCAAGTGACGAAAAAAGCAGGGAGCAAGCACAACAACTCATCGTAAAGGCTTCTGAAAAAATCGACATGTTTGATTCGACACAACATTGGGAGTCTGTGAAAAATCTTACCGGCGTGGCAAAGGCTATTGTGGTGTTTCCGTCGGGCGCCCAGGCGGGCTTTCTCATTGGCGCCCAATGGGGAAGAGGGATACTACTGACACGTGAGGATCATCGTTGGAGCGAGCCTGTGTTTGTTAAGTTCCACAGCGCGATGATCGGACTTTTAGCGGGAGCTCAACATATAAGTGGTGTCGGCGTGATTCTCTCAGATGATGTACTTGAGAACCTCAAATCTAGCCCGACTAAAGTGGGTGGCACGGCAGACCTCACAGTCGGGAAAGGCGTCAGTGGCAAGGTTATTGGTGGTACCGGGGGCGTCAGCGCCATGATGGTGTCCGAAAATAAAGGGCTGTACTTTGGTGGAAGTATCGATACCTTCACGCTTTCGCTAGACAAAGACCTCAACCAAGCGTTATATAGTGACGATTTTTCAGCGGAGAAGGTGCTTTCAAATTACGATAACCATCAGGGGGAAGCCCAGAACTTGCGTAATAGGCTAGAGGGTGTTGCTTACCGAGCGGTTTACCAATAAATGCCATTCTGCTGAGTAAAATTTAAACTTGTTGTTTTTTAGTGCATTATTGTGTTTAGACCTTAGGTTAAATTACGCTTTGGGACATTGCCAATGAACAAACTGCTCTCTTCATTACTTTTTGCCAGCATCGCTTTGGTCGGGTGTACGACGTCTACCACAACGAACTCACCACTTAACTTTTCCTATGGGGTTGCAAAAACGGGTGATTTTAGTTTTTTGCCTCAATCTGGAGTTGTTACCTACTCTTGGCGCAGTGATTCTCCAGTCGCACATGTTTCGAAAGAGTATGATGCGGACTATTACCTCAATGTTATCAAGGCTCAAATCGACCAGGTTTTAGCGTCTAAAGGTTATATCGCCGTCAGTGATGGTCATGCGGCAACAATGCACCTTGATTTTGGTATAGCGACAGAAAATGCCATGAACGATGAACAGATTTTTGAAAGCACGCAGATTGCAACGGGTATACAGGGCGATAGTCAAAAAGGTGAGAAGGGCAGCATCTATATCGCTGTTTTTGACTCGGTTGGCGCGTTCCCAAGATGGAGAGCGCTTGCTCAAGGGCCAACCGATCAGAGAGTAAAAGATTCAGCAGAGCGAGAAGAGCTCAAAAACCTAATAGGCTCCATGTTAGATGACCTGCCTCCAAGATAAAGAAAACCGAAGCGTCAAGCTTCGGTTTTCTTTATAGGGTAACGTGTTGCGTTACTTCGGCATGATGACAGCATCAATGACGTGAATGACGCCGTTTTTGGCCTTAACGTCTGTCGCAACAACTGTTGCGTTGTCGACCATAACCATACCGTCTTTCTTAGTTATCATAATCTCTTGGCCTTGGACTGTCTTCGCTTTGTCTAGTCCCATCACATCTGCAGCCATCACCTTACCCGGTACCACATGGTAGGTTAGGATAGCAACCAGCTTGTCTTTGTTCTCTGGTTGTAACAGAGATTCGACAGTGCCTTCAGGTAGCTTGGCGAACGCTTCGTCAGTCGGAGCGAACACCGTGAAGGGACCTTCCCCTTTTAGTGTATCAACCAACCCCGCAGCCTGTACTGCAGCGACAAGTGTCGTGAACGAGCCATTTTCTGCCGCAACATCAACGATGTCCTTTTTCATTCCGTGGTGGTCTGCGAAAGCCGAGATTGAAAGAAGAAGTGCTGCCATTGCTGCAAACGAACGTGTTAACAGTGTTTTCATATCTGCGATCCTTTTTTATTCCTATTCGCAGTCGTCTGTTACGCGGCGAATAACTCATCGATCACCAAGATCAGCGAACAAAATGTATTCAGTTCAAAACAGATTGCTTAGCAGGTTTGTTTTCGGGCAGCTAAACTACTCACATTAAATAACGCAAAGTGACTGAACATGTTGGATTATTTTGTTGAAAAAAGAATTGATATCGCGACTCAAGCAGAGAGCGCAATAAACTTTTTGGCGGATTATCGGAACTGGCCTCAGTGGTCTCCGTGGCTCATTATGGAGCCTGAATGCAAGCTTGATTATCGGGGTGAGCAAGGCAATATCGGCGATGGGTATCAATGGGACGGTGACCTTGTTGGCGCTGGAGAAATGACCTTGATGACGCGCAGTGCCACGCAGCTCGACATGCATTTAAGCTTTCAAAGGCCGTTTAAATCTGAGGCTAAGGTGAGCCTTCAAGCGGTACAAATGGGCAATAATACCGAAGTACGTTGGAGCATGAAGAGTAAGGTGCCATGGTACCTGTTTTTTCTCAAAGGCTTGTTTCAAACCATGATAGGGATGGATTATGAGCGCGGGCTAAAGATGCTCAAGTCTGCGTTGGAAACAGGCGAAGTTCACTCACGTCTCAAACTCATTGGGGAACGAACTCAAGACGAGATCCATTATGTGGGGGTACGCGGTAGTGGCACGATTGCTGAACTGGGACCGCAAATGCAAGCGCACTTTTCTGAACTTAACCAGCTCATAGAAACGAAAGGGCTAGAGATAGCCGGGCCACCCTTTGCGTTATATCACTCGATGAAAATGAAGCAGCAGTTCTTTGAGTTTACGACCTGCTTCCCTGTGCGACAAAAGGTCGAGGTAGCGAAGCCATTTGAAACGGGTACGCTGGCTAGCTGTGAGACCTATGTTGTTGAACACACAGGCGAATACCCTTTCATGGGCAATGCTTGGTCGATGGCAATGAATGCATCACGCCACCACAAGGTGAAAGTCAAGCGTCGTCCTTTGGGGCTCGAAAGATACCTCAATGACCCAGGTGAGAATGAAGCGAAAGACTTGGTCACTGAGGTGGTGTTGTTTAAGAAGTAAGCTTTGGCTAGAAAACCAGACCAGGCAGTAGCACAGGTTTAGATGGCCATCGGTAACCGTTCAAAGGCTTGACCATCGCCGATACGGGTGTTGGTTGAGCTAGCGGATCCTCTTGCAGGATATTTAAATTGGTGACTCGAATATACCCGCTAGACCCATAGACTTGATCTCGACCAAACAGAACCGAGAAATGCATTCCTTGCTGCTCCATCCATTGGTGAACCTCAGTTAGTATCGCTTTGACCAAGCCCTTTTTGCGATAGTCTGGGTGAACACATACCTCAGCTACGCCGCCAATAGGATAGGAGCGACCTCTAATTTCAACAGATTTCTCGTGTACCGCAACATGTGCGACAACATGGTGTTTGTTGTCGCTCGTGACGTACCAGCGGTGTTGCGGCATCTCATTGTAAAAACGCTGAGTTTTGAACCTTGCGTCACTTGGCTTGGTAAAACAAGCGCTGAGTAGGGCGATCAGTGCTTGATTAAGCTGCTCATCCACTGAGCTGTCTTCAATATATTGAACTTTCATAATGCTACTGGTTATCAACACATCGCTCGGTTACGATGCTATGCGTACCTTTGTCTGATCCTTTGGCTATGGTGAGTTGGCTCACGATGCTGTAGCAAGTTGTGCTACCTTTTTGCTCCGCAGACTGGATTTTTACGGTACCTGAATTACCACTGGTGGTATTTTTCCAGGGAACAGATTTTCCAGACTTCGGACTTCTCATTAATTTCTCAACCGCGTCTTTATGTAGCGATTTATCTTTGTCTGAGTAACTCTCATCATTCACTCCAAAGGTTTGAGAGGTGAGCGAATCAACAAGTTGGAATGGTGAACTAAGGATGCCGCCAATGACCCCTGTGACCGCGCCCTTACTGGCTTCACGACCGGCTTTCTCGGCCTGTTGGACCAAGTCTTCAGCCTGACTAATTATCTCGGGCATCGCTTTACGCACCGCTTCACTTTCAGCCAAAATGGCAGGGATCTGTTTTGATGTCGCGGCTATTTGCTTGTTGGTCTGCTCAATTGTCTGATTGGTTTCATCTATTTGTTTGAGAATGCTTGGTAAGGAGCGGTGCCAGTTTTGTGTTTCTTCAAGAATAGGGGGAATGGCGTTTCTCACGTTCTCAACTTCGGCAATGATAGTGGGTATTTGCTTATTGATGTCGTCAACTCTCGCCAACACTTCAGGTATCGCTTTTTGATACTCAGCACTTTGTTCAAGAATACTTGGAATAATCGCTTGTATCTTTTGAACTTCTTCTATGACAGGTGTGATGCGTTGTGCGGTCTGATCTATCTGCGTCAACAAGCTTGGGAGCTCAGTACGAACTTGTTTCGCCTCCATGGTGAAACTGTAAATCGACCATGCTAATGCCATGATGGCGAAGGCGAAAAGTACTCTGGTTCCTGCTAGTATTTTTTCCATTTCACAACTCACTGTAGTGTCGGTAATCCAAAAGAGTGCTTGAGCACGCTAAAACGACCTTAGTTTTTTCTAACATAACCAAACTAAACAAGAGAGTAAACGGTGCGCTCCTCGGCTAACGAGCTAAGTTGGCAGGAATTGCGAGATTGTACAAAAAGACAGCAGTTGAGCGTAATTCCTTAGTAAGTCACTAAAATGTAAAGCCAATTCAGCTAAACTGAAACTAAGAAGGGAAAAAGTAGGAGCTGGTAATGGCGATTCAAAGATTAGATGCCAATAAGCTATACCACGCCGCAGAACTAAAAAAGCTGCCTTGTAAATCGACCAAAGAGCTAGACCCAATTGATGAGATCGTCGGACAAGAACGAGCTCAGAAAGCCGTCGAGTTTGCTATGTCCATCAAGGAAAAGGGCTATAACATCTACGCAATTGGTCAAAACGGTCTCGGTAAACGAACCATGATCTTGCGCTATCTCAGCCGTCATCCACACGATAGTGAAGCACTTTTCGACTGGTGTTATGTAGCCAACTTTGCAGATACACGAACACCACAAGTGCTCAAACTTCCTTGTGGAATGGGCGAGAAGCTTAAAAAGGATGTTGAAAAACTTATCTCAAAACTCGTGAAAGCCATACCTATGGCGTTTGATAATGAACTCTATTTTGGTCGCGCAGATAAGCTTAAAAACGATCTGGCACGCAAGCAGCAAGTTGAGCTTCAAAAACTCAGCGAAGAAGCCAAAGAAAAAGGCATTAGTCTCACTATTACCTCTCAAGGTGATTATCAGTTTGTCGCGTTAAATGGCGAAGATCTCCATACAGATGAAACCTTTGCAGAGCTGTCTGAAGATGAACAAGAACGTTTCGGCCTTACTATCGATGAGCTAGAAGTCAGCCTGCGTGGTATGGCTCGCGAGCTGACAGATTGGGAAGAAACCTTTACAGATAATATTCAGAAGCTTAACGAGGAAGTGACGTTAGGTGTTATTAGCCATCTGATCAAGAAACTGAAAAAAGAGTACAACGGCTACACTGAAATCAAGAAATATCTGAGCGCACTGCAAAAAGACATCTGTGAAAATGTCGATATCTTCCTTGAAGAAGGTAATGAGCAGGGTGAGATTGCTACGGCATCGTTGGATAAAAAATTTCCAAGACGCTACAAAGTAAACTTGATTGTAAAGCAGTCGTGTTCTGATTTCCCGATCATCGTTGAAGAGAACCCCAATTATCATTCGCTGTTTGGTTCTATCGAAACAGCGACTTACAAGGGAACGGTATTTACCGATTTCTCATTGATCCGTGCAGGCAGTTTGCACCGTGCTAACGGTGGTGTTCTGTTAATGGATGCGATAAAAGTTCTAGAGCAGCCTTATGTGTGGGACGGACTTAAGCGCGCGCTTCGTGCTCGTCAGCTGAGCTTCACTTCACTTGAGAAGGAACTGACGCTGTCAGGTACTGTGTCACTTGACCCACAACCGATTCCTTTGGATGTGAAGATCATTCTCTTTGGTGACTATAGAACCTATCAGTTACTGCAACATTATGACCCGGAGTTTGGCGAGTTATTTAAAGTCACCGCAGATTTTGAAGATGAGATGCCTCGTACAGCAGAATCTGAACTCCATTATGCTCGGTTCATTTCTAGTATTGTTCATGACAACAGTATGCTGCATTGCGACCGAAAAGCGATCGCCAGGATCATTGAACATAGCTCGCGATTATCGGGTGATCAGAATAAGCTTTCTCTACATTCTGCTCACATCGCTAACCTGTTGCGTGAGTCCAATTATGTCGCTCGTAATGCGAAATCAAACTTGATTCGTTTGGGGCATGTCGATCAGGCGTTGGAATACCAACAAATGCGTGTTAATCGCCTTCAAGACAGCGTGATGGAAGGGTTCGTTAATGGTACAACACTCATTCGCACAGAAGGCTCTGCTATCGGACAAGTGAACGCATTGTCTGTGCTGACGACAAGCGATCATATGTTTGGTGCCCCTAACCGCATTACCGCGACGACCTCTTATGGTGATGGTGAAGTCATCGATATCGAGCGCAGTGTTGATCTCGGTGGCAGCATTCACTCCAAGGGTGTGATGATCTTAAGTGCATACCTCTCTTCGGTATTTGGTAAAACGGCAAAAGTGCCCCTGACGACCACGATTACCTTTGAGCAATCTTACGGTGGGGTTGATGGTGATAGCGCCAGTATGGCGGAGTTCTGTGCTGTTGTGTCGGCATTTTCGGGTCAACCCAATCGACAAGATATCGCGATAACGGGCTCAATGAACCAGTTTGGCGAGTCACAACCGATTGGCGGTGTGAACGAAAAAATTGAAGGCTTCTTTGATGTTTGTACCATCAAGGGACGCAACTCAGAGCAGGGCGTGATTATTCCTCGTTCCAATGCTCATAACTTAATGTTGCGCGCTGATATCGTGAAAGCGGTCGAGAAAGGTGACTTCCATATCTGGGCGATAGACCATGTTACCGAGGCAATTGAGTTGTTTACGGGTAAAGAAGCAGGTACAGCGACGCTGGAGGGCAGTTATCCAATTGATACCATTTTTGGTATTGCGCAAGCTAGGTTGAATGCATTACGTAAGTAGCGCTTTTTGACTTCGCGACTGTGACACTAAAAAAGCCAAGCGATCGCTTGGCTTTCTTTATGCGCGCAGTTTTAGTTTGGTGCCGTCAAACTTAAGGTGTGAGAGCAACTCTTTGGCGTTGTCTTCTCCTGCTTCATCGAACTTGATACCGTAAGCAGTGTAATGGCTGGACTTTTGTTGGTTGCAAATTAAACCAGATAGCGGAGGAAAATAACGCCCTTTCTGAGCACCCGCTGCCACCATCAAAGAGACTTCCTGTCCTACGACCAAGCTCTTACCAAGTGCCGGGAGGATAAAGCGACAACCGCTCTTTGACATGTCTCTCAACTCACAACGCGTCTGACGTTCGCCAGATTTTAGCACGGCATCGAGGTTTACCTCATATCTTGGCTCTTTTCTGAGGTTGGTGACCTGCATCGATTGGGGGATCGAAAGGACCAAAATCGGCAGAGGCTCTTCAACAATGTTCAGTAGTTGCGCGCGATATTGCACCACACCGCCTTCCCCGCGCTGTGAAATCGCTCTTACGATCAGCCAAAACCCTTCTTGGAAGAAATACTTAAGGTCGCTTTCATCAATCTTGGGAATTTCCAATAGAATTCGATGATCAGAGTGCGCGCCGATAAACTTGGTAGCACAGCGAAATGACGTCCCGACAGGTGTGTTCACTGTGAGCGTAACATCGCCACCGTGCTCAATCATCGCAAGGGCATCGGTGCTGTTTAGTGTTTGAGTCGTCCGTTGTGGTGGATTAGATTTTTGTTGATTTTGTTGCGTCACTGCTTGATGGTTCCTGACGTTTTCTGTCCTACACTCAAGGCCTTAAGCCGAACATTTTATATGAAATTCCTTGAGTCACACTTATTATATTTTTGAACGGCGTTCACAAAATTCTAGGGTTTCGATAGTCAAAGTGCAATCAAAAACAGGGTATCAAGAGTCAAAATATTGACTTAGATGTCAATATTGAGTGCAACCGCACAACTTCCGTTTTTCTCTTTGAGCTCAATTTATCTCAGCTGCCTAGCATTGTTTTTCTCCATAAATATCTGTTTTACCGCTCATTGTCATTTCTGTGTGTATTTTAATTATTCATCATTGTTGATTATATTTGAGCTTGGTTATATTATAACCAAAATCAAAAGTGAGGTTTAATATGAATGAAAGTGTCAAAAATGAGTTGGGTAGGTTATTGGTGAATCAAGAAGCGTTATTGGAGGTGCTTTCTAAGAGTCACTCTTCGCTCACTGACTACCCAGAGCTTCAAGACTATTTGGCGCGTAAGAACCCTAATGTTACTAAGTACAATCGAGCGTTGCGCGAAGGACAGTTCACCAGACAAGAGTTTCTTGATGAGATAGGAGAGCGCCTAAACTGGCTAGCTTATGAACTCCAGCCACAGATCGACATGGACTTTTTGGTTGAAAGAGTCGCAACGCTTGTTGGCCATGATATTGAGAAAATCAAATCGCTAACCATCGAAGAGATAGGTGCAGATCTGCTCTCGAAACTGATCAACTTGTATGGCACCGCTATTTATTCTACTCAACAAACGAAGCCCAGCTACCCGTTCTTGGCAACCAAAGGGCAGGTGGATCATGAGTTCTGGAAGCAATCTCATATAGCTTATGACGCGTGGGTAGAGGGTTACCAGAGTCACTATAAGTTGACTAACTACTGCCAGGACAAGTTAGATTGCAAAGCCCCACAAAGTTCGGTGCGCTTTTTCCGTCAGTTTGGTGACCCAAGAGATATTCCTGAATGGCGTGAGTATGCGGGGTATAACCAAGACGTAAGTAATTACTAGCGTCTTGGTTTTCTGGGAGTGCAAAGGAACGGCACTTCCTTCTTGCTTTCTCAGGCTTTACATCGACTCCTTAATCCCCCCTAAAGGTTGTTCTCCATTTAGATGGTGAAATATTAAAACTATGACTGAAGTGTTTTCTAAAAATGCTTTCCGAACCAAACCCTGAAAGGTCCGCCACAGTCGAAATATTGTAACTTGTCGATTCCAACAACTGCTGGCTAAGTGCCAACCTCCTGTTAAGTAACCACTCCCCAAACGTACATCCATAAGCGGCTTTAAACTGACGCGTAAAGGTACGTCTGCTCATAGCACATTTTGCCGCAACAGAGTCGAGGTCGTAACTTTGTGTCAAGTTCTGCTCAATCTCGCTGATGACATGACCAAAGCTGGTAGCTTTATCAGGTTGCTTGGCGATTGGATTGGGAATGTACTGCTGCTGGCCCCCACTTCGAAATGGCGCCGTGACCATCATGCGAGCTATCTGTGAGGCGACCTCACTCCCGCATAAGGAACGCACGATATGTAAACAGCAGTCGAGAGAGGCTGCCGTACCCGCTGAGGTAATTATCTGGTGCTCGTCAATAAAGAGTGGATCGCAATCAACGATGACATTGGGAAATTCGGCCTGAAAGGCGTCTTGGAAACCCCAGTGCGTGGTCGCGCGCTTGCCATCTAGCAGCCCTGCTTTTGCTAATGCGTAGGCGCCAAGGCATAGCCCAACAATGGTTGCGCCTTTTTGGTGAGCAGCTCGGAGTTTAGTTAGCAATAGCTCACTAGGTTTTGGTAGCGTATTTGGCCAACTCGGAACGATGACGATATCAGCATTGTCAACGGCTTCAAGACAATGGGTCACAGAGGCTTGGAAGCCGGTACTGAGCGATACTGCACTCGCATTCTCGCTACAGATGGTTAGATGAAAAGCGGGCGTTTGGTCGACAAACACATCCTGAAAAACCAAGCATGGTACTGACAGGTGAAAGGCACTGATGTTGTCCAGCGCGATGAGCGCGATTTGATGTTGTTTCATGAAATGGCCCAATGTGAGCGATTAATGTCTCTTGGGACAGTATTGCACACCCCAGCGAACTTGCATAATGGTCACCACTACGAAACGGGAGGTAACCATGAAAATCCATCACTTGAGAAGCGCAACGTTTGTTATTGAATCTGGCGAACACTTTATTTTGATTGACCCAATGTTGGGTGAAAAAGGGTCAATGCCTCCGTTTTCTGTGTTCAGATTTAAGGCTGAGAAAAACCCTACTGTTGATCTTCCAGCGAATGCTGAGGGAGTTCTCAGCAAAGTCAACCAAGCCTTGGTCACACATAGCCAGACGTTTGGCTTCAAGCCGCTTCAGCACGGTGACCACCTGGATCCTACTGGAGAGAAATTCTTGATTGAGCAAGGTATTCCTGTGACTACACCCGCTAAGGATAAAGCCTATCTTGAAAAGTATGGTATGACAGTTGCCAATGGTCTGGAAGCATGGACACCGACGCCATACCTTGGCGGCGAAATTACCGCTGTACCTGCTCAGCACGGTCACGGTTGGATTCACAAAGTGATGGCAAATGGCTGTGGCTTCTTTTTGCAGCTGCCTAATGAGCCAAGTATCTACATCAGTGGCGATACGGTGTTAACAGACGATGTGAAACGCGCACTGACTGAACTTAAGCCAGACATTACCGTGGTTGCTGCAGGACAGGCACAAATGGATGTGGGTCAACCTTTATTGATGCCAACTGATGAAGTCATGGAGTTCATCCAGCTATCACCAGGTAAGGTTATTGCTAACCATATGGAGGCGCTGAACCACTGTCCGGTTGATAGAGAAACTCTGTCTAACTCAATACAGCAGCTTGGTCTTGAGCAAAAAGTGTTTATCCCAGCTGATGGTGAAACCCTAGAGTTTTAAGGCCAAGTTTTGGAAGCGAGCCTCATTGCCTGTTCCATTTCCTACCTCTGTTTCTTCTGAAATGTGAGCCGATACTAGTGTATTCTCATATAGAAAGTAGGAAAGTGAGATACCCTAGTTTGAATATCAAAGCAGGGGTGACCACGCTGAGTACTTTGGAGAACACGTATTGAAGCTTTTAGAAAATCAATGGAACGAGTTGTCGGGTGGACGCCTATTGTGGCTACCCAACTATTTCACATCGGATCAAGCTAGCGATTACCACCAACAGCTGCGAGAGCAACTGGCGTGGCGGCAAGACAGTATAGTGATGTTTGGAAAAAAGATTGCGATACCACGTCTGCAGGCTTGGTACGGTGGTGCAAGTTACACCTATTCGAACCTAAAGCTTGAGCCTTTACCTTGGAATCCGTTACTCAACAGTTTGAAAGCCCGTTGTGAGAAGGTTGCTGGCAGTCAGTTCAATTCCGTGCTCGCGAATTTGTATCGTGATGGACAAGACTCCAATGGTTGGCATAGTGATGATGAGAAAGAACTTGGCACTAATCCAGTCATTGCCTCGATGAGCTTTGGGGCCGAGCGGCGGTTTTTACTCAGACACAAAATGACCGGTGAGAAAGTGGAGTTTAATCTCACATCTGGCTCTCTACTGATCATGGCTGGAGAAACTCAACATCATTGGCAACATACCATTCCCAAAACTAAGCGATTTGTCGAACCTAGAATTAACTTAACTTTTCGAAAAGTTCTGGTTCCCTAAAACAACAAAAAGCTCCCGACAGGGAGCTTTTGACCAGCTAAATCAGAGTTTGATTATGCTTTTGCAGATGCTGCTTTTTTTGTGTTCTTAGCGTAGCTAGGCGTTCTTGCTACAGCACGCTTAGATGCTGGCTTCTTCGCTGCTGGCTTTTTCTTCTTTTGCTGAAGACGCTCAGGAAGAATCTGAGTTGCGAATACATCTTCTACAGTCTCAGCGCGCTTGATTAGTTCAGCTTCACCGTCTTTAACTAGTACGGTTGCAGGACGTGGTAGAGAGTTGAACTGGCTTGCTTGAGACTCTGCGTAGTGACCCACATCCATGATAGCTAGGATATCGTTAGGTACTAGCTCAGGCATGCGTGCACCGCTTTCCCAGATTGATGGGATACAGATTGGGCCTGCGATCTCTGTTGTCTTCTGCTGAAGAGGTTGTGTCATCTTAGTTGCTGGTAGAACTGGGTTCTTAGACTCTTGAGACTCAACCAGTACGGCTAGGTATGTTGACGCGTCAACCATTGTGTAGCTGTAGTCCATCTCTTGGTCTTCTTTCACTACGTACACAGAAGTCAGTAGCGTTCCGATGTTACCTGCGATGTAACGACCAGGCTCTAGCCATAGTTGAGGGATCTCGAAGCCTTCTTTGTTGAACTCTTCAAGCATGCCAGCACAAACCACTTTTGCGTAGTCTTCAATCGTGTTCGGATTCATTAGGTTTTCAACACTACGACCTTCTGGCTCACGCTCACGTGGCCAACCGCCGCCAAGGTCGATTTGGAATGGTTGAACGCCACACTCACGAGAGATTTCAATCACGTTGCGAGCGTATTCACGGTAAAGCGCATCCCAACCAGCTGGATCTTTAGAGAAACGGCCTAGGTGCGTGTGGAAACCGTAGAATTCGAATACGTCGATTTCTTTTACGCGGTTGATGATTTTCTTCGCTTCTTCTTTTAGAAGACCGAATTTGATCCACTTCATCGCGCCCTTGAAGTCAGGGAATGGGTATGCGTCTGGTGTAAAGTTATCAAAGAACTCTTCTGGGATAACTTTTAGACGTACTGCGATACGTACTTTTTCTTTTGGCTTCACTTCGCGAGCGATGCGCTCAACGATTTCGATCTCTTCGTATGAGTCTAGGTGGATTGCGTAGCCGTACTCAATCGCTTTGCGGATAGCTAGCTCAGGCTTAACTGTACCGTTAAGTGCGATCGTTTTTGGATCTGCGCCGCCGATGTGAGTCGCTTCAACTTCACCTGGACCGAAACAGTCACCACCCACGCCTTCTTCGTTACAAATAGCACGAACAGCAAAGTTAGTGTTTGATTTGATAGCGAACATAACGTTCACAGGTTTTGGCCAGTTTGAACCAAATGCTGCTTTAACGCGGCGTAGGTTGCCACGCAGTGTGTCTTCGCTAAGAACGAATAGCGGGCTACCGTATTGCTCAACTAGGTCAGAAGCTTTGCAGCCGCCGATATAAAGGTCGTCGCCTTTTGTGGTTAGCTCGTCAGTTGGCGTTAGGATGTTTTGTAGACGCTCAGCGTAGTTTTGGTTTGCTTTGTGCTCGGCAAGAAGTTGCTTTTGCTCTTCTAGTACAGAACTTAGTTGCTTTACTGAGTCTTCTAAACGCGCTTGATATTTCATATTCGTTCCTCACGAAATCGTTGAAAAGGTATGAACTGATTTGTTGCTAAGCAGTGTAATCGGTGGTTGAAAAAACAACACGTCACCCAGAGTCAAAAAAACTTACACCTAATGAATATGGCTGGAACTCAATTGATAGGCTTGGTGAATGTGTTGTTAACATTCATTCGTTGCCATAGGTATGTTACTTCGGCGTAACTGGTATACCAAAGTATCAATTAAATCAAATGGTGGGGCGGAGTTACGTTCGATTTCGTTGCTTTTCGAGAGGGTTGTTGTTTTTTTTGTTAAGGAAAATCTAGTTTCACCAAAGCGTCAAGTAACACCCCCTTATTAAGATCACATTTTTTGGTGTTTTTGGTCAATAAAGTTGACTCTCAGTGACGTTACAAGTTGATGCTTAGTGATTAATTTGTAATCACTAACTCGAGGCAAGGCTAATAGCGCCCGTTCTGTTATTAGCCAAATGTGAGGCCGAAGAGAGAGTAAACACAACAATAGATCTGTACCAACACAGTCATTTCAATCTTCATGAGGTAATTACTATGTCTTTTGATATCTACAAAGCTAAAGGTGTATTCGCGACAGTGGACGCTGCGATTGAGGCTACTCATAAAGCTCAAGTTGAGTTCTACGCTAACTCTACCAAAGAAGGCCGCGAAGCTATCCTTACTGCCATTCGAGAGGCAGTGCTTGCACGTGCAGAAGACTTTGCAAAGATGGTTCGTGAAGAGACGAAATTAGGCCGTGTTGAAGAAAAGATCGCTAAGCACCAATTAGCAGCGCTAAAAACCCCAGGTACCGAAGTGCTAGAGACGAAAGTATGGTCGGGTGACCACGGTATTTCTCTCGAAGAGCGCGCCCCATACGGTGTTATCGGTGCGGTAACGCCAGTAACTAACCCTACCGAAACCATTGTAAACAACGCTATTTCTATGTTGGCTTCAGGTAATGCGGTGACCTTTAACGTGCACCCGTCGTCTAAAGTAGTGTCTGCGGTCATGGTTGACATGCTCAACAAAGCTATCGTTGAAGCGGGTGGTCCAGAAAACCTCATCACTATGGTTAAAGAGCCAACTCTTGAGACACTAAGTGAAATCGCTAAATCTCCATTGGTGAACATGCTCGTGGGTACGGGCGGTCCAGGTCTGGTAAAAGCCATTCTGCAATCAGGTAAGAAAGGCGTTGGAGCAGGCGCAGGTAATCCACCTGTTATTGTCGATGCAACGGCAAACCTCGATCTTGCTGCGGCAGGCGTTTATGGTGGTGCATCTTTCGATAACAACCTTTTGTGTATCGGTGAAAAAGAAGTGTTTGTTGAAGATTCTGTAGCGGATGAATTCCTAACAAAACTTGAAAGTGCGGGCGCATACGTACTGACTGCGGAAGAAGCTGAAAAACTCACCACTGAAATCCTCACAATGGATGACATTGACGGCGCGAAGCCGTGCACTGCACAAGAGATTGCTCGTGTATGGCACCCAGTGAAAGAGCACGTAGGTCAAGATGCAAGTGACATTCTAAAGTCTATCGGCGTTGAATCAGAATCTCGCCTCGCGGTCATGGTGGTGGACAATGACCATCCGTTGGTTCACGTAGAGCAGATGATGCCTGTTCTTCCGGTTGTTCGCTGCGCAAGCATTGATGAAGCGATTGAGCGTGCTGTGGCCGCCGAGCGTGGTAATAAGCACTCTGCATGTATCTACTCTGGCAACATTGAGAATGTGACTAAGTTTGGTCGAGCTATCAATACCACTATCTTTGCTCACAATGGCCCAACTTTGTCTGGAGTAGGCTACAACGCAGAAGGTACCTCAACGTTCACCATCGCAGGTCCAACGGGTGAAGGTATTACTAACGCGTACTCATTCACACGTGCACGCCGCTTTGCGATAGCTCAAGGTGGTTTGCGTATCGTCTAATGAGTCGCGACGATAGATTTAAAGGAAGGCTGAAGCGTATGCTTCGGCCTTTTTTTCTCTATACAAACTGTGCTCCCTATTAAGCTTCCTTTCATCTCTTATTGAGCCTTTCTTTATATATGATTAACTGACCTTCATTGAAAACCAACCTCAGAGTCATTCAATGAAAACCGTTCTAATGACAGGTCTAACCGGCACACTCGGCCCTAAGGTCGCTGCTCAATTTTCCCTCCGTGGGTGGAGAGTTCTAGAGTGGAACCACCACGTCGTATCTCCACAAGATGAGCAGCAAAGCACACAGTTTTGGCACGAGCACTCGATCGATGCTGTCTGTCATATGGCCATGGGAGACGAAAACTGGGCTGCTTGGCTCGCCACGCGTTGTAAAGAGCAGGGGATACCTTTTCTTTTTGTAAGCACTGCTATGGTGTTTGATTCTGAGATTGATGGACCTTACGGTATCTTTCAAGAACGCAATGCGAAAGAGGCGTACGGGCAGTACAAAATCCAGTGTGAAGATGCGATCTGGAAGGCCAATCCAGATGCTATGATCGCAAGGATCGGATGGCAGATCCACGACGAAACCACCGGTAACAACATGTTGGCGCATTTAGAGCAGCAACATCTAGAACAAGGGGTTATCAACGCCAGCGAGGCTTGGTTTCCGGCCACATCACATATGGATGATACGGCCATTGCGTTTTTGCAGCTGATTGAAAGAAATGAACCTGGCCTGTACCACCTAGACAGTAACGCGACGGAGCGATGGAGTTTTTATCAACTGGTTTGTGCTTTGAAAGAGCATTACAACACAGGTTGGAAAATTGTCCCTAACACTGATTATGAACACGATCAGCGTTTGGTGGACGAACGTATTGCGCTCCCTGCGCTTAGTTATCGATTTGGTTAGGTAAGCTCTAGTTCAACGCCAACTTTTTGAAATAAAGAGAGCGTTGCATCACCAGATGATCTCTATGCTTAACTTAGTCTGCTATGGCAGGATTGCATTGATGAACGTGATTAAACATCAAACTACGTGTTCTAAGTGCATGTTATAAGTCCATGTCAAACAAAGATTTAATTCATAATTCAGCTCAATGTGTTATGAGTTACCGTTACTTCATTGCTTAGTTAAAGTAACACGCCTCACCCCGCACGGCCGCCTGATTATCTGCCATGATGCTGCTAACTTACTGATCTTTCGTGCAGCTTCTTTCCTCTGATTTTTTCGCCTCAAATCGTCAAGTAACATACTTGTCAGAAATAGGTATCTTGGTCAATTAAACTGACGCTGAGTGACATAGTTTCGATGAATGCTTGGGGTAAATTGTCACCATCTTGAGGCTGGCGATAAAGCTCAGCCAACAAGCTCAAAAGAGCAAATAGAAGGCAAAGCCCAGCTCTTATAGCACCAAATCTCACGAGGTAATCATTATGTCTTTTGATATCAATAACGCTAAAGGTGTATTCGCGACAGTGGACGCTGCGATTGAAGCAACTCACAAAGCTCAAATCGAGTACTACGTTAACTGTACGAAAGAAGGTCGCGAAGCCATCATCACTGCAATTCGCGGTGCAGTATTAGCGCGTGCAGAAGACTTCGCAAAAATGGTTCGTGAAGAGACCAAACTGGGGCGTGTAGAAGATAAGGTTGCTAAGCACCAACTAACGGCTGCTAAGACGCCTGGTACTGAAATCTTAGAAACTCAGGTTTGGTCTGGTGACAACGGTATCTCTCTTGGCGAGCGTGCACCTTACGGTGTTATTGGCGCAGTAACGCCAGTGACCAACCCAACAGAAACGATCGTTAACAATGCTATCTCTATGTTAGCAGGTGGTAACGCCGTAACGTTCAACGTTCACCCTTCATCAAAAGTTGTGTCTGCGATGATGATCGACCTTCTGAACGACACTATCGTTGCTGCAGGTGGCCCTGAAAACCTAGTCACTATGGTGAAAGAGCCAACACTAGAAACCCTAAACGAGATTGCAAACTCTCCACTAATCAACATGCTGGTAGGCACTGGCGGTCCTGGTCTGGTAAAAGCGATTCTTCAGTCTGGTAAGAAAGGTGTGGGCGCTGGCGCTGGTAACCCACCAGTTATCGTTGACGCATCAGCAAACCTAGACCTCGCAGCTGCTGGCGTATACGGCGGCGCTTCTTTCGATAACAACCTGCTTTGTATTGGTGAAAAAGAAGTCTTCGTTGAAGAATCTGTAGCGGATGCATTCCTAGACAAATTAGAAGAAGTTGGTGCGTACGTGATGTCAGCGAAAGAAGCAGAGAAGCTGACTGATAAAATTCTAACTCTTGATGAGTTTGAAGGTGCGAAACCATGTACTGCACACGAAATTGCGCGTGTATGGCACCCAGTCAAGCAATATGTTGGTCAGGACGCAGGTGAAATCCTGAAGTCGATTGGCGTTAAGTCTGACACTCGTCTGGCAGTTATGTTGGTTGAGAACGATCACCCACTCGTACACGTAGAGCAAATGATGCCTGTGCTACCAGTGGTTATCTGTAAAGACATCGATGAAGCGATTGAACGTGCGGTAGCAGCTGAGCGTGGCAATAAGCACTCTGCATGCATCTATTCAGGTAACATCGAGAACGTCACTAAGTTTGGTGGTCGCATTAACACGACTATCTTTGCTCACAATGGTCCAACACTTTCTGGTGTAGGTTATAACGCGGAAGGTACGTCAACGTTCACAATCGCTGGCCCAACGGGTGAAGGCATCACCAATGCACTATCGTTCACACGTGCACGTCGATTCGCTATCGCTCAAGGCGGTCTACGCATCGTTTAATTGATAACGAAATCAAAATATCTCATCGACTCTTCCCAAGCGATGATATACCTAGCCGAGCGAAAGCTCGGCTTTTTTTATTCCGGTCAAGCTTTCTAACTTTGACTGCACTAAAAGGTTGTTTAAAAGGGGCTATCAAAGCGACCTTTTAAACGAGATAACCTGCCTGTCCACTAATTTATCAATAACAAATGTGACCGAGTTAAAGTATCAGAAACACAAAAAGTGTCGGCAGTCTCATTTATCAAATTAAAGATTTATTTGTATTATAAGATTATGTAAGGTTTTGTGTAACGGCCCACATTTGAAGGTTAAGTACCTAAAAATAGCTGTTTGCGAACTCATTTTCGCTTACATACGCTGTCTTTGTACGACAATAATGGATTTGATATGAAACAAACGATTCTAAAGAGCCTGGTTGCTTCTTCTGTATTACTAGCGGTTGGTTGCGCGAGCACAAGCACACCAACTTCTGATTTCCCGAACAACAAAGAAACTGGCGAGCCACTTTTGACGCCGGTTGCGATCACGGCAAGCAGTCACGATGGTAATGGACCTGATCGTCTATTTGATCAAGACCTTACAACGCGCTGGTCTTCTGCTGGTGATGGTGAGTGGGCGATGTTGGACTACGGTTCAGTGCAAGAGTTTGACGCTGTTCAAGCCGCGTTCAGTAAAGGTAATGAGCGTCAGTCTAAGTTTGATATCCAAGTCAGTGTCGATGGCGAAAACTGGACAACAGTGCTAGAAAACCAGATGAGCTCAGGTCAAGCAATTGGTCTAGAGCGCTTCCAGTTTGAGCCTGCTGTTAAAGCACGCTACGTACGATACGTTGGCCATGGCAACACTAAGAACGGCTGGAACAGTGTCACTGAGCTTGCTGCAGTAAACTGTGGCATCAATGCTTGTCCAGCGAGCCACATCATTACACCAGCAGTGGTTGCAGCAGAAGCAACAATGATTGCTGAGATGAAAGCGGCTGAAAAGGCACGCAAAGAAGCACGCAAAGATCTACGTAAAGGTAACTTTGGTGCACCAGCAGTATACCCATGTGAAACAACAGTAAAATGTGACACTCGCAGCGCGCTGCCGGTACCAACTAACCTACCAGAGAAGCCGCTTGCAGGTAACGCACCAAGCGAAAACTTTGATTTGACACACTGGTACCTATCTCAACCATTCGACCATGACAAAAATGGCAAGCCGGATGACGTTTCTGAGTGGAACCTTGCGAACGGTTACCAACATCCAGAAATCTTCTACACAGCAGATGACGGCGGTCTAGTATTCAAGTCTTATGTGAAAGGTGTACGTACATCGAAGAATACTAAGTACGCGCGTACTGAGCTTCGTGAAATGATGCGCCGTGGTGACCAGTCGATTAGCACGAAAGGTGTTAACAAGAACAACTGGGTATTCTCAAGTGCTCCTCAAGCGGATCTAGAAGCGGCTGGCGGTATTGACGGTGTGATGGAAGCGACGTTGAAAATCGACCATGCAACCACAACAGGTAACGCGAACGAAGTTGGCCGCTTTATCATTGGTCAGATTCACGACCAAAACGATGAGCCAATTCGTTTGTACTACCGTAAACTGCCAAATCAAGCAACGGGCGCAGTATACTTTGCACACGAAAGCCAAGATGCAACAAAAGAAGACTTCTACCCTCTAGTGGGCGATATGACTGCTGAAGTCGGTGAAGACGGCATCGCACTTGGTGAAGTATTTAGCTACCGCATTGAAGTTAAAGGTAACACTATGACGGTTACACTAATGCGTGAAGGCAAAGACGACGTGGTACAAGTTGTTGACATGAGCGACAGTGGTTATGACGTTGGTGGCAAGTACATGTACTTCAAAGCTGGTGTATACAACCAAAACATCAGTGGTGATCTAGACGATTACTCTCAAGCGACGTTCTACCAGCTTGACGTGTCTCACGATCAATACCAAAAATAATGCCTTAATCTAAAAACAAAACCTCCGGCTTATTGAGCCGGAGGTTTTTTTGTTTCTAAGCGATGCGGAATGCCTCAATCAGAGATTAATCGCCTAATGATGTAGAAGCCCTGCGGCGGTCAGTTGCTCCGTGCAACTCGCCATTTTTCACTTCAATCGCATTCAGACCACTGACTACCGGGATGACGTGCACCTTATAGCCCATCTCAGCGAAGCTTGGCACCATTGATTCTGCAAAGGTGCGCTTCTCTACGAGCAGCCCAGTTGGGTTGTACGGCTTAGTTCGGTCGATCTTAGTACCATATTGAATATTCGGAAGATCAATCGCATCCTGTGCTGATAGGTTCCAATCGACCACGCCTACAATGGTTTTCAGTACGTACCCTGGGATCTGTGAACTGCCAGGGCTACCGACAACTAAACGAAGCTTGCCGTTTTCATCAAACATCATCAAAGGAGTGATTGCTGAACGAGGGCGTTTACCTGCCTCAATAGCGTTCTGGACAGGCTTACCTTTGAGTGTTGGTATCGATGAGAAGTTGGCCATTTGCGCGTTGAGCAAGACGCCGTCGACCATGACGCCAGAGCCCATGCCTGTGCCAACAGTACTTGTCATCGCGATCGCGTTGCCCTCACTATCTACAATGGAGATATGGCCGGTATCTTGACTCTCAAAGCCTTCGTGTTGAGCCGGTGTTTTGATTTCAGGCAGACCTGGTTTGATGGTTTTGCTGTCTCCAGCGCCTTGCTCTGGGATCATATCAAAACGGTCATCAAGGTAATCTTCATCGAGTAGAGCCTCTACCGGCGTTTCAACGTAACTCGGATCACCTGCGTAAGCGATGCGATCGGCTTTGGCTAGACGCATGGCCTCCACCATTAAGCGCCAAGGCTCTGCCGTCGTTTTTGGCATCGAGGCGATATCGTACTTCTCAAGCATATCGAGTGACTGAGAAACCAGAACGCCACCAGACGCCGGATAACCAAACGATACGATTTCGTTACCGCGATAGTCGGACTTAACGATGTCACGAGTTTTTACCCGATAGTTTGCAAAATCTTCAACCGATAGCTTAGGCTGCCCTTTGTCCAATTGTGCGTTTACGGTGTCGACAATACGTTTAGCCAGTGGACCCTGATACATATAGTTTGCACCTTGCTCCGCAATAGCTTTTAGTGTCGCTGCCATTTTCGGGTTGGTCATAAGGGTGCCAGTAGGGCGAATATCATCACCGTTCCAATAGAGTGATTTGATTTCAGGATCATGAACCAATCTTGATTGTTCACGGACAACGATATCGTAGGTGTAGCTATTCATTGAATAGCCATGCTCAGCGTAGTTGATGGCAGGCTGAACCAATTGTTTCCACGCTAAGTTACCGTGTTTTTGATGAGTGTGGTACAGAAGCTTCAATGTGCCAGGAATGGCAACCGAACGTGGGCCTAGAATGTCATTTCGGCTGATTGCTTTGCCGTTGTCATCCAAAAACATATCTGGCGTTGCACTAGACGGAGCTTCATCGCGCCCGTCATAGGCCGTAAATGAGTTGGCTTTGTTGTCATAATAGAGGGCAAAGGTGCCGCCACCGATACCTGTCATATCAGGTTCAACCACTGACATTACCATTTGCATCGCCACCATGGCATCCACCGCATTGCCGCCTTGCTTCAAGATTGAATACCCTGTGCTGGTCACATAAGGGTTGGTGGCACTGACCATAAACGACTTTCCTGTGTCGTTTGGTTGTGTTGGAAAAGGATCAGGCTGTGCTGCTAATGACGTGGAAACCAGCGTCAGAAGCAACGCGATACGTGATGACATAGGGGACCTCTAAACGATTTGTCATAAGTACTCA
Organism: Vibrio sp. KUL78; assembly: GCF_059725505.1. Taxonomy (NCBI): domain Bacteria; kingdom Pseudomonadati; phylum Pseudomonadota; class Gammaproteobacteria; order Vibrionales; family Vibrionaceae; genus Vibrio; species Vibrio sp. KUL78. The sequence continues at coordinate 1,054,775 of NZ_AP045838.1, read as the reverse complement.
TAGATTAGGTGCTATCAGTAACATATCCAGTTGGTGGTAGTTTAACCGTTAGGTCATAGCTTTGTTATCAATAGGTCAGAGGGTGATAAAAAGAATAGAGGTTATATCCAAGAGTTATAAATAGGTGTCGTAGAAAAAGTAGCAAGTGATCGCAATCGAGCTAAAGGTAACGAAGCGTCGAACCACAATTTGGGGTAGCTGCCGTGAAAGCCTTGCAGCCACGTAACCGCCAGTGAGAGTCCCGAGCATAACGGCAATGCCGGAATACCAGTCTATGAGTCCATTGAAAACAAATAGGACAATAGCAATGGCTGACGCACACGTAGAAATAAGAAGTTTGAGGCCGTTCATTAAATTAATGTCTTTGTAGCCAGCAACCGCAAGGTAACTCAAACCGATAACGCCTAACCCGGCATTAAAAAAGCCGCCGAAAACGCCTACACAGAATAGGAATAAGCCCAAACCAAAGGCGACAAGCCCACCGAAATGACGATTGCTACTGGCTTTCTGCAATCGCTTATTGATGCTATCACCAAAGATAAACAGCAAAGTTGCAAACAGCAGTAACCATGGAATCGCGGAAACAAACTGTTGCTCAGACACCAAAATCAATAGGTAACTACCGCTGATGCCCCCGGCAATACTAAGAAGGACAATTTTTAGCAGGTTACTGCGATCTTTAAGTACTTCCAGCCTAAACGCGTAGGTACCACTCAGATAACCAGCACAAGCCGCAAAGGTATTGGTGGCATTGGCGACAATCGGGGGTATTCCGACGAAAAGCAGTGCAGGGAAGGTGATGAAGCTCCCTCCTCCTGCGACAGAGTTGAGTACACCACCAAACACGCCAGCGAGGAAGAGCAAAATTATCTGAGAGAGGTCAAGTAACATAGAGGTTATATGATGGTGAAAAGTCGTTAACAATCAACATATCCTAAACCGTACCGAGTCTCAAAAGGTTCAATCGGTTACGTGATCTATAGACAGAGATCGCGGCTTGCAAGTCACCAAAAGACGCGCGCGGCGAATTACAGGAGGCACGGTCATATTCCTTTGGATTGGACTTGCTCTTCAAGGGCTTTCTTGGGATCATGCACACAATTGTGAGAACAAACTAGGATTGCATTTCATGTCGAAACTAAGCCTTCAAGAGCAGATGCTAAAAGCAGGTCTGGTCAACGAGAAAAAACTGAAGAAAGCCAAGAAAGGTTCAAAGAAGTCACGTGTTCAAGCACGCGAAGCTAAAGCGGCCGTTGAAGAGAACAAAGCAGCGCAAAAAGAGCGCGATCAAGCACTGAATAAGCAGCGTGACGAAGAAAAACTGAGCAAAGAAATCAAAGCTCAGGTAAAGCAACTGATCACTCTTAACACCATCGAACATGGCAACGGTGACATTAAATACAACTTCACCGACGGCACGCTAGTGAAATCCCTCTATGTAACACAAGAAATCCGCGATCAACTCAGCAAAGGCAACCTGTCTATTGCTCGCCTTGAAGAGAGCTATGCAGTGATTCCGACGGTTGTGGCGAAAAAGATTGCAGAGCGTGATCAAGAAACTGTCATTGAAAATGATGTTAAAGAAGAAGTGGTCGAAGAAGATGACCCATATGCACAATACGTCGTGCCTGATGATCTGATGTGGTAATCTCGGATACTTTAGCAAAGCCCAATATATTCAGTATATTGGGCTTTTTTCTATCAGTGACTGTGCTATTTCTTCTTACCATGTCCTTTACCAGGATTGTTTTTTCCGTGTGCACTACGGTTATCCTTGTTCTTATGATGTTTACGATCGCATTCTTCCGACTCGATTCGTACTCGGTCTGACTCGTAGCTTACACAGTCTTCACTGAGCTCAAGATTATCAGTCTTAATAGAAATACTGGCATAGCTTGCTGATACTGGTAGTAATAGAGCTGCGACAATAAGAAGTAGGTTACGCATGGTTGTAGTGCCTCATAGGTGTTGGGATGAGGCATAGTTTAGATAAATGGTAAAAGAGGATTTGTCATTTTACGCCACGACAAATCGTGGTTATAAAAAAGCGAGGTATCAGTACCTCGCTTTATGCCGCTGGCTAGTCTTGGCTTTCTTTACTCGCCCAAACGTAAAGAAGCTCAAGGGCAATCGTCGCGCCTGCCAATGCAGTCAATTCACTTTGGTCATAGGGAGGCGATACCTCAACCACATCCATACCCACAACGTTGATACCAGCCAGACCGCGAATGATCTTCAATACTTTGTCTGAATTCAAACCACCACATACTGGTGTGCCAGTACCTGGTGCAAACGCTGGATCGAGACAGTCGATATCGAAAGTGATGTAAACTGGCTTATCACCAATAATATTGCGGATCTGCGCAACAATTTCTTCTGCATTCTGATCGTTAGCTTGCATGGCGTTAATCACATTAAAACCGTGGTCATCGTAATCATATTCAGTACGAATACCGATTTGCACGGAGTGCTTCGCTGAGATTAAGCCCTCTTTTGGCGCATGGTAGAACATGGTGCCATGGTCATAGTTGCTGCCGTTCGCATACGTGTCAGTGTGAGCATCAAAATGAATCAATGCCATTTCCCCATGATGCTTAGCATAAGCACGCAGGATTGGCAGGGTGATAAAGTGATCACCGCCCAACGCCAGCATGGTTTTACCGCTCTTTAAGATCTCACTGGTTGCCGCTTCTAAACGGTAGGTGAAATCTTCTGCATCTCCGGTATCGAATACCAAATCACCTGAATCGATGACTTTGGTTTTATCAAATACGTTGAAGTCCCATGGGAACTTTTTGCCTTCCCAAGCTAGGTTAATCGAAGCGCGACGAATGGCGTCTGGACCCATTCGAGCGCCAGGGCGACCAGAGGTCGCCATGTCTAGAGGTACACCAAAAACCACCACGTCTGCGTCGGCAGAAACTGGGTTTTTCACGTAAGGTCGACGCAAGAATGTCATTGCGTTCGAGTACAGTGAATAATCGGTTTTTGTAAACAAATCATTCATTTAAAAATCCTCTAAGTAGGTGTAACCAGTAAGGCCGCACTCTAGTTCTTCTAAAATTAGCGCTTGTTCGTCAGCGTCGATGTGTCGCTCTACAAGCTCTTTGTAGTTTTGTTTGATGGCTTCTACGTCAATATGAACGTAGCGCATCATGTCTTCGACGGTATCGCCTAGGTCGATCGCCGTAAATTCAAACTCGCCTTCATCGGTAACGTTTACAACCGCGCTGTGGGTGTCACCAAACAAGTTGTGCATATCGCCAAGAATTTCTTGATAAGCACCGACAAGGAAGAAGCCCATCAGATAGGGTTCATCTTTGTTCCATGCTGGTACTGGCAAGGTGGATTCAATACCTTGACCATCAACGTATTGCTTCACAGTACCATCCGAGTCGCACGTGATATCCAGCATGATAGCGCGCGTTTGTTCTTCACTGCCAAGACCCGATAGCGGTAAAACAGGGAAGACTTGTTCAATGCCCCAAGCATCTGGCATCGACTGGAACAGAGAGAAGTTCACAAAGAACTTGTCCGCTAATCGTTCGTTAAGTTCATCAAGAATCGGTCTGTGGAAGCGATTCTTGTTGTCCATTTGACGATGCAATTCACCGTAAATACTCAGGCTGAGCTGTTCTACCCAAGCGCGCTGATGCAAATCAACCACACCAGATGCAAACAAGGTGTGTACTTCTGCTAGGTCGCTTTGTGTATCGTTGTAAATCTCGATAACAGCGCGGGCGTCAGTACCACCTTTTAGGCTCTGCCAGTTCTGCCACATATTCTGAAGCAGAGGATGAGCCTCTTCTGCTGGCGCATCAACAGACTGAACATTATAGCTTTCTGTGCCAATCACATTAGTGATCAATACCGCGTGGTGCGCAGTGAGAGAGCGACCAGACTCAGAAATAATAACCGGCGCGGTTTCTTCATACAGCGCACATACATCGCCAACCGTACTCACGATGTTTCGAGCGTACTCAGCAAGTCCGTAGTTCATGGAGCTGCTCGACTGACTGCGTGTACCGTCATAATCGACCGCTAGACCACCGCCTACATCGAAGTAAGAGATAGGCACAGACATCTTGCGAAGTTCGCAGTAGAAGCGAGCCGCCTCGTTAACCCCGTTTCGTACATCGCGAATGTTCGCCATCTGCGATCCCAAATGGAAGTGAACAAGCTGTAGCATGTCCAACTGGTCTTGCGCTTTTAGACGCTCGACAACTTGCAGTACTTGTGAGGCAGACAAACCGAACTTAGATTTGTCACCACCACTTGATTGCCATTTACCCGCCCCTTGAGAGGCTAGGCGAATACGCAGACCCACACGAGGTTTGACGTTAAGTGCTGCCGCCTCTTTGAGCACGATATCTAACTCAGACAACTTTTCTAGAACGATAAAGACCTTGTGGCCAAGCTTTTCACCAATGAGAGCTAAGCGAACATACTCGCGGTCTTTGTAACCGTTGCAAACAATCACTGAACTAGCACGCTGTGCCATTGCCAGAACTGCCATCAGCTCTGGCTTACTGCCTGCTTCTAGGCCGAGCTGTTTGGTTTCGGCTTCCGCTTGGCTTTCGAGGATTTGTTCTACAACGTCTTTTTGCTGGTTTACTTTGATAGGGTAAACAAGCAGGTACTCGTTTTGATATCCGTAGTCTTGAATCGCTTGGTTAAATGCATCACAGATACCGTGTACGCGCTGGTGGACAATTTGCGGAAAACGCACCAGTGCAGGCAATGTAAGTCCTTTGTCTTCAAGTGCCTTAGCAATCTTGTTGAGAGGTACCTGATGTTGACCATTTTTATGAGGGGAAACAATGACGTCGCCATCGTCATTGATTCCGAAGAAGTTTTGGCTCCAGTATTGGACGTTGTAATCCGCACGAACGCGGTCTAGCTTTGAAGTCGTTGTCACAGCGTGTCTCACTTATTATGTGTTCAGGCTGTCGCTCATCTTTATGTTATTCGAATTGCTGCTCGATTTGATGATTGAGAAGAAGCATTTACCTGAAAAATCAAACCCCGTGATGATCTTCCATGATGCTCACGAAACGCGTCTTAAGTACTCAAATGTTGTGGAGCGTGTACTTAAGATTCGTGCGCATTAACGGATAAATCACCCCCTATGTCTAACAAAAATAATTAATCCTTTCGATTATGATTGGTTGTAAACAAGCTTTTTGAGCTTTAGGTCGTTGGTACCAGCACTTATACCGAGTCATCGAGCGGTTTGGCTCACATCGCCATTGGTTTTATTAAAGGTGTCGATCTGCATTTGATCCAATTTGGAACGGAAATTTTTGCTGTCATCATAGCGGTTGGTTTAAAAATGACTCTGCTTGGTATTTACAGGGTGAATATCAGCTATATCTTTGGCTCAGTTTTTTAAACATCAGTAATCCGGCACCATGGTGATACTTCAGGTGAACACCTCTAAGCGCAAACTCCAAGTTGTTACTTACCCATACAGAGAATTTATTGCATGCGAAACGTTAGTTTTCCATGGAAGCTTTCACGCAACGGACTGATCACTGTTTTTTCTTTGGCTCTTCCACTTTCAGTTGCCGCTGAGGAGCAATCACTCGCTGATATTATTGATTTCAACGTCCAAGCCACTCAGTACCAAGATGAAACCATCGGGGTCTTTGGTGTCGATATTGCGGCCACTGACAGTCTTACAGTGAGTGCAGAAGTGGATACCGATCGCTATTTGCAGTTTGGGCTTAGCTACGATTGGTTGATAGAGCGAAACTACTTTAGTGTGTACGGGCAGTACGGTTTTGATGAGTCGATTGATATTTATGATATTGGCTTTATGTACGGGTATTCGGTGTCGCCGAGCCTGTTTGTCTACTGGGATACTTACTACCAGTGGCGTGACACGACCAAAGCCTATGAACTGCCAGACCCAATAGATTATGCTAATCACAGACAAGAGTGGAAAAACACCTTAGGCGTTAGCTATAGCATTCACCCAATGGTTGAGCTTGGCGCAAATTACAATGTCGATGTGCTGACTTCACAACATGGCTTTGAAAATGGTACCAGAAATAGTTTTGATCTATCCGCAACACTGAACACGCCCTACGTCCAACCTTACGTGAAATATACCAAGGGTCAGTACCGAGTTCGTCCAGGGAGGCCTGTTGAAGATAGCAGCAATGTTGAGTTTGGCTTCTATCTCGACTTCTAAATTGAGCTTATGGGGAGAAGGAGAGTAGGTCATGAAATGGAAATGCGATAGATACAAAAAAGGCTTCGAGTAATCGAAGCCTTTTGAATTTGCTAGCTAACGTTATTATTGAGGGATAACGTTTACAGCTTGAGGACCTTTTTGGCCTTGCTCAACACCAAAAGAAACCGCTTGGCCTTCTTTTAGAGTTTTGAAACCTTCGCCAGAGATAGCGCGGAAGTGAACGAATACGTCTGGACCGTTCTCTTGTGCGATGAAGCCGTAGCCTTTCTCTTCGTTAAACCATTTTACAGTGCCAGTATTTGTGTTAGACATGTTATGTCCCTTACTTTTAAGATTAAAATTTTTGCCTTGCGGCGATCTTGCTTTGTGGTTCTGTTTATTTAATCAAGCTGTAAATGGGAAAAACGAATGACAAATACCCGCTTGGGAAACATCTGACAATACTTCTCGTACTCTTTTTACTCTTACTTTAAATAACTCTCTGAACACCAGAGCATGCGCAGTGTACCACACCTATGGACGGTTTAAATGAATTTCTTGTTAAATCATGAAAAAAGAGCAAGCGATTTCGTCGCTTGCTCTTGCATTTGAGTGAGATATTCGCTTAAGGCACTACTAGCGTTTGAACGTAATGGCTTCTTCTGCACCTAAGTTGATAGATGTCTCGGCCGGTTTTGTGCGAGCGATCACATTACCTTTACGGATAGAGTAACCCACTGGGACTTGGCGACGTACCGCGTCAAAGCCGTTCTCAGCAGGCAGCAGTAGTAAGCTACCTGGCTTACCTATCTCTAAACCATAAGTTTCTTGAATGTTTAGTGCGCGCGCTGAATTGTGGCTGATCATATCCAAAGATTGGTTGATTTGATCGTAACCCATTACCTGGCAAACGTGCAGTCCCATATGCAGGACTTGTAGCATGTTGGCAGTACCTAGCGGATACCAAGGATCAAATACGTCATCATGACCAAAGCAAACGTTGATGTTAGCTGCAAGCATTTCTTTCACGCGAGTGACGCCGCGGCGTTTTGGATAGTCATCGAAGCGACCCTGCAAGTGGATGTTAACTAGCGGGTTGGCAACGAAGCTAATGCCAGACATTTTAAGTAGCCTAAATAGACGTGACGCGTAAGCACCGTTATAAGAGCCCATTGCGGTCGTGTGACTTGCCGTAACGCGATGTCCCATTTCAAATTTGTGCGCCAGTGCTGCGAGCGTTTCAACAAAACGAGATTGCTCGTCATCGATTTCGTCACAGTGAGCGTCGATCAAGCAGTCGTATTTTTGTGCTAGCTCGAATACATAATGCAGAGACTCTACACCGTATTCGCGTGTGAACTCAAAGTGTGGGATAGCACCGATAACGTCAGCACCGAGCTGTACGGCTTGTTCTAATAGCTCTTTACCATTTGGGTAAGAAAGGATGCCTTCTTGCGGGAACGCCACAATCTGAATATCCACCCATTGTTTCATCTCTTCACGAACTTCAACCATCGCTTTTAGGGCCGTCAAGGTTGGATCAGAGACATCAACGTGGGTGCGAACGTGTTGAATACCGTTCGCTATTTGCCATTTTAGTGTTTGTTTTGCGCGGCGCTTGACATCGTCGATTGAGAGCATCGCTTTACGCTCAGCCCAACGCTCAATGCCTTCAAATAGAGTGCCAGAGATGTTCCAACTTGGCTCGCCAGCAGTTTGAGTGGTGTCTAAGTGAATGTGAGGTTCACAAAATGGCGCTGTCGCCATTTGACCTGTAGCATCAATCACATCATCAGCGCTGAACGATGACGTTCCCGCTGGCTCGATCGCCTTGAATACACCTTCTTCAATAAGGAGGTCAAACTGACCTGTTCGACCGTTTATGGTTGCATTCTGAATAAGCAAAGATGACATGGCATCAAATTCCTAATAATTACGCGTCAGCGTTTTCTAGCTGAGCTGTTTTAGCGTTAAGAAGACGGTTAAGTACAAGATAGCTCAGAGCGCCACCAAGTACTGCATTTACAGGGACAACGCCTGGTAGGAAGTTACCTGCTGCTACACCAATAGCAACAGCAATGATACCTGCCCAGTTTACCGTTTGGAATTTTGCCGTATCAAAATTTGCGTAGCGTTTACGGTTGATAAGGAAGTCCGCAATGATTACGCCGCCGATTGGTGGGATAGCAAGTGATAGGAAAGTCAGCCAGCCAACAAAGTTGTTGTAAAGCCAAAGAGCACACAAGGTACCGACCACACCGTTAGCCATAGATAGGTATTTGCTTGGTAGACCCGTCACGTTAGAGAAACCAAGGCCTGAAGCGTAGAGTGCATTATCGTTGGTCGTCCAGATGTTTAGACCCAGAACGATAATTGCAGGAAGTAGTAGACCCTGAGCAATCATTACCTCGGAAATGTCTGACTGACCAGTTACCGACGCACCTGCAGCGCCAAAGATAAACATCAACGAGTTACCAATAAAGAAGGCAACCATAGTAATGAACACCGCGCCCATTGGCTTTTTGCCAAATCGAACGAAGTCGGCAGTCAGTGTACCTGCGCTGACAAATGAACCTACCACCATCGCAAGTGCTACTGAGAAGTCGAGAGGCTCTGCGGGTTGAATCTTTTGAAGCTCCGCAACGCCGCCAGCACTATCGACAGCGGTGAGTACTGAGTAACCACCCAGAATGGCAATCGCAGGAACAGCGATAGCTGAAAGAACCATCAGCGCTGAAATACCGAAATAAACCGTTGCAGTCATCAATAGACCGCTTACTAAGATAAGGATGTTGGTATCAATGCCTGTCGCTTTTTGAACTGGGATGGCAAACATAGCCACACCTACACCAAACCAACCTACTTGCGTACCGCCTAGCAATACAGAAGGGAGCCAAGAGCCTTTAGAACCAAAAGAGAATCGAGCAAGAAGGTGAGTAGAGAGACCAGTAGAAGCGCCAATGTAACCGAGGAAGGAAGTGTAGATACCGAGGATGAGGTTACCAATGAGAACAGCGAGGAAGAAATCATTAAATGAGAGACCAGTACCAAGGGAACCACCAGTCCACATACTTGCGGAGAAGAAAGTCAAACCAAGCATCACCATGGTTAATGAAGCGACTCCCTTTCTCGCCGATTTTGGAACCGGCCCTAAACTGTAGTTGTTATCCGCAGACATCTGATACCTCACCATTCATTAAATCTATTTGTCGTACGTTTACCCGTATTTCAGGCAAACGGCGCGTATTATGGTGATGTAAATCACGGTGTCAAGCCGTCAATTTGGCAAAAAATCATGCTTTTTTAGTTGGTATGGTTATTTAGTCCTATTAATCATATGGTTAATAGCGGGTCATTAATCTGGAAAAAGTATAAATAATTTCTATCTGACCATGGCAACCGTTTGCTCGGGAGGGCTAAGTGAGCTTTTTAATTACTTTAGCTAAAAATTCGTTTCATAGCCTTAAAATTGAAAGTTTACTTGTTCCTTCATTAAGCAGTTGGCTTTAGCGAAAAGAGGATCATGCGCCAAGAGTCGGAGGAGACTCGCATCAAGCAAGTAATTAAGTATATAATGCGCCCGCTTTCATCTGAGGTAAGACAATGATTTCAAAAAACCAACTAAAACTGCTAAGAGCCCTTGGGCAAAAGAAACAGCGCAAAGCGCACGGCCTATTTTTGGTTGAGGGCGAGAAGAACGTTCTTGAGCTTGTCGACACTTCCTTGGTTGTAAAGCAGGTCTTTGCTACCGATGATTTTTTGCAAAAACACGCCAGCGAGCTTAGTCAATATGATTGCATCGAAGCGTCTTTAGAAGAGCTGACTAAAGCGAGCTCTCTAGTCAGTAACAACGCAGCTGTAGCGATTGTAGAGATCCCTAAAGTTCAAGCGCCGTCCGCAGAAGGTATGATGATCGCGCTTGATGGTGTTTCTGATCCGGGTAACTTGGGAACGATAATTCGTATTGCCGACTGGTATGGCATCAAACACATCGTAGCCAGCAGTGATTGCGCGGATCCGTATAACCCTAAGACCATTCGAGCGACCATGGGTAGCTTTGGTCGCGTTCAAGTGACTTTGCTGGATCTACCTCGTTATCTCAACCAGGCGAGTATTCCGGTGTACGGTGCGTTTCTTGAAGGTGAAAGTGTTCACTCAACCGATTTTTCGGAACAAGGTATATTGCTGATGGGCAGTGAGTCACATGGTGTTCGCCCAGAAGCGGAGCAATATGTCACTGACAAGATCACCATTCCGTCGTTCGGTGGTGCTGAGTCGCTTAATGTAGCGATGGCGACGGGGATTATTATGGATAACTATCGACGTCAGCACAGTTAAAGACTGATGCGCGTTTTGAGTAGACCCCTGCCAGCGCAGGGGCGACGACACTTTCTGAAACTACTTCTCTAGCATCCCAAGTTTGTTTGGTACGCCATTCCACTTTTCAGCGTCTTCCATTGCCGGTTTTACTTCGGTCTGTACTGGCCATAGTTCAGATAACTCTGCGTTGAGTTCGATGTAAACCACTTGGTCCTCTGGCAGCTCATCTTCTTGGAAGATAGCTTGCGCATCACACTCAGGAACACAAAGCCCGCAGTCGATACATTCAATCGGGTTAATCACCATAAAGTTTGGGCCTTCGTGAAAGGCATCAGCTGGGCATACCGCTACACAGTCGGTATATTTACATTGAATACAGTTATCGGTAACGACAAATGCCATGGTGGTTAACTCTTATTAGCCTAATTTGTGGAGGGGCGATAATACTGATCCCGACGCAAAATTCAACATCTTGCGATGACTTGGGCAGTCTCTCACCTGCAAAATTCAATTAAGTATGACAGACAATTCAAGTTAACGTAAAATGCGCGCCATTGTGAGCGAGTAAGCCCAGTGTTTACGAGCTAAGACACCAACGACGCGAGACCATTCCATGATACGTTTAACCGAAATCAAACTGCCTCTTGATCACGAGGAAGGTGAAATTTCCCAAGCTATTTTGAAAAAGCTTGGCATCTCTGAAGACCAATTGATCTCTTTCAACATGTTTAAGCGCGGTTACGATGCCCGTAAAAAGACCCGCATCTTGCTGATCTACACGTTAGATGTGGTTGTAGAGAACGAAGCGGAACTGCTCGAGAAGTTTACTGATGACCCACATGTAAAAGTGACTCCAGATATGGAGTACAAGTTTGTGGCAAAAGCGCCAGCTAACCAAACTGAGCGCCCAGTGGTTATCGGTTTTGGCCCTTGTGGTTTGTTCGCGGGTTTGGTTCTTGCGCAGATGGGCTTTAAGCCAATTATTGTGGAGCGTGGTAAAGAAGTTCGTGAACGTACCAAAGATACTTTTGGTTTCTGGCGCAAGCGCAACTTAAACCCTGAATCAAACGTTCAGTTTGGTGAAGGTGGTGCAGGTACGTTCTCAGACGGAAAGCTGTATAGCCAAGTTAAAGACCCAAAGCACTACGGCCGTAAGGTAATTGAAGAGTTTGTTGCATCTGGTGCACCAGAAGAAATCATGTATGTGAGCAAGCCTCACATCGGTACCTTCAAGCTGGTTACCATGATTGAAAAGATGCGCGCAAAAATTATCGAGCTTGGTGGTGAAATCCGCTTTAGCACTCGCGTTGACGATATCCACATGGACAATGACCAAATTACAGGCCTAACGTTGTCTAACGGCGAAGAAATCAAAACGCGCTATGTCGTTCTCGCTGTTGGTCACAGTGCTCGCGATACCTTTGAGATGCTGCATGAACGCGGTGTTTACATGGAAGCAAAACCTTTCTCGGTAGGTTTTCGTGTTGAGCACAAGCAATCTGTTATCGATGAAGCGCGCTTTGGCCCAAATGCCGGTAATCCAATTCTAGGTGCTGCTGACTACAAACTGGTTCACCACTGTAAGAACGGTCGCACGGTTTACAGCTTCTGTATGTGTCCAGGTGGTACTGTCGTAGCCGCAACCTCTGAGGAAGGTCGAGTTGTAACCAACGGCATGAGTCAATATTCGCGTGCCGAGCGTAACGCGAACAGCGCTATCGTTGTTGGCATTTCACCTGAGCATGACTACCCAGGAGATCCACTTGCGGGCATTCGTTTCCAGCGTGAGCTAGAGAGTAATGCTTATGTACTGGGCGGTGAGAACTATGACGCGCCAGCTCAAAAAATTGGTGATTTCCTAAAAGGTAACGATCCAAGTGCACTGGGTGATGTTGAGCCGTCATTCACACCGGGTATCAAGCTGACCGATCTTTCTAAAGCACTCCCTGATTTTGCTATTGAAGCGATCCGTGAGGCAATTCCTGCTTTTGATAAGAAGATCAAAGGCTTTGCGGGTGCAGACGGCCTATTGACGGGCGTAGAGACACGTACATCTTCTCCAGTTTGTATTAAACGTGGTAAAGACTACCAGAGTGTGAACCTGAAAGGCTTCTTCCCTGCGGGTGAAGGTGCGGGTTATGCGGGCGGTATTTTGTCAGCGGGTATTGATGGTATCAAAGTTGCTGAGGCGCTTGCGCTTGCAATGGTTGAAGACTTAGCTGAGGCTTAATCTCGTAAATAACAGAAAAAGCCCACTTAGGTGGGCTTTTTAGTCTCTGGCAGTTAGAACACGTAAGTGAGCGTAGCCATTGGTCCATAGAATTTAAATTTCGCGTCCAAGTCTGCAAAATCACGACCGTAATCCACATTAATCTCGTAGTAGCTGTACGTTGCTGCTAGACCAAAGTCGTCAGTAAACTTGTATTCGACTCCTGCCCCTAGATCGAGCAGTAAACCAGAGATGTTTTCGATACTTAGTGCAAAAACTTGCGCGTGGCCAAGTAGATGCCAGTTATCGTTAATGCGATAGTCGGTGATTAGACCAATGTTGGGAAGCGGGGCTGTTAAATCAGTGAACTCTTCATCTTTTACCGGAATGGTTCCGGTTTCGTCATCCATACGAATGCCTATCTCACCACCAAAGCCAACCTTAAAGTTCATCACGTGTAAGCCTATCGAGGCTTTCCAATCCCAATCCTCACCGTCATAGAACTTGTAGTTATAGCCAAAGCGTAAGATATCGATATTGAGGGTAGAATCGATGCGTGCCCCCGCCTGAACTTCTGTGCCGGAGTCTGGCAATATAAACGGTTTTGTTACCGCTTGATTGCTCGCTTTACGGTGAAGGCTGCGCCAATCTAAAAAAATGCCGTGACGTTCATTGAAATCGTAGCCGACCAGTAAATATGGCAGTGTCGAACGTTCCTTTAGGCTCAGATCTGATTCAAAATCTAAGTCAAACTCATTACCGGTATTAGGGTTCGTCACGCCAATAGAAGTGTCGGCCTGAGAAAAAAATGCACCGCCGGCGATGTGAAACTCACCGGAAACCGCAGGAAATGTAGTGGCTCCTAACAGCGAGCCCGTAATGACAAGATGACGAAGATCCATTTCTATCACCAAACAAGTTTTTATAGAGTAGAGTTAGAAATATATCAGAAGGTTATGGTTATGTTTAGTACGTTATTGACGGGTAATGATTTTGTAGTGTGATTTGGAGCAAAAAAAGAGCAGGCATAGGGGAGTTGCCTGCTCTTGGGGTTTGAACGTTAGTTCAGCTTATCCCAAGCTGATGTCCAATGACTGCCCGTACCTGGTTCAAACTGAGTCGCGGTTGGTGACCATTGCACACAGTATCCAGAGTAAGGGAAAGGCTTACATTGGTAGATGTGTCCATCTGTCGCTAGTACCTTAGTGCCTTCTGTGTATTGAGATAGACCATCCGGGAATACGAAGTCGTAGTCTCCAGGCACAGACTCATCAACCAACATAAAGTCTTGAGTTGTTTGATCAACTAGGTTGCCTTTCTCATCGCGAACTCGAGTAACGAGCATATGGTGTCCTGGCTCCGACTTAGACAAAACTAAATCAACATTCTGACTGTCACCATCCTCAAGGTTTAGCTCGCTATTTGCCAGTGACTCTTGTGCGTGATTATAGACGTTCAAAGTAATTGCTACTTTTCCTGTCGCCGCGACGTTAAGTGCTAGCGTAACAGGTGTATCGCCAATCGTGTATTTAGGTTCAAGACCGGTCACTTCAGCACCTGCACTTGGTGGAGGCGTTACGATGTCGTAGCCGATTTCCACACGCTCTAGAGCACTATTCTCTGCCACATAGACGGTGTTGCTGCCGTAGACTGGAGCGATGTTACCGTTGTTGTCCGGCTGACCCGCTTTGATGTTGCTATGTTCACTATTAATCTGTGTTGCTAGTGCATGAGACCACTGGTTTGCTTGACCTTGTTGTTCCGATTCAATGGTAACGCTGGTCGAAAGACTTGGTAGCTCTCCGTTAGCGTCAAACACTCGGGTATAAACTGAGTCACCTGGTTTGAGGTCCATCGTTGGGTTAATCGTACCTGCTTGTGTCCAACCTGGAATGCCAGGATTGTCGCCACTAAACTGCACGTCAATCACGTTATAGAAAGCGGCAGCAGTATCACCTACGTCCCAAACCGCCAAGATCACTTGGTAACCATCGCGAGCTGGTACGTTACACTGGTGCGTTGTCAGCTTTGGTGGTTTTTGCATGTTACCATCGACAACACAGAATGGATTCAGGTCAAATGAATCACGAGTAAGGGCCTGATTCGGGTTCCAGTTTGGTTTCGTGATGTAGTACTTCCAATCTCGGGTTACGTGGTTTGCAGTAAACGTCCATTCAAAATTTTGCATACCAGACTGAATTGGACGCTTGACCCAACGATCCGCTGTTTGTTCGTTGAGCGGCGAGAACTGTGACAAACCTGCGCTGGCAATTTGACCGTCTGGTGGGCCAGCCTCTGGAAAGCCTTCAGGCCCTTCAACGCTTTGTGGTTCCCATTGAACAGAGCCACAGTTTACGTTCTGCTCTCCGGTGTCTGCCGGATACTTACATAACGTTGCGCGAGCTTCGGCGACGCCGTTTTCAACCGCTGAAACATAGCCGTGACTGTGAACAAGTGGGCTGGCGACTAACCCAATAGTTGCCATTGAAATCAAGACTTTAGTGTGTCTCATACCAATACCTTCTCTTAATCAGTTTCTTCAGCACAGAGTGTGCAGTTAACAGTTTTTTTCTTCTTGTCACTTTTTTCTTACAAGTGCTGAGAGTAATTTAGAGTGGAAAAATAAGTCTGGCGAATGGATTAAATCAGATATGGAATGGGACTCTATAAAATAGATTTTCTAGCATTTCGGTGACAAAAAATAGAGGAATATCCTGCCTTTTTATACTAAAGCTATTGTTAATGTTGTTATTATCATTGAGTGAGAAAGTTCAGATAGAGCTTTGATGCCATCGGCAGTGCTGCTTAGGTGACATTTGGTTCTCAAAAAGGAAAAAAGTAGAATAACAAAGGGGTCAGCTAATTGCTGACCCCTTTATCGATAGGATAGATTTTTGGGCGTTATAAGCTTGGAAGAATGTGCTCTGGCATTAACCCATTGTGAAGCGCAAGTTTTATGATGTCGTTAGCCTTGGCAATATCTGGAGCAAAATACCGATCTTTATCGTAGAAGGGGACTGATTCTCGCAAGATTTGCTTACCTAGCTCGATTCTCGGTGAGGACTTTAGAGGGGTACGGAAGTCCAAACCTTGAGCTGCGGCGAGATATTCGACCGCCAAGATACCTCTAGTGTTCTCCGACATGTCTTTAAGCCTTCTTGCTGCAAAAGTTGCCATGGACACATGGTCTTCTTGGTTTGCTGACGTTGGCAAGCTATCTACTGACGCAGGGTGGGCGAGAGTCTTATTTTCACTGGCTAAGGCTGCTGAGGTAACCTGAGCAATCATGAAGCCAGAGTTTACACCGCCATTATCTACCAAAAACGGTGGCAGCTTGCTGAGCGCACTGTCGATCAATAGTGCCATTCGCCTTTCCGACAAGCTACCAATCTCGGCAATCGCTAGTGCTAGACCATCTGCCGCCATTGCCACAGGCTCAGCATGGAAGTTCCCTCCAGAGATAATATCGCCGTCATCAGCAAACACGAGCGGGTTGTCTGACACTGAGTTCGCTTCAACTTGCAGTGATTCTGCGGCATTGCGTATTTGCTGTAAGCAAGCTCCCATCACTTGCGGCTGACAACGCAATGAGTAAGGATCTTGTACCTTTTCACAGCCTTGGTGTGAGTCGCCAATTTCACTGCTGTTTTCAAGTAGGTGGCGATAAGCCTGCGCTGCGTCCATCTGTGAGCGATGACCGCGCACGCGATGAATACGAGGATCGAACGGACGTCGGCTGCCAAGCGCTGCTTCTACCGACATAGCGCCGCAAAGCGTGGCAGAAGCAAACAGATCTTCGGCCAAGAACAGACCTTCCAGTGCAAACGCCGTCGACGCCTGTGTCCCGTTAAGAAGTGCTAGTCCTTCTTTTGGCGCTAGGGTAATAGGTTCCAAACCTGCGATCTGCAGGGCTTTTAATCCGCTGATGATCTTACCGTTATGACGAGCTTCTCCCTCACCGAGTAAGATGGTGCTCATATGAGCCAATGGAGCAAGGTCGCCAGAGGCGCCAACGGAGCCTTTTTGTGGCACGCAAGGGTAGACCTGAGAGTTGACTAGTTCAATTAAGGCATTGATGACTTTAAGACGGATACCTGAAAAGCCACGAGCCAAGCTATTGATTTTTAAAACCATCATCAATCTGACAGTCTCATCACTCATCAGCTCACCAATACCAGCAGCATGGGAGAGAACGATACTTTTTTGTAGGATCTCAAGATCGTTTGGCTCGATTCGGGTGTTGGCGAGTAAGCCAAACCCGGTGTTGATGCCATATACAGTGCGATCTTCGGCGATAACCTGCTCGACGATTCGCGTGCTGGCTTCAATATCTTCGACTGCCGCAGGGTCGAGAGATAAGCTGACTGGAGAGCGGCTTAATTGGCGAAGCTGAGCAAGGGTTAACTGACCGGGTTTTAGGACTAACTTCAACATGATGGACTCCTTACCCATGGCTCTTGTCTTGTGTATCTAGCGCTTGTGTATCCAACATAGGAAGGTCAAGTCCTTGCTCTTTCGCGCATTGTTTGGCGATATCGTACCCAGCGTCCGCATGGCGCATGACGCCTGTTGCTGGGTCATTGTGCAGTACTCGTGCGATGCGGCGTGCAGCGTCGTCACTGCCATCACAGCAAATTACCATGCCGCTGTGCTGAGAGAAGCCCATGCCAACACCACCACCGTGATGCAGAGACACCCAGGTTGCGCCTCCTGAGGTGTTGAGCAGAGCATTCAGCAGCGGCCAATCTGAAACAGCATCTGAGCCATCCATCATGCCTTCCGTCTCACGGTTTGGGCTGGCGACCGAACCTGAATCTAGATGGTCACGACCAATCACAATTGGTGCTTTAAGTTCACCACTTTTCACCATCTCGTTGAAGGCTTGGCCAAGGCGCTCGCGGTCTTTCAGACCGACCCAGCAAATGCGCGCGGGTAGGCCTTGGAATTGAATGCGTTCGCGCGCCATATCCAGCCAGTTGTGTAGATGTGGGTTATCTGGAATGAGCTCTTTTACTTTTTGGTCGGTCTTGTAGATGTCTTCTGGATCGCCCGATAGGGCCGCCCAACGGAACGGTCCTACGCCCTCGCAGAATAAAGGTCGAATGTAGGCAGGCACGAAACCAGGGAAATCGAAGGCATTTTGTACGCCTTCTTCAAGCGCCATTTGACGAATGTTGTTGCCATAATCGGTGGCCACCGCACCTCTTTCTTGCATATCTAATATAGCTTGAACTTGCACTGCCATCGCCGCTTTTGCCGCTTTTACAACGCCTTCAGGATCACTCTCACGCTGCTGTTTGGCAAACTCCATGGTCCAGCCTTGCGGCAGATAGCCATTGAGAGGGTCGTGTGCTGAGGTTTGATCGGTTACCACGTCTGGCGTAATGTTTCTATTAACCAGTTCGGCATAGAGGTCCGCTGCATTTCCCAGTAGACCGACTGAAATTGGCTTGTCACTGTTTTTAATGATTGAGAGAGCTTCGTCGAGTGAATGCGCCTTAGTATCGACATAGCGAGTATTTAGGCGATAGTCGATTCGTGATTCGTCACACTCAACAGCGATCATTGAGAAGCCTGCCATAGTGGCTGCGAGAGGCTGTGCACCGCCCATACCACCTAAGCCACCGGTTAGAATCCATTTGTTGGCTGCGTCACCATTGAAGTGTTTTTTAGCGATAGCAACGAAGGTCTCGTAAGTGCCTTGAACGATGCCTTGTGAACCGATGTAGATCCATGACCCTGCGGTCATTTGACCGTACATCATCAGCCCTTGTTTATCGAGCTCATTGAAGTGTTCCCAGTTTGCCCAATGAGGAACGAGGTTAGAGTTGGCAATCAACACTCGTGGTGCGTCTTTGTGTGTAGGGAAGACGCCAACAGGTTTGCCAGACTGCACTAAGAGTGTTTGGTCATCCTCAAGACGCTTAAGTACTTCGACGATCTTGTCGTAGCACTGCCAGTCGCGCGCTG
Organism: Vibrio sp. KUL78; assembly: GCF_059725505.1. Lineage (NCBI taxonomy): Bacteria > Pseudomonadati > Pseudomonadota > Gammaproteobacteria > Vibrionales > Vibrionaceae > Vibrio > Vibrio sp. KUL78. Next base: position 1,036,098 of record NZ_AP045838.1, on the reverse strand, counting down.
CTCGTCCTATGCCGCCATAGACAACAAGCGATTGAGGGTGTTCAGCTACCTCATCATCCAAATTGTTCATTAGCATGCGAAGGGGAGCTTCAGTTAGCCACGATTTCGCATTGAGCTCAGTGCCGCGAGGCGCTTTGATTGAGCGAGACGTATCAAGGCGTGAATGGTGTTTATTTGTCATTGTCATTTCCTTTTGAACTCTGCCTTACTTGACGCTTTTATTGTGGTAGCGGCTTTGTTGTGAGCATGGGCAGAGAGTGTTTACGTTATTAGTTGGCGATTACTGCTGTTGTGTGTGCATATTTTGTTGAATAGTTTGGTTAGACATCGCTACCAGTATTTGCCAGCACACTCTTGCTGCGAGCTTGGCCGTTTGGTTATCAGTATCGTAATTCGGGTTATATTCAGCGATGTCAGCAAGCATGAGCTTATTGCTCGCAAGAATGGTGTTGAGCAGCGGGATAAACTGCTCGAGCGTCATTCCAAATGCGGCGGGTGCACTGACTCCAGGTGCTAGGCTGGCATTAAAGACATCAAGATCAATCGTTAGATAAACGATATCGACATTGGCGATAAAGCGTTGCAATTTGGCGATATTATCGTGCAGTGGTGTATCAAAGAGCTCGGTGTCTCTGATGTATTGAACTCGCAAGTCATCGGCTTTGTCGAACAGGGCTCTTGTATTGCCAGTTTCACTCACTCCTAAGCAGAGATAGTGAAACGGGTGCCCCTTGGCTTGGCAATAGTCGGCGATTTGAGAGAAGGGCGTACCGGAACTTGGCTTAAGTTCGATGTCTTTTAACGCCCCATCTTTTGATTGGTATTCTCTGAGGTCAAAATGGGCGTCGAAATTGATAATGCCAATACTCGGTTTTTCATCTGATTTGCTGTTCGCCCCCGATAAATAATCGGACAGTCCTTTAAATGAAGACCACGCAATCTCATGACCACCGCCCATTACAACAATAGGGCCATTGGAAAGGTGTTGAGTGATTTTTTCTGAAGCTGCTGCTTGATGCAGTTCCAACTGGCTATCAGAACAGCTTACATTGCCTATATCGACAATGGCGTTGTCTTGATGCCACGCCAAATTTGCCAAGGCAGCACGAATAACATCTGGACCTTGCTGAGCACCAACTCGTCCTTTGTTTCGTTTTACTCCCTCATCAGTACAAAAGCCCATTAACTGAAGGCATGGTCTTTGAGCGTCTTCAGAGGTGTGGATCTTATGATGAACTCGACAGCGCTTATCGCCATCTTCGAGATCGTCGCGACCAGTCCAGACAAATGGGGTGCGGTGTTTAGAGGACATCTTCAACACTCCCTGCAATGATTCGTTTGCTAAGTCCGCTCATGCCAAACTGATAGCCAAGTTCACTTGGATGGTCGATATTCCATACTGCCAAATCGGCGCGATAGCCTAGCTTGATTTGCCCTATGTGCTGGTATTGCCCGATGGCTTTTGCGGCGTGGCACGTGACTCCACGAAGGCTCTCTTCTGGTGTTAAGCGGAACAGAGTACAAGCCATATTCATCATTAATTGAAGGTTGGCAAAAGGGGAAGTACCCGGATTCAAATCGCTACCAATAGCCATAGGAACGCTTTGGGATCTTAGGCTTTGTATTGGTGGTTGCTGGGTTTCTCGCAAGAAGTAAAACGCTCCCGGCAACAAAGTTGCGACGGTCCCATTGCTTGCCAGTGCTCTTACGCCAACATCGTCTAGATATTCAATATGATCGACGGATAGCGCTTTGAACTCAGCGGCTAGGGCGCTTCCACCGAGGTTACTCAGTTGCTCGGTGTGCCCTTTAATGGCGAGCCCGTGCTCCTTGGCTGCAAGGAAAACGCGCTTGGTTTGCTCGAGGGTAAAGCCAACGGATTCACAAAAAACATCAACAGCGTCAGCAAGTTGGTGTTTCGCCACGTGGGGAATAATGGTGCCAGTGACGTAGTCTATGTACTCATCAGCACGACCATGAAACTCGGGCGGTACGGTATGTGCGGCGAGTAGGGTGGTAGTGATGTTAATTCTGCGATGATTCTCAAGCGCTTTGGCGGCTAGCAACATCTTCACCTCATCGTCGAGTGTCAGACCATAACCTGATTTAACTTCAATGGTTGTGCACCCACTGCGGATCAGGCTATCAAGTCTTGGTAATGCGAGCTCAACAAGTTCTTCGATAGAGGCTTCTCGGGTGGCTTGAACAGTACTGTTTATACCACCACCGCTTTTGGCAATTGCTTCATATGACATGCCGTTCAAGCGGTTCTCAAACTCCTGCGCTCGGCTACCAGCAAAGATCAAGTGGGTGTGAGGGTCAATCAGTCCTGGGGTGATGATTTTGTCTTTGCAATCGAATACGGGAACATCGTCAGTGATGTCCCTGTGTAAGGTTTCTAGTTCGTTTTCGTTTTGGAGGATCGCGTTAATGTATCCGCCACGGATAACCAGCGTGCAAGGTTTTGATGGGAGGTAACCATCAATACCCGGCTCCATTGTCACAATGCGCGCGTTGGTAAGGATCAGATTCATAGTGTGCGTAGAGTAGTTATTGTATATACAAATTAATAGATGAATATATACAATTGATCAAGTGAGGTTGAACGAAATGTGATCAAGTTTGAAATTAATTGGGGTGGGGGATGCTCAAGGATCATCGCTAACGCTTTGTTTAAAAAGGCTAGCGAAGTGATTCTAATGATGGAGGTTGATGGTGATTTTAGAGCTCGACTTTAGAGCTTAGCTGGTAGCGGCTGCCTGGATGATAAAGCAGTGCTGAACTAATCAATTTATCTTCACTCCAAGTGCGTCGATGAAGAAGCAAGCATGGCTCCGAAGGATTCATTTCCAGCAGTGAGCTCAGTTGATCGCTACAGGTGATTGCCTCAACAGTATGCTCGACTGCCGTCATAGGGCAGTTAGCAGTAAGGTATTCATTTGGGGTCGTTTTTGTGAAGTCTTGCTGATGATAATGTGGTGCGTATTTAGCGTTCACCCAGCGACACTCAAGCTGTATGGGTAGCTCGTTTTCTTTGTGAAGGATTTCACTGTAGTATACTGAGCTCCCCAACATCACGCCGAGTTTTGTGGCAATGTGTTGATCTGCCTGTGTTGCCTCGTGACGGAGTACTTCACTGGAGTACTGCTTGCCACGTGACGCGACTTCGTTAGCGATGTTTCTTGTATCAAGCAGCGGTGATTGAGCCTTTTCGACTGGACGTGTCACAAAGGTACCAAGACGTGGACGCCGTTCAAGCTTGCCTTCACCCACCAAATCTCGAATCGCTTTGTTAACCGTCATACGGCTGACATCGAACTGTTCGGTGAGCTCCATTTCTGTCGAAATACGCTCTCCAATCCCCCAATGACCTTGGTCGATCTTGTCTTCAATATACTGTTTTATCTGGATATAGAGTGGTTCTGCAGGCATCAATCGCTCAAGCTTTACAATTTGAATATACAAATGGTTATGGAAATTGCTGGAAAATGCAAGGTGTTCGATCGATTGATGTGCGATTGACGCCTTAAATAACCCGTCAGATGGTAGGCGTTATGGTTAGGTAAGCAAAAGCAGATCTTTGCCTCAAGTTTGAACTTTTTTCTTCTAAATCATAAGTCTGTCACTTATCTTCCGTTAAAATAAACGGTTCAGGTTAAGTGGTGGTATTCAGGGAAAAGAAATGAAAGCGGTCGATGTCGGAGAAACAAAGTTTTATCCATCCAAGATTCTATGTGTGGGGCGTAACTACGTCGAACACATCCATGAACTGGGTAATGAAGTGCCGGAAAACATGGTGGTCTTCAATAAGCCTAACTCAAGTATAGCGACTGAGTTACATTCTTTTCTCGATGAACCTCTCCACTACGAGGCGGAAATCTGCTTCATTATCAAAGACAAGCAACTGCATGCTGTCGGCTTTGGCTTAGATCTTACCAAGCGCGCTCTACAATCTAAGCTCAAAGGTAAAGGACTGCCATGGGAGCGTGCGAAAGCGTTCGACCACTCTGCGAAGTTCAGTCGATTTATCCCTCTTGAGGGCTTAGATGTCAGTAAGTTAGAAGTAGAGCTTTTCATTAACAGCATGCGCATGCAGCTAGGCGGCACGCCTCAGATGCTTTACAAGCCACAAGTCATCTTACAAGAGCTCAACTCCTATACGAGTCTAGAGGACGGAGACGTGGTTATGACGGGTACTCCACAGGGTGTGGGAGAGATTGTTGAGGGTGACCGATTCCTTGGCCGCATCAAGCACGACGGTAAGGCGATTATTGAGGTTGAATGGGTCGCGGTTTAATTAACGATTTAGGCTACGCCAGAAACAAAAACACCCCGCTAATTGCGGGGTGTTTGCGTATGAATGCGATTACAGCTCGATAGTCACTGTTTCGCCGTCTACAGTCAGAAGAAGCGTGTTGCCTTCAACTTTATGAGACACTTCAACTTGCTCGCCGTTGTTCTTGTTTGGAACCAATAGCGTTAGAACGTTGTGCTGCTTAGCTGCAGAGAATTCCACTTCAACGTGACGGTGGATTTCTAGGTCTTGGTACTCGTAAGGGTCTACGTCGCCAAAGCCTTCAACATTTTTCACAGAGGTGATGCTGTCAGCGCTGTCGTTGATGAAGCTCACGTCTAGGTGTGCATTCTCACCACGGATAGCAAATGACTTATCAGCTGTCTCTGTGTTGAACGTTGTGTGCATTAGCCAAGTCAGGTCTTTCTCTTCACCGAAGCTTGCTTTGTCCTGCATTACGAACACTTTGCCTTTTACAAACCAGATCTTACGCTTGTAAGACTCAATGTCTGGCGTGAAGAACTTGTATGATGCGGTTGCATCACCTTCAACGAACTTAACATCAGAATCTGTATCGTAATCAGTGATTTGACCACCAGCTTCGATACAGAAGCGGTCTTGGTGACCTTCGAAGTTCGTGTTCTTGTTCTCTCCGTACTGGCCTTTACCATTAAATAGTGGAAGGTTCTTAGAGAACGTGTGACGACGCCACTTAGTGTGCATGTCTACGCCGAAGCCACCGTAGTAACCAGTGATAGATGCTAGTGTTTCACCAAATGCATGCAGTGTGAATGCGTTTTGGTCACCGTGCGAGTGGCTGATTGAGCCAAACGGGCTGCACTTGAATACCATGTGGATGTGCTCATCGCGCTCAGTCATACGGTTGTGGAACGCAGCCCAACCTGTAATTGGGAACACTTTTAGCAGTGGATCGTTAGACGGAGCTTGCTCTTCTGGTGCATCCCATAGGATGTTGAAGCGAAGATCGTCGTAGCCGAAGTCCCACCAACCGAAGTTGTAGAATTTAGTGTGCGCTTCAGTATCACGACCTTTAAGTTGGTTGTAGTACCAAACGTACTCTGGCTTCTGGTTTACACCTGCGTAATGCTTGATGTTGTATGCCAGTTTAAGACCTGGGAAGTCACCGATAGATGACTGGTCACAGAAACTTGCGCGCTTCGAGTGAACAGGCATGCAGTATAGCGGGAAGTCACCTGTGTTCTCGTAGAACGTTTTGTTGAACATATTCACGCCAGTGTACGCTTTCAATAGGTCGAAAGCTTCACCTAGGAATGCGGTTTGCGTGTTCCAGTAGTCAGGACCTTCTGCCCAACCGCCGTCTTCGCCGCCCCATGGTGGGTAGTGAACTGCGTAGTATTCTAGAGCGTAAGCGATGTATTCGCCTGCTTTAGGGTGATCGTGATAAAGCGCAATACACGTCGGAATGATAGCAGACGAGATTGAACGAACACCGTGGCTGTTAAGTGGGTTAGCCAGTAGGTCAACCGTCACTTTCAAGTGATGCATGATTTCGTCTAGGCGAGTTACTAGTGCTTCACGTACGGTTTCGCGCTCTTCTTCTGTGAAGTGAGCGTGCAGCCAGTCATAACCCCAAGCCATTGCTGCGATAACGCGGAACGCCGCTTCATCGTTGTAGCCGCGAGATGTTACGCCGTCTGGATCGTAAGTAGCGAGTTGAAGTGTCCACGCTTTTGCTTTTGCGATTAGCGCTTCGTCTTCTTTCACGATACCTGCTATAGACAAGTTACGAGTTGCGTTAAGTGCCATTTGGCAATCAACGTACATTTGACGCCAGTAAGGACGCCATAGAGAGGCTTTACCTACTGTTTCTTCTGGGTATGGTTGTGGCTCTGCGTATGGTGCAGTGTCTAGGAACTTCTTCGTTGAGTTATTGAAGAAGTCGTCGAACATGCAGTAAGACTCATCTTCTTTAACCTTAGCTTTGAACTCAGCCAATTCTTCAGATTGGATAAGTAGGCGAGGGCGAGCCTCAGAAAGGTTGTCTAGGAAAGAAAGGTCAAAGTCTCTCTTTTGAACTTCAATAGGAAGTAGGTCAACCAAGTTACCAGCTGAAGTATCGTTCTCCAGCTTCATTTTCTTGATTGCGTCGAATGATTTCTCGTTACTCATACGAACTCTCTTGTAGATACAAATGTGTCGAAAAGGAATTGCGGATAATATGACATATTGTCATACAATAATAAAATACTTCTACGCATTCTCTTACGTTTTTGTGAAGTGTAACCAATGAAGAAATTTGGTCGCGTTATCGACTTGTAACAAGAAACCTAACTTAGCATTTTGTCAAAATCTTTAGAGTGTTCGATAAGCCGTTATCACAAAAAGTCTCCGATTATTTTTATCCTTGCAGATCTGGAAATCTCTAACTAGCCTTTAGTTAACAAAAATATAACAATTTGTTTCTGGTTGTATTTTATTGATACCGGACTCAATAAGTAAGTGGTTAAGTTTTCGTCTTGACCGTTTACTTGTGCAGTTTGGCATTACTTTTTTAGACCCAGTGAAGGGTCGAAAAAACCTAGTTGGTCTTCGTTTACCGTCGTCGAATCACAGCTTGTTGGGTTTTGATTACGGACTTGTCCCATCCTAGATTGTTTGATCACTCTCTGGACGTGCTTGGTACAAGTCATAGGGGAACCACGTCAAAAACGGCGTGGCTAGGCAAAGGAGAAATCTTTTGAAGAGATTGCTGACCATTCACGTTGGGATTGGTTTGGCGACTGCGCTTGTCAGCCAACCTCTCCTCGCCGAGTCGAGTAACTACAACTTAACTCGGGGTGTTACTGATATCAGTAACCAAGTCTATGACCTGCATATGCTCATCTTTTACATTTGCTGTGCAATCGCCTTTGTGGTGTTTGGGGTGATGTTTTACTCCATTTTCAAACACAGAAAGTCCAAAGGTGCTGTGCCTGCAAATTTCCACGAGAGTACCAAAGTCGAAGTCGTTTGGACCGTGATACCCATCATTATCTTGGTATTGATGGCGATTCCTGCGACGAAAACCTTAGTAGCGATGGAAGATACCTCTCAATCAGATATCACGATCAAAATTACCGGTTCGCAGTGGAAATGGCACTATGCCTATTTTGGCGAAGACGTTGAATTTTTCTCGTTGATGTCGACCTCGCAAAAACAGATCGATGGGATAGAAGAGAAGGGGGCACACTATCTGCTTGAAGTGGATAACCCGCTGGTTGTGCCCATCGATAAAAAGATCCGTTTCTTAATGACTTCCGATGACGTTATCCATTCATGGTGGGTGCCTGACTTTGCCGTGAAAAAGGACACCATCCCGGGCTTTATCAATGAAGCTTGGACCAAAATTGACGAGCCTGGTGTCTATCGAGGTCAATGTGCCGAGCTTTGCGGTAAAGCGCACGGCTTTATGCCCATTGTCGTTCAAGCCATGACACAAGCGGATTACGACGTATGGTTGGCTGGTAAGCGAGAAGAGATGGCGCTAGCCAAAGCCGAAGCGGCCAAAGCTTTGGATGCGACGTTATCCATTGAAGAGCTATTGACTACGGGCGAGAGCATTTATGCAAGTCGCTGCTCTGTCTGCCACCAAGCGAATGGACAAGGTCTTCCCGGTGCGTTCCCTGCGATTGCAGGGGCCGAAGTGGCGACGACGGGCCCTATTGTTACCCACATCAGCAAAATTGTTGACGGAGTGCCTGGTACAGCCATGCAGTCGTTCGCCAATCAGCTAACCGATAAAGAGATCGCAGCAGTTATTACTTATCAGCGTAACGCTTGGGGTAATAACACGGGAGATGTAATTCAAGCCTCAGACATCAATGCGTACAAAGCTCAGGAAGCGGAGCCTAGCTCCAAGGAGTTATGATGAAAACGGATCCAATGGAAAAAGTGAAAGCATCCGCGGTGACCGATGCTGACATGAGCCGCGCAAACAGCACGGCAGTCTTAGAAGACGATCATCATGATCACGCGCCTTCCGGTTGGCAGCGCTGGGTATACTCCACAAGTCACAAGGATATAGGAACCCTCTACCTCTGGTTCAGCTTTATTATGTTCTTGACCGGCGGAGCCATGGCGATGGTCATTCGCGCCGAGTTGTTCCAGCCTGGTTTGCAGCTTGTAGAGCCGAACTTCTTTAATCAGATGACGACGGTACATGGTCTCATCATGGTATTTGGAGCGGTGATGCCTGCATTTACCGGCTTAGCCAACTGGATGGTGCCGCTAATGATTGGTGCGCCGGATATGGCGCTGCCGCGCATGAACAACCTAAGTTTCTGGATCTTGCCGTTTGCGTTTCTCATTCTGATTGCTTCACTGTTTATGCCTGGCGGTGGTCCTAACTTTGGCTGGACCTTCTACGCACCGCTATCAACCACCTACGCGCCAGATAGTACGGCACTGTTTGTATTCTCGGTTCATATCATGGGTATCAGTTCGATCATGGGGGCGATCAACGTGATCGTGACCATTTTCAACATGCGAGCGCCAGGCATGACACTGATGAAAATGCCTCTGTTTGTGTGGACATGGTTAATTACGGCATTCCTACTGATTGCGGTAATGCCGGTACTTGCTGGGGCTGTGACCATGGTGCTGACCGACAAGTACTTTGGTACCAGCTTCTTCGACGCCGCTGGTGGTGGTGACCCAGTCATGTTCCAGCATATCTTCTGGTTCTTCGGACACCCTGAGGTGTACATCATGATTTTGCCATCCTTTGGCATCATCTCTGCGATCGTGCCTGCATTTAGTGGCAAGAAGCTGTTCGGGTATCACTCAATGGTGTACGCAACATGCAGTATCGCCTTGCTCTCTTTCTTGGTTTGGGCACACCATATGTTCACGACCGGGATGCCGGTGTTTGCTGAGCTCTTCTTCATGTATTGCACCATGCTCATAGCCGTACCAACGGGCGTGAAGGTGTTTAACTGGGTGGCAACCATGTGGCGCGGGGCATTAACGTTTGAAACGCCGATGCTATTTGCCATCGCCTTTATTGTATTGTTCACCATCGGTGGATTCTCGGGCTTGATGTTGGCTATAGTGCCCGCTGACTTCCAGTACCATGACACCTACTTTGTTGTCGCGCACTTCCACTATGTGTTGGTATCAGGTGCTGTATTCTCCATCATGGCTGCTGCCTACTATTGGCTGCCTAAGTGGACGGGGAATATGTATGACCACAAACTCAGCCTTTGGCACTTCTGGTGCTCAGTTATCTCGGTGAATGTGCTGTTCTTCCCTATGCACTTCTTGGGCTTAGCTGGCATGCCACGCCGGATTCCAGACTACGCAATTCAGTTCGCGGATGTGAACCAGATCGTCTCTATTGGCGGGTTTGCATTTGGTTTGTCGCAGCTTATTTTCCTTTGGTTAGTCATCAAGTGCATTAAAGGTGGTCAGAAGGCTGAAGCCAAGCCTTGGGAACGCGCTGAAGGCCTTGAGTGGACAGTACCGAGCCCTGCACCTCATCATACCTTCACCACACCACCAAAGATTGATTAGTAGGGTGGATTGCCATGGATAGCGAAACTAAAAAATCGAACAGAAAACTGGTGGGCTGGCTGGGTGTCGCCGTAGTTGCGATGTTTGGCTTTGGTTTCGCTTTGGTGCCTCTTTACGACCTTATGTGTGAGGCGCTTGGTATTAACGGCAAAACCAATACCGAATCTGCTGTTCAGCCTGTAGGCATGCGAGCCGACATCTCACGCACTATTCGTGTTGAGTTTATGGCGCATGTTAATCCTGATATGCCTTGGGCGTTTAAACCAGAGAAACTCTCTTTGGACGTACACCCCGGTGAAGTCATTCAAACAGCCTATCTGGCTAAGAACCAATCTAATCAATCACTAATAGGGCAGGCGGTGCCATCTGTATCACCGGGTACCGGTGCGACATACTTCAATAAAATAGAGTGCTTTTGCTTCAATCATCAGCCGTTAGAGGGCAAAGGCGAAGCCGAAATGCCACTCATCTTTTATATCGAGCCAGACATTCCAGAGTCAATTCATACTCTGACCCTCTCTTACACCCTTTATAACATTACGAGCAGTGCAGCGACCCAAGGTGCCACTCTCGATATTTCTCGTGCACAGGTCGACAGCGGTAACGACGCACTGAATCTATCAACATCGGAGATAAGCTATGAGTAAGACTCAAACTTATTATGTTCCGGCGCAGAGCAGTTGGCCCATTGTTGGAGCCGTAGCGCTGTTTTTTGTTGCAGTTGGGGCGGGACTAACCGTTCAACACCTTGATACTGGCGGTGCAGGTAGCGTCATTGGGGGTATCGTATTAGCGCTTGGCGTGGCGGTACTTATCTACATGTTTTCTGGGTGGATGAGTAATGTTATCTCTGAATCCATGTCTGGGCTTTATTCTGCTCAGCTGTCGCGCTCATTTAAGCAAGGCATGAGCTGGTTTATCTTCTCTGAAGTGATGTTTTTTGGTGCGTTCTTTGGTGCTCTGTTCTACGCAAGAATGATATCAGTCCCTTGGTTAGGCGGCGCAGACAATAATGCCATGACTCATGAGGTGTTGTGGCCGGCATTTGAGGCGATATGGCCTCTCACTACCACTCCAGGCGGCACCACCACAGAAGCGATGCCATGGACGGGGTTACCACTACAGAACACCGTCATCCTGCTGTTATCGTCGATAACCCTGCATATGGCCCATGTCAGCCTTGAGAAAAACAAGCGTACCGCGCTCATTGTATGGCTAGAGATCACCATCGTCTTGGCTGCGTTTTTCTTATATTACCAAGCGGTCGAATACGCTCATGCTTATCAGGATATGGGATTAACCCTCCAATCGGGTATCTACGGCAATACCTTCTTCATGCTCACTGGCTTCCATGGTCTTCATGTATTTATCGGGACAGTGTTCTTAATCGTCCTTCTATTCCGAATAGCGAAAGACCACTTCACCCCTAAAGACCACTTTGGGTTCCAAGCGGGCAGTTGGTATTGGCACTTTGTCGATGTGGTGTGGTTGTGTCTATTTGTTTTTGTGTACGTCTTATAGATATGGGAGCCTTGCGAATGGTATTTCGCAGGGCTGAGAATTTTAGTTAGTTAAAGATTTTAGCTAGTAAGGACGGGGGTTAGGCGTTAACAAACCACTTTGAAGTGCGATGATGAGAAGAATAATGACAATCGCGGAGAACAGAACACGACGGCCCAAATAATAACTCATGGGTTTATCCGAATCAGGGTCGTCGCGCACCATTCGAATTAGGGCAAGCGCTAAGTTAAAGATGATGAAGAGTAACAGCAGTACTAAAGCAATCTTAAACAACAGTGTGGGCGACATTGGTACTCCTCGCGTTATCTGGTTCAAAACCGTGAAGTTTTGGATTGGTTTAGCTTTAACTTTGGTTGTGTTTTCAGCATTGGTCAAATTAGGAATGTGGCAACATCAACGCGGTGATGAAAAAGTCGCGTTAGAGGAAACCTTGGCGCAGCGTGCTTTGTTACCTGCCGCAGAGATTACTTCACTCTCTCTACCTCTAGCGAAGCATAGTGGGCATAACTATCTGAAATGGATAGGTTTGCCAGTAAGTGCTTACTTGGTGCCTAGTCCTTATCTATATTATCTCGACAATCAAACTCTAGATGGCGTAGTGGGTTATCTCGTTTATCAATTGATGATTGCTCCATCACAAAAAAATCAACGGTTTTTGGTAGAGCTGGGCTTCATTGCTGGTGGATTAGACAGACGTCACTTACCTAAGGTGACGCCAATATCAAAGCCAGTCGATGTTCAAGGGCGACTCTATAAGAAAATAGATAGTCCGTTTGGCAGTGAGTTGCACAGTGAGCGGTTTGTTGACGAACACTATTCGTTATATCGGATTCAAAACCTTAATTTGGCATTGCTGAGTGAAGCGTTGCGTAGCGAGCAGGCTTTGACAGGCGCCGATGTGGAAGCAATCGGAGGCGAGTTGTCAGCTTGGGTTATTCAACCAACTGAAAATTTGACCGATTACCCGCACCCTTGGAAGCCAATCTCCATGAACTCAGCAAAGCATTATGGCTATTCGTTTCAATGGTTCACGATGGCAGCAGTATTCGCGCTGGTTGTTGTGGTTGCCTTTGTTAGATGGCGCAGCACTTCAGGTCGTGTAAAAAATGAAAATAGAGGGTGAAATATGAGTAGCAACCTTGGTATGGAAACCAGAAAACCCGTTGTTGACCCCAAAACAGTGCGACGTGGCCGCTTAACCTTGATAGCTCTGGTGGTGTTTTTTGCATTGCCTTTCATTATTGCCAAAGCCATTCTGAGCAACAACTGGTATGAGTCGGGCGTGACCAATCACGGTCAGCTCATTGAGCCTCGAATGACGTTTGAAACTCTGGGTATTGATAATCCATTGCAGAGCCAAAGCTGGCAGCTTGGTTTCATGCTACCCGCCACGTGTGATGAAGCTTGTATGAACCGACTTTACATCATGGGACAGACCTACCTTGCTTTAGGCAAGTATAAAGAGCGCGTGGCACCTGTTGTGTATGTTCTCCCTGAGCAAGCGCTGCCAGAACTTCCAGAGACACTCACCGTGGTGACCGTTAACGATGCGTTCGCGGGCGTGGTGCCATCACAGGGCTATCTTATTGCAGACACGTTAGGTCAGTTGGTGATGTATTTCCCTCCCGCTACTAAAGAAGAGCAGGTATCGCACAGTAAAGGACTACTCTCCGACCTAAGAAAGCTGTTGAAGCTTTCAAGAGTCGGGTGATCAGTGAACAGAGCAGAATCGGTAGGCAGAGCAAGGAGTCGCTATGGGATTAATGAACTTAGTTAAAGCTGCAATCGTTTTGACCGTTGTGGTTATTGCCATGGGAGCGTACACACGTTTGGCTGATGCTGGGCTTGGTTGCCCAGATTGGCCAGGGTGCTATGGCAAGCTGACCGTCCCGAGCTCTAAAGTGGACGTAGAAGTTGCCAATACTCTATATCCAGAGCGAGCCGTGGAACCTTATAAGGCTTGGCTAGAAATGATTCACCGCTATCTTGCGGGCGGTCTGGGGTTAATGGTGTTTGCTATTACGGGCATCGCTTTAGCTAAGTGCCGAGACAAGTTAGGAACGCTACTACCCGTCGCGCTCTCTCTGGTGATTATCTTTCAAGCAGCGCTCGGTATGTGGACAGTGACTCTTAAACTGATGCCAATTGTTGTTATGGGACACCTCATTGGCGGCTTTACCATGTTTTCGCTCCTGTTTTTCACTTATCTGAAGCTAAGACCTAAATTGGAAATAAGACGACAGAATACACCAGAAGAGAATTTGGAAAATACCAGTAAGTCGTTTGAGCCTAAGGTGGTCGATAGACCAATCTCACCAACCGCTCTAAATCTCGTTAGCTCTCGATTGAAGGCATTTGCACTCTTGGCATTGGTTGTCACGGTTGGTCAAATCATTCTAGGCGGTTGGACATCTTCTAATTACGCGGCTGTTGTCTGTACTGCGCTGCCTATTTGTGAAGGCAACTGGACTCAGTATCTGGACTTCAAAACCGCGTTTACACCCGTTCACTTTGGCTTTGATAACTACGAATTCGGGGTATTGGAATATCCTGCAAGAATGACGATTCACGTAACTCACCGCATTGGTGCCATTGTTGTGGCGTTGATTGTCGGCATGCTGGCATTTAGGTTACTTCGTTATCCCTACGAAGCGATTCGCAAGCTGGGCATGGTTGTTGCGGTTATTCTTGGTGTTCAATTAGCGCTTGGCATCAGTAATGTGGTGTTCCATTTACCACTTCCGGTCGCTGTGCTGCATAACCTAGGTGCAGCGCTATTGCTACTCAGTCTTATTCATACAAATTATGCACTGCGCAGTGCGCGTTATATTCGAGCGGAAAAACCTAATCTAACCGTTGTCGAAGCGACGACACCGATAAAAACGCTTAAGGCATCTGGAGACAAGGAGAGTTCTCTATGAGTAAAACCAATATCTTGGCATCGACGGCTAATACCACTGTTGTTAAGTCCTCCGTAAACTGGCGCGTTTATCTTACCTTGACCAAGCCCAAAGTGGTTGCGCTGATGATATTAACGGCATTGGTGGGGATGTGTCTGGCGGTACCAGGAGCTCTGCCCGTTCAAGCTAGTGTGCTTGGTCTTTCAGGTATTGCATTGATGGCTGGTTCCGCTGCTGCATTCAATCACCTTATTGATAGACGCATTGACGCCATAATGGCTCGAACGCATAAACGACCGCTGCCTTCTGGCGATCTCAGCGCCGGAAAGGTCTTTGCTTTTGCGACGTCTATCGGTGTGCTTGGGTTTGTGGTGTTAGCGCTTGGGGTAAACTGGCTGACAGCTTGGCTCACGTTCGCGAGCTTGCTGGGTTATGCCGTTGTATACACGCTTTATTTAAAGCGTGCGACCCCACAAAACATTGTGATCGCTGGTATTGCGGGGGCAATGCCACCGCTCTTAGGTTGGACCGCGGTGACGGGGGAGTTGCATGCGAATGCATGGCTATTGGTGATGATTATCTTCATTTGGACCCCTCCACACTTTTGGGCACTGGCCATCCACCGCAAAGACGACTACGCCAAAGCGGATATTCCAATGCTGCCAGTCACACACGGTGTTGAATACACCAAAACCTCAATCTTGCTTTACACCATACTGTTGGCACTAGTGTGTCTTATGCCTGCGCTTGTTGGTATGACAGGACTTGTCTATCTTGCTGGATCCACCTTTTTAAGCGCTGGCTTTATTTATTATGCTTGGAAGTTAAAAGTGGCTGCGACAGAGAAAACGGCAATGGAGACGTTTAAGTTCTCTATCATTCATTTGATGGTGCTATTTGTTCTATTGCTTGTTGATCACTATGTGGCGATATAGTTATGTAAAAAGTAGTTCCAACGTATTGTTTTACCTTATCTTTGCTGCGTCTCAAACCTTCTAAAAAGCAGAGATAGGGTAAGGCACAATAGGAAATAACAAGCGCCAACGATAAGCCAGATTTCAAAAATAAGTCCCGAAGAGTTGGCCATTTCAGTACCTACAAACGTCATTTCTTGAATCGATATCAGCGAAACGATAGAGGTATCTTTTACCAAAGAAATAGCTTGTCCCGCGAGTGCTGGTGCCACGGCAGTTAGAACCTGTGGAGCGACGACATCTTTATACTGGTACCAAGTCGATAACCCTAATGATTTTCCTGCCTCCCATTGCCCCTTTGGAATGGCTGATAGACCTGCTCGGATAATCTCTGCAACATAAGCGGATGAGAGCAGGCCGATACAGATAACGCCAGAAAGAAGGTTTTCCCACAATGAACTTGGTCCAAACAGAAAGGCTTGCCACGCAGAAACCTCACCCGTATACCCTCTCAAGATATCACTCAGTCCCAGCAATGGAATTAACTGATTCGAGATAAAGAAATAGAAAATGAAGACAAATACCAGTGGTGGGATATTTCTGACCAACTGAATAAATATATTGGCAGGTACACTGAAAACAGAGATAGCAGAGTGTTTTGCTAAAACCCAACGCGGTCCCAAGAGTCACCGCTAACACCATTCCCCATACGCTTAAGCGTATCGTGGCGATGATGCCCTGAACGAAATAAGGTAAGCCGCCATTGGCGGTAGGAGTGAACACCAACTCAAATGCTTGGCTCCAGCGCCAATGGTAGTTAATACCGATCGATGAACGGTAGGTTAGCCATATGGCAACGCATATCAAAGCGATGATCAGGACGCCGTCGAGAAGTGTGGGTCTCCAACGTTTGCTGATCTGTTTTGGCGAAGGCACTGCGCTATTGTTCATCTTCATTGAGTTGGTGTCGCTCATAAGTTCTATTGTCCGCCAGCGATCTGGTCTTGCCAATCTAGGGTTGAGAACCAGTATTCATAGCGCTCTTTTAACCAGCCATCCTCGGTACGTGCTTGGATCCACTTATCAAAGAAAGCCTTCTTATCTTCTTCACCAAGTCGCACGGCGAAGGCTTCGTTACCTTTAGATAGACGGTCGCTGAATGGAATAAACAGCGCATCGGAGTGTTTAATCGCTTCATGCTCAGGCTTCGGGCTTGATGCGATAACCGCGTGCGCGTTGCCGTTTAATACCTCTTGGAAGGCTTGAGCGTCATCATCAAACTGAAGTACTTTCGCTTTAGGGAATGTTTCGCGTGCTACCTGAACCGTAAAGGCACCTCGGCGAGCAGCAATCTTCACACGGCGAGAGTCGAAGTCCTCAATCTTTGAAAAGTCGCCGGCGAGGGTTTTGCTCGCTGCAACCTGTACACCTGAGTGAGAGTATGGTTCGGTAAACAGCACACTTTTAGAGCGCTCTGGAGTGATTGACATACCACCAATGATGACATCGAATTTCTGTGATAACAGAGCTGGAATGATACCGTCCCAAGCGGTTGGTACGAACTCTACTTTCCAGCCAGAATCCTCAGCTAGACGCTTAGCAACATCGATCTCGAAGCCTACAAGCTTACCTTGCTTGTCTCGCATAGCCCAAGGTACGAATGTGGACATGCCGACTCTTAGTGTGCCTCGTTCGTTAATCTTATCTAGGTTTGGTGTGTCACTAGCGGTGACACCGAATGATACTGCGAGGCCAATCGCAGCAGTTGTGGCGGCCTTGACTAAGTGCTTGAGTTTCCCTTTCATAGTTAGACTCCTTGGTGATAGATACAGTTACGTTAAATAACAGCGGTTTAGAATGCGATGGTCGATTAGTGTTAGGCTCGTTTCTCCTGACTTAGGCGATACTCAAGCCACGCGGAGAAACCAGAAAGTGTCAAAGTTAGCATCAGATAAATAGCCGCGACCGTGAACCAAATTTCAAATGGCATTGCAGTCTCGGCGACGATGTTTCGTCCCTCTGTCGTGAGGTCGAATATGGCCATCACGCTCACGATGGACGAGTTTTTGATGAGTGACACCACTTCGTTGGTCAAAGGTGGCAAGGTTCGACGAACCACTTGCGGAAGAATGACATCAAAATAAGTATAGAAACGGGATAAACCTATTGAGCGACAAGCCTCAAACTGACCTTTAGGAACGTTATTTAAACCCGCTCTGAGTATTTCTGCGGTATAAGCTCCCTGAAATAGCGCGAGAGCGAACACCGCCGTTGAGAATCGGTCGAGCCCAATGATGGGACCGAATACAAAATACAACAGGTAGATTTGCACTAGCAGTGGAGTATTTCTTATTCCCTCGACATACGCGTGCGCAATCCCACGACCAACGACAGAGTTAGACGTTTTGAGAAACGCGGTGATAAGCCCAAACAGCAGAGTAAAGACCAGGGCCAAGGCACTGATCTTTATCGTAACTAACAAACCTTCGAGAAGCTCCGCTGGCCACCATTCACCATCTTCATAAAAGGCGAGGTAATCGGGCACACGCTCCCATTGCCAACGATATCCCATTGCCTGGGCTCCGCTGTCCAATAGCCACGCTAGCGCTAACGCCACCAGTGCGATTTGCAGTAATGCCGATAATGCTGGCTTGAGTATTCTAAATAGCATCAGTGATTGAGGATCTTTTCCAAAAAGGCTTTAGTGCGAGGGTGCTGCGGTGCGTCGAAAATCTGACTAGGGGGGCGGATTCCAATATCTGTCCCTCATCCATAAATACCACACTATCAGCAACGCGCTTTGCAAAGCCCATTTCATGGGTCACACACAGCATGGTCATTCCTTCTTCTGCGAGTTCAACCATTACGTTAAGAACCTCACTGATCATCTCAGGATCTAGCGCCGATGTCGGTTCATCAAACAGTAAGATATCCGGTTTCATGCAAAGTGAACGTGCAATGGCAACACGCTGCTGTTGGCCACCAGAGAGTTGAGAAGGGTACTTATTAGCTTGCTCAGCAATTTTCACTCGTTCTAGCATTTCCATTGCACGTGACTCTGCGTCTTGTTTTGAGAGTTTGAGCGTGCGGATTGGAGAGAGTGTGAGGTTTTCGAGCACAGTAAGGTGTGGAAATAAGTTGAAGTGCTGAAACACCATGCCCACTTGACCGGGCTTTATCTGCTTGGAGCCAACCCCGTGTCCCAATACTTGAATGTCACCAGAGTTATAGGCTTCCAATCCGTTGATACAACGGATGAGTGTCGATTTTCCAGAGCCCGAAGGGCCGCAAATGACGACGATTTCGCCCTGCTTGACTTCAAGTTCGATAGAATCTAAGGCTTGGAAGTCTCCAAACCACTTATTGACGTTGCTAAATTGTACTGCGTTCACGTGGAACCCATTGTTTTTGTTATATACGTCTACATTAGCAATTACGCATGGCTATAACAAGCAAAGTGAATGAGGAAAGTGGCTACTATCGGGGGTAAAATAAGCTAGAGCTAAAAGCCAGAAGCAACAGGTTGCTTCTGGCTAAAATGCGTTAAATATCAATACGGTTAGGGACACCATCAAGAAATGCTTGAAAGCTGGACTCTCGGACTTTTCCGAGTACAAACTTTAGCTCTTCAATAAGGTTATCTTTCGCCCAATCAACGCGGATGTCGATAGGTGCTTTGTCAGTATATTCCACTCGCAAAGAGGCTGACACTGTGCCTCGTTTATCGCCCCCAGCATTTAATGCGGCTTCAAGTGCGGTAATCAGAGACTCTGGCAGAAAGGTTTCATAGTCAGGTTTGTATATGGGGCGCTCTCCTTTGGAAAGCACAGCAGTCCCATTATTTGTAGTACTGGCTAAAAAAGCGCTGGCGAACTCGGTCATTACCTCAGCATTTTCCAGCATATTGCCGGCGACAGCGACGGAGTCAAACGCCAAGCTCCCAATATAGGGGATGTTATCGCCACCGTTTAGCGCTGCTGATTGTCCTTGGCTGTCAATTATTAGACATTGACGCTTGTCATGATCACTATCTAAGGCAATGAGCTTATCAACGATTTGCACCGCGTTCTGCCCATCCATTAACTGTTGTTGGACAAAGTCTGCATACCAAGGGTTGGTAAAGAGCCCTTGTGTTGCGCATCCACCAAGCGACCGCCAAGAGTGGTTCACATAGCCACCAACCGCAGGGCCTCCCGTTGCAGTAATAGAAGCCGAGGTACCTGTTGATGGATTAAAGTGTAAGAGGGATATAGTCATAATTTAGAAATAGGGGGACTAGCCCCCAATATTGATATTAATAGCCAATCACTTGACCGATGAACAAGGCGACCCAACTAAGGGCATACACCATCAACATAAATGGCAGGATGGCTTTGAGCCATTGCTCATACGAGACGCGGCCAAGCGCAAGCATCGCAAGCGTGCCACCTGATGTTGGAACGATAAGATTGGTCAAACCATCACCTACCTGGAAAGCCGTGATCATCAATTGGCGGCTCATACCTACAAGGTCTGCGACTGGTATTAAAATTGGCATTGTCACCATCGCTTGCCCTGAACCAGAAGGAACGAAAAGGTTGATGACACCTTGTACTACGCTCGCAACGATGGCTGAGATAGCGATTGGCATGTCTTGGATGAGAGAGCTAAGCGCATTAACGATGGTATCGATGATCTGCGCTTGATCTAGGATAACTTGAATCGAAGCTGCGACACCAATAACCAGCGCTCCAGCGGTCACACCAGACGCACCGATCATCATCTCTTTAACGATTTCGTTAGCATTCATCTTGTTAATAACGCCAATGATGATTGCCATCAGTAAGAACAAACCGGCAATCTCGTTGATGTACCAACCATTGGCAAAAACGCCATAAAGCATCACGCCAAGACCCGCGACAAAAGCTATCAGGGTAAGCTTGTTTTCGCGATTCATGGTGTACTCGCTGAGATCTTTCTGAAGACCTGTATTCCCGTCTTGTTCGACAAAGTCCATCTTTGTGACTTTTTTACAGATGAAGAGTGAGAGCAGTGCCAAAGAAGCGAGAACCAAAGCGGTGCGCAAACCTGCGCCAGAGAAAGTAGGTAGCTCCGCAATACCCTGAGCAACACCGACGGTGTATGGGTTAATCGGTGATAATGCGAAACCAATACCTATGCCACCGACGGCCATAACAGTACCAACAAGGCTTGAGTAACCCACTGCAGCGGAGATGAGCACTGCAACAGGAACAAGGGCGATATTGTTTTCAAATCCAACAGCGACGCCAAAGAATCCATAGATGAAAGTGCCAACCGTGATGATTAGATTGCGGTTTTGTACGCCAACACGATTTACAGCTACACCGATTGCATTCTCTAGAGCACCAGAACGCTGAAGAATGTGAAACAAACCACCTGCGATGAAAACGATAAATAGGTAAGGGGCTGCGCTTATCAATCCCTTAGGAATCGCAACGAAAATGTCGAAAACATGCACTAATGGGGCGTCGGCTAGCAAGGTAAACGACTCAGGGATTACGGTAGTTCGCCCGTCGACAACCGCTCTTTCGAACGCACCAGATGGTACGACAAACGTCAGTAAATAGGTTGCGACTAAGATACCGAAGATCAGTACCATGGGATCTGGCATCGACTTATACCAGGGACGCTTTGATGTTGTGTTTATCTGATTGGTCATTTCCATGTCCAATATTCTCCATTATTTGATTCTAGGAATATTCTTAGTGTTTTTATATTGCTAGGCAGAATTCTTTTAGTACTTTAATCGACGCTTCCAGATCCTCCGGCAGAATGGCTTCATCTGGATGGTGACTAATACCATTGGTACATCGCATGAACAGCATGGCGATATTGGTCAGCGAGCTGACAGCCAGTCCGTCATGACCTGCACCGCTAAACAGAGTCTTACTTTCAATGCCACAAGCTTCTATTGCAGTTACGAGTTTGGAAGATAACGCTTTCGAACATTGAACGGCTTGCTGCTCGTAGGTTTGGCTATGGTCGTAATTCAGGTTTAGTGCTGTTAGCGCTTGTTCGACGCCTTTTAGGAATGTTTCTCTTGCTTGAACACGTTTAGCGTCAATTGGTGAGCGAAGTTCTACTGTGATATCGGTGCGCTGAGGGATCACGTTGACGCCGTTAGGGAAGTTTTCGATCTTGCCGATGACACCGACAAGGTCCTCATCGCTTTTACATAACCGATCAAACAGAGTAATCACATGAGAGGCGCCTACCAATGCGTCTTGACGATTGTTCATCGGTACCGTCCCTGCGTGACCGGCCTTTCCATGTATCGTGATGGTATGGCGCTCGATCCCGGTAATGGCTGACACAACCCCTACTGGCAACTTAGCAGACTCAAGCTGAGGACCTTGCTCAATATGCAGCTCCACAAACCCAAGAACGTCATCCGCTAGGTAAGCGTCTCGTTCAATGAGCTCTGGTTGGCAACCAAAGTCGACCAAAGCGTCATGCAGCGATACCTGTTGAGCATCTTTAGCATCAAGCATCGCTGGATCGAAGATACCTGAGATAGCTTTCGAGCCAAGTAGAGTTGATTGAAAGCGCGTTCCTTCTTCATCGCTAAACGCGATGACATCAATATGGTAAGGAAAAGTAATGTTGTTCTGGTTGAAGTGGTGAATCAGCGCGAGCGGTGCAACGACGCCAAGAATACCGTCGTATTTGCCACCGTTAGGAACGGTGTCTTGATGTGAACCGAAGATAAGTGTTTTTGCATTTGGTTGGTTACTGGCGTAACGGCCAATCAGGTTAGCAGCATTGTCCATTGATACAGACATTCCAGACTCAAGCATATATTCGCGAAGTAGCTCTAGAGCGTCACGATGCTCTTTTGTCGCGCAAAGGCGTGTTACTCCCTCAGTATCGGGATGAGTAGTTTCTGAACATTGAGCGAGTTGTTCTAGCCATTCCCAAGCAAGTGTTGAAGTCGAGGTTAATGTCATAATTTTTTCCGTTTTATGATGCTGCGTTTGCTTATTTATCATGATAAATTGGCAAAATACACCATTTATCATGATAAATGCAAATGGTGCTGATGGTTTTGTGAGCAAAATGAAAGCTGTTCGTGAAGAGCTATGTACGTAACTACTTCACCCTAAAGAGATCTTCAGTTACGGTAGTAGATGAAACAACGTGTAAACAGAGGTGGCGCGTGGCCGTTAAAAAACGACGTACAGAGAATGTTGCGTCTTCAATAAAGAAGTGGATTGTGGAGCAGAAGCTTCAGCCGGGTGATCGTTTACCTAATGAAGCAGAAGTTATGGAAATGTTTGATGCATCAAAAAGCACGGTGCGTGAAGCAATGCGACTGCTGGACGCTCAAGGATTACTTCAGACAAAAACGGGTCCCAAAGGAGGCGTCTTTGTTTCTGAAGTTTCAGAATCCAAAGCACATATGTTACTCAGTAATTATCTGTTTTTTAGAGAATCTTCGATTGATGACCTATATCAGATTCGCTTGGCACTTGAACCGCAACTAGCAGCCTCCTTAGCTGGGAAATTGTCAGTAACGCAATTGAAGCAACTGAAAAACCAGACTAACAAGTACGCTGAGCCACCAAAAGATATCTTTGAAGAGAGGGAACACCACCTAGCTTCGATAGAGTTTCACCGAATTTTGGCTGATTATTCGTCGAATGAATTGCTCAAGCTAGTGGTTCGTTTTACTGCTCAGATGTTGTCGGATATGACCATATATCGAAAGCTTTATGAACCAGAAAACTACGATCTGTGGAAGACGGGGTTAGACAGCCAAGTTGCATTGATAGACGCTTTGCGAGTGGGTGACTCGGAAATGGCATACAGAGTCATGCAAAAACATATGAAGACAGCACTTAAGTTAATGAAAGTACAGGAAGTTGAAATGGAGAACCGCTTCCTGGATGAATAAGAGTCATTATGACTCAATAGTGGTTAAATGAATGGTTTTATTTGCGAGTCTAAATGACTTATTTGGTTGTTAATTTATTGTTTAAACTCATTTAAATCAGATAGATAAAAATTGGCATGCGAAATGCTATAAGGGCTTCAGGAAATAATCAGCTTTGGCTAAGTACCAAAGCACGACTTAAAATACTGGAGTCCTTATTATGTTCTGTATTCAATGCGAGCAAACTATTCAAACCCCTGTCTCTAAGGGGTGTTCATATACACAAGGTATGTGTGGCAAAACGTCAGAAGTCTCCGACCTACAAGACGTATTAGTGTATACCCTGCAGGGTGTTTCATTCTGGGCTGACCAAGGTCGTAAATTTGGTATTGTTGACCAAGAAATTGACCAGTGGGCGCCGAGAGCCTTCTTCTCGACACTAACTAACGTTAACTTCGACCCAGAGCGCATCATCGAGCTCTCTAATCTAGCAGCACAATATAAAACTCGCCTTCAGCAGCAAGTACAAGCAGCATCTCTGGTCAAAGGTATTGCCATCGATGAGCTATCTCCTGCGGCGAAATTTGAGCTACCAACAACAAAAGAAGCACTACTAGAGTTTGCCCCTACCGCGGCAGTAAACCGTGGTCATGACAGCCTGCACGAGGATGTGATTGGTCTGCGCTTACTTTGCCTATATGGGCTAAAAGGCGCGGCGGCATACCTTGAGCACGCGCGCGTGTTGTCTCAGACTGACGAAGCTGTGTATGGTGAATATCATCAAATCATGGCTTGGCTAGGCACTGACCCCGTTGACCTTGAGCCACTGCTTAATACCTCAATGCAGATTGGTTCGATGAACTACAAAATCATGGAGATGCTCGATAAAGGTGAAACTGACACCTTCGGTCATCCTGAGCCAACGCAGGTGAATGTAAAGACCGTTAAAGGTAAGTGTATCCTTGTGTCTGGTCATGACCTGCATGATTTAGAAAAGATCCTTCAGCAAACCGAAGGCTTGGGCATTAATGTCTACACAAATGGTGAGATGCTGCCTGCTCACGCTTATCCTGAGCTGAAAAAATACCCACACCTTGTTGGCAACTATGGTAGCGCTTGGCAAAACCAGCAGAAGGAGTTCGCTAACTTCCCAGGTGCGATTGTGATGACCTCCAACTGCCTGCTCAACCCGAATGTCGGCCAATACGCTGACCGCTTGTTCACGCGTAGTATCGTAGGTTGGCCGGGTGTTGCTCACATTGAAGGTGATGATTTCAAACAAGTGATCGACTGCGCGCTAGCTCTAGATGGCTTCCAGCATGACGAAATCGAGCACATGATCACGGTTGGTTTTGGTCGTAATGCGTTGATGCAAGCAGCTCCAGCAGTAGTAGAGCAAGTGAAAGCGGGCGCGATTAAGCACTTCTTCCTAGTCGGCGGTTGTGATGGCGACAAATCTGAGCGCAGCTATTACACAGACTTTACTGCTCAGGCGCCAGAAGACAGCGTTATTTTGACTTTGGCCTGTGGTAAATTCCGCTTCAATAAAAATCAGTTTGGCGACATCAACGGCATCCCGCGTCTGTTGGATGTTGGTCAATGTAATGATGCTTATTCAGCAATCCAACTCGCGCTTGCTCTCGCAAACGAGTTCGATTGTGATATCAACGAACTGCCTCTAACACTGGTGCTTTCTTGGTTCGAGCAAAAGGCGATCGTGATTCTACTGACCTTGTTAGCACTGGGTGTGAAAGGTATTTACACCGGTCCAACAGCGCCTGCATTCCTAACCGATAACCTAATGGGCATTCTGCAAGATAAGTTCGACATGCGCGGTATTACAACCGTGGAAGAGGACTTAAAAACGATTCTGGCAGCGTAAACGTAGGTGACGGAAATGACGCCTCTAGGCGTCATTTCTTTATTAGGAGAAGCAAAATGGCATGGTCCGATTCAGAGACAATTCAACTAACCTGCACCAAGAAATGGTTTGAGACACCAGACTCGGTGTCATTCGAGCTATCGAGTGACTCTGAGCAAGATTCGTTCGACTTCAAGGCAGGACAGTTTTCTTCACTTGGTTTTGATATCGATGGAAACAAGACGTTTCGCGCCTATTCGATCAGCTCAGTACCAGGTGAACAACGTCTTAAGTTTACTGTTAAGCGTGTCCCTAACGGTTTGGTCTCTAACCACATTGTTGACAACCTAGCGGTGGGAAATAAGGTAGATGCGCAAGCACCGGTTGGGCAGTTTAATAATGTCGATTGTGTTCCGAAACAGAAAGTGCTGATGCTGAGTGCTGGCTGCGGTGTGACACCTATTATGTCGATGGTTGATCAGTGGCTTGAGCAAGATGCAAATATTGATATTGAGTTCTTTCACCTCGCTAAGAGTAAGCAAGACGCCATCTATTTTGACAGGCTTGTTGAGCTAAACCGCTCGGTGGATCATTTTAATCTCAACATGCTGCTTGAAGACAATGCTGGGACGACCTTTCCACAAGGCATGATAAGCCTCGACTGGATTAATAAGTTGGTGGCGGATTTTCGAGATCGTACCGTCTATTTGTGTGGCCCTACAGGCTTCATGGAAGCGGTCAAGTCAGCCCTCGAAGAAGCGCAATTTGATATGTCCCAGTTCCATCAAGAAAGTTTTACTCCTACCCAGTTGAATGCTGAGGTGGGAGAAAGCGTGATAAAAGTCGCAGTGCCAGATTTTGGTATGGAGCTGGAAGCTGATGAAGGTAGCTTGCTGATCGATGCGCTCGAGAAAGGTGGAGTGCCTGTCATCGCTGCGTGCCGAAGTGGCATCTGTGGTTCGTGCAAGTGCAAAGTGAAGGTTGGTCAGGTTGAGTCTACAAGCTTTGAAACCTTGTCAGATGAAGATAGAGCGAATGGCTATGTGTTGGCATGTTCGAGTACTATCAAGTCCGATGTAGAGGTTAGCCTTAACTAATAGCTGTCGAAGATTGACTAAAAAGGCGCGTGTTCAGCGCCTTTTTTGTCACTGCGTTTAAACGAGAAATATTGGGCTATCGGAAGTTAAACAGCTCAGAGTGGAACATGGAAGCGTCAAGTTTTAGTGTTTTGAGCTGTGCTAGCAGGGCATCTTTAAACCCTACAGGACCACAAAACCAGATGCTGCGCTCCGCCAAGTCAGGGTGTTTTTGGTGTATCTGCTCGATAGACAAAAACGGTTTAAGTCTATTATCGATGACATGAAACTCGACGTTTGCTTTGGCAGCCGCGATCTCCATCTCCTCGATCAAGGCTTTTGATGGTGCTTGGGTACAATAGTAGAACACGACGTTGTCATTAGACTGCAATGTCGCGAGCTCCTCTAGACGCGCCTTAAATGCCGCGCAGCCTATGCCACCCGCAATCCATATCTGTTTTCGGTTGTCGTTGAAATCAAATCGACCATAAGGTCCTTCCACTTCGACTTGTTGACCTACGGACACTCGGTTCTGAATGTCGGAGGTAAAGTCTCCTAATGCTTTGACCAAAAAGCCCACTTGCTGATTTCCCTTATCGAACGACGCGATAGTGAAAGGATGAGGCTCTTCATCACCAAGTTTTATAAACGCAAATTGACCGGATTGATGCCCTTTCCAAGATGGAAGTTGTGCCATCACCTCAGTCGTCGAGTTTTCTTCGTTGAAATGGACGTCGACGATCGAACCTACGTGCTTGCGGCTGTTTCCAATCTTTCCTAATAAGCTCCACAACGCGGCGATAACGCCCGCTAAAACGATAACAACAGTAATTGGTGTTATCGCATTATCCCAATACGCGTGTTTCAACAATACAAGTGAGTGGTAGCCAATGACGACGAACGCAATGGCCATCAACTTGTGCGTCCATTTAAACACCTTGTATTTTACTGGAGTAAACAGCGCTAATAACGTAAGAGCAATAAACAGATACAGCATCCATTCTCCCATGGCTTCAGCGCTGCCGCGAAGTGGTTGAATCACAGCATAAAGTGAGTCTGGGTTGATCGAGGCCGGTGAACCGCGTTGCGGACGCTCCATATAGCCAGCGCTAACGAGCTGTTTCGGCACAATAGCTAAAAGCCAGTGCACTGCACCTATGATGACGCCATATATCGCTGTCCACTTGTGTAGACGATATGATTTATCTAACCCTCGAGTAAGATTTTCAAGGACGGGAAGTCGCAGTGCCAGCAACATGGTAAGGGTCAGAAGCAATACTGAAACGATTCCAGTGAGTTGTAGTAATGCGCTTCGCCACGGCATAAAGCTCTCATTGTCTAGCAATGAGGGCTCGGCTTGAAACCAGATAAAGGTCACCACCAACACGAGGGCGAGCACCATAGAATAGAGTTTTTTCATAATAACGCTCCTGTTGAGCTTTAACTCTACGCCATGCTATGTAAGGCAACGTCATGCTAGGTAAATGAATGTAAATGCTTGAGCTAGGTTGGCTTTAGCGAGGTTTAATCACTATTCATCTCATCTCTAGGTTAGGATTAAACAATATAAGCTAAAGTGCATATTAAAATGAAAAAACTGCTGTCTATTCAAAGCCTAATAATTATGTTCTGTTTGTCATTAACTCTGATTCCGGTGTTCTACAAAGTTGATAAACCAGGTATGAGGTTGCCAGAGTGTTCGATGGGAGAGCTTGTCGAAACGCCGATTTTTTTCTTTGTGTCGAAAACCGTGATTGAGAACTATGGTCTAGAAGAGGTCACGACTGAGATTGAGCGTTCCGTGAGAAAAAGTAACGTCATCATGAAAAACTCTTGCATACCGATGAAGCGAAGCGTAGCTGAGGTTTCAGTGGTGGATTTTAGTGGTAGAGCTCTGTTTGATATCGACAAGATTAGGGAAGATTTAGCTGAACTGATTGGAGAAGAAAAACATCGATACATTGAATCTTCCCCGAATCATTTTTATGGTGTCATCCTAGCGGTCGACGATGGCTATTTTGAGGAATACACCATTGGCACGACCAACCCTGATGTAAATAGCCAGTTCTTTTTGTTGTCTGAACACGCTGACGAGTACACGCTAGAGCATGAATTAGGGCATTTATCTTGGGCTTGGCACGATGACCGTTCTTGGTTCAAGGTACTGGATGAAACCTTAGAAAAGCATACTTCAGACATGAACAAAGATCGGTTGAAGCCCTATGCTCGAGGGTTTCAGTGTGGTGGTGCGGGAACCATAATGAGTTATGAGTCCGAGCTGCTTTCAATCTACTCCAGTCCTGAGATTACCAACAATGGCAGAGCCTGTGGTGATCCTTTACACGCAGATAACGCCCGCCAGCTTAGGGAGTTTGCAGAAGCACTGCGGTTTAAACTGCAAGCTATTCAGGTATCAACGGAAAGCTCATCCTAGTTAATACAACAAGCGCGATGACAATGCAGTAGAGCGCAATCAAAGACAGTACTGCGTTTGTAGGGTGAAGTTTTACGAACCAAAGCCTGATGTAAAACAGAGCGACCGAAGCACCCAGTAAAAAGACGAGCTCAACAAGATTGCCCAAGCTTTGTGCGCCAATTCCTGACGTCGCAAGCAGTGACCATGTAGCGAATACGCTAAGCGGTAGAAATGCGTCCCCTAAGCTCAACTGACCTCTCTGGTAGGCGCGAACCCCGCCAGGAAAAGCGATTAAGTAATATAGGCTTAGAAAGAAAGTGAAGAAAACGACCAACGCGACTCCCCCAAAAAGTGGACTCATCAATTATTGCACGGGCGTGCAGTTATATCCGTGGAGAACTGTCGTAGGTTTGTATGGAATTTGAACTGTGGGGTTGGGAAATGTACAGAAGAAGTGATGAATGTCTGTAAACGGCACTCATCACTTTAATTTGTCTACGCGATTACACGAGTGGAGCAAGTGCCTCCAATGCTGACGCGCGATTCTCTGCTGCTGGCTCATCACCCATGTTGAGTGCTTCAGCGTATACGAACTCAACATCAGTCATGCCAAGGAAGCCAAGAATCGTTGCAAGGTAATCATGCATACTGTCGCGAGGCGTGTCTTTGTGAATGCCGCCACGAGTGGTGACTACAACAACCTTTTTGTCTTTGATAAGACCAACCGGACCTGTCTCTGTGTACTTAAATGTCACACCAGCACGAGCAATGAGATCGAAGTAGTTTTTTAGCTGCGTAGGGATCATAAAGTTGTACATCGGTGCAGCGATGACCACTTTTTCAGCGTTCTGAAGCTCTGCGATTAGTTCGTCAGACAGCTTAACAATTGCTTTAAGCTCATCGCTAAGGTCGTCGCTCGTGCTTCGTAATGCGGTTGCTACTGCCATATCCAAAACAGGAACAGGCTCCGCTGCGAGATCGCGAATAGTAACGTTGGATTTACCTTCAATCGCTTGCTCAATAATCTGGTTAGATTGTGAGTAGTCGCCAAGAATGCTCGATTTCAAAACAAGTGTATTAGACATGGGGTTATCCTCTTTCATGAAAGCATTGCTCGCTTTCCTATCAATGTGCTCAGTTTAGATGTGAGATAGAGAACTGATAAGCCGCTTTGATTGAGTATCTAGTTCGAAAAAATTGAACAAGAAAATAACCACACAAAAAGTGGCATTATTAATGCAGCAACTTACAAAGAATCTTTGAACTTACCATATCTATCAGGAGTATCTTATGGCGAAATGGTTTCCAATTCTTACGGTGATGTCTTTGTTGGTAGCGCTAATTGTTGGTGTTGCAGTGTATTTTACTGGCATGCAAGTGATTGTAAATACAGCACTTGAATGGAAAAATAGCTGGTTTGTTATTGCTGTTCAGTCGGCATGGTTCTTCTCTTGTCTCTTTGCTGCTATCTATGGTTTAGAGCTTCTTTTTGCTAAGGCGAAGTTGCACTTTACTAGTGCTGCATGACCTAATATTGGGCATTGGCTTAACGGGACCATCGCAGTCGCTAATGCCTACATCGTGATGTAACAGTGCATAATCTGCTATAAGTCGACAGTGTGAAAGTGTGGCTCTACCGCGAGCGTGACGAGTCTAAAAATCAATGTTGCGAGTGATTTTGTAGTCGATTAGATATGTTGCAATAACACCGACAAAGCAATCAATTTACCTCACATACTATAATACCTGCCTAGGGATTCTACCCTGTAAACTCCAGCATCTATCGAGTCGTGGCAAGCACGTTAGAAGAACAAAAGTTGCAAAGCCAGCTTACGCAAGCTGTCCAAATTCGTCCCAAAAATCCACTAGTTGTAGAAAAAATCTTCGAAGAAGCGAAACGGATGATTAGAAAGTGTAACGAACAATAAATCACCACTCGTTAACTCTTCTTATTACCTAAGAAAAAAAACATTTGTAGGATTTGATCCATCAAAAGCGAGGGTGGAACCTAAAAATACCTTGATTATGATGGGCTTCATGCACGGTTGCAGGTTTTGGAGGTATAGGCATGCTTGAAATACATCTACTGAAGCAGTTCAAACAGGGATTGATTAACGAGTTTATGAGCGCCGGAGTAACGGAAGACGAATCACATATGGTCATGTCGCATTTTGGCGACACGTACTTAACGCGAGTTATGGCAACGCTCGAAAAAGCCTACGCAGGAAGACGACTCAAATGCTTGTTAGCTTGCGAACTATTGTCCGCAAGAATGAGCAAACATTTTCGGGGTGTTAATCAAAATGCAGAGTTTGATTTTTTCAACGTCAGCTTAGAGCTACGCATGAAAGCGCTTGAAATCAGCCCGCGCGTATTCGACACAGGCTACGTTCTACAACAATTTAAGTAGGAGCAAGACCATGAAACGACGAATTAACAATGAGGATTATCACGCGATTCAAGCCAACATCGAGCAAATCGAGTCGGTTCAAATAAACATCAAAGAGTTGATCGATGGCATCAATGAGCGTATTTCGACGATGCTCCAAGAGTCAACAATCGGCGGTTGCACACTTGGTGAGCTCATCGACCAAGAGAAAAAGGAGACAGAATCTCTTCACGAGAAGCTAGAGCATATCGCGGGCGAAAATGAAGACTACTTGTTAGAGCGTTCGGAGAAATGGCACGAGTCAGAGAACTGCGATTTATACAACGAGTGGCTAGAAGAATGGCTCGATACACAAATCGATCTAGACAACCGAGAAGTGATCTACAGCGTCGACGGTAATGGTCTAGAGAACATCTTCGAATTAGAAATCGAAGCACTAATTCCTGACGAAATCGAACTACCAGATCAATCGCCGGAGGGTAACTAGAGCCATGAAGATAGCAGCTACTATCGCCATAACTTTGTTCGCGAGTCTAGTTTTTAGCGTTATCGCTGACCGAACTGTCTCACATGTAGAGCAGACTAAACGAGAACACATCAGGGACGACAAGAAAGACGCACGTTTCATAATTGCATGTGAGCACAAACTAGGGGTGTTAGAAGAAGTTGGCATCGATGCGAATGTGCACGTTTGGAGTCAAAGCATGATCCGTTGCATCGATAATCTTTGGGTCTATCCAGAGAAGCGCAACCGCTACTTTGAACGCATGGAATACATGGAGTCGCGCCAATTCAGACTACAGAAGATGATTTACAACATTCTAAGGTAAGCAAAACGAACGGAGTCTAATCATGGAAGGACTAGAGAAGTTAGTAAAACCAAAGAAAAAGCCACAAGGCGGCAAGCACAGAACCCCACAGAATCCGAGGGCGCTAGCCGAGCCACCGAAGCCAGAAATTGAACCAGAGTTCGAACACGTGTCCGTCGAGGACGAATCCGAACTAAGGAAATTTTCAGACCTTCGTCGATTTAAAGCACTGGTTGGAAAGCAACTATCGAAGCCATATAAGAAGCGACTAGAGTCGACCTTCACGGCGAAGATTGAGTCCAAAATTAGACACCGTTCTAAACGACGAAATAAATCAAATCTTCCGAACAAAGAACCTGGAGAGGAGAAAAATAATTCATTGAATTATTTGGAAAAGATGCAAAACCTAACCAAGCTGCAGCAAAAAGTAGGTATCTTGACAGATGTTATAGCGGTATCGCGCAACGTAAACGAAGAAATACTTTTCAGCAACGAACTCGATCAATACTACAGACTGAAGCAGTCCACGCCAGACGCTAAGGGATGGGAAATCGATGAAAAAGCGGGAATCGCTTATTTAGATATCATCAGCTTCGTACCAGAGACAGCGAGCACCTCGACAGCAGTCAACCGAGATTACACAAAGGAAGAGTGGATCGAGCTAACCGACCACTACAAAGCGAACCTTAAGACATTGCATTTTAGGTATTACCGATTATGTGCAGCGCATAATGTGACGAGAAGAGGCACAGAGAGGATCATCAAGGAAGTGCAAGAGCTAGCAGCCAAGAAAGAAAACAGCACGTGGAAGATTATCGCTGCCGGATTTTTTGGTTTCATAGCCGCTGGATTCATGTTCGCCTAATTGAAAGGGAGCCCTCAAATAGTTCTTAAAACTGCTTTGAACACATTTGACGACTATCTAGAATTGTTTAGCCGATGGGCGAACATTTTTGAAGAGCTAGCCGTCAGCAACACCCGCTAAACATTTGGAATGCGAGTGAGCTTTGGCCGGTAAGCTAACAGAGTTAAAGCTTTTTGATCATATTAACTTCTCATCGTTCGACTGAGCTAAACGCATTTTGATGTAATCGAGAAACAGCTTGGTCCGAGTGTGTTCGTAATCTAGTTTTGGATAGTAGGCATAGACAGTCGAGTCCATTGCTTGAATTTCGGGCAGAACGCGTATCAATGCGCCGGACTTAACGTCTTCTTTGATCATTACATCGTTACTAATCAGCACACCCATACCATTTTTAGCTGCATAGAAGAGGGCTTCTGGGTTAGTCGTCGCGAAGTTTCCTGAGAGCATGATTCGTTGGTTTTTCGATATTTTGTATTCGCGCTGTGGACGTTCTCCCCAAATAAGAATGTTGTGCTGTTTAAGCTCTTCGACGGTTTGTGGTGCGCCAAACTCTTCTATGTAAGAGGGGGCGGCGTAAAAGCCAATTCTTTGCTCAAAGAGAGCCGTTTGCCTCATACTCAGTGAGTTGAGCGTCTCTAACTCACGACTTATAAATACGTCGAGATTACTGGTTGGCAGTTCACCAGGCGCTGTGGTTGTCAATTGGATCCGTATGTCCGGGTATTGAGCTAAAAAGTCATTCAGGTATTGAACTAAGAATTTAGAGCCGACCGCTATGGTTGCGCCAATCTTAAGCAGACCTGCGGGTGTTTCGTTGACTGAGCGAGTTTCGTCAATAATTGACTGAAAGCGATCCAAAGAGTCTTTAGCGCGCTGATAAAATAGGGCGCCCGCTTCGGTTTGCGTTACGGATCTGGTGGTTCGTTTGAGAAGCTGGACGCCGATGCGGTCTTCAATCCAATGTATGCGTTTGCTGATTGCTGAGCTGGTGGTATTGAGTCGGCGAGCCGCACCATTGAAACTGCCTTCTTCTACGACACGAATGTAGGTGTTGATACATGATATCCAATCCATGAAGACCTCTTATTGTTTCCTGTTAGGACGTATTCTGTTTCCTTTATAGTGTATTATCAATGATTCATACGCAATATAGAATGAGTGTATGAATAAAAAACACAATAAATCCTTCAACAAAACCCCTATGTTGCTCGCAATGATGATCATTGCAACGGGCCAAGTCGGCGTGAGTATTTACTTGCCTTCGCTGCCTCTTATTAGCGAGTCCTTATCCATCGGCCATGCTGATGTGCAGATGCTCGTGACACTCTTCCTGGTTGGTTTTGGCTTATCACAACTCTTTTATGGCCCGCTCTCTGACGCGATCGGCCGACGCCCTGTTTTTATCTTAGGGCAAGGTGTTTATCTGCTCGGTACAGTGCTGTGTATTGTCCTTAACGAACATTTTACCGCACTGGAGATCGGACGCTTGTTGCAAGGCTTGGGAGCGGGGAGCGCATCAGTACTTGGACGAAGTGTGCTCAGAGACAGCTATGATGGTAAGCAACTTACTAAGGCACTTTCTTACATCTCAGTTACTGCTTCAGTCATGCCAATTATCGCGCCTGTTTTCGGTGGATGGATTGCGTTTCACCTTAGTTGGGAGGCGGTGTTTGTTTTTGTATTGATTTATCTTGTCGCTATTTTTGTTTTAGGTTGGTTTATTTTACCTGAGACTCTGCCTTATCAGCCGAGACCGTTTCAACCGAGCCTAGTTATGAGCAATTACGCCAAGCTAATGGTCAACCCTCAAGTTATAGGCAGCGCGAGTTATAACTGGATAAGTTACCTTGGGGCAGTAGTGACGTTAAGCCTGTTTCCATTTCTTATGCAGCATGAGTTGGGGTTGACGGCTGCTGAATATGGCTCTGTCATGATCATCCCTTCGGCTGGATTGATGATGGGTAGTGTGTCGCTCAATATTCTCAATCGGTTCTTCTCGACCAGCTGGATCTTGTTTCTTGCAATCATCATTATGAGCTTATCTGGTCTTTGGCTGATGATGACTGAGATGACTGTCTTTAACCTATTGTTCGCATTTACTTGGCTCACGGTGGCTCAAGGACTTTCCTTTCCTATTTCTATATCGCTGCTGCTTGGGCCACATAAAGAGCAAGCCGGTGCCGTTTCTGCATTATCGGGCTCAATACAAATGGTTATTGCGGGTGTTTTTGGCGGATATTTGGTTGAACAGTGGGTAACCACACAAGATTCATTGGGGCGTTTTTATTTGATGTCCGCTCTAATCATGGTTGTCGTATTGCTGATGAGCCAAGTACGACGCTTTGGGCAAGGCGTTAGTTCTGCTAGTGATGTTGAGACGCCTTGACGCGTTAGAGAGTAAGCGGTCCTAAGTTATTCATTTGATTGACAACCCAGTGTGTTCTCTTGTTCACATAATCAGACATGGGAGTAGGCTGCATTCTGTATGGATTCGGTAGCACGACGGCAAGTTGAGCCGCTTGAATGGCAGTGAGTTCTTTTGATTGAACTCCGAAGAATTGTTGGCTCGCGGCTTCGACGCCATAAATGCCCGGTCCAAACTCGATGACGTTGAGATAAACTTCCATGATGCGCTCCTTACCCCAGATCAGCTCAAGCAGCATCGCGATATACAGTTCATATGCTTTTCGCACATAGGTTTGACTCGGAAACAAAAACACATTTTTTGCTGTCTGTTGGGTGATGGTGCTTGCGCCTCGTGATGGTCCCGATGAGCCACTTTGTGCGATAACACTAAACAGCGCTTGAAAATCGACACCTGAATGAGATGGAAATTTTTGATCCTCTGAAGCGACCACAGCTTTGGGCATGTTTGGACTGATATTAGAGAACGATACCCATTGATGATAAGTCTGTTCAGGGTACCCGTTTGGGGGAGATAGGGTACGCGCTATTTTCCACCCCCAAATCGGTGGATTAACAAACTTAAAAAACAGCACTAAGAGCAATGGAACGCCGAGTAGGATACAAACCAAGTTGAGCAATAGCTTCTTTAGCATAGTTTTCATTGCCTTACGGGAGTTAAGTGCGACTCTTTAGTTTAGGGTGAAACATGGGCCGACGCAAAATACCGAGCTTGTCCGTTGAACTATTAAAATCCTTCATCGTCTAATGTTGTGCATATCCAATAAGTTAGTATCTTAACTAACGTTGCCTATCAAAAACAAGGAAAGCACATGTTCGTCAAAGCCTCACCTTTACTGCTTGCAGTATGTATTGCCGTTACTCCTAGCGTATTTGCTGAGGAGGCTCAACAAGATGTTAATAACGCACAAAACACCACGTCTTCAGAATCTAGCAGTAAGTATGAAGCCACTCTCAATAAGTTTAAGCAAGCAGAAGCCACGCAGCCGTTTTTTGAAAATGCGTATGGTTATGCTGTGTTTCCAACTGTCGGTAAAGGCGGGTTTGGTATCGGTGGATCTTATGGCGAAGGTCAGGTTTATCGTCAAGGTACACACGTTGGCGATTCGACATTAGCGCAGCTTAGTATCGGTTTGCAGTTGGGCGCTCAGGCCTATAGCGAAATCATCTTCTTCGAAAGCAAAGCGGATTACTACGCCTTTACGAGCGGTAGCTTTGAATTTGGTGCGCAAGCATCAGCGGTGGCTCTGACACTTGGAGCGAGCGCACAAGCTGGCTCAACAGGTGCTGGAGCACAAGCGGGTGATAAGCAGAGTAAAGCGACCTACATCAATGGTATGGCTGTGTTTACTATGACCAAAGGGGGTCTGATGTACGAAGCATCGATCGGTGGTCAGGGCTTCTCATTTGCCCCAAATAACAACTACGACGCGGAATAGTTGAATAGAAATAAATGACGCCTCTAAAAGAGGCGTCATGGCTAGTTAGCGGTTAGACTCTCTGCGCCTCGCAACATGGCTTCGATCAATTCGCCGGCATTAAACTTCACCAGCGCTTCATGCGCCCCTACCTGATGGGCTCTTTCGGTACACATTTCACTTGAAAGTGAGGTGTGTAAAATACGATAAGCGTGACCAAGTGCAGGGTCATTTTGTACTTCAAAGGCGAGTTCATAGCCATCCAGCCCCGGCATCTCAATATCACTCACGAGAATATCTATCGCGTCATTTCGCGAGGCTTTTGCACGCATAAATTCAAGTGCACTGTTGCCATCTTTGCAGAGATCGAATGGAATGCTGATTTGGTTTAGCGCATCACCCAGCTGTTTTCTTGCGATGGATGAGTCGTCGACAAGCAGAATATTAAGCGCCTTTATTCTCTCGCGCTGCACGTCGGTAAGCATCGGGATCTTGGTATCGGCATATTGCGGATAGATCTTAGAAAGCAGAAGCTCTACATCAAGAAGTTGAACAATCTGATCATTAAAGCGTGTTACACCTGTGACGAATACATTTTTGCCACTGCTCTCTGGTGCAGGTTCAATAGATTTCCAATCACACTCGATGATTTTATCGATATCTCGGACCATAAACGCCACCACCGTGCGAAGGCAGTCGGTCACGACCAGATAAGTACTGTTGTATTCTTCAGGGGCGATAGGTCGGAACCCGATAGCAGCAGCCATATCGATGACTGGTACAGTAAGCCCACGTATGCTGACCGTCCCCACAACATGCTGGTGCGAATACGGGATTTGCGTGGTCGGCAGAAAAGGCACAATTTCACGCACCTTGAGCGTACCAATGGCAAAACGCTGCTTTTGCATGTTAAGGGTAAACAACAACATGCCCTGAGATTGATTAGCCTTACTGATGCTTGCTTTCATTTGAATTCTTACTCTAATCACCAATAGGTTGATTTTATAAACTTTATCGCTAAAAGTTAATGCGGCAGATCGTTAGAAAAGTTTAACTGCGTGAAAAGTAAACGTGATTTACATCTCAGTTTAGATTACACTCTGCGCCACTTATCATCCCATACTCGCGATAACACAGAGGCATACCATGGCAAGAACTGCGGCAGCACTTCACATTTTGGTAAAACACAAAGAACAAGCTGAAGATATCATTAAACAGCTTAAGAAAGGCGCGAAGTTTCAAACGCTTGCAAAAAAATACTCTACGTGTCCATCTGGCAAGAAAGGTGGTGACCTGGGTGAGTTTCGCAAAGGTCAAATGGTGCCACAGTTTGATAAGGTGTGCTTTTCGGGTGAAACGCTTGTTCCTCATTTGGTAAAGACTAAGTTTGGCTGGCATGTTGTAAAAGTCTTATATCGCACTTAATAGAGTATTATTCCATCAAAAATTCAATAGCATACGGGTTAACGCCATGAGCATGAAACAAGAACTTCAAAAACTAAATAACCGCCTCGACAAGTGTAAGTACAAGTTAGATGGAGCGAAATCTCGTGGCGACAATGAGTTGATCTCACGCTTTACGGATGAGATTGATAAAATCACCAAAAAGATCGCTCAAATGAAACACAAGCAGAGCTATGACATGAACAAAGAGCGCAAAAGCTTGCTCGACATGCCATTTTCTCGTGAAATTACCAAAGCTGAGCAGGCTGATATGGGTAAACTGAAAAAGTCAGTAAAAGGCTTAGTTGTGGTTCACCCAATGACTAAAATTGGCAAAGAGCTGAAGCTGAAGGTAATGACTGGCTACGCTCCTAAGCCATTCTAATCATTATCTCTTTTTCAAAGGCGCACTAGTTAGCTAGTGCGCCTTTTTTGTATCTGACAGAGTTGGTATTTAGGTCCAGTTATGTCGATACATGCTGTGACACGGCTCACGGCTTAGGAAGCTGGAGATTTAACTATTTCGTAACTGGTGTGACAAAATGTTTCTTATGCAGGTAGAAATATATTTATATTTCATAGTGTTATGAAGATAACTTTAGAGATACTCTAAAATATCATCTTAAATTTTTATCTACGCCTACTTTCTAATACAAGAGAAAGCGGTCGGGGGATGAGCCCTACGTTTCCCCAGTCACTATAATTTGTCTTTATTGACGTAATTCCAAATAACAAAGGCGATTCAAATGTCTAACACTACCACTAGTCAGAGTAACGTGATTCTTCATGCGTTCGATTGGCCATATGCATTGGTAACTGAGCGAGCTCAGGAAATCAAAGCTTGTGGGTACAAGACAGTGCTGGTCTCACCGCCAATGAAGTCATATCGAAGCGAGAAAGAGGTCCTCTGGTGGCAGCTTTACCAGCCGCAAGACTATCGTGTTATCGATAACAAGCTAGGTAACACCGAAGACTTCAAAGCCATGATGGATGCCCTCAACGAACTCGGCTTATGGGTTTATATTGATGTGGTCTTTAATCATATGGCGAATGAATCGAGTCAAAGGCTCGACCTTCAGTATCCTAGTGCTCAAGATATGGCGAACTATCAAGAGCATTCGACTTACTTTGAGCAGCAGAGGCTGTTTGGCGATCTAAGCAAGCCACTTTTTACTGAAGAAGATTTTGTTGAAGCGTTTGGTATTGAAAACTGGAAGGATCGCTGGGAAGTTCAAAATGGTCGTCTTACTGGTGGTCCAGAGGATCCAGGTTTACCAACACTCAGAACAAGCGATCACGTGATTGCGCAGCAGCAAGCTTACTTGCTAGCTATGAAAGACCTTGGCGTACGTGGCTATCGTATCGATGCCGCCAAGCATTTGACGCTAGAGCACATCAAAAAGGTGTTCACCAAAGATATTACTGAGGGTATGCACGTATTCGGTGAGATCATTACCGACGGCGGCGCGACGGAAGAAGAGTACGAGCTATTCCTTCAGCCGTATCTAGAAGAAACGCGCCTTGCTGCTTACGACTTCCCGTTGTTTAAGACTATTTTTGACGCCTTTTCATCGAAAGAAGGCAGTCTCACATCCTTGATCGACCCATACTGTTTTGGTCAGGCGTTAACACATGAGCGCTCTATCACGTTTGTAACTACCCATGATATTCCAAACAATGATGTGTTTAGCAACATGGTTATGGAAGAGTCGGATGAATGGCTGGCATATGTTTATATTTTGACTCGCGGGGAAGGGGTTCCGCTGATTTACAGTGACCTCGATCCGAGTGGGATCAAAAATGCGAAAGGTTTACCAAGATGGGTCGATAGCTGGAAAGATCCTAAACTGGCGAAGCTTATTCATTTTTACAATACAGTACACGAATCAAGTGCTGAGGTGATTGAAGCAAACGAAGATCTTCTCGCTTTCCGTCGCGGCGATAATGGTGTAGTCGTCATCAATAAATCATCGCGCAGCAAAGTGATCGCACTGAATGAATCTAAGACACTGACGTCCATTTTCTCTGGTGCAGTCGTTGAAGCTGGTGGTGCACTGCACATTGAGCCTATGAGTGCTGAAGTGCTAACTATCGCTTGAGAAGTGAAAAGATATTGATTGAGGAAGCCCCTGCTGGATAGTAGGGGCTTTTTTGATTTTGGGTTAAGCTAGAGCAACGAGTTTGGTTACCAGTTTTTCGATACCACTTGCCGCGTCTGAAATGCTATTAGCGAGCATATAAGCAGGCGTCGACAATACGTTGTTGTCTTCATCGAACACAATATCGTCGACTGGACAATCAACATGTTGGCCACCTAGGCCATTAAAGCCAGCTGCGGTACCATCATCATTACCTATCGTGCCTTTTACTGACTCTGGGTAGACCATTGGGATGATGACAGGCGCGATACAGAGATACCCTGCAGGTTTATTCGCATCCTTGAATGCACGACATGCAGCGGCAACGTCAGCGTTGATTGAGCACTCTGCACCGTTGATAGCAAAGTCTGTTAGGTTTTTGGCAGCCCCAAAGCCACCAGGCACAAGTAGAGCATCAAAGTCATCGACATTGAGCTTTGCGACATCTTCGATATTGCCTCTTGCTATTCGCGCTGCTTCAACAAGGACATTTCGTGACTCTTCCGTTGCTTCCCCTGTTAGGTGATTCACCACGTGGAGCTGCTCAACATTTGGCGCGAAGCAGTGCCAAGTGGCACCTGCTTTTTCTACAGCGTGAAGCGCAAGTACGGACTCATGAATTTCCGCACCGTCAAATACGCCAGATCCGCTGAGAATTACTGCTATCTTTTTCATAAACCAATGACCTCTGTTGACTGTTTTTTATCAATAATAGTTTATCTAACAGAAGGTTGGAGCTACTTGTTTCTTTTCTGTGCTCTATCAAGCAAAAGTATATCAACCAGCGTCCTT
Organism: Vibrio sp. KUL78; assembly: GCF_059725505.1. Taxonomy (NCBI): domain Bacteria; kingdom Pseudomonadati; phylum Pseudomonadota; class Gammaproteobacteria; order Vibrionales; family Vibrionaceae; genus Vibrio; species Vibrio sp. KUL78. The sequence goes on along the minus strand of NZ_AP045838.1, from coordinate 995,412 downwards.
CTATCGAATAGAGGCGTGTTGCAAAGAACCCGCATCGACGGTTTTGGTTGCTGCCATCGTAGAGTCCAGTACCGCTGCCATTTCTTCGAAGTACGGGTTAAAGGTTAGCCGAGCGTGCACTTTCCCTGGCTCTTGATACCCATAAGACGAATACCACATCTCTTCGCCTCTCAGACACGCATTGTAGCCTTCTTCAGATTGACCATTGTCGCAAATTGCCACAGTTCCTTTGGTGCCGTAATAGGGGTTGTTTGGGTGGAATAGCATGCCCATATGAGAGCCATTTGACACGCGATACTTCGGAAGTTTCATCGACTGTTGGATAACTCGCTTGCCACTGGGGGCTGATTCTCCTTGCCAAATCAATCGATTGGCTGGGTTTGGAAATTGACGGTTGAACCATTCAACGGCTGCGGCTGTATCGACAACACTGTCACCCTCACTGAGTACCATTACGGTTGGCTTACTGAAGTCATGAGCAGCGAGCTTGTTTTGTACTTCGCTCACGGTGTCGTAATAGACAGCAGCACCATTCATAGGTAGCGAGTTGTATCGAAGCATATTGTCTTCAGGGTCTTGGTCAGCCCATTGCATGAACAGGCATGCAAAACCTGCGTACTTAACGGCAGTTGACGTTGGCTGGAAAGCCGGAGAAAACAGCAAGAGTCCAGAAACACGATCATCTTCAAGTGCTCTGGAGGTGACTAGATTTGCGCCGGTGGAGTAACCACCAAGCCAAACCGTTGGGTAATCTTCTAATAGTAAGTCGGTATGATGGTCTACGACGCCTCGCCAGTCTTCAAAACTTGGTAGGATAAGATCGCCCACTTTGCTGCCGTGGCCAGGTAATAAAATGGCTCTGACTAAATAGCCTTGATCAGCGAGATGCTGTGCGATGTCGTGAAAAGAGTAGGGGGAGTCGCCCAAACCATGCACGAGTAGAACGGCCTCACCGTTAGGTTTGTTGGGAGTGACCTCAAAAGGGCTGTTCAAAGCCACTTCCAGTTGATGATCGTCAGACTTATAGGCTCTATTTTCGGCGAGCCATTGCTGCGTCGCGGTCACGTAACCTTGATAGCTATCTTGTTGATAACTAGGTAGTGACGTTGAATGCGTAAATGAAGGGTTTTCGTTTTTGGTTGAACAGCCAAAGATGCCTGCTGTAACAAATGCAGCAAGATAGAACGCTAACGCCACCACCTTTCGTTTGTGGCGTGATCGCTTCTCTCGTTTAGATTCATTTGGACGATACTTCTTCATATTCACCCTCTATCGTATTTCCTTGTGCTGAGTGACCTTGAGCCTGACGCTGACGAGCGAATTCTTTATCTAACTGCTTTTTTATACGGTTGCCCGTGATGTATGCAGCAATCGCCATTGGAATCGCCATGATTAGGCTGAACATCATTGCAACAAAACCGATAAACAGTGCGCTGATTGTTAGGAGTGCTTGTTTCATAATGACCTCTCTGTAAAAACCGAATGTAAGAATGGATGAGTCTTTATGGCATCTCTCCTTGATATCGAAATAATACGACAGAGAATATGAACCAAACATGAACGCCCAGTCAGATTGGTGTTCATGTTTGTTAGGAGGAGGGAAATTTTTTAGGAGAGCTTTAATCGCCTAGCGGCTGACGATCACTGCCCGTACGATGAGTATCCAGAGCCAACTTCAATCGGCGTAGGCGGTCGCGAGAACGGCGCTTGTGATTCACGGCAAGTTCCATGGCTAGCACGTCAACAAGAGCCAACATAGCGTATCGAGATGCAGAGGGTTTGTAGATAAAGTCGGTCTCTTTATGAACGATAGGTAACACGATGTCGCTCAAGTCAGCCAGTGGTGAACCTGAAGGGGTAATGGCAATGATAGGAACCCCATATTGCTTCGCGGTTTCTGCAGTTTCGACCACGATTGGAGTGTGACCTGTCGCTGAGATGACCACCATAACGTCGTTGGCATCTGCCGTCGCTGCCACCATTCGGGTTAACAGACCGTCATTGTACGATACGACCGGGTATCCAAGGCGAAACAAACGATGTTGCAGCTCTTGTGAGGTGATGGTTGAGCCTCCGCCAACGCCGATAGCAATTATCTGCCTTGCCGAATGTAGCAATTCCACGGCTTTGCTGACGTCTGCTTCGTTTATCAATGCGCGGTTGATGTCTAGAGCTTGTTTGATCGACTCATAAATACCTTGGTGTCCAGTTTGAACTGGGGGCTCAATGATGAAGCGTTGACCCACTGCAAGTGATTGAGCGAGCTTGATTTTCAGGTCTCGTACGTTTTTGCATCCCACTGCTTTGGCGAAACGGGTAATAGTTGCTTCACTGACGCTTGCTTGTTCTGCAAGCTCGGTAATACTTGCGTTAGCGGCTCCGCTCACATCGTCGGTGATCAGGTCTGCCACCTTCTTTTCTGCGTCACGAAGCGCACTGTAGCGCTCCGTGATCTGAGAAATAATGTCTACTTCTACGCTCAAAATGTTCCCTCTAGAATGCCGTCTCGACCCAATGGTCTACGTTATGTTGGTCGTCACTGATGGCAATGTACCGCCACTTATCAAACGTCAGGCAAGGATGTGACGTTGAAAAGGCAATCATATCACCAACTTGGAGATCGCAGTCTTCTGGAATGGATAAAAATGTGTGTTGATCCATCACATCTGTCGCTACAAGGTCTTTGATATTGAGTGCTTCGCCATTGCGATAGATGCGCTCTGGGATGGGTAAGCCTGCGTCGAATGCTACATCCCGCTTTCCTAGCCCAATAATCGCCTTGGTAGCTTCTGGGCGTGATATAACATAAGCCCAGACCTCTAAAGCTGAGGAAAGATCGCCCCCTAGCTCACAGGCAAATCCTTGGTTTTTCTCAGCGCGTTGCATCACTTTGTGCTGCGCATCGAGGTAGATACCTGTGTCGTGAATAACATAGCAACCCGGTCTTAAAATAGCGTCAACGTTAGCGAGGTGAGCAAACTCTTCGGCAACGACATCATACCAAGCCGAACCAGCACCTGTGACAATTGGCTTAGTGGGGAGTAGCTTATCAGCGACTAAGCTGGCCGCCAGTCCAAGCGTGTTGGAGAGAAACTGACGTACACGAGCCTCTTCGTCTCCGCCATGAATAACGCCCTCATAGACCTCAATTCCAACCAGTTCAACGTGCGATAGCGTTGCAATAAGCTGCGCAAGTGCGGTGACTTCTTCTACGGTGCGGCAGCCACAACGCCCCCCCTCAACCCCATACTCGATCAGCACTTCAATCGTGTGATCCGTTTGCTCAAAGTAGTGTTGCAGCTGCTCAACGTTTTGTTTTGAATCGACACAAACCATTACCCTAGCGCCTGTATCACGCTTAATTCTGTGGATCAAAGCCATGTTAGCTTTGCCGACTAACTGGTTCGCCATCATGATGTTAGCAATACCGCTGTGAGCGGCGACCTCAACTTGTGGGGCGCTTGCTACCGTAATGCCCCAAGCGCCATGTTGTTGTTGCTGACGAAAAAACTCGGGCGTCATAGTGGTTTTTCCGTGAGGGCAAAGCTTCACGCCATGATGGTTAGCAAACTTCTGCATCCACTCCATATTGTTCGTCAAATGACTGCGTTTGATGACTGCCGCCGGCAGGCTGATGTCTTCATTGATTAAACTATAACTCTGCTTTTTTTCTTCACTACACGCTAAGCCTTTGTGACCGATTGCATAATCAAGTTCTTGTTTTTTGTGATTGTTTCTATCTTTTGTGAATGGGTTCTTCATTTTTCGTCTCGCACTAACATGGGATAACTTATTGATATTTAATGGTTGTTGTTTTCTATTATATTTATCATGTTAGAAACTATCAAACTTTGATTGTTGTTTTGTGTAATTTGTCACTGAGTTTTGTCAGGTTAATTTCTAACATACCTCTTATGGAAAGCGCGAAGATAAGAGAGAAGGTCATGTTGTTCGACATCATTATAAAAAACGTAGAAATCGTCGATGGCACCAATGGACCTGCCTACCATGCAGACCTAGCAATTAAGCAAGATCGTATTGCAAAAATCGGTGATCTTGCAGGCTCAAAAGCGGGTTTGGTGATTGATGGGCAAGGGCAGGTATTAAGCCCAGGGTTCATTGATGTTCATACGCACGATGACACTAACGTTATTCGCTATCCAGATTGCTTGCCGAAAATTAGTCAAGGGGGTGACGACGGTTATCGTCGGTAACTGTGGGATCAGTGCCTCGCCTGCGACGCTTCAAGTTGCACCACCTGATCCAATGAACCTACTAGGGAAACAAGAAGATTTTAAGTATCCAACGTTTGCAGAGTATGCCAAGGCGGTCGAAGCTGTGCAGCCGGCGGTGAATGTTGCGGCGTTGATTGGGCATACCACTCTTCGCAATAACGTGATGGATGAACTACTTCGTGAGGCGACCGAGGACGAGTTGCAATCAATGAGAAGCACGCTGAGTCAGGCGATGGCAGAGGGCGCGTTGGGCTTGAGCTCTGGTCTGGCTTACGCCAGTGCGAAGCAAGCGACGGCGAGTGAAGTGATGCGTTTGGCTGAGGTACTTGCTGATTTTGGTGGTATCTATACCACGCACATGCGCACTGAATTTGAGGCTATCTTAAATGCGATGGAAGAGGCCTTTGAAACTGGCAAACATGCTCGTGTTCCTGTGGTGATCTCGCATCTGAAATGTGCTGGAGCGGGTAACTGGGGCAGAACTGTCGAGGTGCTCGATCTGCTCGAAAAGACGGCAGAGCATCAAGATGTTTCATGCGATTGCTACCCATATTCGGCAAGCTCTTCAACTCTGGACCTTAAACAGGTTACTGACGACTTCGATATCTTTATTACATGGTCGGAATCTAAACCTGAGTTTGCAGGTCAGCTTCTCGCTGACATTGCCAAGCAAATGGAATTGCCTTTGATGGACGCTGCTAAAACTCTCCAACCAGCGGGAGCCGTATATCACTGCATGGATGAGCAAGATGTGGAGCGAGTACTTAAACACAGGCTTACTATGGTTGGATCTGACGGACTGCCGAACGATCCACATCCTCACCCGAGACTGTGGGGCACCTTCCCTAAAGTATTGAAACATTACTGTCGAGATCGCGAGTTATTTCCACTCGAGGAAGCGGTTTATAAAATGACGGGAATGTCAGCGCAACGCTATAACCTATCCGATCGGGGAATAATCAAAGAAGGGGCATTCGCCGATCTGGTTTTATTTAATAAACATAATGTTCGTGATACTGCGACATTTGAAACCCCTATTTCTGTAGCAGACGGAATAGAGTGTGTATTAGTTAACGGAAATATTAGCTATCAAAATAAATTAGTCGCCAAAGAAAGATTCGGTCGATTTATATATCGTGATGGAATTAATTGCTCTTGAATTATACAAATTCAAGAAATGTAAAACTTAAATAAGACGTAACAAAACTGGAGTAAACAATGACAATTAAACGCTATGGTGTAGAAGGTGGTGTCGGTACAGGTGGACAACATTTACCATTCGCTCGAGCAACAGAGGCTGGTGGCTTTCTTTACGTGTCGGGCCAAACACCAATGACAGATGGCGAAGTTGTGGAAGGCGGTATTGTTGACCAATCACGCCTGGCTATCCAGAACTGTGTCGATATTATGGAAGAAGCGGGCTACGGTCTAGAAGATGTTGTGCACGTTAAAGTGGTACTGACAGATTCTCGTTATTTCCAATCATTTAATAAAGTATTCAAAGAGTTCTTTGGTGCAAATCCACCAGCACGAATCTGCATGGTTTGTGACCTAGTGGTGGATGTAAAAGTAGAAGTCGACGTGACTTGCTATCGCGAAGATCGTCGATAAATATAAAGTCGTATCTACACGCAACTTAATAATGGGCATTTTGCGATGCCCTTATCAATAAAAATAATAATGACATTGTGATTACATTGTGTAGTTACGTTTCGAGATTAAATAACGTAAAACGATAGGCAGTATATAAGTTGCTTATCTCTCTGGAGGTGTTCAATGAACAGTACACTATTCTTATCCGGATTCGGGATATATGTGTGTTTTCTTATTTGGCTTGGTTGGTATGTATCGCGCAACCAAAAGTCAGGTGAAGATTTTCTACTTGGTGGGCGCGGCTTACCACTGTTTTTGGTACTAGGTACCACGGTAGCGACCATGGTGGGTACTGGCTCAAGTATGGGCGCAGTAGGTTTTGGTTACGCTAACGGTTGGGCTGGTGCACTCTATGGCATTGGTGGCGCTCTTGGTATTTTGCTACTCGCACTCTGGTTTGCCCCTGTTCGTCGACTCAATTTTATGACCATGAGTGAAGAGTTGTCCTACTATGTCGGTGCAAACCGCGTGGTGAAAAATCTGGTCGGTATTCTTATCTTTATTGCCTCTATTGGTTGGCTAGGCGCCCACATCTTGGGTGGCGGTATGTATCTGGCTTGGATTGCAGACATTGATCTTAATGTTGCGAAAGTCATTATTGCTGCCGCGTTTACGATTTACGTTGTCATTGGCGGTTACACCGCCGTGGTGTGGACTGACACAATTCAAGCCGTCATTCTTTTTGTTGGTTTCATCTTGATGGCAGTACTATCGGTGCAGCACATTGGTGGTCTTGATAACCTTTACGCCGCGATGGACCCAGCAGCGACCAGCTTTCTAGCAATTGAAAAACTCGGTCTGATTCCAGCTATCTCATTAGCCGTTGTGGTTGGTGTAGGTGTCTTGGCGACGCCTTCATTCCGTCAGCGTATTTATTCAGGTAAAAACGTATCGACCATCCGCCGTTCATTTGTGTTGTCTGGTGTATTGTACCTGTTCTTCTCAATCATCCCTGCGGTTATTGGTATGGCGGCGCATGCGATTGACCCTAATCTAGATAATGCTAATTTCGCGTTCCCATACATTGCAGCAACGGTACTACCAGTTGGTATTGGCATGATCGTTCTGATTGCAGGTTTGTCGGCAACTATGTCGAGCGCGAGCTCTGATGCGATTGCCGGTGTGTCTATCCTATTGCGTGACGTGTATGTCATGTTTACAGGCCGCGTTCCAAATAAAGAATCGATGATGAACTACTCAAGGCTAGCGCTTATCGTCGTGATTGGTTTTGCTCTACTGTTTGCACTGACGTCAAACGACATTATCGGCTACATCACGAAGATGATCTCAACGGTGATGTCAGGCATGTTCGTGTGCGGAATGTTGGGTCGCTTCTGGAAGCGCTACACGTGGCAGGGTGCGATTGCGACGCTTGTTGGTGCATCGGCGGCTTCATTCGCAGTTATTCTCAGCCCAAGCCTAACAGCATTCTGGGGTAACCCAGTCATCCCATCTGTTGCAGTCGCGACTCTTGCGGGTGTAGCAGTAAGCTTGTTCACGCCAAGAAATATGGTATCCCCAGAGGAAGCTCAAGCCATCTTAGACGCAGAACGTGCACAGATGGAGCAAGGTGGTGAGTCCAACAAGGACACCACGACTTCAACGCCAATTACAGAGTAATCACTCTCTTAGTCAGGGTGTAGCATACGAACACCCTGACGCTACCGAATTAGTCTGAATTTTGTTTTCTCAGGAAGTGGTCATGGACAAGAAACTGGTATCTCTTTTAATTGCAGGAACACTAACATCAACGGCATGGGCTATGGCACCAAATACCGATCTGAACTTAATGCCTTATCCTCAAATGGTGGAATTGAAACAGGGCAATGTTGTTATCGATAAAGACTTCAGTATTTTTATCAAAGGGTACAATTCAGAGCGCGTTGACGCGACGGCAAAACGTTTTATCACTCGCCTTGAGCGTCAAACGGGTTTACCGACTCTGAATTGGCAGGCTGAAAGTGCGAGCGACGCGACCTTGGTCATCGACATTGATGATGCGCCTAAAGCCGCGGTTCAGGATATCAATGCTGATGAGTCATACACCTTGAATGCACAGAATGGGCAGATAGTTCTAAAAGCGAACCGTCCATACGGTGCGATCCGTGGTATCGAAACCATTCTTCAACTTGTCAAAACGGATGCCATCGGTTACTCGGTACCTGCAATTTATATTGAAGATGAACCTCGTTTCCGCTGGCGCGGTGTCTCTTATGATACCTCTCGTCACTTCATTGAGATGGAAGTGATCCTGCGTCAGTTGGATGCAATGGCGTCAGCGAAAATGAACGTGTTCCATTGGCATATCTGGGATGACCAAGGCATCCGCATTCAACTGGATAACTACACTAAGCTTTGGGAGAGAACCACGGATGGTGATTACTACACGAAAGATCAAATTCGCTATGTTGTTGACTATGCTCGTGAGTTAGGTATTCGTGTGGTTCCTGAGATCTCACTTCCTGGTCACGCTTCTGCAGTTGCTCATGCTTACCCTGAACTAATGTCTGGGATGGGGGAGCAAAGCTACCCAAAGCAGCGTGAATGGGGTGTATTTGAGCCGCTTATGGATCCAACAAATCCTGAGCTTTACACCATGTTGAGTAGTGTCTTTGATGAAGTGGTCGAACTCTTCCCTGATGAGTACTTCCACATCGGCGGTGACGAGCCAAACTATAAGCAATGGCAAGAGAACCCTAAAATCCAAGCGTTTATCAAAGAAAATAATCTCGATGGCGAGCGCGGCTTACAGTCTTATTTGAATGCGAAAGTAGAGAAGATGCTTGAAGAGCGCGGCAAGAAGATGACGGGCTGGGATGAGATCTGGCATAAAGATCTGCCAAAATCCATCGTGATTCAAAGCTGGCGTGGGCATGACAGCATTGGTCGTGCTGCGAAAGAAGGCTATCAAGGACTTCTCTCTACGGGCTATTACCTAGACCAACCTCAGCCGACGAGCTATCACTATCGCAATGACCCAATGCCTCATGGTATTACGGTCGATGATACGTTGCATGAAGGCGAGCGTTTCGTTAGCTATCAGTGGGAAAAACCGCGTACGAAAGGCGGTCCACGTAAAGGCTTGCTCACTATCATTCAAGCTAAAGATGGCAGCGTCAGAGCGTTTACCGACTACAACGGTAAGTCTCGTACTGAAGTCGAAATTCTTGAGTACACGCCAGGAGAGAGCTTCAAGGGGCACTTTGACAACTTTATGTCGTATACTGAGTTTAACCTGAAGCTGGCTGGTGACAAGCTTGCAGAAGGGAGCTATCAGCTTATTGGCAACGTTCGTTGGCCAACCACGGGTGAAATCGTGGCTTCTTCTGCGCAGCCAGGCTCGACTATACCTGAGCCAAGCGGTGGTTACCCAGCCGAACTAACTGAAGAAGAGCAGTCGCTCATTCTTGGTGGCGAAATCACCGTCTGGGCTGAAAACATTAACTCTCAAACTATGGAAAACCGTATTTGGCCGCGTAGCTATGCCATTGCTGAGCGATTTTGGTCTTCCGAAGAACTGACCGATGAAGCGAGCATGTATAAGCGCATGCGCGCTATCGATAGTTGGTCTGAGATCTCTCTGGGGATGCGCCATCACGCTGACTCTAGAGTTATGATGCAGCGTTTAGCGAATGGCGCCGATGTAACGCCATTACTGACACTTGCTCGCTATACTGAGCCTGCGCAGTACTACGCTCGCAACTGGGAGAAGTGGATTCAAACTGAAAATCACGGTGATCTTTATAATCAACATGAACGTTTGAATCGTTTCGCTGATGCACTGCCCGTTGAGAGCTATGCTGTTTATGAAATGCGAGATCTTGTAGAGCAGTTTGATAAAGGTGATAAGCAAGTGCTCTCTGCTTTAGAGCGTCACTATCAGACAGTTTTAAACGCTGCGATCGGTGCTGAACCTATCTTTGCTGCGAACGTCGCATCTGTTGATACTGTCGCTGTGACGAAAGCGACGAAGAAAATCGCGGAGTTAGGTCTAACTCTAGTCGTTAAAGCGCAAGCTAGAGAGGCTATCTCTAAAGCAGGTGCGAATGCATATCAAGCGATGATTAACGAGTCGGCGATCATCATAGACGAAACCATTGTTGCCATCGTTAAGCCAACTGAAATGTTGTTGGAAGCTCTCTCTGAGTAGATCATAACTAAATTACAGAGCTGATTAACCGAATGCCGAGTGTTGCGAGTAGCAATACTCGGTTTATTATGAATACTCTCGTTCGGTATAAGCTGATAACTACCGCTTATCAGCCTAATAACGACAAGTGAATTCCTTGCAACAGGTCAAATCGGTATTCTCTGCGGCATAGAAACAACCACTGCGAGATTACTGCTATGACTTTTACCAAAACTTCTCTTAAATCATTATTTGCTGTTACGACACTAGCTTTGCTAGCTGGCTGTTCGTCACCTGCTTTCGATAAGGACAACGAGAACGCAGCACGTAATCGAGGCGCAGCTGGAGGCGCACTATTAGGTGCAACGATGGGCGTTCTAACGGGTGAACCTGATCTGGCGGTCAAAGGAGCCGTTGCCGGAGGTGTTGCTGGAGGTGTTGCCGGGTCGATGAAAGATCTAGAAGACTCTCGTGAAACTGGTCGTACGGAAACTCTGGCGGACGGTATTAAACAGGATAACCGCAGCGATGCTGAAAAGCGTGCAGATGAGCTTGAGGCTGAAATTCGTATCCGTGAGTTAGAGCAAAAGCTAGCAGAAATGGAAAAAGCGCAAGAATCTCAACCTGGTCAGCAAGGGTAATAACTCGCTAGTCTGTTTTAAACGCCAAGACTAAATAACGCGCAAAGAAAAGGCCGATTGACAAGTCAATCGGCCGAAAACAGTGTGAACAAATCGGTTCACTAACAACGTCAGTTGGCTAGGTGACTTCAAAAAAGAAGTCATAGTTTATAAAGCATGATGTATGCCAACTTTTTCAAAGTCTATTCTCCCTCTTTTTTGTGCTCCAAAACACACATCAAGCCCCACCAGTTCCAGTTTGCAAATGCATTACGCAATTAGTTTGCGAAATGCGAATTATATAATTATCAACAGAGTGTGATTTCATATAAATTTACGATAAGAATATGATGCTTTTGTGGCAAGTCAGGGTAATTTTGGCTAATTTTAAGTCTGTAGTTCCGTTTGAATTCCGTGACTGAGCTATTCATAGGGACGCCCCGAGAATCATGCCAAGGAAAAAGAGCACATGCAGCCAGCGCCAATCCCGTTTGACGATGACTACCGTCTCAAAGTCGTTAAACAGTTAAATATTTTAGAAAAACCTGAAGAGCGTTTTGATAGAGTCACTCGACTGGCAAAGCGAATGTTCGATGTAGACATTGCACTTTTGAGCATAGTTGAGCAAGACAAACAATGGTTTAAATCTAATGTAGGCCTCAACGCTCGAGAAACGGGGCGAGGAGAATCTTTTTGCGGACATGCAATATTAGGCGATGAACCTTTTATTATTCCCGATGCATCTATTGACGTTAGGTTTAGCGACAACCCTTTGGTAATAGGTGAACCTAATATACGTTTCTATGCGGGTGTCCCGCTCAAGATAGACAACGGGGTGAAGATAGGGACGTTATGTATCATCGATAACAAACCTAGGCACTTAAGTGACCAGCAAGTTCAAGACTTAATCGATCTGGCAAAACTTGCGGAATCAGAGCTTGTCGCGAATCTAAACTCGACCATAGACGAGCTGACACAGATTTCAAACCGACGGGGCTATAATGCACTTGCCAGCAAAGTCATTCAAAAGTGTCGTTTTGCCGCAGAACCTTGCACAATCGCTCTATTTGACTTGGATAGCTTTAAACGCATCAATGATACGTTTGGTCATTCAGTTGGTGATGATGCGTTACGCCAGTTCGCAAAGTTGCTGAAATCCAACTTCAGGGATTCGGACGTTATTGCTAGAGTCGGTGGAGATGAATTTGTTGTAGTGATGTCAGGGACAACAGGTAACGATTCTAAATTCCCGATCACGCGATTCAAAGATAGGGTAGATACTTTCAATGAAAAGCATAGTGCTGTTTACTCACTTGGTTATTGCGTCGGTGTCGTCTGTTGTACGCCTCTTGACACTGTCGACCATGAAGAGTTGATAGAGCTTGCCAGTAAGGCGATGTATTTAAACAAAAGCACTACCTATTGAGTCTTTAAGTAGCTGTGGAGCGCGGTTAGAGACGGATAATGCAAATCTGCGCCATAGTTTGCTGAAAGCTCTGAAGAGTTGGATATATAACAGCTTAAACAACCAGCGTTTTGTGCAGTGAGTACATCGTATTGATGGTCTCCAACGTACAAAACGTTTCCTTTCTCTAAGCTCCATTCCTCCATTAAATGAAACAGTGCTGTAGGATCTGGCTTCGCTGGAAAATCTTCCCTTGTGATGAGCGTCTCGACAATAAGGGCGTGCTCTTTCAGTTTGGTTTCAGCGGCTTCACGGCAGTTTCGGGTAATGATACCAAAACGCATATCTTGAGCTAGCAGCCAATCGAGCAATGCCTGCGCCCCGCTCATTAGGCTACTCGACTTAGCATCATTGATCTCGTGCTCTAAAATGACGCCGTTTCTAATCTTGCGTTGATTGTCACACTTGGTTTCAGCAACATGGGTAAGCAAGTCCTTACCAGTTGGACAGTCGATCTCTCGCCTCAGCAGTTCAAAATCGATATTTGATGATACTAGGGTGTTGTCCAAGTCAAATACAACGGCTTTGATAGTCAAGTGCATGTCCTTTCGCTAGTGTACATCTCTACTTAGATATATTAGACGACTTTGGCGCAGCCTTGTCGGTCTGCTGTGCGTTTTTGTCTAGTATTCTTGTCGCTTCATGAATGTTGACTTCTACGAGGTTTATCAGAGATTGGACTTCTTCCAAAGCAGGTAACTTGTCGAGTTTTAAAGTGGTCTGAAGTTGTTCTACTTTGTCGACCACGCGATGCAGAGCAATAGCGCGACACTGCTGCGAAATGATTTTAAGGGTTTCACTAAGCAATTTTGTATCTTTTGCTGAGTAATTGGAAATGATTCGATTCAAGTGCACTTCGCCAACTTGCTTAAAGTTGGCTACTAGCGCATAAGTGATTGGGTTTCCATTTTGAACCGAATCCATACTTAGTTCGGCTTCTGTTGCAGTTGGTAGATCAGACTTCGTAAAATCATGTCTAATTAGCTCGACGACACTGGAGTTGGCATCTGTTTTAGGAGGCATAACTAAGAGGTGTCGATAGCGTTGAAGTGCATCAATAAAACTCTCTTTTTGCAGTGGTTTAGTTAAAATATGATTAGCGCCCGCGGCAACAAAGTTATCGTGCGCTTCTTTGAAAACATCTGCAGTACAACCAAAAATTACGGTCTCTGATTTGAGCTCTTCTCGGATGACTCGCGTTGCTTCTATACCATCCATTACTGGCATATGATTGTCCATAATGATGAGGTCATATGAGTTTTCCCTAACTTTATCAACGGCAATTTGGCCGTTCTCGGCAACCTCCACATCATGTCCTTGTTTTTTACAAAATGTTTTAGCGACTAATGCGTTAACTTTATTGTCTTCAACTAACAGAATCTTCAGGGACTGCGCTAGCGCTTGGTCATCGAGCGAGACATTGGCTTTTGCTTCTGCCTGCACGGGTTCAGCGTGCTCTAGCTTGAATGAGACAGTGAAAGTACTCCCTTTGCCTACGGTGCTGGTTACGGTTGCGTCGCCTCCCATGATTTTCGCGAGCTTTTTAACGATTGCGAGACCAAGACCCGTTCCACCAAACTTTCTTGTCGTTGATGCTTCTGCCTGAGTAAATGGGTCAAATATGCTTTTCAATCTTTCTTCTGGAATACCAACGCCACTATCTTCGACAGAGATGGTGAGCTGTTCTGTACTATCGGCTTTTGTTTCACCCGAGAGTGTTACTCTAATATGACCAGAGGCGGTGAATTTGACTGCATTGCCCAGCAAGTTAAATATGACTTGTCGAATTCGAGATTTGTCGCCTCGGTAGCTCTTACCTTTTTCTAGATGACTATCTAGTTCAAACTCTATGCCTTTTTCCCTACAGATTGAGGAATAGGTGCTGACGATAGGTGAACAGAGTTCTTCTACGGCGAAGTCGATAGATTCAAGTTCAAGCTTGCCTTCTTCTATTTTGGAGATATCGAGTATGTCATTGAGCAGTGACAGCAGGTGATTACCTGACTCAAGCAAGATATGCAGTTGCTGCTTGTGCTGCTTTTGCGTGACCGAGGATTCGAGAATTTGAGCCATACCAAGGATGCCATTTAGTGGCGTCCGTAGTTCGTGGCTCATTGTAGCGAGAAAAGTAGATTTAGCGCGGTTAGAGGCATCCGCATTCTCGACCGCGAGTCTCAAGTCACTTTCAAGACGTTTCCTGTCACTGCTGTCTCTCTCAACGGCTATGAATTGTTCGACTTGATTGCTCAGGTTTTTAATAGGGGTGATTGCAATATCTATCCAATAAGGGGTGCCGTTTTTGTGGTAGTTGATGAGTTCTGATTGAACCGCATTACCCTCTCTTAAGCTCGCAGATATGCGTTGAACTTCCTCTTTCGATGTCTCTTCTCCCTGAAGGAAACTGCCCGGCTTTTGGCCCATGACTTCATCTAGCTCAAACCCAGATAAACGCTCGAATGCTGGATTTGCCCATGAGATATAACCTGACTTATCTGTGATGATGATAGCGTCACTTGCGTGTTCGACCACTAATGCCAGGTGCGAGCGCTCTTTTTCTTTGGTAAACAGTTCACGATTGAGTTTGGCTTCTCTGTACTGTTGTATCCATTGACGCCAGTAAATATAGCCTGCGAGAAATAGGAACAGTAAGACGCTAGAGATAATGACATTTCTTTGTTGATTAGAGGAGCGGTCTAGCCAATAAGTATTCACATCATTAAGTAGAGTGTGTATTTCACTGTTTAATAGTGCCTGCTTTTCTTGGTCGATCTCTGTGCCAACGCGGTTATTGAGCTTGATATAGCTGTCTATTGTCATAACCACGTTATACGTTTTAATATCAGAGGGCAGATCTTGCCGGCTGATGCGGTTATCAAAGTATTGGTAGATGCGGAGCTTGTTTTGATCTGAAAGCGTAGTGGACAGAAGCTCCTTCTTTAGCTCTCGAAGCGTATTTGTCGAGTATTCAAAGGATACATTCGCACTAAGAAGCCTCTCTAGACGTTGAGTAAATCCAAGAATCTCATTTTTAATGTGTCGACCGAACAGTACAGCTTCATTGGGAATTGGGCTGAGCCAGTCGATGTAACTCTTTTGGTTGAGCGTTAGGTTTTCGTAGAGATGATTGGCTTTAAGCTCAATATCCACCAGTTCATTTGAGAAGCTGTCATAGGTTTTATGACTGTTATACTCAAAAGAGTATATGTCTTCGAGAGAACGAGTAATGTTGTGTGATAGGCCTAGGTAAGATTTTTGGTATGCATCACTAACTCGGCTGTTGGCCACACTAATGATCAACCAAATAGCGGATAGTACAATGGCAAGCTGGTAGAGCGCCTCGACGCGCCTTCTGGATAATATCCTATGTGTCATGGTAGAAGCTCCTCAAGAACGGGAGGCGGCGGCGCGGTAAGAGCATTGAGAAACGCAGTGAGCTCGAGGATCGTTGTCGCATCGAGATCGCGCCCGAGTTGCACTCTAGCCATGGTAACTATGGCCGATTCTAAGGTTTGAGCTCTGCCGTCGTGAAAATAGGGGGCGGTATTGGCGACGTTTCTCAGGCTGGGAACTCGAAATACGCCTTTGTCTGACTCAATTCCAGTGACGTTGTAACGACCAAGGTCTTTCTCTTGCTCGCCAGTGCTGTTTACGTTGCCAAATTTTTGAAACAGGTTACCACCTACATTGGTACCTTGATGACAAATGACACATCCGAGATCTTGGAACTTTTTCCAGCCGTTCTGCGCTGCTGCAGGCAATGCGCTTTTGTTTCCATCCAAATAAAGGTCGAATGGCGCAGCGGGTGTGTCTAGCGCCACCATAAAGGATTTGAGGGACGCTTTTATATTTGCTTCGTTGATCTTGCCTTCAAAGTGTTTCGCGAACTTATCTTTGTAGTCCGATACTGACGACACATAGTCGCTAATCTTTTGCCAGTTGGTATTCATTTCAAGCGGGTTGTGTACCGGACCATCCATCTGTGATTCCAGGCTTGATGCACGACCATCCCAGAAAAAACGTGAATTGTGGGCGATGTTAAATACTGTAGGAGAATTCCTTACCCCTTTGCCCTTCACGCCTTTAGAGACCTTAATATCTTCCGCACCGTTGGTAAAAATGTGATGGCACGACTCACAGCTTACGCGTCCATTAGAGGAAAGGTTAGGGTCAAGAAATAGCTGCATACCTAACTTGGCAATAGCGAGTTCATTAGGCGTTAACTGCACAGGAGGAATGGGGGAAACAAGTGCCATAGCGCTTTGATATACAGAGCGACTCTGACCTTTTATTGTTGACGAAGTATGGGCGTTCGGTGACGTAAAAGTGAGAATAAGGTACATCGCAAGCACCAGTATTACACCTAAAGAAATTATCCACCTTATAATGACGATGTTCATAAAATGTTTCATGTATATGGAATTCATGTAGCAGTATGGGATACTTATTCACCATTTCAATAAAAGGTAAAAAAACGCAAAAAATAGTGAACTCGTCGGCATTTCGTGGTCTTAGAGGAAGTTTCTACGTGCCACATTGCTTAATTAGTGGCTAATGCGTTTTATAAAGTTATGTTTTTGTGTAGCGTTTGTTGCTTTTTGCTACGCTTAATGTAACTTGTGAAATGGCGTGTATTCGATCTCGTTAGCCAAATATTGTGTTGGTTTTTATAAATTTTTATTGGGTGGTTGTTATGAAAACTCATTTACGTGCTCTTACTCTGGCAGCAGCGATTGGCGTTGCTTTGACTGGTTGTAGCCCAGAGCCAGAAAAAACAGTCGAAGCGCCTGTAATTAGGCCAGTTAAAACTGTCGTTATCGGTTTAGAAAACCAAAGTATGATCCGCGAATTTCCAGCGCGTGTGCTCGCTTCGGATCGTGCAGATATGGCTTTCCGTGTCGCTGGCAAAGTAAACAGTATTCCTGTGAAAGAAGGGGATAACGTTAAGAAAGGGACAGTGCTCGCCACATTGGACGATACAAACTTCAAACTTGCCGTTCGTGATACTCGAGCGACGTTGCAAAGAACTCAAGCTGACTTCAAACGTGCACAAGAGTTGATCAAAGATAACTTCATCTCTCAGAAAGACTTTGAGCAGTTGCGTGCTAACTTAACGCGAGCAAAAGCGGCTTACGATAAAGCCAACACTGAGCTTAGCTACACCAAACTTTTAGCACCCTTTGACGGATTCGTCGCTCAGCGTGATATTCAAAACTTCGAAAACGTTGAAGCGAAACAAGTGGTGTTTACATTCCAGAACCTAAACACCCTTGAACTGAAGTTCAATGTTCCTGAGAAACTTGTGCGTCAGATTCGCGATGAGCAAGCAGAAGATCCTGTTGAGATTCCGGTTTTTGCTTATTTCGATGTCGCTCGTGAAAAACCATACCCAGTAACAGTCACTGAAGTATCTTCAAAAGCAGATTCAGATACTCAGACGTTCGAAGTAACGGTTTCTATGGAAGCGCCAACAGACCAGAATATTCTTCCAGGTATGACGGGTTACGTGACAGCTGATTTCTCTAAATTGCAAGAAACCTCAGGTTCAATTCAGGTACCAGCAACAGCCGTGGTTAGCGACAACGCGCACAACGCGACTGTTTGGATCGTACAAGAAGATAATACTGTTGCACCGAAGTCAGTTGAGGTGTCAACCATGTCTGGGGATCGCATCACAATTCTTTCTGGCCTAGAGATGGGCGAGCGCATTGTAACGGTTGGTGTGCCATTCCTTATTGAAGGCATGGAAGTCAGCTTGATGCCAGAGATTGATCAAGCGCAATAAACCACTGTGACTCAGCAAGAAGAGAAGTTATATGAATTTAGGTGAGTATTCAGTTAAGAATAAAGTCAACAGTTGGCTGTTGGTCCTGTTGATGACCATTGGCGGTATCTTAGCCTATTTTGAGATGGGTAAACTGGAGGATCCAGCATTTACTATCAAAGAAGCCAAGATTATTACCACTTATCCAGGCGCTTCGCCTCAGGAAGTGTACGATGAGGTAACTTATCACATCGAAGATGCGGTTCGTTTGCTTGGTCAAGTTAAGCGCATCAAGCGCTCAGTGACTCGTGAAGGTCTCTCGGACATTACCATCGAATTTAAAGATGAGTATACCTCTGCCGAAATGCCGGGTATTTATGACGAACTTCGTCGTAAGATCGCTGATAACAAGCATAAACTGCCACCGGGCGCTGGCGAGCCACAAATCGTTGATGATTTCGCTGATGTATATGGCGGTTTCTTGGCGCTTAACGGCGAAGGGTATACCTATCGAGAGCTAAAAGATGTTGCTGACAATCTTAAGAAGCAGCTTGTTCTCGTCCCTGGCGTGCGAAAAGTCTCAATTGATGGTGACCAAAAAGAAGTGGTTTACGTGCAGATGTCTCGCACGAAAATGGCTGAACTTGGCATAGATATGGCCACGATTGAAAATCTGCTTCAGTCTCAGAATCTAGTGTCTGATTCAGGTCGATTCCGTGTTGGTCCAGAGTATATTCGTATCGAGCCAACGGGCTCGTTCAAGCATGTGAGTGAAATTGAAGACCTGCTTATCTCGAGCAACGACAAGAAACTTATTCGCCTTGGTGATATCGCTAACGTTACACGCGAGTACGACGACCAACCAAGTAAACTTATCTACTTTAACGGTAAGCCGTCATTGACCGTTGGTATTTCAATGCTAAGCGGACGTAACGTAGTAGAAGTAGGCGCATTGATCGAAGATAAGCTAGCGAGCTTGGAAAACCAGATCCCACTAGGGATGAATCTGGATATCATCTACAACCAGCCTCAAGAAGTAGACCAATCGGTAGCAGGGTTCGTGACCAATACGGTTGAAGCTCTGATTATCGTAGTTGTCGTGCTTCTCGCCTTTATGGGACTTCGTGTCGGTCTTATTATCGGTGCGGTACTGATGATCACCGTTGCAGGTACTTTAGCGTTGATGCATCTATATGGCATTGAACTGCAACGTATCTCGCTTGGTGCATTGATCATTGCTCTCGGGATGCTGGTGGATAACGCCATCGTTGTCGCCGAAGGTATGATGATACGGATCAAGCGTGGTATGCCTGCCATGAAAGCGGCCGGTGAAGTGGTTGGTGCGAATGGTTGGGCGCTACTCGGCGGTACTGCGGTTGGTATCCTTGCGTTCGCGGCGATTGGTATGTCGCAGAGTAACACAGGTGAGTTCACTCGTTCTCTATTCTACGTAATCCTCATTTCGCTGTCTTTAAGTTGGGTAACGGCGGTATCTACAACACCACTGTTGTGTGCGCTGCTACTCAAGAAAGATGATAAGAAAGAAGGGGAAGAGGAAAAAGATCCTTACGCTGGTGCTGGTTTTGTTATCTACAAAGGCATTCTTAAGTTCGCACTCAAGCAGCGTGTGCTAACTATAGGCGTCATCCTTGCGATGTTTGTGTCTGCCGTTTGGGGCTTTGGTTTCGTTAAGAATGCCTTCTTCCCGAATGCGAATACGCCGATGTTCTTCGTAGATATCTGGGAAGTTGAAGGAACGGACATTCATCAAACCCGCGATGATACTCTTAAAGTCGCTGAGTTTGTTCGTGGACAAGAAGGTGTTGAATGGACAGCGACCTTTATTGGTGGCGGTGCATCTCGTTTCTCGCTGGTATATACACCACAAGACTCAACTAAAGCTTATGGTCAGATCATTGTTCGTACCGAAAACCGTGAGATGATCGCGGATCTTCAAACGAAAATTGATCAGTTCATGACGGACAACATTGAAAGTATCGAGCCGAAGATTAAGAGTCTTCGTATCGGTCCTGGACGTGACTCTAAGATCGAAGCTCGCTTTGCAGGTCCGGATCCTGAAGTTCTGCGTGACTTATCGTCTCAGGCTGAAGCGATTATGCATGCGGATCCTGGCGCGAAAGAAGTACGTAATGACTGGCGTCAACCAGTTAAGCTCATCAAGCCTATCTTTAACGAGCAGGTAGCACGCCAGTTAGGTGTGACTAGAACTGAGCTTACTGCGTCACTGCGTGCGGCTAGTGAGGGTACTCAAGTCGGTATCTATCGCGATGGTGTGCGTTTGTTGCCAATCTACTTCCGAGCGGATGCAAGTGAGCGTCAAGACGTATCTCAGTTGATGGATGCCCAAGTATACAGTCCTGTACTTGAACGCACGGTTCCAATCGCTCAGGTAGTTGTTGGTTTTGAGACGGTTTGGGAAGATGCCATGATTCGTGGTCGTGATCGACTAACAACCATCATTGCATCAGCTAACCCAACCGGTGAGCTAGCAGCACCGCTGTTCGAGCGATTGAAACCTCAAATTGAAGCGATCGAGCTACCGCCAGGCTACACGATGGACTGGGGTGGTGAGTATGAAGACTCTGCAGAAGCACAAGGCGCACTATTTAGCGCAATTCCTGTGTCATTCATCATGATGATCATTGTTGTCGTGTTGCTATTCGGTAAGGTTCGTCAGCCACTGATTATCTGGATCACGGTGCCACTTGCGATTATCGGTATCACAGCGGGTCTACTACTACTTGATGGCGCTTTCGACTTTATGGCGCTACTGGGTGCATTGAGTCTGATAGGTCTATTGATTAAAAATGCGATCGTACTCCTCGAAGAAATCGACATGCAGGCAGAAGAAAAGCCTATCTACGACGCGATTATTGATTCTTCGATCTCTCGTATGCGTCCGGTTATGCTGGCGGCATGTACGACGATTTTGGGTATGATTCCGCTGTTAGGTGATGTGTTCTTCGTAAACATGTCTATTACGGTGATGTTTGGTCTTGGCTTCGCGACCGTTCTGACACTGGTGTTTATCCCAGTTATGTACGCGATTCTGTTCAAGGCTAAGAACCCAGCCTAAGAGCAAACTCGTAATTAAATAAGAGAAACCCAGGAGCAATCCTGGGTTTTCTGTTTTTGGTGTTTAAGAGTCGCTAAATGGCGTCGAGGCGTTACATAGCCTTAACGCCAGTTTTCTCTTCTAAGAAGCCAGTGAATGCCATCCAAGACTTCTTGTCTGCATCTTCACGGTAGCGATCTGAGCCAAATACGGTGAACGCATGCGGTGCACCGCTATAGGTAATCATCTCATGTTTAACGCCGCTCTCTTCGAGCTCAACCGCTAAGCCTGCAAACTGGGACATCGGGATTGCTGAATCAGCCGTGCCGTGTAAAACCATGATTGGTGCCTTAGTTTGTGCATAGTTTTGGCCTTCTGGCGTTTTCAAACCGCCGTGGAAGGTCACAAAGCCTCTTGCGTTCATACCTGCGCGTGCTGACTCTAACGCTGCTGCACCGCCGAAGCAGTAGCCCATGACAACCGTATTGTCGAGGTTGCCACCTAGCTTACCAGCTTCCGCTAATCCTGCCGCCATCAAGGCTTGGAGTTTATCGCGGTTTTTATAGAGCTCGCCAGTATGCTGCCTTTTGTCTTCAACTTTTGTTGGGCGGACATCTTGCCCAAATAGATCCACAGCAAACACGTTGTAACCCATTTCGTTGAGCATTTCTGCACGCTTTTCTTCATATTCGGTCAAACCGTCCCAATCATGTACTAAGAGTACGAGCGGAGCGGTATTGCTCACTTTAGCCCAGTAACCTTCATACGGTTCGCCATCTACGTTGTAGATAACATGTTCGCCCGCTAATGCGACAGGCGCCATTAATGCTGCACAGACGGTAAGTCCTTTGAGTGTTGTTTTCATTGTTTTCCCTTTTGTCTGACATTTGTCATCAAAAGCTTAGTACGTCTTGAAATGCTTTATGGATGAATTTGCGAGAAATTTTTCTATTTAATTTATCGATTTTTTCTCAATGGCTTAGGTGGTGTTTGAGATATTCAATTAAATGATTGGACTGGCGGCCAAGCGTTAGCGCTTCAAACCATTCAGTGTATACTGGTTAATGAACTGTATACATGGATGTTGTTAATGTTAAATCACCTTATTAGTCAATGCTTAAGGCGTGCTTCTTTCCTCTCTTTATTAGGACTTTTGAGCGTACCTTCATGGTCTGCTATCGCGGCAGAATATAAAGACCATGTTGATGATAAAAAATCCAAAGTAGATAGCACTAGTAAAACCAATGAGGAGAAACAAGGGTTTATCGCCTTACCCATTCCAATGTCAAACCCAACGCTGGGTACAGGTGTGCAGTTAGTTGGGCTCTATATGCATGCTAAAGAGCCTGGCTCAAAAGCTCATAATGACACATCCGGCATTATCGGCATGTATACCTCTACCGAGAGTTGGCTAGTTGGTGCCTTTCATGACGGGGCATTAAAAGACGACTCAGTGAGATACACCGGTGGGGTTTTCCATGGTGATCTGAAACTCAAGTACTATGGGGACGGTAACGATCCTATATTTGCAGGTAATCCACTCAAGTACGACATGAAGATGAGTGGCGTGATGTTACGAGCCCTGTTTCAAGTCTTTGATTCCCATTGGTATATAGGTCCCCAATACAACTATATGCAAACCGACATTAACTTTCGTGAATTGAATGAGTTTTGGCCTGAAGAAGAACGGGTAAAATCTGGCGGTCTTGGTGCCGTCATACACTACGATACTCGTGACGATAACTATTACCCAACTGAAGGTTGGTATACCCAGTTTAGCTATATGGATTACGGACAAAATTGGGGTGGGGATGGTAACTACAATATAGGCAAGCTATCGACAAGCAACTACTGGAGTGTGAGAAATGACTTAGTCATTGCTTCTCAATTAACCGGAATGACCAGTGGAGGTGATGTACCGTTTTATGAGAAACCGACACTTCAAATGCGAGGCTTTAACCATGGTCGCTATAGAAATGACAATATTGTGCAAGTGCAGTTCGAGGGGCGTTGGACGTTTTTGGAGCGATTTGGTCTAGTTGGTTTTGTTGGGTTTGGTAAGACCGCCGAAGCGGAGCAAGATATCTTAAGCCAGAGTACTGTCGTGACCAAAGGCGTTGGTCTTAGGTGGCAACCCGTCGAGCAAAAGAAAATGAACATCCGACTTGATGTAGCTCGAGGACCAGAGGAAAGCACACTTCACTTATCAGTGGGTGAAGCATTCTAGAGGTTGCGTAAAGGGGGCACAAGCCCCCTTTAGTTTGAGTGCTAAACGGTCATTGGTACCAAGACTAAAGTACCAAGAATCACGGTAATCAAACCCGCTATCACAGGTACAGACGTACGTTTTACAACCTCAAAAGGCGAGATCTGTGCCATACCTGATGTTGCAACAATAACACCTGAAACCGGTGAAATGGTTCGACCCAAGTTCGAAGCTTGAAGCATCGGGATGATAAGAAACGCTGGGTTAAGTCCCATTTTTGCTGCCAATGACGGCGCAAGCTCTACAAATGCATAGAACGGCGCGTTACCTGAGCCCGTTGCGATGGCTGCGGCAACAGTTAGGCCCGTCAAGATAAGCATAAGCGCGATACCGCCAGCCCCAGCTTTGTCCGCCAGGTGCAGTAGGTTATCGATAGCGCCAATAGACATCAGACCTTGCGCAAATACACCCGCCGCGACCAATAGCATGACAACGCCTTTGAATGCGTCTGCCATACCTTGGTAACAAGACTCGAGATCTTCCAATGTTTGTTTGCCGTTGAAGCGTTTGGTCACGAAATCAACAAGCGCGCCCAGGAAAATAGAACCGACCACAATAGTATAGATGTCGAGAGTTAACCCCGGGATTGTACGGCCGTTGAAAAGAAAGACACCGATAATTGGTAGGAAAGGCAGCACACAGTAAAAAGCTGGCGCGTTTACTTCCATCTCAGAGACATCAACGCGCTCCATTGGCGTATTGTCTTTCTTGTCTAGGTATTTGTTCCAGAAAAAGGCAGCGACTGCCATAACAATAATGGCGCAAATAGAAACCGGTAAAACGGTTTGTACAGCAAACACATCCAGAGCCAAGCCAGACTTTTCAGCGGCAATCACAACATCGCCAGAAGTTGGCGATAGGATAATCGCTGCAGGAGATGCACAGACCGCGACAGCTGCCGGACGAGAAATCCCCATAGCGGTCATCATAGGAAAGAGTGTCGCCATTAGGAGTACACCTAAACCTGTTGCTGAACTCACAGCAAGAGACATCAAACAAGCTACTATGTATGCCGCAACCAGCAGTACGTATGGAGAGGTGATGAATGACAGAGGCTTTGAGAATTGTTTAACGACAACGTTATTCGCGCCGATGTGCGTCATGTAAGAGGCAAAGCCACACAGCAACATGATTTGCATGCCCAAGCCGCCACCGCGGTATTGAAGCATGTATTTCACGTATTCCAGTGCATCGGTGACCATATTCCCGGTCGACGTAATCTTTGCAGGCAGTACAGTGTGCCCCAAAATACCGGTGAGTAGCAGCAGGAAAATCCCCGCTGTTAGCAACACGCCAGCGGGCTTATAGCCTTTAACAATAAAATAGCCCACGGTGATGGTGACGACTAGGCCGATCATCAGTTCTAACATAAATCTCCCCTGATACTGTTAAAAAGTTCGTCTATTTATTTCTAAATGTGTCAGGAACTGTACAGATAAATGTTTTGTAGCACGAGTGCAGTACGGCATATTGATGATCTAGGACAAACAATATTTTCATATGAGAAAATGGTGTGTATAACTGGTTAAATGATATATTTCCAGTTGTTAATATTGTTATTGTTTTAAGGCTTGAATATTTTAACTGGCTCACATGTGGGCTTGAGTGGGGTTGAGCTCTACTTTTTATGGTTTGAGGTGGTTGGCGGCCAAAGTGGATATTTAATTGCTTTTATTTTCTTGTAGCACTGACTCAAAATTGAGAAGTGCGTTGTTTAGGCTAACAATAGTTGCAATTTGCCCATCAGCGAACACAATATAGAAATATACCCAATACGCGCGCAACCTATGTATCACTCTTCTATAAATCTGCTTGATATTCGTGCTTTTGTTCTTGTGGCAAACATGGGCAACTTTACTAAGGCTGCTGAGGCTCTTGGTGTTTCTCGTTCCCACGTTTCTCGTCAAATTCAGTCACTTGAAAAACAAATGGGCGTCAGTTTAATCATTCGCACCACACGTTCGATGAAGCTCACAGATGCTGGATTGAGCTTTTTGTCGTCCTGCGATCAAGCTTTGCATACGATAGATAAAGCAGTACATACCGCAGTCGATGATACTGAGACGATTCGCGGCAATATCAAGATAAATTGTGTTGGAGGCTACTTAGGAGAAGAAGTGGTCGCTGTTGCTGTCGCTCAGTTTCTAAATGCGTATCCTGATGTCACTATAGAATTAGATTTTTCCAGCCATCGTGTTGATTTACTGGAAGAAGAGTTTGATCTCGCCATTCGTATGGGCGATCTTGCCGATGCGAGCTATGTAGCCAGACGTTTGACGACTATCGAGATGCAAACCCTAGCAAGTCCAGTATACCTAGCGAACAACCCAGCACTGACACATCCAAAACAGCTAAGAGAACATAAATGTATTACAGGGTCGGTGAAAAAGTGGCATTTTGAGCATATTCACACCGCTGAATCTATCGAAGTACCTATTGAAAGCGCTCTGAGCTGTAAGAATGGTCGGGTATTGGTAAATGCAGCAAAACAAGGTGTGGGGTTAATTAGAGTTCCAGCCGTGTACTGTGAAGAAGAGATTCGACAAGGTGTACTTGTGCCAGTGTTTGAGGATTGGCGTATACGAGATGTACCACTTTCACTTATCTATCATAAAGATAGGTTTCAGCCTAATCGGATCCGAGCCTGTGTGAACCATCTTATCGAAGCCTTTAAAGAGACATAGAACCAAGCTTCTTGCATAAGAGCTACTCTAAGGTGTGTTATTGATTATAAAAGACTATTGTCTGATAATTGAAAGTGTTAACTTCACTATTGGTCCATACTTTCTGCATGCAAGCACACGCTAAAAAATACACCTTAATTCTGCTTAAATCCGTGCTTCTGTCGGTTTTACTCTATGGAGTGGGCGTTTACCATAGCAAAGATAAGCTTATCAATAATGAGGAAGCTCAGTTCCGCTTGCTGACAAAATCTATTCAGGACTATAAATCGACACTGTATCTCATAGGCGTTTTGTTTGAAGCTCAAGTAGAGGCCAATAAAGGGAAAACGATCGACGTAGAGGAGTTCAAGCGTGGTCAAATATATTATTACCACTACGATCGGACGTTAACGCACAATGAAAAAGTCGTAGGTGCGACAGCTGAGAAAATGTTTAACAGTATGCCTGCGATAACCAATGACAATTCTCACGCACTGTATTACCGATCTTACGAGGGCAAAAAAACTACTCTCTTCCAAAGACTTCGCCATGTCGCCCCAAGAGGTGAAAGAGGCATTCTCCAAGAAGGCGTGTGTCGCGATTCGAAATTGTGCATTCTATATGCCTGCCGAAGACCTAGCCAATCGACTTATCGCGTCTGATATCTACCTTGATACGATTACGAAGCAGCAAACCATTACGTTGTCGACGCCTGTTTATGACGGACAAGTGATGGTTGGTGATGTGAATGTTGATATTTATCTAAGCTATTTCCCTTTCCTCAACAACAAGGACTTTATCTCAACGCGAACGAATGAGAAAAGGCAAGTTATCATAGAAAATCTTCGTTACCCATTCTATGAATCGGCCTTCTCCGTGCAGTTTGATATAGATGACAACCTCGAGTTTGTTTATCGAATTCCCTATAGCAAGTTGATCATTGATACAAGCTGGTGGCTTATTTGCCTCACCTTGGTGGTGTTTTACATCTTGCTTAAGCTCGAAGAGCTAAGAGTAAAGCGTGAAAAGCTCGAATTGGCAGAAATAGCGATCAGCAAAGATGAGCTTACAGGCTTGTATAATCGAGCCATCCTTAAAGATAGCGCCCTCAAATATGCAATAGAGAAACAAGGGCTCTCTGTGATAGTGATCGATGGTGATGGACTTAAACCGATAAACGATACACATGGTCATCATGCTGGGGATCAAGCGATAGTTCATATCGCCAATAGAATGGTAATGAACTTCAGAGAGAGTGACTACTTAGTAAGAAGTGGAGGCGATGAGTTTTTAGTGCTATTGCCTGGGTGTACGGGCAAGACAGCAGAGATACTTGCAGAACGGTTCGCTAACGATATTCAAAATCACTCTTTTGGCGATATGGCATTAACTATCAGCATCAGCTTTGGAGTAACAGAGGTGCTGCGGGGAGAATCGTTAGATGCTGCCATCAAAAGAGCAGATAACTTGTTGTACCGAGATAAACGGAGAAAAGCGCGGTTACTGTTAAAGTCGGAGTCCAAAAATGCATAAAGAACGTGACTATAACTTATTAAAAGTACTAGTTCTTATTTATGAGTACCGCAGTCTAACTATTGCTGCGGCTCAACTGGGCAAGACGGAAAGTGCCGTAAGTAAGCACTTAGCAAAATTGCGTGAGCAACTGGGTGATCCTCTATTTGTTCGCCGTAGCGATGGTCTAGAGCCGACACATTACCTAGAGCGAGTCATGCCTGGTATTCAGCGCGGTTTGCGTTCAGTAGAGACTGCGCTCAAACAAGGTCCCATTTTCGATGAGTTAAGTTACGATCAACCAATAACAGTAGCATTGGACAACATGTCGATTGAGCGGTTTGGAAGCGAAATTCTATTGGCGCTTAAATCGGTTTTTCAAAGCTCGATGATTCACATTACGACATGGCGCCGTGACACCTATCAATCGATCCTCGATGGCAGTGTGCAAATAGGGGTTCAGATGTTCAATGAGGACTGTTCAAAATCCCTTTATCAAAACTCGATCTTAAACATTGAAATGGGCGCTATCGTTGGTGCCTAGAGTACTATTCATCAATGGCAAGATGTATTTGATTATCCTTGTATTCACTTTGAGATTCGCGGTTGGAATGAGACCAATCATCGTTTGATTAGACAGATGGCTGAGTACGATCTTGTTTTTGATTATCAAACCAAAATGGACAGTCTCTCATTGGCGTTAAAGATGGTTACTCAAGAGAATACTTCTGTGGTGTTAGCAAAGCACTTGATGACGGATGAAAGTGAGTTCAGGTATGTGCCTTTCCCTGAGCATATGCAAAATTATGCTCCGCTTGTTACCTGTATCAAGCAGAGCAATAGGCAAAATCCGTTGCATCAAAAACTTCACACGATTATCAAGCAAGCCGTGCTCGATGCTATTGCTTAATATTTGGGCTTCCTTGCCCGAATAGAAAAACCAAAACTATAACTAGACCATCGCGACTGGCGCTTCAACCATAGGTGCCAAGTTAGCAATAGGTGCGTCAGGCTGTGTTTGGACAACATCTTGAGTATGCAATAACTCTACAATTGAGTTCGCTTCGTACTTGTCGAGAATACGTGACTTATAAGTACTGATGGTTTTCGCACTCAATGATAGAAACTCAGAGATCTGTTTATTGGTGTAACCTTTTTTGAGGTAGTTAAACACCACAGTTTCACGTTGTGATAACACAATATTGCGGCTGCGTTGCTTGTAATCTGTTTTAAACAGATTGTAGCCACGCATGACTCCCGCGATCGCATCGCGAATGAGCGCAGTATCTTCTGACTTACTAATATAGCCGTTAGCGCCGAGTTTATAAGCGGTTTCGGAATATACCGGGTAGCCGTAACTAGACACGAATATGGCTTTTCCCTTATAGCCAGCAGCGTAGGCACGACGCATAAGCTCAAACCCGTCAGCCTCTGCTAGGTTCACATCTAGAATGATCAGTTCGATATTACCCGTTTTAACCAGACTCAGAGCAGTCTGAATGCTGGCAGTTTGGTGCACTAAGTTCATGTCATCGATACTGGTGACAATCTTAGCGATAGACTCCCTAACGATTGGGTAGTTATCAACGATGAGACAATCTTTGCTGTTTGGATAGAGCATTAACTTAACCTTGCAAAACAAGTGAATAACAAAAAAATGAGCGACTAGAAGGGCGCATCCACATTGCTTGTAAGCGTCATATCACTGACTCAATTAATTCAAGGCTCAAATTATCTGTGCCCGAAGTATAGGAAACATTCGGTTGAAAGTGTGGAAAGACGGAAATTCCAAAATGGAATAGTGTCAGAATCCTCTTTTGGGTATTAAAGATCAGAATGTTGGTTGACGACAATTCCAGTTTTCTATCGTGATGAGTTGAAAGATTGATTGACAGAATTAGGTCCAGAGCTATCAAGATACGCGTTGGGGTGGGAACTGTTTTTGAAATATAACCACAAAAAAGTGTGATTTGAGTCTTGTTTTTTTCTTAGTTAGGTATAAAATTACACCCAGATGAAAGTTAATTACATTTTAATCGGGAAACAATCATGAGTTATGAACTAGGTTCTGCGTATATTGGTCAACTAGCAGCAAAGAAAATGATCGATGACATGATGTATGGAAAGCCGACGCCAAAGAAAAAGTCGTTCGTTAAACGAATGATGAAGAAACTGGCAAAGTAATGGATTCAAAAAAAGCCCGCAATTAACATTGCGGGCTTTTTGTTTGTATCTTCAAAGCGTTAAGAAGCAGTCTTCTCGCCAAAATCGACAACATTGTCTGGTGTTTGAGCGTGGCTGCGATCCTTCAACCACTTCTCTAAGTTGTCCGCACCACCAATATATTCCCCTTCCAACCAGATCTGCGGCACTGTCACTGGCGTCTTCAAGCCAATATGTGCTTTCACCTCAGGAATCATACGATACAGAGCGGCACTGTCTTTAACGACATCGGAATAGGTGTATGGGATACCTGCTTCATCAAGCATCTTCTTGGCTTTCACGCAATAAGGGCAGGTCGCCTTACCGTAGACAATGTTACCTTGTAAGGTATCGCGCTTGGTCCACTCCTGAATCACAGACTGCACGAGAACACCGCGGTTTAAGGCTTCTCCCTGACTGACGACTTTACCTTCAACCATCAGTATTGGAGCGTGCCATGATCCTGCTTTAAGAGGCTCCCACCAGTGAGACAGCCAATCTTTCACTTCAAGCTCAATAGGAATACCGTCCAGCTCGTTAGCAAAGGT
This sequence comes from Vibrio sp. KUL78, assembly GCF_059725505.1. Lineage (NCBI taxonomy): Bacteria > Pseudomonadati > Pseudomonadota > Gammaproteobacteria > Vibrionales > Vibrionaceae > Vibrio > Vibrio sp. KUL78. The sequence continues at coordinate 965,282 of NZ_AP045838.1, read as the reverse complement.
ATCCGTTAGGATGTCTTTTGTGAGCGTACATTCACCACACGGAATGTTGACCTTGAATGGTCCCCAACTGCCTGCCCAACGATATAGAGTGAGTTTGATTGGTTGTGCCATGTTATTCGCCTCTTAATTCATCCATTTATAGAGTAGAACCTTGGTTACGGGTTTTCATTTCATTCAGAGCAAAATATTTTTTACTTTGCTCGTTTAGACGTTTCCCAGTGGGTAATGAACGCGACAGAAGCAATAATGATTGCAGCACCCAACCATAGGCGTCCCGGTGGTGCCCAGCCAAATACAATCCATCCAGCGAGCACATTCATAGGCAGTTTGGCATGGTCAAATGGTTGTACGAATGAAGCATCAGCGACGGAGTAGGCTTTTACAATTGCCCACTGTGCCAACGCTGTGAGCGCACCTGCGCCTATTAAAAGCGTCCATACCCAAGCTGAGCTAGGCAAAGACCACTCAGGTACGGCTAGAAATAAGTTAAATGGCGTGATCAAAAGCAGTAGGTAGACCACCATGGTTGAAGGTGAATCTTCCGAAGACAAGTGTTTCACCATCAAAGAGTAGCACGCCCAAAAGAAAGCAGCACCGACTGGCAGCAAAGTTGCCCAGCTAAAATCATCTGCCCAAGGCTCGAGTATGATCATTGCTCCGACAAAGCCAAACAAAGTGGCTAGCCAGCGAGCAGGACCAACATTCTCTTTAAGCAATAGCCCTGAACCGAGGGTTGCAAATAAAGGTGATGTCATTAGCAAGGCGATTCCTTGCCAAATAGGCACGGGATAGGCGAGCGCCCACATCCATAGCTGAATACCAATGACAGAGAGAAAGACTCGAAAAAGGTGTTTAGAGAAATGTTGTGTCTTTAGTGAATGTCTTAACCCAAGCGAACTGAGGTAAGGCAGTATCACGACGAGCGCTATTGCGTACTGAATCAGTGCGACCATAGTAGACGGCATTTGATGATTAATACTGACCACTTGCGCAATGTTATTTACAAGAGCGAATGACGCCCCAGCCGATAGCATCCATACTGCTCCGCGAATAGGTTGGTGGTTTGAACTCATAGGTTGGCTTTAGATTGCATTCTTAGTTTTTGCGCATGTTACTACGAATGTTTAACACCACCAAGCGAGCGAGCTGAGGTACTCAGTTGAAGTACACACTGATATTCGCTGCTTTAGATCAATTTATCCTCCAAATGTTCAAATGCTAGTCAGTTGCTTATTGATTTTTTATGCTGGTTAAAGCATATTTATGCCAAATTTTATGCTTAACTAAAACATAATTATGAACACTCACACTGAAGCGCATTCAAGCGCGTCGTCAGGAACCAAAACCTGGCAGATGCCGGATACTCTTATCCTAATCTTTATCGTTGGCATCCTAGCAACGTTGTTGACCTATTTTATTCCAGCTGGTCATTTCGACAGTCAAGAAGTGACCTACTTGGTGGATGGTGCAGAGAAGTCTCGTACGGTAATCGATCCGCATTCTTTTGAGTACGCAACTGATGAAAACGGCGATCTGGTATACAAGTCAGTAGGCTTGTTTGCATCAGGTGGTGGCATTGGCTTAATGAACTTCGCGTTTGAAGGTCTAGTTTCTGGCTCTAAGTGGGGTTCAGCGATTGGTGTCATTATGTTCATGCTGGTTATTGGTGGTGCATTTGGCATTGTAATGCGCACTGGTACCATTGATAACGGTATCCTAAGACTTATCGACAAAACTAAAGGCAGCGAAGCGCTGTTTATTCCAGTTTTGTTCAGTTTGTTCTCGCTCGGTGGTGCGGTATTTGGTATGGGTGAAGAAGCGGTTGCTTTCGCCATTATCATAGCGCCATTAATGGTTAGGCTTGGCTATGATGGCATTACGACGGTAATGGTCACCTACGTAGCGACTCAAATCGGTTTTGCTACTTCGTGGATGAATCCATTCTCAGTAGCCGTCGCTCAAGGTATTGCAGGCATTCCGGTGCTATCAGGTATGACAATGCGCATGGTGATGTGGGCTGCGTTTACGATTATCGGTATTGCTTTCACCATGGTTTACGCCTCTCGCGTTAAAGCGAATCCACAGCTATCTTACAGCCACCGTACGGATGGTTACTTTAGAAAGCAAACTGACACAGTACAGGAATCTCGTTGGAACCTAGGTGATACTTTAGTTCTGCTCACTGTCGTTGTAACGACTATCTGGGTAGTATGGGGTGTAGTGGCTCACGCGTGGTACATTCCAGAAATCGCGTCTCAGTTCTTCACTATGGGCTTTGTTGCGGGGCTTATTGGTGTGATTTTCCGCCTTAATGGTATGACGTTAAACGATATGGCTGATGCATTTAAAGAAGGTGCGTCTATCATGTTAGCGCCTGCTTTATTGGTTGGCTGTGCTAAGGGCGTTTTGCTGATTCTCGGTGGTGGTACAACGGATGAATCGAGCGTATTGAATTCAATTCTAAACAGCGCTGGTGGCATGATCAGTGGTCTTCCTGATGTCGCTGCTGCATGGCTAATGTTCGCTTTCCAATCAATCTTTAACTTCTTTGTGACCTCTGGCTCTGGTCAGGCAGCCTTGACGATGCCGTTGCTTGCGCCACTTGCTGACATCGCAGGCGTAACGCGCCAAGTAGCGGTTTTAGCGTTCCAATTAGGTGATGGTTTCACTAACGTAATCGTACCAACCTCAGCATCGCTTATGGCAACACTCGGTGTCTGCCGTATCGATTGGGGTGACTGGGCAAAATTCTGCTGGCGCTTTATACTGCTGCTATTCGTTTTGGCAAGTTTTGTGGTTATTGGCGCGCACCTCGCAGGATTCGCGTAACATCGAACACAATGCAAACTTGATTGATACTAAAAGCGGGCATAGTCCCGCTTTATTTTTATAGGCAATTCAATGACTCAACAACAACTTCAATCAGAGTACTCTACGATTACTGCTCTTGACGTCAATTCACTCGCTGCGGGCGTTCACCGATTTTGGTTTCAAGCCTCAACGAACGCGATGGGCGTGAACATCCAATTGCCAGTGATAGCAATCAAAGCTGAAAAGCCGGGCCCTAAAGTGATGATTACGGCAGGTGTTCATGGCGATGAGCTTAACGGCATATTGACCGCACATAAACTCGCGCGAACTATTGAGAATAAAGTGAGTGCAGGTGTAGTGACGATCGTTCCATCGGTCAACATCCCTGGTATTTTGAATCACAGTCGCGACTTTAACTCATCGGATCCAGACGCATCGCCAGCAAACTTGAACCGCTTTTTCCCTGGTAACGAAGAGGGCGATGCGGCAAACCGCTATCTTTATCGCCTTTGGAATCATTTACTCAAGCCTAATGCGGATTTTGCTGTGGATTTGCATACGCAAACTCGAGGATCAACCTATCCGCTGTATGTGTTTGCAGACTTTCGATTGGACAAGGCTCTTGAGATGGCTCGTCTCATTGAGCCCGATGTGATCTTGAATGATCCCGGTGATGCTGGCGTGCTTGAGACGGTATGGAACAGCTCGGGCATTCCAAGCATCACTATTGAAGTTGGGATGGGAAAAATCACCCAGCCAGAGTTGATTGAACGCACGGTAACCGGTGTTCAGCAAATTCTCATCAATAATGAAATGCTCGATGGAGCAGTCAAAGTGGTTGAACCATGTCAGCTGGAAGGGCAGAGCATTACCACGGTAAGAGCTCGTCAAGGTGGATTTGTCATCCCAGAAGTAAGCTTGCTACAGTCTGTTGAAGAAGGGGAGTTGCTTGCGAAACAGTTTGACGCGTTTGGTATGCAGATAGATAGCTATCATGCTCCGCATGCAGGTACGGTTCTGAGCTATAACGTTGATAGTTTGAGAGATCCGGGTGCGCTGGTTGTTCGCCTAATCCGATAAAAACGAGATAAAAAAAGCCTCCCCCGTATTAGCATAAGGGGAGGCAAAATAGTGACCACTTATTAAGCCTCTTCTGCCTAGATAGCATCTACTGCGTTATCTTCTCCCTCTAAAAAAACAACTCAACAGACACCGAGACCGATAAGTGCAAATGCTGCCAGCATTTGTCCCTACTACTAAAGCAGTACTCGTGCCAACAATTAAATTTATTTTAAGTTATTGATATTAAATGAATATATAAAAATATAAAGATTGAATGGTAAAGGAAGCTTCAGTAGAAGTGGTGCAATTGCACTAAGATGGGGAAGGCTGAGTCAATGACTCAGCCCCAGAATATGAAGCTATCTAACGAGTTGGCAGTGGTTGAATAGCTCTGTCTACATACGATTAGAAATCGTAGCGAACACCCAGACGCATTGAGTCTTCCGCATCTACCGCTGTAAGCTTACTTGATTCGCCTTTCTTAAGGTTGTTCAGCTTAAATGCAAGGTAAGTGCGTAGGTTGCTGTTGAACTTGTATTGACCTGTCAGCTCATAGAAGTTGGTTTTTTCTTTGCCGCTGTTTGCGTCAACGGAGTCTTTTTCTGTGTTCTGGTAAGCCGCAAGAACCGAGAAACCGCCTGTGATTTTGTAAGCAGCCGAAAGCTCCGCACCTTTAAAGTCAGTACCTTTCTTATCATCTAGCTTACCTTGAGTATAGGTAGCACCAAGTTCTAATCCACCGATGTTATAGCCTAGGCCAGCAATTGTTTGTTTTGCGTTACCTTCGTCGATACCGTTTGTTTGACCATTACCATTTTGTGCATAACCAAGACCGACAGACAGACCAAATGGCATTTGGTATTTCGCCGCGATACCCGCTCCATCTTCGTTTTTGCCAGACGCTAGGATTGCCGATGCTTCGATAGTTAGGGCATCCATGAACTCAGCAGAGTATTTAACGGTGTTGTTGACTTGTTCATTACCCGCGTTGATGAACTCTTTTTGAATACCTGTGTAGATTTGACCATTATCAGACATTTGAGAAATGATAACACCAGCAGTGTCTTGCTTACCGAATGACACAGCACCATATTGAGTGCCTAGACCTGCGAACATGTAACGCTGTTTAAAATCAGACTTGTTGTCTTTACCTGCTGAATCTGGAACGCCGTGTTCTGCTTCATACTTACCGAAACCAGTTAGGTTGTCGCTAATCTGAGTCTTACCTTGGATGCTTAGACGTGCACGGCTCTTGTTTTTCATTGTACCGTCTATCTTAGTGCCGTCATCTGCTCCGCCAAAGTCACCACGGAACTCCATACGACCGCCAACATCTAGAGATGTACCATCATTGCTGTAAACTTCTGCTGCGCCAACGATACCTGACATCAACGCTGATACTACTGCACTCGCTAATACTGCTTTTTTCATTGTGTAAACACCTTAGTTATCATAAATGAGGTTCATGCCTCAAAGTCGATGGCTAAGGTAAGGGGGGATTGTGAAGGTAATATTTCAGTTTAATTAATGAATAAGTAATTTTTATTCAATGTTTTCAGGTGGTTAAAAACAGTGAACGTAAGGGTGAATAGTGATAGATATGAAGTGGTGAGGTGGTTTGTGGTGTTTGGTGTGTGAATGTTATTGAGTGGGTGAATAAAAAAGGCTAGAGATTTCTCTCTAGCCTTGAACTATGAAATATGGAACAGTTTTACTTCAAATTAGAAGTCGTAGCGTAGGCCTAGACGTAGAGTATCGTCTGCCGCATTACCGTTGTTATCAACGTACTCTGCTTTACGGTTGTCGATTTTGTACGATAGGTAGGTACGTAGTGACTTGTTAAAGTGGTACTGACCTGTTAGTTCGACAAAGTCGTTCAGAACTTCTTTGTCACCAGATTCAGGCTTAAGCTCTTGTTTTGCGTATGCTGCCATGATGCGGAAGCCATTATCGAACTTGTAAGTACCAGAAAGCTCAACACCAGAAAAATCTTCGTTTAGAGAATTATCAAACTTATACGTACCCTGTGTATATGTACCACCAAGTGTTAGGCTAGCAATAGAGTAGCTAAGACCACCAATAAATTGGTCAGCAGTACCGGTGTCAACAACGTTGCCACCATTATCTAGATCTCTGAAATCATTCTGTGCATAGCCTAGACCGATATCAAGACCAAATGGAGTAGCGTAGATACCAGAAATACCGTAGCCGTTTTCATTCTTTTCATCTGAAGCGATTACACTTGCTTTTAGTGAGAAAGCATCCGCAAATACGTTCGAGTATGCGATTGTGTTGTTTACTTGCTCATCACCAGCTGCAATAAATTTCTTCTGATCACCGGTCCAGATTTGGCCATCATCAGACATTTGAGAGATCTGCACACCTGCAGTATCTTGCTTACCAAAAGAGAAGTCGCCGAACTGCGTGCCGATACCAGCGTACATGTAACGTTGTTTAAGGCTTGTAGTAGCTGAGTTGTCACCAGAAGAAGTAACGCCTTGCTCTGCTTCATAAAAACCGAAGCCAGTCAGGCCGTCGGTAATCTGAGTTTCGCCACCAACGTTAATACGAAAACGTGAATTGTTCTCCATTGAACCAGGGATTTCTTCGCCTTTAGAGCCGATAAAGTCACCACGGAACTCTGCACGGCCACCAATTTTCAGTGTTGTACCATCTGCATTGTAAACTTCAGCCGCTAGAGCTGAACCTGAAACCATTGCTGCAAATACTGCACTCGCTAGAACTGCCTTTTTCATTTTAATTACCTTTATAAGTATTGAATAACGTGATGCATTGAAGCGACATCACATCTTCCTTGGGATGCGAATAAGGTATGATTAAAATGTGACAGATAAATGTGAGTTATATTACATTCTGATTTAATTGAATATTTTCAAAATCTGAGTGTATATAAGTGTTTCGGAAAGTAAAAAAGGGCGAATGTGTTCGCCCTTTATGTATAGACACTGTTGGTACGTTAGAAGTCGTAACGTAGACCTAGACGTAGTGAGTTGTCAGCATCTTGTGGGTCGCCATTGACGTTAGTTGTTTGACCGTCGTCAGCTTTAAGGTTGTTGAACTTATAAGTGGCATACGCGCGAATTGCACTGTTGAAGTAGTAAATACCCGTCAACTCAGCATAGTCACTCACGCTGTACTTAGAACCACCCTCTGGGTCAATTTCACCTTTTTGATAGCCAACAACAACTTCAAAGTTGTTTTGGAATCTATATTGACCAACGAATTCAATGCTGTTGAAGTCGTTGTTGCCTGTTGCTTTCTTAGAGCCTTCGCCTTGAGTGTATGTTAAACCAAGGTATAGGCCATCTAAGCGGTAGTTTAGACCACCAAGGAACTGCTTACCGTCTTGTTTTGTACCTGCGTTATCATTCGCTGCATAACCAAGACCAATACCTAAGCCGATAGGCGTATTATAGATCGCAGAGAGGGCATAACCGTCTTGATCTGCTGTATTGGAAGCTAACAAACTTGCTTTTACAGAAAGTGCATCCATGAAGTAACCAGCGTAGTTGATAGCGTTGTTAATTTGCTCATCACCAGCTGCAATGTATGTTTTCTGAATACCACTGTGCGTAGAGATCGTATCAGACATCTGTGAAATCTGAACTGTCGCAGCATCTTGTTTACCGAAAGAGACTGTATTGCCTCCAGTTACTAAACCTGCGTACATGTAACGCTGTTTGAATTCAGTGTTGCCAGCTTTTCGATCGTCATTTCCGCTACCTACTCCGTTACCGACAGTTTGCTCTGCCTCGTAAAACCCAATACCTTTCAAATCACTTGTAATCTGAGTCTCACCACCTACGTTCAAACGAAAACGTGATGCATTATTCATTGTGCCACCTAGCTCGTCACCATCTGCAGTACCCTGGAAGTCACCACGGAATTCCGCTCGACCACCTACGCTTAGAGAAGTACCGTCTGAATTGTATACCTCTGCTGCGAGTGCTGAACCAGAGACGAGTGCTGTTGTAATCGCCGTAGCGATGGCTGCCATTTTCATAATTTTATCCTTTAATTATTTTAACCACTGCAATGTTTCCACTGCGAGATCGCTCGTATACCACTAACGAATGATCTAATTGAAGGATAGGTCGGGTTCTGAATGTTTCCTCTCCGTTTGGTGTAAAGTTCCGTCCAAACTGTAATTTTGTGATCTAATGCTCATATATTGCTCAACTCATTGGCAGAACTGTAACTCATATAACTGACGGTGCAACGCAGTAGCCGCAATGGTTTCATCGAAAATCTTCACCACACCTCCAGAGACCGCTTTTCCAATTGATAGAAAAAACAACGAGTAACGGACTGTGTGTTGGCTGTTTTTTGAACGATAAGTCGGTAAAAAGCACCATAAAAACCCCAAAAGATCTCAATTTCACTCAATAAAAACGGTTTTTTAGAACTGTTTATGAAATTTATATTTTTTGTATGTATTTGATTTTGTTGATTTTAATAAAATAGAAAACACTGTTTTTAATGTTTTACGTCTTTTTATGAAGTCTTTGGGAACTTTGAGGTTAGAGTGGCTCTCGTCATGTTAATCCAGCGTTACACACCGGCGGGTTGCATGCATAGGTGTTATGTCTGTGTACGTAACCGCTTAGTGAACGTGATGTCATTGATTTCGATGACACAAAAACTTGAAATATGGAAATCCCAATGAACAAAAAATTTATCGCACTAGCAGTGGCAGCTGCAGCATTCGGTACTTCTGCACAAGCAGTTGAGCTATACAACAAAGACGGTTCTACTTTCTCTATCGGCGGTCACGCGACTGTTGGTGTTGCAGGCGGCGACGCAAGCCACTTCGCAGTTGACGAAACATCTCCACGTATCAACATGGAAGCTACTCAAGACCTAGGCAACGGCTTCACAGCTGACGTTAAAGGTGAGTGGGCGCTTAACATGCTAAACGGTGGCGACAACTCTTTCACTACTCGTCTAGGTTACATCGGTGTTTCTCACGATGATTACGGTCGTCTAGCAGCTGGTACACAGTGGTCTCCATACTACGCAGCAGCTGGTATCGCTGATATGCCAATCGCGTTTGCGAACGACTTCCTATACGACAACCACGGTGCTCTAGGTACTGGTCGTGCAGACAGCCTAGTTGCTTACACTAAAGGTTTTGAGTTCGGTGACGCTGGTGCACTAAACGTTGGTCTAGGTTGGCAAGGTTCTGCTGATCTTCTTGACGAAGACGGCAACAAGTTCGGCATCACTGATGACCGCGGTCAAATCGCTCTAGGTTACGACATTGCTAACTTCAACGTGAACTACGCTTACACTGGCGGTGACATTGTAGTTAACGCTCAAACTGAGAAAGCTCAATCTCACGTTGTTTCTGCTAAGTACGGTCAATACGGTAACGGTCTATTCGTTGCTGGTGTTGTAGCAATGAACGAATACATGAACGGTGCTTCTATCTCTGCTGGTTCTCTACCTCTAGAAGAGACTCGTGCATACGAAGCAATCGTTGCTTACGGTCTAACTAACAGCCTAAACCTAAGCGTTAACTACGAAGCAGTAAGCGATGAGAAGAAGAGCGACACAGTTTACGCGACTTCTGCTATCCAAGCTGAGTACGACATCCACCCACGCGTACGTGCTTTCGTAGCTTACGAGTTCGACCTACAAGGTACTGGCGAATACAAAGAAGCTAAAGACAACCAATACGCAGCTGGCGTACGTTTCTTCCTATAATAGAAACAGTTAGTCTTTTGATTGAGAAACCCGCTCTTATGAGCGGGTTTTTTTATGCCTGAAACCTGGGTTTATTGGTGGGGTGAATGGCTTCTTATTGTGATATTTGTAGAAAAAATGCACAAAAGGTAAAAATATCTTACAAAAGGTGAGATTTGCTCTGTTTTTCTTAAAGGTCAGTGGGCTATCTTGTTGAAATAAAAGAAGTGAGCGTGCCTGATCTAGGGCTTTGTAATTCTTAATTTCATTTAACGTCACATCACGGAACTTCCCGTTTAAAGTAATTCCATATCGCAAACACATGTTTTTCATGCACTTGTAGTGAGTGTTCTGTTATTACAGGCATTCAAGGTAGTGCGATTAACACCCCAATTACTTGAGTTTTGCTTCTCGCTCTTATGGATAGAAAAAAGCGCTTAAGTATGAAACCGTCATATGGAAGTCATTATGAACAAAACACTACTAGCAGTAGCAGTTACAGCTGCAGCAATCGGTACTCAAGCTAACGCACTAGAGCTATACAACAAAGAAGGCACGCAGATGAACATCGGCGGTCACGTAACTGTTGGTCTAACAAGTGCAAACGGTAAGAACAAAGATGCAGCTGTTGAAGAGAAGTCTCCACGTATCAATCTAGAAGTTATCCAAGACCTAGGTAACGGCTTCAAGGCTGATTTCAAAGGTGAATGGCAACTAAACATGCTAGAAGGCGGCGAAAACTCGTTCAAGACTCGTCTGGGTTACATCGGTCTTGGTCACGACACATACGGTCGTCTAGCTGCTGGTACACAGTGGTCTCCTTACTACATGGCTGCTGGTGTAGTTGATACTCCAATCGGCTGGTCAAACGAGTTCCTATACGACAACCACGGTTTCTTCGGTACTGCACGTGCTGAAAAAATGGCAGCATACTCAAACACATTTGATTTTGAAGATGCAGGTTCACTATACATCGGTGGTGGCTGGCAAGGTTACAACGAGCAAAAAGACTCTGCAGGTCAAGAGTGGTTAACGACTCAAAACCGCGCACAAGTTGCTGCTGGCTACAACATCGCTGGCTTCAACGTAAACGCTGCATTCAACTCTGGCAATATCATCGATAAGAAACAAGGCAAGCAAAAAACTGCTGAATCTGCGCTAGTGTCTGCTAAATACGGTAACTTCGGTTCTGGTCTGTACGTTGCAGCAACCTATGCTGACAACAAGCACATGAACTCTTTTGACAACCAGCTAATTGATAGCACTAAAGCATTCGACTCTATCCTTGCTTACGGTCTAGATTTCGGTCTAAACCTAATCCTTAAGCACGAAGAGATGAACGACGACAAAAATAACCTGCGCGTTAAGTCTGGTACGTCTGTTCAAGCTGAGTACACAATCTCTCCTCGCCTACGTGCATACACAGGTTACAACTACGATAACCAAGGTGAAGGCAAGTACATGAAAGCGAAAGATCACCAGTTCATCATTGGTACTCGTTTCTACCTATAATCGCTCAGGTTGATGATTAAAAAAGGCGCTCCAATAGAGCGCCTTTTCTGTTTCAGTAAGTTAGAGTCTTGCCAAGGCGTCAGCCTCGTCACTTGTTAGTTTTAGCTTTTCAGTCCGTTCAATTAACTGTTTATTGTCCCAAGCACCACTGGATTGACCAAGCGAGCTCTCGCTCATCCTGTTTAATTCACTTTGAGCAAAAGTAACGAAGTCTTCTGGAAGGCGCTCTTGCTTTCGCCAATGCTCAAAGCAAGATTGAGCCCAAATTGGGTCGCCGGATTTTATTGTTTGAATAAACTGGTCTTTCTCTGCCGCATTACGGTTCTTCCCTGTAGAAAAAGTCTCTCTAGATGCTGTCTTGGGAGCGCGACTCCGTTCTCTATACCAAAGAAAAACAAATGCTAGCCAAAGCGCCGCGAACAACGCCGTCAGTGTTGGCCAGATGCCAGCATCTGGGATCGTTTGAGGAGTAGGGGGCACAATAGCACTGGTTGAAGGAAGTGCCGGAACAGAGCCTTCTCCTTGCTCGATGTCGACCTCAAGGCCAACTAGCGTTGTTGTATCGGCTTTCTTCTCTTTTGTGTTCCACCATTGGATATCAAGCGCAGGTAGTTTGACTTTATCGACCGATTTGGCGATTAACACCTGCTTCATTGTCATGGTAACGGAGCCGTCAGGGTTGGTGATAAAGCTTGGCTTTTCTGGGTACACTCGAAATGCACGCGGATTGGTGATGGTAAGAGCGGGCATTTGCTCTTGAGATACCCCTTGTGCGGTTACCGAAATGGTGCGAGTCAGTGCATCGCCTGTTTGAAGAGTAACGGACTTAGACGTTAACTCCTCTCCATTATCCAGTGTCCAGGATTGCTCAGCGGTCAGAGAGGCCGTAGGCAGCCAAATACCGTTGTAGTCTTCAGGGATCGGCAACACGCTAATCGAAACCTGAGGCGCTTTACCATCAAGGCTTAAGATCTTGGTGCTGCCATTGCGGTTGTTTCCATATAACACACCACCACGCAGAGTTGGAGCCGTGATGGTAAAATCGCCGCTCTCTTTCGCGGTGACGCGGTAGCTTTGGTCAACGATTAACACCTCAACACCATCCATCACCGCATGGTATTGCTTCGGCTCAGCGATAGGCTCGATGCCAAGCCCTGTTGCGATAGGATCACTTAGCGATGGGTTTTGTAACAATCTTGGGTCGACCTTTACTATGATACGGGTATCAAGAATCGTGCTCTCTTTCGGATAAAGCTCAGATTTACTGAGCTGTGTGCGAACTTCGATGAGATCGTCGGTCGTAGGCGTCTGTTCATCCATAGTGACATTCAGCGTGATCGGGGAGGTCTTGACACCATCAACATCGAAACTAGGTATGACGATTTTCCCGAGTCGCTGTGGCGCAATAGCGATAGTCCAGATACTGCTATCCGTTCTGGTGCCATTGAGAATGTTGACGGAAGAGCTGAAGTTTGGTCTCCCCATGAAGAAGTCGTCACTCAATACGTCGAAATTTACTTTACTACCATCGAGCTTTTCGTCCGCCATGACCTTTAACTGAATAACTTCGTCTTTACTGACATTCGTTTTGGTCACGCTCGCGGAGACATTGAGCGCAAGCGCGTTATAGCTTGTTAGAATCGTTATGATGACGATTAATGGTCTAATGAAAGATAATCTTGATTTCATTTTGTTTACCAGTTCTTACCCGTTGATGACGGAGTCTCTTTCTCTTTAGCTTGCAGTAGCATTTGCGCTTTGAGCAAGTAACTAGGATCGCGAGCGCTTTCCACTTGCTCTAGCTTACGAAGGTCAGAGTTTGCTTCTTGCTGTTGCGCCTGGGAAATCGCCTCTGAGTCGCTTTGCGGCGACTCATTTGAATCTTGCTCTGCTTCGCCAGTCGTGGATTGCGCATCACTTTGCGGTTCGTTATTTTTTTCTTGCTCGCTCTCTTGGGTTGATGGAGTTTGACGCTCAGTCTCACTCGGGCTTGAAGGTTGAGGTTCTTCTGAGCCATCTCCATTGTCTTGAGATTGATCTTGTTGGCTTTGCTGAGACTGACTTGAGTCGGCTGTGTCTTGTTGCTCAGAACTGTGTTGTTGCTCGGAACTGTCCTGCTGTTCGGAGCTGTGTTGAGATTGTCCTTGCTCCTGCTCTGCATCACCTTCAGGCTTTTGTTGCTGTTGCTGTTGCTGTTGCTGTTGCTGTTGCTGTTTCAAGAGCTCTAGGTTGTATTTAGCGTCAGCATGCCCAGGATCGGCTGCCAGTACTTTTTCATATGCGTCGATAGCCTGATCTAACTCCTTTAGCTGTGCTAAGGCATTTCCTCGGTTATATAAGTCATCTACAGTTTCAAGCCCTTCGAGTGCATTTAGGGCACTTTGATAGTCACCAGCTTGATAGTAGGCAGCGGATTTCCAGCGTGGGTCTTGGAACAGAGCTGCGGCTTGGTCAAAGTTATTCGCTTCGTATTCGGCGAGCCCGCGCTGGTCTTTATTCAAGAATGCCCCATCTAACACTGAAGCTTGCGCAGGAGTAGGGTAGCCAGCAGACACAACCATCAAACCAATCAATGAAAAGATCACTCCTTTACGAAACAGTGGAAGCACTAAAAGTAATGCGAGAGGTAATAACCAATAGCCATGATTGATAGCGATATCGAGCGTTTGCCCCAAAGACTCGGAGATCCCTTCAAATGATGACGCTGCTACCAATTTTTCGATATCCGAGTTGTCGGTTTGATAAGTGGCGAAATTACCCCCCAATGATTTTGCAAGCTGTTGCATCTGTTCGTGGGGTGTTTTTGCGACCACGGTTCTGCCTTGGCTGTCGGTCAGTAGCGAGCCATCGTTAAGCGGGATCGGTGCTCCGCTTTGACTACCAAAAGCTAAAATGGACAAAGTGAAGTCAGTGCCATTAAGCACCTTGCTTATGGCCTCTGATTCTGAAGAGCTTAGATCGTCAGCGAATAGAACGATACTGCCCCTAGTCGCCCCCGCCTGTGTCATTAGCTTGACCGCCTGTTCAACGGCCAGATCTGCCCTCGCGCCCTGAAAAGGCATGATTTCAGGGGAGAGGTACTGAATGGCATTAGCTAAGGTTGCCGCATCCGTTGTGAGAGGGCTAAGGGTGTATGCATCGCCAGCGTACGCCACCAACCCGGTTTGGCCCTGTTCAAACAGAGACAATATATCGAGCGCCTTATAGCGGATTTGAGCAAGTCGACTTGGCTTAATGTCTTCGGCGTAGACCGACTGAGACATATCCACCACCAAAACCCTTGAGTTTGCCGATTGAGCACCCGGTTTTTCAGCCTTTCCGAAGCTTGGTCCCGCCAAAGCGATGATTAAGGCAAAGCATAGGGGAGTAAACCACCAAAAGAGGTTGTTCTGCTTTGTATCGGAGCCAAGTGCTTTGGCGAGGTGGTCAGCAATAATACTTGAAGACTTTTGACTACTCTTAAGCCATAGAGAAATAGCGACCATAGGCAATAGCAGCCAAAGTGCTTGCGGGTAGAGAAACTCAAAATCAAACATGGCTCCTCCTAATCATCAGAGTCATAGCCAATAACAGTAAGGCGATAAATGTAGGGACAAAGAACCATTCGGTTTTTGGGCGCCATGACTGAGTCGCCTGTTGGACGGGTTGCAGTGCGTTGATCGTATCGTAAATGGTGCTCAGCTCTTTGGCATTCCTTGCTCGAAAATACTGTCCGCCCGTCAGTTCTGCAATGTCGATCAGAGCTCTTTCATCGAGATCTTCGGCAGTGTTAACGGTGCGGGTCATAAAGAACTCACGTACTTGCATCTCACCAGCACCAATACCGACGGTATAGATAATGGTATTGTTCTTTTTGGCAATTTCAGCCGCTTCCATTGGGTCAAGAACGCCAGCATTGTTACTGCCATCACTGAGCAAAATCATGACACGTTGGGGCGCATCGCCATCAATGAAGGTTTTGGTTGCAAGACCAATACCGTCACCTATAGCGGTTTGTGTGCCGATAAGTTTTAGCACAGTTTGGTTGAGTTGAGTCTCAATCGCCTGGTGATCGAACGTGAGTGGCGTTTGAAGGTAGGCGTGATCGGCAAAGTAGACTAAGCCCAATCGGTCGCCTTCTCGCTGCTGAATGAAGTCTGATACAACGCGCTTCACTGTCGATAATCGATCGATATATTCGCCGTCAAACAACATGTCTTCTTGTGCCATCGAGTAGGACAGATCAATCACAAGCATCATATCGCGGTGTTTGGGATAGACAGTAATGGGTTCGTCATACCAAACTGGGCGCGCACTGGCGGTTACCAAGCAAATCCACGCCAGCACCGCGAGTACTTTTCCCACTGTGTCTCGATGATTTGCAGATGTCGAGGCCGAGTCTATATGCGGTAAGGTCACTCTCACTGATGAGGACTGTGCTGGCATTAAGCGATAGGCAATGATGGGTAATGGGAGCGCGGCAAACATCCACCACCATTCAAACGTAAATCCAGTCATGACTGCTTCCAGTTTCGGTATTTTCGTTTAGGTGGGAGTGCTTTCTCTACCCAGTAAAGACAGTCTTCGACGAGCGCTTGGTTCGTTTCTTTGTTGTTTACTCCAGACGTGTATAGCACTTGTTGCCATTGTCGATGGTTGTTAGCAAAGCGAGGTTGATCGAGTTGTGAATCCAAAAAAGACAACCATTTTTCGCCCGTTAACTTAGCGATGTCTTCACGTGGGAAATAGCTGAGTGCCGCTTGCCTAACAACTTCCAATGCTGATGACGGAGTCGAGTTTGTGTTGGTTCTAATAAGATTGGACGCCGCCACCTTAGCTCTAGAGCGTTTTTTATGGTGGCGAATCATCCACACCAAAAAGCAAACTGAAATAATAGCGACGGCTAAGATTGCCCAGTAACCCCAAGGAAGCGGCCACATTCCTGGTTCTTCAGGAAGGTGGATTGGTTTAAGAGGCAGTGATGACGTTTGTGTTGATTGATTCATGATTTCGTTGTCGACTAAAGCGTTTTGATGAGTTGGCTAAGTAATGGTGAACCACTAGATATCTGTGATAGTGCTATCCCATGGTCTGATAACGTCTTTGCCAACGAGTCTTTTTGATCGTTAAAAGCATCCGCTAATTGATGCTTCACGAGGGCACTAGAAAAATCCAGAGAAAGCTCTTGATGTCTACCTCGAACTTTTTGAGTACCCCGTGCCAGAGTGTGTCCTATTTCGATTGGGTCGAAGACTTGAATCGCGCGTACGCGATTGTGCCTAGCGAGTCGCCCCATAGCTTGTTTATTCTCATCGGTCAGCTCAGAAAAATCGCTAAGTACAATGACCTCGCTGCCTTTTTTACAAAGGTTAGAGAGAGCATTGAAAGGATCGGCGAGAATAGCCGGTTCTTTGTGATGCGATTGATGTAAGAAGCGGTTGTGCAGCATACATAGTTGGCTTAAAAGACGAAGGACCGATGCCTTTGAGCTAGAAGGTTTTATCTCGACTAGCTCAGACCCAACACGAATCACTGCGCCGACTCGATCTTTCCCACTCAATGCAACCCATGCGAGTAATGCTGCCAAGTGGCACTGTTGAACCGATTTTAGTAGCAACTGCGTGCCTGTAAGCATACTCGGTGTTAAATCAATAAATAGAACGACAGGTCGTTCTCGCTCTTCGGTGAAAAGCTTAGTGTGAACTTTTCCTGTTCTTGCCGTAACACGCCAGTCAATCTGACGAACGTCATCGCCGGCTTGGTATTGGCGAACTTCGGAAAAGGTCATGCCACGACCTTTTCGTGGACTCGCATGCTGTCCGTTGAGCTGCGACCAAATACTCTTAGCTGGCGGCTGCCACCGTTGACTGTGCGTTTGGTAAAAGCAGAGCTCTTCTAGAGTGATGGTTACACCCGAAGTCTGCTGAGGTAGTTTCCCCATCTTCACAAAGTCTTGTAGAGATGGCGCAGCTACTTCAGTTGACCCCAATGCCTGCTTTAGCTTTGATTTAATGCTAGTGAACATAGAGTGTTATTCTTATCTTCTTACATGTGCGATAGCCATCATGCCAGGGCTCCATTTATGCTGCAGCCACAGTGCGTAACAGCTCTTCGATCACCGCATTACCATTAATGCCTTCTGCTTGCGCTTGATAGGTCAGCAGTAGGCGATGGCGTAGCACCGGATAGATAACTTCATGGATGTCCTCTGGGCTTACAAAGTCTCTCCCTGCTAACCAAGCGTGTGCTCTTGCTGCCCGGTCCAATGCGATGGTCGCACGAGGGCTGACACCCATTTCAATCCAGTTTTCTAGATTGGCGCTGTACGTGCTTGGTTGTCTTGTCGCCATGACCAAGCGTACGATGTAGCGCTCGATAGCGTCAGCCATGTGTATAGAAAGAACTTCTTGGCGTGCTTTAAATATCGATTCTTGAGAAAGCTTGGTTTCAAATCGATGCGTTTCGCCCTGAGCTTCGCCGCGATTCAATCTTAAAATCTCAAGCTCACTTTCTTCATTCGGGTAATCCACTTCCAAATGAAGCAAGAAGCGGTCGAGTTGCGCCTCTGGAAGAGGGTAGGTGCCCTCTTGCTCGATTGGGTTTTGTGTCGCCATTACCAAAAACAGTTCCGGTAACGGATAAGTTGTTTGACCCACACTGATCTGTTTTTCCGCCATTGCTTCAAGCATTGCTGCTTGCACTTTCGCAGGGGCACGGTTCACTTCATCTGCGAGAACCAATGAGTGGAAAATTGGACCAGACTTAAACTGAAACTCGCCCGTTTCTGGGCGATAGATGTCTGTACCCGTCAGGTCCGACGGAAGTAGGTCGGGTGTGAACTGGACACGGTGAAAGCTCCCCTCAATGCAATCTGCTAGGGATTTTACTGCACGTGTTTTAGCAAGACCCGGAGGGCCTTCTACGAGGATATGACCATCAGCCAGTAGTGCTACGAGTAGTTGCTTGACGAGATTGTCTTGGCCAATAACTTGAGATTGCAAGTACTGTTGTAGTTGTTGGAAAGACTGTGCTGGCATGATAATGGGTCCTTATAGCAAGCATTAAGAAAACAGTATAAGAAATAGAGAAAACAATGAGAGAAAAGTTCCCTAATCTAGGTCATTGTTTTGTAAATACATAGCTGTGGGCGCTATGGACAAAGTTCAAGAGCAAGCTGGATGAAAAGCAATCAGTTGCTTACCTAGATCAACAGATAATTGGTATGGATCCCTCAAAACGAGTACACTAGCCGAAGTTTAGAGTTACAGATGAGGTTAATCATTATGAGCGATTTTGAGAAAGAGCTAGAGCAAATGGCGTCTCAAGTAGAGTCTGAGCCAGAAGTAGCGCTGCCTTCGATTGAAGAACAACGTGAAATTGCCGCAGAACTCAAAAGACTGGAAGCCGAAGGCAAGCTCACTCCAGAAGTGCTAGAGCACTATTTTGGCAAGTTCAACAAGGACAACCAAACCCCGATTCACTAGTCTCTAGTACGATCGTTTCCCTGAAAGCCTCGAGATTGAAATTTCAACCTCGAGGCTTTTTCTATATCCAACCAAAATTATTATTGGCTTTTCCTCCAAGTGTTATTTGAAAATTAAACTAATGTACTAGTTAATTATATTCAATGTGCGCTGCATCAAATTAAAACATGATTCGTAAACTTAAGTAACATTGCGTCTCATAATTGAGACTGCTTTGTAACTAATTGTTAAATAAGATATTGAACAATTGCAACCGATTGCAATGGGATATGTGTCACAAGAATTAGTCTTGACGTATTAGTCCTGAATTACCTTAATATTAACTTTGTTACTAGATACACGCACAATATTTATTAAATGGAGATAATAATGCAAACGGCTCAATCTAGGAGCCAACGTGCAGTACTGTTGGCAGAGAATAATCTACAATCCAGTTTGTTAAAGGAATTATTAGAACAGAAGCTGGATATGGATATTCGACTAATTTCTATCGAACGGCTTAACAATTACCAAACGCAACACAATGATAATGAGGTGTCGTTGATTATTATTGATCAACCTGCATTGAGTGAACGTCATTTAACTAAGTACAACGAGCTGCGAAGTCACTTTGACGAAGAGGCACAAGAAGTACTTATTAATTCAAAACCGGGTATCAGACAGAGTGAACTGCTTCGATGGCAGCGCTTAGTGGGGATCTTCTATGGTACCGATGATATGGATAAACTCATTAAAGGATTTAAATGCATCCTAAATGGTGAAATGTGGATGAGTCGCAAGTTGATTCATGAATACATTAAGCTCTACAGGCAGCGTTTGTGTGCATCAACGAACCCTTATTACACGCATCTAACCAAGCGAGAAAAGCAGATCATTAAATTACTGGGTGAGGGAGCAACGAATGTGCAAATCGCTGAGGAGCTGTTCTTGAGCGAGAACACGGTGAAGGCTCACCTGCACAATACCTTTAAGAAAATCAATGTTTCAAATCGTCTGCAGGCTTTAATTTGGGTGAAAGACAATGTGTCACCGCATGAGTATTTAACTTAGCTTTGCTATCTTGAGAACTGACAGAGAAAAGCAGCTCCCTCGAAGGGAGCTGTTTATTTTTACTGTTGAGTAATTGTTGATGTATTGCCACTACCCATAATCGTACTGTGTGCAATGTGATTATCACCTGCTTGTGTGATAACACTAACGTTATTGTCTCCCCAAACAGTTGCAGTTGCTGCGTTAAAACTGCCTACTTGTGAGATCATAAAGTCCGCGTCACCAGCACTGTTTCCGTTGCCCATTACGGTAACTAACAGCGAGTTTTCACTACCATGTTGTTTTGTCTCAATGGTGTTTTCGTCACCCAATGCTCCCGCCAATGCGATGTTATTTGAGCCGTATTTTTGCTCAACGGATAGTTCATTTTTATTACCGGCAACGCCAATCATTGCAGTCGAGTCCGTTAGCTCCAATCCATTTACGTAGCCTTGCTGTATTTTGGACTTGTTTTCGTTACCCGTTTGGTCAATCAATGCGACTAGGTTAGAGCCTCTCATCTGATTAATCGTAGCATTAGTCTTGTCACCAACGTTCGTAATCGTAGCACTAGATGCACCTGTAACACTTGCTTGGTCGATAGTCATTAAAGCGCGACCTTCAGTATTAATACTTGCAAGAGCGTTTGCTGTATTGTTTCTTTGGGTAATTCTGGCTTGGCCTGCTGCAGTAACTTGAACGATTGTTGCTTCGTTATAACCCGCAGTTGAGCTTTGGTTAATGATGGCTCGACGTTTTTTCAGATAGTTTGGAGCAGTGTCTACCTGAGTTTGAGTAATAGTGGCCTCTGAGTAGTCACCATTCTGTTTGATGTCTGCAAACGCGCTGTCATCACCAGTTTGAGAAATTACAGATGAACTCTCTGAAGCTTTAATCACAATACTGGCTGTGCTGCTAGCCAGTGTCGATTGGCTTGTCGAACCGCTAGAGTTATCACCTGTTATTTCAATGGTAGAGGTCGATGCGGTTGCCATACCTGTCATTGCCAATGTCAGAACGACTGACGCTGCTACTTTAGAATAATTCATTATTTCTTCCTTAAAATACCTAATAAAAAGATCTCTATTCAGATAGGCGCCTTAAGCCCACAAAATGAATCTGCAGAGTGGTTCATTTTGCCAAGTAGCCTATCTAACCTAATAGCTGGTGACGTCAACCGCCATTGAACTGGATACGTCCATGATGATGGCTTTTGGCGCACTACCTGCTTGTTCAATTCCCACGTTTGCTTTTGGTCCAGCCAATATGACGGCTGAATGACCATTACCTAGCTGTGAAACACTAACTTTGCTGTGATGCCTCCCCTTCATATTTTTTTGTGTTACGAACACAAAGTTCTCGTTTCCGTCCTGTAGTAACAGGGCGGTATTATTTACTCCCTTTTGCAATAATAGGGCGGTGTTGTCATCGCCACTTTGTGCTAGATAAGCCTGGTTTTGGCTGCCATCTTGGCTGACCAACACATAATTTCCATTACCGTCAACAGTGATTTCGGCCCAGTTTGTACCCCAGTCATCACTTTCTTGAAAAATGTGCACAGTAGAGCCACTAGAGCTTTCAATATCGACCTCTGAAACGTTAAGCTCGTTAGTCGATGATAAATCTTGTTGTTTCTCTATTTGCTCGATGGAACCAAAAAGGTGAATTCTCGATCCCAGTGCCAAACTTGCCTTCATTTGAAATTGAGCTTGCGAGCGGTATGGCATATCCTTTTAATGGATTCGCACTGACATTGACTGTGGTGACTACGATTAGAAGTGTCCCTATTAAAAAAGCATCGGAACACCTCAAGGCAAATAGTGTCAGAAAATTCGCTAAGCTCTTCATGCCATAACAATGACGCAACCTTGCTGATGTACTATCCATGATCGTTACTCAGTTTTTATTTTTCGGTGTACGTTTTAAACTTTATCTACGTACCTTGGTGTGGGCTGTTACCGCCCATCTGTATCTAAATACTATGTATAAAAAGGTAAAGGCTTTATAAACTATCCCTAGTAATTGCGGGGGATAATTTTAAGTCACTCCGGCTATCTAATTCGGATTACTGGGCGTTATATGGTTTAGCGTTGCTTCTCGATAAATAAACGTAAGTTTATTTAGTGTCATATCTGCGTCTGAGGCTATGTTTTTGGGGAGAGCCTGGAGATGGCTAAAGCTGAATGGTGAACCATTATTTATGCTGATGAGTGATGCGACGACTTACATGAATAACACTTTTCTCATTACTGAGAATGTGGATTTAACTACATGAAATTTAAAAAATTAACTTGGTCACATCTATTACTTTGGTCTGCCAGGTTAAAAATCCTCTGTTATACTCTTGAATTAGAATGACTGAACGACCTACATGGAAGGATTTGTTATGTCAGATGATAAGGATATCGCACGCAACGCTATTCTTTTGGCCGGAAACAGCCTGCAATCTAATCTGCTCAAGGATTCCATAGAGCAAAAGGTTGCGCTCACTATACGCTTGGTGTCTCCTGAGACGCTATATAGCCAACGTGATGAAACGCTAGGTAGTGACACGAGTTATATCATTATTGATTACTCTGCGATTGGTAATAGAAACGTAGCCAAGTATTTAGAGGTGTTTGAAGACGTAGAGGGATATACGCAAGAAATCCTGCTCAATGCCCCTTCTAATCTGGCGCATGCTGAAATGCTTAAGTGGCAGAACTTAGTTGGCGTTTTTTACGACACTGATACTATAGAAACCTTGGTCAACGGCTTCGAGCGTATTTTAGCCGGTGAGCTTTGGATGAGTCGTAAGCTTGTCTACGAGTATGTGCATTTTTATCGACGTCGACAGTGCGCGAAAACCAGCCCTTACTACACCAAACTTACCAAGCGTGAGCAGCAGATCATTAAACTGCTTGGCGATGGTGCTTCTAACACAGAGATTGCGGATGCCTTGTTTGTGAGCGAAAACACGGTTAAAGCGCATTTGCATAACGCCTTCAAGAAGATAAAAGTGAAGAATCGCCTGCAGGCGCTACTATGGGTTAAAAACAACGTCGCGACGAGTGAGTTCGTGCCGTAACAACTAATCCTTAGTGTGTTCCCGCGGTAATAATGTAAAGCAGAAGCTGAGCCTATTCGCTTCTGCTTTGTTTATGTTTATCTATTGCTCATTGAATTCACTACAAATACAGTTTCTATTACTTTTGAGCTCCTTTTGTTCAGGAGTTTCAGCGATGAGATGTCTTTTTACTGCCTTTCTTTTAAGCTTGGTGTCTAGCGTTAGTTTGGCTGGTCAATTTCGAGAGGGTATCCATTACCTCGAAATTAATAGGAGTCTACAGTGAGCCCGACGATCATGCTTTTTCACTCTCCTTACTGTGGGCCTTGCGCCATGGTGCATGACCCAATTCTTAAGCTTGCTTCAGACAAAGGTATGGACGTCAAGGAAGTCGTTGTCCCTATTGGAAAGATAGGTAATGACATACAGCAAGGATATGTCGTCGCCAAGCGACAAAATAAAGCCCACGCTTATATCAAGGCGCTTATCCGCCGGATCCACTTTACCAAAGACGAGGCTCCTAGGCATAGAAAGGATGTGTTGGACGTATTGGACGATTGCGGCGTCGATGCGAGCAAGTTCGAAACGCCGAGCCAGTGCATAAAAGACGAAATAGGAGAGCACAACCTTTTGGTCAGTGAATACCGTATTCGCCAAACACCAACGATTATCGTCAATGGTAACAAACAAATTATTTTGCCTTCATTGAAGAATATGGATGAGCTAGAGGCGCTGATCTCTGAGCTTTATCAAGGATGAAAAAACAGGGCCACGGGTAAGTTCCTTTTTCCGCATAGCCCTGTTTGCTGCTTACTCGTTGAGAGCGTGCTCAAGCACTACAGTATTTCCGTGGTCTCGTTTGAATAGCGAGCGATGATAGGATTAGACATCGCGTTTGGGTCTTGGGAGGACCACATGCCTCTTTCCATTCCTTTCACGATAAGATGAATCACTGCAGCGTCGATGGCTGACATAATTGCGATGTTTACAGGCTCGTTGTTACTGTATCCCATCTCAACTTCAAGTAACTCTTTGTAGTCGATAAAACGGAACGCCCCTAAGCCTATTTCATGAGAGGAAATGGTTTTAGACGTGGTGATACTCAGTAAGACTTGTCCACTGCGAACGTCCACCGCTCTGAGGTTTACTGTCACTTGATCCGTTCTGTATTGCCCTGACGCGCCGATGCCTAAGTATTTGGCACCAACACCACCTGTGCGTATGTTGGAGTCATAGGCGACGATGCCTCCCTCGATGACCACGTTGGCGGAGTTGAGCGACGATAAGTCAGCACCGTGATTCGAGATGCTTTTTTCCTTCTTTTGAGCAGCTCTGATTATTTTCCGTTCTGTTAGCAGGTTTTGTAGCCCTTCACGTTCCAAGGGAATAAACCATTGTGAGTCAAGTAAGGAGGTCGTCAGCAACGATGTTCCTCCTTGAGGAACTGCGGTTGAGAAGTTACTGTTTGGCTGGGGCTTGTATTGACCAGTCTGGTCTCTGAAGTCATACACCGAGACTAAAATCTTTCCCGCAGGCTTAGGGAGTGACACGAGATCTGTGTAAGTTGCCCCTCTTGGCATTAGCTTTGGTGTCGCTGAGGTATCTGGAATATCTAGGGAATAAGCACACCCACCCAGCATTGCCGCTAGGCATAGCATAACGAGACCTTTCATAACACTTTCCTTGTAAATTAGAGGTCGGGATTGAGTCCAGAAACACTGATTTCTGTCGATTCACCAGTTAACTTATCGACGATTTGCACCAGTAGAGTGCCAGAATCGTCGACGACATTTAGGAAGAAGTCGTCGGTCTCGAGTTGTCCTGTGTTGCCGTTACCAATATCTGCAAGCAACTGACTGATTAATCGTGACTCCAAGCTCGAGGCTAGTCTGTCCAACGAAGATTCTTCTTCGAAGTCAAACGTGCTGGCATTTGGATCTTCGTAATCATTAATCGCGTTGGCGTGGTTGATCAAAATGGTGCTGTTTAACGGATTTCCCCCAAAGCTTGGGTTGACTGGGGTATAGATAAGTTCCGTTCCAAACGCATACAGCGGCGTCATTATAGCTGCCGCTAACAGGGTAAGTTTCATGGTTGCTTTTGCCATCCCTGACTCCTTAGAATTCATCATGCTCTAAATCGAAAGTGTCTAAATACAGCCTTTCTGCTTGCCAACGGATCATATAATTGCCTACCACTCTAATGGCATCGTTTGCTCTATCTTTTGCTTGTCTTCGACCAGGAGAAAGAGCGGTTCTATATATCACTTGCCTTGAGTGAAACACTTCAATAATACTGCCGGACAATGCTGTGGGTATTTCTTTGACCGAAAGGTTTTCTTGTAAGTCTGGGTACTGATCGTTCAGTTGCTGAGAAAAGAAAAAATAAAAATCCTCACCCAGACGTGTAATCGTTCTATCGACGATGACACCGCTTACTTCGTTATAGTTGTAAAACGGAGAAGCTTCGTGGCTCTCGAGCTTGCCACCATTTTCAAGGGGTGCACTACTCTCCAAACTCTCCGCGGCCACGGTAGAGCTAGTCATAAGTAGCAAGGTTGCAATTGAAGGAAGCAGCTTTTCCATCCCTAATCCCGTTTGAAATCCATTTCCGATACAAGAGAAGCGGTATAACACCGACACCATTAAGATTAATCCACCGAATATGAATCCAAAATAAACTAGAGCACTAGTTATTAGATTAATTTTTTCATACTTGCGATGACCATTTCATAGAAGATATTGCACATCTCATTGAGAACTTAATTTGATAAATCAATTTAAGTTTAGGGTTAATGTCCCCACCAATATTTACTCTTACCAAGGCGCAACAATATTCGACACGTTAACTGGACCTTAAATACATCTTGGGTGTTCATCCAATGTATTTACTCAGTTCATTTCGTAGTCAAACAAACATTGTTGAACGCAAGGAGAGCTTACATGGGATGGTCAAGAAACAGAGGGCAATTGGTGTGGAATGGGGTAATTGGCGCCATTCTAATGGCGTCTACATCATTACCCGTTTCGTCCTCTCCATTAGTGCTGGCACCAAACGGCAGTTTATCGTCGAGTGGCTCTTTTTTACATGGCGTGAGTGAGGACATTGTAAGCGATTATGAGGACCTCGCTTCGTATTCGGGAGACGTAGACAACCTGTCGGAGATAGAGATCGTCAACTCATTTGATTCGGTTGTTATCGTCTCGCAAAAAAGTCACGGACCTGGTGCAGGGAATCGGTCGAGAGTAAGGCAAGAAGGAGTGAGTAATACCGCTTTAGTAGGACAAAAGGGTAATAACAACGTGGCGTATATCAACCAAGAGGGTGATAACAACGCTGCTGCTGTTGGGCAAATAGGGTTTAACGGAGAAGCGCTGGTCAATCAACAAGGTGACAACAATCTAGCGTTGCTAGGGCAGGCCAACTTCTCAGGCTCCTCCAACAGGCTAAGCATCAATCAGCAAAATGACAACAATATAGCGCTTGTTGTTGCTGGAGGTGGTGCCAATCTCGGTATTTCGCAAGACGGTGGCGATGCAGCCATCATCAATGCGTCGAGTGCCATGAGAGTTTATATAAACCAAGCGAATTGAGTGGTAGCTGCGCGGTTTAGAAAGAGTTTCTCGCAAGAGAAAAACTGTCGACAAGGAAAGAAAAAAAGGAAATAGGTGTGATTATGAAAAAGTTAGTTTTGTGTATAGGTTTGGCATTGGCTTCTACTACGGCTTTGGCGAATGGTCCTGCAACGGGTAAAGAAGTCAACTTCGGTGGCTACGGTCAACTGGCCAATCAAGGTCAAGACAACAACAGTGTGGTGCTACAAGCCAATGACCAAGGAACTACGGTCACGGTAACGCAGGGTGAACTCGGCGTGTTTGACGGTAACCGTTCCGCAGTCGATATTCGCTTGCAAAGCCCAGGTAACAATAATGATGTGGCGATTACACAGTCTGGTAATTTCAGCTTCAATGACTCTTTGGTTAAAATCGCAGGCAAAACTGGTGGCGCAGATGTCGATATCATGCAGACAGGTCACGCTAACGACTCTGTTGTGTACATGGCACACGATGAAGACAACTCAACTGTTTCAGTTACGCAAAACGGGGTAGATAACTGGTCTCGTGTTCGTTCTACTAATAAGAGTAAAGGTAACGAGACGACTGTAGTACAGAATGGCTTACAACAAGACTCTGAAGTTTGGTTTGATGCGGCATCATCTAACAACAGAGTAGATGTTAAACAGGGTAAGAATACCTCTCGCTTCGACAACACGTCGATCGTGTCTCTGCGCGCTGCTAGTTCAGACAACGAAATCAGTGTGAACCAAAAAGGCAACCGCAACGACTCTAAAGTTTACCTACATTCATCCACTAACAATATGGTAGACGTAACACAAACGTGGGATGATGCATCGTATGTTGCTCAAACAAACTCTCACAATACGTCAGTGACAGTGACTCAGTACTAATCTCCTATGAGCCTCTATATGAAAAAGGTTACCCTTTGGGTAACCTTTTTACTTTGTTCGACTTTCGCTGATGCCAATAACCTCGGTGAGTACATGAAATGTTACAAAGACGGGCCATTTTTCGTGGTTGAGCTCAGCGTAGGAGACAATGAAGCGCTAAGGATTCAAGTTCTGACGAGCGGCTCCTCCGTATTAACATCGAGTCAAAACGGTGGCGTGTCGAGTTTTTATCTTCAACGAGATGCCTTTCCCTTGACTGTCATAAATAAGGTTGATGAAGAGGTATTTGTTGTAGACGAATACTGTAATATTTCACCAAAATAAAAACCCTCCGCTTCGTTAGAAGGGAGGGTTTTTCAGCAAGCAAAGATGCTTAAAACTGTTATGAAGGCTTATACACCCGCTTCTTTATACAAACGGCGGCAAGCTTTGCCATCGCTGTGGAATAGGTGACAACGGTGAGCTGGAATACCAATCTCAAACTTATCACCAACTTCAACAGAAAGCGTATCAGGCTGACGGTAGATAACGTCTGCATCTGCGCTTTCAAGGTTTAGATAAACCTGAGTTTCGTTACCTAGCTTCTCAACGATCATGACTTCGCCACCGACTTTCGCATCGCCTTCTTCCGCCGATACCAAGTGCTCTGGACGCACGCCCATAGACATACGGTCGCCTTTGTTAACGGTTGTGCCGTCAACAGGAATCCAGAAAGAGTCGCCATCAGCAAGCTGAACTTTAACGCGCTCTGCTTCTACTTCTTCGATGAATACGCTCATGAAGTTCATCTTAGGTGAACCAATGAAGCCAGCAACGAAACGGTTATCAGGGTAGTGGTAAAGCTCAAGAGGCTTACCAACCTGCGCAACGTAGCCTGCGTCTAGAACAACAATCTTGTCTGCCATTGTCATCGCTTCCACCTGATCGTGTGTTACGTAGATCATGGTGCAGCCAAGCTGGCGTTGAAGTTTCGTGATTTGCGAACGCATGTTTACACGAAGCGCAGCATCTAGGTTAGATAGTGGTTCGTCTAGTAGGAATACGTTTGGCTGAGAGACTAGAGTGCGGCCGATAGCTACACGCTGACGCTGACCACCAGAAAGTGCTTTTGGTTGACGCTCTAGCAGGTGGCCAAGCTGCAGGATTTCTGCGGCGTGCTCAACACGACGATCAATTTCTTTTTTGTCTGCTTTAGCAAGCTTAAGGCCAAATGACATGTTGTCATATAGGTTAAGGTGAGGGTAAAGAGCGTAAGACTGGAATACCATGCCCACACCGCGCTTCGATGGCTCAACATCGTTCATGCGCTCGTCACCAATATACAAATCACCGGACGTGATGTCTTCTAAACCCGCGATACAACGTAGTAGAGTTGATTTACCACAACCTGATGGACCAACGAAGACAACAAATTCGCCTTCATTGATTTCTAGGTCGACATTCTTGGAGATCAGTACGTCACCGTACGCTTTACTAACATTTTTTAACGTGACACTCGCCATGTAGCTCGTCCTCGATTCATTTTTCTTTCCGTCGGTCATTATAGAGATAATTCGACAGGTAATAATAGTAGGAAATTGGTCAGTGTGTGACTCCAGCAACATGGCTGAAGCGTTAGGACTGTTTTGCTTATGATATTAGGGTTTTATGTTCCTTCGTTAGTGCAAATTGTCCTAGATGGAAAGAAAAAAGGGTGGCGCTGTACGATTTGGCGCCACCCTCAAAGCCAAGACTTCGCTAGTATCCCCCGACACAAATTGAAAACCTCCCCCGTAAAATAAATTACCACTAGTACTTCAATTTATGACTACTTGGCGAGCCCGGCGATGAAAACCCAGTATACGTTCCTTGTAGAAACTGATAGAGACAAGCTCTTACTGGTAAAGGGTTCTTACCATCCACTCTTGGATGACTGCAGTTTCCTTGATTGAGGTCGCTCGGACATCCTCCTGACAAAAATAATTATGGGGGTAGTAGAAAAGGAGGAGGAGGATAGGGGGGTAGAAATGACGTGTGAGATCTTGGTCAAAAATTTGCGCCTGATAATAGTGAATTCTGTCACAAGTGCAGATTGTTTTGTGATGTTGATCTATAGTCTTGAGCGATTGAGGTCACGGAAATCAACGCTTGTAGCGAGGGCGTAGAGAGTAGGATGATGAGAGCTTGCTGTATTTTTTAGATGATACTCGTCGAAACTTGGGAAATCCTCTGGATGAACCTCTGGATGAACCTGCGATCAAAACTATAAAAAGGATATAAACATGAAAAAAGCCCTAAGCACTGTAGCTCTAGGTACCCTAGTAGCTCTAGGTTCTTTTGGTGCAAACGCTGCTATCGAAGAAGGACAACTTACCATTTGGATTAATGGTGACAAAGGTTACAACGGTCTTGCAGAAGTAGGTAAAAAGTTCGAAGAAGACACAGGCATCAAAGTGACAGTTGCTCACCCAGATGGTCTTGAAGCTCGCTTCCCTCAAGTTGCAGCGACTGGTGATGGTCCTGATATCATTTTCTGGGCACACGACCGTTTCGGTGAGTATGCTCAAGCAGGTTTGCTAGCTGAGGTTAAACCTTCTAAAGAAACTAAAGAAGGCATCGTTGATTTCGCATGGGACGCAGTTAAGTACGACGGCAAAATCATCGGTTACCCAGTAGCAGTTGAATCTCTATCTCTAATCTACAACAAAGATTTGGTTCCAAACCCACCTAAGACTTGGGAAGAAGTTGAAGCATTGAACGCAAAACTTGCTAAAGATGGCAAGACTGCAATCATGTGGAACCTAAAAGAACCGTACTTCACATGGCCTCTAATGGCTGCTGACGGCGGCTATGCATTCAAATACAACGGTGGTAGCTACGACGTTAAAGACGCAGGTATCGCTAAAGAAGGTGTGAAGGACGCGCTTAGCTTTGTTAAAGGTCTAGTAGACAAAGGCGTTATCTCTGCAGACATGGACTACTCAGTATCTGAGTCTGCGTTCAACCAAGGTAAGACTGCAATGACTATCAATGGTCCATGGTCTTGGGCGAACATCGAGAAGTCTGGCATCAACTACGGTGTTGCTACGCTTCCTAAGTTCAACGGTCAAGCTTCTAAGCCTTTCGTTGGCGTACTAACAGCAGGTATCAGCACTGCGTCACCTAACCGTGACCTAGCGGTTGAGTTCCTAGAGAACTACCTACTAACTAACGACGGTCTACGTGAAGTGAACAACGACAAGCCACTAGGCGCAGTTGCTCTAACTTCATTCCAAGACGAGCTAGGTTCTGATGCACGTATCGCAGCGACAATGGACAACGCGATGAACGGTGAAATCATGCCTAACGTTCCACAAATGAGCGCATTCTGGGCTTCTGCTAAGAACGCTATCATCAACGTAGTTGACGGTCGCCAATCAGTTGACGCAGCAGTTGCTGATGCTGAAAAGCAAATGACTAAGTAATTTTCTAGAACTACCCTTTAAGGAGGGGGCAACCCCTCCTTCTTTTATTTTTTGTATTATCGCTAGCAGGTCCTTTTATGCAGTCAGTTCAAGGTACAGATGCCATGTCAGCTGAAACTAGTACAGTTCCAAGCAGCAAGAAAGTATTCATCAAGTGGGGACTTCTTGGCTCAGTGGGACTTATCAATGGTTACGCGACTATTCTTATGTATTCCCGTGGTGAGCTTGCATTCGCATTGCTTACTGTGATTCTTACCGCTCTGGCACTTTATATTTTCGGCAGTAAGAAAACGTACGCGCACCGTTATATCTATCCAGGTATTGCGGGTATGATCCTTTTTATTCTTTTCCCTTTGGCGTACACGGTAGGCCTAGCCTTCACGAACTACAGCGCGAAGAACCAACTCTCTTTGGAAAGAACTCAAAACGTTCTGATGCAACGCACTTTCCAAACTGGTGAGAGCTTCTCGTTTGATCTTTATAAGACAGAAAACGGTCACCGCATCTATGTGAAAGACGGTGAACAGCTGCTCGCTACACCTGAATTTGATATCTCTAGCCCATCAGCTGATTACGACCTATCGGCGGTAGATACTCAGGCTGGTGATAAGGAACAGATCAAAACGATCATTCAAAACCGTTCTACTTTAAACACGATTGATCTGCATATGCCGAGTGGTGAAGACATTCGTATGAGTGGCCTTCGTAAGTTCGCATCGGTACAGCCGCTTTATACGTTTGTTGAAGGCACTGATGACCTACGCGACAACAAGACTGGCGATCTACTACGTCCAAATATGGAAGTAGGTTTTTACCAACCAGTGAATGACAGTGGTGAGTTTGTTGGTAACACAGTCTCTCCTGGCTTCATTGTAGGTATTGGTACACATAACTTTGAACGTGTTTGGAAAGACGACGGTATCAAAGAACCATTCATCAGCATCTTCATCTGGACAATCGTATTCTCTGCAGTGAGCGTCGCTCTAACGGTACTGATTGGTCTTATCCTGGCGAGTGTTGTTCAATGGGAAGCACTACGCGGTCGCGCTGTTTATCGTGTACTACTGATTCTTCCATACGCGGTACCAGCATTTATCTCGATTCTAATCTTTAAGGGTTTGTTCAACCAAAGCTTTGGTGAAGTGAACATGCTACTTGAAGGTCTATTTGGCATTAGCCCGAACTGGTTCTCTGATCCACTGATGGCTAAAGTGATGATTCTTATCGTGAACACTTGGCTAGGTTTCCCTTACATGATGATTCTATGTATGGGTATGCTTAAAGCGATTCCTGATGACCTGTATGAAGCGTCAGCAATCGATGGTTCAAACTTTGTTTCGAACTTCACTAAGATCACAATGCCGCTGATGATTAAGCCGCTTACTCCGCTACTGATTGCTAGTTTCGCGTTTAACTTCAACAACTTCGTACTGATTGCCCTTCTAACGAACGGTGGTCCTAACATGATTGGTACTTCTGAGCCAGCGGGTTACACCGACCTATTGGTTAACTACACGTACCGTATCGCGTTTGAAGGTTCTGGTGGTCAAGACTTCGGTCTAGCGAGTGCAATCGCAACACTGATCTTCCTACTAGTAGGTGCACTAGCACTACTTAACCTACGCGTCACGAAAGTAGCTCAAGACTAAGGAGGCCTAAAATGGCAATGGTACAAGGTAAGTCATTAAAATACCGCGTTTGGGCAACACACATCGCTATGTGGGCTTTCCTATCGCTGATTATTTTCCCACTACTGATGATTATCGCGATCTCATTCCGTGAAGGTAACTTTGCGACAGGTAGCCTAATCCCAGAGAACCCATCGCTAGAACACTGGAAACTAGCACTAGGTTTCTCGGTAACGAACGCAGACGGCTCAGTAACACCGCCTCCGTTCCCAGTACTAACTTGGTTGTGGAACTCAATTAAAGTTGCGGGTATTTCATCAATCTTGATTGTATGTCTATCAACAACGTCTGCTTACGCGTTTGCTCGTATGCGCTTTAAAGGTAAGTCAACCATCCTAAAAGCGATGATGATTTTCCAGATGTTCCCAGCGGTACTAGCACTGGTAGCGATTTACGCATTGTTCGACAAACTAGGTCAGTACATTCCGTTCCTAGGGTTGAATACACACGGCGGTCTGATTTTCTCTTACTTGGGGGGTATTGCACTTCACGTATGGACAATCAAAGGCTACTTCGAAACGATTGATGGCTCTCTAGAAGAAGCTGCAGCACTTGATGGTGCAACGCCATGGCAAGCATTCCGCCTAGTTCTTCTGCCACTATCAGTGCCAATTCTAGCGGTTGTATTTATTCTGTCGTTCATCATGGTTGTTGGTGAAGTACCGGTAGCATCACTACTACTTTCTGATGTAAACTCGTACACACTAGCGGTTGGTATGCAGCAGTACTTGTACCCTCAGAACTACCTATGGGGTGACTTCGCGGCAGCGGCAGTACTATCAGCACTACCTATCACAGTCGTATTCCTACTCGCACAGCGTTGGCTGGTTGGTGGTTTGACCGCCGGCGGTGTCAAAGGATAAAAACGATAAGGGTGACCGCAAGGTCACCCATTTTTTTGTCTTGTTTAACACCTATTGGTTTGGCCGCCGACAAGTTAAATAAGCAACACTGGTGTTACGTATAGCTGGCTGTTAAACGGATTCCTTACTATCACGACTAACAGTTCTTGTAACCGACGCCCGAGCATTCGCTCGGGCTTCTTCTTTTCTACACCTAGATGACTTTTCCCACTTGTTACTTGATGATGACGTTGACGTAATTGTCGCCTTGTCTGCGGTAGTAATGTCCATCCACACGTGCATAGGTGAAGTTGCCGATTTTTATGTACGTCGTGTGCCTCGGCATTTTTTTGTAGTGGTAGTGTCGATGCTTTGGGCGCTTCTTAGGGGAAGGGTGGTACTTCTTAACGACTACGACTTCCTTGTGGGGTTTTCCTTTATGTTTATGTTTGTGCTTGTGGTGTCCTTGAGGGTGTGCCGAAGCATTAAGGCTCACTAGACCAACGAGAATGGCTACCACTGCAGAAAGTTTTAATTTGGACATTATTCGCGTCTCTAATAGGTTCTTGGAGTGAACAATGTAGATCCCTAGGGTCATAGTCCTGTTACCCGACGGTTAGCGACCGTACGGGAATCGCAAAGAAATCCCCAACTTTGTCAGGATGTTACCTTTTGATACTTTTGTTTTTATGTGGAAAACGAATTGTTCCTAAGCTGACCTAACGTAGGAATGTGATAAGTGATGTCACCGTTTGCACTAACTTTGAGCAAACGGTGTGTCCGCCATAGGAATGGTCATATAGCTGTGTTATAAGAATTAACACAATAGTAATAGTTACTGCGTTTGGAAAGGATGACCAAATGATAAAAATCAATGAATCCAGAGCATTAATAATTTCAGCGGTAGGTGCCGGTATTCTCGCGCTTTGGGGCGGTATTATGGCCTCTATTTCGGGTTCTAGTGCCATCTTATTAGATGCTTCGTTTAACCTGCTTTCAGCTGTGGTATCGTTCGCCTCA
Source organism: Vibrio sp. KUL78 (assembly GCF_059725505.1). NCBI lineage: Bacteria > Pseudomonadati > Pseudomonadota > Gammaproteobacteria > Vibrionales > Vibrionaceae > Vibrio > Vibrio sp. KUL78. The sequence goes on along the minus strand of NZ_AP045838.1, from coordinate 931,192 downwards.
TTGCGTATCGCGAAGCTTACAGAGTCTGGCACGTCAAGACATTATCCCATCGGCTTCTTTGCGTTTGAGCCGCTAATTGTGGTGATTAAAGGCATAACGATACTGATTTTGATCGCGTTTGCGGTGGGCAGTAATATTCCTGTGATCCTTGCTGGTGGTAGAGAGCCCGCATTGGGTCTAATGGCCGTCTACGTGTTCCCTGCAGTGATTCTATGTGCACTTCTTTATTGGGCGTGCCACATAGGCCACAAGCAGTCTAACTCAGATATCCTCAAGGCAGAGAAGAATGCTTGGTTTATCAATGGTGTGATATCCGGTGCTATCGGTGTCGCATTGGTGCTGGTGATTATTATCCAAGAGACGTCGTTTGGATGGGTTGGGCGTTACATCGACCAAATCTTAGTGGTGCTGTTCAGTCTCGCGTTTATCAGTGACCCGATTAAACTCATAAAGAATGGTATGCGAGAGCTTACTCTAGCCATGCCTCCAATTGAGCACACTAAACCGATCTACCGCAGCTTAAAAGGCTTGGCACAAGAATACGAGATTGAGATTGTCGATATTTTCATTACCAAGTTGGGTAGAAAAACTTGGGTATCGATATACGTTGATCCGAAGCGAGAGTCGATGACGTTTAAGAGCTACGAGCGCTTTGTGGAAGATGTTAGTTGTAAGGTCGATAAGCCTTATACGGTGACCGAAGTGGATGTCATTCTGAAACGCTCACCCACTACAGAAGATAGCGCTAACCTAGTTCACGGCTAGAGGGCGCACACCCTACGTACTGGAGTAAGACATATAAGCTTTCTTGCTCCAGTGCGACTCTCTGAAATAAATCAGCAAATACATCATCACCACCAAAGCAAGCATTGATGTAGTGGTTGATCTCTTCTCTTTGATACCCCTCGACATACATGGTTCTAATCCATTGATATTCAACAGACTTTAAGTTGGTCAATGTGGTTTCACTTAAGGTGATGTCGCTAAGGGTCAAGTCGAGCTCCTGTCTCTTACTAAAATAGGAGTTGCGATTACATCAAACTTTAATGAAAGAAAGATGACAATCGAGTGACCTTACAGGGAATTTACATTTGTGTACGCGATATCAGCGTTGGACTTCAGAAGTTCAATCAACTCATCCACGTTTCGCTTCGCTTCCCCTTGTTTGGTGTAGATACCAATGTTTCCGATCTTTTCATCATCGAGGTGAATGGCAACTAAATCGTGTCTCGTTAGCCACTCTTGTGCTCTATGACTATATGGCATCACCGCTTGGGTTATATGAAGCATATCAATACTCGCCATTACTGAATACACGTCATAGATAATACGTTCGTCCAGCAGTTCATCGTGCGGCAGGCCATTCAATAAAACGGATTGATGCCTAGGATGGTTTGGAGTGACTCTGAGTAGAGGATAATCGCTAATCACACCGTTATTAGTGATGCCAGTGGCGAGGGGATGGCGATTTGAAACATAGAGCGCTTCGAAGTCTTGAAATAAAGGTTGGAACGCGACGCGACAGGATTCGGACAAGTCTGAAACCTCATGACCTATAAATAAATCTATATCACCCTGGATCAAGTGATGCAGTAAAGAGAGATTGTTGCCAAACTCAAGATGAAAAGAACTTGCTGGATGTATCGCTTGATAGTCCATCACTGAGCGCTTAACGAACCCTTCCCACCATACTTCACCAGTACCAATTTTCACCTTACCAAACTGCCGCTGCTGCATATCATTAAACTGGTGTTTTAGCGCAAAGTAATGCTCTTGCTGTTCTTGAGCAAACTCGCGAAACTTAAGACCATAAGCCGTCAGCTCCACACCTTTTGAGAGACGGTTGAAAAGTGGTGCTCCCATCTCGCTTTCTAGCTTTTTGATCGCCGCGGTGAGTGAGGGTTGGCTAATGTAGAGTTCATCAGAGGCACGTTTGATATTGCCGTGTTTTGCTACCGCTAAGAAGTACTTTATCGATTTATTTAGTGCCATGGCATCGAAAGCTCTGCTATATAAAAAAACTATAGGATTATACGAAGATTCTATTTTTAATCCCAGCGTGAACTTCGTAAAGTGGTGGAAAATCAATATTAGTAAAGGATCGGTTCATGGAACAAAAATGGTGGCATGACTCTGTGGTCTATCAAATCTACCCGCGAAGCTTTTGCGATTCCAACGGTGATGGCATTGGTGACCTAAATGGTATTCGCTCAAAGCTCGATTATTTGGCAGGTTTGGGCGTCGATGTTCTTTGGTTGTCGCCTGTCTATCAGTCACCGATGGATGATAACGGCTACGATATTTCTAATTATCAAGCCATTGCCCCTGAGTTTGGCTCTATGCAGGATATGGAAGCACTGATCGAGGAAGCTAAACAAAAGAATATTCGTATCGTGATGGACCTTGTTGTTAACCACACATCCGATGAACATTCTTGGTTTCAACAAGCGTGTGAGTCAAAAGACTCGCCATATCGCGATTACTATGTCTGGCGAGATGCAAAGTCTGACGGCAGCGCGCCTAGCGATTTGGAATCCATATTCGGTGGTAGCGCATGGGAGTGGCACGAGCCGACTCAGCAGTACTATCTTCACTTGTTCTCCAAAAAACAGCCTGATCTAAACTGGGAAAACTCAAAGGTCCACGATGAAGTTCATCAAATGATGAACTGGTGGATAGAGAAGGGGATTGGTGGTTTTAGACTCGATGTTATCGATCTCATTGGTAAAGATATCGACAAGGGCATCACAGGCAATGGACCGCGCCTACACCCACTCCTTCAGAAAATGAACCAAGCGACGTTTGGTGATAAGGACTTGCTGACAGTAGGAGAAACTTGGGGCGCAACGCCGGAGATAGCCAAATTATACAGCGCACCCGAACGAGGTGAGCTGTCAATGGTGTTCCAGTTTGAACATATCACCTTAACTTGGAAAGACGGGGATAAATGGCAGCCTGCTAAGTTAGATTTAAGGGCTTTTAAGGAAGTACTAACGAAGTGGCAACTAGAGCTCAAGGATACGGGCTGGAATTCATTATTCTGGAATAACCATGATCTTCCTCGTGCAGTGTCGAAGTATGGCGATGATGGAGAGCATCGTGTTAAGTCTGCGAAAATGCTGGCTACCGTTTTGCATTGCCTTAAAGGTACTCCATATATCTATCAAGGTGAAGAGATTGGTATGACCAACGCAAACTTTGAGCATCTTGAGCAATACCGAGATATCGAGTCGCTGAACTTTTATAAGGTCAAGACAGACGCAGGTATCAGTCATGACGAGATGATGCAAGCGCTGCAAGAAAATGGTCGAGACAATGCCCGTACGCCTATGCAGTGGTCTACAGAGCCGCAAGCTGGCTTTACAAAAGGTACGCCGTGGATTGAGGTGAATCCAAACTACACAGAGGTGAATGTGGAGAAGGATTTAGCTTCCGACGACTCAATTTACCAGTACTATAAAGCGTTAATTTCTCTTCGTAAGCAGCACAAGTCCATAGTGTATGGAGAGTTTCGTCCTCTACTAGAAGAGCATGAAGACGTGTTTGTTTATTTACGTCATCTTGGTGAAGAGCGTTTATTAGTTGTTGCTAACTTCAGCAGTGAAAATCACCAGGTAGATCTGAGCCAATATAACGAATTTACCCAAAATATCTTACTCTCAAATGGACGTGGTAAGCTTGAAAACCTCGATAGTTTAATGTTGCAGCCATATGATGCGATGGTCATTCAGTTAACCTAACTATGTGGATAAGCGCTAAAAAAAGCAAAAGGCGAACTAAATACTTAGTTCGCCTTTTGCTTTGCGCTTTGTCTGAAACTAGAACGAGCGATCACCTTCTTTATCTAGCTCAATCTCAATTTCTAGCTCATGGTAGTAGGGGTCATAGGAGCAATCACCAATCTCATTTCTAGGGCATACGTGTTCTGTGTTTCTCTCAATCATAGGGGTATTACACATTGGGCAAGTACGGTCCATATTAGTTCTCCTATATTCAACTAACACTGATGCTATCGCGCTAGGTGACGGACACATCAGCTCTTTTTACGCGCTCGATCCTCAGAGGATCGTTTGACGGTATCTTTGTGTATAGCCAGTATTTTGGGTTAATTCCATGTCGGTTTTGTGAATCCAGAGCAGAGTGTGATCTTCCATTTACAATTAAATGTTCACTATGAAAGAAGTGACAACGTCAAGATGTTGTTCTCACGTGGTTTTTGCGTAGATGCTTCTAACTAGGGCGAGGCTTTGCCAACTTTCCATTAATATATTTGCTAACAACTTCGCTATTTGCAGATAGAAAAAAATTGCAGATAGAAAAAAGCCCACTTGCTAGTGTGGGCAAAACCATTTAGGTCCAAACTATGGTGAAGGTTACTTCACTAACTGTTTCTCTGCTGTGGCCAAAGCGGCTTTGACCGTTTGACGGCCGGTGAGAGCGTTCTCAATGGCTGCGCCCTCTGACATCCAGAACGTCATCATTTGCGGTAAGGCTGGCATGATTTCACCGTTTTCGGCGTTAATCATGGTAGAATGGATCCTGTCATCGGATTCTAATGATTGTTGGAATGACTTGAGAGTGACAGCACCCAGAGGTTTATCGTTGTTGATGGTCTCTAAAGCATCATCAGTAAACAAATAGTTCTCAATGAACTCGACCGCCAAATCTTCATTTGGACTCGCGGAGCTGATACCCGCACTTAAAATACCAACAAATGGGTTGGACTTATGGCCATCCAAAGTAGGGAAGGCAGCCACACCATAATTAATACCTGCTTTGTCGAGGTTGCCCCATGACCAAGGTCCGTTGATGGTCATTGCGACTTGACCTTTAACGAACGATGACTCGGCGTTGGCGTAGTCCATTCCAGGGTCGAATACGCCATGCTGCTTCATATCTAATAGGAATGCCAAGTTTTCTTGCGCTTGTTGGTTGTTGATGCCAATGTCATTTGCATCATGACCATCTGCAGTTTTCGCGAATGAGTAGGTGCCTGCTGAAACAATTGGCCAGGTGAAGTAGGCGTTTTTCACATCCCACATCATAGTACCTTTGCCTTGCGCTGCCATTTTGGCGTGAATTTCTGGCAGCTCTTCCCATGTGCTTGGAGGCTCTGGCAATAGGTCTTTGTTGTAGATAAGTGAGATAGCCTCAATGGCGAGAGGATAGCCAATCAATTTACCTTTGTAATTGACGGCATCCCAGCTAAAGTCGACCAGTTTCTCCTGAAACTCTTTGCTTGGATTTACTTCACGGAGTAAGCCGGATTCCGCATAGCCTCCAAATCTGTCATGAGCCCAGAAAATAATATCGGGGCCATCGCCAGTAGCCGCCACTTGTTGAAAACGAGCTTCCAGAGACTCAGGAAACTGAACACTGACCTTGATGCCGGTATCTTCTTCAAACTGACGGCCGACTTCTGCGAGTCCTTCATAGCCTTTATCACTGTTGATCCAGATAAGCAGTTCACCTTCGGTGACCGCGAGTGCGGGCGTAGCCATTGACGTTGTTAGTGCTAAAGCAGTTAAGGATGTTTTTAGTGTTTTCATTATGACTATCCTGTCCATTTGCATTGGACCCAGAATAGTCTGATGTTGGAGGAAGAGAAAATAGGCTAAGTTTATAGTGGTATAGTTTATTTCTATTTCACCTGATTGCTTTGTGATCTGAGTTACCTAAATGACGTGCCGCAGCATTTAAGCTTAGGCACGCCTGAGTTTCTGAGGCTACTTTGCAACAGAGGTCAGTTCGAAAATATGTGAGGCTAATGGCTTTATGTTCATATCGAGTACTGCTCGGCCTTGTTGCACTCGTAGGACGGCGGATTTACTTGGCTCTAGTGAACAGCTAAGAGGGTAGTTACCATCCGGCAGCGCCAAAGCATCAAAACTGGCCTCTGAGAGTGCAATAGGGCACGTGGTAGCGCTATTAGCATCAAAGTTGGTGACAACCAATGCCTTATGCTCCTTCCAGCTGCGAACAAACCCGTAAAGCCTGTGGGCAAGTTCTCCATGCGCTGAATCCTGCTCTATACCTATCGGGACCATGCCACCTTTAAAGGCCGGGCAAGAGAGTGAAACTTGCATTAGACGCTGATAATAGTCCCGCAACTGTTTCTCTTGCTGGGAACTCTGACCGCCATCAAAAGCGCCATCGTTCATCCAACGTTGGTGTGCTGGTACGCCGATATAGTCAAAGATAGAGGTTCTTGTCGGCTGCCCAAAACCTGCCATTTCTGTGCCAGCTTCACCTACTTCTTGTCCGAAGTAGAGCATGGTTGGCGCTCGGCTGATAGTCGCGGATAAGACCATAGCTGGTAGAGCCGCTCCTGCACTGCCAGCAAAGGCTTCACAAGAAATGCGCTGTTCATCGTGGTTATCGAGGAAATGAAGCATATTTGGCTCGATATCTGCGAGCTCATTTTGAATTCGAGTGATTTCACCGGTGCGCGTATGACCGCGAATAATGCCTTTCAGGGTATCGTATAAATCAACCTTGTCGTACAGCGCGTCCATCTTTCCAAGATGTATGTAATCGCGATACAAATGAGGTTGATAGACCTCAGCAACCAGGAATGCTTGTGGGTTCTTCATTTTGATGGATGAGTTGAGAAAGCTCCAAAACTCGACAGGCACCATTTCGGCCATATCATAGCGAAACCCATCAACCCCTTGTTCTAGCCAGTAGAGTGCTATGTCTCGAAATTTTCTCCAAGAGCTAGGCACATCTCTGGCATACCAAAAGTCGGCATGTTGTTGTGCATTTTTGCTTCGATAACACTCTGGCAGTTCTGGAAAATCTTTTGTGCCATCAGGTCTGATGCCGTAATTGACCTTAACTGTTTCGTACCAATCATCGACATTTGGTTTTGCGCTGCGTGAGCCATTGCCTGTCCATTTCGCTGGATACTCAAGGTAAGGTGTGGCCAGCAGCGGATGTGGTTCCCCGCCTAGCGGAACAAGATGGTCGGGAATATCCGGTAACTCAAATCCTTGGTTGGGAATGTAGTAGAAATTGTTTTCGCGTGAGTACTCTAAGCCGGTGTCATCCTCTGCACCAAAGTCCGTAACACCAAGTGGGTTGTTGAGACCTTGATATTGTCTAGCCACGTGATTAGGCACGATATCAATGATGACTTTAAGGCCCGCTTCGTGGGTGCGCTGGATAAGCTCGCGAAATTCCTCGTTTCGGTTCGCTGGGTTGTCCGCTAAGTCAGGGTTTACCGAGTAATAGTCTTTGACTGCATAGGGTGAACCTGCACGACCTTTAACAACCGCAGGGTGATCATTGCTGATACCAAACTCAGTGTAGTCACGCACTAGGGCATGATGAGGGACACCTGTGTACCACACGTGTGTCATGCCGAGCTCTTTTATTGCGGTAAGGGCAGATTCGTTGATGTCACTAAACTTACCTACACCATTCTCCTCGGCAGTTCCCCAAGGTTTATTGGATGTCTTTTTGTTGCCGTATAGGCGTGTGAAGATTTGGTATAAGTGTATTTTTTGATTGTTATTATCGATCGGAAGGGTAGACATAAGATCTCTCAATGCTCACTCTCAGGATATAGAAAAAATCTATCATATGCGGCGAGTGTAGATGAAGTCGTTTAGCAAAAACTCATCCTTTTGGGGTGAGTTTAGGGCGTAGATGAGACCTTGTTAGAAAAGGCAGATCTTCGTCACGAGATCTGCCTTCTGTCATGAGGTGAAGCTAGCAGGGCATTACTTGAGATACTTAACGTGCGCTTCCATCTCTTCGCCAATCTCTTTACGCATGTTCATTAGCTTGATCGCGGAGTCGCGAAGTTTGATGTCTTCTTCACTCTCCGGCACCCATTCTGGCACTGAAGTGGGTTTACCGTCTTCGTCGACTGCCACCATAATCACGATACAGTGTGTGGTGAGTCTATTCTGTAGCTCTTTGGGATCACTTGCCTGTACGTCGATAGCGATGTGCATTGAGGATCTGCCGGTATAAATGACCTTTGCGCTAACCTCGACCAAGTTGCCGACATGAATCGGCTGAACAAATCGAATACCACCTGCATAAGCCGTAATACAGTATTTGCCACTCCAAGCGGCGCTACATGCATAGGCTGCTAAATCGATCCATTTCATCACGGCACCACCGTGTACCTTGCCACCGAAATTAACATCGCCCGGTTCAGCAAGAAAACGAAGGGTTGTCTCTCTTCTGCCACTACTCATTTGTGTAATCCTTTTTATTTGAGCTGCTTACTCTCAGTCCATGTGGTTTAGTTCGACCGACATTTTGAGCTTCTAAGGTGTTTAGTATGACAAAATTGTTAACAAGGTGCTACGACTTATGGGCTCGATTTTTTAGATGGTTTTGCCCCAGTTACTGCTTATCAATGGTGAGATTTTGAGCCACACCTTCTGTGGTCGGCTGCATTTTTCTCGTTTTGATTTGTGACAGAATAACGCCAGAGATCACCATGAGTCCGCCAATAAGGTGAAACTGAGTGATGGTTTCGCCAAGTAGCATGGCTGCGAGCGCTACGGCTATTACGGGTAGCAGGTTCATAAACATAGCACTGCTGTCTGCACCAATAAGGTCAATGGATTTTACCCAAAGAAGTGGAGCGATAAGTGAACCGAGTAAACCTGCGTAGGCGATCAACGGTAGTGAGGCTTGAGTCGGCATCACCTGATGACTGGTCAGTAAGAGTGGGAACAGCATGATGACCGCAAATACCCCTTGCGTGTAAATGAGCATCCAGCTAGAGAGTTGCATCTTCCAACGTTTAAGTAAAACGCAGTATGTCGCATAAACCACGGCTGCCAGGACCATTAGACCATCACCTTGAGAAACATCTTGGTGCACAAAGAATGCGACATCTCCTTGTCCTAGCATAAATGCGAGACCTGCAAGAGAAATGACACCGCCTACGATGCTCAATCCTGAAATACGCTTGCCCAATAGAGGTACTGAGATAAAGACAGCAAGTAGCGGCACGAGCGAGGTAATAAGGGCCATGTTCGATGCCGTGGTGGTCGCTGCGGCGTAGTAGCCTAACGATTGGTTGAGCACCATACCTAATAAAGCGAGGAACGCGAGTTTGCCGCTGTTACGACGGATCTCAGGCCAATAGCGTTTTATTTTTGGGAGGCAAAAGGGGGTCATCACCAAAATCGCGAGTGCCCAGCGATAAAAACTCATCGCGCTAGGCTCGATAGCAGAGGCTGAAAGTTTGTTCACAATAGCGTTACCGCCCCATATGAGCACGGTAAAGAAAGGGAGAAGATAGACCACTGTGAACCTCATCGCGTTTTGTTTGTTGATACATAGTGTGACAGGTCGTTATACTATTATGTATCTTTAAAACGACATTGCGCGCGATAGGAAGACAAGTTGAAAAAACACACTAGAAATCTGCACCCCTCTTTGTCTATCGACAAGATGCCATCCAATGTTTTCATGAACTTCGATGCGTTTCTTTCCAATACCGAAACACGCGTTCACTGTCATCCGTGGGGGCAAGTACAACTGATAAGTGGTGGGATTCTAGAAATGGAGGCCCAGGACACTCGATTTCTCGCACCGCCCCATCTAGCTATTTGGGTGCCGGCTGGCGTAATGCACTGCAGCTATAATCGAAAACCTCTTGAGTACTGCTCACTGAACATCGCTCATGAGCTTACGGATAGCTTTCCAGAAACCACGAGCCTGATAAAAGTCACCCCAATTGTATCGTCGATCATTGAGGATTTTCGCCATCGTAGTGTGAATGTGGCGGAGTCAGAAAAAGATAAGCGATTAATCCAAGTTCTTTTGGATCAACTGAGCGATCAGCAAGAGCAGCACCATTTTTTGCCATCAAGTAATAACAAGTATCTTGCACCGATCCTTGCGGCGATTGAAGAGGAGCCGACGAACGACATTAGTCTTAAAGAGTGGGCGTCCAAGGTTCATACGACAGAGCGGACTTTAGCGCGATATTGTCAAAGTGAGCTTGGAATGAGCTTTACTGAGTGGCGCTTGAGGGTGCGTTATCTGTTTTCGATGGATTTATTGCGTAGTGGACATTCGGTCAAAGAGGTGGCATTTACGCTAGGATATAACCAAGCAAGCCCATTTATCTCGATGTTCAAGAAGTATTCGGGCCAGACACCGGAGCAATACAAGAACAAACTGCTCTAGCAAAAGAAAACCACTAATATTCTCTATTAGTGGTTTTCCTCGTTTGGTTTCTTTGAAGTTGTGAAGTCTAAGTCCTAGAGCTCGCTGAACTACTTAGCTTTGGAGCGGTAATTCGGATCCGTCCAACAGCGTGGTAGCTCTTCACCGGACATAAAAAACCAAATCAGACTTCTTAAATTCTTGTGGGTCTTGCTGCTCTTCCCCTGGCTGAAGTCGACCTTCAACACTATCTTGGAATAAGTTAGTCAGTCTTCTCATTTCCACGACGTCTACGAGGTCGCCACTCTTTCTCTCTTTTAAAAACATGGTCTCTGTCCTTAATCGATTTGAACCCTATTAATTATAATTGCTATTCGGATAATGAGAACTTTTCCAATTCATCGCTCCCTTGACTAAGTAAGCCTCAGAGCTACGCTTATGAATATCAATCAGTTAATCGATTAATAAGTGGAGCTGTCATGTCAATCGCACCAAAAGCAAATAACGTAAGTGAGCTCATTGGCAACACCGATCTCGTCCGAATCAACAGCCTTTCTGAGATTTCTGGCTGCGATATTCTTCTTAAATGTGAACAGCAAAATCCGGGAGGTTCAATCAAAGATAGAGCTGCCTTACAGCTAGTTACCGATGCCATAGCTGCTGGCAAACTTAAGCCAGGAATGACGATCGTCGAAGGGACAGCTGGCAATACCGGGATCGGTTTAGCGCTAGTGGCAAAGGCGCTAGGCTACAAAATGCTAGTGGTTATGCCAAAAGGTCAGGCAATAGAGAAAGAGCGGATGATTTCGCTATATGGTGCGGAGCTCTTGCTTGTTGATCCCTGTCCGTTTGCGAATCCTGATCATTTCTATCACACCGCCAAACGAATAGGGGCGGAGCGAGAAGACTGTTGGTGGGCTGACCAATTTGAGAACTTGAGTAACTATCGAGCTCACTACTTAAATACCGGTCCCGAAATCTGGCAACAAACTCAAGGAAATATCGACGCGTTAGTCTCAGTAGTAGGGACGGGCGGCACGATTGCGGGTAACTCGCACTACCTATCTCAGAAAAAACCAGATCTAGAGACTTGGCTCGTCGATCCCGATGGTTCAGGCATTTATTCATTTTTGAAAGATGGTCAGTATCAATCAAAAGGCAGCTCGTTTACCGAGGGCATCGGTATTATGCGAACCGTTGAAAACTTTAGAAAGGCGAAAATCGATCATGCGATCACGTTGCCAGACCAAGATCTCGTGACCATTTCTCGATTGGTTGCGGAGCATGATGGCATTGTCTTAGGCAGCAGTTCATCTCTCAATGTGGCAGGTGCATTTTATACTGCGGCGAGAATGGGTAAGGGGAAGACGATTGTGACGTTTAGTTGCGACCTCGCTGATCGTTCTTATTCAAAGCTTTATAATGAAGAGTTTTTAAAAGACAAAGAAATAAAGCTCAATAACGAGAACCTAGAACAGATCTGGGCACGTTATCAAGCGGATGGTGACAGTAAGGTCGTGAATGTATAGTCCACTTCCTTTGATGAAGATCCATAAATAACTTTATGGATCTTCTCCGTCATTAAGGGGAAGTAGAAGTCGATATAAGTTCTTAGACTAGCTGTACCACCAGTCACGGACCAACCTAAACGTGAGCAGTAAAAATAGGCCAAACAGGGTGATGCTGCCGCCTTCACGAGTGACTGTGGAGGTATCCACTGACCGACTATCGATATCGGCACTTGTTGCACCCTGAATAGGAATGAGTTTAACCGCGACCACGGTTTCAGCTTCTAAACCATTGCCACAAGTAGCAAAGTGATCGGTGTTGTCATAGCCAGATGCACATTTAATAGCAGTCGCTGAAATGACGCCCGCGTCGTTGATGTCGGATGCGGTAACGATTCGGTAGGCATTGTTTAAATCACCGTAGCTGCCACCATTAGTAAGGTCATCTAGCCACCACGCTCGCGAGCTAAATATCGCCATTCTATCTTCGTCACTTCCGACGCCACTGTATGGGAAGATAAATCCGCGTCGACGGCGTTGTGGTCCATCAATTTCCGTGTGACTTTCTGCATCAACCTCTCCGACAATTTCATTGTAGGTGTTGATGGCATTGGCATTACCGCCAGCGCTAGTGAAGAAAATAGACTGTGATAAATCGCTAAAGTAGGTGGCTGAAGGCGACGATTGGCCAGCATCTACAACAAACATGCGATTTGCCGCCGCTCCGCCTTCCGGTACGCTTCCCAATCTCTTGGTTTCACCAATAACAATCAATTGTGAGTTGATGTCCGTTGCCAGCGAGTTACTGTAGTAATAACTGTCGTCGTACTCGAGTTTGGCGTTGTTGATAAATACCGATGTCCACGCGTTCTCATCGACAGAAAAATTGCTAGTACTGCCTGGGTAATAGACCGCAGCTTGCATTATCAAGTCATCGTCCGTTAACTCGGTGTTAAATCCAACGAGCACTGGTAGACCTTGGTATTCGCTGTCTTCTCGCTCAACGATTGTAGCTGCGCGGGCGCTGGCTTGAGCTGTGGCATAGTCATAATTGTCGTAGCTGGTGGCCCAACTGCTTGCGGGGAAACGTGTTTCTCCATCGTCTGCGAGTGACCAGATAAATGCCTGGCTTGCGAAACCAAAGTGTTGACATGCGCTACCCAAAATCGGTTGCTCAAACTCAATACACTCGCTGACATCCAAAGAGTTGTAGTATTTTGAGGAGTCTGAATAATCGAAAGTGGCGACCGAAGCGCTGCCTATGATATAGGTTTGGCTTTCCTCACCAGAGATGGGGTAGGTGAAACTATCATACGCAATAGTTGAGCCCATCTCTTCAACGATCAACTGCTCGCCTTCTGCGTCCGCAAAGCTTAACGTAGGGTTAGCTTGGGGCTTAAGAGATGTCGATTGGTTGCCATCAATGATTAAGCCGCGGCTACTGTATGGCTGGACATAATAACCGTCATAGTCAAAGTACCCACTACTTGCATTAGCAATAATACGTCCCTCAGAGTCGATAGCGCGGGCTTTTAACTCAGTGGTATTGCCGACAGAAAATATCGTTTCTTCATATCCCGAGGGCATTTGAGGGTCGATGCCAAGCTCGGCGTCGTTTTCCATAAACGAGTGATAAAGTGGAGAGTAATTGGCGTTGTAGAACGCATCTTGAATGCTCTCGAGTCCACCAACTCCCGTGCTGGCATCGCCGTACCATCGATTGCTTGCCCACGCCTCACATGTTGCATACCCCAGCTCGCTCTCGCAGTAGGAATAAAGCGAATCATAATCGAGGTAGTAAAAATGATTGTCTACGCCAAATGCGACTTCTTGATCGAGAGGGACACCTTCCATGCCATTCATACTGTAGCCAAGAACGGTGTATTGACTGTCGTAGCAGCTATCTTCAAAACACCAAGTTGATGATGAAGGTGAAATCGCAGCGGAGTAATACTCTTTGGCTGTGGTAGTTGAAGATGTATCCACTTCGACGACTCGGTACAAAGCAGCAGAAGTAACAATGGGGTAGGTTAGCAAAGCGCAAACTAAAGGAAAGTGAAATACCTTGGACACGTAAAGACCTTATTTCCATATAAATGAGGAGCACACTGCATAACAGAACCGTTATGCAGTGAAGAGACTAAAGTTGATTAGCTATCGCGTTTCGGACGCTCAGGTGGCTCAGGAAGCTCAGACTCAGATAGGAAGCCATCACCGTCGCTATCAAACTTGTCGAAGTCATCCAGTAGCGGGCCTCGCAGTTCATCTTTACTCAGCAAACCATCACCATTGGTATCCATCTCTTCAAATGAAGGTGGCTTTCTGTGTTCCCCTTTAGCAAAAGCTGGCTGGAAAGCGGTAGCGATCAGTACGATACAAAGTGCGAATACAGTTTTCTTCATGGGGTTTCTCTCATTGGCAATAATGAAGCATTAGTGTCGATGAAGACTGAGTGGAGAAAATGAGCAAAATGTGGAGAAAATAAGGAGAATAGCGATAAAATAACTCTGCTATTACACACCTCGGAGCAATTGGAACACAGATGGAAATCAAACTGCTGACAGCCGATGAAGTATTACCAATAAGGCATCAGGTTTTATGGCCAGATAAGCCGGAATCATTCTGTAGAGTGGAAGGTGACGAGGAAGCGCTTCATTATGGGGCTTTGATTGATGGTCGATTGGTGTGTGTAGCGTCGGTTTACTTGGATGGCAAAACAGCCAGGCTAAGAAAGTTTGCGACGCTAGAGGAATACCAAGGGCAGGGAATTGGTACCAAGATGCTAGAGCATACCATTGCGTCAGTTCGCGCGTTGGGTATCGATTACTATTGGTGCGATGCCAGAGTGAGTGCTCAAGATTTCTATAAGAAATTTGGGTTAGCAGTTGAAGGTGAAGCGTTCAACAAATCAGGTGTCTGGTACTTTAAAATGTCGGTCGATTGGTCGGAAGAACGTGCTTAGTCAAAATCAAAAAAGGAGCGTGTTCTAAAAGACGCTCCTCTTTTGATTTTAGATATTTTTGACTCGTCACTATCTACGATTGATAACCGACTCACGAGTCACAAGTCGACCAGTAATCAGAGGCTTATTCGACATGGGTTTGTCGTCTAGAATCGCATCTAATTGCTCCATCGCCATATCGACGATCTGTTGAGAAGGGTAACTGATACAGGTAAGCGGCGGATTAAGCTGACTTGCCAGTTGAGAGTCTTCTAGCGATACGATTGAGACCTCTTGCGGTGTCGCTAAGTTGAAATCTCTAAACAGGTTCATTGCTACCGCGGCTTGGCTGTCGCGCATAACTACTAGCGCCGTGAACGGGTGATAGCTGTTTAAAAGCGACATAATTGCTTGTTCATTATTGCCATTTGCTGTGACGATAAGCTGTCGGTTTACGGGCATGGCTGAATTTTGTAGCGACGTTTTATAGCCTTCGAGAACCTGTGTCGATGCGTAGCTTTCATCATCCACTACGATGGCGATGCTCGCATGTCCTTTACTAGACAAGAAGCGACATGCGCTCTCAGCCGCAAACTTATAGTCGTATCCGATGGCATGCTCGGCGCTCGCCAAACTGTCGACAGCAATAACATTGTCGTTGGCTAGAGCCTCGACGGTGCCACCGAGCGAGATGATAGCGTCACAGTGTCTCTGGTTGAGTTCTTCCACCATGCGAACTTGCTCATCTGCAGTTTCTGCAAATTGCACCAGCATGTGTTTGCCTTTTGCTTTCAATGACTTTGCAAGGAGTGGCAGGTAGGTAGAAACTTGCCCTGCATCGCTAGATGAGAGAATCACGCCGATATAATCAGAGCGTTGATTTGCTAACGTTTGCGCAGCGGCATTTGGTCGGTAGTTCAGCTCTTCTGCAGCACGTAATACAGCCTCACGACTCTCTGGTTTAACGCCACGGCTTCCGCTCATCACGCGAGAAACGGTCGCTTTCGATACGTTTGCTAGCAGAGAGACATCGGTGATAGTAGCCATGACAACAACCTTAATAGATTCATAGAGTTTCTAGAACTGGGAAACCGTTTCCCAAGATTTCCGTTATTGTACTCTTTCAGAGGTAGTGATCCAAGTCTGATGAGAGGTTATGTAGGGCGAGAAAAAAAGCAGCTTAGTGTATGGAGCACGACTGGCCTGCTACGACCAAGCTGCTTCGACCAAAGATGTTGAAAACGCTCCTATAAGACGTCTTCTTGCCTGACTCGCTCCGTGTCTGGTCGAAAAACTGGAAAAAGTAAGGTGAGACCGAATTACTTAGCAGTACGCTTATGTAGTTCAATCATCTCTGCGACGAGCTCTTTTGCGAGCATAGAGGTCATCAGGTGATCTTGTGCGTGAACCATGACTAGCGTCATCTTCATTTTACCTGTGCCTTCGTCAGCTTCGATAAGTTGGGTCTGCACTAGGTGAGCTTGGTTTGCGAACTCTTGTGCTTCTTTCATCAAACCTTCTGCTTCTTCGAACTCGCCGTTTTTAGCATGGCGAAGCGCTTCATAACATAGGCTGCGAGATTGACCCGCGTTGATGATGATGCCCATGACTTGTTCTTCTAAATCCATAGTTTCCATTTTACGTACCTCTTAAATCTTAAATGGTGTCTACCCGAAGGTAGGAAGTGTCGCCCCACGCTCAACCCCAATTAAGACTAGGGGGCGACTTTTTTATTATTTATGTCAACTGCGTTTGTTGTTACTAATAACTGGTTGATTAAGCTGTAACTGGTTGACCTGCAGCTTCTTGTTGCTTCTTCTCGTCCGCTGCTTCTTGCTCTAGAAGTTGCTTCTCATAAGCTTTTAGGAACGGTAGGTACATCATTGCCGACATAGCCATACAGATGAAGCACATGATGACAGGACTGAATGCCCAGTTAGCTGCCCACGATGCACCGATAGGTCCTGGTGTTGTCCAAGGCGTTAGAGAAACCACGCGCTCTACTAGACCCCAGTCAAGAGCAAACCAACCAAGAGTCGCGTTCACCATTGGTACCAAGATGAATGGTAGGAAGAACACTGGGTTCATGATGATTGGCGCACCAAACAGAATTGGTTCGTTGATGTTAAATAGACCTGGTACTGTACCCATCTTACCAATAGTGCGTAGGTGAACGGCTTTACTACGAAGTAGTAGGAACGCAAGTGGAAGCGTTGAACCTACACCACCGATAAGTAGGTAGTGATCCCAGAAACCTTGAACGAAGATGTGCGGAATTGCTTCACCTGCTGCCATTGCAGCTTGGTTAACTGAAAGGTTAGCCATCCAGAATGGGTTCATGATACCCGTTACAATAAGCGCACCGTGGATACCAGCGAACCATAGGATTTGACAAACAAGTACCGCTAGTAGAACCGCTGGAAGCGTGTCAGATGCAGAAACTAGAGGCTGAACTAGGGCCATAATTGCTTCTGGGATGATCATGCCAGTTTGTGCTTCAATGAACAGGTTTAGTGGGTGAAGCGTAATGATGATCGCCAGTACAGGAATTAGGATTTCAAATGAGCGTGCAACACCCGTTGGTACTTCAGGTGGAAGCTTGATGGTGATGTTGTTGCGCTTCAGGTATGCGTAAACTTCCGTTGAGTACAATGCAGTAATGATTGCCGTGAAGATACCTTGGCCCGAGAAGTACTGCATTGACAGCATGCCGTCTTGTACTGGCGCTGCAACAAGCAGGAAGCTCATTAGTGATAGTAGACCTGTCGTAACAGGATCAAGATCGTGATGGCGAGCCAAGCTGGACGCTATCCCCACCGATATGAATATGGTCATGATCCCCATACTCAAGTTGAATGGCAGCATCAACTGCTCACGATACGTCTCAGAAAAATCTAGCCATGCGCGTGCAAATCCCCAAGTTGTTTCCGCAGAAAACGGAGGGAAGATAAACACCAGCATGAAAGAACCAACAATCATAAAAGGTAGTGCAGCAATAAAGCCGTCACGTATAGAAGTGATGTATTTTTGTTGACCAATCTTACCGGCAATAGGGGTGACCTTTTGCTCGATAACATTGACCATTTTGTCGTACATAGCGCCCATGTCGTTACTCTCGTTAGGATAAAATTAAGAAAAGCTCGGCGTCAAAAAGTGACCAAGGGGGGACACCGAGCAAAAAGAAGTTAGCCGATAAGTTCTAGTGCAAAATCAAGCACCTTATCGCCTTTTTGCATGCCGTAATCCATCATGTTGATTGGCTCAACCTTGATGCCATGAGCATCTGCTTTCTTTTGGAAATCTGCTTGCATGTATTTCACTTGAGGACCAAGTAGAACGACTTCGTAGTTGCCTACTTGAACGTCAAACTCACTTGCGCCAAATGCTTTGATTTCAGCCTCGATACCGCGTTCTTGCGCAGACGCTTCCATTTTCTTAACCAGTAGAGAGGTAGACATACCAGCAGAGCAGCAAAGCATAATTTTTTTCATTTTTTCTTCTCCAGAATCTTGAATGCCTATTCAATATGCACGCTAGGAAATCATTTGGAAACCGGTTTCCAAATGATTTCCATCCAAGTGTGAAAACGATCACTGGAAACCAAAGTTATGGCGAAAAATTCGTGACACAGTTAACGAATGTTCTGGATTTGGGAAACCAGCCCGTTCAATCGAAGTGGATTGTTTCAATTCAGCGTCTGAAATGGCTCGCTGGCTGATGAACCGTGATCTGAATTCGGAATTTAGCGAACGGTTGGGTGAAAAACGTGGTGGAGTCAGCAGATTTGGATAGTCGGTTTCCGCGTATCTTTGCTTTCGGGTATCCTGTCGCGGATCCATATAGCTGGTAGAGTGAATGAACCAATCCATTATGAGACTGTGTGCCAATCAGGTAGAGCAGTTCATGAATCCTGTAGCAAAACTGCTGATGCGCAGTCAGCACCTTATGGCTATGCGTGATGGTTTCCAGCTGGCGATGCCCTTCATCTTCGTCGGCTGTATGTTTGTTCCGATTATCTTTCCTCCGTTTGCGGATTCCGAGTCTTGGATGTCAATGGCTTGGATGGACTTATCTCTGGCGCTTAGACCTATATTGTTGCCGACTTATCAGCTGACTCTAGGTGTCGTCGGGCTTATCGTTTCCTTTGGCGTTTCGGCAAGTCTCGCTAAGAGCTATCAATTGCCAGAACGACTGTCTGGACTGACAGGCTGTATGGCATTTCTCATGTTGGCGGGCTTCTATATCGATGGGCAAGAAGACGTTCGCTATCTTGGTGGGGCGGGGCTTTTTTACTGCCCTTATCGCAAGTCTTTACTCTATCGAGATCGTCAGGTTGTTTATCCGTATGGGATGGTACATCAAGATGCCCGAAGACGTGCCCATCCTAACGATTCAAAGTTTCAAGCTTATCGTGCCTATCTTCGCGGTCATGATCAGTATCTCGACATTTAATGTTTTTCTAGATGCTCAGTTTGGTGTGCATTTTCCTCAGTTGATAGAAGAGCTGTTCCGCCCCTTAGTGTTAGCCTCTGATAGTCTTGCTGCGGTCTTGATTTCGATACTCATCTGTCAGCTTCTATGGTTTATGGGGATTCACGGTGCGCTGATCATTACCGGAATTATGAACCCATTTTGGATGTCTAACCTGCTAGAAAATCAGACTGCATTAGAAGCTGGTGGTCAGGTTCTTCCCCATATTTATCTACCTGCTTTTTGGGACTTTTTTTGTTCTAATTGGCGGGGTGGGTTCAACTCTCCCTCTTGTATATCTAGCGATTAAAAGCCGTTCGAAGCAGCTGAAGTCGGTGGGTAAAGTTGGCGCTATTCCTGCGATATTCAATATAAACGAACCAATATTGTTCGGCTTCCCAATTATTATGAATCCGCTTTTTCTTGTGCCGTTTATCTTCGTTCCTATGTTTAATGCCACTATTGCTTGGTTTTTAACCTCTGCTGAGGTCTTAGATCGTGTGGTATTAATGATTCCTTGGTCAGTGCCTGCACCTATAGGAGCGGCATGGGCTGCAAATGGTAGCTACATGAACGCCTTAATGGTTGTGTTTGCAATGGTGAATGCCTACTTTATTTACTTACCATTTTTCAGGACACATGAGAAAATTTTGGTAGAGCAAGAAGCAGAGCGCGCACAACGAATGCAGCAAGCGCCAGTTAACCGCTAAGCCTCCTAGTCGCCAAGTGCCTGACGTTATTTATTAAACATCGTCTTGACCCGTCTATAAGTGTAGGGTTTATCTTCCTTGCTCACTTATTGATGTGGAAGATAATGAAAAATGCCGTTCAAACCATATGACGTGAGTACGTTTTCGCTGCTAAGGTTCTCTCCAACTATTAAAGGCATTCTTTTTGCTCTGGTATCAACAGCATTGTTTACTGCGGTTGGGGTAATGGTGAGAGTGCTTAGCGATTCTTCAATGAGTGCGTTCCAGATCTTACTATTCCGACAGTCAGTGTTTCTTGCAGTGTTGCTACCGAGTATTTGGTTCAATTGGTCGAGACTTCTTCGTCCCAAACATCTTCAGCTTCACGTTATGCGTATAGCAGGCGCGTTTACCGCGTTAGTTCTTGGCTTTATTGTTGTGGCCGCTATCCCATTAGCAAATGCAACGGCTCTGGGATTCACTCAAGTTCTATTTGTCGCTTTGTTGTCGCGCGTAGTATTGGGCGAGCGTGTATCGTGGCAGAGAATGGCGACTCTTATTATCGGCTTTGTTGGCGTTATGCTGGTGGTTCAGCCAAGCTTTGAGGGTGGAACATTATTCTATAGTTTGCTCGGTTTAGTTGCTGCTTTTGGAGCGGCTATAGCGGCGTTATGTGTGAGAAAAATAGCTCAGCAGGAATCTAAGGTCGCGCTGCTTGCCTACCAGGCATTTTTTGTCGGTCTTTTGGCTTTACCACTTAGTATCCAAGGTTGGGTTTCTCCAAACATAGAGCAGTTTGTGTTGCTGCTGGGCGTTGGACTTGTATCATCAATTGCACAATGGTTTGGCGTGACGGCTTATCAATATGGTAAAGCCAACGTTATTTCGAATGTTGAATACATTAAGATTATTTACGCTTCGATATTCGGCTTTTATCTATTTGGAGAACTCCCCAATTCACTAGCGATTGCAGGTGTTGTCGTGTTGATATCAAGTGTTGTCATCCCAAATCTAACGATTGGACGCAGGAGTAAGGTATGTTGACGGTTACGCAGTTAGCGAGAGAGTGCCAGATATCACGGACAACGGTTCTCTATTACGAGCGAGAGGGGCTTTTGATGCCGGCTAGTCGTTCTGAAAATGGCTACCGTTGGTATGGGACAAAGGAGATCGAGCGATTAAAGCAGATAATTTCGTATCGGTCGTTTGGCTTGCCTATCCAGGAAATTATTGAGCTCCTCGGTAAGCAAAACCATCAGAAACCCCAAGAGATATTGAGAAATCAATATCAAGCACTAGAGAACGAAGTTCAATCACTAAGACTGCAACAAAAAGCAATTCTTGCTGCGCTCGGTGAGCCCATAACATCTACCTCAGCAACCATGAATAAAGCTCAATGGGTTGAGATCATGCGCAGTGCTGGTTTCGACGAAAAAGACATGCAGCAGTGGCATTGTCAATTTGAACGAATGCGTCCAGACGCCCATCAGGAGTTTTTGGAGTCGTTATCTATTGACGCTGACGAGATTTTATCCATTCGAGCGCAGTCAAGACAGGGGTGATTCTCACTGGCTGATACCAAGCAACGAAAACGTTGCGTCAGATTAATGAAATCATCAATAGGTGCGAAGTATTATCGCTAAGTTACTAATAAATAAAAGCAATATTAACTCGTGTTTCCAAAGCGTACTTGGCAAAACCTAATCTTAATTTTTCTCTACACTCTGCTTGTCGGCTGTGTGTATCAAGTGCTGACGTTTCGTCAGGAGCTCAGTGATAGTGCAGAGCGTGTGTTAACCCAAGTTGAAAGCCAACTCGCTACGATAGAGGACGAACTTAGATCTATCTATGTTCCCAGCGATTGCAGTGAAGAGGTACAGCGGACTCTTGCCAACCATGTATTTAAAAGTGTCGGTTTACGTGGGCTTGCGGTCGGGGAGCGCTCCTCAGCTAGGCAAGCCAAAAACGTGTACTGCAGTAATTTTGGACCTCAAACAGGGCACGTTGACGATACCTTTTGGAATGCTCGTTCTCAGCGAGATATCTTCTTTGCCAAGCTAAAGACTAAACAGTACCGTCGCGATTTGTCTTATGCGCTTGCGGTTATTGGTAATGGAAAAATAGCAATAGGCACGATAAACCCTCGAATCATACTAGGATGGTGGGTAGAACCTTTAGTACCCAACACGCAGCTAGAGTTATTTTTTAGCGATGGTGAGCGTCTCATCATTGCTGGAGAGCAGTTCACCAGTGATGCAGGGTTTGAAAGTACAGTCCAATCTGAACGATACCCCATCATGATTAAGGCAACCCAACCCACTTTTGTGCTGCAAGAACGAATGATAACTTTTTTGCAGAGGCTCGCTGTTGGAGGAGCGGTGGCGTTATTGTGTTTGCTTGTTTTTGGTGTCTATAAACTCAGTACCCACAAGGAGCAGCAAGATGCTGAGCTAGAGGTGAGTCGTGATTAGAGCCTTTATCGTTGCCTTACTGTCAGGAACTGTAAGCTTAGTATTCGCTTACCTATCGATAAATAATGAACTTGAGGTTAGCGCTAGCCAATCTACCGCTAAAATTGACCAGCAAATCGAAGACATTCTTAAAATCATCGATGATCTACCTAGCGACCCAAGCTGCCCAAATGAAGTGAAGAGGGAGTACGCCGATATCGCTCATGAGAATGAACGAATTCGCGCGGTAGGGTATGTTTTTGATGCAGGAGAACAGTGGTATGTCTGCAGCATGTTTGGAAAAACCTTATCAAAACTCAACTACTGGAGCGGAGCAAAAGTTGAGGACGTGTTTGTTGGTCGTTCATTACTGACGGTGCATTTTCCAGAAACCTCATTTGTGGTTGGTAAAGAAAGTGGCAATTTAAAAGCCTTCGCTTACGTCAATCCACGCCGAGTTTTGGGCTATTGGATCGAGCCGAGTTTGCCGTACGCAAATTATAGCTTGAGACTGGATGGTGAGAATGTACCGGCCTACACGCGCGCTCCCGTTGAGCTGCAAAGTATGCTTTTGAAGTCAGCGCACTCGAAGAAGTACCCTTATTCAATACAATCTGCGGCTTCCATTGTGGATATGCTCAAACGAGCAGGAGTTTATTGGCTGCGTTTGTTAATAGCGATATTTTTTATTTGGAGTAGCTTTGGTCTGTTGCGGCGCTCGATATTAAAACCTACGTAAAGATATCCACATGTGAGTCTTTAGAAGGCTTAATTTATAATGTCTACCTGGATATTTTAAGTGTTTACCAAAATTAACAAAATATCACATATATTTATGAAATAAATGTAAATGTCAGCCTTGTATTTAATTACTCTAAGAAAATTGCGTTGAGATAAAGTTCGTGTGTTTATGCTAGTGTATAACGGTAAGGAAAATCAGAAAATTCCTAATAAATGCGATTGAAACAGACTACTACGAACTTATTTTATATTTTTATTTACACTCTCTTAGTTGGGTGTGTATATCAGTTTTTTACGTTTCGCGAACAAGCAAGTCAAGAAGCAGAGCAGGTGCTGGAAGGCATCGAGCAGCAACTTAGTCAAGTTCAAAGTGAACTTGAATCTATATCCGATCAATTGTCGCCGGTTAGAGCCTGTGACAGCTCGTTGCAAACAGAGCTAGGTCATACGGTGTTTCGTAGTGTACCCATAAGGGGTTTGTTTGTAGGTAGCCAGACAGACGGGGTGTACGAGATATGCAGCAACTTGGGGCCGACAAAACAGGTGCTCGATGCAAGTTTTTGGAATGAAGAGCGAAAGCATAATATCGGGTTTGCTAAACTGCACTTCGCAAGAAGTGATGGTAATCCTTCTTTCGCACTTACTGTATATCAAGGTATTGATATCGCAGTTGCTACTATTAATCCGAGCGCAATCTTGGGGTGGTGGGTGCAACATATTCCCTATCAAACATATCGGGTTCTCCATTTCTCTAACAGTGAGCAGCCTTTACTAGAACAAGGTAGTCTAGCTCAGAGTCAATATAAAACCACCAAGACGTCAGAGCGTTTCCCGATTTCTATCTCAGTCTATAAAGATACATCATTATTTACTCAAGGGATGGTCACTTTTGCGATTCGTCTTCTTTGTGCGTTTGGTGTGGTTGTTATCTTAGTCATGGCTCTTGGTATTCGAAGACGACGACAGCACGCACATGGAGTGAGTGAAGTACAATGAGAAAAACAGTTCGAATAGCGCTATTGCTAGGGTTGTTAGCAGCGTTTAGCTATGTATTGGCAAGAGCCTCGCTGATTCAAGAAATAAAAGATGAGATGCAAACAAGTTTGGTTAGCGTTGACAGTCGAATTGAATCGACAATCGAATTAATTGATGCGTTACCTCGCCATGATGGTTGTGAGGCTGAACACAAGAGCTACTACAATCAAGTGTCATACACGGAAGAGGAAGTGAGAGCCCTTGGGTACATTAAAGCACTTGGGGCAGGGTGGTATGCTTGCAGTATCTTTGGTGAAACTCAATCTACTCTTGCTCATTGGGATGGGAACGCAAATGCTCAGGGTGTCTTCATTGGTTGGTCATTGCTTACCAACTACTTTCCCGAGCCCTCTTTTGTCATTGCCAAGCAAGAGCAAGACACAAAGTACTTTGCGTATGTAAACCCTAGGCGAGTAGTTGGACATTGGCTTGAAAAACCTTCTCAGCACTATGACTACCATGTGTTTTTGCAAGGAGATGCGAATCCTAGGTATTCTAGTGAGCATGGT
The DNA here is from genome assembly GCF_059725505.1 of Vibrio sp. KUL78. Taxonomy (NCBI): domain Bacteria; kingdom Pseudomonadati; phylum Pseudomonadota; class Gammaproteobacteria; order Vibrionales; family Vibrionaceae; genus Vibrio; species Vibrio sp. KUL78. The sequence goes on along the minus strand of NZ_AP045838.1, from coordinate 906,706 downwards.
GATGTTGCCAGTGATTATTGGTCAGAGCGTATACTAGAACACCAAGCAGCCTCTGAGCGCTATCCTTATGAGCTGATGCTATCTGCAGAGAGAGAAACATTGGTGTGGAGAACTCTCACTTATACGCTTCGCGGAGGTTTAATGTTTGCGGTCGTTTGGTGGCTACTGACAATCGTGAGAAGTGCGATAAGACCGGTAGCAAGGTATCAGTCGGCAGCTTATACCGACTGATCATGAAGCTTTCTATTTTGAAGCTGCACGTTTGCCAAAGGTATTAATGAGTGCCCCAACCACGATGAGCGAGCCACCGACGTAGGTCCAGACGGTTGGGACCTCGTTGAACAGCGTTAGCCCCAGCAAAATAGAGAACACAATCTGAACATAAGAGTATGCCGAAGCCTTACCTGCCGCCTGTGTTTGCATCGCTTTGGTTAAACCTAGCTGACCAATTTGCGTGAAGACGCCGACCGCCACTAACATCATGGTGAGATACCAATCTGGCATTATGAAGTCGTCCCCGATCAAGAGGATTGACACAGGCAGTGCGACTAGCGGAAAGTAGAAAATGATCACCGAGCTGTCTTCAGTTTGACTGAGTTTTCTGACGATAACGTAAGCGATAGAGCTACCAAATGCACCAAGAAGCGCGACACCAACACTAAATAGAGGCAGTGGCTCTGACGTGTTGCTACCTAATGTCGGACCTACCATAAACATCAAGCCAAAAATGCTCAACACGATACAGATGATGGTCGATTTCTGAATGCTCTCTTTTAGAAACCAAAACGCCAGTAGAGCGGTGAAGATAGGGTGGATGTATTGGAGTATGGTCGCTTCAGCCAAAGGTAGCGTCGTCACTGCGTAATACACGCAGATCAACGCTAGCGAACCAACGATACCACGCAATAGCAGCAGGGGTCTGTTGTGTCCCCAGACACAGATCCCTTTCCGTTTTACATCCAGATAGCTCAGTACGAGTGAAACTAAGGCACGGGCCGCTACGATTTCGAATACAGGAATACCGTAGGTACTCACGTACTTTACGCACGCAGACATCAGCGCAAAACCAAGCGCCGATAGCACCATATAACGAACGCCGACAGGGACGATGGAGTCGAAAGTAGAGGTCATAGATGTCTCTTTGAAAGGTTGAAGTCGGTTCTATCTTTGCTTAGCTAAGAATTTCTCAACGGATTCTTTTGGCTGTTTGGCGAGTTTTTGCATCAGTTCAAAGCTTGGCTGCCCTATAGCGTGCTTATCCGTAAGAGAATTGACCAACAGTAACCATAGTGACGCGGTCACTTCAGCATCCGCTAACGCGCGGTGAAATACACCATCATTAGCAATATTATGATAAGCGACGAGATCACCCAGTTTGTGAGAGCTTGCCTCTTGATTGAGACGGCGAGAGACTAACAGTGAGCAAGCAAACTCACCGCGATAGCCTTTGCCAATCAAATCCAGTTCAGCATCTAGAAAGCGTTTATCGAAGGAAGCATTATGAGCCACTAGATTCGCATCACCAATAAAATCGACGAACTCGCTCGCGACCACGTCACAGCTCGGGGCGTGGCTCAGCATCTTATTGGTGATACCGGTGTAGCCTTCAATAAAGCTGCTGACTCTAAAGCCTGGGTTCATCAACGATTGGAAACGGTCAACGACTTCACCATTTTCTAGTTTCACGGCACCAATTTCAATTGCGCGATCTCCTTGGTTTGGTGATAAACCAGTGGTCTCGAAGTCGAGTACAATGGCGGAAGTGGCAGGTGCGTTCATGGTGAAATCTCAGGAATAATATGGGAGGCAAAGTCTAGCTTGAACGAGCGATGAAGGAAACCTCAGTAGTGTTGTTTTTGGTTACTTAGTCCGAAGTAACAATTGGAACTAAACTCAATACGCACTCACTAAAAACAAGGTTAACACCGGTGAATGTAAAGACGAAAGGCGCGATGGGTATAGAAATGGCAATGGCTTCCGTTGTCGTTTGCTTGTTTCTCAAGTTTTCACACATGGGGTGGGCAACGTTAGCGTTGCTGAGTTATTTTTTCGTTTGGGTACCACTGCTCATTTTCCATTGCTATGCGCATCGAGGTGTTCGATACACGGTTATCTCCCTGAACACCCTACTTGCTGTTGCTGCAAATCTATTGCTGATAATAGCGCCCCTTGTTTTTCCTGACTCGGGAGAGAGGAAATCTCAAACGCTTTTGCAGCTATGGGGTGTACCCATACAAACGGAGATGTGGGTGCCTGCTGTCATGTTCTTTCTTGCCATCGCAATTGATTATTGGCTCCACAAAAAGGCCTAGCATTAGCTAGGCCATGAGACTCACTGATTAATCGAGTCGTTCACCGTTGCTTTCGATGACTCGTTGATACCAGTAGAAACTGTCTTTCTTGTAGCGTTTTAGCTCTTTCTCGCTCTCTTCATCGCGATCAACGTAAACAAAGCCATAGCGCTTAGCATAACCATTCAGCCAGCTGAACAGATCTTGATAAGACCAGGTGCAGTAGCCGATCACTTCACAGCCGTCTTCAATAGCATCGTTGATAGCTTCAACGTGCGCTTTTAGGAATGCGATGCGATAGTCATCGTGTACTCGACCGTCTTCAGTTAGCGTATCATAGGCCCCTAAGCCATTCTCACTGATGAGGATCGGCAGGTTGTAGCGTGACGTGATGCGGCGAAGCGCGACGCGCAGACCCTCAGGGTCGATAGCCCAGTTCCAATCGGTCATTTTAAGGTGTTCGTTGTCAGCGCGAACATAGTAATCATCAGTAGGAATACGAGCCACATCAGAAACTACAGAAACCTGCGCCGCATTACCAGTTTGAGCCGTCTGCTCGCGGTTTTCAGGAGCGACAAACGTGGCTGATTGATAGTAGTTCAAACCCATGAAATCGCAGATACCCGCTTTAAGCAGTTCTTTATCGCCCTCTTGGAAATCGATGTGGATGCCAAGACGCTCCAGTAGCTTTAGACCAATCTTTGGATAAGCACCTTTTGCGTAAACATCCATCCAGAGCAGATCTTGTATCTCTTGCGCGTTCTCTGCAGCAATTACATCTTCTGGCGCGGCTGTTTTGGAGTAGGTAGGACTGTACGCAAAGCTAGCACCAATTTGGCCTTTGACACCCATCTCTTTGAATCGCTTCACTGCACTCGCGTTTGCAAGGCTTGCGATATGGTTGGCATTAATAAAGCGCTGATAATCAGAGACTTTAGGTGGATGAATCTTTTGAACATATCCTAGGCTTGTGAAAATATTTTGCTCATTCATGCAAACCCAGTACGGCACCTTGTCACCATACTCGCTAAATAAGACTTCACAATAACGTGTAAAGTCCGCCAGAATTTCACGACTTTCCCAGCCTTGATATTCATCTTGTAGCGCCTGCGGCAGATCCCAGTGGTAGATTGTTAGGATCGGTGTGATTCCGCATTCGATCAGTTTATTAATGACGTTATGGTAGAACTCAACGCCTTTTGGGTTTACCGTGCGACCATCTGGCATGATGCGCGTCCAAGCGACAGAGAATCGATAAGCCTTAAGACCCATTTCTCGCATCAGTTCGATGTCTTCTTCGTATTTGTGGTAGAAGTCGATCGCCACTTCACCCGTTGTATCTTTAAACGTATTACCCGGTACGCGTGAGTACACATCCCAAATCGAATCGCCTTTACCGTCTAGGTTCGCTGCGCCTTCGATCTGGTAGGCTGCTGATGCGCTGCCCCATAAGAAGTTCTCTTGAAATGCCATAACTACCCCGATTAACCCTTTTTCATGTAATTGTTTTCTGCTGGCAATAATATTAAAACCATATGGTTTTGTAATTGTTATTGGCTCAAAATTAGATCTTGATCGAATTATTTTCTATTTTGTCGAAATATTGAACGGATAAACTATAGGTTTATGTCGTATTGCTTGAGGCTAGCTCTAATAGAAAGTAATCTCAGTTTTACTTAATGTAGACTTCAATTGTTATGGAAAGTGAGTAAGCGAAATGGTCAAGTATCAGGGCATTTATAGTGAAATGAAGCAGCGCATTTTGTCGGGGTACTATAGTGCGTCCGATAAGCTCCCTGATGGCAAAGCTCTTGCTCAAGAGTTTGAATGCAGTGAGATAACGCTCAAGAAAGCGCTGGATTTTCTTGTCAAAGAGGGGCTGGTAGTACGTAAGCGTGGTTCGGGGTCATTTGTAAAACAACGTTCAAATGCGGTGTCGCAATCCCATCTGCTCGGAACTAAAAAAAGAGCAGAGGATCGTGGACAAGTCGTGAATACTCGAGTTGTTACCTTCAAACTGATTGAAGCGACAGAAGACATCGCAGCGAAACTAAAATGTTCGGTTGGCGACGAGGTTTACAGCATTACGCGCGTTCGGATCTTAGACGGTGTTCCAACGATTATTGAGTACATCTACTTGTCCAAAATAGTGGTTCCAAACTTGTCTATTGAACACGTTAAATCATCGATTTATGGCTACCTCAACGAGCAACTAAACCAAACCGTTCACAGTGCGAACCTCAAGATAACGGTGGGGCACGCAACCTCTATTGAGGGAGAGTATCTAAACATACCAATTGGTGAGCACCTTGTTTGTGTCGCACAGAATGCTTATCTAGATAATGGTCAACTGTTTGAGTATTCAGTGGCTAAACATTTGTGTGAGTCGTTCGAGTTCTCTACAACCTATGTGAAAAGCGAAACTCAGCTTTAACAACAGAGAGTTAATTTCACTCGATTTCAGTGTCTCACTATTGAGACGCTCCTGTTCCTCTAAACGTGGTGACTACAACTAAACTGTAAGGAGTAGTCGTTTAGTTTATTCAGGAGGACTCTTTGACTGGCTTAAGTGGAGTCAGCAAAGCCATTGATATTACTAATAAACGGATTTATCAATATGCAGCCAGTGACAGTGAAATACTGATTCAGGGAGAGACTGGTGTAGGTAAAAGTCGCTGTGCTAAGCTAATTCATCAATTATCTATGCGCTCTAAAGGACCTTTCGTCGAAATTAACTGTGGTTCGATTCCTCGCTCATTGATCGAATCTGAGTTGTTTGGACATGAAAAAGGGGCCTTCACTGGCGCTGTCAAAAACCATGTCGGCTTTATTAAGCGGGCAAACACGGGCACGCTCTTCCTTGATGAAATTGGCGATATGCCGCTGGAAGTTCAAGGGCATTTGCTTCACTTTTTGGAATCTAAAGAGGTACACAGTCTCGGTTCAGACTGTAATGAGACTGTCGATTGTCGTGTTATTGCTGCGACAAATGAAGCGCTCGATACCCTAATGGCTAATGGGGATTTTAGACAAGATCTGTTCTATCGTTTGAATGTCCTTCCTCTGACGATACCTTCCTTGAGGGAGCGGACAAGTGACATTGAGCTCCTCGCTAACTCGTTTCTAGAACAAGAGTTGCTAAAGTCTGGAATAGAAGCGCTTACCCTGTCGGATGCCAGTATTACCGTCTTAAGGCATCATCCTTGGCCAGGCAATATTCGTGAGTTGAAGAATGTCATCAAAAGAGCAGTGGTGTTAGCCACAGGCAGTGTCATCGAACCAGAAGCGTTAGGCATCGATATGGTGTGTGACTTTCGAACAGTCGATCATAACCAACTCGCATCAAAACACATAGAGAAGGTCATTAGAGACCACAAATACAATATGACCGCATCGGCAAGGTATCTCAATATCTCCCGTCCTACGTTGTATCGTTTAATCAAAAAGCACAAGTTAGAGCTAGATAGCTAGAATTAGGTCACTATTCGCGATGTCACTAGCATCCTACGTCGTTACAGACTGTAACGCCCACTGTAAAAGCAAACTGCTCAATTATCAAAATGTTAACATTTAAAGCTGTCCGCTCTATATTTCAACCCTAATAAAATCAGTTAGTTAACTTCGGTATAGGATTTGCTGTTGTAGTAGTTCAATCAGAACTCGTAAGGAGTAAGGAATGAACTCTCAGCGAACCAGTACTTATACTCAGCGGCTCTGTTTCTCTGCTGTGCTAGCGTCCTCGCTTGCGCTGTCAGGAAACGCGGTTGCCAAACTCGACGGTGCCATTTTCACGACCACCCCCGGAGGGGAGATCGTTAATGAGAATGTGCGTTATGAATCCAAACTGGAAGTATTTTTAGATGGCGGTCCGGGTCCCAATGCACCGGGCAGTGCTGCTGCGCTTCCGGCAGGTTACTACTATTTTCAGGTCACGAACCCTTCGGGTAAGTGTTTGCTGTCCAGCATTGAGCCTGATGCGGGTGTTAATGGTGGTACCTGTTATGAAGCAGTAAAAGGAAAAGGTGGACCGAAAAACGCCGAGACTTTTGCTGCAGAACCTCTTGAATGTCGTCTGTTCTACTTCGACGGTGAGGATGGTATTACGCTCACTAATCCAACTTACACTGTGACGCAAAAAGTGAAGGGGCAATGGGTTGAACAAGAGATACCCTGTTCACATGTCCTAGGCAGCGAGTATATTGCCGAGAATGGTGGTGAACTGGCTGAAGGCGATACTATCCAGCTTTATCCGTTTGCCAATACTCCGAATGCTGGTGGCGTATACAAAGCCTGGGTGTCTACCTACGAGAGTGTCTATGATGCTTGTAATGGTGATGTCGATAATGGCGCAACCGGTGAGAACTGTAGTGGTGTGTTTGGGTTTGTGCCGCGATTCTCCAAAACTGACAATTTTAAGGTTCGCCTTGGTGACCGAGATATACCAGTTACCTACGACATTGCCTTGCGATCTTTCCACGATAAGAACCTGAATTGCCAATATGACCCAGATTACAACACTCCCGCCAATGGCGACGAGCTGATCGAAAACTGGGACTTTGGTGTGACTGACCCATTCGCGAGCCGAACTATTTTCCGCACCACTGACTCCGAAGCGCTGCCAATTACGTTTAGCGTATTAGAGCAGGAAATGCTTGCTTGGTCGGTGGATCATTTTATGTGGTTTGCGAGCGTCAATGGTGTCACTCCTCTTAATGCGAACTTCACGCACTTTACGACCTTTGCAGAGCTTCGTAACTACGCCGCACGTCATAACGATGGAGCATTGCGACTTGGGTTTATGTCTCCATTAGCCTGTGACCAAGGCCAAGGAGCAGCAGTAATAAGTCGAGATTCTGGAGAACAAACGGATGATGGCTTTACGCCAACAGACTTTGCAGATCCTGTTCAGGGTAAAAAAGGCGAAGATCCGGATCCTGTGCTTGTCGTCGCGTTTGGTAGTATCGGTATTGCTGATATCACCGTGTGTAAAGTGTTTGATCGCAACAAGAATGGCATGAAAGACGATGGTGAAGGATATATTCCGAATTGGCCAGTGAAACTGACAGTACCATTGAGTGTGCCATTGCCAGACGATATCAACCCAGTAGCGACTCCAGACCTATGGACTGAGCTTGTCGCCATCTTTGGTAATGATATTAGTGGCATGTACAACCGTGTTATCAGCAAAAATACAGGAGACAACGGGTGTGCAGTCTTCAGAGCGTTAGTTCCTAATATTCGAGGTGATTTAGCCCCTTACGAGGTCAGTGAGAGCTTGAGTCAATCACCTGGGTGGGGTAATACGACGACCGATAAAGTCGAGTTTGATGTTCGATCTGTACTCACTTACGTAAACAGTTTGCCTGTTATTGATGGTGAAGTGGTTAATCGTACCGACGGCAAAACCGGCGATACATTTACGTTCCATAACACCTGCGACGTCCTAGTGAACTTTGATACTAAAGGGTACTGGCATAACAAAAATGGGCTATCTGAACTGGATGAAACAGATAGGACATACGTAAATAGTCTGGCACCATACAGTTCACCATCCGCCTATTTTGGCGCGGGTGATGAGCCATTCGATGGTATGTTCCAAGGCGGCGCACCAGTCGCAGCTGCCTTTAGTGGCGACAGTCTGATATGGGAAGCGGGTACTTGGCAGTCTGAGGTGTCACACTTCCTTGTCGACAGTAATGGCAATGCTGAAGAAAACATGCATAAAGAGCAGCTTGCTCAACAGTTACTAGCGTTTATCTTCAACACACGTCACCGTCCAGGAACTGATGGTTTATCCGGCTCAGCATCAATTGAGGTCAATGGTACTTGGATGACCATAGATGAGATCATTGCACTAGCGGTAGCGACATGGTCGTCAAACGATGTCTCCGCTATTATCTCGCTTGCAGCAACAATCGATGGCTTCAATAACAATGATGCGCTGCCAGTAGCGCCTCAAAGCTACACCGATTGTGTCACTCCTTTCTAAGGAGTGTGAGTCATTTATCAATTAAGCCAACCCTCGTGGTTGGCTTTTTTATGGTCACATTGAGACCTCACAGTGTGCGCTAGCGATCAAAATCTGGAGATGTTCTACGCTTTACAGTGCGATAACTATAATCCGATCAAGGAAGCACTATGAGCAAACCAATCATTGCCAATAACATCCCGGTCAAAGTTGAGCTGACCGAAGGTCAAGATTATTACTTCTGTACATGTGGCCGTTCCAAAAACCAACCTTATTGTGACGGCTCTCATGCCGGTACTGACTTTAAACCGAAAAGCTTCAAGGCCGAGTCAACGGGTGACGCCTATCTGTGTCGGTGCAAGCATTCTGCAAATCTTCCCTATTGCGATGGCACACATAAAAACTTTTTGGATGACATGGTGGGTAAAGAGGGACCGGGTATTTCGAGTGCTGCTGATGCCGCACCGATAGCAACTCAAACCAAAGAAGAGCCGACCGTTGAGTTTATCCATCAGCTCGCTCGCGAGGGACTATCAAAGCTTGGTCATCACGGGCCGATGACGTCGATGGGTGTTCCGCGACATCTACTGCCGCATTGGGATGATCTTCAAATTATGGTGGCGCAAATGGCGACAAAGCCTTTGCTGGAAGATGTGGCGGTAGGTACAGAACTTGTAATTGGCCCACAAGCTAAGAAGCCGCTCAAGCTGAACATTCCTCTGTTCGTATCTGACATGAGTTTTGGTGCGTTATCCGAAGAGGCGAAAGTCTCACTGGCGACGGGGGCTGAGCTTGCGGGAACAGGTATTTGCTCTGGAGAAGGGGGGAATGCTTCCAGAAGAGCAAGCCGCTAATTCACGCTACTTTTACGAGCTAGCCAGTGCAGGCTTTGGCTACGATGAAGAAAAGCTGAAATCTGTTCAAGCGTTCCACTTTAAAGGAGGGCAGGGCGCAAAAACAGGAACCGGTGGCCACCTTCCTGGCAACAAGAATATTGGGAAGATATCTGAGGTTCGCGGTATTCCGGAAGGCGAGGCCGCAATATCTCCACCTACCTTTAAAGATCTCCATACGGTGGAAGACTTTAAAAAATTTGCAGATAGAGTACGGGAGGTCACAGGGGGCATTCCTATTGGCTTTAAGCTCAGCGCAAACCATATTGAGGAAGACATTCAATTTGCATTGGATGCAAGTGCTGATTACATCATTCTCGACGGTAGAGGAGGCGGTACGGGGGCTGCGCCTGAAATGTTTAGGGATCACATTAGCGTGCCAACGATTCCTGCACTGGCAAGAGCTCGTCGCTATCTGGATCAACAAGGTATGAGCGGTAAGGTAACGCTCATCATCACAGGTGGGTTGCGAGTACCAATGGATTTTGTGAAAGCGATGGCGCTGGGTGCTGATGGTGTAGCGATTTCGAATAGTGCGATGCAATCCATCGGCTGCGTTGCTGCTCGAATGTGCAATACCAACAACTGCCCTGCTGGCATTGCTACACAAAAAGCCGATTTAAGGCAGCGACTAAACGTCGACAAAGCCTCTCACCAGCTAAAGAACTTCTTTGAAGCCTCGGTTTCTTTAATGCAGGTTATGGCGAGGGCGTGTGGTCACAATGAACTCGGTCAGTTTAATAAGAAAGATTTGGCGACATGGAATCGGGAAATGGCACATTTATCAGGGGTCAAATACTCAGGTTTTGAGTAGGCGTCCATCTATTGACTGTATAAGCTGAAGTTCATAATGATAACCGCGTCCTTTTGGTCGCGGTTTTTTCTATTTGCTGTTGACCTGTCTACAGCTTTATAGTTTACAGTGCCAACCATCAATCGGAGAGGACGTTGTGGTGTATCGGATATCAGAGTTAGCCGCAGAAGTGGGGTTGTCGAGAACAGCGCTGCTTTATTATGAAAAACAGAACCTTATTAGCGGGAAACGTTTATCCAATGGTTACCGAGTCTACAGCGATAAAGACCTGCAACGTGTCCGATTGATCCAACAACTGCAAGCTGGAGGTTTGACTCTGAAAGAGTGTAAAGCGTGTTTGGAAGCGAGAGTCGACCGAGCATTGTTACAGAAACGCTTGCAAGTATTGGATGATGAGATTGAGCAGAAGCAGCGCTCGCGTGATCTGTTAGCCGCTATGTTGGGAGAAGGTGATCTTAAAGCATGGCATGAAGGGCTAGATAAGTTAGCGCCAGATGCCCATCTCGAATGGTTAATTAATCAGGGCTTTAGTGAAAAAGATGCCCTGAGATTGAAATGGTTATCAAAAGACATGAACGAACACGAACTTTATATGGCTGACTTTATGACGGTATTCGAAACGCTTGAACGTTGGGGACCGGGAAGTGAGCAAGAAACACAAAAGGCACTAAACGCAGTACCAAAAACGCCCAAAAACCTGCTTGAAGTTGGTTGCGGAAAAGGACTGGCAACCAAAGTGCTAGCAGAAAACAGTAATGCAACTATTACTGCAATCGATAATGAGCAGTCAGCGTTGGATCGACTTGTCGAGCGTTTCCAACAACTTGGTTTAGCGGAAAGGCTCAATACCGTTGTTGCAAGTATGACAGAGCTACCATTTGAACCACAAAGTTTCGATCTTATCTGGGCAGAAGGTAGTGCTTACATCATGGGAGTAGAAAAAGCCCTATCACAATGGAAGTCTTTCTTAACGGACCACGGATACATTATGTTGAGTGACATGGTTTGGAAGACATCGACGCCAAGTGAAGCGTCGGTGGCGTTTTGGAATCAAGAGTATCCCGATATCCAACAGGTAGACACTCGCCTTGAACAGATTAAAAATGCGGGCTACCAAGTTGTTGACCACTTTCCGATGAGCCGTGAAGCTTGGATGAACTACTACGGACCACTGGGTGAACGAGTCAAAGAGCTTGAACCAGAGATGTCTGAAAAGGCTGCATGGAAAGACATCAAGCATGAGGTAGAGATCTGTACTCAATTTGCCGAAGAGTTTGGCTACCATATGTTTATCGTTCAAAAGCAGTAACAATAAGGTTGCTCGTCGATGTAAAGAGCCCACTAAACAGTGGGCTCTTTAATTACTATCCCGCATCAGCTGCCCTCTATCATTCCAAAATATTATGCAAATCATAATATCTGATAATTTCACGTACTTTCCCTTTTGTCGTAATCTAGCGCCAGTTGGAAATCTCCATTTCGCTTATGTGGTTACCTCAGCCGATTAAAGGTGAGTGTCTACATAAGATTCAGGCGAGGGTTAATATGAAAGTTTTGCACACAATGATTCGCGTAGTGGACCTAGATAAGTCCATTAAATTCTACTCAGAAGTTCTTGGCATGAAGGTTTTAGACCGTTTCGAGAATGAAGAGTATCGCTATTCACTGGTCTTTGTAGGCTACGAGGGTCAAGATGCAGGCTCTACCATCGAGCTGACTTACAACTGGGATACAGACCAGTACGACCAAGGCAATGCATGGGGACATATTGCGATTGGTTGTGATGATATTTATGCGGCATGTGAGCGCATTGAACAACTGGGTGGCAACATCACTCGTGCACCAGGTCCAATGAAAGGCGGCGAAACTCACATCGCGTTTGTAAAAGATCCTGATGGTTACTCTATTGAGCTAATTCAATCGAGCAAATAATAGAGAACATATAGAGGTTTATGATTATGACAGATTCAATGTTTCAACCAATTCAATTGGGTTCACTTACTCTTAAAAACCGTATCGTGATGCCACCTATGACTCGCTCTCGCGCGTCACAGCCAGGTAACGCAGCGAACGATATGATGGCTGAGTACTACGCACAGCGCGCTTCAGCAGGTCTTATTGTTGCAGAGGGCACACAGATCTCTCCAATGGGTCAAGGCTACGCTTGGACGCCGGGTATCTATTCTCAAGAACAGATCGCTGGCTGGAAAAAAGTGACTGATGCAGTACACGCAAAAGACGGCGCTATCTTCGCTCAGCTTTGGCACGTAGGTCGTGTTACGCACCCTGATAACATTGGTGGTGAACAGCCTATCTCTTCCTCTGCATTAAAAGCAGAGAATGTGAAGGTTTTCGTCGATAACGGCACCAACGAGCCAGGCTTTGTTGACGTGGTTGAACCTCGCGCTATGACCAAGGAAGACATCAAAGATGTGGTCGAGCAATACCGCCAAGCGGCACTAAACGCTGTTGAAGCGGGTTTCGATGGTATCGAGCTACATGGTGCAAACGGCTACCTAATCAACCAGTTTATCGACTCTGAAGCGAACAACCGTGATGACGAATATGGTGGTTCAACTGAAAACCGCTTACGTTTCCTAGACGAAGTAGTTGCTGCTGTTGTTGATGCCATTGGTGCAGATAAAGTGGGTGTTCGCCTAGCGCCATTTACTTCTCTAAACGGTACTGTCGATAAGACACCTGTAGAGACCTATACCGCGGCTGCACGTGTACTTAATAAACATAACGTAGTGTACATGCACATTGCGGAAGTGGATTGGGATGACGCGCCTGACACACCAGCTGAGTTCAAAACAGCGGTTCGTGAAGCGTATCAAGGTACCATCATTTACGCAGGTCGCTATAACCAAGAGAAGGCAGAGCAGGCTCTGGCTGGTGGACTTGCTGACATGGTTGGCTTCGGTCGTCCATTTATCTCAAACCCAGACTTACCAAATCGTATCAAGCACGGCTACCCGCTAGCTGAGCACAATCCAAACACCCTGTTTGGCGGTAACGAAGTCGGTCTGCTTGACTACCCAGAGTACCAAGCATAACTTTACAAGCCCGAGGCTAGGGGGCTTCCCATTTAGGGAATGACGCCTTGGGCTTGTCCCTCGCTCCCAGCTATCCTTTTCCTTTCTTGCTAATTCGCTTCCAAAGTGACTATTCACATTTGATCGCTTACAATCTCGACAACTTCCTTAACCCTTTCCAGTACGATGAGCTTTGTTGAACTTCAAGACAAACTGGCGACCTTCACCGCTTTAGAACAAGTGTTTGACTACTTTGAGGTTGAATACGATCGCAAGTTTCTTGATGAATATCGCCTGCCGCTTTTAAAGCGTTTCAACGGCTATCTTTTGATGCAAAAACCGGAAGACTGGTTTGCAGCGAGAAGGGTGCTTAGAAATGCGTATTGTAAGATCCAAAGAGGTCGATTAGACCCTGCAACACGTTCTGCGTGTCGAGGATGTACCTCTTGTATTAGACGCTAATAAGGCCCACACCCCAGTAACTATCTCTAGTTATAAGCGTATGAGCCTTTTTGTTTTAGGCTAATAGTAGATTACTTGTCGTCGACGTTAACAAACATCATAGTCAGAGCAAATGCCAGAGCAAATACACCCACAACGCCAAGTACTGCTTGAATGAAGTTCTGTGTGCCGCTTGCTAGGTATGCAGGAAGACTGAACACAGACGATAGAATGTAGCTTGTTAGGTGAGTATCAATCGTCACAGAGATTGCGCCGACAACACCTGCCGCCAAGCTCGCAGTAAACAGTGCCTTTGTGTACTTAGTTAGAACACCGAATAGAGCTGGTTCAGTGATACCTAGAATTGCGGTGATACCAGAGCCTACTGTTACTGACGACTCTTCTTTAGAAACATGCTTACGCTGTTTGTACCACACAGCCATAGTTGCACCAGCGATTGCTAGGTTGCCAAGACACATGATTGGCATCAGTAGATCTTTTCCGTACAAAGCAAAGTTGTTCAAGCTGATTGGCGTCATGCTGTGGTGGATACCAAACACGATAGTAATTGGGCGTGTCAAACCGAACACGAAACCAGTTAGCGTTGGTGAAATCTCAAGAAGTGAGCTCACTACCCAGCCCGCACCGTTACTTAGCCACATACCCGCTGGAGCAACTAAAGATAGGACGATTGTAGATGTCACAGTAAAGGCGAGCAGCGGTGTGAATACCGGTTTTGCTGACGATGGAACGAATCGGTCAACAAACGGTGTCACCTTTGAGAGTACCCAAACGGCTAGGATGGCCGGAACAATAGCGCCGCCGTAGTTCAGGAGCTCTACTGGAATCACGCCCATTACGGTGAGTTCAGGTGCCGCGCCAGCATCTTTAAGTAGCGCTGCTTTCTCAACCAGTTTTGGTGCCAGCATTGCTGACGACACGGCTAGTGCGATGTACTCGTTAACTTTAAACACCTTAGCAGCAGAGAAAGAAACCAGCATAGGTAGGAAAAAGAAAACGGCTGTAGAGATTGAACGGAAGAAGTAGACCGTATCGGATGATTCTGAAATCACATTGGTAGCGATAAGACCAGACAACAGTCCCATTAACATACCGGCACCAGCGATGGCTGGTACTACTGGCCCGAAAATACCCGCTACCACGCGCATTGCACTTTGGAACAGTTTACCTTTTTCGACTTCGAGAGTTGGCTCTTCGGTACTCGTGCTGACACCAGAGAGCGCGTTGTACCATTTCTCCACATCGACACCGATGACAACTTGAGTCTGTCCCTGTGCTAGCACAACGCCTCGCACACCAGGGATTTTCTCAAGGGCATCTTTCTTTGCCAGTGACTCGTCTGCAAGCTTAAAGCGCAGGCGCGTCATACAGTGGGTAATGTTTACGATGTTGCTCTCACCACCAAGCGCCGTCACTAGCACTTTTAGGTTGTCGTTGAAACCGTTTTGCTCACTATTATTTTTCGTTGTTGAGTTCACGTCATCAAGCGTTTCAGTCAGTTGCATAATGGAATTTCCTGCCGTTATTTGATGGGGACATAATATCCAGAGGGCGTATCTGCCCCAATCGAAAAAACAGAGAGATTCGTCACATTAAATGCGTCAATTCATTAATTTTAAGCTATTTTCATCGATTGGTTCGTTTTTCTTTGCAAAAGTCCATCGATAACGAACCAGTCAAATTTTGCCATAAAATAGCGCTTGAATTCTGTTTTTTTTCGCTGTTAGATAGAATGAAATTTCTGACCTAGAGCCAATATCGTGAAAGAAAATCTCATTACAAATATTGAATGTGTGATTACCAAACCAGACCGTCATAATCTAATTACAGTGATTGTGGAAACCGAATCAGGGGTGACAGGTTATGGTTGTGCAACATTTCAGCAGCGTCCACTTACCGTAAAAACAATGGTGGATGAATATATTAAGCCACTGGTTATTGGTCGAAATGCAAATAACATCGAAGACCTGTGGCAGATGATGATGGTTAATTCCTATTGGCGAAATGGACCAGTCATTAATAATGCGATTTCTGGTGTGGATATGGCGCTTTGGGACATTAAAGCAAAGCTTGCAAATATGCCGTTACATCAACTATTTGGCGGCAAATCAAGAGATGCGATTCAGGTCTACACGCATGCAACCAGTGACACTATGGAAGGCTTGTACGAGCAAGTCGATCAGTTCCTAAAACAGGGCTATAAGCACATTCGTTGTCAGCTTGGTTTTTACGGTGGCGTACCAGAGAACATGCACACAACAGAAAGCCCAACGGAAGGCTCGTATTACGATCAAGACCAATACATGGCGAATACACTGAACATGTTTAAGCTACTTCGTGAGAAGTACGGTAATCAGTTCCATATTCTGCATGATGTTCACGAAAGGTTGTTCCCGAACCAAGCGATTCAATTTGCCAAGCAAGTCGAGCAGTATTATCCATACTTTATTGAAGATATCCTGCCACCAAATCAAACTGAATGGTTGAGTAACATCCGCAGTCAGACCTCGGTATCTTTGGCTTTAGGCGAGCTGTTTAACAATCCAGAAGAGTGGAAGTCGATCATCATTAATCGTCAGATTGATTTTATTCGTTGCCATGTTTCGCAAATCGGTGGTATCACACCTGCATTGAAACTCGGTCATTTCTGCGAGAGCTTCGGTGTGCGAATTGCTTGGCACTGCCCACCAGATATGACACCAATCGGTGCTGCAGTGAACACGCATATGAATGTCCATCTGCACAACGCGGCCATTCAAGAACACGTGCATTACAAAGAGAATACGCGCCGCGTGTTCCCGAATGCAGCAGAGCCAAGAAAAGGTTTCTTGTACGCTTCAGAAAAGCCAGGTATTGGCGTTGAAATGGATGTGCAAGCAGCGAAAGACTTCCCGGTTGAATATCGTCCACATGAATGGACACAAAGTAGACTGCCTGATGGTTCAATCCATACGCCATAAAATGATTAATAGAAAGCGACCGCTAATTTAGCGGTCGTTTTGATCTCGGTATTGCAAACTTTCGTTATTAAATTTGGTGTGATACGTACATTGATAGTTAATATCGAGAATATCACTGACAATAAAAGCCTCTCCCGATAAAAGAAAACCTCGATTAGTAATATTCATAGCCGACGTAGAACGTTTGCATTCTAGTAACTTAGCATCTTCTGAAGATAAACTAACGGCTTTATAACTCGTTAAGTAGCTGTCTATTTCTAAGCCCAATGAAAGCGCGAGCTTTTGCAGCGAACTTTCAACGATAGTGTCGTTCATTTTAGGGAATAAATGTACCGGTAGAATCGTTTCTTCTATTTGAGTGATTTTATCTTGAACGAGTCTTAACCGTTTGATGTGCCACAAGTAATCATTTTCACCTATAGAGAAAACTTGCATCTCGTGATGAGTAGGTACTCGTTTGTTAAGCTGAACTTTTTTATAGGAGATCTGCTCGAAGCTATTTTCTGTTATCGAGTTATATATGAGTGGCGAGCCAATCATCGCTGTATTAACAAAATACCCCGACCCCGTTTTGGGTTTGGCTACACCAATTGCCTCAAGTTTCGATAGGGCCTTTCTAATAGAGAATCGAGATAATTGATATTTGTCGGCGAGTTCTCTTTCTGAAGGCAGTTTGTGTGTGATAACACCTTGGCAGATTTTACTGATCAGGTCTTGAACCAGCTGTTCATGCTTTTTCATTGCGGGCTTTGTGAATTACATCAGATGGTATAAATGATAGCGACGAAAGAGGGATATTGGCAAACCTATTGAGTTAGCCATTGAGAGTTTTGAGGGGTCAAGCGAGATTTGAAGCCAAGTGAGGTTCACTCACTTGGCTACGAGGCGCTACATGCACTTATTCACTGAAACGGCGACGGGATTTGCTTTCTCGTCGAACTTAACTGACCAAACGTACTTTCCAGCAGTTTCAATGACAGATTTAGTATCTTTGCCATAGCCACCCCATTTAAGTACTTTTGTCTCTCCTGGGTTAAGCGAACGACCTTCAGCGGTGTATTGTGGTTTCCAGTCTGAAGCTGCGTACTGCATGCTGAACTTACCTGGTTTTTCGTCGATCACTGCTTGATACAAGCCGTCTCCTTTGTGCTCGAACTTACGTCCGTCGACGTGTTTCCAGTTTGAATCGGCAAACGTACCGACTACGAAAAGCTGTTTGCTAACAGGACCTTTATCAGCAACCGTTGGCGCGTCACAGGCTGCCATTGCGGCGGTATCGACGCCTGCTGGAGCAGCCGCCACAGCAGCTGTCGTTGTTGCAGCACTGTCATCCGCTGATGATGTCGCTGGGTCAGACGCACAGCCAAACATTAGTGCACTTATCACTGCCATAGACAGAGCAGATTTTATTGATGTCATGGTTTGTCCTTTTTTATTTTTGGTTAGGGCGAGCCTAGGATATTCCTCACCCCAAAATAGCTACTCATCCCCCTAAAGAGGTGAAGGGGGATGAGTGCAAAGGGTGAGAGTAATAGGTCACAAAATGTGCAAGTTTTCTTGCTGCGTTTTGTTAGCTGTTTTTGAGATAATTCTGATTTTTATCGTTAACGACAGGTCTGTTCAATATAAAATTCTGAGACTGTTCTCTTATTGAGGAAATATAACCAAATATTACAAACTGATAACGGGATCGTTTTTGGTAACACGAAGGGAGTGTGTTTTCTGGTATTTGAGGTGTGGTGATTTTGCTAAAAGGTGAACCAGTAAGAATTGCGTCGCGTAAGTAAAGAGCGTCGGCAAATCAGGAGAGAACCATGCGAAGCACTATAATCCTCGTAACCAGTATGATCGTTTCATCAAGCCTTTGGGCTGCCGGCTCTGGCTCGAGCAGCAACCCTCTCAGCCGGGCTGAGCGGATATACAATCAGGGTGTTGAGTTGATGATGGACAAGCAGTTTCTTGATGCAGAGCGAAAATTTCGAACAGCCTTGAAGCGAGATAAAGACTGGGCGGAAGCGCACAACAACCTAGCGTATACCCTAAGAAAGCAAGGCCCAGACCATTACAATACCGCGATGTTTCACTACAACAAAGCCATAGCTCTCTCTCCAAAAATGCCTGAACCTTACATGTATCGAGGTGTATTACATGTTCAGATGGGCAATGCCGCACTCGCGAGAGAAGATCTAGATACGCTGAGACAATTGCGTTCACCTCTGGCGGATGAGCTGGCATTTGTTATTGCCCAGGGTGAAGAGAAAACGCCAGAGCAGTTCTTCGGTGTGTCTAAAAAAGTAAAAGGCTAGGGCTCGCATGTGAGTTAGCTAATCTGTCGTGTGATACTGAATGTTGCACATCCGTTGAAATGAGCAAATTGTGTGAGTTCAAGCTCCAGATTGTCCTTAAATGCAGTCTGCTTGTTCGCACTGGGCTCAATGTGGAGCGTTATAACCTCTAGGTGCGCCTCTTTCCTGTGGGCTTTACAATCTGCTCTCGCAACCAATCGCCCGTCCCACAATATCGGTAAGACAAAGTAGCCATGTTGCCGTTTGGTCGCGGGGACGTAGCACTCTAGAAGGTAATCGAAGTTAAAAAGCTTGCTCACCCTGTCGCGCTGAATGACAAGATTATCAAAGGGGAGAGGATGCGTGTTTGTTTTCGATTCAGCCTTTTATCCAATAACGAAAGGGATTGAGGACGAGTGAAATAGATCTCTCCATTCACTGATACCTTATCTATTTCTCCCTCCTCAATTAGCTGATTTATCGCTTCATTGACGCTCGCTTTCATACCTTTTTGTAGATAGGTTATTTCTGCCAATGTGGCTAGACCATGAGTCACAAGCGAGTTAATGACAAGAAACTTGGCGTACTCTAGCGCCGAGGGAGTGGTTGTATTGATACTAGATGGCAGTACACGTTCAGTTAGATCGTAAACTTTATGGAAGTTTTTGCGTTCAGTGATCATTAAATCACCTTGCATATACAGCATTTCAAGCGCTTGTTTAGTTGGTTTGCTCTCCCATCCCGTTTTCTTTGTGACCGTAGAATCGAAGTCTTTCGCCATTAATGGCCCATCTGATGTGATTCTCGCGAGTACCTCCGACATCAGCTTAGGGTTTTTCCTAAACCAGTGATTTTGCTTGTCTGACTTGATGGCGTGTTTTCGAGGTAGTGAAAATTGAAAATTTGCCATATCCAGATACGAAGCAGCATGAGACCAATATTCGTATACCAAACGTTCTTTCACCATCCGATCTAAGTGCTCTGGAGCGTAACTATGATTCCGGCTCCATAAGGTATGGTGGTGAGCGCGTTGCACTACAGAGATAGTATCAATCTGCACATAGCCTAACGTCTGCATCGCTTGCACGCTTTTCTGGTAAGCGGTGCCAGTTAGTTTTTGAGCCGGGAGCCCCTGAGACAGCAGAGCAATTTTCTGAGCCTGTGCGAGAGAAATAGACTGCATTACATAACTTCCAAGCTAGCCATTAAGAAAACACTGTTTTTCGCTTGTTGTTTATGTAGAACCAAGCACTGATAGCGATAAACAGAAACGCAAAGTAGTAAACAAACGATGACAGAGAGGCAATGAAATCAATATGTTGCTCAATTTGTTGTTCCGTGTAGTTTTGGGAAAGCAGTTTGTAGTAATAGGCGTATAGCATGCCGATAAACCCATAGCCAAGATTAAACATGAGTCCCTTAAAACTAAGTACAGTGGCTCTGTTGTGCGATTCGGTCTTCTTGTTCAGGTGATAGCTGATGAATATATTCATCGTCATGGTGATGAAGATTAATGCTAGTGCGGGAATGACTCCAAAGATAGGCCAGCCCAGACTAATGCAATAGTAGGTTGCGATGGTGGCGACCCCCATTGCTAGGATGAATCGTTTTGGCTCCATTTGTTCAGCCAGCCTGCGGCTCCTTCCTGCGAGTAGTATTTGAAACACACTGATTCCTGCGCCAATAAAGCCGATGTAGATAATGGGGATCTCAATCGCTCGATAATATTGACTGTTCATGGTGAGAAACATGCGCGAGGTATGCTCGAATAGGCTGTAGTAGAGCAAAATAAACAGAACGTAAGGAGTTGATAGCACCCACTTCCCAGTATTCATGGTTAGCTTAAGGCTCGCCATCGTTGTAGCGAGTTTTCCGCCTTCGGCCGTCTTCTCCTTTTTCTCTTCTTCCATACTAAATGCAGCATAGATAGCAATGAGAGCGACAATTAGAGTGGCGAACACTGGAATACGCATGATGTCTTGTGTTGACTCTGGCCTGTTCATCCCAAGCACTTCAAAAATCGAAGCCATAAAGTTCACATCGTACATCGCCGCACCAAGCAAGGTAACGACAATCCCTACGCTTGAGGCAATGCGAAGCTGCATTTGCAGAACTTGGGGCCAGACTTCTTCTTTACCTTGATCTTTGAGTGTGTCGTACGCGAGTGCTTCGTCGGCACCACTTGCCAATGACATAGCGAGCCCACTCAACACTCGATTAATCAAGAAAACCATGAAGACCACGTTGGGGTTCTCTGTCGGAACCAAGGCTATCATGGCGATTTCAACAAACATCACGAGCGAGGAGAGGACGACCAGCTTTTTGCGACCTAAGGTGTCAGCAAATGCGCCCGATGGCACTTCTGAAATGACAATGGTCGCCGCCCAAACGACATTGAGCATAGCAAACTGTGAGAGGGTAAGACCGTAATCCAAGTAGAGTAGTGTGAAAACTGGGTAGTAAAAGCGTGCAAAGTAACTGCTTCGGAACATTAAGAAACAGCGGACGTTGCGAACTTGCAGGATCTCTTTGACGGTCATAATGAATAGATACTTATTGTTATATAGGAATAGGTATAAACCTATTTGCTCGATAGGTAAAAGATTTCACTTCAATCATAGCTACATTAGAAAGATCAGTCATTTACTGCTATAGCTGATTGTATGGTCTCTTCGAAATTATCAGCTTTAGAGTGAATTATGGATCCAATAACACAGGGTGTCCTCGGCGCGTCTTTGTCGCAATCGGCGAGTAAAAAGCAAAATATACTGATTGCTGGCGCTCTTGGGCTTCTTGCTGGCATGTCGCCTGATCTCGACGTTTTAATTCGCTCTTCAAGCGATCCTTTGCTGTTCTTGGAGTATCACCGCCAGTTTACCCACTCTCTACTTTTTATCCCCTTTGGCAGTGTTATTTGTGCCTTTGTTTTGTTCCACGTGTTTGCCAAACGTTTCGGCTTTTCATTCGCACAGACTTTGTTTTACTGCGCTCTAGGATACGGTACCCATGCGCTTTTGGATGCGTGCACCTCTTACGGTACTCAGCTTCTCTGGCCATTTAGCAATGATAGGTATGCGTGGCGTGTGGTGTCAGTTATCGATCCCACATTTACCTTGCCTCTTTTAATGTTGTTGGTCATCGCAACACTAAAGCGTAGTCCGTGGTTCGCCAGAATCGCCATGATATGGGCGCTAGCTTATCCGCTTGTTGGAATGGTTCAAAGGGATCGTGCTGAGGTTGCGGGCTGGCAACTGGCCAAGGCGCGTCAACATCAGGTTGTTGAGCTGGAAGCCAAACCGAGTTTTGCCAATATCCTAGTGTGGAAGGTAGTTTATGAGACTGAGGATAGTTACTTTGCGGATGCAGTGCGAGTGGGGAGGACAGTAAAAACTTATCCGGGAGAGTCCATTAATAAACTGGTGGTTACCAGAGATTTTCCTTGGTTAGATCCAAATTCGCAGCAAGCGAAAGACGTGGAGCGATTTCGTTGGTTCTCTCATGGATACCTAGCTCAAGATCCCAATAACTCATCCCGAATTATGGACGTTAGGTATTCGGTTGTACCTAATGAGTTTAAAGCGCTATGGAGCATCGAGTTGTCGCCGACGGCTTCAAACGATGAACACGCCAATTACGTGACACACCGAGGCAGTACTTCTGAGTCGAGACAAGTATTTTATGACATGCTATTTGATAGGTGAGTGTATTTTATCGGTCGGTGCGCTTGAAATAACGCGTGGCACATCTATTGCGCTCTTTGAACTGGAGATGTGCCAAGAGCGCAATAGTCTTAGTGAGCGGTTTTATTTACCATTCAGCTTAAGTACTGAGAAGGTTACGCTGTTGTAATCGCCATTTTTCTTATCTGTCGCGAAGTCACCCGTACCTGCACAGCCTGGTCCCCAAACTGGGTGTTTTTCTTGGGTGCTACATTGACCGTAAGCACCTGCCTTGAAGTAGAAGTCATCTTCCGCGTAGCCAGTTGGAAAGTCTTTCTCATCGATGCCTTTACTTAGGTCGATTTCGTATTTCACGGTATCGTGTCGAGCAGTCTCAAACGTTAGATACATCATGGTGCCTTTCACTTCCACTTTGTAGCTGAACTCTTCTCCAAGCTTGATACCTGCTTTGCCTGGTTCTGCTGGGTTTTCCCATGTGTTACCCCAAACTGGGTAAGCGATGTCTGCGCGATCAGGGTCAGCTTTGGCTAGGTTACGCTCATAGTTCCAGAAAACGGAACCATACTCGTGGTCAGGAAACTTCTTGTAGAAAATCTTCAGCGGTTCATTACCGTGCCCATAACCGGTTTTCGCTTCAATTAACTCGTTGTGTTTTTTAGCGTGAATCTGACCAACCACCACAGAGTGTGCAGGGTACTTCTCAGGGAATTTTGCGTTCATGGAAACGTGATTGACTTTCAACGTTGCCTCAAGCGTTCCGCCCACAGCGCTGTAGCTTTTGGCATCTGGGTGGCTAGAGAGAGCCCATTGGTTGAGTTTGTCGTTGGTGAGAATGTTATCGAAGTTCGCGCCGCGTGGCATTTGACGAAGCTCAGAGCGTGCATTCTTTGAGTTCTTGGTGGTGATGGCTTTGTTGTGTACTTCAAATACTAGGTTGCCATCTTGATCGAGATGGAAGAAGTCCTCGTGAGAGTAGCTAAGCATAGCTACCCCTTCAATTTCATCGACCTTACCATCTTCATTAATGTCAGATGGGATCGTGATCTTCCAGTTACGCATGTCAAACTTGTCAGCAGGTACAGGATATGAAACGCCATTGTTAGCGACATCAGCTAGTGTGGTTAATGGTAGGGAGAGTAGGATAGAGCCGGCAATGATGGTCAACTTTTTCATTATGTTAATTCCATTGTAATGTCATATTGTCTTACATAATATTTAGGCAAAATAGAATGAAAAGTTGAGTTAAATTGATATGTGTAGCCGATCACATATCAACCAAAACTGCGTATTGAATATTGGCGCTAGTTAACAAAATTAGCCTATTTCAGCGATCAAATGTTGCAGCTAATAAGAATAATTAATGCTTTTAAAATAGTACTTTGAGAGCGATTCTTATGCTCTAAACTGTCTAATCTTTCCTATCTTTATATCGAATCTACAATTTTAGAAATTTGTCACAGTTTGCTATATGACGTGGTAAAAAAATAAGCAATCCATCACATAAGTGTAGCTGATAAATTGTAATACAAAAATATAAGAGTATTCATTGATAGTGCAATAAGTAACCAAAAGAATTAAAACTAACTTACCTATCAAGGAATGAAAACATGAAGATCAAACCTACTCTGACCCTCGCTGCTGCTTCAGTACTTCTTGCTTGCGGTGTACAGGCTAAAACGTTAACACTCGGCCACGCGATGAACTTAGAAAGTGCGGCGCACAAAGGCATGGAGATTTTTGCTGCAAAAGTGAAAGAAAAGTCTGGTGGTGACTTGGACGTGCGCATCTTTGCTAACGGAATGTTAGGTTCTGAACGTGATCAAGCAGAACAAGTGGTCACTGGTGCCATTGATATGGCGAAAATCAATGGCTCATTAGCCGAGTCTTTTGAACCAACGTTTAAAGCGGTTTCTATTCCATTTTTGTTTAGAAGTTCTGAGCACATGCATGACTTCATTCGAAGCGAAGCAGCGGAAAAAATGCTCCAGTCTAGCCAAGGTAAAGGTTTTTTAGGCTTAACATTTTATGATAGTGGTTCCCGAAGCTTCTACAGCTCAAAACCTATTCATTCTCCTGATGATTTGGCAGGTCTAAAGATCCGTGTTCCAGAATCACCAACTATGATTGAGATGATTCGTTTATTAGGAGCAAAAGCAACGCCGGTCCCATTTACGGAGGTTTACACTGCGTTGCAACAAGGAGTCATTGATGCAGCAGAAAACAATATCTCTTCACTAGTTGAAATGAAGCACATGGAAGTGGCGAAATTCTACGCTATGGACCAGCACATGATTACACCTGACCTCATCATGATTTCTGAAACCACGTGGAATGGGCTGTCTCCAGAGCATCAAAAAATCGTTAAGGAAGCTGCGACCGAGTCGATGGAAGAAGAAATCAAAATCTGGGCCGAGATCGATTCCGCTAACATGAAAAAAGCGAAGCAAGCAAACGTTGAGTTTATCGAGGTGGATAAATCTAAGTTCCGTGAGCGAGTTGCCCCTATGATCACGCAAGCCAAATCGGACCCTGTTCTGGGCTACTACATCAACGCAATTGAAGCACTATAAGCAACATCCGTTCTCTATCTGCGCCAAGGGTCATTTCCCTTTGGCGCATTCGATTAGGTAAGTTTTATGTATAAATATATCCATATGATTAAGCAGTGGATGGATAAATTTGTCCTCTGCTTTTGTGGCTTTGCCATTATCAGTCTTGTGTTGGCCGTAACATGGCAGGTGTTTAGTCGTTATGTACTCAATGATCCAAGTTCGTGGACCGATGAAGCAGCTCGTTACTTAATGATTTGGTTTGGTTTGGCGGGAGCCAGCTATTTATTTGGCAAGAATGGTCATTTAGCCATTACTTTATTTGTTGGTGCGTTGAAGAGCACACACCAGAAATACGCCTACTTAGTGATTAACGCGACATGTGTGGCCTTTATCAGTGTCGCTATGATCAAAGGGGGCTTGCAGCTAATTGGAAGAACAGGTTCTCAGTTGTCTCCAGCGCTTCAAATCCCAATGTCCTATGTATACACAATTCTCCCAGTTGCGGGTGTACTCATGACGCTCTATATCGTTCTTAATACGTTAGAGCTATTCACCAAACCCGAACATAGCGGAGGTTAGTTATGGATATTTCAGTTGGTTTTTGGCTTCTATGTTTGTTCTTGGGGTTGATTGCTTTTAGCGTACCTATCGCAATTGCTATAGCGACCTCTTCGTTGATTATCATGTGCACTATCATGCCTACGAATGTGGCATTTATGACCGCAGGGCAGAAAATAGTGACGGGAATTGATAGTTTTAGCCTGTTAGCGATTCCGTTCTTTATTCTTGCGGGCAATATTATGAATCGTGGGGGTATTGCAGCAAGGCTCGTTGACTTTGCGAAGGTTCTAGTAGGAAAAATGCCAGGGAGTTTATGTCACGTTAACGTGATAGCGAACATGCTTTTTGGTTCAGTTTCGGGCTCTGCGGTAGCCGCTGCGGCAGCAGTTGGTAAAACGCTTGAACCAGAGCTCGAAAAAGAGGGTTACGACAAATCCTTCTCGACTGCCGTAAACGTTGCTTCATGTCCTGCAGGTTTGCTTATTCCGCCAAGTAACTCGCTGATTGTATTTTCGGTAGTAAGTGGTGGTACTTCTATCGCTGCACTTTTCATTGCGGGTTACATTCCTGGCATATTGATGGGCGTAACCTGTATGGTACTTGCCTACTTTATTGCTAAAAAACGTGGGTACCAAGATACGTCACCAAGAGTTTCAGTGCGTGAAGCTCTCCAGATAAGTTTACGTGCAATGCCGAGTTTAGGCCTCATCGTTGTGGTTATCGGTGGGATTATCGGAGGTATATTTACAGCAACAGAGGGGGCGTGCATTGCAGTGCTTTATGCTTTTGCACTGTCTTTGTGCTATCGCACTTTGAATCTAAACATCATGAAAACCATACTGGTAGAAACGGCAGAAATTACGGGCATTATGTTGTTCTTAATTGGTGCTTCTACCATTATGTCATGGGCAATGGCATTTACTGGACTTCCAAGCTTGATCAGTGAGTGGATGATGTCTATATCAGACGATCCAATCATGATATTTATCATGATGAACCTCATACTGTTGGTTGTGGGCATGTTCATGGACTTGACCCCCGCCGTATTGATTTTCACCCCTATTTTCATGCCTATTGCAACTCAGTTGGGTATGCATCCTGTGCACTTTGCTATGATGATCATCTTTAATCTATGTATCGGTATTGCAACGCCTCCAGTTGGCACTGCATTATTTGTAGGTTGTAGTGTCAGTGGAGCCAAGATTGAGAGCGTCATTAAATCGGTGATACCTTTCTGTGCGTTACTCATAATTACCTTGTTGGCGATTACTTTTATTCCAGAGATCAGTCTTACATTGCCAAGAATGTTCGGGTTAATTCAGTAACTCTCACTAGATGAGATGCTGGTTCCAGCTGGGGCCAGCATCAATCCCGCTTAAGCTTCACGGTCACCATGATCTATCTTGTTTCCATCCTACACTTAAAGTTATTCAAATTTATGGTTTAATGGCTGGTCTACAAACACCAATATAGAGCAGTAGGTGAGAAGGATGGCTAGATTAACAATTTTAGATGGTGGCATGGGGCGAGAGCTAGAGCGTATTGGTGCGCCTTTTTCGCAGCCTTTGTGGAGTGCGCAAGCTCTTATTGAAACCCCCCATTATGTTAAGCAAGCTCACCAAGCTTTTATTGATGCCGGTGCTGAGATCATCACGGTCAACAGTTACGCTTGCGTTCCGTTTCACCTCGGAGATGAGCTATACGAAGAACAAGGCGTCTCACTCGCGGGTAAAGCAGCACGGTTGGCTCATGAAGTTGCATCGCAGAGCGAGCAAAAGGTGCAGGTAGCAGGTTCACTGCCACCTGTATTTGGTTCGTATCGCCCCGATCTATTTGAACCAGAGCGCGGGAAAGCAATAAGCATTGAACTGCTACACGCACAAGATGAGTATGTCGATTTGTGGTTGGCGGAGACAGTCGCAAGTATTGCTGAAGCGAAAATGTATGCTGAGCTCTTCAGTCTCACCAATAAACCTGCGTACATCTGTTTTACGCTGCAAGATGAAGAGGATCAGCCTGCAACGCTACGTTCGGGAGAGTCTTTGAAAGACGCCATCGCCTTATTGGCAGATATTGACGCACAGGGTGTCTTTTTTAACTGCTCGATCCCAGAAGTGATTGAGCGAGCGATAGAAGTGGTCAATCAGGTTACCAACCAAGTGGGTAAGTCACTTGAAGTAGGTGTGTTTGCTAATAGCTTTACGCCAATCAAGTCGGGTCATCAAGCCAATGCATCGATTCAAACTGTGAGGCATTTTTCTCCGCAAGAGTACTTGGTGTTCGCGAAACGCTGGCATGCCCTTGGCGCTTCTATCATTGGTGGCTGTTGTGGCATTGAGCCGCGCCATATCGATGAGTTGACGAAATGGAAGCAGAGCTTAAATAAGGAGTAGGTCTACATGGAACGTGTCGGAAAAACGGCCTTAATCGTTGAAGGTGGCGCGATGAGAAGCGTCTTTTCATGCGGCGTGTTGGACCACTTTATGGCAATGGACTTTTCGCCTTTTGACAGCTTTTGGGGAGTATCGGCCGGTGCGAGTAACTTGGCTGCATACCTCGCTAAGATGCCACTAAGGAACAAGCGTATTTATCTTGATTATAGTTTGAGAAAAGAGTTTGTATCGCTCTCTCGTTTTATTCGTGGCGGCGACATGATTGACTTGGACTGGATGTGGGAGATTACCCTTAAAGAACTCGGTATCGATAAGCAAACTTTTGATAGCGATATGCGTCCATTTTTTCTTGTTGTGACGAACAGTGCAACAGGTCAGCCGGAATACCTCACGCCGGACTCTGAGCTATTAGCGGAAACAATGAAGGCGAGTAGCGCACTACCCATTCTTTATCGTAGTGGTGTAGAACTCGACAATGGTCACTTCGTCGATGGCGGCGTGTCGGATTCTATTCCTATCGAAGAGGCGATAAAACGTGGCGCTTCAAAGATCATGATCATACGAAGCCGAGATAAATCGTATAAGAAATCCAAGCCGAAGTTAGGCGCTAGTTATCCTCTGTTTTTGAAAAAAACGCCGGCTCTTATTACGCCAATGCAAACCATCTATGAGCGTTATAATCAAACGCTTGAGCTTATCAATCATCCGCCAAAAGGTATCCAGATATTAGAAGTTTGTCCGCCAGATGGGTTTTCGTTGAGTCGACTGACACAATCGAAGGGAGAACTGACAAAAGCGTATCAGTTGGGTGTAGAAGCCGGCAAACATGCTATCAAGAACTGGCATAAAGAAAGCGAATAGGCAGTGATTGAAATTTTATTAATCCCGAATTAATAAAGCCTCTCGTATCGAGAGGCTTTGTCAGAGCGTTATCTAATGAATCACTCTTTATGGTTGGTTAGCGTAAACACAACCTTGATAAAGAGCATTACCTTGTGCTGAACCAAACTCTGGGTTCGTAAAGTAAGTTGATTCATCATTAATGTTTACGGCTTTATAGATTGAGGAGCGTGCTCCAGCTTCTGCGCGCAGGATACAGATCTCTTTGTTCTGCAGCTTGTTCCAAAGCGTTTTACCTTCACCTTCGCGAGTATCTATCATGCTGCCTTGCTCTGTGATGCTGCCATCTTCAGCCACAATGCCATATTGTTTGATATACCAGTTTTGATAGTCAAAGTCTTTGCGAGCTAGCGTGTGGTGAGTATCAACATAGTCAGTTAGCATGTCACGAACAGCATAGATTGGCTCGTTTGTTGACTGCCATAGGTTATCCGCTTCAGTGATCCAGCCTTTTGACAGCATAGTTGTGCCGTAGCGGTAGTCGTTTACGGCTAGCGTGTAAGTTGCATTCGCATCAAACTCAGTACCTGCGATTTCAACAATGTCGATACGCTCGCCATCGGTGATCTTGTTACCTTCACTGTCTTCAACACGACCTTGTTTGCTTAGGTCCACAACGTACTTGATTGAACCGCCAAAGATGTCGTAGTTGAATGCTGGCATGTTTGGGTTGAACGATACTGTGATGTCGCCTTCTACATATTGGTTGAAGTAGCTGTATGACCATTCCATGTAGTCTTTTAGCTGCTCACCTTTAATCGATACTGCGACAAGTTCGTTGTCGTACATGTACAGGTTTGCACTGTCTTTCTTTTTGTACTCTTGACCGTTAAATAGGTTTGAGCCATCAGAGAAGATTGCCGCAGCAGAAACGTCAACTTTAATGCCTTGTGGGCCTTTCTCTTCGATATTCATGATTTGAATGTCGTTGATCAATGCCGACAGAGGCGAATCAGCGAGTTTAGCGTTGTGAATGGTAGTGTAGAGACGAAGGCCATCGTTGTTTAACACTTGCTCTTCACCGGTCGCTTCATCAGCACCGCCGTTTGCTGAGTTAGTAAAGTTACCTTCAACTTCACCAATCAGTTCGTTCGCATCTGCAACAGATATATCGTGTACCCACTGCATTTTATTTTGCAGCGCAGCGTCTTCTTCAATTTCATCTACTTTTCGGTTTGAAAGCGTCGTATCGACAATCTGCCACTTGCCATTATCGTCTTTCTCAAGCTCGATCTCAGCTTTAGCTAGCGCCCAGCCCCAGTTGCCTGGCTCAATAACTTTTACTTTCGTGTGACGGTTTTCAGAGTTGTACTCTCCTGAGATAGACTTGTCTTCCATCTCAGCTTCGCCATCGATTGAAATCTCAAGCATCTCTTCAGTGTAATCAGAGTCTTTTTCGACTTGCTCGATGAAACGAGCGTGTTCGTGACCCATGAAGATTACGTCAAACTTATCCGCAAGCTTAGACGCAATTTTGTGTACACCGTCGCCATTTTCCTTACGACCGTAGTGAAGTGCACCAATAACCACATCTGGGTTGTACTCGTTGATAACTTCATTTACGGCAGACTCGACAGAAGTAAACTCATCTTTGAAGTCCAAATTGCGGAAGTTGTCAGGTGACGCAGCTTGCCAAACTTTTACCCAAGATGGAGTTAAACCTACGATTGCTACGCGAGCACCGTTAAACTCATAAACCTGATAAGGAGGCAGTAGCGGGATTTCTTGACCTTCAGTTTTACATTCTGTGATGTTGTCTTCCCAGATGATGTTTGAAGAGATAATTGAACCTTTAAAGCCCTCTAAGTTACGGAACAGGAACGAGCGCTCAAAATCAAACTCGTGGTTACCCGGAACCCATAGGTCGTAATCCATAAAGTTCATGGTTTCGACAACTGGGTGAACTGGTTCACTGTTAAATAGCTCAGCTGAATTACCTTGAACGGTATCACCAAGGTCGATCATTAGCATGTTTTCAGCGTTCGCACGCTCTTCGTGAAGAAGAGTCGCAATCTTAGTAAAGCCTGCGTTTACATCTTCATCATCAAGGGCATAGTCATAAGCCCAGATACGACCGTGCATGTCACCTGTAGCACCGATAGTGATTTTCTGGTGATACAGATCTGGATTATCACCACGAACGATCATTGGGCTTTTGTTTTGGAAAGTTTTACAAACCTCCAGTTCAGGTAGATGAACGGGTGGGTTTGTATTGTTGTCATCACTGCTATTACAGCCTGCAATTACCAATGCGGCAGCTACAAGCGAAAGTGGTTTTGAAAATTTATACATATTATTAGCGTCTGCTTTGTTCGAACTCGGCGCTGACTATACGTATAGAGATTTAGAGTAAAACACCTAGTTAATGTAGAGTGTTAGCAAATATGTATTTTGTAAGTTTGGTAATGTTTACTGATGAAGTAAACGATTGCATGTGTTTTTTTGGTGTTCTAAATTACATTTTCGCAACGGAGTAATCGGTTGCGCAAACGGTAAAAACGCTAACATATTAGCTTTGAATTGTGATCTCCGTCGCAATTGATATGCCGTGAAGGTTTATTGAGTTGCAGTGTTCTGTGATGTGTATTTACTTACATTTATATGATTGAATTCGGCTTGTTTTCGGTTGTTTTGGATACAAAAAAACCCGCTATCGAGCGGGTTGGTGAGAGAGGGGGGCTAGCGTCGATAGATGTAACTCGCGATAGCAACAGAAAACGGCACGGTTAGAATCAAGCCAATACTGCCAGCAAGCCCGTGAATCATAGCTAGTGAAATGGCAGGGATATTCATGAATTGCATTACAGGCATCTGGAAGCCCCAAACCATCATAATCGTCGTTAAACTACTACCGACAAACGCAAGCACAAGCGTATTGGTCATGGTGCCAAGAATGTCTCTACCAATTCGAATCGTCGCTAAGAGTCTATCCTTCTCGCTTTGCTCAGGGTTAGCTTCTCTGAGTTCGTGATATGAAGAAACCATTGATATGGCAACATCCATGACCGCACCCAGCGCAGAAATCATAATGGCGACGAACAGCAGCCAGCGAATCTGAATCTGAGCAGAACCACCAAGGTAGAGTAGGTCTTCCCCTTTCTCGAGATACAGCCCGTTAAGCTGTGCCATTTCCCCAAATAACTGCGCGGCAACGCCGGCGGCGACAACTCCAGCTAATGTGCCAAGCATGGCTGATAGAGACTTCTTATTCCATCCAGCGATCAGTAAGAAGTTGACTATGATTTTCAGAGACATCAGGGCTAAAGTGACTAGAACAGGATTCAAGCCAGCAAAAATAGCAGGGATAAGGACGCCAATGAGAAGTGCACCCGTGAAATAAAGTGATACAACGGAGTTGAAACCCTGAAAACCAGCGAGCAGGATGATGAGCGCGACGATTATCCCGAGCATCCAATAGACTGCACTCGCACGGTCATGATTAAAAGGCCAGTATAGAGTACTAGATGCACGGTCGCGTATGAGAAGAATGAATGAATCGCCTTCTTGTAAATAGACATTATGGAGCCGACTTATGTTGTTCTCGACTTCAACCTGCTCACCAATTTGCTCTCCTTCGTCAATCGTAGCGATGACTCTCTGCCTTCCCGTGACAATACTCGGCACCATTGGATCAGGACGAACCTCTTCTCTGAGGATGGTTTCCGCTGTCGCTTTTACAAAAGTTTGCTGGTTGTATGCGGCAGGTCGAAAGCCTTCGCTGACAATGGGGGAGAGATAAAGAATGAGTGTTGCAAGTGCAAGCACTAATGTCGGGAACAGGTAGCGTTGTAGTCGAGTGAGCATGATAAAGGGATAGTATTTACAAAAGGGAGCATATATTAGTCATACAAAAAAAATGTGCAAGTCGAACGAAGCGAGTCTTTCGCTAATTTGGAGAGGGATTAGGGGAGTATGATTATTGTCCAATGACCATTGAGGCTGATGGCTTTTGATTATCTGTAGAGCAATCCTCGTCACACCATTTACGAATCATAGATACGAGCTGCTTTTTCTCCGCAGGCTTCGGAATATAGTCATCCATTAACTCATCGATAGATTGGCGGGCATCAGGTCCGCTTTCCCCTGAGAGCGAAATAATGGGCACAGAGCGGCAGAACTTTCGAATCTCTTCACAGGCTTCAAAGCCATTCATATTAGGCATTCGAATGTCCATGAAAATAAGATCAAAGGCCGTTTGCTTCGCCTTTTCAATGGCTTCCATTCCTGATGCTGCAAGGTGTACATCGACACCTTCTAAAACTAGGTAGCTTTGTACTAAGAGTCGATTCACGTGAGTATCGTCAACGACAAGCACTTTCTTACCTGTCAGTGACACCTTTTTCTTGAGAGCGCCAGCTTCACAAGCTTTAACGAATGAACGCCAGAAACTGTGTTTACTTGAGACCGACAGTGCTGCATCAAACACGTTGTCACTTGGGCTAAGCTCCTCATGAAAATATGAGCGGCAGTACAATATTGGCAGTTCACTCCCTTGTACAGTACTCCGAACCGCATTGGCAATTTCAGATGCTGTGGATGGTTCGCAGTCGGATATCAGGACAAAATCGACCGCGGATGTCTCGATTTGACCTGTCGCCTGATCACTGTTTTGGCTGTAATGAACAGAAACGTCAAAGGCATCATTAAGATATGGGTCAAGAGGTCTCTGCTGTGCGGCAGGAGAGACGACTAGCGCAAGCTTGTTCGATAGGTGTGGTTGAAGACTGGAGCGTAGCTCAGCTTCAAACTCTGAATCATCTACTAAGGGAAAAGAGAGTTTAAATGTAGCATAGACACCTTGTTGGGATGTGCAGCTTATGTTGCCTTTGAATGCCTCCATTACTCTCTTGCAATAGGCAAGTCCAAGACCCGTACCCGAGTCTTTACCATCGGTAAACAGGTCGTCAAAAAGGTGTGGCAGGTTTGACTCTGGAATACCAGGACCATAGTCGGTAACAAGCAAGGTGTTTGCGGTTTTTCCTCGGCTCAGCTTGATGTCTATTTTACTTTCTGGATACTGCTCGAAGTAATACGTTGCGTTCTTAAGCAGGTTAAATATGACGAAGCTAAACAGGGTATCGTCGCCCCAAAACACAAAGTCTTCGAGGGTCAGACTGACGCGCTGCCTATTTTCCGGTTTATTGAAGCTGAAGTCGTTGATGGCTGAAATGGTTAACTCACTAGCAGAGTGCAAAGAGAACAGCTCTGACTTAAGTGTATCGCCGCGTATCTCTGCTAACATCGCATCAATAAAGCGTGTTCCAGATAACACCGCTCGTTTACTCTCGTTAAGCGCTTGATGGAGTTCCTTGATCTCCTCTGAGCTCTGATTCCCCAAGTCGATGCTTTCTTTGCCAAGCACTTTGGTATCGATCTGGTCAAAGTGATATTTGAGCTTGCTAAATGGGTTACGTATTTCGTGGGCGATTGAACCCGCAATGATCTGGCTCTTACGTACTTTTTCTTCGGCGATGATCCAACGGCTAGCCTCGTTGAAAAGCGCATGCAGTCCGACCTCTTGGTCCGCAGTAATTAAAGGGTGCTGTTTAGACTGACGCGCAAGATAGAAGTGGGTAACCTCTTTGCGGCTTCCAAAGATGGGCAGGACCAAAGACACGTTGTTGGCGGAGATGAAACCGACGATCTCGGCAATCTTGTCCCGACCGCCCATATGGTTGTCGAGAATATACTCCAGTTCTTCCTTGATGATGATTCGCTCGCCTTTTGCGAAAAAGTCCAGAAGTAGGGCATCTTTGTCCGCCAGCACTTTTCTTATGTAGCCGCGCTTAACTCCTAATGTTTGATTGAGCTTATCAACCGCATCGTCGCACGAGAATCGGAACTCAGATTCAAGGCTAACTAATTGGTCAATGCTATTACCTGCTTTGCCGTAAAGGAACTGATTAAAGAACCAATAAACTTTCTTGAAGAGCTTTTGATAGAAAAGGCCAGTGATCACTATCCAGCAGAGTAGAGCGATGTTTTGATGACCACCGAAATCCGTGATTATGAGTGCAGGAGCTAAGAAGATGGCGATGTTAGTTAAAGAACTTACGCCGACCAGTGTGATGTATCGACCGCTATAGAATCGATTACACAGTAAAGCGTAACCAATTAATGTCATCTCGAAGACTGACAAGGTGGGGGCAACCCAGACCAGCGAAAAGTCGTCAAAGAAGTAGGGTATAAAGATCATCACAATCAAGGTAGAGACCATAAACAGGATGACACCACCCATCATGTAGCCAGATTTCAACTGTGTTAACCGTAGTTCGCTCTTCCATGCTCGCAGAAAGTTAATAAAAGTCAGACAGATGATGAAAGGAGCGGTAAGGAAAAAGATTGTGTTGTAATCCCCGAAGCGGATTAAAAACTCACCGGCTGCACGGGTCTCTACACTAATGACAGTCATCCCTGGAATGATGTTCACGATAAGGGAGTGGAGCGACAGTCCTACCAAAAGTACTAACTGTAATCGAGATATTTTCCGGCTTTTAGACTTGGAGATGAGCTTACAGGAAAACCAATAAGCTGAGAGAATCGCAAAAGCACAGAAAACATTCGCGCCGATAGCCATGTACCAGGCAACATCAGTGTCATAGTAGGTGAGTAGATCCGATTGAAAGTAAGCGTTAGCGAAGATCCAACACGCGATGAAAAAGGTGTACAGACAGTAAGGGAGGTAGATCGATTGATCTACTCCAAACTGGTTCTCTGCCATCTTATATGACATGTAAACTGTCCATATAAGTACACCAGTACCGATCAAGTACATGATCAGTGCTGGTGTATGGGACAGAGCGTATCCTAGAATTTCATGCATGATGCAAAAAGTGTCTTACTTCTTTTCCGTGCTGACAAAACCTTCTTATAGTACTGCTTATAGTTGCATTCTCCAATAGCTTTAACCATAGGCGCACTTAAAATTAAGCCCTTATAGGTTTGTGGTGCGGTCGGGTTAATTTGTTGATAAGTCATAGGGACATAGCAATCATTGAGGTCACTGTATAAATTTACAGACTGAAAAAAATAGAGCAGCGCGGGTTGTTCGGTAATAACATACACTCCTTTTATACCTACTTGCTTCATAAATATAGAAATATATTTAATTGTCAAAAATAAGATGTTATTGAGTTTACTGACTGGGGCTCCTATTGCCATTCTAATCAACTCACAACAGTCTCGTCCATGTTTGACGTTTTGAATAAAGGATTGATCTAGGCCTTTAGGGTTAGTTAGGTTAAGTTTATTGGCTAAGTTATCATTAAAAATACCTGAAAAGTCTAGTGCTTTTATATTTCTATCCTCCAGTGAAACAGTCCAATTATCGGATTGAAAAAATGGATTGAAAGCCAGCCAATCATTTTTTTCGCGCCAGCGTTGAATTTTTGCCGACGATACCAAGGTTTTGTGACCCTCGTCGTCTTGTTGGTACAATATAAAATGTTCACCTTTAGACGACAGCTCTAGTTCAGATAACATTTCATACCAATGCTGTTGCCTTACAAAGGTTTCAAGATTAATCAGCGTATTGGCACTTGATAGAGGTAGTGATTCGTTTGCGAACTGAGTCCGAAAGCGCCTTTCATCATTTTCAATGTTCTGCACCAGCTCTGCCACGTACCCATCTTCTAATTCGCACCTTCCCAGTAGAACCGCCTGCTCAGATTGCTTGCTCCACTTCAGTAACACATTGTCTAACAGTAAGGTGTATCGCTTATACTCTACCCAGAACGGCAACAACCCACCAAAGAGTGAAAGTGATTGAAGTTCGATGTAGTGGTAGAAGTTGGGAACGCCAAAAAGCGTGGTGTCTTCAACCAGTGCCGACATAGTATCGGAGTTGTATTTTGCATCTAAATTTCCTTCGTAATTACATGAATTATCGAGATTATTTAACTGTTCTAATCGTTTACTGATAATTACCTCAAAAACTTTTCTATCGTCGTTAGCCACAATATAGTTGTGGACTTCTCTCAGAAATAAAGTCTTAACGTCTTCGGTTGATTTCAGGTTGGTGGTATTTAGCGCTAGGGGTTGAGTGCTAGTAATATGGAACTCAGACATTTCTTTTCCTCTTTTGTGGTTAACTAAAGAAATTGTATGCACTAAGTTGCGAAGATCTTTAGAGAAGAGTGAAATGTGTTGCTAAATATGTAGCTTGGCGCGATGTCTGAGTTGTTGCTCGAATATCTTTGTTGAGTATGACTGCGGGATTAAATGAAAGTGTTAATAGAGAGCTAGCTCATTTCTATGTGAACATTCTTTTTGTTAGAACTGACAATAAAAAGGCGAACCAGGTGGGTTCGCCTGTGAGTTTTTCAATCGTTTATTTATATCTCTATAACTAACGCTTGGTAAGGCTTAAGCATCATATTGTGTAATGAACTCAAGGTATTAGAGTAATTATTAATAACGGTTGCTTTTACGCCGTATTCGTAAGTTCTCTCTAAGGTCTGGTTGGTAAAGTTAGCGATGGTGAGCAGTGATTTGCCTTCAAATGTACGAATGTACGCGTAGACATCGCTGTCTTCTGGGTCGAGTAGTGTGTGGTTCCCATACACAATCACACCGCCATACTCCTCACTTTTTCGCAGGGCAATAAGTTGGCGGTAGTGATGGTAGATAGACGTTTCGTCGTTGACGGCTTGCTGTGCATTAATATCGACGTAATTGTCATTGACGGGAAGCCAGGGCGTACCTGTCGTGAAGCCAGCGTGTTTTGTGTCATCCCATTGTACAGGAACACGAGCATGGTCTCGAGAGAAGTCGTTGAGAAAGGCGATAGCGTCTTCATCGGACACACCGCGCTCCATCATTTTCTGATAATGGAACTTCGCCATAAGATCGTTAAACTCTCCAATATCATTGAAGTGTTTATTGGTCATGCCTATCTCTTCACCTTGGTAGATATAAGGTGTGCCGCTCATCATATGAAGCACGGTACCAAGCATCTTGGCGCTGATGACTCGATATTCGGCACAATCAGAACCATAGCGAGATACGGTTCTCGGTTGATCGTGATTACTCCAATAGAGACTGTTCCAGCCTTTTTTGGTAGAGATCGTCTTGCCAGCGCGACATGATTTCTTTGTACTGAACTAAATCGAAATCTTTCTTGACGGCGTTGTGTTCTTCTCGGTCGATGCTGACGTGCTCGAACTGGAAGATCATGCTAATTTCATTACGGTCAGGGTGAGAGTAGTAACGCCCGTCAAGCGTGGTGGTGAAAGGTGTCTCGCCAACAGTGAGCACATCATAATGCTTAAGCACTTTCTCATGCATCTCTCGAAGGTATTGGTGTACGAGTAGGTTATTTGACCAATGCTCCCATCCTGCAACACCTGAATCAAAAATCGTTGCATCTGGGTAGTCTGAAGGCTTACCTATCATGTTGATGACGTCCATTCTAAACCCACCCAAGCCTTTTTTAAGCCAGAAGTGCATCATATCGTAGACCGCTTCTCTTACTTCTGGGTTCGCCCAGTTTAAATCTGGTTGCTTATTGCTAAACAGGTGTAGGTAATATTGCCCTGTGTTTTCATCAAGCGTCCATGCTTTGGGCTTAAAGAACGATTCCCAATTGTTAGGCTCGCTGCCATCTTCTTTGGGATCTTTCCAGATGTACCAGTCGCGTTTCGGATTATCTTTGCTACTTCTGGATTCGATAAACCATGGATGTTCATCTGAGGTGTGATTGACGACTAAATCCATGACTATCTTGATGCCACGCTGATCGGCTTCCTTCAAGAGTCTCTCCATGTCTGCCATGGTCCCAAATTCTGGGGCGATCTCTTGATATCCAGAAATATCATAGCCGTTGTCATCCATTGGTGACTTGTAGACTGGACTTAGCCAAATCACGTTGACGCCTAATCCTTGAATGTAGTCAAGCTTCTCAATAATACCTGGGATATCGCCAATGCCATCGCCATTAGAGTCATTAAAACTTCTAGGATAAATCTGATAAACCACGGCGTCGTGCCACCAACGGCGCTCTAGTTGTTCCGTGCTCATGGAAGTGTTCTCCTTAGCAAGTGAGGTAAGTTCTAACTGCTGCTACGAATAATGAGTTCCGATTCCAGCTGAATAGATTCGTAGGGTAGTTGGCCAAGCGCCATCTGCGCGGCGATTTGACCTTTTTTGGCAATAGGTTGCTGAACGGTTGTCAGTTCGGCTTCGGCAGACTTGGGAATGCCGTCGAAGCCTACGATTCGAGTATTAACGTTGAGCTCTTTTGCCACGGATAGCGCGGCAAGAGCGATCTTGTCACTCATACAGAGCAACACATCGACTTTTCTAGGAGCGGTGAGCGCGCCTCTTAGCATGGTCTTGAGCGTGGCTTCTTCAAGGTCGTGGATCTGCCAAACGTTCTCATTTGACAGTATGATGCCGTTTTCCTCGAGCGCTTGTTTGTAGCCATTAAAGCGACAACGCGAAACGGATTCTTCACTGGAATACAGGTTGTCGAGATTTGCCAACGAGAGCGAGGTAGACGGCTCAAGTCTTAGACCTAATATGAGCACATTGTCGTCGCTGCAGTGGATCGCGTGCATCGCAATATCGTAGCTAGCTTTGTGGTTATCAATGTTAATGGATGGGATATCGGGTAGCGAAAAATCGACGGCGACCACGGGCTTATGCTGCCTTAATATCAAATCTATAATGTTTGAATCGACAGGCTTTCCGTAGACGATGAAGCTATCTGGGATCGTCTCTACCTGGGTGTTTTGATAGTTTTCTCTGCTCGGAGGAAGCAACAGCATATTTACGTGTGCTTCATCTAGGGTTTTGGAGACGCCGGCCAAAAACTCTGTGGCGACAGGGTCTGTGAAGTTGTATGCCAAATTGTCTGCCAGCAAGACCCCAATGACACCTGTTTTACCTGTCCGAAGACTCCGCGCTGTGATGCTTGGTCCGGTATAGCCGAGCTTTTCGCACTCAAGAAGAATGCTTTCTCGCAGCGCCTTAGATAGCTGGCTAGGGCGATTGAAAGCATTGGAGACCGTAGCCGTTGAAACCCCCAAATGGGCGGCGACAGTTTTTAGAGTCGGCTTCTTGCGCTGCATAGCAACCCCTGATTGTCCCTAGATTGAACCAAGAATAGCGAGTGATATTGATTAATTCTAAAACGATTAAGTAAGAATGAAAATGCGACTTTTTGAGGTGGAGTGAATAGTTTGAACTTCGTCATCTTGTTGAAAATAGAGCGACATAAAACATGATCGATGGCACAAGAACTGGTTAGAAAGTGGTCGAAATGTCAATAAGGATTTATGGTAGGTAATATTGGCTTAACCGATTAAGTTATTTTGTTGTGCACGCTACCAATCCGAAAGCCAAGGACTGAAGAGACAAATAAAAAGTATCTAAATACATGGAGTCTTGCTGATGAAAACTTCCCTACTTGCTAGTGCGATAGCGCTTACGATTTCTACCTCCTCTGCGTTTGCTGCTGACCTCAAGTACACACCTGGCGAAGATGCTCGCTTTAACTGGCAGAGCTTTGAAGAGCTTAAAAAAACGGATCTAAAAGGTGAAACTGTCACCATATTTGGACCTTGGTTAACCGAAGATAAAGAACTCGTTGAAAGCGTCATCGCGTATTTTGAGGCGGCGACGGGAGCAACAGTGAACTACTCTGGCTCCGACTCTTTTGAGCAACAAATAGCCATTGACGTCCAAGCGGGTAGTGCGCCGAATATCGCTATTTTCCCTCAACCAGGTCTTGCTGCTGATCTTGCTTCGAAAGGCTTTCTAACGCCTCTGGATCCTAAGATGGGTGAGTGGATTAACGATAACTATGCTGCGGGTTCTTCTTGGGTTGATTTAGGTACGTTTGCAGACAAAGACGGCAAAGATCACTTATATGGATTCTTCTACAAAGTCGACTTGAAGTCTCTGGTTTGGTATGTGCCTGAAAACTTTGAAGATGTCGGGTATGAAGTGCCTGAAACGATGGAAGAGCTAAAAGCGCTGACAGAACAAATCGTTAAAGATGGCGAGACACCTTGGTGTGTAGGGCTCGGTTCAGGCGGTGCAACTGGATGGCCAGCAACCGACTGGGTTGAAGATATGATGCTTCGCACCCAATCCCCTTCTGATTACGACAAGTGGACTACGAACGAGCTTAAGTTCAACGATCCTAAAGTTGTCGGTGCGATTGAAGAGTTCGGATGGTTTGTAAGAAACGATACGTTTGTCGATGGTGGCGCACGCGCAGTCGCTGCGACAGACTTCCGTGATTCGCCTAAGGGTCTGTTTACGTCGCCAGCGAAATGTTACCTACATCGCCAAGCTTCGTTTATTCCAAGTTTCTTCCCTGAAGGCACAGAGCTAGGGACCGATGTCGATTTCTTCTACTTCCCAGCTTACGAATCAAAAGATCTCGGTAAGCCAGTACTTGGTGCAGGTACCATGTGGAGTATCACCAAAGACTCCGAAGCAGCACGTGCTTTCATGGCTTTCCTACAATCGCCAATCGCTCACGAAATCTGGATGGCTCAATCTGGGTTCTTAACACCGCATAAAGGCGTCAACATCGACGCATACGGCAATGATACCCTCAAGAAACAGGGTGAGATCTTGCTCGATGCGACGACGTTCCGCTTTGACGGCTCTGATTTGATGCCTGGTAAGATTGGTGCCGGTGCATTTTGGACTGGTATGGTGGATTACAGTGGCGGTAAATCTGCTGAAGACGTAGCCAACGACATCCAAAAAACATGGGATGCACTTAAGTAATAAGGCATAGTCAGGTGAAACCGGTAGATGCAGTTTTTAGTGTGTCTACCGGTGTTCACATTTCACACCTTTGTTAGGCATCAATAAAGCGAGGTAGTGATGGAACAGCTTTATTCCTCTCTATTTATCATGGTGTTAGGCGTAGCGAGTTGCGTCGTGTACTTTTTTGGCAGTAACTTCTTGCTCACCGTTATTTTCCCGACCAGAAACGTATCCAACCAGACGATGGCGAAGAACCTAAGACGCGCAGCGGCGATTCGTCCTTGGCTGTTCTTGGGTCCAGCGCTTGCGTTTTTAACTCTGTATCTTATCTATCCTGTCTTCGAATCTTTGTACTTATCATTACATGATCGAAATGGAGACCAGTTTGTAGGAATGGGCAACTATACCTGGCTATTTAAGGATCCAGAGTTTAGAGAGTCTCTGTTCAACAATCTGCTGTGGCTGCTTGTGGTTCCAGCAGCGTCGACGTTTTTCGGCTTGGTTATCGCTGCACTCACTGACAGAGTGAGTTGGGGAAACATTGCCAAGAGTTTGGTCTTCATGCCTATGGCGATCTCTTTTATTGGTGCGTCGATTATTTGGAAGTTTGTGTACGACTATCGTGCGCCGGGCTCAGAACAGATAGGGATATTGAATGCTATCGTCGAGGCATTTGGTGGCACAGCTCAAGCTTGGATAACCATCCCGTTTTGGAATAACTTCTTTTTGATGGTCATCTTGATCTGGATTCAAACCGGTTTCGCAATGGTGATCTTAGCGGCAGCACTTCGAGGCATTCCAGAAGAAACGGTGGAAGCGGCTGTCCTTGATGGCGCGAATGGTGTTCAGATTTTCTTTAAGATCTTGATCCCACAAATATGGGGAACGATAGCCGTAGTCTGGACCACGATTACTATTCTTGTGCTTAAGGTGTTCGATATCGTCCTTGCGATGACTAACGGTCAGTGGAGTACTCAGGTGCTCGCCAACATGATGTTTGACTGGATGTTTAGAGGAGGGGGTGATTTCGGTCGTGGCGCTGCGATTGCTGTCATCATAATGATTGCCGTAATTCCAGTTATGGTCTGGAACATGCGCCAAGCGAGCGCACAAATGGAGGACAGATAATGACAAGTAAAGCTGTTGCTCCT
This sequence comes from Vibrio sp. KUL78, assembly GCF_059725505.1. NCBI lineage: Bacteria > Pseudomonadati > Pseudomonadota > Gammaproteobacteria > Vibrionales > Vibrionaceae > Vibrio > Vibrio sp. KUL78. Next base: position 864,035 of record NZ_AP045838.1, on the reverse strand, counting down.
ACACCGACTGAACCAGATAACGCCAAATTTAGCATGAGTAAGCTTCGCCGCTCGCCGCTAACCATATTGGTTCATTTATCTGTACTTCTGATAGTTATTCTGTGGACGCTCCCTACCGCAGGCCTACTTATTTCTTCATTTAGAGACAAAGATCAATTGGCTTTGTCGGGCTGGTGGACGTCCTTAACTGCATCCGAGCAAAACCTCGTCGCACGGACAGACAACCCAGATACGCAGGTTCAAGAGGGCGATGTCTACGTGCTGTCTGGACAATTATTGGTAGATGGCAGCCCAACAGAGATCATGGCATTTGGTTTTTCATCTCGAGAGCCGACTAAGTTCATGCCAAACGATGTTGCACAAATGCGTAAAGATGGAACGCTCACTGTTACCGAAGACGGTCACTATAAAATGACATCGCCTGAGCCTTTTACTGGCAAGCGCGGAAAGCGAATCTTCTATACCGCAGTGGTGCCTCCTAAGTTCGGGTTGGATAACTATCGTGAAGTATTAACTGCTGAAGGGATAGGGCGCTCATTTATCAACTCGCTGACGGTGACTATTCCGGCCACCATCATTCCAATTCTTATTGCTGCTTACGCCGCTTATGCGTTGTCGTGGATGAAAATGCCAGGGCGCAATTTATTGATCGCGCTCGTTGTTGGTTTGCTTGTCGTGCCATTGCAGATGTCTTTGATCCCACTTCTGCGTTTGTACAACGATATCGGTGCGTTTTTTGGTGTTGGGGCGAAAACCTACCTTGGAATTTGGTTGGCGCATACTGGTTTTGGTCTGCCGCTCGCAATCTATCTACTGCGCAATTATATCTCTAGCTTACCGCGAGAAATCATTGAATCAGCAAAGGTCGACGGCGCTACCGACTTTGAGATCTTTATGCGCATCGTACTGCCTTTGTCGTTCCCCGCATTGGCGTCATTCGCTATTTTCCAGTTCTTATGGGTATGGAATGACTTACTTGTGGCGACCGTATTCTTGGGAACAGGTGAAGAGCATATGGTTCTGACCGCAAGGTTGCGTGAACTATTGGGGTCTCGTGGCGGTAACTGGGAAATCTTAACCGCATCGGCGTTCGTCTCTATTGCTGTGCCGCTATGTGTGTTCTTTGTGCTGCAACGATATTTAGTTCGTGGACTACTTTCTGGTTCTGTTAAATAAGCAGTTCCTGATTCAACGATGTGACTGATTTTAAGATGAGATTAGTGAAATGACAGGATTATCTTTAACAAACGTTAAAAAATCATACGGTGAAACTCAGGTACTGCAAGGGATTGACCTCGAAATCAGTCAAGGAGAGTTTATCGTATTCGTAGGCCCATCAGGCTGCGGAAAATCGACATTACTTCGCATGATTGCGGGGCTTGAAGAGATAACCTCCGGTGAGGTGTGTATTGAAGGCGCGAGAGTCAATGAGCTACCCGCTGCGATGCGCGGTATTGCGATGGTATTCCAAACTTACGCGTTATACCCGCACATGACGGTGTATGACAACATGGCGTTTGCCATGCGAATCGCTAAAGAGTCAAAAGAGGCGATTCATGAGCGCGTGATGGAAGCTGCGCGAATGCTACAACTTGAGCCATACCTAGATCGTTTACCTAAGGCACTATCCGGTGGCCAACGTCAGCGCGTGGCCATTGGACGAGCGATCGTACGTCAGCCGAAGGTGTTCCTATTTGATGAACCATTATCTAACCTAGACGCAGCGCTGCGTGTTCAGACTCGTATTGAAATCGCCAACTTAAAAGAGGCGCTAACTGAAACGACGATGATCTACGTGACACACGATCAGGTCGAAGCGATGACACTAGCCGATCGCATCGTCGTGCTCTCTGCTGGGCGTATTGAGCAAGTTGGTACGCCACTAGAGCTTTATACCGACCCTGCAAACGTCTTTGTTGCGCAGTTCATTGGTTCTCCCGCAATGAACATTAGTCAGGCAAGAATGGAAAAAGCCGGGGAAAAGTCATTAGTGACGGCAGAAAGTGGCCTCAATATCGAAGTGCCAGTGACGTCACAAGAATCCCTAACGGGCTCGAAACTGCAACTTGGTATTCGACCTGAAGATTTTTTGGTGGCAGAGCCAGCCGACGCATTGATGTCTGGGAAGGTACTGTTTGTGGAATCATTAGGAGAAGTCACTCTGCTTCATATTCGAGTAGAAGGGCATGAAGAAACCGTGGTAGCAAAGCTGCCGGGTATTTTGGATTTTCATAAGGGAGAAGAGATTTATCTGAAAGCGGACCCAGAAAAGATCCACTTGTTCAATGAGGATGGCATTTCGCTCAAGCACTTATAAGCAGAATATGAACAGTTCTAAAAGCTCTCGCATCGTCGGGAGCTTTTTGGTTTACCCCCCTCGATTTCAATATTGCTAACATCTTTGCGGCAAATAGCATAAGATACACGCCCTTTACCTAGCACTGAGCCACTTTTTGTAATGACAGATACTACAACGCAAGCGACATTTGCCAGCCTTGGTCTCATTCCAACCCTAGTCGAAAGGCTAGAAGCTTTGGAATATAGCCAGCCAACCCCAATTCAATCTCACACTATCCCTCATGTACTTGAAGGGCGAGATATCGTAGGTGGTGCCAATACGGGTTCTGGTAAGACTGCTGCATTTGCGTTGCCGATTCTTCAGAAAATCTGTCAACAAGAGACATCAGCGAATCGTCGTGGCAACTATGTATCTCATCTGATATTAGTTCCAACTCGTGAATTGGCCTCACAGGTGGCTTACAACGTTAAATCTTACTCTTATCACCTAAGAGATAAGATAAAAACGGTTGCGGTGTTTGGTGGCGTTTCAGTGAACCCTCAGATGCTAGCACTTCGCGGTGGTGCTGACGTTATTGTCGCGACACCGGGTCGCCTACTGGATTTGGTTTCAAGCAATGCCGTTAAGTTGGACCAAGTGAAAACGCTTGTTCTTGATGAAGCAGACCGTATGTTGAGCCTTGGGTTTACCGAGGAACTGAACAAGATCCTGGCATTGCTGCCAGAGAAGAAGCAAACGCTGCTGTTTTCTGCCACGTTCCCTGAAAAAGTGACGAACCTTGCTACAGGTTTGTTGAATGACCCTGTTGAAGTGCAACTTCAAAGTGCCGAAGCCAGTACCTTGGTTCAACGCGTATTCAGCGTTAATAAAGGTCAGAAGACCGCGGTACTTGCACACCTCATCAAAGAGAATCAGTGGCGACAGACGCTGATCTTTGTAAACGCTAAGAACGCTTGTAATCACTTGGCTCAAAAACTGTCAAAGCGCGGCATCACGGCGGAAGTATTCCATGGTGATAAAGGGCAGGGCGCTCGTACTCGCGTACTAGAAGGCTTTAAATCTGGTGAGATTCAAGTGTTGATCGCGACTGATATCGCCGCACGTGGTCTAGATATCGAAAAACTGCCAGTCGTGATTAACTTCGATCTTCCGCGCAGTCCTGCTGACTATATGCACCGAATCGGTCGTAGTGGCCGCGCGGGCGAAGTTGGTCTGGGCTTATCGCTTATTGATTACGATGATTACCACCACTTCAAGGTGATTGAGAAGAAAAACAAGTTCCAGCTAGAGCGCGAGCAAGTTAAAGGTTTTGAAGTAGAAGACGATCAAAGCGAAGCTTACTTTGCTCCAATGAAGCCACGCGCAAAACCAGCTGGCACTGGCAAAAAGAAGAAAAAGCGCAGTCAATAAAGTGAGTTTGGTGGGGAGTAGCGAAATCGGTTTCTGAACCATCACTGTAATCAAATACAAAAAAGCCTTACTTGAAGCATCAAGTAAGGCTTTTTTGTATTTGAGTATCCAGCAACGCGTTATCGGCGTGGTGGACGTCCACGAGAGGAGCGTTTTTTAAATGCTGTGGCCGCTTTTGCCTGTGATTTAAGAATCGACTCAACAGTAAGTGCCATTGGCTCTTTCGGTTCAAGGCCGTGCGGGAAAGTACGTGCTCTTGGTGGAATGTTGTATTCTTCTGCGCTTGCTCTTGGCATGCGTTTAAAGCGATAGAGATAAAAGTTCTCTAACTTCTCTCTCGCCCATTCGGTTTTCTTTAGGTACTTCACGCTACTAGCAATCGATGGCTTAGTATTAAAGCAGTTGAAGCGCATGGCGGTATCGAGAATGTCCCAGCCGTAAAAGTCGACTAACTCTTGCAACATGGTTTCTAGTTTTAACCCATGCAGTGGGGTGTTCTGTTGCAGCTCGATTCTTTCTTCGTCAGTCATCATTTCAGGGTCTCACTCATTTTAGGGCGAAGTTAAACAAAGTATGTAGTGCATGTGCTTCTATAGCAATGTCACGTTAACTTTAAACGGTTAAACCGCTTTCACTTTTAATCGGTTCTTGTTGTCGCGATTGGCAATAACTTGTTGGTGGTCATCAATGGCTCCGATCGTCTTAGCCAAGCGGTCATATAGAACCACATTAACCGTCGCAGCAAGGTTCATACAGCCATTTGTCGGGACGTAAACAACGTGATGGGCTTTATCTACAAGTTCTTGTGGCAAGGAGCCATCCTCTGGGCCAAATACATAGATGGCTTTCTCTGGGTGTTCAAAGTGAGGCAGAGAGCTCGCACCTACAGCAAACTCAATACAAACAATTTTCACATCTTCGGCTAAATCAGCGGTGAGATCTTCCTTTTCTACCAAAGCAATTCGCTCATGAATGTTTTGGGTATCAGTTTGAAATCGAACGGCTCGGCTATAGCGTGTACCGTTATAGCGTACTTCACCCGCGTCGTAGCACCCAGCAGCTCGCATGACTGCGCCGACATTAGTTGGGCTTTTAGGGTTGTGCAGGCCGATAACGACTTTCGAGTTTGTTGTCATTGCTGTGGTACTACTTTATCGATCGGGGTTGTAGAGAATTTAGTGGGGCGGATTATGGCGTTATTGATCATAAAGTGCCAGTGCTAAAAATAACGGATTAGCAGGAAATCTATGTTAGAGCCGTTGCGCTGAAACCGATTTGGGGTGCAATGACTAAATGTCGCAGTCGATGACACACTATTTCAAAACCGCCCAACTTGGCACTTGTAACTGCCTGCTGATAGATAAATGCCTTAGATAAATGATCAATCCAATGGCAACTAAAGCACTTATATCAGACAGTGCGGGCGCAAAGTAAAGAACCGATGCATGGATAACACAACCAATTGCTACTGGTGTGGCATAAAGCTCTTTGTTGAGCAGCAAACTTGGTCTTTGTATAAGCACATCTCTTATGACGCCGCCGCCAACGCCTGTCATGATACCCATTAGAATGGGGGCTATGGGCAAACCAAAATCTAGACTCCATGCTTTATCAGTTGCTTGAATAGAGAACATTGCGAGAGCAATAGAGTCGATATAGAGGTTTGCCTTGTTAACGAGTCGCTTTTCTAAAAGTGGGACGAAGAAAAACCCCAATGTACTGCTGACAATGGCCACCCAGATAAAGTAAGTATGCTCAGCCCAAAACATTGGAACGTTGAGAATACAATCTCTTACTGTCCCTCCACCCACAGCGGTCACGATGCCTAATACTATGACGGTGAACAGATCGGCTTTCTTTTCCCTAGCGGCAAGTACGGCAGACAACGCGAAAGCGCTGATCCCTAAAATAGTAATTAAGTCGATCAAAAAGTCGGTATTAGCGTACATGGTATTCTCCAACGATATGCTGGCTCACAAGAGTCGTTAATTGAATAAAGAAAAAGCGGTGCTTTGGTGGAGCATGGCTTCAGGCGTGGTCGCGTCATCAGATGAAGAGCTGGCTATCTCTGTAACCAAGAAGAAAGCAACGACAGAGATGAGCAAAAACAAGAGGACTTTCATAGTGTCACCTTACGCAAGGACTTAGCCCCGAACCAGAGTGCTCCGGGGCTAGGGACGGAATACTAGTTAATTGACTGAACGATTGCTCGAGCCATAGATTCCTCTTGGTTTTCACCATCACCTGTCGCGAACCAAGCTACGACGGTATTGGTTGATGGAGAAATATAAAGACCTTGACCACCAACGCCCGCTTTATACATATCACCTTCAGAAGTGACCGCATCCCACTGGTAGCGGTTACTGATCTTGCCAGCGTCGTCAGCGAAGTTTTTAGTCAGTTTTTTGCCCAAGTAGCCATCAGGGTATTGGTCAATGTATTTGCGGTCGTGGATCTTCGCCATGATCTCATCGGAGACGATTTGCTCACCGGCAATCTGTTTAGCACTCGGAGTGAATGCCATGCCAAAGCGCGCAAGGTCTCTTAGCGTTGAGTTCACACCCATAAAGCCAAGCGTGTTGCCTGAAGGGCTAGCGATATAGTATGCATCGTGCTCGGTACCTAGCTTACTCCAAATACGCTCTGCGAATAGCTCAGAAAGCGGTTTGTCGGTGACATGCTCGACAATTCGATTGATCACAAACGTATTGATTGAGTTATATTCAAACTTTTGATGGCCAGGTGTTTTACGTTCCATTGAACTTAACACATCAATCCAAGACTCTTTGCGGTTACGAACATCTGGTGCCATGCCGATCATATCCGTAGCCGCCCAGCGGTACCAAATTTGGTCTGGGTTAGTGCGTGAGTCTGGCGTCGGTTCATCGTGCTCTGTACCATTGAGGCCCGATGCCATATCCAGTGACTCTTCAACTTTTACTGTATCCCAAACCGAGCCTTTCAGCTCAGGTAGATAGTGGCTGACGGGCTTTTGAGTATCGATTTTCCCTTCTTGTTCTAGCATCGCTAGTATGGTTGAACCCGTTACCTTAGAAACCGACATCCAAAGGTGCTTGTCTTCAGGACGCATGGTTTTGTATCGCTCGAAAACAATCTTTCCGTCTTTTATCACAACCATCGCATCAATGGGTTTGGTGTCGAAATGCTCATCAACTGAGATCTCTTTTTCAGAGCGATAGTTCATATATTTGACGTTGTTAATGTCAGCATTGATTGCATAAGGGAGTTCCGACACTTGTCCATCTCTTGGCACTTGTGACGTTGGGTAAAACTTTGACATGTTTACCCAAGCAAACTCGGTTTGTGCTGACGGGAACTGTATCTTTACCTTATTTTGCGGCTGATTAAAGAAACGGCTGATATTATTGATATCATCGACTGATATTGCGGTGCTCAAGTTTGTTTGTTCAGCCAACGTTGGGCCGTTAGGGTTTATTTGAGTCTCTGCTAGAGATGCTGCAGAAAATGAAAGCCCCAAGCTAAGCGCTATGGTGGTATAGAGTTTATTTGATTTGAATGTTTTCATGTTAATTTCCTAAAAAGTTTATTCGTCATGAACTTGAGTTCATTAGAAGATTAAAAGTAAGAGTTAATTCTCTGATTAGAATGTGTAATCGACGGCGAAAATCACTCGGTGATTGTCGCGGTCATCTGATGTTGAACGTTCATAGGTGGTGTAGTTGTACTCCAGGCCCAGAACGAGGTTTTCGCGCGCAGTCCATTTGATATTGGCTAATGCAAATTGTGTTTTAGTGAAAGTGTCACTTTGCCACTCGATTTCTTCCGCTTGCCAAACGCCATAGGCGAAAGTTGACTTCAAGGAATCGGTCCATGAATGACCTAAAGATGTCCACAGTGATTGAGATTCACGTAGGTGGAATTCCCCAGTGCTCGGCTCAAACAATGGACCTGTGTTATTCACACCTAGTACGTAGCGGTCATTGCCGTAACTGTTGTAGTAAGCAATTGAGAAGTGATCTTTAGGGTTAAACTTAATCCCACCCGAAACCTGATAGGCCCATCCGTTATCGCTAAACGATTCTCCCGCAAACTGTCCTTGGTCGACTTTGGTGGTGATGTGGTTCACCACTGCAGACGCTCTAACCCAATAGTCATCGGTGCTGTTTTGCACGCCAATGACGAAATCTGGGAATCTGGACGTGTTATCTAAACGCGTTTCCAAATCGTGACTGTCATCTATCTGAACGCGGTTTGAGCCACTCTCAAGTGCTAGGTCGTAGCGGAAATTCCCAAAGCTCTGCGACCAACGGATCATAGGTTGGCGGGTGAATACAACGCCGCTTAATGTCGGTTCAAGTACTGTGTCCGGAAGGCGGTTCATATCCATAAGCGTTGACCAGGTTTGCCCGATGAGCAGTGACCCATTGCCTATTTGCCAATCAACCAGCGCCTCGCGCATACGCAGTTCCATGTTCCCGTTGTTGGCACCATTGAAATCGAATGAAATGAATGAGCGGATCGACTCGTCTCCTTCGAGCTGAGTATTGGTACCGAAGTTAAGGCGAGTTAATGTGGTATCAATGTGTACGCTTGGGTCGTCATTACGACCATATAGGCCGTTCGGTGTGTTATTTACACCCATTCCAGATACATTACTGTCGGCAATTAACGCTCCAACGACTTTACCTGAGATGTCCACCTCTGTTCGGTCAAGAACGTCAAGCGCACTCGAGGCTGGCGAAACACTCAATGCGAGCGCGAGCGCAGAGGGGATAGAGAAGGTTTTGCGCGTTGAGTAATGTCTTTGATGTGTCGGTTTGCTATTCATCGAAATTCTGCTTTTTATCATCTAATGCACGTAGTGAACCCCGCACCTAATCAAGACTTAGGTGCGTAGGTTTTAAGGTTTACTTCTTGAAAAGAGGGACTTACTTATCTGATAGCTGTTTAGCAGCTTCGCGCAGGTATCCAGGGATCAGATCCGGCGTTAAGTAAACTGGTGATGTGGAGTAGGCAACGCCGACTACATCGCGCTCAGGATCGACATACAGGTTTTGGTAAAGGTTGCCGTGTTTGAACAGAGCACCATCTTCCCAAGCTGCATCCCATTGATGAGTGTTATAGATAGGCATATCTTTGCCGAATGATGCTTTAACCCAAGAGTGGTCAGTGAAATCACCGGCTAGGTAAGCTTCGTGGTTACCGCCTTTTTGCATTTTCTCAAGTACCTGCGGAGATACGACTTGCTCTTTAGATACCTTGTTCCAGCTTGGGGTAAACAGCAGGCCATATCGAGCCAAATCGTCCAGGCGGGTATTGATCAGGCCGTAAGAAATGGCGTGTCCTGCTGGCGATACGTTAATTTGCGCCGATGCGCGAGCACCAATCTTAGACCAAATACGTTCTTCAAAAACTTGCGTAAAGGGTTCTTGAGTGATGTTTTCGATAGCAACACCAAGTACCTTTGTGATTGTTGAACTATAACGCGCGACTTCGCCAGATGGTTCGCCTTCTAGAGGTACCACATCACGCAGTACTTTCATTTCGTCTTCAATCACACCTTTCGCATTTTTTACGTTAAAGTCCGCAGACAACATGCGTTGGAACACAGAGTTTGGATTGAGTGTATTCGCTGCATTTTCACTGATATCAAGACCGGAAGCCATGTTCATAGCATCGAGCATAATCACGCTATCCCATTCCGTGCCTTTTAGCTCAGGCACATACTCAGTTATAGGCCTGCTCATATCGACTTTACCTTCAACTTCTAGCATGGTAAGAATGGTACCAACAGAAGATTTGGCTACCGATGCCCAAAGGTGTGTATCGTATGGGTTCATTCCGGGGAAGGCTTCATAAACGACTTCACCACCTTTTAGGATCATGATTCCCTGTACACGCGTTTTTTCATCATGGATGTAGTCGTTCAATGAAACAGACTCTGTTCCATCACCCATAGTGAAGGTTAGATCGTTTAGGGACTTGTCTATATTGCGCTTAAGTACGCTCACTTCACCGTGAGGCATCGCCAGTTCAGCTGGCATGTACTTGGACATGTTAATGGCGTAATACAGCGCATGATCACCACCCATTTGCATGTGGAAATTGCCAAAACTAGCGTTTGCTTGGTCAATGAATTGTTTGCTGAATCCCTCTTTCACTTGTGTCACTGGGATCGTCGGTTTTGCACCCGGCTGAGCTAACGCCTTTTCGAGTGGTGATTCTGCGTGGGCAACACCTGCCATTAAAGTGGACGCGATTACGAATGCAGCATGTCGGATTTTGAACAACTTTTTCATGATAAGTACCTAGAGCTTTGAATTAATGTGCTTTTTAGTGCGAGTCTGGATGAACTAAAAATAGAATTTGTAGTTTGCCCAAACGACCGTCTCGTTGATGCTTTTATCGACAAAGCTATTTTTAATGGTCGTGTTGGTGTTGGTGACTTTAATTTGGCCCCAGCGTGTTCGGTCTTTGCTGAAAGGCGTAGACATGAGAAAGTTTGTATTGAGAACAGACATGTCTACATCACCAGATAAGTAGTTGTATTCTGGATACAAACCAAAGTAAGTACCGTCGTCACCAGCGGTATAGAAAACATAGAGAGCGGCAGAGCCACCAATAGCATTTTGGTCAGATAGGCTAGCGAAAGACTTTACTTCATCCGAAAATTTGCCACCAAGAACACCCGCACGAGGAAATATATTCAACCCTTTAACGCCAGAGTTAATAGCGAGTGTCACACCTGGTGATGCAGAGGTGAACAGTGCGTTATCTAGAACATCAAGTGATGCGGCGATCTTTGGAACGGCTGTGTTTTCTGTCGTAAATACATGAAAGTATTGAAATCTGCTGTCAGTATATTTGCCATCCTTATCCATCGCAGCTTCGAGGGTAAACATGCCTTGCTGACCGTTATCGAACTTCATATCACCGGAGATTGAACCTTTCACACCACCTTGATTATTCATACCTACGTAGGCGGATGTGTTGGTTTCAGTGAGGTCTGAAGGATCGGGCGTTTTGTCTGCCGCCAATACTGGAGCCGACGCTGCTAGCAACGATAGAACAAGGATTGATCTTGTATTTGTCATCTATGATTCTCTAAGTTTTAGATGTGAGAGATACAAAATCCTTTTGCGTAAATTACAGCAACTACGTTGGCGTAAAGACTCCTTCCGATGAGGGTATGTTAAGAGGTCTTCAAAGATCTATATAGGTCATTTTTGGACATTGAATAGGTCATTTTTGGACATTTGATGATGGCTTTGTCAGCGAAAAATGATGGAGTGCCTACAAGAAAGCGGCATTAGGTTTGAGCGATGGACAGGTAGAGTCGAATTGACAATAGATTGGGTGGTGAGTTAAAGCCGAGAATATGAATGGCATGTAGGGGTCACTCAGTTCTGGCTCTTCTTAATTGCGCTGGTGTTAAACCACACATGGCTTTGATGGCGCGGTTGTAGTTAGAAACATTATCGTATCCCATTCGATAGGCGATATTACTTACAGACTCGTCCGTGTCTAAAAGTAACTGTTTGCTTCGCTTAAGAATGGCGTGTTTTTTGATTTCCAAGAAAGAGGTGTCGTGATCTTTAAAGTAGCGATAGAGTGTTTTTGGTGTGACCCCAAATAAACTCGCGACCCAATCTGCGGTAAAGTGGGGTATATGGCAGTAACTCTCAGCTAAAAGTAGGATTTCGCTTATGTCTCGGGATTTCAATGCCCGGTTTGCCATAGGCTCTAGGTTTTCTACGTCAGTGAGCTCTAAGCTAAAATACGCTTGTTCGTAGCGAATTTCTGTATCAGATAACAGGATGTCTGCGTATATTCTGCCCTGATTCTTGTTACTCATTAGACTTAAGCTAGCTGGCTTCCAGTCATTTCCAAGCCAATGACGACAAATATGAAGTAATAGGGAAACCCGAAACCACTCATTAATATTTGAACCAGGAAAACTGGGTTTAAGTAAACCTCGGTGACACCAACTCCAAACACCAGACACCTTCTCAAGCCAGTAAGTGTTTTGACGGCTGAAGCGATGTTCATTACTCATAAGTGATTGAATAGTCTGCTTAAAGTCAAGACCATTATCAATAAGTCCCCATTTCCCTTCTATAACTTGCTGCGCTATGTTCTGTCCCACTATCAAGGGCATATCGTCCTCACATAGCGGAGCGATTCGGCTTAAAAAAAGCGCTAGCTCTTTCATTGGTAGCCACGACTCGTTGATCACATCGTCACTAGGCAAGCCACAGTCTGAAGCGATCTCTCTCCAGCGTATCCCCTTACTTTCTAAGTACGGTATATAGTAAAGGAGTGTTTCCGATGAAGTGAGTATTAGGGGAGAGTGCAGTTTTCGCATGTGCTCATTCTAATCACGGTCGTGTTCGAGTGAAGGAATTCTAACACGGTGTCCTACGACATAGTAGTTGAGTGGCTACCAAGAGCTCGACACCAGAGGAATCATTGATTTACATACGAGGTTTAAAATGACTAAAGAAAACGCTGTAGAAGATATACAATACCTGAGTTGCGACGTCGCAGCATAGAATGCTCATCCACAGAAAGCCCCAAAGAAGCCCTATATGTCCGATAAACAAGAATTCACCGCAGAATACACCCTCAACAAAGCGTTTTTCGCTGAGTGTTATGATCAAACCAGTACTCCAACTGAATTCCCTAAATCTTATTATAAAGCCGCGCTGTTTCTTCTCTTTGGCTCAGTTTTGGTTAAGTTTGAGTTACTGCCTAACGGCTATTTGGGTTGGTTCTTTATTGTTTTGAGTTTTGTCGAAGTACTAAGCGTTTATTTTAAAAGAGGTTGGTGGGTGTGGCGTCAGAACATTAGTTCGAGCGCTGGCAGTAAAGTAGAGCTCAACGTTGATGCCAAAGGCGTGACGTATAAAAGTGGCAAGGTCAATAACACCATTGCATGGGGTGATATCGACCAACTGCAACAAAGTGATTTGGGACTCATTATTCACATAGGTAAACAGCGCCAATACGTCAGCAAATCTTGCTTAAGTGATGAAATGCTTGCCTTTATGGTTGAACAACATACGTCGGTAGAGACAAAAAAATAACGACGCGCTTTCTATTGCTTTAGCGGTCAGTCAACATAGCGTGGTCGTGGATAATTACCAATGTTCCTTTATGTAGTTTCTCAACCATGTGTTTATGGGTTTGCTGTGGTTAGCGTCGGCGTATAGCGCTTGGCAGGAATACACTAGCCTGCTATCCAGGGTAGTTTTTAGACGTGCTAGTTTATACTGATGTCTATTTAATAGGTACAAACTCTCAGGTATCAGAGCATAACCTACCCCTGAACTGACCAGTGATAATTGTCGCTGGAGTGTTTGAGTTTCTATCGTTTTTCTTGAAAAGTTGAAACCTAGTGAGCGCGTTGTTCTGTCTGGGTTAAAGAATGTGATGTGACACTCAGACTCTAAGTCACTTGCATTGATCTCGTTTTTATTCGTCATAGGGTGCGCCTCATGACAAACTAAACACGCCGAAATGGAACTCATCCCTAGAACTTTTAGACCTTTTCCATATTCGTAAGTCATCACATTAAACCCAAAATCGACCTCTCCACTTTCTACCAACTCGGTAATAGCGTGAATACTTGGTTCCACGAAGGAAAATTGAGTGTTCGGAAACTGCCTCACTAGGCTAGATATCATTTTTTGTACTTGTGTTTCCTCAAAAATCTGGGGTAGGGCAATAGAAAATTCAGGTTCGATTCCCATACTCAGCCCATGACAAAAAGTCTGAAACTCCAAAAGGTTGTCGAGCGTCTGATGGCACTTGGTGAGTATCGCTTCCCCGTCTTCGGTCAGTTCAAGTCGCTTAGATGAGAAGTCTCTCTTGAATAGAATCAAACCTGTTTCGTCTTCTAACTGCTCGATATGTCGACTGATTGTCGATTGTGAGCAGTTGAGTTTTCTACTGGCGCGACTCATAGATCCCATTTCAACGACAGTGACAAAGGCATTCATTTGGTTATGAGAGATCATGGCTATCCGATTTATGCATAGTAATGAGTTAATAATAATCGATATTTGGTTGTTAATCTAATTGCATCAGTCAACAGACCTCACTAAAGGGCTACTATGAAACTTAAATTACTTGTTACTTTCATTGCCGCTGCAACGACGCTTCCAGTACTTGCTTCCGATAAAACGATTGGTGATAACCTGCCATATTTCAATGCTGATAGACCAGCTATACAAGAAAAAGCGCTTATCATCGACGCTACAGGCAAATCACCGGAGGAGATCGGGGTCATTATTGCAAAAAGCTCTATCGAGCGTGGTGAGGAACTGGCTTCTCTTGGAGACAACGCCGAGTTGTGGTTAGACATTGCTTCACAAGCGGTAAAAAACATAGAAAAGATTAATCCTGATCATCTGCGTATGCTTAAATCTCAAGCCAATTACAGAGGAATCACACTAGAAAGGTTGGTAGCGAGTACGATAGCTCCTGATTACATCATCGATTCAGCCGTTTCTGGTGATGAACTTTCTGACTACATCAGTTTACCAAACGGCTGCACGTCTCTCGCATTCAACAACGGCCTCGTAGGGCAAACATTAGACTGGCCATTAGATTCGATTAAGTCGGACACGACATTATTGAAGTCAGACACACAAATCGGGGAAATTGCTGATGGTACTTTGTATCAACAGATGGGTCGTAATGTTGGTGTCACGATTACTCACCTGGGACGTATGTCGATTCAATCTACGGCCGATTACAGCAATATCATCACTTTAGACGCACTGGCTTCAACGGCAGCACGAATGAACTCTGTCGAAGAAGTGATCGCATTGGCAAAGCAATACAAGTTAGTTGTGCCAATGAACATGACGGTTGCTGATAAAAATGGTGACTACGCAGCCATTAACGTTGCTGGTGAGGACACCGTCGTTCATAGAGGTAACGATAAAGGCGTTGCTTTTACAAATCACTCCGACTCTCTTCGTGCAAAGCTATTGCCTGAAGGGACTTCTGCACAGCAAGAGACAGAGGTCAACAAGAAGAATTTTTGGACGTTTGCTCGTAAAGATGCCGCGGAGAATTTCATTCGATACACGCCAGAGCTGACAGTGGAGTCGATGAAATATTTGTTTAACTCCAAGCCAGTCAATCTCTCTAAGTACAACGGAGATGAGTTTGTTACGACAAAAGCGTTTATTTGGGATCTAAATACAGGTTGCGCGGAATTTGCACCGGAAAACCCACTGTTCATGAAAGAAGATTATACCAAAGTGTGCTTTGACTAGCTCTGCATCTTACGGGCAGGAAGTTTTATCTCAGGGCAAAGGAGTGCTCTGTCTACCAAGAGCAAAATCATCCCAAAGCAAATTAATGACTCATCGATATCGAGACAAGAATTGATATGAAAGCCCATGTGACAAGAAAAAAGCTAAATAGATTAAAAAGTCTGTTAGAAAGTTTTTCCTTTCTTTTTGAGCAAGAACTGCTCTATGCCGCACTAAGAGGTACGATGCAACCATTATGCATAACGAAAGCGGATTTCGAGACGTTTGATGGTAAATGCTGCCATGTGCTCAATATGACGAACGAATGCATCAAGCGCTATAGAGGTGTAAACAACACATTAATAAACACAGCGTGTGAAACTATAATGCAAGATGTTTGGTTGTTGTCGACAAAAACCTAGAACAACCGTTTTTGTCGAGTCACCTTTTTTGATTCATGCAAATAAAACAGTCAATCCGTTGATAACTTCCTGATTCACTTCCATCCAATATGTAAAGTTCATACTAGTAGCTTTGATCTACGACTAATGTCTAACTGACTGAGACTATTTGTTTTTTTTCGTTTGATATAAGGTACTAGCAACTGAAGTTCAAAGGTCTCCAAAAGAAGAGCTAGCCAGAACCTCATGGCAAAAGTAAGTAGAAACTACTTGCTAAACCTTTGTGCAGTGAACCAATAACGTTTGTTGGAACAACACACCATAGAGTGTGAATGAAAGGAATCAAAATGAGCAGCACTTTAGAAGCCGTACACGCAGGAACAGAAAATCCTCAAGCCAACCAAGATGAACTCACTTATGAACAACAACATAAATCAAGTTCAGAGTTTTCTTCCCGAGAACAATATTTAGAGCATGAGTTACAAATCATGGCACCTAAACGCTGGCGCCCTAATTTTCCATTCAAGGATTATCGATTTGAGCTAGAAGATACCATTCCAGCTATGGCGGCTACGATTGGTAAAGTTGTTATGGTGGGGGCCATTGCTGCAACTTTTGCCGGGGCTTTAGGACTAAATGAGGGCTTTGTTTTAGAGAACGTGCGTTATGAATTACTCATCGCCTCTGTGTTCATTATTGTTTTCTCAGGCTTTCTACTACCGACCGCAAACCTTGCAGGTACACACGGACCTTTGATCCCTTTAATCCCAATCGTTGTTGCCGCTGGTGGACACCCAATGGCTTTTGGGCTGTTGATTGGTGCCTTTGGTTTATTACTCGCCATCAGTAAAGGTGGCAGTATGCTGGCAAACCTGACTAGTAAAGGGGTCTGTGGTGGGCTGTTGCTCTACCTTGGCTTTGTTGGAACCGCATCTCAAGTTAAAAAGTTATTCGCTTGGGCTGACGGAATCGGCATGAGCCACATTGCCTTTGTCGTGATCTTCTGCACCATTATTCTATACGCTCTATTGGAGCATTTTCGTAAGCGCTGGCTAGCGGTGCCTCTTAGTTGCTTGCTAGGTGGTACGTTAGCTTTTGCTATGGGTGCGCCGTTCTCTTTTCAAACCGAGCCAGGTTTACCCAATATGAACCCTATGTATTGGTGGGGAGAAGATACCGGTTGGATGCTAGGCTTACCGACGATAGAACACTTCATGGTGGTATTGCCGTTTGCTATTTTGGCTGTAGCTATGTGGTCGCCTGACTTTTTAGGCCATCAAGTGTTTCAAAAAATCAGTTATCCAGAACGTACCGAAAAAGTACACATGAACATCGACGACACCATGACGACGGCGTCAATTCGCCAAACATTCGGTTCACTGCTTGGTGGCACTAATTTCACTTCTTCGTGGGGCACTTATATCGTACCAGCGGCGATTGCTAAACGTCCGATTCCGGCGGGTGCTTTGTTGACGGCACTGTTTTGTATCATCGCTGCCGTTTGGGGTTACCCAATGGATTTAGCTATTTGGCAGCCCGTTCTTTGTGTGGCGCTCATTGTTGGGGTATTTGTTCCATTACTGGAAGCCGGAATGGAAATGACACGAGAAGGAAAAACCACACAGTCAGCAGCGATCGTTGTATTTTCATCAGTGCTAGTTAACCCAGCATTTGGCTGGTCTCTCACCATGCTATTGGATAATTTGGGCCTAGTCGGCTGTAAAGAACGCAGCGGTGAACTGAGCAAAATGAGCCGCTGGGTATTGCCTGGAATTATGTTTATTGTGCTGAGTACCGTGATGGCGTTGGTGGGTCTTCTACCTGGGATTCCGGCTATTATCCCGAGTTTTCGCTGACCTTTACGTTTTAGGAACTACCAGTTTTGTTATTGGCGATTACCTTGATGACTCAAGGTAATCGTCTTGTTTTATCAACGATAAAGTCAATAAGAAGTCGAACTTGAGATGGAAGATATTCGCGTGACGAATAGTACAGCCAAATTGGAATCGTCTCGCCCCAACAATCTTCTAGCAAAGGTACGACTTTTCCTTGTTTTAGCTCTTGTTCAAACATCCAATTGCCTAAACAGGCGATCCCTGCACCTAAAAGAGCGGCTTCTTTGGCTGCTGAGAAGTTATTGACGACGAGATTGCCTTTCGGCTCAAGTAAAACGGCATGGTCGCCTTGTCTTAAACGCCATTTATGCATTTTTCCCGTAGTGAGCGAGCGCACAGGCAGACAACGATGTTTGTCTAAGTCGTCTAGTGATTTTGGACTGCCAAACTTATCGATATATTCTTTCGACGCATAGAGCCCTATCTCTGTATGTAGAATAGGTCTTCCGACTAATCGTGAATCTTCGTTTATAGATGCACCAACGCCAAGATCAAAACCCTCTTCGACAATGCTGACGTTTCTATCGTCAAAGCTGACCTCGCATATCACCTCGGGGTAAAGCGCCATAAACTCGATGATGATAGGCAGAATGATATCTTGACCTATAGAGCTTGCAGGAAGGTTAGCTTTTATTCTTCCTGATATGCGTGTGGGATCGTCAGTTAGCTGGCTGATCACGTTCTGAATAGAGTTGACCGATGGAGAAAGGCTCGCATAAAGCTGCTCACCCGCAGGGGTAAGGCTTAACGAATGTGAGGAGCGCAGGAATAACTTGGTTTGCCATTCTTGCTCAAGCTTACTGATGGCCTTGCTCACCGCAGGAGCCGATACACCAAGTTCTCTGGCGGCCTTAGCAAAGCTGCCAACTTTCGCTACTTGAATGAAGATAGGAAGTTGCGTTGGTAGTGATTTCATTAACCAATAGTTATTTATAGAGTAATTGAAATGAAGCTACAGGTTATGCCTGAATTCGTCAATACTGTATTGGGTCACACTTCATGGCTGATAAATAAGTGTTGCAACGTGGCTCAGTACTTTTTAGTTATTGATAGGGTTAGTCTACTCATGAAAAAGCTAATTGTTCTCTTCTCAATTCTTGCCGCCGCAATGACAGCTGCATTTCAAGCCTATTGCGCGGATACCATTCACCTAGTGGCTTACCACGGTAACGAGCAACGAGTGATTGAATTATTGAAAGCTAACCCAGACCCAGATGATAGAGACTCATCTGGTGGCACAGCATTGCATGCTGCCATGTTTCAAGACAATACACGAATTGTTGAGTTATTGATTGACGCGGGATTTGACGTAAACGCTGTGGGTCCAAGAAATGGTTATACACCGCTTCATGATGCGGTGTGGGGAAACAACTTTCCTGCATTGAAAATCTTGGTCGAAAACGGTGGAAATGTCTCAATCAAAGGACACGATGGCAATACGCCGCTTGAAAAGGCCATTGCCGAAGATAAATCAGAGATAGCAGCCTATTTAAGTAGCTTAGAATAGGCCTAGATAAATTATGAATCTGATGAGCATGTTCGTTAAGGTATGAGTGGCCAGCTATGTTCTCTCTGATAAGAGCATCGTGATGCCAAAGTCAGGTTTAGTATATGTCGGCGTCGCTTCCATATTTTAGTTTTCGATCCCAAAGAGAATGTATAACGAGTGAGATGAGTACAATCGTCCCTCCTAACAAGTTTTCTTTTTCTGGCACAATACTCAATACCAAAAATATCCAAAGCGGTCCAAGTAGAAGCTCGAGGAGCAATATCAGTGCAGTTTGGGCAGCTGGAAGGTACTTCGATGATTGGGCGATAAATAGACCAGAGAAGGGGACAACAATGCAACCTAATAGTGCCATGTAGATAAACTGCACACCATTAAGAGATGTTGGGTTAGCACCATTCAGTAACGCGATGCTGGCCATCACTATCCCGCCAGTGATGAGAATGTTATGACTATTATTACCTTGTCGCTTTCTTAAGCAAACTAGATAGCTCGCTGAGCCAACTGCGGCAATAATCGCATAGTAGTCTCCCGTCAATTGGCCTGAGGTTGCACCATGTAAGAAGATAACGCCAACCCCTAGTATTGAAGTCATCATTGCAGCCACAGTGTGCTTTTCGATTCTCTCTTTGAGCGTGAAAAAAGCGATAACAGCAGCAAAAAATGGTGCAGTATTAAAGATAGCTAAAGTACTAGCGGCATCTGTACTATCTATTGATAGAACGAAAAAGGAAGTGGATAATGCAAACGCACACCCCCCGAGAAGGTCAATTGTGCGATATGCTGTTGGCGCTTTACGTCGCGTTGTTGCGAGTGAAGCTGATGCAATGATTAATATTGTTAGAGATAATAGTAAACCTCTCCAAAAAACGAGATCCCATATTGCACTGTCGATTAAGTGCACAAGAACACTGTCAAAGCTCAAAATGAGTACGCCTAATAAGGCATATAGGATACCTAATTTATTATTCTTCATGTTAGATAGGGTTCTTGAATAGAATATTAGATTTCAGGAGACCGAATTAATTGTGAAACCAAACCAACTATGCCCAATAAAGGTCATTGGTGAAGCAAACACTTAACCAAAGATTCTCACTAAGTGGTGTGAGACGTTGTTCTATCTTTTTTCGAACTGAGTCTTGCTGTTGAATATCAAAATGGCTCATAGAATCTCCGACAATGAACGTCACATCGACACTTAACTGACGACCTGTCTTCGTAGCTCTGACGAAGTAATCAGAGAAGCTGTGCTTTGATACAAACGGCCGCAAAGCTTTTTCTATATTGTTCTGAATGCTCTCTTCTGGAGCCATAACCAGAAGTTCTTTCGTGCTAATTAGCAGTCTATTGAACGGCACTTTGATAAAGTACAGCGTTGCAATGATCACTGAAAGGGGATCTATATACCGCGCCAAACCTCGGAGTGTTTCGGTCTGGCTCATCCAATAACTGAGCAAAAAAGAAAGAACAACCAATACACTAAAAATGGCGTCAACCATCCATTGTTCACATTCTGCTTGGATTAGGTCGTTTTGATTTCTTCCGAAATATTTGAGAAAACACCAGCTACATGAACAAATCAAAGCAGTAATTAATCCATAGTAGACACCAGAGAAAGCGTTAGCACTTTCAGAACCACCATTAATGATTAACAGAATGGCACTCGCAAAGCCATACAAACAAATGGAGATGATAACCAGAGATTTGATCATGTTCACTAGAGGTTCAACCGCCATTGACCCCATATGGAAGCGGCTATTAGGTATGTTTTGGGCATCAAAGCTGTCATCTTTGCTGATAATGACTAAAGCGTACATCGTTATCATGGACAGTAAGATAGAAACACCTGAATAAATGGCATCGAATAGAATGATGCCAGACTGAATGATTAAACCCCAGGCGATTCCAACTGTGGTGTAGATGGTTCCCATAGCTATGGAAAATTGAATAAGTCTATGTTCCTTCTTATGAGCATTAGTCGACATCTTTGACTCCATGATGCTCTTTTTCAATGATCAACCAAACTGGTACCGCTAGCATAAGCAGAAGTAAGCTCCACATACCGGCAGATGGACCACTTCCGTAGATTGTCGCAACAGAAAAAACAAACGCCACAGTACCAACAGGAATGTAGTGTTTAATATTCAGGATGCTCGAAAGTTTGTCTCGCTTTACAAACAGTATGCCTTCTACTGCGCAGCAAAACACGTAGGGAATCATTGCGGCA
Organism: Vibrio sp. KUL78; assembly: GCF_059725505.1. Lineage (NCBI taxonomy): Bacteria > Pseudomonadati > Pseudomonadota > Gammaproteobacteria > Vibrionales > Vibrionaceae > Vibrio > Vibrio sp. KUL78. The sequence continues at coordinate 843,047 of NZ_AP045838.1, read as the reverse complement.
TCCGTTGATAAATCGACGATAAGATTATAAAACGTCGCCATGGCTTTGCCGCCAGAAACATCGATGACCAGCAATAGACTAGCTAAAGTGGCAGAAATCAAAATGCCAAACATAGGAGAACCGGCTTTGTTAACTTTAGCGAACACTTTGGGCATGGCTCCGTTTTTGGCTGCGGCCATAGGAACTTGTCCCATAAGGAGCGTCCAGCCGTTAATTGCACCGAGAGAAGAGATGACGGCAGCGATGGAAATAATTTTTGAGGCGGTTGAACCCCACATCGCATAGGCCGCATCAGCGAATGGGGCACTAGAATGGATGAGCACTTCGCTTGGGAGTACGCCTAGCACAACGGTCGTTCCGAGAATATATACCAATGATGAAACGATAGTTCCTAAAATGGTAGCTCTTGGGATCGTTTTGTCGGCGTTTTCTACATCACCAGCAGGCACAGTTGCTGACTCTATACCGAGAAAAGCAAACATCGTTAATGGCGCTGTTGCTGCAAGGGCGCTGAAGAATGGTTTGTCACTTGGATTGATTACTGCAAAATGACCCCAGTCAACCCAAAATAGTCCAAAGACGCTAATACCTATAAACGGAACCAGCTTAGTGTAGACGGTTACTGCTTGGAATAATCCCGCTTCTTTTACACCTTTTATGTTAATGGCGGCAATAAACCAAATAGAACCTAAACCGATAAGCACGTTGGCTCCGGTGACTCCATTTAGAGCTGGAATTAGACTGTTCAGATAACCAACTAATCCTGCAGCCATGGCGGGCAGTGAAGCCCATATAGAAATCCAATAGCCCCATGCCACTAAAAAGCCTGTGAATCGACCGAATCCAAGCCGAGTGTATGCATAAGGTCCGCCTGTTGCTGGTGCGATTCGCGCTAGGCGGGCGAAAACCATACCTAAGCAAACGGCAGCAAATGCCATTAAACCCCAGCCAATAATAGCAACGGTACCATAAGGTGCTAAAGCCGCAGGTGCAATAAAGAAACCTGAGCCTATCATATTGCCTATAATCAAAGCGGTACAAGTCCACAGTCCTAGGGACTTAGTGTTGGTAGGAGTTGATGTTGTCATTGTTGTGTTTGCTTGATGAGTAGTTGAATAATCGCTTGGTTAAGTTTTGACACTAACTTTTCGGACAAGAATCTCATGAGGAAGGGCAAAACTGTCACTGTTACAAAAGTAAACCAAACATCGAAGTACTTTCAGCACGCCATACTTTGTGTTCAGAGGTGTGCATGAGAACGCATTCGCCCCATACCAAAATAGGTATTGTGGGGCGAGTTAGGTTATGTATTATTTCAGTGAAAAGTGCTTGATAGCTTTTAAGCTCTCATCGCTTTGATGACCAAAGTAGCGCTGGAACACTTCAGTAAACTCAGTACTGTTGTACGCATCGCTTAAGGCTTTATCAACGGCAAATCTGAAATCATCGTTGTCGCGAGGAACAACAAGCGAAAGCATAGCCGTGTCATAAACCTGACCAGAAAGCTCTAAGTTAGTGAGTCCACTTTTGTTTAACTCATTACTTAAAGAACTCAATTCACCAAAATATGCATCCGCTTTTCCGGAGTTGACCATCTCAAGACCCTGCTCGTCTGTGTCAACGCTAACCACTTTAGCAATCACACCAAGATGTTTAACTTGGTTTTTGACCCATTCTTCTGTAACGGTATCTTTATGCACTACATAAGTATGGTTTGCCAAACCACGATTAATCGTAGCGCGCCATTTTGGCCCATCATGCGCAGGTTTGCCTTCTAGTACACGCTTAAGATCATGCGCTGCATCCTCACGGATAATAGCGCTTATACCACCTTGGAATACAGGGATGGAAAAGCTAGCTTGCTGACGTCTCTCTGTTGTCGGAATGATCGCACTACACAACATATCAATCTCGTTGTTAGCGATTTTTTGTATACCATCATCGAGTGTCATTGGAACAAAATTAACTTTGCTTCCATCTATATCCATTGAATGCGCAATAGCGTGGCATAGTTCAACGGTATAGCCATCGGCTTGACCTGTTACCGAGTTGAGTGATGAGAATGGTGCTTCATCTTGAATGTAGCCAAAAGTGAGATCGCTGTCGTCAGCAATTGCAACACTTGTGGTTGCTGAAAGTACGACAGATACAGTCAGCGCACTTTTAATAAAGGATGTTTTATTAAACATATCTACGTTCCTAATCTTGTATATAAATCATATGGTCGCGATGCAGATATTTAATCGCTTGACTTAATAGAGTCGCCGTCAACAAATCGGTAAGCGATGAAGCCGTAAAGTAGGTAAGACACCATCATGACAACCATTCCTCCGAAGACTGCTTCCATACCTGAGGCATACAAAGCATAAGCACTATAAGTAATAGCGATTAACATGCAGATGATATTTAGCGTGTATGCCTTACCTGTCACGTTTGCTTTTTTCATGACAATAACAAGTGCAGAAATCGATGTGATGTAAGGGACAATGTTCGTGACGGCTGCTAGGTCAACAAGTTTGCCAAACTGAGCGGCCGCATCTGGAGACATGGTAGAAACTGCAAATAGAGTTTGAATAACACCTGCGATGATCATGCCAGCAACAGGAGCACCTACTTTATTTAGTTTCGCAAATACTTTAGGGAACATGCGGAAGTCCGCAGTGAATTTTGCTGTTTCGGCTAGCGTGAACTGCCAACCAAGCAGTGAGCCAACACAAGCAATCACTGCCAGTGCCATGATGATTTGTCCAACAAATGGGTTAAACATTTGAGCATATACGTAAGCAAAAGGCGCACTTGAGTTCGCAAGCTCCGAATTTGGAACAATACCAAATATTACGGAAGTCGAGAGTACATAAATTACTGCTGCGCCGAGGGTCCCGAGCAAACACGCTAGTGGAACGTTTTTCTTTGGATTTTCCACAGCATCCGAGTTTTGCGCCGCAGACTCCATACCTAGGAAAGCCCATAGAGTAAGCGGAATACTCTTTGCGACTGCGTCTGAAAATTCTAGGCTATGTGGATTCCACGCTTGTGCAAATGTATCTGCAGAGAACCAGAACCAACCAATGATGCCAAGTCCCGCTACTGGGATGATTACGCCCCAAACTGTAATAGAGCCAATCTTACCCGTAAGCCTGGCACCACCAAAGTTTGCGACGATAGTCAGCCAAATCAAGCCTACCACACCAACAAATAACGGTGTTGCACCTGTACCCAACCATGGAATAAAGGGAGTTAAATAACCTACCGCAGAGATAGCAATGGCTACGTTACCAATGGCGAGTGATAGGTAGTAAAGGAATGACGCCATAAAGAAGCTTGATTTACCATGCGCTTCTTCAGAATAAGCAGACATACCGCCAGAGCGATTACAAAAAACACCAAGTTGAGCAAAAGAGTAGGCAATTGCCATTGAGCCTACCGCTGTTATTACCCATGAAAGTAATGATACAGCACCAATTTGTGCCATAGATGATGGGAGCATGATAATGCCGGATCCCATCATATTTACTGCAACTAATGTTGTTAGTCCAGCTAGCGTCATCTTTTTATTGCTAGATTCAGCCATTTTATTCTCCTAGAAAATAGTTGAATGAATGTGGTCCCTGTTTGAGTACTTTGCTTACAGGATGATTGATAACCGATTCGATATATAGCAGATAAAAAGAGCTATATTTGAGTTTGCTAATTATCAGTTAGTAATGCCATTATGAGATGTTTGTCATCTGCTAAATAATTTAACTGCCATTGGTTGAATTATAGTTGTGTGACTTTGGTATCGATAAGACATTGAATTGGAATGCTAAGTTATTTATATGCAATTGCATAATCATTTTTGTAGGATCAAATCCTTCAAAATATAACTTGTGTTAACTGATGGTCTTAAAGGCGAATGAATTTATTGGCCAAGTAATATCAATAAAATCTGAATGTAACAAAATATTTCAATGGATTGTTGGTTTGTGTTTATTAAGTGGGCGTTGACTCTTTGTAGGGTTCGATCCTTCAAAATGTATTTTATCGTCATTTTCATTGGGAGCATAATGTGGCTAACTTATTGAGGCTTACAGAATTCAGGAGGAAATTTGAGTAATATAACCCACTCTCTACCAAATAGATTAGCACGCCAGTTCCCAGTGCTTTTAGTTTCAGAAAAAACAAATGATATTGCTAATGATATGAGTATTTCCTCAATCAAGAATTTCCTAAAAGAGGATAATATTGATGTTGAAATATGTCGTACACTTAAAGAGTTTTCTACATTTGCTTCTTCAAATCCAGCCTTTAGTACTGTTATTGTCAGTTGGCATCTGTGTCAAACTAACCAAGCATTCGCGATAGACACAATTAGAACTCTTCGCTCTAAATGTTCAGGTATTCCAATCTTACTTGGTATGTCAAAAGAACAATCTTCTATTATTCCACTAGAGTTTATAGAGACCATGGATGGAGTTATTTATGTTCCGGAAGACAGCCCGAGGTTTATCGCCGGTCGCATTAAAGCGGCTGCCAAACGTTATTTAGATACTATTCTACCGCCATTTTTTGGTGCAATGGTCAACTTTGATGACTCTCACGAGTATTCTTGGCATACCCCTGGCCACACTGGTGGTACAGCGTTTATGAAGACACCAGTGGGTAAAGCATTTGTTGATTTTTATGGTGAGCAAATGCTGCGTTCTGACTTATCGATTTCTGTTGGAGAACTAGGTTCGCTTAATGACCACAACGGGCCCGTTGCAGAAGCTGAGAAAAATGCTGCACGCGTGTTCGGAGCAGACCACACATACTTCTCAGTGGGCGGAAGCTCATCAAGTAACGAGATCATTCTTCACTCTGCAGTTACCGATGGCGACACAGTACTGGTCGATCGTAACTGTCACAAATCGCTTAACTACGCGTTAAACATGTCTGGGGCTATGCCTATTTACATGGTCCCTAAGCGAAATGCGCGAGGTTTAATCGGCCCAGTTCCTTCTAGTCAAATGACTCAAGAAGCCATTGAGCAGAAGATTGAAGAGAGCCCAATCGTTGTCGACAAACAAACGATGCCAGTCCTTGCAGCATTAACAAACTCAACCTACGACGGCTTGTGCTACAACGTTGAAACGACCACGCGTCTTTTGAGCAATTCGGTTCCTCGTATTCACTATGATGAAGCTTGGTACGCTTATGCACGTTTCAATAACCTCTATGAAGGCCGTTACGGCATGCATCGTGGTGAACGTCATCCTGATGATGCAACGATCTCTGTGACGCATTCAACGCACAAGCTTCTTGCGGCACTGTCCCAAGCTTCGATGATTCATCTGCGTTCAGGCAAAGTACCCGTTGAGCCGGCGCTGTTTAATGAAGCCTTTATGATGCACACGTCAACGTCACCACAATACAGCATCATCGCATCGACAGACGTATCTGCCAAAATGATGGATGACTCAGGTGAATACCTAACAGATGAGTGTATTAGTGAAGCAATCGCATTCCGCAAATCAATCGTCAACATCAAGCAACAGATCCAACAGCGTGATGCCAACGATTGGTGGTTTGATATGTGGCAGCCAGACCAAATCGACGGTGTTCCATTTACTGAAGTAGCTGAAGATAAACTTAAGACAGACCCAAGCTGCTGGTGCTTAAAACCAAATGAAAAATGGCATGGTTTTGATGACTTAGGTGAAGACTACTGCATGCTGGATCCAATCAAAGCCACGATATTAACACCAGGAATGGACATTGATGGGCAGCTAGAGCAATCAGGTATTCCTGCAACCTTGGTTTCCTCATTCCTCTCTAGCCGCGGCATAGTCGTTGAAAAGACCGAACCCTATTCGTTCTTAGTTCTGTTCTCGATTGGCGCAACCAAAGGTAAATGGGGCTCACTGATTTCTGGTCTAGTCGAATTTAAACGTTATTACGATGAGAACGCTCCATTGAGTGTTGTGTTACCTGACTTGGCTGAAGGCTACCCGGATCGTTACGCTGATATGGGCATTCAAGATCTCGCTAAGCAGATGCACCTAGCTATTGTAGAAACAGGCATGTTAAAGCATATGGACAATGCCTTTACTCAATTGCCAGACGTAGTGAAAAGCCCACGAGAAACCTATGGTCAGCTTGTTAAACGCAACGTAGAGAAAGTCGCTGTTAAAGACATGGTGGGCCGTATCGTCGCTGTTCAAGTTGTGCCATACCCACCAGGTATCCCACTAATGATGCCAGGCGAGAAAGTAGAAGCGAGCAACACTGCAGTCATCGACTACTTGCTAGCGCTGCAAGAGTTTGATGCACAGTTCCCTGGTTTTGAGCACGACACGCATGGTGTTGAGGTTGAGACCAATGAACAGGGCGAAAGTTACTACAGCTTATATTGCTTGAAATAAACATCATGGGGGCACAGATGTTGCTCCCCAAATAACAGAATAATCAAAATGCCCAAGCGGCGTATTTAAAAAGGTTTACTCATGATTTCTACAGGTTACACACCCGTAAAAAGTAAAGTTCTTGTGGTTGACGACAGTTCATCTAATACCAGTATGTTTCGTAACGTTGGCGCTCTTATTGAAGAGCTAAATATACGAGATGTATTTGTCTCACACGCCACCTCTCTTGAGGATGGCATTGCAACAGCATCTTCAGATGCATCGATTCACGGTGTGTTCTTGAACTGGGAGCTGCAAGGCGGAGCGGATAATCACGCAGCAGCTAAATTGATTCTGGAAGAACTATCACTTCGTCATGAAAACATTCCTGTTTTTCTAATGGCCACACACAGTGACAAAGTCAAAACGATTGACGAAAACGTGATGAAAAAAACGACAGAGTTTGTGTGGATGCTACAAGATACGGCAGATTTTATTGCAGGGCGTATGATTGCGGCAGTAACACGCTATCGTGATCAGCTTTTGCCTCCATTCGCATCGGCACTGGCAAAATACTCTCAGCGTAAAGAGCACTCTTGGTCTGCTCCGGGTCACCAAGGTGGTATCGCGTTTACTAAACTGCCTGTGGGTCGTGCGTTTTTCGATTTTTATGGTGAAAACTTGTTCCGCACAGACATGGGTATTGAGCGCGGAGAGCTTGGGTCGCTACTTGATCACTCTGGCCCTGTTGCAGAGAGTGAAAAATACGCTGCGAAAGTGTTTGGTGCTGACCGTTCTTATAACGTAGTAGGTGGTACATCAGAATCTAACCGCACCATTATGCAAGCGTGTATGGTTGAAGATGAAGTGGCTATTTGCGACCGAAACTCACATAAATCTGTCGAGCAAGGCTTAATGCTCACTGGTGCTCGCCCAGTGTATCTGGTTCCAACACGTAACCAATACGGTATCATCGGTCCTGTACCTGCAAGCGATATGTCTGTTGAAAGTATCCAAGACAAGATCAACTCGAGCCCACTAACAAAAGATCTCGACAACAAAAACGCTGTTTATTCTATCCTAACAAGCTGTACTTATGATGGCTTGTGCTACAACGCTGAAAAAGCTGAACACTTGCTTGGTCAAAGCTCACCGCGAGTGCATATGGATGAAGCTTGGTATGGTTACGCACGTTTCAACCCTATTTACGACAAGCACTTCGCAATGCGTGATGAGGCAAAAGGTGAGCCAAATGCTCCTACTGTCTTTGCTACCCACTCAACACACAAACTGCTAGCTGCATTGTCTCAAGCATCCTATATCCATATGCGCGAAGGCCGTGATTCTATTCCGCATGACCGTTTTAATCAGTCATACATGATGCACGCAACAACATCTCCGCTGTACTCGATTGTTGCATCTAATGATATTGCATCGGCAATGATGGACGGAAATGGCGGTAAGTTACTGACCAATGAAGCGATTGAAGAAGCGATTGGATTCCGTCAGGCTGTTGGACGCATTCACAAGCGTCATGAAGCCGACGGTGATTGGTTCTTCAAACCATGGAACGCATCCGTGGTTACTGATAGCACAACAGGTGAGACGTTCAACTTTGAAGAAGCACCTCTGGAACTACTATCAACAGAACAAAAATGTTGGAGATTAGATCCAAAAGATAAATGGCATGGCTTCAGCGATTTAGAAGATAACTGGGTCATGCTTGATCCGGTTAAAGTGAGTCTATTAACTCCGGGAATGGACGAAGACGGTAACCTATTAGAAACAGGTGTGCCTGCAGAACTATTTACTGCTTACGCAGGTCAATTCGGCATTGTTCCTACTCGTACTACTGATTTCCAAGTGATGTTCTTGTTCAGCATCGGTGTGACTCGTGGTAAATGGGCAACATTGGTCAACACAATGCTTACTTTCAAGCGTATGTATGATGAAAACACACCACTTGAACAGGCTATTCCCAGCTTGGTTAAGGAGAACCCAGAGCGTTATGCGGGCCTTGGCTTAAAAGACTTAGGTGACCAAATGTTTGACTTTATTAAGAATGAAGATCCAGGCACATCATTAAACCGCGCGTACTCGTCTCTACCTGAACCAGTGCTTACACCACGTGATACTTTCCAGCGTCTTGTTAAGGATCAAGTTGAGTTAGTTCCCGCAGATAGACTTCATGGCCGAATCGCTGCTAATGCTGTTATGCCGTATCCACCAGGTATCCCAATGGTGATGTCTGGTGAGAAATTTGATGAGCAAGACAGCCCACAAATTGACTACCTAATTAAACTTGGTGGATGGGATCGCCAATTCCCTGGTTTTGAGCATGAAGTAGAAGGTGCTGAAGTTGAAGGTGGTATGTATTGCGTACTGTGTTTAAAAAACGACTAATCTGAACTAATTAAAGTTCCATCTAGGTAAGTAACTTAATTTAATTACGAACTTTTCATATTTAATTTAACCAATGATGTCCTTGAGTGTTAGATACATTCAAGGGCTACTTACACTTTATTTAAGTGAAAAAATATTTATCTTTACATTACTATTTAATAAGGACTTAATTACCAATGAAACTAAGATTTGCTGCTTTAGCGGTAGCTACTGCTATGACAACCTTTAATTCTACCGCAGCTACAGTATATCAAAGTGAAGACTCGAGCCTTGATATTGGTGGGCGAATTGAAGCCCGAGCTAATTTCTCCAAGGCAAATGAAAGCGATACATCAAGCAGCCAATTTTCAGATGCGTCTCGCGGAAGACTTAATATTGAAGGAAAGCAGAGCGTTAGTGATGGGCTCGCTTTTACAGGAAAGTATGAGTTTGAGTTGACTGAAACTGATGATGGTGAGATAGATGACGTTTCTATTAATACTAGATACTTATATGTAGGAGCGGAAACTAATTATGGAAGTATATACTACGGACATCAAAATAATGCAGTTACGTATTTAACAGATTGGACGGATATGGCTGAGACTTTCAGTGGTTACATCAATGAATATACAGTGACCACATCAGACCGAGCAAAAAATGTTCTGAAGTACGATTACACCAATGAAAGAATGACGTTTCAATTGAGTGGTAACTTTAACTCAGATGTAGATGCTGAAAATAGTACAGGCGTTGGTGCGGTTCTTGCCTATAGCTTGCCAATTGGCTTAGAGGTTGGTATTGGTTACGCAACAAGTGACGAGACTTATAGTGAAGGTTCCGATACCGCAAAATCCAATGCTCAGATGTTAGCGGCTAAATATGTCAATGATAACGGTTTATGGGTTTCTGTGTTGTACCAAGGAGGTCAAATCTCAAAGCTTGAAGTCGTAGAAGCAAATTATCAATCCGCAGACGCTTATCTTGGTTACTCATTTGGTGATAATAACGTCAATGTTACGTACAGTTATTTTGATGCTGAAGGTCTGGATGAATTAGATATCAACTTCGTGGGTCTTGAGTATGCAAGAACCTTTAGTGATGTTACTTTGTTTGGAAGTTATAAAATCAATCTGCTAAATGAAGGGAAAGGTGGTTTAGGAGATAATGATGATAATGAAGTTATGCTGGGCCTGAGGTATTCTTTTTAGTTGACGTTTTATACTAATGTTTGAAGGTGTTCTTTAAGCATTAATTCAGCGTAGACTGTACACCTTTTTAAGTACTGTTGCTTTGTCTAGCGCATTTTCCACACTCTGTAACAAAACTAGGGTTAGTGAAATTCATTTGCTCATCCTATTGTTTCATGATTCTGTCTCTAAGGGTGATTTATAATGAGTTAGGCTTCTGGTGTAATTGAGACTTACTGTTTATTTCAAAAAAAAGCGAACCACCAAGGTTCGCTTTTCAATTTCTAGAAGTTATCCAACTGATCACAGATAACTAAGATGAAAACTCGCCAGTCTTCTAAATCAACCATCTAGAATACCCCTCAAAAATAACCAAGTTGCAAACTCCCGCCGCTTAATGGCAAATGAAGCCATCAGTTTTGGTTAACTAAGTTGAAAACTCTCTTTTCAATAGAACTCTCTCAATTAGAGTGATTGTTCAGTTCGTAAAACCCGAACCGTACTTTACGAACCGCAATTTGTAATGAATCAGCCGCTTGTTTGTGTAAACAACTCAATATGCTCAGGGCTTACTTACCTCAAGCTTTATCATCTTTGTTCTGTATAAATCCAGGTACTAGGGCTCGAATAGAGTCAACATGCTCTAGCTCGTGTCTATTCATCAACTGCAAGTTGAAGGCATGCGGCGGCAAAGAAGCATTAGGCGTGCAGTCTACGTGGAGGTCATTGAGCACGTAACCAGCTAACGCTTCGTTGCTTGTAATGTTTCGCACGTATTGACCCTCCATACCAAGATCAATAGCTAGGTCATTTCTATTTTCATGCTTAGAGTGCGGTGCAACACTTAGGACAACGTCACGGTTCCAAAGAGTATCGTCCTCTATAGTCTTGTCGTATGAGCAGTCAGTTTGCTGAGCCCTCAGAATTCGACTGATTCTAAAGCACAGGAATTTACGTCTTTTACTGTCCCAAGCGCGAATGTGCCAAGCCCCAAGTCCTTTGAATAGAGAATGAGGCGTCAGAGTTCTAGTCTCGGTGCTAGTTGAGGAACTATACAGGACAGAAATACAGTGCTTATTAAGGATCGACCTAGTGACTTGAGAGACGATATCAATGGATAGTGAATCCAACACTGTTGCAAAGCTGCTCACACCATAAGTTGTTACTGGAATTGAGTTAAGCTCCTGACCCCATGCGATTAACCTCAGAGCAGCTTCTGGATCATGCTCAAAAGCTGGACTAAACGATGCTGACCTCATGTATGCTCGCAAGCTTTCGTTGAAAACCGTGTTGTCGGGAAAACGTTCTTTGTAAGCATTAAAAGAACGGCTTGCTGTAGCAACGGCAATATCACCGTGCTGAATAAGGTCGGAGCGATTCACTTTCCCAAAGAAGCAGAGATAGAAATCAATAAGCCTTAGTCGTTTGGTTTGTGGAGATTCGACACAACGCACAATGATTACCCTTATCAAAATGAACTGTACTAATTTACTCTAACGAATCATTTGATTCCAGTGTAATATGACACTAGTTGATTCTTTGACCGCTAGTAGACACGACACACTTGGCTCTTTTGGGTGTTGAGGCATTTCTATCTTAAACGCAGCCTCTTAACTCTGGTGGAAGTTGGAAGCACAAATAATGGACTTACTTAGTGGCAGCCGAGTCAGTAAGTTTGTTGTAGAACATTCACTAACCGAGGGGTTGAGAATATCTCTACCGCGCTGTGATGAAAGAAATGAATAAATCTGAAACAAAAAGCTCAAAACTACTAGGGATCGTACTTTTCCACTCCTTTATCCCTGGGAAACTATTCAAGGTCAAGGCTATCGGGCATAGCAACAATACGGGTGATAACGGAGCTGGTAAGTCCACTTTGTTAAGCTTACTTCCAGCGTTCTATGGAGCCGATCCGAGTAAGCTGGTAGATAGACAAGCGGATAAAGTTTCCTTTGTTGATTACTACTTGCCCACCCCAAAATCTGTCATCGTGTTCGAATATGAAAAGCTTGGTGAGAGAAAGTGTTCTGTAATGTATCGAAATGGCTCCAGTGTCGCTTATAGGTTTTTGACAGGAACCGCTGAACAATTGTTTTCTCAGCATTTGTACGACGAGCTAATTAAGCAAGGAAGTGAAACTCGAACATGGCTTAAAAACCTTGTGTCTCAGTCAATGTCTGTAAGTTCGCAAATTGAAACTAGTGTCGATTACCGTTCAGTAATTCTAAACAATAAAAAGCGTTTGGCCCAAAGACGCAGTGCGGGTAAAAACTTAGTAGCAATCGCCCATGAGTACTCGTTGTGTTCTGCGAGCCATAACATGAATCATATCGACATTTTGACGGCGACAATGATGCGTCACAAGAAGATGTTGAGCCGTTTTAAGACGATGATTGTGGACTGTTTCTTGAACAATACATCGATGGACGATGTTCCATATAAGAAAGAGTATATCAACCTAGCAAATAGCCTAGATGTGTTTGTTCAACTAGACACTAAAAAGAGCAAGTTCGATGAAGCAGTTGCAAGTAAAGACAGCCTTGATGAGTACATCAAGCAACTAAACTCCTATCGAGCTCAAATCGCTTCTTACCTGCGTCAACTGGCACTAAATGACACTCAGTTGTCTGACAAAATTCGTTCGCAGAAGGAGTTGCACGGCTCCCTAGTCAGTGAGAGGAAAGATAGACTTCAAAAGCTTGATACTGAGTTAAGCATTCATCGGACTGAGTTTGAAAGGAAATCCAAAGTAGTTGATGCTATTTACAATAAGCGTGACAAGTACGAGAACGAGGATGATATTTTAGAAAAAATCACGCTTTACAATAGCTTGAGTGACTTGCTGAAGGAAGCAGAATCTGCAAGGAAACATTACGACAACTTACTGGAAGATGTAGAAACCGAAGAAAGTACGTTTAACAGTCAGGTACAAAAATTGGAACTCGAATGTGCTAATTTCCGCTCCAGTAAGCAAAAAGAGATCAATAACATACTTAACACTAAGGAAGAGATATTCGAGCAAAAAAACGACCGTTTAGAGGCGATGCAGAGTGACCTCAACCTTCAAAAGAAAAAGTTGCAAGATGAGTTCGATGAACAGTCTGACAAGATAAGACAAGAACAATTCCGACTTGCAATTCTAGAAGGGCAGTCTTTAGAGTTCACACCAGAACAAAAAGGCGAATTACGTAGTCTGGAAAGTGATCTTGAGAGTAAGCGTGAACAACTTAACGCTTCCCACAATGCAGTAATTCATTTGAATGAGCAACTACGTCAGGCAGAGAAAAATCATGAGAACAGTCTTTCTACTTACCACACATGTACTAGCGAATTAAAAGAAATTTCAGATGAAATAGTTTCTGTTAGTCGTGCATTATTGCCAGCAAAAGGATCGCTCAACGAGTACCTAGATCAAAAAGTGCCTGATTGGCACGGCAATATAGGCAAAGTAATCACTCCTAGTTTGTTAAATGCGAAAAACTTGAAACCATTTTTCGACCCAGAAGCTGCGGAGTCGATTTTTGGTCTTTATTTGGATCTGGATTCAATCGCACTTCCTGATTTTTGTCTGAGTGAAGAGAAGCTTTCAGAGCGATTAGAGACTCTAAAAATCAAGGAGTCAGAAGTAGAAGTTCGGCAAGGTAAAGCGAAGAGCAGGGCCAAAAGTGATGAGCAAGAAGTAGATAAGCTTCACAAAGAAATAAAAATTCAAAGTCAAAGAACAAAAGTCTTTGAGGAAGAACTGAGCAAGCTCAATCTCCTGAAAGATCAAAAAACAGTCCAGTTTGAAAGTGATGCTGAAAGTCGTACATCTGAAGTTAAGAAACAGAAAAGCGTACTAGAGTCGCAATTTTTCGCTATCAAGTCTGAGCTGAAAGAAAAACTTGAAAACGAAGAACAGCGCCATCAACAGGAGCGTGTTCAGGTAAAAGCTAACTTCGACTATCGTTTGTCAGAAGAAGACGCGAAAAAAAGTGCTATTGATGATCTGATTAAAAATAAAGAAAAGATAACTTCAGACAGAGTTAGTGACTACAAGTTAGCGTTCAACCAGGCGTTGATGAATAAAGGAGTGGATCCAGTTAGCATCGAAAGAGCCAAGTTGAACTGGGAATCCCTCGAGCGCCAATGTGAGGAAATAAAAACATTTCAAGCTTTAATTCACGGTTATGGTACTTGGCTAGAATCGGAATGGAAATACATTGATAGCTATAATTCTGAAATTCTGGTTTTAGAGCGCCAGATAGCGAGAGGTGAAGCGAAGAGAGACGACTATGAGAAGTCGGTAAACAAAAGAATTGATGAAGTATTGTCTTCAATTAAGTTAGATGAAGAAGAACTCATTACAGTCAAGGAGGCCATAGCGCAGCTTACTACTTGTACTAACAGTCTAGAAAAAGCGGTCGATGAATCGGATTTAGCTAACGTAGAGGATGTCTCTGTAGATTCGGAATTTCATTCTGTTGAGCACGCAGTGAGTCTAGTGACGGATAAAATCACTGCGATTAACACTCTTAAGAAAGAAATCGTTAGTAAAGTAAAAGACGTAAGTAACACAATCTTAGGGTTGGACGACAACCATGAAATAAAGATGATGTGGGAACAGATGCGCTCTGCGACCATGACGAAGCTCTCAGAAAATTATGACTATGCTATCAACTACGATAGTCCTCAATTTTCCCTTGCTTGCTTGGGAGATCTTGAAGAGCTTGTCCTTAACGTGATTCCAGATGTTAGGGACGTTAAAATTGAGACACTTCGTTCAATATCGACTCAGATTTCTAACTATCACCAAACCCTTAAACAGGTGAATAGTAAAGTAGATTCAGTTTCGAGCACTTTGGACAAGTCGATTGAAACGGGCAATCCTTTTCCTGCTATCGACAGCATACATATCAAATTATCAAGCAAGATACATACTTTTGATCTTTGGAAAGACCTTAATCTATTTAGTGTCGAATTGGATAGATGGTCAGGCGAAACCTCAAGAGGTCTACCTTCCAAAGCGTTTCTTGCTTCCTTCAAGCAACTGTTGGCTTCATTTAAAGAGGCTCAGATATCTAAAAACCTAGAGTCTTTGGTCGAGATGGAGATAACGATTGTTGAGAATGGACGCCCAGCAGTGGTTCGGAATGATGAAGATTTAGAAAAGGTCGGCTCCGAAGGGATTTCCAAACTGGCTATTATCGTTGTTTTCTGTGGGATGACTCGATTCTTGTGTCAGGATGAAGACGTTGCCATTCACTGGCCGCTCGACGAATTAGGGAAAATTTCTATTTCTAACCTGGCTATTTTATTCGACATGATGGCTCAAAAAGGTATTTGCTTGTTCACAGCTCAGCCAGATCTGCATCCAGCTACTTACAAGTACTTCGCCACTAAAAATCACATTGTGAAGAATGTAGGTGTCAAATCATTTATTGGTGGACGTAGAAGCAGAGTCAATCCATTGCTTTCTGAGTCGAAACAAAATCAGTCTACGGAGGTGGTTGAATGAATAAGTTTGAATCGGTTTTCCGAATGCTCATGAGTAAAAAGGTGATATGTGAATATGCATCTCCTATTGAGTACACATACTTATCCGATACCAGAAATCGAAGTGACATGAACCAATACTTGTCTCGAATAAGCATGACAACAGTCGAAACACAAGACGGCCTAGGTTTTTACTGTGGATACGAGAACATCGATAACACTCGAAAGAAAAACGAAGTTCTCAAAGACTTTGAAGTTTTTTCGCAGACGATGGAAGGAATAATCGCTTGGCTCAAACTAGCCCGAAATATTGATTCAGACTCCAGACCTATCATGGCTGGTGGCAAGCTTTCGGAGTCAGAGTTACTCGCAGCTATAGAGGAAAGTAACTCACTTCAAAATCAGCTTGATCATATTGCACACAAGCTTAAAAGAGCCCATAAAAGCAAAGAGAGTAAAACGAAGCTGAGGTCTATCTTAGATTATCTTGTCCAAGAAGGATACTTTGTATCTCCATCATCAACTGGTTCTCTCTTTATCGCTACAGCGAAATGGTCATTGCTTTATGAGACTTTGGAGTTTATCGCTATTAATGAAGGGATGCTGGAAAGTGAAGCTGATGGTGGAAATGAATTAGATACTCAAATGGGGTTGATTTAGATGTCTCGACAAGTGGAGTCAAAAGAAGCTGTGCGAGCTTTAAGCACTCATACTGAGGTAGTAGACGAGGCTTGCTATGAGCAAGCTGGAGTACTTCATCATAGTGAAAGCAATAAAGCTGCAATTGCAGCACTTACAAAACATCAGTTGGCATATCACTTAGATGATGAGCATGGAGTCCAAGTTCATTCTTCTGTTAAACGTTTACTGGATAGGGTAACTAGTCGTTATAGATTCAGAGAACGTCATGGTGAGTTTTCTAATCAGATTGAAAACTTGGATTATGCCGTTGACAGTTACCGACGAGTTAAGGACTTTAATGACGATAAAAAACAACACTACTTAGATGAAATTCGAGAGATAACAGTCGAGATAAATGACGCCTTAGTTGAGACCGTATCTTCTTTTCATAGGATCGTTGCTGATGAATTCAGCATGGTCACTGATGTTGATGACAAAATTCGTCAAATCGGTCGATGCAAACGTGAGATCGGTAGAATCAATAGTATCTTCGAGCATTTAAGTGTGAAAAAGCTAAGGGAGTGGGTACAAACTGACATTCACCTTGAGCGAATTCTTTTGAAGCTACTTAAATCTAAAATCGATATAGCATTGAAGGACTTAAATGTATCAAACAAAAAAATGGTCGATATGTTGGCAAAGCTTCAGCGAGATAAGAAATCTTCCAAGCTTAATCGCATTATTGATGTTTTTGCAGCTAAGTTCCAAGATGACAAAACCTTTTCGCCATCTATAGATTCCATTGAATGTTTGCCTGACTGCTTGTCTCAGGTTTCGGAAACAGAAGTACGAGCCTACGGAAATACTAACAGTGACATTCAATCTGATGACTTAATTGTTCTGGCTGTAAGGGCTCTTGCTAGCTGTGAGAGGAAAAAAGGTAAAGCTTCAGATTTAGACAGTATCGAAGTTACGGATGTCCGTGAAGATGAAGAAGAGTTTGAACTAAACGAGGTAGATGAAGCGCTAGAGTTAATGTTTGAGGCAATAAAATCCAACCCTAACATTCTCCCTCTATCTGCTGCGCAAAGCTATACACTGTTTGATCTCGATATAGAACTGGAGGACTGGCTTTTACTGGTCGATGGTTACATTAGTGCGCAAAAAGTCAGTTTGAAGAGTATCGTCCAAATTAAGGAAGAAAGAGAAGTCGTATTACCTTATGACGGTAATGTTATTATTAGTGATATTGTTTTTGAAACAATCGGAGGTGCTAAATGACGCTATCTCTATCGCTAATTAATGCTGCTAAGAGGATTGTTGTTAATTCGAGGGAGAGGGTTCCTGCCAACAAGTCCAATACTGAAGTTTGCAGGCTCGTAGAAGTCGGGGCTGTTAGTGGCAATTCAATTCTTTTATCCCGTTCAGAATTGAGGGAAATTGAAAAGTATTTTACTTCAACATTGGGACAAAATCTTCTGACCTTTCAACAGAGTAGCAACTCTCGGATGGATACTGCACGCCCTGGTATTAGCGAGAAGTCTGCAAAAGGTGGTGTGTTTCAGCAGCTCATTAGCTTAGCTGGTAATGTGAATGTCCCTTTAAAGAACCAGCCAGATGTACCCAAAGAAGCTAGGTATGTAGCTTCTGTAGAGTTGGATGATCTAGATTTCCCGCGTTTTAGCCGAGTACTTATTATCGAAAATGGCGAGCTAATGGTTCGATGGAAAGACGTTGTACTCTCTTTGCCAGATGAATGGCAATCCGCTGTGCTCGTTTACCGTGGTCACGGAAAAAACCAAAAAGATCTACCTACTCTGATTGAATGCTTTGACAACAATGCCGTTGAAGTAGGCTTTTTCTATGATTACGATCCAGCAGGCTTGGATATGGTTGAGCAGCTAAGCAATGCTAAGCACTATTGGGTTGTCCCTGCTTTAAATCTGGAGTTATTTCGAAGTATCAATAAGCTCGATGAATTTTTGAAACAACTAGAGCAGCTTGACAGGCTCAAGAGCAGAGATGTCGCCGTATCGATACGAGAGCATTTAACTTTCATTGAGAAGAATACATTGGCAATAACGCAAGAGCACTTGATTAAAAATCAGTGCCAGTTGGTGAGCTGTGAGCTTAGTTAGTCATTTCACATAAAAAGTCCCCCGTTCTTATAAGGGGTGACACTTTTTAGTGCAATGGTCTTCTCAATCGTACTTCAATAGCACGACTAGCTTGTCGACCATTGCAATGATACAGATGCTCGGTGAGTGTTATTGCGGCTTTGCTACCGCAATAAGCTCTAATTTTTTACAAATGCATATCATTTCACTGCTACGCATATGAAATCGTTCTTGAAAATGGCGGATATTTTTCGGTGGCGTCTTTTATTGTAAATGTCCGAACTAGGTTCCCCTCTAAGTCATACTCTTCGTATGTTTCGTAGTCGGAGTCAAGCCTGCCTTTGTCTTTTGATTCAGATTTTATGAGTCTATACTCGTGATCAGGGTTAAGCTGAAGCTCTTTTATGTATTCATCATTCATTTTGTAGTCCTTGAGTTTTAGATGTCTATGTCCAGCGACACGACAAATACTTGAGTGTTATTTAGCAGTATCTTGTGATGCTTTTGCCTTTGATTTTTGAGCTGCGGTTAGTTCATTTCTAAGGGTCTCCAACTCTTTTTCTAGGACTTTAGTCTTTTCTTCTAAGGAGTTAGCCTTATGTATCAGCTCTTTATTTTGCTCTACTAAGATCTTTTTTTGGTTTGGTACATTTAGTTGTAGACCTATTTCTAGCTCATCTTTGTAAGGGATGATCGGTTCGAATAATTGTTGATAGGCTCTACCAATAGCGCCTGAGAAAAGCTTCAGTTTAGGCGTATCTACACCACAATTAATTATGTGGTCATTTGCCACGCCAGGGTATGGATCTATGAAGATTACACTATCAATTTTCAACTGATACGCTTTTTTTGCGCAGAGTTCACATGGGCTAGCTGTAGTGTATAAATATCCATGTTTTACTGGCATCCCACCATACTTAGAGACTTGAAGAAAAGCGTTCTCTTCGGCATGAAGAGCTCTTGTATGAACTTGGTTCTTTTCTCCATCAATAGAGTTTTTAATGTCTTTAAAGCAGTAGGAGACTGGTTTTCCACGGAATGATTTGTTAGTGGATTCTGTAAATGAATAAATGTTTCCGAGGCTTGTTCTGAACTTAGTGTTTTCTCGTTCAAAAAGGCTAAATGCAGACTCGTCTTCATTGGTCAATAAGTCTTCCGCCCTTCGTAAATTACATGGCGTTTGACCTTGAGCCACATTGTTCCAACCAACAGCTTTAATTGACTTGTCTGAATCTGTAACTACAGCGCCAACTTGGCGAGAAAGGCAACCTGAGTTTAGTTTTGCATTGTAAGCTATCTGCATGCAGCGCTCATCTTGAGAAGGCGTAACTAGGCCTGGATGCATTATCAGAGATATATATTTAATGAGTTGCCTTTTAAGGGATTTCAACTTGTAGTTGTCATCTGGGTTGTAGAGGTGGATGTCTGAAATTTCAATACATCTCTGGAGGTCTAGAGACCAAAAACGATCCTCACCTTTTAATGAATCAGGGTTCTCTCTTGAATCAATGGCCTTAATATCTTCCTTGGAAATACTTGATTCTGACAGTAATCTATTGATTCGTTTGTCATTTTCAGTGGTTACTGAAAGCAAGTAGAACGCAGAGTATCTTTCTCTGAAAAAAAATGCTTCGTAAGGGTTTCTTATTGCATCTAAAACTACACAGACATTTTCCCCGTCGCTCTTTGACTTATGCCTTAATACCTTAATCAGTTTGTTCACTCTCTGTGAGAACATATAGATTTTACTAGAATCGTAATCATCTGACTCGGCAGTGCCAGATTTTCTGATGTTATTGCCTACTATCTGATAAAACTTGGTAAATGAACCTGGTTGAACTCTATGAAGGATTTTTCGTAGTTTATCTGTAAATTCGGGTAACTCATTGAAGTAAAAGTCATAAATTTCTTTGTTGTATAGGTTGTCTTTACACTTCTCAGCATGTTTTTTAGCACTGTCTCTTTTTTTGTAGTACTCGGAGTAGCATTGTTCGAGCTTTTCATCTAGAGATTCACTATTTGTTCCGAGCTCATTATCTAGCGTTGCCTTATAAAGCTTGTCAAAATCTTTAAAAGGTAGTTCTAATAAGAAGGTCGATACGACGTCACTCATTCTAATATGGTGGAACTTACACCAATGTTCAGATAGGTAGTTATATACAATTCTATATTTTCTTTCTTCGTCATTAGGAAACGCTGCTTGATGCGGTTTTGGCGGGTTGAGATCGGAGAAAGTATTGTTTTTCAGTAACTTTGAAAGAGTTGTACACCCAGAACCAGTTCTTCCAGTAAGCCCTAGTATTATGAACTTGGCTCGCTCTTTGTAGATTGTCTCTAGACCAGTCATTGTTTTAATTATCCTATCAGATTCAAACTTCTACATTCTTTCAATATCGGAAAGTATATCGTATGCAATTAATTGTTTAACATTATACTGATTAGGGTCTTTACTCAACAGTTTGCATCGTATTGGTGATGCGAGGCACAGTGATTAATAGATCTGATGATATTCTTAAAGACGGTCGTGATGAGCTAAGTCTGTTTATTGTAAGCACAACGTGTGGGTAATTTAGAGAATAGTCGATTGTGTAAGCAGTAGGCTCGAAACGGGCGTCGTGTTTTCGAGTTAACAATCAGAGCTTACTTAATCACACAAAGGCGAACCAATTGGTTCGCCTTTGCCAGTAAGAACATTGTGTCACTAAGTTATGCTGCTATCTCATTTAGCTCGTAGTTACCTTCGTAGTTTTTCATTTCTTCCAGGACTTCATCTGCGGAAACAAAGAAGAACTCTTTCCTACCATTAACAAGGTTTACTCTTTGTTCGGCAAACCTTGTGTGCAAGAATCGCTCAAATGTTGGTGCATCTTCAGTAAATGCGAATGCGTGGACATCAAATAGTTCAGGTACTGAAGCATCACCTAGCTCTTTTACTCGGTCATTTGGGTCTGCACGTCGTGTCATTCCTATCTTGACGATGCTATCGCCAAACGACAATTTATTTGATATCACATACACATACCCAGCTCTTGTTTGCTGAGCTAGAGAAACTGCTCTTTTCTCTTTTTCACGAAGCTTTTCCAGTTCTTGCTTATGCAATTCATACAAAGCCTTTTGCTCTGAACTGCTGGATTCTAGTTTACTAAGTTCTTCAGCAACCAAGCGCTCCATAACTTGTCGTTCTTTCTCTGCTTTCTCCGCAGCAGCTTTTATTCGTTTTTCCTCACGTTCAGCTTCTCTTTGAATCTGAAGCTCTTGGCGTTCTTCATCCTTGAGTTCTTGCTTGAGCTGGGCGATCTCGTAACCCAACCTTAGTTCCTTAATTTTCAGCTGCAAATATTCATTTTTTAGGTGTGTTTTAACTAAGTCTGCTGAAGAATTAATCTCCTCAAAGGTTTTTTGAGTGCGCTCTATAAGTCGGTTGATATTGTTCCAATCGACCAAGGCTGAAGCCGCTTTAAACTCGTTATCTAGGCATCGTAATCTTAATTTGATTTCTCTGTTAAACAGTTTTTTAGCCTCTGACTTTTTACCATTAACAGCGACGTTTTTGCCCATAGAGCAGATACATGCCCGTTTATCGCTAACGAGTTGTTTTATTGCCAACTTAGTCTCAGAGTATCTGCTCTCAAGACTTACTAGGTCACGTGACTGGGATAGGTTGGTGTAAGATATTGAGTCAGTCGTGCCGACACCAAGGTAGTAATGAGAGAGTTGTTTTTCACCTTCTTTCAGGAGGAACAGCTCTTTTTTATAACTCTCTTGTAGAGCTTGGTAGTTCTTTGCAATATCTGAGAGTAGTTGTTCTTTCTCAGTTACTGGGGCATAAACTTTCTCAATATCTTCATCTTGCAGTTGTAGTTCTTTCAGTGAAGAACGAGACCTTATTAATAAAACCAGTGAGAGCACAGTAAACGCAGCTAAGGCGATAGTAACGAACATAGACACTCCTTAAATTGACTGTGGTAACTGGTTAGAAGCGGAAGCTGTTTCCACTGTTTCTCGTTTGCGAGCTTCTCTGATTAGGTGGCTCTCACGATATTCTTTGGCTTCTACGTCGAAGTACCAATCGCATTCAACACCAAGTTCTTCCATTGCTGTTGCAACTTCTTGAGGAGTCACTCTGAAGAACTCTTTGCGATGATTTTCAATGTTCACCCGTGCCTTATTAAACTTGCGGTGAAGCTCTTTCTCTATTTTCGGCGCATTCTCTACAAAGGTTAAGGCATGCACATCAAATTTGAATGGTACACTGGCATCACCTAGCTCGTTGACTCGATCCATAGGCTCTAATCGGCGCGTCATTCCGATTTTCAAGACACCTTCCCCAAAGCTACCGATGTTAGAGATTACATATATATAACCAGCTTTCGTAATTTGAGCTTGAGAGGTTGCGCGTTCAAACTTACTTTCTAGCTTTTCGATCTCTTTTTGCATTTTGGCGATCTTTTCTTCCATACCTAGAGCATCGGTACCGTGAAGTTCTTTCGCGAGTTTTTGTGCTTTCACAAGATCTGATTTTTTATAGTAAATCTCGTCTTCCAGCTCGTCCGTATCACCTCCAGATTGCTTAGCCTGTTTAGCTTGCTCTCGCAGGAGTGCTTGTTGTTTCTTCTTTTCTTGTTTAATTTTCTCTTTGTGAAGCATCTCTTTATGCCAGATGGAGAGTTCTTCTACCTTTAAATTGAAGTATTCTTCTGAAATGGCGACGTTTGCTGTTTCACCGAGCTTCTCCAATTGTTGTTCTAATCTGTCTAGTTTATTTAAGGCGGTGTCGAAGCTCGAGTGGCGCATTTTCTTTCGAATCATATCGAACTCAGCATTAAATGCTTTGAGAAGAAGGCGTCGGTATGAAGTGACCATCTGCGCTCCTTTTGCTTTACTACCAAACCAATCCCAGTCTGAATAGGCACTTGTAGCTCGACCCGATTCAATAACCTGATACTGATGTTCAATGCAAGTGGCAATTTTATCTTTTAGTGACTGGCTGTCATCAAACTTGTAAGCGGGTGGAAAGAGGCCGACGTTAATGTATTTCATTTGCTCTTTGTTTTTAGTTGCTTCGTCTTTAAGCCTTGAGTAGATAGGCCTTCCATACTCAATTTTTGTTTCAACGTCGCTAATTTGATTATTCAAATCTTGAACCAATTCCTCGACGGACTTTTCAGCTAGAGCTTTCTGCTTTTTATCAATATATTCCAGAAGACTTTTATGCTTTTTCTTTGTAGAGCGAGTGGATAACAAGAAGGTTAGCGTCAGCAATGCTAGTACGATCCATACTAACTGGTAGGATTCAGCAGTTTCAGGCATTGATATTCCTTTTGTAAATGTTAAAGCGTGCAAATGCAATGATACCCATTGCATAATTATGGTTAATCATACTTTATATTATGAGAAGGATCTAAGGAACCTGTATGTGGCTCATTGTACAGGTTTAGGTCGGAAGGGAATTGTGCTTACGTTTGCATTTGGAAGCCTAACAAAGCGTAAAAGTTGTTTATTCTCTAGGAAGTTGCACTAGCTTGGCTTTGATCATTCTTTCATCTGAGTTCAACCAGTCCTCGAGGAACACCTCAAACAAAGGGTCATCAATCAACTCACAAGGTTTGGCGGTTACGTATTTATGACTTCGCGCTTCTGCTGAGACCAATCTCTCGTAGCCTTCTAAGTCACCTTTATCTAGGTATTTAGAAACTAATGCTGGTGGAGCAACAGCTCGCTCCACCAATACCGATTTCTCGGAGATCATCCAAAGTAGAATATCAGTGTCGTCTCGGCCTTCTCGCATGAGGCTAAGATTGTTTCTAAGGTTATCTATAAGATTAAAATGCTCATCGAACTGAAAGGATGGGTAGTACCTCCAGCCGTTCACATTGATACAAAGAGCGTCGTGCTGCTCTTCGGGTAATTCCTCATGAGAAATGAGTTCTAGGCCGTTGAGAAGCGAGACAATAGCTTTTAATCGCTTAGTTTCGAGCTTTTTCATCAGAACTCCTCACAGCGATCATTGCGTTGGTCATCATACGGTTAATTTTCGTCGGTTGAGTCTTGGTCATTTTCCAATTTGTTACATTCAGCGATAACTTCTCGGTGACGTCTTTGTTTTTCTTTGTTTTCTTCTTTTTCTGCTTCAATACGCCTCATGTCTGAATACCACACAAGCCATTCATTCAATGTTATAGATTTGCTCTCAACAGCGATTTGATTAAATGTGAGCATGTAATCACAGAACATGTTGAACACTTTCGCTTCATCGTCTCTTCTTAAGAGTGATGCAGGGCTAGCTGTGACATAGTTACGACTTTGCTCAAACAACTTTTCGGCTTTCATGTATTGTTTCATGCGTGCCTTGAGGAAACCTGGGCGCCTAGCAGGTACTTTGTAATCCCAAATTTGATAAGTTCTTTCAGTAAAGAACCACTTAACTGAGTTTTCTTGTTTGATGATCTTAATCAGGTTAAGACGTGGTGCTAGGTACGGATGAATGTCTCCATTTTCATCAAACTGCTCTCTCGGATAGAGCCTTGTATTATTAAGAGTCACAAACATCGCGATGTCACGTAAGTGAGGTTTGACTTCGTGTGCTTCGAAAATTTGTTTGAATGTACCGAGAAATTTCATAGTAATTGTTCCTAATTTTTGGATTTTGAGACGATTTCTTCTGCTTGCCCAATCGAAACGGGGAGGCGTTTTCTGTTTTTGATTAATGAGTGTTGTGAGTCCACCTGTCTTTCGACGTCTGACACCGAAGTTGCCTTCTTTACGTGTTGCTTAATTTGTTTAGCCAGCTTTTTATCTGCCAGATTCCAATCAATAGATGGATGGTACTTGGCAGGCTCTCGTTTTGGTAAGTGCTGGTTTAGCCAGTCCTTGTCATATCGAAATAGCCACATGTAGCAACTGCTCGAATGTTTAATCTCTGTCCGAGTTAATGTTGGGTTTTGGGAAATGATCTTCTGGAGTGTTTGACGATATTGATGTCGTTTTTGGCAGAACCAGAGTCGTTTTCTCCATGCGGATAATCCTGACATCGCATTTATTTGCTGTTCTACAGTACCAACGCTAACACCGCATAATTTGGCGATATCTCGTCTATGAGTCCCGCGAAAAGCGAGTCTCAATATTTGGTCGACTAATGCATCGTTGAGTCTTTTAAATCGATGCTTGATTGTGACCCCATTGCGTTGCGCCATGGCTGCCAGAAAGCCAACCGAACATCCTGTCGCCTTGGCGACAGAACGAAGCGAGTTTCCTGAGGCCAACTCGGATAGACAGACACGAGGCTTATGAGATTCCCGACTACAATAGTTCGAGACCTGAAAAGTTTGTCGAAAGTAACACTTGGCGTTCTTCGCAAAGAAAGCACCAACCAATGCATGCTGTATGTAATGGTTGTAGTGGTCGTTTAGGAGAAGGCACCTTAAGAAATTGAATTTATATAGCTTCGAAGGCAGTAGCTTTGCACCAGTAAATAGAGGAGCCCAAAAGTCTTGTAGACGATTGACGGCTTCTGATTGCCTGATCTGTCCTTTCGGAGTTAACAAATGGGTCTTAATCATCCAAGATGAGTGAGAGGGTGTAGCAATATGCTCGTATCGACGTTCGCATTCATAGCGATGCCAACTACTGATGAATTGCGATAACCTCAACGCTCGTTCTAAACAAAGATCAGAACCATGGAAACATCTATCGTAAGGTGTTGGTGGTAGTTCGATGCGTTTGTTAAGGCC
The DNA here is from genome assembly GCF_059725505.1 of Vibrio sp. KUL78. NCBI lineage: Bacteria > Pseudomonadati > Pseudomonadota > Gammaproteobacteria > Vibrionales > Vibrionaceae > Vibrio > Vibrio sp. KUL78. The sequence goes on along the minus strand of NZ_AP045838.1, from coordinate 817,170 downwards.
ATCGGCATCTGTCGGTGCATATTGCAGCCAACAAGCATGCTTTGGACAAACGAACATACCGCAATACTGATGTACGGTACGCCAAATACCATGCCCCCATTTCAATGTGTCTTCCTCAAGGCATTGCGGACAGAACTTTAGTGCGCTGCTAAACCTTAACCGAGAAGAAGTAGTACGTGATAAGACCGCGATGTGACTGCCATCATTGCTCAACAGGTGCAATCTAAGTCTTACTTTGCTTTTGTTATCTTGAAGGCAAGCGCCGACAACAGGGAAACAAGTACTGTTAAACAACAACCTTTCCGCATCTATTGAAGTCTGTTTGGCAACTTGTTCGAGCATGCAAGGAAGCTGGGGGTTAATGCGAACATCTGTGCGCCCTAGGAGAGCTCGGTTTTTTCGCGTAGCGAGCGTCTTGGTGAGGCTGCGTGGTGTCGCGCAACAAGGCTATAAAAGGCTTCACCAGCTATTTCGTGCAGGTACATAGGTCTATAACTGTCCTGTAGCAACCAGCATGAGAATGTAGATCAGTGGTGGACTAAATCTGTTTGTTGAAGTCGATAAAAATAATCGTGTAGTCCTCATAGTGGGAGAAATTATGTGATCATTTACCTTCCTCGTGTTCGAGAAGTACTGCTCCAGAGCGCCTTTCCCTAGAGTCACGAAAATCTCTTTGTACCAATCGCCACAAGCTTTCTTAAAAGCCAACGTTTCAGTTTGCTCAAGCGTAAATCCGATGTGTGCCAACGTATTTTGTTGCACTGATTCAAGGCATAGGGTGAGCGTTTGATCATTTAACGCCAACATAAGCTGTTCAACTTTTAGCATTGTTTCATCATAGTACGCTTCCTGACTTGTCATGCTGGAACCACAGCTCGGACAGATTAATGCTGGGGTTTGCATTCGACTAAGATTCTTTACAGTGTAAGTGCATGAAGAACAGCTATTAATGAGCCTCGTTCCGTGTTTGTAGCAGTGAAAAACACCCTGTAGTTGGTGCTGTTGGTGAAAATATGAAATACCAACAGTATCTAAGTCTTCAGAAATACAGTCTTTGCAGTAACGCCAAAAACGATTATGTACCGTTTGGGATTGTGTGAAGTCGATGTCATATGGCTTTCCTTTCAAAAACAATGGTAGCTCGCGTTTCTCTCGCTCGTTGAGGAAAGACTCGATGACGTTACCGTTCATATGCATTTGCCAAATCGAACGATTGTCATCATTAAGAATATTCATCAGTATGGCGTCTAGGTCAGACATGACTGTAACTGGCGACGCACTGAAATTTGCCAGCCCTACACGTTTTGCTGAAGTAGCAAAAGTGCCAAAAGGGGACATAGTATGAACTCGGCTAAGGAAGCTTCTTAGGTGTTCGTTCGGTAGCAGGTACAAGATGTTATTCATATTTTCTAGCCTGCGCTAATAAGGCTTCAGGAGTTAAGTTCTCTAGCATTTCTTGGTCTTTCTCAGTAAGGTTTGCGGCAGAACGAGAGCTTCTAATGGATTTCTTATAGACTTGGTTGCCGTCAATATCTGAGCCACTTTCAGAAAACAAATCCTGTTGAACCGAGTGCAATTGAGACAAAGGATTGCAATCCTCATATTTATAAAATTGACCACGCTTTAGTGCCGTTAATGCGCCTGAGACCAAGAGAAATTGTTCTTTGAATACATGGTCTAGAGCAGCCATGCTTAGGTCTTGATTGTTTGGTGTTAGATAAGTCAGATAAGACAATGTGGCCTTTATTAGGCTGCTCGCGATAGCAGGGATCCCTGCTGATAAGTAGTGAACATGGCGTGTTAGAGTATCAATGTCAGTTGTCTGATTCTTAAGTAATTGTGTCGGGCACATTTGCTTAATGAAGCGTTTCCAAAACGAACTTTCAACATCACATTGCTCTAAGATTAGCGACCCTGTCTTTCCAATTCGCCTAGCGGCAGTCATCTCTTTAGAAAACAGATTAAGTGTTGATAGTGTCCCGACGAGTAATAGTGGTACACCAACCTTGTTAAACAACTCTTCCACGAACTTTAGTGTGGCGTTCTCGTTGTTACCGACTTTCTCGTACTGTCGAGTTTCAGATAGGTTCTGAGCTTCATCTAGAACAATAATCCCAACACCATGGATGAGTAGAGCCTTACGAACCGCAATCATTAGTGCTGTAACTGAGCTTTTCTGATGTGATTCGTAATAACTCTCACCAGTTACCGAATCGATGGACTCAAGAATCCTCCAGAGTAGTGCACGCTGCCCGCGAGCTGTTGGGATATCGATCTTGAGCCAGACAATCTGTTCGTAGATGAACTTTTGTCCTTGGTACTCTTGATGTGAAATGACTTGAGGAATGGCAGACAAGATGCTTTCTACCATCGCTGACTTTCCGCGACCTGATAGACCTGCTACCAAAAAACTCTGCTGATTTGCTGTTTGCTTTAGAGTGCGCTCTTGCCCTTCAGGTATTTCAATAGAGTCGGCAAATTGCAATTGTTTAATATCGCCATACACCAAAGGGTTGCGATAGATATAGCCTCGCTCAATCATGCGAAATACGGTGTCATAAAGGCGTGGGGCTTCATCCTGAACAACATAGCACTCAGATAGGTTATCAATGAATGTTCTGGTGTAGTAACCATGATGCTCAGTAGGGAGCGAACTGACATCAATCATCATGTCAGGAGATAGTGTTGTTGCCTGGATAAATTGTTTAGGTAGCAATGGCATTCCAAGCGCTTCAATCAGAGGATTTTGTGCCATCTGAGAGTTAGGGTGAGGTATATAATTAGCTATCATCTTGTTCATCATCAAAGTCAAAAAAATCAGGTGTTTCCAAGTGTTGGGTATTCTTTTTAGCAGTGGAGCTAGCGTTATCTTCGGAACTTAACGTTGCTGCTATTTGCTCAGATTGTTTGCTGCGTTCAATAGAAGAGACGATACTCTTTCGTTCTTTGATACCTGTCTGGATAGACTTTGCTGACGATGTTTTTAAGTATCGAGCGTCAGCTTTTGCTTGTTTATCGATTTCATCCAGTTTGTTTAAGAACTCAATTTTGTTAGCGAATGAACGTTCTTCATGAAGGCTTTGTTTTTGTTTGGTTAATTCGATTTCATGAAGGGTCGATTGCCAAATTTGATTACGATACGCTTCAGAGCGATCAGTGAGTTCTAAAGTAATTAGTTCGTTAGACTCAGGGTCTTTACACCAAATAAAGTTCGTTGAATTTTGGTCGTATCGAACTTCCACTGTGTATCGGCCAAAATTACGAGCTTTGTCTAACCATTGTTTATGAATGATTTTGTTAGCGCTGTAATACAGCCCCTTAAAGTAAACGCCCTCCATTCTCACAGTCGCCTTGTCAGCAGGTAGCAATGCGAAACGAAGTCGCTCTTCAGGAATCTGAGCTGGCGGTATCATCATTTCTTCTAGCCCGTAGAGATATAAGTCTCTAGGAGAGAAACCTACATCATCACGAGACATCTCGAAGTTATGGTTGTTCTTTCTAAGGCGGTTGTTATTGGTATAAATGATTGTCCTTATGAGCTTTTCCATGAATGCTTCGAAGGACATCGACGCTTTTCTAGAAGCGTGTTGCTCTTCCTTGCTGGGTACTTTCATGACTTGACCAGGCACAAATCGAACAGCATTTTGATGAAAAATATCAAATGCTTTCTCGACAGTTCCTTTACAATCCCCGCGATGATACGGAGCGAAACTGGCGATTGATAAGCCAATTTCACCCTTAAGCATGCTTTCAATGTTACGGTCTGTATACTCGGAACCTCGATCCATGACTAACTGTGAGCAGACATGGTGGCACGGCCATTCGTTTTCAGTAATTTCAACGCCATAGCGTTTAGCAAACTGGACTTTGTTGGTAAAAGCATTGAAAAGGGCTTGTGATGCTCCAGTCCAATCTGGGCCGTGAAAACAAGCATGAGTGCCAACAAACATGCCAGACCACGTATCTACAACTAGATAGATCACAGGGCGTCCCGTGGCTAACTGATTGGTTTTGTCGTAGGGGTAGCGTATGTATTGATCGACGACTGTTGCATCTATTTCATAGCGACTTGTGGGGCCACGAACACCCTGTCGAGCAAGGCCTGCACGGCCTCGGTAGTCTTTTTGAAAATTGGTCGTGCCGACAGCCTTCCTTATCAATTCAAGTTGATCTACGTTTTGCTTAAAATGATATTTAAATGCATTTCGTGAAATGAGTTTGGCCCTTGGAACAGGTAAAGCTATCTCATGTGCTTCTTCAATCATTGGTTTAACACGCGCATACATGAACTTGCGTGTAAACTGATCGTAAAAGGTCACTCAGCCTAGCTTTGCCACCGTTTGGAATGGTTTTAGCAAATCGTCGAATATGTTTAATGTCTTGTAGAGTGACTCCACGATAAGGACTTCCATATTTGGTTTTCGGGCCACTTTTGCCTAACTCAGGGTCTTGGTCAAATGACGGTACTTCAGGTAAAGACTGATTCGTTCCGCAATTTCTCCATAGAGGGAGTAGAGCATTGACGTGAGAACCGTAATACCAGTAACGATTTAAAATTTTTGCTACATAACTGCGGCTGCGACCTGATGTTTCTATCAATCGATGTAAGATTGAACTGCTATCGATAAAAAGATAGTTGTAACGTAGTTCGTCGTTATCGATTAACGGGGCAATAATGTTAAAGCTGCTATCTCTGCGTTGTAACCACTTTCTGCGCTTCTTATCCTTCAGTAACTCTTCGTCCGACATGTATAGGTAAGGGCTAAAGGAATGCTCTAGCACTTTCCATTTGCCCAGCTCTATTTGCCTCAACGTATCACTTAGCATAATCGTATGAGGCCTTTTAGGGCGTTCAACATTGAGCTGAGTGACAGCAATTTGGTCGAGGTCTTGGCAAATATCTACGATAAGATATTCAAGCCCTTTTTTGCCATCGACTAATTTTTGATTAATTCTCATCGTGTTGCGTAATCATCATTACAGGGCGAAAAACTTCTATGCGCTCATTCAGGTCAACGTCTAGTTGACCTGAATACGCAAGATGTTGAAATATCTCTAACGCAGCAAGTTCGGTTACATCATGTACTAATGATGCGTGATTCAAATGCTGCTTTAGAGTTTTCTCTGGGTCGTTCATAAGGCTCTTGTTTAGAGTGTTTAACATCCCTTCGCACAGTGGGCCTTCGATTTGGCTCTCGCGTACATGATGGTAAGTCTCTCTAAGCCATTGAAGGTTGTATGTTTTGTTGGGGTTTAAGTCTTCATCTGTTATTTGCGTTAGATGATGGTTGTAATGCCCCCAGTACATCTCTTCAATTTTGAACTTTTGTTGGGTTCGTGTGACTTTTTGGGGAGGCTCAAATTCAGTGCTTAGTGCTGAGCTCGGTTTATAGTTATACGGCTGAATGCCAAGCTGGTCTCTTGTCGCATCATACAAGGTGACAACGAAATCCGTGGTCATGGTTGCAGCAGGAATATCTTTACCATCCCGTTCTTTGTATTTAGCAGGGTGTCGATAATTCAGATATTTAGCCCACTTGAGAGTTTCATTTAACGGTAAGGGGTATTGCTCTTGTATATCCAAGACTTCAGGATCGTGCTCAAGATGAAGGAATAGAGCAAGCTCACCTAAGCTGAATAAGTGATGGCAGCGTTTCGTCTTGTGACTGAAAACAATATGAGATAGACCGACACTATTTGAACGTCGAACTGTAATATATGGCTCGTACTCACCATTCTTAATCTTCTTTAAGTGTTTTTCTAATTTTCTGAGCTCATAGTTTGTTATGTATGGTTGCTTAACTATTTTCATATGCCTAATCCTCACTTACTAATATATTGTTAGCAGCCTTTCTAGGGTTTGTCTAACTGGGTGTGCTTGTAAGTCTATGTAAATAAAGGATTTATTATAACTTATATAATTGACTTAGAGCTTAGGGAGCTGAATTAGAAAAGCTTGTAATTCAATGTGATATTTGAAGGGATACATGGAATTTGCAGTTTTTCATTAGGCTTAATTATTATTCCTTATATAAATCGATATAGAATCTAATGTCTTTATATTTCATTGCTTTAAGAAAGAATTGTTCACGGATCGTACACTTGGATTCCTAACTCAAAAAAACTTATAAAACATGCAAATTTATTGTTCTGGTTGCTTATTTTCGACAGAGTTAGATATCTTTTTTAAAGAGGCTAGTATTACAAACATGTGATGATTAGTTAGGCTTGGTTATGGTTAGCGCAGAAAGATTTATCAGTATGGCATGGGAACTAGAGCTCACCATCTGCTCATTGATAACTGACCAAACACCAGAGGGCTACTTGGATGTGTGTAGAGACCAAGCTAAGAGTAGAGGCATAGATGTCTTTAATCTGAACTTTAATGAGTATGAATCCCCCCTAGCTGCTTTCGCAGCAGAAGAGAACCGAGAATTGGTTGCTACTTTGGAAGGTTGTAGACGCAAGACACTTGTCATTTTTGAAGGAGCTGACGCGCTGGCACCTTTGGAGTGTAATGAAACATTTTGGTTAAGGTCTTTACTGATCAATAGCAATGTTATTGGGCTTGTTGTTGTTTTCTTGGTTACGAATGAGGGGAAGGTAAGGTTGTTTCAAAATAGTGAGGGAGCGTTCTATCGAGATTGTGTTGGCTTGAATTAGATGAAAGCCTCGTAAATTAAACAAGTGATCAATAAAGTTGTTCACCCTCGCTTTATCAACAGCTATAGCTGGGAGTGTTCTAGCTGTTATTTGAGCTGTTGTGCGGTGGCCCATTAATCAATTCAGATGAAGATTAAAAGATGAACTACCCGCGAATCAGTAAGTTATAAATGATGCAATGTTTAGATGCATGGTATAGTTGCATAACAGTAAGAGTCATATGTCATCATAGTGAGTTAGAGTACATGCCCGCAGCTAATATTACGAATAAATGGTATAAATTCGATTTTCATACACATACACCCGAGTCCAGAGATTATCGTGAGGCCTCATCTCCCGAGCCTGAGTTGTGGCTTAGAACGGCAATGGAGCGAGAACTGGACTGCATAGCGATTACAGATCACAATTCAGGGGGGTGGATAGATAGACTCAAGGCTACATATGAACAAATAGAGTCTGAAGAGTGGTTCCGTCCACTTGTGATTTTTCCTGGAGTAGAAATCACGATCTCTTTGGGAGCGTCACGAATACACCTGTTAGCAATTTTCGACCCAAGTAAGTCAACACAGGATCTGACTAGATTCTTGGGTAGTTGTGATTTGCAAGGTGATTTTGGTGATCCTGAGGCGTGCTATACCACTCAATCGATAGAAACTGTAGTAAAGAAAATCGCTGAATCAAATGGTGTCGCTATACCTGCGCATATTGACGCCCCTAAAGGCTTGTTGCATGAAGTTACTAATACGAACCCAGACATCAAAGCTCATTTAACACTGTTTGACGGAGCGCAATTTGTTGATCGAGATTATCTATCGAGTGACTCTATTCATGAAGAGTTAAAAAGAGATGCAAGCCACCTAGCAACCGTTATGGGTTCCGATGCTCATACGCTGGCTGCCATTGGTGGTAGCTATAGTTGGATTAAGATGGGAACACCTTCTATTGAAGCTCTCAACTTTGCCTTGAAAGATCACCAATTTTGTATACTGAATCAAGCTGAGAATCCAAACAACCTTCCAAGATCTTATATCGAATCATTAGAAATCGGCGGTATGAAGCATTGTGGAATGAATCCGACTAACATCCCAAAATTTCAATTACACCCTTTGTTTAACTCTATAATCGGCGGGCGCGGTACAGGAAAGTCAACTTTTATTGAGTCATTAAGGTTGTCTCTTGGAAGGAGCCAAGAACTAGATGACTTGCCTAGTGTTGGAGCTGATGTACAGTCTTTTGTAGATGGAGTCACTACAGACCGCACTCTAATTGAGGCTAGATTCGTTAGAAATACCTCTAGTTACCGAGTTAGTTGGACTAAAGAGGGGGGCGTAAAGTTCGAAAGAGCTGATGAAGGAGGTTGGGTTGTAGATGAAGGCGATGTGAGTGAAAGGTTTGCCGTTAATATATACAGCCAAAAGCAAATAAACGCACTTGCCTCAAACCCAACAAGCCTTTTTAGAACTAGTCGATCGTTCTCCTATTGTAGATATAGAAAGCTGGAATTCTCGATTTGAACCTCACCAGCGACTCTATATGGAGCTAAGTTCAGAGGAAGTTCAGCTAAGTCGCAACATTTCGAAAGAAGGTTCTAAGAACTCAAGGCTCCAAGAATTGATGAGCGACATAAATGGCTTTGAGTCTGGTGGGCATAGTCAAGTATTGATTCGAAACCAACTGATGACGACATCAAGCCGTCTACTTTCGAATGCAGGTAACATCGATGATATTTCGAACAGCTTCGATGAATTGCTTCAAGAAACCGTTCCTAGCTTGAATACGACTCAAATAGAGTTGCTTGAGGATCCTCTTAAGGAAGAGCTTGTTGCTATACAAAGTGCATTTGAAACTGAAGTGAATGAAGTACTAGGCCAAATTGAAACACTTAAAACTCGGATAGTTAGAGCTAAGGAGTTACGTGACCAAGCTATTCAATCATCCAATTGGCATACACAAAAAGTGTTGTCGGATGAGCGTTATCAAGACCTTGTTAGTGAATATCAAGAACGTGGCTCTGAATTTAATACACAGGAATATGAGTCGTGGACTTCAGAAAAAGTGAGGATAGAACAACAACTAGAATGCATCGAAGTAGACAAGGCGCGGTTGAGTGAAGTAAGTGCACAAAAGGAAGGTGTACTTAATACGATGTTAGAACTTAGACGTGAACTACAGACTAAGCGGCAAGAGTTTATAGATAGTGTTCTTATCAATAACGATTATGTTCAGATGACAATCAGACCATTTTCAGACTTATCCAAAGCAGAGCGTCAATTCAGAACTATTGTCGGGCATGATAGATTCTCTTCTTCTGTATACGAAGAGGGAAATGATACTTCGTTACTGTATGGACTTTTCAATGCAAGTAGTACTTTCGAAGAAAAAACATCGGCACTTGGGGAACTCAAGAGTGCTATAAAATCATTGGTATTGGGTGAACAACCTAATGGATACAGAATTGATCGTCGATTCATGGATTTCCTTACAGAAAGGTATGAGCGAGAGCCTGAATTTATGGCAAGGTTAGACTGTTGGCAGCCCGATGATTTGCTAGAAGTTAAGTACTCACCACGTGGGGATGGGACTCATTTTGCAAGTATTAGCAGAGGCTCTGCTGGTCAAAAGGCCGCTGCGATACTCGCTTTCTTGTTAAGTCACGGAGAGGAACCAATCATTATCGACCAGCCTGAAGATGATCTAGATAATGCTCTAGTCTATAGCTTGATTGTTAATCAGATTCAAAATAATAAGGCACGACGACAAATTATCATTGTTACGCATAACCCTAACATTGTGGTAAATGGAGACGCTGAACTAGTCAATGTAATGGAGTTTCGCGGAGGACAAGTACAAATCAAAGCCAGTGGTAGTTTAATAGAGCAACATATTAGAGACGAAGTCTGTGAAATAATGGAAGGTGGACGAGAGGCGTTCAGCAAAAGGTTTCACCGCATATCACGATTGTGATAGGGTTTTGATAACACATTTACTTTAGCTTCTTGATTTTTATGGTGCTTTCATTTGTTTGTAAGCTATGAACATCGAAATCATCATAAGGATATATGTTAACCAGTAGATACCAATAGCAGCAATTGACTCAGTTTGATTGCTCACATCAAAAGGCGAACCAAATGGTTCGCCTTTTGTTATTCAAGTTAGTTTCCAACTTAGTTATCGGTTTCCAACTCGGTTATCACAGTTTCCAACTTGGTTATCTGTGATCACCAACTTCATTAATCTTCATAGTTCTCAATCGAAGGGCAAGAACAAATCAGATTACGGTCACCGTAAACGTTGTCTACGCGGTTAACCGTTGGCCAGTACTTCCAAGTTCTCTGGTGAGAAGATGGGAAGCAGCCTAGTTCGCGAGAGTATGGGCGGTCCCATTCATCTTTTGAAAGGTCAACTTGTGTGTGTGGTGCGTTCACTAGTGGATTGTTGTCTAGTGGCCATACGCCGTCTTTCACTTGAGTCATTTCTTCGCGGATAGCGATCATCGCTTCGCAGAAACGGTCTAGCTCTTCAAGATCTTCAGATTCAGTAGGCTCAACCATAAGTGTGCCCGCTACAGGGAACGACATGGTTGGTGCGTGGAAGCCGTAGTCCATTAGACGCTTAGCGATGTCTTCTTCGCTGATGCCTGTTTCTTCTTTCAGTGGTCGAATGTCGATAATACATTCGTGCGCTACACGGCCGTTGGTGCCACGGTAAAGAACAGGGTAGTGCGGAAGTAGACGCTCCATCACGTAGTTCGCGTTTAGGATAGCGACTTTGGTTGCATCCGTTAGGCCTGCTTCACCCATCATCGCGATGTATGCCCACGAGATTGGTAGGATCGAAGCACTGCCAAGGTCGGCTGCAGAAACTGCGTAGTCTTCGCCTTCTACACCGTTCTCGATGTGACCTGGTAGGAATGGCGCTAGGTGTGATTTAACACCGATAGGACCCATACCTGGACCGCCGCCACCGTGTGGGATACAGAAAGTTTTGTGTAGGTTAAGGTGCGATACGTCTGAGCCGATGAAGCCTGGGTTAGTTAGACCAACCTGCGCGTTCATGTTTGCGCCATCAAGGTAAACCTGACCGCCAGCTTCGTGAACCATTTCGCATACTTCTTTCACGTGCTCTTCGTATACGCCGTGCGTAGAAGGGTAGGTGATCATGATGCTTGATAGGTTGTCACGGTGCTTTTCGATCTTCGCTGCTAGGTCGTCAGTATCGATGTTGCCGTTGTCGTCACACTTAACCACAACCACTTTCATTGACACCATAGACGCCGTTGCAGGGTTAGTACCGTGCGCAGAGCTTGGGATCAGACACACATTACGGTGACCTTCGCCACGGCTTTCGTGGTAGCGCTGAATCGCGATTAGACCAGCGTATTCGCCCGATGCACCTGAGTTAGGCTGAAGTGAGAACTCATCGTAGCCTGTAATTTCGCATAGCTTCTTCTTAAGGTCATCCGCTAGGGCAGTGTAGCCTGCTGCTTGATCAAGTGGCGCGAATGGGTGGATAGAGCCAAATTCTGGCCACGTTACCGGGATCATCTCTGCGGCAGCGTTTAGCTTCATGGTACAGCTGCCAAGCGGGATCATACCGTGCGTTAGTGAGAAGTCTTTGTTCTCTAACTGTTTTAGGTAACGCATCATCTGTGTTTCACTGTGGTGAGTGTTAAACACAGGGTGAGTTAGGTAGCGAGAGGTACGACGGCAGTTTTCAGGAATCGCTGCAAACTCGTTGCCAGCAATTTCTGTAGATAGAGCTTCAACGCTCTCTTTTACTTCAAATACAGAGAATAGAACGTTGATATCTTCGATGGTGGTAGTTTCATCAAAGCTGATACCGATTTGACCTTCTAGTTGACGAAGGTTGATGTCAGACGCTAGAGCTTTTTGAACCAGCTTGTCTGTGTTGTCACCAGTGTTTACTGTGATGGTATCGAAGAAGCTGTTGTGAGCCAATTCATAGCCCGCTTTCGTTAGACCGGCTGCTAAGATTGCCGTCATGTGGTGCGTACGGCGAGCGATAGTCTTAAGACCTTCCTCACCGTGGTATACCGCGTAGAACGCCGCCATGTTGGCTAGCAATGCTTGCGCAGTACAAATGTTCGATGTCGCTTTTTCGCGGCGGATGTGCTGCTCACGAGTCTGCATTGCCATACGCAAAGCTTGGTTACCGTTGGTGTCGATAGACACACCGATTACACGACCAGGCATAGTACGCTTGTGCTTATCTTTGGTTGCCATGAACGCAGCGTGTGGACCGCCGTAGCCCATTGGAACGCCAAAGCGTTGTGCAGAGCCGATAACAACATCAGCACCCATCTCACCAGCTGGCTTAAGCAGTGCAGAAGCAAGTAGGTCCGTTGCAACCGTAACAAGTGTCTTGTTTGCTTGAGCAGCAGCGATGATGTCTGTTAGGTCGCGAACTTCACCCGTAGTGCCTGGGTATTGAACTAACGCGCCAAATACATCTTGCTCTGGAAGAGACTCTAGAGAACCTACTTGTACTTCAAAGCCGATGAACTCAGCACGAGTTTTCACAACTTCAAGTGTTTGTGGGTGAACATCATCTGCCACGAAGAAGACTTTGCTCTTGCTCTTACCTGCACGCTTACACAGCGTCATCGCTTCTGCAGCTGCAGTTGCTTCGTCAAGCAGAGATGCGTTCGCAATCTCCATGCCCGTTAGGTCCATGACCATTTGCTGGTAGTTAAGCAATGACTCAAGGCGACCTTGTGAGATTTCTGGCTGATATGGCGTGTACGCTGTGTACCAACCTGGATTCTCTAGAACGTTTCGCAGAATCACATTTGGTGTGAAGGTGTTGTAGTAACCCTGACCGATGAATGTGCGTTTTACTTGGTTCAAATCCGCGAACTTTTTCATTTCTACCAGCATGTCTGCTTCGCTCATTGGAGCTTCTAGCGTCATTGGTTGTTCTAGGCGGATTTGAGCTGGGACAGTCTCGTCGATAAGCGTGTCTAGGTTTAGAACGTTAATCGCGTCCAGCATTTTTTGTTGGTCAGATTTGTTTGGCCCATTGTGGCGAGCAACAAATTCATTCTGTGTGCTTAGGCTGTTGAGTAATTCAGTCATGGTTCCTTTACCTTCTCAAAGATCCTCTGCGAGATCTTTAAAATCGTAGCCCGAAGTTTTTACGTGTTTCTGCTTTGTACGTCATTCCTGCGCAGGCAGGAATCTACTAAAAGCGAGTACCCAACTTAAACAAGATCCCTGCCTGCGCAGGGATGACTCGTATGTTAGGTTTATTCAGGCAACGGTTGCGTGTTGCTTATTCGTCTTCGATAGACGCTAGGTATTCCTCAGCGCTCTTAAGATTGTCTAGCTCAGAAGCATCAGACATTTTCACTTTAACGATCCAGCCACCTTCGTATGACTCTTCGTTGATAAGCTCTGGGCTGTCTTCTAGCTCTTCGTTAATTTCAACGATTTCACCAGTGATTGGCGCGTAGATGTCAGATGCAGCTTTTACTGACTCAACTAGAGAGAAGCTTTCACCAGCTTCGATTTCGTCTTCTACTTCTGGTAGGTCAACGAATACTACGTCACCTAGCATTTCTTGAGCGTGCTCTGAAATACCGATAGTCACAGTACCGTCACCGTTGTCGCGTACCCATTCGTGGCTGTCAGAAAACTTCAAAGTGTTGTCCATTGCTTTATCTCCAAAATTAAGGATGTTTTATTCTTTAAGTGTAGAGCGGGAAGCGAGCACACAGTGCCTTCACTTCTTTACGTACGCGCTTTTCGACTTCTGGATTGCCCTCAGGGCTCTCCACTAATCCGTCTAGCACGTCACCAATCCACTCACCAATGAGTTTAAATTCTTCTGTACCGAAACCACGAGTGGTTCCAGCTGGCGTCCCTAAGCGAATACCAGATGTAATCATAGGTTTTTCTGTGTCGAACGGGATGCCATTTTTATTACATGTGATGCCAGCACGCTCTAAGGCTTCTTCTGCTTTGTTGCCTTTTAGACCTTTTGGACGTAGGTCAACAAGCATTAGATGAGTGTCAGTGCCGCCAGTCACGATGTCGCAACCGCGAGTTTGCAATACTTCAGAAAGTACTTTTGCGTTCGCGATCACTGAATCGATATAAGTTGAAAATTGTGGGCCTAGCGCCTCACCGAACGAGACGGCTTTGGCTGCAATCACGTGCATCAGCGGACCGCCTTGAAGGCCAGGGAATACCGCTGAGTTGATTTTCTTAATGATGTCTTCGTGGTTGGTCAGGATCATGCCACCACGAGGGCCACGCAGTGTTTTGTGTGTTGTTGTAGTAACAACGTGTGCGTGCGGTAATGGACTAGGGTGTGCACCAGTCGCAATCAGACCTGCGATGTGCGCCATGTCAACCATTAGGATCGCGTCAACTTCGTCAGCGATTTCACGGAACTTAGCAAAGTCGATAACGCGAGGAATCGCACTGCCGCCAGCGATGATCATTTTTGGCTTATGTTCAACTGCTAGAGCGCGTACGTCATCGTAGTTAATCTCTAGCGTTTCTTTGTCCACACCGTATTGAACGGCGTTGAACCATTTACCAGAAAGCGCTGGGCGAGCACCGTGTGTAAGGTGACCACCAGCATCAAGTGACATGCCCATGATTGTGTCGCCAGGCTGAAGTAGCGCCAGTTTTACTGCACCGTTAGCTTGAGCACCTGAGTGAGGTTGAACGTTTGCGTATTCGCACTTAAAAAGAGATTTAGCGCGTTCGATAGCGATGGCTTCCACGGTATCAACGTGCTCACAACCACCGTAGTAACGACGGTTAGGGTAACCTTCTGCGTATTTATTGGTTAGGCAAGTGCCTTGCGCTTGCATGACTGCTTTTGAAACGATGTTTTCAGAGGCAATCAGCTCGATTTGGTCATTCTGGCGAGCGAACTCTGCTTGGATTCCTGTGAACACAGCATCGTCTGTCGCAGACAAATTGGTTGAGAAGAAGTTTTCTAGGCTGTGATTTGGATAGCTTTTTGAGTACTGAGCATTCATGGCGTTGAACCTTCCATTATCCAATCGACGTTTGTGTTTGTCATTGTGTCGATTGAGTCGTGTCTTAGTACTGTAAGAACAGTCAACCTGTTCAAAACAGCGGCGCGAATAAGTCCCAATAGGTAGGACAAAAATCATTCAGTAAACGGGCTGTAGAGTAGGGGATTTCCATTAGCTCGCCAGCTCGCAAGTGCATCTCTTCATCTAACAAGCCGATAACATACCTCTGTCAGCCCAAACAATCAATCAGAAATTTCCTATAGGAAACACAGTTTCCAAAAATGTTATCGAGAGCACGCTTTATTTTTATACATGGTCTTTAATATAGAAGTCGCTTCATGCAACAATGAAATTGCAATACAGGAAGTCATGAATAAGAAGGATCGCATGTCAGAAGACATCTACGATGAGTATCCGTCTCTAACGTTGGCCAGAGAGTCGACGGACGAAAATATAGAACCCCTAAAACTGGGAGAGCGCATCAAGGACATTCGTTCTAAGATGGGGCTCACGCTCGAAGAAGCGAGCCAGCGAACAGGGCTTGCGCGCTCTACATTGAGCAAGATTGAAAACGAGCAGATCTCTCCGACCTTTCAGGCGATGCAAAAGCTGGCTTCAGGTCTGCATATCGACATGCCTCAACTCTTTGAACCACCTAAGAAAAAAGTAGCTACAGGGCGTCGTGACTTTACCAAGCGTGGAGAAGGAAAACCGCACCCTACGCCAACGTATGAACACGAGCTTTTAGCAACGCAATTATCGAACAAAAAGATGATGCCATTCAAAAGCACCGTCAGAGCGCGTACCTTTGAAGAATACAGTGATTGGGTAAGGCATGATGGTGAAGAATTTTTGCTTATTTTGTCTGGTCAAGTGATGTTCTTTTCTGAGTTTTATGAACCTATGTCAATGAGTGAAGGTGACAGTGTTTATTACGATGCGAACATGGGGCATATGCTTATCTCAACCAGTGATGAAGACGCTCACATCCTCTGGGTGACGGCGAAATAATCGCCAGTTGATTAAGTTTCTTATAATAAAGGCAAACGTTTGCTTTGTTGCGAAAATGCCCTGATAAAGCGCGGTTTTGACGGTAATCTCGTCGAAATGGCGCTTTTTTATTGACAGTTATACTGTGAATAAGATGTTAAATGTCACATTTTGCGGTGTTTGTATCTTGTTAAATGAGAAAAATACCCGCATTCTTGTTTACTATAGGAAACATGGTTTCCTGGTGGTGAACTATTCACCACTCTGGATACTGTTTTAATGGATACCGATTGAATCCATCGGACATGCGTAAGTCAGTAAACTTGCGCAGATGAAGATAGTGAACCACTCACCTTACAACAGGAGCAGGACTCACTGAAACGTGGTCCAACCCAATGGAGATTACAATGGCTCAAGAACAAGCAACCCAAGATCTATTGAAAACACCGCTGCACGCATTACACGTAAGTGTTGGCGCTAAGATGGTGCCATTTGCTGGCTACGATATGCCGGTACAATACCCATTGGGTGTAAAGAAGGAACACCTTCATTGTCGTGATGCTGCAGGACTGTTCGATGTTTCGCATATGGGACAGATTCGTCTGCACGGTGCAAATGCCGCTAAAATCCTCGAAACATTGGTTCCTGTCGATATTATGGATCTACCAGCAGGTAAACAGCGCTATGCGTTCTTTACTAATGAGCAAGGCGGCATCATGGATGATCTTATGGTGGCAAACCTAGGCGATCATCTGTTTGTTGTGGTCAACGCTGCGTGTAAAGAGCAGGATATTGCTCACCTCCAAGCGCACCTTGATGAAGGTGTTGAGATGGAAGTGATCGAAGATCGCGCTCTGCTTGCACTTCAAGGTCCTAAAGCGGCTGAAGTCTTAGCGCGCATTCAACCAGAAGTGGCTGAGATGTTGTTCATGGATGTTCGTAAACTGGATATCAACGGTGTTGAGTGCATTGTTAGCCGCTCTGGTTACACAGGTGAGGACGGTTACGAAATCTCAGTACCATCTGAAAATGCAGAAGCTCTTGCACAAGCGCTAACAGAATATGAAGAAGTAGAGTGGATCGGCCTTGGTGCTCGTGACTCGCTGCGTCTTGAGTGTGGTCTGTGTTTGTACGGTCATGATCTAGACACAACGACTACGCCAGTTGAAGCAAGCCTACTATGGGGCATTCAGAAAGTACGTCGTAATGACGGCGAGCGCGCAGGTGGCTTCCCTGGTGCAGATATCGTTCTAAACCAAATCGAAACCAAAGATGTAGCTCGTAAACGTATCGGCTTGATTGGCCAAACTAAAGCGCCAGTGCGTGAAGGCGCGAAGCTGTTTGATGCAAATGACAATGAAATCGGTATCGTGACCAGTGGTACTGCCGGCCCAACAGCAGGCAAGCCAGTGTCTATGGGTTATGTTAAGACCGAGTTTGCTGCGATTGGCACTGAAGTATTTGCAGAAGTACGTGGTAAAAAACTGGCGATGACGGTAGAGAAAATGCCGTTTGTGCCTCAACGCTACTACCGCGGCTAAGCCAACTTAGTTCATAAAAGCATCTTAGAGAACATTCTCTCGGTTTTGCTACCAACATCAAAAGCACCACTGTAAGACAGTGGTGCTTTTTTGTCTGAATTTTGTCATCCTGTGAGAAGCTTAAAAACTTACGGAATTGAAGACGGTTACTATCAGCGGTCACTGATAATAAGCGCCATGATAGGCGTATCGTAGCTGTACACACGAAAGGAGTATCGTTTAGTGTTTCAAAGCTTATTTTCTCGCAGTCCTGTCTCGACTGCTATTTTGACAACCAGTTTAGGTCTAGCATCATTTGGCGCGCACGCAGCAGATGCCGTTGAAAATAGTACATCAGTCGCACCATACATTGTGAATGGTAACGTTGCGAACATTGATGACTATCGCTCATTCATCTCACTGTTTTCCGATCCAACAGGCTATACAAACTATTCTATTGAAGGTCCATTGTGCGGTGCTACCTTGCTTAATCAAGAGTATGTATTGACGGCAGCGCACTGTTTTTACGGCAGTGACAACAATGCTAAGTGGAACCGACTCTTTACGGTTGCAGTGACTGAGCTTCAAGACTCAAGCGAAGCGGCGAGCGCTGAGCGTTTGCGAATTGCAGAGATTTACATGCACCCTAATTACAAGGATGGCGAGCGTTATCTCTGGTCAAATGACATTGCCATCTTAAAGCTAGCGACACCAGCGACTCGTGGTGAGGTTGTAAACTATGGCTTTTCAAAGGACTATCGAAACGAACCGGCAAGCTTTAAGGCAGTTGGGCATGGTGATACGAGAACTGGATTCGACGATTCCACCGACTTGCTCCAAGTTTCGCTTAATTATGTCACTGATAGTCAATGCCAGGCATTTGGTTTGAGTAACGTGCGTGATGATTACATTTGTTTTAGTGGTGATTACAGCGCGGTGACACAACTCAATGGCGGCACATGCCAAGGCGATTCTGGTGGGCCTGTCTATTGGAATGATAATGGTCGTCTGGTACAAGTAGGGATTACTAGCTTTGGTCCGACAACGTGTGGCGACCCATCAATACCAGTAACTTCTGTGTTTACTGAGGTTGCCGATCATTACGATTGGATTGAATCTGTATTAGGCGGTCACGAAACGGCAACCTATACGATTTCAGAGCAAGACCGTATAGACTTTGGCCAAGCCATATCACCGACTCCGAATGTGTCTACTTCTGGCAGCGGTGGCGGTGGTAGTATGTCTCTACTATTCGGCTCCTTATTAGCTTTAGTAGGTTGGTCACGTCGTAGGAGACAGTGATTATCTATCTTTATGATTCCTATAATAAAACGTCGCGTCTTCCACGCGGCGTTTTTTTGTTGTCTATAGACTCATTGCTAAGACTTGTTTAATCGAACCTAACGGATCGTTCGTAACACTCTATACTGAAAGTGAGAGCTAAATCACGTTAACTCCCACAGATTATTCAGAAAAGGAGATTCCGAATGAATCTAAGCGTGAAATCCGCGTTGATTGCATCCGTTCTGCTGCCTTTTACTTTGGCGGTCGGCAAAGTACACGCCGAAAGCGTCGAAGTGGCTCCGATGATTGTAAATGGTACCAATGCCTCGATACTCGACTTTCCCTCATTCGTGAGCCTGTACATCGACTCGTT
This sequence comes from Vibrio sp. KUL78, assembly GCF_059725505.1. Taxonomy (NCBI): domain Bacteria; kingdom Pseudomonadati; phylum Pseudomonadota; class Gammaproteobacteria; order Vibrionales; family Vibrionaceae; genus Vibrio; species Vibrio sp. KUL78. The sequence goes on along the minus strand of NZ_AP045838.1, from coordinate 798,326 downwards.
AGAGTATGACGGTCGCTATTCGTCGGGAGCTTATTGTGGGGGAACTTTACTTAACAACACGCATGTAATGACAGCAGGGCACTGCTTGTCGAGCTTCGACACCTATGATGAAGGTGCAGTCTTATTTACCAGTGCGGTTGTTGGGTTAGAGAACGAAAACCGCTTTTTAAATGCAGAAAAGCAGCGCGTAGAAGCCGTGTTCTTCCATCCTAATTTTGAAAATAATATCTCTCGATTGTTACCCAATGACATAGTGATCTTGCGACTTGAGCAAGCGGTCAATGATGGCAGTGCAGTGATGCGTGCTACCTCCGCTGAAGCATCGCTATATCGTAGTTTCTCAGCCTCTTTCGTGGCTCTCGGTCATGGGGATGTAGCAACGGGAGTTTCTGGGACGTCGATTCTGCAAAGAGCAGACCTTTTTTTGGGTCACTAATCTTACTTGCGCTAACAACTTCACCAATGGACGCTTCCTAACTGACAAACAAATTTGCTTTAGTGGTGCGACGTCTATTTCCAACGGATTGAAAGCCGGAACTTGTCAGGGCGATTCGGGCGGTCCTATCTATTGGGATGACAACGGAACATTTAAACAGGTAGGTATTACGAGTTTCGGGCCTGCAACTTGCGGCGACTCTTCGTCAGATGTTACGGCGGCTTATACAGAAGTCGCTGATTATGTTGACTGGATTGACAGTGTGTTGGCTGGACAAGAAGTACCAACGGTCACGGTGACTGAGCAAGATAGATTGGATTACCTTGCGTTAAATGGTCGTGTTATTTATCAAGGTGGGTCCATCAGCACGACGGAAGGCGATGGTGGCGGAGAGTGGTCTTTGTGGCTCTCACTCGGTCTGTTGTCACTGGCTGTGCTTCGAAGGCGTGAACCAGAATAACAGAACTAAAAAAAGCGCTGCGAGGGCAGCGCTATTAAAATTCCACTATTGGGGGTGAGTGGATGTTTAGCCCAAGTGTTACTCGGGCTTGTCGCAATTAAGCCGTAGCGAGCGCTTTGTCGTCAGCGCGACGCTTTAGGAATGCGTAAGTAAAGCCAGTGACTGCCGTACCTGCTGCAATCGCTACCAAGTACATTAGCACTGGGGAAATTGCACCTGGGATTAGTAGTACGAAGAGGCCACCGTGTGGAGCCATTAGCTTCGCACCAATCAGCATAGATAGCGCACCCGTTAACGCACCACCGATCATGCATGAAGGGATAACACGTACAGGATCTTTCGCTGCAAATGGAATCGCACCTTCAGAAATAAAGCACATACCGAGTACGAATGACGCTTTACCAGCTTCGCGCTCGCCCGCTTCGAACTTGTCTTTCGCTAGGAATGTCGCCAGACCCATGCCAAGTGCTGGTACCATACCCGCTGCCATGATCGCTGCCATTGGAGCATAAGTTTGAGAAGCCAATAGACCCACACCAAAGGTGTATGCCGCTTTGTTTACTGGACCACCCAAATCGAAACACATCATTGCGCCTAAAAGCACACCGAGCAGAACCGCGTTTGCACTACCCATGTTGTTTAGGAAGTCAGTTAGACCCGCCATAATGCCAGAAACCGGGCCGCCAACGATGTAAATCATCACAAGGCCGGTGAACAAGCTAGCAATAAATGGAATGATCAAGATTGGTTTGAGCGCTTCCATTGATTGAGGAAGGCTGACTTTATCGGCAATCAGTTTTGCTGAGTAACCTGCAAGGAAACCAGCCACAATACCACCTAGGAAGCCTGCACCTGTTGAGCTCGCTAGCATGCCGCCAATAAGACCAGGAGCTAGGCCAGGACGGTCAGCAATTGAGAATGCAATGTAACCCGCAAGAACAGGGATCATTAGAGCAAAGGCGCTACCGCCACCAATAGTCATGAGTGCAGCTGCTAATGTGCCTTCTTCTTTAAACGCTTCGATACCGAATACAAATGATAGGGCGATGATCAAACCACCCGCTACGACAACAGGAAGCATGTGCGATACACCTGTCATCAGGTGCTTATAAACGCCTTTCTTCTCTTCAGTCCCACCCGATTGGCTTGCGCCAGCGGTGTGTTTGTAAAGTGCAGCTTCAACAAATGCTTTGTTGATCTCTTGTTCGGTCTTTTTAAGCGCTAGACCTGTGCTGGTTTTGTACATCGGCTTACCGTCGAAACGATCGAGAGGTACTTCGATATCAGCAGCGATGATGACTAGGTCAGCATCGGCAATCTCTTGCGCTGTCAGTTGGTTCTTAGCACCAACAGAGCCACGAGTTTCTACTTTGATAGTGTGACCTAGGCGTTTCGCTTCTTCTTCTAGCGCTTCTGCTGCCATGAAGGTGTGTGCCACGCCAGTAGGGCAGGCAGTAATCGCCACGATCTTCTTCGCGCCGTTTGCAGACTGTTCAGGCGCTGATGCTACTGCGACACCTTGCTCTAGTTCGGTTGCTTTTTCGATAGCATCCGTCAGGAATGCTTTTGGATCAGACGTACATTCTGAGATGCTCGCTTGATAGACTTTTTTACCCACAAAACGCTGTGTATCAACCGGCGTATTTGCCGCAATAACAATAACGTCGGCTTCGCTGATTTGTGCATCGCTAAGCGTTTGCGTTTCAACCACACTAGAATGACATTCGACATTTGCCTCATGTCCTAGCGCTTTTGCTGCTTGGTCTAATAGACCTGCCGCGATAATGCTGTTTGCTACGCCACTAGGGCAAGCGGTAATAATTGAAATTTTCATAGGTTCGACCTTCGTGTCCATTGCCACAAGAATCTAAGCCAAAGACTTAGGGAAATTAGTGGCTAAGCTTTTGTAACTCTATTTTTTGTTGTAGGGATAAAACTTCGTCCACATCCGAAACACCCACGCCAACTTGACTAACAGCTAGTGCAGACAGAGCGGTTGCGAAAGAGAGTAATTCTGTTTTTGGCTTAGATTGCATGTGTCCCCAACATAGACCTGCAACTAAGGTGTCGCCCGCACCGACGGTGCTAACGACGGACATTTTTGGTGGCTTGGCTTGTAGCCATTCGCCGTTTTCAAGCCACAACACGCCTTCAGCACCCATGGAGACGACGATATTGGCAATGCCTTTGTCAGACAGTGACTCGGCAGCTTCAAGGCATTGTTCTTGAGTCGTTAAATGGCGACCAACGAATTGGGATAGCTCTTCGTCGTTTGGTTTGATCAACCAAGGTTTAGAGTCCAGTCCTTTTGCCAGCGCATCACGGCTGCTATCGAACAAAACGCGCTTACCGTTTTCTTGAAGAAGCTCAATCCAAACTGCGCATTGCTCAGGCGTAATACCGCGAGGTAGGCTGCCTGCGAACACAAAGTAATCGTGCTCTTTCATTAACTCGTTAAGGGTTTGTTCAAACGCGTCGATAGCGTCAGTGTTGACTTCGACGCCAGGAAAGTTGATATCACTAACGTCACCGTTCGCTTCCACAAGTTTTACGTTGATGCGAGTTGAACCTGCTACGCGAACAAACTTGTCTTGTGCACCCATGTCAGCGAACAGTTGACAGAATAGCTCTTGGTTATCTGTGCCCAGAAAGCCGGTTACTGTGACATCTGCACCGAGATCGCTTAATACTTTGGCAACGTTGACGCCTTTACCCGCAGCATGCAATGAGCCTTGATTGACCAAGCTTACTGAGCCCTTGTTCAGCGTGTCTAAGCTACCTGTCAAATCCAATGCTGGGTTAAGTGTGATGGTGACGACTTTGTTTGTAACTGTCATAACCGACTCCTTAGCCTTCACCTAGGCCAGAAGCAATGGCTTTACCAATCGCTTCCAATGCTTCAGCGGCATCAGTACCTTCAGCACTGAACTGCAGCTCGTGACCGTGTTTCACACCAAGAGCGATAACTTTCATAAGGCTTTTCGCGTTTACTGCTTTGCCATCGCCATTTAGGTTAGACACCTTGATTGACGATTCGAATTTCTTCGCTTCTGCAACCAGCATCGCGCCCGGACGAGCATGAAGACCGTGAGCATTTTTAATCTTGAATACAGCCACGTTGCCATCTTCAGAGCTCGCAGCTTGAACTTCCTCGCCCGTGAAGAAACCAAGTACTTGTTCCGCAGACAGCGAAAGCAGTTTGTCTTGCTCTTGCTTGAAGACCACTTCGGTGATTTTATTGAGCATAGGTTGGTGCACGTTGTTACACGCTGCAAAGGCAATCAGCCCTTGTACTGGCGTACCGTCAAGGTCGCACTGATTAATCGTAGAAACAAACGCCATACCTGTACGTGTTACCGCTTTATCGCTACTAACCAGCCACAGACCTTTACCAAGGTGAGTAGGGGACTTAGTAACGAGATCAGCAACGAATTCAGCGCCTGCGCCACCGGTGTTTTTAAGTAGGCCACCAGCGACGGCTGCCATCTGAACCATGTCGCTTGCTGGGAAGTTAAGTTGGATTAACGAAGCATCGAAATCTGCTTCCAGCTGCACGTCACCGTTAAGCAGGGAGATGATGTCTTTCTCGCTCTTAGCTTGTTTTAGCTTTTGTTCTACACCGTCAGCTGAAAGGATCTTCGTTAGCTGTTTTAGGATGCCTAGGTGCTCGTCAGACTTCGCCGCGATACCAATCGCAACGTACGCCACATTGCCATCACCCCAATCTACACCGTTAGGGAAGTGATGAACGGCAACGCCAGTTTGCTTAACAAGATCTCGGGTATCGGTAGTGCCGTGAGGAATGGCGATACCATTGCCTAGAAATGTTGAGTTTTGACCTTCGCGATTGAGCATGCCATCAACGTAGCCATCTTGTACCAAGCCTTTAGAGGTTAGGTCGGCAGCGATCGCTTTGATAGCGTTAAGTTTGTTATCGGAGGATTGATTCAGTGTAATCGTGTTCGTGTCGAGTTGAAGCATAGTTGCTCACCTGTTTAATTCTATTTAAGAACCGATTCTCGTTTGCTTGACGCTTACTGCTTTAAGCTTAACTGAATCGATTCAGCAAAAATCTCAAAAAAAGTCAGCATGTCCTTTGCTGTTGTCTTGGTGGTCTTTTTTATGGAGTTGCTACTCACAAGGATGCGTAATTCTCCGCATCAGACTTAGCGCCACTCTTGTCTATGTTCACTGTCTGTCCACTATCATTATGGACCAAATTCTAAAACTGTGAACTATGCTGAATCCTTTCAGCTTTTATACTGAACCGATTCAGCATATAATTCAATTTATCAGTTGGCTTGGAATTCATTTATATGATCCATCGCACAGAAAAGGATCGAAACATGACTCTCGACGAGATAGCGAAATTAGCTGGCGTGTCTAAGACGACCGCGAGCTATGTCATTAATGGCAAAGCTCAAAAGTATAGAATCTCAGAAAAAACACAGCGTAAGGTGATGGCGGTCGTTGAAGAACATAACTATCGACCAGACCACGCCGCGTCTTCTTTGCGTGCGGGGCAGAGCCGGTCGTTTGGTTTGATCATCCCTGACCTTGAGAACACCAGTTATGCACGCATTGCAAAATTGCTTGAACAGAACTCTCGTAAGGCGGGTTTCCAGATACTAATAGGTTGTTCGGATGATGATCCTGACACCGAAAAGCTGGTGGCCGATGCTCTAATATCACGTCGCATAGATGCGCTGTTTGTTGCCAGTGCCATCACCGATGCCAGTGACTACTACTTGTCGATTCAGCAGCGTGGTACGCCAGTTATCGCAATTGACCGTAGCCTTGATGATGAACATTTTAGCTGCGTGATCAGTGAAGATCACGGGGCAGCGTATGAGTTGACTCAATCTGTTATTGATGAGCAGGTTGAGACCATCGGATTGATTGGCGCACTGCCTGAGCTAAACATCTCTCGCGAACGTCAGCTGGGTTTTGAGACTGCGATAAAGGAAAAGCAACTCACATCACAAGTTGCCTATGGTGATCACTTTAACAGTGACGAAGGTAAACGCGTATTTATGGAATGGATAGAGCAAGGAAAACTCCCTAACGCGTTGGTCACTACATCTTATACCTTACTAGAAGGTGTTCTGGATGTCTTGATTGATAAACCTGAGCTTATGGGCAAGATTAAAATAGGCACTTTCGGTGATAACCGTTTGCTTGATTTTCTGCCGCTTAGAGTGAACTCCCTCCCTCAGCAGTTTGAACTCATTTGTGATAGTGCACTAGAGTTGGCACTCAACGCGTCTGCCAGGCGATACAATCCTGGCGTCGAGTTGATTCCAAGGAAAATCAAGTTGAGAAGCTAAACTGCTTTGAGAAGGCGTTATCGTCTAGCCATCGTTCACCAAATCTGCAATTTCAAAGTTGTGCTCGTGCTTTCCCCGTTGGATGTGGACGTTGCACTCGGTCATGCTAAGTGTCCAGGTTCCAGTGCTTACCTGTTCTGTTAAGTGCTCAAGAAATGCGGTTTGGTTTTCGGTGGAGCTACTCGCTATGTCACGTCCATACTGTTGACACATCTCAGCATCGGTTGACGCGAAAGTTGCCGCTGAGAAAAGCATTGTTGATGCAATTAGCAGTTTCATAGTGTTCTCTCCTGTCTGTTTACCTTCGGGTAAAACATAGGCTAGATCACAGTATTGATAAAGTATATTTACAAATTTAACACCTTCATGTTTCAAACATCCAGAACACTTGAATATTGGTATTCATAGGTCGAGCGATGCTTGTCAATTTTTCTTCAGAACAAGCCGCTCTTATTACGTGCTGAATTTTGTAATAAAAAAATCCGAGTACACGGGATATACTCGGATCTTGAACTTGTTGGTATGTATTGTGTTTGTCACTCTTATTGTAACGTAAAGAGAGCTACCTTTTTGGTTTCAATAAGATGGGGTTAAAGCTGCTGTGCGCAGTTGATGTCACCCAATGCCGTACAAATCTCTTTTTCGCGCTTCGCGTCCTCTTCCATCTTAGTACCAATTTCTTGGTTGTTACGATATTCGTTTGATGGGGCACAGCCCGCTAGTACAGCCGCCAACGCTAAGCCCATTACCACTGCAATTTTCGAATTCATCGTGAACTCCTTGTTAATTTTTTCATAAATTTAACACTGAATTCGCGCCGAAACTAGAGGTTTATCTTATGTTTGAACGCGATCGATGAATTCTTTACCAGCTGTAATGTAGGCGGATACTATTCTGTTAGTGACTGACCGTTGCTTGAAATGACACCTTGGTACCAGTGGAAGCTCTTCTTGCGTTTTCGCTCTAATGAGCCCGTGCCATCGTCATGACGATCGACGTAGATAAAGCCATAGCGCTTACTCATTTCGGCAGTGGAGTTGGCAACTAGGTCAATCGGCCCCCAGCTTGTAAAACCCATAAGCTCGACACCATCTGCAACGGCTTCTCTCGCTTGAACTAAGTGATCGTTCAAATAAGCGATACGGTAGTCATCTTGGATATCTCCGTTTGCATCGAGCTCATCTCGCGCACCTAAACCATTTTCAACAATGAATAGTGGTTTTTGGTAGCGGTCATACAAGAAGTTAAGCAGCACGCGCAGCCCTTTAGGGTCGATCAGCCAGCCCCACTGACTTTTCTCTAAGTAAGGGTTTGGCACGCTATCAACAATGTTTCCCACTTCTTTTTGCTTTGGATCGGCACTCGCACAGCCACTTGCATAATAACTGAACGAAATGAAATCGACAGAGGCGTTCGCAATGGTCTCCAAATCACCATCTTCCATAGCTAGCTCGATGCCGTTTTCACGGAAGTAACGCAGCATGTAGCCTGGGTATTTACCTCGAGTTTGTACATCACCAAAGAACAACCACTTGTTGTTTTCGTGCATGGCGGCAATGACATCGTCAGGGTTGCAGGTGTACGGGTAGTTCAGCGCTCCAAGCAGCATATTACCGATCTGGCCATCTGGGATAATACGCTTACAGGCTTGTACTGCTTTGGCATTCGCCACCAATTGATGATGGATAGCTTGGTAGATCTCTTGTTCAGTGGCATTTTCTTGCAGACCCACACCCGTGAACGGGGCATGCAAAGACATGTTGATCTCGTTAAATGTGAGCCAAAGTTTGACCTTGTTTTTGTAACGCTCAAACACAGTTGTCACGTAGCGCTCAAACAGAACAATCAACCGACGATCGCCCCAGCCGCCATAATTCTCGACCAGCGCGTAAGGCATTTCGTAATGCGATAGGGTCACAAATGGCGTCATGTTGTATTTTGCCAGTTCGTCGAAAATGCGGTCATAGTAGGCGAGACCCGCTTCGTTCGGTTCTGCATCATCGCCATTAGGGAAGATGCGGGTCCATGCTATGGATAATCTCAGGCAGTTAAAGCCCATCTCATCGAACAGAGCTATGTCTTCTGGGTAGCGATTGTAGAAGTCGATCGCTATATCCTTAATTCCCGAAGTGCGCTCGTCACGCGTTTGGTGTGGGCTTAAAATACCAGAGGGCAACATGTCGGATGTCGAGAGTCCTTTACCATCAAGGATATACGAACCTTCAACTTGGTTTGCGGCGATAGCGCCACCCCATAGGAAATTGTCTGGAAACTGAGTCATAGAAACCTCTGGATTGATGAGATTGGTGGGCAGCGCAGCGTATACGCGCTTGTTCAATATAGACTTAGTATCTGACTTAAATGGGAAGATAAAAAGAGCTTAGTTTTAATTATAAATTTCCCCAATAGGGAGTAAAGCGAATATTCTTAGGATTATTGACGTTCAAAGGCTAATATAAGGAAGCTAGCTATCTATTTATTTCCTTAAATTGTAAACGTATGAAAGACGAACGAGCGCTGCAATACTACGAGAGACTGTTGAGTCTTAGTTCTAAAAATCTAGATGCTGAACGTTCAGTTTCGAACAATGAATACCACCTGCCTTTGGCTGATGTCGCCGATGTTTTGTTTACCACAGCACGGCATGCAAGAACTGTTCTGCAAGCTCTTCAGCAACGAGGTTGGTTAACTTGGAACCCAAAAGTTGGCAGAAACCAGCGTTCCCACCTCACGTTGCATTTTGATGCTAAAACTCTGCGCCAGCAGTTGAGTAAAGAGCTGATTGAACAGGGGCAATATGAGTCTGCTTTTTCACTGTTGCATGGCGATCAACAACAGTTTTCGCAATTACTGCAACAAACTTCCGGAACCATGGTTAGAGAAGGGCAGCTTCATATTCAGCTGACTTACCAACGTGCTTTCCAGACTATCTTGCCACATAAGCCACTCAGAAATAGCGAGCGGTTTTTGGTTCGCCAGATCTATTCGTGTCTGACGGCGTGCGATCATGAAGGAAACGTATCACCACAGCTAGCTCATCATTGGACGGTGAACGAAAATCATACCCAGTGGCGCTTTTATTTAAGACCGAGACTGGAATTTCACTCAGGTCTAGCGCTTACTCCAGAAGTCGTGGCAGAGCTGTTCTCTAAACTCAAATCACTACCGGAATATGACTCCGAACTGGCTCACTTAAGAGCAGTAAAATTTGGGCATCAAACCGTCACTTTTGAGCTAGATCGTCCGGATTGCAGCTTTGATGCTTTGGTGTCGGATTTACGCTATTCGATTCAGCCCCCAAAGCAACTGGAGGGTTTAGTGGGGCGAGTCGTGGATGGATGTGGTGCGTTTCGAGTCATCGAGCATTCGGATGATCGCCTTCGGTTAGAAGCGTACGATAGATTCTTCGATCTTCCCCCACTAACCGATACCGTGACAATTTGGCAGCTTGATAAGACGGCAAATGAACGGATTGAACTTGAACACTCACAGGCAGAGAGTGGTTCTGTGAAACGCGAGAATCTGAACGCTCAAGCTCACACCCAAACTCGTATTGAGAATGGGTGCCTTTATTTAATCTTGAATGCCAATGGATCTCCACACTCGCTGAGCAACTTACAAAGAGCCTACCTTTGCAGTGTTCTCTCCCCGTATTCGATACTAGAAAACCCAGACCTCAACCCACTCTCAAGAGCCTCTATTCCCGCTCACAATATCTTGCCAAGCTGGACCAAGATCAAACGACGTGTCGCCGAAAGAGTCGCGCTACCAGAGACACTGAGCATAGCCGTGTATGACCATCAAGTGATACTAGACTGCGCGAACGGCATCAAAGCACAGTTAGCCTTGTTAGGTGTAGAGTGCCAAATCAATGTGTATACGCTCGAGGCATTGCACAGTAAAGCGAACGAAAGAAAGCTCACAGAAGAGATCACAATCGCCAGCTTTATTGTTGATGACAACCTTCCAGTATCTGTCTATCGCTGGATGTGCTCGGATGCGGTTCTGAGACAAGGACTCGATGCGCCCAGTCTAGAATGGCTGGATACACAACTCACTGAAATCAGAGAGCAACAAAGCGCAGACTTCTACCTCAAAGAACTAGAGTCTGTTGCGACGAATCTATTGATAGAAAACAGGCTTCTGCCTTTGTTCCACCATAGACAAACTCTGCGATGGGGTAGCGTGCTGCAAGGAGTAAAAATAACCGACTGGTCATGGCCTGATTTTAGGAATGTTTGGACGGATGAATCAACCGACACTGAGGCAAAGTAAACCTGCCGAACACCTAAAATAAGCTGTTTTTATGAATGAGCCCCAGCCATAGCGCTGGGGCTTTTTGATTGTTCTATTAATAATTTTTTCAGCAAACATCTCGCTAGCGCCCGCCACAGTTGAACCCATTCGATTCGTGAATGCTTTCCATTTTGTAACAAATTGTGTTCGTTCGTAGAGTTCGCGCCGCTCCATGAGGATGGACCACATTGTCGATGGAATTGGCAAAGCCTTTTAATTATCGAGACAATTTAAAATGAATAAAAAAGACACTTGCAATGGCTCTAATGGTTGCTATTACATCTGGAACTGCGTTTGCTAACGAGCCAACAGGCGACTTTGTCGACGAGTTGGTTATTAACGGTACCGGTGCTGCAATAGCTTCTGAATCTGGTATTCCAGGCTTTGACAAATACTTTGGTTCTGATGAGCCAGCTGTACGCGCTCAAGGCGCATTGGAGTTTGCAAGGGCTGCAGCAGAAAACCCACAGCTAATTGACGTGGCGAACACTATTGCTACTAAAGTTGGTGGTGAAGATAAAGCATGGGGCGCGGGAGATCACTTATTGGCTGATCTTAAAGGAGCTGTATCTGGTACTCCAAACAACGCGCATCAACGTGCTATGCGTGATGAGATGGTGAAAGCAGGTGCGACAAAAGAAGATTTCGATGCAGCAAAGGATGCTATGAAAGATTATACGCCGACGAGTCGAACCGAGGATTGGAAAGGTGCTGCTGAAGGTAATGTTAAAATAATTAATGATGAGATTGATCGTCAAGACCAGCAGCGTGAAGAAAACTCTCGCCGCAGCGAAGAAAATCGACAGGGTATCGATAAGAACAAATCTGAAATTGGTCGTATTGATCGTGAAAACCAAAATCGCGATGTTAAATCTGATGCAAATGAAAAGCGCTCTATCGACAACGACAAACGCAGCCGTGCTAACGAAGATCGCTCAATTAACAACGAGACTAAGTCGGAGTACAACCGTCAGAATATCGAGAAGAACAAAGATGCTATTAAAGGTAACTCTGACCGTATCGATGAGAACGGCAAACGTATCGACGACACCAACAAGCGTGTAGACGATGCAAACCGTCGAATTGATGACAATGGTCGTAAAGTTGACGAAAACAAAGACAACATCGACGCTAATAAGCGTGCAATTGAAGACGTAGATCGTCGTGGCAATAGCGAGCGTAACCGCATCGAGAAGAAAGTAGATAAAAACACCAAAGATATCAACGACCGCCTAGATAAAGAAAACAAAGAAGCTCAAGATGAATACAAACGAGTTCAGGCTGAGGTTGATCATGATGTGAAAGCTGCGGACTCAGAATATAAAGAATTTCAAGGAGCTGTGTCTAAAAAGATGGCTACTGTAGACAGTCAGGTCACTGCGAACTCTGATAAGATTGAAGAAAACTCAGCCCGCATTGACTCTCTTCGTGATGATTTACAACGCCAAGGTGAAGAAATGCGTGAGCGCTACGACGGCGTTAAAGCGTCAACTCACGCTGCAATGTCAGCACGTGCATTTACGTCTGAGCCAGGCGAGTTTGCCGTTGGTGCGGGTATTGGTGCTGCGGGCAGTAAGCGTGCATTGGCAATCGGTGGTGCGTATCAATTCAACGAAAACTGGAGCGGTAACTTTATCGGTAGCTACGAGACTGCGGGCAAATACACGAAGAGTGATTTGGCTGTTGGTGTAGGTGCTCAATACACTTTTAAATAGATTGCCCAGTTATAGTTTTATATGTACAAAAGCCCCTTTGGGGGCTTTTTTAGTTTGTGGTCTTATCAATCGAAGTAGGGGATTATTTTAGAGGATCACCATCCGGCAGCGCACTATGCAACCAAAGCGCAAGACGCTTCTTAATATTCTGCCCATCGACTTTATCTTCTGGCAGCGGGACGATTTGGCGAACTTCTACTAAGAACAGATAAAGCGCTCTAGCTTTCATAGACTGACTTGCGGACGGGTCGTGTATTGGATAGCCCTGCATTGCTGCCATTTTACAACCCACTTCAAGTGCCTTTTTGAACAACTTGTCTTCGTTTTCTAATTTTGCTGTCTTTGACATACATTGCCTAGATTGATTTATGGGTGAACCTAAACCCTAGCAGTAAAGTTCTGACTGCGCTGTTAACTCATTCTATTTTTGATAGAAATGACGTTACCGTTTGTAAAAATTCGACGTGTATCGAGAAGAGATAAGTAACAGAAAAAAGCCCCGCAATTGCGAGGCTAGTTAGGCTTATTGACCTTTGATCTGACCTTTAATGGTCTTCTTTAGGTTTTGCATGAAGTCTTTGAAGTGTGGGAAGAAGTCCGCAAATAATGGGTTCTTTCTGTCTTGCATCATCAAAGGACCAAGCAGGCGGATGCTTAAGCCCAAACGAGTCGCGGACTGCTCATCGAGACCGCTGCCTTGTTTCATTTTTTCGATGACATTGAACATGTCTTCGCGATCCTCGAACTCGAAAGTCAGCGTTTGCGGTTCACGCTCTGCTTTGGTGCTGACTTCTTCAATAGTAATACGGTATTGGTTGTGTTTGCTGATAAGTGATTTCATGTGGTTCTCCAAAAATTAGTAACTGAGTTAGCTTTTAAGAAACTTTTCAATCTTAGGTTTTATGGTCAGTGACATAACGATCATGATCGTTAGGCCAACTGGGAGCGCGGCGATAAAGCCGTTGAACCATCCAGTGGTAAAATCTGAAGCATCAGAAAATCCAATTGTGTTGGCAGCGGTCACGAAAGCCAAAAGTGACTCCATAACAACGGCCATGAATAAGCCAACCACCAAGTTGCGAACGTGCTCGCTTTTCTCTGGCATTAGCTTGCTGATAAGTTTGGTCATCAGCGTCATCATTCCCATACCCACGGGCATCATCACCAATGCGGCTAGGGCAAATGAAGACAACCATTGATGAACGAATGACTCACCAAATCCGACGTTCATGTAGGTCATCACTGCGGTCAGTGATCCTCCGACTAGGCTCATCATGCTCACCATAACGAGTACTTTAAGAAGGACAGGTGTTTTTTTGTTGGTCTCTAGAGAGGCGTTTGACTCTAATGGACTAAGTGTTAGTTGTGTCGTCATTTCGATTCTCCAGTCTTGAAATAGCGTTCAATTAAGTTGATAATGTCAACTATAAATCCAGTAGTTGACAGTGTCAACTATATTTTTAAGGGATCGATCATGTCTGAAAACACCTCTTTGGAATCTGTCTTTCGTTTAGTCCACTCTTTGAAACGTCAGATGACCGAACAAATCGAGCAGCTCGACTACGATATTGCACCTATGCATATGCGCGTAATGAAGATAATTACTAAAACGTCACCGTGTACGTCTATCGATATCGCCCACTACCTTGATCGAGATAAAGCTCAGGTAACACGCTTGATAAATGCGCTTATTTCGCAAGGTTTGTTGGTTAAAGCTGCGAACCCTGCTGACAAGCGCAGCCACTTTTTGGAGCTTACTGAATCAGGGCAGAAAGTGATGACGAGTCTGGCGGATATTGACCGCCGAGTTTTCGAGATTATGTCTAACGGGATAAACCAGGATGAATTGGTTGATTTCACGAAAACTGCTGAGAAGATGGCGAGAAACCTTGAACAAGGAAAGGCTTAACAACTGAGTACCGCATTCTCATTTTGAGAAAATTTGTCGTGACTTGATTCTAAGCTTGAGGCGCAAACTGTGTCTCACTTGTTGGAATCGCTTATTTTGATTAGCTTTGGAGCGGCAACTGCCTTGCGCAGTATAGGCCGCTCTACAATACTTTCTCTCTCAAATTGAGAAGCAAAATGACATTTTGCCAGCTCGACGAGAAAGGACACCCGAATGAAACACATTGTGCCACTTGCCGTATTTTTCGCCTCTTTACCTCTTATCGCCGCCCAATACCCCTCCGCTAATACGGCTATCGTTCTTCCCGGTCTTCATGAAAATGGGGTGGACTTGTCGGGCTCTGCAGTATCTTCGCAAGATGTGATTGATTGGGAAATAAACCACAGTGATCTTGTGTTCGGCTCTTATGCTGACACTGCGGATAACCAGCGTACGCAAGCCGTGGGTTACATGTACAACCAAAAGCTAGAGATGAATTCCAATTGGCTTGAACATGAACTTAGAGAGAAAGCGGAACAGCAAGGTATAGACTTCGAAGACCTGTTTTTGCACTTTTCTGAAGATACGGTGTTTGCCGAGGTAGATAAAACGCACGGTGAGAATACTATTCTGAATCGTAAACCTATGATAGTTGGCTATACCGCCAACGAGGATCACGCGGGCTTTTGGCTTTATCAAGCTCCCCCTTGGGACGCCGATGTGTTCGAGAACTTTACGTCTGGTGGTGCTTTGTATGTTTATCATTCTGAACCGTTCGATCGCCTAGTGTTGAAGTTTTCCAAATATGCCCAAGGTGGGGAGTTTTGGGTCGAGTATCCAAGCTCGGTTGATGGTAATGGTAAGGCGTTAACATGGGAGCGTTTTACCATCACTAAAGACAAAACCTTAAACATGACAAAAAATCAAAATGTGATTTGGAGTGTTCCAACGGATTGGTTGAGGGCAACAACACACGATGGCTCTGGCGCAAGCTATGGCGGCGGTCAGTACTTTGGTTCTACGTATCTGCGGGATGGTGGCAAATTATACGTTGCGCGTATTCGTTGGAGCGGGAGTGACCCAGAGCATCGTCCGCGTCTAAAAGAGGTGAAACTCAAAAATAGCTTCCAGACAGTGAAACTAACCGATGCCCCAACGGAAACCACTGACGGAAAAACGATAGAGCGCTGGCGTAAGGTACGGGGGTTTGATGCGTCAGCGGATCTTGATGGTGACAATTACCTTTCGTGGTCTGAGTACAAAAACCGGAGTAATAAACAGGCTACTGCACGCTTTCGTTGGGAATCTCGAGTCATTCCATTTGGTCGAATGTGGAATCAAAACTCATCTTGGGCGCTGACTAATCTAGCCAACCCAAGTTACCTTGCCTTGATGAGCGATTACTATGCGTCAATCTGGTCAGAACAAGGACTGAATGGTGCGTATAACGACGACACAAATAAGCTCCTTGGTCCGAATCAATTTCATGTTTACAGCGGTGGTCGGGTGGCAGAACTTGACGTCGTGGCAGGCTCTGAAGCGGCGGATCAGCTATATCAGACTCAGTTCGCCAAGTTCCTGCAAGAACTCTCTGTGCGCCAAAGTAATTCGCTGATAAGTGTTAACGTTGGTACTGCTAACTTATTAGGAAGAAATGGACAACAGGCATTGACCGAAGCCGCGTCACTGTATCTGCGTGAGCACTATATCTTCCCTTCAACGGGGCTTAGTGGCTACGCTGGGATTGCAAAATACTGGGATAACTCCGTATTTGCGAGCGACGGACGCAGTGTCATCTTTCAAGCGAGTACCCGATATGGACGCGTCCAGTATTTTGGTAACTCACAGGACAATTGGCAGCAAGACCAGTATGCAGCGTTGGCGATCTACTACTTAAATAGCCACCCAGAACTTAGCTTTTTTAATCAATGGAACAACGGCTATGTCTACGGAAGTGACAACACATCATCAGACAACTTCTGGCAGTCAGGTGTGCCCAAGAACATGGCATATCAACCAAGCGCGTTATTGGCTGTGGATCTAGGCCAGCCGGCAGAGCAGATCCCAGAAGGATATGAGCCAATTCCTTTGATGCTCTCAACTGAAACTCCTTATCCAGCCGATTACACTGTTGTCGGAGACGCTTCTCAAACCTCTGTAGTACATGCAGACCTTCCAGAAGGGATAAGTCACCTCTTGCCAACCTACACCTATTTTCTGTATCAATCAGAAAGTACTGTAGTTACTGGTGGACCTGAAGATATGGTCCTTGCTAGAGAGTTTACTAAAGGCAAGGTCCTGTATCGAACCGATTTCTTTGGTAAGAGCAGCGACTTCTATCAATCAGAGCCTGTCATTGTCTATTTGAATACTCCGATGAGAGTGGTGGGTGCTGATGGTCAAATTGGAGGTTACGTTGAAGAAGTCACTATTGGCGGTTATCAAGGGCTGTTTCTTCTCTACTAACGTAAAGTGGTTAAAGAGAATTGTTCCAGAAAAGGAAACTGGAACTATTGGAGTTGCGTAGTTAGTTGTGTAACTAGTGCGGATTTAGTCACTGTTTCGAACAGATAGCTCGCGGCACCTAGGAAAGTGACTATTCTTACTAGTATAAAAACTCTAAATAACAAAGGAGAAAGACATGGACTGTTGCTCACTTGCCATCTCAATGGACATTAACGGAAGTAAAATAGTGCTCGCGTGGGGACCAAACAAAACCACGCAGGAATGTATCGATGAATACCACGCTATCAGCGCTGACCTCAATGCAAAGACCTACCTGTTAACATTAAAAGACCACAAAGATGCCTCGTTAGAAAAGCCAATCAGCAGCGAAAAGGCGAGTACTTTAATGGCTGAGTGGCATGACATTCAAAGTGGTCTTAATCAAGATTTGGATATCCATTGGTAATTAATGTAGGTGAATAATTTCTGATCATTTAAGCCAATTGCAAAGATTAAAAGCATTCCACCAGAGTGGAATGCTTGTATATCAAAATCACGACATTATGTGCGATATGAAGTTTTGCTGAGTACCGATTACTAGGCAACTACTTGAAGTAACGAGCGATCTCACGAGCATAGCTTTCTTCTTGATTACTACCATCGCCAGTTGAGAAAAATGCGACTACAAGGTCCTTCTCTGGAGAGATGTAGATACCTTGTCCTCCGACACCTGCTTTGAACAAGTCACCATCGTCAAAAATAGTGTCGAACATATATCCGTTTTTAAGGTCTTTGTCGTTGTAAAATGAGTTTTGCATCATTTTGCCGACATACCCACCACCAAAGGCTGCAGGATCACCAGACTCTTGAATGATCTTAACCACGTCAGAAGAGATATGCGCGGTGCCAAGCTTTGCACCTGATGGCGTCAGTAACATGCCAAACTTAGCCATATCCTCTAAGGTAGAGTTCATCGAAAAGAACATTAAAGGGTATCCGCCTTTTGGTGACACAACGGTATACGCATCATTATTGGCTCCCATATGCTTCCAAATGTCATCACTAAGAATCTCGTTGAAAGGTAAGCCACGAACATTCTCAACAATACGAGAAAGGATGAATGTGTTTATCGAATTATATTCAAAGGTTTGTCCGCCTTTCGTTCTTCGTTCCATTTCTGCTAGAACTTCCAAAGGCATTTTCTGACTCTCGCCTTCAAACACACCGATAGAAACGATCCACTTAAAAAATGGTTGGTCTGGGTTAGTACGTGAATCGGCAGTGGGTTCATCGTGCTCGGTCGCATTTAGACCTGTGGCCTGGTTGGCAACTTCAATCACTTTCACTGTATCCCAAACTGATTCTTTTAGCTCTGGAATGTACTTGGAAACAACGTCGTCAGGGTCTACCTTGCCGCTATTGACGAGTTTTGCTAACTCAATGCCAGCCGTGATTTTCGAATTTGAAAACCAGTTGTGCTTGTCTGTTTTACGCATAGTGTTATAGCGCTCAAACACTATCTCTCCGTCTTTGATGACTAGGAAACCATCGACAGGGTTGCTATCTAAGTGCTCGTTTAGTGTTTTAGTTTCACCTTTGACGGTAGCTTTTACCTTGCCAATGTCGTCATTGAACTTATAAGGGAGGTTAACCACCTCACCATCACGCTCAATCATCGCAGTAGGGTAAAAACGACTTAAGTTTTGCCAAGCAAATGCAGCTTGCTCAATAGGAAACTGAAGTTTGACACGATTTCCTTGTTCAGAGAAAAACTCGTGAATGTCGTAGACTTCTTTGTTGGTTGTGTCGGCGTTCACAATGTTCTCCGCGAAGGCTGCGCCTGTTGTCATTAGGGCGCTGATTGATAATGCTAGTAGTTTTTTCGTCATAGAATTCTCATCGACTATTCAGTGTGCAGCTTTTGGTTGTTCTTTATTTCTGTTTGTTACTGTACAAAGGCAGTAACTCCCGTTGAATTTTGAGTCTATCGAGCAATACGAATTCTCAGTAATTCATTTTGATGGATGAAATCATTCATATTTAGGCTTGGATTACCGATATGATTGCTTGCCTCCTTCAAAAATGAATAAAGAGGAGAAAAAGCATCGGCATACTCATTCCGTTGTCATAGTTAAGAAAACAGTTTGCGCAGAAATCACTTAGCAGACGATTAGGTTGATATAGTATGTCTAGGTATATGTATTTATTAGGGAAGTCGCATGTTCACACTAAAAGTAGATAAGGATTTATCACTAGCGTTGGTACAGCCGAGTTTTGCTGCTCGGTATCTTGAGATTGTTACCCATGAACGTGACTATCTTTCACAGTGGCTAGCCTGGCCGCCACACGCTCAAGATGAAGCGTTTTTCCTAAGTTTCATAAGACAATCTTTACATGATTATGCCGATGGAAAATCCATGACCTGCGCGATGATTTATCAAGATGAGGTCGTTGGGAACATCAGTTTCAACACTATAGATTCGTCATTAAAAAGAGTCGAGCTAGGCTATTGGCTAAGCCAGTCTATGCAGGGGCGCGGCATCGTCACGCGAGCTGTCTCAAAACTCATCGAATTTGCTTTCTTAGAGCTAAAAATGGAGAAGGTTCAGATCTCGGCGGCAAGTGAGAACCAACCAAGCCGAGCGGTGTGCGAGAGACTCGGTTTTACCCTTGAAGGCGTTATCACGTGTGCCGAGAATCTAAATGGTCGAGTCGTTAGCCATGCTATCTATGGACTGTCACATCAAGCATGGTTAGAGGGTAGAGTTAGCTCGCCAAGTGTTTAAACTGCAGGTCGACGAGCCTTCGATATAGCTCGCACGTCTGTAGAAGTTCTCGGTGATTGCCTTTATCGATCAGGCGACCATGGTCAAGTACCGCAATTTGGTCGGCATGCTGAATGGTGGATAAGCGGTGTGCGATGATG
The DNA here is from genome assembly GCF_059725505.1 of Vibrio sp. KUL78. Lineage (NCBI taxonomy): Bacteria > Pseudomonadati > Pseudomonadota > Gammaproteobacteria > Vibrionales > Vibrionaceae > Vibrio > Vibrio sp. KUL78. Next base: position 778,833 of record NZ_AP045838.1, on the reverse strand, counting down.
ATGGTTGTGCGACCTTGCATTAGCTCGTCCAGTGCCTGTTGGACGTGATGTTCGCTTTCGCTATCTAGGGCGCTGGTGGCTTCATCCAATAACAGGATCTTTGGATCTTTTAGAATGGCCCTAGCGATGGCAATGCGTTGACGTTGTCCGCCAGAGAGTCGCACTCCTCGCTCTCCCAAGAAGCTTCCATAATCGTCAGGTAAGTTCATAATAAAATCGTGCGCATGCGCCTTTTTCGCGGCTTCAATCACCTCTTCATCAGTGGCGGTTGGGTTGCCATATCGAATGTTGTGGAACACATCATTACTGAACAGTGCAGGCTGCTGCGGAACCAATGCCATCTGTTTGCGAAGCTCAAGCGGATCGAAACGTTTGATATCAACTCCGCCAAGCGTGACTTGTCCGCTTTCTGGGTCGTAGAATCGTTGCATCAATTCAAATAAGGTTGTTTTTCCTGCTCCAGATGGCCCCACAAGCGCGAGCACTTTCCCTTCTTCGGCAACAAGATCAAGCGATTCAACCGCCGCTTGTGTCGGTCTAGAAGGGTAATGGAAGACAACTTGATTGAAGGCGACTTCTGGGCGCAATGTATCAGGAGAAAGCACGTCTTCCGTTGGTGCCGTGATGTGGCTTTCGACCTGTAGGATCTCAATTAATCGCTCGGTTGCGCCAGCAGCTCGTTGTAGCTCTCCCAAAACTTCAGAAATAGTGGCGAGAGAAGAGGCAACCATAATAGCGTAAAACACAAATGCACCTAGGTCGCCGGCTGACATAACGCCATTGATCACGTCACTGCCACCTACCCACAACATGCCTGCGATTGCACTAAAGACAATCACGATGACACCAGAGATGAGAATTGCGCGCTGTTTTACTCGTCGTCGACCTATCTCATAAGCGCGTTCTACTTCTGTGGCGAACGAAGCGCGCTCTTGCGCTTCAAAGCTGTAGCTTTGTACCGTCTTAATATGCTCAATGGCTTCCCCGGCATAGCTTCCTACATCTGCCATTGAGTCTTGGCTTTGTCTTGAAAGGGCTCGAACTCGTCTGCCATAAAACAAAATAGGAACTAAAATAAATGGCACGGAGGCAAGTACAATTAGCGTCAGTTTGATATTGGTCGCAAATAGCATGACGATGGCCCCTACGCACATTAACGCGCTACGCATTGCCATAGAAAAAGACGAGCCGATGATGCTTTGCAGTAGCGTCGTGTCTGTGGTGATACGTGACATGATGTCGCCGCTACCGTTGGTTTCAAAGTAGCTTGGATGCAGCGTAATAATGTGGTCAAACACGGCTTGACGAATGTCGGCACTCACGCGCTCACCAACTGATGAGACTAAGTAGAAGCGGAAAAAGGTGCCAATCGAAATGCATAATGTGATGACCAGAATAAACTGGATAGCGTTTTCAAGGTCGGATAGAGATTGCTGCGTGAATCCTTGGTCTATTAGGATTCGAACACCATGGCCGACAGAGAGCGTTAACCCTGCGGTAACGATTAAAGCGATAAGAGCCGCAAACACCTTCATACGATAGGGTCGAATAAAGGCGAGTAGTTCTACCAAGATCCCCAAGTTTTTACGTTGTTGTTTCGTCTCGGAGGGAGTCTGCATGTTTTGCCCTTTAAGATTCGCTATCTGTGATGGATGTCAAAAGAGAAATGACAATAGGAAAAGCATCCGCACATAACTTGGGACGCTAGTTATCTAAAGTACTGTAAAGTATAGAGTATACCTAATGTAAATAGGAAATAGATATGCACCACTCACTGCCATACTTTGAAGATTGGCCGCGCATTGACTCTGCGATTAAGCAAGACCCCTTGATAGAGACTGAGGTGGCTAGACTGGTTTCTCTGATGACAATTGAAGAGAAGCTAGGTCAAATGATTCAGCCAGATCTTCGAGGTGTCACGCCCGAATTGGCGAAGCAGTACAAACTCGGCTCCATATTGAACGGAGGAGGCGCGTGGCCAAATGAGAACAAGCGGGCAAGTGCGCGTGAGTGGGTGTTGCTTGCTGACGAACTTTGGCACGCGGTAGAGGAGGCATATCGCGACCGTCCATTCAGAATCCCCTTTATGTGGGCGACGGATGCCGTCCATGGACACAACAATGTCTTCTCTGCGACCGTTTTTCCACACAATATTGGCTTAGGGGCGGCTCGGGACCCAGACCTCATTGAGAAAATAGGCTTCATTACGGCCAAAGAGGTCGCGGTAACCGGGCTAGATTGGACATTTGCTCCTACGGTTGCTGTCCCCAGAAATCTAAGATGGGGCAGAGTCTATGAAGGTTACTCAGAAGACCCCGAAATTACCTATCTGTATGCGTCAAAAATGGTCAAAGGTCTTCAGGGGTCGGCAGAAGAGCTAAAAGGCGACCAACGCGTTATCTCTAACGTGAAGCATTGGGTTGGGGATGGCGGAACGCTTGAGGGGGAGGATAGGGGTAGAAATCACTATGATGAGTCTTCGCTTCGCAATATTCATGCCGTGGGCTATTTCAGTGGATTAGAAGCTGGCGCTCAAGTGGTGATGTCTTCTTTCAATTCTTGGGTCAATCTAGCTAACTACGATCACTCTCCACAAGACGGCGAAGCCTATAATCACAAAATCCATGGCAGTCGCTATCTCATCGAAGACGTTCTCAAAGGAAAAATGGGATTCGATGGCTTTGTCGTCACAGATTGGCATGGTCATGCAGAAGTCAGTAAGTGTTCTGATGGCGACGCGACATACGCTATCAATGCAGGTAACGACGTATTGATGGTACCTGTTTACGAACACTGGATAGAGGTATACGAAAAGGCGTTAGCGGATATTAAATCAGGTGTCATACCCATGAGTCGCGTTGATGATGCGGTGACTCGTATCCTCAGGGTGAAGATGCGTGCGGGACTTTGGGATAAGCCTTGTCCGTCAAAGCGCGCGCTCGCGGGTAAGCAAAACATACTAGGAGCTCCAGAGCATAGATCTGTCGCGTGTGAGGCCGTTCGTAAATCTCTGGTATTGCTCAAAAATGAAGAGCAAATCCTGCCGTTGCACCCCGATCAACGCGTGATTCTTACTGGAAGCGGAGCGGATGATATTCAAAAGCAATCCGGAGGTTGGAACCTAACATGGCAGGGCGATGAGAACAGCTTAGATGACTTCCCCGGTGCGACGACGGTTAAAATGGCATTGATCGAAGAGCTTGGCCGTGACAATGTCACCTTTAGCCCGTCGTTAGATGTACCGCTTTCAAAACAAGATGTCGCTATCGTAGTCATCGGTGAAGACCCATACGCCGAGATGATGGGAGATATCAAGTCATGGCAGAGCTTAGAGTTTGCCAAGCTGAAGCGCAGTTATCGTAAAGATGCAGAGAAGATCCGTCTGCTTCACCAACACGGAGTGCGCGTGATTACGATTTTATTCAGCGGTCGTCCTCTTTACCTCAATGAGGAGATAGCAAAATCAGACGCTTTCGTTGCGGCGTGGTTACCAGGAAGTGAAGGTGCGGGCATTACTGATGTGTTGATTGCCGACGACTCAGGTAAACCAAGATTCGATTTTCAAGGGACGCTATCTTACAGCTGGCCCAATACCAAATTAGGCACGATGGTTAGTCGCCAACCATTACATATCCCAGACTATGATGTTCCAGAGTTTGAACAGTGTCCGAACGGTGAGCATCGACCTCTGTTTGAGTACGGCTACGGGCTTAATTACTCGGATAAACTGCAAACAAGGGATCTCACTAACATTCCTCTAGATATCACTGATGAGCTTGCGGGATCTGCAGACGTCAATACCGAGCATTTGTTTGGAGTGAGGGCGTCTATTGGCGACTATCAAATGAAAGTAGAAGATGGCGACCACTCAGAGGGTATAAATGTTTCACGCAATAACGCTCTTCAACTTAGCGCGATTTCTACCAAGCCCTATAACTACCAACAGCAGCAGGATGCCGTTCACGTGAACTTTCTGGGTGGAGATGCGGCACTAACAATGGCAACTGGTGATCAAGAGCCTGAAAACTTTGCTCAGTTCTATGAGTCTGGCAGTATCGCGTTTGATGCAAAAGTCATCTCACCTAGTAGCGAGCCAGTCTATCTCTTAATTGAGAGGCAAAGTAATGAGGTTTGTAGCCAGTTCACCAAGTTAGACATCACTGAACAGCTTCGCTCCAATGACAAGTTTAAAACCGTGGTAATTCCCGTGACTTCGGTTGCTTCTAATTCGGCAGCGTTAAAACAAATCCAAATCCCTTTTGGCATCGAGACTATAGGAACACTTGACGTTGTCATAGCGAACATACGCTGGCAACGCGAATAAGTTGTCGTTTGGTAATGACGTTGGACAACAAAGTTTGAAACTCATTTTTGGACAAAAGTTTCTTGTTGATTTCAACCCCTCCGCTCACCAGATATTGGTCATCCTCATATATGGACTCCCATTAGATTGCAACTAGAGGACGGAAATAAGTAGGAAGCATGCGCATATTCGGGCTCTTGTTGAGTAGCGAACTCTGCCCCTTGATGTTTTCGCACCCTAATGCCACTTCGCGAAAAAGGTACCTAGTACCATGAGGATGATCTGGCTCGTTAGGGTCGGTCTTACCTGTTTTCGTCTTACTCTTGGTTGTAATCTAAATAAGGTACTTAAACTAGTTCGGGTAATCGGTATGGTTGGTGGTGATTAAGCATTGACCATGCCGTTCTGACTGTTTTGTTAGCGAGAGCAACTGCTGCTCTTCGAAGCCCTGCTCTTTCTATCAGGCTTTTGACCCAAGCCTCTTTTGTTGTCTTAGGCTCCCTTCGGTCGACAACCCGAACAAAAGCGAGAGCACCTTGGATCAAATTAGCTCGTATTCGTTTACAGGCGAATTTTTTACCAATACCTAAAAGTACAGTCTTGCCACCAGTGCTGTACTGTTTTGGTGTCAGGCCAATGCACGCAGAAGCTTCACGGCCATTCTTGAAGTTGCCACCACCTTCACCTATCGAGAGATACAAGGCTAATGCATTGACATTACCTACGCCCTCAAGAGCAGATAGAGCACGACATTCCGGTTGTTGTTGAATCTCATTGTTGAGTTGTTTTACGACCTTTTCTTTCCTATCTGTAAGGTCTTGGTACAACCAATACATTGTCGATACTTGTTCTCTGACAATATCCGGTAAGCCATTTTTAGCATCTTCCAAGACGAAAGGGACTTGCTTTCCAAAAGCGGACGTTCCGCGTGGAATATCAATCCCAAACTCGGCAATTAGTGCTCTAATCATATTGCTAGTAGCAGTGATTGTATCGACCAAGTGCTGTCTCATCTTGTCGATGGATTGAAGTGATTGCGCCCTTACAGATTTGACTGCAATGAAGTGAACATTTGGCTGTTTAGCTGCGACTGCAATGGCCATTGCATCATTCTTGTCTGTTTTTTGATTAGTGCGAAATGGTGAGACATTCTTTGGCGCGATCAAGATAACGTTATGCCCTACGGATTGGCACAAACGCCCCCAGAAGTGAGAAGTAGCACAGGACTCCATTACGACGGTGCAAGGCGGTTGTTTGAGTAACCAGGATTTCAGTTTGGCTTTACTGAATGGTTTCTCTGTAGCGACATGATTGCCAACCAGCTTACAAACTTGGAATGAGTTTTTTGCTAAATCAATAGCAATGGTCGTAGACTTGTTCATGTATGGACTCCTAAGGATTATGGTTTCGTCACCAGTAATTTTAGTTCCCTCTTGAGGGAGGGAGTCCATACATCGCGAAAGTGAGGATCTCCTATCACGTGTAGGTGACTGAAAATATTCGACTAAATCACGTAATTCAACTTTTCAACGCGCTGAATGAGATCCCCTTTTTCAAGGGGATGACGGTGATTTTGGGTATGGTTTGAAACACCGAATTGGGGCAGGAATGAGTTGGTGTATCAGCTAAATTAGCCACAATACAAATACCAAGAAACCCTCTCAACAAGTCGAGAGGGTTACAATCGGACTAGGCTTTATTTGCCTTCAATTTTCACCACGTCGAACGGTAGAGTAATTTCTACGGGCTCTAGAAGCTGTTGCTCTGCTAGCTTGCCGCCGCGTGCTTCAACACGTTCCCACGCTGCTTCTTCCCAACCTTGAATGCGGTCAGTTGACGCTTGTGAGTAAGGTGCGATACCTGTGTCGTACACTTCGATGAATACATCGTTGTTTTCAATCTTAGTGTAACAAGTGTGCTGGTCACCGTATGGGCAGTTAGAGATAACCACATACATGTCCTGCTCTGCGTACCATTCGATTGCAGTACCATCTTTCACTGGTGGTGTTGGGCACATGCGAGCGCGAGTGATGTTTTGATCGTCTAGCATGAACTGGTTACCTTGGAAGATGTTCCAGTCGTTGTGGTCAGAGAAGAACTGACACACTTCACGACGTAGTTTCTTGTCTTCGATGGCTGCAATCGCTGGGATGCGTGAGAAACCGTGTAGGAAGTTCTCGTGACAGCTGTTTGTTACTTTGTCTAGACCGTGTGCAAGACCAATGTACTCTGGCGAACAGTGCGCTGCTAGCCAAATGTGCGTGAAGCCTTCTGGTAGTTCATCGTATGGGAACTCGTCTTCTACTAGCGTCGCAATCTTGCGGAAATTACGCGACTGAGTCCAAACACCTGAGTATAGACGCTGGTTGAAACCGTCCATCGCTGTTGAGTTTAGGTGGTCACCGTACTGGCTTAGGTCAGGAGTCACGAACATCACATCCATGATTTGCGTACGGCCATCGTTGCCTTCTGCGTTTGGACGTTGTTCGATACGGATTGTTTGGCCCGCTTTAACTAGGAATGCATTACCCGTTTCGCGCTCTAAGATGTCTGTGTAAACAAGCTTACGAGTGCCGTTACGCTTAGTTTCACGAACACGCTCGTAGAAGTCTAGGTCTGGAGACACAGAGTCAGAGAACGTTTTTACTGGGTCAACGTCAGCGTCGTAGTTTGAGTCAAAGTTCTCAAGTGCGTTTAGTTCTGCTTCAGTTACATTGCTTAGTTCAGTCATAGTATTAAAACCTATAGCTGCGGATTCCTTTTCGGTAATGGCCGTGGGTTCCGTGCACGACTTCTAGAAAAGTATCTTAAGGGCTTGCGAATCAGTTAATCACCCCGCCGATGGGTTACATACTACGCATTCATAAATTAAATACAATTGCAGTAAACCTTAAGAAATTCTTACACGTCAACAAGCACAATCTTAGTCGCTGCAGTTTAGTTTTGAGTCGTGTTGTGCGGATCAAATAATGGTGGTTGGTTAGTGATAAAGAAGTGAGGTAGGTATTACAGTAAAGGCATGTCGCCTTTCTAGTGTATTGGCGGTGTGCGCGTATTTTGGTGTGCGTCGCAACCTGTCAGTAATTCTTAATGTTTAATGATTTTTTATTAAACATTATCTGTCAAATAATAATGGTATTCCAAGAGCAGGGCGACAAAGTATGAAGTCGCTATAACTGTACCAACCACAGAGTCATATGGATGGGATAACTGTGAAACCAACGAATTATGGGGAATACACCATGTCCAATCACCAAACATCTATAAACTCAATCGCTAGGACTAACAACGACCACACGGTCCAACCTACTATTAAGGATCTAGCAAACACACCAGTTAAAAAGCTAGCATTAGCCACATTTGTTGTGGCCAATATTGGCGTTGTGGCAGCACCAGAATCAGTAGCAGCGATTGGTGGCTCTTTAGGTTGGAGTGCCAGCGAAATTGCATCCTATTCTGGCATGGCTTTTATCACGACTGAAGTGCTGATTCTTGGCTCTGCTTTACTGCTTGGTAAGCCAATGGTTGCACTGGTAAAGTCGAAAATGAAAAAAATCTTTAGCAAGTAAAAGTGATACTTACCAATTTGATCAACTAGATAAAGCGCTCAGCGTAACTGAGTGCTTTTCGGTTGTAGAAATGAGCAGTGATAGAGCGTCTAGACGTCCCTAGCTGCCTACGCTGTGCTCACGGATGAGTTGACGAATTGCGGTGTGAATTATCCCATCACCTTTGTCTGTTCTCCAGATAAGTGAGGCAGGTATAGAGCGTTTTAAATCGGCTACGACATTCAACTCTACTAAACTACCAGACTCCAAATATTTTCTTAGAAATGGCCTGACAGCCATAGTCCATGCAAGTCCGTATTGTGCGACAACTGTAGTCGCGACAACTGAATCACATTTCCATTGGTATGAGGATATCTCTGTTAGGCGTTGTTCGCTCCTTCTTTGTAAGCTTGCTTGTCTGTATTTTTGCAGATCGCTGATAGTGACTTGTTCAAGAGCAGCGAGAGGATGATCAGGAGCGGCGACATAAAGTTGTTCAGCTTCAGGTAAAGCGATGGAATGTAGGTTGCTAAAAATGGGTTGTTCAAGAAGCGTAAAACCTATATCAGCTTCTCCTTTCACTATGTGACTAATCACATCTTCGGATGAGCGTTCGATAAGTTTTAGCTCGAGCTCTGGATAGTATTTATCTAAAAAGCTAAGGAGCTCACGTTCTTGCGGTACATTATACGCTGAGTCTAATGCGATTATGATTTGTGATTCTTGCTGAGGTTCAAGTTCCCTTGCCAACTGCTCGAAATGTTGGCAGCGTCCAAGAATTAATTTGGCTTCTCTGTAGAGCGTCTCGCCAGCAGCGGTAAGGCTTGGGTTTCGTGTGCTTCGTTCAAACAGCTCTTGGTTGAGATCAAGCTCTAAGTTGGAGACCGTCATACTGATGGCCGAGTGCGTTTTACGAAGTTTTCTTGCGGCAGCAGAAAATGACCCTAACTCCGCAGAAAGGACAAATGCTTGCAGTTGTAACAGGTTAATGTTCAGCATAAGAAATACTTAAATAATCAGCAACTTTCCTGCTAATTTAGATGACATTAACTGAAAGCTCAAGTCACATAGTGGCCGTACAGAAACAAACCCTAGTCAAAAGCATTTTCATCTCTTTGTGTAAATTATTCTTAAGGTAAACTGACTTTTTCTTTCATTTTTACTTGCTATTCTACAACCACTGGCAAAGAGGAAGCCTACTCATACATCAACCGAGACTGGTAAGGACAAAGTTAAGTTTAAGATAAAAGGTACATATTATGTCTGATATCAAAGTAGTAGAAAGCAAAATCAACGAGAGCGGTGTTTACGAGTACAACGAAGATGCAGATCCTGCAAAAACGTATGAGCGTATGGCTTCTCCAGATATGGCCTTCTACGATTCAGTGCGTGCAACAAAAGTAAACGGCACTCGTACTCACGTATATGACGACATCCTAGAAGCTCACACTGGTAACGCGTTCTTCGTTAAAGCTGGTCAAGTTATCCGCTTTGAGAACAACCCAAGCCGCCACAACGGTCGTACTCAAATCATCGACGTTCAGATGATTACTCCTGACCTAACTCAGTGGGCTGACCACCTAAACACTTCTGCACTTGAAGGCTTGAACCTACGTGTTAACTCTGGTGTGTGGTCTCAGCGTCACAAGATGGAAAAAATGGCGACACTAGTGGAGGATAACTTCCCATACGAAAAACTAGAAGAAGGCTTCACGCACATCTTCTACGCAGCACACTGTAACGCTGACTGGCTAACCATGCTGTACGGTGAGGAAGGTAACGTAAACTCTTGTAACGAGAACTTCCTGCACGGCTTCCTGCGTGTACCTGCTATTGCAGCTATTGAAGACGAAACTGAGCGTCGTGAAACGGCTATCTTCCATGCGAACCGTAACGATGTAAACATCTTCCAACCGAACCGTTTCACACAAATGGAAGGTGACATCACTCGCTGTGTTCTAGCGCCTGCACCAGCAGTGCCAGACGGTACAGCTGTTGAGTTCTACGCAGAGAAAGACCAGTACTTCGTAGTATCAAACTGCCCATACGCAGACCAACAACTACCGTTCCCAGAAGCGAAGCCAAATCCAGTGTACGTTTCTGTATTCGACACAGGCATCAAGCCAAACCACCCAGGTATGAACAACCAAGGTTGGGAAGAGCAAGTATGGAACCGCATCATGACTAAAGATGTGTCTCCAAAGTAAACTACGACTTGTTTAGGTAAGGAATCAAAGCTCCCATTTTGTTGGGAGCTTTTTTCGTTAAAGTAACAATCTACTTTCATAAGAAAAACTAATTCACTTAACTATTGGAATAGACGTGCTTTCTACTATTCGTAACAAACAATGGGGCAATTTCGTGTTACCAATGGAGTTAGTCGTGACCTTGCTCGCATGACTGAAAGTATGGAAAAACTCTATATACGTGGCCAGTTTTAGTGAATCACTACAAAATGCCTGGAATAGCTTGACCGGAATATAGGCTCTTAACTGGCTTAAGGTTTTAGCTTGGGCTTATCTTGGTAGGATCATAGAGGGCGGTGTGTGTCTTGATTCTAAAAGCCGAGCAGATTTCAGCATGGTTTGATAGGTATCTACTGAAGAAAGTCAAAGAGTAGACGTGATTGTGAAGCTCTAATATCGGTCTTTAACATGATAGAAGCGAGTAGCCAAATAAAATGGTTCTCGCTTTTTAGTCAATTATCACGTTCGATTCGAGATAAAAATTACCCAGTAAACTCTTCAGAATCGGGACGATTGGTAAACTGCACACCATTTAAGAAGTCGCACAGCAGTTGGTCTTCACACTGTTTATAGTTTTTGTTGTTTGGCTTGCGGAAATACGCACCAATTTCGTATTTACTTAAACTAATACCAACCACTTCTAGTACGTCCAACACGTCTTCTGCTTTCATGTCTAGCGCGATGCGCAGCTTCATGAAAATCATGTTGTTGGTCAACGAGACTTCTGGCTTAGGTTGCTCGCCGTCTTTTTTTCCTCGCTTGAGGTTAATAAAGCCATTTAAGAATACCGCTAGCTCTTGATCCTTCATCTTAACGTAAGATTTGTCGCTTTCATCTTTTAACCAGTTTGCCACTTTATCGTGAGCCACAGTGACTTCGGCCTGCCCGAAAGCTTTCATTATCTGTGCGTTTTTAAGGTTTAACGCGTGTTGGATACGACGTAAAATTTGGTTGTTAGTCACTAGGGATTCCTAAAATGAGTTCTAAGGGTGAATAAAAATCCATCAATCACATGCGATCTGTGGGTGTCTTTATTCAATGCGTAGTTGACGGTGACTCTAACAGAGAACACGTTTCTTCGGTAGGTTAAAAAATGGAAATAAGACGGCCTATTCGAAATAGTAGACGAAGTGGGTAAGACCCCACTTTCATAGACACTATGCTGATTAGGAGAAGTAGGTCAAATCACGACAAAAAACATCGAAAAGTTTCGGGCTTTATAGTCAAGTTTCAAGCTTTGATGTCCACCTGCAGCTACCTCCAGTGGTCGTTAACAAATTGGTGTTTTTGCAATAACCCAATAAGCTCTGAAAGCACTGGACCGTTGGCATGGCGACGGGAGACTAAACAACCTACCGTCGTCACCCAGCCACTTTTCTCATGCGCAACGGGTAGGGCGATGAGCTTCCCGTCTTGTATAGGTTGTTTAACCAACATCTCAGGTAAGTTTGACCAACCGATTCCCTGCAACACCATGTCTACAAGGTTTTGATGAGTGTTCGCATACCAAACATTGGTGCTGATGCCGTAAGTAAACCAAAGCTCTTCTTTGTCCGAACTACGATGTACGCATTGGCGATACGCTTTGAGGTCAGAATCTTTAACTATGGGCAGTGTTACTAGGGCGTGATCAGGAGCGACAACCGTTAGAAATCTCGCTTGTCCGAGCACGAAGAAATCCATATCCACTCGCAACTCACCGTCGGCATAGACGATGCCTATCTGCGCAACTTCGTCTCGAACCAATTGTTCGACATCAAACGTAGAGGCAGTGATGATTTCGAAGTTGGTAACAGGATATTGGTTTGCGAGAGGAGCAAGAATGGAGAGCAGAGTTTTGCTCATCAAGCTTTCGTCGACGGCAATCACCAGCTCATGCTCATAATCGTTCGCCAAGGAATCCACTTTCTGATCAAAATACTGTTGCTGGTGAAGTATTGAGCGGGCTATCGGCAATAACGCTCTGCCGCTGTCAGTCAGTTCAGGCGTATTTTTCTCTCGACTGAATAGGGTTTGGTCAATCGCGATTTCTAAGTTTGATACGGCCTGGCTAACGCCTGATTGTGCTCGACCTAGTTTGCGTGCTGCGGCTGAGAAAGAGCCGTATTCGCACACGGCAACAAAGACTTTAAGCTGTTCGAAACTGTACATAGCGATTCCAAATCACAGATTTATTTCAAAGGTATCACGATGTGTGATGGTTGTTAACTTTCTATCTAATTTTAGCTAGGCATAATCACTGTCAATTCATTATTAAACAAAGAACAGAAAATGAGGAGTTGAAAATGGGAGTGCTTGAAAGAGTCTTTCATTCAGTATTGTTTGAAGTGTTAGCAGTGAGCTTATCTATTGCGGGTTTAGCCATTTTTACTGATCATGATGTCACTCGACTATCAGGGACCATGATTGTTATCGCGACAATGGCGATGTGTTGGAATTATATCTTCAATCTTATCTTCGACTACTTCGTTAAGGGTGAGCGTGTAGAACGAACCGTGATGGTTCGAGTTGTTCACGTGCTACTGTTTGAAGCGGGACTATTGATAGCCACAGTTCCCGTCATGGCGTACATGTTAGGTGTAAATTTATGGCAGGCATTTTTGATGGATATTGGCGTGACCATTTTTGTTACTGTCTACGCATTCTTGTTTAACTTAACGTATGACCATATCCGACTGTGGGTGATCAATCATCGTCAGGCAACAGTCTAGTTGATGGCGATAGTATCTACAGATGTAAAAAGGGCTAATCCATGGATTAGCCCTTTTTGATTGAGTGCAAATCGTGACTATTTGATTTCACTAAACGCAATGTGGTGTAGAGTGAGTCCTGGTTTTACAAAAGCAACGCCAACTTCATACCAACCCGATTCTAGGTCGACAATTAAGCCATCAATATCTGTGATTGCACCATCCGTTCCGTTGGTGGACAGCGACATACTGTACTCGCCATTGAAACTTAAGCTGCAAGATGACTGTGCCAGCTCGTTGCGGTCGTAGCTCACTTGGACGCTCACTAGATACTTGGCGGCTTTGTCTACATTGATAACCGCAGAAGTATCGTTTGACGTCGCAAGCTTCACAGGTTGCTTAATGGTATGTGATTGCCCATCTGGTGCTTGCTGTTTTGCGGCAAATGGCTTGACCGGGTTATATCTCTCGATAGGGCGCTGCATAGCCGGTGTGTTGATTAAGAATCGGCAGATATTCATAGCACTGCGCTGCAGCTCTCCAAGCGTGAGAGTACCGGATTCTAGTGCAGCTAGCGTGTCATCTTTCATGGCATTGCGCTCAGCGCCATCGTTATCGACAACCATATACAAATCGTTTTGAGCGCGAACCATGTAAGAGGTATATGTCTTCGCTTCGTCACCACCGTGCACAGGGTGGTTCATTTTTGCCCACCAGTCAGACATTACGATGCCGTCAAAGCCCCACTCTCCTCGTAGAATGGAAGTGTTAAGATCGTAATTTGACGCCCCCCAGTGACCATTGATTGGGTTATAAGATGTCATGATAGTCGTAGCACCACCATGTTTGACCGCGAGCTCGAAAGGCTTGATGTGCACTTCGCGAAGAGCACGCTCAGACATGACGCTGTCGACGTCAAATCGCGATGTTTCTTGATCGTTTGAAGCAAAGTGCTTGATTGTGCCCGATACGCCAGCTTTCTTTAAGCCGCCTACTTGAGCTGCAGCCATAGAGCCAGTCAGTAGCGGGTCTTCAGAGAAGTACTCAAAGTTGCGCCCATTAAGCGGGTGGCGGTGAATATTGATTCCAGGACCAAGTAGAGTATCGATGTTGTAGCTTTGTAGCTCGCCACCAACTAGGTAGAACAGGTGTTCATTAAGTTCGGTATTCCACGTACAACCCAGCAAAGTGCCAATCGGTACTTGCGTAGCTTTATGACCGCTATCCATACGTATGCCAGAAGGACCATCTGCTGCTGCGGCTACTGGAATACCTAAATCGAAAAGCGTATCACTGACGCCGCCAAATGCTGCAGCAGTCCCCGGTGTTACTTTCGGGCTACACATGCCTTCACCACGGACAATGGTGGCCAACATGGCTGGAGTGAACTGAGCTACAAATGAACTCATTGACGCAGAGCCTGAGGCGACATCTTTGAGTTTGATACCCGTGTCACCTGTGATTTCGATATCGACCGGCAACCTTTCTGAAATACGCGTTTCCATACAAATCGAGCGAGTCGGGACGGATTCGTGCTCGATGGCGTAAGGTAGAGCATTACTTGTAGCTGCGGGCTTTATGCGCTGGAAAGGGGTGACAGGGGCGGCAGATTCAGATAACTGTTCGATTACCTGCAATGTGTCGACATCAAACGATGCATCGATGAGCGTGGCTTCACGAACACTGCCGCCCAGATGGAACTGGTAGCGACCAGCTTCTAATACGTAGCAAGATTTATAACCGGTGCATCCTGAATCGTCATAAGACGCGAGAGCAGACACTGGTACAATAATGCGCATCAGCTCTGACTCATTGGGAGCCAGCGTTTTTGATTTTCCAAAACCCGCGAGAACTCGTGCAGGTTTGCCAAGCTTACCCTGTGGTGCTTCAACGTAGATTTGTACCACCTCTTTTCCGCGGTGCGTATCACCGACATTGGTCACTTCTACGTGGAAATGAATGGCTCTGTTCTTGCCTGAGCCCTCAATTGAAGAGGATACAAATTTTCGAGTGAAGCTTGTGTAACTTAGGCCTTCACCGAAGGCATAGCGTACCGCATCCGGCTTAAAGGTAGAAAAGTAGCGGTAACCCAGATAGATGTCTTCGCAGTAAAGGTTTTGATCACTATTACCGAAGTTAGCATGAGAAGGGTAATCAACGAGCTGTTTAGCGATGGTGTCTGCTAATTTTCCGCTTGGTGACACATCGCCTGATAATACATCAGCAAGCGCGTGCCCTCCTTCCATTCCCGCTGCCCAGCTGTAAAGAATCGCCTTAATTGAATCCGCGTTCTCCATGCTGTCAACCCAAGACATATCGATGATGTTAGTGACGTTTAGAACAACAATGACCTTGTCGAATTGCCCGCAGACCTTATGCAGCATGTCGTATTCGGTTTCGGTAAGACGATAGCTGCCGGATTCATCGGCATTGTCTTGATCTTCACCTGCTGTACGACCGATAAACACGAGTGCATAGTCACTTTGTTTACGTGCTTGTGAAACAATTTCACTTGAAAGCGGCATTTCTTCTTGATACCAAGGTTCAGCTGCCCAGCCACCGCCGCCATCGTCAAATGGATGTTGCTCTAGCCATGATTGATAGATGGATACTAAGTCCATGTTTACCTGGATACATGGATGAGCGGAGAGCCCTTCTAGCGCATTGACACTGTATGGAACATTGACTGCACCACCAGAACCTGTGCCGCTGCGTACAGTATCAATCTGGCATCGACCAAATAGTGAGACTCTACTCATTGAAGGCAGTGGTAGGGTGCCGTCGATGTTCTTAAGTAAAACAATCCCTTCAGTCGCGGCTTGGCGACTGACAGGGGCAAGAGCTTGTCTTGCCGATTCGATGGTAGTCAAGGGCATAAATGAATTCCAATTCCTGTTTTTGTTGGTTGTTATCGTTGGTATGAGAGTTAAATAAACGGGTTCTCGAGTAATAGTCGCTCTCGTTGCGCTAGGTGCAACGTGTTCTCGATTTCAGAAAAATAGCGTTGGTAAAGGGCTTCATACTCACCGCTAGCAAGGACAATTTCACAGCCTGTCTGCAACCTTTGGGCAAGCTCGGGATTGTCCGCGTTGATGTAGAAAACGAGAGGGAAGGGGTATTCGATCATCACGCCACCCACTAGGCTAATGGGGTATTGATTAGCCACTCGACTTTCAAACACTTCTAGCGCTTCATTGGCACCAAAGCAAACAAAATCAAATTCGCCATCAGTTAGGCGTCTGAAAACGCGATCGAAGTCACCTCGTTCAACGACATTAAAGCCATTTTGACGAAATAGCTCGGCATCAACCCAGGTCTCAGGGACGCCAACAGACATCGACTTAATGGCTTCGGTCGTTGTGAAATCAGCGATTTTGTCGTCACGAGCGAACAGTATTCTTTGCCCAAGCAATTGTTTGGTAACAGAAAGAGCAAGCTCGATAAATCGTTTCCCGGCAAACTTCGCATTGCCTTTTACGGTTACAAGTACATCGCTGCCATTATCTAACACCGCGCCTTCTTGTTCGGCCAAAGGCAGGTCGGTTCTGTCATCAATAATGTTTGCATGTCCGTAGCTATCGGCGGTTGCCGTAAGCAATAAACTCAGCACATCAAACTCAAATTGTTGACGATACGCAGATTTATTGCCGTTCCAAAAACGTACCGATTTTATTGTTGTCACATCTATCACCAAAAGTAAGCGGTTTCTTTTTAGAATAATCAGGATGCTAATATGGGGATAGTGAGCAGATCACATAACGGAATAATAGTTCCGAAAACTATTATAAGTTACTGTTATTAAAATAATAACGAATCATTATGAGGCGGCTATTTGTTCATCTATGCAAGGAGGTTTCTATCTTGAAAAGGCTTTTTGGCTTGTTAACCTGTGTTACATCGTTAAAGCGATCACACTTCTAAATATGGAAATATGAGTAGATTGATGTGGCGATAATACACTGAATTATAAGAGTTAATTTCTCTGTTGTTTTTCTTTTGACCAGCTATGATTTGCTTAAGTCATTGATATTAAAGAATTAATTTTAATGTGATCAATGCAGGCTTTTTGGGTCTGTATTTTGTTAAATGCGTCGAGACTACTTAGTATTCTGAGAAAGCGCTTTCTTGAGGTGTTACCCCCGAACTTTTTAGTTCCACTTAAATGGAAATCGCTAAACCCGAAAACAAAACTAAAGGATACAGTGATGCAAAAGAAAACATTCATCGCCTCAGTGATTTGTGGTGCATTGTTTGCTGGTAGTGCAGTGACTGCGCAAGCGGAAGAAATTAAACAGGGGGGCACCTTGACTGTGCCAATTATCAACACAGGCTTTGTTGATAACTTCAATCCATACACAGTAAAAGATATTTACAACGGCACCATGTTTGAACCATTGATGGTGTTCAACAACATGACTGGAGAAACGCACTGGCGTTTGGCTGAGTCAGCGGACTACTCAGATGATCTTAAGACCATTACGATCAAGTTGAGAGAGGGTCTTAAGTGGTCTGACGGCAGCCCATTAACAGCAGAAGACGTGGCGTTTAGTTTTGAAATGACGCAAAAAGCGCCAGCTTTTGACCTTAAAGGTATTTGGTCTGGCGGTAACCTTAAGAATATCGATGTCGTTGATGCACGCACTTTGAAGGTTAACCTTGCTGAAGCGGATTCGACGTTCCTTTGGAACCTAGCGGACTATCACATTGTTCCTAAGAAAGTTTGGAGCAAAGCAGAAGACCTAACCACGTTTACCAACCCAAATCCAATTGGTAGCGGTCCAATGACGACGGTTAAGTATCTTAAGCCGCAACAAATGGAGCTTTGCCGTAACGAAAACTACTATCTAGAGAATCGTCCTTACCTAGATTGTATGACGTTCCGCTCATACAACGACAACTCTCAAATCCAGCCAGCATTGATCAAAGGTGAGATTGATTGGGGCTCAAACTTCATTGCTGATATCGAAAGCACGTTTGTGAAGCAAAACCCTGATAACCACCATTTCTGGTATCCAGCGAATGACGCAATCCATCTTTATGTAAACACGAAGGAAGCGCCATTTGATGATATCCGTGTGCGCCAAGCGCTTTCTATGTCGCTTGATCGCGAAATGATTGTCGATATTGCCGCTTACGGTTACCCAACGGTGAACTACAACGCGGGTGGTATTGGTGAACTATATAAATCAAGTATCGACCAAGGCGTGACAGATAAATATCGCGGCCTGACGACTTACAACCCAGATGAAGCAAAGAAACTACTTGATGCTGCAGGTCTGAAAGACCTCGATGGTGACGGCTACCGTGATATGCCAAACGGCGACAAGTTTGTGTTTGATATCGAAGTGGTAAACGGCTGGACGGACTGGATTCAAGTTGTTCAGATGGCAACTGAGTACTTTGATGAAGTTGGTGTGAAGGCGAACGTTAAGACTGTCGACTGGGCGGTATATGACAAGAACCTTAAAGACAGCAACTACAAGATGTCTATCAACTGGTCAATGGTATCGACTAACCCAATCTTGGCGTACCAAGCATACTTCTCATCAGCTTACGTTGGTAAGATTTGGCACGCAGGTCACGGCGTAAACAGCCCTGAAATCGACGCGCTAATCGATAGCTTCGGCAAAACGGGTGATGCGGTTAAGCAGCAAGAGATCATCTCTGAGCTTCAAGAGTTTACGGCACAAAATCTACCGTTTATTCCGCTGTTCTCTAACGCAACATGGTTCCAATACAACACGGATAAAATCGTTGGTTGGCCAAGTGAAGAAAACCCTTACGTTCAGCCAGTATTTTACGATGGTGGTAAGCGAGTTCTTATCCTAAATAACTTGCACCTTAAGTAAATCGTAACACTTGGGGTCTCGAATGAGGCCCCACATTTAAAAGGTACTGCTATGTCGTTTTTAGCTCGCCGCTTTGGCTTTTATTTCACTGCGTTTCTTATCGCAATTTCGTTTAACTTTATGTTGCCTCGTCTTATGCCTGGTGACCCTGTAGATGCACTATTTGCAGCAGCGCAGGGACGTATGGATCCGGCTCAGATGGATGCTGTTCGCGAAATGTACGGCTTTGTTGATGGCAACGTATTTGTTCAATACATCCATTACATCAAGAGTGTTTTCACGCTCGACCTTGGCCCTTCGGTTCTCATGTTCCCAATTAACGTGTCTGACGTCATCGCGATGGCACTTCCTTGGACCATGTTCCTAGCTCTAGGCTCTCTCATTGTTGCTCTCATTATTGGTGTCAGCATTGGTACTTACGCGTCGTATCGCCGCGAAGGCTTCTTTGGTCAGGTTGTACCGCCAGTATTGGCATTTATCAGTAACTTCCCATACATAGTAACCGCACTGCTTTTGTTCTACTTCTTCGGTTTGAAGATGGAGTTACTACCACTTGCGTATACCTACGACCCTTCACTAGAACCAGGTTGGACGTGGGAGTTCATCGCAAGCGTCGCTAAACATGCTGTGTTGCCGGTTGGCTCTATGGTGGTGGTCGGAATCGCGACTTGGGTATTCAACATGCGTAACGCCATGATCAACGTATTAGGCGAAGACTATGTCACCATGGCTGAAGCCAAAGGATTGAGTAGCTTCCGCGTGATGTACCGCTATGCAGGTCGTAACGCCATCTTGCCTGTTGCGACGGCTATCGCAATGGCGATTGGTTTCTCATTTGCGGGCTCAATCATGACTGAGGTGGTCTTCAACTACCAAGGTTTGGGTAACATTCTGCTTAAAGGCATCGTTGCTCGTGACTATCCGCTAATCCAAGCCATTCTGCTTATCTTAGTGACCGCAGTTCTGACTGCTAACTTTATCGCCGATCTTCTATACGTTTGGCTAGACCCACGAATTTCCAACTAGGCCGTATTATGGAAAAGTTAATAGACGCGCATAAATATGACCACGAGTCGAAGCTCGCGGTACGAGAATCTGCTTTCTCATGGAAAAACATCAAATCGAAACTAGGTAAGGTATATGCCTTCTTCTATGGCAACCCGCCAGCGATAATCGGAGGATTTCTACTTACCGTTGTTCTTGCTGGAGCCATCTTTGCACCTGCATTGGCAACTCATGATCCAGAACGCCGCGTAGCGCGCCCTCATGTTGCGCCCAACGCTGAGCATGTACTGGGCTCGACACGTAGTGGTCGTGATGTCTATAGCCAAGTGCTTTATGGAGCGAGAAAGTCGCTAACCGTAGCCCTCACGGCTGGAGTTATTGCAATGAGTATTGCGGTTTTGGTTGGTGTTTCTTCGGGCTATTTTGGTGGCAAAATCGATGAACGCTTGAACTTTCTTACTAACGTATTTCTGGTGTTTCCACAGCTTCCGTTACTCATAGTATTAGCAGCATTCTTAGGGCAGGTGGGGTCCCTCGTTATTACCGTGTTGCTCGGTATCACCTCCTGGCCGTGGGGCGCGAGGGTGATACGTTCTCAGACAATGGCGATTCGTAATAAGGAGTTCATTATTTCTGCTGAGGTAATGGGTGAGTCTAAGATCCGCATCATTCTTGTTGAGATCTTACCAAACCTAATCTCTATCGTGTTTGGTGGCTTCTTGGGCACAGTTATCTACGCAATGGGCGCTGAGGCTGGCTTGGGTATCCTTGGTCTTGGTGATGCGACAGAAGTGAGCTGGGGTTCAATGCTGTACTGGGCACAAACGTCATCGTCACTATACACAGGTGCTTGGTGGGAAATGATGGTTCCAGCAATGGCGCTAGCAATCACAGGTGGTGCATTGGCACTGATCAACATGTCGATTGACCAAGTGAGTAACCCGAAACTTCGTACAGGTCCACACATCAAACTGTGGCACAAACTGAAAAAAGAAGCAGATAAGAAGAGAGGCCTACGATGAGCGCATTACTCGAAATCAATAATCTATGTGTCGACTATGTATCGCCAAACGGCGTTGCTCGCGCGGTCAATAATGTCAGCCTAACGATCAAAGAAGGCGAAACACTTGGCATTGCTGGTGAGTCTGGTTGCGGTAAAAGTACGCTAGCGTTTGCTATCTCTCGCTTACACAAAGCACCTGCACTGATTTCAGAAGGTGAAATCCTTTATAAAGGCGAAGACGTGCTGAAAATGAACGACCGTAAATTGCGCCAGTTCCGCTGGAACGATGTGTCTGTCGTGTTTCAAAGTGCTATGAACTCGCTTAACCCTGTAATCACCATCGGCGAGCAGCTAACGGACGTGATCTTGGCTCACAAGAAGATTCCTTACAAGCAAGCCCATGAAAAGGCAGTTGAGCTTCTATCCATTGTTGGGATTCACGGTGACCGCATGGGTAGCTTCCCGCACCAATTGAGTGGTGGTATGCGTCAGCGTGTGGTTATTGCCGTAGCACTTGCCCTTGAGCCTAAGCTCATCATTATGGATGAACCAACTACGGCATTGGATGTGGTTGTCGAACGTGAAATTCTTAACGAGTTGTATGACCTTAAAACTAAGTTTGGCTTTTCAATTTTGTTCATCAGCCATGACTTGAGCTTGATGGGTGAAATTGCTGACCGTATTGGTGTGATGTACGCAGGTAACCTAATTGAACTGGGTGACGCTCAGCAGGTGTTTGGTGCTCCTGAGCATCCGTATACCAAAGGCTTGGTAGCTTCATTCCCTACAATTCACGGTCCAAAAGAGCGTCTATACGGCATTCCTGGTAATCCAGTGAACCTACTCGATATCCCGACAGGGTGTAACTTCCAAGCTCGCTGTGGAGAGTGTTTTGAGAAGTGTAAATCGGTAGAGCCTGCGCTCTCTGCTCTGGCGAATGGTCGTCAAGTCTCTTGTCATCTGGTTTAAGGAAGTAATGATGCAAAGTAACGAAGTCATCCTATCGGTAAAAAACTTAGTTAAAGATTTTCCTCTGGGCCAATCAGTGAAGTCGAACCTAATGCGAGCAGTAAACGACGTGTCGTTTGAGCTTCGTAAAGGTGAAGCTTTGGCAATCGTAGGCGAATCGGGCTCCGGTAAGAGCACGGGTGCACGTATCTTGACTCAGATTTATGACAAGACGGCTGGCGATATCCATTTCAAAGGTGTACCGATCAATGAATACATTGAGCAAAATGGTCAATTGGAGTATGCACGTCAGGTGCAAATGATTTTCCAAGACCCGTTTGGATCGCTTAACCCAGTACATACCATCTATCACCATATCGCGCGCCCTTTGATGATTCACAATCGCGCAGATAAGAAAGCTATCCCGCAGCTAGTCTATGATTTGCTTGAGCTGGTGGGTTTGACTCCGGTAAAAGAGACGGCAGAGAAGTTCCCACATGAGCTCAGTGGTGGTCAAAGACAGCGCGTTGCTATCGCTCGTGCAATTGCTGTTGATCCTGAGGTTATTCTAGCGGATGAGCCTATCTCTATGCTCGATGTGTCTGTTCGCCTTGGTATTTTGAACCTAATGGCTGACTTAAAAGATAAGCACGGCATTTCATTTATGTACATCACCCACGATATTGCGACTGCTCGCTACTTTGCGGAGAAGACAGCCGTCATGTATGTCGGTCACATGGTGGAGTGGGGCGAAAGTGACAGCGTGACGCAAAACCCACAGCATCCTTACTCTAAGCTACTGCTTTCTGCGGTACCAGAAGTAGGCAATGCGGGTCGACGCGATCTTGCCGTGAAGAAAGGGGAGATCCCTCTATGGAAGCCATCGAGTGTCGGTTGTCCTTTTGCTACTCGCTGCCCGAACGCAAGCGAAATCTGTACTAAAGAGATGCCTGAAACGACGCAGATCTCAGAGCAACACTTTGTTCGTTGCCACAACATGTAGTTTAAAGAATCCCAAAAATTTTGCGCTCTAAAGAAAGCGCTTACAAAAAATCAGAAGTGACCAAATTATGGAACAATTACAAGCTAATCAAGCGTTTGAAGTGAACGGGAAATTTATCACTCTCAACGAAGAACGTTTTTACCAGATATCTAATGTCGATCAGATGGCACCGTTTTTTATCAGTGTTGTCTCTGCCAGTAATCATTGGTTGTTTATTTCATCAACAGGCAGCTTGTCTGCGGGACGCATTCGTCCAGAGAATGCACTTTTCCCGTATCGCTCAGTTGATCATATTCATGAAAATGCGGACAACACAGGCTCTAAAGCCGTTATTCGTGTGGCGACTACCGATGGGGCACCTGCATTATGGGAACCTTTCAACCCGCACCATGATGGTTTGTACCAAGTGCAGCGCAACCTTTACAAAAATGCTGTCGGTGACAAGATCCTATTTGAAGAGCTAAACCACACCTTAGGCCTTCGCTATCAATACAGCTGGTCTACGTCGGATAAATTTGGTTTTGTACGCGAAACACATGTGACGAACCTTGCTGATGAACAGGTACAATTTGAGATTATCGATGGTATTCAAAACCTACTTCCATCTGGCGCGCCGCTTCAAGCGCTCCAAACACGCAGCGCGCTGGTCGATGCTTATAAATGGAACGAGCGAATCGATGATCTACCGATGGCAACCTACAGTATGTACGCCAAGCTCAGTGACCGTGCTGAGCCAGCGGAATCTTTAAGAGCGACTACTGTATTTGGTATTGCAGAAAAAGCGCAGCAAATTTCTCTTAATGCCAAAGACGTAGCTAAGTTCCGTAAAGGGCAACCACTTGATGCGCAGCCATTAACTCGTGGTGAACGTGGCGCCTTCCTTATCACTCAATCTCTAGTACTTGAGGCGGGTGAGACGGAATCTTGGCTGATGGTGGCTGATATCGACAAGTCTCATGCAGATGTTGCTGCGTTGAAAAATCAGATGGTCTTAGACGATGAGATCGCAGTAACCGTTAAACAAGACGTCCAAGCGAACCAAGATGAGCTGAAACTTCTTATGGCGGGTGCAGACGCGTGGCAGTTAACCTCTTCGGAAGAGACTGCCGTTCATCACTATGCGAACGTGCTATTTAACAACATGCGTGGTGGCGTGTTTGTCTCTGGTTATAAGTTGGATGCGGATGATGTCCTCGCTACATTTACTCGCATCAACAAAAGAGTCGTAGAAAAACATTCTGCACTGCTACGCACGCTTCCAGAAAACCTATCGCATCCGCAGTTAGTATCGATGGCGAAAGAGACAGGTGATCAACAGCTTCTGCGTATGGCCTACGAATATTTGCCACTCACCTTTGGTCGTCGTCACGGTGACCCAAGCCGTCCTTGGAACCATTTTGAAATCAAGGTACGTGACGATGAGGGACAACGTTTGTTGGCTTATCAAGGCAACTGGCGTGATATCTTCCAGAACTGGGAAGCGATGGCATTGAGCTATCCAAACTTTATCGGTTCATTTGTCGCTAAGTTTGTAAATGCGTCGACGATTGATGGCTATAACCCTTACCGCATCACCAAAGAGGGCGTGGACTGGGAGCTACTTGATTTGGATGATCCATGGAGCAACATTGGTTACTGGGGTGACCACCAAATCATCTATCTACTCAAGTTCCTAGAGCTTGCCGATAAGTATCAAAGTAATGACCTTATCGAATGGCTGAGCGAAGAAACCTACAGCTATGCAAATGTACCGTATGAAATTGCGGGTGTTGAGCAGCTGTTTGCTAACCCGAAAGATACGGTTGCCTTTAATGAGCAAAAGCAAGCTGCGACGGAAGAGCTTACCGATTCACTAGGTAGCGACGGTCGATTGGTGATGGGTGAGAATGGCGATGTTTATCAAGTGAACCTACTTGAGAAGCTCCTTGTACCGCTGTTGTCTAAGCTAAGCAACTTCGTCATTGATGGCGGTATTTGGCTTAACACGCAACGTCCAGAGTGGAATGATGCCAACAACGCTATTGTGGGTAACGGTCTCTCGATGGTGACACTGTACTACATGCGTCGTTATGTAACCTTTATGCAGAAGCTAATTTGCCGCGCTCCAATTAATGTTGCGCTATCGAGCGAAGTGGCAGTATGGCTAACCAAGACAAGTCAGGTATTGTCTGAAGCGGCGGCATCGCTGCGAGTTGAGAAAATTACACCTCAGTCTCGTAAATCGCTGCTCACGAAATTGGCTAAAGTCGCAGAAGAGTATCGTATGGGCGTTTATGCCAACGGCTTCTCGGGTAAATCGACGCTGGAGATGACAGAAGTTGAAGAGTTACTTCGCGTATCTAAGACTTTGCTTGACCACACCATCCATAGCAACAAGCGCGATGATGGCCTGTACAATGCTTACAACATCCTTGACCTTCAAGGTGATGGTGCGAATGTCGAATATCTATATCCAATGCTGGAAGGGCAGGTTGCCATCCTAAGTGCGGGTATTCTGGATGCGACACAAGCGGTAGATTTGCTGACTAAGCTGTTTGATAGCGAGATGTTCCGTGAAGATCAACTGAGCTTCATGCTTTACCCGGATCGTGATCTAACGGCATTTTTGAAGAAGAACCATATCACTAAGAATCTTGTTGATAATAGTGAGCTGCTTCAGGCGATGCTGGCGAATGGCGATAAACGAATCGTTAATCAAGATATTGAGAACCGAGTTCATTTTAATGCTGATTTCGAGAACGCAGCGATTTTAGAGGCTCGTATTGCAACTGTTGCTGAGGATTACCCTCGCTTTGGTCGCAAAGAGTGGGCCGAAGTGTCTGATATCTATGAGCAGACCTTCAACCACAAAGCGTTTACAGGTCGCTCTGGTACTATGTTTGGTTATGAAGGCTTAGGTTGTATCTATTGGCACATGGTCTCTAAACTTCTACTTGCGGTTCAAGAGAACTACCAGCAAGCATGGGTAGAGCTAGGTAACTGTGATAAGACTAAGCAATTGGGTGAGTTCTACTACCGAGTGCGTGAAGGCATTGGCTTTAACAAAACACCAGAAGTGTACGGTGCGTTCCCAACGGATCCATATTCGCATACGCCAAAACAAGCAGGTGCACAGCAGCCAGGTATGACTGGTCAGGTTAAAGAAGAAGTGATTACACGCTTTGGCGAGCTGGGTATTACCGTGACGGATGGAGAAATCCAGATCACGCCTAACTTGTTGTCTGAAAGCGAGTTCTTGACTGAACCTGTGGCATTTGAGTACTTTGATTTGCAAGGTCAGGTGAATCGTATCGATGTGAATGTGGGGAGCCTAGCGTTTACGCTATGCCAGGTTCCGTTTGTATACACATTGAGTGAAGAACAACATGATGTGTCTTTGACTGTTGAGCTAACCAATGGGCCTACGATTGAAAAAATATCGAACATGATTCCAGAGAATCTAAGTAAGCACATTTTTGATCGCAGTGCTCAGGTGAAAGCTGTTTACGTGACGATTCCAGCAGAAAAACTGGTTATCTAGCCACACATTAACTAGATATCAGGGCAAACAAAAAGGCAGGACAATTTAGTTGTCCTGCCTTTTTTTATCTTCTGAGCGTAATAAAGGTTTAACCTTTCGTCATTCAAGCGAGGTTTTTCACAGACCCTCGGCTGATGATAGTCGGTTCGATAGGTTCGATGGGTTGTGAAGCACTACTTTTACCTTTAACAATCGCCATTACTTTTTTAGCTGCGGCGGTTGCCATTTTTTGAATTGGGAAATCTACAGTTGTTAACCCTGGTGTCATGTGCTGACCAAAGGGTACGTTATCGAATCCGATAATTGAGATATCTTCACCAACGCGGAGTCCGCGTTCCAAACATAACGTGTAGGCGGTCATCGCGATATTATCGTTCATACAGAAGATGGCGGTTAACGGGATATCTCGATCTAACAAACGACGAATGGCATCATGATTACATTGATGGTCAAATCGGCCCTCGACAACAGCATTGGGATTGTAATCCACGCCGTAATGGCTCAATGCATTGCGATATCCTTGCAGACGGTCGCGACTATCGACTTTACTGAGCTGACCACTGATACATCCAATTTGTGTATGACCTTTTTTAATCAGATACTCAGTGGCTAAAAAGCCACCTTTTTCATTGTCGAGCCATACACAGCGGTCAGCCATTTCAGGAATGTAGCGGTTGATAAGTACTGTCGCTTCATTTTGGCGCGAGATCTCAAGAAGTTCACTGTCCGATAGGGTATCGACAGTCAACACCAGCCCGTCCACTTTCTTTGAGCGAAGAAAACGAATCGATTCATGTTCTTCATCATACTCTTCGTGGCCGCTAGTAATAATCAGGTGATAGTTTTCCGAGCGAACGACCTTTTCGACTTCGTGCATCATTGGCCCATAAAAGGGACCATCAAGCGTACCGACAAGCATACCAATACTGCAAGAGCGGTTTGAGGCGAGTGCCTGCGCAAACGTATTAGGTTGGTAACCTAATTCTTCCATTGCGGCATACACTTTTTGCTTGTTAGCTTCTTTAACCGAAGAGTGACCGTTCAGTGTCCTTGACACTGTTGCTTGCGAGACTTGAGCTAACTCAGCGACTTCTTTTATCGTAATCAATTCGCGATCCTATCATTCAATCTTGTTGAAATTATTGGAAATTTCTTCAATGACTTCCACTCACTATACTACAAAGCGCTCATCTGATGGTAATTCGAGTGTTGTAGATACGTTCCACGACGGTGAACTGTGATCTGGTTAGCGATTTGTAGTGCGGAGAGCATCATATCGGATTGCTTTCTCACATTTAGTGACTGACTCCACATTAGTAAAAGTAAGCGCTTTCTTTGTGGTGACGAGCCTCATGTTTTGTAGATACGTGCAATTTCGACCTATATACATAGCCTGGCTCAACAATTAATATAGTTATCAAGCAATGGGGAACAGAGTCAAGACAAGGCACTTTCTCTTAATTTTTTCCTTTTTAATGAAAGCGCTTTCTTAATAGATTGAAAGGTTTTCTTAAGGACTTGAGGTATAAATCGAACCAAAGCCTTATTTGATTAAGTTAACTGGGTTGCGTGTAACACGCTATGCTAATTTTTGCATAGTGAATTTTGAAAGCGCTTACTTGAGGTGGAAAGGATTTTTGGTGAATTTATAAGCACATAGCTTCGAGCTTGGTACGTGCTAACCGTAAAAATATCAGAATAACTAATTTTATTTCTGTCTTTTCTATAGGCGGAAAGGAAAACCGGAAGTGGAGTGAATTTGGAGGGGGTCTAGGTTCATTTTTCTTCTAACTCTCAGTGTGAATTAAATGAAAGCAGTGGTTGTCTTTATTTATACGCACTTAAAAAATGGAAAATTTATAATAAAATTTAGGAGTTGATAATGAAATTATCACAAGTGACTCTAGCCTGTTTAATGGCTGGATTAAGTGCTGCTAGTTCTAACGTGATTGCAAGTGAAAATACACAAGGTTTTGAGTTTCATGGTTATTTTCGTGCTGGTGCATTATATAGCACTAATGACGATTTTAAGCGCTCTAAGTTCCCAGCAACAAAAGAAAAACTTGGTCGTTTAGGTATTGAATCTGATAACCACTTTGAGCTTGCACTTCAGAAAAACTTTGATACTGCAGATGGTCAATCGGTGAGAATTAAAACCCGTGCAGGTGCAGATAATGCTCAGTCAGGAGGTAAAAACCAGCTAGGTACAAACGCTGATGCTGCAAACGGTAGCATTGGTTTAATCGAGACGTTTGTAGAGTTTGACGGCGTGACAGAAACAGGCACCATGTGGGGTGGTAAGCGTTTCTATGGTAAAGATAACTACATCTTTATGACTGACTTCTTCTATACAGATATGTCAGGTACTGGTGTTGGTATTGAAGGTATCGAGCTTGGTGGAAATAAATGGGATTTCGCATACGTAGCGAGTGACAACGCTGAGGGTGGTTACTGGGGACTTGATGATAATAACCCAATGCATGCTGTACACGTGGGCGTTAACTTTGGTTCTTTTGAACTACATGCTATGGGTAAATATTTACCAGATAACTTTGTAGATGATGTTGAATATGCAGATTCTGGTTTTGAAGTTACCGGTATTTATCATTCTGATACTGTATTTGGTTTGTCTGAAAAAGGCTTTACTAAATATATTGCACAAGCAGGTCAAGGTTTAGGTTCAGGACAATTATTGGGTGGTACAATTACAACCTATAATGCATGGAAGCCAGGTTACGGCGGTGCGATGGGTCCTGATAACATGAAGAAAATTGATTCTGGTGATGTATCGACTCGTGCACTTATTTGGGGTGGCTACTTCTTTGAGAATGGCGTAAGTATTTTCCACTCTATTCAAGGTCAATATAATGATCTCGAAAAACGTGGTAAAGACTCTTGGGCATCTGCAATGATTCGACCAACTTTCCCAATTTCTAAAAACTGGTCTATCGCAACTGAAGCGGGCTACCAGTATGGCGATTGGTCTGATGAAAATGGCGTAGGCGGCAGTAACTATGACTATAAACTGACTATCGCACCAACAGTGACAGTAGGTACTGGATTCGGCCCTGCACCAGAGATTCGTTTCCTAGCGACGTACCTAGATGGTTCTGACCGTGATAAAGCGGATTTGTTAGTAGGCATCCAAGCTGATATGTGGTGGTAACCCCAACCACTGTCTTAGGAGAGGGGACGGGTATGTGCATCATAGGGAGAGAGCATACCCGTATTTTTCACAATATTCATGATTCATATTGTGTTTATGTCTTTGATAATAAGTGCATTGGTTCTTGTATATTCAGGGCAGTTTGATTTTGCCACTCAGCTTGCTGAGTGGCTTTTTTTGTTTGAGTTCTAATTTTGTCTAATTGTTTCGTGAAAGCGTTTACTTTTTAGGTAAAATAATAGTCATTCTACAATGATGTGAATATAAGTAGTTAAGGAGTGTTGCTATGATACGAAAGACGATTCTCGCCTTAGCGCTGGCAACCATAGTGGGCTGTGCCAGCCAAGCACAAGACACAAACAATAGTAAAGATGAGGCAGGTATAGCAGCTTTAAGCTCACAACAAGGGTGCTGTGAATCTTTGGCCAATGTGAGTTTCGCTCCAGTGAGCAAACCGGGCGCTGTAGAGATCAACTTGTCTACTCAGTCGCCAAAAATTGAACTAAACAGCGGGCGCACTTTTGCTGAAGGTATTGAACTGCCGTCTGCGCTCGGTGAGATAAAGTTAACGGTTTACTCTATTATCGACAAACAAGTTTTTGTACCGACAGTACTTGTGCTTGATGAGCAATTTCAAGTTCTTGATGTTATTGGAGAAGATATCATCAAACATAGGGAGAGCTCGATACTATACAAATCTGGCTATTTGGGTGAATACGCGATCCCAAATCGCTTCTCTAATGGCCAAAAGCCTGTTTATCTCGCCGTTGTAACCACAAAAGAAGCACTAGCGACGAGTTCTGAGCCAATGCCACCGAGTGAGTTTGCCCTGCAATCAGGCTCGGTTTCGGCTAATGACCCATATTACTCAAATCTTACTATTACACATTCTGCGGTTGGTAAAGTCACGTTAGAGCTTGACTATGAGCCAACCGGTTTACGTTCGGAAACAGAAGCAGAGCAGCAAACAAGGCAGGAAGCGGTTGCTCAGCACTCGGAAACAGTAGTGCCAGAACAGCTCTCGGTGTCACAAGAAAAAGCATTTAATGAAGCCATTGAACGAGCTGTTGAACAAGGTGAGTTTGAGAAAGCGCTGAGACTATCAAAAGAAGCGGAGAGCTTAGGCTCAAAGAGCGCTCAACAAGCCTTTGTTGACGCGATGAAACAGTACTAATGGGCGATCAAAAAGTGTTCCAAGCATTCAGGGCAACGTTTAATTTGTTGCCCTGAAACTATACTCTTCCATTTGCAATCTTATCTCTTAACACACGACAACTTATCGAAGCAGATTAATTGCTGGTGAGAGTAGGGCAAGGCGTATTGGTGTTGAGTGCATAAACTACCGTATCTGTCCCTGCCGCTTTGTACAAACATACATTAGAACCACCCTGTCCGGTTGCTACGCCTGCTGGTTCCAATTGTTGCGCTGAAGCTGAAACTGCGAAACCAAACGTAAGCGCTGCAATGATTAGTGCTTTCATGACTAAGTCCTTTCGTTGAACTGAATGAATATGTACCAAACGTGACTTGTGTCACACTTGTTATCAGTAAGACTAGTTCGGTTTTTTCTATTTACAAGGTCGTTGTCACCACTCTTGTTATCTTCAGATAACGACCTACGTATCGTGAGGTTGTGTTTAAAACGCAACTATTTTTGTAAATGACGACAATGTCAATAGATTGAAAGGCAGATTCTAGAGCAAAGCTGTGATCTTTGTTCAAATCGTGCTCTAGATATCAAAATTTGATTTTAGGCTTAGGGATTGGATAAGAATCACTGCAAAACCAATAAGTAGGGTTTAAACTCTAAGATTATTATATTCAACACGGTGCATTTTAAAGCAACTATATGCTTGATCTGATCTTATCAACACATCAGGGTTCACACGAAGAGCTGCTCGGTTTATCTGAGGTGTTTGACGCTGTGGATGCCTATATATTTATAAAAGATAACGAAGGTCACTATCATTATGTCAATCGTAAAGTCTTAGACACTTTTGGTGTGACTCTCGATGGAATTAGAGGCAAAACAGACTGGCATTTGTTTAGTTTTCGCACCGCCAAAATGATGCGTTTGAATGATAAGAGCGTTATAGACACTCGCAAACCCACTCAGCAAAAAATTCCTTTCTCCATCGACAATAGTGAGCTCTGCCATTTAACGGTGACGTCCCCAATCATTAAAAATAATCAGGTTCTAGGCGTCATTGGTTTTGCCGTAGATGTGTCCAAAGACATGGCTGAACGTCAGGTTCTGCTCGAGGAGGCTAATACCGATGGGCTGACTGGGTGTTTTAACCGTCGTTATATGCACTTAGCGTTAGAAGAAGAGCAAATTAAACATAGGGATCTCGGAGTGCCGAGTTCGCTATTGATCATTGATGTTGATCGCTTCAAACCAATTAACGACAAATACGGACATTCAATTGGCGACAGAGTATTGGTTGATGTGGTCGCTGTTATTGACCAATGTACTCGTGAGCAAGATAAATTGTGTCGATATGGTGGAGATGAGTTTGTCTTGCTGCTACCCGGCAGTAATGTTCATCAAGCTTATGCACTTGCTACGCGTCTGTCGCGCAAAATAGATGCGCTCGAATTTCAGAGCAGCAGTGGTAAAACCTTTGGTGTGTCATGCTCAATTGGTGTCGCGACTCAAGCGCTCGATGACGGAAGTATTGTGGAGCGTGCGGATAAGGCGCTCTACATGTCTAAAAAAGGGTGCTCTGGTCGCGTCCACATGTATTGTCCTGAAACCCATGTTATACAAGAGTGCAGCCAATGTGGTGATTAAATCATCGCTTGAACATGCATCCAGTAAACTTTAACCCAATTTTGAAACAGCCTCCCCTGTTCACCCTTGAAAACCCCGTCAAATACAGCTATTTATAACAGTATAAGCAAGATAAAACTGATTTAGGAAAGGACGCTCTCAAACGCCCTTTCTTTATTTTTAGGGGAAAGGGATGACGTTAAAACGAAACGCGCTTTTAGCGATAGGAGTGGGGCTGTTTGCCTCAGGTGTGATGGCAGCAAATGTGGTTGAGACCACGTCTCTAACCGGGTTTGGTACGGCTAAATACCCGCAAGACTTCCAGCACTTTGATTATGTAAACCCAGAAGCACCCAAATACGGTAAAGTTACCTTTGGACAAATGGGTACCTTTGACAACTTCAATCGCTATGCTTCTCGTGGCCAACCTGCTGCTGCAACTGGCGAGCTCTATGATCCCCTGATGCTCCCTTCCTCTGATGAGATTGACTCTTACTATCCATTGATTGCCGAGAAAGTTCGTTATGCCGACGACTACAGTTGGCTTGAGATCGACATCAACCCTAACGCGCGTTTTAGTGATGGAGTCCCTATCACAGCGAAAGACGTCGAGTTTACTTTCGATAAGTTCATGAAAGAGGGGGTTCCTCAGTTCAGGGCGTATTACAAAGACGTGAAAAGTGTTAAGGCGACGTCGAAGCTAACTGTGCGCATCGAAATGTCAGTTCCTAATAAAGAAAAACTGTTTGGATTGGCTCAGGGCACTCGAGTGTTACCAGAGCATTTTTGGAAAGATAAGAACTTTGCAGAGCCTTTGAATGAGCCTCCAGTAGGAAGCGGCGCTTATAAAATCGTTGATTACAAGATGGGTCAGTCTCTGACTTATGCCTTAGATGAAAACTACTGGGCAAAAGATCTACCTGTCAATGTCGGTCGCAACAACTTTAAGACCATCCAGTATGACTATTACCGTGATGACACCGTGATGCTTGAGGCATTTAAAGCCGGTGAGTTCGACCTGAGACAAGAAAATAGCGCGAAGTTCTGGGCTAGCTCATACACAGGTGCCAATTTTGATCGTGGTTTTATCAAGAAAGAAGAGATTGAGCATCACAAGCCAATGGCTACTCAAGGCTTCGTTTTCAATATTGAACGACCTGTGTTTAGCGATCCAAAAGTGCGAGAAGCGCTGAGCTATGCGATGGACTTTGAGTGGATGAACCGAAACATGT
The DNA here is from genome assembly GCF_059725505.1 of Vibrio sp. KUL78. Classification (NCBI taxonomy): domain Bacteria; kingdom Pseudomonadati; phylum Pseudomonadota; class Gammaproteobacteria; order Vibrionales; family Vibrionaceae; genus Vibrio; species Vibrio sp. KUL78. Next base: position 745,547 of record NZ_AP045838.1, on the reverse strand, counting down.
TCTACGACCAATACACTCGTACCCGAAGCTATTTCCAAAACTCAGATTATGAAGCAAAAGGACTTCCTTCTTCGGCCGAGCTTGAGGTGCTGAATAAGTATAAAGGGAAGATACCTGAGCGTGTATTCACTGATGAGTACAACCCACCCGTTACCGATGGTACAGGTCGTATTCGCCCACAAATGCGCAAAGCATTTGCCCTATTAAAAGAGGCTGGTTGGGAGCTTAAAAACAAGGTGATGACTAATGTAGAAACAGGTCAGCCTCTAAGTTTCGAGCTGTTGATGTACAGCCCAACGACTGAGCGAATTGCGATTCCGGTCCAAAAGAACATGCGTGCGATGGGGATCGACATGCGTATTCGCACCGTGGATACAACACAGTACCTGAAACGCTGGCGCGACCGCGATTACGATATGATTTCTTCTAGCTATTCAGCACAGCGTTATCCTAGCTCAAACCTAAAGATTGTATGGAACTCGAATTTTATCGATTCAACCTACAACCAAGCAGGGGTAAAAGACCCTGTTATCGACGAGTTGACCGACTTAATTGCAGACAGCCAGGATGATCCAGAAAGATTATTGGTCCTAGGTCGGTCATTAGATAGAGTGCTTCAGTGGAACTATTTCGTTATCCCTCAGTGGCATATCAAAAAATATCGTGTGGCAACATGGGATAAATTCGAGCGCCCAGATGTCTTACCTACTTATGACTTAGGTATTGATACGTGGTGGGTGTCAGAAGAAAAGGCACAAAAGCTACCTGCAAAACGTCGATAAGAGGAAACAATGGCGGCCTATATATTCCGACGCTTGTTGTTGGTGATTCCAACGCTTTGGGCGATTATTACGATCAACTTTTTTATCATTCAGATTGCTCCTGGGGGGCCTGTAGAACAGGCGATTGCACAAGCTCAGGGGCTAGATTCTGGCATCATGGAGCGATTCAGTGGTGGGGGTACAGAGGTTGACTTGGATACCGACCAAGGTGACGTGGCGACGGGTTATAAAGGCTCTCGTGGTCTAGACCCTGAAGTTGTTGAAGCCATTAAAATCCAGTTTGGTTTTGATAAGCCGCTGCACGAACGTTATTTCGATATGCTGAAAAACTACGCCATGTTTAATTTTGGCGACAGTCTTTTCAGAGGTGGTAATGTTATTGACTTGATTAAAGAACGTCTTCCCGTGTCCATCTCGCTTGGATTATGGAGTACGCTGATTATCTATCTGATATCGATACCACTTGGAATTCTCAAGGCTATTCACCATGGTTCTCGATTCGATATTTGGTCGAGTGCTGTGGTGATTGTTGGTTACGCTATCCCTGGCTTCTTATTTGCGATTATCCTGATTATTTTCTTCGCAAGTGGTAACTACTTTAGTTGGTTCCCTTTGCGTGGATTGGTGTCGAGTAATTTTGACCAGCTAACCTGGTACCAGCAGATCATTGATTACTTTTGGCACCTAACGCTGCCGATCTTGGCCATGGTAATTGGTGGGTTTGCAACCTTAAGTATGCTTACTAAGAACTCGTTTCTTGATGAGATCAATAAGCAGTATGTCGTGACGGCTCGAGCGAAAGGTCTCGATGAGAGTAGCATTCTCTACAAGCACGTTTTCCGCAACGCCATGTTAATCATCATTGCTGGATTCCCCAGCGCTTTTATCAGTATCTTCTTTACCGGTTCGATGTTGATTGAGGTGATGTTCTCACTTGAGGGGATAGGTCTGTTGGGATTTGAGTCAACGATTCAACGCGACTACCCAGTGGTATTTAGCTCGCTTTATATAATGACGTTATTGGGTCTGATTTTGAGCATTATTTCTGACTTAACTTATACGTGGGTGGATCCTCGTATCGATTTCGAGGCGCGATAGATGGCTATGAATCCTCTCACGAAAGCACGTTGGCAGCGCTTTAAAGCAAACAAGCGAGGCTATTGGTCGACATGGATCTTTTTGGTCCTGTTTTTCTTTAGTCTATTTGCCGAGTTTATTGCCAACGATAAACCACTTTTGGTTGAGTTTGATAATCAATGGTACTACCCGATCTTTGAACAGTACGCTGAAACCGAGTTTGGCGGAGAGTTCGAAACGGAAGCTGACTATACAGACCCTTATGTTATTGACCTTATTGAAGAGAAAGGGTTTTTAATCTGGCCGTTGATTCGATTCAGCTATGACACTATTAATTACGATATTGTCGCCTCCGTACCATCAGCGCCTGACAACGTGAACTGGCTGGGCACCGATGACAAAGGGCGCGATGTTCTAGCTAGGGTGATTTACGGTTTTAGAATTTCCGTATTGTTTGGGTTTATTCTGACGCTGGTATCGAGCGTAATTGGTGTCGCTGTTGGTGCGACGCAAGGCTACTATGGCGGCTGGATTGATCTACTGGGGCAACGGTTTATCGAAGTGTGGTCGGGGATGCCGACACTTTTCCTTTTGATTATCCTATCAAGCTTTGTAGAGCCGAATTTCTGGTGGCTACTCGGAATTATGGTGCTGTTTAGCTGGATGAGCTTAGTGGGCGTTGTTCGGGCTGAATTTTTACGCTGCAGAAATTTTGATTATGTAAAGGCAGCCCATGCCATGGGCGTTGATGATAAACGTATCATGCTACGTCACATGCTACCGAACGCGATGGTGGCATCATTGACAATGATGCCGTTTATTCTTTCCGGCTCTGTGACGACATTAACCTCGCTAGATTTCTTAGGGTTCGGTCTACCAGCAGGGTCACCATCACTTGGTGAGCTGCTTGCTCAAGGTAAAGCAAACCTACAAGCGCCATGGCTCGGATTATCTGCGTTTGCGGTATTGTCGATTATGCTAACCCTTCTCGTATTTGCGGGCGAAGCCGTTCGCGATGCATTTGACCCACACCAACAAGGCTAAGGAGAGGATGATGACAAAAGACGATCCGAAACACGTTCTCTCAATCGACAGCCTATCGGTAGGTTTTGGTCGAGGTAAGAACATCGAACAAGTGACGTTCGATGTATCGCTGGATATTCGTAAGGGTGAAACTCTGGCACTGGTTGGCGAAAGTGGTTCTGGCAAATCGGTCACGGCCAACTCTATTCTCAAGCTGTTACCAAAAGGCTCTAGTCACTATTTGAACGGTCATATTGAGTTTGACGATATTGATATGCTCAATTGCTCAGAGCGCCAATTGAGAGGTATTCGTGGTGGTCGTATTGGAATGATCTTTCAGGAGCCGATGGTCTCACTTAATCCACTGCATAAAATCGGACGTCAGCTAGTTGAAACGCTGGCGGTTCACCGTGGCATGCGAACCAATAAAGCAGAGCAACTGGCAATCAGCTGGCTCAAAAAAGTTGGGATTCGTAATCCTGAGCAGAAGATTACTGCGTATCCTCACGAGCTGTCTGGTGGTGAGAGACAACGCGTTATGATTGCGATGGCGCTTATTAATGAGCCCGAACTTTTGATAGCTGATGAGCCTACTACTGCGTTGGATGTGTCTGTTCAGGCGCAAATTCTCGATTTGCTGAAAGACCTGCAAAAAGAGATGGGGATGGCGATGCTGTTCATTACTCATGATCTTAGTATCGTGCGTCGTATTGCGGACCGTGTCGCCGTTATGCAGCAAGGTAAATTAGTTGAAGTCGGAGAGTGCCAGCAGGTGTTCACTACTCCAAGCCATCCATACACGCAGAAACTTATTAACTCCGATCCAAGGGGGCTACCTGTTGAGGTGAATGAGCAAGCGATACCTTTGCTGTCTGTTGAAAACCTTAAAGTGTGGTTTCCAATTAAAGGCGGATTGTTCAAACGTGTTATCGACCATGTTAAAGCTGTGACCGATATGAAGTTTGAACTTAAACAGGGCTACTCTATCGGCTTAGTAGGAGAGAGCGGCTCTGGTAAGTCGACGACGGGTATGGCTATTCTCAAGCTGGTTCAAAGTGAAGGCTTGATTGAGTTTGATGGTCAAGATATTCAATCATTAGACCGCAAAGGCATGCTGCCTTATCGAAGTCGGATGCAGGTCGTTTTCCAAGACCCATTCTCAGCCTTAAACCCGAGGATGTCTGTTGCCCAAGTTATCGGGGAAGGTTTAAGAGTTCACTTTGAACATGACGAGCAAACCTTAGACTCTATGATTTGCGATGTGATGCGAGAGGTGGACCTCGAACCAGAAACAAGGCACCGTTATCCAAACGAGTTTTCTGGTGGTCAGAGGCAACGCATCGCTATTGCACGTGCGCTGATTCTAAAGCCCGAGTTCATTCTGCTCGATGAACCAACCTCCTCGCTGGATAGGACGGTTCAGGCTCAGGTTTTAGACTTATTGAAAGAGCTACAAGTGAAGCACGGTCTGACTTACCTGTTTATCTCCCATGACTTGAATGTGGTCAAATCGCTGTGTCATTACACTATAGTGATGAAAGACGGTCAAATAGTGGAGCAGGGTAGCACGCAACATTTGTTTGCGAACCCAGAAAAGGACTACACCAAGACGCTCGTCTCGCTATCCGCATTTTAGCCGCATAGTTATAGTTAAAAGGGTTAGCTGCTTTGTGCGGCTGACTCACTATCCCTAGACTCTATTATCACAAAACTTGCCTATACTTTGAAAGCGCTTTCTTTTTGGTGATGCGAGGTTGCTTTTTAGATATTGATATCTCACTAGCTCTATACAGCGAAGTCAATTTATAGTGTCATAGTTACCAAGGGATGATGAGGGTGGTTCCAAGAACTACTCAGTACCAAATTAGTATGATACATAACGTTTTTTTTGAATTTTAAAGAAAGCGCTTACATAAAGGTTTGATGAACTTTATCCGCGATCATACTCCGGTTTGGAGGCCCTCATCAGTGATTGCCAATAAAAGAATGCTCGTATTCAAGGAGTAACAATGCGAAAAATGAAGCACACACCCACGGTTCTAGGTTCGGTGGTTTCTTTGGCTCTACTGTCAGGTTGTGCCAGTACCGAAGAAGGCGAGAGCGCGAACACGGATTTAGTCCAAACCAAAGCGCCAGTAGAACTGACTAACGTGCCCGTAGCGGTCAGTGACGATTGGCAACTCGTCTGGGAAGACCAATTTGAAGGTGACGCCATCAGCAAGCGCAATTGGAGCTTTGAGACCAACTGTTGGGGCGGCGGTAACAATGAACAGCAATGTTATACCGATAGAAGCAAAAACGCGTTTGTAAAAGATGGAATGCTCCACATTGTTGCTCACAAAGAACGCTTCACGGGACCGGATAACCCTGAGGGCAAAGCCGGAATTAACAAGACGCTCCCTTATACCTCTGCCAGACTTCGCACCAAAGGAAAGCGAGATCAGAAATACGGCCGATTTGAAATACGAGCCAAACTACCAAGCGGACAAGGCACGTGGCCTGCAATTTGGATGCTACCCACTGAAAACAAATACGGCACATGGGCTGCATCTGGTGAGATAGACATAATGGAAGCCGTTAACCTTAAGGTTCAGTCTGATGCACCGGGAGCAAAAGAAGGCGATGGTGAGAACCGTATCTATGGCAGCCTTCACTATGGTAAAAACTGGCCAGATAATGTGTATAGCGGACAGGGAGCAACGCTACCCGATGGCGTTAACCCTGCCGATGGTTTCCACACGTATGCAATAGAGTGGGAAGAGGGTGAGATACGCTGGTATGTTGACGATCTGCATTATGCGACGCAAACTCAAGACGGTTGGTACAGCCAATATGAGAAAGAAAAAGGGCTTGTGGTCAATGCAGAAGGTGCGGCGCCTTTCAACGAGAAGTTTCACTTACTACTTAACCTAGCGATCGGTGGTTCATGGCCAGCAAATGCCAACTATGGTGGCGTTGATGACAATGACTACCCAAAAACCATGCTGGTGGATTACGTTAAGGTGTATCGCTGTGGTGTTGACCGATGGAAAGGGCACGGATGTTCAAGCCACTCTGAGTTTGCGAAGGTAGTTGAGGGACACGAAGCGCCAGCAATATTGGCAGCAGATGATAGCTACGCTGAAGGGCCAACGCTTGAAATCTTTACGGATACGCTGAATGCAGCACTTGCATACGCCAGCTATGACCCAGTGAATATTGTCGAACATAAAATAGCGCAAGAAGACGAAAGAGGGTCAGTTCTAGAGATCACTAAACAAAACGGCGCTGGTAACCTTTATTTCCGTTCCCCGGTTACTGATATGACGGAATGGAAAAAAGAAGGAACGTTAGTCTTTGATATCAAAGTAGAAGAGGGAGCAGATACTGAGCTGCTAATAAAGATGGATAGCGGCTGGCCAAATACGAGCGACTACGTGGTACCAAAATCGAACGTGGGAGAGTGGAAGCAAGTGAAAATCGCCATTGCAGACATCCTCGATAGTGACAACAGTTTCGCTCCAGGAGCACAAGCTGACCCGAAAGCAGTAAATAATATCTTGGTTTTTGAACCACAAGGGGCCATGACGTTCAAACTCGATAACATTCGATTTGAAAGATAACACGCTAATAGAGTCTATTAAGCAGAAAAACGGAGCATCACAAGGTGCTCCGTTTTTTGCCATTTAAGGGCCATCAAAACATCCGATTTTGTGCTCACTAAAGTAAGCGCTTTCTTTTGGGTGAGCGGATTCGATCTTCTGAAACTTACTTGGAGTCTTGATGTATACATGATGATTATCGTAATCAATACTAGCTATATCAGTTGTTGTGGCAATTAAGGAACCTTGTTTCTTAATGAAATAATGAGTGTCTAATAGCGTAATTCTATTTCATGAAAAGAAAGCGCTTACCTTATGTGGATTCGTTTATGTGTATGCCAGCGTTGAATCTACGAGCTTTATAAAAAATAAAATAGCAAGGAAGTAACAATGATGAAAAGAAGTCTAACACCTCTTGTTCTCGCTTCTGCGGCAGTCATGCTGTCTGCATGTGGTTCCGATTCAAATGATTCAACAACGGGGAGTGGGGATTCAGGCGGCGCAAATAACGGGAACAATGGTAATGGAGATATTAATGTCTCAGTCACTCCAGACTATCAGCTCGATGTTAAGTCGTCATTGCCGATTGATTTTGGCAATGCTTTGACCGAGCTAAACGCGATTAACCCGGATCCTAGTTCTATGTATGTCACTGGCACTGTATTAAAGACGACAAAGTCAGCGGGTGCGGAAACCTGGGCGGGCAGTACTGTGGCCGATCAATCAAGCTTGGCGCTTTCAGAAGAAAGGAGTGTCGTTACGGCTTGGGTATATTCTCCAGAAGCTGGTATTCCTATTCTCTTTAAGGTGGAAAACGACGCCGATGACTCTCAGTTTGCAGAAGTCTTAGTGACCACAAGTAAAGCCAATGAATGGGAGCAGCTTACTTTTGACTTCAAGGAACTAAACCTAGGCGAACTTAACGAGGCTTTTAACTATAACAAAAAGAGTCTGTTCTTCGATTTTGGCAACGTTGGTAGTGATAACGTGTTTTATTGGGACAACCTTCGCCTCGAAGGGGCAGGTCTATCCGCTCAACCAACGCCTGATTCATTTCCAGTTTCCGATAGCGGTCAGCCGCTTTTGGGTAACCCTCAGTATCAAGCAATTTCCTATGGTGCGTGGCGAAGCGATACCCGAGAGTCTGGAGATTTAGTGCCAACGGTTCAGGAGCATATTGAGGACATGAAGATCCTCAATGCGATGGGTATAAAAGTTATTCGCACGTACAACACACAAGGCTTTATCGGTACTGACGGCTATAGCAACACAGAAAATCTACTGGCGGCGATTCGACAACTGAAAGACGAAGCTGCGGCTGACGGTAATACGTTTGAGATGTACGTCATGCTCGGTGTCTGGATTGATGCCAATAATGCGTGGACTGGCTCTCCTATTGATTCATCCACAGACTCGCCGAAAAACGCGTTGGAGATTGCGAAGGCGAAAGAACTGGCACTGGCGTATCCAGATATCATCAAGGTTATTGCTGTTGGTAATGAAGCGATGGTGGACTGGGCATCGTCATACAAGGTACACCCTTCGATTATCCTTAATCATGTCAATGACCTGCAGAGTTGGAAGCTCGAGAACAGCGACACTGATGACCTGTGGATCACAACATCCGACAACTGGGCGGTGTGGGCAGGCATAGACAACAATGGTAACTATGGTGAGCAAGCTGATCTTAAATCGCTTATCCAAGCAGTTGATTATGTGTCTTTGCATACCTACGCGCACCACGATACGCATTATGACCCAATTTTTAAGGAGGACTGGAAAGTCTCCGAAGCTGACCAAGCCCTTAGTAAAGAAGAGCAAATCGCTATCTCAATGCAGAAGGCTTACACACGCTCTCTCGAGCAGTATGCAGCGGCTCAGGCTTTCGTCAATAGCGTTGATCCAACGAAACCTATTCACATAGGTGAAACGGGGTGGTCGACATACTCAACTGACGGTTACGGCGCTGGGGGAACTCAAGCTGCGGATGAATACAAACAGAAGATGTTCCATGATGACATGCGCGATTTCGCCAACAATGAGGGTGTATCACTGTTCTTTTTCCAAGCGTTCGATGAACCATGGAAAGGTGGCGATAACCCAGGCCATTCTGAGAAAAACTTCGGTCTTATCGATATAGATTGTAACGTCAAGTACGTTGCATGGGATAAGGTTGATACGCTCAATGACCTAGGACTGACTCGAGACTGCAACAGCTTTACGGCGAGTTACGGTGGCGTTTATGCCACGTTAATGGATGACGTGCTCGCGCCGCCATACGCTCCAGTAGAGCAGCCTCCGGTTGAGGGAGAGTTCAAGGTGCTAGGTTCTGCCCTGTTCAGCGGTGCTGGCGCATTCGCATGGGAAGACACGGCTTGGGCTGGCGTTGACGAAGACGGGGTGCTGACTGTTGCGACCTCTCCAACGAGTGCAAAAGACTGGGGATGGGGTACACATATTGGTGATGAAAGCCGCCGAGACTTTACTGCGGTTAAAACACTCAAGTTTGATATTAGAGGCTTCACCGAGGGTGGTAAGGCATTAGCCGAGTTCACCTTTGGCGTTGGCTTCCAGTCCGATACTGGTGGGCAATGGTCTACCAACCACACAATTCGATTTAATACAGGCGACTACCAACTCACGACTGATTGGCAGACCATTGAAGTTGATATCAGCCAGTTCTCTAACTCACCGAATCTGACCCAAGTTACCCAGCCATTTATTGTGCATGGCACAACAAAAGAGGGGCTTACTGAGGCAGATATTCAAGTTCGAAACATCTCTTGGTTTGAATAACCGCTGCTAATCACACGGTGATGGCAATCATGCCATCACCACCTCTTGAACCCGAATAGCTCCAATACTGCTTCGACACTATGTCGCAAGTAGCCTTTGAGCTATCTGAAAAATACGGAGTAAAACCAAATGACCACTTGGTTTAGACGTCTTGGTCTACTAATCATCGGCGTTTGCACTATGCCAGTCTTGGCGGGTTGGCAAGTTCACTGGATTGATACCTTCGAGGGCAACAGCGTCAACTGGAATAATTGGACTGCTCAAACTCAAGCCAACTACAACAATGAAGTTCAGTGTTACACAGATGATGACTCATCCGAACAGCGTAACTACGACGTATCGGATGGCACTTTGAAAATCATTGCTCGCAAAGGCACGAATCAGTGTATGACCTTGGGCGGACAAACAAAGACTTGGACTTCAGGTCGAATTAATACCAAAGACAAGCAGGAATTTTTGTACGGTCGCTTGGAAGCTAGAATTCGCTTTCACAATCTTGAGGGAGGGACATGGCCCGCCTTCTGGATGTTGGAAAATCGTATTGCAGAGCAGCCAATCAAAGGTGACAACGACAATGTAGGTTGGCCCAATGCTGGCGCGAGTGAGATAGATGTTTGGGAATGGTTCTCTAATGAACCAGAAAGTTACATTACCAATTTTTTCAATACCGCACATTCTTGCGGAAGCGAGTATCGCTACACCTACCCCAATGGTGCACAAGATGTTCTTGATTGGCATCGCTATGCCATGGAGTGGGATGAAAACGAGATAGCCTTCTACATCGATGATGAGTTGGTGACAAGACACGATGTGAGCCAGTGCCCACGTTATAAAGAACCTATGTTCGTCTTACTCAATGTCGCAATGGGCGGCATGCTTGGCGGTAATATTGACCCAAACCTTCAACAAGCAACGATGGAGGTCGATTATATTGCGCATTGCCAACGTTCTACCTCTAACGATAGTCAATATTGCGATGACGATACGCCCGTCGCCAATCCCAATGAAACCATTCCAGAACTACCAAGTGCAGGCGTTGATTCGACATCGAATGGCGGCGCGCAATCTCTATGGACACTCCTTGCACTACTGACCATAGCTGCAATCAAAAAACGGAAACCAATTACAAGGAAATAACGCTATGCAAAATCTAGGAAAAGCTTGGGTGGTTACCCTTCTCGCCGCTAGTTTAGTTGGCTGTGGTGAGGACGATGCAACCATAGCTGCAGACAACGGAATAAACGGTGGTAATAACAACACAGACAATCAAGAGGCTTATTATCAGGTTCGTATCACGGTACTTGACGTGAACACTCAAAGCCCGCTATCGGGAGTCGTTGTTGACATCGGTGGCAAGATGGCAGCGACGAACGCGCAAGGTGAAGCGAACTTTGATCTAGAAGACGGAAACTACACAGCGACGTTAACGATGAGTGGCTATCAAATGGCACAACACAGTTTCGATGTGTCGGGCGCGAACTTAACGACTTCGGTAGAACTTACTCAAACTGCAGAAACGCCGGAATTACCAGAAGTTGGCTATATATTTGACTCCAGCAACGAAGCTTCATTTGCTATTGAATATTGGGGAGATGATTGGGGCTCTGGTTCTGGAATTAGCACTGCTAATGACGACCCTGATTACGGCGAGGTGCTTGTTGTCACGAGTGGCACCAACTGGGGAAAAGGAGCGGCTATTGCTTGGGGTAATGAAGCTGAAAACAGTATTGATGCCTCAGCGTATACTCACCTCAACTTTAAGATCAAAACAGAGGGTTTTGCAAACATCGAAGTTGTCGTTCAAGGTTCGGATATCACTGAATCCAAAATCATGTATGCGACAGATTCTGGTGAAGCATTAGATAATGGCTGGTACCAGTTTGAGGTGCCATTTTCTAGCACTGCAGAATTGGTTTGGTTGGGGTTGGTGCTGCCAAGTGACGTTGATGGCATGGCGAAGATGACCGACATCGCTTTGATTACCAAGCAAGTGGAATACAGCCAACCAAGCGTCAGTGCGCCGGTGCCTTCTGTCGGTGATGAAGATGCCTTTGCGCTGTTCAGTGATACGCTCACAGAAGACAAGTTTATTTCTGTTTGGAATGCCAACTGGTGGAATGCCCCTTTATATACATCAGCCAGTATTGATGGTGATAACTACGCGCGCTATGAGATTGTTGGAGCAGGCACCGAGGGCGGCGTAGCAGGGATCGAGTATGGTATTGAATACGGCAGCATTGATGTTTCTCAACACGATTACTGGCACATCGATCTCTACGTTGAATCGGGCGTGAGACAAGTATTGCTTCAGCTCGTTTCTACAGACGGTTCCAGCAGCTACATGATAGATGCTCCCGAGACCGACCAGTGGTTGTCACTGGATATTCCTTTAGCGTCAATGACCTTAAATGGCGATGTCGCGCTCAATAGCGCCCAAATGCAAATGATAGGCTTGCAGCTTTGGGGCGATGAAGGGCAAGCAGTGTTTGTTGATAACCTGTACTTCTCTGGTACGGCGATTACTCATCAACTACAAGTACTGGTGACGGACGATCTCGGAACGCCAATCCCGAATGCGCAAGTGTCGGTCGGTGTCGACGGAGAACATGATGCAGCCTATAAAGTGACAACAGATGCTACCGGTTTTGCTGACCTTTCACTTTCACAAGGTAAGCAGAAGGTCAAAGTGAGTGCTGATGGCTTTGCAGTGGCTCAGCAAATTATCCAAGTAGAAGAGGGCGCACAGCCAGTATTTGCGCTACAACGATTGGCGACCGGTCCGACTGAAGCGGCGCCAGTACCTAATGTCTCAAGTGATGATGTGATTTCTTTGTACAGTGACGACCTAACGAGTAATCATTGGATTACCAATTGGTCCGATCCATGGTGGAACCCGCCAACACATTCTGAAATCACTATTGATGGTAATCTGACCGCTAAGTTCGACATTACGCCAGATGGAGAAGAGGGCGGTGTGACGGGAATCCAATATGGCATAGAGACACCAGTCGACGCTTCAGACAAAACTGGACTACGCTTCGACTTCTACGCCACATCTGGAGTCACCAAAGCGGTATTCCAATTATTGTCCGGCTCTCAACCCCTGTTTTATACCATTGAGAATGTAGAAACGGGTACTTGGATTACGGTAGAGCTAGGCTTTGATGCGCTAGAGGCAGGTCCTGATTATGACCGCGCCAACATGCAGCAGCTTGGTATGCAGTTATTTGGTACGTCTAGCGATAGTGTGTATTTGGATAATATTTACTTCTACTAGTAGTTAGCAACCATAGTTTAAGACCTGTCAACGCTTGAACTATGGTTGCATGAGATGTAATCGTATTTAACTTGATTAGTTTAGAAAGAGCGATGAAAGTCAAAAGTCGAAAGACAAATTAAAGTCCCAATAGTTTAATGAAGAGTCCTCTAGATTAAAACGGTGGGACAGAAAAGGTTTTACTCCCCATAGATCTAGAGCAAAACCGAGATTTACATAGCTATCGTGGTTTGGTTTTAACTTGGCAATATGCTCAGATTTCCCTGAGACTTTGCTTTGATTTATATGGCGCTTATCATGCCCATATGAGGAGAGAATCGATATGACGGTATTTATGTCATAGCTAAATCCTACTAATTTGTTCAATGCTAGAGTGTGAGAGTCAATAGTAACCAGACCTATAATCGGTAGATCAAGTGTCTCTTTATATCTATCAATATATTGAAGTTCGAAATTGCTGTAGAAGACCCAATCATTATGTTTGTATGCAGTAAATAGTGCGCCACTCGTGGTGAATACATTTTCTAGCTTGCCGCCAACGGTTAAAGAGACCTCATTGTAGACTTGCTCCGCGAGGATAAAGGAATAACCTATCCCGATATCGGCATAAGCGTCGCTGTCAAATGAACCAAATAGTCTCCATGTGTCGTTGAAGTTGTGAGAGCCATTTAATGTAACTATGTATTCCCCCGCATACTCTCCAGAAAAATCACTTTTACCAACGGACAAATAAAATGTGTCGTTGATAAAACCTAAGTAGTCAAACTCATTTTCATCATTGGATGCGAAAACAAGGTTGGAGACTGATGAAATGAATAGTGCTAGTACTAGAAGAGGCTTATTTGGCATTGATGTTCTCGCTTGCTTTCCCTCCATGGCAGGTAAACAAAAGGGAGCCTGAGTGTTTGGCTCCCTGTTTTTAGTTATAGGAAACTATGCAATTAGAGTCGGCTGCTAATAGATTGTCTAATTTGCTGCCTTTGTTTGATCGTTAGTTTCTCCATTCTTTGTTTTAGCTTGTTTCGGTCAAACTCTGGCTTTCTCGGAGACCAGTTAGCAATTTCATTTAAATCACTGTCACGCACATATAACGTACCGTTTTCGATGGTAATGTAGCCGTCAACAGTGCCATGTGTTGAAACTGCCCATGCGTTGTCAGCGATCTTCTCAACTGAGCGACCGTTGTCTGCTTCTGGAGTCGCTTCAATCGGGTTAGACGGTGTACCTTGAATCGGTAGGTTCGATCCTGGCTTCCAGCTAGCGATTTCCTTACGGTCACTGTCACGAACGTAGATGGTGCCATTTTCGATGGTGATGTAGCCATCTACTTCATCGTGAGTTGTCACGACCCATGCATTTTCAGCGATCTTCTCAACCGAGCGACCATTGTCTGCTTCTGGAGTCGCTTCAATCGGGTTAGACGGTGTACCTTGAATCGGTAGGTTCGATCCTGGCTTCCAGCTAGCGATTTCCTGACGGTCGCTGTCACGAACGTAGATGGTGCCATTTTCGATAGTGATGTAGCCGTCTACTTCATCGTGAGTTGTCACTACCCATGCGTTTTCAGCGATTTTCTCAACCGAGCGACCATTGTCTGCTTCTGGAGTCGCTTCAATCGGGTTAGACGGTTCACCTTGAATCGGTAGGTTCGATCCTGGCTTCCAGCTAGCGACTTCCTGGAGGTCGCTGTTACGAACGTAGATGGTGCCATTTTCGATGGTGATGTAGCCTTCTACTTCATCATGAGTTGTCACCACCCATGCGTTTTCAGCGATCTTCTCAACCGAGCGACCATTATCTGCTTCTGGAGTCGCTTCAATCGGGTTAGACGGTGTACCTTGAATCGGTAGGTTCGATCCTGGCTTCCAACTAGCGATTTCCTGACGGTCGCTGTCACGAACGTAGATGGTACCATTTTCGATGGTGATGTAGCCGTCTACTTCATCGTGAGTTGTTACTACCCAAGCGTTTTCAGCGATCTTCTCAACCGAGCGACCATTGTCTGCCTCTGGAGTCGCTTCAATCGGGTTAGACGGTGTACCTTGAATCGGTAGGTTCGATCCTGGCTTCCAGCTAGCGATTTCCTGGCGGTCGCTGTCACGAACGTAGATGGTGCCATTTTCGATGGTGATGTAGCCGTCTACTTCATCGTGAGTTGTCACTACCCATGCGTTTTCAGCGATCTTCTCAACCGAGCGACCATTGTCTGCTTCTGGAGTCGCTTCAATCGGATTAGACGGTGTACCTTGAATTGGTAGGTTCGATCCTGGCTTCCAGCTAGCGACTTCCTGACGATCGCTATCACGAACGTAGATGGTGCCATTTTCGATGGTGATGTAGCCGTCTACTTCATCGTGAGTTGTTACTACCCAAGCGTTTTCAGCGATCTTCTCAACCGAGCGACCATTGTCTGCCTCTGGAGTCGCTTCAATCGGGTTAGACGGTTCACCTTGAATCGGTAGGTTCGATCCTGGCTTCCAGCTAGCGATTTCCTGGCGGTTGCTGTCACGAACGTAGATGGTGCCATTTTCGATGGTGATGTAGCCGTCTACTTCATCGTGAGTTGTCACTACCCATGCGTTTTCAGCGATCTTCTCAACCGAGCGACCATTGTCTGCTTCTGGAGTCGCTTCAATCGGGTTAGACGGTGTACCTTGAATTGGTAGGTTCGATCCTGGCTTCCAGCTAGCGATTTCCTGACGGTCGCTGTCACGAACGTAGATGGTGCCATTTTCGATGGTGATGTAGCCGTCTACTTCATCGTGAGTTGTTACTACCCAAGCGTTTTCAGCGATCTTCTCAACCGAGCGACCATTATCTGCTTCTGGAGTCGCTTCAATCGGGTTAGACGGTTCACCTTGAATCGGTAGGTTCGATCCTGGCTTCCAGCTAGCGATTTCCTGGCGGTTGCTGTCACGAACGTAGATGGTGCCATTTTCGATGGTGATGTAGCCGTCTACTTCATCGTGAGTTGTCACTACCCATGCGTTTTCAGCGATCTTCTCAACCGAGCGACCATTGTCTGCTTCTGGAGTCGCTTCAATCGGGTTAGACGGTGTACCTTGAATTGGTAGGTTCGATCCTGGCTTCCAGCTAGCGATTTCCTGACGGTCGCTGTCACGAACGTAGATGGTGCCATTTTCGATGGTGATGTAGCCGTCTACTTCATCGTGAGTTGTTACTACCCAAGCGTTTTCAGCGATCTTCTCAACCGAGCGACCATTATCTGCTTCTGGAGTCGCTTCAATCGGGTTAGACGGTTCACCTTGAATCGGTAGGTTCGACCCTGGCTTCCAACTAGCGACTTCCTGACGGTCGCTGTCACGAACGTAGATGGTACCATTTTCGAAGGTAACGTAGCCGTCAACTTCGCCATGTGTAGTTACTACCCAAGCGTTCTCAGCGATACGATCGACACTTCTTCCTGTATCAATTTCTGGAACAGCTTCCAATGGGTTGGTTACTGCAGGTTTACCTTCCGAAGTTGTAGAGGAAGATGAAACAATGCCTGCAAGAAGTGCTGCTGATGCACCGCCAACGATTTTCCAAACACCGTTTTCTTGTTTTTCGTAAGTGGTGTTATCGAATACCACCACATTTGAATTTTGAGCTTCCAGCTGAGCTAACACAGTTGCATCTATTGCGGTCATTTGTTCCGCAATAAGCAAATTTGTCTGTCTGTCAGCTTCAACTCTGTCGACAGTAGTTGATGACGCGTGTGCCAAATTAGTTAAAGCACCAATGATTGCAATTGTTAAGCTAGTTTTCTTCATTTAAGTTCTCGTGTGTAAAACCGTAAAATCCGTCGAAATAAGCACCGGCAAGGTGTTCCATTGGCGGTATTCTAAAAACGTCACGAAACGAGCTCTAATGAAAGCTTGAAATAATGGATATAACTCTAAGTTATTAATAAATAGTAGTTAATGGCCTGATAACTCAGAGTTATCACGACATAAGACATTCTTAACCAATGAACGTAACCACAACGTGGTCGCATTGTTTCGGTTTTTATAGTGGTAGATAGCATTAATGTCGCTGTCAAAAGGAACTTTGCCAAAGTAGATATCTAAAGGTCGTAAGCCGGGATGAGCGTCGAGGTTAAGAAAACTAGAGCCAGGAAACAAAATATCCGAATTTTTGACGATATCGATAATAGCTGACGGTAGTTCAGAACGGAAAACGATATTGGCTTCATGTCCACGCATTTTGATCATTTTCTCTGTAATTGATTGATTGGAGTTCCAATCTGCAGCAACTAAGGTAGCGATCTCAAAATCAACGCCATCGTCGATTTCGAGGTAATCTTTTTCGATTGGATGGTCTGCGCGAACGTAGCCTTTAAATGTGTCTTCAGTGACCTTTTTTTGGACCAACTCTTTGGGTGCATGCCCGATGGTGTAATTCAAACCGAGGTGAATATCGTTATTGACGATGTCTTGAATAGTCGATTTACTCCAGTTGAGTAATTGAACTTGTACATTCGGAGCTTCTGAGCGTATGGCTTTAAATAGATCTTTAGCGATACCAGAAAGAAGGAAAGGTGATATCGCGATTTTGAGCGTCACATCCAATTCGGCCGGATCAAACTTACTGGAATGATTAACCGCACTGGCAAGTTCATCCATCAGTGGTGATATAGACTCTGCCAGCTGATTTGCTTTTTCTGTCGCTCGCAAACCATGGTGCGTCTTCACAAATAACTCATCTTCAAAATGATCTCGTAAACGCTGAAGGGCTTTACTTACGGCAGGTTGTGAGACAAATAAACGCTCTGATGCTTTTCGCATATTGCGTTCTTGATTCAAAATGATGAAGGTGCGAAGGAGGTTGAGGTCGAGGTTAGCGAATAAGTCTTTAGCCATGAAAACATCTCATTGTACAAGGTCTGATTTCAATCTTAAGTACAAATATCAAGCACTGCAAAACCTTCAGTAACAAAAATATAAACAAATTGTTTAAAATTCTCGTTGGTTGTCGATATAGTGTCAAATCAGTTGTATTTTATAGAGGTTTAAGGATGAAACTCTCGATATCGGGTAAGCTTCGGACGAGTTATCTGGCGCTTGGTGTACTTTTTATCGTCTCATCTCTGTTTGTGTATCGCAGTGTTGATGGGCTGCAATCACAAACCCATTCATTGTTGCAGTATGATTTGCCAACCGTTGATGCGAGTAGGCAATTAGGTCAATCGCTACAAACTACCGTGTCTGAACTGCGAGGCCACATGCTCCTTGTGGGCAGTGAAGAGCAAGTCGAGCAGTCTAAAGCAAGTGTCCTCCAACATATGGATGGCGTCGACATTCAGCTACTGAGCCTTGAGGGGTTGCTATCAGACCAAAGCTATCATGCGATCAACGACAGTTGGAGCTCGATTAAAGAGTCGGCAAACCAAATCCTCGATATTGCTCAAACCAACGAAAATTTGCCTGCACACGCATTATTCATCAATGAAGCTGCACCGATTGCCGAGGTTGCGTTAGACCAACTACAAGGCTTGATCAACGACGAAGCAGGTCGCTCAGAAGGTGGGGAAAGAAAGCATCTGTTTAAGCTTTATGCCGATGCGTATAACTCGCTTGCCAATGCGCTTGCTGCTCAGCGTGATTATCTTCAGTATGGTAATAAGGATTATCTAGAAAAATACAACGACTTCATTAAAGCGCATGCAAAAGTTGTCGAGCAAATCGGCTATAAGACCGACCTGCTGAGCAGTAGCGATCAGAGCCTTTGGTCACTATTTAACGAAATGAAATCGCTCTACACGCCGCTGGCAGCGCAAGTGATTGAACTGCGACAGTCACCTAACTGGAATGAATCTAACTATCTTATGGCGAGTACACTACTGCCTGCGATTGATACTGTCCAGACTGAACTCAACAGTATCGTTTCTACGCAACAGCAAAAAGCTCGCGAGACGGAAACGCATATTTCAAGTAGTGTAACATCGTTGATTGCCATCTTGGCGATAAGCTGCGCCATCGTACTTGCGGTTGCCTTCTTGGTTTCTCATTTCTTAGGACGCCAGATAGGTGGGCGAGTCTCTCTTATCGCCAAACGAGCACAGTTGATTGCAGCTGGTGATGTATCGAGTGAACCACTCAAGGTAGCAGGTAACGACGAGCTCGCGGACCTAATGACATCAATTAACTCAATGAACCAGTCGTTAGCTCAGTTGGTCGGCAAGGTCTCACACAGCGTAAAGGCGGTGGAAGCGCGAATGGGGGATTTGACCCAGAACAGCCGTCAAAGTCTTGAACAAGTTGAACAGCAATCTTCAAGCCTAGACAACATTGGCCACTCTCTTTCAGAAGTCGCTGTGGGTTCAGAGCAAACTGCAAGCCAAGTTCAGGTTTCTTCATCTGCGTTGGTGGACGCTAAGCAAGAGTTAGCTTCTGGTGAGAGTATGCTAACCGAGAATCACAGCAATATGACGTCACTTGTCGATGCGATTCAGAACGCGCAACAGCTTGTTGAGCAGCTAAGTAATGAAAGCCAAGCAATTGGCAAAGTGACGGAAGTGATTGAAGGCTTGGCTGAGCAGACCAACTTGCTAGCGCTGAATGCGGCGATTGAAGCGGCGCGCGCGGGTGAGCAGGGACGAGGTTTTGCGGTCGTTGCAGATGAAGTGAGAATGCTGGCAAGTCGAACCACAGAGTCGACGACGGAGATCAACGCCATCGTGCAAGCGATTCGCACTTCAACCAACAAAGTCGAACAGCAAATCAACGAAGGGACAACCATAGCGTCAGATGCCATGGGACAGACCCATCAGGCACTGAGTCGTATTCAATCCTCTGCTGGACAAGTGGAGTTGGTGAATGAGCAGATGGAAAGCCTGGCAGCGACAGCAGAGCAGCAAGCAAATGCCACACAGAGAATCTCGGGTCTCGTTAACGATATCAACGAGTCATTGAGCGCAGTCGCAGAGCAGACACGTTCAGCGAACCAAGTGACCGAGCAGGTGACGAGCAATGTTGGGGATCTTCATGCTCAGGTATCGAACTTTAAAGTCTAAGTACTGACAGTAAGAAACAAAAAATGCCCATCAAACGATGGGCATTTTTATCTCTGATATGCGGTGAGTGGTTACACCAGAATGTTCATTAAGAACATAGCACCAAAGGCATTCAATACAGAGATAGCAATCATGACAGGAATGTAACGACCTTCTGTACCGATTGGACCCAAGATACGACCCATGTATTGGATCTGAGAGCCCATTAGGTAGATAGCAGGGGCAAGAATCGCGATATGAGAGCCATTCAAGATACCTTGGTCAAATAGCGTGATAACCACACCAACTGCACCACCCATCGACATCCAAGCACCAATCAATACTGCCGCCGCTTCACCTGGCAAACCAAAGATGGCCATAATAGGTGCGAAGATCGCGCCCATTGCATCCAGTGCACCAGTAATCTGAAGCGCCTTTATGATAACGAATGCCATCAGTACGTTAGGTACTGTAGACGTTGTCGCGATAACCCAACCTTTTTTCGCACCTTCTACGAAGATATCAGTGACCATAGGTTTTTTTGCTTTTACTTCGCTCATTATGCGGTCTCCTGCTGTGCGTTGGTTTGGTCTTGCTTAGGTGATTTGTCTTCTTTGCCCTCTGTGATGTTTAGGTACACACGGAACAGGTTAGCGCCGACAAATTTGAATAGGAACATGACAGCTACCGCCAAACCAATAGAAGAAGTAACAGCTAGTGAACCGTCCATCATAGTCAGCGTAAATAGCACGGCACCCGATGAGAAGAAGTTAACGATCGCTGCACCGGCAGTGAACTGGAACATGGTGAAGACATCGGTTTCGCGTTTAGTCAGGTGACCTTCATCTTTAAGCTGGCGCGTCATCGCCGCACCAGCATCAGTGCTTTGCAAAGAAGCGATTAGAGCCAAACCAGAGTTACCTGGAATACCCATCAGTGGACGAAGAAGTGGAGATAGAAGTTTACGAGCAGCATCTAATGCACCGTAGTGCTCAAGTACGTTGATCATACCGAGAGCAAACATCACGGTTGGAATTAGCGTTAAAGCGAAGATAAAGCCGTCACGTGCACCGCTGCCACCCACACCACGGAAAGAGGTGGTAGCTGCTTGAACACCGTTTTCGGTTTCCGTTACGTTATGGGCAACTTGACCGAACGCACCGTTTAGTGTGGTGAAGTCAAAAACACCATACCACTCGTTTGATTGAAGTAATCCTGAGAAAAAGACAATAGCGAAAGCCAGAGCAATATAGCTTCCTATTGTCACCTTACGTTCTTTTGTTAGATCAGACATTGGGGGGTCCTTAGAGACTGGAACAGAGTGCATAGTTTGAGGATTTCCATGTGCCAGAATACTGATCCGCATCAAGTGAAGGATTATTTTTATGAAACTAATTATTGCCAAATATGTAACTGTGAAATAGTCCTAAAATTAGATATAACTCTGTTAATGAGTTGAATTAGATAAGCTAATACTAGTTAAGAAATCTGGTTGAAATAGAAGAGGATGTTATTGTGTGTCCAGATTAGATATTGGACGGATACGGTGTTAAACGACATACATTGCAATATCATGGCGCTCTTAAGAGCGCCATTTTTTAAGTATGTTGACGAGCTACGCTTTGGGTTATTCTGCGTACCAGTACCCCTTGTTGAGTAACTCGGTAAGCAGAGGAACAACGTGAGTATTAGGTTCAACGTCAACAAGAACCTCTTCATTGGTCAATGCACGTGCCAACCAAACCTGTGACTCGGCCAGTTTGAAAACTTCACCATTGATGTACACCATTGTCGGTTCGTCTTCATGAACTAAAGCTCTAAGGCCGGCTACTTTATACAGTTCACCACCTTGTGAAAGATGCTCAGCTACTTCTTCCGACGTCCATTTAGCGTCTGGTTCAATAATATTCAGTTGGTGACGAGATTGACTTAACATGCAGCCAAGAAAGTCTTTAACTGTGGTTTCATTTTCAAGTGCTGAGGTCAGCATCTTAGTCAGAGTCTCTCGATCTCCGGAGGTTATTTCACCGAAGTGTTCTTGAGTCGAAAGCTCTGGTTTGTGCATGTGCACATCACCATAATCGTGGGCGAGAACATAGTCTGCAAAGTTACTGATTAGCTCTTGTTCTTTTGGTGAACGAAAGCCAACTGAGTAGCTCATTGATGGCTCCAACGCGTAACCATCGTGTGGGAAACCGGGTGGGATATATAGGATATCGCCAGGCTCGAGCACATCATCAATGATGGCGTCGAACGATTCAATTTGGCGAAGTGCTTCGTGGCGCTTGGTCTCTTTGTACTGACCAACGTCTTTAGCGCCCACTCGCCAATGGCGTTTACCAGAGCCTTGAATAATGAAGACGTCGTATTGATCAATGTGTGGACCCACGCCACCCCCTTCGACCGAATAGCTGATCATAAGGTCATCGAACAGCCACTGAGGAAGTGCCTTGAATGGCTCGACGAGTTCAGCAGCGCCTGCATGCCAATGGTTAACCGCCTGAATAATCAGAGACCAGTGGCTTGCGCCAAGGCCTACAAATTTGTCTTCAGAGAATGGACCATGCTCCGCTTGCCATTGGTCGTTGGCATTCGATACAAATCGAGAGTCGATCTCTTCTTCCATCGAAAGCCCTGCAAGCTCCTCTGGAGAAATAGGATCGATAAAGGCAGCGAATCCACCTTTGATAATAGTGGGTTGCTTTTGCCAATACTTGGCGAGGAAGTCTTCAAGATTAACGCTTAGTTGGTACATGGTGATTCTACTATTTTGGAGGCTGAAGAAGGCAGTAAGAGATTAGGTGTCGTTGTAGTTAGAGGTAGGCGTCAAGGTGTTTCGAAACTACAACGCCTTGACGCACAAAGACTACTTGTTCAGCTGCTCTTTCGCTGCTTCAACTTTAGAGAAGTCTAGTCCTAGCTCTTCAACCGCTTCTTTGATTAGGTTAGGGTTTTGCATAACTTGACCCATAAGAAGCTGTAGCTTGTCTTGAGGCAGACCAAGCTGGCTGATGGTTGCCATCGCCGCGAGTGGGTTTTGAGTGAGTGTCTCGAAAATCTCGTTGATCTGAGCGTCGCCAATATTGTTCTCTTTCAATAGGGCAATAATTGGGTTCATTGTCTTACCTTCTTAATACATGACATGTTGGCGCTAAGTTTAACACTAGCTTTAGTATTAGAGAACCGTCACTGAAAGTGAAGAGGACTACTCGCAATGGCAATCGGCGGAGTGGCTTCTATACTCAAATGGAAGGAAAAATTTGTGTGCTAACAGTGATATAGGTGAGTAATGAGAATAGGGATATTAACGTGTGGACATGTAGACCCACCACTAAGTGATGAAAGTGGTCAATATGCAGATATGATTTCTGCAAACCTCGCAGCCGTGGATAACACCTTCGAGTTTGCTAATTTTGACGCAACAAAAGGCGAGTTGCCGGACTTGGATTCATGCCATGGGTTTATAATCACAGGCAGTGTGATGAACGCTTACGATGGCGATCCTTGGATTCTGGCACTGTGTGATTGGATAGTAAGCTGTGAAGCTCGCCATAAGCCGTTGGTGGGGATATGTTTCGGTCATCAGTTAATTGCTCGTGCTCTGGGTGGCAAGGTTGAAAAATCGACCAAAGGTTGGGGGCTCGGCAGCTACGAAGTGAACATTACTTCTCAAAAGAAATGGATGAACCTATCCGTCGACTCGCTAAGGATGTTAGTAAGCCATCAAGACCAAGTGGTTATTGTACCCAGCGGTATGAAAGTATTGGCGACCAATGACTTTTGTCCCAACTTCATGCTTGCAAAGGACAATCATATTTTGACGGTCCAAGGGCACCCTGAATTCAGCGCCGAATTTACTCGGCTTCTAATTGAAAAACGACGTTCTTTAATCACAGAAAATCATTACTTTGATGCGTTAGAGCAGATTAACAAACCTCAAGATTCAAGCTTGGTGCTTCACTGGATTAGCGCGTTCTACTTTTGCAATCATAGATATTTAAGTCAAAACGAACTAGAACTTACAGCGAAATAGCGTCATCATAGGAACGGTTAAAAACAAAAAGGGTGTCACTCAGTAGAGTAACACCCTTTATTGTCTGTGGTTGCATTATTCTAACTACGCAAACTCTTTCTGAAGATAGGTAACGATATCAGATGACTCGTACATCCATGTCTCTTTACCATTTTCAGTAATTTTTAGGCATGGCACCTTAACTCGACCACCACCGGCCAATAGTTCTTCTCGAGCGATGTTGTCGTTCTTAGCGTCTTTCAAAGCGATGTTTACCGATTGGCGCTTCATTTCACGGCGAACTTTTACACAAAAGGGACATGCCTCGAATTGGTAAAGTTGCATGGTTGATGCTTTTTCATCTGCTTGCTTTTGGGCTTCTTCGCTGCGCTTTACACCACGTGGTGAAAATACGAAGTTAAGTAGAAGGATGATCTTTCCTAAGATAATGCGAATAAACTTCATAACTACCTTTCTTATCTTGAATACGTTGAGCTTTATGGTTGTTATAGGGTGTGATAAACACGCATCACACCGCAGAATATTAACACCTCTTTCACTTTACTGATACGTTTAACTCTAGTCTCGAGAGAGTGTGTGACGTTTGGTAACACTTAGCCCTAGACGTTTAGAGAGTCGAATCAGGTTCGCGCGGTCAGTTTGCAAGGTGCGCGCTGCTTTCGCCCAATTGTAATCGGCACTCAATAGAGCATCGGTGATAAGGGCACGTTGATACTCTTCGGTCGCTTCTCGGATGCCTTTAGTGGTATCGACAACCAAGCCGTTTTTTGACGATGTCTTAGGTGCTGGAGTTGAGACATCGTCATCGAACTGACCACAATCGTCTATGCTAACTGTGACAACTTTTTTGCCCATCGAGCGCGCTTTTGCCTTGAGTGCAGCTCGGTTAATCACATGCTCCAGCTCACGCACATTGCCTGGCCAGGAATAACGGTTGAGGTGTGTAACCGCGTTGGGGCTCATTTTTATCTGTGAAATGCCAAGCTTTCTTCGTGCTTGCTCTAAGAAGAAGCCGGTGAGAAGCTCGATATCTCCGTGGCGCTCCTTTAGTGGCGGCACAGAAATCGGGTAAACACTGAGTCGATGGTACAAATCGGCGCGGAACTTACCGTTGTCGACTTCTGCTTTTAGGTCTCGGTTTGTTGCCGCTAGAACACGCACGTTGATCTTCTGGATCTGGTCTTTACCGACAGGTTGAATCTCATTGTTTTGCAGTGCTCGTAGCAGCTTACTTTGTGCGGCAAGTGGCAGCTCACCGATTTCATCAAGAAATAACGTACCGCCGTCTGCAAGCGCAAATTTACCCATTCGATTTTTGTCTGCTCCGGTAAATGCACCTTTAACGTGACCAAACAGTTCGCTTTCAATCAAGTTCTCTGGAATTGCCGCGCAGTTTACGTAGACCAAAGGCTGCTGTCGTCGGGTCGATTGGTAGTGGAGAGTACGAGCAACGAGCTCTTTACCAACGCCCGTTTCACCGTGGATAAGGATATTGAAATCCGATGGTGCGACGATCTCAATGTCGGATTTGAGGGCTAACATTGGCTCGCTGTTGCCAATCATCTCACCACCGTCTCTCTCCCAGGCTTCAACATTGAGCTCTTCGAGAAGCTGTTTTGATTGCTTTGCTTGATACTCCAGTTGAGAAAATGTCAGTGCCATTTTTAGCGTAGAAGCAGCAACCGCGGACAATACTTCAAGACTGCGCTGTGGAATGTCTTCAAACGCATTCGGGGCGAGGCTATCTAGCGTCAGCGCACCAAGCATTTTCTCGCCAAAAACCAATGGAAGCCCCATACACGAGTGCATAGGCAGATCGCCATGATGATCAATCAGCAGACCATCAAACGGGTCGGGCAACTCACTATCAGCATCAAAGATAACGGGGCTGGTGGCAGCACATATTTCAGCGAATCTAGGGTGTTCTTGAATGACGAACCTTCGTCCGAGGGTGTCTCGAGCCAGTCCTTGCATAGCGAGAGGTACGAGCGTGTCTCCCTGCATAGAGAGCAAGGCAACGCAATCACATCGAATGGTTTTACGTATAGTATTGAGAAGCGAATCGAAGCGCTCTTGATCGTTGCTGCTGCTGGCAAGACCAACAGTGAGATCGATAAGGCTAGAAGTGGAGATATCTTGCATAAAAACGGATAGCGAGTCGAAATGAGTGAAGAGCTCATTTTAGTGTCATTTAGACATAAAGAAAAGGAGTCATTTTGACTTTTTAACAGAAGAAAATTACCAATAAAACCAATGACTACGGTGTTTCTAAACTTGGCACAAACCATGCAATGATATATTCAGTTGTTGAAGTGCACACTATGTATTCAACAATTCAGCCTATTATTAAAAATATCATAAAAACGATAAGTAGTATTATTAAGCCTTCTAGGGAGCGACTATGCTAAACAACCAACATATTGAGATCATCAAAAGCACCATTCCTCTATTAGAATCAGCAGGACCTGCATTGACTCAACATTTCTATCAAAGAATGTTTTCTCACAATCCAGAGCTGAAAGATATCTTTAACATGACGCACCAGAAAACCGGTCGTCAAAGTGTCGCGCTATTCGAAGCGGTAGCGGCATACGCAAAAAACATTGAAAACCTAGCCGCACTTACCACAGCAGTAGAACGCATCGCGCATAAGCACACCAGTTTCAATATCAAAGCGGAACATTACCAAATAGTGGGACATCATTTGATTGAGACTCTGCGAGAATTGGCTCCTGATGCATTCACCCAGCCAGTTGAAGAGGCGTGGACAGAAGCGTATCTTTTCCTAGCGCAGATCTTTATTGACCGTGAAGAAGAGTTATATCAGTTGCGTGAAAAAGCGCTGGGTGGCTGGCGTGGTACGCGCCGCTTTGTTGTTGCGGAGAAAACCCCAGAGTCTGAGTTGGTGACTAGCTTTGTGCTTCAACCAGAAGATGGCGGTAAAGTTCTTGGCTATGAAGTAGGGCAGTATCTCGGTATTCAGGTGAAGCCAACCAATAGTGAACACGTTGAAATTCGTCAGTATTCGTTGTCCCAAGCGCCAACAGGCAGCAACTACCGTATCTCGGTAAAACGCGAGCTATCGGATTCTCACGATAATGGTCTAGTGTCTAACTACTTACACGACAGTGTTAATGTAGGGGACGTTATCGATGTCATGCCGCCTGCGGGTGATTTCTTCTACAAAGAAACCGACAAACCAGTAGTATTGATTTCCGCTGGTGTGGGTTGTACGCCGATGCAGGCGATTTTGCAGAAACTATCACAAGACGACAAGACCGAAACCGTCACGTATCTGCATGCTTGTGAACACGAACAGCAGCATTCCTTTGTCGATGAAGTCGCGACGATCGTATCTGCGAAAGGTTGGAATCAAAAAGTTTGGTACCGTGAGCCAAAGCAAACTGAGAACGAATCGGCGAAAGGGCTGATGGATCTCAACGCGATCAAAGAGACATTGCCAGTACACTTCGGTGAGTTCTACATCTGTGGCCCGATTGCCTTTATGGATGCTATGGTTCAGCAATTAGATGCGTTAGATGTGGACCGCTCTCGCGTTCACTACGAAGTATTTGGTCCGCACGCGAACCTATAAATCGTTATTAACCTATAAATCGTTAATAACTTACAGGTCGTTAATTAAACCACTTTTCAAACCACCGCTTCCAACCGGAAGACGGTGGTTTTTTAGCTTCAAATTCACGGTAGCCTTGATAGTAACTCTGGGTAAACTGAGTTCGAATTTCATCCACGCTCAACCCAACGAGTGGGCTCAGCGTTTCACTGGTTTGCATGGCATGATCGTTTGCTAGGCTGTAATCCAATCCAAGGTAGCCCTGAACATAAACCCAAATATGAGTGACCAACATGAGTTCTTCGACAACAGGTAGTTTGAAGGACTCTGCGTGCTTTCTGCCGACTTGCTCTTCAATGGCCGATTGCATCGCTTGAATCTGATCAAGGTGAGCATTTAATGAGGAAAGCGCTTCGACATTGAGCTTAGTGAACAAGCCTAGCAACAGATCCGACGGAGCGTTGTCAGGTTTGTTTTCTTGGGCTCTGGCAAACAGCATACTTTCACGTTCACATAAATTATTGAGCGCGTCAGTGTGCGTTGCGACAATTGCTAACTTGTCGATTTGGATTTCTGCTAGTGCTTTCCTTAGCTCAATCATTTGTCCTGAAGTTCCTCGACTGTTACCTCAACCGAACCGCCTTCGGCATCGACAAACAGCGACGTGCCAGTAATCATTACCGATAGATCCATAGTGCGAGTGACAAGACCAGCTAGAGACTCGATCGATTCATTGTTAAAGCGGAAGATGCTTGCATCTAGATAGCCAAACTTGCCTTGGTTTTGTTGCCACCAAACATCGCTTTTGGTGTTGAAGCTATATACCTTCGTTTTCTTTGAAAGGCGAGTCGCTTTCTTCACACGATCGACATCAGGTTCGCCGATATCAATCCATACTAGTGTTTGGTCGTCCAAAGACTTTTCCCAAATATCAGGCTCTTCAATGGTGGACAGCCCTTTGGTGAACTGGAGCTCAGGAGAGGCGTTAAGACAGAATGCCATTAGCCTTGCCATCATGCGCTGCTCATTCTCTGATGGGTGTAGAGCGACGGTAAGATTCAGAGAGTCGTAATAATCGCGATTCATGTCTGTCAATGCGACACGAAATTTGTAAATAGTTGGTTTTAAAGCCATGAGATTGCTCTGGGGATATTTGAATGCATTAATGCCTATAGTACGCGTCTATGGGTAAAAGGACACTAACAAAGGGGCGCACATGTGCTAACTGATACAAAAATAGCCAGCTGAGCTGGCTATTTATCAGAATGTACTGGAAGCGAGTACTTAGACTGGTTGGATTTCTTCCGCTTGAGGTCCTTTTTGACCTTGAGTCACGCGAAATTCAACTTTCTGACCTTCAGTAAGCGTACGGAAACCGTCTGCTTTGATGTTGCTGAAGTGAGCGAAAACGTCTGGACCGTTCTCTTGTTGAATGAAGCCAAAGCCTTTAGTTTCGTTGAACCACTTAACTGTACCAGTAACTGTGTTAGACATACTTATATCCTAAAATTTTCTACTATCTTTTGTTTCTTTATTGCCAATCCGGCAGCTATAGCGTGAAAAGGAAATTGCTATTGCGTACAACGCGTCGGGGGAATCACGAGAATTCAACGAATGCTACTTGTAAACAATGTAACTTTTTTTTCTAGCCAGTCACGAATATAAGCGAGTTCTTAGGTAAGTCAAAGAGCTGCAATTACAATTTGTCTGAATATTTGAAGTGCAGCTCGTTTTTAGGTGTCACTTACATGACATTTTCAAACGCGAAGATAAATTTTTGATGCTAGGTCAACAAATGTGCAAAGCTTGTAACGTATTGATATAAAACATTATTTAGCGCTTCGAAATAATGTTTTGTAAAGATTGTGCAAACATTATTAGTATTTTGAAGCGCTAGCGGTTTTTATAGAATTACCAATTAAAGTAAGACGCTACCTCTCTATTTTAGGCGAATATATTGAGTATGCGGTAATTTGTCCTGCCACAATTGCTGAGAACATAAATAATGCGGATAAACCGATATTAGGTATCGGTAGAATCGATTGTTCAAAAACCGACTGGCTGGCGCTCACCATTACTCGACTGCCTGGTACCAAAATAATGATGCCTTGAACAATATAAATAGAACCTGTGAGGTCCAGACGCTTAGCTACCCAGGTGCCATAGAGGGTAATAAGTACTGTCGTGACCCAAGTTCCAACAACCCAACCACTTTCAAAACCAAGATAAAACGGTCCCCACATTCCGAGTACTGCTACCGGCAATCCCAATAAGATATCTTTCGGTCTTGCGTTGAATATCACGCCGATAGAGGTGGAGATGAGCAACAGGCCAAAGCAATGCAGCCATAGCGGAACTTCGTTAGTGTAAGAGATAGAGTCGGTTTGTCCCCAAAAGGCTTCACCGATATTCAGTCCCATCATCACGCCGATAAAGAGTTTGATGAGGGTTAGGGCACTTTGACCCAAAAGCGCGGTCCCGGACACCAAATCATTAAAGGCCAAACATTCGAGCGAGTTGGCAATGGAAAGTCCGGGCACAAAAAGCACCACACTCGCAATACAGAGCGCCCATATCGGTATTGCGGCGCCAGTACTGGCAATAAAGGCGACCAAAACACCCGTTAGCAGTGCTGAGATAAACTCAACCGCGATTGCGTTGCGGCCACGATAAACTAACTGACAAACCCATACCATTAAACCCAGCAACATAGAAAAGGCAATCGCTTCGAGTGTGCTACCAACCAGCATCAGATAAGCGGGTGGTATACCCATATTGGCAAGTGCTACGATCCACTTCGGATAGCCTACTGGCTCTGGAACCGGTTCATTACTTGGCTGATTGATGCGAATAATGGTGTTAGCGAGTAGGCTAAGATTGATTGATGCTGGCTTTAAGCGCTTCAAAACCACCGTATTGTTCTTGTCGGGAAACTGGTAGTTGAT
Source organism: Vibrio sp. KUL78 (assembly GCF_059725505.1). Classification (NCBI taxonomy): domain Bacteria; kingdom Pseudomonadati; phylum Pseudomonadota; class Gammaproteobacteria; order Vibrionales; family Vibrionaceae; genus Vibrio; species Vibrio sp. KUL78. Next base: position 715,465 of record NZ_AP045838.1, on the reverse strand, counting down.
TGCCGTTGGTGTCGCTTGGACCATAACGTCAACCCCGTGCTTTTGGGCGTAATGTTGAGCGTATTTCTCTACTTTGTAGGGAGCACAGCCGCTTCGATGAAGCGTGTCACCAATATCGACGATTTTCTTGATGGTTTGAGTGGAAGGCATAGGTCCGTCTAATCAATCTGGGGGTCTTTTTTTGATGGCGTAAAGGTATCAGAGCTTTTGTGGTTTTTCGATAGTAAATATTCGTTTTTCAGTCAATTTTATTCGGCTTTAGATTTTCGTACATAAACGAAGCAAGCGTTTGCCTCAATATGGCTAAAACGAAGGGTCGCATCCTACAAGAACGATTTTTGATCTTGCTGCTATCAAGCTAACTTTAGTCCATCAAACACACTAAGGGAGGCGCACAATGACACATTTCAGCCCAATGGCTATCCGAAAACTTGCAAGCCTAATGCTAGAGACGGGCTTTAAAGCCATCGATGTTCAGTATCATAGAGTTCAATTTATTACTCGGGATCGAGTAGGGACGATAGATAGACACGGTATCGTGGTATGGGAGTAGTTATTGGAAGTCGTGAAAAGTAACTGCGCTTTCCGCCATAACGTTTTGAATAGCCCTACCAAGCCTTTTATACTCATACATAAGAGGTTTGGTAGGGTTTGAATAAGTTACGACATTAGCCTTTGTGTTCAGTGTACTCTAGCTTGTAGAAGTGAGCTTCGCTCTCACCATCGGTAAACTGATTGTAGACGCCTGCTTTGAAGTAGCTGAGAAGGTGACGCCAATAGTCGATGTCCTTCTCCATTTTTCTCTCGCCATTTACATCGACCGCAAGGATCTTGTTGCCGACGGTGATGTCAAACTCAGTCGTTTCACCAACAGGCGCTTTACCTAAGTCAATCTGAGAGTACGCAACGTCAGATTTGCACATCTCTTTGTCTTTGTTTTTCTTGCCCATCGAGCCTTTGCAAATTACCGCATTGTTTTTCACGATAGCCCAGTAGTGCCCTTGAACGCCGTTATTGTCTTGCTTCCACACGACACGAAGAAGTGGGTGCGGAACATTGTGTGTGCCTAGGTCGTCCAGACCTTTGTTATGAACTTGCAAGAAGGTGATTTCGTTCTGTTTGGACTTCGAGTTTTCCATCGCTGTTTCAGGGTTCACGATTTCAACTTTTGAGCTGAGTGTATAGAACTCATTTGGAAGATCAGTACGAAAGTTTTCTTGTACTCTTAATTCATTACGAAGATGGTCGTTCTTCATCTTGAAGACCAAAGCTTCGCTCGTTTTGTCGACATAGAAGTTGTCGTTCACAATACCTGAATAGTTGTTGTCGAGCGCAAAATACTCTTTGTTGCCTTTCTTTCCATCAGGATCAGAGATTTGCAGCTCAGAAGCCGATAACACATTGCTGTATTGAGGGTAATCTGCAGGTTCACCTAGTTTGCCTTCAGGATTCGAAAACTGAACATTTGCACTCGCCATTGAAGAGATAGCAAGCAACACAGCAGTAGAGATAAGCTTATTTTTCATGAGTTAAACCTTTTTATATTATTGTCATACATTTTGATAAGGTAGATATCATTGTTCAGGAGTTAGCGAAATATTCAGAACGTGAAATTGTGCTCTAGCGCCTAGTTTTGCAATGTTTGAAAAATTTTGTAGGGACATTGGCTGACGTATATGGGATGGCGATTTAGCAGTGATAAGTATCGAGGGTTCGATGAAATGTAGGAAACAGGAGAGAGAAAATCGGAGAGCAAGACTCTCCGATTTTCGTAGGTGGGTTAGCTCGCATCGAGTTTCAAAAACTGTCTTACTCGAGTGGAATCTGGGTCGGTAAAGAATTTTTCTGGGGGATTTTTCTCAATCAATATGCCTTTTTCCAAAAACACTACTTGGTCAGAAACTTGTCGAGCGAAATCCATCTCATGGGTGACGATGACCATGGTATAGCCCTCTTTAGAGAGCTTTTGCATAACCGTTAGTACTTCCTCTACGAGCTCAGGGTCAAGAGCTGAGGTTGGCTCATCAAAGAGCAGTACCTCAGGCTCCATTGCTAATGCGCGAGCAATAGCCACGCGCTGCTTCTGTCCTCCCGATAGCATGCTTGGGTAACTGTCGAGTTTGTGTGACATGCCAACTTTCTCTAGTTGTGTTTCCGCCATGCTCTCTGCTTCGGACTTCGACCATTTTTTCACATGAATGAGCGCTTCCATCACGTTTTGCTTAACGGTAAGGTGCGGCCATAAATTGAAGCTTTGAAATACCATGCCGACGCGTTGTCGCATCTTGGCAAGCTCTTTGTATTTAGCTGGCTTGTTGGTCTCGGCGTTGACACCGATACGTTCGTCGCCAACATAGATAAAACCGCGCTCCGGCTGCTCGAGCCAGTTAATGCAGCGCAACAAGGTAGATTTACCTGAGCCCGATGAGCCAAGAATGCTGACGACTTCGCCTTTTTGTATATTGAGGTTGATATCTCGAAGCACTTCGATGCCGTCAAACTGCTTAGATAGATTAATGATTTTGATGATTGAATCTTTATCATCTTCAATAGCATCTTGAGTCGTGTCAATTAATGGCGTTTCTTGGTGCTCAACGGTGTCAACGATGTGCAGCTCCGCGCTTTCTTTAAATGTGCTGAGTGGGATGTCTGGAGTAGTTTCAACTGATTGTTTAAGCATGACTTAGCCCTCGTTGTTGCACTTTGCTAAGTGCTAATTTGGTTACTTGTTCAACTGCAATACTGACCATCCAATACAAACCAATCGCGACGATAAAGGCATTGAGTGGGATAAAGTAGGTAGATTGAATGCTGTTCGCAGCGGCGGTGATCTCGCTGACGGTAATGATGCTCAAAAATGCCGTATCCTTGAGACAGATAATGAGTTGATTCGCAATGAGTGGAATGGACTTAAACAACACATTCGGTGCAATAACTCGAGTGAAAATCTTGAACTTCGAGAAGCCACAGGATTTAGCGGCTTCTATGTAGCCTTCATCCATATCCTTTCTGACACCACGGAATATTTCGCAGAAATAGGTGCTGTGGTACAAACACAGTGAAACGAGACCGGCGGTGATAGCATCCATGCGAATGCCAACTTGCGGTAAGCCGTAATAGAGTAAGTAGGCAAGGATAAGAAACGGCAGCGTCCTCATTATGTTGATACTACCTCGCACGCAGTAGCTTAGACCCTTGCTGCCATTTTCAAGCACGCTTAGAAGTGCTAATCCCATAAAAAAGCTTATCGTTGATGCCGACACAAACAGCATGACTGTCGTAAATAGGCCGTAGGTAAAGATCTCGCGTTGATCCCAAATAATTTGCCATTCGTTCATACTGTTTCCTCCTACGCGGCTAAGTTACTGGCTTTTTGCTCAGCCATATGTTGAAGCTTTATCAGTAAGCCGATGATGCACATATATAGGACAGCCGCGCAGAGTATTGGTCCTAGAGGTTCATAAGTGACGGCTGCGATACGGTTAGTTACGCGTGTTAGGTCTACCACACCAATGACGGCAATTGCTGGGCTGCCCTTAATTAAGAACGACATTTCATTCACAAGCGCGGGTAGGCTAACGATCACCATCTGTGGGAACATAATGCGGCGAAAATATACTAATCGAGACATGCCGATCGCTTCGGCGGCTTCTTTTTGTCCATTTGAAAAGTTGAGAAACGCATTGCGCCAGATTTCAGCGTTGAACGCGGACGTATTGAGTGTGAGACATAAGATAGCGGAAAGGTGTTTGTCTAGATTGATGCCAAATGATGGGAAAGATAAGAAAATAAACAAGGCTAACGTGACCAGTGGTGTCGCTCTCGCCCAACTGACGTAGACGCCTAGAAATTGGTCTAAGAAAGGCACTTTCGCCATCCTAACCAGAGCAATCACGAGTCCTATGACAACGCCTAAAGCGATAGAAACAAGGGAGATCCAAGCGGTCGTCCACGCGCCTTCTAATAACTGCATCCATGCGTAGTAATCCATAATGTATGCACCTCCAAAAAGATTGTTTAGGAATGTGGGCTTGCAGTTACATGACAAGCCCACTTGCTTAGGTCATCGTTTAGCTAGGGTTTACTGCAGTTAATGAGTGGTATTGTTCAACTGTTGTGATTGGCTCGATTGGCAAGTCATCAAAGGATTCGCCGAACCATTTCTCTTGGAGCTCAGCTAATCGTCCCGTTTCTTTGAGGTGTTTGAAAAAGTCCGTTAGGTATGCCAAGAGTTCTGGATTTTGTTTTGGTACGGGCCAGCTTACGAAACCAGGACCAGATACCGCTTCACCCTTCTTAAACACCTTCGACTTAGTCTTCACTACCTCATTGACGGAAACGATGCTGTTAATGACATAGTCAACGCGTCCATTCGCAAGATCGGCATAGGCTTCTGGGTAAGATTGATATTCAACCACTCGACCCAAAGATTTGCCCTCGGCCTCAAGCATGGTTTTAAGCTCTGGGAGACGCTCTAGCAGAGCGCTACCGGCTTGAAGGCCCACTGTTTTCCCGTCTAAGTCAGATACGCCAGATATCGAGTCATCTTTGGCTCGAGCTAAGAAGTAATGCTGAGCAGAGGCGATAGGGGGAGTGAAATCAAAAACTTGAAGCCTTGCATCGGTGACGATTGCGCCAGTTAGAGCCAAGTCATATTGACCCGCAGAAACAGAAGCGAGTAGGCCTGTCCAAGGTAGGATGTCTTGTTTGACCTCAAACTTTGCGTATTCGCGAAGCTCATCGAGAAGATCTTTGTTGATGCCGCTTGGTTGACCTTTAGCGATGTAGTTAAACGGTGAGTAGTTATCCTCTGTCGCCACCTTTAGTACGCCCGACTCCAAAACCTGTGGAAGGTCGGCACTGACAGCGCTAGCTGAAGAGCCTACTGCTAATGCAATTGCCGCGACTGAGAACCATTTTTTAATCTGCTTTCCATGTCCCATATATCCATCCTTTTCAATATTGTGAACGTTTTCTTTGAACACATTCACTTTAGATATTTGTAACCATTCGGAGTTAGAGCCAATTTTAAAATCGGCATGGGACAGCTGCAGTTTGTAAACAAATAATACCCACAGTTGTTGTGGTCTATTTCTTGCTCTCTTAATTAACAGTTAGTCGTCGTAATGTATTTCTGGAGGGGTTAAGTTGTGGCCGTGGATTATCAGTGTTTTATTGAGTTTGATTCAACCAGAAGCTTGCAGGAGCAAGTTCGTGAATACCTTGTGAAAGCGATTTTGTCGGGGATCTTCTCGCCTGAGCAGGCGCTCCCATCTTGTCGTAAGCTGTCCCAGCAACTGAAAGTTTCTAGGAATACTGTCTCTTTGGTGTATGAGAGTCTGCTAGACGATGGTTATCTAATTAGTCGTCCAAGAAGTGGGTATTATTTATCTGATGGCTATAAAGAAAGCTCGCAAGAGAGTGCTGTGAATATAGAGCTAAGTGCAGATAATAGTGCAGACGCTGCACCAAATTGGGACGATAAAATAAAGGTGAATACCCACCAATTTCCAAGAATTGTAAAACCGACACATTGGAGTTGCTATAAGTATCCGTTTATTTATGGTCAGCCCTATATTAATGATTTTCCATTATCACACTGGAGAGAGGCCACAAGAAAGGTGATTGCCGACTCCCACGATCATGGCTGGCTTTGCGACAAGGTTGATAAGGATGTTGAGTTGCTCGTTGAACAGATACGAACTCGCGTTCTTCCGCAAAGGGGCATTCACGCCAGCAATGATGAGATTTTGATTACCATTGGATCTCAAAATGGTCTCTATTTGTTGTCTCAGTTGCTGATGAATCGTGATTCAAGGGTGGGTGTTGAGAATCCTGGCTACAAAGAGGCGTACAACATTTTCGGCTTGGCAGGTGCGCAGTTACATCCACATCAAGTTGATGATGAAGGTTTGAAACCAAACTCACTCTCTTCAATGTGCGACTATTTCTATGTAACGCCTAGTCATCAAGCGCCAACGGGAGTAACGATGAGCCAGCAGCGTCGAAAAGAGCTATTGGAACTTGCGCAGCGGAACGACGCCATCGTTATTGAAGATGACTACGACTCCAACAGTAACTTTGAGCTCAACCCTGCACCGGCTTTAAAAGCGCAAGACAAGTCCGGTAGAGTGATATACGTAAGTAGCTTCTCGAAAATCCTCGCACCAGGACTCAGACTTGGGTTTATTGTCGCTCCAGAGGAGCTTATTTATGAGCTGAGAGCGCTGCGCCGGTTGATGTTTCGTCATCCACCGACTCGATTACAGATGGAGATGGCGCATTTCATCGCTCAAGGCTACTACGATAGCTTTGTACGTCGTTTTCGTGAAAACACCCGACAGCGCTGGGATATTATCAATGATGCAGTATCAAAACACATCCCATACTGCGACAGACTTGCCAAGAATGAACTGAGCAACGCTCTATGGTTGCAAACTCCCGACAAGATAAGCAGCCAAAGACTTGTTTCGCGCGCAGCACAACATGGGGTATTAGTGGAAACCGGGTATTCGCACTTTATGACGGCATCTCAGCCCGATTTAGGTGATCAATGGACAATGTCTAATACGTTGATGAGTAACGATGCTAATCGCTATTTCAGGTTGGGGTTTCATTCCATTGATAAAGCACTAATACAACCCGGTATTATCGAGCTCGCAAAAGCGTTTGATGGGCTAAGGTAGTGCCTTAATAGTTTGGTTAGCGGATAGTTTAGAGAGAGTGAAAGTAAGTGCCAAGCGAATCGCTTGGCACTTATTGCTGTTGTTAATCGAATTCAGCTAAGACTTCGTCAATAAGAGCGACGCCATGCTTGATCTCGTTTGGCTTGATGATCAGCGGTGGGGTGACATGAATACGGTTATTAACGATAAAGGTCAACAATCCTCGCTCAGTGAGTTTTTGCTTGATGAGTCCCATCTTCGCATTACTCAGCGGCTCTTTGGTTGATTTGTCTTCGACGAGTTCTACCGCCCAAAACATCCCTTTACCTCGAATGTTACCAATGACGCTGCGCTGGTCGCACAGGGCCATTAATGAAGGGCCGAGCAATGAGTTTCCGATCTCATCGGCGTAATGAATGATGCCTTCTTCTTCCATTGCATCGATTGCCGCGACAATTGTCGACATGGCAAGCGGATGGCCTGAGTAGGTCAGTCCACCCATAAAGAATTCGGACTTAAAGAACTCGCAGATAGCTTCGCTAACCATCACGCCTCCCACGGGCACATATCCGGAGTTGACCCCTTTAGCAAAGGTCACAAGATCAGGCGTCACATTGAAGTGTTCAAACGCAAACCATTTGCCAGTGCGTCCGAAGCCGACCATCACTTCATCGAAGATCAGCTGAATGCCATGTTGTGTCGCGATGTCACGCACACCTTGTAGGTAACCTTCAGGGGGCAATAGAAATCCAGCCGTTCCTGGGATGGTTTCAAGAATAATAGCGGCAATTGAGTTTGGTCCTTCGCACTCAATGACTCGTTTTAGGTGAGCAAGTGCGCGTTCACACTCTTCATGTTCAGAAGTCGAGTTAAATTCGGTGCGATACAGATACGGGTTAAAGAAGTGCACGTGACCGCGACTGTACTCATTCGGCACGCGTCTGAAGTCGCCAGTCGCTGCGATTGCTGAACCAGTGTTGCCATGATAAGAGCGATAGGCTGAGAGGACTTTATCACGTCCAGTAAACTGCCTTGCCATGCGAATGGCGTTCTCGTTAGCATCGGCACCTGCATTGGTGAAGAATACCTTTTTGAAGCTATCAGGCGCACGCTCAAGAATGCGTTTGGCCGCCATACCGCGAGTGAAGTTGGCAGTAGCTGGCGCTATGGTTGCTAGCGTATCTGCCTGATTCTTTAGCGCTTCAATGACCTTAGGATGTTGATGACCGATATTGGTATTCACCAACTGGCTGCTAAAGTCTAAATACTCTTTTCCGTCAAAATCCCACATAGTGCAGCCTTGCCCATTAGCAATCGCGATGGGCGTCGCACTCTCTTGAACTGACCAAGAATGGAAGACGTGTTTATCCAGTTCAATAACGTCTTGGTTAGTAATTTCAGATGATAACAAATCCATTTTTCTCTCCTGTGCAATGACATCGCTCTTGAAACGCGAGCAGTAAAGCTATCTTGGCGAGAAATGGCGTCATGGAAGTAGTGTCAGTTTCAAAAAAGTCGTGGGTCAGTAATTCCAGCATCTGTCTGCCCTAGAGGATTCTTCAAACTGGCTCTATGGCACCAAACGCAATCTATTTACATTGAAAACACACAGCGCATCAGTATTGAGATTTGAGGTCAGCACATTGGAACAGCATCGTCATGGCATGGATTGAGATAGGGATCGCGTCGGTACTGATCGTTTTTGCAGGAGTGGTACGTGGCTATTCCGGATTTGGTTTTGCGGTCATTGCGGCTCTTTGTTTGAACTTTGTTTTTACACCGATTGAGTCGATTGTTATCGCCATTACGCTGGACCTACTTAGTAGCGTTTGCTTGCTGCGTGGTGTGCATACCGAGATAGACAAACCGCTAGTCAAGAGGTTGATAGTAGGCATGCTTATCGCTACGCCGTTTTCGCTATTTGTCGTGTCTTGGATTTCATCTGAGGCTTTGAAAATGTTAATCGCCGGGCTGTCTATGGCGGCGGGAGGGCTGATAATGCTGGATTTAAGGCTGCTTTGGCTCGACAAGCGATATTCACTCGCAGTCGGGGCGTTCTCCGGGTTTGGTATGACTGCCGGTTCTGCAGGTGGACCACCGCTTATTTTGTACTTGTTGAATCTGACGATGAGCAGCAAAGAGCTCAGGGCAACAGCCATCGTCTTTTTTATGGTCAGTGCTTTGACCTCATTGGTGGGGTTAACGGCAATTGGAGCGGTTAGTAGATATTTGATGTTAGTCGGTCTTACACTGCTGCCTTTTGCTTTAGTGGGTAATTTGCTTGGGCAAAAGATGCATCAATGGCTACCTGAGCTCTCGCCAAGGTTTACTACAGCTCCAATTTTAATGGGTTTAGCGCTCGTTACTTTTTTTACTTTGATATGGACTTACTTTGAGAGGGAACAGCAAGATGAAGAAAATTGCATTTATTACTGGCGCAACTTCTGGTTTTGGACGTGCAGCCGCAGAGAAATTTGCAAGTGAGGGGTGGTCTTTAGTGCTATCGGGAAGACGCTTGGAAAGATTGTTAGATCTTAAGGAATGTTTTGATGTCCCAACGCATATCATTCAGTTGGATGTACGAGATGCAGCGGCTGTGAAAGAGGCTGTCGAATCCCTACCGAGTGAGTTCTCAGAGATAACCGCACTTATCAATAACGCAGGGCTAGCGCTGGCGCCAGAAGGCGCTGCAGATGTGGACCTATCCGATTGGCACACCATGATTGATACCAACTGCACGGGGCTCGTCAACGTGACCCATGCCTTACTGCCGAAGCTAATTGAAGTAGGCGCGGGGACAACTATCATTAATGTTGGCTCTATTGCAGGACAATGGCCTTATCCAGGTAGCCACGTTTATGGTGCAAGTAAGGCATTTGTTAAGCAGTTTAGCTACAACCTGCGCTGTGACCTTCAAGGCACAGGTGTAAGAGTGACAGATCTCGCTCCAGGTATTGCTGAGACAGAGTTTACCTTGGTAAGGACCAAAGGCGATCAAACGGCCTCAGATAACTTATACAAAGGTACAACTCCACTTAGCGCTCAAGATATTGCTGAGCATATGTTTTATATCGCCAATCTTCCCGAGCACATTAATATCAACAGAGTTGAGGTGATGCCGACACGTCAAGCTTGGTCACCGTTTGCCATTGATCGAGACTAGTCAGGTCTCAACAAAAGACTGTTCATAACAGTAAACCCATATGCTTAGCATGTGGGTTTGTTGGTTTTGGGGCTGAAAATGATTGAAATCCATTCACCTACCTTATTCCTTTACTTTTATCCCCTCGATGTATTACTCCAACTGCTGCGAAAAGTACAAGCGAACACGATAACTGTCTATGTTCCAATCTGCGTTAATAAACCACAATGAAAGCACATAACAGGGAGCGCTCTCCAAAGCGCCAAAACTCAGTCTAGCGAAAAGGAAGATACCATGTCTCTACAACAAGAATTTCGTAACGCGATGTCGAAACTCGCAGCTGCCGTCAACATTGTGACCACGGGCGGTGAAGCAGGTACCATTGGCATTACCGCTACCGCCGTGTGTTCGGTAACAGATAGCCCAGCAACCTTGTTGGTTTGTGTGAACCGTTCCAGTGCTTCTAACGATATCTTTAAGCGCAATGGTCGTATGTGCATCAATACCTGTGCGAGTGAACACCAGGAAATGTCCATGCACTTTGCTGGAATGACAGGATTAGAGATGGAAGAGCGTTTCGAGCTGGAAGGTTGGAAGCTCAACCAGCATCAGGTACCAGTATTGAACGGTGCACTAACCACGCTTGAGGGTCGCATCAGTGATATGAAAGAAGTGGGGACGCACACGGTGTTCTTTTTAGAAGTCGAGGCAATCACGACACAAGACAAAGATGCGCTCATGTACTTTGACCGTCAGTTCAAACATCTACAAGCAGATGTGAAGGTCGCCGAAGTGGCATAGTCGTTAAAAAGCTAAGTAGGAATAAAAATAAAAACACCCGCATAAGCGGGTGTTTTAGTGTTTGCTCGCGATAAGTTCGTTGAGCAAGTTAGAGAGCTCTGAATAACGATCCTCTCCAATACGCTCTTTTAGAGCGACATATTGCTCTTCAATTTGTGGCCGTAAGCGTTCTACCAAGCTTTCCGCTTTGGCAGTTAGGTGAATGTAGGACTTGCGTCCGTCGTGTTCGCACTTCTTCTTCTCTACATAACCAAGCTTTTCGAGTCGATTGATAATACCAGTGAGACTGGGACTGAGAATACAAGACTCACGAGATAGGGTAGTGAAGTCGATTTCGCCTTTGGTGTCCAATACACGCATAACGCGCCATTGCTGCTCGGTAAGGTCGTTACTTGCCAGCACGGGACGGAAATATTCCATGGCGATGTCTCTGGCTCTAATCAGTTGGAGCGGCAGAGAATCTTCGTATTTTGTCACTAGGTTAACCTTCATAATTTCCTTACTACTAATAAACCATATATCAGAAATAAAATGAAGTCATCCTATTGATATATGGTGATTTATTTGTCAATAAATACAGATAGATACTTTACTCTAAACGAAAAAGTGGCTTCCCCAAAGGAAAGCCACTTTGCTTTTTAATACAACATGTTAGGCAAGAACAACACAATAGCGGGTACTAGAACGATAACGGCTAATCGAACCATATCTGCTACCCAAAATGGGAACACGCCTTTGAAAATAGTACCGGTGTTGATGTCTTTTATAATGCCCGAGAGAACAAATACGTTTAGACCCACAGGTGGGGTTATCAAGCTGATCTCCGTTACCACGACAACAACAATACCAAACCAGATAGGATCGAAGCCCAATTCAACCACGACGGGGAAGAAGATTGGCACCGTCAGTAGCATCATCGACATACTTTCAAACACGCAACCGAGAATGATGTAGACCAGTAGAATCAAACCGAGCGCCATCATTGGTGTTACGTTAGCGGCTTGAATCATTTCAACTAAGGCAGTTGGCAGCCCAGCACGGTTAATAAAGTTAGACAGAATCAGCGCGCAAATGACAACAGCGAAGAGTGAAGCGGACGTTTTTGCAGTATCCACCAAAATATCACGCATCACCTGATAGTTGAGCTTGCGTCGATATGCGGCGAGCGTAAATGCACCTGTTGCACCTATACCAGCTGCTTCCGTTGGCGTAAAGGCTCCCACATAGATGCCTCCCATCACAAGCACAAACAAGAGTAGCGTTGAGAGGATGCCTTTTAATGCGATAAATCTTTGACCCCAAGGTATGCGCTCACCAGGAGGTGCACTTTCAGGGGAGCGGAATACAACCCACTGTACTGCCGCAAGATAGAGCCCGATACCAAGCAGTCCAGGTAAGAAGCCTGCGGCAAAGAGTTCGCGAATACTGCTCTCAGTGAGCAGTCCATAAATTACCAGCATGACACTCGGTGGAATAAGGATCCCAAGTGTACCTCCTGCCGCAATGGACGCAGCTGCTAAGCCATCAGAGTAGCCATACTTTCGCATCGGCGGCATGGCAACTTGTGACATGGTGGCAGAGGTTGCAAGACTAGACCCGCATATTGCAGAGAACCCACCGCAGGCAAGAATCGTCGACATCGATAGCCCGCCTCGCTTGTGCCCAACAAAGGCATTACAAGCGCGGTAAAGCTCGTTCGATAAGCCCGCTTTAGTTACGAAGTTGCCCATTAAGATAAATAGTGGAATGACTGAAAGACTGTAGTCTTGGCCGGTATCGATGATGCGTCTTGCTGCCATCGACATGGCGGCATTCCAGTTGTAGTCATTGATATACCAAAAGCCGATAAATCCAACCACACCCATCGCAAACGCGAGAGGAAGGCGAAGAAATACCATAATGATCAATGCAGTAAAGCCGATAATTGACTCAATCATTTACGCCTCCTTGCTATTTGTGTTGACGGTTGGAGCAGGGCTCTTTTTGCTAAATAAGCCTTTTGCGTACACCAGAGCGTTGAAACCTGTAAGTGCGCCACCAACAAAGCCGGTAATGGAGATGAGATAAGTGACATAGCCTAGTGGCATTTCAAGGATCTCGGTCACCTCTTCGTATTCCAGAGAGCGTCCGGCTAGCTTCCAGTTCATCATTGCCACCAAAATAAGCGAGCAGCTGCAGATGAGGTTAATCACAATCTGCCTCACGCCAATCCACTTCTCTGGGAAGTAGTTGTCGAGCAGGTCAACACATATATTTTCTTCATTCCACGACACCAGTGGAAACGCCATAAAAACCATCACTGCGAGCAATACTTCGATGAGCTCAGTAGACCCCATCACGGGAGCGTTAAAGAAGTATCGACCAGTCACATCAACGAACGTTATCAACATCATGAGAAGTAAGCTGATGGCAGCGAGGGTTTCTAGCCCTCGCCGTATGGTCTTAGCAACACTAAAACCATTCATAGTGATTACAATCCTTGATCAAGTTGTTGGTAGAAATACTCATAAGCGGCAGGACCATCGACCTTGCGCTTTTTCGCAACCTTGTACCAGTTATTGACGAGCGGCTCGCTGGATTTTTTCAACGACTCAATCATTTCTGGTGATGCTGGAGTGAAAGTATGCCCGCCCTCTAAAGCGGTTTCGTAAGCAGCGTTGTCAACGTCATCCCACATTTTGCCGAACAAACGCGAGAGTTTTTCACCGGAAACATCTTTGATCGCTTGTTGATCTTCTTTCGAAAGTCCACGGAAGGTATCGATGTTCATAACGATGGCAAAGCTGCCGCGATACAGGCCGCCAGGAATCACTAGTGTATTGTCTGCAACTTCGGCAAGTCGGAATGAACTCAGCGCCTCAACCGGTTGATACGCGCCTTCAACGACACCTTGAGAGATAGACTCGTAAACTTTAGTTGTTGGAATGAAAACTGGAGTCACCTTCATATCTTTGGCGACAGAAGAAATCACACCACCACCGACACGAATTTTCTTACCCTGGATAGCTTCAAGGGACTCTACGGGATTTTTAGTAATGAGCTGACCGGGTCCGTGGACGCTCAATGCCATCACTTCAACACCGCGGTGCTCACGCCCTTTCTTAAGGTACTTATCGTAGGTTCGCCAGTAAGCTTGTGACATTAACTCAGAGCTAGTGCCTTCAGAAAAGGTTGGAATTTCAGGTAACTGAGTCAACTGAAAGCGTCCTGCTTTGTGACCATGAAAAATCCAAGTGACATCACCGATGCCATCTGTAACGACATCAACTTGTGTTTGTGGTGGGGCGAGATCGTATTCAATTTTGATACCGACACGACCATCAGTCGCTTCTTCTATCCATTGTCCCCAAGTTGGCCATACAACCTTGTTGATGCCATGGTTGGGTGAACCCCAAGTACTGATTTTAATGACTTTTTCTGGTTCAGCGTGTACGGAAAAAGATCCCATAAGAAGTAGAGCAGTTGTAGTAATAGCGGCGACTTTATTTACTCGCATAACGTCTTTCCTTTCGTTTCACGGTTTATTAGTTGCTCGATCCTGCTTGAGCATTGCCCACTTAGTGAGTCGTTGTTTTGTTGATTACTTAATGTATTAACTAGTTTCGCTCAAAATCAAATCGCCAGTGTTAATTAAATGTATCAATAATGCTTAATATGTTAACTAGATCAATGAAACAAAAATTAATCAGGGTTTTGTAAAACACTCTTAGTGATAGATGCCTCACTTTGCTCTGAATACCCATCAAAAATCATGACTCCTGTCACGGTAAGCGTGAAATGAAGTTACATTTCATCATTCTGTAAAATTGGAGTTTTAATTAAATTTATTTAAAAACAGCAGCTTAATCTGGATTTTGTCATTTCTGGACTTTACTTAACATATTAACTAAAGTACTTAACATATTAATTACTTTGGGCGGGTAACCGCTCAATCAGCAAGACCAAAATAGAAAACAATAAGTCATTGCTTTAGCCAGCACGGAAACGAAAGGAAATCGAATGTTAACAGAAGAGCAAATTCAAGTAGCTGCCGAACGTCTCTATAAGGCAGAGAAAACCAGAGAGCAGATCGCTGCTCTTACGTTGGATTACCCAGAAATGTCGATGGACGATGCCTACAAGATCCAGAGCCGCTGGGTGGAACGCAAAAAACGCGAAGGGGCAGAGGTTAAAGGTTACAAAATCGGGCTAACGTCACGCGCTATGCAAATGGCCGTCAATATCGACCAACCTGACTACGGTGTGCTTTTGGATGACATGTTCTTTTCTGATGGTGCGCAGATCGCTGTTTCAGACTTCCTAGACCCCCGCATCGAAGTAGAGCTGGCTTTTGTTCTAAAGGACAAATTAGAAGGTGACAATGTCACTATTTTCGATGTCCTCAACGCGACCGATTACGTCATTCCTGCGCTTGAACTTATTGCAGCTCGATGCCATCGAACCGATCCCGAGACAGGCTATACCCGCAAGGTGTACGACACCATCGCAGATAACGCTGCAAATGCCGGCATCATTTTAGGTGGACGACCGATCAAACCAACAGAAATCGACCTTCGATGGGCTGGCGCCATGTTGTATCTCAATGGACAGATCGAAGAGACCGGCCTTGCTGCTGCGGTATTGGGCCATCCTGCAAATGGTATCTGCTGGGTCTGTAAGCGCTTTGCGCCGCACGGTGTCTCTCTTGAGCCGGGTCAGGTCATTCTAGCGGGCTCCTTTACAAGACCCGTTCCAGTGAAAGAAGGCGATACGATTCATGCTGACTTTGGTCCGTTAGGCGGTATTTCAGTCAAGTTCGTGTAGGGGAAAGTTATGTTGGAAAACCAATTTAAACAGTCGCTATCAGGTAATGACCCTCTTTGGGGATTGTGGCTAGGCTTGCCAGATACAAGCTGCGCAGAGATCTGCGGTGGTGCAGGGTTCGATTGGGTATTAATCGATGGCGAACACGCCTCGTTTGACCTAACCAATATTAAGCTTCATCTGCAAGCGCTCGCACCATACAACACATCACCAATAGTCCGTGCGGAAGATGCGAATCCCACATTGATTAAGCGTCTGCTTGATATTGGCGCGCAAACTTTGCTAGTGCCAATGATTAATACCGCTGAACAAGCAGAAAATGTTGTTAAATCAGCGTTATACCCGCCGCTTGGTACTCGTGGTATTGGCAGTGCGCTCGCACGAGCATCGCAGTGGAATCGCATTCCACAGTATCTGCACCGCGCTAACGACCAGATTTGCATTTTGGTTCAAGTAGAGACCAAAGAAGCAATCGAAAACATTGAGGCAATCGCCGCTGTTGAGGGCATTGATGGCATTTTCATTGGTCCGTCAGACCTAAGTGGTTCGATGGGGCACATTGGAAACCCTAGTCACCCTCAAGTGACTGCCGCCATCGACCACGCAATCGACGTGATTCAAAAAGCAGGCAAAGCAGTGGGGATACTCTCTCTCAACCCAACACAAGCGAAAGATTATGCCGATCGCGGCGTTACCTTCATCGGCGCTGGCGTCGATACGCTGCTGCTTCGTCTAAGCGCGGAGCAGCTCGCATACAAACTTAAACACGTTGACGATATTGAAACCCCCGTCATCGATAACGTCTATTAAAGGTAGGAAAAACGATGAATGCGAAATTACAAGGGAAAGTAGTTTGCGTGGCGCTCAACGATAGCCAGCAGCTCGAAAACCTAGCTGACACCTTTAAGCAACCACCATACAAAGCATTGCCGACAGAGCCTGTGCTGTATTTCAAGCCACACAATACTTGGAATCAGGATAACCGTGCTATCGAATGGCCTGTGAAGCAAAACGAGCTGGTTGTTGGTGCGAGTCTCGCCGTGATTATTGGCAAGCATTGCTGTCGAGTGACTCAAGAAGCAGCTCTTAATTATGTGGAAGGGTTTGCGCTGCTACATGATTTTTCTTTGCCAGAAGCGAGCTATTACCGCCCAGATATCAAAGGTAAATGTATCGACAAATCTGCCACGATATCTGTCCCTGTGCTCACATCAGATTTGAGCAACTACAAAGAACTGGAGTTGGTGACGGCAGTTAATGGTTCGGTGAAGCGCTACTTTCCTTTGAGCCGATTAGAGCGTGATGTTGAGCAATTACTTGAGAAGATCTCTCGCATTATGACGCTAGAGAAAGGAGATGTCATCGCGGTTGGTTTTGCGGGTGAGCGCGTCGAACTCCAACCATACGATCACGTCACCTCAACGCTTGGTGAGGTACTACGTTTAGAAAATATTGTCGCAGGAGGTGAGTAATGAAACGGGCACGTATTCAATATCAACAACAAGTGCTGAATGTGACAGTCAATGACGATCTATCGGTGAATACCGAAGCGGGTGATGTCATTGAGTCAGGTGCCTATGAGTTTTTGGTGCCAGTAGAGAACCCAGGAACAATTTTCGCGCTGGGACTTAACTATGCCGATCATGCGTCAGAGCTCGCCTTTGAGCCGCCAAAAGAACCGTTAGTTTTCCTCAAGGGTCAAAACACGCTAACACCGCACGGCAAGCCATCATATCGACCAGATGGTATCGAATTTATGCATTACGAGTGTGAGCTTGTTGCTGTGATTGGCAAGGAAGCACGCAACGTAAAGCGTGAGGATGCGCTGCAGTATTTGAGTGGTTTTACCGTGTGTAACGATTACGCCATTCGCGACTACCTAGAGAATTACTACCGACCAAACCTAAGAGTGAAAAGCCGAGACTCGCTGTGTCCTATTGGTCCGTGGATTGTGGATGTAGACGACATCGAAGATGTCACCAACCTCAAACTTGAAACTCAGGTCAATGGCGAAGTGACTCAGGTTGGGACGACTGCAGACATGATCTTCGATGTGCCTTTCTTGATTGAGTACTTGAGTGAATTTATGACTCTAAAACCGGGCGATCTTATCGCGACAGGCACGCCGAAAGGACTCAAAGACATTCATCCAGGCGATGTGGTTCGCTGCGAAATAGAAGGCATTGGTGCGCTCGAAAACCCAGTCCTTTCGGAACAAGATTTTTACGCCCAGCGATAGCTCAGAATAAGAAAAAGGAACAAAGATTATGGCTCAACAACTAGATAGCAACCTCACCAAAGCCGAGCAGTACCTAGCAAAATATCGCAACCAAACACTCGGTCATTATATTGCTGGCGAGTGGAGCTTAGGCTCAGAGAGTGAAACATTCGAAAACTTATCGCCAACGAACAACGAAAGCCTTGGTAAAGTCGTTAAAGGCAGCGCCGAAGATGTGAACCAAGCGTGCCTTGCGGCGCAATCAGCCTTTACGGAATGGGCGGAGATGGCTGGTAGTGATCGTAAAAAGATCCTGCATCGCCTAGCCGACAAAATCGAAGAGCGAGCTGAAGAGATCGCTTTGGTTGAATCCATGGACTGCGGTCAGCCTCTGCGCTTTATGAAGCAGGCAGCTATTCGAGGCGCAGCGAACTTCCGATTTTTTGCGGATAAGTCACCGGAAGCGAAAAACGGATTGTCTCTACACCAAGACAATCACACTAACTATACGGTTCGTACACCGATTGGTCCTGTTGGCGTCATCACTCCTTGGAACACGCCTTTCATGTTATCAACGTGGAAGATTGCACCAGCGTTGGCGGCGGGTTGTACTGTAGTTCATAAACCGGCGGAATTCAGTCCGTTAACGGCAGCAATATTGGCGGAATGTGCGGAAGCGGCAGGTTTACCAGCGGGTGTGTGGAACATGGTGAACGGTTTTGGTGAAGTTGCAGGTAAAGCTCTGACCGAACATAAAGCAATCAAAGCGGTGGCATTTGTTGGTGAAACCGTGACTGGCTCAATGATTCAAGCTCAAGGCGCACCAACGCTTAAGCGTGTTCACTTTGAACTTGGCGGAAAGAACCCTGTCATCGTGTTTGATGATGCCGATTTCGAACGTGCACTCGATGCTGTTGTGTTCATGATCTACAGCTTGAACGGTCAGCGCTGTACCAGTTCAAGCCGCCTTCTTATCCAAAGTGGTATCAAGCCCAAGTTCATTGAAGCACTAAAAGCACGAGTCGAGAACATTCAAGTCGGCCATCCATTGGATCCTGCAACAGAAGTTGGCCCTTTGGTTCATCAATCCCATTACAACAAAGTCCTAAGTTATATGGACGCTGCAACCGAAGATGGCGCGACCATTGCTGTTGGTGGCAAAGCGATTGATAGCTTTGGAAATGGTAACTACCTGACGCCTACGCTGTTTACAGACGCCGATAACAGCATGCGTATTGCCAAAGAAGAGATCTTTGGACCCGTACTAACCTGTATTGAGTTTGACAGTGAAGAGCAAGCTCTAGAGATTGCAAACGACACTGACTACGGGCTGTCAGGGTATATCTGGACCTCAAACACAGGTCGAGCTATGCGCATGGCAAGCAAAGTAGAAGCAGGAATGATCTGGGTGAACTCTGAAAATAATCGAAACCTACCATCACCATTTGGCGGTGTAAAAATGTCGGGCATTGGTCGTGATGGTGGAGACTGGAGCTTCGATTTCTATATGGAAACGAAGAACATTTGTATTGCGCATGACACTCACAACGTCCCTACGCTAGGAAAACAATAGGTAGTAGTTGAAACAATAATAACAACCTTTGCGCAGGCTCGCTTCGCGCTGCTTAGCGAGCCTTTTTTAAGGAGTGACCCAATGCCACATTTTATTATGGAATTCTCACCAAATATTGAGTCGGATATCGATATTCCAGAGCTGATGAAAGTGATTCACCGAGAAGCCATCGAAACAGGCGTATTTCCAAAGGGTGGAATTCGAACCCGTGCCGTCAAAAGTGACTATTACCTCATCGCCGACGAAGACCCAAACAATCGCTTTATACATCTCACGGCAAAAGTGGGAGTAGGGCGAGACCTTGAGGTTCGCCGACAAGCAGCAGAGCGTATCTTTAACGTGTTTTGTGACTATTTACAGCCAACGTTTGATAGCCAATATCTCAGCATTGGTTTTGAGATGATCGAGCTGCATCCAGAGCTGAATTACAAGAAGAACAATATTCATCAGAAGCTAGCGGCGAACAATAACGCTTGAAAGAGAAAGGGAGAGCAACATGCTGTCACTAGGGCATTTGAATCATGTGGTGATGACTATTCTTCCTGTTTTTCTCGTTATTGGCCTGGGCTACCTTGCTTCTAAACAAAAAATTATTCCGGAAAATGGTCACAAGGCGCTTGCGGCGTTTGTGTTTAACTTCGGATTGCCAGCGGCCATTTTCAGTGCGCTAAGTACCAGACCACTGTTGGAAATTTGGAATGCGGACTATTTGCTGGTTTACACCATCGGCTCTCTGCTTGCTTTCACCTTGGTCGCTGTGGTGAGTGCGTTAGTTCTACAAAAGAACCTGACAGAAAGCGTGGTGCTAGGACTTGGGGGGAGTTTTTCAAACAGTCTACTTATTGGTTTTCCGATTATCTTCTTTCTGTTTGGAACACAAGCATTAGTGCCGTTTTCACTCACGCTCGTGGTGGAAAACTTAATCATGCTACCGCTACTCCTTACGCTCGCAGACCTGACAAACGGCGGTGGCGGTAGTCAGTTAACTGAGAAAATGAAAGCAACGTTTTTTAGCCTGACTAAGAACCCGGTCGTGATGGCGATAGTGCTGGGTATGTCCGTGTCAGCGCTTGGGATAAAAACACCCGAAACCGCAACCCATATCGTTGACATGTTAGCAAATACAGTCACAGGTGTGGCCTTGTTTACCATAGGGGGCGGTCTGGTTGGCGTCAGTGTTCGCGGACGCAAGAAGGAAATCGGCACGGTGATGCTGGGCAAGCTGCTTATACACCCTTTGCTGTTGCTAATAATGATTCTGCTTTGGTTTGACCTTGAGCCGACTATGGCTGCTGTTGCCGTAATTTTGGCAAGCATGCCTATGTTTGGTGTCTACGCCGTGATTGGACAGAAATACAACATGGGAGCCATCTGCTCAGCAGTGCTGCTTCCAACCACCATTTTTGCAATGGTGACCGTGAGCCTAGTGACGGCATCGGTCATCATGATTTTTAGCCTCTATTAAGGGCTTAATCGATAACTTGAAACCGTACAACGAGCTTCTTTGCACAATGACGGGAAGCCATATTCAAAAGGAATAGAACGATGGGAAAACTCTGCGTTGCCGCCAAAATTACTCATGTACCAACCATGTTAATGTCCGAAGAACCTGGCCGTCTTCATGGTTGTCGAAAGCCTGCGATTGATGGCCACAAGCAGATCGCTCAGATGGCTAAGGATCTCGATGTTGATACTGTTGTCATCTTAGATACGCACTGGCTGGTCAATGCGGGCTATCACATCAATGCGCGAGACAAGTTCTCTGGCACCTATACCAGTAACGAGTTTCCCCATTTTATTCAAAACCTAGGCTACCAATACTACGGAAACCCAGAACTGGGCGATAAAATCGCTGAGCTGGCGACAGAAAAAGGCGTGTATACCTTGTCGCATCAAGTAGATTCTCTGGATCTAGAGTATGGTACCTTGGTTCCTATGCGTTATATGAACGAAGACTGTCAGTTTAAGGTCGTCTCAATTGCCGCTTGGTGTACGGTTCACGACATCCAATCGTCTAGAAGACTGGGAGAAGCGATTCGAGAAGCGATTGAAGCCAGTAATAGTCGCGTGATGTTGCTCGCTTCAGGGTCGTTATCGCATCGAATTTGGAATAATGAGGACTACGAAGCCAACAATGGCACCTTCACCATCTCAAAAGAGTTCAACCGACAGGTGGATTTAAGAGTCCTTGAACTGTGGGCGCAGCGAGATTATTCGACCTTCCTGAAGATGTTACCCGATTACGCCAACCTCTGCTCTGGGGAAGGTGGCATGCACGATACCGCCATGCTGTTTGGTGCACTCGGTTGGGATAAATATGAAGGCGAAAGTACCGTAGTCACGGAGTACTTCCCAAGCTCGGGTACCGGACAAGTGAACGTTGTATTCGAAGTAACAGATTAAGGGGGCGTTATGCAGCTAACTAACCCAGCGCTATTCATAACCGAACACTGCTTTATAGGCGGAGAGTGGTTTGCGTCGCCCACTCAAAGCAACACAAGTGTAATGAACCCCTCGACTCTGCAGTCTCTAGGTGGTGTCCCGAATCTTGGTTCAGTAGAGGCTGAACTATCCGTTGAAGTTGCCCAAGCGGCGTTTCAAGGGTGGAAGCAAACGACGGCAGAGCATAAGTCTTTGGTATTGAGGAAATGGTACGATCTAATCGTTGAAAATACGGATGATTTAGCCCGTATCTTGACGACAGAGCAGGGGAAGCCGTTTACTGAAGCGAAAGGGGAAATCGCTTACGCCGCAAGCTTTGTTCTTTGGTACAGCGAAGAAGCGAAGCGCGCTTATGGAGAAATCATCCCTAGCCACAAAGCGGATGGCAAGATCGTTGTCACGAAAGAGCCTATAGGTGTGGTGGCAGCGATTACCCCTTGGAACTTCCCTGCAGCAATGATTACGCGCAAATGTGCTCCCGCTTTTGCAGCAGGTTGTTCCGTCGTACTAAAGCCAGCACCGGAAACGCCATTTACCGCGTTAGCGCTAGCGAAATTGGCTCAACAGGCGGGGATCCCTGATGGTTTGTTCAATGTGATTACCGGTGATGCAATCGAAATTGGTAGCGTGCTGACGTCGAGTAAGAAGGTCCGTAAAGTGTCGTTTACCGGTTCCACTAACGTGGGTCGAATCCTCATGAATCAATCTGCGTCTTCTATCAAAAAGATGGCACTTGAGCTTGGTGGAAATGCGCCATTTATTGTATTTGAAGATGCAGATATTGATGCTGCTGTCGAAGGTGCCATGATCGCCAAGTTTAGAAACGCCGGACAAACCTGCGTGTGCGCTAATCGACTGTACGTACATGACGCGGTTTACGATGAGTTTGAAAGTAAATTGACTCAAAGAGTGCTAGCACTAAAGGTCGGTGATGGCTTTGAAGAAGGCGTTACTATTGGACCGTTAATCAATCAACAAGCAGTAGCAAAAGTGCAAGCTCACGTCAGTGATGCCCTTGAAAAAGGGGCGGTGGTTCAGTGTGGTGAGTTTGACTCCGTTAATAGTCAGTTTGTTCACCCGTTCGTTGTAACTGAAGTGACCGATGAGATGCTGATTGCTGAAGAAGAAACGTTTGGGCCTTTGGCCCCATTGTTTAGGTTTACTAGTGAAGCAGAGGTTATCGAGCGAGCCAATGACACCGAGTCTGGTCTTGCTGGTTATTTCTATACCAAGTCATTAGGTAAGGCGTGGCGAGTCGGGGATGCACTAGAAGTTGGGATGGTAGGCATCAATGAAGGCTTGATATCGACAGCTGCTGCTCCGTTTGGTGGTGTTAAAGAGTCAGGGCTCGGCCGCGAAGGTTCACGTCACGGGATGGATGAATTTATGGAAATGAAGTACTTGTTTATGGGTGGTCTAGATTAGCCATACTTGACCATCCCCATTCTGCAAATCTCATAATAAGGGAGAGCCGTTAGCGCTGCTCCCTTTCTCTAAACCCAGACGCAGTTTCCCCTGAGTTTTTCTTAAAAAACCTCGCAAAGTACGCCGGATCTTGATAACCCAGTTCGTACGCCACTTCTTGTACCGACATAGCGGTAAGGAGTAGCAAGCGCCTTGCTTCTTGCATGACACGGTCGGCTACTAGGCGTTTAGAAGCAAGCCCACTCACTCGGCGACAAATATCATTGAGCCTCGCTGTGGTTAAACCTAATTGATCCGCGTACTGAGGTAAGGTCCAATGAGACTTATAATTTTGCTCGATGAGCTGACTAAACTGATTGAAAACATGGACATCATTGCTACGGTAGGTGGTGTTCGTTGGCTGCGCATTAGCAAGCCGCAGTACATCAATTAGGATCAATTGCAATATAGCCTGACATGCAGAGTCACTCATGAAATCCGCGCCACTTTGCTCATCAATCAACTGCTCAAAGCGTTGAATAAGTCGGTGGTCTTCCGCGACCTCAGTACAAAATGGCTGCATCGCGGTTGAAGCTACATCATTGCGCCCAATTTCGATGTCCAAAAGTCTCCAGACTAATGTTTGGCTTGCCGTAATCACAAAGCCGTTGGCGTGATCATCTGTCACGAATGAGTGCGGTACTGTCGGAGGGGTAAAGAATAGAGTGACACCGTGTTTGGAGTAGTGAGATTCATCCAACAATACGTGGGTAGTTCCCTCCAAAATGCAGTGAATCTGGTAGTAGCGATCATGGTAGTGTGTTGGCATGTTTCGACCAAAAAACAGCGCCAAACTATCGAGCTTTTCGACGTGAAATTCACTCTCCTCGTAACGAGAGTCGTAGACTTTCCCAATGTTCAAATTCGGGATCGTTAGTCCTTCCATGTATCCAACTCACCTTTTGATTTTGATAATAGTTAATATATTAGGTAAATCTACGAAAAGTACAAGTTAACGTTGCTAACATCCATTTAACATTGTCGGTTTTGTGAACATACTACGTAGTAATTGCCCACCCAACACAATTACTACAGGGCTAACGTTCAAAAGGAATCGATGATGAAAAGACCTAATCCTCTACTCGAAAAACTTCAAACTGTTCTTCCAACTATTGCTAGCAATGCCATGCAAGCTGAACAGGACCGTACACCACCGGAAGAGAATATTCGCTTGTTACGAGAAATTGGCTTCTTTAGAGCGTTTCAGCCTAAAGCGTATGGTGGCTTAGAGATCTCTCTTCCTGAGTTTGCGGATTGTGTTGCCGCGCTAGCTGGCGCTTGTGGTGGCACGGCTTGGGGGGCGAGCTTGCTCGCAACGCATAGTCATCAAATGGCGATGTTCTCCAAACAGGCACAAGAAGAGTTTTGGGGAACCGACCCAGAAGCAACAGCAAGCAGTAGTATTGCGCCATTTGGTAAGACAGAAGAAACCGAAGGTGGTGTAATCTTTAATGGCGACATGCGTTGGAGTAGCGGCTGCGATCACGCTGACTGGGCCATCTTAGGATTTAATCGATTCGATGAAGACGGCAACAAGGTTTACTGTTTTGGTGTCGTACCTCGCCATCAATACAAGATTGTCGATGATTGGTATGCCGCAGGAATGAAGTCCAGTGGCACTAAGACACTAGAGCTTCGCGACGTCTTTATCCCTGAACACCGCATTGAGACAGCGAAAGGCATGATGGAAGGGTACTCTGCCGGTTTTGACTTGTATCCAGAAAGCGATATTTTCTATACCCCATACCGTCCATATTTTGCTTGTGGCTTCGCGGCAATCAGTTTGGGTATCGCAGAGCGAATGTTGGAAGTCTATAAAGAGAAACAGAAGAACCGAGTCCGTGCCTATACAGGGGCGAATGTTGGAGTGGCAACACCTGCATTGATGCGTTTGGCTGAATCGACGCACCAGGTTGCTGCAGCTCGAGCGTTACTAGAAAAGACTTGGGATGACCATAAAGAGCACGGTGAGCGTAAGGAATACCCATCTGCTGAGACATTATCATTCTGGCGAACAAATCAGGCTTTCGCGGTTAAGATCTGTATCGAAAGTGTCGACCGTCTGTTCGAGGCTTCTGGTGGTATGGCATGGTTTAGCGACAATGAAGCACAACGTTTGTTCCGTGACTCTCATATGACTGGCGCACACGCCTACACGGACTACGATGTCTGTGCCCAGATCTTGGGTCGCTCGTTGATGGGACTTGAACCAGACCCAACTATGGTATAGATGAACTGACCTAACTACTAGTGAAGAAAAAGTGAGATTCATGTCTCACTTTTTCTTTTTACATCAGTGTGATAGTGCAATTAAGAAGCAAATCGAAGCAAAGATGCGCAGTTAACCCAAAATGAGCAAAAAGAGGCTTTTCTTTTCTATCAGATGTGGCATATTAACTCTCGTCCCACGATGATGCGTGCATCGTATAATGGCTATTACCTCAGCCTTCCAAGCTGATGATGCGGGTTCGATTCCCGCTGCACGCTCCAAGTTTCTTATCTACAGTAACTCCCAAAAAACAAACAATATCAAAGCATTATCATATCTATAGATCTTCAGCTTAAAGCTATCACTAAAGATTTCCAAACCAATCTCCGTGCACTGAGACCACTTTGAGACCAAATCTAGACCATCGTACTTTTCAAGTATATATGGTGTTAACTGATCCTAAATGGTCTAGTTGTCAGCCCACTATTACCCCAGTTAATTCGAAACTAGTCGTTATCATCTGGAATCAATTCTAACAACTCACCCACACTGCACTCCAAGTAGATACACAACTTTTCCAGTGTATCGAAATCTACACGATTGTTTGTTTCATGAAATAGGCGGTTAACAGTACTGCGGTTGATACCTGTGTCCCTAACAACGTCAGAAATTTTGAGTTTTCGAGCACCCAGTAGAGTGGAAAGATGGCACTTTATCATTCTATTAAGACCTAATATGTTTCCCTAAAGACACAAAATGGTGTTGACAGGTAATCTTTTGTGTCTTAGTGTTTCTCTAGAGCTACGAAATGTAGCGAATAAGACAGGAAATGATTATGGCATATACCTATCTAACGACGGAAGAGCTTTCTTCTGTCATCAAGTATGACGCACGTGTAATTCGTGAACAACTCAAAGATAACGTGTTATTTGAGGGGGTTCATTATATTCGACCATTTGGTGGACGGAAAATTTTGTTCATATGGGAACGCATCGAAGAAGAAATGCTTAACGGTGTGTGCGTAGAGACGATGTTACTGAAGTAAAGAGGGGCTTGATATGGGGAGCGTTAACGTGAGACAAGGTCTTTTGTTCTTTGATTTTCGATACAAAGGACAACGTTGTAGAGAGTATACGAAATTAGCTGATAATGCTGTAAACAGGCGCCGTGCGGCGAAGTTGCTGAAGGTAATCGAGGCAGAAATAGTGACTGATCACTTTGATTATTCGAAGTATTTTCCGAGTAGTAAAAACGCAGCTAAGTTTGAAGCCGTGAAGGAAAGGCAAAGACAATCGGAGAAGTACTTTGATGCTCCTGATTCACCATTATTTAAAGAGTTTGCCAAGACATGGCTAGCCGAGATGAAAGTCGAATGGAGTCACGGTCACCTAGTGGACGTTGAAGGCGTCTTGAATAAATACCTACTACCGACGTTCGGCAGTAAAAGGATCAGCGCCATCAATAAGGCTCAAATCATGCAATTTCGCTCCTTCCTCGCCAAAGTACCGGGACGAAATGCGCAGTTCTTAAGTCCATCACGGATAAATCACATAATGACACCGCTTAGGATGATTCTTAATGAAGCCGCTGATCGTTATGACTTTACCCCAGCCTGGAAGAATATCAAAGCCTTAAAAGTAGGTCGCACGGAAGTTGACCCATTCTCATTAGAGGAAGTGGAGCGCTTCCTCAAATATGTTGATGAGGAGTACCACGCTTATTACGTAACTCGCTTTTTTACTGGTATGAGAACCGGTGAAGTTGATGGGTTGATGTGGGAAGCCGTGGATCTAGAGAACAAAACCATTACGGTTAGTCAAAGTATTGTGCGTGGTCGATTGAAAGGGCTCAAAACCGATGGTTCATATCGTGTGATTCAGCTCACAGATAGGGTTGTGGAAGCCCTTGAAAAGCATTGTCTTAACGCCGATAAAAAACTGAAATATGTGTTTACTAATGCCCAAAATCGCCACCTTAATTACGCCGTAGTTGCTCGTTCCGTTTGGTATCCAGCTATTGAAAGAGCAGGGTTAAAACGACGTAATCCGTATCAAACCCGCCATACCTTCGCGACGTTACTTTTGGCGGCAGGTGAATCACCAGAGTGGATCGCGAATCAAATGGGTCACACTACGACTACGATGCTGTTTAGAGTGTACTCCCGTTACGTGCCTAACTTAACACGCCGAGATGGCAGTGCATTTGCCGCTTTCTTAAATTCAGGAGGTAAATGATGCGCTATTCGCCATTAGCTGTACATTGCACTAGTCTTTGCTTTGATGTCATTCAAAGTCACTACTTTGACGAGATGACTGTTGAAGACATTAAACGATCTAAACAAGAGATATATCTCTTGCTCAAAGGCAGAACCTATATGTTACCGCATCAATATTGGCGGGAAGATGTTTTTTTTGGACATGGTAGCGAATAGCATTGTGGAAGTTTTGTATCAGTGTCGTTATCACCGTCCAAAACGAAATGTAGATTGGGTTTTGAGCTTTGTGGAGCGACAGATTAGCTTGGCCATAGACAAGACAACACACTAACTTCGTCTGCCCTCGTGTGAGTGAGTCACAGTAACCAGAAACGAGTCGCACTTACGCCAAGCAGTGGTTGGCAACGAGCCTTAAGCATGCCTTGTCGATTAAGACTTAGTGTGACTCAACAAATATGAGTATCAGATTTAGTTTACTGGATAGCTACAAAGTTGACAGAACTATACCAGATCACTTTATCGGGAAATATCGAACGCAATCTGGCTTTGTGAAAAAGAGACGCTCTAGGTCTCACCGATTGGTAGGACATATTGTCTAGAACAATTATACGGAAACGGTTTTTAGACGTATAATCTGAATGATATAATTGGAGCTAAGTTATGAAGAGTTTTGTTGAGTGGATAGAAAAAAATCTAGTTATCATCGCCTATGTGGGTGTAATTGTGCTTGTTCCCTTTACAGTGTGGCTGAACCTATAGACGGTTTTGTTGCCGAGAACAAATTTTACCTAAGTCACAAGCGACTTAAACAATACCCAAGCAATGGCAACTCTCTACCGATTGTTTTTAACATGGCTTCCGAACGCGAAGAGGGCTTTGTTGCCGCAATTGGATGAACTAGAAACAATCACCTAATAGCTAAGGTGGCTCGAGTACGCGTAGTTACATTTTCAGCGTTAATAGGGAGGAAGCACGAACCATAGATTATCAGTCTTGTGAATATGAATGAGTTTTATACCAGATCCATACGTAAGCCTTTTGATATCTTTCAAGCTAAGCGTGAGGTGCTAACACTCTAGTTTGTCAAACTATGTTAGTGTTATGACTCTGCAATATGCTACATCTGAAGAGTCCAAGCTGAATGTAGCATACCGTTCGCAACTTAGACTCAGATATTAAACATCACCATGTTTTTTCGCTTCGAGTCTGATTTTGGCTCAATTTTAAACTCACTCGAACATTTCAGCATGAGCGCATTAGCATCAGTCTGGTTACTAATAGCACGAGAGGCACAATCAAAGCTAGGTACAACTCCCTTCCATTTTACAGAAACCGTGGCCGCCGTAGAAGAAAAAGCCAGCAAAGGCATGAGTGTAAGCGTAGTGAATGAAATTAATCGCATTAATAGGCATCCTTGTCGTTTTGTGTGATTAGTATGCTTACTTTAGTTGGTTTTGTTTCAAAAATCGAACTAATTAAATCAAAATCTCAAAATCTCAAAATCTCAAAATCTCAAAATCTCAAAATCTCAAAATCTCAAAATCTCAAAATCTCAGGATCAAATAGGAAAATTCATTAACTGGTTTGAAGCCTCGCTAAAAGCCGATTGACTGATGTAAGTTCAATGACTTCTTTGACAAACAAGGTTCATTTACTAAGTTAGATGGTAAGCCTCACATCTACATTACACTCAGCATAGTCGCTTAACTTCATTAGGTGCCATCATGTCAGCTATCAAAACAATCGGTATCGATCTTGGTAAATTGACCATTAAGTTGGTTGGTCATGATTATTCTGGCCGTGAACTGTGTCGACATAAGTTCTCTAGAGTTAAACTAATTGAATATATCTCTGCACAGGGGCCTTTAACTATCGCAGTGGAGGCTTGTTGTGGAGCTCACTTGCTAGCTAGACGTTGCCAAGAGATTGGATATCAGGTTAAGCTCTTCCATCTCAGTATGTTAAAATCTATGTTAAAATCTATGTTAAAAGCCACAAAAATGACTTCATTGACGCCGACGCTGTAGCTGCTAAAAGACCGAAATTTGAACGGGCAAAGATTGGAAGTGTGATTCGTAGAAATCGAACTGGCTATATCAGGTAGCGAACGGCTGTTATTAACAGTATTACTTCAACTCTTGTTGAGTTTGGTTTCAGTTTTACTCGTGGTCATGCAAATATAAAACGGCTTTCTCAGTGGCTTGCTGTCACTGGGTAATCCGTTCCCCCATTACTAGTTCTTGAGTTACGAGAACAACTTGATCATTACAATCATCTTAATGAGAAGATTAAAGAACAAGATAAGAAAAATGAGATTATTAAAAACGGCAATGAGCTGTTTACTATGCTGCAATCGATCACTGGCATAGGACCAATAACTGCTGCTTGTTGTCTATCGGGGCTTTGATGTTGCCTAATTCAGCGAAAGAGCGAACACTAGTTAGATCGTTCGCATTTTAAACAACATACTGAGTTTGGGGCATACCTATCCCTGTTAGCTTGTTGGGTGCTTTGATCACTGTGTAGGTCTCACCCACTTGTGCGTTGTAATTTCGAAGCGTGAGTGAAGCACCCAGTAGTTGTCTAGGTGATACATAGCGGTCTCCGTCAAAGATCGCTTATGGTAACCATACTTCTGTTTCCGCTTTTATTGGCGCCATAGAGCTTTTAGCAGCCAACTGCTAGATTACGTGGATGCCCTTTTACCAAAAAAGTTGTGCCTTCATGCGAAGGGATGAAAGGTGTCGCTTTCTTAACCTTAATCGCTCTGCGACACTCTTTAGTATCGTATGCACCATCTCCCGATATTTCCATGATGGTTCGGCGTGTTTGTTTGAGTCGGTTGGTGTGTGCTTCCGCATCGGTCACATCTGATAGTGTCATCTCTGCGGCGATAGTTTCATGTGTATCTGTATCATCCGTAAGATGGCGTTTGCGCCAGACTCGATGCTTGCCATCAGTTCCATGTTTTTTCACTTTTGATTCTCCCTCACCGTGTACCTTCAGCACAGTCGCATCAATGACTAGGTTTTGGATGGCACCTCGCGTTGATGCTTCGAAATTAATTTCTACATCCTTGGATCAGCGGCGTATACACGTATAGTGGGGACAAACCAATAGGTCATTCGCTAATTTGAATACTGAGCCTATAAAGCCTTGCAGTGCCCTTAAGGGCAGGGAGAAGATGCGCTTTACCATGAGAGCAGTCGTGATAGCTAAGTCACTAAACAATCGCGTCCACCACGTCTATGGTGTTTAGATTGTATCCACTCTGTTATTGTTTCGTAGTCAATCCAAAACGAGAGAGAACGTTTATTGATTAGAGAGGTGTTGGTTTTATTTGCGCTAGTTGCTGGTTTTTTAGTGAGGCTTCGGCATGAAGTCAAAGTCAGTGAATTAATGTCCCTGATATGATCATAACGTGCTGATTTGGTTATTTTAATTTTGGCGGCAAAGCCCCTTTAGAAGGTAGTGAGTTTGACTTGGCTTTAAACTTTATTAGCACATCATTTCTGATTTTGCTACCTAATGATAAGGGCTGTAGGAAAGAAAAGTTTTAAAATTGGTTGTTTATCGAAACTGAAAAAAGTCAGTCAAGACGATCACGATATTCAACACAACCCCGACTAACGGAATCACTAAATGACGGAAAGAAACAATAACGACCTCTTCGAGAAACAGCCTTGGACTCTGCGAACTCGGGCTCGTAAAGAATCACCTAAAAAGCCTAGCAAAAATCAAAAGCAGCTAGCAAGAGTTAAGCGAAGAATTGAAGATATTCTAGAAGAAAGAGAATTCAATAAATTATGGAGTCTTGAGGATGACATCACCTAAACCTTCTCCCAAACCGCAGCAATATAAAAAACGCCAACGTCGCCAACATGAAAGGATAGACTCTTTCAAAGCGAAGTTGATTTTAACATATCGTCTCGCTCTGTTCACGCCATACACCGCTTAAGGACAATTGTATTAAGATAATGAACGTTCCAATACAATTGCCATCGTTGGTGTGAGGTTTGATTTGTTAAGTGGCCTGTCCATCAGTGCTGAGTACCAGTATTTTTAAGTGTTCAACAGTGGTTCTTGCTTATTTGTCAGCTCTCCAAGCAACGATGATAGTGCTCAGCTTTTTACGGTGATGGCAAGTTTTGCTTTTTAGTATTAGTGATTGTTCGCGAGGGACACACAACATGGCTCAAGCAAAAACCTTATCTAAACGAAAACTAAACCGAGTTTTCTAAATTTGTCTACTATTTTATTTAGCGGACTTAACAAAAAAATCGAAATTTAAAAGTTTATAAAGTATGAAATCCTTCAATGTTATTGTTATCTCTCTTTTAGCCTTCGTAGCTTCTTTTCAATCATTTTCAGAAGATAATGATTGGAGCAAAATCGCAGATAAAACCGTCAGTTTTAAGTCCGAAACTGATGTAGTCAATCTACTTAAACCATTTGCAAATAGTCATTTCAACCATATAAAAGTCAAGTGTACACAAGGAACAGTAAACCTAAAGAGCATCACAGTCATAATGAGTGATGGGAAAGAAAAAACATTTGATAACCTCGGTGTTCTAACTAAAGGTATGTCGTCAAGAAATTTAAATTTACCATCAAAAGAGAATGCGGAGTTAGATAAGATTAAACTCAACTATGAGTCGCTTGGTAGCTCCGCTTTAAAAGTTTTCGGAGTAACAGAAAAAGCGAAGGTTGAAATTTGGGGTAAGAAAATTAAGAATGACATTTCTAAAAAATGATAGCATTTTGAGACTATTTGAAAGGTTGCCTCTATTTGTTTTTTACGCCGTTACAAAGTTTTATGAAATAATTGATGTATTGAAGTTGAGCTTGGTAAGGCAAAATCATCTGATTTAATGGACTCTCTCTCTTGCGTCCATTAAATCGATTCCACTGATGCGTATACTCTCGTAACGAACAAAGCGGATTTAGGGTTTTGTAGTGGTTTAATGATCCCGGACACCAAATTAGATGGTAAAGTCTCCACCGTAAATGAGGTGTTCAATGACAAAACGACAACGACGTACATTTTCTTCTGAGTTCAAAGTAGATGCCGCAAGCTTGGTTCTTGATCAAGGTTACCCAATATCTGAAGCGGCACGCTCTCTAGACATCGGTGATACGGCTTTACGACGCTGGGTCGATCAACTCAAGATTGAGCGTGGCGGAGAAACGCCAACGGTTAAAGCTCTGACGCCTGAACAACATAAGATCCAAGAGTTAGAAGCTAGGATTAATCGCTTAGAAAGAGAAAAATCCATACTAAAAAAAGCTACAGCTCTCTTAATGTCGGACGAACTCGAGCGTTCTCGCTAATTGACCAGTTGAGGAAGCATGAGCCGGCCAAAGTTCTTTGTGAGCTGTTCGATGTCGCGTCTTCCTGCTACTACGAGTTTAAACAACGAAAGCCGGATGCAAGTCGCATTCGGTTAGCCAGCCGAGTTAAGCAGATGGCGCCTCGTGTTGTGGCTTTGAAATTAAGTTCTACGTCCCTTGCTTAACGGCTGATACAGGTATAATGAGGACAAACCAATGGGACATTTGTTAATTTAAATACGGAGTCTATGAAACCTTGTAGCACCCTTGAGGGTAAGGAAAAGATGCGCTTCATCATGGGAGCAGTCGTGATAGCTAAGTCACTAAACAATCTCCTTCTACCACGTCTATGCTATTTAGATTGTTTCCACTCTGTTATTGCTTCGTAGTCAATCCAAAATGTGAGTGAACCTCGATTGACTAGCGGGTTGTTGTACTTGCGCCAGTTGGTGGTCTCAAAGCAAACCTTCGGCATGAAATCAAAGTCAGTGAATTAATGTCCTTTATCTGCTCCTAAAAATTGATTTAGTTCATTCGATTTCGGCAACAAGGCCTCCTCAGTACCAAGATTACCCGGCAAAGAGGAAGCCGAAAAGGAAAGTCATTACTTTTGGTTTGATCTTGCTTTAACGGCTATTTAGGTTGCTGGGTAACGTAGTACGCCGTAGCGGAGGCTTGAACCGTATGCAGTGAAAGTTGCACGTACGGTGCTTAGGAGGGCGGCACTTGGGAACAGGTGTCGCCGACCCGACATGCCCTGTCCAGTATTGACTTCCTCCCTTTGCTCAAAGCAAAGCGAGGAAGTCTCTATGCGTAGTTCAAGCATTTTGTCAGGCTTCATTGGCTGCGAAAGAGCATTAAGCAGCTCAATAAATCCTACAGGCAACTGAAAATTCAGATAATGGCGGACTATAAGTATAGGTCGTTCGTCCTTGGGTCGGTTCATATCACCTAGCCCTGGCCTTTATTTGTTTTTCTGTCCGAGGCTTGAGACGTTTGTTCTTGTTAGCGTACCTTAGGCTTCATTGCTTACATATCGTAATTCCTTTCGATTGCTCCCGTTTCATATAACCTTCACTTTGAACCAATACCGTCCGTAAATCCAACGTATTAAAGCTGTACTTAATGAGGCGGGTATATTTTTCATCGCCTTCAATGATATTGATGTATTCTTCATATTTTGCAATACGACCCAATTGGTTACTTGAGCATATCGACACTGAACTCGACCAATCACTCAGTAGCGGTTTCCCTTGCTCATCGACAATCAATACATAAACGTCATTCTCTTTTGTATAGATTGATTGTGTAAAAAACGTCTTCATTGTGTTGCCTCCGTCACTTTGCGCAACTGGCGAAGGTGTCTCAACTGACTGACTATCTCTCTCCTTGTTTAAAGCATAACTCAAAGTCACAGGTTTCGAGATATCTTCAATCGAAGATTGCGTACTACCTTGATACGTGGCTAAAATGCCATGAGAGCCCGACGACAAATCAACTTCTATTTGTTCACCTTGTCCCACGTGTCGACCATCCACGAACCATTTGGCAGCCACATCGGATTTCAACACTATCCGAATCGACTTAAAATTTAATACATCATTCAACTGATGATAAATGCTATTTGAAAACGTCGGTACTGCGCTAAAACTTACCTCAAACGTTAAACGACCTTTCATATCTAAACTCGCGTTTACCACTTCGTAACGCCTAAAATTACTGCTTTTTCCTAAAAACAAATGACTGTCCTTGATCAAGTTTTCGATTACTTCTCTCTTTTGAGATAAACAGAGTCCAATCGTGGCGTTTTTACTGCAATTCGTATCACCCGAGTACGTACCTTTGATATCACTACGTTGAATGTCACCTTTAATTCTTTCAATAATTCGGTCTAACAGCTTAAGCTTTTCGCTGTTGATCTTTTTCTTTTCATTCTCAAGATCGGAATATTTACCTTTTATTATCTCATACGATGAACTCAGATCTTGATACGTCGATAGTTCTTTTTCTAGCCGGCTTTTTTCATTGATAGCCGTTACCAAATCATCAATCGATGCTGAGTTTTTTTCCGTTATCTCAATCGCGACTACCTTATTGGTCAGGTAGTCAACTATCTCATTGTAATCATTACGTTTGTTCACATACTGCCAAACCCTAGCTGAATGCATCGACATTTCATTATTCAACTCTTCATAACGAGTGTCATAATTATACTTATTATTGATGCCTGTCAGTGTTTGCTCTTCTTTCGCGTTCATCAACTTAATATCGGATGTAAAGTTCACTTCAGATGAATAAGCATCCACTGAACCCATTAAAAAACAAGCCAACATCACAAGTAACGGAGATACATTTCTCATCTATAGAATCCAAATAATTTAAAAACCATTTACTATACAGACCTTACTCATTAATTAGCTATTGTCAATGGTGTATGAAAATCATGTAGCAACCTATTGATGAGTGACCATTTCTTTGATAGAGCGAACATCTTTCACAACATCCGCTAGAAGTGCAAAACTTCTTAGGCGACGCCCTCTTTGAGCGGACTGAAAACCAAATTCGCCTTCTAAATCAGGTAATTGTCAGGTGAACTATTTATTCTTTTGACAAGTTGTCGCCATAATTATTTTTATTTATAGCAGTAATTAGGCATGTTGAGGCGTGAATCTTTTATGGTTGCTAATTTATTTGCGTTTTTCTTACTTATAATAATCTCACTTCGACAATGAAGTGTAACTACATAAATCATTAAATGTATAATTTCAATTAGGAAACCGATTAATGAACAATTTCAAAAAGGCAATGTTGACTTCTCTGACTCTTGCAGGCATGGCAGTTGGTGTAAATGCACAAGCGGCTGTTGATCCGACAGCAGTTGTTGTATGGACAGGTAAAGTGCCGACAGTGACTAATGGTGATTCTTTACTTATTACGGGCTTAGGCGGCAATCTAAATAGCCTGTCTGGTGCTCTAGCACCAAACAATGATGGTACTTTTGTTTCGCCAGCGATCATTCTAGAAGCTCGTGAAAACACTGGTGATGCAACTACGCCAGTGGTGGGGGACCTGACTGATGCTTCTTGGACGGTGGTGGCTGCAGATGTCGCTTATGGTGGTTCTGCTCAAACTGATCAGGTAGTGAAAGTGCAGATCGATGGTGCAGATGTAGAACTTAATGGCGATGCGGTACCAGGCAAATCATCAATTAGTCTAACAGTATCTCAATCAGCAAGTTTAGCAGCTGATGTTGGCGGTAAAGACGTTCAAGCAGCAGTTACGCTGATGGCTACCAAAGTTTAATTAGCTAGTCTGTTTATGAGGGCTTGCATATTGCAGGCCTTTTTTTCACTTTAACTTAGTGATCGATATGAATAAAACAGTAATGTTACTTGGAGCAATGGCCATTAGCACAAACTGTAGTGCCCTACAAGAAATGCTTCAGGTGACGACAACTATAGATATTAATAACTTATACGTTGATTCCATTGTCGGTGTGGTTTTCGAGCCCGCGCAATTGAATCTTGACGTTAACGATGAAAAAACGGCATTTAGTGACCAAATCACTACTCTAAAAATCAGTACAGATATTCCCAAAGAAGTTTCTAGTGTCGCTTATACCTCAACATTGGTCAATAACAGTGCCAGTTGCTTGGATTATTTGGGAAATATTAATCCGCAAACCGATTTTGTCTCCGTCACTTTTGATGGGCAAACACTGAAACAGAATGATGTCGTTGAGTTAACCGATTTTAGCTCAGATGATGGTATTAATAAATACAGCGAACACAGTGTGGAATTAGCGTTCAGCCCATTCACTGACATTGTGTCTATCGGTATTCCTGTTGAATGTGCTGGTGAAATAGAATTCCGAATCGGAGTCGATATATGAAAACAGAGTTGAAATACGCTATTCTTCCTCTAGCAATTATGTGCCAGCTATATTCTATTGAAAGTATTTCCGCCTCTATTCCAAGCGGCTTTGAGGACAGCTTTAAATTGAAAGAAACATCAGTGCGCTTTCGTAATTTGGATGGAACGTTTTTCGACCCAATGTTGGTCTTAAGTTCGTATAATACTTTGAAAGTTGATCCGAATAATAAAAAATTAATTGACCAGATCAAACTGTACTTGACCAATAACAATATTGATAAGGCTTATCACCAGGAATTTATTAACCGCTTGGTGGCAGGTGTGGAAGATCAATCACTGTGTTCCGGTAAACTTGATGCCTGTGTCTTGTACCCGGAAACCTTTGATATTGTACAAAATTATAATGACCAACAGGTGTATGTTTTTGTTTCGCCCAGTGTGCTCGAATATGCCAATAATAGCGACGACAAACGCTATCATGCTGCAAAGAGTAATGAAAACGGTTTGATCAACTCTTTCGACCTATATTTAAGTGCCTACGATAACCGCGACTCCGTAATTTCCCTCAATGATAAAGCGGTACTTGGTTTGCCGTATGGTTACTTTAAAACAGATTTTAATTTGACGAACGGAGAGAGTAGCTCAGTCTTATACGAAGGGTCATATAACTTGGATGTCGGTGCATCCACCTGGAAAGTTGGTCATTTTGAGTATGATCCCGAGATTAACTCTACAGATTATCTCAACAATACTGCGCGTATGTCGCAAAATTCGATCACCTTTGCCTCTTCAGAAAAGCTGTTAGTCGGCGGCAAAAACAGTAATAAAGTGTTGAGTTTTTACGTGCCTAGCAGTGGAACTGTCAAGGTGCTGCGTGATGAGCGCATTATTTATCAGGCCAACGTAGCTGAGGGGCAACAGTCGATATCATACAACGATTTACCCTCAGGACGCTATGAAGCTACGGTAGAGGTGTCCAGCGGTGGAGAAGTGGTTAACTTGCAGGTCTTTCAGGTTTATAACAGTACCAATGATACACTGACATCAGGCAGTTTCGATTACGCTTTCAGCGGTGGTTTGTTTGATGAAAGTTATTATGATTACAAGGATACCGATGTTGAAGAGATTGATAACGATGCTTATGTGAAAGGGTTATTGAACTATCAAGTCACTTCTGGTTTACAACTAGGAGTGGGAGGGCTAGCGTCTAAAGTCGGGACAATGCTTACCGTGGGTGGTACTTACAACCTGCTCAATACTGGCCTGATGCTCGAAGGGGTCCATAATCGGTTTGATAATGCCTCACACAGCAACTTTAACCTCGCGTTGCCCTGGTTCAGAGTCAGCTATGAAGAGTTAGATAATAACAAAGGTGATTCGCTTGCTAGTCATATGTATGGCTTTTCCGACTACTCACGCTGGTCGGTTAACTCGAGTTATAACTTTGGTGGAGGCCGATCACTGTACGCGATTTATACTCGTAATGATGAAAGGGT
The DNA here is from genome assembly GCF_059725505.1 of Vibrio sp. KUL78. Lineage (NCBI taxonomy): Bacteria > Pseudomonadati > Pseudomonadota > Gammaproteobacteria > Vibrionales > Vibrionaceae > Vibrio > Vibrio sp. KUL78. The sequence continues at coordinate 677,233 of NZ_AP045838.1, read as the reverse complement.
GTTAGTCAATAAATGGGGGTGGGGTTACGGAAATTACGATCGAAGTAGTAACCTGGTTTCCGTCGGTTACAGTACGCCGGCGATTCTGAAATCGCGTCTGAATATCAACGTCGACTACTCAGATACGGACGATGCCAGTATCAATCTGCTTTGGAGCATCCCGCTGTCTGATTCGGTTGAGGCGATAACTAGCGTGACAACTAATTCGGCTCGACCAAACCAGATCAGAACATCGTTGAGAAAGAACGACCTTATAGACTCTGATGACATTCGAACATCGCTGGAAGTGGCTAACACATACAGTCGCGATATGAATGATCTATATCAGGAGGCCACTCTGTCGGCCAATGGCTCGAACGCTTATGCAAGTGGTAATGCGTTGGTTTACACTTCGACACAAGATCATTCGAATGGGATTAATGTTGGCCTGTCAAGCAGTCAGATTGTTACTTCTGACGGGTTGCATTTGACCAAAGATAAAGCAGAAGCCTTTGCTGTGATCGATGTTGAAGACATCCAAATGAGTGAAGAAAACGGCAACCAGAATGAAGAAAAAGGCTATTTGACACTGGCAAGAAACGGTAAAACCAACAGTAAGTCCATTATGTATGACAGTGAGCGCATTGTGCCGTTAAGAAGCTACAACCAGTACGATGTTAACTTTGATTCACAAAGCGTTGATTTATATAACTCCGGTGAAAGTAAAATAACCGACTATACGCACCCCGGCACGGTATTTAATTTACAACCAAAAGTGAGTCGTGTGGTGTCGTTTGTCAGCGCGTTTAACGATATTTCGGATCAGCCCATTGATAAAGTGACCTGCATGGGTGATGGTTGTATCGAAGTTAACGAAATGGCTGACAGCGTTTATCGTGTCACAGTACTTGAAGGGCTGAACTTTGAACTTTATTCAGACAAAGGCCAGTGCTTGCTTCCTTATGAGTTCACGTCAACGAGTCAATTGAACTTTGGTCAAAATTACTGTTTACCAATTGCAGATAGCAACCAAGTTCAGCAGATTGAAGTGGATAATGAAAGCTTGAATGCTATTTTCTTAGGGGCATTTGTAGAGTCGGGTAAACTCAACAGTTCAGTTGAAACGCTCGAATCGCTGGGCTATAGGGTGATTCAAAAAGAAATCGGGAACTACAAAGCGGTTTATATTGCTCACAAGACCGCAGATATGGTCGATATGCTCGCACGCCATAAAAAGGAAATTGAAAGCATAAAATTATTGGCGAAACGCTTGTATAAAGCAGACTCAATTAGCTACCCGGTAGCCAACATCAATTAAGGTATAATTATGCAGTTTAGAACATTTATATTAACATTACTGAGTTTAATGGTGGCCTGTTATTCGATACCGTCGCATGCCTTTAAAGTTGACAAAATGATAGTGGTGGGTGACCAAAAGGGCAATGGAATTATTACACTGACTAATGATCAGAATGTTCCCATCTTTATTAATACGGAAGTCGATGAAGTTACCATTGAGAATGGAATCGATATCAATAAAACGCGATATTCAAGAGAAAATATCGCTGATTGGAAAATTTCTCTAACGTATCAAAAGTTGGTGCTAAAACCGGGAGAAGCAAAGGATATTGGTATTCGTAGTCTGTGTCACAATACCTCCTGTGATAACTCACAAGACATTATGTTTATGCTGTCATTTATTCCAAGTAAGTATCAGGAAGGCGAAAGAGGAAAGTCTGGTGTGGAGATCAATTACGGGTTTGCACCTGTATATATTATCCCGACTAATCAGCCAAAATTTGATTATGATATAATCAATCATGGTGAAACCATGGAAGTTAAAAATCGCAGTAATACTATGATCAATATTTTCGTTGACAGTTGTGATACACAGGTGACGAAGCAATGCCGACAGAAATTTACGGTACTTGCCGGGCGCGATAAAACATTTAACCTGTTAGATACGATTCAGCGTGATGAACTCAATATTATAGTAAATTCACATGATGGCGGCTATACAAAAGCAGACATGATTAAACGAGGTCAATGATTATGCACAAAGTGTATCATTACATACTAGTAGCCAGTGTTTTATTAACCTCGAGCTATTCGTATGGCGCCTTTTATGTGAAAGGTGATGTGAAGGGAAGTAACCTCAGGTGGGACAATGTCATCGCCAACAGCGGAAAAATGGTACCCAGTCAGTGGGGGGTACCACCAGCGCTTCGTACGGTTAACGCATGGTCAGCAGGGACTTTGGCCGCGTCGCCACCATCAAGTTTTATCTTGAAAGGAGGCAATGGCAATGAAGAATCAGGTGAGATTCCAATTCAAATCACTGGTATGCAATATAACACTATGGGGATCAGCTTCACTCAAAGTAGCAATAGCTTTGGTGGGTGTGGCATCGCTGACGTTGTTACCGGTTCAGTGGTGAGTGTGGATGGCAGTGTCGGCTGTATCTCACAAACCACGTTGTCGGCGGAAACACCCTCAGCACCCTTTGTTCTTTTTCGGCCAATATTCAGCATTAATGAAGACGATATTATCGCGGGGCTTAGCGGTAAATCACAGGGGATCTATTCAGCATCGGTTCCTATAACAGCGCGCTATTATTACGAGAATACGGCAGGGATTCCAACCTATCGTAATATCAGCGATGTAATGATTTTTACCTTTAATTATGATCCAATTCAGCTAGAGAGCATTACCGTGGTTGGAGATGGCGTTATGGAACCTAATTATGACACCTCGACCCGAATGATCTCGTCGACTACGAACTTTGAAATTACCGCCAATGGTTACTTTATGAATGGATTAGTACTGACTATGCCAACACAAAACTACCAGATGAGCAACATGCAGTCGCCCGATAGCACCATTCCGTACAGCATTAACTGTATGGAGTGTAGTAAAACGACGTTGGTTCGGGAAGGGACGTTACTGGAGCAGGAAACCACCATATCAGAAGGCAGTGGTGGCACATCAATCAGGTTTAACCTTGAGTTTGACTATGACGTAGATGGTGAATTGTTGGTTTCCGGCACCTATCAGGATTCGGTCACTATTATACTAGAAGCAGGGATTTAATATGAAATCGACTTATCTATTCGCACTGGTCGCCGCATTCTCTTCGCTGGTCAATGCTGAGCAACTCTTCGAGCCTTCGACGTATTATCTAAAAGGCGGTATTAATGGTTCGGTGCTTGGTGAAAACAAAAAAGACAGCGAAGCGATGGGCTATGAGACCATGCTTGGTGTTCAGTTTGAGAACGGGATATTTATTGAAGGCGGATATCAGAGTTTCGATCTACTACGTGACGATGACATTAAACTGGACGCGTTTTCAGCACGGCTCAACTGGAAGTATCCCGTCAGTGATTATGCTGCCGTCTATGTAGGTGGAGGCGCATCCCTGATTGATAGTGACTTCAACCCCAGTGCCCAATTAGGTATCCAATATCAGCTATCGCGGAACTGGGTGGCGGATGTTAGTTATCAGAGCATCTTCGATATCGAACAAGTTGATGACAACTTGTATTCACTCAACTTATCGTTGGTGTACCGGTTCCCAAGCTCTCAGCCAGTGGTTGTGGACGAAACGCCCACTATCGTCGCGCCTGCCGAACCGCCGGTGACAGTTACATCGCCAACAATTTGCAAGATGGAAAAGCGCTCCTACATTTTGGTTAAGGGGGATTTTCTGATTAAAGTTGCGGATACTTATGAGATGTCTTTGGCGCAACTGATGTATTTAAACCCTCAACTGAATGGCAGAGACATAAATTTGGTATATCCCGGTGAAAGCGTAAAGGTTTCTTCAAGGGAGGTATGTAAATAGCACCAGGGCTCGTTAAACAAGGCTATCACGATTAGGACGTAGCCCAATACCGAGATGATATTTATACACTAACAGTATGCTAATTGGCTGGGAACTGACTCACTTAGCTGTAAGTGAGTGTTAACGCATGTTACTTTGTCTTTAAAGATTCAATAAAAGTAGCTAACTCATTATCTGTGGTGCTTTATAAAATAAAAAACAGATAAGTACTCATTTTGTGATTTTATTGTCATCTACGGTTCTTGTCATTAAAGGTTGAGAAATGTAGGCATGCCATTTTATTTTAGAGGGTGCTATGCCTTATTATTTCCAGCTGAAAAAGGTAAATTTCTAACCTCTAAGTTCAGATATTGTTCTTTTGATAATTTTAACTCATTGAAGGTCAAATTCTTTGGGTGCTAATTTAAAAACCGATAGGAATCATTTCTATGCACCATAACCTTTTTAGAAGGAAACTACCTGTTGCAACGCTGTGCATAGCACTCGTGCTTGCGGGTTGTAACCGCGACGGTGAAGGTTCAAATAGTGGCTCTACGGAACCACTAGTTCCGACCAGCATCTCCGCGCAAAATGCCACCTTTGTAACTGATTTTGTCGACAGATATCAGGTCGACCTTTCTGATAAGGTGTCAGTCAGTAACAATGATAGCTTCACTTTAATTGATGTTACATCTTTGTCGGCAGCACCTGAATGTCAGCCGCTGGAACAATCGAAACAAAGCTTCACTATTACGGCTGATAGCAGTAAATCTTGTAGTTACCGCTATCAGGTGGCAGTCGCAGGAAGTAATACTACATCTAAGTATACCGACGATGCTATTACTCGAATAGCAGTTACGACCACTGGAGATATATCTGAAGTCGAGCTGCCAATAATCAGTGCAACAACACTAGTGGAAGAACAAGTTGACGTAAATGTACGAACTCAACTTTTACTTCAAGGCGGTTATACCGTTGGAGACGGCTTTACACTTAGTGATGTTGTCTCGTTGCCTTATAGCGAAAATACTGCCAGTGTTGATTCGGCAAACGGTACTATTACCTATACACCCCCAGCTGGATTTGAGGGTATCGAGCGTATTTTATTCAGTTACGTTAACTCCACTTCTGGTGAAGTGTTGCTTGGCACATTGGATGTAGCCGTAGCAGGCCGAGTTAACGAAGGTCTAACGGTACAAAGCGATATTGAATGGCCTGATATTATTGAAACCAATGTACCAGCAACGATTGATGTTGCAGAATACGTTGACTCTCCTGATGGCGATAAATTCCAGTTAATATATGTCGATTCATTTAACGCCTCGACGGTACCAACCAACCCTATCGACATGTATAATACCGAATTTACCATTGAAACATCAAAATTCGGTGAGCATTATGTGTCTTTTGCGGTCACCGACCATAATGGTGCTTACGCAATGGGATTAATGAAAGTCTTAGTATACGACTCGAATGCAACTGCACTATGGAAAGGAATCAGCCACCAGTCGCTGTACTTCAGTGGGCCATTAACGTCACAGGAGGCTGTTGGTCAAGGAGTGGAGTACAAAGAATCTTTGCTCGATGATTCTTATACTCCGGCAGTTAGTCTCGCTTTGTTTGATAATAACCTCGCGCAACGTTACTGTGGTACTAAAGGGCGTTTACCGGACGTAGAAGAACTAAAAGACTTAGGTGAGACTTATGTGAGTGACGGAGGCGTTCATAGTCAGTTCAACTGGCCTGATTCAAAGCAATATATTGCCTCGAGTAATGGCGGAGGAGCGAAACTTGTCGATTTAAATAATGGAGCCATTTCTGACTATATGGGCGGGGCGTATCTGGCCACTTGTATTGAGGGGGGGTTAAAGGTACAAGCTGTAAATGAAGACATCATTGCAAATGGTGTTGATGTTGCCCCTGTAATCTTTACCCTTTCTGGTGAAGATGAGGATCCTATTGGCGGCTCAGTGATCACAGTCAGTGTTGACGACGTCGAGACAACCTCGGTTGTGACCGACATTGAAGGGAAAGCAACGGCCAATATCACGAGTAATGTTGCCAAGGATCTGACAATATGTGGAGAAATTGGACTACAAAAAACATGTACAATGGTGAGATTTGTGGGTGATCCTGCGACCGCAGAAATCACGAAAGCAACTTTGGATGTATCAAACTGGTCTAATGGAAGTAGTGATTCTTATCCGATTTACGCTACTGTAGAAGACGCTAACAATAATCCAGTTAAAGGAGCGCTTGTCACTTTTAGTGTTACCGAAGACTTAAATGACTCAGAATCAGTTCAGTTGTTAACTAATAGTGCATTGACTAATGAGAATGGCATTGCGTCGGTAAATGTAACTAACTCGGAAACGACATCTATTGGTAGTGACTTTAGTAGAATTTTGGTAGGACATACCAATTCTAACGACGACTATTCAAGCTACGTTCTTGAAACCGCGTGGGGGGCGTGGCAATGGGCTGAGCCTTTGGAAGTTCGTATATCCGCAAAAACTATCATGAGAGATGATTTTCAAGATGTAACTGATTATCTTTGCAGTTCAGAATTTGGTGAAGATTATAGGCTGTTGACAACAGATGAGATCTCCGAATATCAATATGCACTCAAGGAACAAACACCACCATTGGATTCTTTTGAATATCAAAATGATCCAATAGCAAATGCAGTTGTAAATGCATCTTATAACATGAATTTGCCTATTTCTTGTCGTAGTTGTAGTGATACCTCTGAAACTTCTAATGCTACGTTAGACTCGGATACATTTGTATTCTATCTAGGCTTAAGGCCATTAGTAGTTGACCAAAGCAGATGGGAAGTCGAATTTAGCTTAGATGCTGAATATTTTGAAAAAATTGGAGATTTTTCCATGGGTAATTCTAGATATGCACACTATTATAATATAGGACGAATAACCAAAATGAATTCTTTCCCATTCTTAGATGATCTTTCGGCCACTTATAGTAGTGTCATACGATCTAAGACCGTTTGTGTAAAACCGATGTGATTTATTTATAAAATCACCTATCTTGATGATTAGGAGTTTCAATCCTAATCATTGAGGTAGTCAACGAAGTAAAGAGAGGTGGGAGCCCTCTAAAGGTATATTGAGCTAATAATGAGATTTTGTCATTCTGTCGCAAATTTGAAGCCTTAGGTTAAGATCTAGTGCAATGTTGATTAAACGCTATGAATTTGAATGTTTAAAGGAGCCTTTTCCATCAGAAGTTATCCTCGAAACCATTCGGTACTACTTAGCTTATAAGCTAAGTTATCGTGAAATTCAAGAGATACGGAATGAACGTCGTGTCACCGTTGACAATGTCACCATAAATCGCTGGGTTATCAAATTTACTCTTCTTTTAGAGCGCAACCTTCGTCTTAAAAGAAGTCAGTGTGCCTTGTTGTTAGTATCTGTCTCGTCCTAAAATACGTTGACAGTATTTCATTAAGCCAACAGCGTTAGCTGTTGGCTTTTTTCATGCACCTCATTTGGCATTTTCATGCCGAGGCTTAGATGCGGCCTCATACTGTTATAGATACTGATTGACTCTTTTAGTGAATGTTTAAGCTCATCAAGCCCCTTACATCGATTAAGCAAGAACTCTTGCTTTAGTATGCCATTCACTCTTTTTGCTAAAGCATTTTGATAGCAATCGTACCTATCTGTCTTCGAAGGTCTAATGTCACTCGATTTCAGCTTTTCTTGGTAAACATTTGAGCAATACTGAAGGCCACGGTCAGAGTGATGAATACTCGAGCGATGATATTGCCGGTTCTTTATGGCCATATCGAGTGCCTTCACAACATCTGTTGTTTTCATCATCTCGTTACTTGACTCATATCCCATAATTTTTCGGCTGAACGCATCAGTCACCAACGATAGATAGTGAACCCCCTCCTCAGATTGAAGGTAAGTGATATCGCTCACTAACACCTCCTCTGGATTGTAAGCAAGTTAGGATGCTTCTTCATCCAGTGGGTGCTGTTCGTGGCCTTTATGAAGCTACGTTTGGGGCGAACTAATAATTGGTCGTCACGTAAGTAATCGAACAGAGCATCTCGACCTAGTTTAATGCCTAGTTTTCTAGCAGATAATAGAGTTTTCGAGTGCCGAGTTGAGGCATGTAACGTCGAACATCTAGAATCATTTGCTTAACCGGCCTTATCATGAGGCGCTATCCAACATCTAGCCATTGATGCAACTGGGATCAAGGTTGAATGGAAAGTGAAAAAACAAGGAACCGATGGTAAGCGTTGAGTCTTATCTCGCTGCGGATACTGATAACCATGAAGTTATCGCAGCAGAACTGACGCATTAAGGTGTGATAGATTCGGAAGTGCTCGCTAATTGACTTAATCAAACACGCTGAACCATCAAAGAAATTTCAGCAGATGGTACATACGATACAAGGGAATGTCAGAGCGCGATTAACGTTAAGAAAGCTCGTACTGCGGGCTGTCAAAAACTCCACGGTTTGAACAAAAAATGGAAATAGAAGTATGGTTACCATAGACGCTCATTGCCGGAAACCACTATGTATCGTGTAAATCACTAAGCACTTCACTCACACTTTGTAATTACAATGCATAAGTGAGGAGACTTACGTCATGATTAAAGGACTCAACACGCTCACTCAACTAGGTATCCGCGAAACTGAGTGTATTTTGCTAGAGATGCTACCGATTTAGGCAGCTTTTGTTCTTGCGCCTGATTCGGTAACAAGGCTAGATCAAGCAGCTGGTCTCAACTTTCAAAAAAATAGCAATGGCTGCTTGATATTAGGGTTTGCAGGACTTCAAAGTCTAATTCGGACAAGAAGTTTTGATGTGAGTTCTTACTTTTCTCTTCCTTGTTTAATAGTTTCTATAAAGAACACGAGCTACACTGTCGATCAAAACACGTGCCACACTTTGTAAACATATGTATAAAGCTATTATTTAACAGTAGGTTACATGTTGATATATGTAACAGAGCACGACTGTAGTTCTTTCCCTTAAAAGAGATTGCACCATTCGGGTTTTCTTCTTCGACTTTGATTAAATTAAATCCTGCTTTAATCATGAACTCCATTGCGTGTTCAAATATCACGGTAATATAATAATGGTGAATGTTCGTATTTTTTACTAATATAGAAAAGTCCTTATAAATTTGCCTTCGCATGACATTTTCATTCGTTGCGTGTTGGCTGACGGCGAAGTATGAAGATGATTCGTTTATATTGAGAGGTTTAGATAACCTCAAATTTATATCGTTTAATGATAAGCTGTTATTTAGAATTCGGTTTACTTCGGCCTCTAAAACTCCTTCTCGAAAGAAAAAACCAATTTTATGCCCACATAATATGTCATTTAACGTATACTTAATCCCAACCGCTCGGTTGTTGACTATGTAATCAATGACATTTATTGAATTGAATGGATCTGAATTGTTTTTCTTAATTGGACTAAGCTTTCTATGGAAGTCAATAATTTGTTTTATGAAATCAATATCGTTTTCTTTAATTTTATGTTCGATATAACATTCTGAAAATTTATCTCCATACTTAATGTTGTTAATTAGAGCAATTGGACTGTTGTAACGACGATTTAAATATTTTTCCACATCAACGTCTTGAATGTTTTTTTCTTGAGCCTTTGCCAATAGGTTGACATATGGAAAGATGTCGGTCGTTAATGTCCTTAATATTTTAATTTGTCTGCGATTGCTAGGTAATACAATCCCTCTTTCCCAGCGGCTAATCGCGACCACATCGACGTGTACAAGTTCTGTGTTGAATAGATTTAACTTAACTGCAGTCTCTTGTTGTGAAAGCCCCATTTTTTTTCTCAGAAACCTCAAGTAGCCGCCAAAAAAATTATCAGTAGGTAATTCTGTTACAAACATAAAGTGATATACCAATAAAATAATGTGTTAATTAATGTAACTTTAACATGGGCACGTTAAGAGGGAGTAGGCATATAAAATTGCTGCAATTAGACATATGCCTACTCAATCCTAATTGATTTGCTGTTAGTTAGTATAAGTTCTGACGGTTGAAGTTAATTGAAAAGGGTCTGTAACTATGTATCGCATGCTAAAATTTAGCATGTAAAACTTCATTTCGTTGTTGGGTGCTAATCAATTGTCGTTTGTTTATGAGATAGTTAACATCGTGATTTTAAATTGAATTATTTAATCGATCCAAAGTTTAAGAACAGCGTAAAGTAACGACTTGCGCGATTTTAAATTAAGTTAAAAATGTATATGGAAAAGGCAGAGGTTTTAATGAAACTAAAAACGATAGCAATGTTAGTTATGAGTTGCGCAGCCACAGTTAATGTTAATGCGGCAGAAACGAAGGTTGAGCAATCTGGCTTTTGGGTGGGTGCTGCCGGAGGGATGGCATATAGTACGGACTCGGAAATTGCGGGGAACCAACGTAGCATCGAGGTGCTGAGTCCACGATTAGAAATAGGTTACGACTTCGGCCAAAACTTTGGTGTGTTCGGAAGTTATGATTATATGCATAACTTTGGAGACGCGAACCTCCATCTTGGGACATTGGGTTTGAAAGGTAATGTTTATTTCACTGATAACTTGTCACTGTTTGGTAAGATCGGTGCAACATACATCTATGCTAATGATAGTAAAATGATGGATGATAGTTATAGCGGTACTGTTGGTGTTGGTCTTGAATATCAACTAACTAATGCTGTTAGCACCAAGCTGGGTTATGACTATTACAATAAACTTGATATGAAGAATGGAGGAGCGATCGACTTTAACCAAGTGTATTGGGGCATGACATACAAGTTTGGCCAGCCGGCAACCCCGACAGTGGTAATAGAGGAGGTGAAAGTGCCAGTTGAAGTCGTGAAAGAAAGAGTCGAGGTATCACGTTCCACTTACGTTATCCCTTATCAAGTTGGTAAAGTTGGCATCAACGACTATGGCCGTTATAACCTAGAAGAAGTTATTACTTCAATGCAGGACAATCCAGAACTAACGGCGCATATAGTCGGGCGCACCGATTCTACTGGGTCAATAAAGACCAATCTACGTGTTTCAGATGAACGCGCAAAAAATGTTGCTCAATATCTATTGGATAATGGTATTGCCAGTGAGCGTATTGCTGTATCAGGTGTAGCAAACCAACAACCGCTTAGCGAAAACGCAGATGGTCAACTTGAGCGATCAGTTCAGGTGATTTTACAGCAACCGGAAATGTAGCGTTCAGAAAATTGTAACAGAAAGATTATTTCTTCTGTTTTATATTACAGAAAAACCCCGTTTTTTTAACGCAATGTTGATCAGATAAGGACCGGTTGACCGATCTTTCTGATGAGAGACAATCGGAAACCTGTTTATAGGTTTCCGATTTTTTATGTCTATTCAAAACTTCTTTGCCAACTTCCTCGAAGAAAACCCTGTTGATGTAGCTCAACTCACCACATTCTCTGAACACATTCCTTATGAGTGGGTCGCTAAAGCAGCCTCTCAGTCTGATAAAGCAACAATCCGTCGACGCCGATTACCGAGTGATATGGTTTTGTGGTTAATTGTTGGTATGGCTTTTTTCCGTAATGAACCCATTGCCGAAGTCGCACGGAGAATGAACGTCTGTGCTGATGGTCTTGCTGATGAAGAACTGTTGATAAAGAGTGCTTTAACCCAAGAAAGGCAGCGCTTGGAAAAAGCAGCATAAAAATGGCACTTTAAGCAATGTGGGAAAACATTGGGGGCTTGAGCGATACCCTGATGATACCTGGCAAGGCCTACAAGTTTTTGCTGTAGATGGTGCTCTTTTTTTAGAACAGTTGACACGCTCGAATTAAGAGAACATTTTGGCTCCGGTACTACGTCTAGCAATAGACAAACACCCCATCCAGTGTTGACGGTTGTGACTATGATGAATGTTCGCTCTCATGTCATCATTGATGCTGCAATAAGCCCGTATCGCCGAGGTGAAATTCCTCTAGCGATGCCCTTCATCAACGCTTTATCAGACAACTCTGTGACGTTACTGGATAAAGGGTTTTATGGAGCTGATTTACTACTTTCTCTTCAAAACAGTGGAATAAGTAGATACTGGCTTCTCCCTACAAAGAAAGGAGTCAAATACACCCTACTGGACGACAAAGAAAGCAGTGACATGCTTGTGGAGATGAAGACCTCACCGCAGGCTCGTAAGAAGAACCCTAATCTTCTTTAAAAATGGACAGTCAGGGAGTCCACTGACGAGGTCCAATGTAAATCCAAGACGGTGTTTACCTCTCTTCCTAGAGACAAGTACGACGCTCAATCCGTGGCAGAGCTTTATCACGAAAGGTGGGAGATCTAAATAGGTTATCGTGACATCAAGAGTTCGATGCAACATAACGCTTTAGTGTTGAGAAGCAAAACAGTCGAGCTCGTCTATCAAAAGCTATGGGGGCTGCTACTTGGTTATAACTTGGTGAGACGAGAAGCTAGCCAAGCTGTCGTTGAACACGCTTACTTACTTAATGAAATAAGCTTTAAGTATGCTTGCCAATTTATAGCCAATCAGCTCAAAGTGATGAGTAAAGCGGTATTTTTAGGTAACACACCGAAACGTTTAAAGAGCCTTCGAGGCGATTTGTCTATTGTCTTTATAGACAAACGCCCTAAGCCAAATCGGCCTAGGGCGGTAAAAATATCAAAAACCCGATACTCGGTTAATCGCAATGCAGCTCCTCTTAAGTGAACTACATTGCATTTTTTTAACGGGGTTTTTCTGTGATAGCGCAGCCTGCGACCGTGCAAAGTTAGATTGCACTCTTTAGATTAGATACGACATTAGTAAAAACTTAATCTTCGGTCATATTGTCCAGAGATTAGTTCGTAGTACAAGCGGCGGTGCTTTATTCCTATTACTTTATGAGTTGCCTCCTCCTCACATAGTAGGAAATTATCCACATACCGCCTTATTGCCATGCGATCATTTAAATTTAAGTGTGATAACTCAAGTTTCAAAAAATGCTCAGCATCACTTTGAGCTAGCCCTTTTTCTCTAAGTACTTCGAAAAGCAATGCGGTTAATGAACGATTGTGCATAATAACTCCAGTAGGTCAAAGGTGATTTTTGAATGTTACTTGAGCGACTGAAATAAAAATTAGCAATGTGATGATTCAAAAAGTTAGTAATGCCTAAAATCAAAAATCGTTGACGTTGTGGAAGCATTTGGATTCTAGCGCAGGGCGCGTTTTTTGAATTAACGCCGGTCAGAAAAGGTAACCAAGGGGATGATATTGAAGGGAAATCTCAGCTAGTGATTACTTTGTTGACAAGGCGGACGTGAACGAGGAAATAATTCGGCGTTAGGTAGGACATTAAGACAGAAAAACCAAAAGTATGAGCCTTAGTTGAAGATGATCTAACGGCTCAGAGTTGCCTCATTTGAAATGACTGAAAGCCATGGCCATCTTCTAAGAAGGCGGATTTTAACGTTGACTTTTTAATGATCGAGTTTTGGGTGTTATCTTGCGCTAATCTTTGGTGTTTTCATGGTGACACAATCGCATAAATGTTCGTTCAGGCTTCTGTTTTTGGGATTATTGAGCACAAAACGAGGAGTATGGCGTTCGGTTTCATGCAATAATTGAAGGATTTCTGATTGTGCTAAAAATTTTGCTGAGTCTATGCCGTACAGGCAAAATCGGTAATTTTGACTGCCAACTTTTATTAGCCCATGGTTGTCCGGAGTATTGTACGCTACTTTCTTTGCACCGATTTTTTCTAAGTAATCTACCGCCAGTTGATCGAATACATAAAAATAAAGCGTATGGATATTAGCGTGAATGGCTGCCAGATAAGCTATTAAGGTATTAACCAGCCAGTAGGCACTCTCTGTTTTCGCGTAACGAGTCATGGTGAAAAGAGCCATTGGTTTATTTTTTTGTAAGGAGTGATTTCTTTCTTCGGAACTGGAAGAAAAGGGGATGTATAATATTCTTTAACTTTTTCATCATCAAAAAAAAGCGACAACAAATGCCCATGTATGTCACCTGTATCACTGGCGATTAGTTTCTTGCTAAATATTTTGTTGTCATTTTGATAGTCAAGTAAATTAATGTTATGGCTTTGAAGACTCTTGTCGCCAATGTTATCGATAAAATTGGAGAGTTGTTCAATAGTTTCAGCATAATTTTTTTCCTCGAATAGTGGTAATATATCCATCGAAGAACCAATCGATTTTTTACTATATGAAGCTGAAAGGAGGGCGCTATGGGGATACTTAAAGCGTTTAGTGTTAATTTCCTCTAATTCGTTCTTTTGTTGTTCAATAGGATGCGAAAGTAAATAGGGTAGTAAATTATTTGTGAGGCTTCGTAAAATCTTAATCGAGCGTGTGAGATGTGGTTTCGTGGTACCTCTTTCCCAACGGCTGATGGAAACACCATCAATACCTAAAAACTCTTCGCCAAGCAAATTGATGTGAGTCGATAAATCCTTCTGAGTCATTGAGTTTGCGGTTCTCAACTGCTTTAAATATTCTTTAAACTCCATAAGCTACCTAACACTGCATAACGACAATAGTCTTATTATAAATAACTTTGTTGTAAAAATCGAATGTACTTTTGGCTTTGGAGTTATGGAAATCGCGATATGAATAAGACTTACAGCATGTAAAAGTAGACGTTGGTGTTATGCTTAGAAATAATATCTATACGGCGAACATCAAAAAAGCGGTCGACCCAGGCCTATCCGCTGTCCATTTGATGACTTATGATTTGGTTTCTTTGGTACTTGCGGGGTGGAAACCGCATAGCGAAACCCACAATATTGGTATAGTTATGGATTGGTATGTTTAAGGACTCGCTCAGGAGAAATCAGATGTGTTTGCGGCCCGTAGAGTGCCGTTCACTGGTTGCAAAGTGGGAGAAACACAGCATTTATTTACTGAATGCGGAGTCATAGCCAGAAACTATAAAGACAGTTCTGTTTCGTTAGTTTATGAAGAATTGTTTGATGCAATTAGGTGAGTTAACAACAGCAGCATCTGGTGTGATTCAACGTTTAATAACTTCTATAAATCAATAGGGACGGCATGAGACGATTCAAGTTGTTGCTTGACCTGTTCTCTTAAACTTTGATGGGAAGGATTGAGTTCATCGCGCTTGTGATACATAAATTTATAAGGAATCTGTTCGATCTCTATTGGGCACTCAAGGACCTGTAACTTGAGTGCCTTACTCCATTTCATCGCAAACGAACGAGAGACAACACCTAAGCAATCTCGCTGCGCAACGTACATTGCCATACCTGCTAACGATGACGTTACGATCTCTACATTTCGCTCCTGAATCGACTCTTTTGCGAGCTGTTCAAAGCCAGAAGTGTTATTCCATCTACCTGAAAACATACAGTGATTTTCGCGATAAAAATCTTCTCGGCTCAACGTCCGTTGGATTCTTGGGTGGCTTTGACGACAGATGATCATTGCAGGTTCATGGTAGGCGTTTTCAATCACGAAAGAGGAGTCTTTGGTAATGATGGTATCAATCACTAAGTCCATTTTTTGCTGACGAATTTGTTCAAATAACAAGTACTTTTCCGGTGGAGACTCATGGAAAACCACGTTTTCAATCGGATTTAAACTGTGGAGTAAGGTTTCTGAGCAGCAGACTTGAAAAGTGGTTCTTTCCGAAATGGCGTTGTCTACGATGCTCACTGCCTGACGAAACTGCGGCATGAGTTGATACGCGGTTGAAGTGGGGGCGATCCCTCGTCCTTGCTTGGCGAAAAGCTGCTTTCCTACCACTTGTTCGAGCCGTTTAATCGAAGCGCTCACCGCAGGTTGCGTAAGGCCTAAATGGACGGCCGCTTTGGTGTAGGACTGATACTCAGCCACCACCAAAAATGTTTGAATCAAGTTTAAGTCCATCTTGTTACTCATAAACAAAATTTAGGTATCAATGTATCTGAACTCTATTTATCCGTCAAATAATAAGTTTTACCATAATCATATCTTGGTATCTGATTTTCTACCAAGATTAGCAGCAACGGATTTATGGAGCCCTATTATGGCAAACCACGATAAAAAACGCGGCAAGAAGCTGGTATTAAACGCTTGTACGCTTGCGATCGGAGCGGCATCAGCGACCGCTTATTCGGCAGAACAGCCTAACATTCTCGTTATCTTTGGTGACGATGTCGGTTACTGGAACTTGAGTGCATATAACGGTGGCATGCTAGCTTATAGCACACCAAATATTGACAGCATTGCAAGAGACGGTGCTAAGTTTACGAACTTCTACGCTCAGCAAAGCTCAACGGCAGGTCGCTCTGCGTTCATCACGGGACAAATGCCAAAACGTACTGGCTTGTCTAAAGTAGGTTTGCCAGGAGCGAAAGAAGGGATTTCTGAGAAAGATCCAACTATTGCGACACTGCTACGTGATCTTGGTTACGCAACGGGTCAATTTGGTAAAAACCACCTTGGCGATCGCGATGAACACTTGCCGACTAACCACGGTTTCGACGAGTTCTTCGGCAACCTTTACCACTTAAATGCGGAAGAGGAGCCGGAGAACGTAGACTACCCACAAGATCCTGAATTTATGAAGAAGTTCGGTCCTCGTGGTGTGATCCACTCTTATGCGGATGGCAAGATTGAAGACACCGGCCCATTGACGCGCAAACGCATGGAGACGGTTGATGACGAGTTCCTAGATGAAGCTGAGAAGTTTATCGAGAAACAAGTCAAAGCCGACAAGCCGTTCTTTACGTGGTTTAATACCACGCGCATGCATAACTTCACGCACGTTCCAGACGACTACAAGGCAAAACAGGCGCAGGTTTCTACGCCGATGGTGTGAAGCAACACGATGACCAAATTGGTCACTTGCTAAATAAGATTAAAGAGCTGGGCGTCGATGACAACACTATCATTGTTTACACCACAGACAACGGCCCAATGATCAACTTGTGGCCAGATGCGGGTATGACGCCATTCCGAAGTGAGAAAAACACCGGCTGGGAAGGTGGCTTCCGCGTTCCAGCAGTGATCAAGTGGCCGGGTCATATCCAAGCAGGTACGACATTTAACGGCATTGTGTCTCTGGAAGATTTCTTACCAACATTGGTGGCTGCGGCGGGCAACAGCAACGTCAAAGAAGAGCTACTCAAAGGCAAGAAAGTGGGCGATACGAACTACAACGTTCACTTAGACGGTTACAACCAACTGCCATACCTAACAGGTAAAACGGACAAGTCTGCTCGTAACGAGTTTGTTTACTGGAGTGATGACGGCGATTTACTGGCTTTGCGTTACGGTAAATACAAATACCACTTCATGATCCAAGAGAACGAAACCGGTTTGGATATTTGGAAGAAACCATTTACCAAACTCCGTGTACCACAAATCTATGATTTGAGTATCGACCCATTTGAGCGTGGCGATACTGGTATGGGTTACGACCGTTGGATGTACGAACGTTCATTCTTGATGATGCCTGCGGTCGAAAAAGTAAAAGAGGTCATGGAAACCTTCAAAGAGTACCCGCCACGTATGGCACCGGGCTCGTTTGTTCCGAAGTAACTATTTGTCGACAGGGCCTAGTTATTGTCCTTAAATACAGCGCCCAACTTGGGCGCTAACTTTCTTCTGCTTTCGAGATCGTTCTTTATGAAAAAACAAACTCACATTCATACCACTCAAATGGCATTAACTCCCCTCAAAACGGCGTTTGCATCTAACAGTGAAAAAGTCGAACGACGTTTTCACGTGATGGCGAAACCGGGCGGGGCAAAATGCAATATCGATTGTCAGTACTGTTTTTATCTGCACAAAGATGAGCTACTCAATCAAGGTACTCAGCCAAAAATGGATGTTGCAACACTTGAGGCATTCATAAAGAGCTATATCGAAAGCCAGGACGGTGAGGAGATTGTGTTTTCTTGGCAGGGTGGTGAGCCAACACTGTTGGGATTGGATTACTTCAAAAAGATTGTCGAACTGCAGAACAAATACGCTAAACAAGGCGCTCGAATCGAAAACGACCTTCAAACCAATGGTTTGTTATTGAACGAGGCTTGGTGTCAGTTTCTGCATGACCATCGTTTTCTGGTTGGTCTATCGATAGATGGCCCTGAATTTATCCACGATAAATACCGTAAAACCCGAAGTGGCAAACCGACCTTTCAACGCGTCATGGAAGCCGTTGAACTGATGAAGCGTCATAATGTGTCATTCAATGCTTTGGTGACAGTAAACCGCTTCAACGCCAAATATCCGCTCGAAGTGTATCGCTTCCTCACTCAAGAACTCGGCGTCACTTATATCCAATTCACACCTTGTGTTGAACCTCGCACTTTCACTCAAACCGCTCCCCATTTCTGGAAAGAAAACATGTCGCCAAAACTTGGCAGCGAATTAGCAAAGCCGGGGCATTTGATGTCGGTTGTTACGGACTGGTCGGTCGATGCAGAAGAGTGGGGCGAGTTTCTGATTGCTGTATTTGAAGAGTGGGTGAACAACGACCTTGGCAGAGTCTTGGTAAACCTGTTCGAAACTGCTGTTGCGCAAGTGATGGAGATGCCTTCACAGTTGTGTGTTAGCGCAGAGTTCTGCGGCAAAGGTCTAGCGATTGAACACAATGGAGAAGTGTTTAGTTGTGATCACTACGTTTATCCGGAATACCAACTGGCAAACATTCATGATCGATCTCTGAATGAAATTGCTATCTCGACTCGTCAATACAGCTTTGGCATGGCGAAGAAGTCTTCTTTGCCGCAATACTGCCTTGATTGCCCGTATTTGAAGTATTGCTGGGGAGAATGCCCAAAAAATCGGCTACTTACCGCGCCTAATGGTGAGGCTGGTTTAAACTACTTGTGTCCGGGAATAAAAATGTTCTTTGACCATTCGTTGCCAATTCTGGTTGGCATATCAAGGTTAATAAAGTCTTACAACTCAGGTGAATATATCGAATATAACCTTTAGTTATTACTTTCAGTCTGATACTCAACTTTTAACGCTCAGGCTCCCGTAAACTCAATAGGTAGACTATGAACCACGCACAACAAGCCATTAATGAATTAATCGAACAAACTGAAAAAAGCGTCATTGGACAAAGCCATGTGGTTCAGGCTTTGGTGATAGGGTTGCTGACCAATGGTCACGTACTTTTAGAGGGCTTACCGGGAACGGCAAAAACGCGCTCGGTGAAGTCGCTTGCGAACCTACTTAACACCAGTTTTGGTCGTATTCAGTTTACTCCCGACTTATTACCTTCAGACGTGACGGGTACCGAAGTGTACCAAGAGTTGAATGGTAAGCCTCAACTCCACTTCCAACCGGGTCCAATCTTCAACAGCATTGTGTTGGCGGATGAGGTGAACCGTGCGCCAGCAAAAGTACAGGCAGCACTGCTAGAAGCTATGGCAGAAGGCACGATTACTGTGGGTGATAAGACGCACGTCTTGCCTGAGTTGTTTATGGTGCTTGCGACGCAAAACCCAATTGAACAAGAGGGTACTTACCCCTTGCCAGAAGCGCAGATGGACCGCTTCATCATGAAAGTGACCGTCGACTACCCAGAAGATGAAGCAGAGCGTGACATTATTCGCTTGGTGCGCAGCGAAGAGTTGGGTTCAGAAACCAGTAGCGAATTATTGGCGCCACAACACATTGAGCCAGAGCTTGTCATTGAGGCTCGACGCCAGTTACCAAACATTGCTGTTTCCGATTTAGTCGAGAACTACATCGTGGCGCTTGTGATGGCGACACGTAAACCAGAGCGTTACGCTGATTCCCAACTACAAAAATGGATCGAAATCGGCTCAAGTCCTCGTGCCTCTATTGCTTTAGACAAATGTGCGCGCGCTTATGCGTGGCTGCAAGGGCGTGACCATGTAACGCCTGATGATGTGCGTGCAATGGTGCCTTCGGCGCTGGGACATCGCTTCTCACTTTCTTACGATGCACTTGCCGATGGTGTTGATCATCAACGTGTGGTGCAAGAGTTGCTTGATTGTGTAGAAATCGGATAAGCAGGAGGGACTATGGCAAACCCAACGCTTGCTCCTCAATCCCAAGGACTCGACCCTCGTCTGTATTGCGATTACTCGCGCTTAGTACGTTTACAAGCGCAAGCCGAATCCTTCGGCCTGCTGCCTCATTTAAAAGCGGGCAGTGTTCTTTCTGGTCGTCATAACTCATCATTTCGCGGACGTGGTTTGAACTTTGAAGAACTGCGTCACTACCAGCTAGGGGACGACATCCGAAACCTAGATTGGAAAGTCACCATGCGCACAGGCAAGCCTCATGTGCGTAGTTACACTGAAGAAAAAGATCGCAATGTTATTGTCTGCGTAGACCAGCGCAGTGCGATGTTTTTTGCCTCAACCGAGGTCATGAAATCTGTGGTCGCTGCTGAAGTCGCTGCTATGTGTGGTTGGCGAGTATTGAAAGACGGTGACCGAGTCGGGTTTGTTATCGCCTCTGACTCTGCTCTATATCACAGCAAAGCCCAGCGTTCACAAAACGATTTGCTCGCTCAATTGAAACGACTGTCTCAAGCCAACCAGCGCTTAAATGTGGACTCGTTAGATTCAGACAAAGTGACGTTCAGTAAATGGATTGAGCTCATCAAACGGATGAAGCTAAAACAATCCACGCTGATTTTCATCAGTGATTGGCGCGATTGCGAAGAGCACCATCTTGATCACCTTAAGCAGCTTCAACAGCACAACGATGTTCTCGCAGTGATGGTAAGCGAGCCTTTAGAGCAGTCACTACCTCAAGATTTGGCGAAAGTGAAATGGGTGATTGGTGATGGTCGTTACCAGCTCAACCTAGACAGTAAAGCCAAAGTCGATGCTGCTAGCGCCAGTTTGGTTGAGAAAGCCCAGCTACAACGTCAATCACTTGCGCAACTCATGGCAATCAAAAAGCTGTCTCATATCGAAATCGATACAACAGGTGACCACATTACTCAATTCCAAAAACTCATTGGAGGTCGATAAATGACAGACTTACACACGCCTCCAAGCACGTTTATTTTGCGTGAGCTGCATGACGTCGCGGTGCCAGAAAGCGTCATCTGGATGCCACAAACCATAGGTTGGAAGATCCTTGCAATTGTCGGTGCGATTGTACTCATGTATGTCGGCTACCGATTTGCACATCATTGGTGGGATAACCGTTACCGCAAAGAAGCCATTGAAGCGATTTCTCGTTTGACCCCGGGTGACGTCAGCATGCCGAAAGCGCTGTTCTCGATTCTGAAAATCGTCTTGATCCATCTTGATAGCCGTCATGCTCGCTTGTTTGATACCGCGTTTCTACGCAAGTTAGATGAGCTTAACCCCAAGCATAAAATGTTTGATGACGAAGTCTCCAAACGATGGCTGCAAAGTATCGTTGACCCACGTGTTGAACTGGAGAAAACAGAGCGTTTACAACTTCTTGAACGCGCAACTGAGTGGGTGAAAGAGCACGATGAGTACGCTCAGAACATTGAAAAATGCACACTTGCCTACAAAGCGCGTGCATTAAAAGGAGGTCGCCATGGGTGATCTTCTTGCTTCATGGCTTGGCATGAGCAGTTTTGAATTTGAGCATCCGCTTTGGTTCATCATCTTGCCGCTGCCTTTAGTAGTGTATTTCCTCGTCCCAGCGTACCGCACCAAACAAATGGCCATCAAAGTGCCGTTCTTTAGTCAGCTTGTGGACGCCATTGGTGAAACCCCATCAGAAGGCGCAAGCCAACTCACTCCTAGTTGGTGGCAGCGTGCAACGCTCATCATCTCTTGGCTTTTGGTCGTGACCGCAATGGCAAAGCCAACAGTGCTTGGCGAGCCACAGGTACGTGAAAGCTTAGGCCGAGATGTTATGGTCGTTGTCGATTTGTCTGGCTCAATGGCAGAGCAAGACTTCACGTCCAAAACTGGTGAAAAGATCTCTCGTCTCGATGCAGCCAAAGAAGTTTTGAGTGACTTTGCCAAAACGCGCAAAGGCGACCGCTTAGGTTTGATCTTGTTCGGCGATGCGGCATTTGTGCAAACCCCATTCACACCAGACCAAAAAGTATGGTTAGAGCTGCTTAACCAAACGGATGTGGCGATGTCAGGACAGAGCACCCACTTAGGTGATGCAATGGGTTTGGCGATTAAGGTGTTTGAGCAAAGCGAAAAGTCGCGTACCGACGTAGAAGAGAGTAAAGAAAAAGTCGCCATTGTTCTAACGGATGGTAATGATACCGGAAGCTTCGTTGAGCCGATTGATGCGGCGAAAGTCGCGAAAGCCAAAGATGTACGCATCCACGTGATTGCAATGGGTGATCCACAAACCGTGGGTGAAACTGCACTAGATATGAATACGATCAAACGTATTGCGAAAGAGTCCGGTGGTGAGGCGTTTGAAGCGCTCAACCGTGACGAACTTGCTAAAGCCTATGATGAGATTGGTAAGTTAGAGCCACAGCTTTATGAAAGTACCACTTACCGTCCTAAGCAAAGTTTGCATCATTACTTAATGGCTTTGGTGGTTGCGATGTATTTAACCGCGTTCTCGTTGGCTACATTTAAGCGTCGTCGACTATCAGTGAACAGTGAAGCTTCTGCACAATCAGACAACGTAAAAGGAGAGCACCATGTTTGATTCTCCTTTCTCTAGCATGGGGCTAGAACAGTTTGTCACACAGTTCCATTTCATTCGTCCAATGTGGCTATTGGCGTTCATCCCGATGTTTCTTTTGCTTTGGTTAAGATGGCGAGAAGAATCCAAACCAAGCTGGAAAGACATTCTTCCTGAGCATTTACGTAAAGCATTAACGATTGGCGACTATGGTTGGCGAAAACAACTGCCGCTCAAGCTACTTATGGTGATAGTGGCGATTGCCATCATCATCTGTGCCGGACCTTCTTGGGAGCGCCAAGCTTCACTGTTTGGCGAAGACAAAGCCTCCATGCTGGTGGTGTTAGATAACAACGATTCGATGTTGCAAAAAGATCTTCCGCCAAGTCGTTTGGAACGTTCTAAGCAAAAGATCCGTGACCTCTTGGCCGCACGAAAAGGTGGCAGCACTGGGTTGGTTGTGTATGCGGGTTCTGCTCATGTCGCAATGCCTGTGACGCAGGACAGCAAAGTATTCGAACCGTTTCTAGCGGCGATAACACCAGAAATCATGCCAGTGGAAGGTAAACTTGCTGAAACGGCGTTGCCTTTGATTGACCAACAATTACAAGGCCAACCGGGTTCTACGGTTCTGTTGGTTACGGATGGCGTCAATCCTGCAACCATTACCGCTTACAAAAACTACTTTGCAGACAAGCCTTATCAATTGCTTATCTTGGCTGCGGGTAACTCGGACATTGTTTCTAACAACCCAGTCGACTTGGACTCGTTAAACAATCTTGCCAGCGCGACGGGTGGACGCCTTGTTGAAGTGACGGTAGATAACAGCGACATAGAGAAGCTGAATCGCTTTGTTGAGCGAAACATGCAACTCAATGGCGAATCATCCATGCCTTGGAAAGATATGGGCTATCAACTGCTGTTCCCAATTGCGCTCATCATGATGCTTTGGTTCCGCAAAGGCTGGCTAGTGCAATGGTGTGTGGTGGCGATGGTATCAACGTCTTTGTTTATGACGCCAAAAGCAATGGCGGAAACCGTCTCGCTCAAAGCGGATAAGCCTGAAGTGGTGCAAGAGGTAACCGTCTGGGATAAAGCGTCTCAATGGTGGTGGGATTTATGGCTCACCTCAAATCAGCAAGGACAGCGTTTGTTCAACAAAAACGAATACCTTGAGGCAGCAAAGCACTTTACGGATCCGTTGCGTAAAGGGACAGCTTATTACTACGCAGGCGAATACAAACTGGCTCATACCGCTTTCTTGGAGATGCAAAACGATCCTTCAGATGCGGTAAAAGACTATGGCTTGTACAACGCTGCGAGTGCGTTGGCGCGTCAACGTGAGTACTTGGCCGCGCGTAATTTGTTGCAAACACTGACAGACAAAGACACCTTGAGTGAGCAATTGCGACCAGACGTCGAGCACAACCTAAAAGTCATTGGTGGCATTGTCGAAGAGATAAACCGCACCAGTGAAAGCCAAGCGGGGACAACAGATGGACCCGAAGAGTCGTTTGAGCTGGGTGACAACCCGCAAACGGCAGATGGGGCAGACGAAAAAACCGCTGCTGAATTAATGCTGAAAGAGAAACTCAATGCGAACGAAATCCTTGGTAGCCAAGAACTGGCGGATAAGTGGTTAAAACGCGTAGAGGCCGATCCTAAGTACTTCTTGCGCGCTAAATTCCAAATTCAACTGCGTGAGCCCGTGAAAACGGAGCTGCAGGCACAACTACAACAAGAAGAGGAGCAAGTACAATGATGAATGCATTCAAACTTGGCGCTGACTCCGTGGTTGGGCGTTTAAGCACTATCTTGATGATGTTTACTTTGCTTTTTACTGGTTTGGCGAACGCACAAGATATTCAAGACTTGCAGCGCAGCAATGATGTCGAACTATTAGCATGGGTTGGTAAGCAGGGAGCAGGGGCCGATACGAAGGAAGCCCCTAAGTTCAGTGTGAATGAGCAGGTGATCTTGTACATCGAAGTCGCAACGCCTCGTTGGTTCACTGGTGGTACACGCATTGGCAGCGTAGAGATCCCTAACGTGATTGCAAAGCAGCGTAACCAATTAGCAACCAACTATACCGAGCGTAAAGGGGGACAAACGTGGTCTCGTCAACGTTGGGAAATAACTTTGTATCCGCAAGCCTCAGGGCAGTTTGTGATTCCACCTGTCGCCGTGGGTGTGCAAGTTTCTGCGCCTGATGGTTCGAAAGTGGCTGGTACACTTTATACGCAGCCAATTAAGTTCGAAGCGTCTATGCCCTCTGGTTTGCTAAGTGATGACTCAGCATGGTTTACCGCGACTAAGGTGAGTGTGGATCAGAAATGGACAACGTCTAATGATGAGCTGAAAGTCGGTGATGCAATCACTCGCACCATAACGATCAATGCACAAGACAGTTTGTCAGTGTTACTTCCAGACTTGTTATCCAATGATTCTACTGCCAGCTATCAAGCGTATCCTCAACCAAACCGCTTAGACGATAAGCAAACACGTGGCGATTACCAATCGAGTCGAATAGAAGAAAGCGTGTATGTGATCCAACAGGGCGGTGAGTTTACGTTGCCGGAACACAAGTTCCAATGGTGGAATAGCAAGAGTAAAAAGCTAGAAACGGTAGTGATTGAGGGTAAGACCTTCAAAGCCAAGCATACATTTAAATCCTTTGTTAGAGCTTATTCTGGCTGGTTGATTGGCAGCGCAATGACGCTATTTGTTCTCGTTATCGCCGCCTTGAGCATTCACCGTTATTATCGTTCTCGTCCTACGCCGCCATGGTTAGTGTTCAGACGAATGGTGAAAGCGAATCGATGGGGCGCTGCTCGAGCAAGCTTGTATAAGCAGCTGAGAAGCAACACAGGTGGTCTTGAAATGAGTAAAGCCAGTGACACTGACGTTTGGCAGAAGCGTTCACAGCGCCTACAAGAGGGGCAGGAGGACGCAACCTTGATGAATGCGCTTTGGAAAGGGATACAAGCACTGAAGCCAAAACGCCTTAAGTGGGCGATACCTAAGGCTTTGCCGCAACTCGATAAACAGACAAGTAATCAGAAATAAAAACGAAAAAGGACGCTGATTCACAAGCCATTACGCTTTTGTGGTGCTGTGATTGACTTCTCTCTTAGACAACTCATAAAGGCTATAAAACCTAGTATTTTCTGGTCTTTTCTCTATGTATCATATACTCATGTTGCTATTTTAGAGGGTGCATTATGGCCAATTTGGTTGAGTTAGGATTAGAGCTTATCGATTTCTATAAATCGGAAGGGTTATTCTCGAAAAGCCAAGCAATATCAAACGACGTTCATGGGGCTGCTGACTAATGAGCGAACCTCTGTTGGACAATGAGTTATCATACTTACGCTAGTTAGTAGTTTTATAGTGAGGCTTTGGTTTGTTGACTCTTATTGATTAATATAGGCTTATCTTTTTTGACATTCTGATGTGATAGTTAGACATGCAAAAAAAACTCCATAACAGCACTGGCATTGAAACTTCCAATCTTTTCTGTATGTTATATGTCTCTCAAAGAAAGTTCTAGTTATACGAGCTACCAAGCATAGTTTATTACACTCAGGACAAATTCTTTCAAGTACCATACTAAACCTTCATATCACTGATGCAAACTGGGTGATTTATCAATCACGTCTTTAGTGTACTGTGAAAAAGCGATGGAAGTGTTAGCATAAGAATTCTAGATTATTTGGATGTGCTAATTGCAACTACTGATGTTTATGTATAAGTTTGTTCACAGTTAGCCTTGCGAGGATCATTTTGAACTAGTGAGGGGCGTTGTTGCCGAATTAAGCGAAAAGGCGAACGCTAGCTAAATCGTTCGCATTTTAAACAATATACTGAGTTTCGGGCATACCTATCCCAGTTAACTTGTTGAGTGCTTTGATCATGGCGTAAGTCTCACCAACTTGTGCGTTGTAATTTCGAAGCGTGAGTGAAGCGCCTAGTAATTGTTTTACGCGATACATCGCGGTCTCCGACAATGACCGCTTGTGGTAACCCTATTTCTGTTTCCACTTTTTGTTCGAGCCATAAAGCTTTTGGCAGCCAACTGCCAGATTACGTGGATGTCCTTTTTCCCAGAAAGCTGCACCCTCACGTGGAGGGATTATAGGTGTTGCTTTCTTAACCTCAATCGCTCTGTGTCACTCTCTTGTATCATATGCACCATCTCCCGAGATTTCCTTGATGGTTCGGCGTGTTTGTTTGAAAAGGCTGGGGAGCACTTCCGCATCGGTCACACCTGATAGTGTCAGCTCTGCGGCGATAATTTCATGTGTATCTGTATCAACGGCAAGATGGAGTTTACGCCAGACTCGACGCTTGCCATCCGTTCCATGCTTTTTCACTTTCCATTCTCCCTCACCGTATACCTTGAGCCCAGTTGCATCAATGGCTAGGTGTTGGATGGCGCCTCGTGTTGAGGCTTTGAAATTCACTTGTACATCCTTGGCTCGGCGGCTTATACAGGCATAGTGAGGACAAACCAATGGGATGTTCGCCAGTCTAAAAACAGAGTCGATAAAATCTTGTAGTGCCCTTAAGGGCAAGGAGAAGATATGCTTCACCATGAGAGCGGCCGTGATAGCTAAGTCACTAAACAATCGTGGTCTACTACGCTTGTGCTGTTTAGATTGCTTCCATTCGGTTATTGCTTCTTCGTCAATCTGAACCTCGATTGACTAGGGAGTTGTTGTACTTGCGCCAGTTGGTGGTTTTATAGTGAGGCTTCGGCATGAAATCAGAGTCAGTGAATGAATGTCCCTGATCTGATCGTAAGATTCTGATTTAGTTCATTCGATTTCGGCAACATATATGGACGCACCTCAGGATGCAATGGCTAATTCAATGATACGGTCGCTAACATATATCCGACGTCTTTCTAGGTCGATAATAGACCTGTTCTCCACCAAACGTATACGGACACTGCGTATTGCTTTGAGGTCTTGGTGTTCAACAGACTTAATAGTAACGAAGTGAATGTCAGGTCTAGAATTGGCTTCACAAATGGCTCTTGTATCATTAGCATCGTTCTTTTGTCGCCCAACAAATGGCTTTACTTGTTGAGCTGGAATAAGAGCTACTGTATATCCTAGTTCTTGAAATATTCTGCCCTAATGGTGAGAAGTAGCACATGAATCCATGGCAAGAGCAGTTCGCTCTGGTAGTTGGCGGACAGTATCGAGAAGTTTATCTCGCTTTACCTTTCTGTTTGATAAAATCTGTTCATTTGTACCCAGTACGCATACTTGGAAGAGGCTTTTCGCTATATCAATACCGACAACTTTAATAGACATACTTGTTACTCCTGCACTCAATGGTTGTACTATTAGTTTGGTACAACGACGCTAGAAGGGAGGTGCGTCCATCACATCAAAGCCCTACATCGACCACAAATACCGCTACGCGGGTCTAGCAGGATGAGGGGAATGATCATTTTTGATCTTCAGTAACTAACCGCGCCGATTAACTATGTTAAAAAAATCAGATCTATCGAGCGGCTTGGTGCTTCGCTTGCACTACGTGCGTTGTTTATCCCTGAGGGGCTTTGTTTTGTATTTGAAGTGAGTTCAGAGTGTGCGCTTCTGGGCGCAAATCAAAGGGGTATTACGCACATTTTGAAAGAGATGATTTGAATTTGCAGCACGAATGATGAGAACTATTTGATTGTTATCTGAATAATGAACTTGTTTATGATAGATTTTTGTATGGATACACAGTATAACTTTTTCAGCTTTATCTTCGAGAGAGGAAAGTTTCATATGGCACTTAAACCCGGTCCCAAGCTTTCAAGTAAATAGTAAAAATCCACGTGCAGAGCAGGTGGATTTTTACTGACGGCTGAATACAATAATAAACGGATAACAAATCATAAGTTATCTTTTAGCCATTGAGAATCGCAATTCACATTTCTCCAAGCTGCCTCACCACTTAAGCAAGCTACAAACAAACCATCATCATCGTCCATAACATCACGCAAATGGTTTCTAATCTCTACAGCTGAATTACTGGTTTTGATAACCCAACTGGACTCCAAGACATGCGCCCACTTGCTATAAGACTTTATTACGTCGTAAAGAGATTGATAATCCTTCTTATTTCTTAAATCGTAATTAATAATGTACGCTTTCATGTTTCACCTTTTTAGTAAATACCACTTCCTCTTATAGAACTTGGTACGATGAGACCTAACTACAATAGACGTAGTTCAACAATCTAAAAAATGCTCTCTAAAAAGGCAGGACTTCAGATGGTCCATTCTTAACGCCATGGACAGCGCTGTATACGACCTCATGTCGCACGTCCCATTCTTTGCTTGATTCGCTAGCAACCCCACTAGTACGCGTACTTTTTGACATATTTTATTCAATGAACTCTATCCCTAGTGCTCTTGTTGATAACAATGACTAATTATTTCGCTTAGCAACTGATTTAAAGGGCTATGCCGTTTCGTCTGTAAACAATAAAACGAGTAAGCGATATCAAACCTGATCTCTTGTGGGTAAGGAATAACAGTAAAATCTTCAGATAAATATCTCGTCGGGCACTGTATGGCGACTCGCGTTTTGGTTGCTATATCGAGCGCTGAAGCCAGCTTGTCGACTCGGACAGTGTGAGAAATATGCTCTCTGTATTCCTTGGGGAGGATGTCTGTAAATCGATAGTTCAAGTCGTTCCATCCAGGAACGTCTATAAATACAAATGGTATGTCTTTAACGCTACTCCAACTGCCAACATCGTGCTTTTTATGCACAGCGATAACCATCTGGTCAACTTTAAGTGTCTTTTGATAGAAATCTTTGGAATAGTGTTCATTCTGAAGGTGAATGCCACAATCTATTTTCCCTTGGTTAATGTCTTTTAAACTGTCCGGGCTCCAGGAAATAAAGCTAAATTTTGCCTGAGGAAAGTGCTCAGCGAGTTTTGGGTAAAGTAGCGATACCATGCGGTCATATTCGGCGTCGGCAATCGCAATGCAGATACGCTTATGATACAGATGCGGTTGGAACTCAATTGGTTTATTTATAATCGAGATTAACTGCGTATAAGCCAGTTCGAGCTCTGGAAAAATTTGGCTCAAATAGTAGGTGGGTTTAAAACCTGACTGTGTTTTGATAAAGAGCTCATCAGCAAACTCCTTTCGCAGTTTGCTGATGTCTTTACTTATGGCGCTTTCTGATTTTCCGAGTATTTTCGCAACCGTGCGCATATTGCGATGTGTTTTCAATAAAATCAGCACGTTCAGCAGGTTAAGGTTTACATTGTTTTCCATTTTGTCACATCTGGCATTCTTTGCGTGATAGTTTGTCATAGTCTACACTAAGCTCGTCTTTTTTACTTAGTTGGGTTCCATCTATGACCTTGGAAATGCAAATTTTTAATGATATTGATTCACCAAAGTTACAGCTCCCTAAACTCAATAATGATGTTTACCGATTTCACGCCGTTTCTAAGCCGTCAGCGTCGCGCTGCAATTTAGATTGCAGTTACTGCTTCTATCTACATAAAGAGTCTCTTTTAGAACAACCATCGCATGCGGGTATGAGTGATGAAATGCTTGCACTCTACATTAAGCAGTATATTGAAGCGCAAACGGGTGAAGAGGTGGTCTTTACCTGGCAAGGTGGTGAGCCGACGTTAATGGGCTTGCCCTTTTTTGAAAAAGTCATCGCGATACAAAACAAATTTAAGAAACCAGATCAAGCCATTCTGAACGATCTACAAACCAACGGTATTTTGCTCAACGACAACTGGTGCCAGTTCCTGAAACAGCATCAGTTTTTAGTCGGCATTTCAATTGATGGTCCAAAACATCTTCACGACATACATCGCGTAAACCGAGCAGGCAAATCATCGTTTGATAAGGTGATGGAGGCGATAGCTTTACTGAAAAAATACCAGATCACCTTCAATGCTCTGTGCGTTGTGAATCAGGACAATGGCGCATTTCCGCTTGAGGTTTACCGCTTTCTTCGGGACGAAGTTCAACCACAGTTCATTCAGTTCATTCCTTGTGCTGAACCCAAAGACTTTACCCAGACAGCCCCAAATAAGTGGCGTTCTCAAGATCTTATCCAGATTGGAAACAAGAATCTTTTTCCGGATGAAGACGAGACTTACCTGACGCATTGGTCAGTAGGAGCTACACAATGGGGAACCTTCTTGACTGCCGTCTGGGATGAATGGTTGAAGAACGATTTTGGTCATGTTTTCGTGGATCAATTCGAAAACGTTATCTCGCAAATATTGGGCTTCGGTGCCCAAAAGTGTGTATCCGCTGAGTTCTGTGGAAAGGCGGTTGCCGTTGAGCACAATGGCGACTTGTATTCTTGTGATCACTTTGTTTATCCGGAATACAAGCTCGGAAATATTGCTGAAACGCATATGGGCGACCTCGTCTTTTCGGCCAAACAACAAGCTTTCGGCAAGTCTAAAACCGAAAATTTACCTTCAGATTGCCGCCAGTGCTTTTTCCTCTCGCTTTGCTACGGTGAATGCCCTAAAAACCGGTTCACCAAAACAGCAGCAGGCGAAGAGGGACTCAATTATCTGTGTTCGGGGTTAAAAAAATTCTACAGCAAAGTCGTTAATAGCCAGACGATTCTACAACAACGTTTACGTGCTTAAGGAACTGTAATGAAAACGAAAATAAAGCCGATAGTCGCGGTAACCAGTTTACTGCTTTCATCAGCAGGTTACGCTGCGCCTGTCCATTCTGTCGATAGAACGGTTTTACCGATTCAACAGGCTACTGAATTTAGTGGAAAAATTGGTAAAAGCTATGAGCAGTCGAAGTCAGATTACCCTCAACCGATTAAAGCGCCAGAAGGTGCGCCAAACGTTGTAGTTATCCTGTTGGATGATTTAGGTTTCGGTCAGGCTGGTCGCTTTGGTGGTTTAATCCCAACCCCGAATATGGATAAGCTGGCAGCGCGTGGTGTGACTTACAATAACTTCCATACTACGGGTATCAGTTCACCGACGCGTGCGGCATTATTGACGGGGCGTAACCACCACCAGGTCGGCTTTGGTACCATCTCTGAGCTTTCTACGGGCTTCCCTGGTTATAATTCTATCTGGCCAAAATCCGTCGCAAGCATCGCTGAAGTACTGACACAGAATGGCTATAGCACAAGTGCTTTTGGTAAGTGGCACAACACGCCTGACTGGGAAACATCGCCATCAGGACCATTCCATCAGTGGCCTACTGGATTGGGTTTCCAACATTTCTATGGTTTCCAGGGCGGTGAGACAAGTCAGTGGGAGCCACAGTTGTTTAATGACACGACACCTGTGGAGCCAGCGAAAACACCTGAAGAAGGCTATCATCTCAATAACGATTTGGTGGATAAAGCGATTGGGTGGATCGACCAACAGAAATCGATTAATCCAGATAAGCCATATTTTACATACTTTGCCCCGGGTGCGGTTCACGCACCTTTACATGCGCCTCAAGAGTGGATTGATAAGTTCAAAGGCAAATTCGATACGGGCTGGGATCAATATCGGGAAGAAGTCTTTGCTCGTCAGAAAGAGATGGGGATCATTCCTGATAATACTAAGCTGACGCCTCGTCCGAAAGAGATCGAAGCATGGGATAGCTTAAGCGCAGATCAGAAGAAATTGTATGCCCGCCATATGGAAGTGTTCGCTGGATTCTTAGCTTATACCGATTATGAAATAGGGCGTTTAATCGATAAAATTGAAAGCATGCCAGATGCTGATAACACCGTGATCATGTATATTGCTGGTGATAACGGAGGTAGCGCAGAAGGTACTCCTACAGGTACCACCAATAACATGATGACACAAAACGGTGTGCCAGATACTGTTGAGTCTCAGCTGAAATATATGGATGAGTTAGGTAATAAGCTGCACGAAAACCACTATCCGGTAGGCTGGGCTTGGGCGGGTTCGACTCCTTTCCAATGGATGAAACGTGTCCCTTCGCACTTTGGTGGTACTCGTAATGGTATGATTGTTTCATGGCCAGCGAAAATTAAGAATACGGGCACGATTCAAAACCAGTTCCACCATGTGGTCGATATTACACCAACTATCCTTGAAGCGGCTAACCTACCAGCACCGAAAATGGTAAACGGAGTAGAGCAGAAGGAAATGGCGGGTACGAGTATGATGTACTCGTTTAATAATCCAACCGCTAAGTCACATCGTACCGTTCAATATTTTGAAACAGGCGGTCACCGAGCAATTTATAAAGATGGCTGGGTAGCGGCTGCATTCCACGGTGTGCCTTGGCAGTTAAGTGGTTCGCGTGGTTTTGAAAACTCGACGTGGGAACTGTATAACGTCGAAAAGGATTTCTCTCAAGCGGAAGACTTATCTGAGCAAATACCAGATAAATTGGCGGAAATGATTGAAGAGTTTGACCACCAAGCAGAAATCAACGAAGTCTATCCACTGGATGACCGATTTGCAGAGCGAGCAGCGACGCCAGATCGTCCGTCTTTAACCAGTGGTAAAACCAAGTTTAGCTACACAGCAAGTGTGACTCGTGTACCTGAAGGTTCTGCGCCACCTGTGTATCAGCGCGACCACCGAATTGACGCTTATGTAAATATTGCTAAAGGTCAGAAAGCTGATGGTGTCCTAATGGCAATGGGAGGAAGCGCTGCTGGGCTTTCATTCTACGTGGATAACGGCAGGTTGGTGTATGGCTACAACTTCTTCGGCAAAGGCTATTATACTATTGAGTCCGACTCTGCTATTCCTGCCGGTGACGTAAAACTGTCGGCAGTGTATAAGCAAGAACCGTTTAAATACTTGCTGGATTTCAATGGCGGCAGCGTTGATTTATACATCAATGATAAAAAAGTCGGTTCAGGTAAAGTTGAACAGGCAGTGCCAGTTCGATTCTCTGCAACAGAAACTTTAGATATTGGCGTGGACCTTGGCGCACCAGTCATGCCGGATTACGCTGAAAAAGTACCATTTAAGTTTGGCGGTACAATCCAAAAAGTTGATTTAGAAGTGGCTCCAACACAACCGATAATCAAGTAATTCTTATCAAAATGAACAATGCCAACCGCCCTGGCTGGCATTTTTGGGGTCATGGCAAACTCAGAAGATTTATGGATGTTTCAGATACGAGTACTAAGCAACAGGATACTTAAACTAATTAATAATTTTCTAATTTAGAAAAATCGCTGGAACACTTTTGTCCAAGTTCTGTTAATGGATTAGTATATCTAACGTGTGATCATCTTCGCTATGATCACCAAGGGTTTTCATCTTTCCATCATGTTTCATTGTTAACACTGAAACGCATGTAGACTAGCTTTGAGACATCATCATAATGCCGATCATATGAAATAGATGAATCAGAAGCGGGGATGACCGTTTACTTCTGTGTTCGCTTTTTATTCGATTTTTTGGGTGTACTAACTCCAACCTAACCGCGCCTTGTGCTTTTTTACTGCGGCCTGACGACTTCCTTTCCTTGTACGCTCTAATGCCTTTAAGGGCATCAACCCATTCTGTTTTATGAATACTGTTGTCTAGATATTGTGTTGCCGCTCGCCAGTGCGCTTTAGGAATAAATAGCTGGGTTGTTTCCAGAAATTTTCGCAACTCAACCGGTGAGTTGAAATAGATGCCCGAGCGAGAAACACTTGCATGGTTAAGAGCATAAGCAATGGCTTCAGAGATGGCCTGTTGGTGCTGATGATAGTGTTTTCTCAATTCTCTAATATATTGATTCTGCGTTTGTATTTCGGTTGAAGTTTTAAGTGGTGAGGGTAAAAGTTTTTGTGTCCGAGTATCAGAAAAATGTCGAGAGTACTGCCGTCCAGCAGATTCTGTGGAAAGTGTCTTGATGCTTTTGGCATTGTTGAGCCACTTATTTAGCGTAGCCTCGGTGATTTTTAGTCTGGAACAAATATCTTCGTGATTAAAGCCCTGCTGATACAATTCTAGAGCGCTATTGCAAATTGGAATGGAAATAATTTCTTTGTCGTCTTCGATATGAAGCGTGGGCACAATCCCATTGGCTATGTTTGCTGGCAGCTCTTGAATAGGGAGTTTCTTCATCAAGTACGGAAGAACATATTGATTGAGTCTCTTCTCTACAGGGAGCCTTTTGGGCAGTATCCCTACCAGATTCATCGTGCCTTGCGAGAGTGAAAAGTCGATATCTTTAAGCTTTTGAGCAACAATCCAGTCAGAAAAATGGAAATAATGTTCAAATGTCATCCTCGGTGATTCGTGACCTGCCATAGCTGCAATTGCATCGTAGCCGTTCATCGCCGATCGTCCAAATATGATGCTTTTGATTTTTTTAAGCTGATTTTTATTGTACGAAGATAGCTGTTGAGGTGACGAGCGTAGATCATCCATTTCTAGGATAAGTTGCAATCGGCTTAAACAGCTATGGCGTAGGTGGTGAAACACAAAATAATTCAACTGGGTTAGGGACTTTAATAGTTCACCAACAAACATGGAAACTCGAAAGGAATCCACTGGAAATTTTGCGGTAGCTCCAATAGAAAAGAACGGAAGTGTCCCTCCAAGTTGTTGCTCCTGTTTGATACGGTCATAGCGATTTATGATGTCAGCTTCGTGTTCAAGCAGCATTGGATAGAGAGGGACTTTCCTCAGACTTGCTGCCGTTTTGTTTTGACCAAGATGATTATCGCGGATGAATAGCCAGCCAATATTGGAGCGTTCAACATCCTTCATTCGTAGTTTCACAAGCTCATTGAGTCTTAGACCGCAACGGTAAGAGATAATACACATCGATTGTAGACACAGTTTATCGGCTTCATTAAGTCCTATAGTGTGCTCAATGCTATTTAGCAGAGCAGTGAACAGTGCTTCATCAACAAACGCCGCACGCGTATGAGCTTGTGTCGGGTCAGTATGTAAATAGTCACTAGAGATGGGAGGGAGTACATTGGTTGCCACTGCAAAAGCGTGTATGTCTTTGAGTCTACCCGCAAAATATTTTTTAGATTTAGCTGTTATATGGCTGTCGATGGTGTGCTTGTAAATTTGCTCTAGCTCTTCTCTATTTAGCTCATTCAGTTGATATCTTTCGCAAAGGTAAAGCCATTTGCGAGTTAAACTCGAATGATATGCTTTTAAGGTGCTGACACTGCAAGTTTCCAGCTTGTGGCGATACCACTGTAGAAGCAAGCATTGGTGTAATGCACCTTCATTGGATGTTTCCGATATTAACGCTTCTAACCTTTGCCTCAGTGTAACTTTGCTGATCGGTGTGAGTGTATCCTTGGGACTTAAACAAGTCTTTATTTTGTCAAAGAGCTCTGGGTGTCGTGATTTTGGTTTCGTTTCTGTCGGACAGACCTCTGAATTTGAGGACGAAAAACCAGATGTAAAGTCCACGTTCTTTAATGGGTGGACAATAGGATGAATCAACCGAGCAAGATTACTTGTCGGAATCCCGTAGGATTTTGTTCTGCCCACCTGGTATTCAGTGAGTGCGTTACTGATTGCCAAGTCGGACTGATTTTCAGCCACGTATACCGAGGTTTGGCAAAGTTGGCTAAAAGTCAGGGTGCATTGATTTCTAATCAACATAGCGCTTAACTCACCTCTATCCCTAGGAGCGCGCCAGGTGTGACGTCGCCACCGTCGCCACAAACGCAGTAAACCAAGTGTTATAGGGTGAAGATAGCAATGAAATTGAGTAACTTTGTTTCCTGCTACCTCAACATTGGTGTTAAACCTTTCTGAGTCGATTGTTACACTAATAAAGGGTGATTGCTTCCAATGATTCGTTTTAACATTTGAGTCACTAATCGAACGCTGAAAGCCGTATACAACATCAGGATTTGCTTGACCGCTATGATAGATGAACGAGAGGACTAAGTTTCTAAAAGCTTGTTCCTTAGATTGAGCGGGTGCCTTTAATAGCTCGCCGTAGTACCAATGTTGATAGAATTCATATCCTTTCCAAGCATTTTGTATCCAATCTAGTGTGCGCAAGGGCTTTAAGGATTTCTTTGTGACAATGTAACTAGGAGGATTGATCTTCCAATTGTAGAGTTTTTGATAACTAAGGACGTTTTTTACACCGAGATTAAATGCTCGTCTGTAGTCACTGATTTGCCCAAACGTATTAGTGATTTCATCAATGAACTTTTCCCATCTTTCATAAAAACGTTCTGGTTTAGGCACTATGGTTGGGTTTGGGAAATATTTCTCGAACACTTGGTTCGCTTTTTTATTTACTCGCTCTATCTGGTTGAGTCGTTTTTTGCGGCGAGCCTCGACGCCAATCTCAGTCATGTGAAGTCTCCACTCCAATATCTACTAGATACTCATGAAGGATGTTTGATACTGTTTCCATATGCTGGCGGGTTAGAGTGCTAAACTCATTAAAACTGCGTTTAGATTGATTCATGTGTCCCATCCAAGCGTTAATAACTGCGACGTCAACTCCCTTTTCGGTTAATAGAGAGCGTACATGATGTCGAGCCCAATTGGCTTGAATTGGAAATATCGCGTCAATGAAAAAAGTGTAGTTCGATGGTGTACACGGCTCATACTGATTGCCTCTTAGATAGAAAAAAAGATGCTTCTCTCCCTTGAGTAAATGTTGATACTCGAACGAAAGGTTCGGGTTAGTGTTAGCTAGCTGCAACACTCGTCGTTTGCAATAGCTCAAGTAGTTATTGAGGGTTGTGATAGCTATCTTTGGAAGCTTGATAACGCGACTGTTGTCACCAATTCCTGATTCTTTGTCCGAAATCCAATAGTCTCCTGTTCGTAACGACAAGTGCGTGATTTTTCCAAACCAACCAGTTACGGGTCGGTAACCTGATGCAATCGCAAGAACAAGCTGAGTGTATATCGTGATGTCGTTATGGAAGGATTCACCCGTGGGTTCTTCAGAGTTCAGTTTTGACTGTAGGTAGGAAAATAATGAAGACAAGACACTTCTTTCTATATACAGAGGCGAACCTAGTGATGATGGGTTGGGAAGTTCATCGAAGAGGGTTAACGCGGACGGATCAGATGCTAGGTTTGAGAGAAAATCCAGATAACGACGGTAAGTTTGAAGTAGATATCCATTGGAGAGTTGGAGGTAAAACACTGCAGGTATGGTGTTAATGGATTCACCAGCAATTAAGGCAATAATGGTCGAGTCGATATTTTCATGAGACAGCTTTTGTCGAAAGTAGGACGATATCCTTCTGAGAGTAAGGTGTGTGTTATGTCGCTTGTTGATGTGGCTAATCAACCCTTTTAATTCAGACTCTTTTACATCTTTGAATCTAAGGCTAGTAAGTTGATTGCTGATTATTTGTGGCAGAGGTAACCAAAAGTCCTCCTTGGTTTTAGTGAGAAGAGGTAGGAGCTCTGTGCGCTGCTTTTGAGAGGGCAGTTTGTACTTTCTACAAAAACCAACAAGCTTTCTGTCTAAAGAACGTTTACTTTTCAACCCTCTCGCTTGGTTGTAGTTACTACCACTAATTAACATAACAAGAAGTAGTTTGGATGCCATAAGAGAGTTTGTCTTGGTATTGATTTGCTCAATACAATAGCGAACCAGTGAACCTATTTCATAAGTGGTGGCACTGTCTATATCGCAAGCGAGGCACATGTCCCGTTTTTCGATACGAGCTTGGATAGCCCGGGCATGGAGAGCTCCGGTAGCATAGTTATTTTGAGTGTAGCGGTAGCTACTAACTATGCTAGTAGTTCGACTGTTTTCGCTGTAGTGGTCTTCTTTCTGCCAACTGCTGCTTGTTGACCGCGGTGCTTCATTAAACTGCTTTATTTCGAATAGTACTTCTTCACCTTCGTCATCTAGTGTCTTGAGCTTACTCTGTTCCAAACTTCCACTTTTCTTGAACTCGCTGCTAGTAACATTGCGGGTGTATCCGTCTGCATAGTTTAATGTCGATTCATAGGGGCGGCGATAGTGATTAAGCTTGTCAACAATTTGTCTTGGGGGGCGGTCTTCATTTTCTTCATCGACAAGGACTTTGAAAGCTTTTACAAGCTGTATAAAATCTACCTGCTCAATATCTGGGAGGTAAGCTGCCATCGTTTCTCTTTTGCCGTTGGCAAATAACCTTACATCATTACAGATTGCTTCGATCTTAGGTTGATGTGTTCCAATAAAGGAAAGCCGTGCGACTGACAGAAATGTCAACGCTTTGTATTGGTCGAACTTGCTGTGGTCATAAGAGGTCAACAAAAGACTGGTGGATAAGAAAGCGGGCAGATAGTGTACGCCAAGCTTTTTGCTGTTTGATATTGAATAGACTACGTCGTGTAAATTAGCTGAAGTTGGGGGACGCTGTACTTTTTTTGCCTCTGAAACAAGAAATGATATTTCCGGAAACTCATCCTTATATTCATTTCTGATGATTGAACATAACCTGATAACTTCGGTTGCGATGAGGGCGTTTTGGTTGTCGTCGAAAGGGAATAGTTGTTTGAGAAACCGTTCGATGTTCTTTTGTTTAAACCGCTCTTTTACATCTTCAATCATGTCGTTCTCTCTCTTTCAACAGTTTCTCAAAAATCGAGGGTTCTTCGTCGGATGTACTTTCTTGGATTTGAGTTTTTGCGTTTTGTTGGGCGAGTGAGCTTCTTGAGGAATGAGTTATCTCAGAGAGTTTCGTTTGACTCAGTTTATTCTTGTCGAACATAGATTTGATGATGCTTTTCGGTGCATGTTGATTCAACGCTCTACGAAAACCTTCTGCTGATTTATTGTCGACCGACGATAAGACTGAGCGAAGTACGGCCAACCACGAGTGCTTCTCGATATCCGCATCGCTCATATCGTCTTGAATGAGCACATCGCAGTCGGCAAGGGTTAGCGTCGTTAATGAAAAGCTGAATGATTCAAACCCTGAAATTATGGCTATTTTCTTGCTTGATACACGTACAGCCTGAAGTGTGAGGCCGACATTGATTTCATCCAAAGATGACTGTGTCATAGCAGTTTTGTCGACCCAGAATTGTCGCGAGTGAAAGAAAGAAAATGCCGGTAGGGCAGCACTATGAATAGAGAATTCTAATCTATTTTTTGAACGACTCGATAAAACATGCGACATTTCAAACGCTCATTTAAGTCAAAAACTGTACATTAAATGTACATTATATGAGGCTCAAAATCCCAAACCTCGATCAAAAATGTTGAAAAATGGGGTTTAAAAATTATGGGGTTGTTTCCATAAGTTGTTGATAAATAATATTATTGATGATTTCTAGAAGTAAAAATTTGAGTGGGTGTAACACTTCCAAGCTGATGATGCGGGTTCGATTCCCGCTGCACGCTCCAATTCTCATGCTCCAATCTTCTAGTAATATTCTTATCAATTTAACGCTACGGTCTTTTTCAATAACCAGCTATTGATTAGGTTCACTATCTCCATATTGTTCTTCTCTAACATCAGCATATGACCATTTCCGTGTATACCCTGTTGTTCAAGTCGAAGGAAGTCATTGTTCACTCCAGCTTGTGTTAGCCAGTTCGAAGTACAATGGTCATATTCGGCATGATATGAAGACTCACTCACCATAAACAAGACGGGTATGTCTTTGAGATTAACAAGCTGTCGTGCAGGTTCTTGCTGTTCCCAACAACGAACAAGAGTGTTGCTGTCGGCTATTGGTTGTTGAGCGACGACTAATTCTTCGGGCATAGCTATCGCTGGTTCATAGGTTACTGGGATAACGCTAACTCCCCAAGGTAGGCTGGATTTTCCAGCTTTGTTTTTGATTGGTGGGCCACTAGGCTCGATAGTAACGATGGCTTTAACTAGGTTAGGGCGCTTGTCAGCAATAAGCCATCCAAAGGGGCCTGACTGTGAGTGTGTAAGTAGGATGGCGGGACCTATCTTATCGAGCAAAGCCACTCCTGCAGCACTAACAAGCTCGCTGCTTTCAACATGTGATTTCAAAGACTCGACAATGCTTGAATAATACTGATCAAAAATCGGGTCGCCCTGTCGTCCAGAGCCTGGCCATTGGGTATGTAACCCTGCTTGAGGCCATTGCCCTTCAAACTGCGCCGATGCGGTAAACTTTTTCTCGATAACCTCTGCGCTGAAGATTCTCAAATCACCATTTGTGGCAGGGTGCCAGGCCGAGCGGGATCGGGCTGGTTGATCAACCATGTAGACAACATACCCCTGGTTAATGAAATAGTGTGCCCAACCTTGTCTACCGTCTGGTGTCGTCATCCAGTTGACGGCAGATTGGCCAGCACCGTGGATTAGAACGATAGGCAGTGGCTGGGTTACTTTCTCTGGTGTCCACTTTTCTACGAACATTTGCCCAGTAAATAAGGTCGAGTTATTCACCTTCTTGTATTGACCCCCAACAAAAAACACCTCGCTTTGATACTGGTTTGTTGTCGGGTTGGCTGCACTGACTGTGAGCGAGAATAGCGCTAACAGTTTGATAAGTCCTTTAGTCATCATTGCTCCTAGTGGTTCGTTAACTCATCACAAGTAATGGGATAGTCTGGTTAAAAAGCAGCTTCTTGGTAACGCCACCAAATACTAATCTGCTTAAATTGCGGTGTGCGAATGCGCCTGCAATGATGAGATCAGCAGGTAATGTCTGTGCAAAGTCGAGTAGGGCTTTGGGTGTTTCTCGTTTATTCGTATCGAGTACAGAGTTTGACACTTGCACATCGTGAGCTTCTAGGTATTTAGTCAAGGCGTATTGGTCTGGCTTATCCACTAAAGAGCGCTCACTACTCACGATTACCACTTCTTTTGCCTTTTTGAGAATGGGCAAGGCTGCGTGAACGGCTCTCGCTGCTGCGGCATCGCCATTCCATGCAATCATGATGGTTTGTGGATTAAAATGAGATTGTGTGCGTGGCATCAGCAGCACTGGGCGTGCGCTGTGTTTAATTGCCGCTTCAAAGCTAACGCTTGTGTTGCCGTTACTGGGTTTAGGAATAACGATTAAGTCGGAGACTTTGCCATGCTCGCTGACAACTTCAGCACGATAGCGAAAAATATCGTGCCAAAGCGCAGTCGTCTCACCTCGAATAGGCTCTGAAACCTTGACTCTGTGATCGTCACAAAGTCGGTTAAACACTTCTTTAGACTCAGAGATGCTCTCTTCAATGTACTCATTTACCATTTGGTCGATTTTTTGATAGAGGCTTCTGCTTATCAATCGATTCTCAGATGGCAGTAACTGCCCAGCGCCAACTTGCGCGTGCATGACTTCTAAGTGAGCTTCGAAATACTTAGCCACTTCAAGCGCGCCGGCGAGGCGCTCTTGAGCATTTTGAGTAGTGGCGAATGGCATTAAAATAGTTCTTATCGACATAGTTTCTCTCCCTGTTATCCAATAGGCCACGGTAAGTCGACACTCTCTTGAAGAAGGCCGATTGGTAAGTCGAGCACCATCAAGTGCGTTAACCCAAGAAGGAAGCCGGATGCCGCAGCTGTCATTGACACTGCACGTACCAAAGACACGCCTGCTTTATTGACTAAGAACACACAGAAGAACACAGTAATTGCGATGACATAACCTACGAAGTAGCAACCGATAATTAGCGCGGCAAGCCAGTAGAGGTAGTGCCACAGGCTGGTTGTATCGGTGTCATAGGCATACCCTTGTTCGTATTCGTTGTCGAAGTAAATGGGATTGAACTCAGAGTCGGTGAACAAGCGATAGGTGATGATGGCTGAGAGTAGCCACATAAAGCTCGCAATGACGATAGTAAAGATCCCGCCTAAGAAGCTTTGCTGATAACCGTCGTAAATTGCGTAAGCGAAAACAAGGTTAACCGCGATGGCGAACAGCTGTTGTGGACGACGGACATGGGGTTGCGCACTCACAATTGGCTTAGGCTCATCTGCCGCTTTCTTTTTAGCGTTCGAACGAATCATAAAGAACAGAGACAACAGAGTAATCGCACCAATGATCATGACACCTGGACGGAGCAGGAAGCCAACACCATCAAACTGAACGGCTTGGTATAGATAGGTTTCCATGCCGCTAGCCAATACGAAGCCGATAAGAAATGCTGGGCGTGGCCAGTCGAAACGTTTCATGAGGACACCAAGAACGCTGATCGCCAAGAGTGAAACTAGGTCACCTAGATCGCGAGTTGCTTGGTAAGCCGCAAAACAGATCACCATCACCATAAACGGAGCGAGAAGGGTGTAGCGAATCGTGGTGAGTTTAGCTACCCAAGGAGAGATAAACATACACGCTGCCGCGCCAAATAGGTTAGCAATCGCCAGTGACCACACAATGGTGTAGGTGACATCTAGATCGGTACTTACCATCGCTGGGCCTGGCTCCAAGCCTACTAATACCATACCGCCGAGGAATACCGCCATACCACCAGAGCCTGGGATCCCAAATAGCAGTGTTGGCACAAGACCACCGCCTTCTTTGGCGTTGTTTGAGGACTCAGGAGCAATAACGCCTCGGACATCACCGTGTCCAAAATCAGCGTCTTTCTTGGTGGTTTGAACAGCGTGACCGTAAGCGATCCAGTCAACAACACTTCCGCCTAAGCCAGGAAGTGCGCCAACCACACAGCCAATAATACTGCAGCGCATCGCTAACCATTTGTTCTTAAAGAAGTCTTTGATGCCACTTAACCAGCCGCTACCAAGCTGACTAGCACTCGCGATAGGTTTGTTTTGACGCAGCAGATCGATGATTTCAG
Source organism: Vibrio sp. KUL78 (assembly GCF_059725505.1). Taxonomy (NCBI): domain Bacteria; kingdom Pseudomonadati; phylum Pseudomonadota; class Gammaproteobacteria; order Vibrionales; family Vibrionaceae; genus Vibrio; species Vibrio sp. KUL78. The sequence goes on along the minus strand of NZ_AP045838.1, from coordinate 634,153 downwards.
GCAACGCAAAAATACCCAAACCAACAACGACCAGAGGCAAGCCATCCATTAAATAGAAGTTATCAAACGTCATTCGATACTCACCGGTCGCCGGTGCACTGCCGACGCTGCCGAGCAAGACACCGAGTCCGCAGGCAGTAAGACCTTTAATTAGGCTCTTTCCGGCTAGAGCACCGACCATGGTTAAGCCAAGCAGTGTCAGCATAAACAGTTCGGCTGAGCCAAAAGCGAGAATGACAGGGCGAGCTACTAGTACAAATCCGGTTAAGATAACCGCGCCGAACAAGCCACCAAAGAGAGAGGAGGTAAATGCGGCGGAAAGGGCACGAGCTGCTTGACCTTTTTTGGCCATCGGAAACCCGTCGAGTACTGTTGCCTGAGAGCCACTAGAGCCAGGAATACCCATCAGGACGGAAGTAAAGGTATCTGAGGTAGGGATGACGGCAACGAGGCCGATAAGCATTGCCAGAGCTGAAATGGGGTCCATCCCATAAAGAAATGGGAGAAGCAGTGATAAGCCGGCTATCCCACCAAGGCCGGGGAAAATCCCAATGGCAAGACCTAGTACAACGCCGCCCAGCATAAATGCCATATGCTGAACACTGAGTATGGTGCCTAGTGCGACAAAGAGTTCATCAAGCATCACTATTGCCTTCTAATAATTATGGATGTTTAGGCTGATGTAAAAGGTGCGCTCGAATTCACGGCGTCACGTTTTTACCAAACCTGTGATAAGAAAAAGGGAGCCCGAAACCGCAGGCTCCAAAATGGCGATTAAAACTTGGTGTTATAGTTTTCAGTTAGCCAGTTGCGTACCCACTTGAGGTTGCGCTCTTCTAGAGATAGTGCGGCTTCAAGTGCCTTTTCGGCTTGAAGGCCAGTAAGCTGTGGGTATTCGCCAAGCACTTGTACAGACTCTTCAGAGAACTTAGGTGAGCTGATGGCCTCCGTTGCGGCTTGACGCCATGCTTGGACAAGCTCATCTGGTGTGTCTTTCGGTACAAAAATCATCTTCTGAGCCGCGAAGCCAGCGACAAAGAATGAACGCCATGCTTGGTAACCTTGACTTGGGTCTTGGTCAGGGTAGAGCTTTGCGTATACTTCGCTAAAGTGTGGAAGGTCAGGGAAGTTTGGATCGCGTTCAAGTTTGCCTTCTTCATTGAGGACGCCGAAGCTAAATAGTGGAATTGCCTTACCTTCTTCAACCAGCGGTGTGACCTTTTTGATGTAGGCAGAACTGGTTTGATAGTCGATGTTGACCTCTCCACGCTCAAAAGCTAAACGACCAGCGCCACGTCCTTTCATACCAAACGTTGGCTGCACATCCATGCCTAGAAGGTCCATCGCTAGAATAGGCACAAGATCGAGAGAGGTTGCACCTTGGCTTCCGTATTTGAACTTAATCTCATCACGCTTGGCGATTAGATCGTCAACACTATTGATGCCAGTCGATGGTGAGACATAAACCACACCGCCAGTTGGTGAGGCAAGGATGACACGCCAGTCGTTATAATCGTATTTAACTCGGCGGTCTTTAAGTAGGTACGGGAACTGAGTTGATGCTGAGCTTGCAAAGATGTTTAAACCATTGGCTTTGCCACGGCGAGCAAATTGGTTTGCACCCTTCGTAGAGCCTCCGCCTGGGATATTTTTGACTACGACCACAGGTTGGCCAGGTAGCGCTTCGCTGAGGTAAGGTGCGTAGAATCGACCCCAAGTATCGGTACCGCCACCTTCTTTATATGGCATGAAGAGCTCGACGCGCTCTCCCGAGAATGAAACGTCTTTAGCATGAGTGTTTGAGGGAATGGCAGAAATACCAAACGCTGCAATTAACAGGGTTTGAAGAAAACGACGACCAGTCATTCCTTTGATTGTGTTGAGAGATGTCATGTTAAGCATGTTGCCTCCATTTGTACTTTCTCTGTGTTCATCGCTCTCGGTTATTTGGCGATTTCCTTCAACTTAGAAAGCCAACCTGTCACTAAACTGACACGGCAGGAGTTATTAACAAAAACGTTACATGGCTCAACATTATTGATGTTCAAAACAAAAAAAAGCCACCCTAATTGGGTGGCAACCTGCTTCTACCTTGCGGGGTAAACTTGGCCTTTAAACAGTGGTCGGGCAGTTCGTACCAAAGCGGCCTGCTTTAAGTTGGGTTCAAGCTCTCCTTCTTCGACTTGTAGCTTGACGTCGATGCGACCGCTGGGATGTTCTATCGTTATCGTGTCATCATTCAAACTGGACGCTAAGCGACTTGCTACCGTGCCGGGGATTGAACATGCTGCAGCCACAGCGATGGCTCCGGTGACGGCATGACTGGCGTGACAATTGTGGGGGACAAAGTAACGAGAGCTTATGTTCCCGCCTGCTTTTGGAGAAGTAAGCAACGAAACTTTAGGTACGACACTGTTTGAGACATCTCCAAGTCCCATTAGCTCGCCTGCAATTCGTCTTACATGTTCGACTCGTTCCAACATCGCCTGATTGCTGTCGAGTTCTTGTTTTGTTTCGTAGCCAGTGACGCCAACAGACTCAGCGGCTATATGTAGCATAGGAACGGCAGCATCGATGCATGTGACTTCCATGCCGTCGATGATGTCGGACTTTTTTCCAGTTGGGAATAGTTTTCCCGTTTTGGACCCTCCCACATCCAGAAAGTTAAGCATGATAGGAGAGCCGGTTCCTGGAACACCGTCGATGGACATGTCACCTTCGTATTGGAGCTTACCTTCGGGTGTTTCCCCAGACACTTCGATGATCGTATTAGTATTGGTATTTTTAACGCGCAGTGTGGTAGTGGGGGACTTTAGAGAGACGAGGTTATTCTCGCCAGCAAAAGCCAGAATGCCTGAAAGAATATTGCCACACGATGGCTTAGTATCGACAACTCGTTCTTCAACACCGACTTGAGCAAACAAGTACTCTAGGTCTATATCTGGCTCTGCGGATTTAGACACGATGGCGACCTTACTGGTCAGTGTCGTACCTCCGCCAATACCATTAATCTGGCTGATATCTCCAGAGCCCATTACGCGCAACAGAACTTCATCGCGCTCATGGACATCGTTTGGTAGATCTTCTCCTCGAAAATACGCACCTTTTGATGTACCACCGCGTATTAACATGCATGAAATCTGACTTTGACTCGACATAACTTCACTCCTTTTGCTGGCTATTCCTGTTGCTCTTTGGCAACTGTTAAGGCCAGATTAAGAGATGAAACTGTCGTCAAACTGACACGACGACTATTCGTAGTCTTTTAATGCATTTTCCCATTCGGAAATGACGATCTGTTTTTTGCTTTGGTCTGAAATGACTAACAAACTGACATCGAGAGGCAGAGGCTTTAGCTGATCGGCAAGTCGGTTTCTCATTACGTGGGCAGTCTTTTCGTTTTCTACATCCAAGCGAATCGGTGGCATGTTAGTTTGCTCTGCCATCACTTTTTGTCCTTGATAAGAAAGGAGATAGTTTAAGAAGCGTTGTGCATGGATGGGCGTTTCTGTTGTCTTGTTTACAAAGGCGCTTCGAATAATTACCGGGGTGTAGTCGGTAGCAGCTACTACCACGATGCCATCGTTATCCTCTTCAAAGGACTTAGCATAAGAGCCGACGACATTGTACGCCATATTAATATCGCCCCGATTGACGGCGTTAAGCATCGCGGCTGAGCTGTTAAACGTCAGCGCATCGTGGGAATTAAACAGCTCTAAAAATTGACCGTAGTTAGTGGCTTGGGCGCGCTCAAATGACCAAAGTAAATAACCCATGCCCACTTTCCGAATATCAAACAAACCGATTTTTGCTTGCAGTTCGTTGCTATGGCGGCGAATGAAATGAATCAGCTCAACACGGTTGGTTGGCGTGCGTTTACCGTCGAGGAAAGCACGATTGAAGACAATCACCGCTGGCTCATAGCTAAACCCGTAAAGCTCTTCTCGCCAATGGGTCCAAGAAGGGAGTACGCTTTTATCTGTATAGGGCGTGCGCAGTGCATAACCATCATTAACTAGACGGATTTGCTGATCCATGACTGAACTGATAGTCACGTCTGGCGGCGGAGTAGCAGAGTCGCGAATTTGTTGGGTAAGTAGGTTGCTGCTTACTGCTTTATAGTCAATAAGAATGTCAGGATTGCGACGTTCAAAATCATCAATTAGCGGCTGCATCTCCGAAAGATAGGCTGCGGCATGAACCTTTAAAGTGACCGGATGCAGTGTGTCTTGCTCTAGCGTCAGTGCTGCGTATCCATTGGAAGCGATAGCCAAAGATAATAAGGCTAAAAATCTAGTTAAGTTATTCATCCGAAGAGACCTCTTTCCAGACTGAATGAGGAAATTGCAGTTTTATGGTAAGCCCAGTCGGCGTTGTGTCTTCCAGAATCAATTGGCCATTCGATTTTTCTGCAACGTCTAGAGCAATACTCATACCAAGGCCTGTGCCACTTTCACGTGCATTTGGACTGCGATAGAAGCGCTCAAAAACATGAGGTTTGTCCTTGTCATCGATTCCTATCCCGTGGTCTCTAATGTAAAGCGTGGCTTTGCTACCAATTTTGGTGATTTCTACCTCGACCTTACTGTCTTTGGGAGAGTACTTGATCGCATTCTCAATTAAGTTGTTGAGCATCTGAGCTAAGGCAAAATCGTCACCTTGAATGGCAAACTGAACTGACTCTTGATAATCCAACTCCACACCTTTTTGCAAAGCATTCATAGCCAAGTCGCGACAGCAGTTTTTTACTAGCTGGTTAAACTGAACGGACTGAGGTTCGACACGACGAAAGCGATGCTTGATGGTGGCATGGTTAAGAAGTTGCACAACGGTGCGTTCTAAGTGGTCGTTTGAACTTGATATTCTGTTGATGTACGAGAGGGCCTCTGGATCTTGGACTTTGCTTTGCGCCACCGATAGTTGAGCCTTAATTCCAGCTATCGGGGTTTTGAGTTGATGAGCCGCTTCTCCTGTAAAGCTTTTGAGGTTATTTAAGGTGCCATCCAACTGCGACATGAAGATATTAATCGTTTCAATCAGATGGTTAATCTCACGAGGTCCTTCGACCGATATCGGTGTGAGATCCAAGTTTGAACGCTTGGCAATCTTTCTGTTTATCTCGTTGATAGGGCGCAATACACGCCATATCAAAGCGGTAATAACTAACAGTGAACAGAGGATCACGCCCACTAGCATTTTGATAGCTTGGTTGTAGATTTCGCTTTCCCAGGCAATACGTGACTGCAGGGTTTGTCCCAATACGGCATAGACATTGATCTTCCCTTGCATGGTATTAATAGCGCGGCTGACAACACTAAATCGCACCGATTCTCCCATAAAATCCAGATAGAAATAGTCTGGTTTTGGCTCTAGTACCGTGTTGTGTTGGTTGATTTGAGTTTGAACGACAGGGTTATTGAGTAGCTCTTCATAACCGGTAATAAACTCGTTGTTTGTAGAAGTGACCAAGTAAAACACACGGTCGTTAGTGGAGCTTGCTAGGCTTTTGAATGCGGAAAAGGGAATATCGACACTGAAACTGAGATTATTGAAATGGACATGATCGATAATTTGCAGCGCCGCACTACTTAAGCGTTCATCAAAGGTCATCTTCGCGGTGTCGTAGGCATAGCGCTTTACTGCCATTAACGCCAATAGCGCGACCACACAGAGAGAGAGGGTCGCAGCAAATAACAGTTGGAATCGAAGTGAGCGAGTAGGAGAGAACATACTGACCTTTAGCTTGGGCAAGCGTTATTCAGCACATAACCGAGTCCGCGCAGTGTTTTGATCTCGACACTGCTGTGACTGAGCGATTTTCTTAGACGACCCACATAGGTTTCGATGGCATTAAGATTTGGCGTACTGCTGTAGCCATAAAGGTGCTCAATCAGCTCCTCCTTGCTCATCACTCGGTTTAGGTGAGTGATGAAAATTTCAAGCAATCGAAACTCGCGCTGCTTAAGGTCGATAGGTTCACCTTTTACTTTGACTGAACAACTGACACTATCAAACTCGATATCACCGTAGGTAATCACATTATGGTCGCTGCCTTGTCTGCGGCGCACAATTGCCCTGCATCTCGCCTCAAGCTCTCCGAAATCGAAAGGTTTGGTCAGGTAATCATCCGCCCCTAAATCAAGCAAGTTGATGCGATCAAATACCTCATTTCTTGCAGTAAGAATCAATATAGGGGTATCTGATACTTGTCGAATTCGTTTAGTGATTTGTTCCCCCGATTTATAGGGGAGGTTTAGATCAAGAATAATCAAATCAAAAGGCGTGTGGCTTACCATGGCGTAGGCTACGTCACCATCGTAGGCGCAATCCACGCCGTGACCGAGGTCGGAGAAGCGTTGCTCAATGGCTTGGCTGATCATTTTATCGTCTTCAACTACTAATACTCGCATTTCAGCCTCCATTGAGTAATGGGTGTTAATACATGGTTTCTATTTCACGAGCAGTTTACATTGAGGGTGCAAATGTCTCTGCCGAAAAGGTCACGATTATCGATTCTTACTTGATGATAAAAGTGATGAGACACAAAAAACGCCTCAAAATCACTCAGATTTTGAGGCGCTTATATCAAGTATTATACGATTAAGCGTTTGTCTCGGTGACAGGCTCAACACCGACAATCGCTTGGTGACGCTCTTTTTCCACCACGAAAGTGATTAAGGCAATGAGGCGATAGAATCCGTGAACAAACTTGCCGTAAGGCATCGAAATAAAGAGCGTCAGAACGACCCCTAAGTGAACCGTCAGCCCAAGTCCTACCCAACTCGTATCGCGCAAAACTATCAATCCCAGACCGGAAACACTTGTTAATAGCAATAGCATGAGAAAGCTAGTGTCCATCCCTTTGTTAGCTTTACCTTTGGTATCTGATACGGCTTGGCGCTTTAGCGTCATTAGGCCAATAGGACCAACAATTAAACCAATACCACCAATCACACCAAATAGTTTGGGTAGACTGATAAAGTCATAAGGGGCAGGAAGCGCGAGCGCATAATGCATCACTGTTGCCGTCGAGGTTGCAGCGAAGCAAAGCATGAACCCCCAGAACGTCATCTGATGGAAGTAGCGTCTTGCCATCGATGGCTTCTCTGAAGGGTACGAACATCCTTGACCATTTCCGCCGTCGAGATATTTAAGAGTAAGCCCATCTTTAACACCCTTGGCAACTAACCCCCAATCTAGCTTCCATGGCGCGGGTAATCGCATCACCTTCCAGAAGTTGACAATCGACATCACCATAGCGATGGCAACAAATAGCGCCACGGTACCGAAGATCCCTACCATAACGTTATGGGATATTACGCCGTAAAAAGCGTTGTCATGTACTTGGAAAAAACTGTCGCCAGTGAAATAGGCACCGAGTACCACAAATGCTGTGACCAGCACTAAGAGTAATGATGTCACCCAAAGTCCGTTATTCTTGAATGCAGAACCCATAAAGCTTGGCCAAGCATATTGTGCGTAGCTCTCTTCTCTAAGCTCGGCCATGGCGCCAGGCACGTTGAGTTCAAACTCGTGAGGTTTCGCATATTGGCAGTTGTGGTAACAGGCGCCGCAGTTATGGCAAAGGTTAGATAAGTAGTCGAGATCATCTGAATTGAACTCTAGTCGAAGCTCCATTGCTTGAAACACGGCGCAGTGACCTTCGCAATAGCGGCAGGCATTACAAATGGTCATTACTCTATCGACTTCTTTTACTTTAATTGTTGATCGCATAATCCGCTGCCTCGCTTCCTGCTATTCGTCCAAATACATTTCCAATTGTCATTCCAATGCCTGCTAAGTAGCCTTGCCCTAGTACGTTGCCTGCCATAATTTCTCCGGCTGCAAATAGGTTTTTGGCAAGCTTGCCATCAGACATTTTCATTTGAGCATTCTTATTGACCTCGACACCAAGGTAGGTGAACGTGATGCCGGGCTTGAGCGAGTAGGCGTAGAATGGGGGAGTGTCAATTCGCCGTGCCCAGTTAGTCTTGTTAACTTCAAGTCCTTTGGTGTGTACTCGGTCTAGTTCGGTGTGATCAAAGTTACCCGGCTGAACGGCGGCGTTATACTCGTCGATGGTCTGAGTGAACGCCTCAACGTCTAAGCCTACTTTTTCGGCCAGTTCTTGTATTGAGTTTGCTGTCACCGCTGGAAACACCGGCGGCATGAAAGAGCCTTTGGCTTTGCTATCGATAATGACATGAGCAATCTGATCAGGTTGAGATGCCACAAGGCGACCCCAAATCGCGTAACGCTTTGGCCAGAAATCTTCGCCCTCATCATAAAAGCGCTTGGCATTTTTATTGACGACGACACCAAGAGAAACACAGTCAACGCGAGTACAAATCCCACCATCAAATTGTGGCGCTCGACCATCTATCGCAACCGCATGGCATTGGTTTGGCTCGCCAACGGAGTTGATCCCTGCGTTGAGCAGCATTTTCAGCAAAGTGCCTTTGTTGTATGGGGTACCACGAATAAGGAAGTTTTCCGCAATATCGCCCCATGCCTCTTTCAGCCACTCTACATTCGCCTCGAACCCACCTGCGGCAGCGACAAATGTCTTGCCTTTAATCGCCGTATCACCGACTGAAACGCTTTTAAATTCATCGTTGTTTATTTCAATGTCGGTGACCATGGCATCGTAGTGGATTTCAATGCCCAAGTTTTCAGCGTGACGATAGAGAGCATTGGCAAGCTGTTTACCGCCTCCCATGAAGAACGCGTTAGTCCTTCCAAGGTGTAGTGTGCCTCCCAATGGCGGCTGGAACTGCACGCCTCGCTGCTCTAACCAATCAACCGCCTCCGTTGAGCGGTGAAGCGTCAAGCGTGCAAGTTCTTCATTGGTTTTGCCTTTGGTAACACGCATTAGGTCTTGCCAATATTCTTCTTCGTCGTAGGTGCCGCTTAAGACAGACATAGGGCCGTCGTGCATTGGTCTTAGGTTTCGGGTGTGACGGGTATTGCCTCCACGGTGGGTTCTGGGAGCGCCTTCCAGCAGACAAACACTCGCGCCTTTTTCGGCGGCAACAATCGCAGCAACGATGCCAGCCTGACCACCTCCAGCAACAATCACATCGTAGGACTCACTTTCAAAGCTCATTCGATACTTCCTTGTTTTTGGTTATTGATGTATACGATTGTATACAATTGTATTTTTAGCTTGAAACTTATTGATTCCTGTGTCAAGTTTGGAATAACAAAAACTTCACAACTGAGATCTAGAACGATCTTCGATTAGAGTTCGATAGCAAATGACACAAGAAAAAAAGAGTAATCAATCTCGCTCCGAAGTGGCCTATCAGAAGCTACTACAAGCCATTCGTCACGGTGAACTGACATCGGGAACTCGCGTTAGAGAAATTGAAGTTGCAGAGATGCTGGGGATCAGCAGAACACCCGTAAGGGATGCTATTCGACGTTTAGAAAGTGATGGTTTGCTGATCCATTTGCCACGCCAAGGCGCGGTGATCAAGCAGTTGGATCAGAAAGAGGTGATAGAGCTGTATGAGGTGCGTGAGGTATTAGAAGGCACTGCAGCACGATATGCAGCACGGCATGCCTCAGAGATTGAATTAGCTGAGCTCGAAGACTTCAACGACATCATGTTAAGTTATGCCAATGACCCGATTAAGGTCGCTGAGGCGAACCGTCTGTTTCACCAAGCGCTATATCGAGCGGGGAATAACCGATACTTAATTGATGCGCTAAACTCATTATCAAATGCACTCACTCTGCTAGGCGGAACCACGTTACAGGAAGGAGAGCGAACCCAAACCGCGTACCAAGAACATCAAGCGATCATCGATGCTATTCGCCAGCGCGATGGCGATAAAGCCGAACAGGCAGCCAGACATCACATTCAGCAAGCGCATCGAATTCGCATGCGGATGCAGAGAGCTTCACAGGTTGAAGTAAACGGGTGAGTGATTGAACTGCAGATTGGTTTCAATTTCCGCTGCACTCTCTACCTTCAGAGTCAAACTTTTTGAAAAGTACCAAGGAAACAAAGGCAGCGCTGAGCTAACTCGGTTAGATGTCGAGTGTCAGCTTTACATCTTCAACGAATTTAAAAGTATTATTGCTTAGTAATTAAAAGGTCATCTAGAAATATTTCCGTATAGTTTCTGACAACCCCTAATTGTAAATGTCTCAGTTGACCTACCAATCGATTGATGCCTCTGTATCCCATCGACAAACTGCCTTTTTAATAATTCGCTCGTTAGGTTTGCTTTCTTTTGTGCCATGCTCGGTTGAAACTAGAATATATTTAAACTCCCAATCACCGCGCATAGTTGACTCGCCATCATCAATGAATGTGAGATCCGCTTCGATGCCACCGTAAACGTCGCCACTGATGTTTTCTCGCTGCATGATTGAGAACTTATGGCTCTGTGAACCGTTTTTCATTTTACGAATTTCGTGATTCGTCACGGTGACGTTTTCGTTTGGAGTATTCGAGTCACTCCAGAGATACACACCTTGACCGTCTTTTTGTATGATCAAATTTGCATGGTTGTCTAGTTCGCAAGAAAACGGCTTATCAATTGACTTAGGGTTAGCCATCATCTCACTGACGCTAGTCGTTTGACATCCAGAGAGTGCGACTATTGCCAAAGCTGGGATCATAAGTTTCTTCATTCTTGTACCTTAATGCGCTCCGCGCTGCAGAGTGATTTTTGTTGTTCATGTTTTAGCGCACATCAAAAAAAACTGGAGACCTAGCCCTCCAGATTGAAATGATGTTAATTGCTACTCTTAGTCCATTTACTGTAACCCCAGAAATTAAAACACTTAACTACAATATGAAGGATCAGGTCCATCGATGCTCTGCTAGATTCGGGTATCGATGTAATGTTCGTATTTGCTGATGTGTCGCAAATATTTGCTTATTCTTGATACATGTTGCCTTCTACTAGTTGCTTTTCTTTCAGTGACTTAATTAAGGCAGTAACTTGTTTTGTCGCTCTAAGCTCGTTAATCTTTCTCTTAGGGAGCAGCAAACATGGAGAAGTTGATTAATGCTGTCTTACTTTCTTCGTCGCCTGGCACTTGTGGTGCCAACGTTTTTGGGGGTGACGATACTTATTTTTGCGATCACCAGATTAGTACCAGGAGGGCCAGTAGAGAGAATGCTGGCGAACTTGCATTCGCAGGGGGATGGGGGATCGATATCAGGCAGTAACTCTGCTCTGTCGGAAGATCAAATCCAAGAGTTGAATGCTTTCTACGGTCTCGATAAACCCGTTCATCAAGCCTATTGGGAATGGCTTTCGAACCTTGTTCAGTTGGATCTTGGTGAGTCTACTCGCTACTACGAGCCGGTTTCAGACATGATTGCTGAGCGTATTCCAGTATCACTGTTTTACGGTGGTATGACGTTCTTTATCAGCTATTTTATTTCCATCCCTCTTGGCTATTACAAAGCACTTAAACATGGTTCTGTGTTTGATTCGCTCTCTTCAGTGGCAATCTTTGTAGGGTATGCACTTCCAGGGTACGTTGTGGGGGTGTTGCTTATTACTCTGTTTAGTTATCACCTAGAGTGGATGCCTATGGGGGGCTTCACTAGCGATGACTTTGAGGATTTTGAGCTATTGTCAGAGCAAGTTGCCGACATTATGTGGCATGCTATTCTACCTTTAATCTGTTACCTCATCGGCGATTTTGCGACGCTTACTATGACGATGAAAAACAATCTCATGGAAAACCTGTCAGCAGACTACATAAGAACTGCGATCGCAAAGGGCTTGCCATTTAAGCAAGCGGTGCGAAAGCATGCGCTGCGAAATAGCCTTATACCAATTGCCAGCCATTTTGGTAACTCTTTGCTGTTCTTTATGACCGGTGCATTCTTAATTGAAGTCATCTTCAACATTGATGGAATAGGGCTGCTGGGTTATGAGTCTATTGTCGAAAGAGACTACCCCGTTGTAATGGGGATCGTCGCGATTAATGCGGTGCTGCTGCTTCTGGGAAACATCATCTCCGATATCTGTGTCGCGCTTGTCGACCCTCGTGTGAAGTTTGGGGGATAAGCGATGAAGGTCAGTCCTTTAACAAAGAAAAAACTCAACAATTTTAGGCGCATTAAGCGCGGCTATTGGTCGTTTATTCTGCTGTCACTCATGTTGATTATGTCGTTATTTGCTGAATTTCTTATTAACAGCAAAGCGCTGGTGGTGAAGTATCAAGGTGATTATTTTTTTCCGGTGGTGAGCCGTGTCTATCTGGGAACAGAATTTGGACAAACGAATGCCAGTGAAGTCGACTACAGACAACTTAAGTTAATCTTTGAACAAGCGGCAGGTGATGATTTTGTGTTGATGCCGATAGTGCCGTGGGACCCTTATGAACAAGACTTTTCTGGGGATTATCCGCCAAATGCGCCCAATGCCCAATCTAAGCACTATCTAGGGACCGATATCATCGGCAGAGACATATTGGCAAGGTTGGTGTACGGCTTTCGAATTGCTATGGGATTTGCACTATTAGCCATGGCGGCTTCTTATGCGATTGGTGTCGCTGTCGGCTGTGCAATGGGCTTTCTTGGCGGCAAGTTTGACCTTTTCGTTCAACGTTTTATTGAGATTTGGTCTATGGTGCCTTTCTTGTACGTCATCATGATTTTGGTCTCTATTGTTCAGCCGAGTTTTACTCTTTTTTGTCGCCATCAATGTCATGTTTGGTTGGATGGGCATTACTTGGTACATGAGGACCATGACCTATAAAGAAGTCGCAAGGGAGTATGTCACGGCAGCTAAAGCGCTTGGCGCGTCAAATGCTCGAATCGTCTTCAATCACATCCTCCCAAATACCATGGTGATGGTGGTAACACTCGCACCATTCACTATCGCGGCAAATATCACGGCTCTGACCGCACTCGATTATTTGGGGTTAGGCTTAATGCCACCAACGCCAAGCTGGGGAGAGTTGCTTCAGCAAGGAAAATCGAACTTAGACTCACCTTGGATCGTTGCTTCAGTAGTAACCGCCATTGTTGCGGTTTTGGTTATGGTGACATTTATTGGTGAAGCGGTAAGGGCAGCTTTCGACCCGAAGAAGTTTACCCGCTATGTTTAAACTAAGTGATTAAAATTAATCGTATAGAGCTAGGCCACGGAAAACGTTTAGCGAATAAAAATAAGGATATTGCATGGGCAAGAATTACATGACTTTAGCGGTACTTGCGACAACCCTATCTGTGGGTGTGAACGCGGGTGACCTTCCGGCGGATCTTCAATGGATAGATAACATGAATGAGCCATTGTTTGCGTCGGAGGAAGCGCAGTTTGGCGGTACGTTACGCTCCTACATGTCGAGTTTCCCACAAACGCTGAGAAGTGTCGGACCAGATTCAAATTCTGGTTTGCGTCATTACTTTATGGACGGCACTCCCAAGCTTGCGGCTCGTCATCCCAATACGAATAAGTGGATTCCACAGCTTGCTGAAGCATGGGCGTATGGTGACGACAATCAAACTGTCTATTTCAAGTTGAACCCGAAGGCAAAATGGTCCGATGGTGAGATGGTCACCGCGGACGACTATTTGTTTATGCTGACCTACAACCGATCCAAAGACATTATTGCCCCATGGTACAACGACTTCTTTACCAACAAGATCGCCGACGTCGTCAAGATTGATGACTACACCATTGCCATTAAGTCAGCCTCGAAAATGAGCCAAGATGAGCTGATGATTCAGATTAACTTGCCAAGCAATGGGGTACAGCCAAGACCCGAGCACTTTTTTGCTGATTCCAAAAACGATAAAAACGGTGATGGTATCGACGATAACTTTGTGAGGAAGTTTAATTTCAAGGCTGAGCCAACGACTTGGGCGTATTACATGTCTGACGTTAAGAAAGGTAAGAGCGTCACGTTCAAACATGTCGGTCAGGACTGGTGGGGGTATGAGAATCGATATTACAAGAATCGCTACAATGTTGAGAAGGTGCGCCTTACCGTTATTCGTGATGCAGACATTGCTAGAAAGCGTTTTGAAAAGGGTGACTTGGATGCGTTTGGCTTAATACTGCCAAGTTTGTGGCATGAGAAGGCGGACGGTAAGCCTTATCAAAATGGATACATCCAAAAGTTCTGGGGCTACAACCAAACCGTGCAGGGGGCGGGCGGTTTATGGATGAATACCTCAATGCCGATGCTCGACGACCGTAATGTGCGAGCGGGCATCATGTATGCTTCCGATTACGATGGCATGATTAAAAACGTGTTACGCGGTGATTACCTGCGTTTGCCTCACGGGCTTGGAGCAGGGCATGGCGATTATGATCGACCAGACAATCAAGCTCCGGCCTTTGACCCAGAGAAAGCAATCGCTTATTTCGAAGCCGCAGGTTTTGATACCATTGGTGCCGACGGTATTCGTGTTAATGCCCAAGGTCAAAGACTAAGCTTTGATATTACTTATGGTTTCCCACCACACACTCCTAGAATTGCTTATCTCAAAGAACAGGCTAAGCAAGCGGGACTGGAATTTAACCTTAAACTTGTTGATGGCTCTTCGGCGTTCAAGTTTGTGCTTGAGAAAAAACATCAGCTGGCATTTTTGCACATGGGAGGCGGTGAGATCCCAGCTTATTGGGAGTATCTACACTCTGACAATGCAAAACCTCAAACCAACAATCATACCTTCTATCAAAATCCCGATATGGACAAACTCATTAACCAATATGTGGTTGAATTTGACGTAGCCAAAAAACAAGCGCTGTCACATCAAATCCAACAGAAAGTGTCAGAGGAGTTTCTCATTGTTCCAGGATATATGGTGCCATATACACGTGAAGCGCATTGGCGCTGGTTGCGTGTTCCAGAAAATGGGATGACCAAACAAACGCAAGCCATGTTCTCGGTGACGGACATCGCCAACTTTTGGATTGACGATGAACTCAAGAAGCAGACTAAGCAGGCAATGAAAAAAGGCGAGAGCTTCGAGCCTGTGATTGTCGTTGATGACACCTACAAACTGCAGTAACCAAAACATTGGGCGGAGTGTTCATGCAAGATGAGGTAATTCTATGCGTGCGCGATCTCGCGGTAAGTTTTCACGATGATGATGACTGCCGTGAGGTATTGCATGGTGTCAATTTTGATCTCAAAGCCGGTAGGACGCTGGGGATTGTTGGTGAGTCTGGCAGTGGTAAAAGTGTCACTGCGATGTCCATCATGGGACTCTTGCCTAAACCTTATGGAGTCGTGACAAAGGGACGGATCTTATATCGAGATACGGATTTGCTTAAGCTCGAGCCCAGTCAAATGTATTCGATGCGAGGGGACCGGATTTCCATCATCTTTCAAGACCCGATGACGGCACTTAATCCAGTTCAAACGGTTGGTAAGCAGCTCAACGAGGTATTGGAGTTACATCGACCTGAACTGAGTAAATCAGAGAGAAAAGCGACTTGTCTCGATATGCTGAAAAAAGGTGCGTATCCCATTGCCAGAAGCAAGATTGAACGAGTACCCGCACAACTTGTCTGGCGGTATGCGTCAACGTGTGATGATCGCAATGGCGTTGGCTTGTAAGCCAGACATATTGATTTGTGATGAGCCGACCACAGCACTGGATGTCACTGTTCAAGCCTCGATTCTTGCGTTGATGCAAGAGCTTCAACAGGAGACGGGGATGTCGATGATATTTATTACTCACGATCTTGGTGTTGTTGCCGAGATATGCGATGACGTAGCCGTCATGTTTGCGGGGCGGATTGTAGAACAAGCGGATGTGTTTGAGCTGTTTGATCACCCTAAGCATCCATACACGGAGCGCTTACTCGGGCTAATTCCAGATATCGACAATCCGCCCAAGCAAAAGATTGATATCAAACCCATTACCGAAGACATGTTTCGCTAATTGATAAGGCAGTTAAAGGTTCTGAATGAGTGAACTTCTAAAAATCACCGATTTAAAGCAGTACTTTCGTAGTGGTGGCGGGGTTTTTCGTCGTGGATACGTAATGAAGGCGGTGGATGGTGTGTCCTTGTCCGTCAATCGTGGCGAGACGCTTGGGTTAGTCGGAGAGTCAGGGTGTGGTAAAAGCACCTTGGGCCACACCATTCTAAAACTCCTAGAGCCCTATGATGGAAAAATTGTGTTTGAGGGAGCGGATATCACTAAGCTATCGACTCGCGAAATGCGCCCGCTGCGTAAGGAAATGCAAATTGTGTTTCAAGACCCTATGGAGTCGCTAAACCCACGCCACACGGTGGGCATGATCTTAGAAGAGCCCTTTATCATCCACAAACTCGGTAACACAATAGAGAGGCAGCAGTGGGTTCGAGAACTGCTGGAAAAAGTCGGTCTGCCTGAGGACTCGATAGACCGTTATCCTCATGAGTTTTCAGGGGGGCAAAGACAGCGCATCGGTATTGCTCGAGCAATAGCTGTAAAGCCGAAACTGCTGATTTGTGATGAGTCGGTATCTGCATTGGATGTGTCGGTCCAAGCGCAGATCCTCAATTTGCTACTGGACCTACAAGCAGAGATGAACCTCGCCATTATCTTTATATCTCATGATCTTTCTGTGGTTAGGCATGTCTCTGATAATGTCGCGGTAATGAAGGCGGGTAAAGTGGTGGAGTATGGAACTAGTGATGAGGTGTACAAAACGCCGAAGCATGAGTACACCAAAACACTGTTAGCAGCGATACCGATTACGCATCCGAAATACCGTTCTAGGCCTGTTAGTTAAAGGATTTATTGCCGTCAGGGTAATAAAACTCATAAACGATCGAATGCTGATAGGGTTCATCTGGCGTTACTTGAGATAGTGGGAAGTGTTTTATATTGACCGCATTGACATACCCTTTTGGCTCAAGACACACGCCAGCAAACTTCTGATAAATCACGTTGTTCTTGCCAGATACTTGATTCAGATTATGTCCATTGTAGAAGTGCACGGTATCTTCATTGGAGTAAACTCTCAGCCCCAATTTCGATGTTTGCAGCTCACCGACTAGTCTAATTTCTTCAGCTTTACTCAGAACATAGGAATCGTTGATGTCGATATCGTTGTTCACACATTTAGCGAGTATCATCCCTAAAGAGTAATCAAAAGCCGTGTGGCGGACACTGACAACTTCGCCATTCGGTATCCTATCTTGCTTCTGTTGTAAGGTTCGGTCAGACGGGATACGTAATAAATGGTTATTAATGCTCCCTGACTCATGCCCGTTAAGGTTGAAATAACTGTGCGCTGTCATGCTCATTGGTGAAGCGGTATCGGAGCAAGCACTGATGTCTAACCTGAGCTGATTGGTACTGGTCAGAGTATACTTCGCCGAAACCGTAACGTTCCCTTTAAAGCCCTCCTCACCATCCGCATCTTCTAGCACAAGCCAAAGCGAAATCTCATCATCAGTTTCATCGACGATAGCGATTTGCCAAACTCGATGATGGTAACCAAAGCGTCCACCATGAACGCAGTGTTTTCCGTCATAGGCGTTTCTGTCGACTTGAATAGTCTCGCCATTGTAATTGAACTTGGCGCCTTCTATCCGATTGGCAACGCGGCCAATGATGGCGCCCATGTAATGTGTGTCTTTGGCATAGTCAGCGAGGTTATCATATCCGAGTACGATGTCTTTCACTTCGCCATCTGAGTCCGGGACGTGAAGGCATCTTATGATTCCTCCGAGTGTCAATATGGATACCGACATTCCAGACTGATTGGATAGCGTCACCTCTTGCACAGGTTGATTGTAAAACTGACCAATATGTTGCGAGCTTACCGGCATCATTGTCTCCTATAGAGGGTTGACGACATTAATCAGTGCACCATCCAGATAGCTTTGAATATTCTCAGCCACCATAGACATGATACGCTGCCTAGCATCAAGCGTTGCCCATGCGATATGTGGTGTGATGACGCAGTTTCTCGCGCTGAGTAACGGGTTGCTTTCCACTGGTGGCTCTTGCCACAATGTATCAAGTGCTGCACCAGAGATGACGCCTTGGTTAAGCGCTTCAGCGAGTGCTGCTTCATCGACAAGTTGACCGCGAGACGTATTAATCAAAAAGGCGCTCGGCTTCATTTTCTTAAGCGTTGCTTGATTGATCATATTCTCAGTGGCAGGCAAAGCAGGGCAGTGCAGTGAGACGAAATCAGATTCAGCCAATAGCGCCTCTAACGTGACCTTTTTTATGAGCATAGCTCGGCATCTGCTTACTGAATTCATCATGAGCGATGACGTTCATGCCAAAAGCAGAGCCAATCGCCCCAACTTGCTGACCTATGTTGCCAAAGCCGACGATGCCTAGTGTTTTACCCGATAGCTCTAACTGCGGGGTTAACCAGTACGTCCAATCTTGGTTGCGACTCCACCCAAGGTTTTGCTTTACATCATTACTCATCGCACTCACGTTGCGAGCAAAGTTGAAGATATGAGCAAACACCATTTCGGCGACGGTTTCAGTGCCGTAAACGGGCACGTTCATGACCGGAATACCTTTTTGTTTGGCGTATTCTATATCGACAACGTTATAGCCAGTGGCTAACACGGCTATGCATTCCAGCTCTGGGCAGGCGTCAATGACTTGCCGACTAATCGGGGTCTTGTTGGTCAGGATAATGCTGGCATTTTTCGCCCTTTCGATGACCTCTTCGATTCCACCAGTGCTTCGGTCATAGCTTTTGAACTCACCAAGAGCTTCAATGGGAGCCCAAGGGTTATCACCTGGATTTAATGTGTAGCCATCTAAGCAGACAATGGTTTTCATACGGTTTCCTTAAGATGTGGCGAGTCGGTTTTTGACGGTGCTAAACAGCGTACGGATCCCACGGTTCACCGCAGGGATTTGGCTACAGACGATCATCACAATCACACACACCAAAATCAGTGATATAGGGCGCTCAATCATTGGCATTAGGCTGCCACCGGTCGTCTTGAGACCCGTTCTTAGTGAGGTATCCGCCATAGGACCAAGGATGACGCCAATAACTAATGGGGCGATAGGCACTTTCAGCTTCATAAAGAAGTAAGAAATGATGCCGATGATACCCATCAGATACAGGTTGAAGACGCGCATTCCGAGAGCGAAGGAGCCGATAACACACAGCACAGCGATAAGCGGCATAAACAGCGTTTGCGGAATACGTAGGATATGAATGACCTGTTTAGACAGGATCATACCGCACACCCACATAGCAATCGCAGCTGCGAACAGAATCGCTGTTACCTCTGGGATGAAGGATGGGTTAGTTTTTAGCAGCATTGGACCCGGAGCGACATTATGTAGCATAAGCGCGCCTAGCAGCATGACCGCCGGCGGAGAGCCTGGAATACCTAAGCTGAGTAGCGGAATCATAGCGCCGCCCACACAGGCTTGGTTCGCTGTCGAGGTAGAGATTACGCCCTCTGGAGCGCCTTTCCCAAAGGTCTCTGGCTTCTTGCTGGTCTTACGAGAAATGCCATATGCCACCCACGCAGCGATATCCTCACCGATACCTGGTACTGCTCCAATACCAACACCAGTAAGCGCGGATGAAATGATGTTGCGCGTGTTTTTGAACATGGTTTTGAAGTCGGGTAGCAGCCTGCCAATCGACTTGGCGTTCATTGACTTCATCTTCATCTTCGATTCCAGCACAGACATAATTTGCGGAATACCAAAGGCACCGATTAATACAGGAACTACATCGATACCGTTGTCGAGTTCGTGAATGCCCATAGTAAAGCGCGGGTACATCTGCATATGGTCTTGACCAATAGTGGATAACCAAATGCCGAACAGACCTGCAATCCAGCCTTTTATTGCTAGCTCTGGTGAGGTCAAACTGCCGGAGATCAGAATGCCAAACAGTGCTAACAAAAAGTACTCGTATGAGGTGAATTGAAGCGCAGCCTTGGCAATAACCGGAGAGAGCAGGGCGACAAACACCATACCAATAGCCGAGCCAATCAGTGATGAGGTAGTGGCTAAACCAAACGCTCGTCCTGCTTGACCTTGCTGAGCCATAGGATAGCCGTCCATTGCTGTCGCTGCAGATGCTGCGGTGCCGGGAATGTTAAGCAGAATAGACGTATACATACCGCCGTATACGCCACCCACATAAATTGAAAGCAGAGCCAGCAGAGCTGTTTGATTATCTAAGCCGTAGGTTAGGGTAGTCAGTAGTGCCACGCCCAGTGTTGCGGTAAGGCCGGGCATTGCGCCGAAAATAATCCCCAAAAATGTACTGCCAACAAGAATTAAGATCAGCAGTGGGGAGGTGAAAATATGCCAAAACATACTTCCGAATGTAGATAGAATATCCATGTTCTTCACCTGTTAGAATGCGTCTTCGAGAGCTTGCATGTCTTCGTCTGAAAGCTGCATTGCTTCTGTCTGTTTCGGTGGTGCTAAATAGGTGTAATAGGTTTGGTTGAATACTTGCTCGACGATCAGACCTTCGTTAGGAAGCGGTACTAACAAGAAGTACCTAAAGATCGGACACAGTACTGCCGGGAAAACGATACTTATGATGAGCAGTCTTCTGACCTTTTCTGTCATCTCAGCACTATGCTGTTTCGCCGTGTGGAACAGATAGCCAGACATGACAAGTGCACTGACAACCAGCACGATATCAGTCGTGTATGGGTAGATAGCATTGGCATACTCAGACGCGCCTGAACCAAACAACAGTAGCGAGACAACCACGGTCGCAGAGTAGATTTTCAATAGTTTTTTGGTGATGCTTTCTGTATCTAAGTAATAAAGACCAATGTAGAAAATAAGAAACGCGGCAGATGCAAGGAAGAAGTCATACCAAGTGATCAGCACGTAGATGTAAGTAATGATGCCGCCACCGGAGATAAGAAAACCGGTTGGATTGATGTTTTTATAGTGTTTCGCGAACAGAGCTTTGCCTTGCTCTGCCTTACTTTTTAAGAATACTGATAATCCTGCAGCAAACAGTGAGCAGCCAATAAAGAGTGGCAGCAGTCCAGGTGATTCATACCATTCAGTCGTCACACCGCCGACTGTACCGGAGAATGGCATGGTTAAAGAGTTGGCAACTACCACTAGGGCAAACACCATGACCACCAATGAGAAGGCAAAGTCCCATCCGTGCATTTGTTGTTGCTCTAACGTCTCTTTATCCACGTCATCGTGTTCAGATAGTTTATTTTGAGAAGACATAGTTGCCCCCAAACAGCAATTAGTTAATTAAGAAAGAGTGACCAGTCGCATTAAGTGACTGGTCGATACATCTATTACTCAGGCTTAGGAATACCCAGTGCTTCGGGGTTGATTTTCGCAGCCTCTAGATCCCAGAGCGTCCAGCTAAATAGCGATTCAAGACGAGCCATACGTTCATTCGCTTTTTTGCCGAACTCACCAACGAGTTCGTAGTGGTTTTCACTTGCGTAGGTTTTCATCTCTTGACTCTGCATTGCACTTGCAAATGCTTTGGCGACGGTTTTCTTAATTTCCACAGGTGTTTCTTTCTTCATTGCGAAGCCGATAGCTTGTGAGATAGGAAGGTGTTCTTGAAGAACAGGGTAGGTTTGTAAACCTGATGGGATAGTGATGTCACCAACGGTAAATGGATTTTCAGTCAACGTAGCCAGTGCTTTGAAATCGCCAGATTGGATGAGCTGGTTTTGCTCAGCCACTGACGTGATAACCACATCAACTTCTCCACTAAGCGCGGCATTTTGACTGCGAGAAGAACCAGGGAACGGAATAAAGTTCATCTCTCCACCGATGCCTTTTTCAAACGCTAGGTAGTTAATGTGGTGAAGTGAGCCTGCTGAACCTGCGCCAACACGGACTTTGCCCGGGTTTTCTTTGACGTGCGCAACGAGCTCTTCAATGGTATTGAACGGAGAGTTTTTAGATACTGAGATAACGTCTGGCGAGCTTGCTACGATAAAGTAGTCAAAGACATCCATACGATTATCCCAACCGCCCATTACGGCAGCAGCAACGTTTGACTCAGATAGACCGACAAACGTATAACCATCAGGGGCTGAGTTATATCCTTCCAAGAGACCAACCGAGCCAGACACGCCACCAGGTTTGTTTATTACGTTGATGTTCGTTCCGAGATACTTAGCCATCGACGCGGTAGCGACGCGGTTAATGACATCGGTACCACCGCCAGCAGACCAAGTAACAACGTCGGTAATATTACGTGTAGGGTAGCGTTCATCTGCGTTTGCGAATGAGGTGCTAAGGGCAAGTGCAGCAGCTAAAACACTTGTAAGTAGAGTTCTTGTCTTCATTTGTTTCACCTTGTTTAAGTGCAGTGTCCGGTCTTGTGCCAGATTGTCACTGCGGGTTACTAGACTGGGGTTAGATCTTGATGAAATAGCTCTCTAAATCGGCCCAGATATCCATGTACTCTTTCTTTCTCAAACTTTCGCCAAAACTCTCCATACCGATCGCGTCGATGCGTGCCGAGATGCGATTGGTCATTCGAATGTTTGCTTCGAACATCTTTACAATATCCCATCGCGTTGGAGAGGTATCTGATGTAAGCCAACCTTGGTAGTTAAACTTCTTCAGATAGTAAATAAATTCAATGTATTGCATTAAACTGCGACTTCCGCAGAAGTAATCCCAATCCCACTTTCCATCGTTATCGTTGATGTGGATGTAATACTTAATATCAAGCGAGTTAAGCAGGGAGAGCTCTTCGGCAGGGTTGTTATCGCCATATAGGGAATGACCATAATCAAGGGTCACGCCGATATTTGGATTGCCAATGTCCTTGATAAGACAGATAGTCTTAGCTGCGTTGTCGAGATAACAACGACCACGGACTTCGTTCGGTTTGTACTCAATGAACAATGGGATGTGCGGCTTGTACTCGCCAGCTTCGCCAAAGGTTTCGCACAGACGCTGCCACGTTTCGACATAGTCCGCTTGGAAACTGAACTCGTAACCATCACTTAGAGGACAGCACTGCACTTTGTCGGCTCCAACTTCTTCGGCGTAATCTTTTGCTTCTTTGATAAAGCTGACTGCTCGGTCTCGTACAGCCTTATCGGGGGAGGTTAGGCCGCCAGATATAAACTCTTTCTCCACCTTGACGTTGACGTTGATACAGGCAACTTTGACGTCATACTTAGCGAGCAAAAGCTTGAGCTCGGTGAGGTTGTCGTAGTTCACTTCATAGGGGTAGACCAACTCAGCCCCAGACATACCATCAATGGTGCGAAGCGTTTGTAGTTTCTGCTCCAGAGTTTTTGGTTCGTTATACTCAGAAAAACGATCCCGTTGCTGACCGAGAAACGGAGTAATTACTGCGTGTTTAAACATAAATCTCCCTAGGCATTCGCCTAAACTTCATTGTTAAACGTTGTTTTCGATTGAACCTTGTTTTCGACTAAACATTGGGCTCGACTAAACCGAGGTTTCTATCGACACCAACATGGCACTGGCACAGTCGATAATGTGTTTGGATGACAATCCATACTTATCGAGGAGTAGTGGGTAGGCGCCCGATTCTGCGAACGTGTCATCCAGTCCTAAGTGGTCGAACTGAGCGTGAATCTGCTCTTTTGCCATACGTGTGGCGATGTCGTAGGCCATGCCATTACGCTTCTGGTGACCTTCAGCGATGATGACGCGACCTGTTTTTTTGATAGATGCGCTAATCGACTTCCAGTCCAGAGGTTTGACGCTGTATGCATCGATAAGCTCGACACTGACACCAGCCGCTTTGAGCTCATTCGCCGCCTCAAGGGCTTGAAATAGAATGTCGCCATAGGAAATGATGGTGATGTCAGAGCCCTTTAGTAAGGTATTGCTACCACCACACTTGAACTCAGCTGACTCGTTGTAGAGCTCGTAATAGGCGTCACGCATTAGTCGGCAATAGACAGGGCCCTGTGTTTCCATCGTGACATCGAACAAGGCTCGGCTAGATGCGGTGTCGCATGGGGCGAAGATATGCATGTTAGGAAGCGTTGACATCAAAGCCATGTCTTCGGACGCTTGGTGAGTCACACCATCGATAGCAGCGGTAGTGCCACCATGCGAAGACATGAGCTTTACGTTAAGGTTTGGATAGCAGATGAAGCTACGTACGCTCTCCAAAGCTCGCATGGTTAAAAACACGCCATAACCCGCGACCACAACGGGTCTGCCATTCGCCGCCATACCAGATGCTGAGGCCATCATGCCAAACTCGGCGATACCCATCTGAAAATAGCGCTCAGGGTATTTGTCGTTGAAAAGGTATGAGTTGGTGGAGTAACCAATGTCAGCTTCGAAGACTGCAAAGTCAGTGTTAATTTTGCCGTACTCAACCATTCGCTCGGCAAACGCAAGGCGGGTTGGTTTTTTGGATCTAGTAACTGTAAGCATGTGAATACCCTTTGTTTGATTAAGCGACTAACTCAGATCGAGCAGCATGGAACTCGTCATCACTTGGTGCTTTACCATGCCAGTTGCGAACATCTTCCATAAAGCTGACACCTTTACCTTTAACCGTATTGGCGACAATGCAGGTAGGTTTGCCTTTGAATTCACGAGCCGCTTGTAATGCGTCTAAAATCTGTTCAATGTTATGGCCATCGATCGTCACAACATTCCACCCAAACGAAGCAAACTTATCTTCTATGCTTAGCAGTGGCATGATTTGGTCACTGGTGCCATCCATCTGTAGGTTGTTCTTGTCGATGAAGAATACGAGATTGTCGAGTTTGTATTTGGCTGCGGCCATCGCCGTCTCCCATACGACGCCTTCATTCAATTCACCATCGCCAAGTAGGGAATAAACGCGGCGGCCATCGTTAGCGAGCTGACCTTCCAAAGCCATGCCCGTCGCTGCAGCGCAGCCGTGACCCAATGAACCTGTCGTAGTGTCGATTCCTGGTGTGCTCTTCATATCAGGGTGACCTTGCAAGATGCTGTTAATCTGCCTTAGCGTCTTGAGGTGTGATTTTTCAAAGTAACCAAGGCGAGATAAACAGGCATACCAGACAGGACATGCATGACCTTTAGAGAGCACGAAGCGGTCGCGGTTACTCTGTTTAGGATTGCTAGGATCGAGGTTGTTCATCTCGCTAAAGTAGAGTGTTGTAACGATTTCAGCAGCAGAGAACGAACCACCAATGTGACCCGATTGCGCGTGATAGACCATTTCGAGAATATCAATTCGGATGTCGTTCGATAATTGATATAGCTCTTCTACACTTATTTCGGACATAAGTGTTCCTCCTTAAATAGGATGTAAATCAAAAATTTATTTTTAAGCTAAATGCTACTTGTCTATTATCACTTATCTAGGAAGTGGTAATTGTCTAAAAATTCAATGAATTGTTTAGAAACTTGCTCCCAGTGAACCAAGTGCATTTCTCTTGCTTCATTAATGTTGCCAGACTCTAAGTTGTCGATTAATTTGTTGTGCTCAATAATCGAGTCCCATGGTAATGGTCTAAGTTTAATAACAATGTCTTTGCAACGCTTATTTTGTTCGTTATATTTTCTAGCGGTTTCTATAAGTCTAGAGTTTTCAGTATATTGAAATATTTGGTCGTGGAAGGCAAAGTCGTGGATCGCCCACTGCTGAATGTCATTATTATCTAATGCCTGTTCCATTTTGGCTGTATAGTCACGAAGTATATCTAGTTGCTCCTGTGTGAGTCCTTTTGATATACAGATATCGAGTGCCATCACCTCAAGATGTGCAATGAGCTCGTACAGCTCTTCTACATCGCGTCTTGACAAGGCGCATATTTTAAGACCGTGTCTTGGGTGGAGTTTTATGAGTCCATCTTGCTGTAGTCTTAGCAGAGCTTCTCGTACAGGAGTTCTGCTAAAGCCACAAATCTCAACCGCCTCATCGACTAGTAGTTGTTGGTTGATTCTAAATTTATTCTCAAGAATCATGCACTTAAGCTTGTTGTATGCTTGTTCTGATAGTTTCATAGTGCTTACCACTGCCTCCATGTGACACTCAAAAACTGAGCAAAATCAATTAATTTTATACTGCATTCATTAAAAAATTTATTAAAACATCCGTTAATTGCTATTGAGTATAAAATAAGCAGCTAATTTCAAACGCGATCTGAATCACGCTAACAGACAAAATATAACTTATTTTCCTCGTGAGTTAATGTACAAAAAAAGAATATTAAAATATTCTTATGGATTGTTATTGTGTTTGATTAATATGTTAATGTCTAACTGAAATATAATAGCTGACTAATTTTAATTGCTAATGCACAAGATAAATAAGAAATAAATTAATAAATTCTTTGTGACGCAATTCAAATATGACCTATCTAAAATAAAGTACTTTAATAATAGGTGTTGTTAAATCTACTCCATTAGTTAGGAGGTAATATGAGTATTGCAATTGGCTGCGATGATGCGGCGGTTAACCTTAAATATGTACTTTGTGAACATTTACAAAAGCTAGGTTATGAATATACAGACTATAGCGAAGCACCAAAGGATGTTTCTAATTTATATGCAGATATTGCCGAACGTGTTGCGAAAAAGGTAGCCGATAATACCCATGAGCGCGGAATTATCGTTTGTGGTACGGGTATTGGGGTATCGATTGTCGCGAATAAAGTGCCGGGCATAAGAGCCGCACTGTGTCACGATGTTTTCTCAGCAGTACGCGCTCGCAAGAGTAATGGTGCTCAGATCATTACTATGGGTGAGCGAGTCATTGGGGTGGAGCTTGCTAAGACCATTCTCGAGGCTTGGCTTAATGCTGATGAGATTGATGAGTCCTCCAAGCCCAAAGTACAAAGGATTTGCGAGATAGAGGCAGAGCTTCACGCTCAATCGTGATTGAGGGATAGATAATGAGAAAACCAAAGAAACTGATTAATGACAGAAACGCGGTTGCCCGTGAGCAATTTGAAGGGTTTATGGCTGCAATGAGTAGTGATCTTGAGCCTATCTCAAATCACACCTGTGCCATTCGCAAAGCACCTCTGAACGGCAAAGTAGCCGTGTTCACTGGGGGAGGTGCCGGTCACGAGCCGATGTATGGCGGCTATGTGGGCGAAGGGTTAGCGGATGCGGTCGCTATTGGTGACGTGTTTGCTGCTCCGACCCCTGACGCGATCTTCGAAACGGCACTAGCACTGAATCCAGAGAATGGCGTGGTGTTTATCTACGGCAACTACGCTGGTGACAACATGAATTTCGATATTGCCGCAGAGTTACTAGAGGACGAAGGGGTTCGAACTCACACGATTCGCGTCAACGACGATGTTATTTCCGCTCCGATTGACAACAGTAAAGAGCGCCGAGGCATTGCAGGTGCCTTGTTCGTTCTCAAAGTTGCCGGTGCTGCTGCCGCTCGTGGAGACAGTTTTGAGCAAGTCGTCGAGGTGGGAGAGTATGCGCTTCGATCGACGAGTTCGATTGGCGTCGCGCTCGGTCCTTGCGCAATACCTAGAAACGAGGGTTTCAATTTTCAGATCCCAGACGATGAAATCGAGATAGGAATGGGCCTGCATGGCGAACCAGGTGTTGGCAAATCCAAGCTCTCAAGTGCTGATGATGTGGTCTTTGAAGTGATGACAAAACTAGAGCATGAGGCTGAACTTAAAGAGGGCGACGAGGTAGCGTTACTCATTAACAACCTCGGCGCATCGACTCAGATGGAACTGCTTATCGCCAACCGAGCGGTTCATCATTATTTGAATGAGAAAAACGTATCCGTGGTGGATAACCTGATAGGTGGTTACTGCACCTCGTTAGAGATGTCGGGTTGGTCTATCTCGTTACTCAAGCTTGATGAGCAGTTGAAGTCGCTTTATCAGGCTCCTTGTCAGTCATTTGCATTGAGGAAGTCACTATGAACAGTCAAGAAACGAAACAGATGTTGAAAACTATGTCCTTAAATATGGTCAAGAGTGAGCCACTGCTGACTAAGGTGGATCAAGCAATTGGCGATGGTGATCATGGCCTAGGTATAGAACGCGGCTTTCAAAACGTCTATGACATGATTGATCAAGGATTTGAAGCTAATAATGTGGGTGATGTTCTGACCAAAGTTGGCATTAAACTCTTGACCACTATGGGCGGAGCATCAGGTGCGATCTTCGGTACCTTGTTCCGAAATGGCGGAAAGGCTGTGGCTGGTGAACCTAAACTGACGACCCCTGTCGTTGCGGAGTTTTTGGCAGCTGGCCTAGAAGGCATTCGTAAGCGAGGCGGCGCGGATGAAGGTGCGAAAACAATGATCGATGCTCTTGCTCCTGCGGCTCGAAAAGCCAATGAGTTGTCGCATTTGCCGTTGAACGAATCAATGCCACTCATTGTAGAGGCATCTAAGCAGGGCGTTGAAGCAACCAAGTCTATGATTGCGACGACAGGCAAAGCCAAAACATTAGGCGAACGCTCACTGGGATACCCAGATCCTGGTGCAATTTCAATGTCACTGATCTTGGAATTTATGGAAGCGTCAATATTAGAAGGAGAGCTCGCATGAAAAAGGTCTGGTTGGGCTCTAGCTGGAAAATGAATAAAACTCACGATGAGGTGGGCAGATACTGTCAGCTGATAAAACCGCATCTTTCAAATCTTAGCGCGGACCTACAGACTTTTCTCATACCTCCGTTTCCTTATGTCAAACAAGTTGAAACGGCACTTAGTGAGACCCGATGCTTAGCGGGTGTTCAGAATGTGGGCTGGGCGAGCAGTGGACCATATACAGGGGAAGTGTCTGTAGATATGGCGAAAGATCTAGGCGCATCCCTCGTTGAGATCGGACATTCAGAGCGCCGAGAGTGGTTCGGTGAGACAGACGCAACAGTTAACAAAAAAGTGATCCTGTCACTAAAAACGGGCCTCAGACCATTAATTTGTGTTGGAGACACTGCAGACGAAAAGCGTTGGGGAGTATCAGCGGAGTCTATCGTGCGACAGGTAAAGATTGCACTTCACGGAGTTTCCCTCAACAAGTGACCAACGTACTCATCGCCTATGAACCAGTGTGGGCAATTGGCGAGAATGGTACGCCTGCATCGACAGAAGAAGCAGAAACTGGTCTTGCTGCGATAAGGTCTGGGCTAACTACACTTTATGGCTCCAAGATTGCGCAATCTGTTCCACTTCTTTATGGTGGGAGCGTAAACATCCACAATGCCAAGATGCTGCTGAGACAGCCGAATATCGATGGTTTGTTTGTTGGTCGAACGGCTTGGCAACCCGAGGGGTTTGCGAGGTTAATCCAGCTGGTGACGGAGGTCATCGAGGAGCAGGCTTATGCTTGATAACTTCTCAGTCAGTACCGTTGCTTACTCGGGGTATACGCTTGACCAAGCGATAGAGTCACTACATCGCATTGGGATAAAAAACATTGAGCTGGCTCTGATTAAAGGCGCGGTACACGATCTGGTAGAGTCTGATATCACTATTGAATTGGCCGAGTGGGTAAAAAGCAGCCTTGATCAAAAAGGTATGCAGTGTACCTCTTTTGCTGCTCACTGTGAGATGAACTTAGGCAACTGCAAAGAGCGGTTGTTAAGGCGTGTCCAGCTCTGCTGTACGCTCGCTTGTCCAAGGTTAGTCTTATATGCGCCAAGAGATACAACGTGGCTTCAGTTCTATAACGAGGCTAGAGCAGCATTCGATCTTGCTAAGTTATCCGGTATTAAAATACTGATAGAAAATGTTGGGGATACACGCTCTTATTTACTCAATGATGCCGATGATTTTGATGCGTTTATTGAGCAAGTAGACAGCTCGGTTGTTGGAATAAATTTCGATCCAGGTAATTTTTTGTCTCATCGTCCAGAGCTTGATGTGCTGGAACATTCCATTGCTAGTCTTGAAGTAGCGGAACACATCCATATTAAGGATTTAATTCAGTCTGGTGATGCTTGGCAATGTTGTGAAGTTGGTGATGGTGCTGGTCGCTATGACGCGCTTTTTGACGTCGCCTATCAACAGGAAAGCATGCCTTTTTTCAGTATTGAATCACCATACTCGTTAGAGCGGTTAGTGGATGGTTCAACGAGGCTGAAGCCAAGGGACTCAGTGCTATCGATTCAAGATATTGAGATGAAGTTGCGCTCTTCCATTGAGTTTGTTCGCGCTCGAATTTAGTACGAAGTCGAATTTAGTACGAATAGGTGCGGAAGCCGTTTTGGTTTCCGCACTTAAGGTATTTCGTTTATCTAAATCGTAGAATGACTCTTATAGGGCCTGTTCGAGGATACGACGTGATACGTCAATACTAATTGCTTGGTTTTCGCCAAGTTTGAGGTAGCCATAGTCCTCGAGTTTCTTGATAACTGCGTCTACGGCTTCAGATTTGTCACCTTGCACCTCTGAAAGCTGGGTATCGACATTCAAACTCGCGTAGAAAGCCTCAATCGCTTGAATCGTGCGCTCTGCAAGATCGTCGCTATCTGTTAGTCCAAACACATTGCGACCCATCTGTTCAATCTTGCCTTTCTTAAACTCCATTTGGCTTCTGAGTAGCGAAGGCTGAATGATAGCAAGCGAGCGTGCGTGGTCGACATCCCACAGTGCCGTTAACTGGTGACCAATCATGTGAGTCGCCCAGTCTTGAGGCATACCTGTGCCGATGAGTCCATTTAGCGCTTGGTTAGCTGTCCACATCAAATTCGCACGCCATGCATCGTCTCTTTGTTCGAATGCTTTGCCGAGATCGAGAAGATTTCTCAACAATACTTCGGCGTAACCTTCTTGAACCATATGTCCTGTTGGAGACGTAATGTACTGTTCGCAAACGTGAACCCATGCGTCGACGAGACCATTGATCAGCTGGCGCTCAGGGAGGGTTTTCATTGCATCTGGGTCAAGTATAGCGAAAGCTGGACGAACGGTTGGTGACAAAAAGCCGAGCTTTTCTTGCGTCGCTTTCTTAGTGACGACCGCCCCCATATTTGATTCTGAGCCCGTTGCTGGGAGCGTGAGAACCACACCCAATGGAAGGGCAGCCTCTGGCTTGTACTCACCAGTGATGAGATCCCAGCTGTCTCCGTTGTGTAGAGAGGCGGCGGCGACGTATTTGGTTCCGTCAATGACGCTACCACCACCGACGGCGAGTAGATAATTGATGTTCTCGGCTTTAACTATCTCGATGGCTTTATCGAGGGTTTCTTTGGTTGGGTTTGCTTCTACTCCTGAAAACTCTAACCATTGATGATCTTTGAGCGCAGTTACAACTTGGTCGTACACGCCATTCTTCTTAATGGAGCCACCACCATAGATGACTAGTACTTTTGAATCTTTGGGGATGCTATGACTAATTTGCTCAATTTGACCTTGACCAAAATGAATAACAGTAGGGTTTACATAGCTGAATTTCATGACATTGCCTCATGTATCGTATTATCGATTATGCGAATGGATCGAAATCGGTTCGATTGCTCTTACTTATACTTGGGGCGAATGGATCAGGCTTCAAGGTAAACCTGACCCATAATTGGAAGGATTATCCGCAGGTTGGTGCTGAACCGGCGATTTCACGCTCTTGCTGCAGTTCTTTGTGCAGAGCTTCGAGTTGAGTTTTTGCCTGGTTGGCATCGTTCATGGTGGAGCTCAATTTCACGTATTTATCCACGGCGCGATCGACCCCTTGGGTGTTTCCTCGGTCATAGTCGATGAGAGCTTGCATTGCGACGCCCGCTTCTTTATAAGATTGCTGAGACGCTTGCTCTGCCTTTAGCGCTGCTCGATACGCATCATCATGCTGGCAAGCGACAAGCGCACCAATAGACGTTTCAACATCTGGTCCGAATTCTAAAGCTGGCTTGGAGGGCGCTGGCGGTGCCGACTGAGCCGCTTGTTGAGCCTCTACTTGTTGGTCTTTTGAATAGCCATCGATAGCGCCCGCTGTACCACCTGCTAGTGCACCTGCGGTGACATTTCGGCTAAGACGATAAGTATCAACCTCACCATCGACAATAAGGTCGGTTAGTGCACCAAGCATGCCCGCCGATACTGCACCAACCGCGGCCCCTTCAGCGGCGCCTTGCGTGGTGTTAGCTCCGCACCCAACCAAAAGGCTCGCAGCAATTGCAGTAACCAAAAACGACTTTAACTTCATAGTTTACTTCCTATGTAACTGACTGTAATACAAGAATTATAGGACCATATTTTTGAAAGTATGCGAGTAATGTGAGAAATCTGGGTCACGGTGCAACAAATTAGCGTTAGACCTACAACGAAGTAGCCGCTCTCTAGGGAGCGGCTATTGTTTTATTCAAGGAGCAACTATATCTTTCGGGGGAGAAGAGAGTCAGCTAGTCGAACACATATCCTTCAGGTATCACTACAATACCTTTTTCTGAGATATGGAATCGAGCCGCATCCTCAGTTGGGTTCAAACCAATGATAGTGCCATCTGGAATAACAACGTGTTTGTCGATGATACAGTTCGCCAGTTGGCAGTTCTCGCCGACCGTTACATCGCCAAAAATAATGCTATCCGCAATAGTTGCACCATCATTGATACGTACGTTAGACGAGAGAATAGAGTGGTGCACTGAACCGCCCGAGTTCACGACACCGTTGGCAATGATCGAGTTAATAAAGATCCCCTCATTACCAGTCGCGGAAGGCACGGTTCTCGCTGGTGGAAGTTGAGGCTCATAGGTTCGAATCCCCCAGTTTTCCTGATACAGGTTCATGGGTGGAACAGGTTCCAACAAATCCATGTTGGCTTCATAGAAGGAATCGATAGTCCCTACATCTCGCCAGTAACAATCGCGCGCAACTCGGCCTTTTTCGTCACCAAAGTTGTAAGCGTAAACACCTTGGCTATCAATAAGCTTAGGAATTATGTCTTTACCAAAGTCATGACTCGAGGTATCAAGTTCTGCATCTTGCTCTAACGCTTGTTGGAGTGCTTCCATTTCGAAAACATAGATACCCATTGACACGAGAGAGCGACTTGGATCCGTAGGCATACAGGCAGGGTCTTCTGGTTTTTCATTGAAATCAACAACTTGGTTTTTGTCATTGATCTCCATGACACCAAAAGCAGTGGCTTCTTCACGGGGAACATCCATGCACGCAACGGTGAGTTTAGCGCCAGACTCTTTGTGTTCTTGAACCATAGCTTCGTAGTCCATGCGATAGATGTGATCGCCAGACAGCACAACGACATGTTTTGCATCGCTACGGGAGAGTAGCCACATGTTGTGATAAATCGCATCTGCCGTTCCTTCGTACCAAGCGCCGCCTTTTCTCATCTGTGGGGGGACCACAGTGATAAATTCTTTGAGCTCGGGATTAAAGATCGACCAGCCATCACGGATATGCTTATGAAGCGAGTGCGATTTATATTGAGTCAGTACCAGAATTTGTCTCAGCCCTGAGTGCAAACAGTTGGTAAGCGTGAAATCAATAATCCGGTATTTTCCACCGAATGGGACCGCTGGCTTAGCTCTGTCATCGGTTAGGGGGCTTAACCGAGAGCCCATGCCTCCAGCTAGGACAATAGTAAGAACGTCTTGCATCTTATTTCTCCCTGAAATTGTGCAATTTGAATAGTCTAGGTAATTTCCTTTCAAGAAACACGCCAGACGCTAACATATTGAATATCAAAGGAGAGGGTAGGAGGAATAAACACGATTGCACCAAAATGGTGATGGAGTTTGAGCATGCGCACGTTTATTGTGCTCAGTCACTGCTTATGATTCATGTTGGTGCAATGTTGACGAAACATCACTTAGAAACACAAAGTTACACGCGTGGCCAGAAAGTAATCAAAAGCTTCTCTTTAGGCCATGTATAAAGGCGTTTTACATTGTAAATGCAGTATAGTTTGGAGCCTCGCACCTAGTGATAGGAAGTCAATAGGAGCGAGGATAAACTTAATCGAATGAGATTTTAACCGCGAGAGTTATTTCTCTGCGAGGTGTTGGTTAACTTTATCAAAAACGAGCTTAAACCATGCGGTGTACGCTTGCGGTGTTTCCGCTAGGTGTTCAGCTATCACTTCTTTAGATTGCCATTCACATGCTTCAGCTTCTTTGTCGTTGACGTCTAGTTCAACGGTGTTGCTCTCTGCAATAACGACGTGGTCTAGCTCGTTTTCCGTTAAGCCGTTATCAAATTTGGTGCGGTAGCTGATTGTGCCGATGTCTTCCAGCACAAGTGAGTCGCGAATACCCAACTCTTCATCTAGACGACGTGTTGAGGCTGCAAGGATCTTTTCATCTGGGCGCGGGTGAGAGCAGCATGTGTTGCTCCATAGTCCACCACTATGGTACTTATTTGCTGCGCGCTTTTGCATCAGGAACTCGAGTTGACCATCGTTATAACGATAAATCATGACCGAAAAGGCGAGATGTCGAAAGCCCATTCTATGTGCGTCGAGTTTATCCTCTGTTCCAATAGGGTTTCCGAATTTATCTACAACAACAACGAGATCTTCAAGCATAGGTACTCTCATATTTTGGTATTTGCGACATCCCATGTACGCTTTACCAATGTTAGGGGTTCACTCAACTCCTGTTGTGAGCGCGAATCATACCACCAAAGTTTTTTTTCGCACGTTTAATAAAACCCCGACTAGAAAATAAGTAAGATCGTCTACATTCTCCGATACTTTCGGCTTAATTTTTGAACATCAAAGACTTTCACCGAAATATCCTCTGGCCAATACGTAGGATGCCAGCCCGCTTTTTGCTTTAAGTGTTGTAGGAAATGGATGGGGCTTGGGAGTTGCTCCCATACCTGTGGGAGAAATAGAGCGCCTTTTTTGCCATCAGAAAGCGTCAATCCACATTTGTTGTTTTTGAGGTAGTCGATTAAAGCAGATTCTGAGGCTACATCGAGTGTTTGAGGTTCAGTCAGTACTGAGACTTCAATTTCTAGCCCATCTACTTGAGACTTCTGCAGGGGTAAAAATCGTTTGTCTTGGCAGCAGCTTGCCCACGCTTTTCGCATGACTTCGAGAACGAGAGGCACTTGCGGGACTGTCGTCCCGATGCACCCTTGGAGTTGATCATCGACGTGCAAGGTGACAAAGCAAGCACCTTTTTCTCTGATAGCTTCTGGATGATCCTCAAGTCTGACTTTTGGTAAAGGCTCTTCTGAGAGATAACAGCCTACGGTTATTTCTACCATATCAAGTAATCGAGATAGTTCTGTATTGGTTAGCGTTTTATCTTGATATTGCGTAGCTGACATAGCCTACCACCCTTTGTTTATCGCCGTGAGGGCTGTCTCCCGAGTTGGTGAGAGACAACCGAGTCAATCGACGGTTTCGTTTATTAATAATTAGATTGGCAGCATTGATACTTGTGTGCCCACATGCCTCGTGACCTGTCAGGGGGAGCCCGCTTTCAATTTTTGAGCAGCTATTATTATCTAGAACAACGCAGTCGTCGTAGCTGTGAAAATGACTCAGATCAGAGCTAACAAGAAGTAGAGTATTGGTGTCCCAGAGAGGCTCCACAAGCTTCGCTACGCTCACCATATCGACATTGCCGGTGAGAATCGGAACGACGCTAAAGCGCTTCAAACATTTGAGCAAAAAGGGCAGTTGCACTTCTAAGCAGTGTTCATTTTTATGAGCAAGATCGTTAACAATGCAGATGTCGCTTTGAGATAGATTATCGAGAGCTTGTGTATCTAAAGGCACTTTTCCTAAAGGGGTATCGAAGTACTTCACACTTGGAATCGCGCAACCTGAAAAAGCGACTCTGTGGCTAGGGCCAATAATGACAACGCGCGAAAATTGTTCATTTTGCTCTTTGAGTAGTTGATAACCAAAGGCTGCAGTGTGCCCAGAAAAGACATAACCAGCGTGAGGAACAATCAATCCGCTTATCGCTTCTTCGGAGTGATGTTTTCCCTCTGAGGAGACAGAAGCCATCAACTGAGAAATATGTGTCTGTAACTTATTAGGATCACCGTAATAAAATCGCCCAGCGACGGCAGTCGGTCGCACATCCATGTCGCCTCCAGAAGTTTCATGCTGTCTATACTTAGCAAGTATAGAATCTATCCACTTTTAAGGTGTGAGATGAGCCAACTTAAACCCTATTATCCAACCAAATACTGGCAGAAGCTGGATGACGGCAGAGTACAGTGTACGGTGTGTCCCCGTTTATGCACGCTACGAGAGGGAAAGCTTGGCGCGTGTTTTGTTCGAAAAGCAGAACACGGGGAGATTGTACTGACCACATACGGTCGTTCTAGTGGGTTTTGCATCGATCCTATAGAGAAAAAACCACTGAATCATTTCTATCCAGGGAGTTCGGTTTTGTCGTTCGGCACTGCTGGATGTAACTTGGGTTGTAAGTTTTGCCAAAATTGGAGCATTAGTAAGTCACGGCAGATAGATACACTAGGGCAGCAAGCAAGCCCTGAACAAATCGCCCAATCTGCGCTCTCAAATCACTGCGATAGCATTGCATTTACTTACAACGACCCTGTCATTTTCATGGAATACGCGGTCGATACCGCGCTAGCCTGCCGTGAAGTCAACATACATACAGTTGCCGTTTCGGCGGGGTACATGAATGAGAAACCGAGAGAGCAGTTTTTCTCGGTAATTGATGGCGCTAATATTGACCTAAAAGCCTTCAGCGAACGTTTTTATAAAAAGATCTGCGGTGGTGAATTGGCACCAGTGCTCGAAACATTAATGTACTTGAAGCGTGAAACTGACGTTTGGTTTGAAATCACAACGCTGCTCATTCCTGGGGAGAACGATAGCGAAGCAGAATTAGAAGCGATGACTCAATGGATCTTTGAGCATCTGGGGCCAGATGTCCCACTTCACTTTAGCGCCTTCCATCCAGATTTTAAGATGATGGATACGGTTCGAACACCCGCAAACACATTGGTGAACGCGCGGCACATAGCGAAAAGAAACGGCCTTCATTATGTCTATGTTGGTAATGTCCATAATGAGCAATGTAGCAGTACGTACTGTCCGAATTGCGGACAAAACGTGTTAAGCCGAAATTGGTATGAACTGGGTTCGTGTTCATTGTCGAGCGCGGGTAAATGTCTACATTGCGGTTATCAATTGGCAGGACGATTCGCCCACATTGATAAGCCGTTTGGGCGTCGGCGTATACCCATCCAAGTTGCTCAATAAGATGAATTTTTGTGATGTTGAACTGATCAGTCTCAAGGATGATATTCGTAGTAATACTTTAGTCGCAAAGTGTTGAAACTGACTATAGAACTGACTAACTTAGAAATCAAAGGGACGAACCAAACCAGGAGATAAACATGGACGTAGTCGTAATGCTAACCAACGGACGTTTTGGTGTACTTGAAGACTGTGACAAGCTTGAGTTAGAGGGGTGAGCTGGTTGAGTGCTGGGTTGAGGAAGAAGAAGGATTTGAACTGGCAACGGGTCAAGTGGAGCGTGTTCTTTAACTAAACACCAAACAAAAAATGAAATTCAAAAAGCCCCGTCAGAGCACGACTTCTGACGGGGCTTTCTATTTTTCTTAAGCTTGCTGTGCTGTTAATGCGCGCTTTTCTAAGAATTTAGCAATTGCTGTTACACCTGCGATGTACATTGCACCACCCAGTAACGCTACCGCCATCCAAGAGAAACCATGCTCAACAACATGGTCTTTGTGAAGGATACACATTACTACATAAGCAAATGTAATGTAGCTGAATGCAAAGTGGGCAATTGGACCCATACCGATGGTGACTAGTACAACGCCCGCGACATAGATATAGAACGCGTTTTCGCCGCCAACCATTGGAGCAAGCGTGCTCAGTGTCGCTGGAATCAACATACCCATTGCGATACCAACAATACCTGCAGCAAAGATGTTTTTAAGCTTTGATAGGTCGAATTTCGCTTCAAAGAAGAAAATTAGCGCCAAAAACGCAGGCCACTTATCGTGGATGCCAAGTTTTTGAAGGATAACCGTGCCTGCTACGATCCAGACCGTGAGCATTAGCGTTTTCGTCATGTGCGCTGAATTGAATACTTGATTCATGATTAACTCTCATAGGGTGTTTGTAAGAAGTTTGGGCGCGGAGTCTATAGAGAGTTGATGACTGGGTCACTACCACGTTTTTGCCAACCATAGGGTTATCTTTTAGGAGGTCGTAGGTAGTGCGTGAATTATCAATTGGTGTTTAAAAATCAATCGGCGTACATAATGGAACCCAATGGTGCAGCGCGTGGGAATAGGGGGCACCTATTAGAGCAATGTTACTAACATGCTTGTTACGAGGCTGTGTTTTTCTTCTCAGTAGCGAATTTTGGTGGGAAATTAGCCCATTGCCACACTTAGATACAAAGCATCATGAAATGATAAACA
The DNA here is from genome assembly GCF_059725505.1 of Vibrio sp. KUL78. Lineage (NCBI taxonomy): Bacteria > Pseudomonadati > Pseudomonadota > Gammaproteobacteria > Vibrionales > Vibrionaceae > Vibrio > Vibrio sp. KUL78. The sequence continues at coordinate 595,935 of NZ_AP045838.1, read as the reverse complement.
TCTCAGCTATTACATGCTCCACTCACATGGTTTAATCAATCTCGTGATTTAGTTGTTCTGTCCACTTTCAATTGAACACACACATCCAACATTGTATTGATGTTTGCCCTGCTGTGGATTACAGCAGGGCTTTTTTTTTAATGGGCAAGATAGTCTGAACCGACTTCATGCGTTAGAGATTGTCTTTTTAGCTCAGGCAAAATGGTCCAGTGAATCCCTTCAAGCGCGCCAGCAATACAAAATAATAGGTTGACGCCAGGATGCTTCTCTTGGCTGACGCAAACTGCCTTGTATGCGTTAACGGGTCCTTGCTCTCGCAGCTCATCAATCGATGTGATCCCCGCTTTTCGAAGCATGCGTTCGGTTTTGTACTGCATGTTTGGCAGATCTTTGATACGAGTTGGTGTCTCTTTCTTAATTTTTTCTTTCAGACCTGCAGTCCATACTTCTTCACACAAAGAAGCGATCTGCTTTTTACTATGGCTAATTGAGTCTGGCACTGAATAGTAGTTAGAGAGGCTAGGGTAGTTTCTGGAGTGAGCTCGCCAGTTAAACTCATAAGGCGTACAACCAGAATCGATGAATTCTTGCTTTAAACTCTCACTGCTTGCCCTAAGGTAGACCTCGTCGCCCTTTATTAGTGCAAACATAACCCCACCTGACAGAACCCCTTTACCCCCAAAAACAGAACGAATGGTAATGTCGTCTAGTGTCGTATGCGCCTCGATAGACTCTACAAAAGTTTCCAACATCATATCTCTCTCCTTGAATGCTTAACGCGTCCATAATCGACAAATTTAAAACAAATCTGTGATAGACCTAGCATTAATCATTCCAACTTGAACATGAGTTACAAATTAATGAGAGATGGAATTCAGTTAAGGGTCAGACCTTTGCTGTTTTTCTCTACTCGCTGCCACATTATTGGGAAGTCTTCAGGCCAAACAATTTGTTTTTAATTCAGTAACAAAGGCTCCTATCTGAAAGAGTTGGAAAGTAGGTGTTTCGCTTCTTCGTAGCGTATACTTCTACGTAATTATCGAGGAGAATTTCAATGCAGTTAGGGAATCTATTTACCAATATTCCGAACCAACTACCTGATGAGCTATTTGAAGATATAGTTAAGACGTCAAACATTCGAGTAGAGCGGATTCTCTCCGATGGTCACTCAACACCCGACGGTGAATGGTATGACCAAGCTGAAAATGAGTGGGTTGCCGTGCTCCAAGGGCAGGGTGTTCTTGAGTATGAAGATGGACAGACCATTACTCTTGATGTCGGCGATTACGTTAACATCCCAGCTCACGTTAAACATCGCGTAAAATCAACGGTTTCAGGTGCGACTACGATTTGGTTGGCTATTTTTTATTAAGTTACAGCTATCGAATCACGAACTGGAAACAAAGACTTTACCACTATGATAGACTCCCTCGATGATGCGAAGGACGCCATCGATTGGTGGGTCGAGCGCCTAGGACACACGGTGGCGAATAAAGGTAACGCAATGCTGCAAAAAGAAAATTTAGTAAAGCTCGCCCGAATGCAAATGCCATTTGGTAAGTATGCCGGACGAGTTTTAATTGACCTACCCGAGGAGTATTTACTTTGGTTTGATAAAAAGGGCTTCCCGGATGGTGAGTTAGGGGAGTTGCTTAAGTTATGCTTGGCACTAAAAATTGAAGGCTTAGATAGCGTAGTTAAGCCCTTGAAGAGAATGTAACTAGGCTTTATGAGAGTATCATTTGAAACCCAAAGATTGAAAGTGGTAGAAGTCTTATCTGATCTTACTCTAGTGGAGCGCAATGAGCTGCTTGAACAGGTTCCGAATATTTTAACCCCTCTTGTTGTTGAAAACTTGCCTCCATATTTTCATGGAATTACGTCCCGAGAATCGGCACAAGCTTGGCTTGAAAGTATGTTGCAAGAGAGCCGTTTGTTTCAAGTAAGATCAGAGAAAGGTGAATTAATCGGCTTTCTGTTCGTTTTTGTAGAGAATGGAACTGACGCACACATAGGCTATTTACTCTCTGAACAATATTGGGGCAAAGGACTGGCCAGTGAGCTATTACAAAGTTTTATCGAAGAAGTCGTTATCAAAGAGTCTTGGCTAAAACTGATTGGCGGTGTTGAAAAGTCAAACGTTGCGTCAGCTAACTTGCTAAGGAAGTTAGGTTTTGTAGAGCGAGCAGACAGTGAAAGTGGTGTGGTTTTTTACGAGTATAAGATTAAACGACCGAAAGCCTAGGCAGTTGCTCGTGTTCCATAGTTAAACAGGGAAGTCATCTCGGTGAAAATAGTTCCAGAGTTATATGTCCAAAATCTCGATGAAAACATAATATTTTTTGTCGATATTTTAGGTTTTAGTATCAAGTACCAACGTCCAGAGGAGCAGTTTGTCTATCTAACGCGAGAAGGGTTAGATTTGATGCTAGAGGGAGTAGAAGGAAACTCTCGTAAATGGCTGACAGGAGAGCTTAAACCGCCGTTCGGTCGAGGTATCAACTTTCAATGGGATGTAAAGGGTATCAATGTTCTCTATTCGAGAGTCCAATCAATATGTAGCGAGGCTATTTTCCTGCCCTTAGAAGCAAAGTCTTATCAAGTGAGTGGTCAACTCGTTACTCAGGAACAGTTTATCGTGCAAAGCCCGGATGGGTATCTTTTCAGGTTTTGTGAGGACGTACAGTGAAGCGGTTGCTTGTGCTGTTAATTTGTATGACAAAATCTGTTATGGTAGAAAAATTGTTCCAGCGATGACACGTATCGACCAACCAAACAGGGCAGAAATATGAACGACAAAGTATTCCAAATTTGGCACCAAAAGCGTGAACAAGGCTTTCTAAAGTGGATCGCCAAAAGTACGTTTGCCGCAGTGCTTTTTTATATGATTTTCAGTATCGTCTTTCAATACTCATCGATTGGAGAAGACGGCATTGCGGTCTTTTTTACTGAGTCAGATTAATAACTTTGGGTTGTTTGCAGGTCTTATGCTTGTAGCGAATTGTGCGCTTTGGTTGTACCGAGAGTCCAGTTATAAGAAAGAAGTACGCCGCAGAAACGGCGCGTAGTTATAGGGACGAAGATGGAACTTGTACCTTTCACCCCCACAAGCTATCAAGATTTGATAGCTTGGATATCTTCACCTGATTTGAATTATCAATGGGGTGGGCCGACCTACGATTTTCCGCTGACTATAGAACAGATTTCCAACCATTGTGGAAAGCCCGATATTTTCCCGTTTCTCTTCCTAGTAGAAGGCGAGGTCGCCGGTTTCATCGAATTTCGTCGCGCGAGTGACACTCTGTGCAGGATTTGCCGAGTATTGATCCTTGATCCTTTCAAAGGAAGAGGATTGGCAAAAGAGATGGTTAGCTTACTCATCAAAGAAGCGAAGTTAGCGACTAACTGCTCAGAGTTCAGCCTATGTGTTTTCGACCATAATGAAGCCGCCAAATCTCTCTATCAATCACTTGGGTTTCAAGTAGCCTCTTCAGAAAAAAGCTCTGAGAAAATCTTTGGTCGATATTGGGTTGCTTTGGAGATGGTGGCCAAGTTCTGACCCTCTACTCAAACAATAACAATAGATTGCCAACAGCTAGAACTAACCTCAGTTTTGTGTTTATCTTTGACATAGTTTCAATTGGATATAGTGTGAGTTTGACAGGAGGTTAGATATGAAAAACAAAGGCATCTTGACCTGTTTTTGCGGCAAAATGGGAGCAGGAAAAACCACCCTAGCTAAATCTCTTGCTGCGACAGAAGGCGCGATCTACCTTTCCGAAGATGAATGGTTAGCAGCCCACTATCCTACGCAAATAAACTCGTTTGAAGACTATATTGCTCACTCAAACCTAATTAAACCATTCGTCAGAAAACATGTGATAAAGCTGCTGAATCTCGGAGTAAACGTAGTCATGGACTTCCCAGCAAACACGATCAAACAGCGTGCTTGGTTTATCGCTCTAAGTGAGGAAGTCGGTTGCAAGCATGAGATCCACTACCTAGATGTTACTGATGAGCAGTGCTTAGCGCAGATAAAAAAGAGAAGCGTTGAGCAACCAGAGCGCGCCCAGTTCGATACGGAAGCTGTATTTCATCATGTGACACAGTACTTTGAGGTCCCCACCAGCGAAGAGCAGGGTATCAACATTATCTATGCCAATTAAATTGAGAATGGACTTTCAGAAGACCAATAAAATGGAGTTCAACCGACTTTGATCCATATAGATATTTCATCTTCCCTTGTTACCGCTATTCCTATTAAAGACTGTCTCGAAGACCTCTTGTCAGTAAAAGGGCACCTTGCTTATGGTCCTCCACCTGAGTGTAATGAAACGAAAGATAGTTACCATTTTGTCCGAAGAGGAGTTTTAGAAAGGCTCCTCATTGCACAAAAAGAGCTTCCGTCGGGTCTGACACTAAGGCTTTACGAAGGCTATCGTTCGCCAGAGTTTCAAGAGACACTATTCCAAGAGCAATTAATGAGAGTTGCATCGAGCAATCCAGATTATTCAGAGCGGGAGACCTACAAAGCCGCCGCTTGTCTGGTCGCACCCACAAAGACGTTTGAAGGGGAGTCCTTGTCGCCACCGCATAGCACCGGTGGGGCGGTTGATGTAGAAATCGTAGATGGCGAAGGCAAAGTCATAGACTTTGGTATGGAGATAAAAGACTGGATACATGTCCCACCCTCTTTGTGTGAGACAAACGCTGCCAATTTATCCTCGCAAGCAGCGAAAAATAGAGCAATGTTGTTTTCTATTATGTCCAAAGCGGGATTCGTGAATTATTCGAGAGAGTGGTGGCATTTTTCTTTTGGGGATCAATATTGGGCTTTCATTAAACATGAAGCTTATGCAATGTATGCGAGCACAAGTAACTCTATATAAGCTCACGCCTCAATCAGCAACCAAGAAAATGGCTAAAAAAAGGTGCTCGATGGGAGCACCTTTTTGCGTTAATGCTTATAATAGTTAGCTATATTAATACTAATCCAGCTCAATCCAAGTCGATTTTACTTCCGTGTATTTATGCAGTGCATGAAGTGATTTATCTCGACCATTACCACTCTGTTTATAACCCCCAAACGGCATTGTCATGTCACCTCCGTCCCAGTTATTGACGAAGACAGTGCCAGCTCTTAGCGCTCTAGAGCAGCGAACGGCTGTTGAAATATCTGAGGTCCATACGCCTGCGGCGAGTCCATAGTCGCTGTCGTTAGCAAGCTTGATAGCTTCTTCAATGGAATCAAATGTGGTAACGCATAGGACGGGTCCAAAGATCTCCTCTTGGAAGATTCTCATGTCTGGAGTGACGTCGGTAAACACCGCGGGCTGAATAAAGTAACCATCAGTCTGTGTCATTGTTGGCTCACCACCAAATGCGAGTGTTGCGCCTTCATTCTTACCAATATCAATATAACTAAGTACGCGTTCGTATTGTGAAGCGTCGACGATAGCTCCAACGCGAGTCTCTTCTAGGAGCGGATCATTAGGTTGCCATTTCGCCATGTATTTAAGAAGCAGCGCAGTAAACTCTTCCTTGATTGAAGAGTGGACAAGCAAACGAGAGCCAGCCGTACAGACTTCGCCTTGGTTGTAACAAATCGCTGAAGCAGCAGTTGCGGCAGCCTTTTCCATATCTTTGACGTCATGATGAACAATATGAGGGCTCTTACCGCCGCACTCCATAAAGGCACGTTTGAGATTAGACTCTCCAGCGAAGGACAGCAGCTTTTTGCCGACTGCTGTAGAGCCTGTGAAGGTGATGCAGTCAACATCGTTATGAAGCGCCAATGCTTGTCCTGCTTCATGACCAAACCCTGGGAGAACTTGGAATACACCATCGGGAATGCCCGCCTGCTTGGCAAGATCGGCAAGAAGGATGGCCGTTAACGGAGACTTCTCAGAAGGTTTTACGATGACTGAGTTACCTGTTGCTAGAGCAGGACCAATTTTCCACGCCGCCATGACAGTCGGAAAGTTCCACGGCACAATCGCTGCAACGACGCCAAGTGCTTCGCGGGTGACTAGAGCCAACGCATCTTCTGTGACAGGGGCGACTTCGTCGTACACTTTGTCTATGGCTTCGGCATTCCACTGTATGCAGCGTGCGGTTGCCGGTGCGTCATATCCCATTGCATCTGAAATCGGTTTTCCCATGTCTAAGCTCTCAAGCAGAGCGAAGTCTTCTTTGTGTTCGTCGATGAGCTTAGCGTAGTTCAGCAGAATACTTTTGCGTTTCGCTGGTGGAAGACCACACCAAACGCGGCTTTCAAATGCGAGTCGAGCCGCTTCCACTGCAATGTCCACATCTTCTTGGGTACAACGCGCAACATGTGCGAGCGAGTGCCCGGTTGCAGGGTTAATGATCTCGAATGTATCGCCGGAAACCGAATTGACAAAATGCCCATTGATAAATGCCTGAGTGCGAAAGCTCAAGGCTTCTGCTTTGTCGTGCCACGTAATATTGTCCATGTGATTTCCTTTCCTTAAAAGCTTGCCGGGGAGTTAGCGCTGACGATAACGCAATCAGCATCGGTTGTGTTTCTGAATCGATGAGGGCGCTGACTGTCAAAGTAGTAGCTGTCGCCCTCCAGTAATACGGTTATTTGATCATCGACAGTGAGTTCTAGCTCGCCTTGTACTATCACACCGCACTCTTGTCCCTCGTGAACTAGCATCTCTTTACCTGTATCTGCGCCAGGGGATAGCGTTTCTCTTAACATGCCGATGTGACGATCTTCATGATAGTGCCCCACCTGTTTGTAGCTGATTTTACCTCGGCCAATCTCTGGTTGCTCTTGGCGACGAGTATAAAACTGTTCAGGCTGAGGCTCATCAATAGCGAAAAACTCGGCCATTGAAGAGGGGATTTTGCTCAGCAGCTTACTAAGAGAGGCGACGGACGGGCTAACCGCATTACTCTCAATTTGAGAGATAAAGCCGTTCGTCACGCCTGCACGCTTTGCCAACTCACGCTGAGAGAGTCCTGCGCGTTCTCGCAGAGCTTTAAATCTTGGTCCAATCTCCATTTCCATGGAATGAATGCTCCCTGAAAAGTCAAAGTGATTATTAAACTAAACACAATCCTAGCTTACTAAACACAAAAAACCAGTAAATGTTTATAATTTAATCATTGCACACCTAAAAAGAACGATCTATAGTCATTTTTGTTTAATATTTAATAACATCACATTTACATTGTGCAGTCTGAGTGTTTAGTGGTGTTTAGTAAAAGAAACGACCAAGGCTGAGTGGTTGCCTTGAAGAATACGGCCTTTAAAAAGAGCGTTGGGGTGCACTATGCATAACGGGAACGAAAGAAGCATGGACTCGCTAGGTAATGAGTCAGCAAATAATATGGACGCATTTTGGATGCCGTTTACGGCAAACTCGCAGTTTAAAGCGTCACCAAGGATGTTGGTGTCGGCGGAGGGGATGTATTACACCTCTGAAGACAAAAGAAAGATCTTAGATGGCACCGCAGGTCTATGGTGTTGTAATGCGGGGCATGGACGACATGAGATAAGTGAGGCCGTCGCGAGTCAAATTCACACTTTAGATTTTGCTCCGACATTTCAAATGGGGCATCCCCTGCCGTTTAAACTTGCCGAATCGTTGGCTGAGATCGCACCTTCCGGTCTCAATCGAGTGTTCTTTACTAACTCGGGGTCTGAATCAGTCGATACTGCGCTAAAAATTGCGCTGGCTTATCAGAGAGCGATCGGTCAGGGCACGCGAACTCGTCTAATTGGTCGCGAGCGTGGTTATCATGGCGTTGGTTTTGGCGGTATCTCAGTAGGCGGGATCGTCAACAATCGTAAAACGTTCGGTAGTCTGCTCACGGGAGTCGACCACCTTCCTCATACATTAAGTATCGAAAACAGTGCCTTTAGTAAAGGGTTACCAGACTATGACCCTGGTTGGGCAGAAAGCTTAAATAATATTGTCACGCTGCATGATGCAAGCAATATAGCGGCCGTGATCGTAGAGCCTATTGCGGGGTCTACAGGCGTTATTCTGCCGCCAAAAGGTTACTTGAAGCGTCTTCGAGAGATTTGTACTCAAAACGGTATCTTGCTTATCTTCGATGAAGTGATTACAGGGTTTGGTCGTATCGGCAGTCCATTTGCCGCTCAAGAATTTGATGTGAAACCTGACATCATCACGACAGCGAAAGGGTTAACCAATGGCGCGATCCCAATGGGAGCGGTATTTGTTAGCGACGACATCTATCAAGCTATGGTATCGCCTGATAGCCAAGCCATTGAACTTTTCCACGGTTATACCTATTCAGGTCACCCTGTAGCGGCAGCAGCAGGGCTTGCAACGCTGGATATCTATCGCAACGAAAACCTTTACTCCAGAGCTGCTGACCTTGCTGATTACTGGCAGCAAGCGGTACACAGCTTGAAGGGCTTGCCACATGTTAAAGATCTGCGCAACTACGGTCTGATTGCGGGTATTGAGCTTGAAGGTATCGCAGGCAAACCAGGCTCTCGTGCGTACCAAGTCTTCACCAAATGTTTCGAGAAAGGGGCGTTGATTCGAGTGACTGGCGACATTATTGCGCTGTCACCACCGCTGATTATCGAGAAGCAGCATATTGATGACCTATTTACACTTATTGCCGACGTTCTACAAAATATTGAATACAAGGAATAAAACCTATGTCAGTTTTGGTATCAAACTTTATTAATGGCGAGATTGTTGAGAGCAACAGCAATCGCAGTGCAGACCTTTTTAACCCAGCAAATGGTGAGCTAAGAGGGCAGGTTCAGCTATCTAGTGCTCAAGAGGCAATCGATGCCGTTGAAGTAGCAAAACAAGCTCAGGTAGATTGGCAAGCGACGCCACCACTACAGAGAGCTCGCGTGATGTTCCGCTTTAAAGCACTGCTTGAAGAAAACGCTGATGAACTGGCAACGCTGATCTCGACAGAGCACGGAAAAGTGCACAGTGACGCATTAGGTGAACTCACCCGTGGTCTAGAGGTGGTTGAGTTTGCATGCGGAATTCCACACCTATTAAAAGGCGAGCATTCCCTTAACGTAGGACGTGAAATTGACAGCTATTCCATGATGCAGCCTGTTGGTGTGTGTGTTGGTATTACGCCGTTCAACTTTCCTGTCATGGTGCCACTATGGATGATTCCTGTCGCACTGGCTTGTGGTAATAGTTTTATCCTAAAACCTTCCGAGAAAGATCCAAGTGCGTCGCTTATGTTGGCGAAGCTACTAAAAGAAGCAGGTTTACCTGATGGTGTGTTCAACGTTGTACAAGGCGACAAAGAAGTCGTGGATGCACTGCTAGAAGCACAGGATGTGGCGGCGGTGAGCTTTGTTGGTTCAACCCCAATAGCCGAGGCGATTTATTCAAAAGGCAGTGCTCATGGCAAACGCGTACAAGCCTTGGGCGGCGCAAAAAATCATCTTGTTGTTATGCCTGATGCAGATCTGGAAGGTGCAACTAATGCGATTATGGGCGCGGCGTATGGCGCTGCTGGTGAGCGCTGTATGGCAATTTCTGTCGCGGTCGCAGTCGGTGACGAGGCTGCAGATAAGTTGGTTGCGGCGTTAAAAGAGAAAGTTGAGGCGCTACGTGTGGGCCCTGGTTTAGGTGTATCGCCAGAGAATGAGATGGGGCCGCTAGTCAGTGAGCCACATATGAATAAAGTTAGAGAGTACATCCAAAGCGGTGTCGATCAAGGGGCTACTTTAGTGGTTGATGGTCGAGATATTGATACGGGGGCTCCGGGTTATTTTGTTGGTGGTACGTTATTCGATGATGTGAAGCCAGATATGACCATCTATAAGGAAGAGATCTTTGGCCCTGTTCTCTCAGTGGTTCGAGCTAAAGACTATCAGGAGGCGCTTGAGCTTATTAATCAACATGAGTTTGGCAACGGAACGGCTATCTTTACTCGTGATGGTGATACGGCTCGTGACTTCTCTGAAAAAGTACAAATCGGTATGGTCGGTGTGAACGTACCTATTCCTGTACCGATGGCGTTTCATAGCTTCGGTGGTTGGAAGCGTTCCATCTTTGGACCGCTGAATGTGCACGGCAACGACGGCGTGCGTTTTTATACTCGTATGAAGACCATCACTGCGCGTTGGCCTAAAGGGCAGCGTGAGAGTGAGTTCGTTATGCCTACAATGAAATAGGTGATAAATGAAGATAGGGATATTAACCTGCGGTCACGTTGACCCTCCTTTGTCAGATGATCATGGTCAGTACGCGGATATGATCGAAACCTCTTTGTATGAGGTAAACAATGCATTTACGTTTCAAAACTACGATGCGACAAAAGGGAGTTGCCAAAGCTAGACGAATGCCACGGCTTCATCATCACAGGCAGTGTTCATAATGCTTATGATGACCACCCTTGGATACTGATGTTGATTGACTGGGTGATTCGCTGTGAAGCGCAAAGAAAGCCTTTGGTTGGTATCTGTTTTGGACACCAACTGATCGCAAGGGCATTGGGTGGCAAGGTTCAAAAGTCTGAAAAAGGATGGGGACTTGGAAGCTACGAGGTACAATTGCGTGCTCAAAAGAAATGGATGAACCTATCGGTTGATAGCGCTCGTTTGTTGGTGAGTCACCAAGACCAAGTGACCATAGTACCGAAAGGTGTCAAGGTCATTGCAGGTAATGATTTTTGCCCTAACTTCATGTTGGTTAAAGATAATCACTTGTTCACTGTGCAAGGGCACCCAGAATTTAGTGTGCCGTTTACGCTCAAGTTGGTTGAGAAACGCAAGCATCTGATAACGCCGCAGGATTATCAGCAAGCGTTTGTCGATTTAGACCAGCCTCAGGACTCTGCGCTAATCCTGCACTGGATAGACAATTTGTTTGTCATGGCGGAGCAAGGTAGATCTTCAGAGCGACTGCAACAAGCCGTCTAGGTCATTACTAGAAAAACAAAGGCAGGCTTTAAAGCCTGCCTTTTTAGTATGTGGTGCAGTTAATATTTGATCAGTACTTTTACTGAACCATCGACGGCGCTTTCATCAACATACCCAATAGCGTTAGCGTCCGCTGCAACCGCATTGATTACGGCCGTATAGTCCTCCACCTGAGTAGGTGCCTCGGCTTTACCTGTGAACACTAGACGAGACCAAGCAGATTGTAGTTGCGCTTCTGAGCGACCAGTCGTCGCCGCATGGAAAGCGATACGGTCTGCGTTACCATCGTTTAGCTCGATGATCTTTGCTGGTTGTCCATTCGCAAGTTGAGTCTTTTTACCCAAAAACAGCTGCTTTACTTCCGCATCAGACATAGTATCGACGCCCGCAGGATTACCAATAACCACATAACCTGCGTTAGCTGCAAATGACATTAGGCTTACTAGAGCCAGTGTAGCGATTTTTTTCATAGTGGCTCCTTAGAATACAAAGTCGATAGATGCTGAGTAAACGAATGAATCTGAGTACTTGATCTTCGCTGTCATTGGGTCAACGTTGCCAGGAAGACCACCAGATGTACCTTTGTAGTCTGCATAGGTAACGTCTGCTTTAAACGCAATGTTTTTAGCAAAGTCCCAACGAGTACCAATTGAGTAGGAAAGTCTCTCGAAGTTATTAAGCGCTTTTTCACCCATGAAGATAGCGATGTCCGTCGGCGTTGATCCGACTGGTGATGTGCGTTCGTCGTTATCTGTTGTTTTGTTCCAGCCCATCGCAACGTATGGTGTCCATGAACCAATGCGGTAGCCAGCTAAACCAGAAACAGCTTGTACATCAGAGAATCGACCTTCTAATGTCATGTCCATACCTTCGATAACAGCAAGCAAACTACCGTTATCGTATTGAGCACCCGCAGAAATGAACGTGGCTTTCTTGTCGTCTAGAACATGGTTAGCGAAGCTTGCGAGATCACCAAGTGACTCAGAAGCTGTGTAGTTAGTTTGAGCCTGTACATAGGAGCCACGGAACGTAAAGTCATTTACATACCAGTGAGCAGTCAAACCAAAGGTATTGTTTAGGTCCACTTCACCCCAAGTAGAGTCGCGCTCTTCAACCTGAGATACGCCAGCGAATGGTTGGATTTGAAGCGTTGTTTCACCAATAGAGAATGGGATCAACAAATCCGCACCAGTGTAGCTATTGATAATGATGTGCTCGTATACTTCTTGCGAAGGACGAATCATAGGGTAAGCGTAACCCACATCCAGGTAATCAGAGTACATAAATAGCGGTGTACGCATTTTACCTGCGCGAGCGGTAAAACCATCAAACTGATAAGAAAGATACGCAACTTCGATTGAAGGCTCAAAGTTGTAGCGACCATTCGCTACTAGTTGAGTGGTGAACTTCGCTTTATCGTTAATATCGAAGTCAAATTGAATACCTGCAATCGTATCTTGTTTAGTATCGATACGCTCGCTTGTGTATTCTGCATAACCGGCATCATTGTTCGCTTTGCCGATACCGACAGAGCCGAAACCACTGATTCTTAGGTCATCCAAGCTTGCCGCGTTTGCGCTGCAAGCAAGCGCAACTAGAGTAGCAACCAAAGTCTTTTTCATTATGAACTCCAGAAAGACAAATATTGTTCTTTTTTTAGGTAAAGCCTCTCTAGCCCATGCCCTATGAAGGGCTGGGAAGACAAGGCTGAAAAGTTGTTGAAATTAGGGTTAGTTAACCTTAAAGCGTCCGGTGAGCTGGCTAAGGTTATGTGTGATAGTGTTGATTTCGAGCGCGACTTGATTCACGTGGGCGACTGAATCCGAAGTCTCGCGAGCCATAGAAGAAATATCGCCAATCACTTCCTGAATTCGAGAAGACGAGGCTTCTTGTTCTTCGGTTGCACTCGCGATGGTCTCGTTGCGCTGATTAATATCTAGAACATCCGCTGTGATCTGTTTTAGTGACTGCTCCGCTACTAGCGACTGTTCCACACAGGCTTCTGCTTTTTCTGCACTCTCGGCAATGATGTTCGCTGCAGTTCGAGTCTGTTCTTGAAGTTGCAGCAGAACGCGCTGGATTTCCTGCGTTGAGGTTTGAGTGCGAGATGCTAGCGTTCTTACTTCATCAGCTACTACAGCAAAGCCACGACCCTGCTCGCCAGCACGTGCCGCTTCAATCGCTGCGTTAAGAGCCAGTAGGTTAGTCTGCTCAGCGATAGAGCTGATAGATTCAAGAATGGAACCGGCACTTTGTGCGTTGGTATCGAGCTCGCGAACCACTTCTGAAGCGGCGCGAACATCCTCAGTAAGGTTGTGTACAGATTGAATGGTGCTATTGACTTGTTCTTCAGCCAGTTGAGCTTGAACACTTGCACTTTGCACCGACGATACAGTGTCGTTTGCATTGACTGCAATGTGGCGCGCGCCCTCAAACATTTGCGATAGAGATTCTGTCGCTTCGTCCACCGCTAGGTGCTGCTTGGTGGTGAGTTTGTTTGAATCCTCGCACGATTGAACTAGGGTAGATGCGATGCCACCCAAACCATTGACGTTTTCGATCGTTGCATTAATGTTCATCTGTAGCTGCTGCACAAAGTTGTTGAACGAATCCGCTAGTTCAGAGAGCTCATCCTTTTTGTTGTGCACTAAACGAACTGTTAGATCGCCGTCGCCTTCGGCAATGTCTTTCATCTTGCTGCTGATGTTCGCAAGATCTTTACGAATGCCGTGAACAACAACAAAACCAAACAACGCTATTAGAATAAGCGCAGCACTACCGATGGTTAACATAGTGCTACGAGCGCTATTGTTTTCGTTTTCTAGAGTAACAACCAAAGATTCAAACTCATCGGAACGTTGTTGTTCAAACTGAGCCATACGTTCAGTTAACGTCTCTAGAATCTGGGTGTTTTTTGCTGCAAGATCGGCAGCTGAGCTCAGATCAATAGTGCCTTCAATCATGCGATAAGCAATATCGTAAGACGCATCGAAGTACTGCTTCGCAAGTGTTTGAAGACTATTGATAGGTTGAGCAAGTGAAGGTTGAAGCTGCTTTTGTTTGTCGAAGTTTTTCGTTAACTGTGAAAACGTTTCTTTATTGAGCAGCAATAGTTCAGAATCACCAAGCGTGACTGATAGATTAAATCGCTCGCTCAGCTGACTTAAAATGGCATTATTTAGTGTGGCAGAACTCATAATAGGGTAATAGCTATTCTTGAGTTCTGAAACTAGAGTAGTATTTGATTTAAGCGATTGACTGCCAATGGTAAATATACTTACCGCTCCGGTCGCAGCAAGCACGACAAGCAAAGCAATTTTATTTTTTATAGACAACATAGTATTTATTCTCTGACAAAGTCCTTTCTTATCGAGCGTAATTTATCAGAAAAAATTGGGGTGGAAATCTAATTATCGAAAAATAGAAATGACATTTCTCACGCCGTAAGAAACTGGTATTGGAAAAATGTAATGTCTCAAAAATGAGACGGATATTTAGAGGTTTTATAGAAGGGTTTATCTATTAAGTTATTGATAATGAGGTACTTTAAGGAGGCTTGTTGTAACTGATTGTTTTTTTTGAGTGATGGGTTTTTGAACCGATTTTTGTCAGACTATTCTTATTGAATGATACATGCGAACTACTATTTGTACATAAGTTGATAGTCTGGTACAAAGCTTTCCCAAATCGCAGGTTCGCCAATGTATTCTTTAACCTCATTAATAAACTCAGAGACAAGAAGCGTCTGTTTCCTATGAGGGTAAATAGCGTAAATGCCGGTATCTAATGTCGATAACGTATGGTCGGTTAGCAGTGGAACCAACCCTAGTTCATCGATAGGCTTTTCCAGATTGAATAAATCAATAACTGAGTAACCAATGCCATCACGAACCGCGCCCATTAAGGTTCTTACATCGCTTACTTTGTAGTTCCCTTGCATTTTGTAGGAGCGTAGCTCTTTGCTATTGCGATCATGACTCATTTTGAAGGTATCTAAACAGACGTTGCCGTTGTTGTAGATCACAGCAGGTAGTTTTACCAATGCTTCTGGCGTTAGAGGCCGGCCGTGCTCTTCAACAAAGGAGTTAGAAGCGATGACTGCAAAGTTAGTATTGGCGATTTTCTTAGCGATCAGGTTTGAGTCGTTGAGTTTGCCCATACGAATCGCAACATCATAGTGGTCGGCTATAATGTCAGTGCGTTTGTCATCTAAGTGCAAGACGATTTGAACGTTAGGGTACTTGCGCATGAATCTCGTAATGACAGGTTGTATATATTGCTGACCAAGAAAGACCGCCGAAACAATGCGAATCATCCCTTTAGGCTCGGATTGATAGGAATCCGCAATGTTTTGAATGTTATCGAGCGTATCAATTAACTGATACGTCTGTGCCAGAATATCCTCTCCTGCTGAGGTAAGCGAGAAGGAACGGGTCGATCGATTCAGTAACTGCACACCCAAACTTTCTTCCAACTTCTTTATCTGTTTGGAAAGGGAGGAGTTGTCCATGCTATTCAGCGAGGCAGCTTTGGCGAATGAGCCTTGCTGCACGACATCGACAAATAGTCTTAGTTGAGAAGTGATAGACATGGAGATACACCTTATGCAGACAGCACTTAATCGTAATAGCGCTTTAACTTGATGATTCGTCTACATAATAGTTAAAGGTAAGGGATAAGGAAAGAGGGCACGTCGACTTTGCGTGTCGAGTGCCCAATCGTAACTTTAGTGTTTTACGACTTCTTCTAGCATGTCACCCGTCGCACCACTCGGTGTACTGACGTTTAAATAGCCAGATAATGTCGGAGCGATATCATAAGGCGTAACGGGTCTTGTCACGGTTTTCGCTTCGAGCTTGTTGCCCGCGAAGATAATTGGCACGTGAGTGTCGTATCTCCATGGAGAGCCATGTGTAGAGGCAATGGTAAGTCCGTCCATATCATTGATATAGGTTCGTGGTCCAAACACCATGTAGACGTCGCCCGAGCGCAGAGGGTGGTAATTGTTTCTAATGAGCTGATTGACGCGAGTATTTGCCACGCGGTTGTTGGCAATATCTTCACTTGTTACCGCTGCCGCAACGCCTTCGACCTTCATCACCTCTTGTGCGATGAGTTTTTGCACATCACTTAGTGACACTTTCTTCTCAGCGATGAGTTCGTGATCTAGGTAGATGTAGGGCTGGGCATAGAGCTTAATGATGTCTTCACCAAGACCAAACTGCGATTTGAGTTTGCTCATTAGAGTTTCTGTAAGCAGGTTGTCCTTATTAAAGTAAAATGGCTGTCTGAAGCCAAGCGTGTTCAGAGTTGGCGCTGCTTCTGGAACGCCGTGGTCCGCAGATAGTACGATGAGGGTGTTATCAAGCCCAACGGAGTTGTCGATGTGTTTGAAAAGGTCAGCCAGCGTTTTATCCAGTCTGATCAAGTTGTCTTCAGTCTCAAGGCTCGATGCGCCGTACAAGTGAACCACATAATCGTTCGAAGAGAAGCTGATCGCGAGATAGTCTGTTGCCTCTCCAGCTCCTAGCTTTTCTTGCGCCATTAGAGTTTTAGCGAAATCAGCGGTAATTTCATCACCCGCAGGGCTGACGGTTAGCATGGTTGAATAATACTTGTAGGATGCCGGACCATAGGGGTGTGGGAAAGTACGAGCAAACCCACCCAAGTCAACTTTCTGATCTTGTACTCGCTCTTGCAGAGAATACTCTTCTTTAGGAAGAGTGAGCTCCCATCGCTGACCTGAATAGCGAGTAGGAATCGCTTTTTCGTTCCAGCGGTCTACCCACATTGGGTTGCTATCGTAATAGTAATTACTGGTCACAAACTCAGATTGCGCCTTAGAAAACCAAAACGCTTTACCACTGTGACCTGCCAGTGAAATAGCGCCACGGTCTTTCACCGAAACAGAAAACACACGCGACTGACCATTATTTGAAATAACCAGCTCGTCACTGAATGTGGTCGACATGATTGGCTCAGGAGAGCGCCCATCGCCAGCCGCAGCCTTCTGGGTTGGGTCGATTTCGGTCGATTTATCAACGCCAGCCCCAGTGGCTAGCATGGAGTAATTAGGGTCTTCAACATTGTAGACAAGACGATCAAGACCGCGATCAAACCATACATTACCTACCATACCGTGTACCGATGGCGGAGCACCTGTCGCGAGGGATACGTGCCCAACAATCGTCTCTGTGTTTGCGTGTTGATAGTGCGCATTTTTGTAGTAGACACCTTCATCTATGAGGTAGCGAAACCCACCCTCAGAGAAGTTGTGCTTATAACGCTCAATGAGGTCAGCTCGAAGCCCATCGACGGTAATTTGTACCACGAGTTTAGGCTTTGACTGCTCAGCGAATGCCTGCGGCGCGATAAAAACGGCGCCTATAAGTGACGCTGTCACTAGTAGGCTTGTGCTAAGTCGGGGTGCCGCGTTGTGACTAGAGTTTTGTTTCATATTGAATCCTTGCCATGACATTAAATCGTTAGTTAGTGTTATTTGTCCTTCGCAAGACGCAGTCCCATGTCCGACATAATTATAGATTGGCTTGCAAAGTCACGACGGAAATTTTCAGATTCATCAGCGTCATACGCGAAGCTGCCACCTCTAACGGACTTGTGGGATAGCCCAGAATCTGAGTGCTTGGCATTGTTTGGGTTTTCAACTGGAGAGAGTCTGTAAAAGCCGTCATCAAAGGCGTCTTGAACGAATTCGCCTACATTACCTGTCATGTCATAAAGACCAAGTTCGTTAGGCTGTTTTTGACCCACAGGGTGAGCTTGGTTGTTTGCATTACCAGCATACCAAGCAACATCATCAATATCGTTTGAACCTGCATACGTGAAGCCTTGGGATAGGTTGCCACCTTTGGCCGCGAACTCCCATTCAGCCTCGGTCGGTAGGCGGTAGTTTTCGCCTGTAAGCTCGTTGAGCTTCTCAACAAAGTAGTTGGCTTGCTGCCAGCTTAAGTTGTTCACCGGAATGTTTGGATCGGGAAAAAAGCTCATCGATGAACCCATAACGGATTCAAACAGCTCTTGTGTGACTTCAAATTTAGACAGATAGAAGCTGTCGAGTATAACTGTATGAGCAGGGCGCTCTGACTTAGCTGCCGTTGGGTCGTCTGATCCCATAGTGAACTCACCACCTTCGACGAGCACCATGTCGCTGTCTATTTTGAGTGCGATAGGGTGGTCAGGTTGAGTCGCGCATCCTGAGAGTAAAATAGGCAATGCGATAATGGCGATAACGGCTAAAAATTTGGTCGCATTCCATGCCTGCTTTTCCTCTAGATGATCGTTCATGCTCTGTGCTCTTGTTAATGAATTAAGTCGAGTAAATAGTAACCGCAGAGCACTTTCCATTTAGTTATATGCTCTATAACGAAGCGCGCTTTGTACATGAGATAAACTGAGCCTGTTCATCCGATTAAAGGTCTATTTCTATGGTTTCGAGCGCTAATGCGACATCGTCAGCTTCGTCTACTGCGAGCTCAACTTCTTCTAATACGTCGTCACCTATGCAGCTATCACAAGGACCACAGTTTCAAGGAAGACCATCTAAACGAATGCATGTTATGGCAAAGCCGATTGGTGCGGTGTGCAACATCGATTGCAACTATTGCTATTACCTGAGTAAACAAGATCTACTTGAGTACAAAAAAGGCTGCTCTCCAGAAATGGATGAAGTGATGCTTGAGCAGTACATCAAGAATTATATTGAGGGACAAAACACCCCTGAGATTATCTTCTCTTGGCAAGGTGGCGAGCCGACTATGCTTGGTCTCGATTACTTCAAGAAAATTGTCGAGTTACAGGCGAAGTATCAGCCTTCCGGTGTCAAAATCTCGAATGACCTCCAAACCAATGGCACGCTACTTGATGAGAAATGGTGCGCGTTTTTGGCAGAGCATAACTTCTTGGTAGGCTTAAGTATCGACGGTCCTCAAATGCTGCATGATGCTTATCGAACCAATCGCGCTGGTCGTGGTACGCATAAACAAGTGATGAAAGCGGTCGAACTGCTGCATAAACACAACGTGAGTTTTGCGACGTTAACTTGTGTGAACAATCTAACTAGTAAGAACCCGTTAGAAGTGTATCGATTTCTTCGTGATGAGGTGCGTTCACCACAAATGCAGTTCATTCCTATTGTGGAGCAAAAGACGTTTCGTACCGACGCGCCGCAGACAGGATTATCAAGCGAGCAGTTAAGACAAGGCGATAAGCGTCTTATTCCGGGCAACTCAAACTCAATAATGGAACCTTGGTGTGTGTCGGACGAAGCCTGGGGCAACTTTCTTATCGCGATTTTTGATGAGTGGGTGCAAAAGGACATAGGCAAAGTTTTTGTTCAGTATTTTGAGGCGAGCGTCGAAACATGGATGGGGCGCAAGAACCCACTTTGTACTCTAGGCTCGCTATGCGGCAAGGGCTTAGCGATGGAGCCAAATGGTGACGCCTTTAGCTGCGACCACTACGTCTACCCAGAATACAAAATCGGTAACATTGATACAGATAGCCTTGAAGAGATGGCATACAGCAAGCGACAACAAGAGTTTGGTTTTGCTAAATCACGCACTCTTACGAGTCAATGCCAACAATGCGACTATAAGTTTGCTTGTTATGGTGAATGCCCAAAGAACCGATTTATTAAAACGCGCAGTGGTGAGCCTGGGCTTAACTACCTTTGCGCCGGTTGGAAGAAGTTCTTCTCTCACGCTGACAGGGCGTTAGCTTACATACTCCGTGCGACGGGAAATCCAGTGGCTCATGGGAAATACAGTGACCAAATGATTCGCACGGCAAACTCAGCGCAAGGCGCGGGTTTTAATCCAAAATTCTAGGAGCTAACGATGAAATTGAGACCACTAGTACTAGCAGGCATAGTTGTTGCCTCAATGAGCCAAGTTGCATTGGCAACCGACACGCAACAGCAAGCACCAATAACAACCACCACTCAAAATCAGTCTGAATCGACCGAGCAGCGCATTCAAAGACTTTCATACACAGCACAAAATCAGAGTGAGAGTGCAGAGAGACGCGTGGACGCGTTACACGAGCTTAGCCAGTATCCGAATCAAAACGCGCTGGTGGCAGTGACCAGATCGCTTAAGGATACTAATGCGGATATTAGAGAGGCTGCCATCGTTGGTGCCAAGCCCTACCAATTTGAGTACCGTTGGAAGTTAGTCTCGCCTTTGTTATCAGACCCTGAAAAGGCGGTACAAGTGGCTGCAGTTGTGAGTTTAATTCCGGACTTTTCAACTATGACGAAGTTGCAGCAAGAAGCTATCAATAAGAATTATCCTACGGCGATTGAGCACCTTTCAAAGCAGTCAGGAAAGCGCAGCCAGCTACTGTTAGCCGATGTCTACCGTTGGCACAAAGAATGGGATAAAGCCGAAGCACTATATCAAACACTGCTTGCCGAACCCTCATTATCTACGCAAGCATCTTTGAGTCTGTCAGATAATTATCGAGCTCAGTCTCAAGATCAAAGAGCGCTGGACGTACTTAATACAGCGATTGAGCAAAACGCCAAGTCAGGGCAGCTGCAATACGCGAAAGCGCTAACCTTGGTCCGCATGGATGAAAAAGCACAAGCCGCTGTGGCGATTGAGAAAGCAACGACGCTATCGCCAAGTAACAGCTATTACTGGTATTTAAATGGAATATTACAGGAGCCTTTGGACGTAGAAAAAGCGACGGATTCTTTTGAAAAAGCGTATCTAATTTCCGGGGCGCCAGAGCAGCTTTATGCAGTGTGTGACATTTACGTTCGCCATGACCATCCTAAAGCAGATGTCTGTTTAGAGGAGTTGGGAAATGTTGCGCCTCCTTATGTCATAGAACAACTAAAGGCTCAAAACTAGTGCCGAATGCTTTTTGAGCGATGTGTAACAAAATAAAAAATTAATTAGAAAAGAGTTGGATAGCGTTCTGATTAAGGGCATCCTGTAGTTAGAAATTTGTTACAGGATGTAGATTTATGATCATTGAAGACGGTGTCATTCATATTGATTCTTTTCTAGCGGTGACGATGGGCATTATTGTTCTATTTGTCGGACGCAGACTTAACCAGGTGGTGGGGTTTCTAAAGGAGTTTAGTATCCCCGAGCCTGTTTCAGGCGGTATTGTATTCTCGGTACTGTTCGCTCTATTTCACATGGCTACGTCTCTTGAAGTGTCGTTTGATTTAATGGCTCGAGACGTGCTGCTGGTCTATTTCTTTACGACGATTGGTATTAATGCAAGCCTTGGTGATCTAATGAAGGGTGGTAAGCCGCTTATCATTCTATTGGTGATCACGGTTGGCTATATGCTTGTACAGAACCTGACGGGTATTACGGTGGCGACAGCATTTGGTCTAGAGCCTGTGGCGGGGCTATTGAGTGGTACGGTTTCACTGATCGGCGGTCATGGTACAGCAATCGCGTGGGCTCCTAGGATCCAAGAAGAGTTCGGTCTGAATACTGCGATGGAAATTGGTATTGCGAGTGCAACCTTTGGTTTGATACTGGCAAGTGTCATGGGTGGTCCAATTGCTAAGTTTCTAATTAAACGTCATGACTTGAAGCCTGCTGAGGATCAAGCTTTAGACGTTGGTGTCGCCGACGATAAACCTGAGCCGAAAATTACCTCTTACGACTTCCTAGATGCCATGCTGGCGATTCACACTTGTATCATTGTTGGTGTGTTCCTTAACGAGGGTGTTGAATACCTTGGGCTTCAATTACCGCTATTCGTAACGTGTCTGTTCGCAGGTATTATTCTTTCTAACATCGTACCGCACAACTATCCGCGCATTACAGGAACTACGTGGCCTGCCAATAAACCCGCAGTCGCTTTGATTGCGGATATGTCTCTGGGTGCTTTCTTGGCAATGTCCCTGATGAGTATGCAGCTGTGGACGCTGGTTGATTTGGCTGGACCGATTTTTGCGATATTGGGTGCCCAGTTCATCGTCGCTATTTTGGTGAACCTGTTCATCATCTTCCCCGCGATGGGCAAAAATTATGATGCAGCGGTTATTTGTTCTGGCTTTGGTGGCATCTCATTGGGCTCGACACCAACGGCGATGGCAAACATGTCAGCAGTAGCGCAAAAGTACGGTAACTCGCATCAAGCCTTTATTGTGGTTCCACTGGTTTGCGCATTCTTCATTGATTTGGCTAACGCGTTCATTATCCCTTACTTTATGGGCGTGCTCGCCTAGTTCTAGAATGAGTTTTGAAAGAAAAAGACGCGTAGAAAGGCGTCTTTTTTTTTATGCGCTTTTTAAGTATTGGAGCAGCACCTGTGTGGCGGTATCAATTTCTTGATAGCGTTTTGCTTTGCCAAGTACTCGCATCCCTTGCATCTGGCAGAGGACAAACTGTCCCAGTGACTCAGCATCTAGTTTTAGGCTTATCTGGGACTGGTGTTGGGCACTCTTAATTGCTTCTACTATTGCAGTTTGTAGGGTGTTGAATAGCGCATCGCTGCGCTTTAAGACTTCTTGATTCTCGCCGGCATGTTCGACTACGGCATTCTGAATAAAGCAGCCACACGTATTCTCTTTTTGCTTTTCAGCAAAGCCTACTAAGAAGGTTTCTAGAGTATCGATACCCGCATCTCTAGCTCGCAAAGGCTCTAATTTAGGAAAGGAGATCGAACTTAGGTAGTTGTCGAGAGCTTGATAATACAGAGTCTCTTTATCACCAAAGGTGTTGTACAAGCTAAAGCGGTTGATCTCGAGCGTTTCAGTCAGGTCGTTAATGGAGGTATTGGCAAAGCCCTTGCTCCAGAACAGAGCCATCGCTTGCTCAAGCTTTTCTTGTTTACAAAAGTTAGCTTTTCTTGCCATACAAACCCCAGATAAAACGCTCATTTCGTTACTGCCAAACTGCAGCTTGTATTGTACAAGCATATTGAACAGAAACGGAAATTAATTCTTGACCGATCGTTTAGTTATTGCATAGAGTATATCTAAACGATCGGTTAGATAAAAGGGACGAACCATGAAATTGTACGAACAAGCGGCGACGG
This sequence comes from Vibrio sp. KUL78, assembly GCF_059725505.1. Lineage (NCBI taxonomy): Bacteria > Pseudomonadati > Pseudomonadota > Gammaproteobacteria > Vibrionales > Vibrionaceae > Vibrio > Vibrio sp. KUL78. Next base: position 572,990 of record NZ_AP045838.1, on the reverse strand, counting down.
TAAGCTGTAAACGCCTTAACCTTTTCTTGCGTGAAATCGGTGTCACGGATTTGGAGCGCGTCGAAATTAACGTTAGGGAAGGGGATAACTTAGAGCAGGGTTACCAAGACAAAAGTGTGAACGGTAAAGTGCCTTTGTTAGAGCTTGATGATGGTACGCACTTAAGTGAAACCGTGGCTATCAGTCGCTATTTTGATGAAATCACACCTAATGACTTGAACCTGTTTGGCGAGAATACGGTAGAGCGCGCCAAGGTAGAAATGTGGAACCGCATCGTTGAAATCGATGGTATTCAAAATGCGTTTCAAGCATTCAGAAACTTAACTGGTTTATACAGCGACCGAGAAAATTGTGTTGAGGATTGGGGTAAAGAAGCGAAGCACAGAGTGGAACTGTTTTTACCTAAATTAGACAAGCAACTCGGGCAGTCAAGCTACGTAGCAACAGAGAATTATAGTATCGCCGATATCAGCGCTTATATCCTTGTAGTAGTTGCGGTCAATGCACTGAAGATTGAAGTGTTTGAATCTAATCAGAACATCAAAAGTTGGTTTGATAAAGTGTCAACCAGACCTGCTCTACAAGGTTAAGTCGCCCAGCAATATGATAGGGGAGTCGGTTATCGGCTCCCCTTGTATTTGAAATTTCTCAGCTTTTCACTAGGTTTAATGTATACATTTAGTGGAGAGTATCGAGTGGCTCAAAAGAAAATCCTAATGGTCCTGACATCGCATCGCCGTATGGGTGATACCAACGAAGAAACGGGATTTTGGTTAGAAGAGTTTGCCGCCCCGTATTATGTTTTTAAAGACGCGGGTCTTCATATCACATTGTGTTCTCCTGCTGGTGGTCACCCTCCCATCGATCCCAAGAGCCAAGACGAAGACTATCAAACAGAAGCCACAAAACGCTTTGAAAATGATGATGTCGCGAAAACACACCTGTCGCACACCTTGAGGCTAGTCGAAGTACGCGCAAGCGATTATGACGCCATATTCTTCCCAGGTGGACATGGGCCTCTTTGGGATCTTACCTGCGATCCTGACTCCGTTACTTTGATTGATGATTTCTACAGCGATGATAAGCCCATTGGGGCAGTATGTCATGCTTCAGGCGTGTTGATTAATGCCGCTAATGAAGACGAAACGCCTATGGTTAAAGGTCGTCAAGTAACCGGGTTTAGCAACTCAGAAGAGGCCGCTGTCGGTCTTTCTGATGTGGTTCCATTCTCTCTCGAGGATGAGCTGGTAAAACTCGGTGCGTCGTATTCCAAGGCTGAAGATTGGGCAGAATATGTTGTGATTGATGACAAGCTGGTAACTGGTCAAAACCCCGCTAGCTCGCGAGCCGCTGCGCAAGCAATTCTGAACTTGATTGCCAATAATTAGACTCCAACACATAGTGTGACGACGCTAGCGATACCATGAAATAACCGCGCTTATCTGACAAATTTCTGACATTGTCATAGATTGTTAATCATTGAATGCTATCAGTAATTACAATAAGTGGAAGAAATCGATGTCTACCAAAACTGAACGTGAAAAAATGCTTGCTGGCGAACCTTATCTAGCATGGGATGAGGAGTTGCTGGCTTCACGAGTCCAATGTCGCCACATTCTCAAGAAGTTGAACGATAGTATCCCTAACACACCTGAGTGGAAAGAAGCACAAGAAGCCTTAATTCCCAATAGAAAGGGTAGTCTTTATTTAGAACCGCCATTTCGCTGCGACTATGGTGAGAATATCCACGTTGGTGAAAACTTTTACGCCAACTTTAACTGCGTCATCCTAGACGTTAATGTGGTTGAGATTGGTGATAACGTTTTGTTTGCGCCGAATGTACAGGTCTATACCGCAGGACACCCACTCGATGTGAAAGGTCGAGTTGAAGATGAAGTTGAGTTCGGGTTACCAATTAAGATAGGTAGTAATGTGTGGATTGGCGGTGGCGCGATCGTTTGTCCCGGAGTAACCATCGGTGACAATGCCGTGATCGGTGCGGGAAGCGTTGTGACTAAAGACATTCCAGCGAATAGTTTAGCGGTAGGTAATCCATGTCGCGTCATTAAACAGATTGATAATGGCTAGCGCGTTTTAAACGCTTCTTCACTTCTGCATTTCCATACATAGTTCGTCTAACCGTCATAATGTTAGGCGACTATGCTCTTCAAGTCGCAGTCTCAAAGACGATTAGTTTCTAGTGCGTCAAAAAAATGTTGTCAAAACAGCAAGTTTTTGACGTTTTGTTTGATGTTGGTTCCATTAAATTTTATTATGTTTCCCTTACTTATCGATATTGACTGTTAGAAGTTAGACTAGGCGTTACGTTTTATGGAATTTGAGTTGTCGTTAGGATTGATGGAATCAGCACTGAAAAGCGCTTCGGTTGCCGTCATTATTACTGATGACACTGCAAATATTCAGTACGTCAACGAACAGTTCACTCAACTGACAGGTTATACTCGCGATGAAGTCATTGGCAGAAACCCCAAGTTCCTCAAATCGGGACAAACCTCCTCTGCCACCTACCAAGATATGTGGTCCAAGCTTGTAACCGGTAAGGATTGGCATGGAGAGTTGGTAAACAGAAAGAAAAACGGCTCTCTGTTTATCGAGCATGCCCACATTAGCCCCTTCGACTACCTTGGACAGTCTTACTACATTGCTGTTAAGCGAGACGTGACCTCTGAAAAGCACCTAACGGATAGACTTAGTGATCTTGCTTATTTTGATGCCCTTACCAGACTTCCAAATCGAACGTCTTTCTTTGAACACCTGCAACGTTTCTTAGTCGATGAGCAGTCTACCAAGCATCCATATTCGCTACTGTTGATCGACCTTAATGAGTTTAAGTCTATCAATGATAGCAAAGGGCATGATTTTGGTGACCTGTTCCTGCAAAACGTGGCCAAGCGCTTTAAAACGGCGGTTGGTGACAATGGTTTGGTCGCGCGTTTGGGCGGTGATGAGTTCGTGGCTTTGCTCCCTAATTGTGGGAAAAAGCGCGCAGAGCACTATGCACAACATATTGTGGATGCGATTGCCTTTATTGAGGTGGGCAACAAATCCGAGCGTGGCTCAGCCTCTGTTGGGATTACAACGAATATAAGTAGGACGATTCCTACTAGCTTGTTACTTAAACAAGCCGATCTCGCGATGTACCGTGCCAAACAGTGTCAAACGACTTGGATGAGTTACGATGAAGCGATGGGTGAGCAGTGGGGACGCAAAACTGCTATGGCGCAACGTCTTGCTCAAGCCATAGAATCACACAAGCTCGAGGTGAGTTTTTTACCCGTCATCGATCTGGAGCTAAAAAACGTCGTTGCTTACAAGAGCCGCCTTGAGTGGAGCGATGCGATGTTTGGCGAGGTCGATAGATTCGAGTTCATTCCTATTGCAGAAGAAACCCAGCTGATTCGCAAGCTTAATCTATTTACTATCGAACAAGCCTGTAAGTACGCTTCAGTTGGCGAGCTAAAAACTGTCGCGGTTAAGGTATCCTCGAAGAACTTCGGACATGGACTCTTTACTCAAGAAGTGACCGATATTCTCGAAAAGTATCACTTACCACCTCGCTGCCTAGTGCTAGAAGTATTTGAAGACATGCTCTCGAAGAAACGCTGTGTCGATGAGCTCTATCAGCTTGTCGAACTGGGCTGTCAGATAACCGTGGCAGATTTCGGAATGGGGCACATTTCCATTTCTGAACTCCGTGAGTTGCCAATACAAAAGCTCAAGGTTGGTGCGCAGCTAGTCGCTGAGATCGCGCAAGACAAATCAGTCGAGCAGGTCGCAAAAGCCATTGTTAGCTTAGCTAAAGTATTGAATATAGAGACAATTGCTGAAGGCGTCGAGACAGAAGGGCAACTAGAATCGCTGAAACTCATTGGTTGTCATTTTGCTTCTGGGCCGCATATCTCATCTTGTATGAAACTGGAACACGCCGTTTAATCAACGTGATGCTTATCTAGCCAATCCGTTTGATTAGTTCTTCATTTATTTCCTCCCCAAGACACCCTATTTACAATTTGAGACCTTTCACGAAAAATGCATCGAAACGTTTCGATGAGGCGATCTGAGTCACACTTAAATGCAACTTGCATCGATCTTTATTCAGACTACGCTAGGATTGTCATCGAAACGTTTCGATGATTGTTTTATCAACAAAAGATAACAGCAAAGTGACCAAGAATTTTTATCAAGCCCTACAGTCTCGATAAAGCCGCATGAAGCAGGTACTAACAATGAAAAAAAGCGCCCTAATTAACTCAGAACTTTCCTATTTGGTGTCAACCTTGGGGCACACCGATGAGGTGACGATCTGCGATGCAGGTTTGCCGATTGCCGATGAAGTGCAGCGTATCGACTTAGCCCTAACTCACGGCGTACCAGCCTTCATCGATACCGTTAAAGTCTATCTATCAGAAGCTCAGATTGAAGGTGTGATTCTAGCTGAAGAGTTTAAAGCAGTGAGCCCAGAGCTTCACAACGCATTGCTCGCAGTGATAGAGCAAGAGCAGGCTAATACGGGGAAAGAGATTACTGTTCGTTATGTTACTCATGAAGAGTTTAAAGCCAAAACTGTTGATTCAAGAGCAGTCGTTAGAACAGGTGAGTGTACACCTTATGCCAATGTGATTTTCCAAGCTGGCGTCGTGTTTTAAGCCGCCACGAAATACGAGTTAAGTTCAGCGAAATATACAGGACATCCTCATGCTGCAACCAATTTTACAACTCAGCGAGATTGAAAAAGCCTTCCCTGGTGTTAAGGCTTTGGATAAAGCGAGCCTTAACGTCTACCCAGGTAAAGTGATGGCACTGCTTGGCGAAAACGGTGCTGGCAAGTCTACGTTGATGAAGGTGCTGACAGGCATTTACTCGAAAGACTCCGGAGAGCTTCGCTATCAAGGCGAAGAAACTGGGTTCAAGGGACCGCGAGACTCTCAACAAGCGGGCATCAGTATTATTCACCAAGAGCTCAATCTTATCCCTGAGCTCACCATCGCCGAGAATATCTTCTTAGGTCGTGAAAAGACCAATGCGTTTGGACGTATTTTATGGTCCGAAATGTACGCTGAAGCAGACCGATTGCTGGCCAGGCTCAACGTGAAACATAGTGCGAAAACGCCTTTGGGTGAGTTGAGTTTAGGCGAACAACAGATGGTTGAGATTGCGAAAGCTCTGTCGTTTGAGTCGAAAGTTATCATCATGGACGAGCCAACCGACGCGCTGACAGATACAGAGACCGAATCCCTTTTCAGTGTCATTAATGAGCTTCGTGAACAAGGCTGCGGCATTGTTTACATTTCCCACCGCCTCAAAGAGATCTTTGAGATTTGCGATGACATTACCGTACTTCGTGATGGCAAGTTCATCGGTCAGCGTACCGTTGCCGAAACTGATGAAGACACCCTAATCGAGATGATGGTAGGTCGTAAGCTCGATGAGCAGTACCCTCGTATTGATGCCGTCCACGGTAAAACAAGCCTCGAAGTAAAAAATCTTTCGGGCCCAGGCGTTGATAATGTGAGCTTTACCCTAGATCAAGGAGAGATCCTTGGTGTATCCGGCTTGATGGGAGCAGGGCGCACAGAGCTAATGAAAATTATCTATGGCGCGCTGAAACGCCAGTCTGGTGATGTGATGCTTAATGGTAAAACCATTAATCCAGATAGCCCTCAAGAAGGCTTGGCAAACGGTATTGCTTATATCTCAGAAGACCGTAAAGGCGATGGTTTAGTACTCGGATTGTCCGTCAAAGAAAACATGTCGATCTGCGCGCTTGAGCAGCTATCTAAAGGCATGCAGATACAGCATGGTGAAGAAGTGATTGCGGTAGAAGACTTTATCAAGCTCTTCAACATCAAAACGCCAACTCGAGACCAAATCATTGGCAATCTTTCCGGTGGTAATCAACAGAAAGTCGCCATTGCCAAAGGGTTAATGACTAAACCTAAGGTGCTTATTCTGGACGAGCCAACTCGCGGTGTGGATGTTGGTGCCAAGAAAGAAATCTATCAACTAATCAACAAGTTTAAAGCAGATGGCATGAGCATCATTTTGGTGTCATCTGAAATGCCAGAAGTACTTGGCATGAGCGATCGAATTTTGGTGATGCATGAAGGGCATATAAGCGGCGAGTTTATGGCTCAAGATGCAGACCAAGAGAAACTACTAGCATGCGCTGTCGGTAAAAATGTAAGTGAGGAAGCAGCATGAACAACAAAACCATCAACAAAGAGATGAGCGTCGAGATGGAAAACAAGAAGCCTCTTTTCAATAAAGAATGGTTGATTGAGCAAAAATCACTGATTGCGCTGATCTTCCTAATTATCGTGGTGTCTTTTCTAAACCCGAACTTTTTCACCGTCGATAATATTCTGAATATTCTTCGCCAAACCTCTGTGAATGCCATTATCGCAGTGGGTATGACTTTGGTCATCTTAACCGCAGGTATCGACTTGAGCGTGGGCTCAGTGCTCGCGCTTTGTGGTGCATTTGCTGCCAGTTTGATAGCGATGGAAGTCCCGGTATTGATCGCGGTTCCAACCGCGCTTCTAGCTGGTGCCGCTCTTGGCGCAATCAGCGGTATTATCATTGCCAAAGGTAAGGTTCAGGCTTTTATCGCCACTTTGGTGACTATGACCCTTCTGCGTGGCGTGACCATGGTGTACACCGACGGTCGTCCAATCTCTACAGGCTTTACCGATACGGCTGATGCGTTCGCATGGTTTGGTACGGGTTACGCTTTAGGCATCCCAGTTCCAGTTTGGATTATGGTCGTCGTATTCGCTTCTGTTTGGTACCTACTTAACCACACTCGCTTTGGTCGCTACGTTTATGCGCTAGGCGGCAACGAATCCGCTACTCGTTTGTCTGGTATCAATGTCGACAAAGTGAAGATTGGTGTGTACGCCATCTGTGGTCTGCTTGCTGCACTGGCTGGCATTATCGTTACCTCTCGCCTGTCATCGGCTCAGCCTACAGCGGGTATGGGATACGAGCTCGACGCTATTGCAGCGGTTGTTCTCGGCGGTACCAGCTTGATGGGTGGTAAAGGCCGAATTATGGGTACGCTGATTGGTGCTTTGATTATCGGCTTCTTGAACAACGCTCTTAACCTATTGGATGTTTCTTCTTACTACCAAATGATCGCAAAAGCAGTGGTTATCTTGCTTGCGGTACTGGTGGACAACAAAAACAAGTAACCTCGATTAACACTAGATTATTTACAATAACAGGCTCGACAATGAGTTGAGCCGCCCCCCTACACAAAGGACTAAAACGATGAAAAAACTAGCCACTTTAATCTCTGCTGCCGTGTTATCTGCTTCTATGTCTACAGCTGCATCAGCACAAGACACGATGGCGATTGTTGTCTCTACGCTTAACAACCCGTTCTTCGTAACGATGAAAGAAGGTGCGGAAGCGAAAGCCAAGGATTTAGGTTACAACCTAATCGTTTTGGACTCGCAAAATGACCCAAGCAAAGAGCTATCAAACATCGAAGATCTGACGGTTCGTGGCGTTAAAGCAATTCTTATCAACCCAACTGATTCTGATGCAGTATCGAATGCTATCCGTATGGCAAACCGCTCGAACATCCCTGTACTGACGCTTGACCGTGGCGCTAGCCGTGGTGACGTAGTAAGTCACATCGCATCAGACAACGTAGTTGGTGGCGAAATGGCAGGTCACTACATCATGGAAAAAGTAGGTGAGAAGGCGAAAGTTATCCAACTAGAAGGTATCGCAGGTACGTCAGCCGCACGTGAGCGTGGTGAAGGTTTCATGAACGCAGTTAAAGGTTCAGAAATGGATCTACTTGCTAGCCAGCCCGCTGACTTCGACCGTACTAAAGGTCTGAACGTAATGGAAAACCTTCTAGCAGCAAACCCAGATGTACAAGCGGTATTCGCACAAAACGACGAAATGGCACTGGGTGCACTTCGTGCGGTTCAAGCTGCGGGTAAAGACGTAATGATCGTTGGCTTCGATGGCACTGAAGATGGCATGGCGGCGGTTAAACGCGGCAAGCTAGCAGCTACGATTGCACAGCAACCAGATATGATCGGTGCACTAGGTGTGGAAACAGCTGATAAAGTACTGAAAGGCGAGAAAGTAGAAGAGTACATCCCAGTACCTCTTAAAGTTGTAGCTGAGTAATAGGCGAGGCGACGATAGGAGCTGGCCTTTAGTTCCTCCCCTTGAAAGCGGGGCGCGTAGCCGGGAGGCTAGGAGGGGTGCTCTTGAATTTGCGAAGCAAATTTAAGTGGTGTGTGTGAGTTAAGCTCCTGCGCATTTACCCCCTCCAACTCCCCCTTATCAGGGGGAGAGCTAAGAGCTGTTAATGAATAGGCGAGGCGACGATAGGAGCCAGCCTAATGTTCCTCCCCTTTATAAGGGGAGGCTAGGAGGGGTGCTCTTGAATTTGCGAAGCAAATTTGAGTAGTGCGTGTGAGTTAAGCTTCAGCGCTTTTATCCCCTGTAGCTCCCCCTTATCAAGGGGGAGAACTAACGCTAGCTACGCATCGCAATAAACAACCAGATACCTTCGGCTTGCCACCCAAAGGCAACCCCAAGTTATCTACATAAAAGAGTTAAAAAGGAACAAAGTATGAATAAACTCATCGTGTTGGGTAGTGTGAATGCAGACCATGTACTGCAAGTTCCTTCTTTCCCTCGCCCAGGCGAAACATTGCATGGTGGAAACTATCAAGTCATCCCAGGTGGCAAAGGCGCTAACCAAGCGGTTGCTGCTGCAAGACTCGGCGGCGATACGGGTTTCATTGCTTGTGTGGGCGATGACGCTTTTGGTATCAATATTCGCGAAGCATTCAAATCTGATGGTATCAACATCGCGGGTGTTCAATTAGAACCAGGCACACCGACGGGTATTGCCATGATTCAAGTAGCCGACAGTGGTGAAAACAGCATCTGTATTTCAGCAGAAGCAAATGCCAAGCTAACAAAAGCTCGTGTAGAGCCACACAAAGGTCTGCTAGAAAACGCGAGTTACCTACTCACGCAGCTAGAAACACCAATCGAAGGTATTGAATACGCAGCGCAAGTCGCTAAAGCAGCAAAGACCAACGTTGTGCTTAACCCTGCACCAGCTCGAGCTCTACCAGACTCTCTGCTTTCTTGTGTTGATGTCATCACACCAAACGAAACCGAAGCCGAAGTCCTAACGGGCATTACCGTTACAGACGATGATTCAGCACAAGAAGCTGCAAACGCGCTTCATCGCAAGGGTATCGAAATCGTTATGATCACCCTTGGTTCAAAAGGCGTTTGGCTTAGCCAAAATGGTCGTGGTGAGCGTATCCCTGGCTTCAAGGTAGAGGCGACAGACACAACAGCGGCAGGTGACACCTTCAACGGCGCGTTAGTTACTGGTCTCATCGACGGAAAGCCTATCGAAGAAGCGATTGTGTTCGCTCACGCTGCGGCAGCGATTTCAGTGACTCGATTTGGTGCCCAGACTTCCATTCCTACCCTGAATGAAGTAAAAGAGTTTCTAGCTCAATAAGCTTAGCGGCATACTCTAAGCGTATAAACATAACAAGAAGCAGTGGAGACCCTTGCCCAATGGCAACGATGAAGGACATAGCAAGGCTCGCGGGCGTTTCAACGTCGACCGTGAGTCATGTCATCAACAAAACACGATTCGTGAGTGAAGAGATTTCTGAGCGCGTGAACAACGCAGCGAAAGAGCTCAATTACGCACCCTCTGCGTTGGCACGTAGCCTCAAAATGAATCGTACACGAACAATTGGAATGTTAGTGACTACCTCAACCAACCCGTTTTTTGGAGAGGTAGTAAAAGGGGTCGAACGCAGCTGTTATCATCAAAACTACAACCTCATCCTTTGTAATACCGAAGGTGATACTGAGCGCATGAAAGCCTCTATCGATACTTTGCTTCAAAAGCGTGTAGATGGACTGATTTTGATGTGTGCGACACTAGCGGGTGAGAAGCTCGATATCTTTGAGCAGTATCCGTCAATTCCGGTTGTAGTTATGGACTGGGGGCCGATGCATTTCGAAAGTGACAAGATCCAAGACAACTCCTTTCTGGGCGGATACCTTGCGACAAAACACTTGATCGAGAATGGTCATAAAGAAGTAGGGTGTATTACTGGTCCACTTAACCGCCATCAAGCCTTGATGCGTTATGAGGGCTACAAGAAAGCCCTGAAAGAGCATCATCTTGAGATTAATCCAGACTGGATCATCGAATCAGATTTTGAGTGTGATGGTGGCGCTAAGTCGCTTGAAACCTTGATTGAGCGCGGGCCTCTGCCTTCGTCACTATTTGTCTGTAATGACATGATGGCGATGGGGGCGCTAAATGTTGCTCATGCCAAGAGTATTAAGGTTCCCAATGAACTCTCTATAATTGGCTACGATGATATTCACATCGCTAAATACATGACACCATCGCTTACAACTATCCACCAACCCAAATACCGACTAGGTAAAGCAGCGGTTGAAACCTTGCTTGCGAAAATCGATAAGACAGATCTTGCTCCTGATGTGGTTCAACTCGAGCCGTCATTAGTGGTACGCGACAGCGTAAAAACCATTTAGTTTTAGTCTAAGCTCAGCCTTAAGCGGGCTGAGCGACCTTGAACCCTCTAATAACATTGCTTAGCGTAATCACCGCGAACACCGCAATGACGATAGATAAGTGCCACGGTTGGCTCAATCCAAGTTGTACCAATGACATACTGACAATCGAAGAGACGATCATTTGTCCACCACCTGATAACGCAGCCGCTGCGCCCGCTTGTTTTTTATAAGGCAGCATAACCATCGCTTGTGCACAAGGCAGCGCAATACCATTCCCTAAGATCATAAGCAGTTGCCCCAGCATGAGGTAGATAGGCTCTAGTGGACAGAATAGTAACCACAGGGCTGCGGTGGCATGCAAAGCAGGTGTCCACAACAGCATCTTTTTGCTGCCGATGATTGGACGGACACGGTTGCAAATTGTAGTGCCACAAATCATACCGAGGGCAGGGATCAGTGCCCATAACGCATACTCATCGGAATTCATTCCAATTTGATTTTGCATGATAAACGGCATGACGGAGACCGTAGTGATCATCAAGCTAAAATTGAGCCAACCGATACTGGCAAAGCTCATAAAGTAACTTGAGCGTAGAAGCTCTCCATATTGAATAATCATCTTTTTAGGAGAGGGTATGGATGACTTCTCTGCCACTGTTTCTTTGAACAGAATCGCGATTGCAACCCATGCTAGTGCCACATAACTAAACAGCGACACGAAGACCATATTCCAGCCGAAGTGAAAGTTGATAAATCCACCAAGCACAGGCGCAATAACCGGTGTAATCGAGGCTGCCATTGCAATGTATGACATAGCCAGCGGTAGATCCGCTCCGCTGAACTGATCTCGCGTCGACGCCCTAGCAAGTACCGCGCAGCAACCCGTTCCCACCCCTTGCAAGAATCGACCAAGCACCATGCCTTTGAAAGAGTCTTGCATCAAGATGATCATCACTAAGCCTAAGAGAGCGATAACTAAACCGGTCAGCAATACCTTTTTTCGACCGATAGCGTCAGAAATAGGTCCATATAAAAATTGTGAAGGTCCAAAGCCCAGAAGGTAGATACCTACTAGTAACTGTGCTTCATCTAGAGTGATATTGAAATCTTTCGCGATCCAAGGCAGAGAGGGAAAGACTAAGCCCATGCTAAGTTGACCAACACTGATGATCAGGCAGGCGAGAAGAATGACTTTATAGCGAATTCCTTGAGTCATTGAGATTCCGTATTAAATGGCAGAAAGGAGAGGGAATTTTGTATGACATATTACGCTAATAGACTGAGTGTTGGCTAGTTATTAAGATAAAAGTCATACTTATTGCTAGACTGTCCGTATGATGCTGGCAGAGATTGAAAATTATCAAAGGGATTAAAGAGTTAGGATGAGTGAACGAGCGCAGAAAAAGTCGATCAAAGCAATCACTACTATTGAAGAGTTTGCCAAAGGTGCAGACTACTCATTGATGATGTCGCTTAACCGCGATCCTGACTCTGATGGCACTGGAAATGACCATAGTCTAAGGCAGGTATTTACAGGACATTTTGTTCCAGTAAAACCCACACCTATTGCTGAACCAATCTACATTGCTCATAGTCATACACTATTTGAAGAACTTGGTTTAGATGATGCAATAGCGCTCACTGACGAGTTCCGAAACGTTTTCTCAGGCCAGTTGAGCCAGGTACCGGAACCAATGGAAAAGTTTGGTTGGGCGACGGGATACGCGCTTTCTATCTACGGTACTGAGTACATTGAACAATGCCCATTCAAAACGGGTAACGGATACGGTGACGGACGCGCTATGTCTATCTTTGAAGGGGTGTTCAACGATAAGCGATGGGAGATGCAACTGAAAGGCGGCGGTCCGACTCCTTATTGTCGAGGCGCAGATGGACGCGCGGTACTTCGCTCTAGCGTGAGAGAGTTTCTTGCTCAAGAACTCATGCACAGCTTAGGTATTCCCACAACGCGCTCACTTTGCTTGTTTGCCTCTCAGTCAGAAAAGGTTGATAGACCTTGGTATCGTGAGGGTTCTCATTCAGAAAACCCAGATATTATGGTTTCCAACCCAGTGGCGATATCGACTCGTGTGGCATCGTCATTTCTAAGAATAGGGCAGTTAGAGCTGTTTGGACGCAGAGCTCGCAGCGACGCTCACCCCGAAGCGATGCGTGAACTGGAGATGATCGTCGATCACGCTATTGAGCGTGAGTATTCAGATCAAATCGATACCAAATTACCTGCCGAAGAAAAACTACTCGCCTTTGCCTCGGCTTTTCGTGACAGACTCACAACGTTAGTGACTCACTGGATGCGGGTCGGATTCTGCCAGGGGAACTTCAATAGTGATAACTGTGCGATAGGGGGATTCACACTCGACTTCGGGCCGTTTGGTTTTGTTGAGCGCTTTGAACCCTATTACCAGCCTTGGACTGGCGGTGGTCGTCATTTTTCATTCTTCAACCAGCCTCAAGCTGCGGAGAAAAACTTCGAAAGCTTTTGCTCGGCATTAATGCCTTTGATTCGTGATGATTCGGTAGCGCTAGAACAGCTGGGCCAGATTCAAGATGATTTCGCACAAGTGATGCACGATAAACTGAGCGAAATGTGGACGGCAAAGCTAGGGCTTGTAGAGTTCGACGGTGATCTTCTTCAAGAGCTGTTTAAACTTATGATGATGACACATGTGGATTACACGATCTTCTTCCGTCAGCTGTCTTACCTTCCGACTGCCATTACTGAGCTTGAAGCCAGTTTCTATACGTCTCCAGATAAAGAACTGATGAACCATTGGAGTGACTGGTTAACGGAATGGAGAAGCAAGCTTGATACGTCCCTTAGTGAGGAGGAGTTATCGACGCAAATGCAGCGCGTGAACCCTAAGTATACTTGGCGTGAGTGGTTAGTTGTGCCAGCGTATAAACAAGCAGAACAAGGGGAGTTTGGTTTGATTCATGAGTTGCAAGCTTTGTTTGGTGAACCTTATGGGGAGCAATCGAAAGAGGTTGAAGGGAAGTTTTATCGATTGAGACCGTTGGAACTTTTCGATGTGGGTGGGGTGACGCATTATAGTTGTTCGTCGTAGGCACACAATATCCACTGCTTAGGCAAGAAATGTGATTAGTGCAAAGTACACCCAAAGTGGAAGAAGCACTCAAGCTGAATTGATCGTCATTCCGCACTTGGTGCGGAATCTAGTTAACGCGGGCGCCCAAAGTTAAAATGTGCGAACTGGTGTTGCGTGAGGCTTTCAACTTGCTTTTGGACAGAATGAGTTTCGGCGAACCTAGTATTAGCAAATCACGAATTAGTATAAGTATGGAAAGTCACTAAGTTCACTGTCTTGCTTTTGCACAAATCTGACATTGATGAATGCCATAAGCTATCGATACAAACTTCAATATATTGTATTATTGCATTTGTATTTATACTTATTAGGATTTTCTATGTTGATTCACGAATTTTCGAATAAGGACGTTACTGCTGAGCATGTAATTTTAGCTCAAGCAATATTAGCAGGGACTGCTCAAGGCGATAAAAGTAAAGCGCAGCGCTTTATGACTTTTGTAAATGAGATTCCCGATGCGCCGACTGTGCCTAGCCTGATTCCACGCTTAAGTAAATTTATAAAGCGATTTAAAGCCAACTGACATTCAGAAAACGTTACACAGGGATGTGTAATTAAGATCACCAACTCCCCCTAACCACTGCCTACTTTTAAACTCTATCTGACCCTATGCTCGCTCTTTATCTGGCCATTGTTGTCGGAGGACAGTAGAGTTTGATCAATTTTAAAAACGTTTCTGGACAGTTCCGTGTTTTAGGTGTGGCTAAATTAGCTAGAAACGGATTAGCTAAGTTATAACAAATCACAATTAGCCAAAAGCAAGACTTGACCGCTGATGGACAAAACCTTCACAGAGTTACCACTGAAGTTAGTCACCTTGAATAACTCTTAGAATCAAACAAACAGCCTCGCTAATACTGGCGAGGCTGCTTCTTAAGTTTTACTCGGCTTACTTAACGCCTTTTGGCATTAGGTCTTTAGTAAAGAACTTAGGAGCACCTTTACTGTATGCACCTGCAACTTTTACTACTGTTGCTGTGTCATCTGGCTTACCAATGATCTGCATACCAAATGGAACACCGTCTGGGCTTAGGCCTGCTGGTACGCTAGCCGCTGGCAACCAACCTAGCAGGTTGAATGGCAGGGTGTACATCATACCAACTGCGTTGTCATAGGTGTGACCATCTTCTTTGATTGGCTCATCAGTCATGAAGTTGTAGTCTGCTGGTACAGATACTGTAGGCATTGTTGGTGCAATCACTAGGTCGTAACCTTGAGAGTAAATTTCTTGTGATAGCTTAGTCCACATACGCTGAACTTCTGCTTCAGTTTTAGCTTGAGCACGGCCATCGTAATCTTCACGGTGATCGATTGCTTTTTGCAGTAGTTTGCCAGTGTAGGTAGTCATTTTGTCCGTTACACCAGTGTAGCCATCCATCATTGGTGCGCCCATAGCGCCAGAGAATGCTAGGTTAGAAATACCTTCTAGCAAGCCCATTTGCATTTCGAAATCAAAATCAACCACATCGACAGTCGCACCTTGCTTGCGAAGTACTTCTAGGCCTTCTTTCATACCTTCGGCAACATAGTCAGCCATTGGGCTAGTCCCCATATCACCGATGTAAGCGATCTTCATCCCTTTCAACGATTCAATGTCTTTGCTTAACTTCTCTTGTTTGCCTACCGTTGGTACCGACCACTGCGCATCTGGGCCAGACATCACGTTATACATCATCACCATATCTTCAAAGCTACGCGCAATTGGACCGCTACCTGAAAAGTACGAGTAAAGTGTTGCATTAGGAACGCTAAATGCAGCCGGTTTCAGGCCATAAAGACCGTTGAAAGAAGAAGGAATGCGGATAGAGCCACCCATATCAGAGCCCGTTGCCATAGTCGCGTAACCCGCTGCAACCGCTGCACCAGAACCACCAGAAGACCCACCTACAGCGAAATCTGGGTTCCATGGGTTGCGTGATGTTCCCCATGCATCAGTGCTGGTTACCCAGTTGAAATACAGCTCAGGAACTGTTGTTTGAATTACTGGAATTGCACCTACTTCGTTTAGCTTAGATACCATCGGGTCAGCATGGTCCATAGGCGCATCGTCCATATGTAACTTAGAACCAAAAGTTACTTTCCAGCCTTTATCGTGGTGTTCATCTTTAACTGCATAAGTTACCCCCTCGAGCGGCCGGTAGGTACCATCTTGGTATCGTTTGGTCGCTTCTTCAGCAGCTTCTAGTGCGTTAGTCCAGTGCTCGTAAGTCACTGCATTTACAACGTCGTTTGTTGCGTCGTATTGAGCTTTTTGCGCTTCAACTACATCAACAGGAGTGATCATCCCAGATTTGAAAAGCTCAATTTGAGTGTTAGCTGGCATGTATGCCAACTCTTCTTGAGAAAAATCTGCTGCTAGTGCACTGCCAGCTACTAGGGCTAGAGCAATTGGTGCAAACTTAAAAGTGCGTGATAATGCCATCTTGATACCTATTGGATTAATTACCGTTACTTCACCTATTGAAGCAACTCTTTGGATGAGACAGATTATTATGCACTTTGATTTGACTCTCCACGCCCCCAAGGATAGGTTTAACCTACCCTAAAGCTTTTATGATGAAGGTGCCCAATGCCCACGTCAATTGAACAACTCAGTGCGTTTGTGGAAACCATAGATAAGGGTGGCTTTAAGCCCGCCAGCCGCAGTTTGGGAAAACACGCTGTAACCATCAGTGGATTGGTCGCAAATTTGGAAAGTGAGGTAGGCTTTGAGCTTTTTATTAGAAAGCCCCGCTCCCTTGAACTGACCGAAAAAGGAAAAGAGCTCTACGACCATGCACGCTCTGTATTACGCGAGTTAGAGCATTTTGATGCGAAAGCAAGCAGTCTATTAGAAGACGAGCCTAGCAGAATTACTCTGGCAATCGATACCGCGCTGCGCGGGGCCGAGCTATCGCAAGTTTACAAGCAACTTTTTCTTCGATTCCCGACACTTGAGGTCAAAATACTCACTGGTGATCCCCTGTTAGTTCGGAGCTGGGTATTGACTGGTCAGGCAGATATTGGCTTCAGTATCGGTACCTTTTCCATACCTCATGAACTCTCTTTTGCTAGAGCATTTAGCTTTCAAATAGCCAATGTAGCGTCTCGAGATCTTGAACTGGGAGGCAAGCGATTAACCATGCATCAGGTTCGTGGCCTAAGACAGATATCAGTAAACTTCCTAAAAGATTTAAGGTTGAGTGAGGGGCATAACATAAGTAATAAAGTGACCTATTGTAACAACTTACATGAGATGTTGGAGCTAGTTAAACACTGTTCATGCTGGGCGATTATGCCGCTATTTTTATGTGGTGAAGCACTAGGAAATAGCGAGATAGACAAGTTTAATTTAGAGATCGAAGACACAGCACACTGGTACTCTGACCTGATATGGCGGACGGAAAAGCCCGTTAATTCAGCGATGCAGTTTTTTATAGATGAAGTACTTAAACTAAAAGATCGATAGCTCTCAGATCACCATTTGACTGGAGTTAGATGTCCATTAAGTACCAAATCGTATTTTATTGTGCGTTCTACCTTAGATTCGTTCGGGGTTAGTGTTCTCGGTACAAAGCCGGGCGCAATAATCCATCTATGGATTTGGTTTCTTATGGCAAACACTCATAGTAAGTCACAAGGTACGATTTTTCGTAACTCATAATGGGGCAGAGGAGTGTTTCATTAGTCAGCACGCTTATTGACCAATTTTAATTTTGAATCACTTGATTAACCAGGGTTGTAATCTGTCAGGACAAGCTGCATCTCATATTGCTTTAAAGAGACGCGATCGCTCATTTTGCAAGCAAGCGCTAACGATTCATCGACTTGGCCACACACAATAACTCCACAGCAATCGAGGTCTGGAAACCTTTCTTCTAATAGACCAAGATACATAGCAATTTGTCCAAAGACCTTAAAATCGCCAATACCTGCTTTAAGCTCAATGGCTAATAGCTCCGATTTCTCTTTGTGCTCTAGTAGGATATCGATCCTTTTTCCGTTTATTGCAAATTCAACGCCTTCTAAGCTCTCCCCACCATAAATTTGATACTCGGGAAATAGAGCGTCTATCTGAAGAATCATTGAGGATTGGAGATCACGCTCGTATGAAAGATTGAACGTTAAGTCATCTTCTGAAGTTTTACTTTCGCTATCTGAAGCTACAGAGTCCTCTTCAGCCGCATTTGTAGTAATCGATGAGTTTAGCGCCCATTCAACACGATACCTGTAATAGGTGGCGACTGCATTTCTTATTGTTCCGTTTCCCTTTCCTCCAAACTCGCTAAACTTTCCATGCAAGGAATAGTCATCTTTAATCTTTCTCAATATTTCCACATCAAGAACTCTATATAGATCAATGTTTTGTTGGGTGTGGGTAGAGAAGTGATTAGATACCTTATCGATAGATTGTGCATATTGATAAGCCGTATTGGGTTTTTTCCGTTCTTGTTTTACCATCCAACGTTCGAATTCTTTTCTCATCGATGCTTTCTCACAAAATGCTTAACACCCCAACAGTATAGGCCTTTGTAACGTTCGGGTATGATATAAGCCTAGAGAGCAATAAGAAAAATTAAGCCAGTTAAGAGCATTGCGTGTGATTAGAGACGCTCAACTTGATTTGGGGCAGAGCCGAGCTAGGCACATCAGTCGGCTTAGAATCGACTAAAAGTGAGTTGATTTACGAACCTTTGCATAATGATAGTCCAAGAGCGTGACTGTATAAGCGTGTTGCACTGCTCGCTGACCAATAAAATAAGTAAGTCAGATAGCAAAATGAGACTTCCCAAACGCCACAAAGTAGCAAGTTGGGCTAACCTTATGGTTTGTTATCCTTAACGTTTTTAGTTAACAGCGGAGTTGTTTTGTGAACAGTGGTCCAATCATAGTATCTCTAGACAATGGTGTTCATAGGCTTCAACGAGTTGAGTTGCAAGCTACAGGTGTCTACGACGAAAAATGGTTACAGCGACTTATATTTGCTAACGCTGACCTGTTACCTTTTTACGAAATTGATTCAGATTACACTGGTGCCGTACCAGTGTGTATGGAGCTAGCCACGAAATCGGGGCGAGTGGACTGCATCTATGTGACGCCGTCGGGTCGATTGGTCATCGTGGAAACTAAACTCTATCGGAACCCTCAATCTCGCAGAGAAGTAATAGGGCAGATACTCGATTACGCTAAAGACTTGATGAATTGGAGCTACAACGATCTCGATACTAAGGTTGGTGCTGTTAATGGTGGGCAGTCTCTTTTTGAAGTGGTTAAGTCTGGTGGGCATAAAGTCTCGGAAGCCCCATTCATTGATGCGGTTCAACGAAACCTCTCGAAAGGTCGTTTCTTATTATTGGTTGTGGGCGATGGTATTCGAGAGGGGGCTTTCGAAATAAAAGACTTTCTTAATGCCAATGCATCTATGGAGTTTTCCTTTGCCATGGTTGAGATGCAGATTTTCCACATGGCAGGTGAACAACTGCTGGTGAACCCTCAAGTCATGCACAAGACTGAAATTACCGAGCGTCGAGTGATTTCGTTTAATCAAGTAAGTGGTGAAATTACTGAGAAATTGGAATCCTCCGACGAGCAAAATGAAATGGCGACAAATAAGAGTTCTGGCCATTCCTATGAGTATTGGAGTGCATTGCTTGATTATCTTGAGCTTGAAGATACCAGTGTTAGGCTACCAACTCCTTCGACTCAGGGGCACCTATGGTTTGAGTTACCACCACGGACGTACAACAGTTGGATAACTACCTACCGCTCTAAACCCGATGAGGTGGGTGTCTTTGTTAGATTTAGAAATGACTCGCTCGGACAATATTTGTTTGAGTTCTTGTACAATAGGCGAGAATCATTGATATCACTGCTGCCTGAGGGTGCTGAATTTATCCCAGATAAGCTAAGAATTTCACTTCCTACAATCACTCTTAACTGGCAGGACGAAGAGTCATGGAAGGAAGCGTTTGATTTCTATCAGTTGCGCTTGAATCAAATCTATCCCGTCGTTAAGCCTTTGTTGCTACAAGCGCTCAAAGCGTATGAAAGTCAATAGGTTTAAGCAAGGTAAAAGAGGTCACATCACAGAGGTTTGAGCGGTGCTGACACGACGTAGTCTAAAACTGAGTTATTCAAACAGGTTGGCGCTCGTTGTGAGGAGATTCCTGCCTGCGCAGGAATGACGATATCTTGGGCTATTTACTGATCAAGTTAGGCTCAGTGGCAAACGGTCTTGTGCCACTAAGCCATTCAATCTACTACTTACCCCCAATACTCAACCTTGCAAACCTAACATCAGGTGCAAAGAAACTGCGGCTATCATTCGCAAGCTGTGTATCCCCAACTGCATCGATCTCTTTCAGCATCTTGTAGAAGTTACCCGCTACAGTGATACCGCGAACGGGTTGTACTCGTTTACCATCTCGGCATAAGAAACCACTAGCGCCAAACGAGAAATCGCCACTGACCACATCAGCACCAGAGTGCACGCCTTGCAGTTCAACCAACTCTAAATACTCTCCAGCTTTCACTTCAGAGGCGCTACTTTGACCGGTAGCAATCACTTTGTGATTTGTGGAAACATCTAAGCTCGATTTTGCACCGCGCGCCGCGCTAGCCGTTGAGACTGCACCAAGGTAGCTGGCGGTGTGGCTGTTGTGAAGTAGGGTACTTAATTGCCCGTTAGCGATTAGGATGTTGTCTTGCGTTGCAAAGCCTTCACTATCAAACGCGGCGATGGCCATGCCGTTTGGCATGTACGCTGCGTCGGTTAGTGTGATTAGCTCGCTGGCAACAGACTGACCAACCTTATTCGCTAGTGGTGTGATGCCTTTCATTGCACTGACACCAGAGAACGCGCTGCCAAAGGCACCGAATAGGCTGCTTAGTGCACCAACATCAAAAATTGCAGAGTATTCACCAGTAGCAACCGGTGCGCCGTCAAGGAGGTCACGTGCCAGGTTGTAGCCTTGTTCGATACAGTAGTTAGGATCTAGTTCGTCAAAGCGTCGACCAACCGACACTTTACCAGCCATCGATTGCTTGCCGTCTCTCTCGAACAAAGTGTAAGCGTAGCAACTAAACGAACGCTCAAAGTGTTGACATAGCGTGCCTTGAGTGTTGGCAAGAATCAGCTGGCTTTCACCATCCGCATAACCGTTATAAGGAGCGCTTGAAGCATGAGGTAAGGCGAGAACGCCTTTTTCAAGTGCAAGAGACAGAGCGATTTTGTCATCTGCAGACGTTGTATCTTGTTGCGCGATTTCTGCAATATCCGTGGTGATCTTGCTATCTACACAACTGATCGTTTGGTGCTCATCTTGTTTGGAGAAACGAGCGCTTTGAAGCGCGTTGGTGAGCATCAAATCTAGGCTGGATTCCTCTAATGATTCAGAATAGCTAGTTGCAATACGTGTATCTTTGACAACTCGAACACCAAGTACTTGGCTTGAACTGACTTTGTATTCATCTAGCTGACCTTGGTTGGCTTTAAGTGAGAAACTGTTACTGCGATTGACGATAACGTCGGCTTCTGCACCTTGGCGTTTTGCCTCTGAGAGGACGTAATCAACAGCGCTGAGAAGTTGTTTGTCTTGGCTCATTAGTTTCCGCCTCCCACTAGAATGTTGTCCACTTTTAACGAAGGCTGACCAACCGTTGTTGGTACTGAACCACTAACAGAGCCACACATACCTGGTGCCAGCGCCATGTCTTTACCTACCATGCTGATCTCTTTGAGTACTTTAGGACCAGTACTGATAAGGGTCGCGGTTTTAAGCGGTTTAGTGATTTTGCCGTTCTCCACCAAGTACGCTTCGCGAACCGCGAAGTTGAATTCTCCAGTACCTGGTTGAACTGAGCCACCACCCATTTTTTTGCGTAAATGCCGCGTTTTACGCCCGCTAGCATGTCGTCTAGTGAATGTTCGCCAGTTTCAATAAAGGTATTTCTCATTCGCGACGTTGGCGCAAACTTGTAGTTTTGGCGGCGTCCAGAGCCGGTTGGCTCAAAGCCGGTTTTCATGCCGCCCATTTTATCAACCATAAAGCTAGTGAGCTGACCGTCTTTGATTAATTGAGTACGCTGCGTTGGCATGCCTTCATCATCGACATGGATAGAGCCCCACTCATTAGTCATCGTGCCATCGTCAACGGCACTTACCGCTGTATGCGCAATCATTTCACCCATTTTGTCATGGAAGACGGATGCTTTTTTTGGCGACAGAGGTGGTCTCGAGTAAGTGCCCACAGGCCTCGTGGAAGATAACGCCACCAAATCCATTACCAATGATTACAGGCATTTCACCAGATGGGCAGGCGTCGGCACCGAGTTTAACGAGTGCTTGTTGGGCGATGGTCTGGCCGAGTTCTTTCGCATCTACCTGCTCACTAAACTCCCAGCCTGCTAGTGCGCCTGGACCTTCCATTCCAGAGGATTGCTCATTACCTTTTTGAGCCACGGAGTTCCCCGACACGCGGATGTAATGCCGTGTATCGTCAACGTGTAAGCCCTCTGAGTTGAAGATAGATACTTGCTGCTCTCGCTGCAGAACGCTGCCGATAAACTGCGTGATGTATTCACTTTCTGCGCGAACTGCTGCATCGGTTTTTAGTAGAAACGCAATTTTTGAGTCCAAGTTGGCGTCTTTGCTCAGTGGCAAGCGGCACCCGTGTTGAACTGGGTAGCGGTTTAGATTCAAAGCGCCCGCTGTTGCGATTTGCTCTCTCTTGTCTTTTGCTGCGAGTAGTGACGTTACGCGCTTTAGTTCAGCCTCATCAGTGTTGTTGGTGTAGCCGTACAACACTTTGTGACCAAAGAAGAGACGAATACCAATACCGAAATCGATACCAGAGTTCACTTTATCGACTTCGCCAGACGCGATCTGGACAGAATTGGTTTGATGGTGTTCGACGAAAAGCTCTGCGAAATCAGCGCCGAGAAAGAGGGCGTGATCAATGACTGCTTTCGCCGTTTCAGAATTTAACATGAAGTCTCCTTGTTAATAGAAGGTCCAAGTGTTTCCTAATAAATAGGAATATCATAATGTTATATCAAGCTGGGTGAGCAAGCCACTGACTTGGCTCTAGAGTGAAATCAGTGAAAGTTGCGGTAAACGAAGATGGTGTCGGGCTGCACGCATACACACCAAATTTTACCGATGATTTCGTCGGCATTGGTGGGTTGCATTTACCCATTTCTGTCGTTGTTTCTCCTAGCTTATGAAGATGAAAAATACGCATTTGTTTGAAATGTACGCCATCAAGCGAGGATTCGATTAAAAAATCAGGACCACGTCGGCTTAAACGGTACCAGATCTCACTAGGGAGATGGATATCCGTTGTCGCCCAGTCAGAATAACCAAGGTTGGTCACAACACTGCCGAGTCGAGAAAATGACTCGTTTTCATATTCGATGGATGCTTTGAACCAATTTTCACTATCCAAATAGATAATTAGCCCACATTGATCAAACTGAGACTGATACTGAAAGCTCACTTTTGTGGTGAATGAGAAGTTATCACTAGACTCAAGCAATAATGCTGGGGCGTTGTCGTTCCTAAAGCCATAATATGAGCGCTGCCAAAAGTCTGTTTCCGGCTCTGTGGTAATCGACACAGACGTGTCCGTCACTTGACTGGTTTCGGGTTCAAAAATCCATGTGCCTTTGGTGAAATCAACCATTTAGGGTATCTCGCTCTTGGAAAAAATTTTGAATAGGTAGGGTTGGGGTGTTTGGTGGTATCTCTGTTTACCCTACAGTCCATGATGGTCTCTTTTTCTCGCTCCTTCAAGCGATTAGAGCAATAAATTCAACCAGCACGAGTGCACGAGATATAGAGAAAGTAGCGTGATTATCGTTGGAGATGAATCTGTTTGTGATAAAGCTTCGTAAATCAGACAACACAATCAAACGGAGTTAACGATGTTCTCATTCTTAAAACGAGATCCAGCGAGAAAACTAAAGAAAAGACACTCAATGTTGCTAGAGCAAGCGATGCGTGCTCAGAGAAATGGCGATATCAGGATGTACTCTAAACTCACAGCGGAGGCAGAGGAGCTCTTTGTTCATATTAAAAAGCTCTCTACTTCCGATTCTCAGTAGGTTAAGGCTTTGTCGCTAGTCGTTAGTAGCTAGCCGTTAGTAGCTGGACACGCCGAACTAGATGCCTTTCTGATACTGTTGGTTTCTTGTCGGTGCGATCAGCGTTGTGACAGCATTCGATGATTCATCAACGCTTCGAGTCAACTCTGTTTGGAATGCACTGATGATATCAAGCTTACTACCTATTACCTTGGTTTCGGTTTGAATGTCTCGTAGGTCAATAAATACATCCGTGATGAGATCACGATGATCACTAAGCACATCTAAATTTAACGTGTTCAAATCACTGTAGATAGAGTTGTGCGAGCCTCCTTGTTTTTGAACCACGTAAGGATTGTCTTTCAGGTTGATGATAGAGGTGCGCTTGTTACAGCGTCGCAAGCAACCCTTATTGACTTTGATCTTCTTACAGCCTTCAGTTTGTTGGAACAAGCACTGACGGCTAGTCAAAAGCGTATTTGGGTGGTACACGCTGTAGAAGGTACGCATTTGATTAGGTCTGCGAATGTAGCGAAGCTGTTTGTTGCTCAACTCGTTAGATAAAAATGCGCCAGCGGCCGAGTATTCTTCTTCAAGACACTTGAGTGTGTATGAGTTCGTAGTGTTCATTTGTGGACCGGCAACCCACGCCAAGCCATTGCTTTGCGCATAAAAGCCAACACCGGAGTTGTTGGTAATGAGCAAAGAGGGCTTGATAGTCTCGAGAAACACCTTCGCCGCTTCATAATCATCGCCGATCAAAATGGCAGGGAACCATGGTTTTAATCTCGGGTTACTCTCAAACAGAGCCATCATCGCAGGCAGCTCTGCTTTTAGCCCCATAGGGAGCTGAAAGTAAACATCGACATTGTCTTCAAGCGCGAGTACTACATCCTCTCGTTCTGAAATCAATACAGAGAGAGGCTTGGTCACGGTTAGCTCAGGGTTATTCGGAAGCGTTGCCAGTTTTGGAGCTTCGATGACTCCCTTTAAGCTGGCTTTCGGGCGATCTGAGTTGATGTCCATCTTAGCGATCTCGGCATCAACATGTTGGATAATATCGGTTTTCTTGTCGTACAGACGCTTTTTAACGCTTTGAACATCATCGGTACTGGTGCATTGATAGACCTTTGAGAAATGCGTGACGGCATTATCTCTTGGATTATCAATGTACATGCTTTTGCCAAAATCCCCTTTCAAAAACGCGTTTGAAAAATCGCGGTTAAACACTGTGTAGAGTTCAGTTGTGTCTTGCGATAGCGTTTCACCGTCACACAGTCGATCAATCTGCTTACGCCAGTTGTCGACGACTGTGTAAACGTAATGTGGCTTTTTGATTCGGCCTTCCACCTTGAGCGAATACACGCCAGCATCGGCAAGCGCTTGTAGATCGCCAAATGCGGAGTTGTCTTTGAGGTTTAGCGGGTAGTCATAACCTTGTTTAGTGGTTTGATACTGCTCTCGGCATGGTTGGCTACATCGACCGCGGTTGCCTGAGGCGCCATTGCGAGCAGAGCTGATATAGCAAAGACCAGAAAAACCGATGCAGTAGGAGCCATGAACGAACACTTCCATCAAAACGTCATGTTGATGACCAAAGTGTGCGAGATGAGCAATTTCATCGATGTTCAACTCTCGGGATAGATTGACGCGACTCGCGGTCATCTTCTTAAGGTACTCAATTTGCCCTGTATTGTGGGTATTTAACTGAGTTGATGCGTGAACATCCAACGTAGGGAAATGGCGTTTTAGAAGATAGGCTAAGCCAAGATCCTGAACGATAACGCCATCGATGTCTGTTTCGACTAACTGGGCGAGTAGCCTCATTACCGCTGCAATTTCACTCTCGAGAATTAGGACGTTAAGGGTAAGGAAAACTTGGCATTGATTGGCGTGAGCCAGTTCGAGAACGCCATTTAAGTTATCTAGTGTCAGGTTAGCGGCGCGATTACGCGCGTTAAAACGATCCAGACCGCAGTAGACCGCATCAGCACCCGCTGCAATTGCTGCTTTGATTGATTCTACATCACCGCCCGGTGCTAATAACTCAAACTGATCTCGTGTCACGACCATACCCCTAGAAAAAGTGAGGGCGTAGTCTACAGGAAATAGTGACGAATTTCGTTAGTTAATTGGAGGTAGTTTTTTGGGGGAATTAGGAAGGTTTATGAAATGGCGCTAAGAAGAGAAAAGGTGGCATCTGCCACCTTTCGTTAAAGTAAAGCTCAATTACTGCATTTCTTTCATTGCAGAGACCACTGACGGGTCGTTAAGTAGGTTGAACAGTAAGCTTTTTGCTGAAGAACGCTGAGAGTCAGAAAGCTTCTTCGTTGGGTTTTCACGCGTTTGCGTTAGGATGTTTTTGACGAATCGACTGTTGGTACCAGACAACTCATACACAAAACGAAGCGTATCCATCAGTTCATCTTGAGGTAAGCTGTACACCGCCATCTCACAGCTCAGTCCATCCATAGCGAGTAGGTTGTTTACGACCTCGCGTCGCTCAGCATTAAACTTTTCTTTGGCAATGTAGCCGTCGATCAACGCCTGTACACGGTCTGCGATAGCAACAGGTACTTCCATGGTTTTTGTTTCGTAAGTCATCGCTGATTCTACTCCTTCGACTGGGATGTTTTTATCGTCACTGACTAGGCATGAAAAGTGAGTCGATGCCAAAATGTTCAGTCTCGTGACATTGTTTGCCTTACCACTACTAGTCAGGCTTTTCATTTGTTCATAATGACAGAAAAACATTTCGAATAGTAGGGCAACTCGGCGCTCACGTTCTACTTGATAGATTCTTAAGCAATTTTGAACTCGCGAAGAGGTTAAATCCGTACCACACTTTTATTATCATTAATGTGGAGTTTGGACAGATGGAACGACGTGATTTCCTAGCATTGTGCTCTGTGTTTGTTGCTAGCCCGGTACTGGCAAACACAAAACTACAAAAAACGCCATCTCAAGCAGAAGGTCCCTTTTACCCAGTGACGACTATTCCCGTTCGCTCAGATTTGATTATAGAGAGCGATGAAGTCGAAGGTGAAAGCATGAATTTGGTTGGGAGAGTCGTAGATCCTCAAGGCAATCCAATCTCTAATGTGAGAGTTGAGATCTGGCAGTGTGATGGAAGAGGGGTTTATGACCATCCACGGCAACCTAACGTTGAGAGATTCGACAAAAACTTCGCAGGTTTTGGCGCACTTCAAAGTGATGAACGAGGGCAGGTTCAATTTAGGACTCTATTTCCAGTCCCCTACACAGGCAGACCTCCGCACATACATGTAAAACTTTGGCAGAATCAACGAGAGTTGTTGACGACGCAACTTTATCTGAAAGGCAAAACAGGTAACGAGTGGTGGGGCGGAAGTGAGCGAGATTTACTGCAAATGGATGTGAGCAAAGATGCCAAAGGAGAGTGGACAACGCAGTTCCAGTTTGTGGTCTGACGTTGCCCATCTATTTAGCATTTATGCGCCGCTCTGTACGGGTTGATAACGCCCAGGTTTGTGGTTCATCGCCAAGATAAGATTGGTTGCGATAGCACCCAACACAGAGAGTGCAATCAGATAGATATCGACGACGAATAGGGAAAGAACAACGATGGAGCAATCCAGTGCCATTTGCACTTTGCCCGCACGGATACCGAATCGCTCTTGTAAGAACAGCGCCAGAATATTGAACCCGCCCAGGCTCATCTTATGCCTAAAGATGACAAGCATGCCCATACCGATTAACCCACCACCTATTAACGCGGCATATATAGGCTCAATGTGCGAGATCTGAATGACGTGGTGTAAGTGGTCCACAGCGAAAGAGACGATACTAACCGCGATAAAGGTGTTGATGGTGAACTGCCACCCCATGCGGGTGACTGACAAAATATAGAAAGGCAGGTTTAATGCGAAAAATACCTGTCCGAAGCTAAGCGTGGTGACCTTAGTAATAAACAAGGCAAGACCCGCTGTTCCGCCTGTTAACAAGCCAACTTGATTAAAGAAGATAACGCCTAGAGATACCAAAGCACTCCCGAGCGTTAGGGCGAGCAAATTCTCGCGCAGGCTATGATCTTTATCCATAAAGAAAATTCCAATTTATAGACGCCAAAAGGGGCGTGTTGTTACAAATGATTGGCGGCGATGTTAGCCTTCTATGGATACTTATGTCGATAACGTGGCGAATTTTCGATTTTTAATGAGTGTTTCGTTAGATTTACACATGAGGTGGCTAACGAGGCTGTTTTAGCCCCGTCTAGCTTCTACTTCCATACTGCGAAGAATGTAATCTGTCATCCATGCGGTTGCCAATAAACACATCCATACGACAACAACTTGATGGGGTACTTCGACCTTTGACCATACCACCAAGGTTGCAAAGCCAACCGCTGGCACAGTCCAATAGATGAGCTTACTCCAGCGAAAGCCTTTTAGCTCGGATAGGCTTTCAAGTGACGCAATAATACCAGTGATGGAAAGAGCGACGACGATGGTATAAGCCTGATCGGTAAACCATAGCGGTAAAATGAGTGCCAATACCCACCAATTTTGCTTGCGAGAAGTGTTCTTGCGTCTCGCCGCCCACCAGATGACACAAATAGAGACCATTTGAACCAGAGTAATCAGTGGAGAGCCATCGAGTGTTCCGAGTATCTGACTGACCATGATGCCCGTTTGTAAGGCACTAACGATGGCGGCGGTAATGATTCGGACGTTACGGTTGCTGCGTTTTGAGAATGCGACGAAGAGCAGTGGGAACAGCGTCCATTGCGTCACAGATAGAGAGATGGATTGATGGGGTAGCGTGAGCCCGTAACAGAGCATTCCAGCAAGAAGCACAAGTCCACTGGCACCTTTACGTGGCAGTATCCATAGCGCTGGAATGACTAATGCGAGAACAGAGATATCACCATCACTAACACCAATCGCTTTAGCGCAGGTGATGGCGAGTAAAGTGGTGATGACAAAATGCAAAGTAGAAAACATCAGAACCCTCTTATATTAAAGAAGTGAAATCCTTAGTCACAGAAACAGAGCTTTTCGTTTGAATGTAAAACGTAAATGAGGACCTAACCCGAAGGTTAGGTCCATAAAGTAGCGTTAGATCGAAAGTGCTGAGTAAAGCACACCAATCGTACCAAGAGTGAAGATAATAAGTACCGCTTTGCTCGACATTTCACCGTTGTTCTCAGTTGCTTTACCAAACAGACCAAATACCAACGGATGCACCAAGAATGGTGTCGCGAAGATGAAGGTGATCATGCTTGCCGCACTATCGCCAAACATTCCACCTTGTGTTGCCGCGAACAAGCCGAAGTGAGACAGACCAGAAGCTGCTGCCATCGATGCGTGCTCAATAGGCATACCTGCGAAGTGTAGAATCGTGAAGCTGCCGAATACCGCAACAATTTGCCAGCCAAACGAGAACTGCATCAGACCTTTTACTTCAACTGCATGGTCACCATTTGCTTTGCGAAGGTTCTTGGTTGCAAGGTACACACAAGCCAATCCTGCAAGCACGAGAGGCAGTGTCCAACCAACAAGCAACGCGCCACGCTCTGCACTTGCTGCAAGAATAGTAAATACAAAGATATGACCAAGGAATGGAATGTTGATCATGATTGGAGCGCGCGCTGCTGCCGTGTAGCCGAAGTCGCCAGCAGTACATGCACCTGTTAAGCCTGAGTGAGATAAACCACCTGCCATACCTGGTGCTAGGTTACGAACGTGGTTCGCTTTCGCTAGGAAGATAAGGATAGTTAGACCACCAAACATCCAGAACATTTGACCTGCAAAGCCATAAACGATAACGCTTTGTAGACCTGGAATGCTAAATGCTTCAAGCATGTGTGAGCCACCAACCAAGAAAGTACCGGTTAGTAGAACTGGGATGCCTGCAAACAACAGTGAGTTCAGTGTCGGGCCTGCTTTCCAATGTGGAAGCAACATACCTAAGCCAGATGAAATGATCATCGCGAAGAAGATTTGCGGCAAACCAATCACACTAGCAACTAGGTGAGAGAGTCTTAGCGACAACATCATAATGATGACGATCGTCAGAACCTCGACCACACCCTTGAATAGGTAGGTACGCATCTTAGCGACTTCTTTTTTGCTATCGACGAAGATGATGGCAACACCGATACACAGGTACGCCATCGCAAGGTAGGATTCACCCATTGGGTGAGAAGCACTGCGACCTGTTAGTAACGCTGAAATCATCTCGATACCCATCAGCAATACAAACGCGCGAATGATGTATACGAATTGAGTACTCGTGGTGCCAAAGAAAACTTCATTCTTTGCAGGGACAGCTAACACATCAACGTGACCTGTCTCCTTTGAAAGCAGGCGACGGATTTCTTGTCCACCGACAAAGAATGTTGCGATCAAGGCAATGACGGTCGTTTGGCTCAAAAGCACGATAGCTGGGAACTCTTGAAGTCCCGGGGTAGCAAGACCTGTTTTTACAAACAAGGTACCCATAAGCAGACCAAGTACAACGATAACTAAAACAGCTGAGTACTTAGTATTAGCGACGATGGTTCTTGAAAGCAGAACCATGATGACAACAGCCACCATTGAAAACAATAAATGATTAAAAGAAATCAGATATGAAAAGTGTTCCATTAATTACACCAGATAAGTCTTTGAAAATGGCAGCATTAGCGAGCCATAAATTTATGGCGGCGATCCTATAAGAATTCACTGGTGTGATGTACTTCAAAAATGTAACGGCTGAAACATTTAATCATACAAATGAATGTGAGGTCGGTTTCAATTGGTTGTGGTTATCTGTAATATTTTATGAAAGTCCTTAAAAAACAAATGGTAAGCGAAGTTGGCAAATTTGCGTGCTTTTGGGGACTTCTGTTTTTTCGAGGTTTTTGCTCGATATAACGGTTGAATGCGAAGTCGAGTGCATACCTTCATTTGACGTCGATAGATTAGCATCTCACAATGATGTAAAGCATTAATATATGGAGAGCTATGAACTTTCTCGCACACTTACACATCGCAGAGCATTGCAGTAGTAGCTTATTAGGCAACTTATTGGGAGACTTTGTCAAAGGTGACCCAACAAAGCACTATCAAGACGATATTGCCCAAGGCATCATGTTGCATCGATTTGTAGATTCATACACTGACAACCATTTCATTATGAAGCAGTGTAAAACCTTGTTCGACTCTGACTTAAAACGGTTCGCCCCGATTGCGATGGATATGTTTTGGGATCACTGCCTTGCAAAACACTGGTCTCGATTTCATCACCAGTCTCTCATTCGGTTTGTTGATAATGCTGAACTGACCATTAAGCGGACACCTGCACCATTACCTGATCGATTTGTTCGAATGAGTACACATATGTGGCAAGGGCGCTGGCTAGAGTCGTATCAAGAGTTCGATAACATCAAGTTTGCCTTGGAGCGTATGTCCTTGCGTAGCATGCGCATGGCACCATTGGCAGAGTGTGGTGAACAACTTGAAATGCACTATCAAGAATTTTCAGAGTTTTTCAATCAGTTGTACCCTGAGGTGCTAGAGAAGGCAAAACAACAAACTCGCAAGTAGTTAGGCGAGAATAGCATTAACCTAGCGCTTGGTTTCTGTTACACTCGCGACCCTTTTGAATACTTCCTGTTGGCGACGTTATGACAGACAAGACTTTACTCGATACTGCCAGTGAGCAGTCCTCTTTTGATGCTTTTGCATTTAACGATACGTTAAAGCAAAACCTTGCTGACCTAAACTACACGTCGCCGACACCGATTCAGGAAAAAGCCATTCCCTTTGTATTGGACGGCAAAGACATACTGGCAGGTGCACAAACAGGTACGGGTAAGACCGCAGCGTTTGGATTGCCATTGATTCAGCAGTTGCTGGATGAGCCTAAAGCGAGAGAGCCAGAGAGTAAGGTAATCCGTTCATTGATACTCACGCCAACGCGTGAACTGGCTCAACAGGTTTTTGATAGTCTGGTTCAGCTCACCAAATCAACCGATTTAAAAGTGGTTGTCGCGTATGGTGGCACTAGCATCGGTGTGCAGACTAAGAATCTTCGTGGTGGTGCCGACATTCTAGTGGCAACACCGGGTCGTCTCCTTGACCATCAGCACACTCGTAACTTGACGCTCGCCGAGTGTGAATACCTAGTGCTAGACGAAGCTGACCGCATGTTAGACATGGGCTTTATGCCGGACCTTAACCGTATCCTAAAACGGCTACCAAAAGAGCGTCAAAACATGATGTTTTCGGCGACCTTTGAGCAGCGTATTAAAGCGCTTGCGCATCGTATTATGAATCAGCCAGTAGAGGTTCAAGTTACGCCAGCGAACTCGACGGCAGACACAGTAAAACAGATGGTTTACCCCGTTGATAAGAAGCGTAAGCACGAATTGCTTGCCTACTTGATTGGCTCCCGTAACTGGCAGCAGGTCCTTGTGTTCACTAAAACCAAGCAAGGCAGTGATGCACTTGCTAAAGAGCTCAAGTTAGATGGTATTAAAGCGGTGTCCATTAATGGCGATAAGAGCCAAGGAGCACGTCAAAAAGCGCTAGACGACTTTAAGTCGGGCGCAGTGAGAGCATTGATCGCGACCGATGTTGCAGCGCGTGGTTTGGATATCCAACAGCTAGAGCAAGTGGTGAACTACGACTTACCGTATAAAGCCGAAGACTACATTCACCGCATCGGTCGTACAGGACGCGCAGGGCAGGCAGGTCTTGCCGTTTCGCTGATGAGCCACGATGAACAATACTTGTTAGAGGCGATAGAGCGTTTGCTCGACAATCGCTTACCTCAAGAATGGCTAGCAGGGTTTGAACCAAGCCCAGAATCAGAAATAGATCCTGATAGAGCACCACGCCGAAGAGGTCGAGGCGCAGATAAGCGCAAGATGAAGGCGAAACTAAAGATACACGCTAATCGCGGTAAGAAACGCTAAAAAGACCAACTAAAAAAGACAAGCTGAGGCCTGTCTTTTTTGGTTTTTACACTCTACCAACGGAATTTTTTGTCTCATACAATCAGTCTTTTAATGAGAATGACTATTACTTGTTAATTTATGGTTACAATTGTTAACTAGCCATTAAGGGGTAGGCTTGGTTAATATTTGTGCAACCAAGGAGGAGTGTATGAGACGATTTGAGAACATACTATTTGCTACCCAAGGTTTGCCGGGACACAGTGATGCACTGGCGCAGGCGATTATGCTGGCGGCCAACAATCGCGTTCCAGTTAAGGGGTTGATTGCCAGTCCCACCTTTCCAGATGATCTCTCCGAATATCAGCATGCTTATGAGAGCTCGTTGCAAGACTCACTGAACCAAAGCGTGATTAAAACCAAAAATGACGTTGGTCTGTCAGATGATGAGGTGCTTTTTCCGATTGAGGTTCAAAGTAGCGAACAGCCCGCGGTTTGCATCATTAGGCATGTTCTCAACAACCACAACGACTTAGTCATCAAAGAAGCGGAACCAATCACCGATGGTGGCGATGGTTTCAAAGCGATCGACATGACGTTGCTGCGTAAATGTCCAAGCCCGGTGTGGCTTCATAGACCTACCTCCAAGCCCAAGCAGAAACGACGGGTAGCGGTTGCGATTGACCCTGTCGCTACGTCACAGGAACAACATGCCTTAGCCCTGCGGCTGTTAGAACTATCGCGTTCGATCGCGGATAGTTGCGACAGTAGGCTTCATGTTATTTCGTGCTGGCAACACTACATGGAAAATTATATAGACAGAAACACCTGGATCAAGATCGAGCATGAAGATGTGGCGAAAGAAGTTGAAGAAGAGAGAGTTCGACATCAAGACGCGCTTCAAGCTTTGATTGATGAATCGGGAATAAAAGGAAGTATTGTCATCCACCATCTTCACGGAAAAGCGGATGATCAGATTCCAACGTGTGTAAGAGAGCGTGATGTAGACGTGTTAGTGATGGGTACTGTCGCTCGAACGGGTATATCTGGATTTGTGATCGGTAACACGGCAGAAAACGTACTTCAATCGATCCACTGCTCGTTGGTCGCACTCAAGCCGCAGGGCTTCAAGACACCAATAGAAAGCTGAAGCACCTATAACATCTTTGAGAACCAGAGGGAGAACTGAGTTAATCAAGCGTAGTAACACTGACTTGGCAACACAATTTTGTGAGTAATCACAGGAGGATATCATGAAGCACTACTGTCCACATTGTAATACTGAACTGATAGAACGCCATCAAACACACGTTTGCCCAAGAAACGACATAGGTGAATGCACCTACAACGCTTTCGAGTTGATGGAGCAACACAACGAGCTCGTTAAAACCTTGATCGCTCCCCACCCAGATACACTTGCCTCAGGCCCTACCGATAGAGTTTTCTGATGCCATTCTCTTCAGTTTGATGCTGAAAGCTAAATACTGATAACCATTACACCAAGAAAGCTAGTGAGCCTCCGTGTGCACTAGCTACTCGATGTTTACTAGGAGCACAGTGCAGCAAGATGATGAGCAATGGGATAAATCGAGTACCTGTTACGCAGTCCGCAGCAAGGGAAGAACCGCTTTGGATTTTTGCCATCCTACCAGCGGGGGTTCTGGTTGCACTGACTTATTGTTATCAGCCATCAGGATTGAGCTGGACAGTAGCGTGGGTGCCTAGCTTAGGGATTGATCTTAGCTTTAGGCTCACTGGTTTATCTTATCTGTTCGCGGCAATGATCTCTGGTGTCGGCGTAATGGTTCAGCTTTATGCTTATGCCTACTTAAAAGGGGCAAAAGATCGTTGGTTGTTTCACAGCTATCTAACGCTGTTTATGCTCGCCATGTTAGGTGTTGTGGTGAGTGACAACATCCTTCTGTTGTTCGTATTTTGGGAGCTGACCACACTTACTTCCTACCTGCTTATCGGCTTTAACCATGAAAAGGAGCAATCGAGAAAAAATGCACTGCAATCGCTGATCGTTACTGGTGCTGGTGGGCTTGCTTTGCTTGCGGGACTCATCCTATTGGGGCAAGCCGCAGGCAGTTTTCAACTTAGTGTGATCATCTCTGAGCAAGCGGCGATTACACAAGCGCCGATCTACCACGCCTCGATGGTTTTGGTCATGCTCGGCGCATTAACGAAATCTGCTCAGTTTCCATTTCATTTCTGGCTGCCAAATGCGATGGCAGCACCCACGCCAGTCAGTGCCTATTTGCATTCGTCGACCATGGTGAAAGCGGGCGTATTCTTGTTAGCTTTATTGTCACCGGTCTACTCGGAATCAGACGTTTGGTTTTATACCCTAACAACAGTGGGTGGGTTTACCGCTTTATGGTGCGCGCTGCTGGCAGTAAGGCAAACGGACCTCAAACTGATGCTCGCATACAGTACCAATGTAGTGTTGGGCATGCTGGTGCTGCTACTGGGTATCGGTAGCGAACTCGCGTTGGTATCAGCATTTCTGTTGATTATTGCTCACGCTTTTTATAAAGCAGCACTGTTTATGGTCGTGGGCAATATAGATAAAGCGACAGGGACACGAGACATTCGGCTGCTTCGCGGTTTGAAAAGCGTGCTGGTTATATCGTTAATTGCTGCTGCTATTGCGGCATTATCAAAATCTGGTATCCCACCCTTTATGGGGTTCTTGAGCAAGGAGTACATGTACAAGGCGCTACTTGAGGTCAACACATGGATTTTGCTGGTGCTGCTTGTTGTCAACGCACTTATGGTGTCGCTAGCAATGTCACTTATTTTCAAACCGTTTCTTTCTTCAAAACCTCACGGTTCTCAAGAAAAGAGAGCTGCAGTAGCAAAGCCGGTAGAGACGAGTTTCATGCTCTGGATACCGCCAGCCTTACTAGCACTGGGTAGCATCGCTTTACCTGTGTTGGCTCTTGGTTGGCTTAATAGCAATATTGTGGCCCCTGGCGTGCAAACTGTCTCACCCGATCTTCTAGTCGGCGACGTCAAACTATGGCAAGGCATAAACCTTCCTCTGATCCTCAGCGGGCTTACTTTGGGTTTAGGGGTCTTGTTTTACAAGTTATCAGGCCGTGCACAAACATGGTGGGATAGGGGTGGCGTAACAACACCCGTGGCTGACTCTGTGTTCCATCGATTCATGGCATACTTGGTCGGCGTTGCTAAATGGCAAACTAATCTACTTCAACATAAAAAGCTGAGTGGCTACGTGCTCACCTCATTTGCTGTCCTCGCGATCTTGCTGTTCAGTCATATCTCGTTGGGGAATGTTAATTGGTCATCTGATCTTACTGAACTTAGCTATTTCGAGGTCGTCATTGCTGCGATCATGATTGCCTCTGCACTGCTTTGTATTGTTTCGACCTCTCGTCTTTTAGCGGTCGCGTCATTAGGTGTGATTGGCTTTATGACGACATTGGTTTTTATGCTCTACAGCGCGCCGGATGTCGCCAAAACTCTCTTATTGGTAGAGACGCTGCTGGTGGTCTTCGTTGCACTGTTAATGCGCCATTTACCGTTGTTCTCAACCGTTCCTAAACATCCACGTCGACGTCGAGCACTGCACGCAGTCGTCGCTATTTTCATTGGCTTTGCAGTCACTATGTTGCTAGTTACGATCACTTCCCAGCCTATAGATACGAGCTTATCGCAGTTCTTTTTGCAGAGCAAAGTGTGCCTGGTGGTCATGGGCGCAATATTGTGAATGTGATTTTGGTTGATTTTCGTGCCTTCGATACCTTTGGCGAGGTGGTGGTTGTTGTTATCGCGGGGCTATCAGCCGCAAGTTTAGTCAACACAAGCGCTCATAAAATGAACAAGATCAACTCGCTCATTTTCGCCACTACAGCGCACATTGTCGCAGCGCTTATGCTGGTGTTCTCACTCTATCTGTTGCTGAGAGGTCACAACGCACCGGGAGGCGGCTTTATCGGCGCACTTATCGCCGTTATTGGTCTGTCTCTACTTATGTTTGCTGAATCGCCAAGTTACGTAAGGGAACGCTTGTATTACTCACCGTTTGGCATCTCGATGGTGGGCATTGCAGTGAGTGCTTTGTCTGGCGTAATGAGTTTATTAGTGGGTCTGCCGTACCTCACGGGTTTGTGGTGGAAAGAAGTCGTGCCGCTTGGAACGCCATTGCTATTTGATGTCGGTATTTACCTGGCGATTATCGGTGGAGTGATGGGGATGCTGCTACGAGTGAATGAGGAGCTCGACTGATGGAAATACTATGGAGTGGGGTGATAGGTATCTTTGTCGCAGCCGGTATCTACTTGATGTTGGAGCGCCACTATCTGCGAGTTATCTTCGGATTAATACTACTTAGCAGTGCCGTTAACCTAGCAATATTTACTAGCGGTCGACTAACTTTCGGCGTGGCGCCGCTTATCGACGCAAATGACGTATTGCCGCCAGAGGGCTACGCAAACCCATTACCACAAGCCTTAGTTCTGACTGCGATCGTGATTGGATTTGGTTTACTGGTGTTTGCTTTGTTACTGTTTTACCGCTCTTATCAGGATTCAGGGAGTGCAGATGTTGAGCAACTAACCCGCTCTGAGGAGGATTCATGACAGAGCTAGGTTTGACGTTACCCGTTGTCATATCACTGCTGACATCGATACTGACATTCTTTGCTCGACGCCATTTACGTGTTTTGGACTACGTGAGCGGCATCAGCGTCAGCATCACGTTTTGTATCGCGTTAGCTTTGCTAGTTGGTGTGCTCAATGGTGGGCCTCAAGCGGTGGCATTCGGGCAATGGGCAGCACCTTTTGGAATCGTGTTTGTAGCTGATTTGCTCAGTGCCGCCATGGTTTTAGTGACAGCAATAATAGGGGCCGTCTGTGTCTTCTACGCGATGGCCGATCTTAGAGATAAACCTTCATACGGCATGTACCACGTGCTGATACATGTTTTGCTCGCGGGGGTGTATGGCGCTTTCCTCACCGGAGATATCTTCAACCTCTATGTGTGGTTTGAGGTGATGCTGATAGCCTCATTTGGTCTGATGGTTCTGGATGCTGGAAAAGTTCAGGTCGATGGGGCAGTCAAGTATGTGGTGCTTAATCTGGTCTCTACGTTGGTCTTCTTGCTAGCGATAGGGTTATTGTATGGTGCAACGGGCACTCTCAATCTGGCAGATTTACACACCAAAGCGCAAGCAATACCAACCGAAACCCAAGCTCTGCTCTCAGTGTTGTTCTTGTTTGCGTTTGCCATTAAGTCGGCATTGTTTCCGCTCTTTTCATGGTTACCTGCGTCATACCACACTTTGCCGAATGCAGTGGTTGCCTTGTTTGCGGGCTTGTTGACTAAAGTAGGGGTGTACGCGCTTATTCGACTGTTTACTTTGGTATTTCCACTGGCGGAGAGTGGATGGCAACCGCTACTCATATGGGTAGCAGGTTTAACCATGTTAACGGGCGTGTTGGGAGCTGCCGCTCAGTTCGATATTAAGCGCATCTTATCGTTTCATATCATCAGTCAAATTGGCTACATGATCATGGGGTTAGCTATCTACACGCCGTTAGCACTAGCGGGGGCGATTTTCTATATTGTTCATCACATCATAGTGAAAGCCAACCTGTTCTTGATTGGTGGATTTGTCGAGCGCCGATATGGCTCCAGTCAACTGTCCAAGCTTGGTGGTGTGTATAAGTCAATGCCTCTGCTGGCCTTCTTATTTATTATTCCAGCCTTCTCATTAGCAGGTTTTCCACCCTTATCTGGTTTCTGGGGCAAGTTTTTGGTTATCAAAGACAGCCTTCATACGGAACACTACATGCTCGCTGCAACCGCTCTAGTCGTCGGATTGTTGACCATTTTTTCGATGACCAAGATTTGGAGTGAGGCGTTTTGGAAGCCTCAGCCTGAGGAGACGAGATCGGTGACTCTGCCCAAGGCTGTTCAACTCTTGTATTACACCCCCATTATTATTTTGACGTCAACCAGCTTGGTGATTGGCTTCGCCGCAGAGCCGTTTTTTCAATTCGCCATGGGGGCTGCAAACCAGCTTTTAGTACCCAGTGCCTACGTAGATGCCGTGTTAGGAGGCCGATTATGAGTTACTTCTTGCTTAACTTGTTTCTTGCTTTCGCTTGGATGCTTATTAACGGTAGCTACAGCAGCGGTAACTTTGTTATTGGATTTATTGTCGGTTTCTTTGCTTTGCGCCTTAGCCAGCCTTTTGGGTTAAAAACGAGTTATTTCAGCCGCTTTACGGCGGCGCTATCTCTCTTTGTTTATTTTATCTACGAGATGATAGTGTCAGTTGCAAGAGTGATGTGGGATGTCATTACGCCAACGCACTTAAGTGACCCTGACATTGTTTATGTCCCATTGGATGCCACGAGTGACGTGGAAATAACCTTACTTGCCAATATGGTTTCGTTAACTCCAGGTAGTCTTTGTCTCGATGTTACGAAGGACAAGAAGCATCTTGTGGTTCACGCGATGTTTGCACCAAAGCATGAAGAGGTTATCCAAAGTATTAAGCAAGGTATGGAGAGAAGAATATTGGAGGTGACCCGTGGGTGAGTTCGTTCAAATGAGTATCCAGTTTGCCTATGTGGGTTTGTTAGTGAGCTTGGTGTTGTCTTTCGTGAGGCTTGCCAAGGGGCCAACATTGGCAGATCGAGTCGTTGCCTTGGACCTAATAGCGTTCATTACCATTGGATTCATTGCCATAGTGACCCTCGATACGATGCAAACGTCGCTACTTGATATTGCGATTACTTTAGGATTGGTCGCTTTTTTGGGCACAATCGCGTTTGCTCGTTTAATTGTTAAAGACAAACAAGCAGGAGGGTCGTAATGCAAGTGGTTGTCGCGCTACTATTAATATTCGGAACTCTGTTAGTTCTGGTCGCGAGTATTGGCGTTCTGCGCATGCCCGATCTCTATACGCGTATGCATGCTGCAACGAAAGCAGGTACTGTTGGGCTTGCTGCCATACTCTTCTCTGTTGCCTTGTCTATTCATGATTTGACAGTGCTATCACGGGTGATAGGCACTATGGTGTTTATCGTCCTAACTGCACCCGTCGCAGCCCACTTGTTGGGTAAAAGTATGCAGGCCCGCGGCTATAAGATTTGGCGCAATCGCGCAGACGATGCACCGTCGGTAGAACAAGAGACTAGTGAGAAAGGTGTGAACTAGTTTCTGATTGGTTGAGAGCGCTGAACGTGCTTCTAAGGTTTGGTGTGCGTGAAGCGCGGTATGTTGCCTCAAAACATTTCAAGTTAAGGCGATTTGGTATTCTGTTCGAATGGTGCAATAGAGAAATACACTGTTCATTAGCGAGGAGGCTTTCCTTTGCCTTCCATATTCTACGTTCTACCAGATTCTCACACGAGCATCTGGCTCTAAATACATTTTACTGTCTTCAGTGATGTTAAACGCCTCGTACCACTCATCAATATTTCTAACAATACCGTTGATACGGAACTGATTGGGAGCGTGGGGGTCACTGAGGATTCTTGACCTAATTGCTTCCACGGTAGCTTTCTCACGCCAGACTTGTGCCCATGCTAAGAAAAAGCGTTGAACGCCAGTTGTGCCAGCGATCACCGGTGCTTTTCCATTTGGATAGGTGTCTTTGCAATATTGTTTGTATGCTTCAAGCGCGATTGTTAGGCCGCCTAGGTCTCCTAAGTTTTCGCCAAGTGTCAATCTTCCATCAATGTTCAGACCATCAAACTCAAATTCGCTGTATTGTTTATCCAGTTGCGTTGTTTTTACTTTATAGCGTTTACTTGCCGTTCTAGTCCACCAGTCTCGCAATACGCCACGGCCATCAAACATTCGTCCTTGGTCATCAAAGCCGTGGCCAATCTCATGGCCGATAACTGCTCCGATTGCTCCAAAGTTAAATGCCATATCGACATTCGGAGAGTAGAACGGAGGCTGAAGAATTGCGGCGGGGAATACAATTTCATTGGACGTTGGTGTGTAGTATGCATTTACTGTTTGAGGCAGCATATCCCATTCCCAGGAATCAACAGGGTTGCCGACTTTAGCTAATTGTATTTTGGCTGTTCGTTGTTTAATACTCTCAATATTAGAGACCAAACTATTTGCAGAGAACTTAACGTCCGAAGTATCATGCCATTGATCGGGATAGCCAATTTTAACGGTAAATTGATCTAATTTTTGAATCGCTTCATTTTTCGTTTCTGCATCCATCCATTCATTAGCCGCGAAACGTTCAGCAAATGCGTCTTGCAGGTATCCAATAAGTTTCGTCATCTCTTGTTTATTTTCTTTTGGGAAGTATCGATCTGCGTAAATCATACCCAGCTTCTCACCATAGAATTCATCGATGATTCGAAGTGCCGTCTCTTTTCGGGGTTTGTCAGTCGTTACACCATTAAGCACTCCACTGAAAAACTTGAAGTGTTCTGTAGATATTGGCTCTGGTAGGAAGCGAGCGTATGCATTGACATAGTGAAACTCTAGATAAGCTCGTAATGCACCCATATCTGAACCATCAAAGACCTTAGCTAAATGCTGCACGGCACTGTCGGTCATCACAATGATTTTATCTCGAGCTTTCTCACTGAGGCCTAACTCATCAAAATACAAAGCCCATGGAAAATCAGGAGCAAGATCTTGTAGCTTTTTTTGACTCAGAGGGCGGTACGTTTTTTCAACATCGCGCATTTCGGCATTAGACCAATAGCCTTGCGCTAAGACCGTCTCAAGTTCAAAGACTGACAGTGCGCGTTCAGCGGCGTCTTGGTAGTTGAGCGCTTTAAATATCGTGGCGATATAAGATAAGTACTCGTTGCGAATACGGTCCATTTTTTCACCCTTGTCGACGTAGTAAGCGCGAGTCATTGAAAGGCCACCTTGCATAATGTGCAGCCGATTGGTTGTTGGCTCCTTTTCGTCTTGAGAGACCATCATGTCTACAAAAGAACCGACACTAGCTTTCGCCATAAATGCAGCGGCTTCTTCCTTAGTGCTAATAGTTTCAATCTCCTCAAGCGTCTTTTTTACAGGTGAGAGACCAAGGCGATCTATTTCTTCGACATCCATGTAGCTTTTATACAGGTCAACGATGTTCATTTCGTCATGAGTTAGGGCGGATACTTGGGAAGTAATCAGCTCATCGACAATGGTACGTAAATTTTTTTGTGTCTTTAGGTGAACATCCACGAAAGCATTGCGGAATGGGTAGCCTAATGGTATGTCTACATTTGACTCCCAATCTGCGTTAACATACTGGTTGAAGTCAGAGCCGGGGTTTATGTTGTCACTGAGATCTATGGACTGATCACCGTAGGGAACTGTTTGTGCGAACGAACCTGAGCAGCAGGTGGCGATAAGGAGCGAGAGTATTCTTTTATTCATATCATTCATTCTTTTACTAGTGGGTTATTAAAACTATAGGTTATGGAACACTTGGTGAATGCGAACTCATTTCTCAAAAACAAGAATGAGGTGCGCTTTGCTGTAACGGATTAAAATGATTGGTTGTTAAGTCGGTAGCATAACTAGGAACCACCCCCTGAAGGGTGGAATTGAATCTCTACAAAAATAAAGAATTAAAACTTAAATCCGACCGACAATACAACGGAGTCTAGTTTTTCACTTACGACTTTAGTTTTATTCCATTCAGCACCTAAGATAAGATTTCTCATAACATTAAATCGCAATCCTAATCCGTAAGTAAAACCAGAGTCTTTTTGTACTTGGTTATTATACTTCACCTTCCCCCCAATGCCACCCTGCGAAGCCATAAGGTTTAAATGATAGCTGTCCTCGAAATATGTCAAACGTTTTTCCGATTACCCAGTCTGCTTGATAGTCGGTATCGTGTAATGCAAATCCACTCCCATCAATGCTACCATCAAGCTTTGCTGCGGAGACCCGAATGGTGCTGACACCATCGAATTCATAACCAATACGAGCTCCCCACCCAAATAAAGGTTTTGCTTCATGGTCGAAGTCGTGAAGCTTTGCCTCTGTGACAGTTCCATATTTAAGTAG
This sequence comes from Vibrio sp. KUL78, assembly GCF_059725505.1. Classification (NCBI taxonomy): domain Bacteria; kingdom Pseudomonadati; phylum Pseudomonadota; class Gammaproteobacteria; order Vibrionales; family Vibrionaceae; genus Vibrio; species Vibrio sp. KUL78. The sequence goes on along the minus strand of NZ_AP045838.1, from coordinate 530,273 downwards.
CTCAATATTCCACCCTGTATACTGGTCTGGATCGTCATTAAATGCGTGACATGGTAGCGTAGTTAAGATTAGTAAAGGGACAAGCTTGAGCATAATTAAAACTTAAGACCAGCCATAAGGGTAATCGTATCCATGTCTGAACTGTAGAATTCCCCACGTGACCACTCGGCACCCAATGTGAAGTCCTCAAAAACATTCGCCTTAACACCAATACCATAAGTGTATGAACTTTCTTTATCAGAGAAAGTTTCGCCGCCGCCATTTGCCGAGCCGTCTAACCATGTCCAACCAAGAATGCCATAAGGCTTTATTGACAGAACTTTAGGAAGAACATTAAAGGTGTACCCAGAGTTCCACGCCAATTTATAAGCATTACCGCCAAGGCGTACATTGGTGTGAGTGCCATCATTTAGGTCGCCATCTTGGCGAGAAATGGAAGCGACAAAATCGTGCATACCGTTTAGCTCGTAACCCGCCTGCAGACCCCAACCCATAAGTGGTTGAACCTTTGCTCCGCCCTCCAAGTCACTTTTAGCAGTGTATCCAGTTTTGAGTAGTTCCACGTGTAAACCTGAAAACTGATCCCCGTTTAATCCGGTTTCAGCTGCTTGAATACCCGCCGAAAATAAAAGAGAGAGTGCGATCAATGATTTGTTCATAGTATTTCCTTGAAAAAAATTTATTATCAAATTGTACTGTAATGATTGAATGCATAGGTTTTAATCTATGTCTTGATTTTTAAATTATTAAAAGGGATGATGTTAAGTTACTCTTAATATTAATATCTATATACTGTTCTCTGATTGCTGTTTGTTATTTTAAATGCTAATAATGTAAGAGCCATCATTTGTAGTGTATTGCTCTTTAATAGCTATTGTTTTAAAGTTTAATAAAGCTTACGTTAGAAATTCATACAGTAGAAATTAGATCATTAATTTTGCAGAGAAAACCAACACATCATTGAACAAAGCCACCTCTGTACCAAAATGCTTATAACGAAAAGTTACAGCTGGGGCAAAGTATGGTGTTATACCACCGACTTGAAATCGGTTTTCTTTTTTTGTGTAGCCAGTCATTCCACCCATTTGAATACCCATGTTTATATAGTCATTTATAGCCCATTGAGGATACCATCCTACCCCATAGGCTCTATGTTCAAAACTATTTATCAGAGTAAATGCTTCAAGCTGTTTATAGCGGAAACCAACTATTTGATTGTCTTGATTAAGGCCTTTATTTTGTATGTGATGACTCCAGCCAGAAAAAGTTAAGTCAAAATCATTCACATTTTTAGCGAATGATACGATCGGAAATACGAGAATAGTTAATATTAATAGCAGTTTCATGTGATGCGATTCCTATAAGTAAATGCATTGATTAGTAGTTGGGTCAAAAAACCCAAGTCCTTCACGTGTACACCATTAAGGCTGTCATCCAATGAACGGTCTTTAAATATTGATGCTTTTCTTTGTTTCTAGGTTGCTACTTACTCCCTCGCTACTAGCCAGGATTTGTTCGTCGTAATTTGACGAAGTTTGTACCTGATGTGAGCGCACTTTAGGTAAAAAATTATCGCAATGCAATAACTTTTTACTGAGTTTATGGTTGTCATTAGTAATGATGGTTAAAAATAGTGGGGGGGGGGGGAGAGGAACTAGGGCTACATAAGTAAACCTGTTGCCAGTGTCTTATGAGCTACAAGAGATAGAAACGTGACATCATTACGAGGGTGAGAGGTAAAGGTTGTATATATGTAACACATTGTTTTTGATTAATATTTATGATGAAGTTGGATTTATGCGACTGATTCATATTCTTTGAGACGAAGTGGGTCAAACCTTAGACAGTTTTTTCTTAGGCGTGAACGAGTGCATCTTTGATTGAAATGAATGCCTTTTGCATATGAAAACTAAGATTACATCTGTGAATCATTTTTTGTCTTCTGAATACTCAGCCTGGAATTTAAGTCGGCTTGAATCACTGTTTAGTCTAACTTTTAAGTTGACTGTATGGTTTTAGATGTCAGACTTTTATGAGTATATTCTCTAAAAAGGTTCAAGGTTCAATGGAATCTTCAATAACGAAACTGGCAAAAGTGACAAGAACTGCGATATATGCTTTGGTCGCTTTAGCCCTCATCAGCAGCGTTTTCTTATGGTTTATGGCAACATTAGTCTCACCAAGTTGGATAGATGCCTCTTTCCCTGTTGATATATCTACCCCTATTGGCTTGGAAAGGTCGCTTTGGGGCTTGGTTCCCGCGATGTTACCTGTACTTCAGTTTGCGATGATATTCGTAACTTTAGCTAAGTTGTTTGGTCTTTATGCAGAACAACTGATTTTTGAATTGGACAATGCCAAACTTATCAAACGAGTGGGGATACTGTTACTCTTAACACCTGTAGTTACGGTTATTTCGGACGTTTCGCTGTCGATCGCTCTAACTTATGTAAACGGTGATTGGAGTGTTGAAATCCATCCTTCAGATAACGATTTAACGAGCTTTATTACAGGATTGGTTGTTCTTTGTGTAAGCAGAGTCATGGAGCTTGCGACAAAGATCAACGAAGAAAATAAGCTGACGATATAAGGTCTGAAGGATAGAAGTAATGATAGTATTCAATATTGACGTTATGTTAGCCAAGCGAAAGATGCGCTCTAAAGAGTTAGCTGCTCTCATTGGAATCACCGAACAAAACTTGTCTGTATTAAAAAATGGTAAAGCGAAGGCGTTAAAACTCTCTACGCTGAACGCTCTTTGTACTCATCTTCGTTGTCAACCAGGAGACCTATTAGAGTTTCAACACGACACTGATGAAGAATAACTGATTCGGTGGGGGGAGCTAGTAGAATTTACCTTGATTACTGTGCAAGGAGGCACATGTGCATTTTGTTGGCAATTTGAATGTGGCCACCTGTTTGTTGGTGTTTACATGGTTCGAAGGTGTTACAGCTTCTCCACTTTCTGATGAAGTTGCAGATATTCTTGCTCAAAGGTTTTCTGCAGCCGTGTTGTTGACAGATAGTGAAGCGATCGAGTTTGGTGTAGGCAGTTTTAATCCGAACGATATCGTTAACACGAACAATGAAAACTTAGGTAGTGACCAAGCTCTTGCTGAACGAAAAAACAAGTCTCTATATCTTCTACCTTATAAAAGAACATTCGACTCTAGTAGTTCCAAGGGGGCTCACATCCTTTCTCTGAGAGCGTACTCTCTCAGAACCAAAAGCGAATTTAGCCTATTCGATGACTCGGGGGCAAAGGATGTGCTCGACGAAGCAATTTTGGGGTTGGCCGTGGGTTATGGCTATCGATACAAATGGAATGAGAACTTCAGCGTAACGTCCAAGATTAACAATCATTTTATGCATTACAGTAATCAATTTTCGGCTAATAGCATCCAGTCTGAGAGCATTGAAGTTTTTTTTGATGGTAGCCTTTTTAATACTTCAGCATGGTCGACCATTGTTGAGCCCTCTGTGCGCTTTGAGTACGATGTTCCGGTGGCTTGGGGGGATTGGGCGCTTGCATCAACCTGGAGTTATTTTCGAGGTTATGCTTGGGGACACGCCAATCAGGGGCATATCAGTGAACCTATGGGTTGGTATGTAACAAACCAGCTTACTTGGAGTCGAGATTACTTCGATGGCTCTAGTACTCCCTTTATCGGTTTGAAGCGTGTCGACTTATCAAAGGACCTCCAGAGCGAACTCTCTACCAATCATTACTACGAGATGTCAGTTGGTTGGCTGTTCAATAACCCAGTAGACCTAGACTGGGTGGAAAATGTCGGAGTAGGTATCAACTTGAACTACGGCTCTTCTCTTCGCGGAGGGAGTATTTCACTCTACTACAATAAGTGAGCTTCAAATATGATCACTTAGTAGCCCACCTCGTTCTAAGAGCTTTACCAACAAATGTAAGTTTTGGGTGATACGGCTTTGGTCAACGTTGAAACAACAAACTGGACAGTGTCATGTCGTTCGACTAACCACCTCTATTAATCGCTTCTTCATGGACACTGTTCAATTTAGCACTAGTTGCCCTTCTGACCATGTCCCTCTAATAGGTTCGTTTGTTCTAATAGCGCATCAAATCTCGGATTACCGTGAAGTCCTTCCAAATCGGGTTCTGTGTTGATCAATTCTCGAATCGATGGACTCGCTTCAATAGCAAGCTCTAAATCTTCTATCGCTTGTTCTTCAACACCAAGGCGAGAATACGCGCAGGCTCGCTGATAGAGTGCAGGGCCATTGGTGTTGTCTAAGTCGAGGACGCGATTACATAGACTGAGTGCCCAGTGATATTCTCTAATTTCCATAGCAGCATCAGCCTTATAGGTGAGTGCTTCAAGATCTCCGGGGCGAATCGTTAAGATTTCATCGTAGACATCGATACGCTGCTCAGCGGTTGGCATACTCTGAGCCCTCAACCAAAGGTTATGTATCTCATTGATTCGCTCAATCTCTTTGTTGTTCTCGCTGATGATTCTAGTCTTTCGCTTCAGATCTCGTTCTAGCGCACTAAATTTCTTTTCATATTCGCTCGCAATAGCGTCGAGCCTTTTGTCTGCCATTTCTTTCGTGTTGTTCTTAAATTCACGCAGTGATTGCCATCCAACAAACGCGATTAAAGAAGCTACGCCAGCAATGATGTAGAAGAAGTAGGTGACAGTGACATTGGCGTAGTTCAGTGACTTATCAGCCACTGCTAGCTCTCGGTCAGTGATTTGAACGACTAGTCTTTTCTCAAGTTCTTGTTGGTCTTGTCTTAGTGATTTGAGTTCATCGAGTATGTATCGCTCCATCAGGGGGCGATCAAGCAATTCAGAATCAGAGTATTTTGTGGATTGTGCCAGAGCCGGACCTTGCCAAAGGAGCGTTAGCATTATTGTTATCAAGAGTAATCTCATCTCTTCTTCCCGGTTTTGTGTTTAGTTAGTTTTACTATAGTCAGGTGTTTGTTTAGCACAATGCTCGCGTGATCGTAACATCTCGAAATTACTTAGACATCTAAGTATTATTTCTAGTTTAAAAAGTGTGACTTGCGTCACGTTTTTCATGTTTTCGTTTGATTTTATGCGCAATAAAGCAGTCATAATGATTTATCTAAATGCTTAGTGTACGAAGTATTTAGTAATCAAAAACATTAGAGCACTAACCAAATTGAGGGTGGGATGCAGTTTACTAACAAGGCTATCAAACAGGGTTTGGTTGATACGGAAACGGATCAAAATGAGCAGCTCTGGCGTTTACAAGCACCAAGTGCCGAGGATGGCTTGAAGGTTAACAAGCTGGTGGCACAGACCGAAGCGCTGGATGACAACTCAACGTATTGCAATTTTCTACAGGCAATACATTTCCAAGACACATCGATTGCTGCTTTTTACAAAGGTCGCCTCGCTGGTTTTGTGTCGGGTTATTTGAAACCGAACCAGCCAAGTACGTTGTTCATATGGCAGGTCGTGGTTGATCGCGATTTTCGAGGTCAAGGCGTTGCTAAGAAGATGCTTAGTCGTCTTTTGGAACGCGAGAACCTTCATTCAATCAACGCGATAGAAACCACCATTACGGAAGACAATCTAGCGTCTTGGTCACTGTTTCGTGGGATTGAAAAAGAGAAAGGGGAGCAGGGGAATGTCTCAGTCTTCCTCGATCATGACGTACATTTTGAAGGTCAACACGAAACCGAACATCTCTATCGAATCTTACTTAAAAACACTCACTAAAGGAGATAACTACAGCACTTATTATGGATATTTTTAACAAGCAAGAATCCAACGTTCGCTCATACTCAAACCACTTTCCGGTCATTTTTCACAAAGCTAAAGGTAGCTGGCTTGAAACTGATACGGGTGACAAGTATCTCGACTTTCTTTCTGGCGCAGGTTCATTGAACTATGGGCACAATAATCCAGTGATGAAATTGGCACTGCTTGATTACATCGAAAAAGATGGCCTCACCCATGGTCTTGATCTGCACTCCAACGCGAAAGCAGACTTTTTGCTGGCATTAAAGCAGCACATTCTGCAGCCGAGAGGGCTCATTTACAAAGTTCAGTTTACCGGACCGACTGGTACTAATGCCGTCGAGGCAGCTTTAAAACTTGCACGAAATGTAACTGGGCGTAGCAACATTGTGGCATTTACTAACGGCTTCCATGGTTGCACCAGCGGAGCGCTTGCCGCAACAGGCAACCAACACCATCGAAATGGCGCCGGTACAGGGTTAGCCAATGTCACGCGTCTGCCGTTTGAAGGTTACGCTGACATCGATGGGTTAAAACTACTCAGTACCATGCTCGCCGATAACTCTTCTGGCTTGGACAAGCCTGCTGCTGTTTTAGTCGAGGCGGTTCAAGGGGAAGGTGGGCTTAATGTCGCATCAGATAAGTGGCTCTCGCGACTAGCTGAGATATGCAAAGAAAATGATGTACTGCTCATTGTGGACGACATTCAGGCGGGTTGTGGCCGAACCGGTACGTTCTTTAGTTTCGAAACCTCAGGAATAAAGCCTGACATTGTTACGCTATCAAAGTCTCTCTCGGGCTATGGTTTACCGTTGGCGGTTGTGTTGTTGAAACCACATCTCGATATTTGGAAACCCGGCGAGCACAACGGCACCTTTAGAGGCAATAATCACGCCTTTGTCACGGCGGCCAAAGCGATAGAAACCTATTGGCTTGATGACCAGTTTTCACAGCACATCGGCGGACACGCCAAGACCATCGCAAGTTTCATTGATCGATTACTGGAGCGTTTCCCAAACTATGTGATTCGAAGAAAAGGTAAGGGCTTGATGCAGGGCATTGAGTTTCACTCAGAACGTTTGGCAAAAGAGGTGTCCACAGCCTGTTTTGAAGAAGGTTTGGTGATTGAAACTGCCGGTCCAAATGATGAGGTCGTCAAGTTCTTTTGCCCTCTAACCATAACGGCGGAAGAGCTGGAGGAAGGATTAAATCGGTTTGAGTCCGCGTTTAACTCTGTCATTGCCAAGCACTACAAAAACGCATCATAACGGGGGAAAATCATGATAGTTAGAACATTAGAGCAGTGTCGTGATAGCGAGAGACGCGTAGCGTCTGAGACTTGGGAAAGTTTGAGGATGATACTCAAAGATGACAACATGGGTTTTTCGTTCCACATCACGACTATTTACGCGGACACAACCACGCACATTCACTACAAGAATCATCTGGAGTCAGTGTACTGTATTCAAGGTGAGGGAGAAATTGAGATCGTAGGCGGTGAGACTTATTCAATAAAACCGGGAACACTTTATGTCTTGGATAAGCACGATGAACATTTTCTCAAGGCAAATAAGGGGAAGGAAATGGTCATGGCCTGTGTGTTCAATCCGCCAATTACTGGGAAAGAAACTCATGATGAAAACGGGGTTTACCCCCTCGTTGACTGAGCGAAAACATTTCATCTTTATCCCAATAAACTACAAAATAGGCTAATTATGACTACTTATACCGTAGAGAAAATCGGCGGTACATCAATGTCCGCATTTGACACCGTTCTGGACAACATTCTCCTTCGCCCTGCGACAGAGGGCTCTCTTTACAATCGGGTTTTCGTCGTATCTGCGTACGGCGGGCTCACAGATTCCTTACTGGAGTGTAAAAGAACCGGCAAACCCGGAGTTTACTCTTTAGTTGCAAGTGGTGATGAGCGCTGGATTAACGAATTGGACACCGTTGAGCAACGCATGCTGTTGACCAATGACCATATGTTTGCCGATCCGATGGACCGGATGGCAGCAGACAAGTTTATCCGCTCTCGCGCTTCCGAAGCTAGACGTTGTATCATGCATCTATTAGAGGTGTGCCAATATGGTCAGTTTGACCTCAGCAATTATTTACCAGAAATTCGAGAGTTTTTGGCATCGCTCGGTGAAGTTCACAGTGCTTATAATACTGCGCTGAAACTCAAGTCAATGGGCATCAACGCTACGTTTGTCGACTTGTCTCTTTGGGATGCTGAGACCTTGCCGGAAAGCTTGGAACAAGCAATATCGCAAGCGTTTGAGAAAATAGATATAAAAACTGAGTTACCCATTGTCACTGGTTATGCAGCGTCAAAACAAGGTGTGATGTCGTTATACGACAGAGGCTACAGTGAAATGACGTTTAGTCGCCTTGCTAGCGTTACCAATGCTGATCTGGCTATCATCCATAAAGAATATCATCTGAGCTCAGCTGACCCGAGGGTGGTGGGTGCAGAAAGCGTCAAGCCTGTGGGTGAAACGAACTTCGATGTCGCAGACCAGTTGGCATCTCTTGGCATGGAGGCTATTCACCCAAGAGCGGCTGCTTGTCTACGAGAAAGCGGTATTGAACTGCAGATAAAAAACACATTTGAGCCTGACCACGATGGCACCCTCATTTCAGAACACTACACCTCAGACGATGAAAGTGTAGAAATTGTCGCAGGAAAAGCCAAGGTTCATGCTTTACAGTTATTCGATCAGAGCCACGCTTGCCATATCGATAAAGTGAGCCTGGATTTGATGACAATCATCGAGCCAATGACGCTTGAAGTCATTAGCAAAGAAATGACGGCTAACTCGCTGACTTATTATTTATGCGGTTCTGCTTCAACAATCGATAAGGTTAAGCAGCGGTTAAAAAAGAACTACCCAGAAGCGCAAGTTTCCTGCCGGGTTGTGTCTATGGTGTCGGCTATTGGTACAAGAATAGACTCGACTGAGACGCTATCTATAGGAACAAGAGCGCTCGCAGAGGCTGGTATATCACCCGTTGCTTTGCATGCTCCGGTGCGTAATGTCAGCGTGCAATATGTTGTTGAAGAAGGTGAGTATCAACAAGCGCTCGGTGTTGTACACCAAGCTTTATTTGAGCCAGAAAGAGATGCGTGTGGATTAAAAGGTGTAGCCTAGTTTTTAGTCGCTAACTTAACCTCTATCGGCTAGGCTTCATGATATCAGAGAGTTTTGACAACTGAATGTTGAATAATTAGCGTGTTAGACTGCCTTTAAACACTTGTGGTGAATCATGAAGCCTAGTTTTAACTTTGAAGATGTGAGTCAATTACTTGTTGGCGCTTTCGCCCTTGGTATGCCCATTTCTTTTTCAGAAGAGGCCTGGTACCTAGGGGCAACGCTCCCCGCAATCAACTTGCTAATGATTGTGTTGTTGTCGGTATGCTTTGTTACTTTGTACACCTATGAAGCAGTGTTTCAACGCAACATTGTCATGCGTAAGCTGGCTTTTGTGTCTCGTGTGTTTTGGGCTTATGCGCTTACCATGGTTGTTGTTGCGTTGATACTGATATGCCTTGATAAGCTACCTATATTGGATGATCCAGCGGTTGCTTTCAAACGAGTCCTTCTGATTTCAATGCCAGCTTCCATGGGTGCGATTGTCGTCGATAGTTTTGATAAAGAGTAGTTTCGATAAAGAATAGTTATCTTCATTATCAGATAGTTTTGACGACTATTTCCCTACCTTTGCTCTGGCTGCTCTATAGTTTAAGTATCCTATTAATTTACTCTCAAAAGTCACGATTGATAATCGGTCAAATTAGTTAAGGAGTACTGCATGGCTCGAGTTGAGTTGCTGTCTAACACGACCGCTATCCCATCGCGAAAAGTTTTAATTAAAGCATTAACGCTAGCTGCTGCCACACAAAGCTCAATCTGCATCTTTGCTAAAGACTATCAGCGAAGTGAAGATCACACCTTTCTCGATCTTCTGCTTTCAGAAGACAGACGAAGAAAAAGCCTGAGTGACAGTTATCTACGTTGGAGTGCGCAAGTTCTCGAGAAGGTTGATCTCATTTCCAAAGAAGAGGGTGTAGATTGCAAGCTCGATTTGATTCGGTTAGAGGGGAGGCATTGGGTCAAGCAAATGCTGGCGGACTTTGTGAGCTCAGAGAACTTGCCACTCCTTGTTGACCACTCCTCTATTCGCGTTACCTCTGAACTTTTGTCTGTTCTGGCAAAGGCCGATCGAAATGCACTTCTACTCACTGACAAATCGTGGGTTCAAAATAGCACGGCGTTAGCTGCCATTGATCCTCTGCACAGAGAAGATAAAGATGCTAAGGTCGATGAGACCGTAGTAGAAGCCGGTAAAAGTGTCGCGAAACTACTTAATATGAATATCGAACTTGCGTATTGTCGTTTTGTGGCGGGGTACCTCAATGAATACAAGAGTGAAATTCTTGAGAGTCAAAAACGAGGCGTTGTGGATTTTGTTTCAGATAAAGGCTTTCATCAAATACCGATAGTGTTTGGGCGTGGCAACCCAGAGTTTGCACTCCCAGAGATAGTCAAAGTTCATAAAGCCTCGTTGCTGGTCATGGGGGCATGCAGAAGAGGCAGCGTTTCTCGATTTTTGACGGGGAGTACGGTTGATGTAATGCTAAAAAATCCGCCATGTGACTTACTTTTAGTGACGCATTTCTAATAGAATTAAGCCCAATTTACCGTTTGTTATAAAGCGTCTTCTCAACATGATTAGATATGTAGTATTGCTTTGCGTGCAGATACTTTATTGGGCTCCCATGTCTGCTTTTAGTGGAAGCTTGGCGTGTCCAACGTCCCACGATGCCTCGAACCAACAATATGAAAGATCGGTGGATTTTTCCAACCTAACGGATTGGGGGCAGCACTTCTCCTATGCACACTCCGCGACACTTGTTCCCGATCCGCATAACGAGGAACACAACGTACTGCGAGTAGAAGTCCGAGAAGATGATGTATTTGCTACGAGAACGGGTGATGCCTACCGGGCTGAAGTTTATGAGCGCTATAAAGCACCATTTAATACGGAAATGCGTTATCGATTTAGAACGCTTATCTCCGAGGAATGGGAGTTTGACGACGTACGGGCTCTTATCGCCCAATGGCATGCTACACCGGATCTACACTTGGGGGAGATAAGTCGAAGCCCTAATTTAGGTATAGAGCTACGGAATGATCGCTTTTTAATTCGAGGACAAACCAGCGACCTCCCTGTGAACTTACACAACAAAGAGGGTATGACTCGAGTCCGCCATTATTTAAGTGAGCCAATTGAAAAAGATCGTTGGTATCAATTTGATATTAAAGTAATGTGGACGCCAAGCACTGAGGGCTACCTTAAAGTCATGATTGACGACGTCATCGTTGTCGATTACGTCGGTCCAACGAGCTACTTGGACTGTGTTGGACCTTACTTTAAGGCGGGTATATACCGAGACTACACGCCCAATACTTTTGTTATTCTTTTTGATAACTACATTCGAGCGCGCGCTGATAAGTAAATCATTAAACTTACGACTTCGTCTCTGTATTCGTGGGTTCTTCTTTGGGAAGTGGTGCTTGTGGCGTCATCACCTGACTTCTTTCATCAGACGTGAGCTTTACGACGCCTTTTTGCAGAATCAAATTGTTTGGGTAACTAATCTGTTCCCCGCTTTCATGGTGAATAAGTACATGAAACATCGTTATATCTATGATTTTTCCTCGAATGTCAGCATCTTTCTCAACTACCTGTATTTTGTCACCAATTCGATACGGGAAAACGAAGAAGATCAGCACGCTAGCAGTCACATTGCTCAAAATGGACCACTGAGCAACCAAGGCTACGCCCAATACAGCAAAAATGGACGACAAGAATAGCGCGATGTCACCAAACCCGATTCCCAAAAGTATGAAAAAGAGAGCGCCAAAAACGATAAGAGCAGCGACATTAAACGCTTTTAGGATGAACTGTTTTCGTTGGATAGAAACTTGTTTACTTGTCGCGAGTGTATTAATCCAAGAGTGAACCACTTTAACAATTATTTTGTACGCAACAATCAGAATGACTGCGATGGCGAGCTGTTTAACTAAGTCAGACTGTAGCAAGGTTTCAAGCATGTTTACTCTCGGAAAAAGTAGAGCGTTTATTTAAGAAGACTAGGCTTTCAATGATATCTCATTCCCGGTGTTGTTGTAATTTACTTTTCATTCCAATGGAGTCTTTTCGCGATACTCATAAGGCTCTTAGATCTTAGGTTAGCTTTAAACCTTTTTTAGTTTCAAAGCTACGATAAAGGCTGCGAAGCTACTTAATGCGAATAACACTAGAACTGCAGTCATATTCCACTGTGCCATGAGTCCACTAATTATCCCGTAGACCAGAAGGAGCACGCCAATGATCGTATTACTGACCGATACATAATCGGTTCGTTTGTTACCTTCCGCCATGTCTACAAGGTACGTTTTGCGACCTAGGCGAACCCCTTGATGTGTGATAGCAAGAAGGAAATAGAGTGTTAGGTACACGACTAATACAATCATTGATGACAAAGCGGGTTCTAACACTGTGTGGAAAAAGGCTGCGAACAGAAATATGCAAATTGATAAAGTTGCAGTCAGTAGGATTACATAGCGACTGCTTCTATCTGCAAGGAGGCCCCAAAATAAACCACTGACAAGATTGGCAAGTCCGGTCAAAATCACAAAAAGAAGAACACCGGAAAAATCGGTATGAGGTGTTGCAAGCAAAACGATAAATGGGGCGACCAATCCAGACCCCATCAGTAATGCACGTACAGTGACAAAGCATTGGAATTGCGTATCGTTTCGCAATAGGTTGAGGTTCTGTATAGCGACTTTGAATCCGTTATTGGCGCCTTCTGTTGCACCAGCATATTCATTTATCAATCCAAAGCTCAGTGCGGCTAATAGCCAGCAAAGGCTCGCTGTCACGAGCATTGCAATAATAAAAGTGAGGGAAGTTTGCTGCAAAGCCAGCAAGCTGCCAGTGATAAGCAGAGTCACTATACCTGAAAGGCTGGCACTCAGTCCGCTCAGGCGACCGCGTCGTGCTTTGGGGATGGTTTTTCCCAGTACATCTTTGCTTGCAATAGAGCATAGCCCACGGCTTAGCGAAAAGAAGACGAGTAGGACAGTGATAGTCCAGCCTAGTTGAGCCCCTTCAAGTTGCAAAGCGGAAATAGCCATTAAGGCGGCCATGGTACCCTGTAATAAAGAGCCAATCACATAAAATTGCTTGCGTTGCTGAAATTGTCGAACGATGCCACCGAGCAACAGTTGTGGGATAAGTGAACCAGATTCTCGAATAGGAACCAAGAGCGCTGTGAAGAAAGCCGGTGCGCCAGCTGAGGCAAGAAGCCACGGTAGAACAACTTTGCTGCTACTAAATGAATCTGCTAGCTTTGTGCTCAACTGAGCAAACAAGATTTTTAGAAAATTACCAGGCACCTCTCGACATGCTTTATCCGAAATGCCGCTACATGCTCTCGCATCCTCTTCGTTCGAGAGTCGCTTGTAGAGCGTCGTACTATTTAGTTTCATTTTGTCCTCCCGAAACGTTCTTTACGAGGGAGGCAGAACATAAGTTCAAAGACACACTCAGTGGCATGTTTAAGTCGGACCTACACTCACTTACTAACCCGACCTAATAGTGCCCAAATCACAGCTAATACGACGACGGCATATACCATAGCCAAACCAATCGAGAACAGCACTAAAACACACAAGGTCACTGATAATATTGCGAGACTTTTTTGCCACCCGTTAAGCAGTTTCACCGCACTCCACATCGCGAAAAGGTATATCACCACAAAGATCCCATTTGCGAGCGTTAGAAAGATATCAATGTCGATACCCGACAAATAACCAAATACGCATGAGACAGCAAGTGTTGCTCCAACCGTTAAGGTGGCGATAGTAGGAACGCCTTTCACGGACACGCGAGCAACAGGACTCTCTGGACGATACTCTCGAGCCAGCGACCAGATCATACGAGCAAGGCTTTGGGTGTAGAGGTTTATAGTTGCAAAGCATGCTAAAAAGCCAACAATACTGATGACCCAAGTGGCTTGAGGACCAAATAATTTATCAGCAATGAAGGGGACTGAGGTGGTGTTTAAAGCTTGAGTACCGTACGCGTGATGTTCTAAGACCACAACCGAGAATACGTAATAAACAGCGCCAGCGAGGAGGCACCCGACCAAAATGGCGATAGGGTAGTCACGCTCAGGTCTTTTGAACTCTTCGCCCATATGAGCAAACGCCTCGATTCCTACGAAGCACCAAAACATAACTGCGATAGCTTGAGCAATAGAACCCATATCAGCAATTGACGAGGCAGTCGGAGCAAAGTTCGTCGCGTGTACATCACTACTCCACACAAAACTCGCCACTAATACAATAATGCCCACCGCTATGAGGGTTTGAAGTCGACTTGAAGATTTGCTGCCTGAAAAGTTCACTGCCATGAGCAGGGCGACCACAAATAGCTGTGCAGATAGTGGGTGAGACATAAAGCTTGGCAAGAACTGCTGTGCAAAGCCACCAGCAATTGCAATGGCAGCGGGAACACCGACGGGTATGACGCTAATAAATAGCAGGGCAATGGCTTTTTCCAGTCGCGGACCGAATGCTTGGCGCACAAAGTACGATGCTCCTCCCGCGTTAGGGTAGCGCTTTCCAAGCGATGCGAATGTAATTGCGATCGGGCAGATCGCAAGAAGCAGGGCAAACCAAGCCCAAAGGATCTGCTCGCCGGCAATACTGGCGGCGATAGCGGGCACCATGAATAAACCAGTACCAAGAAGCGTGGTAGACATCTGGCCAATGCCGCCGAGTAGGGTAATTTCTTGTTTAAGTTGTGACATCGCGTTACATCGGTCGTACTGTGTAAAGCTGTCTAGCTTAGTATTTAGACTTTAAATTAACAACTTATCTATAAAGATAACCTAGTCGAGAAAGTGTGGAGAACGTAATTTATTGCTCAGAATAAAACGCCGCAACATCCTTTAGATCTTCATCTGATAAGTTTTGCAGCTGAGCTTTCATCAATGCAGCCATGGGGCCTGAACGCTCGTCGTTGATATAGGCTCTCATCGCGTTATATAAGTAAAGTGGATCTTGTCCGTTAAGGTCTGGGTAGCTCGGCTGGCTGGTGGGTCCGTTCGGGTTATGGCAAAACACGCAACTGGGGGACTTAAGCTTTCCAAGTCCAGCATCACCAAAGTTGCTGGCGAGTACAGTGCTCGAGAATAGAATCGATAGTACGGAGACAGCAGGAAGGAATTTCATATCAATACTCAAAAAACGTAACCTAGGCAATAAGATAAACCTTACCCCTAGGTTAAGCTCAACTCTATTTTAAGTGTGGTGTGACTTGCATTACACTAGCGTCTTTAATTTCTCAAGCAAGACATCAATATCGTTGCTGGAAACATCTTTATGAGTCACAAAGCGAACTGGGTTGCTTGGTGAGATCGTAATGCCATCTTGAGCGAGCTGTTCGGTAATGCGGTTGATATCGACACTTTCATCGAGCTTAGCGAAAACGATATTGGTTTGGACAAAATCGGCGTTAACGCTAAATCCAGCAACAGCGTTAAGTCCCTCGGCCAGTTTCTTCGCGTTCGCGTGGTCAGTCGCAAGTTGAGCCACTTGCTCGGTAAGAGCCAGCTTACCTGCCGCGGCTAAAATACCCGCTTGACGCATACCGCCACCAACCATCTTACGTAAACGACGAGCGCGTTCGATAAAGGATTTAGAGCCTAGAAGTAGTGAGCCAATCGGAGCAGATAAGCCTTTCGATAGGCAGATAGTCATTGAGTCGAAGTGCTTGGCTATTTCAATGACATCTACATCAAGAGCGACTGCTGCGTTGTATACTCGAGCACCATCAAGGTGGAGGCTCAATCCGTGTTCATCAACGAACTGTCGCGCTTCCGCCAAGTAGGTGAGAGGGAGTACCTTTCCGTTGATAGTGTTCTCTAGGCTTAGCAGTTTGGTGCGAGCAAAATGACTGTCGTCAGGCTTAATTGCAGCTTTTAGTTTACCAAAATCAAGTGTGCCATCTGGGTTGTTTTCGATAGGTTGCGGCTGGATAGAACCTAAGACCGCCGCGCCACCTGCTTCGTATTTGTAGTTGTGCGCTTGTTGACCACATAAGTACTCATCACCGCGCTGACAATGCGCCATCAAACCCAAAAGGTTTGCTTGTGTGCCTGATGTGGTAAACATGGCAGCTTCAAAACCATGTCGCTCTGCTGCCCACGCCTCTAGCTCATTAACCGTTGGGTCATCACCGTAAACATCATCGCCCACAGGAGCGTTTGCCATTGCTTCGCGCATAGCTTGAGTTGGTTTGGTGACCGTATCTGAGCGAAAATCCATTGAATATCTCCTAAATGTATCCGCATAGCGCCGCCTTGCTAAGGCAAGCTATGGTTTTGGCGTCGGTGATTTTACCGTCGATAATATATTGTTGTAGTTGTCTATGTGACATTGTCACAACTTCGATGACTTCATCGTCGTCACACGAATATTTATCGCTAGGCGATAAGGACTTTGCGATAAACAGGTGTTGAATCTCATCGCAAAAACCCGCCAATGGCGTTACCTGACCAAGCGAAATCATCTCACCAGCGGCATAACCGGTTTCTTCAATCAGCTCCCGAGACGCGCATTGCGTGGGATCCTCATTTGGCTCCATTGTGCCTGCAGGTAGCTCTAACAGCCATTTCTTTAGCGATGGGCGAAACTGATTGAGTAGTAGGATTTCACCATTGTCGTTGATTGGCAGAATTACGGCGGCACCAGGATGCTTGATAGTGGTATGTGTCACTGATTGATCATTCGGTAGGGTGACTTCTTCTTCGATGAGAGAAATAGATTTCCATTGATGAATGGTTTTGTAGGTCATAAATCATCCGTGACTGCGATGTTGAAGCGATAATATCACCACACAAAGGATCAAATGTCGATGATTAGTCTGCAGTGATAAAAGTGTTGATTGCCTTCCGAAAATGGAAACAGTGTTTTCTGCACTATTTTGATATCGAGAGATTAGGTATATCAAAGGCTTCAGGTGTGTTTCTTTAAAAAAGGTAGCGACAGCGTGTTAGGGGCAGATGGGTTAAATTTAGCATTGATGGTAGCGGAATCAGGCATGATTGACTCCGCAGTACGAGAAATCATGCAGCACACTGATCTTATGGCGCTTGGCAATGAGGATAGCGTTAAGCAGAGCCTCACTGCATCTATGGCCAAGTGGTCGAAGAGCGTTAAGCGCAAACTAGTAAAAACCCAAGATGAAGACTCGATTCAAGTTGAGTTAAACCTTTATCAACAAGCGGTGTATATGACTGAGTCTGAGTTTGACGACAACCTCTGTACTCTCGTTGCACAGTTACCTGAAGACTCGCTGTTTATCGAAAAATCGCAAAAATTGATTGCTTCGAAGCAAAGTTACCCTAGCTGTCTATTTGCAAGACAGTTTTGTCGCCAGTGGTATGAGAGTTTAACCACTGCTGTTCAGTCTAAACAGCAAGATACCCTTGACGAGCAAAAGTCCCGCTTTCTAAAACAGCTGTACCAGCGCATAGACACGCTCAAGGATATCGAGAATCTTAACCAGACGGGCGAAAACGCTAAGCTTGGTCGTTTATGGGATCTAGCAGGTGCCGAGCTTACTAAGCAAGATTGGAAATCCATAGAGCGCACAGCAGAATATCTATCAAAGCATAGCGAACTAAACACAATAGCAGACAAGCTAGGTCGTATGGCTGATGAAGTCGATGCGCCTGAGCTAAATAAAGTTGAGACGCATGATGATGTGGTGGTTGAAGAAAAGTCTGATTTTGCCACAGACGATATTGTTGGTATCCACACCAGCAATGATATTAATAAGCTGCTACCAAACGAGACCATGTATCTTGCTTATCCAGAGCTAGAAACCGTGTTTTACCAGCATCTTGTTGAGAAGCGCTTATTGACTTACAAATCTGAAGGCAAACAGCGAACGATTCGCCAGCTACATAACCCGTCGCAGTCACATGGAGAAGCGATAAAGGAAAAAGGTCCCATGGTTGTCGCGGTGGATGTTTCGGGCTCCATGCAGGGTGCTCCTGAAAAGTCGGTGAAGGCTATGGCTTACGCGCTGATGAAAATGGCAGCAGAGCAGTCTCGTGAGTGCCATGTGATTCTTTTCTCATCGACCTTTATTACCTATGACTTATCTGGATCAAAGGGACTAAAAGAGGCGTGTGATTTTCTCTCTTACACATTCAAAGGTGGTACCGACCTAAGTAAGGTCCTAGATTATGCAGTGGATGTGATGAAGGGCGAACAGTACAAAAACGCTGACCTCTTGGTGATTTCCGATTTTATTGCGCCAAAACAGGAAGAAAATATCATTGAAAAAGTAATGTCGTTGAAAGGAAGCTATAACCGATTCCATTCATTGTGCTTATCAAAGTACGGTAACCCAGAGGTCTTATCGTTATTCGACACCCAGTGGCGATATCATCCAAGCTTAGTTGGTAGAATTGTCAAGAAGCCAACTGCGGGTTTACAAAGAGCTCGACAAGTGTTTTCTCATACTTTTGGCTAATATAAACGGCGTATATCGCCGTTTTTTTTAGTAAAATTCTAATTAAATCAACTTGATAATTTTGCGTTGATGCGCATGCTTAAAATACGCAGGATTGAAAGATCTTGTAACATAATGATAACAAATGTATAAAATTAATTATGCATTCCAATTTTGTGCACAGAGGTATTGGCATGATTAAGCCCACAGTTGTCTCACACGCTGATAAAGCGTTGCTATCAGAACGAATTACAAAACTTGCCTCAGCACTTTCCGACGGAGTGTATGAGCGTGAAGAGACCATCAAACTCTGTCTTTTAGCTGCGCTTGCTGGAGAGAGTGTTTTCTTATTGGGTCCTCCAGGTATCGCCAAAAGCTTGATTGCCAAGCGCCTTATTCAAGCATTTGATAACAGTAGCTATTTTGAGTACCTAATGACTCGTTTCTCGACGCCTGAAGAGGTGTTTGGTCCATTGAGTATTCAAGAGTTAAAAGATAATGGACGCTACCTGCGTCTTACCGATGGCTATTTGCCTACTGCCCAAGTTGTGTTTCTCGACGAGATCTGGAAAGCAGGTCCAGCGATTCTAAATACGTTATTGACCGTTGTGAATGAAAAGACCTTCAAAAATGGCAGTGATATCGAGAAGGTGCCAATGCGTCTACTCGTGTCTGCATCGAATGAACTGCCTGATGAAGATAGCGGTCTAGAAGCACTTTACGATCGTATGCTTGTACGCATTTTTGTTAACCGTATTCAAAACAAGCAGAACTTCAAGTCAATGTTGACGGTTGGCACTTCAGAGGAAGCGAAGATCCCTGAGGGGCTTGCAATTACTGATGCTGAATACCATCAATGGCAGCGAGAGCTAAACGATGTCGCGCTCAGTGATGACGTATTTGAGAAACTCTATCAGTTAAAAACTATGCTAGAAGCGTCTGCGGACGAGCATAGGGCAACACTTTCCGAGGCTGATCTGTATGTCTCTGATAGACGTTGGAAGAAGGCCGTTAAGCTTCTCAAAGCAAGTGCGTTCTTTAATGGTCGTGACAGCGTTAACCCGTTGGATCTTCTGTTACTTCAAGACTGCTTATGGAACAGCCCTGAATCATTAGAGATTGTGCGAACGGTGATAAAAGACTTCGCTTTAAATCATGCATTTGATCAGCAAGAAGTGTTTCAACAGATCGAAGAGGGCAAAGAGCAGCTTGAAGAAATCCAGGAGGAGATCGAGGCTGAGTTTGCTATGCCACTATCAATGGAAACCACAACAGGGCTGCTTCGCAAAGATGTTTATCAGTACGACATCAGTAATGCTAAATCTTACAAAGTCGGGCCGGCTACAGACTTGGTGAAACTGGTCCTACTGCAGAGTAATATGTCGGTATCTGAAAGTGAAAAAGGCGACAGTCGTTGGGTCTATATCGCAAAAGATGAACTCAGCCGCGCTATCAAAGAGGGGGGTAGTGAGGTTTATGGTTATGTGAACCAAAATACTCACCTATGTCGTTTAAGACTCGATATCAACGCCTCAAGTCACCTAGTTGTAAAAGACATTGCAAATCGTTCCGTCCTGACGACTTTAGTGACTACCAATGGTATTGACGAGAGCATGCTTCAAGAGTGGGTGACTAAGTCCGATCAAGTTCTTACTCAGTTAAAACATGCCGAGCATCACCTTCGCTCGGTACGTTCAAAATTCCACGGTGCTCTGCCACACGGCTTCATTCAACCAGACATACCAACAGAAATGGAAGTCAGTCTGCAAACAGTGACTCAAACATTAGAATCGACAACAGCAGAAGCCGAAAAAGCAGTGGCAAGAATAAAAGGACTACAAACCTTTTTTTGCTTGATGAAGTGACACTTTGATAAGAGACAAACAAGATTGAGAGCGGGCTGTGCAATACGCAAAACCATGTAAAGGTGAGAAACGGAGACAAGGATGCTCGGAGCAGATGGATTAAACCTCGCATTAATGGTGGCAGAATCAGGCTTAATTGATTCTGCAGTCAACGATTTGATGGCTCGCTCTCAGGTTTTGGCGATCAGCGAAAACCGTGGCATGAGAAGCTCGGTGAAGAATCATCTGCTCAAATGGCGTGGCTCAGTGAAAAAGCGCATGACGCGCGTGTGTGAAACTGAGCGTTTCCAACAAGAACTCGCGCTATACCAAGAAGTGATTCATTGGGATGAAGCGACTTTCTTTGAACGAATCCCAGGTGTGGTGAAAAAGCTAGAATGGCACTCTGCTTTTTACCTACAAGCTCGTCGTTTACTCGAGAAAAACAAGTCCGTAAATAATCCCATGTTCCCGCGCTATTTTTGCGATCTTTGGTACAAGAGTCTAGCTGATGCTATTAAGCAAGCGGAAGTGTCAGAACTAGAAGCTAGCAAGGAGAAGTTTCTTGCAGATCTCTATCAACGCATGGAAACCATCAAGGATATGGATACGGTTACTCAGCAAGGTGATGAAGCGACGATGGGGCGCTTGTGGGACATGGCCGCTGCGAAACTGACTAAGACAGACCTTAAAACCATGCACAGCCATGCAGAGTTTTTGAAAAAGAACGATGCACTTAAACAAATAGCGGCGCAGTTAGGCCGTATGGCGAGTGAGCAAGACGACCCTGAGTTAAACAAAGCACAAGCTGACAATGTTGAAATGGTCGAGGAGCAGAGCGACGAAGCGACAGACGATATTGTCGGTATTCACGAATCTGACGACTTGAACAAACTCCTTCCTAACGAAACCATGTTCCTAGCATACCCTGAGCTTGAAGTTGTCTTTTACAAGCATCTTGCCGACAAACGCCTTATGAATTACAAAACGCAGGGTAAAGCTCGAACGCTGAAGAAAGTTCGTACCAGTGCTCCAGATAATAGTACGGTGGATATCGAGAAGGGACCGTTTATCGTATGTATCGATGCATCGGGCTCGATGAGTGGATTTCCAGAGCAGTGTGCGAAGGCGATGGCGTATGCATTGATGCAGATAGCGCTAGCGGAAGAGCGCGAATGCTATGTGATTCTATTCTCGACGACTCACATTACGTATGAGCTAACCAAACAGGATGGCTTGCGAGAAGCGGCAGACTTCCTAAGTTATTCATTCCATGGCGGCACTGATCTTGAGCCGGTCCTTAATAAATCGATTGATCTGATGCAATCCGATACCTACAAGAACGCTGACATGGTGGTCATTTCGGATTTTATTGCGCCAGAGCAATCGCATGAGATGATTGAAAAAGTTGCCGATCTTAAAGCGCGCAAGAATCGTTTTCATGCGATTAATTTGTCCAAGTATGGTAACCCATCATTGATGAGTATGTTTGATCACTGCTGGTCCTATCATCCGACGCTTGTAGGTCGTTTGATGAAAAAATGGTAATGCATGAACACGTCTTTAATTGAAGGCGGATTTGTTTAATCGTTGTGCAGTGCTGACGCATTTACACTCATCTTGGTTGGAAAGTCAGCGAACAAACATTTTTTTCGAGTTTTTGTTTGACTAATTTTCTCATATCCGTAAAGTATGCCTCGAACACGGCGAGAGAGCTTCTCTAACGTGTTGAAAAGAAAGGCGCCTTGGCAGAGTGGCTATGCAGCGGATTGCAAATCCGTGGACCTCGGTTCGACTCCGGGAGGCGCCTCCATTATTCAGAAGCCCCGACATTACGTCGGGGCTTCGTCGTTTCTGGCTCAGAATTCTTGGTTAATCGGGCCTTACGTGTCTTGCGAGTATCCGTTTAGATTCCTGCTTTACATCCAAACGTCGCTTAAAGCCCCAAAGTCTTTCACGCGCCGCTTTACCTGATTCTTCTAGATTGATGATTGGGTCAAGATATGGACTGCCTTCTGACAGTTGGTACATCTGCGCTTCAAGGCTAGTCAGCTTCCAAGGCTCAAATAGCAGCGGAGGGGGAACCGACGCGAGTTCTGGTATCCAAAGATGAATAAAGTGTCCGTCGGGGTCATGTTCAATGGCTTGTTTGGTGGGGTTGTAGATTCGAATCGTGTTAGTGCCAGTCACGCCCGCTTGCATTTGAAATTGCGGGTAATGAATACCAGGTTCGAAGTCTAGAAACAGCTGTGCTAGGTGTTTCACTCCATGCTCCCAGTGAATATTCAGATGATGAGTTAAAAAGCTTACCAGCATGGCGCGCATTCTAAAGTTGATGTATCCCGTTGCTTGCAGGCAGCGCATACACGCGTCCACCAGTGGATAACCAGTATTCCCAGATTTCCACGCATCAAGCTTATTGAGGTCGTTTTCGTACTCCAGGTGTTTATAAGCGCGATTAACTGGTCTAAATTCCATTTCCGCTTCAGACTCAAACTTTTGAATAAAGTGGCAATGCCAATGTAGGCGGGATGAGAGTGCCACCAGGCTACGTCTGAACCCTTTGACATTCCAGTGAGCGAGCAGTGCTTGGTAAACTTCTCTGAGCGAAATATTGCCCCACGCTAGGTAAGGAGAGAGGCGGGTGCAGGCGCTTCGACTCTCTAGCGGTTCGGATATTTGATAGTAATAATGTCGTCCCCGCTCTTGGAAAAAACTTTCGAGTGTCTGCCAAGCTAAAGTCGTTCCACCGGTCTGCATTCCTTTTTGCTTTGTTGTCCAAGAATCTGGAGCGTACTTTTCCTCATCGAAATCGAGTAATTCTAGTGGAACGAACGAGCCGTGCTTGAGGTCCGTTGATTCTATCGGTGCTCTCATTACTGACTTCCAATGAGTGTCCCAGTCGATTCTGTCGCGTGCACCTCGAACCACTGCACCATAAGGGCTTTCATGCCAGTTAATATTTGCGTCCTGAAACCGCTGTGTAAGTTCTCTGTCTCTTGCAAACGAAACCTCTAGCCCTATTTCTTGATATGAAAAGACGTTTTCGATGCCAAACTTAGTATCGAGCATTCTAAACGCCTTTGCTGCTGAACTAAAAAGTATCAGAACTTTCGTATTGCTGTCCTTGAGGCGTTGATTCATGTCATTCAGTGATTGCCACACGAATCGCCAATGTCTCTCGTCATAGTGACCATCGTTGAGTAGTTCAGGCTCAAAAAGATAGAGCAGTAGCGTAGGGGCGCCATTCGTTATTGCTAGGTTCAATGGTTGATGGTCGGTAAGCCGCAAATCTCTTTTAAACCAAACAACATTAATGTTTTTCATACAATTTCCTCGTTACTTAACGTGTTACGAGAGGCGCCTTCATTAGTTCAGTTGACTGAGATTGAGAGTGAGAGCACAGCAGCGTGTCGTAGCTAGTCAGGTTGATTGCCTACCTCTAGCTTGCTGTAATTTTCGGCGAATTGTTCGTGCTTCATACCGTAAAGTTCGCTATTTAATCACTTGATTCATAAAGTGAAAAATACCTGTTGACGGAAATCCTGAATCCGCTAAAGTACACCTCGTTCTCACGGGAAAGCCCGTTAGAAACAGAATTGAAAAGATGGTGTTTATACAATCTAAACGGCATCACAAAGAAATTTGTGTGCCCTGGTGGTGGAATTGGTAGACACAAGGGATTTAAAATCCCTCGACGTTCGCGTCGTGCCGGTTCAAGTCCGGCCCGGGGCACCATCTCTCATTTTGCTATTCAATTAGTACACAATTTAAAGGCGCCTTGGCAGAGTGGCTATGCAGCGGATTGCAAATCCGTGGACCTCGGTTCGACTCCGGGAGGCGCCTCCATTATTTTAAAGCCCGTCAAATGACGGGCTTTTTCGTACAAGAAATACAGTTCAAACCATCTCCCTATTTTTAGCGAATTAACTAAAACTGTCTTAATTACAGCGTGTTAATTAAAGTATGATTTGCCAATCAGTGAATTATCCGTGGCAACATCTTTATCGTTTAGTGTAAATTGACTTATAGCAACTCCTCTACAATACTTTTTATCAATTTGAAAGATATTTCTGACTCATCTTACGTGATGATGAAAAACATGATATGAAAGGTGAGCAGAATTCTGTAGCTTCATGTTATTACTCGTAATTTAATAAGGTTTAACTAGTAATAACCTGATGCAGCAATTCTTTTAGTCGGTAAGAGTAAGGTATGAACTCAGTTTTGTGCTATTTCAAAGTAAGGGTTTGAGATGATTATACATATGGCTAGACTCGTTATCACGTTGGTTTTAGTGCAAGCTATATCGGGTTGTGAGTCGGGAGAAACGAAGCAGTTAAAATCGGAAATTGAATCATTGAAGCAGGAGGTAGGTCAGCTTTCCCAAGAGGTGGGTGATATCGGAGATAAAGTATCGGAAATACATGATTTAGCATTTAAAAAACCAAAAAAGCAACCCAGAACTCTACCAGACCAACCCAATTTTTCTGATGGCGGAAATCTTCCAACACTAGGGAGTGCTAATGCAAAGGTCGCTATTATAGAATTTTCTGATTTTCAATGTCCTTTCTGTAAAAGATTTGCTGACTTTACATTCAAAGACTTAAAGAAAAACTATATCGATACTGGTCGAGTACAATATGTTGCTCGAGATTTTCCTCTAGACTTCCATCCCGAAGCAATCCCGGCTGCGGTCGCGGCAAAATGCAGTTTTAAACAAAAGTCATATTGGCCAATGCGAGACATGCTATTTAGTAACGTACAGCAGTTGGGTAGTGACTTGTATCGAAAATCTGCCATGGACTTATCGTTGAATATGGATGTTTTTACTGATTGCTTAAAGGATCAGTCAGTTGCCGATAAAGTCGCACAGGATTTGGCATTAGGCCAATCACTTGGGATACGAGGTACGCCTACGTTTCTTATTGGCCGCGTAGAGAACGACCTATTGATTGAACCCCAAATCATTGTTGGCGCTCAGCAGTATCCAGTTTTTGAATCGTTGATAAACGAGTTAGAGAAAAGTGAAGGCGAACCAGAGTAAGAGATAGGGATGATCTTAAAAAAGCAGCTACATTTAGCTGCTTTTTTATTTGATATGCACATAGTTAATATCGGTTTGTTTGGTTTCGCTTTTTTGAATGCATCTATGTTCACAGAGTATGTAATATGAGTGTATTTGAATAGCTATGTCACGCTATGTTTTTTGAGAATTTTTAAATGTAGACCTCGCCTTTAAATGTCATGGCTGTGTAATATAAAGTCAGGGGTATGGCAAGTGACTAATTTTGAAAGGATAAAGTGCAATTTTTTCGCCCTATTTTTGAAAGTATAATAGTAGTTTCATAAGGTTGGTAAAGTTGTTTTAATGAAAAATAATTACCTTATATATTCATGAGTTAAATGGATTTGCCTCTTTGTTTGTGTTTTTTGTTATCTATGCGGTTGAATTTTGACCTGGGTTTTTGCTAGTATTTCGAAACTTAAAACGTAAGAAGATGTTTGCAACTGTAAGTAGGGAGTACTGGTTCTGGCAGAATGAATGATTTTATTTAACACCTTTGAAATAATTCCAGTGCGATTCAATTGAATGTCAGAGTTACATTGACTTCTTTGCGTTTCTAATAAGCAGTGTTGGAAGTTTTCTATATGTTATTTTAACTTTAAGCCTCGTGGTTCATACTTGTTCAGTTTTCTATAAGTGATAATTTTGAACTGGGAATATCTTTAATTACTTAATAACTTTTCTAATTCAAAGGTAAACAAAGAAAACTAAATAGAAATCTCTTTATGGAAACTATCCGATGGGTTTAGTGTGGATGTCACTTTACCTAGGGAGTTATTTACATCTCAAAACCAAATGGACCTGAAAATCACACGTATGTCTAATTTTTTATTTAATTCAAATGTATTGGCGTCCAACGCTTTTAAACCTTCAATAATAACTCTTCTATGTACTTCTTCGCTACTAATCAATGCATCTGCTTTAGCCGGTGGTGATATCGTTACGAATGAACGACATCATATAGAACAACACCATACTCATTCACAGAGTGCCACAGATCTCGCGATAGAAATGCGCCAAAATGCTAAAGCGAATACAGAAGGTTTAGCCAAGGCATTATCTCATTACCGCGAGGCAACCGAGAAAGATAAAAGTCATTATCTAAGCCAGATGATGTCGCTAGCGGAAGAGCGCCAGCGGTTGTTATCCACACTCATTGAAGTCGCTCCAGCAGAGATCGCTAGCCTAGTGCTTACTTCAGCAGAACGCCAAGGTTTACCTGAGCAAGTTCGGGGTCTTCTGGAACAAGAACAAGTACTGGATGGAGAGCTTGAGGTCTATTACGAAGACTATGAAGATCATAGTAAGAGCCGTCTATACCATGTCCTGAAAACCAATGAAGGACCTATTAAGGTGCATATGACAGATCGTGGTCAGTCGGAAATTGTTCATACAGGTATGAAGGTTCGTGCGAGTGGCTGGAGGTTTGAGGCTCACGAAGATGAACCTGCTTCTTTGATTTTAAATGACTCCCTACAGAAACTAACCGTATTAGCAGATGGTAACGTATCGGCCACAGAAATTAGCACGACTTCTTCAGCATTGAATAACACTTTGGGTGACCAAAAAACATTAGTGATGTTGGTTAACTTTCAAGACAACTCTCAGCAGCCTTGGACGGTCGGAGAAGTAGAGGAAGTGGTGTTTGGTTCTGTCAACGAGTATTTTAAAGAAGTGTCTTATGGACAGACATTGTTTTCTGGAGATGTACAAGGCTATTTCACTTTACCCATTGATGAAGTTTGTGATTTAGGGACTATTAGCAGCTATGCGAATCAAGCGGCTACTGACAGTGGCATTGATGTTACCAGCTACAGCAGGTTGATGTATGTATTCCCGAAAAGTAGCCAATGTGGCTGGACTGGTCGTGGAACCGTTGGTGGGAATCCTTCGAGAACTTGGATAAACGGTTCCTTGACACTTAGAACTGTAGCTCATGAACTTGGACATAACCTGGGTTTGCATCACGCTGAGAAGCTTGAATGTGAGGCAGGCGTTGTGGAGGGAAATTGCTACAGCGTCGAGTATGGTGACAGTCTAGATATTATGGGGGCGCCCAACTTTACCGGCCATTTTAATTCGTTTAGCAAAGACATATTGGGCTGGTTAAACACCGCTACAGAGTCTCACCCTGACAGTATTGTTGAAATCAAGAGTGATGGTAGCTACTTCTTAGAACCTTATGAGACCTTACCAGGTGGCCATAGCAAAGCCCTTAAAATACAACGAGGTGTTGACCCTTCAACGGGTGAAAAGCTTTGGTACTATTTGGAATATCGTCAAGCAGTAGGTTTCGATCGTTTTCTCGTTAATACACCATCGCTTATTTCCGGTGTTACTTTTCATTTAGGAAGAGAAGGTGATAGGAATACCAGTCAACTATTGGATATGACACCAAACAGTGCTAGTGCGGATTGGAATGATTCGTCTTTGCCACCGGGCCACAGTTATACGGATTTAAATGCTGGTATTACAGTAACGACCGAATGGGCAGATAGCACTGGGGCAAGTGTTTATGTGAGCTTCGCGGAAGCAACATGTACATCGAATGATCCGTCTATTGCGGTTGTTCCAGTTCAGAATTCGGGTGTGGTTGCTGGCAGTACTCTGAGCTATGAGGTAACAGTGACAAATAACGATAGTAGTGACTGTTTATCGTCTGATTTTTCGATTGAAGCGCTTGTGCCTTCAAGCTGGACGGCAATTGTAGCGTCTTTAAATTTGGTTCCTGGTGCCAGCGATACTGTAACACTTGATATCGCTTCAGATGAAACGGCAGCAGATGGTTCGTATGACATTTCTTTCAATGTGTTCAACAGTAGTGACAGTAATTTCAACGCTAGCGCTACGTCCAGTTACTTGGTCGCAACGCCTGTCGAGGTATGCCAATTAAGCGCCCCATTATTGACAGTGGCAGCAAACCAAACCGGGGTGTTTGAACCGGGCAGTACGATGAGTTATACAGTGACTGTCACCAGTCAGGATAGTGGAGATTGTGAACCTACGATGCTTGATTTAGTGGTCAGTGTGCCTGATGGCTGGAGCGCAGACACTGCTACAGTGACATTGGCACCAGATGAAAGTAACACGCTGTATATGGACGTTGTTTCAACCCCTGACGCACCGGATGGTCATTACGATTTGACGTTTTTAGCTCAGCACACTGTAGAGCCAGGCTTTAGTGCTAGTGAAGTAGAGAGCGTTGTGATTGAAGCTGCAGTTGTACCCAATAGCGCACCAGTTGCGGTCAATGATGATGTTATTTTGTCAGCGAAAGATCCGGTTGTTGTAGATGTACTTGTCAACGATCGCGACCCAGACGGTGATAGTTTGAACATTAGTTCCGTAACGCAAGGTTCGAAAGGAACCGTCCAAATTCTTTCTGATGGTCAGGTACTGTACACTCCAGCCAAGAGCTTTAAGGGTAATGACAGCTTTTCCTACAGTATTACAGATGGATACGAAACCAGCTCGGCAGTCGTAACGATTGGACTGGCAAGTACTAATGGCAATGGTGGTAAGGGTAAAAAGTAAATGATTGCTGAGGTATTTGGTTGCCTGGCTGTATGAAAACTATGGTGGAAGAAAAAGTTCACTTTCGCTTCCACCATTATTCTAAGACTCACTATGTTTCTATGGAACTAGTGGGGTCTTTTAAAGGTTAGGTACTGCCTGAACCTTAATATTGTATGAAGGTTGTGCCGCTGTATTGCCATCATTATCGCTAATAACAAGCCCTACATCATCTCCGCCATCCGATAAGCTAAATACACTTGCCGCTGGGTTGAGCACATTAACTCTGAATGAGCAATTTAGATTGCCGAGGACACCAATTTCATACGGCAATTCAGTATGCTCTGGACAATCGATATTAATGACTTCGAAGCCACCACCGGTTAGTCCACCTTCAAATGGTACTCCTCCAAGAGTGAATTCATCCAATGTTATTGGTTCAAAATCAGAATTGTTTGAAATATTGATAGAGAACTCGAACAATAGGCCTACGTTCAAGGTGAAGTCAGTAGGTACGTCTTCATAACTTACGATAGCATTATCCGTAGCGGTCAATGTTTCATTGTCGTCACTGATACCTGTAACAGTGGCCCAGTTTTCATGGTCTGGATCACTAGGTTCACCAATAAGGAACTTAGTGATTGTACAACTGACACTATCTCCGGCCGGTTCTAGCCAAGTATTGTAAAACGAACAGGTACCCTGAGAACCACCGCCGTCAAAAATTGTACCGAAAACGGTATCAACCATGGATTTGAGTTGCACTCTATCGGTTGGGGATTCATTCGTGATAACAAATGTAAAGTCGACGTTTTCACCTGATTCTAGAACCGAATTTTTGTTCGGTGTTTTAGTTAAGTCAAGTGCTCCTGGTACATCAGTAAAGACGACTGTTGCTGTGCCGGAGTCATTGGTCGAATCATTTTCATTATCCACTGCGTATACTGTAGCAGTATTAACGATGGAGTCGCCTGAGTTACCCACTAGGCCGCCTCTAGTGTACGTCATTACACATGATGCACCGATAGCTAATGTACCCACACATGGTGCTTTTTCAGCAGAAGTTAGAGCATAAGGGTTATCGGAAATATCACTTTCAGAGATGATCAAGGCATCTTTGGTCGATGTGTTTTTCACGGTGACGGTGTAAGTCACGGAAGCTGGAACGCCTGGTGCGGTTTCCGCTAACTGAGTAGGTGAAACGGTTTTTGTCACGTCTATATCAGGCGATACGTTATTGACTTTGACGGTTTTAATGGCACTACAGTGGTCGCCATCTACAGCGGATAGTACTGCTGGGCATGAATCACCATCAAGGACTGGGACGCCAAACTGGTTTTCAATGGATGCTTTAACCACATCATCAATTTCTAGGTATCCAATCGGTAGATCTGGCAAGTCGTCAGCGACTACTTTCAGTGTAAATTGACAGGAGTAGGTTTGTTTTGCCAGAATTTCATAAGTTCCTCCTGGCGCTGGTTTAGGACAGGCTGCACTATTTTCTATCAGATAGACGCCGTCACCTGACGGTGTTTCAGTCGCCCCCCACAAGTCTATCACTTCACCATAAGTACCTGCTTTGTTGAAATCGAGGTAGTCAGTTAACGAAGTTATAAACAATGAAGAGTTAGGGTTGATGTTTTCAATGGATACTTTGAAGATAAAGTTACCACCGGGCTCATCTAATGGAGTACTGCTTTCAAGTGTTTTCACTAATGCAGGTGGGTCAATTAAAATGTCGACGTCAAAATTATCACAACGACATTTAGATGGGGCACCAGCAGGTGATGGTGTGTTAGCATCACACCCCGCTTCAGCTCTTTGGTTCCAAGACATACAGTAGTTAAAGTCTGCTTTACCAGAACCATCATCATCCAAACAGGTCATGGTGATAAGCTGCTCATAGTACGTATGAACGCCACTGTAAGGAGAAGCTTTACTGATGTCAGTACAATAATCTAAAGGTGTTTGAGTCCCTGATTTCTTATCGACATCAAACTCAAAACTGAGTCCGTCTATCCAACCCGATGCGCTGTTAGGATCGCGGTTATCACCAATCAAGACTGAACAAACCTTTTCTTGTTCCGGAGTGCTCGGTTCTTGGGGGCTATATGACCCTCCAGGTAACCAGACTGCGTAGTCGTAACGTTGATTGGCGGTAGTTACAACTTCAACATCCGCGAAAAAGGTGACAGGTTCACCTGGTCGACAAGATACGGGATCGCCTGACATATCAGGTTCTGGTGGAAATGTATCAGGTTTAACTCCTTTGATATTGACTACTTGACTGACACGGACATCGTTTGCTGTACAGTTTAAACCCATGTCGGAATAATCCGCTAAACACTCTTGATTGTTTAACTGCGGATAGAATTTGGCGTCGTCTTCAGCTGTGAATGCTGTTTGTCCATATAGAGCCGAGGCACCTATTAACATACAGCTGAACAACTTTTTGTGTTGGCAATGTCTTAAATGTTTCATCATCTACCTTCTTTTTCTTTGAAAGTGATAAAAGTGCGATGTGAATGCCCAATGATGCCAATGCTGCACTTCGGTATCATTGAACACACCAACTCTTTTCCCGATGCTTCAAGACTCCTAGAACATAAGCTTCGAAGTCTTCTCGGATAGCCAACCCATGAGCAAGAAGTAGACCAAACGCTATCTTTATGATTTCACGTACTTTTACGCTCCCTCTGAAAGCGTGTGTAACACTGTAGGTTTACAATGTGTTAATTCTGGCGGACGGGTTCAATGAAATGGTTATGCTTAATTTAGTGAAATCAGAGAGTAAGAAGGGTGCCGAATGTATGTACCTACGGTGTAAAGGTGCATTACATAAAGGCAAGCGCTAACACTCTACAACGTAGCTACAACTATCCATCAGTCTGATTTATGATTTAGGTTGGTTTGTCTTGCAAAGACAGCGGGTGTCTGGATAGGATGGTGACTAACGAAAGTTGTGCCCAGTGCCATTTGGGTTATGATGGCGCTGCATTCGCAGTGGCAGTTACAGATAGATATCATCAATTGATTTGAGACACACTGAAGAAGTAATTAAAGGGGGCGAGATAGTGCCCCTTTTGAATACTGTGAGAGTCGTTTTGTATATAATAACTCTTTTTTGCTTGTTCTTTAGATTGATTAATTCACTATCTCGCCAACATAATACGCATCAAAAAATAACATATGAAGATTATGTTGATCTGCGTCTCTAATTGAAGGTTGAAAACTACGCCTTTCCTTCTCATCCTAGACGCCTACGCCCTCGCTCTATCCTGTTATTAAATGTGCGCTGTCATGCGTTCTGTATGAGAAAACGGCATTCATTCTGTGACCTTACGTCAATCCCTTTGTTATTTATTTGTATTAACTAACTTTACGTATCTGTTTCACATTTTGTTCGGCAGGACCTTTTTTAGGATAGAGACAGGTCAAGTCTTTGATGTAAGACGCCTCTTTTCCCTCTATAACAAAAGGTTTAGAAAGTGGACAATAAAAAACTAAACATGACAGTGGTTGCTAAAACCCTAATACCTCTGCTCTCAGCAGCTGTATTAGCAGGTTGTAACTCGAGTAGTGATTCTGGTACGGATGTTGGCGGAGACACGGGTAATATTGAAGGTCTATATCAGGCGGGTGAAAACGAAGTTGTAATCTACTACAAACGTGATGTAGCTGCGCAATCTGGCGGGACATATGATGGCTGGGGCTTGCACCTTTGGAATGGCGAAGGGTGTGAAAGTACGGATTTAGAAGCGATGAGCATTGGATCTGGCGGCACATCATGGGATAGCCCATACGCTCACTCTGGTATCAGTGATACTTATGGTGCTTATTACGTACTTAAAGTTAACCCAAATGCGTCAGATCCTCATGAGTGTATGAACTTCATTCTGCATAAAGGTGACGAAAAGGCGTTTGGTGGCAACAACCTTAAAGTTGAACTTCGCAACTTAGATGAAAACAAAGGTATCTTCGGCTTCCATGGCAGCAGCAAACTTTATTACGCACCTATTGAAGAGCGCCCGGTAGTGATTGATGGTCGTTCTGCACACTGGATTGATGCAGATACTATTGCTTGGGAATCAGCAGGTTCTGCGAGCAAAGTAGCGCTTTACCACAGCAAAACGGGTGGCATCGAACTTGATGAAGACAAAAACATCTCTGGTGGTGAAAAGCTTGAGCTATCCATTGGTGGCGATCTAAATGATTCGCAGAAAGAGCGCTTCAGACACCTAGCAAGCCTAAAAGCTGTAACGAATAACTTTACCGCGGCTGAGGTTCATGACCTTCTCAAAGGACAAATTGTTCTTGTTGCGTACAACGCTAACGACGAAATCATCTCTGCAACTGAAGTTCAGTCAGCGGGTGTACTAGACTCTGTCTACGCTTCAGAAGATGCAGGTGACGCAATGTCTGAAGAGCTAGGTGCGATCGTTGAAGGTAGCTCTGCAACCTTCAAACTTTGGGCGCCAACGGCTCAGTCTGTGTCTCTTGAAATCTATGATAACGATAAAGGTCTAGAAGAAACGATTACTATGAATGAAAACACCGACAATGGTGTTTGGTCTAGTGATCCAGTTTCTGGTGCGGTTGGTAAGTTCTATCGCTATAAAGTGACGGTTTATCATCCAACAACAGGTAAGGTCGAAGAGCGTCTAGTGACTGACCCGTATTCTTTGAGCGTATCTGCAAACTCTCTCTATTCTCATGTTGTTGATCTTGATGACCCTGATCTAGCTCCGCAAAACTGGGGTGCTGACTTTACTAGCCCAACAACGAAAGATATTGACCACGTACTTTACGAGTCACACATTCGTGACTTTAGTTTTAGCGACACTAACGGTACTACTGCAAACAATGGCAAGTACCTTGCATTTACTGAGTCAGAGCGTGAGTCAGTAAAACATCTACAAGCGCTAAAAGACGCAGGTATGACAACTCTGCACGTGCTGCCAGCATTTGATATTGCAACTGTCGATGAAGTGAACCGCGTAGATATCACAGACACTGTTGGTGACCTATGTGAAGCTAAGTCAGACGCAGCTATTTGTGCGACGGGCAATATGGGTGACACCATTGAATCCGTGCTTGAAGGCTTTGATAGCTCAACTGGTGATGCTCAGGCGCTGATGAATGACCTTCGTATGCTCGATAGCTTCAACTGGGGTTATGACCCGTTCCACTACACAGTGCCTGAAGGTAGCTATGCAAGTGACGCTGACGGTTCTGCACGTATCAAAGAATTCCGTGAAATGGTTCAAGCAACTCATGACATGGGACTCAAGTTCGTTATGGATGTGGTGTACAACCATACTAATGCATCGGGCGTGAATGATAAGTCAGTACTGGATAAGATTGTCCCAGGATACTACCACCGTCTAAACATCAACACGGGTGACGTAGAAATGTCTACGTGCTGTGATAACACAGCAACTGAAAACCTAATGATGGGTAAACTGATGGTCGACTCACTAAAAGTGTGGGCGAACGATTATAACGTTGACGGTTTCCGCTTTGACTTGATGGGCCACCAACCTAAAGACCTAATGGTAGAAGCGCTAGCAGAAGTTAAGAAGATTGATCCTGATACTATCTTCTACGGCGAAGGTTGGGACTTCGGTGAAGTTGCGAACCACGCTCGTTTCGAGCAAGCAACCCAGATCGCAATGGCTGGTACAGGTATCGGTACATTCTCAGATCGTCTACGTGACGCTGTTCGTGGCGGTAGCCCGTTCGACGGTGGCGAAGACACAGATGGTCGCCGTTCACTTAAGTACAACCAAGGTTTTGGTAACGCTGCTTACATGAACGATGAGGTTGAAGACTCTGCTGCAACAACTAAGGCGATGCTTCATAACCAAGACCTAGTTCGTCTAGGTATGGCGGGTAACCTCGCGACTTATGTACTGCTTGACTCACAAGGTGAGACTAAGCTCGGCAAAAACGTAGATTACAATGGTGCACCTGCTGGTTACACAGAGCAACCTTCAGAGAACATCTCTTATGTTTCTAAGCACGATAACCAAACGCTTTGGGATAACAATGCCTATAAGATTGCGTCAGGTACATCGTCTGCAGAGCGTGCGCGCATGCAAACGGTCTCTCTGTCTACTGTGATGATGGGTCAAGGTATTCCATTCATCCACATGGGCTCTGAGTTACTTCGTTCTAAGTCAATGCAACGTGACTCTTACGATTCTGGTGACTGGTATAACCGTGTACGTTTCGATGGTTCAGACAACAACTGGAACGTTGGTCTACCTCGTGAAGACAAAGACGGTTCAAACTGGAACTTGATCAAGGAGATCATCGCAGATTCGACGGCTAAGCCAGATGCAGACGATATCGAGCTGTCCAAACAGCAGTTCATGGAGCTACTTACTATCCGTAACGACAGCGAGCTGTTCCGCCTTGCGACTGCAGCTGAAGTTAAGAACCGCGTAGACTTCCGTAACGTTGGCGCAGACCAAACTCAAGGTCTGATTGTGATGACGATTGATGATGGTACAAGCGCTGGTGCTGATTTAGATAGCAAGTACGATGCGATTGTGGTTGTGATTAACTCAACGGCTACAACTCAAGACTTCACTATCGAAGATACTGCAGGGTTTGTTCTGCACGATGTTCAGAAAGCTTCTGCTGATGATATCGTGAAGACGGCAGAGTTTGCGGATAGCACGTTCACTGTTCCAGCACTAACGACAGCAGTATTTGTTCTGCCACAGAACGGCGCACAAGGTGCTGGTCTACCGGTAGACATGTCGAACAAGGATGTATCAAACCTACCTCCTTACGGTGAAACAGATATTTACGTGCGTGGTAGCTTAACGGGTGATAGCTGGCCTGCGATTGATGAGTTCAAAATGAGCTTCGTTGGTAACGGCATCTACAGCCTAACAGTTGGTTTGGATGCAGGTAATCATGAGTTTAAGTTCGCGGATGCAGACTGGTCTGATGGCACGAACATCGGATGTAACTGGGCTGAACAAGCGAGCGGCTCTATCGACCTTGGTACAGAAGGTAACTGTAAGCTATCGGTTGAAACAGCGGGCAAGTACACGTTCACTGTTGATGCGTCTTACATGCAAAACGATACAGCAGACAAACCAGTTGTTTCAGTCGTTGCAGCACCAGATGCGCCAACTTGGGGTGATACAGCACTATACCTACGTGGCGATGTCACTGATTCTGGTTGGGCTGCGATTGATTCTGCTAAGTTCACTTATGTAGCTAACGACGTGTACGCACTTGAAGTAGCTTTGAGTGCGGGTAACTTCGACATGAAAGTGGCAGATTCTGGTTGGTCAGATGCAACTATCTTTGCACCGGATGCGGAAGGTGTATCTGTTGAGTTCGGTACGCCACTAACACTTGGTGTTGGTCCAGCGACTAAGAACTTAGGCATTGCCATCCCGAGTGCAGGTGATTACCGCTTCGAGGTTAGTTTTGCTGATAAGAGTGCACCAGTGCTTACCGTTACACAGCTATAAGGTTTTTGTAACTTAAATAAAAAGGCAGCGAACATTCGCTGCCTTTTCTCATTGTGCCGATATTTAATTGGAGCTAGGCAACTCGCGTTAGTCGACTACCACCGCGGTACCACTCGCCGATACCATCAACATGCCATTCCCAGTCCCCAGTACTTCATAATCCAAATCCACGCCAACCACTGCGTTAGCGCCCATGTCGCTGGCTTTCTGTTCGAGTTCTTTCAAAGCAATCTCACGGGCTCTTTGTAGTTCACGCTCATAAGTACCAGAGCGACCTCCGACGATGTCGCGCAGTCCTGCAAACATGTCTTTAAAGACGTTAGCACCCAATATTGCTTCGCCGGCAATCACGCCTTTGTAGTTAACAATTCTTTTTCCTTCAACGGTTTGTGTTGTTGTTACTATCATGCTTTGTTCCTTAATGAAGAGTTCCTTAATGAAGAAAGAGATGGTGTGTTATTCACCATAGCAGCTTGGTTGGATTAGAGAAAAGTATCAATTATGGAATCAAAGGGTGCATCACAGTGTCTTGTGAAGTGTTTTCTAGAGGTGGGGTTAGGGGACATGAGATATAGAGAAGGAGAGCAACGCTCTCCTTCTCAAAGATTATTTCTTAACTGGGGTGTAACCGTACTCTTCGATCAACATCTGCCCTTCGGCTGAAAGCACATATTTGATGAACTTGTCTGCATCGTCATCGATATCGTCTTTCTTGTGCAGCAGCAAGAATGGGCGAGCCAGTTTGTATTTGCCTTCCGAGATATTTTTGGTTGAAGCGTCAATGCCTTCGAACTGAATCGCTTTAACTGAGCGGTCAACTGAGCCTTCAGAGATAAAACCAATCGCGTGTGGGTTGTGGTTCACAATGGTTTTTACCATGCTGTTGCTGTTAACGACCAAGTTGGTTGGGTTAATATCCGAAACAGTTCTGTCGTTAATAACGCGAGTTAGACCCAATAGGTTTTCAAAGCTTGCGCGAGTACCTGATGAGGCTTCGCGAGTCACCACTGCGATCTTTTGATCTGGACCACCAAGTTGCTTCCAGTTGGAGATCTTACCTTTATAGATATTGAACAGCTGTTCACGAGTTACGTTTTGAACTGGGTTTGCAAGGTTAACGACAACCGCAAGACCGTCATAGGCGATTGGAAAGACTTCTAGAGACTCATTATTTTCTTGGACTGTGAGATAGCGGCTGCTCATGCCAATGTCAGTCGCGCCTTTTTCCAAAAGAGTGATGCCTGCAGTTGAACCCACGCCTTGCACTGCAATGAATGTGTTCGAGTTTTGGTTGTTGTATTGTTCTGCTAAAACATCCATTACTCGCGCAACAGAGGTTGAACCTGAAACGTTCACTTCTTCTGCTTGAACATGGGCAATGCTGGTAATAGAGAGTAGGGTGGCTAGCGCGATGCGAAGCATAGGAAAACTCCAAATAAAGTAAGAATTTGCCACATCATATTTCGTTAGTGTGACACTTTTGTGAATTGGCAAAGCTCGCTGTTGGGCTGGCTCCCAAAAACATTCTTTTGGACTATGCAACGCTAACAAACTACCCAAAAAGCAGTTATATTAAATGTATCTAACTAGAGGTGTGGTGTATGACGCTTATTCAAATGTCACAGTGCCGTTTAGAGCGGTGTGCGGAGATTGTTTGCAGTAACCGTAATCGCAGTATGCCCGTTGAACTCGGAAAGTCTCTATTTGAAATGCTAGAGCAGGGCGTAGTATTTTCTAAAGCACACTATCTGCTTGATTCCACTTCTTCGAGTTACACCAGTGCAGTAGCCAAAGTCGAACTGGATCCAAATGATCAGAATTGGTTGGTGTTTGTTCCCGATGAAGAAGACGGCGAAACTTGGATACCTTATCCGTTTCTTGGCAAAAGCTCAGATCTCACCGCCGTTATGCGAGAAATCGAAAAAGACCCGAAAGCTTACTTCTGGTAAAGCGTTTGAGAGTTATGTATTAAGAGATACAAAAAATGGGAGCCTAGGCTCCCATTTTTGCGAATGGAGAATTACTTCTGTTCTTCGGTCTCTGTCGCCGTCTCTACCTCAGCAGGTAACTCAGCAAATACCTCAACAGGTTGAGCAACTAGGCTACGCGTCTCTTGGTTTACATCTGAAAGTACGACTTTCAGCGTGTCGCCTAAGCGATAAACCACTTCTTTATCGATCGACACTGTGCCTGTTTCGTTGTTGCTTTCGATACGCTCTTTGTTGGCAACGATTAGCGGGTTAGGGATAAACACACCAGCGCCATTTTCTAGAAGACGAGCACGCATGCCTGCACGGTTGATGTCGAAGATCTCAGCGGTGAACTCTGTCCCAGCTTTTGGTTCGTTTTCAAGAGTACGAGCGTACAGCCAATCACCGACTGTTCTTTCAGCGATCTTATGGTGCTTACGGTGAATCGCGAGCTCTTCGCCTAGCGCATCATCTGGCTTCTGAATTGGTTCATTACCAAGAATCAACGCTTTGAGAAGACGGTGGTTAACCATGTCGCCGTATTTACGAATCGGAGAGGTCCAAGTCGCGTAAACATCCAGTCCCATCGCGAAGTGCGCATCAGGCTGGTTGCTGATTTCGCTGTAGGCTTGGTACTTGCGAATACGGTTGTCTAGGTAGCTTGACTCAAGCGCACCAAGGTCGCGACGAAGCGCTGCAAAGCCTTCGAGTGTCGATAGAGATTCAGCGGTATACGTCGCTTCTTCCTTATCTTGGTTTACAAGTTCAACCACGTCTTTTAATTTGTCAGCTTTAAAGCCTAGGTGGGTGTTGAACACGCCGTAGCCAAATGCTTTGCTAATTGCACGACCCGCACAGATATTAGCCGTGATCATCGATTCTTCAACTAGTCGATTAGCTGTGCGGCGCATATCCGCGTGAATAGCGACGACGTCGTTGTCGTCACTTAGTTCAAAACGATAGTCTGGACGATCTGGGAATACAACTGCGTGAGTTTCACGCCAATTGGCACGAGCTTTGGCAAACTCGCTCAGGTCAGTCACAACTTTGGCGATCTCTTCTGTCGGTTGCCATTTTTCACAACTGCCTGTTTCAAGCCAATCCGACACATGGTCATACGCTAAACGAGCATGTGACTTTATGTTGGCAGCGAAGAATTTGATGTCATCTGCAATAACACCATCGGCATCAACGGTCACTTGGCAGCAGATTGCTGGGCGTACTTCATTCTCAATGAGAGAGCAAAGGTCATCAGCAAGGTCGCGAGGTAGCATCGGAATGTTTCGACCAGGTAGGTAGATAGTAAAGCCACGCTCGCGCGCTACTTTATCCATATTATCTTCTGGAGTGATGTATGCAGTTGGGTCAGCGATAGCAATCGTAAGTTCGAACTGGCCATCTTCTCTCTTTTTCGCATACAGTGCATCGTCCATATCTTTGGTGGATTCACCATCGATAGTGACGAAAGGCATGTCAGTTAGGTCAATGCGCTCTAGTGCTGCGTCATCTTTAATTTCCCAAGTATCAAGACCTTCTGGCTCAGTGTTTGGCAAATCGTTTTGCGCCAGGGTTACCCACCAAGGTGCAATTTTGTCGTCGGCGTCAGTGATCTTCTCAGTAATCTCGACAAAGAAGCCATTGTCACCTTTAAGAGGGTGTCGAATAAGCTGAGCAACGACCCAGTCACCTTCTTTTAGCTCGTCTGACTTAAGACCTTTGATGGTCTTAGCTTTCAACGTCAGCTTCTTTAGTTGCGGATGATCGGGTGTAACGTTCAGTTTGCCTTTAAACAACTTAACGCGACCAATAAAGCGGGTTACGCCTTGCTCTACAAGCTCTTGAGGTTCTGCTACTTCACGCTCTTTTTCCGTACGAATGATCGCGACAACTTTATCGCCATGCATACACTTCTTCATGTACGGAGGCGGAATAAAGAAACTATTTTTAGCGTCCACTTCTAGGAAACCAAAACCTTTCTCAGTCGCTTTGATGGTCCCTTCTTTTTTAGGAAGGTTTTCTTGAATTTGCTGCTTAAGTTGAGCGAGTAACGGATTGTCTTGAAACATGTAGCGTTTATATACCTTTGCTTGAGAGAAGCGATTATTGCGGTGGATTCTACCATTGGATTGATATGGCGTCACACACAAGTTGAAGTAAATCGAGACAGGACAGTCGCAGCAATAGTTAAGTTGCTAAGTCACTAAAAGCATGAATGTTTGTTTTCTAACCGAGAAATGTGTCAGTTTGACTATGGTTTATACAGATTTTTGTCATTGAGGAGAAAATTGTGATGTATTTCAATTTTTTCTAGCTTTTTTTGTGCTTTTAGGGAATAATCCGCCTCCTTGTTTACGTCCCTAGCGGCTTGATGCGATTTGTTACTTATCCGCATCTGAATGGAATCAGCTCTTAATCGATTGTTTTTAGAGACAATCTGGATCAGTTTGGAATTGGTAGAGCTCGTGGGACCTAGTTATTAATCTAAGAATGGGATCCCAATGACAGATTCTACTATCCAGTTTAGCGATTTAGCGCTGAACGACGCAATCCTTTCTGCTCTTGACGGAATGGGTTTTGTTTCTCCAACGCCTATCCAAGCTGCAGCTATTCCTCACCTTCTAGAAGGTAAAGACGCGCTAGGTAAAGCACAAACTGGTACTGGTAAAACAGCTGCTTTCTCTCTTCCTCTACTTAACAAGCTAGACCTTGGTCAACGTAAGCCACAGGCTATCGTTCTTGCCCCAACTCGCGAACTAGCGATTCAGGTTGCTGCTGAAGTTAAGAACCTTGGTAAAAACGTTGCTGGTCTTAAAGTTCTAGAAATCTACGGTGGTGCATCTATCGTTGATCAAATGCGTGCACTTAAATCTGGTGCTCACATTGTTGTTGGTACTCCTGGCCGTGTTCAAGACCTTATCAACCGTGACCGTCTACACCTAGACGAAGTACACACGTTTGTTCTTGATGAAGCTGATGAAATGCTAAACATGGGCTTTGTTGACGACGTAACAGAGATCATGGAGCACGCTCCAGAAACAGCACAACGCGTACTTTTCTCTGCGACTATGCCTCCAATGCTTAAGAAGATCGTTGACCGTTTCCTTCGTGAGCCAGAGTACATCGACGTTGCTGGTAAAAACCACACAGTTGACAAAGTAGAGCAGCAGTTCTGGGTTGTTAAAGGCGTTGAGAAAGACGAAGCAATGTCTCGTCTTCTTGAAACAGAAGAAACTGACGCGTCAATCGTATTCGTACGTACTCGTCAAGATACTGAGCGTCTTGCAGACTGGCTATCAGCACGCGGCTTCAAGGCAGCGGCACTGCACGGTGACATTCCTCAGTCTCTACGTGAGCGTACTGTTGATCACATCAAACAAGGTGTTATCGACATCCTAGTTGCGACTGACGTTGTTGCACGTGGTCTAGACGTTCCACGTATTACGCACGTATTCAACTACGACATCCCATTCGATGTTGAGTCTTACATCCACCGTATCGGCCGTACTGGACGTGCTGGACGTAAAGGTAAAGCGATCCTTCTAGTTCGCACTAACCAAATCCGTATGCTTCGCACTATCGAGCGCGTAACTAAGTCTTCAATGGAAGAAATCCAACTTCCTCTACGTGACAAGGTTGCAGAAGCTCGCCTAGTTAAACTTGGTGAAGAACTAGCTCAAGAAACTGAGCACAAGTCACTAGACAAGTTTGCTGAGCTTGTTGAGAAGCTACAAGAAACTCTAGAGATTGACGCAGCAACACTTGCGGCAATCCTTCTTAAGCGCCAACAGGGTAAACGTCCACTGTTCTACATTGGTGAAGACCCAATGATCGCTGCTATCGAGCGTGACAAGCAGCGTCGCAAAGAGCGCCGTGAAAACCGCGATCGCGACGGTGGTCGTGACGGCGGTCGCAACTTCAACACTCAAGACTGGGATACATACCAGCTTCAAGTGGGTCGCGAGCAAGGCGTTCAAGTTAAAGACATCGTTGGCGCACTAGCAAACGAGCTAGGCCTAACTAAAGGTTCTATCGGTGCT
The DNA here is from genome assembly GCF_059725505.1 of Vibrio sp. KUL78. Classification (NCBI taxonomy): domain Bacteria; kingdom Pseudomonadati; phylum Pseudomonadota; class Gammaproteobacteria; order Vibrionales; family Vibrionaceae; genus Vibrio; species Vibrio sp. KUL78. The sequence goes on along the minus strand of NZ_AP045838.1, from coordinate 487,989 downwards.
ATCAAGCTAGATCGTGAATCAACTTACGTTCAGCTTCCAAAAGCAATGACTTCAGATGTTGCTGGTAAGCTACAGAAACTACGTATCCGTCAAAAAGAAGCGGGTGCAGTAGTGGTTGACTTCAACGACTTCCGTGAGCCTCGTGGTCGTCGTGACGGCGGTCGTCGCGATGGTGGCGGCTACCGTGGTAACCGCGACGGCAACCGTGATGGCGGTGGCTACCGTGGCAACCGTGACGGTAACCGTGAAGGCGGTCGTGGCCGTGGTCGTGATGGCGAGCGTCGTTTTGATCGTAACCGTGGTGGCGATCACCGTGGTAGCCACCGTGGCGAGCGTTCATTCTCACGCAACCGTCGTGATGAAGCTTAAAAATAGTTGAGCACTCAAAAATAGTTGAAAGCCGAGCGTAAGCTCGGCTTTTTTGTATGATGAATATGCAACCTGTCTGCGAAGCTACTATAATCAAGGGATGCAATCGATTAAATTCAAATCGTGAATTAAATAATATGTTGATCATCATCAATAAATATCATTTTGATACAATCGAATTCTTAAAAGAAAGTTGAAACATTCAAAAAATATTGAATAATACTACTAATGTTTGGAAGTCGACTTCCATCAATGCTCAATAACAGGATAAATCCCCCCATGTCTAATTCGTTTGTTCTCGTAATCAACTCTGGTAGCTCATCTTTGAAGTTTGCCGTGATTGATTCACAAAATGGTGAAGCAGTACTTTCTGGTCTTGGCGAGTGCTTTGGCCTTCCTGAGTCTCGTATGAGCTGGAAATTCAATGGTGAAAAAACTGAAATCGCTATCGAAGGCGATGACAGCCACCACAAAATTGCTATCAGCAAGCTAGTAGGTCTGACTGATGAACTAGGTCTACAAGAGAACATCGTAGCTGTTGGTCACCGTATCGTTCACGGTGGTGAGAAATTCACTAAGACTGTACGCATTAACGAAGAAGTGACGGCGGAAATCGAAAAACTTGCGGATCTTGCTCCACTACATAACCCTGCAGGTGCTATCGGTATCCGAGCTGCGATGGAAGCGTTTCCTTCTCTTCCTCAGTTTGCTGTGTTCGACACTGCATTCCACCAAACTATGCCTGAAAAAGCATTCACTGGCGCAATCTCTAACGAGCTTTACAAAGAGTACGGTATCCGTCGTTACGGTTTCCACGGCACAAGCCACTACTTTGTAAGCCGTGAAGCGGCGAAAATGCTGAACAAACCGGTTGAAGAATCGAGCTTTATCTCTGTTCACCTAGGTAACGGCGCATCAGTATGTGCTATCAGCAACGGCGAAAGTGTTGATACGTCAATGGGCTTTACTCCGCTAGCTGGTCTTATGATGGGCACGCGCTCTGGTGACCTTGATCCAGGCATCATTGAGTTCTTGATGAAAAAAGGCTGGAGCCAAGAGAAAGTTTTCGAAACGCTTAACAAGAAATCTGGTTTCCTAGGTGTATCTGGTCTAACGTCAGACGCACGTGGCATCCTAGAAGCGATGGAAGAAGGTCATGAAGGCGCGAAACTAGCGTTCGAGGTATTCACATACCGCGTAGCTAAGTACATCGGTTCTTACATGATTCCACTGTCTAGCCTAGACGCAGTAATCTTCACTGGCGGCATTGGTGAGAACTCTCTAGACATCCGTCGCGAAATCCTGAGCAACCTAAAACTACTAGGTTTCGTTGAAGATGCGAAAGGTAACGAAGACGCGCGCTTCGGTAATGCTGGCATCATCGGTAAATCTGAACTGCTAAACGCGGTTGCTATGGTTATCCCAACTAACGAAGAATTCGTTATCGCTCAACAATCAGTTGAACTGCTTTAATCATTAGATACCCCAATATCTATTGACCCTCGACCCGGAGTGCCTGACTCCGGGTTTTTTTGTTTTAAGTCGCCACAAACCCTCAATCCAGTCAAAACAAAAAGAACCTTTTTCGCATAGCATTCCTTTTATTTGATTTGACTAATATTTATTCACCTATTTTACTTAGTTATAAAATAATCAAAAGGAGGAAGGAACCTCTGATGATCCGAGAAAGCGCGAACCATGCTGAGCGGTACACTATTAAAAGACTAGTTACGGCCAACATCTCTCCGATAATTGTCAGTGATTTGCAAGGAAAGTTACTTTACGTTGATAACTCGTACGCTAGTGTATTGGGTTACAAACAGAACGAGTTATTCTCTCCAAATGTCGTTATATCGCACCCTGATAGCCTCGGTTTAAACAAGCTTGCCAGAGATGCATTGATTGATCAGATCATTGATGAGATATCTATCGATAAGGCCTATTTAAAGAAAAATGGTGACATACTCAATGCTGAGCTCAAGATGAAGCTCTATTTCGATAAAGTGAATTTGCAAAAAGTACTTGTCTCACGGGTTAACTATGCGAGTGAGAAGCGCTGCTTAAATGATCTTTATGCGCTGGCGTATTGTGATGCATTAACAGGACTGTACAACCGCAACTATCTAAGTATTGTTGAGCACATCTTTAGTCCTAGCTTCTATAGCTACATGCTCTATTTCGATATTAATAAATTCAAGCAGCTAAATGATGAATTTGGCCACCAGTTTGGCGATCAGGTACTGATTGATTTTTCGCGACACTTACGTTCAGCGACGAATGATCTAGGTACTCATATCCGTTTAGGGGGGGATGAGTTTATTACTCTGTTGTCAGGTGTACGTGATCAAAAGCTCCTTACTGAAATGGTCAGAAATTTAGAGTCATTCAAAGTGATCACACCGAGCAGTTGTTCAACTAAAGTAAGTGTGAGCGTTGGGGTTGTTCCTATCAACGAACAATCAAACTCCTTGAGTAAAACAATTGCCATCGCCGATACTGCGATGTACTGCAAAAAACGGCACCTTAGGCGCCAGAACTCGTAAAGTAAATTGTTGAAATTTCTATAAAGTCATGTTTAGTTTATCGTCATATCAATGAGTTAGTGGTCGATGGGGATAATCATGTCTAAAGTTATACTGACCGGTTACATAGAAGTACCGAGCGAAGAAACTAGCGTTGTAACTGAAGCTCTGAATGAGCATATTTTACTTACTCGCAAAGAGTCGGGTTGCATCGTTTTCAAAGTCACCCCACATGATGATATTTCTGGTCGATTCGATGTTTATGAAGAGTTTGTTGATACGGCCGCTTTCGAGTTTCATCAAGCTCGCGTTGCTAAATCAAATTGGGGAAAAGTTACCGTGAATGTTATGCGCTTCTATGAGGTTGTTTATAGTTAAGTGTATTCAAGGGCTATAATCGTCGGTAGAAGGAGCAGGGAATATGTTATGGATTATCACCAAATACCTGCTCACAGCTGGCGTAGTAGTCTTGATCTCTGAAGTAGCGAAGCGAAGTGACAAGCTTGGTGCTTTGATCGCAGCGTTACCCGTTGTGACCATTCTTGCTTTAATCTGGATGTATGCAGAAGGGCAAAGTCAGCAAAAGCTAGCAAATCATGCTTACTATACCTTTTGGTATGTATTGCCGACGTTGCCAATGTTTCTTCTCTTTCCACTTCTGCTAAGTCGTTATTCTTTTTGGTGGTCCTTGGGTGTTGGGGCATTAGTGTCGATAGGCTGCTTCTTTGCCGTTGCCTATGTCGCGAAAGGTATGGGTATCGAACTGATTTGATGGAAGCGTCAAGATGGCATTTGAGAGCGTGCCACCTTTGAATTTGGTGCTTTGCCCAAAGTCTTGGCGATAAAATGAGCTGTTCTAACTACTTCCTCCAAGTTGACACCAGTATTGATACCCAAACCCTCACATAGATACAGAACATCCTCTGTCGCTACATTACCGCTGGCGCCAGGTGCATAAGGACAGCCTCCGAGTCCAGCCACACTGCTATCTATGGTGTTGATACCCATTTGTAAAGCTTGAAAAATGTTGGCGAGGGCTTGGCCGTAGGTATCGTGGAAATGCACGGCAAGGTTGTGGGTTGGCAATAAATGGGACACCGACTCAATCATTCGAGCAATTCTTAAAGGTGTTCCTGTCCCAATCGTGTCGCCCAACGATACCTGATAGCACCCGAGATCACTCATTGCCTTTGCTATAGACGCTACTTGAGCGGGCTGAGTTGGACCTTCGTACGGGCAATCGGCGACGCATGAGAGGTACCCTCGAACTCTAATATTTTCAGATGCCGCGAGAGCGATAACGGGCTCGAAGCGCTTTAGGCTTTCGTTGACGGAGCAGTGAATATTATTGTGACTGAACGTTTCGGATGCAGAAGTAAACACGGCAACTTCGTCAGCGCCCGCCTGAATGGCATCCTCTAAACCTCTCAAGTTCGGGGTAAGGGCTGAATAGGTAATACTCGGTTTTCTGTTAATCTCCCCAAAGACTTCCGCCGAGTCCGCCATTTGGGGAATACGTTTTGGAGAAACAAACGCGCCTGTTTCGATGTAACAGAGACCAGTTTGGGAGAGTTTATCAATTAAGGCGACTTTGACGTCGAGAGGCACCATTTTTTCATTCTGCAGCCCGTCTCTCGCGCCAACTTCAACGATGTTGACCTGTTTTGGTAGAAGCTTGTGCAAGCGTGTTGAATAGTCATCGTTTCTAATCATTGTTATTCCTTCCAAACCCACTCTGGCGTTGTTTTTGAGAAGAACGATTGCAGTCCATGCTGCCCATCTTCAGAGACTCTTGCGTCTGCGATAAGCTCTGCGGTGTGATTGATGAGAGGATCTTCGATATGAAAATGGCATTTTTTAATTAATGATTTTGTGTTTCGGATGGCAGACGGACTAGAGGATAGGATTTGTTTGGCCATGTCCGCCGCAACAAATTCAGAATCGCCGTCCTGTGTCAGTTCATGAAAAAGACCTATTTCAATTGCTTGTTTTCCCGTGATTGTCTCAGCGGTCAGCAAGTATCGTCTTGCCGAGCGAGATCCAATGGCTCGAACGACATAGGGGGCTATAGTAGCGGGTATCAGACCAATCTTTACTTCGCTAAAGCAGCAAAGACTGGACTCTTCGCCAATGACGATATCACAGCAGCATAGTAGACCCAACGCTCCTCCAAAGGCGCAGCCTTGAACGACGGCGATGGTTGGCATTGGCATGTTATCCAGCGACGATAATAGTAGCGCAAGCCGCTTGGCGTCTTGGACGTTCTCTTCACGACTGTTATTAGCCATTGATTTCATCCATGCTAAATCAGCACCAGCAGAGAAGTGTTTGCCTTCTCCTTGCACGATCAAACAGCGGACATTTCGTTGGTTGGAAAGAGAATCTAGCGCGGCTATGAGTTCACTGATCGTTTTGCTGCTGAACGCATTTCGTTTGTCAGGGCGATTCAAAGTAATGGTAGCGACACCAGACGCGGTGATACCAAGACGTATATGGTCACTCATAGCTTTCCCCTACATTCGAAAGATACCAAACTCACTGTCGGGTATAGGCGCATTGAGCGAGGCTTTGAGAGCTTGACTCAACACGCTGCGTGTTGTTTTAGGGTCGATGATTCCATCATCCCAGAGCCGCGCACTCGCGTAGTAGGGGCTACCTTCTCGCTCGTAGCGCTCAACAATACTTAGTTTGTAAGCTTCTGCTTGAGCAGGCTCCCATTCTTCACCCTGACGCTTTTTCACATCATGTTTCACCTGAGTGAGGACATTAGCGGCTTGTATCCCACCCATTACCGATATACGAGCATTGGGCCACATCCACATCATGGTTGGGTCATACGCTCGGCCGCACATCCCATAGTTTCCTGCACCATAGGAACCTCCGATGATCACAGTGAACTTAGGGACGTCTGCACATGAAACGGCCATGACAAGTTTGGCTCCGTGCTTAGCAATGCCGCCTTCTTCGTACTGTTTTCCGACCATGAATCCGGTGATGTTTTGCAAGAAGAGCAGGGGAACCTTGCGCTTGGCACATAACTCGATAAAGTGCGCCCCTTTTTGAGCAGACTCAGAGAATAGGATGCCGTTGTTGGCGACGATACCAATTAGCTGACCTTCAATTCGAGCGAAGCCACATACCAGGGTTGAGCCATAGAGTGCTTTAAACTCATCGAAATCAGAACCGTCTACTAATCGAGCTATCACTTCTCGGACATCAAATGAGAGTCTTAAATCGCGATTGACGATGCCATAGATGTCTGTGATGTCGTATTTGGGGGGAAGGAATGTCGCTGCTGTTGCTTCATCTAAGGATTGGTTGGTGTTTGAGACAGTTTCTCGAGCGAGTTGAATAGCATGACTTTCTGAATCAGCATAATAGTCCGAAACGCCGGACTTTTTGCAGTGAACATCAGCGCCGCCAAGCTCCTCATCTGTCACTTCTTCCCCTGTTGCAGCCTTGACTAGTGGCGGCCCTGCCAAAAAAATCGTGCTTTGCTGCTTCACCATAATCGACACATCAGCCATGGCGGGTACATAGGCTCCACCAGCAGTACACAAACCCAAAACGACGGCGATCTGCGGAATACCCTTTGCAGACATGCGAGCTTGATTGAAAAAGATCCGCCCGAAATGCTCTTTATCAGGAAACACTTCTGCTTGATGTGGCAGGTTAGCGCCACCTGAATCTACCAAGTAGATGCAGGGTAGGTGACATTTCGCTGCGATTTCCTGTGCTCTTAAGTGCTTTTTAACGGTTAAAGGATAGTAAGTCCCGCCTTTAACCGCTGGGTCATTCGCGACAATCATGCACCTTACGCCCGATACATGGCCGATGCCCGCAACAACCCCAGCGCAAGGTACTGACTCATCGTAAACTTCCCAAGCGGCAAATTGGGCGATCTCAAGAAACTCGGAGCCCTTGTCAATGAGTGCTTCAATGCGTTCTCGAACCGGCAACTTGCCTTTCTTGCGTTGACGCTCAATTGCCTTATCTCCACCTCCTTGTTTAATTTGGGCGAGATTAGTTTGCAGCTTTGAGACTAGGCTCTCCATGGCGGCAGTATTATCTTTAAAAAGCTCTGAATCAGGCTTAATTTTGGTGATAATTTGTGGCATAGCCTCTCCTTAACGCGACTCGTCAAACAGCTCTCGACCTATCAGCATCCGACGAATTTCTGAGGTTCCTGCGCCAATTTCATAGAGTTTAGCGTCTCTCAATAGTCGACCTGCTGGATATTCGTTGATATAACCGTTACCGCCGAGTAATTGAATCGCATCGAGCGCCATTTGCGTTGCCAATTCAGCGGTGTACAGAATGACACCTGCAGAATCTTTGCGGGTTACCTTGCCTCTATCGCATGCGTTAGCAACCGCATACAGATAAGAGCGGGCAGCGTTGCAACGGGTATACATATCAGCAAGCTTGGCTTGAACTAACTGAAACTCACCAATGGCGCGTCCGAACTGTTTGCGTTCATGAACATAAGGAACGACGAGATCAAGGCAGGCTTGCATAATGCCGACGGGGCCGGCAGCTAGAACGACGCGTTCGTAGTCAAGACCGCTCATCAATACCTCGACGCCTTGGTTTACTTCACCCAACACATTCTCAATAGGTACTTTGCAGTCTTGGAATACCAGTTCACAGGTGTTTGAACCCCGCATACCAAGTTTGTCGAGTTTTTGAGCATGGCTGAATCCATCAAACTGCTTCTCTATGATAAAAGCTGTAATGCCGTGTTGCGCGGCATTCGGATCGGTTTTGGCATAGACTACTAGCACATCGGCATCGGGCCCGTTGGTGATCCACATTTTGCAGCCGTTAAGTAAAAAGTGGTCTTCGTGGCGCTCAGCTCTTAACTGCATACTCACCACATCTGAACCAGCATTTGCTTCACTCATTGCGAGCGCGCCAACGTGCGACCCATCAATGAGCTTTGGCAGGTATTTTTCACGTTGCTGTGAATTGCCATTTCTGTATATTTGATTGACACAAAGGTTTGAGTGCGCGCCATAAGAGAGAGCGACGGAGGCGGAAGCTCGGCTGATTTCTTCCAAGGCAACGACGTGAGCAACGTAGCCCATATCTGCGCCGCCATACTGTTCAGCGACGGTAACGCCGAGTAAGCCCATGTCTCCTAGTTGTGACCACAATTCATTTGGAAAAGCATTTTGCTCATCGATTTGGGCAGCGAGAGGTGCGATACATTCCTTAGCAAACCCACTCACGTGCTCACGAAGTAGGTTGATGGATTCATCCAAGCCAAAGTCCATGGGGCGATACTGAGTGAGCATAATTCCTCCTCATACTGGACATTGACCTAGTCACGTACCCTTGTTGCGCAAAGGTGCGCTGAGCGTTCTAGTCTTTTGCTAATGCGTCTTCGCAGCGTTTTCGCGCAACGGTCAAGTCTTCCAGTAGTGTATTAATGTCATCGAGCTGTCTTTTGAGAACGGCTTCTTTCTCGTCAATGATCTTCAACATTTTGGTGAGTTGGTCACCTTCTTGGTGAGTATCATAAAGCTCAAACAACTCCCTAATCTCTGCGAGCGAGAAACCTAGGCGTTTTCCTCGCAGTATGAGTTTTAGGCGTATTTTGTCGCGTCGATTGTAGAGACGCATACTGCCACTGCGGTCCGGTTGGATCAGACCTTCATCTTCATAAAAACGAATGCTTCTTGTCGTGATATCAAATTCTTTTGCGAGTTCACTGATCTTATAGGTTTCCACGGTACTGCTCTCCGATTAACTGGGCTTACATCAGTCTTCACTCTGCCACTGCTGTAGTGAGTAAAGATAAATTGACAAGTTAGCAACTTGTTTCTTTACGTTTACGTAAATGTTAGTGCTATGCTTACGTAAACGTCAAGCTAATCATTAACAATGAAGTGGGTGAGGAAGCAAGGTGATGGATAAGCATGTTGAAGACAACGAAGTCTGGATAGTTGCAGCGAAGCGAACGCCGATGGGAAAATTTCAGGGTGAGCTTGCTTCATTTAGTGCGACGGATTTAGGAGGCATCGCAATTAGCGCGGCGTTGAAAGAATCTGGGCTAGACGCAGACGTCGTTGATGAGGTCGTAATGGGCTGCGTGCTGACTGCAGGCGTTGGTCAAGCTCCGGCCAGACAAGCTGCGCTGAACGCCAATCTCAATCTCAACACGCCTTGCACAACCGTCAACAAAGTGTGTGGGTCGGGGATGAAAGCTGTGATGATGGCGACCACTCAGATTCGGATAGGGGAAGCTGCGTGTGCGGTAGCGGGTGGGATGGAGAGTATGACCAATGCGCCATACTTGTTACCGCAAGGGCGAAATGGCATGCGCATTGGGCACAAAACGACTTACGATCATATGTTTCTAGACGGGCTGCAAGATGCCTATGAAGGCGAGCTAATGGGCGTTTACGGTCAGAGAACTGCCGATGCGCTCGGCTATAGCCGTGAACAAATGGATGAATGGGCGGCACGCTCAGCAATGAGAGCAAAAAGTGCCATTGAAAATGCCTCGTTTTCACAAGAAATTGCGAAGATCCAATTAGATAACAACAGTTTTATTTCAAATGATGAGCTACCCAGTTCAATTCGAGTCAGCAAAATCTCGTCGCTAAAACCTGCTTTTGATAACAGCGGTACGATCACAGCCGCAAACTCCAGTGCTATTTCCGACGGGGCTGCGGCATTGGTACTGATAAGCAAAGTAAAAGCCCTCGACTTGGGACTCGCGCCGCTCGCTGTCGTTAAGGCACAGGTAACGGCTGCAAGAAGACCTTCAGAGTTTACACTGGCACCCCTGGATGCCATTCAAAAGCTACTCAAACAGCTCCAGTGGAATCGAAACGATGTTGATCTTTGGGAGATCAACGAAGCCTTTGCTGTTGTCACTCAAATAGCAATTGACCAGCTAGAACTCGACCCAGAAAGGGTCAATGTTAAAGGTGGTGCTTGTGCGTTAGGGCACCCAATAGGTGCGAGTGGCGCACGAATTCTAGTGACGCTCATACATGCGCTGAGAGAAAGAGCGCTCAAATCAGATAAACCGCTCAAAGGAATTGCCACTTTGTGTATTGGTGGCGGTGAGGCAACCGCGGTCGCCATCGAAGTACCGAATATTTAACGGACATTATGAGGACTTACTCATGACCAACAACGTTAGAAATTTTATTGATGGGCAAGCCATCGTCTCTAATGCGACAGAATGGCTTGACGTCACTGACCCGAGTACAAACGATGTTATTGGAATGGTGCCTCTGACGCCAATTGATGAGATGGAAGCCGCCATTCAGCAAGCCGTTTTGGCTCAAAGAGTGTGGCGTGAGGTGGCAGTGTCAGAGCGTGCTCGTTTAATGCTTCGTTATCAGCACTTACTGAAAGAGCACCACGACGATATCGCAGCAGTGCTCTCCAAAGAAACAGGCAAGACCCTGGCAGATGCCAAGGGTGATGTGTGGCGTGGGATCGAGGTGGTGGAGCAAGCGGCAAACATAGCCTCAAATATGATGGGCGAAACCGTCGAGAATGTGGCGACAGATATCGATAGCTATTCGCTCATTCAGCCACTTGGTGTGTGCTGTGGTATTACTCCGTTTAATTTTCCAGCCATGATACCGCTTTGGATGTTCCCGATTGCCATAGCAGCAGGCAATGCCTTTGTTCTTAAGCCTTCAGAGCAAGTTCCTTATACCGCAGTGAAACTCGCTGAGCTATTCCATCAAGCGGGTGCGCCAAAAGGTATTTTGCAGGTTATTCATGGGTCGAAGCCCCAGGTTGACTACTTGCTAACTCATCCAAAGATTTGCGCGGTTTCATTTGTTGGTTCAGTGCCCACCGCTCAATACATATATCAAACGGGAACGGCAAATCACAAGCGAGTACAAGCCTTTGCGGGCGCGAAAAACCATATGGTGATCATGCCTGATGCAAATAAAGAGCAGGTGATTAACCAATTGGTGGGTTCGTCGGTGGGCGCAGCGGGGCAGCGTTGCATGGCTATTTCTGTTGCGGTGTTTGTCGGTAGCGCAAATGAGTGGATTGATGAACTTAGTGATGCAATGAAGGCGATCCACCCTGGCGCATGGAATGATGCCTCAGCCGCTTATGGGCCACTAATCAGTAAACAAGCGAAACAACGTGTGTTGGATCTGATTGAAAAAGGGAAGTCAGAGGGAGCGCAATGCCTGCTAGATGGTTCCAGCAGTACTGTCAAAGATTATCCGAACGGAAACTGGGTCTCTCCAACCTTGTTCAAAGGGGTGACACCAGAAATGGCGATTTATAAAGAAGAGATATTCGGACCAGTATTGGTGTGCATAGAGGTGGACAGCTTAGAGGAGGCAATTGCTTTGGTAAACGCCAATCCATATGGCAATGGTACGTCCATCTTTACAGCGAGCGGTGGCGCTGCACGCAAATACCAACATCAGGTGCTCGTAGGTCAAGTAGGGATCAATGTTCCGATCCCTGTTCCGCTACCATTTTTTTCATTTACAGGCTGGCGCGGCAGTTTCTATGGCGATCTTCATGCCTACGGTAAACAAGCCGTTCGTTTTTATACTGAGACCAAAACCGTCACAGCAAAATGGTTTGAAGAAGATGTGTCAGATGGGCCTAATTTAACGATTCAGCTTCGTTGAAAAACGGGTGAGCTTAGCAACGGGTGAGCTTCGCAAATGGAGGGTAAATGATGGATTTTGAACTTAACGAAGACCAGCGAGCCTTCGCGGACACGGCGAGTCAGTTCGCAACAGAAAGCCTACTTCCAAATGCTGCAAAGTGGGATGAAGAATGCCACTTCCCCAAAGACGTGCTAAGACAAGCGGGTGATATTGGTTTTCTTAGTCTGTATACGCCGGAAGAGCAAGGTGGGCTGGGGTTAAGTCGGTTAGATGCTTCCATCGTTTTTGAGCAGTTAAGTATGGGATGCACATCGACGACAGCTTTTATGACGATTCACAACATGGTGACGTGGATGGTCGCCAACTTTGCAGACGATGCTGCTCGGCAGCGATTTGTGCCTAAGCTTATCTCCGGAGAATGGCTCGGCTCATACTGTTTAACCGAGCCTAATGCTGGCTCAGATGCAGCGTCACTCACTACAAATGCGAGTCTTGAGGGCGACTATTACGTGCTCAATGGCGCCAAAACCTTTATCTCTGGTGCGGGAGATACTGAAGTGTTGGTGGTCATGGCGAGAACGGGAGAGAGCGGCGCAAAAGGGATTTCTGCATTCGTACTGGATGCAGATTCCGAAGGTATCAGCTTCGGCCGTAAAGAGCCAAAGATGGGCTGGAATAGCCAACCCACAAGAGCCATTACTTTTGAGAACGTTAAGGTACCAGTTAATCAGTTGTTAGGTCGTGAAGGTGAGGGCTTTACTTTTGCTATGAAAGGTTTGGATGGTGGGCGTATCAATATCGCCACTTGTTCTGTCGGGACTGCGCAACACGCGCTAAACCAAGCGACTCAATATCTTCAAGAAAGAAAGCAGTTCGGTCAATCTCTAGCGAGCTTTCAAGCATTGCAATTTAAGTTGGCCGATCTAGCTACTGAGTTGGTCGCCGCGAGGCAAATGGTGCGCTTGGCAGCGTTCAAGCTCGACGCTGGGCATGCAGATGCCACGACATATTGCGCAATGGCGAAACGCTACGCGACCGACGTTGGTTTTAAGGTATGTGACGGTGTACTTCAGCTTTTTGGTGGATATGGCTACATCAAGGAATATTCGTTAGAGCGTCACTTCCGCGATGTTCGTGTTCATCAGATCCTTGAGGGGACCAACGAAATCATGCGCCTCATCATTGCAAGGCGATTGCTAAATAGCAGTTACCCGATCGAATAGTGCCACCTTCAAAATGAGCGGATAAGGAGAACGCCTCATGTCTGAGTCATCATTGATTCCTCATCAGATACAGGACCACGTTGCAACGATCACGATCAGCAACCCGCCAGCGAACACCTGGACGGCGGCAAGTCTCAACAACCTAAAAAGCTTAGTCGATGAGCTGAACGCTAACAGAGAGGTCTATGCTTTAGTTATCACCGGGCAAGGAGAGAAGTTTTTTTCTGCTGGTGCAGATTTAAATGTGTTTGCAGGCGGCGATAAAGAGAGTGCTTGTTTGATGTCACGCGCTTTTGGTGAAGCGTTCGAAGCCTTATCACAGTTTCGTGGAGTGTCGATCGCCGCCATCAATGGCTACGCTATGGGAGGAGGCCTAGAAGTCGCGCTAGCTTGTGACATTCGTATTGCTGAGTCACACGCTGTGCTCGCCTTGCCTGAAGCGAAAGTGGGATTATTGCCTTGTGCCGGTGGTACTCAAAATCTCACGGCGTTAGTCGGGGAGGGCTGGGCAAAACGAATAATCTTGTGTGGTGAGCAAGTTTCAGCCCAGCAAGCATTGCAAATTAAGCTGGTTGAGGAGGTTGTAGGTAAGGGGCAAGCCTTAGGAGCTGCGAGTAAGCTTGCTAAACAAGTCGCCAATCAGTCGCCTTCATCAGTAGCAGCATGTAAAACGCTTATTCAAAACAACCGAGGTCATTTTGTATCGCACGGTTTAGTCAAAGAGCGGGAGTTATTTATTCAATTGTTCGATACCGAGGATCAAGCAGAGGGCGTGAATGCATTTCTAGAGAAACGTCCACCTCAATGGAAGAATCGTTAGGAGGTTTTATGGCACCAGTCCAGTTCCAGGAAGTTAGCTGTGACAATGGCAATGTGATTGGTATTGCTACACTCAATAATCCGAAAGCACTCAACGCACTGACCTTCGACATGTTAGTGCTGTTGAAGCAGCAGTTAGAGGTGTGGCATGAGGATGACAACGTACTTTGCGTTCTATTGGATGGCTCAGGCGATAAGGCCTTTTGTGCTGGGGGGCGATGTACGCGCTCTGCATGAAAAGATGAGACAAGGTCCCTTGGACGATGCAAAAGCCTATGGCGAGCAGTTTTTTGCGACCGAGTACGAGTGCGATTACCTTATCCACACTTATTGCAAACCCATCGTTGCATGGGGAGAAGGTATTGTCATGGGGGGTGGAATGGGACTGTTTATGGGTGCGAGCCATAAGGTAGTAACGCCAGACTCACGACTCGCGATGCCAGAGATTAATATCGGTCTCTTTCCCGATGTGGGTGCCACCTATTTTTTAAATCAACTAGAAGACAATATTGGTCTGTTTCTCGGACTAACTGGCGTTATGATGAATGCCACCGATGCGTTAGATATCCATCTCGCTGACCATCTAAACGCGCCTTCTGATAAACAGAGATTGATAGGACAACTTCAAAGCGCTGAGTGGGATAGCGTTGAAGACAGCTATGACTATATTACTGAAATCCTTACCGAGTTATCCGACAAGGCGAATATCGCTAAGCCTGAAGCGCACCTGAAACCACTACTTCCTGATATATCGTTAGCATGTGAATCAGATAACCTCACCGATGTGTACGCCAATATCATGGCGTTACCCTGTCACGATAAGTGGATGGAGGCTGCTAAGCAAAACCTTATGGACGGTAGCGCTATTACAGCACACATCTGTTTTAGACAAATCAAGAATTACAGTCACTTATCTTTAGCCGACTGCTTCCGACTTGAGCTAATCCTCGGACTTAGAAGTGTTCTTCTCGGTGAGTTTCAGGAAGGCGTGCGCGCTCGTTTAGTTGATAAGGATGGTATGCCGAACTGGAAGTATCAACATGTCAGCTTGGTGGATAGAAGCGTCATTGATGAGCTATTCACCTCATTATGGCGCGATGAAGAGCATCCTCTCGCCAAACTTGGACACTATTGAGTCAACTACGGTGGAATAATTAAGGAGATAATTATGAACGAGCAAGCTAACACCACGATTGCTTTTGTCGGGCTTGGAAACATGGGAAGTCCTATGGCGAGTAACCTGCTTAAAGCTGGGTTTGCCGTTCGTGTTTATGACCGTGTGCCAGCGCTTATTGACGTGTTGAAGAAAGAAGGTGCGGTGGGATGCTCAAGCCTAAGAGATACCGTAGAGAGTGCCAATATCGTCGTAACCATGTTACCTGCGGGTGAGCATGTTAAAACAGTGTTCCTTGGTACCGAATCTGATGAGGGGGTGCTTGAGCTCATCTCAGACGACACGTTCTTGATTGATTGCTCGACGATTGACCCGGATACGGCGAGAGCGGTCGCTAGCGTTGCCTCTGAAAAAGGCATCGAGTTTGTCGACGCGCCTGTTTCTGGAGGTGTTGCAGGTGCCACGGCTGGCACGCTGACCTTTATTGTTGGTGGAACGGACTCTGCTTTTAGTAAGGCGAAAGCCATTTTGTCTCATATGGGGAAAAACGTGTTTCACGCTGGGAAAGCGGGCGACGGTCAAATGGCAAAGATATGCAACAACTTATTATTGGGTTCTGTCATGGCAGCGACATGTGAAGCCCTTAATCTTGGTGTGGATAACGATCTCAATCCTGAGGTGTTATCAAATATTATGCTACAGAGTTCTGGAAGAAACTGGGTTTTAGAACTATATAACCCTTGTCCGGGAGTTTTGGAGCACGCGCCAGCGAGCCACCAATATACTCCCGGTTTTATGTGTAAGTTGATGTCAAAGGATTTGGGGCTTGGGTTAGATGCGGCGAAATTGAGTCAATCTTCAGTGCCCATGGGAGCGTTAGCTCACAGTCTCTACGCACTCCATAACCGAAACGGAAATGCGGAGTTAGATTTCTCGAGTCTATTTGAGTTTTTTAGCAATAAGCAGTAGAAGGGAGAAGTAAATGGAACTTGAACAGAGCGTTATCGCTATTACTGGTGCAGGACAAGGATTAGGTCAAACTATGGCGACAAGCCTAGCTTCGCAGGGAGCGAGCTTGGCACTGCTCGATGTCAATCAAGACGCCTTAACAGAGACAAAAGAACTCTGCGAGGCATTTGGGGTAAAAGCGCAAACTTATCAAGTTGATGTCACCAATGAAGAACAAGTGGAGCAGGTATTTAGTGACATTGTCACTGAATTTGGAGCTCTAAACGGTCTCGTCAACAATGCAGGTATTCTCCGTGATGGCATGCTCGTTAAAGCAAGAGGGGGCGAAATCACTAAGATGTCTCTCGGTGACTTCAATGCGGTCATTAATGTCAATCTTACGGGCACTTTTCTGTGCGGTCGTGAGGCTGCAGTGAAGATGATTGAGTCAGACTCTCGCGGTGTCATCATCAACATCTCTAGCGTCTCACGAGCGGGTAATATGGGGCAAACCAACTACGCAGCTTCTAAGGCAGCCGTTGCGACCATGTCATCGGTGTGGGGTAAAGAGCTGGCTCGTTACGGTATCCGTTCGGTAGCGATTGCACCGGGTGTTGTGGAAACGTCGATGACAGCTTCCATGAAACCAGAAGCGCGTGAGCGCCTAGAGAATATGGTGCCAGTGCGTCGAATGGCTGACCCGTCAGAAATCGCCCATACCGTTCGTTATATTCTTGAAAACGAGTATGTGAATGGCCGCGTGATTGAGGTAGACGGTGGGCTCGTTATCTAATTATTTATCTTCAGCGTTATGAGTCGTTTGACCTCTACCTGAAAAGGTAGGGGTCTTTGTTTTTATAAGCCTTTGTTTTTATGATGATATGTTTGTTGCACTTATATCATCGTCCAAAATTGCTTGCTCAATCACATTAAGTAATACAATAGCATTGTAGTATGTTTGTTATCCATCTGGAGACCCTACAACGATAACAAGGACATCTACAATGAAAAAAATCTTACTTGGATTAGCGGTTGCGAGCCTAATGGCGGGCGCTGCACAAGCATCTACTCAAGTGATTACCTCTTCTTCAAATGAGCTGTTACAAGATCCCCAGTTTACTGAGTTTAGAAGCAACAAAGGTAAGAGTGATTTTTGGCGTAAAGAAGCGGATAACAAGAACGGAAAAGGCGATGTTGGTAGCTCAAAAGACACGGCTTTTGATGATGAAGGCTCAGTGCGCATTCGCTTTAGAAATGCGACGGATGATTTCTCAGCTACTCCGGGTGTGAGTCAAGAAGTCGCGGGTCTGAAACCGAACACTGACTATACGCTTTCGTTCTACTACAACGACAAGAAGGGTGATAACTCACCGAGCCAACTACTTGCTGGTGTACTAGGTGCAAACGGAAAGACACTCAAAGAGAAATCAATTCATGTTACTGATCTTTCTGACAGCCCTAAAGGTGCGGTGAAGAAGTCATTCCGCCAAGCGTCACTTTCGTTTAACTCTGGTGATAACACCAGCGCCGTTATTTATACCAGAATGCGTATCACCGATACGTCAGGCATCAATATGGATGGGGATATCGGTAAGCAGACTGAAGTACGTCTTGATGAGTTTGCTTTGCAAGCTCAATAATGCGCTATTAGTTTATATATCGAAAAGCCTCAGCAACCGCTGGGGCTTTCCTTTTGCATTCCGCACTCAATGTCTTCAAATAGCTCAAGGGCGGCACGATAAGCCTCTGCGATAATGGTACTTTTACTCAGGTGTTTTCTCTGAACCATATTTGTCAATAGATGAAGTATTTGGATCAGTTTTATCCTTTTTGTCATAGTCAAGCGACCAATCAGGTTCTGTGACTAAGGGCTGTCCCTTAAGTGCTCTTTTAAGCGGCAGTCTATAGTCGACAAATGTTTGGCTATGCACTAACGCCAAACAGGCTAAGACCAATATCTTCTCACCGATCGGGCTAGCAGCATCCGTACTACCCAAACTATGTTTAAGTTCGCTTAGATAGATTTGAGCTGCTTTCTTGCACAGAGGTTGTGGACACTGAGTATCAGTCTCGGCAACCTCATAATTCATGCACACAGCGATATCGTTAGTTCTTCGCATAACCTCTCCTATGTAAGTTAATTCGTAGCTATTTCACTGATCGTTTAATAATGGCAGTAAAACGATTATCAGACGTAGTAGCAGAAACTAGGGTCCATCCTTGAGCGTTCATATAGTTCAGAGCGTCCATAGGAGAGTTAAAAGTCAGTGTTTTACCGCTTTCATCCCGCAATAAATCTTTGTTCCTAATCCCTATCTCCAACTCTTGCCCAAAGTCGACTTCAACTTTCCATTGGGTGAGGCTAAGTATTTTTCCTGTGGCGATGACCATCGCATAGTGCTCTGTCTGCGCTGCTCTTGATTCAGGCTTTGGTGATTTAGCAGCCCAGGCTGTCGAACACATGGTAAGTGTCAGTAAAGG
Source organism: Vibrio sp. KUL78 (assembly GCF_059725505.1). Lineage (NCBI taxonomy): Bacteria > Pseudomonadati > Pseudomonadota > Gammaproteobacteria > Vibrionales > Vibrionaceae > Vibrio > Vibrio sp. KUL78. The sequence goes on along the minus strand of NZ_AP045838.1, from coordinate 469,898 downwards.
GGTTAGAAAAACGCTATGAATGGCTCTCATGGCTACCTCCGGTAATCTTTAGCTCAAAGTAAGCTCGTTGTGAGCGATTGAAACTTAGATTACTAGAGGGGCTTTCCATTATTCGGAAAGTAATGGGGAGAGTTATACGAATTATGGATGCGAAGTTTGGGTATTAGCTTTCGTTGTCATCATCGCGCTTTTTTAAAGAGGCGTAGAAGTTAGAGAGAAACTCGATGTCCTCTTTAGGGGCAGCTAGCATGAGGTCGAGGAACTTTAGCGTACTGGCAGAAAGTGGTAGCTGGCCACCATGTATGCGTTCTAACTGAGTCATCGGGAATAATTGCAGTAAGCTGACGTCGAGCGCTTTGGCGATTCGGAAAAAATCCAAAATGGTGAAATGACTTTTCGCTTCCCGATCCATTTTTTCATAAAGAGCAGAACGGCCAATGTCCGCCTTTTTAGCCAGCCTGTTTTTAGATAGCCCTTCTTGAACCATGAGCGCCTCGATTCGTTCTATTACCATTTTTCGGAATACCACCTCTTCAACGCCAAAAAACTCGAATCCTTCAGTCTCTATTTCTGCCATCGCGTTTGTCCGTTTTTCTGGAATCACTCCCTTAATGGTATCTGAATTTCGGAAATTTGAAATGATAATTTAATAGCCAGACACAGAGACTCCTACCGTCTCAACTGATTAACCAAATACATTAGGGTAAACACCATGCTAACGACTAAACGCGCAATCCTTGCTACTGCATTAGCACTTTCTGGCGCAGCTCAGGCGATTTCACTTGAGCCTGCTCCAGGGCTGGATGTGAATCAACCTTACTACGCACCACAAGCATTTGTGCAGCAAGAGAGTCTTCCTATTGTGGATATTCGAGGTGTAAAACCAGCAGACTACGCTGAGCTATTTGAAAAGCAGGTAGGCGAAGAAGTTCGACGTGGTATTAAGGAAGCGCAATACGTTTATAAGCTAGCAGGGATTGATGTGGTCGAATTTGAGAAAAGCTCAATGAAGGTGTTGGAAAACTCACGAAAGTTAAACCCAGAATACTTTGAAATCGTTGAAGCGCTGGCCAAAGTGGGCCGGATTTCACTAGAAACCATGTTCACTCTATCGCAACTAGATGCCGCATTGGCATCGGCAGCCCAGTCTGCGTTAAGTGGATGTACAACAGTAAGTTTCGCTGGCACAGGTGTTGTTGGTCAGGTAAACGACACGCCATCACTTTCAGGGGGTAACTACTGGGTATTACAAGCGGACGATTATGTTCAGGTGATGGCATCTGGCTTTTACGGCTCAGGTCAAACGCTCGGCAAAGATATCGGCGTTGTGATTAACTTCCAAGGCACCGATTCAAAGGGTGTTGGGCTTGATGCAGACAGCGCGATTGAGCTAGGTGCACTTCAAAACTATCTCGTGCGCAATGCTAAGAATGTTGATGATGCTGAAAAGATCCTCGACCAATACCGCACAGTAGTGGCTTCTCATTTTAACTTTGCTGATAGCAAGGGTAATACCGTTGGCGTAGAAATGCTTGATGGTGAGAACTACGTGATTAAGCGTCCTGCGGGTATTGGCCATGCTAACCATTCTGAGCGTCCAGGTGTAATGCAAGCCTTCGCAGAATCTATTGGATTAGGTGAGAAAAGTAAGCAACGTACGGTTGCTACGGCCTACACAGAGTGGCGTGCAGAGTTCGCACAGCAGTTCATAGACAACACACCAGAGGGCAATGTCGATGCGGCTAAATATGTCCTGAATACTAAGCCAATCGCGCAGCATGCTGCCTATGGCTCTGATTTCATCTCAACACTGACAGCAGTAATGGATGCCAAAGAAGGCTGCTTGGAAGTGGCGCCGGGCGTAGGTGATTGGAATGATTTCCAGCGAGTATGTCTTGAGAAGTAAGTCCAAATTCCATTAGTAAATCTAAATAAAATCGTAACGAGCAACCCTTTCTAGGATTGCGCGTTTTAGGAAGCGATGATGAAACAGACAACTCTAATGTGGTATAGCGTCTCATTGGTGGCTTGCGCAGTCAGTGGTTGTGCACAAGAGGTAAAGCAGTTAACGCGCCATTCTGTTGTTTGCAATAAGGTGACTTTTTCAGAGCCTAAGCAAGTGGTGGAGGCGGAGCACTGCAGGTTAGTTACTCGTTAGGGAAAACATTATTTACATGGATGCGGTGAAAAAATCGATTTTGGCTCACAACTGAGAGCAAAAACAAATAGTTTAGTATCAGGTGTATGTAATGTTGTTTGAAAATAAAAAGGTGATTAATTCAAAATTATTGTTGATTATTAGCTTTTTACTTGCGGTTTTATGGTCAAGTGCCATCGTTGCAGGAGAATCTAGTGACGACAATGAAATTTATCGTGACCAAATAGAAGCGATTAGCCAGGAAATCTCAGAGTTATCGCAATCTTTGCACGGTATTGAGGGTGAGCACCTATACGTAACCCAGTTTAGTATCTTCAATAAGAACAAAGAGCTACGCGCTATTCTGGCGCGTACCATGAAGAAACGAACGTTACCAGAACAAGAGTTAATCGACTTAGTGACACAGCAGCAACGGTACACTTTGGATGCAGAAGAGTACTTGATTGGTCGTCTTTCAGAGCTTAATAAAGATTTTGATGCTGCAGCGGACGAATCCAAACTGTTATTGTTGAAAGATTATAAAGAGGTGCAAGACCATCTTGGCTGGGTGTATGAAGCAAGAATCACGAACTTTAAATGGCTTGAGCAGCTAAATGTGAAAGACGAAGTGGGTAAGTTACGCTTACGTGACACTATAGAAAATCAGTTAAGACTAGCATCGTCTGCGACCGACTACTATAGCAATCAAGTTTCACACGCTTCTTTTCAGTTGCTGAATGAGCAGGATTCTGAACAAGCGAAGCAGCAATTGCACGACATTATCATTGATAAAAGGCTTTTGGTTGAGTCGGAAGGGTTACGTTACCTTGTGACCATCGCTGATAGTCTGGGTATTAAAACGGCTATCTATAAAAAGCAATTATTTGAAGTATCTGGGAATATCACACACGAAATATTTGAAGGCCAAGTATTGCTGGAAATACTGGCACATTGGTCAGAACAAGCTCTGGAATGGTTGGTAGAACAAGCCCCAAGACAACTGTTTAAGCTGGGTGTATTTTTCATCGTCCTACTGATTACTCGTTCAGCGGTTAAGGTTGTTCGTAAGATCGTAGCAAAGGCGGTGAAAAACCAAAAACTTAAATTGTCGCACTTAATGCAGCATTTCTTTGTCTCTGTTTCGGGGAATGCGGTATGGGTTGTCGGGATACTGGTTGGGTTGTCTCAACTGGGACTCAATCTAGCGCCTATCTTGACGGGCTTTGGAGTTGCAGGTGTCATTGTCGGTTTTGCGTTGCAAGATACATTGTCTAACTTTGCGTCAGGCATGATGCTGCTAATCTATCGGCCGTTTGATGTTGGTGATTTTGTTTTTGCTGGTGGTGTGGATGGTAAGGTGAGTCACATGAGCCTAGTGAGTACAACGATTCGTACCTTTGACAACCAAGTCATTATCGTACCCAACGGTAAAATTTGGGGCGATGTAATTAAGAATGTGACCCATGAAAAGTCTCGTCGTGTAGACATGGTTTTTGGGATTGGTTATGGCGATGATCTTAACCACGCCGAGACTGTACTCAACGATATTGTTTGCTCTCACCCAGCCGTACATACGACGCCAGAGCCTATCGTTAAAGTGCAAACGCTCAACACGTCGTCGGTGGATTTTATTGTAAGACCATGGGTAGATACTGGTGACTACTGGGATGTTTACTGGGACATCACCAAGCAAGTTAAATTGCGTTTTGATCAAGAAGGGATCTCTATCCCTTTCCCACAGCAAGACATTCATATTCACACAGTAACGGAGTAACCCTAAGTCATTTTGTTGTAACTTGCAGATTATAATTTAGCTAGAGCTAGAGCTAGAGCTAGAGCTAGGGCAATTGATACGCACTTTGATAGTCAGTACGTATTGCGCACTGCGGTCAGTCACTATGGAAGCGACATCATCTCAAGTTACATTCCCCTATAGCTCGGACCACCACCACCTTCGGGCGTGGTCCAGTCGATGTTCGCTGAAGGGTCTTTAATATCACAGGTTTTACAATGCAAACAGTTAGTTGCGTTTATTTGCAGTTTCCGCTTGCCCTCAACCTCAACGATTTCATAGACCCCTGCAGGGCAGTAGCGTTGACTTGGTTCGTTATAGAAGGGGATATGTATATCCAGCACTAAAGTAGGATCAGTCAGGTGTAAATGACAGGGTTGGTTTTCTTCATGCTGTGTGCCAGACAAAAACAATGAAGAGGGTCTATCAAAACTCAAAACGCCATCTGGTTTCTGATAGTTTATGGGCGTTGTACTGTCTTTGGCTTTGAGCATCATATGGTCCTCAATGTTATCAGTCACTTTCCAAGGGACAGGAGCCTTAAAGAGTCGAGACCACCAGTTTTGTTCAATTACATTAAGTAGGCCACCCAATGGCTCACCAAACTTGTGTAGGTTAGCACCAAAGTTTCGAGTCGATGCCAGTTCTTTATATAACCACGAGCTTTCAAACCGACTTTGATAATCGGCTTCCTGATGAACCTGTCCGGCAGACAATTGTTCAAAGATGGCTTCAGCCGCAATCATTCCTGATTTCATTGCTGTATGGCTACCCTTGATTTTTCCCATATTCAATGTGCCGGCATCACAGCCAATCAGTAATCCTCCTGGAAACTGTTGTTTAGGCAATGAACGTATTCCGCCTTTGGTAATAGCGCGAGCCCCAAAACACAAGCGTTCTCCACCTTGCAAATATTTGGCAATGGCTCGGTGGTGTTTGAAGCGTTGAAACTCCTCAAAGGGATTCAGGTGAGGATTGGAGTAGTTGAGGTCCACGATCAAACCTACCGCAACTTGGTTTGATTCAAGATGGTATAGAAAGCTGCCACCTGTGGTACCGCTTTCGGCTAATGGCCACCCAACTCCGTGTAGTACTTTGCCTTTTGAGTAGTAAGGATGATCGTCAGGTAATTGCCAAAGTTCTTTAAAGCCGAGTGCATAGTGTTGTGGCTGTTTATTTTTGTCCAATGAGAACTTGCTGATGAGTGATTTACCTAGATGTCCTCGTGACCCTTCTGCAAACACAGTGTACTTGGCTAATAAATTAATACCGGGCTCGAATGTCGGCTTTTTCTCTCCTTGTTTATCGAGTCCCATATCCGTGGTTTGTACCCCGATAACGCGTTGCTCAGAATCATACAACACTTTACTCGCAGCAAAGCCTGGAAAGATCTCAACCCCCAGTTGCTCTGCCTGATCTGCAAGCCAGCGGCACAGTTTGCCGAGACTTATTGCGTGATTATCTGACGAGTTCCTTAATGTATTGGGCACCATTGCGTTAGGTACGTTAAGATGATTTAAATGTGTTGTTAGATAAATAAACTCGTCGTCGCTAATAGGATTGGCTATGGGAGCATTCATCTCACGCCAGTCTGGTAGCAGTTCATCTAGAGCTTTAGTTTCGAATAGGGCACCAGAAAGAATATGTGCGCCAACCTCCGACCCTTTCTCAATCACGCACACGGAAAGTGTTTGGTTTTGATCATGAGAAAGCTGAGCTAGCCGAATGGCTGCCGAGAGGCCAGCTGGACCTGCACCGACAACCACGACATCAAACTCCATTGATTCTCTTTCCATTATGTACACCTTTGTTGCCAAACATCGGATTTGAAAATGCCTACGTATAAATATAGTGCAGTTGACGTAAACGTAAACTTTACTAAGCTCAGTTTATGGTCAATCCGAGCCGTTGAACGTCGAATTAGGGAGTGAACATGAAGGTATTAGTAGCGATAAAGCGTGTAATAGACCCTTATGCGAAGATCCGTGTAAAAAGCGATGGAACCGGGGTTGAGACAAGTAATATGAAGATGTCGATGAACCCGTTTTGTGAAATTGCGGTGGAGGAGGCGATTCGATTAAAGGAAGTTGGTGTTGCCGACGAGGTTATAGTGGTCTCAATTGGTGATAGTAGCGTGCAGGAGACGTTGCGCGGGGCGCTGGCACTCGGAGCGGACCGAGCAATCTATATTGAAGCGATACCTGAGCTAGAGCCGTTGTCGGTTGCCAAAGTACTAAAGCAAATCATGGAACGAGAAGAGCCCAAATTAGTTTTACTCGGTAAACAGTCCATCGATACCGATAACAATCAGGTCGCTCAGATGTTATCTGCGATCACCGACCGTCCTCAGGGTACTTTCGCATCAAAGCTGGTCGCTTCAGATACACACGTAACTGTAACCAGGGAAGTGGATGGTGGGTTAGAGACCAATCGCCTAGAAATGCCAGCGATCATCAGTACTGACCTTAGGTTAAATGAGCCTCGTTACGCGTCACTTCCTAATATTATGAAAGCTAAGAAAAAGCCGATGGACCTTATCAAGTTAGAAGACCTCGATGTCGATGTGATTAGCCATCAAACAATACTGGAAGTTACACCGCCAGTTGCTAGAAGCGCAGGGGTGATGGTTGCCACGGTCGATGAGCTGGTGGATAAGCTTAAAAACGACGCCAATGTGCTTTAGGGAGAGTCTTATGGATACGCGAGTTTTGGTCATTGCCGAGCATGACAATAACAACATTGCTTCAGATACGCTGAAGGCATTAAATGCCGCATCACAGTTAGGTGGAGCCGTCTCAGTATTGGTCATTGGGCATCAATGTTCGAGTGTTACCGATACACTGAGTGGCGCTGCCGGAGTAACTCAGATTTATCAAATAGACGATGAAAGATACCAAAATCCACTAGCAGAAACGTTAACACCAGCTGTCTTTGGTTTAGCGAAAGACCATAGCCATGTGTTGGCGGCTGCCACGACCTTCGGTAAAAACTTGCTGCCAAGAGTTGCCGCGTTGTTAGACGTCGGGCAGGTATCTGACGTGATCAGTATTGAGTCCGCAAATACATTCATTCGTCCAATCTATGCTGGTAATGCGCTCGCGAAGGTGCAGTCCAACGATAGTAAAATCGTGTTGACCGTTCGCGGGTCTTCGTTTCAAGCATGTGCGCTGGGTCAAGATTCGGCTCCTGTCGTTAATCTCGATGCGACAGAGACAGCAAATTCGATTAGTGAGTTTATTGGTATCGAACAAACGGTGAGCGAAAGACCCGATTTGTCGAGTGCAAACGTGGTAATTTCAGGTGGACGAGGCCTAGCGAGTAAAGAGAATTTCGCCTTAGTAGAGAGGCTTGCAGATAAACTCGGCGGTGCAATAGGCGCATCGAGAGCCGCGGTGGACGCAGGGTATGTGTCTAATGATCTACAAGTCGGTCAAACCGGGAAGATAGTGGCCCCAGATCTTTACATTGCGATTGGAATCTCCGGCGCGATACAGCATATGGCAGGGATGAAAGACTCAAAGGTCATCGTGGCGATCAACAGTGACCCAGATGCCCCAATCTTTGAGGTGGCAGATTATGGTTTAGTCGGAGATTTGTTCGAAATTATGCCTGAACTGATAGATAAAGTTCCATAAAGCAGTGCATAGCTCAATGACTGAATACAGGCTAAGGCTACGACCTTAGCCTTCGTCTTTATCGCTTTCCTTCAGAGTCCTCGCCGCGTAGCGCACCGCAAACACACACATCAACATCATGATAAACGGAATTGAAGCCAAAGACATTTCGACCCAAGAGTACTCAGTGAAAAACTTCGATAACAAAAGATGCGATACGATATTGAGAAGGGCAATCGCGATTGCGACTACAAGTAGCTTGGATTCTCTATTCAAAACAAACGGCTTCCTACCTATATTAAAATTATTGAATCAGAACTAGCGTCCCGACTACTGCAACGGTCGTGACTATATCATAGGGATTGCTTTGGTTTCGTGATGATCTAATAACTTTAAGTTATTGATACTTGCTGTAGGCGTCGATGAACTGCAACATATTCAAACCACAAATGGGAACTCAAAGGATACGAAATGTCAGGGATTACCGATTTAGACCAGCTACTAGCCTCCATGGAGCCGAGCTTGGTCGATGAAGAGTTTGTCTTTTGCACCTGCAATGGATCGCTAACTGAATACACTGAACTCGACATTATAGGGTCTTTTAAAGAGCGAGAAGGACTCACCCTGATACTGCCTTTATCGCAGGCTAGGCAATCAGACCTTGAGTATGAAGGTGTCTTTAGAATGATCACCTTAAATGTCCACTCTAGCCTCGAAGCAGTCGGTTTAACTGCGGCAGTGTCTAACAAGCTTTCCGAGCGAGGTATTAGTGCAAATGTCGTCGCTGCCTATTATCACGACCATATCTTTGTACAATCTACTAAGGCAGATGAAGCACTTTTAGCGCTGCTGGAGTTTGTGAAATAAAGGCGTAAAAGGGAAGAAACAGTATGAAGTATGATGAGTTTAATGAATTTTGCAGCTCATTTACGGCGACATCACATGTGGTCCAATGGGGAGATGCGCATGTTTGGAAGGTTGGAGGAAAGGTTTTTGCTATCGGAGGATGGAGCAAAGAGGGCAGTGAAGCGTATATCTTCAAGACCTCGGATCTAAACTTCGATTTTCTCAGTGACCATGAGGGATATCGCCCCGCACCGTATTTCGCTAATCGTGGAATGAAATGGATTCAACAAACCGAGACGCAAGGACATCTCGATGAGGAGTTACGATACTATATCGGCGAATCATATCGTATTGTCGCATTGGGATTAAGCAAACGAAAAAGAGCAGAACTCGGGATCGATGTCGAGTAGTATTCAACCGTTCAAATAAACTGTGCAAATAGAGTGATTCACTCAAATCTATTCTTTAATTCTCCTTTCATATCCGGTGTTCCATTGTTGAAATAGTGAAAGTTATATTCAAAAAACGTAATTTTGATCACTGTATGTAGTTAAACAAAATGTGACATCATCAAAGACGAAAAAATATCGTTTATAAATCAGGTAAATATAGTGATAGTTATATTTGCCTGAATTTCTATTCGCGGAAATGCAATTAAAATACACATTTAGTGATTTTGCTTCAATCGGATTGTGTGTTTATTGTACAGTTCATGATGCTACTCACGTTAGAAAAAATAGACAATTACAGATGTAAATTTAGTGCCTACCTTATTTTTGGTTGTTTATGTTGTTTGGAATTAAATCTATAAATAAGGAATAGAAATGAAACCTAAGTTAAGCTTGGCTGCGGGGTTAATTCTTGCGGGACTAGCCTTTCCCCCTATTAGCACGGCGTCAGAGGTACCGAAAACCACATTTGTGCATCTATTTGAATGGCGCTGGAATGATATTGCGACAGAATGTGAGACATTCTTGGGCCCTAAAGGTTTTTCAGCTGTGCAAGTATCTCCACCTCAAAAGAGCGTTGATAATCAGGCATGGTGGTCTCGTTATCAGCCAGTAAGCTACTCGTTTGAAGGTAGAAGTGGCAGCCGTCAAGAATTTCAGAGTATGGTAGACCGCTGTAAATCAGTAGGGGTTGATATTTATGTAGATGCAGTAATTAACCATATGGCTGCATGGGACCGCAATTTCCCAGAGGTCCCGTTTGGTGGCAATGATTTTCACAATTGTACCGACGATATAAATTATGGTGATCGCTGGTCCATACAGAATTGCGACTTAGTAGGTTTAAATGACTTAAAAACGGAGTCTGAATATGTCCGTCAGAAAATAGCGGATTATATGAATGACGCTATAAGCATGGGCGTGACTGGATTTAGGATAGATGCAGCGAAACACATGCCAGCAGGCGATATTGCTGCCATTAAAAGTAAGCTCAATGGAAATCCTTATATATTCCAAGAAGTGATTGGAGCGGGCGGAGAACCAGTTCAGCCAGGTGAATACACCTATATTGGTGATGTGACAGAGTTCAATTTTGCAAGAACGCTCGGGCCTAAGTTTAAGCATGGCGGAATTAAAGATCTGCAAGGTATTGGTAGTTGGGGCGGTTGGCTATCGAGTGATAAGGCGGTGACCTTTGTCACTAACCACGATGAAGAGCGGCACAATCCAGGGCAGGTATTGAGTCATCAAGATTTTGGCAATTTATACATGCTAGGAAACGTGTTCACGTTAGCTTATCCGTATGGTTATCCCAAAATTATGTCTGGTTACTACTTCAATAACGATTTTGATGCTGGACCACCTTCATCAGGTGTCCACTCGGGGAATGCTTGTGGATTCGATGGCGGTAACTGGGTTTGCGAACACAAATGGCGAGGTGTTGCCAATATGGTCGCGTTCCGAAATCATACTGCTTCAGAGTGGCGTGTCACTAATTGGTGGGATGATGGCTATAACCAAGTTGCCTTTGGACGAGGTGGGTTAGGCTTCGTAGCGATCAACCGCGATGACAATAAATCCATCGACCAAGGGTTTCAAACCGGAATGCCTTCTGGTGAGTATTGTGACGTGATTGCAGGCACCTTTGATTCTGCCACCGGCACCTGTGACGGACCTACTATTTCGGTCGATTCGTCTGGTTATGCTCACTTTACGGTTGCCAAGCATGATGCAGCGGCGATTCACGTAGGAGCAAAAGTGTGTGCCGGGTGTACTGACCCGACGCCAGGGCCAACACCAACGCCTGATAGTCCAGTCAATGCGACCGCGATTTGTATCGACAATCGTGCGGGATTAAATAGTCCGAACTTGTATTACTGGAATGCGACACCAGCAGGCAGCATAGCTAACGCGACGTGGCCAGGTGTATCAATGATATCTAATGGGGATTATTTCTGTCACGATCTTGGTGTGGTGGTAGACAGTGTTAATGTGATTTTCTCTGATAGTGGCGCAAATCAAACTGAGGATTTAATCGCAAGTTCTGGTCAATGTTTCTCAAACGGCAAATGGGACTCACTAATAGCTTGTGGTTTCACAGTTAATGGTGACGGTGGTGATAACGGCGGTCCAGATCCCGTAGTCGGTAGTAAGGTCTGCTATGACAACGCAGAAAACCATTCAGAGCCAACGCTGTATTACTGGAGTGTGGTTGCAGATCAGTCCGTAGCTAATGCAACCTGGCCTGGTGTGACGTTGATAGAAGAAAACGGTCTGTACTGTCATGATTTTGGTGTCGGTGTACAAAGTCTCAACGCGATCTTTAGTAGTGCTGGCAACAATAAATCCGCAGATTTAAGCACGTCAGCTCCCGAACTTTGCTTCAAGAATGGTCAATGGCAGTCGCTGGATAACTGTCAAAGTACAGCAGTTGGCGGCGATGAAACCTGGTATTTCCGCGGCACTTCAAACGCTTGGGGCTTAGCTAAGCTGACCTACGATGCTAACTCTGGTCTCTATACAACGCAGCAAAGTTTTAATGGAGAAGAGACGCCTGCACGCTTCAAAATTGATAGTGGCAGCTGGACTGAGGCCTACCCGAGTAGTGACTACCAAGTTGGGGATTACGCGAGCTATAAGATTGACTTCAATAGCGCAACTAAGCAAATCACTATAACCAAGCAATAAGGATTACGAGCATGAGCAAGCTTATTTTGACCATGCTCGGCGTGGCGTCGGTAACGTCGCCAGTGTCCGCAGAATGGTTCTATCGTGGTACGTCCAATGATTGGGCGGCAGCACAAATGTCTTCAAAAGGGGGCAATATATATGAGATTTGCCAAGTGTTTAACAGTGGGGATCAAACAGGAGGACCAAGGTTTAAGGTCGACCGAGATGGCAATTGGACAGAGAGTTATCCTTCGAGTGACTTTACGGTTGGCAACGACCAAACATTAGTTATACAGTTTGATGCCAACAGTAAGCAAGTGTCGGCCGAAGCGGTTTCCAGTTGTGAATCAGCATCAGATTCGCGTTTTAGCCAGCTCTATTTTAGAGGTACGGTGAACAACTGGGCTTCAACGCCAATGACACGAGTATCAGAAAGCTTGTGGCGTGTTTCTGTTAACTTTGACGGGCAGTCCAACCAAAGGTTCAAATTCGATGTACTCGGAGACTGGACTCAAAACTATGGTGATAATGATAACGACGGAGTTCTAGACTTCTCAGGTGATGACATTATTACCAGCGTTATTGGTATCTATGATGTTGAGGTCGATGATCAAACACTTGCTTATACCTTGATCCAAACAGGGGACGGAAATCAAGCTCCTGTGGCTCAGATTGACTCTTCCGCTAGCTCGTCAGTCGACGTTGGTACGACGGTAACCTTCTCCGCGGCTAACTCTTATGATCCTGATGGCTCAATTGCGTCTTTCCTGTGGAATACAGGGGAAACGACAGAATTGATCGATGTGACTTTTAATCAAGCGGGACAACAAGAAGTATCCGTTACGGTGGAAGATAATCAGGGACTTTCGGCACAAGCGAGCTTGATGATATCAGTCGGAGCAACGAGTACCGACTCATGGTACTTCCGTGGAACCCCAAACAATTGGGCAGCACTTAAAATGACATCCTCTGGTGCGGATTTGTATTGCACAGAGCAAAGCTTTGGCGGAGCGGATCCTAGGTTCAAAGTTGATCACTACGGCGATTGGACCGAAAGCTATCCAGCAGAAGATTACCGTATTGCAAACGCGGGAGACTATGAGATTTGCTTTAATGCGGTCGACAAGAGTTTAGTTGTCACTCAGCAGGGTGGCGCGGATACAACCCCGCCTTCTGTGGTTGCATCTCCAAGTGCGGGCAGCTATGCCGATAGTCAGTCAATAACGCTCAGCGTCAATGACAATCAAGATAGCGCCCCTAAGCTATATTTCACGACAGATGGCTCAGAACCAACTGAGCAAAGCAGCCAATATAACAACCAAGTGTTTACAGCCAATGATATTACTTCTGGCGTTGACTTGGAGATCCGCACGTTGGCTGTTGATGCGTCGCGTAATCGGAAGCTTCAGTCTTTTCAATATCGTATCGGTGATACAAGTATTGGTGGGGGAGATTTTAGAAGCGAAACGATTTACTTCTTGATGACGGCACGATTCTACGATGGTGATAGCAGTAACAATTACTACAATCGAGACCGTTACAAAGAAGGTGATCCGCAATGGCGTGGTGACTTCAAAGGTTTGATTCAGCAATTGGATTACATTAAAGACCTTGGTTTCACTGCGATTTGGGTGACGCCACCCGTTGAGAACCGCTCTGGTCTCGACTATCACGGTTATCATGCTTATGACTTCTACACGGTTGATCCTAGGCTAGAATCGGAAGGCGGGAGTTATCAAGACTTCATTAATGCGGCCCATGCTAAAGGACTTAAGGTCATTCAAGATGTGGTAATTAACCATTCAAGCCAATACGGTTTGCGTGGTCATGTTTGGATAGATCATATGCCAATCAAGTACTACGTTCCGCAAGGTTCAACTCAAGGTCTGATTGATAATGGTCCTTATCAAGGAAACTTGGGTGACTACTCAACGGTCAATCGATGTGATGATGATAACCCAGTGGCACCACCGTGGTATCGCGAGGCATGTAATTCGGACCCCGAGGGGATACAGCCCATCGTCGACCCGAAAACGGGCGTTACGCTGCCGCTTGCTGGTTACGACCCCAATCGCTTCTTCGGCATTGATGCTCAAGGGCTAGACCCAGATTGGTATCATCTGGATGGGTTTATGTCAGGTGGTGACTGGGAAAATCCGGAAGCGCTTCAACGCAAGCATATGGCGGGCGATACAATAGATTTAGCCACTGGCAACCAAAACGTTAAAGACTACATAAATGGTGCGATACGTCAGTATCTCGATATGGGTGTTGATGCCATCCGTTTGGATACGGTTAAACATGTCGAACGCGATGAGCTTTTAGAGTATGTGAATAACTGGAAAGCCCACAAACCGGATTTGTTTGTGTTTGGTGAGAACTTGGTGAAGGGCACCGGTTGGGGCTCCGAGATTGCCAACGATAATGCGTCGGCTGTCATCCGTCCTTGGTGGTATACCCGAACAACTCAAGATCCATCGAACCCAAATGGTGGTGGCGACTCTGGTTTCTCGGTACTTGATTTCTCATTATTTTCCACGTTCCGTGACAATGTCACACGAGGTCACTTTGGTGGTGTAGGGGGCATATTCTCGATGGATTGGGTATATGGCGATGCAACTAAACTCGTCACCTTCTTCCAGAATCATGATGTGGGTCCTGACAATGATTTCAAATATCGATTCGGTGGTGAGGAATCGAACGCTGCAATGGTATACAACTTACTGTGGACCGCGCGCGGTATACCTACGTTGTACTATGGTGAAGAAATCATGTTCCAAGCGGGTCTTCCACAAGACATTGCGAGTGCAAATGACACCATTGATCAGACCGGTCGTGCTTACTATGGCGAGCACTTAGAAAACGCTGGTGCAACCCAGTCACATCCGCTCTATCAGCATATTAAACGTCTTAATATGATTCGCTCTGCCGTGCCAGCGCTACAAAAGGCTCCGATGAGTGAAGTAAACGAATGGGGTGCCGGTATGAGTTTCGTTCGTGATTTGAGCTCAGAAGGTAGCTATGCAGTCGTTGGATTAGCGGCTGGTGGTAATCAGCAGATCAACGTTAGCAACGTACAGAACGGTACCTATACCGATGCTGTATCGGGTGAAACTAAACAGGTGAGTGGTGGCAGCTTTACATTTAATGTTCCTGCACATTCTGTACGAGTCTGGGTACTAAATGGCGGCGGACAGATCGGTAGTAGCGGTAAATACCTGAAATAATTCACGTGATTAGTAATAGAAACGCCCCTCGATAGGGGCGTTTTCGTATTAAAGGTGTTCCAACTAATTTGCGGAAGCCCGCTGTAAGTGCTCGACGAGTACTTTGACAAACCTCGCGGCCTCGCCACCAGTGCAGGCTCTATGGTCAAAGGTAATTGACAGAGGTAGAGCTTTAACACCAACCGCTTGTCCGTCGCGTAATATGACTTTTTGAATGATGCGACCCGCACCCACAATAGCCACTTGAGGCGGCGTGACAACCGGTGTAGCAAAAATCCCCGCGATTGCACCGAAATTTGAAAGTGTAATGGTCGCGTGTTGCAACTGCTCTCGACCTATCCGCCGTGCACGAATACCTTCAACGGTTTGATTGAGCCATTGTCGGATCTCTTGCTGATCATATTCGTCTGCATCTCTGAGCACTGGTACGTAAAGTCCATGACTGCTGTCGACTGCGATACCAATATTCACTTTCGAATGCACACAGCGAGTCATTGTCTCTGCATCAAACCAAGCGTTTAATGCAGGCTCTTCTTGGCAAGCATGAACGACGGCTTTAATCAGTCGTCCAGATATGTCCTCTGTGTCCGCCCAGCTGTTAAGCAACGCTTCTTCGGTAATGGTCACAGAGGCTACAGAGTGGTGGGATTCCGACATAGTGCCGACCATGGTTCTTCTTGCACCCTTGAGCACTTCGGTGCCCGGCGCTTGCTTACCGATTTGCTCGTAGACATCGCTGTCTATGATGACGCCATCTTGCCCACTACCTTTAACTTGAAGTAGATCGATACCCAGTTTCTTCGCGAGAAGACGAGCAGATGGCATGGCAGTAATAGATTTTTCGTCGGAGGTGTGATGGGCTGGTCCCACCCAGAAATCGTCCACTTCGATGTGGTGGGTGTGGTTGGATACATTACCAACCACGGTCGCTGCGTCACTTGCTGTGGATTGAGATGGTGAGCCGTTGGTCTCCGTTACAGCTTCTTCTATTTCGATCAGTAGACTGCCGATACTAATGACATCACCTTCCGCACCGTAGCGCTTCACGATTTTGCCGCTGTAAGGGGCAGGGACTTCAACCACGGCTTTCGCAGTTTCTACTGTCAATATCACTTGGTCCAGCTCGACATCATCTCCAACGTTAACATGCCACTCTACAATTTCTGACTCAGCAAGACCTTCCCCTAAATCTGGCAATAAAAATGACTTCATTTCCAGCCCTCCACGAGTTCTTTAGCCGCTTGAACGATGTCTTCTTCTTGAATCAAAAAGTAATCCTCGTTTTTGTAGTACGGCATCACGGTATCAAGACCAGCCACACGCTTCGGAGGTGCTTTGAGCATGCACATAGCTTGCTCTGATGTGCGACTTATAATCTCAGCACCGACACCACAACTTCTGCTTGCTTCATGCACAACGAGCAAACGGCCCGTTTTCTCGAGCGACTTCAATATCGTCTCCATATCGATAGGTTTGATGCTGGCAAGATCAATCACTTCGACTTCGATACCTGACTGAGACAAAGTATCAGCAGCTTGAAGCGACTCGACGACGCATGCTCCCCAAGTAACTAGGGTAAGATCTCGACCTTTTCGTAGCGTATAGCAAGTATCAAGTGGTAGAGCTTCGCCGTTATCGACTACATTGGATTTAACAGTGCGATAGATGCGCTTTGGTTCAAAGAACATTACGGGATCATTACAACGAACAGCTGATAACAATAGGCCGTAAGCTCGTTGTGGCGAAGAGGGAATAACCACTCTTAAACCTGGGATGTGTGCGAACAAAGCCTCGACACTTTCAGAGTGATGTTCTGGGGCATGGATACCACCACCAAACGGAGCACGAAACACTATTGGGCAGGACAAGCGTCCTCGAGTTCGATTTCTCATCCGTGCAGCGTGGCAGATGATGTGTTCCATGGCGGGAAATACAAATCCTTGAAACTGAAATTCAGCGATTGGTCGCAACCCCTGAGTTGCCATACCAACAGCGACTCCTCCAATAAGCGCTTCTGCTAAGGGCGTGTCAATCACTCGCTTAAGACCGAAGCGCTCTTTTAGTCCGACTGTTGCTCGAAACACACCGCCATTATCACCAACATCTTCACCTAACAGGACAACACGTCTGTCCCTTGCCATTTCATGATGCAGAGCTAGGTTTACGGCGTCGACGAGGGTGGACTCCACCGATGCTATCGGGCTCGCGAGAGGTTCAATATGCAGTTGATCAGCCATGTTGTCCTCCTTGCATTCGCATCGATTTATTGATGAGTTCATCTCGTTGAGGTCTGAGTTCCTTTATCGGTTGCTCGTAAAGGTAATCAAACGCGGTTTCTGGAGCTTGTGGTGGAGTATTCAAATAGCGTGCGACAGCTTCCTCAACGAGCTTTTTACTTTCCGCAGCGAGTTCTATCTCGTTGGATTCTTCCCACCATCCTTGAGCCTCTAGAAAGGTTTTCAAACGCGCAATCGGCTCATATTCCCAGGCAGTATCCAGTTCGTCGTCACTGCGATATCGAGTGGCATCGTCGGCTGTAGTGTGGTCGCTGAGTCGATAGCTTATAGCCTCGATGAGCGTCGCTCCTTTGCCTTTGCGAGCGTTGGCAATCGACTTAGTAATGGCATCCATCATGGCAACGACGTCGTTGCCGTCGACCTTGAGACCTGGAATGCCCGCGCCCTGTGCTTTATCTGCAAGAAAATCGGCACCGCATTGAAGTGCGCGAGGCACAGAGATAGCCCACTGGTTGTTGTTAACGACAAACACAAGAGGAATGTTCCACGCGCCGGCGCAGTTTATCGATTCTAAAAAATCACCTTTGGATGTTGCGCCATCGCCACATGTCACAAGAGCTACATCGTGGTTTCCCTTTATTTTTAGCGCGGCTGCTACGCCGACGGCATGAGTGCATTGGGTGGCAATGGGCACGCAAAATGGCAAGTCAGTGCATGGATTGTCGCTGTTGGTAAACTCAAAATCGCTTCCGCGTTCGTCGCCACCCCAGTATTGAAGGTTTTTTTCCATTGGGATGCCACGCACCCACATGGCTGGCATATCACGATAGTAGGGGATAAAGACGTCTCGATGGGATAGGGCATGACCGATGGCAATCCCTATTGCTTCAGCGCCGAGGTGCGAAGGATAGGTACCGAGTTTACCTGTCCGTTGTAGTGCGACAGCTTTAGCATCGTAGGTTCGTGCGACTACCATGTCGCGGTACAGCTTGATTAGGGTCTCTTTGTCAGCCCAGTCGGGTAGTGAGTTGACTAAGTTTCCTTGGTAGTCGATAAAACGATGCATGGGTAATGCTTGTACGTTCATCTCGAACTCCTTTTCACATACTCTGGGTAAGAGTGATGTCGATAAGGTTGAAATCAGATACGTGTTTATACGCAGTGTCTCAAACACTTGGATACTATAAGTGTAAACAAATTGTTAATTTCTGCTTCAATTGATACTTTGTTTGGCAGTAAATATAACCTTACAGTGACTTATGAGGGAGAGAAAAAACTATCAATTATTGCCCTGTTAGTGATTTAGACTGCTTTTTGAAGCTCGGATTGTTTCGAGTTGAAATATGATTCTGGCGAGATATTGTTCAAAATATTATTAAAACGGGAGAGTTAAGCCCAAGATTTTGGGCTTTTTCTATTGAATTTGTTACCTTGTCACCTCTTCGCAAAGCTCTAGTGGCAAACCATCTGGATCTTGGAAGAAGGTATAGCGTTTACCTGTGTACTCGTCGACGCGAATCGGTTCAACTGAGACGCCTTGCTCCACAAGCTGTGATACTGCGCTATCAATATCATCTACGCTAAAAGCGAGATGCCTCAATCCTTGTGCCTCGGGAAAGCTGGGACGAGGCGGCGCTTCGGGAAAAGAGAACAGCTCTATTTGTGTGCCATCTGGTAGCTCCAAATCCAACTTGTAGGAATCGCGATGCTCTCGATAGTTTTCTGCTAGTACTTTCAAACCGAGTATTTGTGTATAGAAGCGCTTTGATATTTGGTAATCAGAACAGATAACGGCGATATGATGTGTTCCTATTAGCATGTCACAAGTCCTTTTTTATTTGATGAGTTTTGATGGCAGTTCGCGCGCCACGTAGTCGATGAACACTCTCAAACGTGCCGGCATATATTTGGTTTGCGCGTATTGAAGTGCAATAGCACCGTGGTAATTACTTTTGATCGTCCAATCTGGTAATACGGGAATGACACTGCCGTCATCAAGTGATTCTTTTATCACGAAGTCGTGGAAGATACCGATACCTAAGCCTTGTTTTACTCCGCTAAGTCGCATTTGTGAGTGGTTGATGGCATACCTACCGGCAACGGTCACCGTGTGGAAATCATCGTCTTTGAGAAAATCCCATATGTTGTCTCTGTCGACTTCCGCCAGATACAAGCAATCGTGATGCTCCAAATCACTAGGTGAAGTAGGGAGCCCATTGTCTCGGATATAATCTGGGCTCGCGCACAATACTAGATTTGTTGGTCCTAGCTCTTTCATGACTAGGTTTTCATCTGGTGTGTCGGTTAGCTTGAAGGCGACGTCTATCCCAAGGTTTAAGAGATCGTAATCACCATCAATGGCGCGCACTTTTAGTTGAATCTCAGGGTACAGCTGCAGAAACGGAGCAATAAAAGGCTGTAGTACTGAATTAAGGAAAGCTTCTGGCGCAGCCACTGTTATTGAGCCGCTGGGTTCGGCGTGGTCCGACTGTGACACTTCAACTGCCTGTTGAGCAGCGTTAACCATGAGTACACTTTGATCGTAAACCTTTTGACCTGCTTGAGTGATGACCAGCTTTCGAGTCGTTCGTTCGAACAACTTCACAGATAGGGCGCTTTCTAGCCGCGTGATGGTTTTAGATAGGGCTGAAGGTGTCACGCCTAACTTCTTTGCAGCAGCGGTAAAACTGCCTTCGTTAACGACCAATATATAAGACGCCAAGTCGGGTAGGAGCGCGATAAGCTTCTGGCTGAACATGATTCGTGCCTCAGATTCACTAATGGTTTTCCATGTTAAGGGATAATCGTTTGCAGCACAATGAACTAAAATGATTGCATTCGTTAGATACACCAAATCAATAGAATTTGGCTATCTCATCCCCTACATAACCTATTGAGAAATAGGATAGAAAAAGGAATCCACTATGTCTGCTTCGTTTTATAAGCAAATCCAAGATCAGATTGAAGAAGTAAAAGCGGAAGGTTTGTACAAATCTGAGCGTGTTATCACTTCTCAACAACAAGCGGCTGTTGAAATCTCAACGGGTGAAGAAGTACTTAACTTCTGTGCAAACAACTATCTTGGTCTAGCTAACCACCCAGCGCTTATTGAAGCGGGTAAAGCGGGTATGGATAAAAATGGCTTCGGTATGGCGTCTGTACGCTTTATCTGTGGTACTCAAGACATTCACAAAGAGCTTGAGCAGAAGCTTTCTACATTCCTAGGTAAAGAAGACACGATTCTTTACACGTCTTGCTTCGATGCAAACACAGGTTTGTTCGAGACTATCCTAGGCAAAGAAGATGCAATCATCTCTGATGCACTAAACCACGCATCTATTATCGATGGCGTTCGTCTATGTAAAGCGATGCGTTACCGTTACGCGAACAACGATATGGCTGAACTAGAACAGCAACTTATCGCCGCGACTGAAGCAGGTGCTCGCCACAAGCTTATCGTGACTGACGGTGTTTTCTCAATGGACGGCGTTGTAGCAAACCTACCAGCTATCTGTGACCTTGCTGACAAGTACGGCGCACTGGTTATGGTTGATGATTCTCACGCTGTTGGTTTTATGGGTAAAAACGGCGCAGGCACTCACGAGTTCCACGACGTGGTTGACCGTATCGACATCATCACTGGTACGCTAGGTAAAGCAATGGGTGGCGCGTCAGGCGGCTATACTTCTGGTAAGAAAGAAGTGATTGATTGGTTGCGTCAGCGTTCTCGTCCATACCTATTCTCTAACTCTGTGGCGCCGGCAATTGTTAACGCGTCTATCCGCGTTCTAGACCTGCTACAAGAAAGTGGCGATCTTCGTGACCGTCTATGGGAAAACGCAGCTCACTTCCGCACTCGTATGGAAGGCGCAGGCTTCACTATGGGTGGTGCAGACCACGCGATCATCCCAATCATGCTAGGTGATGCGAAAGTAGCGGCTGAGTTCGCTGAGCGTGCACTAGAGAAAGGTATCTACGTGATTGGTTTCTCTTTCCCAGTAGTACCTAAGGGTCAAGCACGTATCCGTACTCAAATGTCAGCAGCACACTCACGTGAGCAACTAGACCGCGCTATCGATGCATTCATCGAAGTGGGTAAAGACATGGGTCTTATCAAGTAATCGCTCTCTCATTGATTTTTGGCCCTGAGCTTATAGCTCGGGGCACAGTTTGGTAAATATTATGAAAATCAAAGCACTTTCAAAGCTTAAGCCAGAACAAGGCATCTGGATGACTGAAGTTGACAAGCCAGAGCTTGGTCACAACGACATCCTTATCCGCATCAAAAAGACCGCAATCTGTGGTACAGACGTTCACATCTACAACTGGGATGAGTGGTCACAAAACACGATTCCTGTGCCTATGGTTGTTGGTCACGAGTACGTGGGTGAAGTAGTTGGTATCGGTCAAGAAGTTCGCGGCTTCGAAATTGGCGATCGTGTATCTGGCGAAGGTCACATTACTTGTGGTCACTGCCGTAACTGCCGTGGTGGTCGTACTCACCTATGTCGTAACACAGTGGGTGTGGGTGTTAACCGTACTGGTGCATTCTCTGAGTACCTTGTTATCCCTGCGTTCAACGCGTTTAAGATCCCAGAAGGTATTTCTGATGACCTAGCGTCAATCTTTGACCCGTTTGGTAACGCGGTACACACTGCGCTTTCTTTCGACCTAGTAGGCGAAGACGTACTGATCACAGGTGCGGGTCCAATCGGCATCATGGCAGCAGCGGTTGCAAAACACGTTGGTGCTCGTCATGTGGTGATCACTGACGTAAACGAATACCGTCTAGACCTTGCTAAGAAGATGGGCGTAACGCGTGCTGTAAACGTAGCAAAAGAAAACCTAAAAGACGTAATGGCTGAACTAGGCATGACGGAAGGTTTCGATGTCGGTCTAGAAATGTCTGGCGTACAAGCTGCATTCAGCTCAATGCTAGAAACTATGAACCACGGTGGTCGTATTGCACTTCTAGGTATTCCACCATCAGACATGGGCATCGACTGGAACCAAGTTATCTTCAAAGGTCTTGTGATCAAAGGTATCTATGGTCGTGAAATGTTCGAAACTTGGTACAAGATGGCAAGTTTGATTCAATCTGGCCTAGATCTAACACCAATCATCACTCACCACTACAAGGTTGATGACTTCCAAGAAGGCTTTGACGTTATGCGTAGCGGGGCTTCGGGCAAAGTTATCCTAGACTGGGAGTAGAGTGTTATTGAGTATAGTGTCGTCATATCATTGGCGACACTATACGATTGATTAAGACAGGATAGTGGAGAATTTAGCCCAGTTTAGCCTTGGATTTTGCCCCAATTTTGCCCCAAAGCGCCTCCTTGGTTAGTTCCAAGTCATATTGGGGCTAGAGGCGATATTTAGTGTTATATTTTAGTGGGTTATACCCAACAACGCTTTCTTTGGAGATAAAACAGCAGGTATGAGCCCCGCTCGCGTTCAGTTGTTTTTCACAGCGCACAGTTCCTGTTGTGTTCTGGTCAACTCCAGCCGGACACCTTTTTTAGAGAGTTTTCATAATTAATCGGCGACATATCATTATTCGCCGAGTGTAGCCTTTCGAGGTTGTAGTACCTCATGTAGGCTGAGACATCTTTCTTCATGTGCTCTCGAGTTGGCTGATGAACCTTAAATAGCCAGTCATGCTTTAAGCTTCCGAAGAAGCGTTCAACTACAGCATTATCCCAGCAAGCCCCAACATCACCCATACTGGCTCGCATGCCATATTCTTGTAGCAACTTACGATATTGCTTACTGGTGTATTGAGAGCCTCGGTCACTATGGAACACCAGTCCTTTGCCGGGTTGTCGTAAGTTATAAGCTTTCATCAGAGCCTTACTAACCAAGTCGGTAGTCATTCTCTTATCAACATGCCAACCGACTATTCGCCGAGAGTGCAAGTCCATGACAATCGCCAGATACATCCAGCCTTCACCTGTTTTCAGATAAGTCACATCGCCAGCCCAAACCTGATTTGGAGCAACAGGATTAAAGTTCTGGTTCAGCAAGTTATCGGCAACCGCATCACTGTGTTTTCGCTTGGTTGTAACTTTGTAAGCTACTCGTTGAGTCACTTTCAAACCAAGCTTATTCATCACCGCACGAACTCTGTAGCGGCCAACAGCAAAGCCTTCTTCACGCAGTTTCTTTGTCATTTCCCGATTTCCAAGGCTCTGTCGACTTTGCTTAAATAGCTCCTTTGCTCGACGGTAAAGGCTCAGCGTTTCAGCTGTAACTACCTTGGCTGGCCGTTTAAGCCAAGCATAATAGGCAGAGCGGCTTACTCTCATTGCGAAGCAAAGCCTGATGACTGGAAACCGGAATGACTCAGTTTTGATGAAGTTGAATTTTACTTCATTTCTTTCGCGAAGAAGGCCGAAGCCTTTTTTAAAATATCTTTTTCCATGCGTAACTCTTTGACTTCTTTACGGAGTCGCTTGAGTTCATCACGCTCATCATCTGAAAGCTCAGTACCTTCAAGCTGAGCTTCGAGCTTTTCCTTCCACTTGTAGAGAACGGTTGTTGTAACGCCAACGGCTTCTGCTGCCTGAGCCACGCTATAACCTTGCTCTCGCACTAAAGCCACTGCTTCTTCTTTAAATTCTTTAGGGTAGCGTTTGTAAGCTCTTTTCTGAGTCATTATTCACCTCATTGATCTGACAAGTATTGTCTCTCAATTCAGTGTGCGGCTCTATTAGACCAGTACAATGGTCAACCGGCCAGACCCGGTGAGCAAGGGCTATTGTTTGTTCACGGGGAACCTGGTGTAACACTATTCAAAGAATACTATCAAATGCCTGAAGCTACCGCAGATGCCTATGATGCCAGTGGTGCTTTAGATACCGGAGATATCATACGTATAGATGAAAATGGCTGGCTTTTTTATGTTGCTCGCTACAAAGATATGCTTCGTATCGGTGGCGAGAATGTAGCAGCACTTGAAATTGAGAGTGCTATTTATGACTCTGAGTTAGTGATGGAATGTGCTGTTGTCGGTCAACAACACCATATGCTCGGTGAAGTACCTGTTGCTTTTGTAACTCTTAACGAAAAAGGTAATAGTTTAGAACATGAGTTTGTCACAATGGAAATTATATCCAACTGCAAGTCTAAATTGGCTGATTTTAAAGTACCAAGAAAGGTATTTATTGTCGCAAGTTTTCCGCGTTCATCATTAGATAGAATTTCTAAAAAAATACTTCGTGATCGCTTGCCAAAAATCGAATCATAAATCCTACTCATCATACTTATCGGTTAAGTAGACTTAAACTTGTATTATTACTGACTGTCTCTATTTTGCTTGTGAAAGTGAACAAAAATCATTATTCGATTTTAGTTGAGGTAAATTACTCGCTGAACCAGATTTGTCTAAAAATTGCCAATATTCAGTGAACTGATATACTTAGTTGGTGACATACCCAATTGCTTTCTTACTGCTCTTGCGAAGGTTGGAGGATCAGAATAGTTAAGCATGTCGGCTATCTGCGTCACTGAAACCCCTGCTTTGAGTAGCTCGACTGACTTTTCAATTTTCTTTTTATTGAGATAGTCTCTGAATGTTGTATTGTGCTGAACGAACAAGCGTTGAAGTGTCCTTTCTGATACTCCGAATAAGTGAGCAACATAGTCTAAACTAAAGAAGTCGGTATTCCAAAAAGCATCGATCACATGACAAACTTGACTTAGACTTTCTTTAGAAGAATCGGCAGGTTTCAATTCAAAAGGTTTAATCTCTTCTGGAGAAAGCTGAATAGGAATATAACTACAACTAGCACCATAAATAATTTGGTTGTTTTCTGTCTGTTGGGCGATTTTGGGAATAAACTTGGATTTATGTTGAAAGGCTATATATTTTGGTTTCCATTCCGAACCGTAAAACTTGCGTACTATTCTCAAAAGTAGAAATAGCCCATATTCTATCGCATAGTCATGACCACGGTTTGATGGTTTGAGCGAACCATTTAGGCAAATACGCAATTCACCCTCGACATAATCTATCCAAATTTTGGCGTCGGAGTTGTGCTTATGTTGGTACGCAAAAATGGCGTTGAGAGCTTGAGCAAGGTTTTTGCTGTCATGAACACGGCGATAAAGTTCAGGATGCAAAACAGGTGAGTCTGCAACTTGTGAAGCCATCAATGAAATGCTTTTTTCTTCAGTAATCCTGGCGGCCGCATGCGAAATAATACCAAACACATGTGTCGGTAAATAGAAGTTACTCCTTAACAAGGCCTCCTCTTTTAAATGAAGCTGCTTGAGGATTTGAGACATCTTTGAGTCTTTATCAAGGGCTAACTCAATAAATGGTTTGTTATACGCTGCATAGCAGATTGGAAATCGATTCATTTATACAAAGTGGTTCAATTAAGAGTATTTTTACATAAAAGTTTTTGCTCCTTTATCGTCTGAACCAAACGGTTTAGACGATATAAGCAACAACGGCAATAAATATAGCACCGCCCCAAACGGCTAATCCTACGTCCTGAGTTATGTGAGTGCCTATTTCTCCGTCCACCACGCCGATAACTAGACTAATCTCCAGTTAACGCAAAATGTAACGGGTAGTGCGTATTGGAAGTTTTCCGACGTTGAATTATTTTGTTTTCTCTGCTTAAGCTAGTTGAGGTTTAATGTGCTCTTGTTCGTTTGGCAGTGTCATAACATGCCTTTTAAAACTAATGCGATTGCGAACCCGATTGCACCAGCTAACACTGGATGAACTCCCTTTGATTCATAGTCTTTCTTGGCTAGCGCGCCATTAACCAACCTTTCTACGTCTTCTAGTTTGCTTGTTACGCCGTTGTCAAAAATGTTTTGAGCCGCGCACAAGCGGTAGTATCGGAAGTGCAAATCCATGTATTTGTTACGCGTATAGCTAAGAATCTCGCGCCAATTTTCCGCTGTGTAATCTTCTCGAAAATGGACGGAATCGTCCGCCGTTGTCGGCCTAAACCTGGACATTTCTATCCAATCATGTCCGGCTTCTTCTTCAATCTTCCAGACGTCCGGACGGTGGACTTTTTCTTTTAGTTTGTTGTAGTGCTCTAGCCTGTTAGTGAATATTAGTTCGTGCATTACGTCGCGGTTGATCTCGGCAATACTTTTTAGTTGCTTAAATTCTTTCGCGACTAGTTCGTTATCTGTCATCTGATGGCCTTAATAGTTAGTGTTGTTCTAGGCTACTCTTATGACGTCGCAGCTCTAGTTTTGTGTTGTTGTGCTTTTGCTCTCGTGCGCGTTATCGCTACTTATCTTCGGATAGCTGGATGCGCGCGCCACCTAATCGGATGCGCACTCCTACCTGTGGACCGAATAATTTGCGTTATACGTCTTAGAAGTAGGTGTACACCCAATTGCCGACGTCAAGCTTTGTTGTCCTTATCGACTTCTTTGAGTTCGTGTATCGCTGAGAACGCACGGTAGTCTGGCACTATGTTTGTGACGAGTAATTGGTCGTCGATTGTCAAACCTAGTGAATCTAAAACTTTTAGTAGCTCTCTTTCTGTGTGGTTTACTCGTGTTGCGAACTGTTAATTTTGTGACTTCCATGCTTTGTACATGTGCTTATACCACTAAGCGGGAGGAACCCAATATCCTTTATGTAGGATCATGTGCATCAAATGGTTGTTGAGCGCATCCATTTGTTAGTAAGCGTTTCAAATAGATCTGGATTCTTAGGTTTGATGACGATAGCGCGCTTATACAGGTAAGGCTGGTTATACCGAAAATTGAGAACATCATTTAAGAACTAAGCAAGATGGGACAGGTATATCTTCACTTCGAATTATAAACTAACTGCTTGTAACGTATTTTTACCATTTGATGGATCGCGTCCATCAAAAAAGATATTAGAATCGTTCGGGATAGTGGTAAAAGCATACTTCCAGAAAGCGTGGAAATCACAATATGAACCGTTAGTAACGCAGGTTGAACCAGACAATAAAGCTCTTTTTGAAGCTTTAGACTCAGCAGGTTTAACGCTTGCGTGGGTGTTCGTATGAAGATAGATGAAATCGACGCTTTACACGAAAAGAACACTCCGTCAACTAAGTACAAGAAGCTCTTTTAAGCATGATGAAAGCAAATGAAGAAACTAACACTAGGTGCCCTTATAGCGGCGGTAACCATGCCAGCCATGGCGGAACGCATTGAGTACAGCGCGTTCCTGGAGCAGAATCCAACACTTAAAGAGACGCTATTTAACCCTAGAGGCGTGGCGCTATGCACAGCAGTAAACATGATGCTCTTGGAAGACACGCCGCAAGATATCGTTGAGCGAGTAGGGAATACAATAGAAGTAACCGACGAACTTGTCTTTTCTATTGACGAGTATCACTACGGGCTATATCTGGATGAAGTGGAAACAGCGGAACGAATGATAAAGCAAGTTTCGGACTATCCATTTCTAGAACAGTACAACAAGTATAAATGCGCGGAGTTAAACGAGGCTATCAACAAGGCTTACGGCTAATGAAAAAACGAGTAATCATACAACTTGCAATACTTTAACTCGCTCGATGTGCTGAAGAGGACCGAGTAACAATCGGGGCTAGCGAGCCAACGATCATTCTAGAGCGCGTGAACTAAGCATTGCAAAAAGAACACGTTAGACAATGTTCATTGCTGCCGAATGACCTAGCGGAATGTTTAGTAGAACCAAAAAGGCACTTCTGATGAACCCCTACATCTTCTTCAAATAATTCACGTTTCAAAAAGTGAGTTGAGAGAAAAATTTTGTGCTATTTCAGACTTTACTCATAGCCATGCTCAATTAAGTGCATATATTTCTAAAGAGATAAACCTGAGATTGTCTTTTATAAACTTGTGGATATAGATATGAAAAACCGTATTTTTGTGGCAACACTTTTAACCCTTAGTGCCACCGCTAATGCAAACTCTTACCTGTATAAAAATGATGATATTAATGTCTACCAAACATCTTCACGGTGCTCATTCAATGTCGGCGGACATCAATCAACCAAACCGTCAATGACAATAAGTAGCGCGCGTGATGAGAGTCAACAGTTAGTATCTGTCTACAGCTCCGGACACGAAGTAAGAGCATTCAAACTGATATTTTCAGATGGTATGGAGTTCATTCAAAGTACTTCAATTGGTCAACACCCAATTTCTCCGTCATTTCTCAACTCAGTTGCCCGAAGCCATTGGGTGCAAGTTGAGATTCATGATCGTAAAGGTCGGGTTAGTAATGGGGCGTACGACTTAGGTGCGAGCGGGCAGGCTCTTGAATTATATTCACGTTGCCTAACCGGGAACTAAGTAAACTGACGAAGATCTGAGTGACAACTAAAACTGAACGCCTGAGCGTTGATCAACTCTATACATTAGAAGGCTTCAGCGAAACTATACAAAAGAAAAGGATTAAGTTCCTTAGACATCCTCCCTTAGTTAAGTTGCTAAGGGAGCTCCATAAATAGGTGCACTCGTCCAAGTTCGTGAATCAAACGTGTATAGTCGACTCTCTGGCAGGCTCCACTTCTCTACGCACTTAATAGTTATGTAACTTAATAAACTATTAGGAGTAGTTATGTGCAAAACGAACGATAACAACCAATGGAATAGGAAGTTGAATCTCAATAGCTTTAGGATTCGAATAACAGGTGAAATCACTGGTCAATTAATCTGCTAAAAGGAACATGGTTTTTTCGAGTAAAATCAGAGATTACGTTTTCAGAACTGCAATCATAGCTAATCGTTTTTATTGCACTATTCGTTTTAACAATAGTAAGATTGAGCCTTAAAAGGATTACAAAAAGAGTAAGTAAAATGTCTAAAGCGGAGTCATCGTCCAGAAAGTTGAGTTTCATTGTTATAGGCATTGTGCTCCTTGTTTGGCTCTACAGTTTGTGGGCTGATAGAGTAACGCCGATTACAAGTACTGCTAGAATCCATTCGTATCTTGTGCGTATAACGCCGGAAGTTTCTGGGAACTTAACTGAAATTCATGTACGTAACAACGAAGTAGTCAATGCTGGTGACATTCTTTTTGAGATTGACCCGAGAGACTATCTAATTAATCTTCGCACAGCTGAAGCAAACTTAGCTATTGCAGGTCAGAATATTGGGGCAAATACCGCAGCGGTGGAAGTGGCACAAGCTAGAGTTATCGAATCTCTGGCTGCTAGAGATAACGCAAGGGAACAAACCGCGCGTATTTCAGAGTTAGCAGAGAAGGGTGTATTAAGTGAAGCTGAACTTGACAACGCCAAAGAATCAAAAGCGCGTGCTCAAGCTAACTTAGAAGCCGCCGAAGCCGCTTTGGCTCAAGCTAAACATAATCTTGGTCCAGAAGGACAAGACAACCCCCAAATATTATCAGCCATCGCCAGTTTAGAAAAGGCGCAGCTGGATTTACAGAGAACTAAGGTTGTTGCTCCATCTAACGGTATTGTATCCAACTTACAATTAACGATAGGGCAAAAGGCGACTACGGGTTCCCCGCTGTTAACGTTCATAGATCCAAGAGGGGTTTGGGTTTCGGCGCTAGTTCGTGAAAACTCTCTTGAATATGTTCAAGCAGGTCAAAAAACCAAGATCGTTTTGGACGCACTTCCTGGACGTGTATTTGAGGGTAGGGTAGAAAGTATAGGTTGGGGGACGGGTGGCAGTAACGAAGTCGATCCAACTACTGGATTTTTGGTTGCAGATAAAAATTCCCTTAATGCACAGCGCTATCCTGTAAATATTGTTTTTGAAGGTGAAGATATACCTAAGAATATACGTTATGGCTCCAAAGCGACCGTGGCCTTTTTTACTGAACAGAGTGCCTTTGGAGAGTGGTTGGCTACAATTTGGATGAAAGTACTGAGTATTCTAACTTATGTTTCATAGCCCTGCTAACCCGATCATCAGATTGGTATTTGGTCCAATATTTTTACTGTTTTACCTACAGTATTCAGGTTCTTCCATACCATTCATTGCGCCGGTATTTATTGTTATCTTTCTGACACTTATGCCTTCAAAACCGCCTGTAAGCATGATGTTGAAACTGCTGGTCATACTTTCTTTGCTAAGCTTTGGTATTGCTTCTTTGTCGAAGGTTCTCATAAGTTCGTCTACGGGTTTTGTTCTGTTTTCTTGGTCACTAATTTGTTGGAGCTATTACCGAAGTCACCGCGATCCGAAAGACATAGTCTCGACGCTGACTTTAATCGTAGTACTGATAATAATGGTGATGAGTCAGCAAGCTGGCTTGTCATTAGGCGGCGTTCCTTGGGTTTTATTTACTAGTTTCGTTCTTGCATTGATTACTACATACGCCACCTTCTGGCTCTTTCCTGGGGATGAGAAAGATATACAACCAGACAATGCTAACCTTTATGGTGGGTCAGTAAATATCGGTACCATTCTGTTCAAAGCAACCGCACTTTGTGTAGTAACATACGCACTTATAGCATCGGGAAGCTCGCAAACACTTCTAATAGCTATTACGTTTGGCTGCATGATTAAGCACCCGATAAATCAAGACAGTCATTCTTTCGGTCGCCATCGGATTATCACTACAAGTTTAGGTATTTTATTCACAATTCCATGTATGCTAACTGTAATATCTGGTACACCGGTTTATGTTGTGCTTGGGGTAACCATTTTTTGTGGTCTCCAACTTGCTTGTTTTGCGATACGTCGTCAAACAAACTTGACCATTTACCAACTGTTGTTCACCAACTTTACAGTTCTTACCTATCAGATTATTAGTAGCCTTGGAATTGAGTCTTTTTCGGTACAAATCACACGATTACTTTCTATTTCTGTAGCGATCCTCCTTGGCGTGCTGTTGCTAAACCTATTCGGCTCAATGAAAAAGGTGTAGAGAGTACTAGGCTGATAAGTTATGGGGTTCTGACTTTGCCTTAGAGCAATTTCTTTTTTTAATACCTTAGTATTAGTTGGGTAAAATCGGAGGCTGATGTGAACTAATATATTAGTTACAACATCTAATGTCATAAACTATGAACCTTATAGCTACAAATAATTCAGTCAACGAGTCTGATTGCAGTCTTTTGGTTTTGATTCCTCGATATGACATTAACTGAAAGGTTGCTCTAAACAGTTTTAGCTCTAAGATGTACTAACAGATCTCTATAGCGATAACATCAACGATACATTTCCCCCCTCTCTTCTGGACTTCTGTGGTTCGATTACTCTCCACTCTTCTACTTCAGTAGTCTTCGATATAGTTGGGCAAATTACACCACCAAAATCTCATTTCACATCAGCGTCATTTATAGCTTGCCGCACTATAACCAAACAAAGTTAAAGGCTTCTGGCCGAAAACGACTGGATCTTCAGTCAGGCTCTACCAATGATAGAACTGTAACAAGTGTGATCAGGGTCATGCAATGTGAGTGAAATCAGAACCTAAATGTGAAGGTGAACTTGTTTTTGTTCATCACCTCTTTTGATAAACACTATTAGCTAATAATATTAGTTAATAGTATTAGCTTGGATTCTGGAGAAGTAAGTGAAAGTTTTAGTAACGGGTGGTTTGGGGTACATAGGTAGTCATACATGTTTACAGATGATTCATGCTGGTATGGAACCCATCATTGTTGACAACTTATGCAACGCTAATGTTGAAGTGCTATCTCGAATTGAGGCACTAACTGATAAGAAACCTGCCTTTTATCTGGGTGATATACGAGATGAAGCTTTTTTAGACTCGATATTTGAGAAGTATGACATTCAAGCTGTTATTCATTTCGCTGGTCTAAAAGCGGTAGGCGAGTCTGTGGCGAAACCGTTGGAGTACTACGATAACAATGTAAATGGCTCCTTGGTGTTGGCGCGTTGTATGCAGAAAGCTGGGGTGAAAAGTATTGTGTTTAGCTCATCTGCAACCGTATATGGTGACCCTAAAACGGTTCCTATTACAGAAAGCTCTCCTACCGGCTCGACGACCAATCCGTATGGTCGCAGTAAATATATGGTGGAGGAATGCTTGAGCGATCTGTTTACCGCTGACAACAATTGGAGCATTACTCTATTGCGGTATTTCAATCCGGTTGGTGCGCATCCATCAGGGACTATGGGAGAGGATCCAAAAGGTACTCCAAACAATCTAATGCCATTTATTGCACAGGTTGCGGTAGGACGTCGTGATAGCCTATCAATATTTGGTGATGACTATCCGACACGAGATGGAACTGGAGTGCGTGACTACATTCATGTTATGGATTTAGCTGATGGCCATATTGCAGCATTAACATCGGTTGGAGAAAAAGCCGGACTTCACATTTACAACTTGGGTACAGGTAAAGGATCAAGTGTACTTGAAATGGTTGAAGCGTTTGGAGTGGCTTGTGGTCGCCCAGTCCCTTATGAGCTGCGTCCGCGCCGTCTTGGTGATATTGCGGAATGTTGGGCCAGCACGGACAAAGCGGAGCGCGAACTTGGTTGGAAAGCAACACGCAGCATCGCGGAAATGACTGCCGATACATGGAATTGGCAATCTAAAAATCCTAAAGGTTATTAATTATCGATCGGCGCGATGCGTTGCGCTAGCAAGAACAAAATAGAGTAAATAAGATGTCGAATGTTGAATTTAACCCAGTAGATCATCCACACCGTCGTTTTAATCCATTAACCGGTCAATGGATTTTGGTTTCCCCACATCGCGCCAAGCGCCCTTGGAGCGGCGCTGATGAGAAGCCTGCAATCGATGAGCTGCCTAGCTACGATGAACAGTGTTTTCTCTGTCCTACAAATGAACGCATCTCCGGCGATACAAACCCGGACTATCAAGGCACATATGTGTTTAACAATGACTTTGCAGCATTGATGGTTGACTCTCCTGAAGCGCCAGAGTCAAACAACCCACTCTTTAAAACTCAAGGTGTGCGTGGCTTGAGCCGAGTGATTTGCTTCTCACCCGATCATAGCAAAACACTGCCCGAGCTCTCAGTTGATAAAATCCGCGGTGTGATTGATACGTGGAACGATCAAATTGAAGAGTTGGGTAGAGACTATGTTTGGGTTCAGGCATTTGAAAATAAAGGTGAAACGATGGGCTGTTCACAGCCTCATCCACACGGCCAAATATGGGCGAACAGCTTTCTACCGAATGAGATCGAGCGTAAAGAAGAGAATCTTAAAGCTTATTTTCAAGAGAATGGCAGTAACCTGCTGGTAGATTATGTGCAAGCCGAGTTACAGGATCGCTCGCGATTAGTTGTTGAAACCAATCATTGGGTGGCACTAGTTCCGTATTGGGCGGCTTGGCCATTCGAAACCATGTTGTTGCCGAAAACACATATTCGCCGCATGAGCGAACTCAACGACGAACAGAGGGACGATCTAGCGCTTGCTATTAAGAAGTTGACCAGTCGCTACGATAACTTATTTCAATGTTCTTTCCCTTACTCGATGGGATGGCATTATGCGCCATTTTTTGAAGCGGGCACTGATATTGATCATTGGCAGTTGCATGCACTTTTTTATCCACCACTTTTGCGCAGTGCAAGCGTTCGTAAGTTCATGGTGGGCTATGAAATGCTAGCGGAAAGCCAACGCGATTTGACGGCAGAACAAGCGGCGCAACGTCTCCGTGATTTAAGCGATGTGCATTACAAAGAACGATGATCATTCTCAGAAATTTGAGTACTGAGGCTGATTTAAGGAATAGCGTAATGATTTATTAAAATCATTAAGTACAACACGCTATACAAAACCTGATTTAATTTTTAGAGAACGTCCCTATGTCTGATTTAATTCCAAATGTAAAAGCGTCTTTTGAACAAGTATTAGGCTACGCACCGAGCCACATTATCCAAGCCCCTGGCCGTGTGAATCTGATTGGCGAGCATACTGATTACAACGATGGCTTTGTTCTTCCCTGCGCAATTAACTACCAAACGGTTGTCGCGGCAGCAAGGCGAGACGACAGTTTGGTTCGCGTAGTGTCAGTGGATTACGGCAATGCAGTGGATGAATTTGATATCAAGGAAGAAATTACATTTCAGCATAACAAAATGTGGGCGAATTATATTCGCGGCGTAGTTAAGACCCTCCGTTCGAGAGGGTATCAGTTTACAGGTGTTGATATTTCGGTCAGTGGCAATGTTCCTCAAGGTGCAGGGCTAAGCTCATCGGCAGCGCTCGAAGTGGTGATTGGCCAAACGTTTAAAGTGCTTTTCAACCTAGAAATAAGCCAAGCAGAGATAGCTCTGGTAGGTCAACAAGCTGAGAATGAGTTTGTTGGTTGTAACTGCGGCATTATGGATCAGATGATTTCTGCCGAAGGGCAGGAAAACCACGCCATGTTATTGGATTGTCGCAGCCTAGAAACCAAAGCGGTTTCAATGCCAGAAGATATGGCTGTAGTTATCATCAACTCTAACAAGAAACGTGGTTTGGTTGACAGTGAATACAATACTCGTCGTCAACAATGTGAAGAAGCAGCACGAATTTTTGGTGTTCAAGCGCTTCGTGATGTCACCATCGAACAGTTCAACGACAAAGTCTCAGAGCTCGACGAAATAGTCGCAAAACGTGCACGCCATGTGATCACAGAAAATGAACGTACCATTGCAGCAGCACAAGCTTTAAGTGCTCATAACATGAAACGTATGGGAGAGTTAATGGCGGAGTCTCATAAATCAATGAGAGATGACTTCGAAATAACTGTGAAAGAAATCGACGTTTTGGTTGATATGGTAAAAGAAGTGATTGGTGATCAAGGTGGTGTTCGAATGACTGGTGGTGGCTTCGGCGGCTGTATTGTTGCACTCGTTCCACCAACATTGGTAGATCAAGTAAGAGCGACGGTAGAATCGAGATACGAGGCTGTGACCGGTCTAAAAGAGTCAGTTTACGTATGCCAAGCGAAAAACGGCGCTGGCTTGACTGAAGTGCTTTAGGAGGATGTATGGGAGAACACATTGAACAATTAGAACTATCGATGGGCAAGACGCCCTCGTTTGATGGTCAACTCGCCCAACTGGTTCATCTTACTAACGCTAATGGCATGACTGCTTCGTTTATGGATATTGGTGCCACGTGGTTGAGTTGTACGCTTCCTGTCAATGGTGGGCAGCGCGAAGTGTTACTTCGCTCACCTAGTATGGTTGAGCACTTAGAGCAAGATGCCTACTTTGGATCGATCGTTGGTCGGTTTGCTAACCGTATTGCAAAAGGTCAGTTTGAGATCGATAAAAGAGTCTATCAGGTGGGAGTTA
This sequence comes from Vibrio sp. KUL78, assembly GCF_059725505.1. NCBI lineage: Bacteria > Pseudomonadati > Pseudomonadota > Gammaproteobacteria > Vibrionales > Vibrionaceae > Vibrio > Vibrio sp. KUL78. The sequence continues at coordinate 434,714 of NZ_AP045838.1, read as the reverse complement.
ATAATGGCGAAAACTCACTGCATGGCGGGATAGAGGGTTTAGATAAGAAACGCTGGACAATTGTTGAACGCAGCGCTCAAAAAGTGGTATTCACGCTCCATTCTGAGGATGGTGATCAAGGATACCCTGGTAATCTTGATGTGACAGTCATCTACACTCTGACGGACAGCAATGAACTTCTAATTGGTTATGAGGCCAATACTGATAAAACCTGTCCGGTTAATTTGACGAATCATGCTTATTTTAACTTAGCAGGTGAAAACTCAGGTACAAAGAGCTTAGATCATGAACTGCAGTTATTTGCCTCACACTATTTACCTACAGACGACGGCTTGATTCCTACAGGGGAACTCAAATCCGTTGCAGGAACGAGTTTTGATTTTACCCAAGCGAAGAGGATAGGTAGAGATTTCTTAGCAGAGCAAGATCAGAAATCTGCTGGTGGGTATGACCATGCTTTTGTATTCCAGCCTGAAGTGACAGATGGCGCGTCTGTCGCTGCGATATTAACGGCTCCTCAAAAGGATGTGGTTATGTTGGTTAAGACGAGCAATCCTGCAATACAGTTTTACTCTGGCAACTTTTTAGCCGGAACACCAGGCAAGAGTAAGGACTATGAGTTGTATGACGGTCTGGCTTTGGAAACTCAATACTTTCCAGATGGCCCTAATAGACCGGAATGGGGCACCAACTGTGGGGTGTTAAATGTTGGGGAAGTCTATCGACATCGAACTATTTATCAGTTTGAGTTTTAGATAGCATTTGGTGGGCTAGATGCCCACCTTTTTTGTGGTTGTGGAGGAGGCACGAATAATGAGTTCACCCTCGACTTTGCGCTTTTTCGAGACTAAGGGTTGAACTTCTATCAGCGAGACTAAAGATTCTATCGCAAGCTTACCCATGTCTGAGTACGGTAGCTCGACGGACGTCAACGCCGGAAAGCTTTCTGAAGCGATTTGCTGATTATCGTAACCGACTACCGCGATATCATGCGGTATTTTCAAACCAAGCTCAGCAACGGCTTGATAACACCCCATCGCCATGTAATCACTACTGCAGAAAATAGCCTCTGGTGGCTGATCCAGTTTGAGTAGTGACAACGTTTGTTCATGAGCTTCTTTCAATGACCAATTAGCCTCCCTGAGGTAATCTTGCATTGGGACTATATCTGAATCAATGAGCGCTTGACGATAACCATCCACACGCTGCTTGCTGGCTAACATCCAGTTCTCTCCAGACAACATTGCAATCGCGCGATAGCCTTGCGCAGTTAAATGAGAAACCGCCTTGTAGGCTCCTATCATATCTGCAGGAAGGATACTTGGCGTTTCAGGCTTGCTGACATTCGTGCAGTTGAGCAGTACTGTAGGAAGCTTGGTGTTTACTCGTTGTTGCTCCAGTTCACGAGTCATACTCGAAGCATAAATCAGCCCCTCGTAATCACCAGAATTCACTTCTGACTCTATTTTGCTCGCCAACACTTCATCGTGGCTGTAATTGAACGTGACCAAAATATAATCGTTTGACCATGCTTCTTCTCGAGCACCATTAACAGCGTCAATAAAGGGGTCATGGCTACTTAAACCATTTATAACCAGTGCAATTTTCTTTGGTCTACCTAATGCATGAACGACTTTTTTTGTTTTGGTAACCGAGATCCTCTGCTGTTTTCAGCACTTTACGCCTTGTAGCGTCAGATATTTTTACTGATGTTGAGCCATTAAGTACCAGAGATACCGTTGGTTGTGACACGCCCGCTGCAGTTGCGATGTCACTCATAGTGATTTTTTTAGCCATCTTGAACTTCAATATAATTCTATTAACTAAAGATATTAGCTAATTATGAAAATGAGGTCATCTTTTTATGTCAAAGATCACAAAACTTCTCTACCAAGGTAAGAAAGGTGTGAGCGATGGCACGTTTGACTATCTTTCGTATGGCCTTTTTTTGAGCGGATAATATATTAGCTAATATTATTAGTAATGATTAATTTGTAAGGTTAGTAAGATGAATAGATGGTCAGAAGACAAAGCGTGGCAATGGCAAAAAGAGCACGGTTGGTTACGTGGATTTAATTACTTACCAAGGACGGCGGTTAACTGGAACGAGATGTGGCAAGCAGATAGCTTCGCACCAGAAATCATGGAAGAAGAACTCGCTTGGGCAAAGGAAGTCGGTTACAACACATTGCGCACTAACTTGCCCTTCATCGTTTGGCAGGCCGACCGTGACGGGTTACACACGCGCATAGATCGCTTTTTAGACATCTGTGAGCGTAACGGTATCAAGGTAATGATGACCCCAATGGATGATTGTGGTTTCTCTGGTGATCATCCGTTTCTAGGTGAGCAAAAAGCACCTGTTCCAGATCTTCACAACAGTCAGGCAGCAGCGAGCCCTGGGCGCAATGTTGTAATGGATAAGTCGAAATGGGGTGAGGTCGAAGCTTACGTGCGTGACATCATTTCTACTTACAAAAATGACCCGCGTATCGCGATATGGGATCTGTACAACGAGCCAACAAACCGCATGATTTTCACTACAACAGGTGAACTGGCTTACGACGAAGAAATGGAAACTTTTAGCCATGAACTGATGGAAAAAGCATTTGAGTGGGCTCGTGATATTGATCCAACACAACCATTAACAGTAGGTGCATGGCACTGCCCAAGTATTCTGGACCGAAGCTTGCCTATCTTTGAGCACCCAACAGATCGTCGAGCTATGGAGCTTTCGGACATCATTACGTTCCATGCCTACCTGCCACTAGACCTCTTCCATGAAGCCTTGAAAGTAGTAGAAGCTCATAATCGCCCAATGATGTGCACGGAATGGTTAGCACGTCATGCTCAATCCTACCTACATGAACAACTTCCTATTTATAAAGAGAAAAGCATTGGTTGTTATCAGTGGGGACTTGTGAAGGGCAAAACGCAGACACATCTACCTTGGCCTGAAATCAAACGTAACGACGAAAATTACGCAAGCCAATGGTTCCACGATCTACTTGACGAGCAGGGCCAACCTTATGACCCAAGTGAGGTGCGTTTAATCCAAACTCTCGCAGAAGTGGACTAGCGATCAAATAAACCGGCCTTAAAGGAAAAGGTCGGTTTTCTAACTACAATTACAACAATCGAGACGTGAATAATGACTACTCTACAAAACAAACTATCAAATAGAGAGCTGATGTCTTACTTCGGCTACGGAGTCGGCCAATGCTTTAGCTTTGGCTTAGTGGGCTCTTTTATCCTCTACTTTTATACAGATATCTTAGGTATTTCGCCAATTGCAGCAAGCACCATTTTTCTCGTAGCTAGGGTGTGGGATGCTGTCAATGATCCTTTGATCGCAGGTTACATGGACACGCTAGAATCTCGCTTCGGCAAGTTCCGTCCTTATATGCTCTTTACGCCTTTTTTTGATTGTTTTGGTAACCGTAGCAGCTTTCTATAACATGGACGCGGATACTTCCACGAAAGTTATCTATGCTGGTATCACATACATCTTGTGGGGGACACTATATACGATCTCTGATGTACCGTTTTGTCGATGTCATCGGTAATGACCGATGAGCCTCAAGAGCGAGCCAAAGCCGCTACCTGTGCCATGCTGGGTGTTAATGCTGGTATTGGCGCGACATTGGTACTCTTCCCTAAATTAAGCGCATACTTTGCCGACGGGCGCGCAGACCAAGGCTACCTACCAGCTGTTATTGTGCTTATGGTAGCGGGTTTGCTGTTCATGCTTAATGGTTTCTACAATACGAAAGAGCGTATCTCTACCGCCACATGTGAGAAAGTAACACTCAAACAAACCTTCCAAGCTGTGCGCAAAAATAAACCGTTATTTTTTATCCTAGCGGCGTTCTTCATGAATGTATTCTTTAACCTGGTCAATGGGCTATACATCTTCTTCTTCACTTATAATATGGGAGATGCAGGTTTAGTTTCGTTAATTGGTACTATCACTTTAGTCAGCGCTATTGCTTGCCTCGCAACACCGGTATTAACTAAGCGCTTCAAAAAAAGGGACATTTTCATTGCATTGTGTGTGCTTGAGATTATCGCTCGTATCGGTTTCTACTTGACAGGCTATGATAACCCAACAACCGTCATGGTTTGGTTAGCCGTGATCACAGCTATCTTTATGATGACTAACCCCCTGATCTCAGCGATGATTGCAGATACAGTGGAATATTCGTACTACCATAGTGGAAAACGTACTGCAGCTATAACTTTCTCTGGACAAACATTCACGGGCAAACTTTCTGTTGCCGTAGCTGGTGGCTTAACGGGTCTCATCCTTACAATGATCGGTTATGTTCCAAACGCAGCTCAGACAGAAACCGCTCTAAATGGCATGTTTTTCTGTATAGCGTTGCTTCCAGCGTTAGGAGCCTTGGTGAGAATATTGATTATGTCTCGATATACATTTACCGAAGATCAGCATGCTATTTTGCGCGAAAAGCTTCAACGTGGAGAATTTGCAGAAGGTGTTATGGAAAGCTCACTGAATGACAAAGACTTACAAGTAAGCGTTGAAAAGAGTACCGTTTAGAACTTCATAAAATGATCTAATTAACAGTTGTACATGCGTAAAGGAAGTGGGCTCTTGAAGCTCACTTTCTTGCTGATATCGGAAGCTTTATGATGGGAAGCGCAGATTCTGGTGTAAGCTGTACATCGCAGTCGATACCAGCACCTACGAAATAATCGCAGCTGAACTAAGCTTATCCAACGCAACCGATGCCGAAGTGCTCCCCAATTTACTCTAGTAGACACATCGTAAAATCATTGAGATATCAGTCGATGGCGCTTATGACACAAGGGATTGCAATGATGCTATACGAGTCAAGCGAGCGGTTCCGCTTAGCTCGCCACGAGAAGGGGCTGCCTTCTGGATGCAAGGGGACCTTCGCAACTTAGCAGTAGGTTGTCAGAAGCTCTACGGTTCCCAAAAGAAGTGGAAAATGCGGTATGGCTATCGCAAGCGCTCGCTATCAGAAACAGCATTGTATCGAGTGAAACAGTTGTTATGAGGGAAATTAAACCTTAGAAATTACAACGCTCAAGTTGGCGAGACCTACACTATGATCAATGCGTTGAATAAGCTTACAGGGTTAGGTATGCGCGAAACTCAGTACATCGTTTAAGAATCAAGCGCTATGGGACAGGTATGTCTTCTATCTGAATTAAGCAACAAGGCCTTCTAAAACAGCAGTCAGCGCGCCATGGAACTTGTCATCACTGTTTGCGGACATGTTCAGCTCAGTGTTGCCAAGGCCAAATCCTTCTTCACGCTCTGAATTATTGCGCTAGCTATCTTGGTAATAACCGTCTAGTACAACTCATATCTAAGGGTTTGAAAGCGTGTCGGCAAAGACTGGAGAAACAAATAAACTGCCAACAGCTATAGAGACTAGATTTCTTTCACTTAAATTTCCTTTGAATAACGTTATAACGCAACAATAAGCGCAGCGAATGCTAACGTATTTACACATTAAGATTCAATATGTTTGAGGTGAGACTATCACGGCCTGATGAGTATGAGAGGTCGTCGGCTCGACTTGGCGTACGTCATGAGCCGATTGATATAATTTAAACTAATAGGTACAGGTTGCTACTGCTTGTACAGTTCAATCTTATCTGCAGAGATTTTATAGCCTGTTTCAACAGCTTGATTACCATCTGATAGCGCAACAGACTTCTTCATCGATTCGGCTTTTATGTCACCATTAACCCAAACAGGCGTATACAACCCTTGCAATTCATAACCTTCTGGTATGTCGACTAAAACTGTCTGATTTACTGGGGGGGGCGGCATGTGTATGCAGGCACCAGCCGTCGGGACAAGTATGAACTGAGTTCCAAGTAACCCTGTCATTTCAAGCGGCACCAAGTATCCGGGTAGTTTTATGTCATTAAGAGATAAGTTATCGATTACTGCATTTGCGGCACTTTCTCCACTTATCTTTTGCGTAATTAACTCATCGACGTTTAACCCTTTTCTAGTTGCAAGGGCGATACGCTGCTCATAGCCTGAAACCTCCATTGGATGTAGGTTTCTATTCTGTTTGGCTAGTTGATAGACATAGATTTCGTTTATCAATGCTTGCTCGCCTGCGGTAAGCGCACTGAAACTCTGTACAACGCTCGGTCTTAAAGCGTCCCAAGCAATAGCTTCGTTTGCATTAGCCCCTGTAGAAAAGACCAAAAAGCTCAATAAGACTGTTTTCATTGTGCCGAAACATAAGGTGTTGAAATTGTTCATAGCTGTTGACCTGGTGAAAATGGCTCATCCTTGAGCCTCTTTTCAGTCATGTTAGTGGAGTTTACAACTCTTCTAGATTGTCCAAGAGAGTATAGAAGAAGCCAATGGAGCGGCCATACTCCTCAACAAGAATACGTTCGTTAACACCATGGAAACCTTCAAATTCCTTCGTGTTTTCAAGTTGAATCGCCGTGATTGTGTACACATCAGGTGCAAAATCACGCGCTTGGAAGTGCTTCGAGTCAGAGCCACCAATTACAAAGAATGGTGAAACAATAAGATCATTACCCCATGTTTGTCTGATGGTTTTTTCCAGTAACTTGTATCCCGGTCCGTGAGGATCTGCAACGTTGGTTGCCGGTGTCGAAGCGGAGATATCACGAATGCTGATTCTGTCATCATTGATCACTTCTTTTAGGTGAGCCATGATAACTTCAGGTGTATCACCAGGCATTGGGCGGAAGTTCACTACTGCAGTTGCGCCTGGTGGCAATACATTGTCTTTGACACCTGCATTAAACATTGTCACAGCGGTTGTTGTATGGAGCATGGCCCGAGTAACAGGGTTTGTGGACATCACCTCTATGAACTTTTCCTCCATAGGTGTCATTTCATCGTTCGTACCATGGGCAACGGCCTTGTATAACTCTCGGTTTTCTTCAGGAAGCTCTGGACCCATATATTGATACTGGTAGCGGATCGCGTCATGAATTTTGTACGGGAATTTTGCGTCTTCTACTTTAGCAACGGCCTTTGCTAGTATACCGATATGCGTCTCCTCTGGTGGCATAGAGGAGTGTCCACCGACACCACTCGTTGAAAGCTCTAGGCTCACAAAACCTTTCTGAGCAATACCAATTAGGGCTGTATTCTCACGAATGCCAGGGAAGATACCCGGAGTTAAAGGGGCTGATTCATCAATCACAAACCCAATACGCTCATAGCCACGAGCTTCGACAACGTCAGCAATATGTTTTGCGCCCTCAGGGCCGCCTACCTCTTCATCATGGCCAAATGCAAACATGATGGTTCGGTTAGGTTGAAAGCCTTCTTTGATTTTCATTTCTGCAGCTTCGAGAATAGCGTGCACTTGGTTTTTGTCGTCCAGAGAACCACGGCCCCAAATGTAGCCATCTTTTATCTCACCAGAAAAAGGTTCGACTAGCCACTCATCTCTTGAGTCTTCAGCGATGGGAACTACATCCATATGCGCCATGAAAACTGCTGGTGGGAGAGATGGATCTTTGCCTTCCCACGTATACAACAAACTATAGGGTCTTGGGTCCCCTAAAACTTCGCGTTGAAGAGTTTTATGTACATTCGGGTATGACTGCTTAATGAATTCGTGATAGCCAGAGAAAGCTTCAGTGTCGAAGTCGTTTCGGTCTTGATTTGAAATGGTGGGATACTGTATTGCCTTAGAAAGACGCTGAGCTGCACCTTCTAGGTCAACGTCAACCTTAATCTGCTCAATCCCTTGCATCTGCATTGAAGGGAATTCTTCCGCTTGAACAGACAACGCAGAAAGACCGGCTGTGACTGCGAAGCTAGTCAATAGCATTTTAAACTTAGCCATTTGGATAATCCTATATTTATTTAAGCAAGTGGCCAATCTTTCTAGCAAGGCAAAAGTGGAGGCCACTGGTTGATTATAGTAATGATACTTAGATGATGTTGTGAGGTTGCTAGAAGAACACTTTGTAGTTGAACCACACTACGTTTTCTGTACCAGGTTTATGCTTGTTGCCACTAGCATCGGTTACTTCTGTTTGAGTGGATTCAAAGCGCACTTGACCCCAACGCTTTCCATCTGCAGACATAGGAGTTGCCGCTAGAACTGTTGTTTTCAAGTTAGTAATATTAATGTCGCCACCCATATAGGTATATTCCGGGAAGGCTGCTAGAAAGGTTCCGTCATCACCAGTTTTTAAAACTGCATAGACGGCTCCCATACCACCCACGATATTGGTGTCAGATGCGCCAAAGCTTTTGGCAAAGTCCGAATCATACTCACCAACTAAAGCGGCACCTCGAGCAAAGAATGTTAAAGGTTTATATGGTGTATGCGCGAGTGAGATTGCACCGAATGCGGCAGTTGTGAACTGGTTGTTATTTATGATGTCGACGGACGCGGCGACACGAGGAGACGTCTTATTCCCCGTGTTAAATACATGAAAATACTGAGCGCGACTGTCTTTATAATTGCCTTCACCATCAATTGAGGCTTCGATGGTTCCCATAGCCATTTGCCCATTTTGAAGAGAGTATGCGATAGAGCCCGACGCTTTTACGTCGCCTTTACTGTTCATGCCAACATAACCAGAGGTCACTGCGCGTGTTAGATCGGAGGCGTCAAAATCATCTTCAACAGCTATCTCGTGCTCACTGTCAATAACTTCGATTTCATCAATGGCATCTGCGAATGTAGGGCTAACAAAAGAAGAACAAACTAATAAGGGAATTAATTTTTTAATGGTCATATAACTCTCGAACGAAGCAATTAAATAGAGTATGAACCACGTCCTTGTGAGCGCATAACTGACAACTTAAAACGATTTGAACACATGGTTTGTCGTTCTAAATCTCGCGAGAGCAACAATGTACAACAGCTAAGAATATAAGTTCCCTATCATATTACGACAAGTATATAAGGAGGTGTTTTTTTGGGGTTTGAATCCACATTTTGTTCCCACTTGTTAATCAAGAGGAGCGTAATCGTTATTGACTTTAAAAAAAGATGGTGGTTTGCCGGTATGTTTTGTTATTGCTCTGGTTAAATTAGCTGGCTCATTGTAATGAAGTAGCTTGGCAATTTCGGTAACCTTTCTGCCTTCGCCTATCAGCTCGATTGCCTTTTGAATCTTTATTTTGTTAAGGTAACTCCGAAATGTTTCTCCCGTATCGGAGAATAACCTTTGTATAGTGCGTTCTGACTTACCATACAGATGAGACAAAAACTCGAGATCAAAGTATTTGTGCTGCCACAACAGGTCAATACAAGTCTTTACAGAATCTAAAGCCTGCAGAGTAATCTTGTTATCGGTATGAAGACATGAAGATTGACACTCCGTGAGTTTTAAGTCCAAAGGAACATAACTGCAAGGCCTTCCAGTATAGACGGCCCTTTGTGTAGTAGCAGAGAGAAGCGAATCTTGTACTATCAATTCAGGTTGTAATACGAGGTACCGCGGCCTCCAAAAAGGATCGCCAAACGACCTGATAAGATTGATGATTTTTGCTGTTGTAAATATCTGTGCATGTGAAAACCCTCTGTACCCTTTGGGAATGGCACTTTTGTGGTAGATCCGCATCTCATCATCTTCGTACTTTAGAGAGAATTTTGAGTGTGTGCCATGGAGTCTATTTTGGTTCAAAACGCTGATCAACGTTTCGAGTAGATCCTGTTTGTTAGCATTCAACACCCTCTGTGTTATTGGGTGCAACCCCATTGAGATGTCAGACAGTCCTGCCATGTAACTAATCTTCTGCTCGCCTGACAGATGTACGCCGGAGTCAATGATATGTCCAAGAGCATAAGTAGGCAGGTAAGCCTTGCTGTCAGTAAAGTGTGACTTGTTTAAACCTAAAGGCTTATACAGGTCTTGGGGATTGTGGCCGTACATCTCAAAAGTATAAAAATATGGTTGTAAAATCGAAGAATAACTTAACGCAAACTGACTCACAAACTTAGACCTTCTAATGATGTACTGGTCTAATAGAGCCGCACACTGAATTGAGAGACAATACTTGTCAGATCAATGAGGTGAATAATGACTCAGAAAAGAGCTTACAAACGCTACCCTAAAGAATTTAAAGAAGAAGCAGTGGCTTTAGTGCGAGAGCAAGGTTATAGCGTGGCTCAGGCAGCAGAAGCCGTTGGCGTTACAACAACCGTTCTCTACAAGTGGAAGGAAAAGCTCGAAGCTCAGCTTGAAGGTACTGAGCTTTCAGATGATGAGCGTGATAAACTCAAGCGACTCCGTAAAGAAGTCAAAGAGTTACGCATGGAAAAAGATATTTTAAAAAAGGCTTCGGCCTTCTTCGCGAAAGAAATGAAGTAAAATTCAACTTCATCAAAACTGAGTCATTCCGGTTTCCAGTCATCAGGCTTTGCTTCGCAATGAGAGTAAGCCGCTCTGCCTATTATGCTTGGCTTAAACGGCCAGCCAAGGTAGTTACAGCTGAAACGCTGAGCCTTTACCGTCGAGCAAAGGAGCTATTTAAGCAAAGTCGACAGAGCCTTGGAAATCGGGAAATGACAAAGAAACTGCGTGAAGAAGGCTTTGCTGTTGGCCGCTACAGAGTTCGTGCGGTGATGAATAAGCTTGGTTTGAAAGTGACTCAACGAGTAGCTTACAAAGTTACAACCAAGCGAAAACACAGTGATGCGGTTGCCGATAACTTGCTGAACCAGAACTTTAATCCTGTTGCTCCAAATCAGGTTTGGGCTGGCGATGTGACTTATCTGAAAACAGGTGAAGGCTGGATGTATCTGGCGATTGTCATGGACTTGCACTCTCGGCGAATAGTCGGTTGGCATGTTGATAAGAGAATGACTACCGACTTGGTTAGTAAGGCTCTGATGAAAGCTTATAACTTACGACAACCCGGCAAAGGACTGGTGTTCCATAGTGACCGAGGCTCTCAATACACCAGTAAGCAATATCGTAAGTTGCTACAAGAATATGGCATGCGAGCCAGTATGGGTGATGTTGGGGCTTGCTGGGATAATGCTGTAGTTGAACGCTTCTTCGGAAGCTTAAAGCATGACTGGCTATTTAAGGTTCATCAGCCAACTCGAGAGCACATGAAGAAAGATGTCTCAGCCTACATGAGGTACTACAACCTCGAAAGGCTACACTCGGCGAATAATGATATGTCGCCGATTAATTATGAAAACTCTCTAAAAAAGGTGTCCGGCTGGAGTTGACCAGAACACCCCTTTAACTTACCAGCCTAAGAGAATACAAGTTTTTTTATCTGATACGTCCTTGGGATTGCATAAAAAGCTATGCTCCCAAAAAATCAGGAGAAACTTGAACTTGTATGTTGACACAGTCTCATGGTGAACAGTTACATTTTAAACTCGTTATGGCAGTTTTTATTGGGGGCTTGTTGGCTTGTAAAATATCGGCTCATCATGATGAAGAACAATGTAGTAGCATTCATTTATTTCATAGCCGATAACACAATAGTTTTTTGGCGTCATAAACGAGATGTTATCATGACGGTATAGAGCTTTTAGGTTTGCAATTTGGACAAATCCAAGCTTGCGTGAAGTATGATTGATAATTGCCTCTAGTCGAATAGTGCCACCAAAAGCTTTGTAGAGTTTTATGCCATTCAGTTGAACCGCACAGACACAAGGAGCGTTTGCGAAAGAGTTTGAAAGACACCCTGTAAGTCCAAACAGGCACTTCTTTGTTACTTTGTCTTCTAACGTAAAAGTCCGATATTTCCGCAAGGAATCGAGCCCACTTTAAAGTATTTGCACTAATGATAAACATATCATATTACATAGGCATTACAGTAATATGACATAATTCCGAGGCTTGGTTGAGCGTTTGAGTGGGAACTCTTGCCGACTTACACATAACTTTTGTTTGTTTAGGTCTTTTAGGGGGATACTTTGTTTATGCGGCAGGTGTGAACGAGGACATAATTCGGCGTTACGTTAGACGTAAAGGTAAATAAGTCCAAGAGTATGAGTTTAAGTCGGAGTCTATGATGGATTGACAGCGCGGCGATGCCCCCTTGAAGGGGCTGAAAACTAAATCCGTCCTCTAAGAAGACGGATTTTTACATAGAGCAGTTTCGGACATCTGGTTATACAGATAGTCGGTAAAGTATTTGTTGGCGTAAGCAAATATCGACACGACTATCATCCAGAATAATATCCTTGTTTACTTAAATAAACCTGAGTTTGCAATGCGGCGAGCCCATCTGTGGCCAGAATGATCTTCATTGTTTGTGCTGAAATACACAATCACTAGATCTTTGTCATAAGACACGTATAAACCTTGGGTCATAAGTCCGCCCTTCCACATATCTCCATCTGGCCATAGAAGATCCCATTGACGTGAGTTCGAGATAAATGTTGGATTGCTTTCTTCACCGTGCATCTTCGCAAACACAGGCCCATCAAAGCCATTCATCAGGAACTCGTGTGTTTGTACTCCATTTCTAATTCTTTGTAGTGCTTGGTCTGTCACGACTTGCTCAGATGCAATTCTGTGCCAACTCGGTGTGTACAACATACCAAATCGAGCAAGGTCTGAAAGTTGACTGGAGATAACTCCGTGTGCCAGCGCGCTTCCATCTGGAGCAGTATGAACTTGTAACGGTCCATCAACCCCTATCTTTGACCACACTTTACGATCAAATAATTGAGACCAACGTTCACCAGTGACTGCTTCAACTAATACAACGAGCGCTTGAGTATGAGCTGATGCATAAGCAAACTTCTTGTTTGGCTCACACTCTTTTTCTGCAGTTGCTAAAACATCAACAACTCGTTCAACTCTGCCTTTGTAAGGCATATTGAACTCCGCTCTGTAGAGGCGCGTTGGGTGTGAATCAGGATCACTGCGGCTCTCGCTGGTATCCTCAATATCTAATCCGGTGCCCATATTTAAGGTATGGTTTACCGTGATGTTATCCCACTCAGTTCCTTCAAACTCTTTGATATATCGAGACATTGGTGCGTGCTCGTCGATATGGCCTTCATCTATTAGGATCTCAACCAACAATGCCGCTGTTGGTTTAGCTGTCGACATCCAAATATGGTGATCTGTTGAGTGCATACGAGGGTAAGATTCAAATACCACATCGCCTTTGTGAATGACTAGGTAGCCTTGTGAGTAACTGTCTGGTCGGGCTAGAAACTCATTTAGCGTCATCTGGCCCCAGTTTTCTGTCTCGGCTTGAACGGTACCAATTTCAGGCATCAGTCTCCGACCAAATGGCTTTGTTGGTGTTCTTTGCGGTAAAACCGCAGTTGGTAAGCATTCAGATGTCCTCATCGACCAATAGAGCGATTCATCACCTCCTGCCATAAGCACGGGAAGGTCTGACTTTAGTGTTCGCTCTGCGAGTTCAAGAGGAAAGCCATTAAGAAAATTTTCGATTGGTGTCCGTTGTATAGGAGACTTAGTATCTTTCATTTTATTTTTCCATAAGTTACAAACATCAAAATTGCGAGAGCAGCATCCCGAGGTAGAGTTGATGTTAACTGCTGTGCTTCATAGTTGTACTTTAACTCCAGGAATAACTGATACTAACTACAATATGACGGATGCGATCCATCGATAGTTGTCCTATTTCAGGCGTATTAGTTGATTTTGAATAAACGAAATGATGTGTCCGAGTCAGTTACTTCAAGCAATACATTGGTTAGTTACTCGTATCTACTAGCCTTGACCATCTATGTTGTACTGATCTATTTAGAAGCTTTGGTTGTGGCGAATCGAATATTTTCATCTATCAAGACTGTGGTGCCAAACAGTGATGATGGTATTACCTTGCTCGGTCTATCGTGGATAGTGTGGAATCCTTCAAGCGGCTTTGATGCTTAAATCGAGTTCAAGGCGAAATGTTTCTAAAATGACAAAGTTTCAAGCAATATATTGAGTTCCAGGCATACTAATTGTAAACGGCCAGGCCAAAGTAAACACCGAGTCTATAGAGCCTTAAAGTGCTCTCAAGGGCATCGAGAATACACGCTTAACCATCAGAGCAGTAGTGATAGCGAGATCACTGAGTGTACGAGGCCTACGGCGCTTTCCCTGCTTCCAGGCTCCTATCGCTTCCTCGTCGAACCAAAATGTGAGCGAGTCTTTGTTAATCAATGAATAGTTGTACTGGCGCCAGTTTTTAGTTTTGAAGTAGGGTTTAGGGATGAAGCGATGTCTACGAGTGGAACTCACCGATCTGATCGTAATGTCTTGATTTAGTTCACTCGAATTTCGCTATAAAGCCGCTTTTATCTGTCTTAATAAAAGGTCTACGAGCTAAGTCATCAAGGATGAGAAACAGTTTTAAGCAAGGAAGATGCTCAAAAAAATGCATCAGAATTCGCGCTGGCAGAATCAAACAACAGCAAAATATGAGTGATGTATTACACTAATGTATCTGGTGTTTTTTTGAGCAATCTTAGGGATGTAAGCATATCAAAGAAATTCACCTAGGATGTGAAAAAGTATTGTTTGATAGTTAAGGAATTCCAATGAAAAAAATAGTGAACTCGTTGCTTTTGGTGCTTCTACTAGCATTTGGACACTCTAGTCTCGCAGAGAGCCAAATGACATTGATTAAAAACGCTAATGTCTTTGATGGAGAGAATCAAGAGATCAAGGTAGGTGTAGACGTTTTAGTTGAGAATAACTTGATCACGAAAATTGGCTCGGATTTAGTTGAGGACAACGCGAAGGTTATTGATGCGCAAGGAAAGTTTCTGATGCCAGGGCTCATTGATGCGCATTGGCATACTACTTATGCCTATACGCCTGCACGAGTACTTATTATGAATGCCGGAGATATGTCTGAAGTCGCTATAAGAAGCATGAAAGGTGCGGAGGAAACTCTAATGCGTGGTTTTACAACCGTACGCGATCCCGGAGGTAATCCATTTTCAATCAAAAAGTTAATAGATTCGGGAGAATTTCCCGGTCATCGTATTTTGCCTTCTGGACCCTTCATGAGTCAAACGTCAGGGCACGCTGATTTTCATAATGTTTTTTCTGAGAATCCAAGAAATTCAGACTCTGAGTTGAGCTACTGGGAAAAAAATATGATGGCCATGGTGGCGGATGGTGTACCCGAAGTGCGTAAACGTACACGAGAAATCTTAAAATATGGTGCTAGCCAAATCAAAATTACAACGGGTGGAGGTGTTTCATCACAATATGACCCACTAGATGTAAGTGAGTACTCTGTTGATGAGATAAAAGCTGTTGTCGAAGAAGCGAAAAACTATAACACGTATGTTATTGCTCATGTAATGACAGATGAAGGGATCAGAACATCAGTTGAAGCGGGAGTTATGTCCATAGAGCATGGTTTTTTTGCATCCGATGATACGTTGAAACTTATGAAACAGAAAGGGGTATGGTTGAGTCCACAGGCGATGTTTGAAGAAGATATGCAATGGTCTAGTCCTGTTAGCGCAAAAAAGTACAAGCAAGTTACTGATGCAGTGAATACTCTTTACAAGCGAGCAAGAGACATAGGAGTGAACGTTGCTTTTGGGACAGATCAGTTGCTTGATGCTTCGAAAGCGAAGCAACAAAGCGAGCTTTTGGTGAGAATGGGAACGTGGTTTACAAACTTTGAGGTGCTTAAAATGGTGACATCCGATAATGCTCGATTATTAGAGTTGAGTGGCAATCGACACCCATATCAAGAAGGACCGTTGGGTAAGATCGAGGAGGGCGCTTATGCCGATTTGATAATTATAGATGGCAACCCAATGGAAAATCTCGAGCTGATGGGTAACCCTGATGATAACTTCAAACTAATAATGAAAGACGGAATTGTTTACAAGAATATGTTGTAATCTCGACTCGATGCATCAGAAAGTGTATTTCCAGCACCGTGTAAATGGAACGGTGTTGGAAAAGGGATTGTTCTCTTTAGGCGGGCGATAAGCAAAATTGTCACCTTTTTGAAGTACAAACGCTCAATTGGCTAAATATAGTCAGTAACTCTGGCTGTATTGATAAGGGTTACTGTTTTGACTTTTTTCAAACTATTAGTGTTGCCAGTTTTACTTTGTTACTCGATATACACTAACGCTGTCGAGTACTTTACGGATGATTCTGGTCAAAAATATTTAACATGGCAATCTCTTTCTATCGATGTTGAGGTAGACAACGACCCATTTGTAAACATGCCGAATACCGTTAAACAAATGTTGAAGGACCTCGTTGTCGCACAGAATAACCTAACAGCTGGTAGCACAGATAGGACCCTAATGGAGAAATCCAACCACCTTCGCTCTGTTCTATCGAACAAAGGCTACGATGTAGATGCGTTACTCAAAGCACGAATAGAAATTATTAAGGCGCGTAAAAAGGCTGCATATACTGCGAATAAAGCCGTATTGGGCTTTAAAACGAAGATAGCAGGGTTCATGGCGCCATTGGATTTTGAAGGGATAAAAGTAAAAAGCTTTCTAATGGTTCCAAATGCTGGAGCCTGTATTCACACCCCTCCACCACCAGCGAACCAAGTGGTTTTAGTCACACTAGAAAGCCCCGTTGAACTACTAGACTTGCATAATGCATTCTGGGTCGAAGGTGTACTCAAATCTGAGTCTACTCGCGAGTCTATCCAGTATTATGATGGTAGTAGCGTGGTTGATGCTATTTATTCGATGAGAGCAGAGACGGTTCACTTCTTCTGATGATGGTCTTCGCAGAATAGATCGAAGGAAAGTGTTTCACTTATTGTGGCAGTAGAAAAGGGCTTTGATGTGATGGACGCAACTCCCTTCTTGCGTCGTTGTACCAAACAAAAAGTGGACACAGAAGTATGGTTACCAAAAGCGCTCATTGCCGGAAACTGTTATGTATAGAGTAAAACAACTACTAGGTGCTTCACTAACGCTTCGAAGTTACAACGTACAAGTTGGTGAGACTTACGCCATGATCAAAGCACTCAATAAGCGAACTGAGATAGGTGTGCCCGAAACTCAGTATGTTGTTTAAAATGCGGACTATTCGGCTAGTGTTCACTTTTTCGCTGAATTGGGCTAACAAGCCTATAAGAGATGTTTCATATTCGAGATAGCAAAGAGAATCATTGAATCTCCTTGTACAAGATAAACTACAATTAAGCTAGTTATATCCAGTGCTTAGGCTCCACCATGTCCAAGAAAGACGACGAAAACCTCACTAAAACGATTAAGTACGCCCCCGCACTTCTCCTTATGGTCAGTTTTGCGATGATGTTGTTTCTATTCTACGAGAACAATCAGCATCAGCATGATCTAAATCGTTCGCAGCTACACAATAATCTCATCGACGAGCAAAGAAATATTGTTCGGCAGCAAATACACCGGCTTCGTAAGAAGGTCAGAAGCGAAATATCCAACGCAGAACTCAACACACTGAAAGAGCTCGAGTGGGAGATCGAAGAGTATAAGAACGTAATTCTTGAAACGTATCGACAGTCTTCAAGCATTGACACTCCTTTGTTCAGGAATCGGATTCAAGGCTACGTGCGAGCCCTGCAATCGAGTCGAGGCTTCAGTACTTCAATAAGAGATGGAGCGGGTGTGGTTATCTTATCAAGTGGAGGGAGCCATGATGACCATGAGTTTTACAAACGAAGTATTGGTATTGAAGAATTAGGTTGGGAAATCACCGTTTCAATCGATAAAAGAATCATCACCAAGCGTACGCAGCGCCAGGTTCTAAACTGGTTGAAGCCTTTTGCGGAAGCACCGGAACATCTAACAAGTGCGGAGTTGAGGATCTTTGAAAGCAATGACATTCCCGAGGATTACCTCTTTGTTCTGGATTCAGACTACAAAGTGATCTTGCACCCGCGGGCCGAGCTACTTTCCAAAACCTTCTATGAGGCAACGGGTTTTGATTTAAAAACGACTCTATATAACTTTGTCAACTACGAAGGTTTTGTTCACTACCAATTTAAGTTCACTGAGGAGCAGGAGGGCGAGGGCTCTAAAATATCGTATATCACAACAATACCAGAATGGGGCTGGCTAATTGGCAGTGGGTTTTATTTGTCTCGATTTGAGCAAGATTTAGCAGAGCGAGAGGAGAAAGCAAGTGCTCAGAATGCTGAGCAGGCAAAACGAATGGGTGTGGTGATACTTGCTATGTCTGTTGTGCTCTTTGTAACCTCACTACTCCTTGGTCGCAATGTGCACAAGCGACTCAAGCGTTATCAATTTCGTGTCAAAAGAGACATGTTTAAGATCATGGACGCGAAAGAGCGCCTGCAAAGGACCATTGATTATGACGCTCTTACTGGATTGCCGAGTCAGTTTAAATCGAAGGAGGTCATCGATAACGCCATAAAAGAGGCAGCCCTGAACTCTGAAAGGGTGCTCATTATTCTAGTGGACATCGTAGACCTCAAGCGGATCAATAACCGACACACTCACCGTATTGGTGACCTCTTGATCAAAGAAATCGCAAAGCAGTTCAAAGGTATCATTTCCGAAAAAGACTTTGTGTGCCGATATGGCGGCGATGAATTCTTATTCTGTTTCAAAACGAGTAATCAACCATGGAAGCTCAATAACAAAGTAGAGAGTATTCGTGCTGTTTTCTCTGAGCCGTTTGTTATTGAGGATAATGTTTGTGCCGTCGATTGTCGTATGGGCGTCAGTGGTTATCCTGAGAGTGGGGGGAGCGCTGAGCAACTCATCGATCAGGCGATTTCTGTTCTATACCGCGCCAAAACGAAACTGCATTCACAAATTCTCGTTATAAACGATGAGCTGTCAGAAATGATGCAGGTGGAAGAACGAATAGAAGATGACTTAAGTAGCGCGATAGATAACGGAGAGATAGATATCTTCTTTCAACCCCAAGTGGACAGTCAGACCGAACAACTGCGAGGGCTAGAGGCGTTAGTGAGGTGGTCACACCCAGAGTTGGGCTTTGTGCGTCCAGATCTGTTTGTTGAAATTGCGGAGGAGCTTGGCCTCGCACGCAAACTTGGTGACTATGTTGCTCGTAATGCATGTAAACAGGTGGTAGAGAAATACCCTAATGAAACTTCCGATGTGACGGTGTCGATCAATATATCACCCCAAGAGTTGCTCCTAGAAGACTTTGTGAACGAATTCATTGATGCGGTTACGGAAGCTGGCATAAGAAAAAATCGTGTCGTTTTAGAGATAACAGAAAACATACTCATCGAAGAGCCAAAAGCCATTATTCCCGTTCTGCAGCGGATCAGAAATGCTGGCATACATGTTTCAATGGATGACTTTGGGACCGGTTATTCATCATTAAGTTACTTCAATACGCTTCCGATTTCAGAACTGAAAATCGACCGAGCGTTCGTCAAGGATCTAACGGGTGATGAAAATGAAGATATCTCACTGATAAGAGCCATTGTAGCGATCGGGAAATCTAAAAATTTGCTCATTGTAGTGGAGGGGGTTGAAACCAAAGTTCAGCGGGATTTAGTGTCCGCGTTAGGATGTGACCTCATTCAAGGGTACTACTATTCAGCGCCAAAGCCGATTGATGATGTGTTCGATCTTTTCACTAATAACTAGAGTGATGTAGCCATGAGATTACTGTTTTCCATAATGATGATTTTATTGCCTCTTGCTTCTTTTGCAGAAGGATTAGTGATTAGGGTTGGCACTCAGCCATCCACTTACATTGAACATGAAACATTACTTGAGAAACTTGAAACTAGTGGTTTCTCAACTAATCTACCGTGGTTTGTTGACAGACAAGAGTACGAGGGGTTTCTGTTGAGTGATGTTGTGGGTGTTGTTTACGATGGTGAGTACTCATCTGTTACGTTGGTGGCTCAAAATAACTACATATCCAATGTGACTAATGAAGAAATCGATACATTCAGGCCACTATTGGCTTATTTTGCTAATAACGAGAAGATAACAGCTGACAACAGTAAGGTTTCATACGGGTTGGTGTTTAACCTTGACCTTTTCCCGAACTTAGATCGCGCTCATTACCATTACAAGATGGTCTTTTGGATAAAAGAGGTCGTTATTCATCCAGTAATTGACGATGAGTAAATTAGGTGCATATTCAACAAATATATGCGGGTTAAGGTATTAAGTAATGGGACGTTACTCCATTATTATCTAGGTTGAATATTAAGATGACACTAAAGCTTAATTGCATGGTTTGAAGTGCGATGCAGGTATCGACGTTTGTCTTGGCGAGGAGCTTGTTAAATGGATACAGCACTAAGACCTTATCGATTATCAGAACAGAGCAATAGAGCTTCTGTAGTCGAATTTTTCAGCTCTGGGGTGTCCCACTCTTGAGCTGCACTTTGTTAACTACCTGTGTTTTACATATTTCAGCTCAGTACCATCTGGCATGGTAAGTAGTAACAATTCATCTCCAAACACAAGAGTAGAACCGCTAACCATTGCGGCAAAGGTGCTTTCGCGGTCATGGTTTTGTGAAATAACGGTTAACTCAAGATTGCCTTCATTGTTTGCAAATGAGCCATACTCTAGGCCTCCTGTAGTCCCTGCGTCCGATATCTCCGAAGAGGTCTCTACATTTAAATGAAAGTAGTGATTATCTACTAGCAGAATCATATCCAATTGTCCGTCGTCGACTGACGGGTTCAGCCAAGTACCAGATAGTCCTGTTTCATTTAAGCGACTCGCTATGAAGTCGATTTCTCCCGCTTTGATTCCGTCTATAATGAGTGTCAGGTCAAATAAAAGTTCATTGTCGCTTGGATTCGATAACTCGAGGCGAACCCCGGTTTCTTGTCCTATTTGCTCGGTTGTCCTGGTGCTCGATAGCCCATCTTCTCCATTCTGGTCAATAAAAACGGTGTCAGAAAAAAACTCGGTCCGTTCCAATCGGTCAACGCCATAGCTACCCCATTCGAGGCTTGTTGCATCAGTATTCTGACCTAAAAATAGGTTAATAGCGATGTACTCGCCATTGGAAAGGAACGCGTAAATTTCACGGTATTCGGGAGCGTCAATAGCAACTTCCCACGACCCGACAAACCCGCCGTATGTATACGATAACCCTGTCAGAGTTGTCTCGATGTGCTCTTTAGCGGTATCTGCAGGTGTCAGCGTACCACTGGGTGCTAATTCTGCGATTGCGGCCTGTAAATCTGGCTGGTTTTCAAAATCACCAACAGGCACATTGAAATCAATATTGAAACTTGCCGCTTCTCGCTGCGCTTGTGTCAAAGAAATGCCATTCGAAGCGTCTTCGTCAGAGTCTAAAGACAGTAGAAATCGAACGACATTGAGCGTGCGGTCCTCTTCGGTACTAAACGAACCGGATAGGGTGAGGGGGGTCATAACATCTCTGGCTAGCGATGAGCCAACAATAATGTCTCCAAAAGAAAAGGTGATTTGTTCACCATCGACATAGGTGAATTGTCCATTAGAGTCTGTTACGCCGCTTTGAGTGAGGGTTTGGTACTCTAAACCGGAAACGGGACTGTCTATAAACACGCCGGTTTCTGTTTTAATGCTTGGTGCCAGTTCGTTGATATCAGGCTCAGAGTCATGGCAAGCAGACAAAAGCAATGCTAGAGCGGATAGTGCTAAGGTTTTTGGGTGCATGGAATAGTTCTCGGCAAAAATTTAAGTGTAGTAAGGCAGCTTGAGTTACGCGAGCATGCTGGCCTGAATTGTACAAAGTATCATAACTGAGACCGGCAATGAGCGGGCATTGCTAAATACCGCTGGACCGTATGTTGGTTAAATTGGTCACCTAGCGTCAGATCAAAAGCAAAATAAGCTAGTGGCTTTTGTTTGTCAGCTCGATCGCACTATTTCTGCTTACAATCCAGTCTTTAGTCTGGCTTCTTGGCATTGCTCTAGAAAACAAGAAGCCTTGGCACAGTTCAATCTGGTTTTCTCGTGCTAACTCCAGTTCGACGCCTTCCAGTATCGTACTGAACCAGCGAGCTTTTGAGCGTGTTATCGAAGATGTTATATGTTGGGTTGACATGGGTCGGAGGGAGTTATCGAACAATAAAATAGATCCCGCCGGAGTGTGCGTTTGGGAATATCCTAACGATGTATCGTTTGTTGGCCACATTCTCTGAGTATATCTAGTTTATGTTTTTGTTGGGTCATAACGTGCGAAGCTTGAAATGCTGTGCTCACGTCATCGAACTTCGCGATGTTCGGTCGGTTAGATGAACTATACTGCTCAGAGAAGAGGGGATTTCCGGTTTGTGTGGTTTTGAAGTGATGAAATGCTTTGTGAAAGGGTTCATAGACAATGGGTAGAAAAGAGCAGTTGGATGAGTTGATAATTAATCACAACAAATAAGACAACCAAAAGGTGTTGTGGTTTACTGTTGTGTCATTACACGCTTAAACGAATCGCTCGCTTTTATTTGCTGCTATCAACTTGAGACGACACCCTTCCCATACTTAATTGTAAACATTAGTGTTTCTGTAAAAAAGCTTTAAACAAACCAACTAAAGTGCATGCTGATTTTAATACAAGTCATGGAAAACAGATGAATAAAACAGCGTTAGGATTGCTATTTGCAAGTCTCTTGGTTGGTTGTAACAGCAGTAATAATAATGGAGTTACTCCTCTAGGTCAGAAAGGAAAAGTGGAGCATTTAGCTTTTTCAGCTGGAGAAGTGCATTGGGTTACAGTTGGTGACCTAATGCCAACACAATGAACAATAGGTTTTCTACAAAACGACTACAAACTCGGTCGCTGGCAGTTAGAAGAAGAAAAGCTTTTTGAGGTGTTTTGTGAAACCTACGGCCTAAGAGATTCGGTTGATTACTATGATGACAATAGTGACTTTAATGATCCAGGCAGCTTTAAATGTAAAGACCCAAGAGAATCCGATGGAGTAATTTCAGAAGATCAAAATGGTGATGAGCGAATCATGGATTGGATCAATACTGTCATTGTTGGGCCGGATGGTTCGCTTTACTTGACCGACGGTCATCACACCTTTAGCCGCTTTCACGATATGGCTAATGGTGGAAAAGAGACAAAGGTGTTGGTGCGCGTAGAAGACAATTATGCTTTTGATGCTGACAATAACAGCCTCACGATGGATGCATTCTGGCACAAGATGCAAGAAACGAAGAATGTCTACTTATTCGATAACGGCGTTGCTATCAATCCCGCGGACCTACCCAAAGATCTCGGGGAAGCGAATGACGAGAACCCCAATGGATTAGTAAACGATGACTACCGAACCCTTGTATATTACACCCGTGATATTGGATGGGATAAAGGAGACGCAGAGTCAATCCCATTTCTTGAGTACTACTGGGCAGAAGAACTTCGCGATACTATCCGCGTAGATGATGCTGATACGATTGAAAAATATGTTCAGGTTGTTCTAGATGCATCGCGATATATGGTGAGCTTACCAAGCTACTATCTACTCGGAGATAGCGGTAAAACAACAGCAGAATTAGGTCAACTGCCTGAGCTAGGGATTAATAATACACAAGGCGTTATTGAAGAAATCATTTGTGAATGGGACCAGGATAATTCGGCAGAAGGAAAGTTGAAACTTGGAAAGCTAGGCTGGGCGTTTTATCAATCCGGCACCAATATAGAAGATTTCCCTTATCCATGTAACAACGTACGCGATTACGAGAATCGATATGATTTAACTCGTTAACGCATCAGCAATCTTTATTAAGCGCAGTTACGGACCTTCACTATCGTGAGGTCCGTAACTGTAGCAAATCAATGTCCGTGATTAGCCTAGTTTTAAGAGCTAAATTTAGCTATTGAAACTTTGAGCCAATTCAAGCCGTTTGTTTTCCTCATGGTTAGCTTTGGCGATAAATAACAGACCAAACACAGGGACAATGATAGCTGCGAAAGGAATCATCCCTGCGCCTACTTGACTATCTAGTACCATTCCACCTAAGAAGCCGCCGAACGCATTTGCTAGGTTGAATGCAGAGATGTTTGCTGTAGCTGCTAACTCTTGACCTTCACCGCCATGCTTCATGACTCGAAGTTGCATTGCTGGTACGTTAGCGAATGAAGCAATACCAAACACAAAAGCAGTAGCTATAAACAACACTTTGCTATCAACGCTTGTACCGACGAGTACGAGCGAAACAACCATTGCTATAGCCCAAAACATGGAGGCTTTTTGCAGATTTTTGTCTGATGAACGACCACCTATGATGTTCCCAACTATTAGACCTACACCAACGATAACCAATATCCAAGTTACCGCATTTTCACCAAAGCCAGTGACGTGCATGGCGATTGGGGCGATATAGCCGTACAAACTCATAAACCCTGACCAAGCGAACACAGTGATAGCAAGGCTGATCAGTAACATTGGGTTTTTGAATGCTGCCAGCTGTGCTCTTACATTTTTTGTTTCGCCATGACCAGACGATTTGATCGTTGTAGCGATGAAGAGTAGGGCGACTAAGCCAAAAGCAGCAACAGCCAAAAAAGTAATGTGCCAGCCGAATTGCAAGCCAAGCCATGTACCGCCGGGCACACCTAAAACATTAGCCAGTGTTAACCCTGCGAACATCTGACCGACTGCACGGCCTGCCATTTTTTCTGAAACCAAATTGGTCGCTACCACTGCACCGATACCGTAGAAAGGCCCTTGAACTAAGCCAGTGACCACGCGGCTCACCATCAATACAAAATAGTTTGGGGAGTAGGCTGACAATATGTTTCCGAAGATAAACAACATCATTAGCCCAGCAAGGACAGCCTTCTTGTTAAAGCGAGCCAAGTAAATCGTGAGTAGTGGACCGCCAAACACAATGGCAAGTGCATAGGCACTGATTAAGTACCCGGCCTGTCCTTCAGTGATTGATAACGAGTTGGCGACTTGAGGAAGAACTCCCGCAATCACAAATTCCGCGGTACCGATAGCGAAAGCTGCAAGGGTTAAAATCCATACCTGAAGCGGCATTTTTTCTGTTTTCATCATTTATCTCTTCAAACATAGTTTCGATGAAGCCAGTATATTGGTTGAATAAAATTTGATAATTGGGCGATAATCGAATTCATTATTTATATTTACTGAACAATGCTATTTGAGGAAAAGCCGTGGACAAGTTTTCAGATATGACGCTGTTTGTCAGTATTGTAAAGAACCAAGGGCTAGCAGCCGCTGGTAGAGAGCTGGGATTGTCACCTGCAACAGTGACTGCAAGATTACAGTCGTTAGAAGAGCGCTATGACGTCAAATTGCTTAACCGCAGCACAAGGCATATTTCGCTAACGGATTCCGGAGCAATGTATCATCGAGCTTGCCTCGAAATTATCGATAGTGTCAAAGAGGCGGAAAACTTGCTTCAAACAGGCACAAAAGAGGTTCGAGGAACCCTTAAAATATCAGCACCTCGAGATGTTGGTAAGCAACATATTTCACCACTACTTTCTAAGTTCACTGAGCAATATCCTCAAGTGATTCCTTATCTGTTTTTGAATGACAATTTATCCAACCTGACGGAGTCCGGCCTAGATATTGTTGTTCGATACGGTGAATTAGCGGACAGCAGTCTTGTCTCTCGCAAACTTGCTTCCAGTCATCGAGTGCTGTGCGCGTCTCCTCAGTATTTAGCCAGAAAAGGTACGCCAATCACTCCAAGAGATTTACAACACCACGATTGTTTAGCCATGGTTCGTAGTAGTGAAGAAATGAAGACTTGGCACTTTCAGGAGCATGGGCAACATGATGTTGTAACGGTAATGCCAAAGCGTTTTTCAGATGATGGTGAGGTGATTCGTCAATGGGCGCTAGATAATGCTGGTATTGCGATGAAATCATTTCTAGATGTACAAGAAGATATTAAGAAAAAACGCCTAGTTACCGTGCTAGATGGTTACGTGAAGAATTTCAATTCATCGACCTCTTCTGCAGGGGCCGATTTGAATGTGATTTATCTGAGTAGAAAGCATCAACCGAAACGTCTTCGATTGTTTGTAGAGCACTTGATTGATCACTTTCGTGACATATAGGTGACTTAGATTGTGCTGCCTACAAAATCCATTCAGCAACGCTGAGTTTTCGAGGGGGTGCTTGTCCCCACTCCTAGACGTCATTGGACTCCAAGTTTTTAAAACCTCTTTAGCTGTTGCGTCTACTGTTTTGATTGCAGCAAGGCTTTAATTTCCTCTATGTCCTTATGAATCTCTCGGACTTGTTCGTGGGTAGCGAATATCTGCCTTCCATTATTATCAGGTGTTAATAGGGGAAGCTCCGATTCCTTGTCTTGCTCTGCAATAGCGTGCTCGGCCGTCATCGTCTCAATCACGACACCAATCATCATGTTCAAAAAGACAAAGGCAGTGAGAAAAATGAAGGTAAGGTAGTAAATCCAACTAATAGGATAGACTTCCATTGTTTCATACATGACGTCAGTCCAATCTTCAAAAGTGGCAATGCGGAACAGGGTGAGCATGGAGATTGACACATCTCCCCACAGTGTATCGTTGATGTCCGAGAAGACTAAGCTACCGATGACCGCATAGATATAGAAGATGATAAACATGAGAACGGCGATGTAGCCCATCTTGGGAATCGCTTTAATTAGCGCATTGATGAGTAGCTTGAGTTGTGGGATTGCTGATACCAGTCGCAATACTCGAAATACTCTTAGCAAACGGGCGATTAAGATGCCTTGACCTGCAGCAGGAATTAAACTGCCGATGACGATGGCAGCGTCAAATAGATTCCAACCACTTTTGAAGAAATCGAGTTTGTTTCGATAAGAGAAGAATTTGATGACGATTTCAACTAAGAAAAACAGCAAAATACATGCATCTAACCATTGAAGAGTTTCGACTAGAGCATCGGGTAGTTCAAACGTCTTAGCACCTATTGTTAGTGCTGCCAGTATGATCACAATGACAGTTAACGACTGAAAGTACTTATTGTTGTTGATTGCGTTTAACTTGTGGTGCAAAGAGGAGATCATAGATGGCGCTCCCTCGTGTCGAAGAATTTATTGTTATCTAAATGTTATGTTGACTTTGTTGGTTTTCGCCAGTGGAGAATTGCGACATTTCATTAATCAAGTTGTTGTCAAAAGTATAATACTCCCGAGTCCCCCTTGTTACTTCTATGCCTACGATTAGCGGCGGATAATTACGCTAATCATCGATAGTTTCATGTAACTATTGCTTGTGGCTGGGACTTTGAGAGGGGACGAAATGAGAAGTTACTACTGGACACTGATTCCTCTACTGGTGTTAATTGCGCTTATATATGCACTACCTAATGTAGACGTAAGGCAAAAAGCAATGCAAATAGAAGTTGAAACGAAAGCATATCAACAGCCGAGTAATTCGACGTTCTATAAGGTTCCAGAAGAAGTTGTGAAGGAGAACCGTTCACAGATCATCAAACCAGTGACTAGCAATCAACAGCTGATTCAAATCAGCGCGCAGTTAAAAGAACTAAATGAAACTAGATTACGAACCTATCAGAGAGGACTATCAGAATCTATCGCGGATCTGGAGGCGTATTATGATGAAACATGTTGGCTGACCTTCTATTTGTCCCTTGGTTATGACGAGGATGATATCACCGCCATGATTGCTCTTCGTAGCCAGTCTATGTCTGACGAATATCAACAAAAATCGAGTGATCCAGACCCATCGGTATCGCCACATTCAATACTTGTCGAGATGCTAGCGAGTAATGTTATAACCTATTTTCGTGATGAAGCCGGACTGACGTTCCAGCAAGTAATGGACTTCTCAGTGCAAGATATTCACCAAAGCTACTCAGTACCGAATGGGACCATTTTAGACTTTGCTCATTTGTATTTGATTGATGAGCTAGAAAGACGGTTAGAAAACTATGCAGTCGATGAGCAAGAAGTCCAATTAGATGAAAACAGCTCAGCACTTACCGAGCAGTTTGTTGCCTATTTAGACTCTGACGATGAATATATACATCAGGCCAAAGATCCAGTAGTGTTTTCAGAAACTAACTTTGTTGAGCAAGAATATGACGTTGAGAGTGAAGCCATCGAGTGAAGGGCCAATAACGGTCTCATTCAGCGAAAGTGAAGGTCTGAAGTTTAGGAGGGGTAACGAGCCATTTTCTAATGCTCCTTTGTTAAACGACCCCGCTGTTATCCACCTCTATTCAATAGGCTCTTGTATGGCTATTTCTGTCCAAAGACTGGCGAAGCGAAGAAAAGTCGACATCAATCCATTTCAAATCCGAGTGATAGGGCATAAGGGCCTAACTTTGCCGGCTCACTTTGCGAGCTATGAGCTCGAGTTAAGTCGAGAAATTCATCCAGAAATAGAAGTCGCTCAATTGTTGGTCAAAGATGCCAAGAAAATCTGTACTATCGGTAACAGTGTTTCAGGTACCTTTGAGCTTACAGTAGAGAGCTAGTTGTCAAATAGCATTGATAGGTAGTCTGATTTGAAAGTGAGCTCCAATGGAGGCATCTTGCTCTACGATTCGAATATCGCCTTTCAACTTTTGAGTCACTAAGTTGTAGACAATAGAAAGCCCCAATCCCGTTCCGCCTTGATTTCTGTTTGTGGTATAGAAGGGGGTAAAAACCTGATGGGCTATTGCGTCATCAATTCCAACACCATTATCTTGATAATCAATGATGACCTTGTCATCAACCTTAATTTACGCCTGTCAACCCAGCTAACCGATAGGGTAGAGACGCTTGTCAAAGCTATCACTAAAGACCTTCAGCTACCGAATTCTCATAGTGGCGCGTAATGTCTAAGAAGGCGACACCTCAATTTTCTTGTGATTGATTCACGATAGATAGAAGGTGGGGCAGTCAAAAATATCCTTTCCGTCGAATAACGTGTTCTGTCTTGCAAAATTGTTATCGTTTTGAGCGAAATGTAAACAATAATCTATGCTTATCATTGAGTTAGCTCTATCCCCAGAATGGAGTCGGTATCTGGGAACCTAGTGGGGCAAGCACTCGCTGTATAAAAGGAATAAAATCAGGAGAAGTTGTCCATGAAAGCGACAAAAACGGCGTTAACGGTATCACTTATTATAACTGGGTTTATGGCAGCCGAAGTACATGCTGCGACCGAGTGGAATGTATCTTTGTGGGGTAAGCGCAGAGCTTTCACAGAGAATGTGGAAAAACTGGCGGAGCTAGTTGAGCAGAAAACCAATGGTGAATTTAAGCTTGTATTGTCTTACGGTGGTTTATCGAAAGCGCGAGAAAACTTAGATGGAATCTCATTTGGTGCCTTTGAAATGGCGCAGTTCTGCTCTTTCTATCATACAGACAAGAATCCAACGATTACGGTAACGGAATTACCCTTCTCTCAAGATGTATCTTTGGCAAGAGTCGGTGAAATCTATACCGAGGTCTTTAACCACCCAGAAGTAAAGAAAGATCTTGCTAGATGGAACGCAACGTTACTGATGCCAACACCCTTACCGCAATACAACATTGCAAGTAAGAGTGACAATTTAGAAAGCTTGGATGACTTTAAAGGGCTGAGAGTTCGCGGTCCCGGTGGGATTATGAGTGTGCTAGAAAAGCTCGATGCAGTCAAAACTACAGTACCCTTTTCTGAGGTTAGGCAGTCAATGGACTCCGGTGTCATCGATGCAGCATCGTTTGCCCCGCACGCCCATCTAGCGACAAATACATATAAGGTAGCAAACTGGGTGACGACCAACTTGAACCTAGGCTCAGCGAACTGCCCGGTAGTGGTTAACACAGAAGCGTTAGAAATGCTTAAACCTGAACATCGAGAAGCGTTATTGAGCTCGGTGCCAGAAGCACTGGATTACTATGTTTCGAATTACGAGCAAAACACGACGGCGAAGTTCGATAAAGCAATCGCAGATGAGGGCGTCACACAAGTCACTTTCACGGCAGATCAAACTGCAGAACTTAATGATTTAGCGGCTTCAGTGCGTGAAGATTGGGTGAACAAGTACAAAGGTCAGTTCGACTCTCAGGCTTTATTTGACTACACAGAAGCCTTATTCAAACAGCAGAATTAATACTCATTTCAACACTCAAACTATTAAGCGCTAGTCGTGACTAGCGCTTGGTTTTTTCAATACCAAAAGGATTTCGAGTATGTCTGCGTCAGTTTTAGAGGACAGCTCGGCGGTAAGTCGGGTCGACAAGGTATTCTTCAAGCTTGAATCATTATTAAATCTTGCCGCAGGGTGCGTGATCGTTGCACTTGTGGCATTGGCCACGACCAACATCCTAGGGCGCTGGCTGTTTTCAATGCCGATCAGCGGTTACATCGACTGGGTAGAACAGGCGATGGCGTTTATCGCCTTTTTAGGGATTGCATACACACAACGTATGGGCGGACACATTAGGATGGATATCTTGGTCGGACGTTTCAAAGGTCGATGGTTGTGGTTCACTGAGTTCCTATCAAGTGTATTGATGCTAGTCGTCACTTTGCTACTTATTTACGGCTCTTACCTTCACTTTTTGGCGAGCCTATTCTATTGGTGACTCTTCTGTTGATATCAATTTGCCCACCTGGCCTGCAAAGTTAGTTGTGCCATTTGCATTATCGGTGTTAGCACTGCGATTGATTTTGCAAATCTGGGCGTATTTGCGAGCGATTAAGCGAGGTGATACTAAGCCAGTCGCCGTTCCCATGATCGAGTCTGCTGCCGAAGTTGCAGCGAAAGAAGCTGAAACTGTGAGTGCCAGCGATGAGGGGGCTTCAAAATGATGTCTTTGTTTGAAGTTATGGGTGCCATGGACTCTATTGAAATCGGCTTGTGGGTTTCGGGTTTTATGTTGGTCATGGTGATCATCGGGGTAAGAGTCGCTTTTGCTGCTGCGATTGCTGGTTTCTTAGGCTTAGTGTGGATCTTTTCGGCAAAACTAGGCTTTGAGAGGGGGCTTTTAGTTGCGATTAAAATGGCTGGCACCATTCCGCATTCTAAAGTGTCATCGCTTGCCTTATCGCTAATCCCGACCTTTATAGTTATCGGATTTCTCGCTTACCATGCAGGATTGACACGTTCATTGTTTGAGGCCGCAAAACGTTGGGTTGGCTGGCTTCCAGGCGGTATGGGGGTGGCTACGGTGTTTTCAACCGCGGGGTTTGCCGCTGTATCAGGTGCATCTGTTGCAACATCAGCAGTTTTTGCCCGAATTGCCGTCCCTGAGATGCTCAAACTTGGCTACGATAAACGCTTTGCGGCAGGGGTTGTTGCTGCTGGTGGTACGTTGGCTTCGTTGATCCCGCCTTCTGCGATATTGGTTATCTACGCGATTATTGTTGAACAGGATGTAGGCGCACTGCTAATGGCTGGCTTTCTACCAGGCGCTGTCTCTGCGCTGATTTATGGTGGGTTAGTTGTATTTCTTGCTCTAACACGTAAAAACTTTGGTCCACCTGTGAGAGGTTTTACATGGAAAGAGCGATTTGAAACCCTCCCGGGGGCGATACCTATATTCGCAGTAGTAGGCATAATCGTTGTATGTATTTATGGTGGCGTCGGGACTCCTACAGAAGCTGGCGCGTTAGGTGCGTCATTGATTCTGGCCTTGGCTATTTTCCACGGCAGTCGTTGGAAAGAAATTAAAAGCTCTTTGATGGAAACGGCTAAGTTGTCAGCCATGATCTTCGCAATAATTTGGGGTGTACTGATCTACGTGCGCTTCTTAGGGTTTGCAGATCTTCCCACAGCGTTTTCGGATTGGATTGTCAGTTTGGAACAAAGCCCAATGCTCACGCTTCTACTCATACTTTGTGCCTATGCCGTTTTAGGGATGTTCATGGATGCGATTGGAATGCTCTTGTTGACGCTTCCGGTTGTTTATCCTGCGGTCATCGCTCTAAATGGTGGCGCAGATGTCGCGGCGGTAGATTCGGCATTTGGTGTGTCAGGAGTAGGATGTGCAATTTGGTTTGGCATCATCGTTGTGAAGATGGCTGAACTTTGTCTAATTACTCCGCCAATTGGCTTGAACTGCTTTGTTGTTGCGGGCGTTAGACCTGAATGCTCGGTACAAGATGTATTTCGAGGTTGCTTACCGTTTTTTGTCGCTGACGTGATCACTATTGCCGTGTTGTTAGTGATGCCAGGAATTGTTCTATGGTTGCCGAGCTTAATGGGGTATACCTAGTTCGATCTAGACTCGAGTGTTAGTCGCTAAACAACAGTAATGCCTCGATTAAGTCGAGGCATTTGTTTTTCGTCTTGCGATAAATCAATTGTCTTTGTTTTCTCGCCAAATAATCGTGACTTCACGAACACCCCATTGTTTGGCGCTCTCAACATCATTCCCCATGTAGATATCAATCTTTTTAGTCCATCGCTTGTTCATTTTGTCTAGCACTCGATAGGTTCCTTTAAACCCTTCGATGGTGACTTCTTGATTATGGTCTAAGCCAAGCTCAATTAGATCTCTCGATACCGCAATTGACCTCATACCTGGCTTGAGCGTGTCTCCCCAAGCCCCAATGTTTGGGGTTGAATCTGTTTCACCGACGGCAGAGGTGTAGGCACTCGCCGTGACTCGGAGCTTTTTCTCAGTAGAAGCGAATGTCACTAAAGGAACAAGTAAAGTTAGGACTAGATAGCTAAGCGATTTCTTCATCTAAAACCGTGTACTTAAAATGGGAAGGTTGAATTAAGTATAGCCTTGTATTGTGCTGTGCCTGTCAGGCAAGCGTCTGACGAAGGAGAGGAAAGGCACATAGCGGCTTCATGCGCTATGCACCTAATCAAGGGATTATCTTGTTTTGCACTCAGTGAAAACAGCTTCGGATAACCCTTCCTCCGCTTGTTTTATGGTATCTGCACACATGGTTTTGGTGAACGATTTAGTATCGTTGAAGTTGTATCCAATTGATGAACGAGTATCGTAATTAGTGAAGAGGAAGTCACCGCTATCGTGGTTGTAGACAAACTGAGTCCACGTCGCATAAGTTTCACCATTCTCAGGGTCGATCAGATCTTGTGGGATCAGGTTACCCGCGTTGTATGTGCTTAGAAGCTTGCCGCGAGTTTGTGCCCAGCTGGCATCTTCTTGGAACGTGACGTGCTGAGTGTTAAATAGGCCACGTAGGTTGCGGTCTAGTGAGCTGATTGAGCTTGGGATGCCTTTCGCCGCTATATCGTCGAGATTTACTTTCTCAACGTATGCACGGTGATCTTGTTGCAGTGGCGAGTTCGCCATAACACGCAGGTCAGACTTGGTGTCACCACGATAAACGACCATCTTGCCGCCTTTGTTTAGCTGAAGCAGTGCGATGTCTCCGGACTTATCTTGGATAGAAATATGAAGACCGTGCTGTGTGCCGTGTAAACCATCTTTCCAGGCGATTTGCCAGTCGTTGTTGTTGAACGCTTTAACGGCTTCTTCTGTCGTCGCGTAATTTTCTGTTATGTAACGAATTACATCAAGGAAGCTGACCGCTGGCGCGCCATTATCTTGGTAATCTGCAATAAACTCAGCGGAATCGTACATATAGAGCAGTGAAGCTGCGAGTCCTTCAGAATTGATGGCATCTGATGCGACTCCGCCGAAGACATCCCATTCCATCTGTGAAATAGCGTGAAACTTGGTGGTCCACGTCATCGCGTTTTTGTAGCTTGGCGCTTCTGAGCTGTTACTTATGCCAACAGGGTTCACCTGCGCTACATTGCCTAACTGCTCTCCCCAATCTAATGAACGAACCGTAGAGACACCATGCGGCGTATCGAGAGTGAAGCGTGAACACGCATTAGCCGCGCCAGCAGTTAGTGCTAACGTAGTTGCAGTTAGAGATGCGATTGCCAATTTATTTAGTGTTAGTGTTTTCATAACAAACCTCAAAGTTGGTTGATATTGGTAACTTGAGTCTATTATTTCAATTTATTTAGCGATGAAAAGCTGCTAAGACTAGGTATATCCCCTATGATATCTATTGAGTGTACAGCAGAGGAAGTGTGGTGTTATGCCAGCATCTTTAGATCAGTTAAGAGCATTTGTAGCAACCGTAGAGAATAAGGGGTTAGCTCAAGCCGCGAGAAGCCTTGGAAAGCATGTTTCCACAGTTCGGGAGCAAATCAACAATTTAGAAATAGACACGGGTATTACGCTATTTGATCGATATCCTCGCTCTTTAGAGGTTACGTCTCAAGGTGAACAGTTATATAAATCCGCGACAGCCATGTTGAGAGAAGCGTCGCTATTCGATGCCAATGTCGAGAGCATATTACAGGGTGTCCCAGAAAAGCTGACATTTGCTGTAGACAGTGGTTTAAAGGAACCCGCAGTTGATGCAATCATCGCAAGGTTTGTCGAAGCGTTTCCACATTTATCTCTGCAGGTACGCACCGGTGACACCCTACAGATAAAGGCATGGGTATTAGATGGGGTCGTGGATATCGGACTTATATTTAACACGCTGCAACTGCACACCGAGCTGAGCTCTGAAAAAGCCTATGCGTTTGGGGTTAACTGCGTTGTACCTTGTTCATGGGACCTGCCGGAACAAGCTGATACCAGTTCTCTTTTAGATAAGTTGCAGCTAAGTCTCTCTTTTTTAGACGAGATAGGCGTTCGAAACGCTGATATTACAAGTCACCGCTTTATGTTGTGTAATGATGCCGTACAAATATTGAATCTAGTTAAGGCAGGTGCCGGTTGGGGCTACTTGCCAAACTTTGTTTGCCAAACGGCGATTCAAAACGAAGAGGTAAGGCTGTATCAACCTACACCAGATAGTATTTCAGATTGGAACACGAATCTGGTTTGGTCGAAACAAAACATTCTCAATCCAGCGATGAGGTGGCTTGTGAATGAAATACAAAAGTTACCTAAGTATCGCTAGTCGACTTCATGTACGGTGCCAGTATCAAGAGATAGTTCTTGAATAGCTGAGATAGTCACAACACAAGCTTTTTGTATCAGTGTACTCTCAGCGCCATTAAATCTGGTGAAGCATTGGTTTGTCGTATTCAAAATATGTAACGCTTTACCTCGCTTTGTATTGAATTCTCGTTTCATGATAGGTAACTCAGGCAGCTTCCCTTGCAGAGCTGCTCTTAATTTATGTCGGTTGAAAAGGTGTTTGTGGCTCTCAAGTGTTTGTGTTAGTTCTCGTAAGTGAGCAAGTGTGGTGTCTTTCATGTGAATCTCATTCAAACAAGCTAGTTATTGGCTAGGTGTAAACTGTCAGATGAATTTAGAACTCGAGCTTGTGAATAATTCACAAGCTCTAAATTACTAATTACTGACACGACCCCCAAACAATCTGACCACCTTTACGTCCTTGCTGATAGATGTCCGCACAGGACTCTTGCTTCATTCCTGCAATATCATCGATATTAAATGAAAGCTGACCAGCATAACCTTCGTTGTAGTAAGTAATGCCGCCTGTCTCTAAGCTATACACAAAGGTCTCCCATGTCGCATAACTTTCATTGTTCGTAGGATCGATGACATCTTGAGGGACTTTATTACCAAAATCGAATACCGCTTTCATTTTTCCTCGCACATCGATCCAATCCGCATTAGCTTGTGGTGTCCAGTCGGTGTTGCTTGTGACATAGATTCCACGAACATTACGATCGCGTGAGCTAATTGAACCTGGCAAGTTTTCGGCATTATTCATATCGAATGTAGCGGTATAGGCTCTATGATCTTGTTGAAGTGGGGAGTTTGCCATTACGCGGAGATCGGTTGTTACGTCGCCGCGGTGCACGACCATTTCACCCCCTTTGTTGAGCTGAAGAAGTGCAATGTCGCCACTTTTATCTTGAATGGAAACATGGAAGCCATGCTGATGACCGGCAATGCCCGTTTTGTAGGCAATTTGAAACTCGCCTTGCTCAAAAGCTCTCACTGCTTCGTCAACAGTGGCATAGTTTTCAACAATGTACGGCACGATATCAGAAAGGTGTACTGCAGGAGTACCGTCATCTTTAATGTCTTTGATGAATTCTACACTGTCATGCATATACAACATTGACGCTGAAAGACCTTCGGTGTTGACTGCTTCGCCAGTCGTATTATGGAAGGTTTTTACCTCTTCGAATGAAACAGTGTTGTGCTTTACCGTCCATGATTTCGCATTTCTATACTCAGGAACTGGCTTGGTTTCACGCTGTGTGTCCGTAACTTGAACGTGGGCTATCGATTGCAGTTCGCTGCCACCCCAATCATAAGAGCGTGCTATCGAAATACCATGTAGGTCACCTGTATTTTGGATAATTCGCGAGCAAGCATGCGTGCTCGTTGAGATAGATGCAATTGACGCAGTTGCTGCAATAGCGATGGCTAGCGTGTTCAGATTCTTTTTCATTTCACGGATTCCAAATAAAAGTCATAGGATGTTAAGGGATGGTGTTTTCAGCTCATAGTTAACTGATGAATTGATTATGGCGGGTCTTTTGCTTATTCTGAACGGGCTCAAGAGTGGGAAAACCCCGCTCTTAAGTTATATGTTAAAGCTGGTGACTGAAAGGTAATGCTAATGGCGATGACTCTAGAACAACTGAATGCTTTTGTAGAAACGGTTGAATGTGGCAGTTTTAAACAGGCTAGCGCTCGACTTGGAAAACACACATCCACAGTAAGTGGATTAATTGCCAATCTAGAAGCCGAGTTGGGGATGGAGCTTTTTGTCCGTAAGCCTCGTTCACTAGAGATAACACCCAAGGGCACAGAAATTTATCGATATGCCCTCTCTGTGCTTCGAGAGTGCGACTTACTCAGCGTTAAAGCGAATAGTTTGTTGGAAGGCATGCCCTCGAGATTAACGTTAGCCATAGACCATGATTTGATGGGAGGTGATGTCAGCGCGATCTGTGCAAAAGTCATAAAAAAGTTCCCAGCGATAGAGCTTAATGTCATTGCAGTAGATCCTATGCAAGTTAGGAGTCATGTTCTAAGTGAACAAGCTGATATTGGCTTTGGTATCTCATTGTTTAGTGGCAATCATGAGTTAACGATTGCAGATGGCTACTCGTTTGATGTTGCTTGTGTTGCTTCCCCAAATCTCGACTGCAAGGATAAGGTGCTCACACTAGATGAAGTTAGAGGTATGTTGCAGATATCGGCAAGGTTTATGAAGCAAACAAGTCGCGAAGATACGCACAACCTGAGCACCAGGAATATTTACAGTAACAGTTCGAAAAACACTTTGCAGTTGTTGGGGCAGGTAGATGCATGGGCGATGGTACCTGAGTTTTTGTGCTCTCAACAGCTAGGCGACGGTCAGCTAGACAAAATGTATATATCGTCAACAGCATCAAAAAGACCGAATCAATGGTCGACTGAGATCAGTTGGCTTACTGCGAAACCGGTCAATAGTGCGATGGATTACGTCATCGAAGAGCTAGCAAGATTGCCTAATCGATAAATACCACTTTTGGCCGAAGATTCGGATGGCTGACTTTCAAAATTAATTTGAAACTCTATTAACGGCTAACTGGTTTTTTATTGTGAGTGGCTACTGTAGCCTTGGACAAAAGTAGGTAACAAAGGAATCTTCCTATGAGTATTGTTCAAAGTGCTAAATCTCGTTATTCAACCAAAGCATTTGATCCTGCGGGCCGTCTTTCCCTCGAGCAAATAGAGGCAATCAAAGAGTTATTGCGTTTCAGTCCATCAAGCGTGAACTCCCAACCTTGGCATTTTATGATCGCAGGTAGCCCAGAAGGAAAAGCGCGTATCGCTAAAGCGATGCAAGGCGATTACATCTACAACTCGGACAAGGTGCTTAACTCGTCTCATGTGCTTGTATTCTGTACAAAAGTAGATATTGATGACCACTACTTAAACCTTTTACTTGAAAATGAGGAAAGGGATGGTCGTATTGCCAATGACCAGGCGAAGCAGGGTCAGCACAAAGTGCGCAGCTATTATGTTGATATGCATCGTTCAGAGCTCAAAGACGTGCAACACTGGATGGAAAAACAGGTATACCTAAACCTAGGGACCGTGTTGCTCGGCGCGTCCACATTGGGTATCGATGCCGTTCCAATGGAAGGGTTTGATTCTGAGATACTGGATAAAGAGTTTGGCTTGAAAGAAAAGGGCTACACCAGTTCTGTAGTGGTTCCTCTTGGTGTTCGAAGTGAAGAGGATTTCAATGCGAAGCTTCCTAAGTCGCGCCATGAGGCCGAATACTTATTTAGCGAGTTCTAGAGCAAGAACAGAAAATTATTGCCAGCCGAAAAGCTCGATTAGTTAACAAGAAATCGTTGCACTTTGTCTAGCTGAAGCTGGCATTTATGTTTAAGAAACGAACGGAACTCTTTGATGATAGGTCTCAACTGACGTTTGTCTGCACACACCATGTAGAGTGGGGCGGGTTCCCCATGCCAGTCAGGAAGCACTTTCTCTAACGTTCCGTCTATTAGGTCCTGACTCGCGTCAATCAGTGACTTATTGGCGATGCCTTTGCTTTTGAGTGCCATCCTTCTGACTACGTCACCATCATTGGCAAGGAAGGAGCCCTTCACTGTTATCACTTGTTCTTCATCGCCTTTGGTCAAAGGCCATTTGTTGTGTATCGCATCCGCTAACATGAAACTGATGCAATTATGGCTGAGTATATCCCTAGGCACTGAAATAGGCGGGTTATCTTTGATATAGCGAGGGGTCGCGCATAACAAACGTAGATTCTCTGTGCATAGAGGCGTCGCAATCATGCCTGAGTCTGGAAGTTCTCCATAACGAATCGCGATATCTACGGGCTTGCTATACATATCGATGAGTTGATCTGAAAGTTCAAGCTTTACTGTTACGTTATTGTGTAGCTGGGTAAATTCATCGATCCAATCTAACAATAGATTTCTACCAAAATCCGACGGAGCGGTTATGTAGATATTGCCGGTAAGCTCCCCTCGAGCACTGGCGATCTCTTCAACTCCCTGGTTCAACGTATCTAGAGCAAGTACCACTTTAGAGAGAAACCGTTCACCTTCGCCCGTTAAGCTTAAACTGCGTGTGGTTCTCACGAAAAGAGGAAAGCCGACTTGCTCTTCTAAGCGTTTGATTGACGCACTCACGGCCGCTGGGGTCATATTTAGTTGGTTAGCCACTTTTGAAAAATTGCCAAGTTTGGCTGTTTCGACAAATAGTGTGAGCTCGTTGAGTGCTTTCATTTGGTCATCAAGTCGTGTCAGGTCTTAGAACCAACTTAGCGCAACTAGTATGGCTTAGTACAGCTTTGAAAGGTGCTTAAACCGTGAAAACGCAACGTAGCTCATCTAAAGCCAATTCGGCTTCGTTACACAAGCTTGTGCCAGCTTGCAAATTAGAACAAGTTTCCAAAACAGAAATGTTGCGGGGTAGGTGATTGGTAGTACGATAGATACGACAAAGCCCTTGTAAAACAAGGGCTTTGTCGTAAAACGTGGCGGAGAGATAGGGATTTGAACCCTAGAACCGCTATTAACGGTTGCCGGTTTTCAAGACCGGTGCTTTCGACCACTCAGCCATCTCTCCGTTGTTGGCGCTCATAATAGGGGGGACGGAGTTCGCTGTAAAGAAAAAATTTCATGACTTTGGTTTGACTGCTTTAAAAGTGATCACATTGATTAAATCGTCTTCAATGTGTTGATTGGTGAGAGTAGCGTTAGCTAGGCAAACGATTTCATTGCGTAATCAACATGATCAATCACTCAAAATAAAATAATGTTTTTTATTGATAAGTCATTGAAAATATAAAATAAAACGATGTTCAGAATACGCTTGTGC
Organism: Vibrio sp. KUL78; assembly: GCF_059725505.1. Taxonomy (NCBI): domain Bacteria; kingdom Pseudomonadati; phylum Pseudomonadota; class Gammaproteobacteria; order Vibrionales; family Vibrionaceae; genus Vibrio; species Vibrio sp. KUL78. Next base: position 395,091 of record NZ_AP045838.1, on the reverse strand, counting down.
GCTCGAAATTGTTTGCGTGATTAAGGGGTTTGCTTCAAAATATTAGGGTTAGTTCTCGCGAACTGTGATTTGAGGTCAAGATGAAAGTTGTAAAATTGTTTAAACAAAGAGCTGATTCTATCAAGCATCAGTCTGAGCTTATGCAATGGATGTCGCCAGCGATTAGAGAGTATTGGACTGAGTTTGTAGACAAAACAAACCACAGCAATTTCTTAGCGTGGGTTCGAGACTATCACAAGCCAGCGGTTAATGAACCAGAAGTTGCACAGGTCGAACCAGAAATTGTGCTCAAGCCCGCAGCTCAAGAGCTGTTTGATGAGCTTCAAGAGAAGATAGGTGAAGTTATCCACGAGGGTAGCTGGATCCATGTTGGGCAGGAGCGTATCAATCAATTTGGTGCTATCACTGAAGACAATCAGTGGATCCACACCGATCCGGAGCGAGCAGAGCAAGAGTCTCCGTTCAAAACAACGATTGCACATGGTTTTCTAACATTGTCTTTATTGCCAGCACTAACGGATAGCGTCGACCCAGATAAGCCACTTTTTCCGACTGCGAAAATGATGGTGAACATCGGCTTGAACCAGGTTCGCTTCCCATATCCTGTAAAAGTCGGCAGTAATGTTCGCGCGAAAAGCACGCTAGTCAAAGTGACGCCGATCAAAAAAGGCCTTGAGATTGAACGTGAGATCCGTGTTGAGATTGAGGGTATTCGACGTCCAGCGTGTATCGCGACGTCAGTGATTCATCTTCACTTTTGATGATAAACATGAGTTTTATGGAGCCCAGCCTTGAAGCTGGGCTTTTTTGTGCATGTTTGCCTTCATATTAACGCCAAATATCTATCTGTGGTTCACATAGCAAACGTGGTAGCTAATGTTGAGCCGCTCAAAGTGCTTCATCCATCGTTTTTGATTGTGTTGAAGCTTATCGCCTGGCCCTTTTACCTCGCACCACATAAAGTCTCCGTTTTTAAATGCAATGACATCAGGTTGGCCTGCTCTGTATGCACGAATATCTTCAAGAATTACCTCAAATAATCCAGCTAGCTGTTGGTAGCTTATGGTATACATCGCTAACTCTATCCAAGATGCATCGACTAACTCCCAAAGAATGAATGGGTTCTGGAGACCATTTTTGTTTAGATGTACGGCGACTAGCTGTGTGATACCTTCACTTCTAATCTGGTTAAGACGATCTTCGATAAGGACACTTCGGCTGTCTATAAACTCTTTTCGATAGAGGTCAAGAGGCTGACGTTGATAAGGGTTGATAAATGCGCCTTCAACTGGTGCAAACAAGATATCCCAGAACGCTAGACCAAACAGAGTGTTGAGAAACTGGTTTTCAAGATAAAACGCATCCCATCCTTCGGCTTTAAGGGCTTCCACAACAGCAACTTCGACTCGACAATTTGTAAGGTCTAACTGGCGATGGACTTCCGGTAGCGTCGAAACTTGCTTTTTTGGTAAAGGAATACCAAGTTTCTTTTTTAGCGGAGAAGCGATGCGCTCTGCCACCTCAGACTCGTCAGTACTATACGGGTCAGCCAGCATCATTTTTGTGATAGATAAAGCCTCTTCTTGTCTTCCTTGAGCTTTAAGAATGCGTGCTTGTCTTTCTCGAGATGGCGGGATGTTACTTTGCTGGAATAGCGCGAGAGCTTCATCTAGTGCCCCGCAACGCTCTAAGTCTCGAGCTACGGAGTTGATGAGTTTCTGATACATTCTTTTGGCGTGTTTGCCGTGAGGAGCGGGAAGTAATTGAGAGAATTCAATCAAATCTTCTCGTGATTTACGGTTTATCTCTTCGTAGCGTAGTGACATCTCACTGATGCAAAAAGACGAATCCAGCTCTTCTCTGGTATGAAATAAGCGTGTTTTCACTGAGATTTCATACTGTTCGAATTTGTGAATACCGAGATTTTCAAGTACAAACTGAGCGAACTCTTGGTATCGATTGCCAAAAAACAACCAACAAAACATAGGAAGAATTTGGTTATCCACAAGCCTGATGACCTGAAATGGTAGCGTTGAAACCGAGTGGGGCATCTGTTCAGGCAAGAGTGCCACCAGCTCACTTTTACGGAGTGATTTGGGTAATTTGGGGAATAAAGCCAGAAGCTCCGGTTTAGTAAGAAGTGTGTTTGCTAATACCTTTGGAGAGTCGGGAAGGGCTAGATCTACAAAACCAGAGAGAGCTAGATTGGCAAGCAGTGTCTCTGGATTCGTGAGTTCTGAATAACATAACTTATCACTTCTAAACCACTCACCTTTACGGGTCATCATTCGGACTAGTAGACATTGTTCATCTTCTTCCAATGCGTAGAAACGAGCGAGCCACTTTTGCTCAGATTCATTTAACAGGTCTTGATATAAGTCTTTTACTCCCGAAAGAAGTGTCGTGAAGTTAGTTAGATAGTATTTGGGTTCTAGTACCACTGAAGGTGTGTGGGTCACGGCAATACCTGAGTGTTAACTGTTTGAAATAGCTCGCATCGACGCACTAAATAATATGCAATTCAATGTGTAGTGTTTCATTGCTCTTCTGATCATCGTAGCGTTTAGCCATATTAGTCGCAAGTAAGGTAATACGATGAAAAAACTACAAGCTTGGTTTGCATCTTGGGCTTTGTTATTGCTCATAGGGTGCTCTTTAGAAAATGATACACCAATTAAACCTGACCCAGGTTGGAAGATAGACAAGCTTGATAATGGCTTAACCGTCAGCCGTTACTATAAATCGGGTCAACCTATTACTCTGCGACTTGTCGTTCATGCCGGGAGTCTTCAAGAGACGACGCAACAGACTGGCTATGCACACTTTTTGGAACATTTGTTTTTTCGTGTAGAAGATGTACCTCAGCAGAAGGCAGCGAAAGATGCTCTTTTTCAAGCAGGGGTGAGCTTTGGCCCAGATCTTAATGCTTTTACATTTAATGAGTACACGAGTTATGAGCTGGCGATAGATAATGTAGGTATGCTAAATGACGCGCTTACATGGTTAGCGTATGTCGCAGATGCTATGCACATCACTCAAGCGATGATAGAGCAGGAAAAAGGGGTAGTGCTGGGTGAAATGCGATTGAGACGTCCGGACCCGTTACCATACAGTCAAAAGATTTATGATCATCTGTTGATCGGTACACCTCTTGATTCACACGATATTATTGGTAATCGAGAGTCGATAGAGAACGTTGATATTACTGAGCTGAAGGCTTTCTATAAAAAATGGTATCAACCCCAAAACATGGAATTAATGATTGCTGGCGATTGGGAGCAAAGTGAGTTGCTCGCTATCGTAAATAGGTACTTTGCTGATATTCAAAAAGGAGAGCAGCCGAGACGCGTTCTCATAGACCCTGTGAAGTTCAACGATACCCCATTGGTTTCTGAAGCATTGCCTTTTGAATATGCTGCTTTAGATCTCGCCTATCCAATGCCAAACCCATTGTTAAATACTGTTTCAGACCAATACGTTCAACTGAGTTCAAAGTTTGTCGGTGACATAATATCGAATCGGATTTCAGACTTGTATCATTCAAACGATATCCTTGTACAAGGTTTGAATGCTGGAGTTGTAGACATACATTCGAACTCACTGTTTGCAATTGGTGCGAGTTTTGAAGAAACCGAGTGGGCCAAGATCCAACAAGCACTAACCGAACAACTCGCCTCTCTGCAGCAACATGGTATTAGCCAAGATGAGTTAGATACAGTAAGAAGCAGTTGGACTTCGTTCAACGATGAGCTAAAGACCATTATTGATAGTTGGACATCTAAGCAAATAATCGATTACAAATTCGATATGTTGTTAGCGCAGAGTGTTGCCCAAGACCCTATTCAGTACATAGAAGTGCATCGCCAGTTAGCGACGGAAATTACTCTGAAACAGGTTAATCAAGCAATTAAAAAGTTGCTCATCCAAGAGCCTATTATCGGTACTAATGTAAAAAATGGGTCGTTTTCTTTAAATGATATTTATTCGGGATTAGAGCAAAAAACGGACAAGCCACTCGAATTGACAGTAACCAAAGCTCTTGCAGTCCCTAACTCAAAAGGAAAGGTCTCTTCGATGGAGACTCTGGAAAATGGCTTAGTAAAATGGAAGCTAGCGAATGGCATTGAGGTGCTTTACCTTAATCACAAGGACAGCGGCGATCGTTTTTACGGATGGTTTGGCTCATTGGGCGGTTCATCTGCACTTACCGGAGATAACATCGCTGCAGGTCAACTGATACCGTTGATTACGCTCTACAGCGATATTGGACCGCTAACCGCGAAGCAAATTGAACGCGCATTCAGTAAAACAAATAGTTACGTAGAACCGTTTATACGTGACGTTAAGCAGGGTATGTCCTTTGGAAGTAACGAAAAGGGCATCGCTGATGTGTTTTCTGTTGTGCACCATGCTATGTCACTTAACGATGTTGATGACGTTGCGGTTGGTAAAGCGAAAAGCATTGTTATTAATGAACTCAAGCGTTTGAAACAGGATTCGAATGTTCAAAGTGTTAACGATGCACTACAACTAACCTTTGATAAAGGCAGTCATTTACTCTCAAGAACAGAGCCAGAAATTGCTCTAGTGACAAAAGAGAAAGTTATGGAAGCCTATGACGAGCTTATTAACGTAAATCGTGGGTACAAAATGATGTTGGTGGGAGCTAAAAATGCTTCTGATGTGCAGCCGCTGTTAGAGCAGTACATCGCCAATATTCAGTTTAGAGAAGAATTAAAGTACACGTGGCCTACGGTTGAAATACGTGACGGCCTTGCTGACGACATAACCAATATCGACAGCCACGATTCACAGGATGGTCAATCGCAAGTCTATCTGATCGCTGTATCTGAGAGAAATGAACCTAGAACCTCAAAAGATGTGTTTGCCGAAGACATGTTTCAACGGCTTTTGAACGAGCGTATTTTCCAGACGATACGTTCAGATAACTCCCTTGATTACAATCCGCACGCCTATGGTTTTGCCGATGAAGGCAATGGGATTGCTGCCTGGTCGTTCTTTGCCAATGTCGATCCCAACGATGAGGAACGGGCTGTTAAATTGTTTGAAACTGTAGCTAACGACATCTTGAATGGATTTGAAAAGACAGAAAGGGATCAGGTTGTTGCCCAGCTAAAAAGTGACCTTGCCCCTTGGCTTGATGATCCTGAAGGAGCGAGCTTTATGCTATTTCGATATTGGTTAATGGGTTACGGTATCGATGCGCTTTATAACTATGAGTCGGTGGCTGATAGTATTACTTTAAGTGATCTAGATCGTATGTCTCAACAGGCGCTTGGTCAAAACGCGAGCAAATTTTCTATAAGAATCAATCCTTAATCGGCGATTAATGGCTGTATAATAATTTTTACACGGCGTTTATTGGAAAAAACAGTGAAGAAATTTGCCTTTTTTTATAATTAGTGATTGCACTTCTTGTTCTAAGCAGATAAGTTACGGGAAAGAGCACGATACGAGTCACAAAACGGATTGTGCAGATCGTGCTCAAGTGATTTAGATACAAAGAATAGGAAGAAGTAAGCAATGTTCCAAACTGATGACGTAAGAATTAATAAAGTAAAAGAACTTTTACCACCGGTTGCTGTGTTAGAGAAGTTTCCAGCAACTGAAGTTGCTTCTTCTACCACGTTTAATGCACGTAAAGCGATTCACAACATCCTTCAAGGCGATGATGACAGACTGCTTGTTATCGTTGGTCCATGCTCAATTCATGACCCAGAAGCTGCGGTCGAATACGGTAAGCGCCTAAAAGTTTTACGCGATGAACTTGGCGATCGCCTTGAAATCGTAATGCGAGTCTACTTTGAAAAGCCACGTACTACCGTGGGTTGGAAAGGCCTTATTAACGACCCGTACCTAAACGACACCTTTAAGATCAACGATGGTCTACGTATGGGGCGTAAGCTATTACTTGACCTAACTGATATGGGCATGCCAACGGCGAGTGAATTCCTTGATATGATCACACCGCAATATGTTGCTGACCTTATTAGTTGGGGTGCGATTGGCGCACGTACTACAGAATCTCAGGTTCACCGTGAGTTGTCTTCTGGTATTTCATGTCCAGTTGGTTTCAAAAACGGCACAGACGGTAACATTAAGATTGCATCTGATGCAATCCGCTCGGCGAGTGCTTCTCACCATTTCCTATCGGTAACTAAGTACGGCCATTCAGCAATCGTTGAAACTGCTGGTAACCCAGACTGCCATATCATTTTGCGTGGTGGTAAAGAGCCAAACTACAGTGCTGAGCATGTTAAAGGCATTAAAGACGAACTAACGGCTAACGGTCTTCCAGCAAAAGTGATGATCGATTTTAGCCACGCAAACAGTTCTAAACAGTTCCAGCGTCAGAAAGTTGTAGCGACAGATGTAGCTGGTCAAATGGCTGGCGGTGAAGACGCAATTTTTGGTGTGATGATTGAATCACACCTAGTAGAAGGTCGCCAGGATCTAGTTGACGGTGTTGCACCTACTTATGGTCAGTCTATTACTGACGCATGTATTGGTTGGGAAGACACAGAACAAGTACTTCGTGAACTCGCTGATGCGGTAGAAGCTCGCCGTAAAGCCTAATTTATTAATCTAATTCAAAGCCTTTGCTTCGGTGAAGGCTTTTTTATTTGATCTTAACCGTACGCCATGTTTTAATTTTGCGAATTGTATATGGTTAAGAAGAGACAAAATGAAACGTAATTTATCCTTGATACTAGCAGCTGTAATCGCTGCATCATTATCAACACCATCACTGGCGGCGGGTTTGAGTAATGAACAAGTTTGTACTGCAGGTCTAGCACTGGCTCTCGACAAGCAACCACGCGGTATTAAAACAAAATCAGCATCGGGTAAGCGTGTGCTATTGTCTGTGAAGGATTGGCAAAGTGATTGGGACTATCGCTGCGATGTGAGCAGAGGCAATAAAACTATTAAAATTGAAGCGAGAGATACTCGCCGAAATGATAGCTATCTAAATCAAACTATACGTTACAAGGTCACTGATAACGCTCGTAGTATTGAAGTCATCATGAAAAAACGCAAAGCAGGTGTGAAGAGTGAGACTTACAAAGCGTATCAGCTAAAAAGTTAGCCAAATCAACAATACCGATCAAGAGGGCTTGTATATCTCGGTTCCATGTTCTGTCATTGCCATAGTGATCTAAATCTCGTACTAATGCTAAACTAACGTTAGTCAGCGTGATTGAGCAACAGGGAGCTTGGCTTGACGGAATTCCAGTCTAATCAAATCAATGTAAAACGGCATGCTGAGAACCCATTGCTGTGGTCAGTACTCAATGTCGTAGAGCGGCAAACCGAAAGTATCAAGGTACATAGTTTGTTTGCCGTCCTTGCAGAACAACAACTGATTCCCGTACTCGACGAGAGTGCAGAAAAAGATCTATTCAAGCGTAACTTTCTGATTATGAACGCGCTATATCAGCTTCAAGCCTTACTCGTTCCAGAAAAATGGCTGCAAGTAGAAGCGATGGATATACGAATCATGCCATATAACGCCGCTCAGCACGCAATCGCTGATAATGACCCTCTTAGAGACTACTACTTGGATTGGTCTCACTATGAAGCCGACAATCACGAAATTAAGCGACTACTTGAACAGTTTTGGACTCGCTATAAAGAGTATGTGGGCGTTAAAGATGTGACAATGTCACATAAGCAAGCGCTGAGCTGTTTCGGGTTAGATGAAAACGCCTCGTCGAGAGAGATTCGCCAGGCATGGAGGCGCTGCGCATTGAAGTGGCATCCGGACAGGCCCGGCGGAGATAGTGAGAAGTTCAGAAAATACTGTGAGGCGTGGTCAATCCTTAAGGAGTGATGACCACGCGGCTCCAGTTAGTATCAAGTACTACTATCTTGGTTGACGCATTTTTGCTGCTCGAAGGCGATTCAAACTCGCTAAAACATCGACGACGCGTGGCTTTGCCAGATCGCCAGAATTTGGCATGTTGCCACTCCAATTGCCCTCTAAGATTGATTCAATCTCTTTTGGTGGATGCATTGACCACCCTGGTTGTTGTGCTAGTTGGAATAGTGTCCAACCAATAGCGTTCAGTTCTGAGTTAGACTCAAGTTGCTCTAGTGCTTCTATATCAATGGTTTCTTTACCAAATCTTAAGCTTTTAGCCCCTTTGCCCGATACGCGGAACTTCCCATCGACAAGAAGTTGTTGAAGGTGAGCGCAATCAACATGCCTCGGTGGGATGAGCTCTAGAGGTTTTTCACATTCGTTTTGACGCTCCGTTGGGTGCAGTTTGATGACTTCACGAGCTTTGTTGGTTACGTCAACAGCCTGGTAATCTTGCATTTGAATCACGGTATCAGCAACGTCTAAGTAGTCACCCGATCCCCCCATAACAATAATGGTTGAGATATTGAGTTCGTCTCTCAATTGACCTACACGATCTACGAATGGAGTAATTGGTTCGTCGCCTTTTGAAACGAGCGCTTGCATGCGTTCGTCACGAATCATGAAGTTGGTTGCCGATGTGTCTTCGTCAATCATTATCGCAGAAGCCCCCGACTCAATAGACTCTTGAAGCCAGGCTGCTTGCGACGTTGAGCCAGAAGCGTCTTGAGTACTAAAATCTGTTGTCTGCTTACCGAATGGTAAATGATTGATATAGTTGCTCAAGTTGAGATTATGAATAGAGCGACCGTCTTCAGCTTTGATCTTACAAGCGTCATTGAGAGTAACCACGCCTTCACGGCCATCTCCTGGTATATGATCGTAAATCGAACGTTCAAGAGCGTTCAAAAGCGTCGATTTACCATGGAAACCACCACCAACGATGAGAGTGACGCCAGCTGGTATCCCCATGCCTTTGATAAAACCTTGGTTAGGGCGGTGAAGTGTTACTTCCATCGAACTTGGTGATGTAAACGGGATAGCATCTTTCATTGGATAGTCACAATTACCGGCCAAACGAGGCAGTACACTGCCATTAGCAACAAAAGCGACGAGATTGTTTGCTTCCAACTGCTCACGAAGTGCGACTTGATCTTCAACGACTTCACAGTGATGTTTTAAGTCCGCAATATCGAGCTCTCGTTCAAGCGTCGCTTTACGGATGTACTTAGGAAGATGGAAAGTAAGAATGTTGGATGCCTTCTTCGCGAGAATTGAGCGACCTTCTGCAGGTAAGTTCACTCTAAAGCGAAGCTCAATACCTTCTTCGGTGAAAACGACGGACGTTGAATCAAGAACTGTCTGACCCGTGATAGAGACAGAAACAGAGTTTTCCTGTTTAGCAAAAGCAGCAAACTGACGCGCGATATAGTCACGTGCAGCAATTTGATAGGCAGGAGACTGTTCTTTTAACCATTCCAGTCCTGTTGGTGCCCATTTGCGAAAAGCGCGGACTCGTGACGCTGCAGCGTAAGGATCCGATTGAACATGATCGATGTGAAACTCAAAATCGGTGAAATCGTAGCTTCCTTTAATTTGTTGGTAAGCACGATAGTTTTGCTTTTCGATTTTTTTAAGTTTGGCGATTAATAGATCCATATCGAATGTCTCGGATTTCAAAAGGTTGGTGCGCGATTATAGGAGGCGAACCTCCTGCGGTAAAGGGTTTGGTTCAATAATAGCAAAAGCAAAGGCTGTTAGCGGTTCATGGAAGAACGCCGCGACGTTCAACGAATGATAAACTGAGTTGGAGATGGATACTGTTTTTGTATTTGAATCTCAAAAATGTCTCTAGGCATAGGTTTAGCGTAATAAAAGCCTTGTCCAATATCACACTGCTCATTCAAGACAAATTGATGCTGTTCTTGTGTCTCGACTCCTTCAATAACGACTTGTTTCTCCAACTTTTTAGCGATAGTAATGATCGAACGAAGGATAGATTTGTCCTGGGCGTTATCAAGGATATTTGCTAAGAACTCTTTATCGATCTTCAAAGCGTGGAAAGGAAGATTCTTTAGATAATTAAAAGAGGCATAGCCAGTACCAAAATCATCGAGCGCAAACTTCACACCTTGCCGAGTTAAAATTTCCATGTTGTTCTTAGCTATATCAAAGTTAGATACGAGGCAGCTCTCTGTTAGCTCAAGTTCAAGGTTGTGAGGCGGAAGCTCATATTGCTCTAAGAGAGCCGTTACTTTGTCTGCGAAAAGAGGGGAACATATTTGTTTGGCTGAGATATTAATCGATAGGCAAAAATCTGAAGCGAACTCTATCCATTCAGAAGCTCGATCAATTGCATTGCGCAGCACAAAGTAGCCTAATTCTATGATCAAACCGTTTTGTTCCGCCATGTGGATCAGAGCTTCATTAGATACGTCACCCAAAACCGGATGCTTCCAACGTAATAACACTTCTGCACCTATCCACTTTTGCGATTCAAGCTCAACCTTAGGTTGGAAATAGAGAATGAGATCGTCGTTTCTAACGGCTTGAATTAAATAGTGTTCGAGTTGATTGAATGCTTTTTGGTCTTGTTGATCAGCATGGGTAAAAAAGGAAACAAGCTCCCCTGACTCTTTACAGGCTAAAGCCGCGTGAAACGCATTGTTAATTAATTGGTTGGCATCTTGGGTATGGTAAGAGTTGGCAACACCCATGTAGGTATGTAAATGGACCTCTTGTCCATGAAACTGAAAACCTTGTTTCGCAATGTTTGCTATCTGTTTGCATAGTGTTGGCAAGAATTGTTCGTCTAAAGCGGGGACAACGGTCGCTAAAGCGAGTTCAGTTGTAGAGATCCTGGCGAAGTAGTGTATCTGAGATGTTATCTCAGTGACTTTTTGCTCAAACTCCGCGAGTAGTTGGTCGAGTCCCTCACATCCAATACGCGCCTGTACACGTTCACCATTCGTAAACTGTACCAAGATAACACTGAGATAGGCTTTACCTTCGATTACTATCGTGTTGTTGAACGAGGCGTTTAGTGCATTTTCCAACCCAGTTCGGTTTAACATGTCCGTAGAATAATCGTGGCTTCGTTGGTGCAGCATTCTTTTTTCTAGCTGCCAGTTGTCTTTTCTCAAAGCTTCGAGTTCGTCTTGTGCCTGTTTCAGTAAACGTTCCTTCTTGCACAGTTTAGTTTGATAAGCTCGTTTGATCTCTCTACTTTTGAATGACGCTTCTTTGCGCGATACCCATCTGGACAAGCGAGATTGCAGTCCATTTAAAAAAGACACGCTTGCCAGTGGCTTACGATGGATCGCAAACACGACGCCGATGGGGTCTTTTCCAAGAGAGTAAACGTATAGGTGAGTGATTTGTTCGTCGGGCTTGACCGAAAGGAGCGAATGTAGTGACTCAAAGACTGTGTTGTCAGAAGAACGGTCAGACTAGAAGCCTTCGTCTATTCTCGTCAACATCGAAATCGTCTAAGTGGGACGAATATACTAGGTCTATCATGCCACGATATAATGCGCACCAACCCCAACAAATATAGTCCGGGTCAGGTGAATGATTAACGTCGGAAAAATCAATGATACGCAGCTTTTCCGCACCATTCATCGTTTGCAAGATGGAAGGCTTGGTTCTCGTCATGTTCAATTACCACATCCTGTGGTTGAGTTTCGCTAAATCGTTGCGAAACGAAATGTCATTAAATGAGTATAATGAGCGCTGAAATTTAGAGAGTGCTAATTTTTACCAATCGCCAAAAACTGGCGCAATATTGACGTGTTTCTCAAGTTTGAGATGTTGTTTGGAGCTATTGAGTCGTAGCGGAGGCAAAGGGAAACGTCCTTTGCCTCGTGTATAAATATTAAGGCTTGAGGCGGGTAAGCTCGTTGATATCTACAGGTAACGTGTAATCTATATCGTCATACCCAAAACCATTTAGGTTAAGGAAGGATCGTTGGAAACCTTCGAAATCTCCAAGGTCCTTAAAGTTGTCTTCGTTCATCTGATCTAGGAGCGTCTTTACTTTTTCTTGAACGGATGGAGTTAATTCCCAATCGTCCATTCGAATCAATCGCTCACCATCTAGTGGGACAGTTTCTGAGCCATACAGCTTAGTTGAAAACAAGCGTTGCATTTGTTGAATACACTCTTCATGTGTACCTTGTTCTTTCATCGTTTGATAAAGAGCAAGTAGATAAGGTGTTAAGCCTGGGATGAATACACTGGCTTTGGTCACTAACGCTTTACACACAGCAGCATAAGCATTGCCATCGAAGTTTGATAATTCGAGGTTCAATGCATGACTTGTTTGATGAAGATCTACTTTAGCTCTACCGAGAGTGCCATCAAGGTAAATCGGATGAGTAATCTCTGGGCCTACATAAGATAGAGCAACCGTTTTAAACCCGTTAGCGATAGAGTCAGAGTTAACTAGGGTATCGATCCAGCTTTCCCAATCTTCGCCACCCATTACTTTGAGTGTGCCTTCGATCTCTTCGTCGGTTGCTGGCTCAAGAAGTTTGTTTTCCCATTGCTGAGTTTCTAAGTTGATAGAGGCACCAGAGACCGCTTCTCCAATCGGTTTTATCGCCGAGCGCCAGAACTCACCATCACCTTTTGGACGGACACCTGTCGCCAAGCTGTAAACAACGAGATCAACTTCGCCTTCAAAATAGGTTTCAATGGCTTCGATAACTTGTTCACGAACGTCTTGAGAAAAAGCATCGCCCACGATATTGATTGCTCGTCGGCCAGCCTGATTCGCACGTTGCTTAAAGTAGATGTTATTGTACCAACCGGCGCTACCTACGCCTTTCTCAGAGGGACCACGTTCGAACGATACACCAATAGTGTCTGCGTCAGCGCCACCAAAGGTGAGGGCGATTCGCGCTGCCAAACCAAATCCTGAAGACGCGCCCAAAATAAGGACACGTTTGGGTCCATTTTTGATCGGGTTGGCAGATTTAACGTAAGCGATTTGGTCATCGACGGCCTTTTTACAACCCTCAGGGTGAGCAGATTTAGCGACGACGCCGCTGATAATCGGTTCAATTATCATTGATTACAACCTATCTAAGACGATGATAAAAATTCAAGATAGCGTAAAGTGTTGTAAATTATATTGAGCTAGGGCATCAAATTGGTGATTCTGGGCGTAAACTGGCTTTCAGTTTGTTGACCAAAATCACCAAGGTACTGTTATAGGTAGGGTTTTAAGGATTCAGCGACGATTTCTGCGATGAATGGTTGAGCTTCGGCTTTAGGATGCAGACCATCCTCCATCATCCATTCTGGCTTAATAATGATTTGCTCCAGAAAGAAAGGAATTAACGGAACGTTATGTTCTTCGGCAAGTGTTGGATAGATGTTTTCAAACATGGTGCTGTAACGTTTACCGTAATTTGGCGGAACGCGAATTTGCATTAGGAAGACTTCTGCACCTGCTTCCTGACTCTTAGTGATCAGTGTACTCAGGTTGCGTTGAATAATGTTGGGTTGGAATCCACGTAAGCCATCATTTGCACCAAGCTCAATAAGTACATAGTCAGGTTGATGCTCCGTCAGCAAACCAGGTAGTTTAGCGAGACCATTACCTGTCGTGTCCCCTGATACGCTGCCGTTAATAACGGTAAAGTCTGTTGAATCGCCGGACAGTTTATCAGAGAGCATCGTTGGCCAGCTCAGGTCGGCAGACATGTTGTAGCCTGCACTTAAGCTATCGCCAAGTATCAGAATTGAAGCCGCTTTCGCGTGAAAAGAGGCCAAGGAAACAAAAATAATAATCAAAGAGGAAAGTTGCCGAATCATGAGTTCTTCCATAATAAAAGCTGAGTCAGTGACCAAAGTAGTGTCTACGAAAACGGAACATTTAACAATCCTTGAAGATGTGAATCTCTCCATTGAGGAAGGGGAGACGATTGCAATCGTTGGTACATCGGGCGCTGGTAAATCGACGTTGATGACGCTTCTAGCGGGTTTAGATGTCCCTAGCTCAGGCAACATTGAGTTGCTATCAAAAACAATCTCTGATTTAGATGATGAAGCGAGAGCCAGTATTCGTAGCGAGTATCTGGGGTTTGTATTTCAGAGCTTTCTACTCATCCCGAGCTTGTCGGCTTTGGGCAATGTGACGCTGCCTTGTCTTCTTCGAGGAGAGCAAGAGGACGAAGCGAAAGCGAGACAACTTCTAGAGTCCGTAGGCTTAGGGCATCGTATCGACCACCTGCCGTCACAATTATCTGGTGGCGAACAACAACGTGTCGCCATTGCTCGCGCCTTTATGACTAGCCCAAAGATTTTGTTTGCTGACGAACCTACCGGAAACTTAGACCAAAATACGGCTCATAAAATCGTAGAGCTCCTGTTTAACTTAAACCGAGAACATGGAACCACACTCGTACTCGTCACCCATGATTTGTCGCTTGCTCAACGCTGTGACCGCATCTTGCACATGAACGCTGGAAGATTGGAACAGGAGTAGGCTATGTCACAGGGAACACTGAATACGCGTTTAGTGAAATGGAGCTTTGATGAAATTAGGCAAGGACAACTGTGGCCGATCGCTATCTCATTGACGCTAATCATTGCGTGCATCTTCGGTCTAGCGGCTCTTGCAGAACGCATGGAACAAGTAATTGTAAAGCAGGGGAAAGATGCGCTGACAGCGGACACTATCTATATCTCTGCCAATCCAATTACTGAACAGAACAAGCAGTTCATTGAGAACTCGGGGCTAGACAGCTCCTGGTACACTCGCTTCGCTACTATGTCGTTTAGCGACAATGGTATGCAGCTTATTACGGTAAAAGCGGTGGATTCAAAGTTTCCACTTCGCGGTACGCTTACTTTGGGCTCTGATGAAGGGCAACAAAACCATGTCGGTGAAGGTGAGCTATGGCTAGATAGTCGTATTGCGGAACAGCTTGGGGTTGTTGAGGGTGACGTTGTCACTATAGGCGATGCAGAGCTTGCTGTAAGCGGTGTTATTTTGGAAGAGCCAGGTATTAGCTTTAATCCATTTCAGCAAATGCCGACCGCGTATATTCATCAAAGCTCTGTTGATCAAACAGGTGCAGTTCAACTTGGTAGTCGAGTCCAATTTAGAGCCTATTTGGTTGGCGAAGAGCCCCAAATTGAAGCGCTAAAACAACAGATTGAGCTGACACCGAGTGATAGGTGGCGTGATCAATCATCGGGCAGCCGTACTAACGATATCTTTGACCGTACAACTCAATATCTATCACTGACGGTCGCTATCATCATTATTATGGCAGCGACAACACTTGTTCTAACTTGCCAAAACTATGTCCAAAGTAGGCGACAAACCGTTGCTATGCTAAAAAGCTTGGGCGCGAGCCGACGTTGGCTAGTTAGATGGCTATCGATACAGACACTGCTGCTTGTGAGCATGTCTATTGCCGCCGGCTTGGTGTTAGGGATGGGGCTTGAGACATTACTTCGGCTGCCGTTAACCGACCTCTTACCCGACCCACTACCAACTTATGGGCTTAAGCCTGCCATTATCGCTGTCATGTCTAGCTTACTGATCGGTGTCCCAGCATTGGGTACTCCACTGTATAAACTCATTTCAGTCTCTTCCGTAGAAGTACTTCAAAGCGCTGACGAGAAACAGGGCGGCTGGATTAACTTGCTGGTTTTAGTGCCACTTGTGCCGCTTCTTGTTGCTTATCGTGACAACAATCTAGTTTGGATAGTGCTAGCTGGTATTGTTGGTTTGTTTATGGTGCTTGCGGCCATCAGTGTACTCTTTACGTTGCTACTCGGTAAGGTGTCCCTTCCTATCTCAATGAAGCTTGCTGTAAGTCGTATTAATCGCAGCAAACGACACACAGGTTTGCAGTATGGCGCATTAGGACTGTCTTTGATGCTCCTAACGACTATTTGGCTAGTAAGAAATGATCTGTTAAGTGATTGGCAAAGAACTTTGCCAGCAGATGCACCAAATGCCTTTGCTCTGAACATTGCAGAGTACGAAAAGGATGCGTATTTGGAAGCACTTGATGGCAATGAGATTCAACGTTCTGAGGCTTTTCCTATTTCTCGCGGTAGATTAACGCTGATTAATGGTGAGGATGCTCAAAACCGTCAGAAGAAAGGTCTTGAAGAAGAGGACGCGTTAAGTCGAGAGCTTAACTTCACCTACGCGGAACAACTTCCTAGCTACAACGACGTGCTATCTGGTGAGTGGACTGATGTCGGAGGCGTCTCGGTAGAGAAAGAAGTCGCTGAAAACCTTGGATTGCAACTAGGTGATGAACTTGGCTTTACCATTAATGGACAAGAAGTGAGTGCAAAAGTTAACTCTATCCGTTTCGTTGAATGGCGAGATATGAAGCCTAATTTCTACTTTATTTTCACTCCCGATGTGTTGGCGAATATTCCGAGCGCTTGGTTAGTGAGCTTTAGGCTTGAAGACAAGGACAACGCGCTAATCAGTGAACTATCTCGAAACCATCCTACGGTTAGTCTTATGGACATTCGTCTGATGGGGGAGAAAATTCAAGGGTTACTCAGCCAAATTGTATGGTCGATTACGGTATTAGCAGCGTTGGGCGTCTTGTCTGGCGTCTTGTTGATCTTTACGCTGCTTAGGTTGAGCCTATCGCAGCGCCAAGCTGAAATACGTTTATATAGAACGCTTGGATCGAGTCGTAAACGCATTGTAAGAACGATCTGGGCTGAGTATGGGATCATGGCGATAACAGCCGGTGTCGTCGCAACGTTTGGCGCTGAGCTTGTTGTGGGTTCAATTATGACCTTTGGATTTGAGCTTCCATGGAGTTGGCATTTATCCACGTGGATCATCGTCCCCGCAATCGCTTTCCTGACTTTAGCACTGGTTCTTTTTTCATTGATAAGACAGATGCTTACTACGTCACAGAAGCAGTTCGCTTAATAGTTAGCCACCGATTTTGTTAAGTTATCCACAAAATCGGTGGATAAAGTCTTGGATAACTCAAGAGTAATATTAGCGTCAAAAAACCGTAGCCTTTGATTTGTCGGTGATGAGCGTGTTTTGCAGTGTAAGGACTGTGTCAAAAAACTTATTCACCGATTATCTGTCAAGAGAAAACATCATAAAATTTGGGATTTTTTTTAGTGATGGATAGGGCTAAAATGACGCATCATTATTACGCCAGCTTATAAGAAATGAACCAAGAATTCACAATGGCACAAAGCAGTAAACGTGTGGCAATTATTGGCGGAGGCGTCGCTGGATCAACCGTCGCGCTCTTTCTAGCAAAACAGGGCGTAGATGTAACGCTTTTTGATAAGAACAAAAGTCTTGTCAGCGGTCCACCGATTTGTCACCTCCATGCTGGTGGAAATTTATACCGAGAGATTTCTCAACAACAGTGTCTGGATCTGTTAAAGCAATCGATCGACTTCGTTCGTTTTTTTCCATCAAGTGTTAACGTTCGTCCAACTGTTATTGCTGTACCAAAGGTCGACGATGGTGAACCACTTGCGCTGCTTCCAAGACTGAAGGTACTTCGCGAGGCCTATCGTGGTTTAATTAATGAAGATGCCGACAATAACGTGCTCGGCTCTCCAGATGACTATTTTCATGAGTACGATTACGAACAGCTAAAAGCGCTTTCTCAGCGTGATTGCCCCAAAGCACCATCTTCTCTTGATGAATGGCTCATTCCATTTGCAAAGTATACTGATCTCGAGCAGTTAAAGTTCCCTATCTATGTTGTGCAAGAGTATGGACTAAGCTTATTCCGCGTTGCCTCATCGGTTCAGCTGTGGACTGAGCACCTTGAGAATTTGCATGTGAGAACGGGTGTTGTTGTCGACGATATTGAAGCTCTTGAGTCTTATTACAACGTTGCGCTGGATAACGGTGAGGTTGGGGCATTTGATTTCGTTATTAACGCGTGTGGCTTTCGTACCGGTTCAATCGACGACAAGCTTGAAATAAAACGTCAGCGTCTTGTTGAGTTTAAAGCTGCATATGTAACGAAATGGGAATCACATCAAGAAGAGAAATGGCCAGAGGTGATCTTTCATGGCAAGCGCGGCACACCGCAGGGTATGGCGCAGTTGACCCCTTATCCAGGTGGCTATTTTCAGCTACATGGAATGACAAAAGAGATAACGCTGTTTGATAAAGGCTTAGTGGGGTCAACTACACAAACCTCTCAGCCAGAGTTACCTCAATCGCTAATTAACAAAATCGATAAAGGGTGGCCACTCGATGTGCAGATAGAGCGCTCAAAGAGTGCTATTCGACACGTTAGCCAGTTTGTCCCTGACTTTTCAACGGCCGAGCCTGCCGGGAAACCACTATACGGCGCTCAGCAGATACCAGGCAACGAAGCGAGCTTGAGAACAGCGGACGTGAGCTTCGAGGGCGAGCGGTATGCTCGATTAGAAATCGTCAAGGCTTCATCAGCGCTTATCGCAGCGAAAAAAATCATGAGTAAATGGTTTGTTCAACAACCACAATCTATGGTTCATACTTACAGTCTGGACCCTACGCGAGTTCAAGAGGTTGCAATGAATATCGCTAAAGAACGTGGTTATCCAGAGTCATTGGCGATCGCCTACTAAACGGCCAATTGTCTGGTTTACAAAGAGAAGTCTAAATAAAGTGTCGCAAATCTATATCGATTGCATATAATCGGACTGAGCAACACAAGGAATTTATAATGAACGTACTAGTAACAGGTGGAGCGGGCTATATTGGTAGCCACACATGCGTGCAGCTTATCGAAGCAGGTATGACACCAATCATCTTCGATAACCTTTATAACGCGAAAGAAGCGGTCATTGATCGTATTGAGAAAGTCTCAAAGACTCGCCCAGTATTTGTGAAAGGTGATGTTCGTGACAAGCAAGCGCTTATTGAGGCGATGAAGACTCATAACATCGACTCAGTCATTCATTTTGCTGGCTTGAAAGCAGTGGGTGAATCGGTAGCAAAGCCAATTGAATATTACGACAACAATGTCAACGGTACCCTAGTCCTTGTCGATGCGATGCGCGAAGCAGGTGTCAAACATTTAGTATTTAGCTCTTCAGCAACAGTATATGGCGATCCGGCATCAGTGCCTATTACTGAGTCCTTCCCAACCAGCGCGACCAACCCTTACGGCCGTAGTAAGCTCATGGTTGAAGAGTGTTTAACTGACTTCCATAAAGCTAATCCTGATTGGACCATTACGTTGCTTCGCTACTTCAACCCAGTTGGATCGCACCCAACAGGGGAAATGGGAGAAGATCCACAAGGCATTCCAAACAACCTGATGCCGTTTGTCTCTCAAGTAGCTGTTGGACGCAGAGAGTACTTATCTGTATTTGGTGACGATTATCCAACCCCAGATGGTACTGGTGTACGTGATTATATCCACGTAATGGATCTTGCGGATGGTCACATTGCAGCGCTGAAAACACTTAATGGTCAAGAAGCCTTGTCTATCTATAACCTGGGTACTGGTAACGGTACGAGCGTTCTAGATATGGTGAAAGCGTTTGAAGTTGCATCAGGCAAAGAAGTCCCTTACAAAATCGTTGAGCGACGCCCTGGTGATATCGCAGAGTGTTGGGCAGATCCAACTAAAGCTAACCAAGAGCTCAATTGGACGGCTACGCGCACACTAGTTGATATGACTACTGATGGCTGGCGTTGGCAGTCGCAAAATCCAGAAGGTTATCCAGAGTAAGACGTTTGATTTGCTTACCAATCTTTTAACAAAAGGCGCTAAATGCGCCTTTTTTTGATCTGAGTCGCTTAATTTATCGATTAAAAAGTAACATTTTGTTGAATATTTGATAAAATGGTTTCAGTACTTAATTTAACCTGTAAAATTAGTCTTGACGTACAAGGGGACTCCATGGAGTTAGCACTCATCATTACTTTCGTAGTAGCAGCGGTTGTAATGGTTAAAAAAGAAATGGCTGCAAAATAAGCTTCATTCATACATTTTGTTTACATACCTTTTAAATGAATGAAATTATTAACAAAAACCGACGAAAGTCGGTTTTTTTTATGCGTGAAATTTGCGTATTCAACAACAAACTTTTCTTATCGCCACGAACAAAAACAATCGTTGTATTTTTCGCTGCTAAACTCTTAAGGTGCACGCTCTTTCCGGTCGTTCGTAACCGGCGTTTCACACTCATAAAACAAAAAACCTAAAAGAGGATACTGCCATGCGCATTGCGATTCTATCTCGCAACGAAAACTTGTACTCAACTCGCCGCCTGAAAGAAGCAGGGGAAGCGAGGGGGCATCAAGTGGATATCATCGATACCCTTCATTGCTATATGGACATCACAAGTAGTAACTCTAAAGTCCGTTATATGGGTGAAGAGTTGCCACAATACGATGCGATTATTCCACGAATTGGTTCGTCTATTACTTTCTACGGTACCGCTGTTGTTCGTCAGTTTGAAATGATGGGTACCTTTTGTGTAAACGAGTCAGTTGCAATCAGCCGTTCTCGCGACAAGCTACGCTCATTGCAGTTGCTTTCGCGTAAAGGAATTGGTTTGCCACGTACTGGCTTCGCAAGCAAGCCTGACGACATTCCAGACCTGATCAAGAATGTCGGCGGTGCTCCTCTAGTGATTAAGCTACTTGAAGGCACACAAGGCATTGGTGTGGTATTAGCGGAAACGCAAAAAGCAGCAGAAAGCGTTATCGAAGCCTTTATGGGTCTTAAAGCAAACATTCTGGTGCAAGAGTTTATTGAGGAAGCCAATGGCGCGGATATCCGTTGCTTTGTTGTTGGTGGCAAAGTCATTGCAGCAATGAAACGTCAAGCAGCCGAAGGTGAATTCCGTTCAAATCTACATCGTGGTGGTACCGCACAGCTCATTAAGTTGACGAAAGAAGAACGCGCAACTGCTGTGGCAGCAGCCAAGGCGATGGGATTAAACCTTTGCGGGGTAGACATCCTTCAATCAAAAAATGGTCCAGTGGTAATGGAAGTAAACTCATCACCGGGTCTAGAAGGTATTGAGAACGCGACGGGTAAAGATGTGGCGGGTTTGATCTACGAATTTATCGAGAAAAATGCCAAGCCAAACAACAACAAGACGAAAGGACGTGGTTAAAAATGGCAAAAGAGCTTGTCATTGCGGGCGTAGATATACGCCCAGGTGAGCGTAAAGAAATCAACATCCCTGTAGCGAAGCTGTACACAGATTCGGAAGTATCCATTCCGATTCAAGTCATCCGAGCTAAAAAAGAAGGACCAGTGGTGTTTGTTAGTGCTGCGGTTCATGGGGATGAACTTAATGGTATCGAAATCATTAGTCGCCTTATTGCAGAGAACCTGAAACTGCAATGTGGCACCTTGATTTATGTGCCTATGGTCAATGTTTACGGTGTACTCAATCAGAGTCGCTACATGCCTGATCGTCGAGACCTAAACCGTTGTTTCCCAGGCTCCAAGAAGGGCTCGTTGGCAGGTAGGCTTGCTCACATCTTTTTGGAAAGCGTGGTTTCTCACTGTGACTATGGCATTGACTTGCACACGGGAGCGATTCATCGCTCGAATTTACCTCAAATTCGAGCCAACTTAGAAGACGAAGAGACAAAGCGTCTAGCGGAAGCGTTTGCAGTGCCTGTATTGCTGAATGCGAACATTCGCGATGGCTCACTACGTGAAGCGGCAGTTAACAATGGCGCCAGAGTGCTTTTATATGAAGCGGGAGAGGCTTTGAGATTTGATGAGCTGTCAATTCAGATGGGGGTCAAGGGCGTACTTCGCGTACTAAAAGCCTTGGGAATGACCCGTAAACGAGTTTCTAAGGCGAAAACGGAACCATTCATTGCTAACCGTAGTGATTGGACTCGGGCGGGTGCGAGTGGGTTCGTTAAGGAATACGTTCAGCTTGGATCTATGGTAGAAAAAGGTGAAGTGCTTGCTGATATCAACGGACCATTAGGTAACAACATCAAGCAAGTAAAATCTAACCGAGCAGGCATCATCATTGGCAAGCAAAATATTCCTCTTGTTCAAGAAGGGGAAGCCATGTATCACATTGCGTATTTTGGAGATAGCGCAGAAGAGGTATTTGAACACATCGAAATCATGCAAGACTCGATTGTTCCAGTAGAACCGAGCATGTAACACTATGCCCAATACATATAACGACAGAATGATCATTGGTAACTTGGAGGTATGCAGTCTTCCAGAGTTAGGTATTTTTGACTTGGAAGTGCGTATCGATACGGGAGCAAAAACATCGTCTCTGCATGTTGATAATCTCAAACGAGTGAAACGAGATGGTCGCCTTTATGTTCAGTATGATCTGCACCCTGACATCTACCATCTCGATGAAATCGTTCATTGCGAGTCTTTGATTCATGATTCGCGAAGAATCAAGTCATCGAATGGGGATTCTGAACAGCGCTGTGTCATTCAAACTCTGTTTAGACTGGGTGATAGAGAGTGGCCAATCGAGATAACCTTGAGTAATCGCCAAGATATGTCTTATATGATGCTGCTAGGGCGCGAGGCCATGGTCGATAAAGTGTATGTTGACCCAAGCCGTGCGTTTCTAATCGATTAATCGACTATTAATCAAAAGTAACTGTTTAGCCGCCTTTGTGCGGCTTTCTTATTAGCCGACAGTGGATAATTTAGCGGCTAGTAAAGGAGCAAAAAAAAAGTAGAGCACAGTGCTCTACTTTTGCGTTTAGGAGGGAAGATCACAACACTTATGCTGGCTCTAAAACGTCATCGTTTTCCATATCGTAATCGTAGTCTTTCGGAGTCTCATGGAACTTCGACTTACTGTTCAACGTATGGAATGCTCTTCTTCCGCGTGCTAAGCGTACGTATTTAAGCCAGGTATGTTCCAGTTTGGACTTCGCCTTACTCGGGTTCACGATCACTTTTGTGAAGTGTTTTTCTTCAGCGTTTTCTGGAGTAATGTCACCACGTTCAAGTGCTAACATTGTTTCTCCATAAGTCACTAAGATGTCTTCTTCCATAAGTGTAAAGTCACCCGATTTCGCGAATCCGCGTGGGAACTTTACTGCATCAAAAAAACGTTTCTTGCCGTGGCGAAATAGAGTTTCAGTCATAGAGACCTCAAAGCAAATAGGTAGTAAAGCAAGGGTATTCAGGGAGCTAGAATGCCATCCAAAGACGTCGTTAAAGCCTTAGAATCCCGTGTTGGTTCGATGCTGAAAATAGTTGGAAATGACAAAGAAAGATAACGAATTGTTTTTGTCGAACTCACAAATTTTATTTATGCTTAAAGTAAGCTTAACTGTGTAAGAATACGTGGCTAACCAAAACGTTAGCTCTAAAACTTAGAATAATCATAAGAGTCATGATATGGACGTAAAAGTATTCCAAACCTTCCTTGAAGTCGCTAAGGAAAAACACTTCGGTCGCGCATCCGAAAACCTCTACATTACGCAAGCGGCGGTGAGCGCTCGGATCAAACAACTTGAAGAATACTTTGATACTCGTTTGTTTACTCGCCACCGCAACAACATACAACTGACTTCTGCAGGACAGAGGTTAATCGGTTACGCAGAAGTTATGGTATCGACACTAAAACAAGCGACGTTCGACTTATCCCTTGAAAGTAATAAGGCGCTGCAGCTAACACTGGGCGGCACTCCGAATATCTGGGATGCGTACCTCCAAAACGGTTTAAGTGTTGTCACCGACTCTCTCTCGGGTTATGGCTTTGTCGCTGAGTCATTAAGTCGTGAGCAGCTTAACCGAAAGCTATTGGAGCGAACCTTGGACGTCGCATTCTCTTTTGATCCATTCAAAGTTGAAGAGTTTAAGAGCCATCAGATATCCGAACTTTCATTGGTTTTGGTATCTACAGAACCGAGTAATATCGAAACCGCATTCACGAGTAAATACGTTTATGTAGACTGGGGGACACAGTTTGGTTTTGAACATGCCGATCGTCATCCAAGTATTCCAGCACCTTACTTGCGTACCTCGACCGGACGTATCGCTCTAGATTTTGTGTTAGAGAAGGGCGGCTGTGCTTATCTACCCGCGTCATTGGTAGAGCCATTTATTGAGTCTGGACAGCTCCACAGAGTCGAAGGTGCGGATGAGTGGTCTCGTCCCCTTTATATTAGCTATCGCAAGAACAGCACGTCTCTAGAGGCGATTTTGCAGGTAGAGTCCTTGATTAATACCGTTGAACCAACCACATCATTCGTGGTTCAACAAGCGGGTGAAAGTGGAGAGTAAAGGGTTCGACTGTTAATACTACACACAAAAAATCCCTGCTTTTGCAGGGATTTAATCTATCTAGAAGTAGGGAGTGACTATTGTTAGATTCGCTCAGCCAAGTAAGCGTCGTAATCTGGTATTTCAATCTCCACTTCTTGTTCAAGTAGATTTGATTCGAAGAGGAAGTTAGCCGTAGCACGGTTTGTTGCTACAGGGATATTCCAGACACTTGCGATTCGAAGCAATGCCTTCACATCTGGGTCGTGTGGAACCGCATTGAGTGGATCCCAGAAGAAAATAAGCATGTCTAGTTTACCTTCGGAAATCAGTGCACCGATCTGTTGGTCACCGCCCATTGGACCACTGATCATACTTTTAATCGCAAGCCCAGTCTCTTTGCTCAGCATATTTCCCGTCGTTCCAGTTGCATACAAGAAGTGACCCTGTAGCTTTTCTTTGTTTTCTTGTACCCAACGAAGAAGTTCTGGTTTGTAATGATCGTGTGCCACCAGAGCAATGTGTTTGTGCGCTGGCATAGTGCGAATGGTTTTTTGCATGTATTTTGTTTCCTAAATTTTAACCTGTAGATTCCAATAATTACTGATATTGGTGAATAGTCATTGAAATCTCATCTTATCTAAGATTATTTATAGTAAGCCTTTGATACTAAATGTTAGTCATTTGCTGTGCAATTACCATAATTGATATCTGTGACAGTTAATCTGCTTCGACGCTAAATATCGGTCTGTACGCGCTAGGGGATAGCGATTCAGCTACTATGCTCTCATCCAATACTTTTGGTGACAGGACTTCAATCTTTGGCGCTAAGTCTGGTTGATAGGCTTGTCCTCTTAGGTAGCTTACCGCTTGTTGTACTGATAGCTTTCCTTGCTCAACCATTTTATCAGTGGGCGCGAGTTCAACTTTTCCGCGCAGAAGTCCTCGGTATACGCCATGACTGAGGTAGATAGACAGTAGTTCGATATCTTTGCGAGCTTCGTTGTTTCTAAGTTCGCTGATGGCGGCTTCAATCGCCACCGCGCTGCCGACAATGTAATCAAGGGCAGGATGGTT
The DNA here is from genome assembly GCF_059725505.1 of Vibrio sp. KUL78. NCBI lineage: Bacteria > Pseudomonadati > Pseudomonadota > Gammaproteobacteria > Vibrionales > Vibrionaceae > Vibrio > Vibrio sp. KUL78. The sequence goes on along the minus strand of NZ_AP045838.1, from coordinate 369,927 downwards.
CTCGATAACTTCCTGAATTAGGTTACGCTGTAACTCTTTGTCATTATCAGCCCAAAGGGTTTCCATTACGTTAACATCGCTCCCTTTTATCGCTTGTAAAAAACCTAGAATCACAGGCTTGGTACCGCCACTTGATTGAGGGCCCGGTAAAAATGCGATATCGACTGTGCCACTTCCTTTGGGGTGTTTCTTCGCGAGGAAGTCACCGACTTTATAACCCATCCAGTACCAATCAACACCCACAACACCTTTTATGTGTGACTCTTGAGCTTTGTCTGCGACCAAATGATTCACCGTCGCGAAAACTGGCGTATCTTTAGTATATTGGCTTAGATCATTACTAAAGGCAGTAGGCGATACGGTACCTAGGATAATGGCGTCAGCTCCCCAATCGCGACAAGCAACAAGCTGTGAGCGTTGTTTATCGACATTCGGGTAGCCACCTGATTCAAATACTTTCAGGTTAATGTTCTGTTTTTCCGCTTCCATGACCATTCCGTAGTTAACGGATAACCAATAGGAATCTTTCAGGTGTGGATAGATAGCACAGACTTTTTCAGCTGCTTCACCCGGTTTAGATTGTGCTGCAATTGCTTCGGCGGACAAAAACGGCACGCTCGTGGTGGCAATTAAGGCACAAATGGTCGAAAAAACGTGATTATTCTTAGGCATATCGTAAACGTGTAGTGGTATCTCGGTCGCCAACATTGCAAAATATAGCGTAATACAGTCCATTCCGTATCGGCAAGCACTATATGTGATTGGTTGGCTCAGCCTAACCACTGCCAATTAAGCTTTGGACGTAAAAAGTGGGAATTCTATAGGGGTGGTTATGTTGCTCTCCAAAGCCAGCATTGGTCGAAAGCTGTTGTTTTCATTTTTGGTCATGGCGATGCTTGTATTGCTTTCTACAGCGATAGGCGTATCTGGGTTTTCGTTCGTCGCAAAAACAGAGCGCAATGTTGTCGATACAGCAATACCCTCTATGATAGAAGCTCGTGAAGTGTCTGAGTTGAGCTCGCGGATTATTGCGTCCGTCCAAGTACTTTCTAATGCGAAAACTAAGTCTCAGCATCAAGAAGCAGGACGTGTTCTATTTAGTCGTCTTGAATCCCTGCTAATGCACATCAAAGCACTTGGTTCCGATTCCTTTGACTCCAAACTACTCGATGAACTGGAGCAAACCGTACAATCTATTATCGATAGTCTTGCTGAGCTTGGAAGTTCAGTAGAGCAAACTATCACCCTTGACCAGTCGATCAACGAGCAAACGTCTAAACTACGTGTTCAAGCTGATGAACTGGAGCAACTGACTCGTACTCAAGTACTAAATACCAGCACTATCGCTGTGGCAAACGTCACTCATATCTATGGCTTATTAGAGCAAGAACAAAAATCGGCGGCCTTGGACGCATTAGATAGCTTAGTGGAAGTCGATCTTGATCTGTCTGAGCGGTTACATGAGCTCCACTTACTCGCATTTAAAACTTTGAATCAAATTGAAGAAGCTCGCACGGTATCAGACCTTGGACGTATTGAAGAGCTCCAGCGTCAGTATAAGTCCAATATCAACATCATGCAGAGACGCGTTCCTGGCGTAGAGGATCCCACACGGTCGGCGCAAATGGCGGAACTGTTAAAAGGCCTTGCCGATGGGAAATCCATTTTCAGCTCTCTTAAGCAAAAGCATTACGAAAAACAGCGCTCGCAAACGTTAATGCAAGAAACACTAGAGCTATTCACTAAGTTAAATGCAACAGTGTCCAAACTCGTAGATCAATCCAACCTAGCGACCACTAGAGCGGTCGACGACTTATCTAGAACTTTAAGTTATGCACAATGGACACTTGGTGTATTATCCATCATCGGCTTCCTGGTTGTTGTACTGATTGTTTGGCGCGTTGTGTACGTTTCGGTCGTCAAGCGTTTAGCAGAGTATTCCAACGCCTTACTTTCAATTGCCAAGGGGCAACTCAATGTTGATGTAAGCGTCAAGGGAAATGACGAACTTGCTCACATGGGGCAAGCCATTATCACGGCGAGAAATACCGCTCAGGCGCTTAAAGTCGTCGCGGAAGCAGAAGCCAAAGCTAAGAAAGAGTTAGAGTCACACAAAAACCAACTCGAACAGGTGGTTACTGAGCGCACATTGCAGCTTCAGACCAGCAACGAAAAACTCAATCAAGAAGTACTCAACCACGCCAAAGCGCGTAATGCAGCAGAACAGGCTAACCGTGCAAAATCTGCCTTCCTAGCAACCATGAGTCATGAGATTCGTACGCCAATGAATGGTGTCCTCGGCACAGCGGCACTGATGGAAGATACAGTTCTGAATCAACAACAGAGAAGTTACCTTGAAACCATCAACCGTAGCGGACAAAACCTGTTAGCCATTCTTAATGATGTGCTTGATTACTCAAAGATAGAAGCAGGTCATTTAGAGATCCGTAACAAGCCGTTTGACCTTTACCGTATGGTGCAAGACTGTTATCAATTGATGCTAGGTAAAGCCTTGGAAAAGAATCTGGACTTTCGCTTCCATATCGAGGGTGATGTCTCAGATGTGTATTGCGGTGACGTAACAAGACTGAGTCAGGTGCTCAATAACCTTGTAGGAAATGCCATTAAGTTCACGCAAGAAGGCCAAGTCGATATCTATGTATCTCTGGACCCAGACGATGAAAGCTGCGTCATGATAGAAGTGTCGGATACTGGCATTGGTATAAGTCCCGAAGATCAACTGTCGCTGTTCGAAGCCTTTACCCAAGCAGATTCGGGGCATTCAGCAATTGGAGGCACTGGCTTGGGGCTTGCGATAAGCCAGAAATTGGTTCGCGCGATGAACGGCGGTATTTATGTCGATTCATACCTTGGTGAAGGCAGCCGCTTCTGGTTTGTTATTCCGCTCGAACAGTGCACTCTAGAAGGTCAAGAGATCACAACACCGATAGGTGGTGCTGAAACGGTAAATGGTCGTGTTCTTCTGGTAGAAGATAACACAGTAAATCTTATGGTGGCTGAAGGATTCTTGGTGAATATGGGACACCATGTGATTGCTGCTGAAACGGGTGAAGATGCCAAGGTGATGTTTGAACAACATGAGTTCGACATCGCGTTAGTCGACATTAATCTACCAGACTGTAGTGGTGTGGATCTTCTACATGCTTTCCAACAAATAGAGCGCAAGCGCGGCCAAGAAGGTAAAACACCGATGATTGCCGTCTCTGCGCATGTGTTCACCGAGGAAGTCGAGTCCTACTTGGAAGCAGGCTTTAACGGATATCTGCCAAAGCCTGTTGATAGAGAAGATCTTCGTGACATCATCCAGCAACACTTAGCTAGCAAAGTTGAGGTATTCAAACCTGTGAACAGTCCAAGTGAAACCGTCACGTTCAATACATTGGATGAGATCGCGATAATTGATGAGAGTGTGGTAAGGGGGGATATTAGCGTCTTGGGTGTTGAACGGGTGCGGAAGATCGTCAATGCGTTTATTGAGTCGAGCGAAACGACAATAAAAGACTTGGAGATAGCGGCACAGACAGACGATGAGGCGATGGTGAAATCATTAGCTCACAAGCTTAAAGGTTGTGCTGCTGCATTGGGCTTATCTCAGTTGTTTGAAGTCTGTTTAGCGATTGAAACTGCCGACGACCATATTGGACGCTTTTTAGAGCTTTTGGAGTTGTTAATAAATGCTCAGGCGCACGCTAGCAAGCATTTAATAACAATACTGGATGAATATACAGGTTAAATCTCAAGTTCATTGATTTGATCACCATGCTTTATCTAATCGAATTATGAGTTGATTAACGGCAATATTCGAATCATAATTTGATTAGATTGTTGGGTGTAATCAAATCAAGGAGTCATCATGTGGATCTGGCAGCAGTCTGACTGGCCAAATTTTCATTGGGATAAAGAGATCATTGAGCCACTGGTTAGGCAGACTCGGTTAAATCAGGGCATCCTACTTGGCAAGATGTTCAACCATGCAGTCGATGACAAAGAGAGTATGTTAGATACCCTGTTGGCTAATATCATCCACTCTAGTGCGATAGAGGGCGAGAAACTGAACGCTTTCTCCGTTCGCTCGTCATTGGCAAATAGACTTGGTATGACGGAAGAACACCCTTTTCCAACCACTGACCAGACTGATGGGCTAGCAGAAATTATGCTAGATGCCGTTGAAAACCTTGATGAACCGTTAACGCTTGAAAGGGTTTTACATTGGCACGCTAGGCTATTCCCCGAGGGGTACACGATGTTTAACCCCGTCACGGGCGGTGAACTTCGCGGATCGGCGCCGATGCAAGTTGTGTCTGGCCGTATCGATAAACCTATCGTGCACTTTGAAGCGCCTGGCCGAGACGCACTTAACGCTGAACTGAAGTTGTTTATCTCTTGGTTCAATGATTCGCTGAGTGATACGTCGCTTGATCCATTACTTAGAGCAGCTATTACTCATTTGTGGTTCGTCACGCTTCATCCACTGGACGACGGGAATGGTCGTATCACTCGTTTATTGACAGACCTTGCGTTAGCGCAGGCTGAACATCAGTCGGTTCGTTTCTACGCAATGTCTGTGGGTATCCTTGCGAATCGGAAAAGCTATTATCAGGTCTTGGAGCAGACTCAGAAAGGCGATATGAACATTACTGAGTGGTTGGTTTGGTTTTTTAATACGCTGAACCAAACGTTCGATGAGGTACACAAGGAAATCAATCAGACGGTATACAAGACCAACTTCTGGCGCAATGTCGACCAAACGACGTTAACCAAAGAACAAATGAAAGTGATCAATCGTATGTTGGATGGCGATTTTTCAGATGGCATCAATACTACTCAGTACCACAAAGTCGCCAAAGTGAGTAAACCAACCGCAACACGACATTTGGCGGCGTTAGTAGAACAAGGATGCTTGGTTAAGTCAGGTGGTGGGCGAAGTACGAGATATCAGCTTCCAGTGTAAACTTTAGAAGGATGATGACATCCGTCTCTATCGCAAAATTAAAATCACCGAATAAACATCTCACTTAATAAACAAAGGGCTCACAATGTGAGCCCTTTGTTGTATGTGCAGTATTCAAGCCTACCACTCATCTTCGAAGTAAGTACGGTGTTCAACTGCATATGGGTCTTCATCTAACCCTTTGTTTGAGAGTCCTCTCAAATGTTCGAGTTGGTGTTCCAACATGTTGACGGTCTCGTAGTCACCGTCTGAACAGGCAACATAAATCTGTTGCTCGATGGCTTCAATGCTATCTCTAATGCTCATCTCACACCTCCTAAGAGCTAACGAGAGCACCTATCTGTTCTCAAATCGATTATAGTCCAATAGACCACATTCGATAGGCTGGGTGCGCTGGTAAAACTCATGAACTTGATCGCTAAATCCCCAGAAATCTTTAGAGGTTCGTCTAACTGCATAATTGTCTAGCAATTTCACGTAGTCCTCTTCTCCTTGGATGCCTCGCAGAGTTTTGACAAAATTTTCTATGTCTGACTCTTTGAGACTTAAATACGCACCTGGGTAGCTACCGATCACACCTCGAACGAAGGTGAAGTCATCGTTTTTGTAGTCGCGGTTTTTCTCTTCAGAGAACAGGCTCGAGATATTAATGTGAGCGTTGTTGTGGAGCAGGGTAAACAACTGCTGGTTGCCATTTTCAGCTTCGATCATCACCATGACGATCTGAGGTACTGTCTTGAGCCCTTCGCCTTTGATGTCGTCGATACTACGCAGCAATGCTTCGTTTTCAGAAGAAAGCCCCGTATTCACAATATCAAAGCGATCATGTAAAACAGGTGCTAGCTCTTTCTCTAGCTTATCAAACAACTCTTTTTTGTAGTCTTGCGTCAGATACAACACCTGAGTCGGTTGACTAAATGGTTTGATGTTACGCTGCAAAAACTCACTAAATTGAGGGCTTTGCTCTTGGTACCAACTGCTGAACTCTTCATGGCGAACCGTGTTTGGTAGCAGTGCTAAGAAGTTGCTTTCACCTTCCATTCTTAAGAAGTCCATGAACATGCGAGTAATGAGCTGATGACCAAAATTACCGTAAACATCAAAACCGGCCACAAGCAGGTAATGAATTCGCTCCAGAAGGGCGTAATCTAAGATCCAAGCCGTTTTGGGTTGATTGCCAACGAGCCCTTGAACTACGGATGCGCTGTCGAAGTGGCGGAATACGGTCAGAGCCGCATTTGGGTTTTCTCCATCACCCGTCCAGAGCACATCGGTCGTGAGGTGTTTGCCACCTTCAAACCATTTATTCATGAACTCTGACTTCGCTTCTAAATAGCGAGTTTGCTGATTTGCATACTTGACCCAATTGGTAATAGGGACAGTATTACTCTCAAGTTCGCTTGGAAGTTTGAGGTTATCCGCCTGTTGCTGATAGAACTCGTCGACTTCTGGTAGATCAGATTTTTCAGGATCCAGAAAGAACACCCAGAAACGATCATTGATCACGTTAAGGGCAAGTTGACCACGGCAAACTGGACCTTTGATATACGCCATGATGGTATTCTGAGCATTATCAAGCATGAATCTAAATCTTGCTTTGACGGGTAGATCTTTAAAGGCTGTCATTGGATTTGCTGATACCGAGATATCGTAACTCGGTAACTCAGCCACTTTATAGTTAGGTTCGATAAACCACTGATACCAACTCTCAAGTCGTGGCATGTTGAGTGCAAATGGCATATGAGTCTTATCAACGATGGTGCTGCGCACAGCAACCAAGCGATAATACACACGCTCAACGCCCGGATCATCATATGGGCGTCGAGTCACCACACGTTTAATTGGCTGCCCAGGCGGAGTGGATGAACGAACTATCGTAAAGAAGCGACGTTCCGTTTCTACTTCTGAGAAATAGAGATGGGCAAGATAGAGGTGCTCGTATATGTAGCGAGCGGTAAGTTGGTTCTTCAACGCGTCGTTGTTGAGTAGTTTTTCGTATTCATCCACCAGCCCTTGCTCTTCTTCTGTCAGTGGCAAAGGAGCATTCATTTTCGCGCCGCTGCCAAGCCAAGAGATAAGGGTTTGATATTCACTATTGGTGATTGCTGGCATTCCATACGGCATGCCCCACAAAGGATATTCTGCCTCGTAGGCGTCGTATTCTTCAATAGTCGGGCAGACTTGCTCACGTGCAATAGAGAAATCGAAGCCTTCTAATTGATCCGTTTCAGGTAGTGGATGACGCGCTTTTTGCGTGAGCATTCTTGCTACTAAACCTGCGTCTAAGTTACCAGCGAGTGATTGTTCGCGTTCGTTTAACACTGGAAAAAAGCCAAGCTCACGCCACTCTGCGGTTGTTTGTGCATCCTCAAACAGTCTCGTTGGTTGTGATGCTGTCAAACGGGTCCCTTGATAAACAAGTTCTTTACTGGCTCCTCTGTCGATTCCGTCGACGGATGATAGTTTTAATTGGCATGGAGCATCGTAACAGGCATGACACACAACACAGCGATTATCGATGATTGGTTTTACCTTAGTTAGGAATACATCCGCTTCTGGCGAAGAAGGGGGGACCGTCCTCTCTCTAACTTCGGGCTGACCAAATAGCTGGTCATAATTGAGGCCTGCATAGGTCGCACATCCAGAAAAGATGAGGATTAGCAGTGTTAAAGAAAATCGTCTTGTTGTCATAGTGTGCTCTCAATGCGTCGCGTAGTGCGAGTCGTTCCTTCGTGCATAGTGCTAATTTTCATGGATAAATCAATAATTTTCCAATATTTAACGAAGAAAGATGCCCATTGAAGTAGAAAGAAGACCAAAAAAAAGCCTGACATAAATGTCAGGCTTTCAATGCGATGGTATTTATATAAACCAAAAGAATTATGCTGCTTTAAGTTCCGCTGCTTTCTCTTCTGTAATCGGCTTAGTGACAAGTGAAAGTACGATACATACGCCCATCATCACCGCTGAAATTGTGTAAGCTAGGTTGTAACCGCCACCGTGAGTCATCGAGTAACCAACGATCGCTGCACCGATAGCACCACCAATACCCCAAGAGGTATAAAGAACGCCGTAGTTCGTACCGTAGTTCTTAAGGCCGTAGTACTCGGCTGTCAGTGATGGGAATACCGCTAGTAGCGTGCCGTAACCAACCGCCGCAACTGCGGTACCGATGATCAGCATGAACTCAGACGTAAACGTTGAGAACAATACCATGTTCACACCTTGAAGGATGAACGCGAGCATCAGCGTACGTACGCCACCAATCTTATCAGATAGGATACCAGCAGCAATACGACCACCAGAGTTGAAGATAGCCAGTAGTGATGCCAAGTACACTGCGTTTGGCAGGTTAGCTTGTACACTTGCAATGTTCGTGATGTTGCCGATGATCATAAGACCTGCTGCAGCAGCAAATGCGTACATTACCCATAGTGAGTAGAACTGAGGGGTTTTCAGCATTGCCTTCCAGCTAATGTCAGTAGCCTTCTTAACTTGAACCGGAGCTTGACCCGCTTTTACTTTTGGCGCTTCTGGTTGATAACCAGCTGGTGGGTTATTGATAGTCGCTGCTAGAGGGACTGCAATAATAAGGACACCAACACCAAGAACCATGAATGCAGAGCTAATACCCATAGAACCAATCAGAGAAGAGGTTAGGGGAGCAAGATAGACAGCTGCTAGACCAAAGCCTGCTGCAATTAGACCGTTTACCATGCCTTTCTTAGAAGGGTGGAACCATTTCATTGCTGAAGGTGACAGACATGCATAGCCAAAACCGATACCTGCACCTGTGATCATACCGAACGTGATGTTAAGCATCATTACTGACTCAGCAAAGCTTGATGCAATCATACCTAGACCCGTTAGCGTCGCACCCAAGATAAGGATGTTACGTGGACCCATGCGATCTTGAAGTACGCCCGCTACTAGAAGACAGATAGAAAAAGTGATGGTCGCGATCGCGTAAGGTGAAGACGCATCAGCTGCGCTCCAACCCCATTCACTCACTAGGGCTTTATTAAATACACTCCAAGCATACAGGATGCCAAGACAAAGGTTGATACAGAATCCTGCAATCAGAATTCGCATTGCTTTATCAATCTTGCTCATTTTTGTTCTCTGATATGTCGAACAACGTTCGGGGGGTTAAACACTCAAATTTAGTTTGCGTTTATCAACAGATAGCGCAATCGAGCGCGGATTATAACCAATATTCCTACAATTGGAATCGATTTTTCCGAATAAATTCAATTAACTTATTTATGTAATGGATATGTAAAATTGAGTTTAATTTATAGTGTCTCTTATTACGCAAAGTCGCTGGATCACAAATTTAGCAAGAGCTGAAAAAAGTTATGTTGTAAATACATTGTTACAATATGAAGTTAACACAAAGTAAAATACGTAACATACTGTAAGTGAAGTGGATTTGGGTTTTCTAATGTTGTCTATATGTAACAGAAAATTAATGAGTGAATACTGCCCTTGTAGTGGTTAAAAAATGAGCTTGAAATCAATTTAATTAGGGATAACAATACACGTAAAATGAGATTTAAAAATTGAAAATGGACATTTCAATCGCGATTGTATTTGTTTATTGAGGTGACTTATGTTCATGACAAAAATCCTAATGTTACTTGGTGTGTCTCTAGGCGCTGGTTACGCTGCCGCTGACCATATCCACTCTTATTTACTTGGTTTATCAATTGCCTCGCTAGCGGTAGGCGCGTGTTACATGATTGCGTTTGCAAGCATGCGTTTCCCACAATTCGCTATGGGACTGCTTCTATTAGGCACGATCGCTAAGCTAACAGTGACCGTAGTCGGGGTAGGGTTGAGCATCTCAAATGATTTAATTACTTCGCCAATCGTGTTTGCACTGTCTTACTTGTTCTACCTCATCGCGGTGAGCTATTTGTGGTTTAGTTACAAAGACAGCATTACTCCAGCACCTAAAGGACTTAAAGCTCAAACTGCTTAATGTCTATTTATTGTTTCCAAGGTATGTTACCTAGCTAACTCACCTCATATAGAAAAACGCCTCATCATATAAATAATGAGGCGTTTTTTTGTGCCAGTCGTTAATTACCTTTGGCTTAGAAGAGGTATTCTAGCGTTACCGACCAGTTGCGACCAGGTTGAGTATATAGATCATAGTTTTTTGGACTCATTGAGCCCGGCACAACCGTTTTGTAGCGAAGGTCGTCATGCAACCAATATTTGGCATCGAACGCATTGAATAGGCCGGCACGAAGCGTTAGATCCTGCATCGGTCTGTAGTAAGCCGTTAAATCAACAACCGCGTAACCTGGGGCGTCAACATTCTTCTCACTGTCAGGTTGATCATTGTCTTGCCAGTCGGTCTTTCTACTTGCCATTGTTACCGAACTCAACAAGCCCCAGTTATTTTGAAGATTGTCGTAACCTAAAGCGAAAACTGAACGAAGCGGGGTGATTGTATCAAGCTGTTCACCTGTCGATTTGTCTTCACCATCGGTGTAGGTCAACGAAAATCGAGTATATAGGCCTTGCGGAGCTCCCAGAAGCTCATCTAACGCAACATCACTGGAGAACTCAACGCCTCGAATATCAACGTTATCTAAGTTCACCATAGTGTAAACATCTTTACCGCTGTCAGGATCAGTGCCTAGATCTTTACTAGAGATGAAATCGGTATATTGGTTGTAGAAACCGACTAGTTCATATTTAGCGACATTCGATTGGCTTCTAAAGCCAAGTTCATAAGATAAGCTGCGCTCTGACTTTAGCTCAGGGTTTGCTTTGATGATGGCACCTTGGTTATAGGTATAGTAAAGGTCGTGAACCGTCGGCGCTTTGAAACCCTGGCTAATTTGACCAAATACGCTGTACTGCTGGGATAGATGATATACCGCGCCAAGTTTGGCTGAGAAGTCGTCGTCTTGATACGGACTTATTTCGTTGGTGTATCCTTCGCTCGCTTTCGGATCAGTCTTAAAGCTGTCGTAACGAAGACCCGCATTCAATACAAGGCGCTCGTTCAAAAGGAAAATCTGATCTTCGACGAATAACCCAAAGTTCTCGGTTGTTGCATCTGGTACGCCCGTTGAACCTACCGTATCGCCACTAGACTTGAAGTCATCGTTGTTTAGCTGAAACTTATTGTTTTTGTAGTTCAAACCATAAGTAAGTAGGTGATAGTGGCTATCAAAATCGAGTTGCTTATTTAGCTGAGTGTCGAATTGCCAAGTACTGTCTTGCGCATCTCGTTGTCTTAAGCGGTCACCGTAAATGTTAGTGTTGTCATAGTTTTTGTTTAGGCTGCTACTGTCTTGAAAATTGACCGACCATTTTAGATCGTCTGCAATAGCCGCATTGACTTGCCACTCATGCTCAAAGCCTAGGCGTAAACGCTTGTTTCTATCTTCGGTGTTACGGCTGTTATAGGTGAAATCAAAACCAGGGCCCATTGGGATAGAAATCCCGTAGTAAGAAAGTTCGTCTTCTTTGTGTGTAAAGTCATAATACTCACCAGTCAGGCCAATACGGTGGTTATCGTTAAACTGGTAAAACGCTTTGGCGAGTACGTTGCCAAGTTGCTTACTTGCTGGGTTAGCCGCACCACGTTGGTCACCAACCACATCTGCGCCACTACCGTGTGTTTTTGTTTCTGAACCATCTGCATAAGTCAGCATCAGTAAGGTTTCGAGTTTGTCTTGACGCATTGCCCAAGTGGCAGTGGTTTTGAAGTTCTCATCTGCAGAGCTGTAACCGGTCTTAATACCGAATCGGTGCTCATCTCCATCAGTCACCAAAACATCGTCCGGATTTTTAGTGCGCATGACGACAGCACCACCAACGGCGTCAGAGCCAAATACCGAAGAGGAGGCACCTTTGTTCACCTCGATAGTTGCTAAGGTGTCGACTTCAATGGCATTTGGATATTTTCTCTGTTCGCCAGCACCAGGATTGTAGGCGACAGGTTGTTGTACACCATCCACCATTATCTTGACTCTCGAACCATTCATACCACGAATGTTGAAGCCAGACAGTCCGAAACGACCACTACCTTCAGCTTCTACACCGGGTAGGTATTTCACGGCTTGCTTAACGTCATTCGCCATTGCCTGCTCGAACTCTTCGCTAGACACTTTGCTGATAGAAGTCGATACATCTGAGTAGGCTTGTGGTGTTTTAGAAGCCGAAACAACAACGACTTCGTCAAACTTTTTTTGCTCGTTCTCTGCGAAAACTTGGGGGGCAATTGCCATTAAAACTGAAGTCGCAATGAGCTGCTTCTTGAAAGGAAACTGATACATCATTTTAGTCCATAATTTTGATTGTGTGTGAGCCTTCAAAGGGCAGTTGCCGAAAATAATACAGATCATAATGAGAATTACTATTATTTTCATTAATAAATGTGATTGAGTGGTTATAAAATACTCACGTTGTGTTCTTGCATTGTTTTTGCTATCACTGTCAGTAAGTTAAGAGTTTTCACTGAAAAGGACTGCTAATGTCGGTATCGATTACACTAGAAGCACTGACTATTCTTGATGCAATAGAGCGCAGAGGCTCGTTCGCTGCTGCAGCCGGCGAGTTTGATCGCGCTACGTCTTCTCTGAGTTATCAAATGCAAAAGCTTGAGCAAGACTTAGACATCATGATTTTTGATCGCTCAGGGCATAAAGCGACCCTTACAGAGGCGGGCAAACTCATCTTGGAAAGAGGGCGAGTGATACTGCAAGCCACCGAGAGCATGATCAATGAGGCTAGGTTGATTGCTAATGGATGGGAGCTAGACCTAACCATTGCTTACGACAGCATTATTCCGGTGAACAATTTCTTTGATCTGGTCGACAAGCTAGGAATGGTCAGTAAAACTCGTATCAAGCTTGAAGAGGAAGTGCTAGCAGGATGCTGGGAGTCGCTCAATGAAGGTCGCTGTGATCTACTCGTCTGCCCACAGCCTGAAGTCTTGCCACAAGGTGTTAAAGCGGAAAAGCTTGGCGAAATGTCAATGACATGGGTAGCGGCTTCCGATCATTATGTCCATAAGCGAAAGGGGGACTTCGACAGTGACGCTCGAAGTAAATACCGTGTTATTGCGATAGCCGACACTGCAAGAGAGCAACCAGCGCTAAGCGTTAACATCTTAGAGAAGCAACCTAGATTGACCGTTTCCAACCTAGATGCGAAGGTTGAAGCTTTAATTTCTGGCTTGGGCATTGGAACACTCCCAACACAAGTCGCTGAGAAGTTGATCCAGCAAGGTTCACTTAAACAAATAGCAAACACTGAAGTCGCAAAGATTGATGTTGTTTTGGCATGGAAACGCAACAACATCGGTGAAGCTAAGTCATGGTGTATACGACACCTGACAAAAGAGTGGGATCTAAAATAGGGGCGTTTTCGCCCCCATTGTCACTTCAAAACTGAACTCACGAACTTAGCTTTACAGCTTGAGTACCATATCTGCAACGCCATCTTCGAACTGTACGTCTAGTTCAAACCCTAGTTTCTGAGCTAGGGTTAACATGCCTCTGTTTGTCGGCATTGTCATACCAGAGATTTGCCTGGTCTGTTTATTCTTACAGTAGTCGATGATTTTGTTCATGAGTATACGACCTAGACCATTTCCTTTTAGATCGGAGCGAATCAGGATGGCAAACTCCGCATCACTGTTATCAGGTGTGACCAGCACTCTTGATACACCAATAATATGCGGAGTTTTGTGGCTCAGGTCGACGGCGACAAACGCCATTTCTCGGTCATAGTCAATTTGAGTTAGATTGGCGAGCGCTTCATGATTGAACTCTCCAACATCTGAGAAGAAACGCTTATACAAATCCTCTTTCGTCACGTTATTAATAAAGTCGGCGTGGTACGGCTCATCTTCAGGTCTAATAGGGCGAAGTAATACTCTAGTCTCATCACGAAGCGTCAAAACCTGTTCCATCTCAGTTGGATACGGGCGGATCGCGAGTCTAGCTTGTGGGTCACCTTCAAAGCGTTTTATGACTACCGACGCATCTAAGATAGTAATGTCGTCGCCATTGAGTAGAAGTGGATGTATATCGAGCTCATGAATCTCCGGACAGGCAACAACGACTTGCGATATCTTCACTAAAAATCCAGCAAGTTTCGCAAGGTTTATTGTGTTAGTCGACTGTTGAAATTTCAGTACACCTTTATTGATGGCGTTAATGATCAGATATCGAGCCAGTGCCATGTTTAGTGGAGGCAATGCTGTCACCGCCTCTTTGGCGATGTTCCAATCTGACCCTCCTTGGCCAATAAAAATAGCAGGGCCGAACGTAGGATCGGATAGAACCTTTATCCTAATCTCTTGACCGCCTGCGACCTTAGCCATTTGTTGGACGGTTAGACCTTCGATTCGAGCATCAGGGTAGGAGAGGCGAGTTCGGTCAAGGATAGATTGAGCGGCATTTGCGACTTCCTGAGAGTCTTTCAGGTTTAACATCACGCCATGAATATCAGACTTATGGGCAATATCGGGCGAGCGTAGTTTGACCGCAACAGGATAACCAATCTTATCGGCAAGATGTATTGCTTCCGTAGGCTCGTGAGCGAGCCAAGTGGGTAACGTCGGCAGATTTAATAGATCAAAAAGTTGTTCACATACGTGAGATTCTAGAGCGGTCGAGCCTGTTGAATCAGGCAATGCTGAAATATGTCCGGCTAACCAATCGTGCGCTTTATCGAGTTGCTCAGTGGTATATGAGTCGGTGGTGGTGGGTGTCTCCATTAACTGCCATTGATTTCGTCGGTACTCTACGAGGTGCATGAAGGCAGTGACTGCACTTTCCGGCGTCCGATAGGTGGGGATCCCTTGTTTGGTAAACTGAAGTCTTGCTTCTTTTGCGGTAGCTTCGCCAGACCAGTTAGTGAGGATATTAAAGCGTTTGGATTTAGGGTGTTTTTGGACGGTCTCAATGATCTTCTGGGCAGTACTTGTCGACTCCGCCGTTGCTGAAGGGCTGTGCATGATAAGTAGCGCATCTATATCTTCGCTATCAAGAATAATTTGAGCGGCTTTACAATACCGATCAGCCGTCGCATCGCCTCCCAAATCAATAGGGTTGGTTTTAGACCACGTTTTTGGGAGAACTGTATCTAACACCTCGATGGTATCCGTAGATAGCTGAGCGAGACTTCCGCCTTTATCAGCTAGGGTATCTAGCGCCATTAAGGCTGGCCCCATACCATTAGTAATAACCGCTAAGCGCTCACCACGAAGAGGCACCGAATGAGTGAGTGTCTCAACCGCTGCAAACAACTCATGAGTATTGTTTACCCTCAACATACCAGCTCTTTGAATCGCAGAATCGTAAACGATATCAAAAGAAGCAGCAGTCGCTGAGACGTTAGGGGTACCAGTTTGATGACGCCCAGCCTTGAGTACCAAGATACGACGATTTCGTGATGCAGCACGAGCAGCAGAGAGGAACCGACGAGCGTCTCTTACAGAGTCAACATAGAGGAGAATTGCTTCGGTTTTACTATCCCGCGATAGATAATCAAGTATGTCATCGAAATCGACGTCGCTACCGCTGCCAATAGAAACAAAGGCCGAAAAGCCGATCCCTTTGTCGTTTGCCCAATCGAGGATCGTTGTGCATACCGCCGACGATTGAGAGATAAATGCAAGTTTCCCTGGTAAGCAATCAACAGGAGAAAAAGAAGCATTAAAGTTTTGCCACGGAAGAAGAACACCAAGGCTGTTGGGCCCGACGATTTTCATTCCGGCCTGTTGCGCTATCTGTTGGCACTTTTGCTCGATGGTAAGTTGTTCATCGTAGAGTACAGACATGTCTGACGCCATAATGATCGCAACCTTTACACCTGCAATAGCGAGGTCATTAATAATGTCCACATTACGGTCGCCGCGGGTACACAGAATTGCGATATCCGGGATCAGAGGAAGTTCACTTATGGCACGGTAGCAAAGTATTCCATTTACCGATTTGTATTTTGGATGTACGGGTAATATTGTGCCCTGGTAGCCCCCCATCAAAAGGTTTTTAATCACCACGCTACCTGCACGACTTGGTTTGCTCGACGCGCCAATAACCGCAATTGAAGTAGGTTTAAAAAGTGTATCCAACGACATAGATTCTCCCTAAAGCGGATATTGAAACCGAGCAACAGCCACTGCTTTAGACACATTAAAGCAGCGAGTACATATACCAGACAATACTAGTCTAGCTTTAAATCGATTAAAGCTAGTATGCTCTTAAAATTGGAGATAACGTATTGCTGTACCTCAATTATTGTGTAACATGTCACAGGTAGATAAGACAGGCACTTTGAATCTCAAATTCTAATCGTTCCTGTCTGATTAAGGATAAGCAACAATGAATTCAGGCAGTGATACAATGAAGAAAGTAGTGATAGTGAGCTTGGCGGCTATGTTGGCAGCTTGCGCCTCTGGTGATTACACAACAGAAGTAAAGTCGGAAAGTTATCGTGAGGACTATCAACCAGTAGAAGCGAAAGCAGCAGCTCCCGTTGCTGTAGCGACTACAACGACAGTCGCTGCAGAGAAAAAACCGGTCACTGCCGCTCAAAAAAGCGAACCAAAACAACAAGTAGCACCGCAATCAACGGCAGCGAAGACCAAATCACAACCGGCTCCAGCTACGGCTCAACAAGCTGAAAGTAGTAAAGTCGTGAAGATTGTACCGCCATCGAAGAAACAAGCAGAGCAAGACTACCGTTTTGGATATACCATTCAGGTGGTAGCCGTGGGTAGTCAAGATAAGGTCACACAGTTTGCTGACAAACTACCTAAAGGTACTCAGCCAGTATGGCAAAACTATAAAGTGGTTAACGGTACAAAATGGTACACCTTGTTGTATGGAGACTTTGCATCCAAGGTGAAAGCTAAGCAAGCTATCCAGACGCTACCAAAAGAGTTCCAAGACCTAAAGCCGTTTGTTCGTAGTATCGATAAAATCAAGAAATCTGATTATCCAACGTTAAGCAAACTGAACTAAGAATTAGTGAGAAAACGCCCAGTGCTGAAGCGCTGGGCGTTTTTGTATGTAATCTGCCCACCTAATCGAATAAATATCAGTTTTAACAGATTTTGGACTGAATCTTCCTCTTCAATCGTTTATCATTCGATGAAAGCAATCTAAGGACAAGCTTAAGATGTCAAAACTCAATATTCTTCTTCTGTGTGGTGGCGGTTCTGCCGAACACGAAGTTTCTCTTGTATCTGCCAACTATCTAGAAAGTCAGCTTAAATTAAACGCTAGATTCAACGTGACTCGAGTTGAGATCACGACTGATGGCTGGAAATGCAGTGATGGGAACCTTGTGGTACTAGACCTAAACCAAAAAGCACTGGTTGGTGAGCATCTTAAACTGGACATAGATTATGTGGTGCCATGTATTCACGGTTTTCCTGGGGAAACGGGTGATATTCAATCGTTGTTTGAAATGGCGAATATTCCTTATCTAGGATGTGGGCCAGAGGCGAGCAGTAATAGCTTCAACAAAATTACGTCCAAATTATGGTATGACACACTTGGGATTCCAAACACACCTTACCTTTTTCTGACGGATAATGACGATGAGGCTCATAACGCATCTCATGAAGCGTTTGATAAGTGGGGCAAAGTCTTCGTTAAGGCTGCGAAACAGGGCTCATCAGTTGGGTGTTACAGCGTCACTGATAAGGCAAAGCTTGATGAATCAATTGATGCAGCGTTTGGATATTCTGATCAAGTTGTTGTAGAGCAGTCGGTTAAACCGCGAGAGCTCGAAGTGGCTGCCTATGAGTTTGAGGGCAAGCTGGTTATTACGCAGCCAGGAGAAGTAACGGCTCCAGATGGTTCGTTCTATAGCTATGATGAGAAATACAGCGCCGATAGTCACTCCACGACGACGGTTGAGGCCACTAACTTGACGCAAGCCCAGCGTGATTTAATTCAGGACTCGGCAAGAAAAGTGTTTACGCAAATGAAGTTACGACACTTATCACGTATCGACTTTTTCCTGACGGATGACGACAAAATCTATCTAAACGAAGTGAATACCTTCCCAGGAATGACGCCTATCTCAATGTTTCCGAAAATGGTTGAACATTCAGGTGTACCATTTTCCGACTTTTTAAGTGACTGTATCGAATCAGCTTTTCGCTAATCGTAGTTTTTCTTAGTTTTAAAAATCGCTTTTTGCTGTTCTGACAACGACGTTTTGCCACTGTACTGCAGTGGCATTGCAGGACTTTGCCAACGTCCAAACTCCTGTATCTCGCGTATTTTCATTCCCTCACGGGTCTTTTCTTGAACCGCTCCGACACGCCCTGATTGAGAAGAGAAACCTAACGAGTCGTCTAGACCTAATATTTGACTTGCTCTTTGTAAGACACGATGGATAGACGAATCATCAAGTTGAGTTTCTCCGACGTTGCCATGTCGATCGATAGCACGGAACAAATAAGAGTAGGGAACATGTACCAGCCAACGGCTTAAGCTTGCGCTTGCTTCGGCTGATAATGGATAACATCTTTCGTCTATAGTTACGGCGTAACGCCCATCATCTTCTAAAATATCCTCTACTTTCATAGCTTTGAGCTCACGGCGCTTCAATGCGCACTCATAAAGCAAATAATACATAGCGAGATCTCGCGCGTCCTTTTTTACGTCACTACCGGCTAATTTAGTATGAATTTGCGCTAGGTGAGCGGAGGTAAATGGTATTGTCTGCTTTACCTGTGATTCTCCTGAAAGCTTAAGTTTACTCATAACAAGAGTTACTTCACGTGCTTGAGTAGGGTCTTTATAACCTAGAATGTAATGTACAACGGATATAGTGACCGCGTAACGTCTAATACTGCTAAATTTCCTCTTTGAACTCACGTGTTCGATGAACTCTAGAACAGAGGGCGAAGTTGCAGGTAAAGAGGGACGCGAGCGTTCTAAACAGAAATCGTTAAAGACACGCCAGTCTTTTGCCATTGCCAGATTTGTACTACGTGAATATCGGTGAGCAGTCAGTTCATTAAACTCATCTGGGGTTATTCCTGAACTAAGTAAGTGTTTAAATCTGTTAGCTTTGTCAGATTCTGTAATCCGAGGTATGTCTTTTTTCATACTAATGCACTATAACTTAATTGATTGCCATACAATAACTGATAACATGTCCGACGGACAGTGTTACATCAACGATATAAGAGACAAGTCTTTATGGCTCTAGCGAGTTATCGAGGGTTTACCCTTAAATCTATAGGCTCTTCCAATCAAGTTTGGAAGGTCACCATAAAAAACCGTGAATTGCAGGGCACGCTGGCAGCCGTTAAAAAGAGTGTAGATTGGTGGTGCGATACTGCTTCAATTATCGATCCTTCTACATTAGCAGCGAGTTCGGAAAGAGCGCCGTCTAAAGGTGCGCAAGAAAACTTCCATGGCTTCACTATTAAGAACGATACCGGTGAAAACAACGCGTGGTATTGCATGTTTAATGGTAAACTTATCAAAGGTGGTAAGCTTGCTATTCAGCGACATATCGAAGCTTACCTAGTCGCAAAGAAAAAAGCAGAACAAGCAAAGTAATACTATGACTCTCGTATATTCAACGGAAACAGGCCGCATTAAAGAAGAAAAGCAGAAACCAGAACGTCCAAAAGGCGATGGTATTGTGCGAATCCAAAAACAAACTAAGGGCCGCAAAGGCAAAGGCGTTTCAATTATTACAGGTTTAGATCTTGATGACGCACCTCTAAAGCTTTTGGCTGCAGAGCTTAAGAAAGTTTGTGGTTGCGGTGGTTCTGTTAAAGATGGAACGATCGAGATTCAAGGCGACGCAAGAGATAAAATCAAAGCTGCGTTAGAAAAGAAAGGCTACACAGTCAAACTCGCTGGCGGCTAACGTAACTAAGACTCGAACAAACAATGCCAACACAATGAATGTGTTGGCATTGTCGTATCTAGAACCACATTATCTAAATCGATAGATTAAGATAATGTGGTTATTAGGTATTTTATGGTAAATCAGCGTTATCGTTAAATAGCGTGTCCGGAGAGGAGAAGGTTAGCGTATGGGACAAAGATTTTAAGGAGATTAAGCCTTAATTTAACATAATATACATAATGCGCACTAAGGTTGTAAGAGCAACATAGTAATGTCCGGTTTACAGCCGACAGCCAATTTCCATTTGAATTTTTAAAACAACACGTTGAACCTCAATACACCAACCATCCATTTGGCAAATTGACGTTGAACTCAAGTGCTTTCTACAAACACTAGTCTACAGCTTAACAATCGAATCTGGATTATGGGATTGAATTTAAAGTCTAAACTCCCTAGTTATGGAATTGTTCACCCTGACGTTACCATTCTTATAATAACCATTTCGCCAAAAGTTCGGTTGCCCATTCGTAAGCATCCAGTGTTCTTACTTAAAACCGGTGACGAACTTGAACTGTCTCATAGTGACGCAATTGTTGATATGTAGTCTTACGGTAGCAATCATAGAAACGAACATGCAAAACTAATGCTTTTCGATGCGGACACTATTAATAAAAATCTCTCCGCCTTTGAGTAAGCCGAAGCACGTCTACTTCCTTAAACAAACCGAATCGGGAGTAAGTCTACGTCTACGTATCAACAAGTCGACTGAGTTTAAGCACGGATTCACACTAGTATTGTGACATCGTAACTTTAATTATCGAGATGTCTTATTGCCTATGTTTTATCGCACCTGGCTATTTTTCTAATGCTACATACTAGGCGGCTTCCTCCTGAACAAAGATCTTCGAAGATCATATGTGAATACTTACTGCTTTTGTAGCCCTCTCAAATAAGGCAGAATATTTCACTAGTAATATTAGCTCGCAGATTTAGGTTTGTAACTTAGTTACAGATTGCACTTTCCATTAATCACACCCAGTGATTTGCTCTGCCGTATCCTGTTGAATTGATTGGTTATATCTCAAAATCCTAGTATGATGTTCGCTTGAAGGCTGGCGTTTCGTTGCTTTTCTTCCTATCTATTCGATTTATTAATACCTATACTTCAGACATAAAAAAACCCTCCAATTGGAGGGTTGAGACTTATTCAAACTAGCTTAGCTGTCTTTGTCGCTTTGTTCAGCGCGGATCTCTTCAGCAACCATCTTGATTGCTTGAGCAGTACTAATGCCCTGCTTCATAAGCTCTTGGATTTTTTCTACTGCGGCTTGCTGTTCTTCATGGCTTAACGTTAAATCATCAAACATAATTCTTCCAACTCATCGGAAATTGATAATGGACGGACTATAGCGGATCTGGTTTCTATCGCAAGTCATTTAACTAATAGGTCGCGACAAAGTTAATGGATGCACCCATGGCTTGTGGCGATGTGTAACTCGCAGCAATATCAAGTTCGATAATGTTGAGTGGGCGTAAACCGATACCAGCAGTAAGTGTCCCTTCCGAATCACGAGCAAGGTTTTTGTAGTACCCTCCCCTTAATTGAATTTGGCGAACAAGGTCTACTTCTACACCTGCTCTGAACATCTGTACATCATCATCAAACTGGGTAAATTTTTTTCTCTTTGTTAATGTCATAGTCGACTGAGAACTGAAAGTAGTCTGCGATAAATCCTGCACCTACCGTATACAGTGGTTGTAGTTGGTACTCATAACCATAGGCAACATCACGTGAACCAATGCGAGTTACACCACTTTTTGTCTGTATGTTTCGTGACAACATGTTCTTAGCAGAGAAACCAACTCTAAATGGCCCATGAAACCAAAGTGCACCGGCGTCTAGGTTAAGTGCAGTTTCGCCCGTTGATTCTTCACGAATGTTGTCAAACTTGAAGTCTTGTAGTGAGTTAACACTGGTGTAGGTATAAATGCGCTGTAGTTTTGGTGAGACTCCGAATGAGAAATGCTGGCCAAAAAGCGTTTGGTATTTGGCTAGTGAAATACCGATCTCTGTAACCGCTACGGAGGCTGTCTTAATCGCCGAGTTTTGGGCTCTGTCTTGAGGATCTAAGTCTGATGCTATATCGGGTGTTGCGACGTTTTCGACATAAGCCTTGCCAAAAATATTTGCTGCTATGTATCTATTAGGTAAGCCAAAAGCGACAGCACCACCAAAATCTACGTTAGCTTGTGTACCTGACAGTGTATTTAGAGCTGCTTCGGCTTCCGCAGCAGTCCCGGCATTGAAAGCGGCGTCTGCTTTATCAAGCATATTATCTTGATCATCATAACTAATGCCTAAAGTTGGAACCAACATTCCAGCATCATCATTTCTACGATAGATCGCAGTAAGCGCAGGATTATAAAAGGGGGCGGTTAAGTAAGACGCGGACACAACCCCCGTTCCCCCCATCGCATCACCACGTGCATCGATGGCAATGGTAGACGCTGCCAAGTGGCCAGAAGCCGTTGCGGTAGCACACAAGAGAGTGAGTTTTTTGAGTTTTGTGTTCATAAAAAATAACGCCGTTAATCCTTTGTCTAGGTATTAACGGCGTCTATTTCAATTTCTTTAGCTCTAGAACTAGATTATATGTAAAAATGTGCTACTCATCTGCCGACACATCAAATGTCTTGTTAAGTATCTGAGCGCGTTCAAAAAGAATTGGCCCTTGCCAGCGACTTTGCTTCATTGAAACGGCCAACACATAACGATCGGGTGCGATATCTGAGGTGTCGAGTGTCGTTGGATAATCAGACTCGTATTCTTTCCCCCACACCTGGGTATATTTACCATCGATATAGTCAAACAAACCAACTTCGAGCTTAGGTAAAGGACAGTAAGGATTGAGTAATGCGTTTTTCTCGATCTGCCATTTATCTTTGGCTGACCACCTTACTGTTTGTTTCAAAGGTTGGTTAGTAAAGATGAGCCACTGACTCCAACTGTCACCATCAACAAGAGAAACGTCCAGTCTATATAACCCAACCTCTAGAGGAGATGTAAGGTTGTAGCGAATTCCATACGTTGTCGAATCTGTTACACCGTCACCGTTCGCGGTCACATAGAATTCACTGTCGTTTGAGACACGTTTATCAACCCATTTTTTCAAGCTAATTTCCGACACTACACGGTCGGAATCTAATTCAATCGTCGAAAGATAGGTATCGCGACCTGGGCTTTGGATCGTTTGCTGTCTTACCACAACGTTCTCGACCCAATCCGGTAAGGGATGTGAAGAGTATCCTTTACCACAATCCACACTCAGAGATTGTAAAAAAAGCCTATTGATATGAGATTTCAGACTTTTCGTTGGTTGTTGTTGCCACTCTTCGACCAATGACTGAAACATAGATTCGAGGTCATTGTTTAGTAAGTGTTTATGCGCTTGAGAAATGGTTGATGTACCTTCAAACCAATCGGCACCAACAGATGTTGATGCCGAAAGTAGCGCGATAATTGCAAGTTTGCGTGTGCTGAACATTAGCCTTTCATTTTATAACCGACACCGCGTAGTGTCTCGATTTCAAGTCCAGGTAATTTCTGACGTAGCTGAAGCACGTGTGTATCAACAGTACGAGTTGTTGGGAAATGATTGTAACCCCAAACGTGGTCCAGCAGCTCGTCACGAGTGAATACGCGACCTAGGTTACTCGCCAAAAACAGCAACAAATCGAACTCAGTTCGAGTCAATGTAATAAGCTCGCCCTTGTAGTTCACTTCACGTGTTGCTTTGTCGATAACTAAGCTATCAGTCACGACCTTGGAAGCATCTTCAGAGTCTGTTTCAGGCGCGCGAAGCTGTGCACGAATGCGAGCAAAAAGCTCAGCTTCTGCAAATGGTTTCGTTAGATAGTCATTAGCGCCAGCGTCTAGACCCGTTACTTTATCTTTCACTGTAACAAGTGCCGTCAATAGGATAACTGGCACATCTTTGATCTGCTTCCATCCTGCTAGGTGTTCAACAGAATCACCGTCAGGAAGTTGTCTGTCGAGAATTACCAAGTCTGCTTCTTCCCAGTGCTGCTCTACCTGAGAGATAAGTTCTGCGTGCAGGCAGTTGTAACCCGCCAGTTCCAAACTTACCAATAGGCCATCAGCTAGATTCTTGTCGTCTTCAACAAGTAGCAGTGTCTGTTTCACAAGGTATCTCCAATATAAAGGTTGTTGGTGGACCGATAAGGGACATTTTCCCGCCCATTCGGCCAACCATGGATTCTACTATCGTAAGTCCTAGCCCTAATCCAGCTTTACTTACAAATGGCTTTCGAAGCTCTCGCCAATCCTTAGCCGTTAATTGTCCGTCATCTATTACTTCAATTCTGAGTGAATTTGATGATGTCACGACATTCAAACTCACTGGTGCAACGCCGTACTTAATGGCATTACGTATCAAGTTATCGATACAAGTGCCCAGCCAATAGATGTTTATTTTAGCTGCTACATCTTGATTGATAGTCAATTTTACGTCAGCTTCAAACTCTTCCTCTGCCTTATAGCTTAGCCAATCTTGAACGGAAGGTAGCCATTCTGTTGAAAGAGGTTTGTTATCTGATTGCAAATAATCCTTACTCGCTTCCGCTAACTGACGCAATCTACGTGTATCTTCACATAACCTTCTGAACTCATCATATACAGTTTCGGGTAAGTGCTCAAATTCTCTACGAAAACCTTCTACTGTTAAAGAGAGGCTAGCGATGGGTGTTCTGAGTTCGTGAGTTAAAATCTGCAGAACTAACATTCTGCTTTTCATCTCTTGTCGCTTGGTGTTCCAACGATAAATGGACCAGCCAATCACCAAAAGGATATTGGCAATGATCAGTACGATCATACTAATTCTTAGTACATCGGAATGATCCTCAACTTCCCAACACAAGTTACCTCTTTGAACGAAACAAGTATTGGTTTGAGACGCTAACTGATAGTTCAACCCAGCTTGCTTTGCATTTTCACGCCAAACTTTTGACTCAAAGAGATAGTAGATATCCCCTCGCCTTAGCCAAAGCTCCGAGTTTTCAACAAACATTGAAGAGCCACGGATCAAAGACGTCACCGTCGGTTCATCCATGATTTGCAGTCGCCCTAGTAGCGAGCCAGGAGGTGCAAGTTCACGCTCTTTAATGTGCATGAACTTTTGCAGTTCATCTTTTTTCTCAGGATATTTAAGAATATACCGAGCCGCGTATGTACCACCGCCGGGGTGGATTAATCCGCTCCTCGCGAACCACTTAGTTGATAGTTTACGACCACCACACATTGCTCTCGTATACACCAAAGGCTCGGTAATCAACGGACTGAGCGGTAATGTGCCACTACAGTTTTCTGCTAACCGATAAAGCTGTTGAATTTCCTTCAGTGGATATTTGGTTGTTTGAGGGAGCATAGACACTGGCGTTAAAAGCTGTGTTGGGTAGTCAGCTTGGATCACTCTGACGTCGTATGACGCATTCGCTTGCTCGTAGTCAAAGAACTCAACGAACTTATCTATACGCTCGGGCAAAGACTCAGCTTTCGCCGCGAACGAAAAGCTAAGTGGTAGCGTCATCAGTATTGTATAAACTAAGTTCTTCAAAAGACGTGTCTTGTAGATCGTTTGTTGGC
This sequence comes from Vibrio sp. KUL78, assembly GCF_059725505.1. Taxonomy (NCBI): domain Bacteria; kingdom Pseudomonadati; phylum Pseudomonadota; class Gammaproteobacteria; order Vibrionales; family Vibrionaceae; genus Vibrio; species Vibrio sp. KUL78. The sequence continues at coordinate 344,428 of NZ_AP045838.1, read as the reverse complement.
ATGGATTTTTACACATTATCGGCAAGATGAAAGCTAAGTGCACGCAATTATTTTGTTAATTCCATGTTTGTTGTAGAAATTGTAAACGAAAAAAGCCAGCTTTCGCTGGCTTTCTTAAGTTATTGCTCTTTAAAGCGCTTTAGAAATCGCGTCTACGCTTTCTTTTGCATCACTAAAATCAATATACTTAATGTATAATATTTGAAGTTTAGTGTGTTGAGGTAAAAAATGGCTATTATCCCTTATGCTCGTGTTAGTTCAGGCAAGCAATTAGAAGGTTTGTCAATGACGTTACAGGGTGACGAAAGTCTCTTAGAAAAGATTGCTAGAGAGCATAACACTACTGTCAGTCATCTACTTTACAACGATGAAGGTGTATCGAGCTACAAAGGTAAGAACGCCAAAGAAGGCGAGCTTGCGAAGCTCATTAGTGACATTGAGTCTGGTCTAATCAAACAAGGCGATATCATTGTTATGCGTGCGCTCGACCGATTGAGTCGTCAGAATCTCACAAGTTCTGAGGTTTTGTACAACACTATCATTTCAGCAGGCGTTCAGATATATACAACGATTGATAGCTTTCTATATAAGAAAGATGACCCAATGAGTTCAATCTTGGCGACTCTCGCGTTAAAGACAGCAAACGAAGAAAGTGCAAAGAAAAGTCATCTCACAAATCGATATGCGTCTCATCGAATTCAACAGTTTCTCAAGGGTGACAAGCCTGATAATGGTACAGCCTACGACATTGGGATTGGTCGTCATCCGTTCTGGATACAGCTAAAAGATAAGGTAGTTCAACCACATGAGGTAAACTTCGATATCGCAAAGGCCATGTTTTCGAAAGCGTTACAAGGTCACGGAACACCTACTCTTTTAAAGTATGCAGAATCGGTTGGCTTGAAACTAAGCTATAGCACTGTAGCTAAGATGTTCAGAAGCCATTCTACCTATGGTGACCTTCACATCAGACATATCGACGATTCAGGAAAGCCTTTCGACTATGTGCTTAAAAACTACTATCCCCCTATAGCAACAGAGAATGAGTACTATCAGGTTCGAGCTATAAAACAGAAGTTAACGAAAGAATCGAATAGTCAGAGAAAGAGAGTCAGTATTCTAGCTGGTATGCAAAAGCTGTACTGCAAATGTGGGTGGTCTATGGGTGCCTCAAGAGATGCAAGAAACGGCACCTCATACTACCGCTGTCTAAGAGGTTGTTTCTCCCCTTTAAAGCAAAACCTTGTTGATACGTTAGTACTAAACGCTGTAAGGCAGCATGTGTTTGATGTTGAAGCAAAAGACACAAGTACTCTCGATGGTCTTGAGCAACAACTTATACAGAAGAAAAAGCAACACAAAGATGCTGTAAAACGATTCTTGCTTCTAGGTGATGATGCTGGCGATACCGCTCAGGACATTATCAGTGAACTAAAGGCGGACGTAGATTCATTAACCTCTGACTACGAGCAAGAGAAAGCAAAAGTTGCAAGTGGTCAAGTTGATTACTCTGCGCTAGCTGAATTTGATGAGGCTTTGAGGCATTACCTGTCACAGGATGAACAGCTACAACGTTACATTGAAGGTGACGATGAACTCAAAGCAGAAATTCGTCATACGATAAAACGCTTAGTAACAAAGATAACAATAGACGAAAAGCACATTGTTGAAATTCAACTAAGTGATGGTCAGTACGAATACATGTATCTGTTGAGAAGGCGTGATGGCAAGAAAGTACATCAGCGCTTCTATGTACCTATCAAGATTCATGACGCAGACACCATAGCTCAGCTTAGAAGCGTAGAACCTAGTATGGTCAATCATGTAACGATTGATGAAGTACGAGATTTAGACCTGTTTGTAGAAGATGTGCCGAATCCCCTACCCGTGATTAAAGTCGAACCAAAAGACCCAGAGGCTGAGTTTTTTGAAATCCTTACTGAAGATATCTACGAGTGGAAACGCAAAGCAATTATGAATGCGGGAGCAACATCTACTCAGTGGCAACAGTTTAAAGATGTAGATGTGTCGAAGTACGGTTTTTCTGTTAAGCAAATAGAGATTACGACATCCAACTACACTAAGCAGCGCAAAACAGTCATATACAGAGTGTGGGACCGCGATGGAGTCAGGGCCATGTTTAACGCTGTGAAAATATCAGCAATACCTGACGAATAAAAAAAGGCGCTTCATAGCGCCTTTCAGTCATTTTTTTCGATTCATCGCACTTTTATCGGTAGGCTGAAATCTTATGCTTATCGGTATGTGCCTAACTTCGAAGTCCTCGCCTGACACGCTATGTTTATGTGACGACACAAAGCACGTTTTGTCGAACTTACAATCATACACAGATACACCTGCATTCTGATAATCCACGTCTTGGGCCAACTTCTCTCGCCAGTTATCCATCAAACTTTTAATGTCGATGTTCTTAGTTATAACGAGAATCGCACCCTTGTCTTGGTGTTCAAAGCCAGATGAATAACGCTCACAAAGCTGCTTGTAGCCTTCGAGCAAATAGTCATACGTGCTATGAATCTTTGACTCTCCAGTCCATTTGTAACCGTAACCCGGACTTTCAACAAAAATATCTGGATGACCGTTGCACCACCTGTCATGTGTTGCTTGATAGCCGAGTAACTTTAGTGAGTTACCAATTTCAACATTGAATCTATCTTCACCATCATTCTGGCGGAAACTTGCCGTAGGAAAGATGGTTTCTTTAATGATGTAGTCAAGGTCTCTATAAAGACGCTCAAGCCATTCTTCATAACCTTTTTCAAGCGCTATTACTCTACTCGGGAAGCCGCCAACCTCGGGCATAACTCTTTCAAGTACAGCCATCTGTGCCATTGACATGTCTTCAAGTTGTATAGGCGTCACTTTAGCACCTCCTCATCGACAGAGAAGAACATGAAAACGTCCTTTTTAACGTCTTCAATCAACTTCCCTGTATGTGGGTGTGCTATCGCGTTCTCGTGATAGGCGTGATAACTGTTTTCTTTGTCTAGGATGAAATGACCTTCATCACCAATGTATTCAAAACCAGTTTTCAATAAACCTACTCGTTCACCTGCCAAGTATTGAGTAATTCGTACTACATCATGAGGTTCAAGTATAGAGTCTGACAGCTTGTCGATTGAAGCAAAAGTCAGGTGCTGCCATGCCTTAGCATCCTTTTGGCTAATCTTTTCGATAATAATCTCACATGCCGAAGCTAAGTTCGGCATGCTCTCTAAGTCATGCCTGACTAAATCAAGCAGTTTCTGGTATCTCATTTGGCGTCTTCAAGATATCTATTAGTGCATCTAAGTCACTTTCACATGGACACATAGACACGATTGCATGGCTAAGTTGCCCACCACCTGTATTGCTTAACTCTCTAACACTTGCATTGAGAGACATTTCGTACTCATATTTCAGTTCAGCGGTAAAACTTCCCTTCCAACGGGCGGAAATTCTGTACGGGTTGATATCACATTTTTCAACACCGCCCTTGTGGAACTCTCCAGTACGGACATCACCACCTTTAGAACCGTTTCTGTCTCGTTCGTGATGAATGTAACCATCATCTGTAGTAAAGCTCAGTTCCACGACTCTGCATGACTCAGAACCGCATATTCTTTTTACTAGCGGGAAAAAGTTCATTGAATCAACGAAAATTGCAAAATCCAACCTTTCAGGCACGAGGTCTATGAATGCCTCTTGCACGCTTCTGAACAGCAAGCTAATGTCCTTCGCAGCTACAGCGGAAGACGTGTCCAAGCGTAGTTCGATAGTCTTGTCTTTAGCATTCAAACATACGATATCGATGTATTGCCTAGACTGGTCAGTGAATGCCGTAACCTTAGAGAACTTTCTCAGAAATTCAACTATTTCTGGATTGTCTCCATACACATTTGCATTGAGGTCATTTTTTTCTGTAATTGAGCGGTTTGTCGAGAAGAAGAAATAGGTCTTTTCGTACACTTGCATAACGTTTGTCAGCTTAGTGTCTTTACCTAGCTCGTCTGCTCTGTCTGCATCTATGTAGTACGGGAAAAACTCAGTGTCCACACCCTCTTCTGGAGTAGCGCTGCAATAGGCATTCTGAACGGCTTCAAATTTTTCGTCGCTTAGTTGGAATATCTTTATGGTACGGTCACCAGCAAGTAATGACTGCATGTAATATCCATCATATAACTCGATGAACTTCTGAGCGTATTCCTCTTTGTCAAAGCCGATAGAAAGCTTATCTAACGTGCGCTCAGCACCAAGTCCTGTTGCGATAGAGTTCAAGTGTAACAATGGCTTACATTGAGTTTCCCATGCGACTCGATATAGCAGTGAGCGCGAAAGACTTTTCGCTTTAGAAATCGTATCCATTAAAAATTATTCCATAACCAACTAATTGCATTTATTTTGACATATGAAACAATGCAAATCTATCTCTGACCTCTAAAAAACGAGCACAACTGTGTGATTATTGTTTTTTAAAACTGCAGGATAGCGTTTTGGATTTTTAACTACAAATCAGATGGATAAGAAATGGATTCATTTTTATACACAAGGATACGGTCGTGGGGAACTGCATGGGGAGTGGCATTTCTACTGAGCCTGTTTATGTACTTTTGGGAGCCAGCATTGGGCTCTATTTTCCTTAGATTTACACTGACCCTTTTGATTGCGTTGCTTACTGCTATGGCAGCATTCGCTCATATGGATGCGAATGAGCGTAGAAAACTAGCGAGAGAGGAATACAACACATACTCGGAATTATTAAGCGCCCTCGGCGTTAGACTAAAAACACTTTGGCTCATCAGAGAGCATTCCAAAAACGTGACTCAACACGAACATCACCTCAGGGCACTCGCATTTATCAGCACTGCACTACCAGATGAGCCCTGTAACATATCGATTGGGAAAATACAGTTTCTGTCTCGCCTTCACCTTGAACCGCTGGACTCAGAAGAGCTTTCCACGCACGGTACAAACAAAGAGCACATTCAATCCCTCCTGCGAGACTATGATGCGCTGATTATGTACTTGAGAAAACAGCAACAAGTGAGAGAATCAAAGTTTGAAGACGCAATTGTGGAAGTCAAAAGCCAACTAACTGACAATGAATCAGTCCAGATTAAACACTTTGAGGGAAAGGTTAAGTACTACGACCTGGTTAATTTTACACTTCAAACTGAAGGCGTATTGTCGTTTAGTGATAGTCTATACCACCTGTATTTGAGCGCCATACATGACCTTAACGAACACGCAGAACGAATTTTAGACCCTGTTATATGTAAGCAATATAACGGAGTGCCTAAGACAGTACTAAGTGGATTTGAACAAGAATACGTTTATCAAGAGCCTCAAGACCCCGAATATCAAAACATGCAGAATAGATACTTATAGCGAATAACCCAACATAAAAAAGCCGCCCAATTGGGCGGCTATCTCATGTAAACCATTTTTTGTCTGTACGTCGTATAGTTCTACGACCTAGCGCTTCTGCTTCAGCACTAGTCAAAGATGCTTTTCTTCGAGTTTGTCTATCTACCAAACCGAGCTGTTTGATAGCCCAACTCATTTCACCACAGTGATTGTTAGGTTTAGCCGAAAAGCCAAGTTCACGATAGATAAACCTGTTAATACGCTTTTGAATAGGGTCTTCTTCGTGGTCTTCATGGATAACTTCGTTTTGTCTTGTGACAAAAGCTTGAAAATGTTCCATTTTTTTGTCTCTTTGTGTGGCTAACCAGTCAGATAGATTTTGCGCTTCTTTCTCATCAGCTTGTTTGTTGAACTCATACGCCGACTGTCTTAGTTCTTTTTGTCGTTCGTGGATAGCTTCGTTATGAGCAATAATGCTATCGATTACTTTTAAGCCGCTCTTGTTGGCTTGTTCTACAGATGTAATTTTCATTTTATTCCTATATTAATTCTGGCTACTTCGTAGCTATCTTTTCCATGTAATAGTTAATCTGCTCTTTAAGGCATTTAGCGGAAATGGTGCCGAGCTTATCGTGGACATGCTTTAACAGCTCATCATTCGATTTAATCTCATTTGACTGCCATGCCGATTTCGTGATGTGCACGCCTTCGCGGTCAAGCTTGTCTTTAACCCACTCTTCGTAGCTCATAATCTGGTCATCAGACATCCCTATAGATTTCCATCTTGCTCTCAAGAACTCATAAACAACGTCTTGTCCATTAATGCCTTCAAACTCAGAAGGAAGCTCAGGGTTGTATTTGTTGCCTTCGAGAATCTGGGAGTACTCATCGACAGTACCCTGAATTAGCTCAGCTCTCTCAATTACTGACATTGTTGGCAGAATGCGTGCGCTAGCTTTATGGCCGACACCGCGCAGGAGGGCTTTTAACGAGTGATTTAAACCAATGAATTCTTTGTTCACATCTTCAATCTCTACTAACTCTCCGTCTCTAACCTTGAGTTCTTGTTCGATTTTTTGAAGCTTCGCTAACTCTAAGCGAGCTTTCGGGCTGTCTAACGTTGTGTCATTAGCTCTAGAGCGGCCAGCTCTAATTTGACCTGTTGGGTCGATTTTCTCTAACTCACTGTGTAGCGCTTTAGCGATGTCAGACATCACCTGTTCTGGTGCTTGGTTCATATCAAAGCTGTGCTTCCGACACCACGCATCGAATGTTGGTCTAGCGATTCCTAACTGGTCGCAAACCCAAACTTTAGTTGTTTTCTGCTTGTGCATTGTTGTTCCTTACGTTACGAAGTAGTCGTAACGGATACTTATTCTGATAAAAAAATGTCACGAATTGCGCGGGCTTGAACACTCACTAAGCCTTTGCTTTAAAGATAGTTTGAGTGTTCACACCCTAGTGACATCTGTATTTAGTGAGGCTTATCAATGAGTGAGGAACATAGACAGATAGCGACCGCTACACGCTTACGCATTGCGCTAACACGGGACACTCACGAGGAAACAGGGTGTGCGATGGCTATTGAATGAAAGCTATGACAACAGTGTTGGGGCAATCAGATAGCCCACCGACAATAAACTGTGTGACTCAATAACCAATCTACTGTCGAAGGAGTTGTTCTATGAAGAGTTAAGACAAGAGCTGGCGCTAAGACGCACTGAAATGACAGTCATTTAAGTAAGTCACATTGTTACACTCAAGCATCATGAGGTTGGATTACGACACTGATGAAGTATCGATTACTCACTTACGTCATACGACGAATCTAAGCGTTTGACATACTCAAAAAACGTGTGAAAGTGTTGTGTTTCACTGTTTTCCTTTATAAGAACAAATAAGTAAAACACAACATAAACACACGTTTTTTAGTCTTTCAATCAACGTCATCAAGTGACGTATGATTTGAGACTTGATTAGTTAAACATCTTGTCAGTTAGTTTAGGTTCATTGTTTCAAGACATCATTCATATTCAGTCAGTCAAAAACGTGTGAAAGTGTTGTGTTTCACTGTTTTCCTTTATAAGAACAAATAAACAAAGCACAACATAAACACACGTTTTTTAGTCTTTCAATCTACGTCATCAAGTGACGTATAACTTGACACTCGATTGGTTAAAACACCTTGTCAGTTAGTTTGGGTTCGTTAAACATTCAAACAGTAAAAACGTGTGAAAGTAGTGTGTTTCACTGTTTTCCTTTATAACAACAAATGAGCAAAACACACTATAAACACACGTTTTTAGTCACCCCAATCTATCTCATTGACTAGTTGCTTAACATCTTTGGTCTTGAGGTTTGATACTTGAACTCGGTCTAGCCTTGTCTCTTCATGAAACTGCTCTATGGACGTGACTTTCTCAATGTATTTCTTTCGTACGTTGTATTTGTTGCGCTGTGCATTGGTCAACTCAGCCTTCCACCAATCAAGTTTATTCAGTATGTAAACTGCGTGCCCCGCATCATACTCATAGCCCATCATAAACCGGAACAGCTTTAGTCTAGCTCTGTCATACTCCGGCTCTAACCAGCTCTGCGAACATAGCCATTCAGGCTTGATGTCACCGTCACTTGAATACAAGTATCCCCAGAAGCTGTCTGCTAACTCTGCCATTTGAGCTTTGTTTCTACGTCTAACATTCTCATTGCCATACAAAGCCTGTATAGCAGTACGACATTGCGCTAACTGCTCACTAGATAAGTTACTGAGCCATGTAATTGCGCTTTCTGTGATGCTGTTATAAGCGCTCAGCCAGTAGTCTTTAACTAAATCGACTTGCCCTGTCTCGACTGCTTTCTGTGTCAGATAATCAACCGCACCATTCATTGCTGTTTCGTAGAAACGGCTCTCAAAGTCATGAGCCTTTTTAATCGCACAATGCGCGTGCGCTATGTGCATTTGATGTTTGTTTGCGAACTCCTCAACTGACAAGTTCAGCTCAATCGCCTCTACAACATCACTTCTTTTAACTCTAGTAGCGCTCAAAGTCATACTCTTATCAAACTGCATGATATTGTCACTCATTTGAAAGCCATACTTTTTTAAGCCGTCGATAACTTGCATAGCATAAGCAGGTCTTTGAAGTTTAGTGACTTGTGAAGCACGAGCCATGACCGCCAGTCTATGCTTAGAGTCTGGTATCAACATTGCTTTCTCATCAATACCGTGAGCTGAACGAGAACGTGCAGCATCAAAATCTTGATGGTCTAGCGCCTTAACAGTCTCAAGCGCTTTCTTTTCACTGATATGGCTGTCACCGTACCCACACACAAGAATGAACTTAGCTTTGTCTCTGTTCCTCGCACGACCCCATTGCTGAACAATTCGCTCTGGTGCCGTCTGTACGCTAATAACCGTTAGTTCGTCATGTACATTGATGCCCTCTTCTAATGCTGACGTACTCAACACCACATCAACCTGCATGTCACTAATCTGCTCATGCTTTGCAAGTTCATGAAACTTGTTTTCTTTGTCTCTAACAGCGTCTCGATTTATACAAAGAGTTCTAAGGCCTTTTTGTGAAAGGTGCTCTGCAAGGTCCACGTTCTGCTTGTGGTCGTTGTTAAAAAACAGAACGGGTCTGCTGTACTCGTGAAAGCAATCGTAAATCGTTTCACGCAGGCATTCATTGGTTATGCCGTTATAGCCTTGCTCTTGTTTCTTGGGAGTGGTGAATACAACATCAAACTCTATGGGTTCAGAAGGTTTGTTGATGTTGTATATCTCATCAAAATCAAGCGGGCTTAACTCTAAAAGGTATGTGCCAGAATAGCAGAACACTGGGTAATGCTTCGCTAGACTTGTCACTTGTTCTTTAAGTTCACTAACTGCCTGTGCTCGATAATCAGCTTCGTATAACAATTGAATTTCATCGACATGAATCGCTTTGCATTCATAGCCTACAAAATCACTCAGTGCTTTCTTGTTGAACTTCTCAAGCTGCAATACGTTAAGTCTTTTACCGCTCTTCTCTGCTTTAGCTTGTTGTTGAGCTAGTATGCTTTTCTGTGGAAAAACGACCACATCATTGTTTAAGTCAGATTGATTGGTCATATGAACTGACTTGCCAACACCTGTACTCGCATTTATCAAATACAAGCCTGCCTTGGTTGGTAGCTGATGACTCTCAGCACTTAGATACTGATTAGTGGTTAAGTCGATGTTCATTTGCTGCCAAATCCTTTTGCAGTATCATTTAGAATTTTTCTCATGACAGCCTGAATTGACTTGCCGCTGCGCACTGCCTCTTGTTCTAGCGTGCGCTTTGTTTTGTTTGAAAGCTGAATCAACACATTGTTGTCAGCATGTCTGTCTTTCATGTTCACCTATTGTATTTTTGTAAGGTCTATTGATTTAAATCGTGGCTCGTAAATCGAACAGCCATCTTTTTGCCACGCTTTGAATGCGCACTCTGTTTTGTGCTTTATGTTGTGTTTGTGGTCGCCCATCAAATGACTGTGCTCAGTAAGTTTGTACTCCACCTCTATTTGGGTTAAGCCACATCTGAACAGCTCCATTGCGTAGATATAGATTGTTTTGTCTCGATTTCGAGGTGCTATCATGTGTAGGAACTTTTGCTCCGCAATCTCGGTCATTCGTTCTTGATAGCGTGTCTTCTTTGGTAGCGCCGCAAGATACTGCTTTGCCTGCTCTGCTTTCTCTTGTATTTCTATCGAAGCTTTATCGACTATTTTACTAACATTCAATGTGTCAGGTTTAGGATTATAGTAAGCAGTCTTATCGTGGCTCAGGTAGCACATGCGATTGATATTGCTGGTTTGTCTATCTACTTCACACACAATGCCTTTGCGCTCTAGTACTTTCGCTACAGCACTATAGACAGCTTTGTGTAACTCATTATCTGTGCATGTATAGTTAGTTTGAATGCCAAACTTAATGCCGTTCGATGGACTACGAAAACAAAACGCTGTTTGAGCTAGAGAGCTGATTTTATGAAGAACACTGTCTTCTAGGTCGTAGATATCAACATCAAAAATCATTATTCCAGTGTTGGAAATAACATCATCGATAACGGCGCTAGTGTTATCAAAATCAACAGCAAAGAAAGCTGGTAACTGTTGTTTGTAAGGCTTTGCTTGTTCTTTTGTTAAGCTTCTAATCTTCTCGATTTCTGACTTGTATCGGTCCGACTTAATGAGATTCAACATAAGCTCAATCGTCGTGTATGGCTTTAAGTCTAAAGTTGCGCGTACACTGTCGAAGTGTGTTTGTTCAAGGTTCTTAGTTGCTATTTTCATTCATCAACTTCTTATACTTAAACACGGTTTGTAATGACAAACCCAAGTGTTCTGCGATACTTCTGAGTGAGTAACCCTCATTCACATAATACTCAATCTTTGAGATTGCCGACTGTTGGAGCGCGGGGCGTCCTGTCACTGATTTTCGTAACATTTGAAGTCCTTTTGTTGTTTGTCGTTTGTTGTTCTATTTAGTGTTCTAAAAAATAGGTATAAAAAAACACACGGACGTGTGCTTTAGAAATGTCTTTACCTGAGTATCATTATCTCATGTAAATGGTGAGCAATAAACAATCTGACTCAGTGTCAAAACTGTGGTATGTCATCATCGAAGTCCATAGGCAGCTCATCACCCGATGCAACAACCTGTGGTCTTGGGTACATAAGTTCATTGAATTTAGATTCGTTTTCAAGAACGTACTCTACACCGTCAGCGGTCAAGCGATAGCCGTACCACTCGTTTCCGTGATAGTCGCTTTCGTTTGTCTTTTCTACGAGACCTGAGCGCAAGAGCTTAATCAATGATACGTTGTAAGTTAACTCATTAATGCCGCTGCATTTTGACTTCAGAGTAAAATCCGCAATCGCATCCACGCTTGTCATTGTCTCTATAAGGTGAATCATCAAGCGAAAACAGCTTTCATCTAGTTCATACGTTTTGTGTTTGCTACCTACCTTTGAAAAGTCCTTCGTCTTCTTTTCGAAATGACCGAGCTTATCCATTTGCGTTAAGACTTTTGAGCAAGCAGCACTTACTGCTGACTCAAGGTCACCATCGGTACGCTCGGCGTTGTAGCTTAACGTGTTAAGTCCGAGTAAATCAGTCGGCATGTGGAGTTCTGCATTTCTCGGTTTAAGAACAAAACAGCGCTCCTGCCCTAATGACCCAATAAAAAGCCCCAGTTCGAACAGCACATTATCCCTGACCGTTTGCAATGTATTGGTGCGCATCTTGGTTACGTCGTCAGGAGAGAAAATGAATAGCGCAAAATCGACTTCATTAGCCTTATCAGTCAGCGTTTGCAATGTACCGCCACCTGGTTCGAAAATTTGAGGCCATAGTGAAGGTTCTGCTTTATAGTCCAAACATACGTTACACGCCTGTGTGACGTTCAGACTCTCGGCTGATGAGCCAATAAAGATTCTTGGTAGCGCCATTAAATATCCTCTTTTCTTTAAGGATAACACTGCTTGAATATGCACAAAAGTTAACGTCATCACACTGTGCTTTAATCTCGCAGATTAGTGAACCTGTTCATTTTTTCGCGAAACAACAGATAGACTCAGCACATTCGTTGAAAAATGAAAATTGGTTCAGTTTTTAACGAAACTCTCGTGAATGATACAGACTCAATATATTCACCGTGCATATCAATGAAGCTTATTGAGCTTGCATATCATTGATATTACGCAAAAAAACACTTCAAAACATTACCTAAAGCAATTGTTTCTAAGTATCATCTAATCAGTCGAGACTTACGGAGAATATTGTGGAATTTATAAAAGAACAGCAAGGCGATATGGAGAATCAACAGGATTTTGCTTTTGAGCGCTTTAATGAGGTATTGGGAAGCTTATCACCCAAGTCGATTACAACGCGGTATGGCGAGCTTTCAAAATCCCTTGACAGATTTTATAAAGTCCTACATTCAAATAAACTCAACGCAGAAGAAGATGTCTTTTATCGTCGGAACTTTTACCCAGATGATGCTTTCTCTCACTTTATAGGTTCGAATAACTATTCCGTTGATGTTGTTGAAGATATGGTTGGTGAGCATATAATCCTGTTCAAAGAGCCTGCCATAGTAACTAAAGTTCTTGTTTCAGAACTAGCGCCGAGCAAGTCAATTATCAGGTTAACTCAGAATAACGGTGGCATCTCGCAAGTTGCCTCTACTGGTCGCCTGTTTAACCGTATTGTTAGTCGCGATGATACACCAGTAGAAGCCAAACGAGGCACACTCTTTGAGATTAACGATACGGTCATTGGTTTCTTTTTGCCCAAAGAGGCTTACTTAGACTCTATTGAATATGTCTTTGTCTCGGATATTTTCAAAAACAGCAACAAACTTAATGACATAAATCATGCCATTTCGTCACTTCGCAAAGATGCCAGCATCGAAGGTTTGGATGCGGCGGCTAAGTATTCAGAGTTGCAGCAGATTATCAAAACGCAGCTCACTGTCTTTGAAAACACTAGCAATGAACTATCGCTGCAAAAAGAGATGCTTTCGTCAACAAAAGGGTCGGTTGCTAGAGCAAAAAGCGACCTGACAGAAGTTCAAGCGCAGGTAATTGAACTACAGGCCGAAATTGATAGCTTCAATACAGATTTAGACGATAAAGCTAATGAACTGTCCAACATTAATGGTCGAATAGCTGAGAAAGAAAAGGAAATAAAAGAATTTGGAGATACATGTGCTGAAAAACGCAAAGAGCTGCTAGAACTAGATAAAAAGGTTAAAGCCACTCGAAAAGTGTTAAGTGACGCTGAGAATGAAAAGACATTAACAACGCTGGATATTGACGGACACCGCAAAGAAACACGAAATCAGTTAAAGGGCTACTACGGACTAACGCTTTTAGTATTTTCTGGTCTTGTCGGCTTCGTTACGTACATGTACCACAACGCTCAAAGCTTCCAAGATTTGCTCTCTGAACTAACTGCGGTTGAAGCTAGTGCATGGAACATCCTAATCAGCAGACTACCAATGATTACAGCAACTACTTTAGTGGTTGGTGGCTTGTCTACGGTGCTCTTCTTTTTGATAAAGCACATTGTGTCACTCAATACAGAAAAGATGGCTATGTTAAAAGCCTCAGTTCTCGCTCAGCAAATCACAGACTCCATGGAGTGCAATGAAAAGATGACGGAGAAAGAAGTTATCAACTTTACCCGTGACACCAAAATCAAACTCATAACACAAGTATTCACGCAGGCACAATCAGGCTCTGTTGAGTTAAACACCTCTGTGCTAAAAGACCTAGCTACAATTATCAAGGCAGGTAAAAACTAACCCTCTAGTCTACCTATAGCCTACGCATATAGAACGTATCTATATCGGAATGCAGTTGGTTTAAAATACGGGGTCAATTCTGATATCCATCAAAGCATAGTGATGGATATCAGAGATAATACGCTCAAAGTATTATTGTATGGATTTATCATGAAAAAGTTGTTCATTTGGGTGTTAGCAATGACACCTCTCCTTTCACAAGCATCTCTGCCAACTTGGCTTAAAACAGAAGAACCTAAACAACTCGGTTTGTATGTTGAAGTATTAAATGAGTGCATGTTCGACTCAAATACACTTAACAAGTCGATAAAAGGTGAGTTTTTACGCGCTAGTATAAAGCCAGTTGAGAGCGACAAACTTTACATGAACGTTCAAGTTGTCTGCTTGCCACAAAGAAGCGTCAATGGTTCAGTTAGAGGCAATAGTACGTACGTTGATATCAGATTTGGCACCAGACACGCTGACGGTAGTTATGTTCTGTATGACAGACCGATGTACGGCACCCTTATGCAAGGTGGAACGGGCAGTGATTCAGCATCCTACTTTGTGGATGAAATAACGAGACGTTCATCTAATGCCCTGACGGACTATCTGATGGCTAACATGGAATAGTTTAAAAAGGCAGCACATGTGTGCTGCCTACCAATTTATGAGCCAAACTTCTCAAACTCTTCACTAATCATACTCGCTCTCCTCGCAGTATCATCATCAAAGTATTGACCAGCCTGTTTTAAAGCACGTGTTGCAAGTTCAACCTCATTCCCAAACGACAGTCTAGGTGCTTGAGAGTGAAATATGTTTACTACTCTAAGCATTTCTTCACCTAAAGCCATGTCATCACCTGATACAATTAGCCCTCGCCCTATGTTGTTCATTTGAGTGATAAAACACATTGTCCCGTGTACTGAGGACCGACTTATGCCAACGTCCTCCATTACAGCGATATACCCTTCCCAAGTAAACTCAGGACAACCATTAATTAGTTGATGGCTTAACTGGTTCGGTATATGAAACTGACGAGCTACTGTTTGAGCTGCTTCCAGTTGTAATTCTCTTGCTTTTTGCTTCTTCGATTTAAATAGGCCAAACATACTAGCTCCTCAGCTTGTGAAACCTCTAAGACGACTGAACTTTATTACCTCAAGTTGGCTAGCTCCACCACGCTTGTACGCTTGTGCTTGTTGAATCCAGAATGATTTGGACTCAGGCTGATTCTTCCAAGTCCACTGCACTTGTCGATTGATTTCCTCACACTCATGCAAAGTGAGTTCTCTTCCTTTTTGATGCTCTTCCTCGTTGACAAAGTTCTGATACATGAATGCTCGCGTATATAAAGAACCACGATGAATACACCAACACCAAAACGCTACTGCGCAACCCAAGACAATTAACATAATTGCACCTCAAACTTGACGACTGCCGCTCGGACAACGACGGTCATACACCGTAAAAGTTTTGCCGGTACTGATTGACTGACAAACTTTGTGCTCTTTTCGGGCATTCGTTTCAGTCGGTGGAAACACATCAAATGTGGATTGTGCGAAAGACGATGTGACAAATAAGGATAGGAATAGCGGTAATATTTTCATTGTTGCCTCTATAAAAAAGACACATCCTTGTGCTGATAAAATGACGTTTCGTTAAAGCATGACTTTACGAAACATCACTTAGTAATTGACTGCCTATATGGTTATGTTGTTGAACCTTTAATCAAGCCGCTAAGCTCATTGACCATGGTTTCAAGTTTGATGTTGGCTTCTAAAAGCCCTTTGGTAGTTTCTGACTGACACAGAGCACTCTCTACAGCCTTTAATGCAGCATCGCGCTCTTCTTTGGCTTGTTCTAACTTAACTCGTAATTGATTATTAGAATCACAGACATTAGACCATTTTGCCGTCATTCTTAATCTTTCAGAGTTAGCTAGCTCTCTTTGCCGTTGTGCCTCATCTACAACGGCCATTGCACGCTCAGCACTGTCTAAAGCTTTGTCACGTTGTTCGACGTAATCAGCAACTCGGTCACTAAGAATTTCATTTGCTTTCTTAGCAGCGATGTAAAGTGACCACACTAGACCTTCTGGCATTTCACCTACAAAAGCGTCTTTACTTTCTAGCTCTGCTATACGAGCTTTAAGACTACGATTTTCATGTTCAGCACGATTCACACGTTCAACCATTTTCTGGTCTTTTTCGCGCTCTTCTTTCACACTTTGAGCAGTTCATTGTTCTCTTTGTAGGTAGATTCTCTAAGATTCAATCAGATGGGAGTCAGATGACAAAACCTCTGATAAACATCAAGTTAACGCACCTGTAATTGTATGACTAATAGAGTAGCTTTCTAATGAACTATTGGAATGAGCCTCTTAACCCATAGTTATCGATGATAAGAGGCTAGCAAGGTGTGGGTTGCAAAGGGCTATATCTGATTACTTGTTTCTATTTCCTCGATTCCACGCTCTTTACAGATTTCATCAATATCTTCTTTGTGTGGTGATTCAACACTGCTGCCATCTGGAAACCGAACATAATAAATCGTTCCAAAGTACTCACATTCATAAGAACCTCTCATGTACTCTCCTTGTTCACGCATAAAAAAAGGAGGCCGAAGCCTCCTTTATAATAGTTTGATACATTAAATGTGCTCAATAATGTTCAAGCAACTTTCTTTAGCGTCACCGAACAACATCGATGTATTCTCTTTAAAGAATAGTGGGTTTTGAACGCCCGCATAACCCGTATTCATTGAACGCTTAAACACGACAACGTTTTGTGCATTCCAAACTTCAAGCACTGGCATACCAGCGATTGGGCTGTTTGGATCTTCTAGTGCAGCTGGGTTAACTGTGTCGTTCGCACCGATTACTAGAACAGTATCTGTGTCACCAAAGTCATCATTTAACTCGTCCATTTCAAGCACGATGTCATAAGGTACTTTCGCTTCCGCTAGCAGTACGTTCATGTGACCCGGTAAGCGACCGGCAACTGGGTGGATACCAAATCGTACTTCAACACCTTGTGCGCGTAGCTTTTCAGTAATTTCATGTACTGGGTACTGAGCTTGGGCTACTGCCATACCGTATCCAGGTGTGATGATGACTGACTTGCTGTTTTTCAGCATCTCAGCAACTTCTTCTGCTGATGTCTCACGGTGTTCGCCCTGCTCTTCATCGCTAGAAATAACAACTTCTTGACCGAAGCCACCGGCGATAACACTAATAAACGAACGGTTCATTGCTTTACACATGATGTAAGACAGGATGGCACCTGAAGAACCAACCAACGCACCGGTTACGATTAGCAAGTCGTTTGACAACATGAAACCTGCCGCTGCTGCTGCCCAACCTGAGTATGAGTTCAGCATTGAAACCACAACCGGCATATCCGCACCACCAATTGATGCTACCAAGTGGTAACCAAATACAAGTGCGATCGCTGTCATCACTAATAGAGCGAACATGCTGCCGTCAGCTTTGACGAAGTAGATCATAAGTAGTGTTGAAACAACAACAGCAGCCAGATTCCACTTGTGTTTGTGAGGAATGTTAAGTGGCGACGATGAAATCACACCGCGAAGTTTACCAAAGGCAACAATAGAGCCGGTAAAGGTTACTGCACCGATGAATACACCAAGGAAAACTTCCACTAGGTGAATTACGTGATGAGCGTGAACTTCAGCAGCAGCCAGTGTTTCAACATTTGGAATGGCCGGTGGATCGATGTAGCTGTTGTAACCAACAAGCACTGCGGCTAAACCTACAAAGCTGTGAAGAATTGCAACCAGTTCTGGCATTTCAGTCATTTCTACTTTCTTAGCGTAGAAAATACCAATCGCAGCACCGATTACCATCGCAACAATAATCCATGCAAAACCCTGAGCATCAGGGCTGAAGATCGTCGCAATCAGCGCGATCGTCATACCGGCGATACCATAGTAGTTACCGTTACGAGCTGACTCTTGCTTAGAAAGTCCCGCCAAACTCATGATAAAAAA
Source organism: Vibrio sp. KUL78 (assembly GCF_059725505.1). Taxonomy (NCBI): domain Bacteria; kingdom Pseudomonadati; phylum Pseudomonadota; class Gammaproteobacteria; order Vibrionales; family Vibrionaceae; genus Vibrio; species Vibrio sp. KUL78. The sequence goes on along the minus strand of NZ_AP045838.1, from coordinate 326,735 downwards.
TAGTGCAGCTACAATGTAAGCTGCTTGTACTAATCCTGCAGACATTGTGACTCCTTATTTATCTTTACGGAACATTTCAAGCATGCGCTTGGTGACGGTGAAACCACCGAATATGTTGATGCTGGCAATCAATACAGCGATGAAGGCTAAGAAGGAAACAACGCCATTGCCTTGTCCAATCTGTAATAGCGCACCAACAACAATAATGCCTGAGATAGCATTCGTTACTGACATTAGCGGTGTATGCAGCGCGTGTGTCACGTTCCATACAACGTAGTAACCAACCACACAAGCTAGTACAAATACCGTAAAGTGAGATAAGAATGCTGCAGGTGCTACAGATGCTACCCATCCAAATACACCGACTGCCGCAGCAAGACCTACAAGCTTTTTGACTGGAGAAGTTGGCTCTTCAACTTTCTCAGCTGGTTTTGGCGCTTCCGCTTTTGGTGCTTCTGGCTGTGCAGAAACTTGAATTGGTGGCGCTGGCCACGTAACCTCACCTTCTTTAACGACCGTTACACCACGAAGAACCACATCGTCAAAATTAATGTCGATGTTTCCGTCTTTTTCTTTGCAAAGTAGCTTAAGAAGGTTAACTAGGTTTGTTGCGTAAAGCTGAGAAGACTGTGTAGGTAGACGGCCAACCATATCGGTATAACCGATGATTTTCACGCCGTTTTCTGTCGTGATCACTTGATCTGCCACTGTATATTCACAGTTACCGCCATTGGCTGCAGCAAGGTCAACAATAACGCTGCCTGGCTTCATAGCGTCAACCATCTCTTTGGTGACAAGTTTAGGTGCTGGACGTCCCGGAATAAGGGCTGTTGTGATAATGATGTCGACGTCTTTAGCTTGTTCCATGTAGAGCTCTGCTGCCTTCTTATTGAAGTCATCAGACATCTCTTTTGCATAACCGTCGCCCGAACCCGAGTTTTCTTGGTAGTCAACTTCTAAGAAGTCAGCGCCCATCGATTCTACTTGTTCTTTAACTTCTGGACGCACGTCAAAAGCACGTACGATTGCACCCAGACTTCCTGCTGCACCGATCGCTGCTAGACCCGCAACACCAGCACCAGCAACAAATACTTTCGCAGGTGGAACTTTACCTGCTGCCGTAATTTGACCCGTGAAGAAACGGCCAAACTCGTGAGCTGCTTCCACTACCGCTCGATAGCCGGCAATGTTCGCCATTGAACTTAATGCATCTAATGCCTGTGCGCGAGAGATACGCGGTACCGCATCCATTGCCATTACATTGATGTTCTTACTAGAGAGCTTTTCCATTAACTCAGGGTTTTGTGCAGGCCACACAAAGCTCACTAAGCTAGCGCCCTCTTTCAGTGATTCGATTTCTTCATCGGTAGGAGCATTAACTTTCAGAACTAGGTCTGATTGCCATACTTCTTCAGAAGACTTAATCGTCGCTCCCGCAGCGACATAAGCTGCATCGTCAAAACTTGCAAGCAAACCTGCTTGCGATTCAATTGAGACATCAAATCCCAATTTCAAAAGCTGCTCAACCGATTTCGGCGTTGCAGCTACTCGCGTTTCACCCGCGAGTATTTCTTTTGGCACACCAATTTGCATAGCTATTCCTTAACTATTGGCAGAAGTATTGTTCTTTTTTAACCAACTGAGTTCGTAACATCAAGTGATTTGTAACCGAAATACATAATTTCATTACATATAACGGAAAGTAATGACTTTTATACAAACCAATCTAGTAAAAAAACCACACGAAAACCCCGAATTGGAGGTCATACCAGTGCAATAATACCGAGTCTCGGGAATTTTTCGTGTAAGTAGGTCATATTATGACAATTATTGCTGCAAACAGATGACCAACATCAATATAATCAATCAACTGAAACTGGTCTTTCCAGAACAAAAATGCATCATGATGATTACCAAAACTTATTAAAAAGCCCTTCATATCAATGAAGGGCCTTCTGATGCTATGCAATTTTGAAACAGATTAGAAAATTGACTCACCCATCTGATCAATGAACATCTGTGCTTTATTGAGCATCAGTTCGTTCGCGTCAGACTCAGAACCGAGTACATCAGAGCGAATAAATCGATGCTCTTTTAGTTCGCCATCTACTTCTTTGGTGATTCGACCAGCGATACGATATTGCCCATTTTCCGCAATAGCTTCTTGGTAGATAAGAAACCCTTTATATTCTACAGGCTCAACTTCTTTGGGTTGCGGTGCTTTGCCGCCTCCGAACAGTTTTGAAAAGAATCCCACAAGCTTTCCTTAACAAGCAGTAATATTAATGATTAATGTTGTCTATTTTCTAGTGGAGGGTCAACCCTAAAGTGTAAAAGTTAGCGGCACTTATAGGCAAAACTTGGTTCTATGGGACTCGTCTTGTCTACGGTCAGTGTTTTCTAAACATTTAACCTCTATTGAGATATTTATAAACTTTGCGGATTAGCATCGGCTTTTGAGTGCAAGAATGACAAAATACTTGGCAAAACATTAAATTACCGTATCCTAAAGAATCGAATTATAAACAACCTGAAGTACCTGAGTTCTTAGTTAATGGCGACCTCTTTTACCAGTTCCAATCTGTTTCGTCTTTTCATGCCTATGTTGATGATGATTGGTGTAATGGTCAGCGTAAATCACATCATTGACGCAACTAAAGCGAATTCAGGTTTTGTCACTAACCTACCTTATATATTGTTTGGAACCGCTGTCGCCCTCAGCCACACATTCAAACAATCTAGAATGGCGATGGTCGCTTTATCCATGCTTGTCGCCTACCTTGTTATACAGCTTCGATTACAAAGCCCCCTTAGCTCGGGGACGACATTACTTGAGCTTTCTTTGCTAAGCTTGCTGTTACCTGTGTCGTGCAGTTTGTCGTATTTGTTTTCAGATACCGGAGTCATTAGCAAAGGCATGGCTATCTTTGGTGCTATTCTGGTCAGTTTTATCGGATGGACCGCGCTCATCCTGTCTCATTTTGCAACTGGTGGCTTTTTAGGCTTCGACAACGATCTTTTGATGGCAGTACCTCAGATATCTCGACTGCCTCTTGTGCTAGTTCTTTATACACTGGCTATTATCGGTGCCACAGGTATTTTCTTGCTCAATTTCAACCGCCCAATTGATGCAGCTGTTTATGCATCCATTTTTATGGCCGGTGGGACGTTTATTTTCTTTCACATCCCATATATCTCAAGCACTCTGTTCTCACTAGCCGGTGTCCTAATAATTATCTACGTCATATCTGCAAGCCATCAAATGGCGTTTAATGACCGTCTGACTAATATTCCTGGTCGCCGTGCTTTAGAAATGGATATGAAGCACTTAGGTCGTAAGTTCACCATTGCGATGCTAGACGTTGACCACTTCAAATCGTTCAACGATACCTACGGGCACGATACTGGCGATGACGTACTCAAACTTGTTGCATCTCGTATGCTTAGTGTTGGCGGAAACGCTAAAGTCTATCGTTATGGTGGTGAAGAATTCACTGTATTGTTCAAGGGAAAAACCGCGAAAGACAGTAAGCCTTTCTTAGAGGAACTAAGAAAGGAGATTCAAAATTATGAAATGGTCATTCGTGACGAACTAAAACGCCCCAATGACCACAAACAGGGGGCCAAGAATCGCGGTTCTAACAGTAAACAATCTACAGTGAGCGTAACGGTGAGTATCGGTGCGGCAGACAGTAAAAATACTCGTAAGCCTGAAGACGTTCTCAAAAAGGCAGACAAGGCACTCTACTCCGCTAAAGAGAAAGGACGTAACCAAGTTCAATGCGCCCGCTAAAGCATCTTAACCTGATTGATTAGTCTTGGTTAAAGAACAGTACAATACTCCCACCCTTTAAGTCACTTCCGTAGTTTACGCTCAACCCAATGCCAACATTGTCGACAAATGGCACATGAAAAGGTGGTGTCATTAACCATCCGACCGTTCCTTCGTAGTAATGACTTGAGCCTAGGATGCCAAGTGTGTCTCCACCAATATCTACTCGACGTATACTTGTATACACGGTTTGGATTGATCGACCCCAATCAGTAACATCGTAAAACAGCTTCGCTTCATTTGACCAATACCAACCCTCTGGCGTACCGACGTCTCCCTCGTTTGCTTTACCCCAACCGTATCCAGAAAAATAATTAAACGTTGATTTCAATTTAACCAGACCCCAGCCTTTATCTTTGGAGTAGTTAAAGCCCATTTTGGTTGAATTGACGTTGCCCATGCGGATGTATTGACCAACTTTCCATCAATAAATCTTTGAAAGAGTTTGGAAAACGGTGATTGAAAGTCATAGTTGCTATGTAAGTATTGAAGATGAAGGCCGATGCCTGTCTCGAACGTCCAGTGTTCACTGAAGCTAATCTCCTGCTCATAGCCTGTGAACACCCCTAATACGTATTTACGATGACTATCGCCAATATCTAAGATTTGATCTTCGATGCGCAATGCAGAAAACCTAAGAGTCGCTCGTTGTTGAAACTGCTTGTTGTCGGATAAATCGAATGTCAGAGGCAGCGCCGAAACGCCGATATTCTTTCGTCTATCTAGGGCTTCTTGTGACCCAATTTCATCATTATCAATATTAAGTAAGTCATTAGGGTCAAAATCCTTGAAGCCAAAGGTTAATGCGTCGCTGTCCGTTAATATGATCGCCGCTGCAAAATCTTCTTCGAAGATATCTTTAAACTGTGGGTCAGCACGAGCCGTCAGATGAGTTAATGCGATAATAGATACAGTGACCGTTAAAAGTCTCAATGGACAAACCCCAATAACGATTGATGAACGCTAACAATAACAAAAGCGTTACTTTTTACAGTAACGCTTTGTATTAAGTGTAGAAAAACATTGAAAAAAGAGAAGCGTACAATGAAATAATTGTCGCGCTCTACATGGGCGTGATTCTAGAAGAGTCTATGAGGTGGTACTAACAATATCGTTTTCGAGTTGTGAAACGTAGCGATTTCGACCACTTCTCTTCGCTTGATAAAGCAGCTTATCAGCACTTTCGTACAATTCGCTTAATGACTCATTACCATTAGGAATGGTGCTGTACACACCAAGTGACAACGTCACCCTATCAGAAGTCTGGGAGAACTCATGAGGAATGTTTAGCGAGACGATGCCATCTTTTACCCTTGCTGCGTTCTCTTCAGCTTCGTGAACATCGCTTTTGCTTAGTAAGATAACGAACTCTTCACCACCGTATCGACCCACATACTCTCCAGAGCGAATAAACATAACGTCAAGAAACTGCGCAATGTTTATCAAACACTGATCGCCCTCGGTGTGGCCATAGTTATCGTTGTAGGCTTTAAAATGGTCTACATCCATAAGAATGACAGACAAGGGCATTTGGTGTCTTCCATGCCATTGAATCAGCTCTGTTAGTTTGTCGTCCATATAGCGACGATTAAACAATTTAGTTAGACCATCTTCGTTGGCTTGGTGTTGCAGTGCCCTATTAGCTTCTTCGAGCTGGGAGCTTGCCTGTTTTAACTCGCGACGCATTTGAGCGATTCGTTGCATCGCAATGAGTTTGGACTGCAAGACTATTTTGTTCACGGGTTTAACCAAGTAGTCATCACCACCTGCATCGATAGCTTTCGCAATCATTTCAGGTTCATCGTGGCTGCTTAAAAAGATGATTGGTATCCAGTCAGCTTTGTAACGCTGTCGAATTTCAGCTGCCACCTCAAACCCATCCATCTCTGGCATAGAAATGTCGAGTAAAACGAGTTCTGGGTCAAACGTGGGATACAAAGCAAGCGCCTCTCTACCGCTAGCCGCTACCTCTACCTCATGCCCAAGTTGTTTGAGGCGTATCTGTAACTGCATACGCTCCAACTGAGCATCATCTACGAGAAGAATTTTCATCGAAGATTCTATGGACATTATGAGCATCCTTGTCTTTGTATAACACCAACATATGGTTAATATAAACCACATATTAGGATAATATTCAAACAGTCCCACTAAAATTGCAGTAATAACAGTTTGTTTGCGCCCAAATCACAGTTTTGAGTGGGCATTCTGACTCGACTTGGATTATGATTGACGTTTGAAATGATGATCTCTGGATCATCGACAATCTTTACACAGAGAAAGCTGTATGTCTGAAACACAAAACACCGAAACCACTATCGTAGACCTAGAGACAGTCTCCGCTGAGCTTAAACAGGTAATCCTTTTTGATGAGGTACCAGAAGAACTGTACAACATGGTGGTATCTATCCACGAAGTGACTGAAGAAGTGGTTCGTGAAGCGTGGAACTCTCTGCCAGCAAGCGCGCAGAACATTCTTGATAATTTCGAGCAGTTTCATGCACTCATCTCTGTGAGTCAAGCATTCGCAGGCGTGAGCGCTTTAGAAGAGTTTACTACGATGGAACTACCATCAGATATGAGCGATGACGATAAAGAAGCATACAAAGCAGAGCTTCTTGATAAAGTTCTACAGAACTGCATTAAAGACATGGTTAAGCAGATTAAGAAAGCGCGCCGTGATGCTATCTTAAAGCGTGATTTCAAAGAAGTTTTTGTAAAATAATTCGTCTTAAAGATGCTAAAAGAGCCACTTTCTGTGGCTCTTTTTTTATAGGTGCGGTTCGAGTGCCACATCTTTTTGCGACACACTCACCCCTTTTATTTGTGCATACACTTTTTGTCCTTCCTTCAAGCTCAAGTCATCTATCGCCCACTGTGTAACCGTCGCAACTAGCTCACGCTCTTCATCTAGTGACAACACCACTTCCACGCTTTGCCTCGGCGTTCCCTTACCGCCCAGAGAAATTGATTTTACGACGCACGGAAGAATGTTTCGTATTGATGTTTTCTCCGCTCTGTTTAAAGAGATAGATACATCGCTGGCTCGGACCCGCAACCTAACATGTTCCCCAACATCAGCATTGGTATGTTGGACCCATAAATAATGCTCAGGCGTCAAGGCTACCTTGGTTAAACCATAGGTGTCGTTCTGTTCTAACACTGTCCCTTTGAATAGCGCGCTTTTATCTGAAAACGACTGCCATGATTGCATCAATTTACTTGCCCACACTCGTTCGATTATGTCGGACTCAACAACCTTACCGTCATCAATCACTACTAAGTGTTGAGCTAACCTGAGGATCTCGTTCTGGCTATGCGTAACATAGAGTATCGGTATATCCACCTGATTAGAAAGTGCTTCTAAAAAAGGCATTAGCTCTCTCTTTCTTGGTGTGTCTAAAGATGCGAGAGGTTCATCCATAAGAAGTATGTTCGGCTTGCTTAGTAAAGCTCGTCCAATGGCTACTCGTTGCTTTTCACCACCAGATAAATGACTTGGATAACGATCGAGAAGCGCCTCAATAGCGAGTAGTTTTATGATTTCGTTGAAGTAATCCTCATCCCTTTTAGTGACGCCGTAACATAAGTTTCGCTCGACCGTCATATGTGGAAAGAGTCTAGCGTCTTGGAATACGTAGCCGATCTTGCGTTTTTCGATGGGCACATTGATGTTGTGTTGAGAATCGAATAACGGCTCGTGATTAATTGCGATATAGCCTGCATCAGGTTCGACCAACCCACTGACTAAGTTGATAAGCGTCGTTTTCCCCGCACCAGAGCGACCGAAAATGGCAGTAATACCTTTAGCCGGTAATGATGTTTTAAGGTGAAAAGACTGAGACTCGAACTCCTTCTTAACATCGATGCTAATTATGCTCATTTCACCACTCCTAAACGACGCCCCATCCAGCGATTAAGCGAATCAGAGAAATAGAGGGACGCCAATGAAATAGCAATTGAAATGACACATAAACGAAACGCAGCAGATTCTGCCCCTGGGGTTTCGAGAAAACTATACATTGCCAAAGGAATAGTCTGCGTCTCTCCTGGAATATTAGAAACAAAGCTAATGGTTGCTCCAAATTCACCCAAGCTTCTAGCAAACGACAGCATGGTACCGCTAATTATGCCAGGGATGATCAAGGGCAAGGTAATAGTCCAAAATACTTTTTGGGGAGAAGCGCCTAACGTTCGTGCGGCTTGTTCTAGTTTGTAATCTACATTTTCCATAGATAACCGAATAGAACGTACCATGAGTGGTAACGCGACAATAATGCAAGCCAGTACCGCGCCTCGCCAGCTAAAGCTAAAACTCATACCCGTATACTGATAAATAAACTGCCCAATGAACCCTTGTCGACCCATAGAAATAAGCAACAAATACCCTACCACGACGGGAGGTAAAACCAGCGGTAAATGGACAACGCTGTCTAAAAGGCTCTTACCAACAAAATCCTTTTTACTCAACAACCACGCCAAAAACACACCGATTGGTATTAACCATATTATCGCAACTGACGCGACTTTCAGGCTCAAAAAGATCGCTTCTACTTCGTATTCTGTCAACATATTAGCGGGTTAACGTCCCTTCAGTGATAAATCCATAATGTCTCAATATAGCCTGTCCTTTTTTCCGAACGCATAAATTGCGCGAACAGAATAGACTCTTGAGAGCCATTCAAATTCGCCATTGGGTAATCAATCGAGTCATGACTTGAAGCTGGAAACACCGCAAGTATAGTGACGCCGTCACTCGCTAGTACATCAGAACGATATACCACACCCAGCGGCGCCTCTTGTCTATCCACGAGCGCCAATACCTGCCTTACGTTATTCACAGGTGCCAGTTGTTTTCTTACATCACTCCAAATCCCTAAAGATTCTAGCGCCTGTTTTGTATAGATCCCGACGGGAACGGCATCTGTTTGCCCGATTGCAAGCCTGTTATCTTTCAACAACGACCTCCACTGCGCAGATGAAGATAAATCAAAGGAGTCCGCCTCGAGTTGTTCATGCTTTAATTGCTTACTGGTAATAAGGGCTAACTCATTATGGGCGACAACATGTACGTTTGAAGCTTCAAACGCCCCCTTTGTCTGTAAGTAATCCATCCAACGAGTATTGGCTGAGATGAATATGTCTGCAGGTGCTCCTGTCAGAATTTGTCGCGCTAAAGAAGACGATCCTGCAAACACAGTTCTTATCTTAATATTTTCTTGGTTCTCAAATTCTTCTGCTATCTCATTAACCGCATTCGTCATTGAGCTGGCAGCAAATACAGTCAATGTCTTAGCCAGTGAACTATGTGACAGTGTAACCAATATGACTAATAGTAAATGACGCATAGATACTCTACTCTGCTCTAGCCGCTTCAGTTAGATCTGGCCAAAGCAGATCCAGTTTCAAATGTTCTTCAATCGAGTCAGCAATGCGATCAATCGCATTCTCTTTTTCATCGTTAATGGCGAAACTTTCTACGTTAGCGCCATTCACCCACTGCGAGATAACGCTGACGACGTCAGGCAAGTCAAAGAAACCATGAACATACGTTCCTAGAACTTGATTGTCTTCGCTGATTGCACCATCTTTAACGCCATTAGAGAAAGTCACCGGTTGAACTCCCGAGACTTTTGATTGACCCGCGTGTATCTCATACCCCTCGATCTCAACAGTTCGTTCACCAAGGTTCAAGCAGCCTTTCACATTCGTTAATTGCTTCTCAGCTTCGAGTTGAGTAGTTAAGTTCAGTAGCTTTAAGCCTTCACTTCGACCAGGCTTTCCTTCAATACCATGCAAATCAGCAATCTCATCACCCAACATTTGGTATCCACCACAGATACCGACAACCTTACCTCCGAATCGAAGGTGGCGAGCAATATCTTTGTCCCAGCCCTGTTCACGTAAATAGGCGAGGTCATCTCGCACAGATTTTGTGCCAGGCAGTATGATCAGATCTGCCGAGTCTAAACGCTCGCCTTTACCCACATAGCGAAAGTCGATATCAGGATGTAGACGAAGTGCATCAAAATCCGTGTGGTTACTGATCCTCGTAAGCACCGGAACAGCAACGCTCAATTTGGTGTGGGACTTTTCGTCATGGGAAGCATCGATCGCATCCTCAGCCTCGATGTTTAACCCATGTAGGTATGGGATGACGCCAATGACTGGCTTGCCTGTCTTTTCTTCTAGCCAATCCAAGCCAGGCTCTAATAATGATATATCGCCGCGAAAACGGTTAATAACAAAGCCAATTACACGCGCCTGCTCTGACTCAGATAATAGAGCTAAAGTGCCGTAGAGGTGCGCGAAAACACCGCCACGATCGATGTCTGCTACGATGATCACCGGAACGTCTGCTTCTTCTGCAAACCCCATGTTTGCAATGTCATTTTCTCTGAGGTTAATCTCCGCTGGACTCCCAGCGCCCTCAATCACAATTGAGTCAAATTCTTTGCAGAGTTTATCAAATGAGTCCATTACAAACGGCATTGCCATACGTTTATAGTCATGAAAACCGACGGCATCCATATTCGCATACGCTTTACCTTGAATGATAATTTGCGCACCAGTGTCTGAATTAGGCTTAATGAGCACAGGATTCATATGAACGGTTGGATTCACGTTGGCTGCTTGAGCTTGCACTGCTTGCGCGCGCCCTATCTCTCCGCCGTCAGATGTTACTGCACTGTTTAACGCCATATTCTGACTCTTAAAAGGGGCAACGTTTATCCCTTTACGAGCCAAGACACGGCATAACCCTGCCACTAAGACACTTTTACCTGCATCTGATGTGGTTCCCTGAACCATTAGGGCTTGTGAAGTACGACGCATATTGACCTGTTTTTATTGGTAAGACTCTATGAACAGTTTACCTTGTTTGACTTAGCTGACCAACGGTTTGCTTTGAATTCTAAGTACTTATAACGCTTTGTAGAGCTTGATCAGGCTCTAATTATGGTGACAATATCTCGATATAATCAAAATGGTCTGTATTTTGCAGTACTTTTTTTTATATACTGATTTAATTAAATATTCGAGTTTATATCGAACACTTTTTATCATGGAGTTCTCATGCTAGGTAAAGCAAGTCGTGCTGCACTTTTAACATTAGCAGTCGCCGCCCCTGCGCTGGTTCAAGCAAATAATTTTAACTATAACTCTTTTGAGGTTCGCTTGGGTGCTAACCCTGGTACTATGGGCACTGAGTTTACGACCTTTTTTACAGAAAACACCCATTTTATTGCTCGTGCAGACAGTCGATTTGAAGGCGACTGGGATATCGCGGGTGGTATTGGGTTTAACGGTCCTATCGGTCAGTTTGCAGACGTATATGGTCAACTATTGGTCCACAACGTTAAAACAAAAGACGACGAAAAATTCGACAGCGAGTTTATGTCGGAATTCAATATTGGTTCACGCGTTTGGCTTCTTCAAAATATTGAAGGTGTTGGGCAAGTAGGTATGCTTAACCGTCGAGACGACACCGTGTTTATCTGGAGTGTTGGTGCTCGATTCCATTCTACTGAGGCACTCTCTTTAGGTGCTGACCTTAAAGACGGTGGTATTTACGGACCTCAAGTTCAAATGTCTGTAGAGTTTGGTTTCTAACCAAAAAGTTGAGTTTGTTGTAAACAAATATAGCGTTATAAGATAGCATTAAAAAAGGGTTTTCCTATTATGGAAAACCCTTTTTTAGTATCAAGTAGAAATCTAAGGCTTCGGTTGTACGTATTTACGGCTTACGTCGACAATCGCAACATCTCTGAAGAAGCTTCGACCCAGTAGCACTGGATATTTTAGATGCGTTCTATCCGCTAACGTAAACTCTGTTTTGCTGGTCATGTCGCCAATTTTGATCACTGAAACAATCACAGGACGCTTGTCACTTTCTTCTGAGCTAGATTGTTTAACTTTAACCCAACGCTCAACAGGCAATGACACTTCTTTCGATTCCACACCGTCATGCTTCATCTTAAACTTAACCCAGTCTTTCCCATCACGCTCAAAAGGTACGATGTCTACCGCACTGAGTGAAGATGTTGTTGCACCTGTATCGATACGTGCCTTAGTCGATACTTTGATGTCTACCAGGCTTACATACTCCTGCTCACCAAGAATGAGTTTGCCATCGTCACTTTTTACAGGTGCTGGTTTGGCTACTGGTTGCTCAGGCTTTTTCTCAACGACAGGCTCTTCGGGCTTAGGTTCTGGCTTTGTCTCCGTCACCTTTTCATCTGGTTTTGCCTCTGACTCTACGGCCTCTGGAGCTGTTTCAGTATCAGGAGTCTCAGGAGTGACCTCCGTTGAAGGTTGCTCTACCACTGGCGTCGTCGCCGTTTCCGTTGGTGTTGTCGAACATGCGACCAAACCACCTGACAGCATCAGGGGCAAAATTACTTTCCAAGGTTTCATTCATTCACCTTTATTATTGTTAGCTCGTTGCGTGTGTATCTTTATTTTTGACTTACTGCTGCTAGTGCATCAGCAACATATGGCAATTGAGACTCAGACAGACCCGCAATATTAATACGACCATCATCAACACCATAAATGCCAAAATCGTTGCGTAGGCGTTGCATTTGTTCTGCTGTAAATCCTAGCACAGTAAACATGCCTTTGTGAGACATGATGAAGTCAAATTCATCCGTTGCATGTGAATTTTTCAATGCTTTGCAAAGACCATCACGAAGCGACACAAGTCTCTGTTGCATCTCAGAAAGTTCTGTCGTCCACATATTCGTCAGATACTCATCCGCTAAGATAGTTTTTACTAATGCAGCACCGTGGTCAGGTGGCATGGTATAGGTCGCTCGCGCGAGGGTAAGCAGTTTGCCTTTGGCGTTGTTTGCTTCTGCTGAATTCTTACCAATTACGATTGCTGCACCTGTACGCTCTCGATAAAGACCAAAGTTCTTAGAACAAGATGTCGTCAGCAACATTTCCTCGACGTTTTCAGCCATGTGACGCAGACCTAAGGCGTCTTGGTCAAGACCATCACCAAAACCTTGATAAGCAACATCTACAAACGGAACAAAACCATTTTTCACGCTAAGTTCTGTGATCGCTTTCCAGTCATCCAATGAAATGTCAGCACCCGTTGGGTTATGACAGCAGCCATGCAGTAAAACGACATCGCCCTGACCTGCTTGACTTAGATCCGTCAGCATTGCATCGCGGTCTACTTGTTTTGTCGCTGTATTGAAGTAGCGGTAGAACTTAACGGTGAGACCTGCGGCCTCCATGACAGGCTTGTGGTTTACGTAACTTGGGTTTGACAACCAAACCGTGGTACCTGGCGCTGCCACGTTCATTAGGTCGCCCAACATACGAAGACCACCACTTGCACCTGGCGTTTGAATCACTGACATACGGTCGTAGATCGGCGTTTCACCGAAAACAACCTTGGCAATGCTTTGGTTGAACTCTTCGCATCCAGCAAGACCCACGTAGGCCTTGGTTTGCTGTTGCGCGGTGACGATACGCTGAGCTTCAGCTATCGCCTTCATAATAGGAGTTTGACCGTCGCTATTTCTGTATACACCGATACCTAAATCAACTTTGTCGGTACGGGGATCATTTCGGTAAGCAACGGAAAGAGAAAGAATTGGATCGAGCGCTGGCTCGGGTAACTGAGAGAACATGAAAGTCACAACCCTTTGAAATTCAAGCAATGGGCTTCACGTTATCATTAGATTAAAAATATTGAAATAGTTTTGTTATAAGTGGGCGATATTCATTCTGTAAAGCGCACTGTAAACCAGATTATCTATATGAGCCTTGAAACCTAGTAAGATTGCTGTTCAGCGATTAATAGGTTCAACACAACAAAAAAGGAGCCGAAGATCCTTTATCATAAATCAGTAAAGCGATGGATGACCTGATTGGCGCTACCACGCCATTCAAGCTCTGGAGCGGCAAGATCTTTATCAAACTTACCGTCCACCAGCACATCAACAAGATCAACGACTTGTTTTTGCTCTGGCGTGAGTTCACTTAGAAGATAACCCGACCAAAGCCAAATATCTTTACCTACACATTCAGCTTTTACTCGTTGCACGAGTTTAAGCACAGCATCGACATTCGCAGGATGAAGTGGATCGCCTCCCGATAAAGACAGACCGCGCTTTTTTGATGCGAGTATCATTGAGATCAGCAATGATTTGGTCTTCAAGCTCTTGAGTAAACGGATGCCCAGAATGCAATGACCATGTTGCCTGGTTATAGCACCCACGGCATTGATGAACACAGCCAGAAACAAAGAGAGTACAACGCGTACCAGGTCCATTGACCACGTCGATTGGATGATACTGATGATAATTCATTGATTGTGACTCTCTTCTATTACTGGTTTTGCTTGTTTTTTACAGGTGTTTGACGCGGCGCTTAACTTCTTCTTGTTTACCGAAGTTAAATGGACGAGCATCAGGACTACCTAGATAGCCACAAACACGACGAGTTACAGATACACGCGTAGAATCGTGGTTACCACATTTAGGGCATGTAAAGCCTTTACTGGTACAGTCAAATTCACCCGTGTAGCCACACTCATAACACTCATCAATTGGTGTGTTGGTGCCATAGTAAGGAACACGACTGTAACTGTAGTCCCACACGTTCTCCAACGCTTCGATATTGCGTTGCATGTTCGGGAACTCGCCGTAGCAGATAAAGCCGCCTGATGACACTTCTGGGTATGGCATCTCAAAGTCGATCTTATCGTAAGGGTTTACTTTCTTCTGCACGTCTAGGTGGAAACTGTTGGTGTAGTAACCTTTATCGGTCACACCCTCAATAACACCAAACTCTTTCGTATCGATTTGGCAGAAACGGCTACATAGGTTTTCACTCGGCGTACCGTAAAGGCTGAATGCATAGCCTGTCTCTTGTGCCCACTCGTTTACTACGCTCTTCATATGCTTGATGATATCCAACGCCATATCGCGCATTTGATTATCGTCATACAAGTGAGTATCGTTTCCAAACAGTGCAGTCATTGTCTCGTGGATACCGATGTAACCAAGAGAAATCGACGCGCGACCATTTTTAAAGATTGGAGCAATCGAATCGTCAGCTTTAAGTCGGACGCCACACGCACCTTCCATATATAAAATTGGAGCGACACGTGCCTTAACTTTCTCTAAACGACTAATGCGAGTCTCAAGCGCTTTACGTGCAAGCACTAGGCGATCATTCAATTGTTCATAGAATTTGTCGACACTGCCATTTGCTTTGATTGCAATACGAGGAAGGTTAAGACTCACCACACCAAGGTTGTTACGCCCTTCATGCTGCAGTTCACCATTCTCTTCGTAAGTGTTTAGGAAACTACGACAGCCCATCGGCGTCTTGAACGAGCCCGTTACCTCGACTACTTTGTCGTAGTTAAGAATATCTGGGTACATACGTTTTGATGCACACTCTAACGCCAGTTGCTTAACATCGTAGTTAGGATCTTCTGACTTGTGGTTCAATCCATCTTTAATGGCAAAGACAAGTTTCGGGAATACCGCCGTCTTTTTGTTCTTACCTAGACCCGCAATTCGGTTCTTGAGAATAGACGTTTGAATAAGCTTAGATTCCCAACTTGTGCCAAGGCCAAAACCAAAGGTAACAAACGGAGTCTGACCATTAGCGGTATGCAGGGTGTTCACTTCATACTCTAATGACTGGAACGCGTCGTAACACTCTTTTTCTGTACGAGCTGTTGCAAATGCTTCTGGCTGGTGGATGTCCCACTCTTGCGCAATTTGAAGATGCTTGTCATAGCTAGCTTTAACATACGGTGCTAGTACTTCATCAATACGGTTGATTGTCGTACCGCCATAAATATGGCTTGCTACCTGAGCAATGATCTGTGCCGTTACCGCTGTCGCCGTCGAAATAGATTTTGGCGTATCAATCTCTGCGTTACCCATTTTGAAACCGTGAGTAAGCATGCCTTTAAGATCGATCAGCATACAGTTAAACATTGGGAAGAAAGGTGCGTAATCTAGATCGTGATAGTGAATATCGCCTTCGTCGTGAGCCTGCACAACATCACGCGGTAAGATACGCGTTTTAGCGTAGTGCTTAGCAACGATACCTGCAAGCAGGTCACGCTGAGTTGGAATCACTTTACCGTCTTTATTAGCGTTCTCATTAAGAAGATCGGCATTGCTCTCTTCGATAAGACCTTCAATCTCTTTAGTCAGAGCGCTCTTTTTCTCACGCGCAACATCGCGGTCGTGACGGTATTCGATGTATGAACGAGCCAGCCCTTTATATGGACCTTGCATCAGCTCATTTTCTACATGAGTTTGGATTTCCTGAATATCCACATGTTCGCAATCCTGCAGCTTAAGCTCGACTGCTAACGCCACATTTTTAGCGTACAGTTCGAACTCTTTGTCTGCATGTTCCGCCGCACTTACCACAGCAGCTTCAATACGATCCTTTGTAAACGGAGCACGAGAGCCATCTCTCTTGATTACGATTGTTTTCACCCTTTCTCCTTACCCCTAACATACTCACAGAGTTATCCACAAATACACTATATAGGGTTGTTAGCATTTATTCTGACACAATATATTGTGGTGTATTTAACGAAAAGCACCAACCGAAAGTATTGATTTGGATCAATAAAAACTGGGTAGTGAACAAGAAGAATTCGATCTAAATGAAGTGGATCTCATATGGTGCAATTTCCCAAATCAATGCCAAATTTTCAGGAAAAACAGTTGCATTTTTGCCAAGGCTTGCGGCACATTGCTTGAAACGATTTTTATGAATGGCAAGGGAAATGATAAGAACAATCCGTTATGGTTACCTGACATTTTCCCTACTAATAGGAATATCACTTTTTCCTACACTAGTAGGTGCGACCACGATAATGACATGGAATATAGAGTGGCTTACAACGACGCCATCGAAAAAGTTTCCAACGAGTTATCGTACTCAAGATGACTTTTCCGCACTGAAGACGCAATTCATGCAAACCAGTCCTGATATTCTCGCATTCCAAGAAGTGGACAGCATAGAGGCAATTTCTCAAGTTGTTGGACCCGATTATGACATCTACCTCTCAGACCGATCATTACCCAGCAATAAACAGCACCAGTTTTCAGAAATAAATCAATATACAGGCTTTGCCGTTCGTCATGGTCATACTGTAAAAGACGTTGCTGACTTCCCCCTAAGTAAAGGTGGGCGGCTTCGCTTTGCCTCTGCGATTGAGTTGACGTTAGACAACGGGTCTAGGATTAACCTCCTTTCTGTGCACCTTAAAGCCGGATGCAGTGGCAAATACACATCTAACAACTCGTGTAAGACACTCAAACAACAAGGCAGAGTCCTTAACAGTTGGCTCAAACAGCTAGAATCTAATGATGAATCGTATGTATTACTTGGAGACTTTAACCACAATCTCGCTTATTCAGGCGACTGGCTCTGGGCAACTCTCACGAAAGACCTCGATGCTGTGCCAAGACTGGCAACGAAATCCACTAAAGCCGAGTGTAAAGTGCGTTCTAATCGAAACCCGAACAAGACTCATCAGTTTCGGTCGTTGATCGACCATATTGTTCTCAGCCCCGATTTACGCAGCAGTCCAGCCCTACAAAATGTCATGCCGACGAAGAGTGTTCTTGATTACCAAATAAGCGATCATTGCCCAATCTTACTAAAACTGTATAGATAGACAGTAAAACCTTAAAGGTGGCTAAACTCATGATGAGTCAGTCACCTTACTCATCGATGAAGGGCGACAACAGCTCCTGAACAATCCTACCTTTCAAGCCTTGGTAGAATCGCTTAAATAGGACTATTCCTTTAGACCAAGCTTTAACAACAGTCTTCGTGGCGGACAAAAACCGGTGAAACCGCTTTGAATCAAATTAAGACCGATAAATACCGTAAACCAGACAAAATGATGGCTCACGTATACAGTCAGTATTAGCGAGATCAAAACCATGGATCCTGCGAGAATTCGAATGCCGTTTTCAACTTTCATAAACAACCTCTTAATAAGATATAGCTAATATAATTATGCAAATAAAAGCTCCGTTTCTAACACGGAGCTCTCCGCTGCGACGGCGTTGCTACACAGCCGCTTTCACTATGCCGCGATTTAATGCGACGTAATACAGAATCGGAATCACCAGTAAGGTTAACAATGTCGATACGAAGATGCCGAATATCAAACTTATCGCTAACCCATTGAAGATTGGGTCATCTAAGATAAAGACCGCGCCAATCATCGCAGCCAGTGCAGTGAGCATGATAGGTTTAGCACGGACGATAGCCGACTCAATCACCGCTTCACCAAGCTCCATTCCATCTCTTAACTGATGGTTAATAAAATCCACCAACAGTATTGAGTTTCGAACAATAATGCCCGCAAGCGCTATCATGCCGATCATCGACGTAGCGGTAAACTGAGCCCCCAGTAACGCATGACCCGGCATCACGCCGATAATAGTCAAAGGAATCGGCGCCATAATGATCAGCGGCACTAAATACGATTTAAACTGTGCGACTACCAGCAAGTAAATCAGCACCATACCAACTGCATAGGCAATACCCATGTCTCGGAAAGTTTCGTAGGTAATCGTCCATTCGCCATCCCAAAAGATCTCTACGCCTTTGAGTCCTGAGGGCTGATTGACAAAGTACTGCTCTACATCCATACCTTTATCCGAGAGGCTTGCTGCTATATCGGCCATACCATAGAGAGGGCTATCGAGTTCACCGGTCATGTCACCTACAACCATGATCATTGGGACCAGGTTTTTATGAACAATATAATTATCCATCGCTTGCTCACGTACCTTAATTAAATCGGCAAGGATATACTGCGTACCCGATGCAGAATTGATCTTCATATTCATCACCTGCTCCAAACGCACTTTGGCACTCTCTTTGGCCTGGATCTGAATTGGAATCGGATATTTGCTCTGCTCGCTATGCAAGTAACTCACAGGCTTTCCGCCTACTGCAGTCGCAAGTGAATCGACAATTGATGAATAGGCGACGCCTAAGCGAGAGGCTTTACTACGATCAATGACTACCTGCCATTTTTGATGCGCTTCTGGTAAATAGAGATCGACATCAACAATGTCATCCGTTTCGCGAAATATCTCTCTAAGTTGCAGTGCGGCTTGTTCGCGGACTTCTTGTGTCGGGCCGTACACTTCTGCCAAAATTGGTGACCACACGGGTGGGCCTGGAGGTACTTCAACCACTTTCACTTTGCCACCGAATCTCTGTGCAATCTCTACTAGCTTTGGTCTCACTTCGACGGCTATCTCATGGCTTGAACGAGCGCGCTCTGACTTATCCACTAAGTTAACTTGAATGTCCCCTTTCTCTGGTGCTTGACGCATGAAGTAGTGGCGCACTAATCCGTTGAAGTTAATAGGTGCCGCAGTGCCTGCGTAAATCTGATAATCACTAACTTCTTCAACGTCATTAAGTGCATCGCTGAGCTCGAACAACACACGTTGCGTGCGCTCTAACGAATTGCCCTCTGGCATATCCAAAATTACTTGGAACTCAGACTTATTATCAAACGGCAACATCTTCATGACGACGAGCTGTTGTACAGGTAGCCACATTGATACGGCAATCGCCACCAACACACCAACACCTAGTAATAAACGGTTGCGTTTTTGCACTCGACTAACGACAAACGGTGACATTACCTTTCTAAAGAAAGCCGCTTGTTTGCTACTGACTTCTTCTTTATGGTCAGTGCTCTCTTTCAGCAGGATTCGAGCTAACCATGGCGTTAATACAAACGCGATAATCAACGAGATCAACATCCCCATTGACGCATTGATCGGAATTGGGCTCATATAAGGGCCCATCAAGCCAGATACAAACGCCATTGGTAACAAAGCAGCGATAACAGTTAAAGTCGCTAGTATAGTGGGTCCACCAACCTCATCGACTGCACCAGGAATAAGCTCCGCCAATTTTTGCTTGCCTTTCACCATATGTCGGTGAATATTTTCCACCACAACAATGGCATCATCGACCAAAATCCCGATCGAGAAAATAAGCGCGAACAACGACACACGGTTAAGGGTAAATCCCCAAGCCCATGATGCGAATAGAGTCAGCAACAAAGTGATAATGACTGCGACACCAACCACAACCGCTTCGCGTACGCCCATAGTCACAAGAACCAACAGAACGACCGCTCCCGTTGCAAAAGCAAGCTTACCAATCAATGTATTGGCTTTATCCGCAGCAGTCTGGCCATAATCGCGAGTCACATCTACCTGAATGTTATCTGGAATTAGAGTGCTTTCGAGCTCACCTAAACGTTCATCAACCGCTTTAGCCACATCCACCGCGTTCTCACCGCTTTTCTTTGCTATCGCGATTGTCACTGCTGGTTTAATGTCACTCTTGTCACTCGTCCAAACAACTTGCGTTGGCGTATCTATTCCTAAATTGATATCTGCAATATCCGACAAGTAGACAGGTTGACCATCATGTAAACCGACCACTAGCTGCTTAACCTCATCAACATTGGTAAGAAACTCACCTATTTGCAGAGGTATGGACTGGTTGTCTTGTGTCAAAGCAAGCATAGGTGATGCTGAGTTAGCATCCGGCAACATCTGATTAAGCGAATCTATAGTGACACCGTAACCTGACATTTTTGCAGGGTCGAGTCTAACATCAACAATTGTTGGCTGACGGCCAACCGTGTAGATATCTCGCGTACCTGGAATACGTTTTAACTCTGTTTCCAACCCATGAGCCACACTGGTGATCTCTTCTAGCGATGCTGAGTCTGACTTAGGTGACAAGGTCACGTTTACAATCGGAACATCTTCGATACCACGAGGTTTGATAATAGGCTGCCCAACCCCCATGTTTGCCGGCATCCAGTCGTTGTTGGAATAGAGCTTGTTGTATATCTTAACCACGGCTTCATTTCTTGGGATCCCGACTTCGAATATCGCAACAATCATTGCTCCACCTGGTTGGGAGAACGAGTATATTTTGTCGATGCCGTTGATCTCGGACACGATTTGCTCAGCCGGATTGGTAACCAGACTCTCTACTTCTCTAGGTGACGCGCCCGGAAATGGAATGTAGACATCGGCGAAGGTCACATCGATTTGCGGTTCTTCTTCTTTAGGCGTCACGGCAATCGCCATCAATCCAAGCATCAGTGCAATCAAAGCTAATAGAGGCGTCATTGCCGATGACTGGAATGCGGCTGCTACACGGCCAGAAATTCCCATCTTATCGTCGTTTATGTTATGACTCATACCGCCCCCTACTTCTCGGCCAAATAGCTGACGACATCGGTAACAATTTCATCGCCCACTTCAAGGCCACTAAGTACTTCAAGTTGACCGTCATGGGATTGACCCACTCGTACTGGATTCATCGCCACTTTTTCATCGTCCACACGATAGACAACACTCAGTTCTCCGCGGCGAATAACAGCGGACTCTGGAATTTGAATCGATGGTTTTTCATCATGGGTAAAGGCGACTTTCACCCACTCACCTGGTAGTAAGTTTTGTGGCTGCTCAAGAAGCTCTAGACGAAGGCGGAAGGCACGAGATTTTTCATGAGCGTAGTTAAACAGCTTAGCCTCGTATGGCTCAAGGGTCGCGCCATTGAGAGTGGTTATAGAAAACTGATTGGCATCTGCGACTTTTTCACGGTAGCGCTGAGGAATTTCTGTTACTACACGAAGTGGCGACAGTGAAAAACCTGTCATCAATTGACTGCCTGGAGCGACCGTTTCGCCCAGTTCGACATGACGCTGAGTAACAACTCCCGTATAAGGAGCACGAATGCTGGTGTAGCCCAACGACTCTTTCGCCTGTGCGACAGCGGCCGTTGCTCGTTTAACCTCTGCAGCAGAGGAGCGCGCTTCGGCTTCAGCTGCATCTAAACGTTCTCTAGAAATTGCACCTTTAGGAAAGAGTTCGCGATAACGCTTTATCTGCGCTAACGCTTTAATATTTTGAGCATTGGCGCTGTTTAACTGGGCTAATGCTGCATCTAATGATGCTGACTGTTGCTCTGCACTGATTTCTAGGAGTACATCACCTTGGCTAACGATGTCATTCACATCAGCATTCACAGCAACGATGCGACCGGAGGTTTGTGCAGATAGCGTTCCGCGATTAACGGCTTCTACGGTGCCATCTAATTCCACAATAGAATCAACGCGTTTGATAGCAATAATTGTGGTGTCGAAAGCGTAGGCTGTTGGTGTTCCCAGAACAGCGACTACTACTGCCCACTTAGCTAGAGTAGATTTCATTTTGACCTCACGAGTTATAATTAGATATTGCTAATATAACCACATAGATTAGCTTTGTCTAATGTTAAATTTAGAATTTGCTAATTTACCAAATGAGCATCACTATCCCTCTAAAAATTAGACAAAAAAAGGCCCGATCGTACGATCGGGCCCACAAAAACTATCTTTAATTGGTTGATATTATGACTGGTTTGCCAACTCTGATGTTGCGCGCTTTTCCACGACTATGTCGGTAAGCACCATGCCAACTAACATAGCAGCCACAAAACCCAAAATCCCAAAACTGCCATTTGCCATAGATGAGATCGCTGGTCCAGGACAAATACCTGCAATACCCCAGCCGATGCCAAACAACGCGGCGCCACTCAACAGCTTTTTGTCTATCTTGTTATTGTCACTTAAACAAAACTGATCGGTACAAACTGGCTCTTGCTTCTTACGGATCACCAACCAATAACTCGGAGCAAAGACAAGTAGCGCACCGCCCATTACGAACGCCAAATCTGGAGACCACGCTCCAAAGATATCTAGAAATGCCATGACATTGGCTGGATCGCCCATGCCTGAAATGATCATGCCAGCACCGAACAAAAATCCACTTAGTATAGAAATAACACGTTGCATCTTTGTCTCCTAAAGTACATGAAGCATAACGAAGGTCGTTACCATGGCAACGCCCATAAAGGTCATTGTGGCAGCAATCGAACGCTTAGATAGACGCCCCATTCCGCAGATGCCATGACCACTCGTGCAGCCATTACCCAGCTTGGTACCAATGCCAACTAGTAGTCCACTGACTATTACGAGTGGAGTAGACACCACCATTTCAGCGGGTGCGATACCTAGCCATTTTGCAGACAGAACGCCGCCCAAAACCATACCAAGTACAAACAACACGCGCCAACTGGTATCACCAGTTTTAGCTTTGTAAATGCGACCGACAATACCACTAATACCGGCTATTTTACCGTTAAACAGTAACAGTAAAGTAGCAGACACACCGAGTAGCATTCCGCCCAAGAGCGAACCCCAAGGAAATGTAAATTCCATAACTACCTCATTGAATTTAAAACTTAAAATGATTTAAGTTGCAGAGTTCATGAGAAAACTCTGCAAGTTAAACCAACTTAAACGGTGGGGTTTAATGACAGTAGAGCGAATGCAATTGTTGGATCAGCCCAATTACACGTTCATCCTTCAGTGAGTAGTAAACGTGTTGGGACTCTTTTCTAACCGAGACTAACTCCGCCTTTTTCAAAACAGTTAGGTGTTGAGAAAAAGCGGATTGGCTGAGATCTGAGTTTTCCTGTAGTTGTCCAGCACCCATCTCTCCTTCTACTAACTGGCACAACACAAACAAACGATCCGGGTGAGCCAGTGTTTTTAGTACGTCAGCGACATCCACGACTTTCGCTTTCATTTGCGGTAAGTTCACCTTGCTACCTCAATGTGTTGAATAATTGGATGCATTATCTAAGCACTCATTAATTTAGTCAATACTTAATTAGGGTTTTAATATTTAGTCAAAATTATATTAGACATTTCTAATTATAGGAATTATAGTGTTGCTCATCCGTTAGTGAACTGAATTAATTTTTTGGGCAAAGTACCAAAGAAAACAAAGAGGTAAGGTATGACTAAGATTGTAATTGTAGGTGGGGTTGCTGGTGGTGCTTCCGCTGCTGCGCGTGCTCGTCGTCTGAGTGAAGACGCTGAAATCATCATGTTTGAACGTGGACCATTCGTGTCATTTGCAAACTGCGGACTGCCTTACCATATTGGAGGAGACATAAAAGATCGCTCCAAACTGCTACTTCAAACGCCAGAGAGCTTCTTGGCGCGCTTTAACGTCGATGTTCGAGTAATGAACGAGGTAAAATCGATCAACCGAGCTGACAAAACGGTGACTATCAAAAATCTTATAGACGGAAGTGAATATCAGGAATCTTACGACTTCCTTCTTTTAAGTCCGGGTGCGGCACCGTTCGTTCCTGCGATTCCG
Organism: Vibrio sp. KUL78; assembly: GCF_059725505.1. Taxonomy (NCBI): domain Bacteria; kingdom Pseudomonadati; phylum Pseudomonadota; class Gammaproteobacteria; order Vibrionales; family Vibrionaceae; genus Vibrio; species Vibrio sp. KUL78. The sequence continues at coordinate 302,621 of NZ_AP045838.1, read as the reverse complement.
GGAATTGATAATCCCCTAACCCATTCGCTGCGCAACATTCCTGATATGGACCGCATCATTCAAACCATTCAGATGAATAAGCCAGAACATGCAACGGTAATTGGTGGTGGATTCATTGGCCTAGAAATGATGGAAGCCTTCCACCAGCTGGGTATCAAAACAACGCTTATCGAAATGGCTGATCAGGTAATGACGCCTGTCGATAAAGAAATGGCTGGATTTGCACACGCGGAAATCAAGCAACGCGGCATAGATCTACGTTTAGGTGCAGCGCTTGAATCTGTTGAATACATCCCTTCAACTCAAGTTGCTGATACTAGTTCCGGTGAATCAAGTGAACATCAGCATCTGCAAGGTAAGTTGGCTCTATCATTGAATAATGGCGATACACTCGAAACCGACTTACTGATTATGTCAATCGGTGTACGCCCAGAAACTAAGCTAGCACAAGAAGCAGGTCTACAACTTGGCGAACTTGGCGGCATTTATACCAACGACAGTATGCAGACGAGTGATCCTTCGATCTACGCGGTTGGTGATGCCATTGAAGATAAAGACTTTGTCACAGGCAAAGCGGGATTTGTTCCACTCGCTGGACCGGCAAACCGCCAAGGTCGTATGGCTGCAGACAACATGCTGGGACGCAGTGAAACGTACCAAGGTACACAAGGCACTGCCATTGTGAAGATCTTTGATTTGGCCGTAGCGTCAGTTGGCAAAAATGAAAAAGTCCTTAAACGTGAAGGCATCAACTACGAAAAAGTATACGTTCATACTGCAAGTCACGCTGGATATTACCCAGGTGCTGAGATAGTGTCACTGAAACTACTCTTTAGCCCTGAAACAGGCAAGATCCTTGGAGCACAGGCGGCTGGTAAAGACGGTGTCGACAAGCGTATTGACGTTCTTGCGGTGGCACAGCGTGCAAGCATGACGGTTGAACAGCTCCAACACTTAGAGCTTACTTATGCGCCTCCATACGGTAGCGCCAAAGATGTGATTAACCAAGCCGCATTTGTAGCAAACAACATACTGAAAGGCGATGCAACCCCTATCCACTTCGATGAAATAGACAACTTAAATGACGATCAAGTGCTGCTCGATGTGCGTAATCCAGGTGAGTTAGAGAACGTTGGCTTTATCGAAGGTGCGATTAATATCCCTGTCGATCAGCTACGCGGTCGAATGGATGAACTACCAAAAGACAAAGAGATTGTAATCTACTGCCAAGTTGGGTTACGTGGTAACGTGGCTTATCGCCAATTAGTCAACAATGGCTTTAAGGCTCGTAACTTGATTGGTGGCTACCGCACTTATAAGTTTGCGCAAGCTTAATCGTCAGTCGAACATGATTTAACTGGACGTAAAAAAGGAGCACCTAGGTGCTCCTTTTAATTTTGTATAAACCTTAATCGATTAACCAAAAAGCTTCTTCCAAATACTAGGATTGCGCTTGTCATGATATTCAAGACGAAGGCTATCGACTTCACGCAAAGATTGCTTAGCCGCCTCTAAATCGCCCTTTTTAAGATCCGCATCCACATTATCAATCGCTTGCGAAAGCTTTTTGAACCCTTCTAAGTAAAGATCCGCTTTTTCTGGTGGGTAATTGCCTTGTTTAGAGTCAGCAATGAGCTGATCAAGCTCAGTAATCGGGGTCTGCATCGCTTCCACTGACTGCGCTTCTGCGGCCTGTTTAAACGCAAGTTTCATCGCTTGCATGTTCTTTTTAAGGTCGACACCACCTGAAGCCATCGCTGATGTAGAGATAGTGATGCAAAGAGTCATCAAACCGAGGAGTTGGATTGGTTTAGCGAGCGTTTTCATTTTTGTTAGCGCTGTCGTCGTCATTCTATGTCCTTTTGATTGCAAAAGACCCCAGCTTCCTGAGGTCTTGGTTATTGTACTCGAAGTTCCTGCAACAACGGCACAAAAAATTGCATCAAAACATGTAACGTTTACGCTACACCGATTGACTTATAAATCGCAGAACTCGGCGATCGGCTCACGGCCTCTCAGCGCTAAGAAGTCGAGAAATTGACACGCTGATGCAGTAATGATCTTTTCAACTGGCATTTCTACTTCGGTTAGCAATTGGCGTGTCAGTTCGAACTCACCAATTGTGTCGTAAAAATGTGAGTCACTCCCGGTCGTAATATAGCCGCCTGCCGCTTTCACCGCTCGAGCAATCTCATAACAACGGTCAACACTCCCTACTCGGCTGTGACCTTTGAGCGTTGAATTATTAATTTCAATCGCAACATTGTTTTCGGCGGCACATTGAGCCACCGCATCAAAATCAAAGTCGAAGTTTGGGTTACCTAAGTGACCCAAAGCATCAATATTGCCGCTTTTGATCACGTTGATGAGCGCTTCGGTATGCTCTTCTCTGCTAGCAGGATTAAACACAGGTTCATGAAAACTACCAATGATCCAGTCGAGCGCCTTGTATGATGTCGGATTAACGTCAATCTCGCCCTGAGTATTGATAATGTTAGCTTCAATACCACGAATGATCGCGACACCAGAAAGAAACCTAGGAATCACTCGCTGGTTTGAGAAAAACCAAAAGTGTGGTGCGCCAGGCATGGACTCTGCGTGATCCGTGGTGCATAGAATTTCTAACCCGTTCGCCTTTGCCGCCTGAGCATTCTCGGTAATGGTGCTATAAGCATGACCACTGGCGTAGGTATGCGTATGAGTATCAACCACAAACTTCATTATTCTCTCCTCGATAAACCGATACTTTGGTTGAGTATCGGTCATTGATATTGCAGTTTTGTTCTAGATCCTTTTAAACTCAGCGCTACTATTGACAACAATGAGTAACTAGAAGAAATCGATAGAGCCGCGTCCGCTATTCGGATCTTTACTGCCCTTTTGGTTCGATTTACTTGAGTTTGATTTGTTCGACTTATTGGTTTTTGCTGACGATTGACCTGGCTTGTTGGACTTCGTCTTTTTATTCTTTTGTTTGTCTTTTTGCGGCTTATTCTGTTTCGATTTCGCAGCTTTTGGCTCAGGTTTACTCTCTACCTTAACCTCTTCTGGCTCAGTAGGTGGCTGATCGCAAACAACGACGTAGTACTCTTGGTTGAATTCGAAGAAGTCACCATCGTACATCTTGCGACGTTTACGTGTTTCCAGTTCACCATTAACAGCCACGTAGCCTTCAGCAATAAAGTGTTTTGCTTCACCGCCACCGCCCACTAAATTGGCAACTTTGAACAGTTTATATAGCTCAATCGGATGGCTGGAGACGTCGATTCCAATGGCTTCAATTTCGATCTCTTCGCCTTCTTGATCGTCAAATTCATCAGGCTCGTTTAGGTATTCTTGATTCATGGTCTTTATCGCTTGTGGCTTTTTGTGCATTGTACTGCCTTGGCTATCGACAAGCTATTAAAAAGCCCCGCGATGGCAGGGCTTTTTTCACACAGCAAATAGGGTTACGTCTTTGGCAGCTACCAGGTCAACGTTGAGCTTGTTGCAGATATCTGCTTTTTCACTGGATCGTTACCATCATACGTCCATATTTCCACTAAAAAGGTACCGACATGTTCAGCTGCGTTGAAAGATAGCTTCGCTCTACCAGTAGTCAGTGCTTGTGACGCCACTTTACTTTCGTACTTAGGCTCAACCTCTCCCGAGGCAAGCTCTTCGAACTCGGTATATACAGTGACAAAAGCTCTTCCACTTACATCGCTAGAAGCATCAATTGTTAGTGAGTATTCCTCAATCGGTTGATAATCAAAGCTATCTGGTATTGATAAATCCTCCATAGTACGCGTAACTGAAACTGGTGTTGGCGTAGGCGCTGGTGTGGGTTCCGGTGCAGGTGTTACAGCCGGCGGAGTCTCTGCCGCAACACTACCACCTGAGCCACCATCGCCGCCACCACCACCGCCACAGCCAACGACTAAACCTAGAGAAATAATTGATGTTAATGTTAGTGCTTTCATGACGCGTCTCCTATGGGATATAACATTTGCCTGGGGTGGCGAATTGCGATTCGAACCAGTTTTGCGATTGTTCGCCACTAGATTCGGCATACGTTGCATATTCTGGGTACGCCTCTATCAAATCCGTATTTTCTGTCGGCCACTGCCATTGGTCATTGACTAGTAGAGCCCACGGTAAGTTTTCTGCTGTCTTGAAGTAGGTACCTGTTGCCGCATTACTGACATCTCGGCCTAAACCACTAAACATATCGGCGTCAAACTGCTCTGTCGGTTCGTAGTTAGGTAGGTGTACTTCCCACTTTCTGCCCGGTTGGAAATAACCTTCACCATGGTAGTAACCTGGCGTAGCAAAAATGAACGGGTCGTAAGGCATGGCCATAAGAGACGTGGTGTCCGTACCATCGACGATGTTGACATGAAGAGTAAAGTTGAGCTGTACGTCTTCCTTCGCACAAGACAACAGGGTTCTGTGGAACTCACAGCTTTCAAGTTTGTACTCGGATGTGTCTTCGCTGATGATAAAGATTGCCTCATTCGAAATGGCTTCTAAACCACTACTCTCTGCTTGAACGTCATTCTTGATGAGACGAGTTGTTGCTGCATCAACATCCGTTCTATTCAAACCTTTAAGACGAATAGCAAAGCCGTTATGGTACGAAGCACCAACGGCTCCAAGATGACCTTCGATTTTCGATTTAACAACATTGTCGTCTCGTAGGATCTCTGTGATGCGGTAGCTAACAACGACATCATTCATGTCGTAATCTGCTGTATAAGGCCAGTTATCTTCATAAGCGACGGTGGCATAATCTGTCGCACTTGGGTAGTAACGCACAGACAACCCTTCACCTGTGACTGCTACTTCATGATCTTCAACTTCGCCAGAGGTAGACCCACCGAAGTAATCTAGACCAGTTTGTTGACTGAAGCGGAATCGACTCCAAGTAGTACCGATAAATGCGGCTGCATCAACTGTAAAGATAAGATCGTTGTTACCTGCGTCGAGTAGTTGGTCTGCAAATACCTGCTCGCCATCATCTGCAAAATCGCCATCTTGGTTCCAGTCGAACCAAGCGGATAAATATCCCGAGGTTGACGCATTTACGCGGACGATGCTATCCAGACCTGGTTCGATAGCCGTCACGAAGCCAACACCATTTTCGTCATCAATCCCAGTCTCGTCATCGGCGAGATTATTAGCTCTGCCGTCTTGGTCGCCATCAGGTGCTGAATCACCTAGCCATGTTGAGCCATCCAACTCATGTCGAGGGCCATTATCGGCGAGTTTGGTTTGATAAGTAGTAGGAGCGTCACCGAAGTCGATGTTAGAGTCCTCATCGATAACCGGTGCGTTTGCACAGCGAGCACCATCGTTTTGACTAGAATTAGGACCATCGGCGAACTTCACTGCAGGTACAACACCATTGGCTATGTTTGAAGCGTTACCCTCTGACAAATCAATGCGGTATATCTGACCATCTTGGTTGCGAGCGACATAATAATAGCCGTCGACGTCAAAATACCCTGCTCCGAACGTCCCTGTCTCACCAGTGTCACCGATGTACGTTTCTTGCCCCGTACTCGCATCAAACGAATATAGAGCGCCGGAATTGTTGTCGATACCATACAGTTTCCCGTCACTAGGATGAAACGCGAAGTCTGTTAGGTTAACCACAGCGCGTGTAGTGACACGATTTACGGCAAGCACTGCACTTGAGTCCGACTCAAGTGGAGTTAGATCAATGGTGAATAGACCCTTTCCTTTACGGTAGAGGTAATACACACTTTCATATACGTCACCTACGTAAAACGTATGGTCTGTGGGAAGTCCGGAAGTATTCAATATCTCTGCTTGAAAATCCTTACCCAAGCGAACGATACGTTTGTTCGTGGTATCGTAGCCGTAGATGTATCGGCCATCAAAGTCGAAACCTACCCCGTTAATATTTGCGTTAAGCCCCGTATCGCCTTGCAACAAGCTCGTTGAGCCTGTCACCAAGTTGACGCCGTATACTTTTACAGGGTTTGCTTGGAAAAGATAGGCTTTGCTAGGGCAAGTATCGAACGCAGTCGCGTGACTCTCGAAGCCTAGCAGCGATGCTGCTAACCCGCTCCCAAGTATTGTTAGTGATCTGTATTTGTGTGCTAGTACCATGAGTTTGTCCCTTTGCTGATGGCTTGAGACTGAAGGTACAAAACACGTGCCAATTATTTAAACTTTTAAATTCAATTACTTATACCACACCAAGTTTCATTTTTCATTATGAGAATCAATTTGGCGCGTTTTGAGGTTGAGTTTTCTGGTTGTGAGAAAAATATCTCAGCTTAAGTAATGGGTATAAAGCAGGAATGCTGTTTCCTAAAATGATCAGTGCGATGCCAGCTAACTGACTTAAAGTAAATGTTGTGTCAAACAGAGTAATCTGGAACATCGCGGTAAACACTAAATTGGTATAGATCAGTGGAGCAACTTGCGTGTTGGTTGCTGCACTCTTGTAAGCTTTGTATCTACATACCTGAGTGTTGATGATCATCACTGTTAACACTGCAATGGCGGCATACATAATGGTTGATATGTCTCCAATACCGTAATCAACACCTATGGTCTTATGAAATATCACAGCAAAAGGTATTAAGAAGATACCCGCGATTAAGAACGTCCACGCGTTGTTTTCAACTCCCGACATCTCTCCTTTTGATGCACGATGTAGACTCAACTGTGAACCTGCATTAAACACTCCCGACAATAACCCTATAAGGAGTTCAGGCTTGAAAGTGAAACCTGAGGGGTCGCCAGCCAAGAAAATCACCCCAATAAACGTAAACAGCAATGCAGTGGTAGTCCGAACAGCAAGCTCAATGTTGTAAAGGCACTTCTCGAACAGTGCGATAAACAGAGGACCAGTACCAAATAACACAACACTTTCGATTAGTGACAGTTTCCCCAACGCATAGATAAAGCACAACTGACAAGCTGCGATGCTAAACGCGCGTATCGCTAACACTTTACGCATCGATGTGGGAGGTAATCGCAAACCCGTTATTGTAAGGACAACAAACAGAATAACGGCAGGAACTAAGAATCGAATCAGAGCAAGATCGACAGCAACAAAATAATTCGCTAAATACCCAGTTATCAAACCAGTTACGGACAAACTCAGGGTTGAGGACAGCATATAGCTCATAGCAAGGGTTGACTGGCTCACTTTCATTGATACATCTCGAAAATTCAAATCATAATCGCATTATAGTGATACGTTTCTCTGAAAAATAACGAGTTTTAGTTAAGCTTAATGTAAGTTTTACTAACAGATTAATACTATGAAGCAACACGTTGCATTAAAGTCTCTTTATTCTTTTGTTGCCGTCGCAGAGCTCGGTAGCATGACTTTAGCCGCAGAGCACTTATTCGTAAGTCACTCAGCCATTAGTCAGAGCATCAAAAGTCTTGAATCTCAACTTAATACCAAGCTGTTTCATCGCGTAGGACGTCGTGTAGAACTCACAAAAGAAGGAAAGAATTACTACAGAGATGTTGGCCCCGCTTTAGAGCAAATTGTACGAGCAAGCGAGGCACTGCTTAACAAGCATAGAGACGAACGACTAACGATTAACATGGTTAACTCATTAGCGCTTCACTGGTGGATTCCCCGAGTCGAAGATTTACAAAAAGAAATTCCATCGCTAGATGTTCGAATTTCTAACTTAATTGGTCCATTCGACTTAGAACGTGAGGGGTCGATGTTGCCATAGTCCATGGCAACATCGACGATTGGAGCGATTATTACAGTGAAAAACTTGGGGATGACGAGTTAGTTATGGTATGCAGTCCCTCCATAGCCAAATCTTATTCAAAGGACGATGTAGAAGGACTTTTAGAACGATACCCTAGCATCTGGGTGACGAACGATCGACGAAAACACGATTGGGACTTATGGTGTATGGCCCATAACATTTCATCACCTAGTAAACATGGAACACTCAAATTCAACGCGTCAGTACAAGCCATTCACGCCGCAATAAGAAGCTTGGGCATGCTGGTGACACATAGGTTGTTTATTAAAGACGAAGTTGAGAACCAGTTTTTAATCGAGATTGGCAGTCCGGTCGTCAACCCTCATCAGGAATATCACTTTGCTTGTCTACCTGAGCAGTTAAAACTAGAGAGCACACTGGCACTGAGGCGGTGGCTTAAGAAGGAGTTTCAAGTTGCCAACGACTGAGTATTCGTTTGAATGTTCTTCTGTTTACCCATACCCAAAAAAAGCAGACGGGTTGTATTATTATTAGCCATTATTTTTTGAACAACTATGGGTCCCAGAACGCCAGCAGCAACACCTAACAAGACGACCACTTCCAGGCCAAGATTAACGGGCATTTTGTTTATCAAAATCCGAGTAAAGGATGTGAAGAACACATGATAGAGATAGATTGAATAAGAAAAAGCACCAATTACAGCCAGAAAGTTAAACTTAAGCTTTAAGCCCAACAAACCAATACAGCCTAGCATTCCAAGTATTAATGCTAGCAGCGTCCTCTTTGAATCGGCTGAGAGTACATCAAAGTACAATAAAGATAAAACCAAGCCTACCCCTAGCAGCATTATGAAAACTGCTTCTACCCTTAACCATTTCAATAGTTTAAATCTATTCACACCCATACCTAAAACAAAATACGGGCAAAGGTAGATGAATCCATTTATCGAAAAATAGTCGATAGACAAAGGCGAAATGTAAACCACAGAAGTGACAGCCAATACCAGAACCCATCTCGCTAGAGACTCAAATGCATTTGATTTCTCTAATATGACGATAAGAATAAATATTAGAAACAGCGCTTCAATAAACCAAAAGTGCGCGACAGGCTTAATGTGTAACAATAGCCAGTTATACCCTTCAACATTGGTCCCTGGGGTCAGACTCTGAAGAACCGCAAACGCCGAACCTACAGTCAACATTGGAACCAACAATCGTCGCGCCTTTTTGAATAGAAAGCTCGTCGCTCCTACTTGAAAAGGCCGATAGGCATAAACGTAACCCGATAAAAATGTAAACAGTGGCATGCGCAGATAACCGAGCACGTCGTTGAAATCGCGATAAAAGCCATCGTCGATTTTTAATCCATTGTTTGGGTTAGAGCCAATAACATGGAAAAACACCAATAGCACACACGCAGTCCCACGCAATGTGTCTATTCTCAATTTCTCATTCATCACTGTTCCTTAGCCATATGTGTAAGAAAACGAGCAACATAACAAGACCAGAGCAAAGCAGCGCTCTGCTCATAGCCTTGCCACTACTAACAAGCCAAGTTCAATCAAGCACATTTTCGATCATGATCGTTTTTGAACGTAGCAAGCTTCTTGAGTTCCACGCTGTCATCTTTTAAGTATATGTTTTCATAACAGTAATTTGTCGCATCGATATACCCATCCACGCTACCGCAATCAAACCGTTTTCCCTTAAAGCGATAGGCGATAACGCACCCATTGCTGGCCTGTTTTAGAATGGCGTCGGTTATTTGTATCTCACCACCTTTCCCAGGTTCAGTGTTTTCAATATGTTCGAAGATATCCGGTGTGAGAATATAACGACCAATAATCGCTAAATTGCTAGGCGCGGTTCCTTGTTCTGGCTTTTCAACCATGTCAGTCACTCGGATCAGATCATCACTTAAATGCTCACCTGCGATAACCCCATATTTGTGCGTCTCATCGTTAGGCACCTCCTCAACAGCAACAATTGTGCATCTGAATTGCTTAAACAGCTTAACCATCTGTTCAAGCACGCCTTGCGTTTCATTGACACACAAGTCATCAGCCAAAACGACAGCAAACGGGTTATCTCCTATCAACTGCTTACCCGTAAGAATGGCATGCCCTAGCCCTTTCATTTCTCTCTGGCGGATATAAGTAAACTGCGCGGAGTCAATGAGTGACCTAATATCAACAAGCATCTCTTCTTTGTTAGTTCCACTAATCTGGTGCTCTAGCTCATAGTTTTTATCAAAGTGATCCATAAGAGAGTTCTTCCCACGTCCGGTGACAATTGCCATGTTTGTCATACCGGCTTGAATCGCTTCATCGACTCCGTATTCAATTAATGGTTTGTTTACAATCGGCATCATCTCTTTAGGCATGGATTTGGTTGCAGGCAAAAAACGCGTTCCATAACCCGCTGCCGGGAATAAGCAATGTTTAATCATTTCGACACTTCCTTGTTTTATAAAAGTAATGGTTAAAGTGTTAGTGAACGTCACTAACTAAAATTATTGCTCTCTAAAAGCTTTATAAAAGCTATTTGATAAAGGCTCTAACAAGTAATCAATTGGTCTCTTTTGCTCTAACAGAACGAACACCTCTGCAGGCATTCCTGGTGTAAGATCAACTTGATATAGACCCTCAATGCTGTTTTGGTTGATGCTAACTTTGACTTTAAAACCTGTCGAAGACCCATCTGGACTTTCCGACACATCTGCATCGACGTAGATAACTTCCCCGCTAACAGGTGGTACTGTCATATGATTCAAACCGGATAATCGCACCGATGCGCTCTGGCCGCTTTGAACCATATCGATGTCTTGTGGCGAGACAATCGCTTCAACGATCAAGCGATCATTGTTCGGTACGACTTCCATGAGCACTTCACCAGCTTTAATCACCTGTCCTGACGAGTGAACGGTAATGTTTTGTATGATTCCATCGGAAGGACTAGTGATGAGCGAGCGTTCATGGCTGTCTCTCGCTATCTTCAGCTCGGCCTCCGCAGCGATAAGATCGTTCTTCACCTGGGCGATCAACTGCTCTATTTCTGAAGTATGTTTTTGTTCAATAGCGTGTAATTGACGTGTAACCTCAATGATGCTTTGTTCAATTGAGGCGAGTTCTGCTCGAATCCCAATAATGTCTGAATCTAGAAGGACTTGTGAGCGCTTCAATTCAAGCAGTTTTATCCGAGAAGTGTAGCCATCTTCAAGTAGCCGCTCGTGCATCTTTATCTCTTCTAGCAAGTAGCCTTTAGCTAGAGAATTTTGGCTAAGCTTGCTACGAAATGAGGATCTTCTGGCTTCTAGCTCTGCCTTTCTTGAAGACATAATCGATAGTTCAAGGGCACGCATCTGTTTACGACTAGCAAAAAGCGACTGCTGGTTTTCAACCATGGTTATGTATTCGAGACGTAATCCCGCAAACTGCTCATGCTCGAGTGACGATTCAAACTCTTCTTTGTTATCTCGCTCGGCGATCAATCTCATATATTCAACACGTTTACTCAACCAGTGAAGAGTCCCCCTTCTAAGCGCACTTTGTGTTGCAATGTCAGCAATTTTAAGCAGAGGCTGACCAACAACTACGTGTTCACCATCAGATACGAGCACAGAGTACGCGATTCCCCCTTCTAAATGCTCAATCGTTTTGCGTTTGTTTTCCACAACAATAAGCCCCGGTGCAATCGCTGCGGAGCTTAGCTTAGCCTTGAGTGACCAACCAACGAACAGAACAACTCCGATCACGAGGATTAAAAGCGTGGTCAAAACAAGTTTGTTATTGTTTTGTGTTAAATCTGAGTCCAAATGGTTCATAAGCTACTCAATAAGTAATACTTTGATATTGCGCTGCAGGCTTTAGATCGGTCACGTTTTTACTGCCTGATGAGTTTTTGTTGATTGAGTAACCTTTCACGACAGTGCCTTCTTGGAGCTCAACAACATAATCGGCAAGGCTCTGTAACGAGGCGTCATCACTTATAAAAATAATGGTCGTTCCACTCTCTTTTAGACTAATGAGCGTATTCAACAGTTTTACTTTTGTAGTGGAATCTAACGCGACTGTCGGGTTGTCTAAAAGAACGAGTTTGGGGTTGCCATAAAAGCAGCGAGCTAATGCGAGCTTTTGTTTTTGTCCCTGTGACAAATTTATGTCGTCGCTCTCTAAAACCGTGTTGTAGTTATCCGGCAGTCTTGTAACCTCATCGACCAGACCAACAGCTTCACTTGTCGCCAATATTTTTTCTGAATTCGATGCGACATCATGAAAGCCACATATGTTCTCTGCAATGGTGCCATTAAAAAAGCTTGGATTTTGACTAAGATAACCAACGCTTTCTGATAGCGTATTTTCATCAATATTGCGTATATCTATATCGTTGAACAACACTTTGCCGTCCGTCGGTTGCACACGGTTGGACAGAGTGTCCATTAATAACGTTTTACCAGACCCCATGGGCCCTTTGATTTCCAAGCACTTTCCTTGAGCTAACTTAAAGTTAATGCTTTTGAGAAGTGCACGCTCATGGCAGCTAAAAGACACGTCTTGCAAGCGTACTTTTATATCATCAAGTTCCACTTCAAACTTAGTCACCGATTTATGACTGGTTAGTATATGATTGAGCCAATTAAATGAGTCTCGCTGTGCTTGGAACTCTTTATAGTGCTGGGAAGCAAGTTCTATAGGAGTAACAATACGGCTGATGAGTATCGCAGAGGCAAGTAAGGCTCCTGCTAAGACATCACCCTTGATAACCAATACTGCGCCAACAGCATAAACTCCGACTTGTATTAATGTTCTCAACAGCTTTATAGACGATTGCAACACTGCTGTTTTCGAGGAAGCATCAAGTTGTAATTGTGAGGTGTGTTGATTTTTATGATCCCATATAGCAATCAGTTTATTCGAGATTCGTAGAGATCTAGCAAGTACTGCTTGACTAACGATTCTAGCGGCCCCTGATGTCTGGACACCCTTATAGTGTTGATAGCTCATTTCTAATTGCCTAACTGAACCTGAAAACATCACTATCATGAGAATCAAGAGTATGGAAGTACACAACGCGTAACTTCCCAGGACTGGATGTAAGCTAAACATGACCAAAATAAATGCTATAGACCATGGAAGATCCGATTTTGCACGCTTGTAAGGTGAGGACAGGTAAAGTGCGGCTTGGCGATGCCTTTTTTAGCACCTCTGTCGGGTCTTCGTTGGTGTTAGACAGGGCAATAGACAACGCATTAGTATCAAATGTCGCCTCGTAGATATTCTTTAAGTTACCTAAGATTCGTTGACGTGTATATTCCAACACCTGCTGAAGTAGCAATAGACAGCATGCAATCACTGTAAGATACAACAACGTTTCCAAGCTTTTTGAACTCAACACTCTATTGAACACCTGTAAGCTGTATATTGGTAACACTAAAACCAGCATATTTGCGAACACAGAGAATAGCTCAAAGAAAACGAGTGCTTTCCTTCGATAGGCTAAGAATGATGTCCATTGTTCCTTCATAGACCATACCAATCTTTAGTTGATAACTAGAGCACTCATAAACTGAGTGCTCTCTATAGCAAAACTAGATAAGCAACTAAGCCTTAAACTATGGCAAAGTCATCACTGTCGGTGAGCACGGTGTATTCACTATCACCTTCTCCCATCAGGGTGACTGACGTAAACTCGGCCGAGTCAAAACCACTAGCTTCAAGCAAAAGAACCTCTTGTACAGATAGACCCTCATTCGTTTCAAAAGCCAGATCAGTAGATAGGTTAATATTGCTCAGCACGAGGCCGATATTGAGAGCTGCGAGTGAATCGTTACTTTCTAGTAAATCTTCATCGAGCTCTAAAGCAGCGCTGTCACCACCAATCACTACCTCAAAATTTTCAAACTCTAAAGTGTTATCGCCGGAGAACTTCAGAAAGTCGACGCCTCTACCACCATCAGCAAATCGGCTTACCCCAGAAACTGAGTCATACAACTCAGAAACATCGACAAAGTCGTGTCCACGTCCTGCATCAATATTGAACTCTGTCCATTGTGAGTTTTTACTATGAGTCATTTGGATAATGTCACTACCAGCACCGGTATCTACATTAAACATATTCCCCCACCCAGTAGCGCTAGAAGCATTGGAGTAGGCAGAGATCTCAACAACATCGCGCCCGTTACCTGTGGTAATATCGCCACGCTTTGCATCAAGGACCGTGACATCAGTGCCTCGGTTGGACGTCGCTAAGACATCAACGTCGACAAAATTGTCTACAAAGATAAAGTTCTTATCCGTTTCTATGCTTATTTCTTTATATCCAGCTTGGTTCCACTTGCCTTGGTTGGTAGCAATTACATCATTACCTAGATCACTGACAAAAACCGATTCTTCTGTAAGAACCCAATCCCCCGAAAATACGGCCAAGAATGCGTTTTCTGCGGTTAACCCAGTCGCGGACCCTGTACCTGTTGTGTTAGTTGATCCTGTATAGATAGTACTCATTGTCTTCTCCTGATAATTAAATGCTCTAATACTTTGATAGAATAAAAAGTAACACTCTCTATTATTACCCGTGATTAAAATCACTTTTATTATGATGCACCCACTAATAACTAGGCACACTGAAGCCATAGCGTTTTAACGTACCCATTAAAAACAGCAATGAGATAGACTTTATGACACTGGCAAGAAGTATTAGCTAAATAATAATTTAGCCTCATCAAAAGTTGAATGGGAATTTATTCCTCAATAACTTCCTGCGAATAACAGAAGTAAACCATACAAATAATAAGGATCCAAAATATATTTGCACTAATTAACACCCCACTTGAGGATGTCGCAATTATGAGACAGCCAATTATGACACTCACAGCTCCGGATAATTGAAAAGCATATCTAGCAGTAATCACTTGTTTCAGAAAAGTGGAAAACAAGCAGTAAAATAACCAAGCCAATACTGATGTAGCACCTATAAAACCCACACCTAATAATATATCTAAAAAGGAACTGTGTGTTGATTTCGCCATCCACCCAAAGGCTAAGGAATACTCGTACATAATCTCCGGGCGAGAGAATACTCCGATGCCATAGCCAAAGACAGGTTTCTCAATAACGAGAGGTAATAAGACCTCCCAGAGCCCGGTTCTTCCCGTAAGCGATGGGTCTCGACCTAGCAAGGTCATAAGTTCATCAAAATACGAGCTTACAACAAATCCGCCGCCAACTAGCACTAGGAGATACGTTGTGACGATGAAAAGCCTTTGAGAGACGAGTGAATGCTTAAGTATTAGGTAAGATAGCCAGAAAGAAAGATGTACGATAAAAAATGTTAGTATCGCTGTCATTGATTTAGATCCAAACACCATTACACAGCATAATACAAATAGTATTAGATCGAATCTAGTCCTGAGATTTTCTAAGTAGAACCACTTTGAAATAAAAATAACACTAACTAATGCAAAATAAGCTCCCGCTACATTTTTATGTACGAACATACCTCGCCAAGCGCCCTCATGTACACCAGACATGATGGCATAACCGGGGGAAACTAATACATAAACAAAGTTTGCAAGCACAGTTAGTGATATTATTTTTGTTATGAAGACAAGTAATGCTTCAGGTCCATAACGATGATAATAAAATATGGGTGGTAACGTAATCACCATAAATGAAACAAAATAGCGCATTGATAGGACTTTGTAATCTGACAATACGACTGAAAATAGTATAGAAACTATCACCAACCACTCGACTTTCTTTAATCTAATATCCAACAAAAGCCGATAACCCGAAAAAACTAAGTAAGCCATGAGCAATAACATTACGAGTATTTGCATTAGTTTTTGAGGCATGTAGGTGATTTGAGCAAGTTGGTGTTGAGCTGATGGATAGCCAATCCACATACTTGTTGAGCGAAAGAATGACAGCGCTAACATGCAGCTTAAGCAAAATGAGTCAAATTTATCTCTATTGATCAACATAACTTACTCAAACTCCACATTTCTGACCGATAATGCAATATGATCATTCTCTGCCCATTGTGTCGGCTTGTAGATACCAAGTTTAAAATAAGGCTCTCTATCATCATTAAATGTATTGGGGCCAACGACTTCGGATAGCAATTCATCATTAAGCGAAACTCTGATATGTCCTTCATCATTAGTGCTCATAACCCCTTCAACCGTAAGCTCGTTCCAACTACCGACATTAAAAGTTCGTTCGGAGAAAAGTGCCCTAGCTTGTATTGAGTTGCCATCGTTGGCACAAGTACCATTAATGGTGCTCGATATATGTTGTTCATCCCATCGATTAAACATTCTTAACGTGCCGCCTTTCGATTCCAATGCGCTAACGGGACAACGCCATTGCTCGCCTTCATCTGGGAATGAATGGAATTGAAAATAACTATGCCAGTTAACTGGATCGTCATACACTTCATTCACTTTAAACTCGAAACTTAACCGGAACCTGACGTCTCTTTGAAGTAGCCCTTGGATTGCAAACTCACACCGTTTTCTATTTTTCTCAGGCGTAAGAGTAAACGTTGTAACGCCCGTGTCCTCGTCGTGTTCCCACAGCGATTCTGCACACTCAAAAACCAAACTAGCGGTTTTATCAGACGAAAACGTCAAAAATTGTTGTGGCTCGATCGTTTTTTTTTCATTAGCGACCACGTTGATACTTACGAGGCTTGTTAGTCCGATCAGTAAGTGAGTTTTAATTTGCATAGCGTTTACCAATTATTAACTTGACCCAAACTGCTCGCGATAGGAAAACAAAATTACCAACAACGTAGCGACGGAATAGTCGTTTGGGCTCCATAAACAAACGAAAGCACCACTCCATATGACACGCTCTAACCCATCGAGGAGCTCGCTCTACTTTTCCAGCCAGAAAATCAATAATTGCGCCTCCGTTTACGGTAACAAGAGACGTCATTTCAGCTTGAAGAGCAATGGAGAGTATTTCCTGTTTTGGCATCCCCATCGCCAGTATGACAACGTCGGGAACATTCTCTCTCAATGATTCTAGATAAGTGTCTTCACTTTGAAACCCATCGACAGTAGCGACTACATTCAACCCACAATCTCTGAGCAAAACTTCAGCCTTATCCAGTTCTTCTTGGGCCGAACCAAAAATAGCTACCCGTTGATTTTTGAAGGATCGTTCAAGTAATTGAGGTATGAGATCTGTGCCGTTTAGGTTTTCCCCTGGATCTGAACCCAACATACGGAACAATATCTCTACTCCGATACCATCTCTCAATAAAAGATCACTTTGTCTTATTGCGGAATAGAAGTTTGCGTCTCTGCATGCCAAATTGAACGCGTGTGCATTCACAAAAGCAATATTAACGTTCTCGCCGAACCTCATCTTTTCCTCGATTACGGCTATAACGGCATCCGAGGTTGGATACGTGGTCACTTTGTCTAATAGACCACTAAATATGCGTATCATTGTTGTCTTCCTTGATTTGATGATCCCTAATTTGGGCAATCGCTTGATGGGCTCGGATAGACCAAGTGTTGGCCTCGGCAAATTCAGTACGCTCCCGCCTTAGACCGTCGCGTCTTGATAAAATTTGTTCAAGACTATCCAAGAATGACTCGATATCATTGGCGATACTAATTAAATGACGACCACTTCGATCAAAATCGCAGGCCACTGACACGGCAGGTATTCCACATGCGCAGTACTCATACAGCTTCAAAGGATTACGGTAGGCGTTGAATGGGGAACCCTTATAAGGTACCAGGCCTACAGTAAAGTCACTTATCATAGAAGGGAGTTTTAGATAGTCTACTTGACCAAGCAACTGCAAGTTTTGGTATTTGTTAGACAGCCTCTCAATTGCATCATTCGTTACTCTGCCAATCAACCTGACTGATGCGTTGCGGTACTTTTGACAGATAACCTCTATGAGATCCTCATCAATACTCGTATCGATTGTGCCTACAAAACCGATTACTACTGCTTTTTGCTCAGGTTTATCATCAGGATGTGGCACTCCCAACCATTCATCAGAAACGGCATTTGGTAGATAGCAGACGTTGGTCCCTTGCCCCAACTCTTGAAGCTTTTCGAGTAACCTCTCCCCTGTCGTGAACGTAACAAGACTTTCTTGGACGCATAAACGCAACGTTTGCTCATAGTTCCTTGATTGAGAGAAGTAGTAGTCTTTGTCGTCATCGTAGTTATCGTAGTGCGTGTAAGCATAAGAGGTACTGACTCCCTTAAGGTATAAGTATTGGTCAGGCTTATAAAACCAATCTATACGCGACATATTTGATCGATTTCTAAAAACTACGTTCACTTGTAGCTTAATTGGCAATGTGACAAGCAGCCAAAGGAGCAGTGGGTACCCTATAACTTTTGATACGGGTACTAATGTGTACAGTGGATATGACGGGACCCCATCAACTTCTTCTCGACGTCGATAGTCACTATCAGTCGCCAAGAAGAAACGTGGACGCTTAAAATACGCGAGTTTACCGCCTTCGTTTTCAATCTTCCCATTTAACTGCTTGATAAACGGAAGTCGATGAAACCCTTTGATCTTATCTGAGATAGAGTACAACGCGATATCCATACCTAACGCCCCGCATCAATCCCATTACTGACAAATATTCCTTTATAGAAGCCTGCCATCCATGCAACTCCGCATAGATACATCATTGGGCACAGCACAAAGATCATCTTAGGGCTAGCAGCGAACTTGATGTTTCTGTAATTGATTCTGGTTATTTTTGCTAACATCAAAAATGGCAAAAGTGCTGCGATCGCCAGTTTTCCCAGCCCGACTGCTTTGCGCTGATAGCGCAGGAAAAATAGATTGTTTCCGGTGATAAAAATCTTCTTCAGAACTTTCTTTAACGGTGAGTCCTGAATTTGATACCCGACGATATCAGGGAAGAAGTAGAGCGTTAGACCATCTGACACTAATCGCTCAGTCAACTCCGTATCTTGCATACGAGGTAAATCGCTAAAACCTCCCGCATTTTCAAAAGTCGATTTCGCAATCACCATAAGGGCTGAACTTAGGTTCGAGCGAATCGTTGGAGTACGAGTGGCTTGCGATTCATGGTTAAAGTAATAGTGCTCGATATATGAGGAAAGCGACGAGTCTGCTTCGGTATTGAGCTCTAATGCGCCACCGAAAACCTTAAAACCATTAGACGCATGAGATCTTATCAACTCTAAAGCTCTTGGTTCGAGGATGACGTCTGAGTCTAAGAAAACTAAGTAGTCACCTTGTGCATACTTGGCACCGATATTTCGCCCTTTGCCAGGATTAAATCGTTTCGTTTCTTTTATAAACTGGACAAAGCCAAAACGATTGCAGATTTGATCTACTTCGCTGGTAGCGGAGCAGTCTACTACGATTATTTCTATATTTTCATTAACCTGAGGCTCGATCGCTTTGAGGGTTGCCTCTAAATTATCTTGGGACTCATAAGATGGAATAATGACTGATAGTTTCATTGACAAATCCTTATGTCGATGACTACGCGCGGTAGTCTCTAATCGCTTGCTCATATATGGACTCAAGCTTTTCCGTTTGTTTTTCTAGATCGTGAACTTCCAGCACGTAACGCCTAGCTTCATCACTGAAGCTTTCCCACAGGCATTGATCAGATACAAGATTCGAAATGGCATTTGCTAGCTGCGTCGTAGACTCACTATCAACGACGAAACCAGACCTTCCTGGATTAATTGCTTCACGCATACCCCCAGAGCTAAACACAACCGCGGGGGTGCCAACCGCTTGTGCCTCTACAATCGTTAGAGCCAATGCTTCTTCTTGTCCATTTTTCAGACGGACACTAGGCTGAACATACACCTTAGCTTTTCTCATCCATTCAACAACCTGTTCGGGTGTTTGCCGACCCGTAAACGTTATATTGACGGAGAGTTGTGACGCGATTCTTTCTAATGAAGCACGTTCATCACCATCCCCGATCAGTACTAGACGATAGTCATTCTGTACCTTCTGCACCTCCGCCATCGCACGAATCAAATATTCTTGCCCTTTGTACTTAGACATTCTCCCAACGCAGACAACTAAGTTTTCACGCACTACATCTGGGGCGGGAGAGAATTTTTCCGTATCGATTCCTATGTAGTGACGAATGATTTTTTCTTTTGGAAAACCCGCATTGAGCATTCTCTGTTTAACACGTTCGGAAACGGCTATAAATTTGGTCACTTTTTCATTCAGACGATGTCGGTTTCGATAGTAGTTGACATGTAGTCGGCCATGCTCAATGACTGTAGGTGACTCAATTAAGTCGAATCCATGAAAGGTAACAACAAGTGGTATATTCAACTTCTTGGACAATGGCGCTGCAGTCATACCATTGGGTCCGAAATGAGCGTGGCAAAGCTTTGGCTGTATCTCTTTGATCTGCTTCGTAGCACGCGGTAGAGTTATTCCCAGTTTAAGCGCCTTGTCAACTAATGAACCCAACCGGCCACTATTGAGCACGAAAGAACGATCTTTTGGCGTTTGCAGGCCGTTAGGGACAAAGTCACTTCCCATGTAGTTTGCCTTATACCGCCTCAAAGACTCTCCTTGGGCTAAGATAAATGTCTCTGAGTAAGCAAGGAGGTGATTCGAAAAAAACAACAATATTGCTGATAGTTTCTTGTTTCATGAGTGACCTATCGATTGATAAATAGACCCCAATGAGTCTTAACGTTTGGCATGAGAATGAGCACTAAAGAGAAGTAAACAATGGCACCGCCAGTGATCTGATAAATAAGAAGAACCCAAGGAGTGGTTTGGCTCATTACGTACCCTAGCATGTGCACCACGACAGCCATACCGACACTTGCTACACAAGGCACTACTACGGGTGATAACTGACTAAAGCCATTAAGTTTGAGGACCTTATTAATACCTATTACGCTGAAAGGCACAGAAATAACACTTCTGGTGATTAGTCCAAATACTGCAGCATATACTCCAAAATCGTCTGCGAGAATCAATGTACAAACTAAGGCTGCTAGCGTACTCACTATGTCCGATGTGAGCGATACATTAGGACGCGCGAGTGCAGTAAATAGGCTTGGTGCATACACACGTAGCAGACTTACTAGTCCGATTAGAGACATCACCTGAACGGGTACAATCGCCTCTAACCATTTATCACTAAATATCAACGGTATTAAAGTAGGTGCTGTGGCAGCTAACCCCACAAATAGTGGAACAACAAGCAACGCGGTATAGCGTGTCATACCGATAAACAACTCTTGAAGCTCTTCCTTGTCATCTTTCTTGCGAGAAAAAGCCGGCAAAGCATAACTCATCAAACCGCTGCTGATTGCACTTCTTGGCATTTCGACAGTTCGCCATGCAAAGCCGAATAATCCTACAGCAGCAGGACCTGCTACGGTTCCTAATATCAGAGGTAAACCTCTTGTAGTGCCATCCCAACTTAATCTACGTAAGCACAGTAACCAGCCAATAGCCGAAAGCTCCTTGAACTCAGTAATCCCAACGTCAAATCCAATTCTTTGGGGCCTGCGAACAGCCAAGTAGAAGAAGCTGATTACCTCTATCAACACGGCTTGAATTACAACGGAAAGAGGGCCAAAACCTTTGAAAGCCATAGTGATACCACAGGCTGCTCCAATCAGACGTGCGATGACGGATCGTTTTGCAAGCAGTTTGAAATCCCCTTCCATTCTTGCGTTAGCGACGTAAATAGATGACATACCCACAAACACAATAATAAGAAGGGAAAATGCAATTAATTCTGTTAACACCCTGTTGCTTTGGGTTGAGAGTAGCCAGATAGCCACTAACGAACAGGAGAGCAGACTGAAGATTAATCCACCCCAAAAGGCAGTATCATAGTGTTTCGTCGAGGGGGCACTTTGTTGAATTAATGCATCTTCGAATAGATTAGCGAAGATCATCGCTATACCTTGCCCAACAGCTAACGCGAAGATGGCATAGCCAAATTGTTCTGGAGTCAACAATTTTGCGTAGACGAAAAAAGTGGCAATAGACACTAGTGTCATCCCGCCTTTCTCAATTGCAATCCAAAGTAACTTAGTGATCCGGTTATTGGTTAACTGCACGTTGATACTCATCTAGCGATTCAAGTCCAAGCCACTCTCTAGAAAAACGACTGAGCTTCCCATAAGAATTGTCACGCATAACGACATCTCGGCCTAGTAGAAGAGCAAGAATTAGCCCGTGGAGCCTATCGGTGTCTACAACATTGACGCTCTGAAAACGTTCCACCGCAATGTTTACTACGTGGTCGCTATATTTCTTCCAAAACCATGACAGGCCAAGGGGACAGTTCAATTTATTCTCAGCACGTGCAAGCCTTCGCGCAAAGTCATACCCAAATTGGTGACGCGTCGTACACAAGTCTTCCCAATCAAATGCATCGACTGTTTGGTCTTCGATGGATTGAGTTTCACAGTCCCGTCGTCTCATTCGAAGAGGTTTATCCTTATCTGGTAGTGTTTTGTTCCACCTTTGAGCCATAGTAAAAGCCATATCAGGTAGTTTCTTGAGACGCCCGTCTGGCATCGAATCTTTCATCTCTTCAAAAGAATGCTGGTCTCTGACATAGAGATGTAGGTCCGGGTGGGATTTGAACACTTCTATGTCTTCCTGACGAGCAATCGAGTTGTCGTAATGAATCGATTGTGGAAGAATGATGACCTTGTTGTTAGGGAACGCACTTACGACTTCCTTTCGTAACTCTTGGTGGTGAGGATAAATATCACCGAAGTTCCCACCACCGTTAAGTACTAGTACGGTCTGACTATCTAACTTTTTTTTAAACAAGCGCTGTTTATTTCGTCCTGAAATTCGGTCGTTCACTCGAGCCCCTACTTTCTGGAAGAGATACTCTGCTCCTTGTGTTATTAGATAATCTCCAACATTCCAATAGATTGGGTAATCAATAAAAACGATTGATTTACCTGACAGTAACGGCGTCAACTCGGCAAAAAAGACGATCACTCAGTTTATTTAGGGTTGACTGATTAGCTTGTACGATGGGCGCAGTATTCATTTATCACCCCCATTCTCTTTTGCAAGCGGCAACGACCCATTATTACGAACGCGCATTTTGACCCGTTCAACAATACTCATCCCTTGCGTAGGAGAGCAATCATCTAGGTATTGCTGTGCTTGCTCATTTACTGTTAGTGCTGGGTCTTTTTTCCAACTCTTAATCGCTTTCGGGAACAGACCAAAACCTTTACACAACCCTGTCAGTGTCGGTCCATACAGCCCTGATTTAAAACCTTTATGAACCATCAACCAGGTATGAAAAACAGCAGTAGGGAAAAAGGTTTTGTGTTTCATGTGAAGATAAGTACGATTTCTTATGTCGAACACCCATCGACCCGCAGTCCACGCCACTCGATGCTCTTGTGATACCTTATGCCCAATAACAACCTCTGGTGTATAAAGAATCTTGAAATTTGCATTGATCAATCGTTTTGATAGGTCAACCTCTTCGTGCAAGAAAAAGAGCGTAGCATCGTATCCACCGATACTATCAAATGCCACTCTCCTTATTAGATGGCCCGCTCCGACGAATCGATCGGTATAAAACGACTGGGTTGACCATTCATCAAGTGATTGGTGATAAGACCAACTCGTTACATCATCATCATTCGAACCATGCCTCAATATCCGAAAAGCTAGTGCACCTAGATCTTCACGCTCAGCCATCAACTCACACGCTTTGGCCACTTGAAACTCATCTACAAACTCAGCATCATTATCGAGCGAAACGATAAACTCAGAGGATCCTAGAGCACTCGCTTGATTCCTTCCGCCAGGGACACCCTTATTATCTTGATTGCAAACTAATGTGATCTGGTGATGTTCATTGCAGTAGGTGCGTAAAGCTTCAATCGTTTCTGGTTTTGAGCCTTGATCCACAACGATAACACTTAGTTTGACGCCTTTTTGTTCAAGTGAGCTTTCTATTGCTGCGATAGTTTCTTCTAGCCGATCCCACGACAGAATAATAATGTCAGCACTGTATTGTTTATTCATAACCCCGTCCTGATGGTAATGAGTCTATGCGTAAGTCCCGGAGAACTGATATGCATCTTGGGTTTTGCTTTCATCCTGGTTGAGAACAGCACCCAGCATTTCGATATTGTGTTCTTTTAATCGACCTACGGCGAATTTGAACTGATTGATCTGAGTGCTATTAGCCTTAACAACCATAAGCGTGCCATCTGTCGCTGCGCCAATTAGTACTGGATCGATAACGCTATTAATAGACGGAGTATCTATGATGACTCGATCGAACTTTTCACCCACTGCATTCACTAAATCTCTAAACGACCTAGAACTTAACAACTCTTGAGGGTTACCTTTGTGGTTTCCGGCTGGTAGCAAATATAAACCTAGAGATTCGTCTTTGTGAATGCATGAGACAAGATCAGCAGTGCCATTCAGATAATCAGTTAACCCGAGGCTTTCTTCTTCAAGGTCAAAGCGGCGAGCTAGTGATGGGCGTCGGAAGTCTGCGTCAATTAGCAATACTTTCTCTAAACTTGCCATAGAGGTTGCAAGGCTCAACGCGACAGTGCTTTTGCCCTCGCTAGGCAGCGCGGAAGTCACGCTTATGCATTTTTTATGTTCATTTATTAAGCTGATACTCAACGAGGTCCTGATGTTTCGGATGGACTCACCAAACACGCCAACGCTTTGATCACTGTATAGGCGGCTGTTAATTGGTGATTTGCTAATTTTCTTTTCAGAGATCTTGGGGATGCTACCAAATACGCTCACCTGCCCACGATTTTTTAGATCACTTCTACGTTCAAAGGTGTTTTTAAGCGCGCTGGTAGCAAACGCGATGATCATCGCAAATGAAAATGCACTCGCGGCAGAGCCTGCGACGATTAGTGGTTTGTTGGGTTTCGCAGGAGAAAACGGTACCTCGGCACGCTCTGTTATTTGAGCGATAACGTTTCTAAAGTCACTTGTGGCGTCATATTCTTTTTGCCTGGTTAAGAACAAGTCATAAAGCTGACGATTGGTATCAACTTCTCGCTGAAGTGTTTCATATTGAGCACGTTTAAGTGCAAAAGACTGAAACTCCGCTTTTTTCTCTGCCAACTCATGCTTTAAGCTACGTTCTTGCTGTTTGGCGGTAACAAGCTCTTTCTCCTTGCCAGCAACCATCCTCTGTAGTGTTCGCTTCGAACGATCTTGAATGGTTTTTAACTGCGCTTGTGCTTGAATCATCTTGTCATGTTTAGGGCCATAACGCTTTGATAACTCTGAGACCTTTTTTTCCGCTTCAATTTCACTCAAACGAATATCACGCATTTGTGGGTGGTTGGTGACCTGTGGAATGGTGTAGAGGTAGCTCGCGTCCGCGTTTTTGTTCTGTTTAAGTACCGTTATAAGCGACTCTGCTGCAAGCCTTCGATCTCGTGCGTTAGCCAACTGTTCTATCAGTTTGGTCAGTTCAGCCGACGCGAGAGAATCGATACCAGACACATCGACAAGCCCCTCTTTGTCCATGAAATTAACCAGTTTCAATTCTGATTGTCTTAAGTTAGCTTCTAATTCGGATAAGCGACCTGAGATCCAATCAGAAGCTTGAGCATTAATAATAGCTTGTGACTCATAGTGATTTTCTATGTAGACCTCTCCTACAGCATTTGCGACCATAGCAGCGACATCTGGGTCCTCCGCTAAAAATGTAATCTGTACAAGTTGAGTATTCTTAATAGGAGAAACATGCAGGTTAGACTTGAACTGTTTTAAAAACTCTAGCTTTTGAAAGTCAGCTAATTGGTCATCTTTAATAGCTCTAGGTTTAACTAAAATCGTATTCAGCAACGGTAAACTATAAAGCGTATCAGAAACCTGAGCTTTAAGATTTGCTAGCATGGCGCTTGGTTGACTTGAACGCAAAGCCTCATCAGAGTAACTCAATAGGGTCTGCGTACTGCTATCCGGGCCAATAGCTAATCGTTCTATTACCTTTTTAGCGATTACATTTGATTTAATTATCTCATGTTGAGTCTGAAAGTATTCTTGTTTGCTTGTATCAACACCCACCAGCCGTTCAATTGAAACTACGTTATTATTCTCACCTTCAATAAGTAGAGTTGCCGTAGATTTATATACTGGTGTCATAGAAAGAACAAAAATAACAGACACTATTGTCACAACAAGGGTAAACAATAAAGCTCGATTAAGGTTGCTCTTTATCACCTGAGTATACTTACTCAAGTCGATAAATTCATCTTGTCGTTTCACTTCTTGAGATTTTATTAACATAACGTGATTACCCCTTAAAAGAAACTTTGCTCGATGACAATAATGTCACCCGGTTGAACATTGGAACTTAGGGATACGCTACGACTGCTTAATTGAGCCGTGTTTGATGAGACATTTATCTTATCTTTTGCTGCTCTATCCGTAAAACCACCAGCTAACGCAATCGCTTTATCAACGGTTAGTCCTGGTTGAAACTCATAGCCTCCCGGTTGCTTGACTTCGCCGTTTATATAGACCTTTCGATATTCAACAACGTTAACCATCACCTTGGGGTCAATCAAATAATCACCTCTAAGAGACTTAGTAATCTGCATCTGCAACTGGGAAGTTGTTTTTCCCTTGGCCATGATCGGCCCAATATATGGGTAATCAAGTTGACCACTAGAATTAATTAACACCTCTTTAGATAGATCTTCTTCCGCGTAAACGACAATACTTATCGTATCGCCTGCTCCAATCTTATAGCTATCACTCTCCCCTGCTCCCCACGAATAAAAACTACTGAGAGTTAATAGAAACATCACACTTCGCATATACAAGCTGTCCATATCTTACCTGCTAGAATTCCAATTTCCCATTAATTAAATATAAATTTTGATTATACTGATAGTTGTTCCATGATGATGATTTATCGTTGTGTGTGTATAGAACTCCAATCTCGATATTTCGATTGAATTTATAAGCCAGTTTCACTGAAGTATTAAGTAAGTTTTCGTCTCTTAGTACGCCATTAACATCAAAGGCACCAGTATATTTATCAATTGTATAGCCTACATTTAGCTGGCTATATAAGTGAGCAATCCAGTAATGCTGCCAACCTACTGTAAATATTGTTTGCTTTAGATAATCACCATCTTGATCCGGATCTTTCGCGATTTGTGATGAGTTTAATGAAATTGTTGAATGTCTTACAGGTGTCCATTTAATTCCTGTCGCCCAACTAAACCCGGTAAAGTCTTCTCTTTGGCTATCTAAAAAATTCTTATCTTGGACACCTAACTTTAAATATCCCTCAGTCTTTTGGGCAATATCCCAATCCAAACCCGCATAGACCAGATGATTGAAACTATCTTGTGAAGGAGAGCCTTCTCTTTGAAAGGGGTAAGTTTTACGCTCGTGCTCGTAGGAAAGAATCGCGTTTACTCCATGTCTCCAAGCGCTTGAAAAACTCACGCCAGCAGCCCACAAGTCATAGTCCTTTAGGCGGGTACTTAATCCAATGCTTGAGTCTCGTTCATCGGTATAATTTGCATATTTCTTCTTATTCCACTCCAAAGAAAAAGCAAGTTGACCTTTCGCACCCGGAGCGCCATAACGATAACCTAGGCCCGCTTCGAAATAGTGGAACTTAATAGGGCTATCTATTAGCGTAGCGTTACCCGAAGATGTACCTTGCCCCCTTGCCTCGTGTTGATAACTATAGGCTCCGTTGAGCTCAATAGCATTTCTTAACGACAGCCGCAGCTCGTTTTCAGCTGTTACATAGTGATCAACGAAGTCGTCATTCTGACTATTAAAGTACTGCCCTAAAAATGCTTTGTATTCCAAATAGTGTTTTCGCGACTTTTTCTCTATTGCAGCTCCCATCTGGGGCACTAAGTAAACAAACTCTGTTTTCTTTTTCTCTTGTTCATCACTTTGATAAAGAAGGTTGTCGTTATAACCCGTATACAACTCCAAGCTAGGTAAGTACGTTACCCCATTCACGAAATGGCCTTCTTGTGATTCATTCGCCAATACAGTCAAAGAATGTAAAAGCAACAGTCCAGCAGCTGTTCTTAGAGCATTTGTAGTAAACGTCATTTTAGTTCTCACAACTCTAAGGAATGTAGCATGTCGTCCAATCAATGGCTTGACGTCTATTTTTCACTTCAATCTTTTTGTAAATATTGTAAAGATGAACTTTGATTGTGTTTTCACTAACGTTAAGTCGTTGAGCCAGAACGAAATTTGGCTCGCCAGACTTAAGTTGTTCAAGTATTTCCATTTCTCTTCTAGTTAAAGAGTTAGCGGCAACCTTTTGCAGTTTTACATCCGAACCATTGTTCTGAAAATACTCAATTAGTTCCATCATTACATGACGCGGTAACCAGTTAATCCTTTGTAGCACTTTCATTAGCCCACGACTTACTTGGTCTAAACTATCTTGTACACCGAAACAGCCATAAAGATTCTTCCAACAAATCAAGTCTTCTATTTCTACTGAGTCAACATTGATCAAAACAGTAATCGAATCTTCTGAAGCCACAGAAAGTGTATTCGCAATGTCTGTCATCTTACGTTTTGAGCTATAGTCGACAATGAAAAGAGCGTCCTTAGTTTCTAATAGCTCTTCGCTAAGTGAACTGCTTTCGATAAATGTCACTGTCGAATTAATCGCTTTCTCGATGTATTCCAGAAATACATCCATTTGAATACCGCCATCAGCAATTAAATAGATAGTATTGATCTGGTTTTCAACACGAGGAACAGTGTTGCTATCTAATATCTCAATTGGTCGTGCTTTTACTTCATCCATCCTGTCATATCCTTATGAATCAGAGCCGTAGATATCACGGGTGTAGACTTTTTCGTGTACATCAGACAGTTCATCAACCATACGATTGGTAATGATTACATCGGACATTTGCTTAAAATCGTCTAAATCTCTTATTAGCTCAGAGTTAAAAAATGTTTGGTCAGTCAAATTGGGCTCATAGATAACAACGGTTATACCTTTGGCTTTAATCCGTTTCATGATTCCTTGAATTGACGATGACCGGAAATTGTCGGAGTTTGACTTCATAATCAAGCGATAAACTCCAACCGTCCGTGGAGTTTGTTTTAGAATTGATTCGGCAATGAAGTCTTTACGAGTCCTATTCGCCTCTACTATCGCAGAGATTATATTGTTTGGGACATTTTGATAGTTAGCGAGAAGTTGTTTGGTGTCCTTTGGCAAACAATAACCACCATAACCAAACGATGGGTTGTTATAGTGGCTTCCAATACGAGGATCTAGACACACACCGTCGATGATTTGACGGCTATTGAGGTTGTGCGTCTCAGCAAAGGAGTCGAGCTCATTGAAATAAGAAACGCGCATTGCAAGATATGTATTTGAAAACAGCTTTATCGCTTCTGCTTCGGTGGAGTCAGTAAAGATCACATCTACGTTATCCTTCAGCGCACCTTCAACGAGCAGTTTCGCGAAATGATTAGCAGCTTCAGAATGATCACCAATTATGATTCGAGAAGGAAACAGGTTATCTTGTAGTGCTGTTCCCTCACGCAGAAACTCAGGCGAGAAGAGTATGTTCTGGGAGCTCAGTTTTTCTCGTATTCGTTCGGTATAACCAACCGGTATCGTAGATTTGATAACGACTGTTGCAGCAGCGTTATACTCAACCGCTAACGTCACCATGTTATCGACTGATTGCGTATCAAAGTAGTTTGTTACAGGGTCATAATTTGTCGGAGTCGCAATAAGGACATAGTCTGCATCTTTTAGTTCTTCAGTGTCTTGCGTAGCTCGCAAATTTAACGCTTTTTCGTCTAAATACTGTTGAATGTGACTATCTTCGATAGCAGAAATTCCGCGGTTAAGCATTTCTACTCTGCGGCGATCTATATCTAAAGCCACAACCTCATTGTTTTGCGCCAACAGCACGGCGTTTGACATACCTACGTAGCCAAGCCCAACAATTACTATCTTCATAAGTTTACGTCCTAGTAACCAAAACCCTAGTTCAATGGGTAACTTCTCAATATGCAGCTTTGTTAACAAAGCCTTTAAACACGGTTAGAAAGATAATCTTGAGATCCAGCCAAACTGACCAAGATTTAATGTACGCGAGGTCATATTCGATACGTTTTTCCATTTTATCTAGTGTGTCGGTCTCGCCACGATAGCCGTTAATCTGCGCCCAGCCGGTAATACCTGGCTTTACGTGGTGACGCAGCATGTACCTTTCTATCAAGGTTCTATATTTTTCATTGTGAGCAACCGCATGGGGTCTTGGGCCTACTACGGACATCTGACCTGTCAAGACATTGAAAAACTGGGGAAGTTCATCGAGCGAGGTACGGCGTAAAACCGCACCTAACTTTGTTACCCTCGGATCATTTTTTGTTGCTTGTTTTACAACTTCACCGTTGTCTTGCGTTGTCATGGAGCGAAATTTCCAAACGCTAATTGGTCGTCCATCAAGGCCATAACGTTTTTGCTTAAATAGTACAGGCCCTGGGGACGTAACTTTCACTCCAACCGCTACTGCAAGCAATACCGGACTAATAAGAAGTAGGATTATCGTCGCAAGAACGATATCTTCTGCTCGCTTCACAAACTGACTAAATCCATAAAACGGCGAGTCATGGACACTAAGTGTCGGCAGCGTTCCTAAGTAGCCCCACCTTGCCTGCATAAGGTCGTAAACATGGAAATTTGGCACAATAAACACTCTCGCAGTGCTGTCAGCAAAGCTATTCACTATCTGCTTCGTTCGTTGAGTCGCTTCCAGTGGTAGAGCAATGTAAACATTTTTGATTGAAGAGCTTTTTGCCAGCTTGCATGCTTCTTCAATGGTCCCTTTGTACTCCGTGGGAAGTTCATCATCTGACAACTCGAGACGCTCAAGAGTCCTGTCGTCATAAAGCCCTACAAGATCTAAGTCGAGATGCTTGTGCTTAATAATCTCTTCAGCTAGTTTCAGTCCCGTCGGCGTCGCACCGATGATCACCGTCTTTTGTTTGTAGCCGCTATCACTAATTGTGAAGCTTGAGAGCTTTTTAAACGACCAGCGCGCAACAACGAGTACAACGGGCACCGTTGAAAACCACCAACTTATAACTACTCTGCTATAGAACTCCGTCGACTTCAGCGCAAACGCTGCAGAAAGAAGTAACGAGATACAGATAAACCAAGATACGAAAATGAGGACCATTTTCTCGTTTAGTGGAGTCCGATGAATGGCGCGATAGACTCCTAATATCTCGGTAGTCACTGTAAACAGAACGACAGCCGAAACCGCAGCATATAAATATTCTATCGTTACGTTGCCAAGATAGAAGTAACTGGCGACAAATAAAATACTCAGTATCACGGTAATATCTAAAATTCTATAGACTGATGTTGAGTCATCATCGTGGTTCTTAATTCGATCAATGTATAACATACCTGTACCTTTAAACTGGTCCTAAGTACGCTACCGCCCTTAGGTTTCAGTTCCCAATGTACTATCCCTGTAAATATTATGGACTTTCAAAATAACAACTAAAAACATGGGAAACACAATTAAAGCCAATAGCTAAATTAGTAATGCCTTTCCTTAACCCTTTACCACATCCATCTAGCTTTTGTTAATACTGGTCAATCCAGATAAATAATAGGGCTTTTAATTAAGCGTATTAATAATAAAAATTTTGAAAGAAAACTACAATCAGTCTTTTTATTCTGTCTCATTATTAAGACAGAATATGAAATCGTTTCATTTGCACGCGTATTTTTGAGATATGAATCTCAAAACTTCGTGTTTTCGATAGAAATTAAAACAAATTTAAAACTTCTGTAGTTTTTTTACTATAGTCAAACCACTCAATAAAACTGTATTTATCTTTTATTAACAAATAGTTAGATGAAACAAAGCAAAAGCCAAGCAAAGAACAGTATCTAGTTTAGTTACATAATCATTAGAACCATCCGCATAAAGTATTAGAATGACTAATACTTATTAATTTAAATTTTAATAATCGAGTCATTAGATCTTATTAGGCATGTTTTTTGTGTGGATAATATGGAAATAAAAAAGCATACAAATGAATCATTCTTTTCAACCAATATAGAACTGAAATTTTAATTTTCATCGAGTTACAAAGGTAAGTTTATTAAGAGCAGTTAACGTAAACCCACTAATTTAGTGAAGGCTAATGGTTAATTGTGGTTCATAGTAATACTCATAAAGTAAGCTGATTTAACACTGTATGGTTAAATTAGCACTTTTAGATACGCACTAATTATGTGCGCATTAACTACGGTTATTATTAGTCGCCAATCTACAACTATAAAACAGCACACAGGGATAACTCAATGTGAGATGTCCAAGTCGGCCGTTATGTCTATTGACGTACAACTAGTAACCAAACCGTCCTCATTGCATTTCGGTACACTTCATAAAGTGTTAGAATTGACGCAATAAATGCTGACATATCTCGACGCTAAACACGATAATCCGTTCGATATTGCTCGAAGATGCACATGCCACTAACTGTCAGCTGAGCCATAAAAGCACAAAGGTATAGATTGTATGGTTAACAACTCAATCCAATGGTTTCCAGGTCACATGCACAAAGCGCGTAAAGAGATCGAAGAAGTCATCCCACAAGTTGACGTCATCATTGAAGTTCTCGACGCACGTATCCCTTTTAGCAGTGAAAACCCAATGATTTCCGAGCTTCGTGGTGATAAACCCGTAGTGAAGGTATTAAACAAACGAGACTTGGCGGATCCTGAAAAAACTGAATTATGGATTGAACACCTAGAGAAAGAGCAAGGTGTAAAAGCGATGGCGATCACGACCTCAAACCCGCAAGAGGTAAACAAGATCCTCGATCTGTGTCGTAAACTCGCGCCGCACCGTGAAGAGATTGGTAAAAATATTCGCACCATGATTATGGGCATTCCAAACGTAGGCAAGTCCACGATCATCAACACACTTGCAGGTCGTACAATTGCAGTTACCGGCAACCAGCCAGCAGTAACTCGTCGTCAGCAACGTATTAATCTACAAAATGGCATTGTACTTTCTGATACGCCAGGAATCCTGTGGCCTAAAGTGGAAAACCCACACAGCGGCTTCCGTCTAGCGGCGACAGGCGCAGTAAAAGATACCGCTATTGAGTATGATGAAGTGGCGTTTTATACAGTGGAGTATCTAGCGGCTGTCTATCCTGAGCGTTTAAAAGAGCGCTACCAAATCGACGAAGAACTGCCTGAGTCTGATCTGGAGATCATGGAGTTGATTGGTCGCAAGCGAGGTGCTCTGCAATCGGGTGGACGCGTTAATCTACATAAAACCTCTGAAATCCTATTACATGAACTTCGCAATGGAACACTAGGTCAACTGACATTAGAACTGCCTGAAATGATCACTAAAGAGCTAGTAGAAGTGGAAATTGAAGCGGCGCGCAAAGCAGAAGAGAAAGCGAAGAAAAAAGAAGAGCGTCGTAAGCGCTATTTGAAGAACAAACGCTAACATCTAACTGTTCAGGCCAGTACGAAAGACTGAGTGTTCGTACTGGCCAACTTCCGGGAAACTTGAACGTGGCAATCTCCCATCACACTTGTTTTTTTGACATGTTGTCGCTAGTTAAACTCTCTTGCCTTCGGTATTATCAACGGGGTGCTCATTCTCAATGAATTGACTATCTGCTTTGATGTCAGCTAGCACTTCTTTTGTACCGTCTACCTCAATTGGCTTTGCCCCTTTTTTTGTTCCTGAGTATGGTTTTATGACCAACTTCACTCAGTCCCTTTCCCTTCTTTCTGAGATTCCAGCGCGTAAGTTCATGTAGAGACTTCACTCAAAAAGTACCTAGATCAATATGATAAACACTAAAACACCTGACGCGCCTATACGATTCGCGACCAAAAATTAGAAAAGCATTGAACTCAATTTCATTAAACTTTGCAATTTAGCATCTATAGAGAGTTCTCATAGAACTTAAGCACTAAGGCGCCAGCTAACAGCTTTGGGGAACATTAGATAAGCACATTACTTTAACTAGGGTTCAAACAATCCCAACATTCAAACTGACTAAGTTTCTGTTAAGATAGTCATTCTTTTCACCTACACATTGTCAATTGTGAGCATTCTTGGTCAACTTCGCCTTCAATGGGCCAACAAAACATTTAACTACAGTGTTCTAATACTGTTTGCATTACTTGGGGTAGTCATTCCCGCTTGGTATTTGGACCAGCAAACCTGGGTAACACCTTTAATCTTAGGTGTCATAGCAGCGGCTCTTGCAGAAAGTGATGAAAGTTTCACAGGGCGCATTAAAGCGTTGGTTATCACCTTAATTTGCTTTGCTATCGCTTCGTTCTCAATAGAACTACTCTTCGATACACCTTTGCTATTTGCGATCGGACTGTTCCTTTCGACATTAGTATTCGTGCTTCTAGGCGCAATCGGCCCTCGATACACCAGCATTGCTTTTGGCTCTTTGCTCGTCGCGATCTACACCATGCTTGGCGCACATGAGAGTACCAACCTTTGGATGCAACCCGCGCTTTTACTCGGTGGTGCATCTTGGTATTACTTAGTATCAATCATGTGGAACAGTGTTTGGCCTTTGCAACCGGTACAACAAAGTCTCTCTAATGTGTTTAACGAGTTGAGTCTCTACTTGGACGCTAAACGAAATCTCTTTCATCCGACTCGAGACCTAATTCCCCAGCCACACCGACTAAAAGAAGCGAGTTTGAACGCGTGCACTGTGTTTGCGTTGAATGAATGCAAAACGACTTTACTGAATCGCTCTAAGCGCGGGCATGTTGACGGACCTAGTGACCGCTTCTTACAGGTCTATTTTATCGCACAAGATATTCACGAACGCGTGAGTTCAAGCCACTATCGCTATCAAGAATTAGCGACACAATTTTCTCACTCTGATGTGCTATTTCGATTTAAACACTTATTGGAGATGCAGTCGAAAGCGTGTAAGGAAATCGCCTTAGCTTTAAAGCTTGGTAATGAATATTCCCATAGCAATGATTCTTTGGTTGCGCTTGTAGAGCTTCAAGATTCTATTGAATATCTACAAGAGCAAAACGTTGAGGAATGGAAACCTCTGTTACTTCAAATTCAGTATCTATTTAATAATCTAGCTACGGTGGAAAAGCTTCTGAGTAACGTCAACAATCCTGACATCATTTCTCATGATGACAGTGTATTAGATGACACCAATGCTCATACCCCACTTGCGATGTGGCGCCGTGTTAAGTCAGCCTTTTCTCTTGATTCTATGTTACTAAGGCACGCCATTCGCTTGGCTTGCGCGCTTACGCTCGGCTATGGAATTATCCAGTTTTTCGACTTGGAAAGAGGCTATTGGATACTCCTCACTACCCTTTTTGTCTGCCAACCCAACTACAGTGCAACACGCAAGAAACTTACAGCTCGTATTGCGGGTACAATAGTCGGGCTGTTGGTTGGCGTACCGCTATTGACCCTTTTTCCATCGACAGAGAGCCAGCTGGTGCTATTAGTGATCTCGGGCGTGATGTTCTTTGCTTTTAGGATCAATAACTATGGATACGCTACAGGCTTTATTACCGTACTGGTCCTACTCTGTTTTGATCAGCTCGGTGAGGGTTATGCGGTGGTTCTGCCAAGATTGATGGACACGCTCATTGGCTGTGCTTTGGCTGTATGTGCGGTGTACTTTATCCTGCCCGACTGGGAGTCTAAACGTATCTCCAAGATCATGACCAACGCCTTGAAAACCAATCGTCTCTATCTAATGCAGATTATTGGTCAATATCGTGTGGGTAAAAAAGATGACCTAGCCTATCGAATTGCAAGGCGCGACGCTCACAACGCGGATGCTAATTTATCTAAAGCGATTTCGAATATGCTTGCAGAGCCAGATAGGTATCAATTACCTGCAGACGAGTGCTTTCGATTTTTAACGTTAAACCACGCCCTGCTTAGTTACATCTCTGCGCTAGGTGCACATCGTCAAAGACTAGAAGACGAGTCTATACACCTGCTTGTCCTAGAGGCTCATCGAAGTATCAATCAACATATTGAAGTGATTGAAGCAAATCTAGGCGACAATTTAGAAGACATCACTCATACAACGGTTGACCAGTTTGATATCCATCGACGTCTCTCCGAATGGCGCGACGAAGACGATCGTTCTGCGCGCATGGTATTGCAACAGTTACATCTAATTTATCGAATGTTGCCTGAATTTCAGACCCTATCGTCAAGTCTCAAGCAGACAAATGCACTAGAAGACAAAGCAACCGAAAGCTAGCTCTTCAGATTTTGCTGACGTGAATCTTTGCGTCAGCATGACTTTTCTTACAGAGTGATTAACGCTCTCTTACAATCCTCGGACAAAAATCACACTATTAATTTATAGAATACCCAAATAGCGATTCATCATTGATGAACGAAAGGAACTCTAACCGCTTTACATTATATTAACCATGATGCGTATTTACGGTGATTCCATGCCAACACAACAATTTGAGAAACTTCGAGAGCAACTAAAGCAACTATCTCCTCAGCAACTTAAAATGCTGCAAGGTGAGATTTCTAGTAAGCTTCAACCAAGCTCTGATAGCTTGCTTAGTGAAGAAGAGCTCTCAGCACTGTCTCAATTGTTTCGTTAATCACTCGCAGTGACCGATATTCACCTATTCCCTCCCTGTACAGTAATCGGTTCAAAATCTACACGTCTGTAATAAGATGTCACAGAACTTTAAGGCCACGCCTTGTATCTCTGTGCTATGCGGGTAGAATCCCCCTTCAAATTGATTGACTAAGATCGACATGCCTAAAGTAAACCTTCACAAGCGCGACTACCTAAACAACTTAGGGACCGAACTCGATATGTCTGAGTTCGAAAGCAAGTTAGCGCCCAAGTTTGATTCTCCAGCGAAGCGCGTCAATCGCAGCCCTTATCTGAATCAACGTAACATCGATTATCGTTGGAAGACTCTGAATAACCCTAGCGCACAAGCACAGCTTCTCGATCCATACACAGAAGCTCAAATGGAAGCTTACGAGAAAAATATCGAGTTCTTTATTGGCACTTTAAAGATGCCTATCGGAACCGCAGGACCGCTCAGAATCAACGGTCTCTTTGCACAAGGCGACTATCAAGTACCCCTTGCCACAACGGAGGCAGCCCTTGTTGCATCATATAACCGTGGAGCAAACCTTATTACTGCGGCAGGCGGTACAAGTGCAATGCTGCTTAACGAAGGGGTAACGCGAACCCCTGGTTTCGCGTTCAAATCGTTAGTAGAAGCCGGTCAGTTTGTCGCTTGGCTCGTGACTCAATTCGACCATTTTAAGCAGTTAGCAGAATCAACCACCTCACATGGAAAACTGAGTGATGTGAGTGTGAACATCGAAGGTAATCATGTTTACTTAGTCTTCGAATACCTTACTGGCGATGCTTCTGGTCAAAACATGGTGACTATCGCAACCAATGTCGTATTCAACTACATCTTAGAGCACACGCCACTCGAACCCGACTATGCATTTCTTGACGGAAACCTCTCGGGAGACAAAAAAGCAAACTCCCAAACCTTAAGAAGTGTCCGCGGTAAAAAAGTGACCGCTGAGGTCACTATTCCAGCCGAACTCGTTGAGAAGTATCTGCATACCACTCCAGAAAAAATGGCACAGTTTGGACAGATGACCACGGTCGGTGGCGCGTTAAGCGGTACCATTGGTATTAATGCTCACTATGCAAATGCTCTCGCCGCTCTGTATATTGCTTGCGGTCAAGACGCTGCGTGTGTCGCTGAGTCTGCCATTGGTATGACACGAATGGAAGTGACGGCAAAAGGTGAGCTTTATGCCAGTGTGACACTGCCAAACTTGATGGTCGGTACGGTTGGTGGAGGCACCGGGTTACCAAGTCAGAAAGCTTGCTTAGATCTGCTTGGCCTATATGGCTCAGGAAAATCTCAAGCACTTGCCGAAGTCGCTGCCGGACTCTGTCTAGCCGGGGAGCTTTCAATTGTCGGTGCGTTCTGTGCAGGGCACTTTTCAAGAGCGCATCATAAGTTGGCTAGATAATTGTTTGTCGAACAAACCAGAGGGCGCTAATGCGCCCTCTTTTTTTGTCTATCGACTTCGCCTCTAGGACAATCGATTATGCTGCGCGATAGTGAAATTGTTGGAAATGTTTTAGCGCTTCGTTCAATGACTTCTCTTTGATCGGTTTTACTATCACAAAATCAGCGCCTGCGGCAAAAAACGCCTGACGGGTTGATGTTTGATTGTCGGCCGTACAGGCATAAATAGGTAACGACTTATCGATATCTTGGCGTATCTTCTTAGTAATTTCGATTCCAGATACCGAAGGCAGTTGATTATCCATAAGCACTAGATCAAAGCTCATTTGGTCTATGTAATCGAGAGCTTCTTGCCCATCTTTCGCCCACATAACCCGCATTCCGTACTTTTCACAGAAGGCTTTTGCAATGAACGCGTTCGTGTGGTTGTCCTCTACCAATAACACCATTAACTCACGATTAAACAAATCGAAGTCAATTTCTGTCTCTTCAGCAATCGTCTGTTCTGATTCCTCTACGATGTCTATTGGCAGATTTATCTTAAACTGTGTCCCCTCACCGACTTCACTCTGTATTTGGATGTCGCCATCTAATATCGTGACTAGATTTCGAACGATTGCTAACCCCAAGCCACTGCCGCCATACTCTCTGGTTAGAGTAGATTCTGATTGAACAAACGGGTCGAATATTTGTTCGAGTTGATTACTACGGATCCCAATTCCCGTATCTTCCACTTGTATATGAAGCTCAGCCGTTTCCTCTGAACGTTGATGAGATAGCAGAAAAGAGACTTTGACCTCTCCTTTGTGAGTGAATTTAATGGCGTTGCTCACTAGATTAAATAGTATCTGATTAAGGCGGACTTGGTCGGTGAACAACACTGTTTCTTGTGGCAACTGATTGTCGATAACGAGTTCAATGCTTTTTTCGTCACAGAGCGGTCGGTAGATACCATCTAAAGCGTTAACCACCTCTTTAAAACTGAAATTATGTTTTTCTAGCTTAAAACTTCCATTTTCTATCTTTGAGAAATCAAGTATGTCGTTAAGCACAGCAAGCAGATGCTCACCGCTGTTACACAAAACGTCAATCTGCTCTTGATATCGAGTTTCCTTCGCCTCTTTCTTTAGAAGTTGAGAAATACCTAAGATGCCGTTAAGTGGCGTTCTTATCTCATGGCTCATTTTTGCCATAAATTCAGTTCGGGCAACAGCAGCGCGTTCAGCTTCCACTCTGGCTTTGGCACTTTGTTTCTCCGCTTCAACAAGCTTGGTAATATCCTGGCCTTGCGACAATACGAGCTTTTTGTCTTTGCGAGTCTGAATTGACGATAGGTTCCAGCGATAAACCATATCATCAATGGGTACGTCTATACCGGTAATGGTTACGCCATGATTGGCTTTAATTACATGTTGTTCCATCGCTTCAACAAATGTTGTAAACGATGACCCATGATCACGGTCTGGCCCTGGCTGTATTCCTAGTGCTTTTCTCGCAGCAGGGTTAATTTGGAGTATCGTTGAATCTTCAGTCCAAACGATGATTGGCGATAAAGAGAAGTTAAACAAATCTTGGAACAGCTTTTCTTGTTCCGAAAGCCGCTCAAACGTTTGGCTAAGCGTTTTTCCTATGTGGTTAAACTCATGTATTGCAGAACCACTAAATCGCTCAAATTTCTGTGTATCCCCAGCAATCTTTGTATACACCATGAGCTTAGCAAGCTCTTTGGTGACTTTGCGATTCAACCAACGCCTGGTGGCTACTGATGCTACTGCAATAACGACAACGGATAGCAAGATCGAAAATAAATAGCTATTGCGCAGCGCTAAGACGCCTGGATTTCGTTGTATAGAGTAAACGGTGATATCTGAAGGTTGGCTGCCGATGAATAAAGGGGTTTCTGTCACCAAGATTTTATTCAAATCCATCTTACCATTTTCAATCCCCTCCAATGCCGACTCAGCGGTGTAATTGTCATCAGCCGAGATAGAAGAGGCAATAATGTCAGCTCCGAACGTCAGCACAACGTCATCACTATTGCTACCCCTCAATAGGCTAGTGAGCAGACCTGCATTGTCATCTAGAATAACACCGGCAGACAGATGACCAAACACTTCTCCGGAGCTTCTATCAACAATCGGTGT
The DNA here is from genome assembly GCF_059725505.1 of Vibrio sp. KUL78. Taxonomy (NCBI): domain Bacteria; kingdom Pseudomonadati; phylum Pseudomonadota; class Gammaproteobacteria; order Vibrionales; family Vibrionaceae; genus Vibrio; species Vibrio sp. KUL78. The sequence continues at coordinate 262,672 of NZ_AP045838.1, read as the reverse complement.
ACGACGAAGTAAAATATGCCGCTCTCCCAACTGAGAATCGGTAGAAACCGTCGTCCAGCTGTTTGTTTTACTGGCCGCTATATTCATCGTTGATAAGCTGTTTTCCTCAAGCCCGTAAAACAACGCATTGCCGTCGTCCCACACAATGTTTGAGTTAGTAGTGATGTATCGAAAGTCCGGTGTATGGGTTGGCTGCAAGTTATCTTCACGAAGAAAAAAATAGTCAAGAGACTCAGCATCACGAGATTGGAAGAAGTTCTCTACCGCATCACTTTTCGCATTACTGTCTTGTAAGATTTGAAGTGTTGCTAAGCGATAATTGAAGTAGTTCACTACTAGAGCGCTCGTTTGACGAGAGCTTCTTTGGACTTCTTCTCTCACTATATCGCGACTTAGGTACCAGCTTTGCACCAGCATCCCTATTGTAAACAGACCAACTACCCAAATTACGGTCCGAGTAATTAAGGTTGCTAGAGTTTTCCTGTTGTTAAAGTCAGTTAAAGGCATAACAATCTATTGAGTCGTGTTAGCGATCTGAATAACGAAACGCTCTTTTTTTGAGAGCTTCGATTTTTTCAGCCGAATCGGTACTTGTCACCAACTCAAAATTACCCGAATACACTAAAGGCACTTCCTTATCTTCTAGATCCCACTTGATCGCTTCTGCCATCGCTACTCCTGTATCATCATTCATTCTCATGACGGTTACATCAAGTTCACCATTTTGAATGGCTTCTAACTCAGCGGAGCCTCCGCCCCAGCCGTTTACCACCACATCTTTACGATCCAATTCGTTCAAGGCATCGGCTGCTCCAAGAGCTACGTCGGTAGAACATGCGTAGATAAAGTTCACGTTTGGATGTTGTTTTAATGTGCTCAATGCTGCTTCACGGCCACTGTCTCGACTCGCTTTGGTGTAGTAAGACGTCGCCAAGGAAAAACCATTAAGCTTGTCCATCTCTTGAATAAACGTCCCCCCTCGAGCGTCACTCACGTAGCCTTCTGAAAAATACAGCACTGAGTAATCTGCTTTGTCGCCATTAAAACGCTCCTTGAAGTAATCAGCGAGCAATAGACTGCCTTTCACGTGGTCAAATCCAACATACATGAACGGAGGATTCTCTGACCAACTTTTTAGAGGCGTGGTGATATTTTGCAGTATGAGCTTAGTATCCGTCGCATGCAGAACGTGTTCGATGAATTTACGGTGCCGCGAAGTGTCAAGCGTAAAGATCAAATAACCGGACTTGTTTTTAACCGCTTCCATCAATGACACGCTTTGCTGTCTAAAATCATCATTGGGTCTTGTGAAAACTTGGTTCAGCTCATACTCCACGCCCAGTTCTTCTAATCTGGTTTCAAATGCTTTTATGTTTCGAACCCAATAATCAGAGACTTGTTGACCGGGATAAACCACTGAAATAGTGATTGGTTTACTTTGTTTTACAGATAGTGGCTCAGGGCCCTTAGATACCGCCAATTGAAGCTCATCAGTCAAGGCTTTTTGCTCAGGATGAGCTTCTAAAAAATGTTGATAGTTCCAATAATCAGACAGGAAAGTATTTGCATAACTTGTTAATACAGGCGTTCCCAGCAACATAGAGATAAGAAGAGTATGAAATTTGCGCATCGGATCTATACATTTTTGTGTTTAAGAACAAGTGTATACAATAGATTTGAATTGAGCCAGCAACGATCCTTATTCCATACTATTTAATGCAAAAGATTGCTGTTGTAAGACCAGTTCTTCTTTGCGCTTCTTCGGCAACTTCTTAATCGCTATCTCTGTTTTTAAGGCGCTACTTTTATCTAGTTCTTGTTGGCTCCAAACCAGTTTTAAAGGCCCTCGCCCTCTCAACGCCTTCGCTCCTTTTCCCATTTGATGTTGATTAAAGCGGCGCTCGAGATCATTAGTAATCCCGCAATAGAGCTTGTTCTCTGCGGTGCGTATTAAATACACATACCAAGGTGGATTTAAACTTACTTGAGTCATATCGATACGATTCAGATGGACGTAGAATCGGCGGCATTATATGCCGCCAGTTCAAATTACAGCAGTGAATTGACCAGTGATTTAAGCTCATTTAGCTCTTGCTTAAGCGCTTCCACTTCATTCTCCAATGACTCGATACGAGCCTGGGTTGGTGTTGAAACCGTTTGGCTTGCTCCGGCAGCGGCTTCCTGTGTAAGTTGCTCTACATCGACTGCACCACTAAATAGATGCATGTATCGAGACTCACGCTTACCCGCTTCACGTGGCAGTTTCACTACAAGCGCTCCACTATCACGTGACGCCATTGAATCCAGGACAGCTTCGACTTCTTTAACGTCAGTAAAATTACAAAGCCTGTTGGTACGAGTGCGGATTTCGCCTGGAGTTTGTGCACCACGCAATAACATGCAGCATACAATGCCTTTTTCTTGTGCTGTCAGCTTGAGATCGCCAAACTCTGTATTGCAGAACCTATGTTGAAATTTAGAGACTCTGCTGTTGAATCCACTCTCATCACTTACTAGGCGACGATCGATAAGCGCCGTCACGGCATCTTGAACTTCAGCATCCGTTAAGCTCAGCACTGGATCGCGGTTACTTTTTTGATTACATGCTGTCGTCAGACTGTTCAGGGTCAGAGGGTACTGGTCCGGAGTAGTGACTTCTTTTTCAATAAGACAGCCGATTACTCGAGCCTCAACCAAGGATAATTCTATATTCATTGTTCTATTCCTTTGTAGTCCGATACATTGTCACACAGATTAAGCTTAGTGTTCCGAGAGAAAAGGGACTCGGATCATTTTTCCATCTTGGTCTATCATTACAACCTTACTTCGATTGAGCTCAACCTCGACAACCTCTAGTTTACTTCGTTCACTGATGTACGCTCCTTTGAGCTTGTCTTTAGGCGTTGGCTTGTCGTCGCTAGGGAAGACAATTTCACTAATCGATTCAGTTGAAGATTTTGATAACGGTGACATGGTTTACTTTGCGATATATTACATTGGTGTGTCGAAATCATAGCGCTATTTAAGAGTGCAACTCAATTGTTTCTTTTACTAAGTGGCGACAATATAAGCAATAGCCCGAGAGTATTGATCTAAGGGCTGTTATCAATGAGATTGTTGTGCTTTAATCAAGCCAGATATCAACACGAATTAGGAAAGGATTATGAGTAGCGTATTTGAAATCGTTGCGCAGGCGCGCCGCAAAAACAAATTGAAACGTGAACTACTAGACAACGAAAAGAAAGTTCGAGACAACCGTAAGCGTGTCGACCTTCTAGAGAACTTGATGGATTACATCAAGCCAGAGATGACACACGACGAGATCGTTACCATCATCAAGAACATGAAAGCAGACTACGAAGACCGCGTTGATGACCACATCATCAAGAGCGCTGAGATTTCAAAAGCTCGCCGTGACATCAGCCGTCGTATCCGTGAGCTAACTGAAGAAGACAAGCAAATGGTACAAGGTAAGAAGTAATTTCTACCTAACGAATGCTTAAAGCCTGCAAACGCAGGCTTTTTTATTTCCTGCACATCTATTGATAGTTTCAACACTTCTAGGTATCAACTCCCTATTCCTTCGTGCCAAAACGTTTGCGTAATCGCTAACCCTCTCCGTATCCCAAATTGACGGTTCCATCACAGAATAGACGCTGTTATAGTGTCCGCGAATTACAGTATTACCATTCGAGGCACGGAGCTTCCTCACTAATCTCATGAAGAGAAGAATAGGTACCAGAAACCCTGGCAATATCTGAGGAGGAAAATATGGACTTTAGTATGGTAGAAATACTTGGCTACGCGGCGTCAATTATGGTCGCAATCTCTCTGACAATGAAAGACATCATTAAACTACGCGTGTTGAACTTTGTTGGCTGTGCACTTTTTACCGCTTATGGATTAGCGATCGATTCAATGCCTGTTGTGATCACCAACGGTTTCATTGCTTGTGTTAACGTTTATTTCTTGCTTCAGATGCAAAAAAAGAGCGATGCTAGCACAGAGAGCAATGCTTAATCTGTAGCAATCTAGTTATCTTAGCCCTATTTAAGAGCCTCGATTTATGTCGGGGCTTTTTTGTGTCTCCTATCCGAAGAAGCGGCTTACCCAAGTGATTTCTCCAAACGCTATCAAATCATAGATGGTGAAAAAGACGGCCGAAATTACCGCTAGTTTAAGTAGGCGAATCAAAATGAACATATTACTTCTCTATACATAAATTCAGGGCTCTAGTGTATCTGCGTGCTTGTAAGATTAAAACTGCCTTGACCTCCAAATGCTCACTAAAACAATGATCTTGGTTCATACTGTATGGTGGACACCATCATTGCACGGGGGCAGATATGGAATATGTAGATGGATTTGTGGCGGCCGTACCCAAAGAAAACAAGGCCTTGTATCGTGAGCATGTATTAAAAATCGCCCCGGTTTTCAAACAACACGGAGCGCTGTCCGTTATTGAGTGCTGGGAAGATGACGTTTCCGAAGGTCAGCTAACCTCTTTTCCTCAAGCGGTAATGAAGAAAGAAGACGAATGTGTCGTGTTTTCTTGGATTACTTGGCCGTCAAAACACGTTCGAGATGCTGGAATGAAAGCCGTGTTTGACGACGAAATGATTCAACGTGAAATGGCCGCAATGCCATTTGACACTAAACGATTGATCTATGGTGGGTTTGAGGTTCTAGTGGATGAATGAGCTTTGCCCAAAGTTACAGGGCCACTAACCAACCTTAGCGACCTGCCATAACTCATCGCTCACTAAGCTATTTAATATTTCATCATGCCTGTCTATCGATGGTACCAACCACTGCATAGCAGCTTGTGGGGTTAATATAAGTGGCATCCTATGGTGATAGCGTAAATAGTGCTTCGTTGGCTTGGTTGTGAGTGTTACCACCTGCTGGGTCTGAGGATAACCAACAGCGGCCATGTACAGTGGGCGATGACTTTCGGCACTGAACAAATATTTAGTTTTCTCTGACAGCTCGTTTTGCTTCCATTCATACCAACCTGAACAAGGCACAATCACTCTGTGGTAAGCGTACGCGTCGGCAAATGTCGGTTTCGTTACCACGGATTCTGCTTGAGCATTGATGATAAGACGTTTACTCCAGCTAGGTTTAATCCCCCAACTTAGAGGCAAAGTAAACAGCTTTTGTTCTGTGCTCGAGACAATACAGTCTATTTGTTCAGAAGGGAATAACTCTGTTTTCTGTGACGTAGAAAACTCCAAACCCAGTTGTTCTGAAACATACTGGCTGAAGGGATCATCGATAATGTTAAGTCGACCGCACATAGACAATAAACTTCCTTATTTGTGGTCTATTATAGCGTATCGCATGTTTTTGCTCTTGACGCCAACCCCAAACCCTCATAGTTTTAGTTCGGAACGCCTTTGCTTGCGCGTCTGGAAAGGCCGAGATTCTGCTGTTCTCGGCCGACCCACCCTTTTTGCTGTCGCAATTTATGAGTTGATGGTTAATATGAGTTGATGGTTAAATAGCTCCGCTAGGTATTAAATAAACCAACAGTGACCAAGCGCCTATCCAACCGACCACTACAAATGTGTCGAGCCAATCTTTGTTCCACATAGCTCCCCCGATGAACCTTTCTTCCAATGATATGTGTTGGCAATCTATTGGAGGTAGACGGCCAAAACCCAATTAGGTTCAACTGGAGCAAAAACTATTCCATCATTGTGGAAGCAAGCCCGCATTTTTCTGTTGGTTATTGCTAACTATTTGAGGCTGCTCAGATAAAAGTTTGATAAAGCAATCGGCCATCGACCACGTCGTAACAACGCCATTGTCTTCCATGTTTTTAATGGCGTCATACCCTTCTTTACCTTTCATCGTGTAAGCACTTGAGGTGCCTGTATAAATCTTTTCAGGCTGTAAGGGTGAACCATCGACGAACACTTTACTGACTCTTTTCCCTTTTGCGAGCGTCGGGTCATAATGAAACTCAAGTTGCGAGGTGTACGGATAGCTTCCCGATCCTGTCCCCTGTACTCCGTTGCTATACGCATTATCAAGTGCGCCTTCTAAAATCAGAGGAATATGGCGACCACGAATTCGATAAACACCAATAGGCACGGCAAACGGCAGAAGTTTTCCTGCAACATCAGCAACAGAGACGTCACCAACGCCAAGAGAGTTCCTGACACCTCCTGCGTTGTGCATTGCAAAATCTACGTTATGCCCAAGAGATTTCATCGTGTACAAGAAAGAGTGTGCAACAAGTGGTGCTAACTGGCTTGGTCCTTGCTCGTCAGGAAGCCTGACATGACGAAGTTCATGATCGATGTGAGCAATCGTCTGAGTTTGAAGCTCTTTAACCTTAGGTTGATATTTCTCTGCCATTACCGCTTTGATCTCGCGGTCCTTTCTCACTACGGCCACATTTTGGTGTGTTTGAACGTTTCTCTTAAGAGCTTCCAAATCAACCAACGTATTCTCTTTATTAACATCCATGAACACGCGCCTGCCAATCAACAGTTCGTTTTGACCTTCAAAGGACGTGACGAGGCCATTTTGATCGAACTCGATGTGGCAATGACCTAATGTCATTGAGTGAAAACCCGCTTGGACAATCAGAGTATTTTTCACACGCACACCATATTGGTCTTGCGACTTGATGCCTAACGCTTTGAAATCACCTTGAAGGACATGACTATGGCCACCAATGATCAAGCCGATGCCTGTCACTTGCTCCGCCAATTCGAGATCTGCCTCATAGCCCATATGGCTGAGTAGTATTATTTTGTTGATTCCGCGCTGATTAATCGCTCTAACCGTCGATGTAGCGGTCTGTACACAAGGCTCAAAGCTCGTATCACAATCAGGGTTGGCGATATCGGCCATTTTTTCGATCGATAAGCCGAATATGGCAACTCGTTCACCGTTAACCTCACGCTCAATCCAGCGTGCAACGCCACGTGATTCATCGAAGTCGATAAGATTGTCGTGTCCCTTCAATGGATACTGCTTATCGCCCTCATTAGAGACATTCCAGTTACCTGCTAGAAGTGGAAACTGAATACTGCGAATGAACTGTCCCACGGGTTCATTGCCCATATCGAGTTCATGGTTTCCAAGTGTCATTGCGTCAATGTTCAAAGCATTAAGCATCACCGCATTTGCTTCACCTTTGAACAGAGAAAAATACAAAGTACCCTGAAAACAGTCCCCTGCATGAAGAAATAGAAAGCCATCTGAACTGTGGTTCTGTTTTAGCTCTTTTACTCGTGTCGCGATTCGTGCGAATCCACCAGCACTCACATAAGGCTGATGAGTTTGACCATCGAGTTCAATACTTAAAGGGAGAGACGTTGGTTCAAAGTAAGAATGGGTATCGTTGATATGCGCTATTGTCAGCGATAGAGGCTTATTATTGTGTGTCATCGATTTTCCTCTTTATTTTCACTTCTGATGGTAGCGCGCTTTATGTGACATTCCAATGAATTTTATGAAATCACATACCGATTATACAGGTCTTTTTATGATAGAGGTCACAATGAAATCGTACAAAAAGCGAGCGAGCAAGCCTCCAGCGACAGACATAAACGAAACAACTATGAGCTTGATTACAGTCCAATGACAAAAAGCCGCTTATAATTGAAATAGATAGTGCCATATGCATCACTTTCTTTAGGAGAGTTGAATGAAACTAGAACGAATTGATGTTTCCGGTTTTCGTGGAATCAAACGTCTCTCTATTGCGCTAGACGATCTCACCACCTTGATTGGTGAGAATACATGGGGTAAGTCTTCTTTGCTCGATGCATTGAGCGTTGTCTTGCCCGCAGACGGGTCACCTTATCAGTTTGAGATGAAAGACTTTCATGTCGACTATGCCGCATCTCATCCCCAAACTCGCCATCTACAGATTGTTCTTTCTTTTATATCGACCGAGCGAAATGAAACCCTATCCGGTCGATACCGCAAACTTAAACCTATTTGGTTTGAGGATGAAAATGGTATCCAACGCTTCTACTATCGCATTAGTGCCACTCTCGATGGTTATGACATCACACAAAGGTATGAGTTTTTGGATCAAATGGGTAATCCGCTGAGACTGCATCATTCTGAAAGAATCGCTCAAGAACTCATGACCCTTCATCCTGTTATCCGATTACGCGACTCAAGGCGCCTCTATACGCAAGATGCTCCGACTAATGGTATGAATTCACGTTCGGAGAAGCGAATTCACAACACCGTCAGACGTCTGATGGCGATCCCTGGGCATGTAAACAAAGGAGAAATGAAAAGTAGCCTGAACTCAATGAAAGCCTTGGTTGAACACTATTTTTCATTTAAGAGCCATTCCAGAAAATCAGGCAAAGGACATCGTGATGGCGTTTTCTTCTCACGCCCCAACACGGAACAAAACCTTTCTCAGGTTATCGATGAAACCAAAAACCATCAGACACGCTTACTACTATTGGGTTTACTCAATGCGTATTTGCAAGCGAAAGGTCCAACAGATCTGAGGCGTTGTGCTCGCCCAATTCTAATTATTGAAGATCCAGAAGGACGCTTGCACCCTACACACTTGGCGCGAGCGTGGAGTTTATTGCAAATGCTACCCATGCAAAAGATTCTCACGACAAACAGTAGTGATCTTCTTGGCGCAGTACCGCTTCAATCCATCAGACGATTGGTCAGGCAATCAGACAAAACGATTACTAAGAGTATCGCCACCCACAACCTGACTAAAGATGAACTTAGACGCGTCGGGTTTCATATTCGTTTTCATCGCTCCAGAGCCTTGTTTGCACGATGCTGGCTACTGGTCGAAGGTGAAACTGAAGTTTGGCTGTTTAACGAGCTTGCCAATCAATGTGGTTACAACTTGGCTGCAGAGGGCGTTCAGATCATCGAGTTTGCTCAATCAGGCTTAAAGTCATTGATTAAGGTAGCAAAAGCGTTCGGTATTGACTGGCACGTAGTGACAGACGGTGACGCCGCCGGCAAAAAATACGCGACAACGGTCATGCATCAACTAGAAGGTGAACATCCCCGCCATCATTTAACGGAACTTCCTGACCGTGATATCGAGCACTACCTCTATGTGAATGGATTCGAACTATTTTTTAGGATCTTATCAAGATTCCTCATGATCACCCAATCCCACCGAAAAAAGTGGTGGCACGCGTTCTCAAAAAGTTTGCAAAACCTGATTTAGCCTTGGCTATCGTTTCGGAGTGTGAAGACAAAGGGGTGGAAAGTATTCCTGTATTGATTCGGTGGATACTACGCCGAGTCATCACAATGGCTAATGGCAATACATAGTAAAAAGCCACTATCAGATTTTATGATAGTGGCTTTCGAGATTTCTATTCGTTAACCAAAGCAGAGTCTGGCTCGTCACTCAAACGTTTATGAAGCCAAAGTCCACTTGCCTTCATCGTGTAGCCAAATAGCCCACCTAGTACTAGTGACGGCACGACGAGTTGCCATGCGCCATCGGCAGCAAATGTCGCACACGCGCCAATAAACGTGCCAGGGATATATTGCAGCCATGCACGTTTAGCTTGGATACACATAAAGAAGGATACGAGTGCCGTCATTATGTAGCCAGCGATCTCGAGATTGATCAATGATGAGCCATGAATAATAACCATTGCCCACACCACACCTGACATGTTGGTTAATAAGCTCTGAGCAAGGCCGGTAACACCATCTTTTGGAGAAGCAAAGTAACTCGTACAACCCAAGAAGCCAGCCCAAGACAATAGACCTAGCGATAACGCCGTCCAGCCCCAGATACCAGACAAAATACCCGTTGTAAGAGAAATTGCGATTAATGGACTCATATCGTCAACCAATTGTTCGATTACGTTAACCATAAAGTAACCGAACATTGATTGAATTTAAGAGATCGCGATCACGACAATGAACGCAACATACATTTCATTGCATTATTACTGTGATATACATCACTAAAGAACGGATGGTTTCCCTTTCATCATTCTCGAACCTTCGCGTTTTACACACTCAACAAGCGGGTTCTCTGCCATGTCCGCACGCCAAATAAAGGAAAGTGTACGCTCCATTTCTAGTTCGGGAACATTCAATGCAACGAGCTCACCAGCTTCAATAAATCGCTCAACATCTAAATAAGGTAAACACGTTAAGTATTGTCCATTTGCCACCATACTACGAAGCACCGGCACGTGTTCATATTCACGCCAAACATCAAGATCACCTATCAAATGATGAATAGAGCTATCAAAAATCTTTCGAGTACCTGAACCATGCTCACGGAGAACCCAACGTGCTTGCTCTAATTGTGCAAGGCTTACTTTTTCACGACGGGCAAACGGGTGATGTGCTGAAGCGACGACCGTTAGGTGGTCACGGCACCAGATCTCTTGATGAATTCGATTGTCATCGCAGCGCCCTTCAATGATGCCAAGGTCATATTTATAGTCCAAGACCCCTTCAATCACCGAATCGGTACTTTTTACACCAAGAGAAATGCGCATTTCAGGAAAATCGTTATCAATCGAGCTGATAAGGTCCGGCACCAAGTGTTCCGCTGGAGTTTGACTCGCCCCTAGCTTTAACTCGCCACTTAAAAGGTGTTGCTCGTAGAATCCCATTTCAATCTGCTGCGCATCTTGTAACAGCCGTTTAGCTTTTGGTCTTAGCCATACGCCCCAATGAGTCAATGCCATCTGCTTGCCTTGTCTCTCAAACAAGGGTCTGCCAAGCATTTTTTCCAGCTGTGCCAATGACATACTTGTCGCTGACTGAGTTAGCGACAACTTATCTGCTGCCTGACTGACGCTTCCCGTATCCGCCACTGCATCAAAAACGGCAAGTTGTTTTAATGAATATCGCATCCGTTTTCCTTACACCACTAAATCTTAAAATATTGTGTTCGACCGCAAATCACGAACTGTTTCTATCAGTTTCTTTTATGTCGCTTTTTCGATGTTCGTTCTGTGACGAATTTTTCACCGATTGAGAATCACGACGCTCGCTAGTCTCTCACTAAAAAACAGTACGTTATGGACTTGAGCCCTTATTCTACCTTGTGCAGTAAAGTTATCAATATTTCTGATTTCAATTTTAAAAATTATCAATTTTACCACTGCACCTGATTGCCCTTAATCTAGTTTCGAACACAGCACGGGGCTTTGTTCTCGCACTTTTATCTCAACCACTTAAGGAGTTATGAAATGCGCGATTCACACACAAACGAGGTTAAGGAGTAAGGAATGGCATCAGCTAGCTCCGAGAACAATCTGCTCTTCTCGCCATTAGAGATGATGGCAGAAGCTGAAAAGTTCGCATTAAGTAAAGCGAAGAAAACCAGTGGAATGACAATGAGCTTGGCCATTATGGCGGGCGCCTTTATCGGCTTGGCATTTCTATTCTACATCACGGTAACGACGGGAAGCGCAGATGCGGGATGGGGCTTAAGCAGGCTAGCTGGCGGACTTGCATTCAGTATGGGGTTGATTCTCATCGTGATATGCGGTGGCGAACTGTTTACGAGTTCAGTGCTTTCAAGCATCTCTTGGGCCAATAAACAGATTAGCTTTAGCAAAATGCTTTCAATTTGGGGAAAGGTCTACGTTGGAAACTTCATTGGCGCGATGTTCTTGCTTTTGATTGTCTCTGCCGCAGGTCTTTACCAAATGGACAATGGTCAATGGGGACTGAACGCTCTGCATATTGCACAGCATAAGTTGCATCACACTTGGGTACAGGCTTTCGCTCTTGGCGTTCTATGTAACCTACTCGTGTGTCTAGCAATTTGGCTAACGTTTAGCAGCGCAAATGCGATGACAAAAGCCGCAATGACGGTTTTACCCGTCGCGATGTTTGTCAGCAGCGGTTTTGAACACTGTGTAGCAAACATGTTTATGGTCCCACTGGGCATTGTGATTCAAAACTTTGCAGGCGCTGAATTCTGGGCAGCAACGGGCACAACCCAAGCTCAATTTAGCGACCTAACACCGATTCACTTTTTAACGAACAACCTTATACCAGTCACGCTAGGAAACATAATTGGTGGTTCGGTTTTGGTAGGACTTGCTAACTGGAGTATCTACCGCAGACCACAACTAAAAGCAGCAAATGTAACTGCAATTACACAAACCACTGAACTTACGTCAGTAAAGGAGACGCAAATGAACAACAACATCATCGTAAAAGACATCATGAATACTCAACCAGTAACACTAAGCGTTGAAATGCCAACAGCTGTTGCTCTAGATACACTTTTGGACCACAACCTAACAAGTGCTCCAGTTACAGACATCGAAGGTCGCTTGGTTGGTTTCTTCTCTGTGCACGATGTAATGGTTGATTTGTGGTGCCAAGACTACATCCCTGAGCAAGGTCAGAAAGTAGTCGACCTGATGAGCCGTGATGTTGTCGCTATCAACGCGTCTGAAAAACTGGTAGATGTCGCTGAATTTCTTTGCATCGACAAAGACCAGCTATATCCGGTAAGTTCAATGGGCATCGCGACTAGCTTCTCTACTCTTTCTCTAGAAGAGCGTGCTAAAGCGATGAAAGTAAACAAACCACATGTATTGCCTGTATTAGAAAATGGTGTCTTGGTTGGAATTTTATCAAGAGCTGAAGTAATGAAAGCTGTCCGCCCTATCTATGGCGAACGCTTGAATGTTGTTGAACGCGAACTTGAATCAGCGTAAGACAACAAACCAATTTTTGGCTAGGAAATAAGTCGTTTGGCCGAAAAAAGCCCCGGTGTAAAAACCGGGGCTACCTCGTTATAAGCCATTTTTTTTTAAGCATGACGTTGTGTTGAATTAATTCTATTGGTTCACTGACGTCGAACTAGGTTTACTTGAATCGGTAATGCACACCCGCACCTGCAGACAGCTGTGCTTTAGAACGTTTGCCAGCAGTTTCGTAGTTTACCGTTGTAGATGCAGACCAGTTTTGAGAAAACTGATAAGCGCCACCAAGTGCTAGAGCTTGTTTAGAACCCGCAGCACCAATGCCCACACCCATAGCGAATTCACCAGCGTCTTGAACCATAGGTCGTGCGTTAGTTACAGCGTGAGAAGTCGCTACAACACCGTCCATACGGTCTTCTAGGTCAAGCATCTTGTCGCCCATCTTCTTCATTTCAGTTTCAAGGCCAGCAATCTTCTTGCTGTTAGAGTTAATTTTATCATCTAGCGTGTTATACGCAGTATCAGCCTGTTTACCAACTTCGTTATAGATGCTGTGCATGTCATCGATAGTTACTGGCGCTTTTGGATCTGGTAGTGGTGCAGGATCGTTGTTTTGCTTTTCTTCAACCTTAACCTTCACTTGACCTTCGCTGTGAGAATCAACTGAAATGTGAGTTTCTTTACCATTTTCGTCGAAACCAATAATCTTAGCGCCACCATCTTTAGTAGTAGTGATCTGACCTACTTGCTCACCAGTGCTGTTATTGAAAACTTGACCGTCATCATTAACAGTAAGATTGTTTTCATCTAGATGTTTACGAGTAGCATCTACTACGTCAGCAGCATCAAATACATCGTAATCAGGGTTTGGATTATCTTCGATAACTGTGTTGCGGCCCGGATTAACTGGAAGATCTTTTGCTTCTGGACGCTTGCCATCGATGTGGGTAATGCTTCCATCTTTGTCTACACGAACTTCGTAAGAATAACGCTCACCATTTTTACCAGCAGGTTCGTTTTGATCAACGACAACGTACTCACCAGAACCATTGTTCTTGATTGAAGCAATGTGGTGGCCGTCTTTAGTGTAAAGGTCCGTATTACCATACTCACCCTCTACAGATTTAACGTCATAGTCAGCTAAATACTTTTGCACATCTTCAATAGAACCAAAAGAGTTAGTAGCAGCCATAGCTGGCGCAGCGAAAACGGAAGTAAGTGCAAGTGCGATAAATGTCTTTTTCATAAAATAGGTTTCTTCGTATCAATAAGGAAAATAGGAATTCGTTATCTGGCGACTCTCCTTTCGCCTTATTCAAACGCGCAGTCATCCATTGGAGATGACTACGTGTTTCTGCATGCACCCCATTACTGCCCGGTGCTTGCATCCGTCGTGCTCGCTTCGAACACGGAGTGCATCCTATTGATAGAAAAATTTCGTGAGTAACCTATTAGAGTTTGAATTACTTAGATAAGCGTTAGAAATGAAGTTAGGGCTTGAAGTCAATTGGTTGAATTTAAGGAATAAAAAAAGCCCCGAGACTATGCTCGGGGCTTTGATGGAAAATAGTTGGTAGAAATTACTTCTTAATACCTTCTACGTGTAGTTCCATGTCTACGTAGCTTGATGCGCCCATGACTGGGATTTTGAAATCAGCCAGTTCTAGACGAGTTGTGCCATTGAAGCCAGCGCGCTCACCACCCCACGGATCTTGACCAGCGCCAATGAACTCAGCTTCGATCGTGATTGGCTGTGTCACACCGTGAAGTGTTAGATCACCCATTACATCAAGTTTACCGTTGCCCTTGTCTTTCACGCTTGTGCTCTTGAATGTCGCTTGCTTGAATTTACCAGCATCGATAAAGTCAGAGCTGCGGATGTGCTTATCACGCTCAGCGTGGTTTGAATCAAGACTTGTTGTATCAACAACAACGTTGACAGATGACGCTTCGATGTTTGCAGGGTCGTAGCTAAAGTCACCAGAGAAAGTGTTAAAACGGCCTTTGATGTAGCTGTAACCTAGGTGGCTTACTTTAAAGTTGATAGAAGCGTGTGCGCCTTTCGTATCAATTGCGTAGTCAGCAGCGTTAGCACCTAGTGGCAATAGCATTGCCGCAGCCATTCCTGTAGCGATTAGTGTCTTTTTCATTTCGAAACTCCTAACATTTTTCGAAGAGTGTTGTCTTTGTTTATAAAGTGATGTTTCAAAGCAGCTAGCGCATGACCACCAGCGGCAAGAATAACGAACCAAGCAGCGTAAAAGTGCACTTCGCCCGCAATGTCTGATTGATTAGGGAAAAACTCTCCCAAGCCCGGAACTGTAAACCAGTCAAATACTTCGATTCCGCGACCATCTGAAGTCGAGATAAGGTATCCACTAACGAAAATGACGATAAGTGCAACGTACATGGCGAGATGACCTACCTTAGCGCCAACCTTTTCGAACTGGTTGCCTTCTACTTTTGGTGCTGCAGTCACGTGCTTCCAAACCAAACGGAAAATAGTGAGCCCTGCCAAAAGGATGCCGATAGAACGGTGCCAGTGTGGAGCCGTTTTATACCACTCACTGTAGTAAGTGAGATCGACCATCCACAAACCCACTGCAAACATTCCAATCACTACAATAGCTGAAATCCAGTGCAGTGCTCTTGCTATCGGGTTGTAGTTTTTTACTTCTTTTACCGCCATCGTCATTTCCATGATTTAATCTAACTCGCCAATAATGTTAACAACTCATCAACCTATGGGATACAGTATTTACCTAACTTGACACTTTAACGACAACACCCCTTCGATAGAGTCATTCAGTTTTTTCGAACATCTATAAAACTGATGTGCTACAACAGGTTAGAGATCGTCCGACATTTCAATTTCGTAGAGTTCATCCGCTATGTCTGCTACTCGCCTGTCAAGAACCCCTTTTGCGTCCTCTAACCCTTGGTTGTAAAAGGCTGGCCCTAATTTCTTAATCAGGAAGTCTAATAGGAATTCAGCGTCAAACTGGCCTAAGTCTGTCTCTAATTCTTGTTCAAAATACTTTTGCAACTCTGACACTATTGCGGCTCTTTTCTTGGTATCAAACATTGTTAATCTCATTTTTTGTTACAAATATAGGATGGTTATGGGTGATTAACGTTATGATTTCAATGCTGATTGTCGATTTTTAACACTAGATCACGATTCAACAATCTCGCAAGAGTCTCATTTTCAAACATTATTCAAGAATCCCGTTTCATTTCTGAAACTCATAAACTACACTATGCAGGAAATTACGGAGGAATCATGGATTACGGCTATCAAGAGCGCATTGTGTCGCTGCTTAAGGAAAATAAAATCACTAACAATGAGCTTGCAGAAGCTATCGGCAAAGGAAAAGCCACAATTGGTCGTTACCTAACTAAAGGTCCTACTCGCACCTATCCCTCTATCGAAGACCTTGCTCTTATCGCAGACTATTTCAACGTTCAGGCTCACTGGCTCTGTTTTGGTGTCGGCGACAAGTACACGGAAGCCAATGAAATTACCAAAGCGGCGAGCACAAGTGCCGCAACAGTGTCTTACTACAGCCGAACCGAAGTGACTAAACTGCTTGAAACGGGTGAAGCAGAAAGTAAAGGAACAATTCCCGTGCCTCCTGAGTACAAAGATTGCTTTGGGGTCTTATATCCAGTAGGAGGCACCGTCTCTTACAAATGGGACTGTGTCGCTCTGGTCAATCGTAATCAGGAATGGATTAACGATGACATCGTACTCGCTCGATTACCTGGTAATCCCCACCCAGACTTTTTTACGCTTGTAAAAGTCGGTACTACCATTCACGTTTGGTACGGTGACGACACAACGAAGAACGCGATCCATCAGGTAAACGACGACGAGATCGAGATTCTTGGAGTTGTACGTTGGGGGACTTGGGAAAAGCGTATATAAGGAATTCTGATACGGAGTACGCGTCTGGTAATCCGTATCTGAGACAAGGAAAGAGTTATGCTTCTCGATAACGTCGTGCATAGCATCCGTCGATTTAAAACGGACTGCCAAGCACTTTGTTTACAACATTATCCGGCAGTACATAATGGTGGACTTACTAGCCATCATTTGTCACTTGCGTTCGCACGTCGTATTAAATCTGATTTCGAACAGCAGGGTTTAAGCGCTGAAATTGTATCTCTAGATTGTAGTGAGCCGCCCAAATTGAGCAGCACCTACCGTGTGACCACCTCTTACGGTACGGTTTGGGTCCTGGCATATCATTTCGTCAATGGAAACCAAAATAGTCGCGACCATATTTACTCACTGATTAACGAGTGGCTAGCGGAATATCAGTTTGCAGTACAGCAACGAGACCTGTTAGTTATTATTGCTGATCACTGGCTAAGTCGCTGTCACCAGAGCCGCTCTCTTATTAGCTGGTGGAACAACGACACGCAGTTAGATGAAGCTGCCTATATCAAACAAGGCGTAAGATTATTGCCTTCAGAAACATCAATGAGCTCAACACTCTCCGAACGCTTTGGTGTTGTACCCAATTATGTGACACATATACACCCACTGACTAAGCCTGGCTCCGGAGAAACGGTTCTCAAGTATGTTCAATTGTATGCTGTCACCACAATGTAGTTGCCTGCTTTCTTCGACATGTCATTAAACTTTCACTAAGGTTTTTCATAGTATTGTAATCTCATAGAAAACCGTAAAGATTGTGAAGAGTTTAAAACGCTACCAATACGAGAAATACGCTGTACTTTGTAACCTCGCTTATCCTAGAGTGTTTAAACAAACTCGCTATGGATTCGACCCCAACGGCCAACGAATTGTCTCGAATCGCTACGGAAAAACAGTCGTTCGTATCCTTTGGAGTAAAGACCAAGAAGAAGCCGTCATCGTAATTAAAGGCTCTCACAGTCTAACCGACTGGTTACTCACCTTTGCTATGTGGCAACGCAGTTGTAAAACATTTGGCTTGGACTATCGCATTCACGCCGGTTTCCACTATATTCTGAACCAAGAGAGCCAACCTGCTCACAAGAAAGACAAACTTGGGCTAACGCTTTTTGAGCGTACGATAAAGATTGCATCAGAGTTAATCGAAGACGGTAAGCGAATTACGATTACTGGCCACTCTTCTGGCGGCGCTATCGGTTGTATCATCGCAGATGCACTAGAGACGGCATATCCAAAGTCGATAAAGCGGATTGTGACCTTTGGACAGCCAGCGGTTGGTGGACTCAAGTTTAAAAAGAACTTTCAACTCGCTCACAAGACCTATCGGATATGCTGCGATCTCGATATCGTCACCTTTCTTCCTCCGCTTCCCCTTATCTACTGGCACGTAGGAAAACTGCTTTGGCTCTACAATGGAAGAATTTACGAGAATACACCGACAATTGTCCGTCTAGGTCGGTCGTTGGTCTCATGGATAATTCGGCCCTTCTCTTACCACCTGATGAGCAAGTACATTCGAAACAAAGATTTTTTCGACGAACGCTGAAATGAGAGTTTCTTCAAAAAAATTGCATAAAAACAAATATTTTTAAATTTGTATTTAGATTACTAACATTTACGTGTTTTATATGATCTAACTCACTCAATATAGAGATAAAATGTTTAATAGTTCAAATTATCAATGATTGTGCACATTTTATGCTCTATTTTATAGATGAAATGTTGATCTGCGTTTCATTTCGCTAATGCCTTCCTAATACTGAATCCCTTTTCATTCACCAAACCGATTTGACTTGTCATTTAAGCGTGACAAGATGATCACAACGTCAATATCAGTTTCCAAAAAGATGCTCCTTACTGAAAAACATCAATTTACTCAGTGTATTCGAACCGAAGAAAACGGTTGCTATATCGCGCAGTACAAAGACCTCACCCTTAAGAGTGTATTTCAACCGATATTTAGTCGTTCGAATATTATTATTGGTATGGAGGCTTTAGTCAGGTTATTCGACAAAAACGGTGACCCGATCCCACCCAATTTGTACTTCCAAAATGAGAGCGTTTCTTTAGCAGACCAGCTTAATGTGGATAGATTGAGCCGAGCGATCCATCTACGTAATTTTAGTATGTCGAACTATCGAGAGAGGCTGATTTTTCTTAACTTCCTACCTATCTCTAGTGAGCGACTTGCTGCAGAAGGTATTCGTTCATCTTTGCTGATGTCCCGATTAAAGGCGCTACAAATCGATTGTCGACGAGTCGTTGTTGAGTTGGTTGAGCTTACTGCGTTTAGTTCCAAAACTCTGGCTTCAGCGGCAAACCACCTAACTAAAGAAGACTTTTTGATTGCTATTGATGACTTTGGGTGTAAAGAGTCAAGCCCGGAGCGTGTTGCCCAGGTAAAACCCAATATCTTAAAACTGGATAGACAACTGCTGCTTGATTATATGGAAGACACCAAAGAACCACTCCTTAATGGCATTAAGCTGGCAAAAAGAGTGTCACGCAAAGACAGTGATTGAAGGTGTAGAAACAGAACAGCAGCTTGAAGCGATGAAAGCGCTGGATATTGACTTCTTTCAAGGCTACCACTTAGCCATGCCACAAGCTCTACTTCCCCGTTTAAAGCTGGTTAGCTAAAAGCGTTTGCCAAGCATAAAAGTAAAGCCTTCCCTCGTTTTTCCGCTCTGAGCCATCAACGACGCTTCCCAGTTGTCGGTAAAGGCTTTTTGCATACCTACCATTGTTGACCACCGGCTGGACGTTTGTTTGGCACTAAACCTAATATCGCCTAACTGCCCTTTAAGTTGTCTCTGATAATCTTGGTATTGGCCGCCGACCACAATTCGCCAACCACTGTCACCTATATTCAGTCCAATTAATGGCGTCACCACTAAGGCGTCGAGACTCACACCGACACCAGAGACAGAGGTCGACACGTATTGAGTATCGACTGTGGTAAAGAATTGCTTATGCCCATACGCCAACGTGGTACCGACAGCGGTAATCGTTGAGGACGTTGCCATACCATTAATCTCTAGTCGTTCTAGGTTACCATTCGAAAGATCACTTATACCGATTGCTATGTCTGACGAGGTGACCGCTTTACCAATCATGGCATTAAAGCCCCAAAACGGCAGCACCCACACATCCCCTCTTACGGCAACAATGCTCGTTGTGTTGGTGGTTTGGCTGCCGCCATTTGGCAATATATCGTCTACGGGTTCACCATCAATCTTAAAATCCCCGAGCTGCATAAGATCTTCCTGTTGGTGGGTAAATAGAGAGATTCCAATTGGCTTTGGAAGCTTAATACCCATATCTCTCACACGATCGCCAAAAAATGGCAGCGTGCGACCATAATCTTCATCCTTAATACCGGTTTTGGTTTCATGCTCCGCAGATATTGCCGACGTGGACATGCCTAAAAGAATGATCAAAGTAAGAGTGCGTAGCATCAGAGGGATACTCAGGTTGAAACAGGGAGCGAGATAGTATCAAGGAGTCTGCGTGATGAATAATTCCGATTTTATATGCTCCAAGCCTTGAAAATCATTCAGTTAAATACAATCTATGTCACACAAGGAGTGTATTTATGGATAATTCTTCATCGCGTGTTGCGCGCGCCACCAAGGGATGTGTTGCCATGCTGCCATTGAGTTTGGCGGTCGTGCCCTGGGGCTTTCTTGCCGGTTCATTTGCTATTGATTCAGGTCTGACACCGCTCGAGGGGCAAGCGATGAGCGCGATACTCTTTGCGGGTGCAGCTCAACTCGTCGCGATGGGTATGATAAAATCCGGTGCGACGCTCCTTACCATGGTCGTGACCATATTCTTTATTACTTCTCGTCACTTCCTTTATAGCTTATCTATGCGCAGCCATATCAAAGATTTGCCGTTGCGATGGCGGCTATCTCTTGGCTTCTTGTTAACAGATGAGCTGTTCGCACTTTGCGGACACCATAAACCAGATAAATTTGATAGATGGTATGCCTTAGGTGCCGGTCTTTCCTTCTATCTAATTTGGAACTTAGCGACGGTCGTTGGCATTATTATCGGAGCAAAGATCTCAAACCTTCAGCAATATGGTCTGGAGTTTGCCGTTGCCGCCACTTTCATTGCCATTGTTGTTCCTAACATTACCACTTTACCTATATTCCTTGCTGCTTTATCAGCTTTAGTATCGTCAGTGCTCTTCGCGGCTTTAGACATTGAGCTTGGTTTGGTGATATCCAGCATAGTCGGCATGACAGTTGGATACCTGTGTGAGGAGAAAATGAAGCGATGACGTATCTCGTAATTCTTGTACTTACCGCGATTGTTTTTTTAAGCCGGTACCTATTTTTGGAACCCAAAGTTCCTTTGCGGATCAGTAGCGGTGCACAGCGCTTTCTAGCCTACGCGAGTCCAGCCGTGTTGACAGCAATTTGGGGGCCCATCGTCTTTCTCCCGCACGGCGAACTAGCGCTGCCTGACAACTTGCCTTATCTATTAGCAGCGACCTTTGCGATTATCTTAGCTCGAATTATCAAAGACGTATTAGTCACCACCATAGTTAGCATCTTAGTGTTTCTCGTCTTAAACTTGTGGGTATTCGCAGCTTAATGATTGAGGGAACATGGAAAATCGGGAATCGACTAAAACCATCGCGTTGATGAGCTGGCTAGGTTATCTTGGGCTAGTTCCTTTTGCACTATGTATCGCAACATTTACGGCAAGCGCCGACTTTATGGGCGTTAATACCAGACTGCTGTTCTTGGCGTACAGTGCCATCATTTTGAGTTTTCTGTGCGGTATTTTGTGGTCACACGCCCTCGCTTACGCGACACACAAGCTCTCCTTCCCTATTTTGCTTCTTAGTAACCTCATCTGTCTGATGGGATGGCTGGTGATTATCATCGCACCAGAGCAGTTTCGATTAGGCGTCGTCGTGGCGTTAGTCGGATATGTTTGCGTTTGGCTGGTCGAGAGAATCAAGCTTAACGCTTTAGGAGACGAGTTTCCTAAAGATTATAAGCGTCTGCGCAGCCATTTAACCGTGGGCGTGGCTGTGGCACATATCGTTGCTTTCGCCGGCGCCCACTAACATGAGACTATTTATCTGAAGACTGTTTATCGGAAGGCTGAGCTTTGCGGCGTGCTCGGTTAGACAAGCCCGCTTTCGGTTTTGGTGGTACTTCGCGGCGTTCATGTAGAAGATGTCGAATCGACAAAATCGGATGTGGTAGCAACATGCGCGGCCCTGCGTAGCGCATCACGGCTTTCATCTGCTGTTTTTCTTCTGGTTTGTAGCAGTGGATTGGGCATTTATTACAAGTCGGCTTAGACTCTCCATAAGGACAGCGATCCAACTTAGTTTCAGCGTAAACGAGGAGCTCTCGACATTGCTGACACAGCGTTGAGCTACCATGGTGTTGCTTGCAATAGATCTTCATCATAGCAGCAACCGTTTTGAACTCGGTTTCTAACTCACCAACTAAGATTTCACTGCTTTTCTTCATGACACCCTCTCAATCTATCCGCCAATCAGCAGGCTTGAGTCGATTGGAATAAATTGATCCGCAGCATCAATAAGATTGTTAGCAGTGAGTTGCTCAACCCCCACTAGGGTTACTTGAGTTCCAAAACGCTGTTGGATGCGCTCGACTAAGATTTGAAAGTCTCCATCGCCAGAAACCAAAACAACATGGTCAACAGTTTGGGCCATTTCGAATACATCAAGCGCAATACCTACATCCCAGTCACCTTTTGCGCTGCCGTCAGAACGCTGGATAAACGGCTTGAGCTGAACATCGAACCCTATTCCGCGAAGAATGTGGTGAAATTGCCTTTGTTTTTGATCTTGTGAAGCAATCGCATAAGCACGAGCGATTTCGACTTGACTACTTTCACTCACTCGAGCCCAAAACGCGTTGTAATCAAAGCGACCCGCAAAAGCTTGACGCGTTGTGTAGTAGACGTTTTGAACGTCAACAAATATGGCTGTTTTTTTCATAATCATGATATTGAATTTGCCTTGGCGGCAGTGTATCAAATTTATTGTCCTGAAGTGGAACTTAGTGAGACGAATCTCAGTGGCTAAACTTAACGTATAACCTTTTGGTCGCTAGGTAGGAGGCAACTATGAAAGGTATCGTATTTATCGCAATCGCATCGCTAGTCAGTGCCACAGCTTGTGGCTATCCAGAATACGCTAAAGAGGGGCATCAAAGCGATCCTCATGGTTCTCAGTATCATGAAGGTCACCTCTATCATGGACTGTCTCATCGCAGCGTCATGTACTTTGCCCCTACCAAAGACGTACTGGTGGACGAGTTCTTACTCGGTACGCTAATTAACGAGTGTGCGCTTGAAGAGCGTGACGTTGTCACTATGGTGATGACCAAAGATGGGTTTTCATCACCTGGGTGGGTAAAAGACACCTTTGACTACAGTAAGTTGGTTAAGATGTACGACATCAAAGAAGGTGACCACAAGGCAATACTCATTGGCAAAGATGGCACAGAGAAACTTCGTTGGGGTCCGACAACCAATTGGATTGAAATCAAAGATACTATTGATGCTATGCCAATGAGACAAGCTGAGATGAAGCGAGCAGCAAGCCGCTGCTCGATTTAGGATAAATGTTCACCAATAAAAAAGAACTATGCGTCTTTTTGAGCTAGATGGCTGCTAACCAGGCTTGCGACCATGATTGCCAGATAGAAACTGCCCGTAATTGACTCGAGGAACACAAAAAACCTCGGGATGGCTAGCGCCGGAGAAATATCCCCATAGCCAACGGTCGTTAAGGTAATGAAGCTGAAATAAATAACGTCGAACAAGTTATCCAGCCACGGCTTAGCCTCCAATCCATTAAAGGGAGCTTCAAACAGCTCCAATTGAATGAGATAGATGAAAGCGAACGATAGCCCAAACAACAAGTAGACACAAATAGAACCAACGATCTGATTCAGGGTGACTTTAGTTGGCATCATCACTTGCTTTAACGCAGAGTAAGCCTGGGCAAGCACGAAAAACAGCAACGAAAACAACGTAACCAGCGACAAATCGTAGTCATCAAACAGCGAAAACACACCTGAAATAACGGCAACCGTTATCATCACCGCATACCAAGAACGGTAAAAGGTCTGTTTTCGGTGAACGCCAACTATCGAGGTACTCATACATAAGATGATCAAGGCAAGAACATAGTCCTGTGCGTCATCTTTAAACTGATGCACCATGGCGCTCATAAAAAAAAGAACCAACAATGAGCCTAGCAAGAAGAAAAAGTTGTCGTCTTTACTCATCAATTTCATCGAATGCATTCTCCCTAACGCTACAGCATCTCTTTGGCAATAAGATGCAACAGATACGTTTCTCGCTCGATACTCATGCCTTTTTTGTCGCTTTCAGCAATGGTTTTTTCGTTAAAGGCAATAGCATCATGGATGTTGACCCATAGAGGTTTCATTCCATTTTTCACCTCATAATCTTCATAAGCGGTCTGTCCTAACTCACGATCAACTTTACAAGAATAACAGAACGAAATCATATGCATAACATCAGCATCGTCTTTATACCAAGGCCGAAACTCTTCGTAGATGCCAAACGGTTTGATACCATGGATGTTCTTCGCGCCCGTCTCTTCTTCAAGTTCACGCACCATACCCGCAATAACGTCTTCTCCATCATCTAAGCCGCCACCTGGCAAAGAGTAATCGTGATAACGCTCTGTATAGAGTAGAAGAATGTCTTCACCATCAACAACGATTGCGCGCGTCGCGTTTCGTTTTATGATCGTTTTATCGTCTAGGTGAGAGATATCTGGGTGGATAGCAGTGGTAATTTGTCTCACAGTTTTGCTCTTTAATGGTCTGTTTTCGTGAAGTTTACCACAAAAATATGAACTTACAGTTGTATGGCGTTTTCTAGTCAATTCGATTGCGACATATATTTATAGAAATGGTAGTATTGCCGACTTGCCCAAGTTCAGGTTAAGCAACTAATTCCGTATCAATCAAATAAATATAAATCATTATGAACCCAACGACTTCTTTTCTCGCTGCTGTTGCTCTTAGTTCGGCTTCTTATGCCCTAGCCGACGACTCATCAAGCGACTCAGTTTCAGAACAAGACTTACTTAATCAAGCGATTCGTTCCGATCAGATGATGACTGACGATGAGTTTCACTCAACTCAATCAGAATCACTGAATGCATTGGGATATCGTTCGATTTCCACCAACAGCAGTTTTGAAGAGCTACGCCAAGACGACTCCATCAGCCAAGCAAACTTTTATGACTCCCCTTACCGTGTCTCGCTGTTTAATCCGCAGAATGGCGAAGACAGTGAGCGCCTTTGGTCTCAAACCAAGTCTATTTTTGCTTACGGCGTTGGTGTAGCTGGTGTTTTGGCACTGATGCCAGAGTCCATCACCAACTGGGAAAAAGACGACATTAAGTTGATGAACAAATGGTGGGACAACGTTCGCTCTGGTCCTGTTTGGGATCGTGATGATCACGTGATCAACTACATTGGTCATCCTTATTTTGGTGGTGTTTACTATCAAGCGGCACGTAAGTCAGGCTATCGCCAATGGGACGCCTTCATGTACTCGACGCTAATGTCGACCTTCTATTGGGAATACGGTATTGAAGCATTTGCCGAAGTACCATCTATCCAAGACCTCGTTGTTACCCCGACGCTCGGTTGGGTATATGGTGAATGGGCATTTAATAAAGAGAAAGAAATTCGTTTACGTGGCGGTACTGTGTTCGGTTCCGATGCGCTGGGTTCAACTGCCCTATTTTTCTTAGACCCAGTTGATAGCCTAGGCCGCGGTGTAAACAACATTGCGGGTCGCGAAATCGTCAAAGCGGGTACTGGTTTTGTTGGCGTTCACTCCAATGTTCTAAGAAACGGCGAAGTAGAAACTATATATCAAATGCAGGTTCAATACGCGTTTGGTGCAGGCGAGACGGATGACAGCCTAAAACGACGTCAGAAGAAAAACTATCATCAATACACAGACGATCCTGTTACATATGGAATTGTTGGTGTGAGTGCTGGTTTTGCTTACCCACAACTCGACAAAGAACGTAACCTAAAGAACGACTTTGCCCCAGCCTTCACTCTTGGTCTGTATTTTACCAACCAACTGTCAGCACGCTTGGGTTACATGCAAGGCAACTATGAGTCGACCGTGGATAATCAGAAGCATATTTACGAAAACTACAGCTTCGACGTGCAATACTACTTGTTTGCTGACAACGCGCTTAAACCCTACATCAATGCGGGTGTGGGCGAAGCGATGTTGAATAAAGACCGTGACACCAAGAAACTCCAGTGGAACATAGGTACAGGCTTGCACTATACGCTCAATGCTAACTGGTCTATTCAAGCAGACTGGAAATACGCGTATCACCGTAACTCTGGAGCACGTGATAGCCTTTGGGGCTCGCGCCTTATTTACCGATTTGGTGAAGGTAACAAGCACATCTAATAGCGATGAGCTATCGAGTTTGTAGGAATTCTGGGAGCAACTGGGCAATGACAGCGATTATTCATCATAAAGTTGAATAATTTGACCGAATCAAAACACTTTTTATTAGAAATCTCCTACACTTAAGCAAAAGCCTAACTTCCAAATAGGAGAGATAATGAAAAAAGTACAATGGATGATTGGCGCTGTTGCAGTGGGCATTTTAGCAGGCTGTGCGAGTGAACCAGATAAGTATGATGTGGATGAAATCACGGTAATAAGTGATCCTGCTTACGTCTATTGTGTGGAGCAAGGTCATAAGCTTGAGCGCGTTACAGAAAATGGCAAGCGCGTACCATACTGCGTACTTTCTGAAGAAGAGCGCTACACGGTTTGGGATTACTACGAAAATCGAGATAAAGAAAGCAACTAATCGACGCTTCATCTAATCGATAGTCAAATAAAAACGCCAGCATGCGCTAAGCCTGCTGGCGTTTTTTATCAGTTTAGAAGGAGCGCATCGCTGTGCACCCTTCTCCTTGCAAACCTATTTGTTTGGCTTGTTTTTGCAATGTTCAATCGCAGTCGCCATCAGCTCCAATGCTGATTGCTCACATACCGGCAGCGCAGCGTCACTGGTTCCTACTGGAGTAACACGCTCACCCCATTTGATGTGTCCTGCACCCCACGTCAATCCTGCACCGAATGCGGCAAGCAGCAAATCATCTTGCGGTTTGATTCTACCTTGCTCGAGTGCTTCACACAGTGCAATTGGCACTGTTGCCGCAGACGTGTTGCCGTAGTTTTGAATGTTCACAAACGCTTTATCTTGCTCGATACCAGATAGGTCACACAGCGTTTGGATAATGCGGATGTTCGCTTGGTGAGGAATCACAACATCGATATCATCTTTTGTCAGGTTTGAGCGAGACAATACCGTGTTTGCCGCAGCACCCATGCCTTTAACCGCACGCTTAAAGATCTCTTTTCCGATGAAGTCGAACTCGAAGTAGCCATTGTCTGCCGCGAAACGCTCCATAGATGTACCAAATTTAGGTACAGCTAGAATATCTCGACCTTTGGCGTCACAACCAATTTGTGCGTCTTGCAGACCGACTTGGTTTTCTGTGCGAGTCAGTACAGCTGCACCAGCGCCATCACCAAAAAGAACTGCCGTGTCGCGCTCTGTCCAATCAATAAAGAAAGAAAGACGCTCTGCACCAATAACAATCGCGTTACGATAATTGCCCGATTGAATCAGCTTAGTCGCTGTTTCAAGACCATACACGAAGCCAGTACACGCAGCATTTAAATCAAACGCAGCCGCTGCAGGTACACCAAGGTTTTGTTGAACGCGAGAAGCCGTATTTGGAATGAGCGAGTCAGGTGAACACGTTGCGACGATGATCAGATCAACCTCTTCCGCTGTGATACCCGCACATGCCATTGCATGCTTAGCCGCTACCGTCGCCATGTCTGAAGTATTAACATGGCTAATACGGCGATTTTCAATACCGGTACGAGTACGAATCCACTCGTCTGACGTATCCATTACTGTGCTGAGGTCATGGTTAGAGAGAATTGCTGGTGGAAGGCACTTACCCCACCCAGTAATTTCGGCGTAAAAAGTTGTCATTCTGTACCTATTTTCTTATAGTTTTCGCCAATCAAGATAAACAATTCATATCAATCACTAAGCATTCATAATGGCCGACAATGTCTTGCTTATCTTGACTATAGAAGACTGAGTATACTCACATTCCAGGGCTCAAAGAAGTCTGATTTCCAAAAATCCACGTTTCTATACGCAAGTCATTTTGGTACCAGAAAACTAGGGTATAGAAAGGAGAAAAGTAATGTCCACAATCAACACACGCTGCTCAAACTGCAATGGTCTCAACCGACTGCCAATCGATAGACTCTCTGAGTCTCCAAACTGCGGTCGTTGCAAAACTCCACTGCTAGATGGTCACCCTATTGAGGGCACTCTAGATAACTTTAGTGCTTTGATTAACAGTGAACAACCTGTCGTTGTCGACTTCTGGGCGACTTGGTGTAACCCATGTGTCGGGTTTGCACCTGTTTTTGAGCAAGTTGCTGAGGAGCGCAAAGGAGAGGTTCGCTTTCTAAAGGTCGATACCGAAGCACAGCAACAACTTGCGGCTCAGTTCCAAATCAGAAGCATTCCTACCATTATGGTGTTCAAATCTGGTCAACGTGTCGACATGATCAATGGCGCATTACCTAAAACCCAATTTGATCAATGGCTAAATCAAGCACTATCCAAGGGTTGATTTAACCACAGATAACTCGTCATTTTTTCTAGTGGGTCGACTCTTCTAACATACGTTTGCGATAAGCCGATGGAGAACAGCCGACCTGCTTGGTAAATCGATGGGTGAAGTTGAACGGGTCTCGATAGCCCAGTCGCTCTGCAATCATAGATACCGACCAATCATTATTCTCAAGTAGGTCGCAGGCTTTTTCCATTCTTAGGTTAATTAACCTCGTCCTCGGAGAGACACCGTAAAGCTGCTTACATATTCGAGCTAATTGCTCTTCGCTCAAAAACGCCTTATGCGCCATCGACTTAACGCTCCAAGGCAAGTGCAATTGACTTTCTATTTGCGCAAACAGGGCTTGTACCCTCACTGTTGAGTCTGTAGTTTGCGATTCATAGCCCGTTATCAATCGACATACTTCACTCACCAATAGTTTTCGATAACTCGAACGACCACCAATCTCCGCATACAACAAGGTCATTAACGCCCACATTCGCTCACAGCCGTTGAACGGCAGCACCTTTTGCCCCAAATCAGCAAACATCTGCCAACGCGGGCGATTCTTTGGTAGAAACCAAATCATGCGCCAATGACGATACTGAGGGTTTATTTCGAAACGAAACGCGCTGTTTGCTGGCAACACAACCACAGTGTAGGGCTCTATCGCCGTTACCTCTGTTTCTGTTATCAAAATACCGCCACCTTCTATGGTGAACAATATCGTGTGGACATCGACGCCCCCACGTTCAACATGATAGCTGTCAATGAGATTCGCCATACCTGACATAAAGATGTCTTCCGACGAAAACTCAGGCACATCGCTTGCCGATAGAAAGCGCTCTTCACACAGCTCAGATAAATGCACCTCATCCACCCATTCATTTTTGCTGCTAAATTGCTCAATGACGGATTTGCACAGGTTTTGTCTATTTTTGAACATGGTTTCGTAATACCGTTTTTCTTATATTAGCGACGTTAATACCCCCACACTCTTCACGCGATTATTCAATCTCTAACTTACTGAATTAGGAGGCAGCTATGACAACTCAACACCATCTTAAGTCATCTAACGGTGTGGCTCAAAGTCAACTTTTATCCGCTGTCGTCAAGTTGGGGTTCCCAGTTGCTATTCAAAGTGCATTGGTCGCGATTTTGGCGTTAGCGGATGTGCTTATGGTCAGTGACTTTGGTAAGGAAGCGACAGCAGCAGTGGGGATCGCCTCTAAATGGCACTTCGTAGCAATTATGATCATGGCTGGTATGGCATCAGCGAATGGGGTTTTGGTTGCTCAGTATTGGGGGCGCTCAGACAAGCGCAGTGCAAAAAACATCACCAAGCTATCAATGATTTTTGGTGCGAAACTACTTATTCCTGTGACGTTTGTCATCACTGTTTTTTCCAGCTACATCATGATGCTGCAAACGACAGACACGAGTGTTATTGAGCTTGGTGCGACCTACCTGTGGTATGCGTTCCCAGTATTGATCTTGACTCACGTTGTCATCGTTGCAGAATCCGCAATGCGCTCTTCAGGTGACGCTGTCACACCTTTGGTATTAGGTGCGGTGACGATTGTTATCAACATCGCACTGAATTTCTGGCTAATCAAAGGTGGCTGGGGGGTGCCAACAATGGGGGTCGCAGGTGCAGCGCTTGCTACCACTATTTCTCGCTTACTGCAGGTGTTGTTTATCTGGGGCTACTTAAAAGCACGTAATCACTGGTTGATGAGAGAGCAAGTACTGGATAACGCTACCCGTTTATGGGCGTCTTACAAATCACTTGCGATTCCAACAACATTGAATGCAGTATTATGGGCGATGGGTACCTTGATGTACCAAGTTATTTTTGGCCATATGGGTACGACAGAGCTTGCTGTCTTTAGCATGATGGGGCCATTTGAGTCGCTCTGTTACTCTCTGTTCTTTGGGATCTCTGTAGCCTGTTCGATATTATTGGGTCAGTCACTAGGCAGAGACGAGTTTGAACAGGCGTTCAACATGTCAAAAACGTTTATCAAGGCGGTACTAGTGTTTGGTTTGTTGACAGGAGCGGGCCTACTCATGGGTCGAGAAACCATCTTGTCGTGGTTGAATCTGACGACGCCAGAGCTTCACCCACTCGCCTCACCCGCAATGGTGATTTTGTGTTGTGCGATTTGGTTGCGCATGCTCAATCTAATCATCATTAATGGCATTCTAAGAGCGGGTGGTGACAACAAGTTCTGTCTAAGAATGGACTTTATCGCGATGTGGTGTGTCGGGCTACCGCTTACTGCATCAGCTGCTTTCATTTTCGGATTGGAATTTAAACTGGTTTACACCTGTATGTTGGTAGAAGAAGTCGTGAAGTTTTCACTCTGTTTCCATCGCTACCTCAAGCGTTACTGGATGAACAACCTCACGTTAGCAACAGCTTAACGTTCTTCTCCCTAGTTAGACGATAAAAAACGCCAAAACACAGCATATGTTTTGGCGTTTCTTGTTTGCTACAGTTCACTAAACATGATTGAGGTGTTCGATGATTCGTTTGTTCACCCTTTCATAGCATTCATACTGCAATGCGTGCCCTGCGTTTTCAAATACGCTATATGAAGTATTGTCACCAAGTAATTGGACAACACACTCTAGATCCGACAGGGGTATAACTTTATCCTCCGTTCCCCAAAGCACTAGTTTTGGAACCGAAAGCGTACCCACGTCTAGAAAATCTTCACTTGGATCTTTTGCAATTAGATGACGACCGGTGCTAATTACCGCACGGCTAAAGCCTTTGTATTTCATCTGTTCACTAAACTTATCTGACCAAAACGGAAACTTGTCAGGTGCAACGAGATCGTTAGTCTGATTTGCCGGAAGTTTAGGTATGAACAAGGTATAGCCTAACCATTTTCCAATGATTGGCAGGGTTAGTGCTCCAATATCAATGGCTTGATTAAATGGTGCTAAGTAACCAACACTCAAAATTCTCTTTGGATACTGCTTAACAAATGCGGAGGTTATTGCCCCACCCATAGAGAGCCCTATGATATGAAATGGTTTGTTAGGTACAAGCAACTCTGTCAATTCTCGAACTTGTTCGACAAAAAGCGCTTTATCATAGTTAACCTTCGGACGACATGAATAACCGCGACCAAAAAGGTCAAACGTCAGAACACGATATCCCGCGCTCGCTATTACGGTGAGATTGTTATCCCACATATACGACGGAGCTGAGAACCCGTGTACAAGTACGACTAAGGGCGCGTCAGGATCGCCCTCTAATTGGTAGTGAACTTTTCCTAACTTCAGTTCGACAAATCGACCCGGAGCTTCTGCACGATGAACATCGTCCAGTACGTATTTCTCCTTACTGATTAGGATTGGCAAAGCCAACAGGCAACATAGGGTTACTAGGAAAGCAACGGCAAGCATAGCGTATCTCAGTTGTTCAAAAAGGAAGGTTATTTTATGAGGCTATATCTGATTTTCTAGCGTCCCCCCTAAGGTAACTATGCTGCGCCGACATACTAGACTAGAGTTCCCATAAAAAAAGCCGCCACGTAGTGTGACGGCTCTATATTAGATCTCTTAATCAAAGATAATTGCTCATTTCATGCAGCAACTTTTCTCGTCTAACAGGTTTA
Organism: Vibrio sp. KUL78; assembly: GCF_059725505.1. NCBI lineage: Bacteria > Pseudomonadati > Pseudomonadota > Gammaproteobacteria > Vibrionales > Vibrionaceae > Vibrio > Vibrio sp. KUL78. The sequence continues at coordinate 230,688 of NZ_AP045838.1, read as the reverse complement.
GGAACGTAAGCATCCATTCCCGCATCAAAGCACTTTTGAATGTCATCATCGACCACACTCGCCGTCAGAGCAATAATCGGCGTCGGAGTCATACCCTGCTGTTTTTCATACTCTCGAATATCTTGAGTCGCTTCAAAACCGTCTTTTACCGGCATCATACAGTCCATCAAAATCACGTCGTAGTTAACGTTGCTCTGGTATAGATCCAGCGCTTCTTGACCATTACCTGCAATATCGTACTCAAAACCAGCCTTCGCTAAGTGCAGTGAGGCCACTTTTTGATTCACCAAGTTATCCTCAACTAACAGAATTCGCGACCCATTACTCACTGCAGCACTTGGTTTGCTCGAATCACCACCCGCCTCTACGATGGTTTCTTTCGGAACGACAATTTCTTGAATATCTGGCGTTTGCTCTAGAACGCCACCTGACAGTTCTTGTTGCTTCATTTCAATAGCAGAGACGATTTTCTCTTTGAGGATTTCAGCCTTAAATGGCTTAGGCACATAATCGTCCATCCCGCTGTCGAAACATTTTTGAATATCGTCATCAACCACACTGGCTGTCAACGCAATGATAGGTGTGCGCGCAATCCTCAACTTGGTTTCAAGCTGTCTAATTTTTTCAGTCGCCTCGAATCCATCCATCACTGGCATCATGCAATCCATCAAGACAAACGTATAATTTTGTTTTTTTTCATACAGTTCAACCGCTTCCTGCCCATGGTTAGCAACATCGAACTCACAACCAATCTTCTTCAAATGCAGCGTGGCAACTTTCTGGTTTACCAGATTATCTTCAACGAGTAGTACTCGAATTCGATTATCTATCTCTTTGCTTCCCACAGAGGCATAGACCGCGCCTTGCGCCAATGACTTACAGCAAGCCTCTAGAGATTTCAGTAGTCGATTACCGAGCAAAGGATAGGTAATCAGCGCGCAGATGTTTCGACCAAAGTCTTTATTAGCACTATCAAATTGCCTGATAAGGCAAATAGCGGTACCTTGCCCATTAATCTCTGCAAAACGTTTACTGTCCTCTTCTGAGTCCACACCACCGCCATCAACATAGATGAGCAATGTCTTTGTATTTGCATCAGTGAGGCTCAACTCATTTAAAGATTGAGAGACACGATCTACGGTCAATCCATAGAACTGCAAATCTCGTTTGATTCGCTCTTCGTAGACACTCGAGTTGCACACCATCACCAACTCGTCGTAAATGAGAGGATTTCTGTGTTGATAGTCATGCTCATCGATAGCCAAAGACAGTGTAAAGTAGAAGCGGCTACCTACACCTTTGACTGAATCAAGCTGGATCTTACCGCCCATCAATTCGATTAATTGCGTACTGATTGCCAGACCTAAGCCGGTGCCACCAAACTGTCTTGTAGTGGAGTCATCTTCTTGAGCAAATGCTTCAAAGATTTTTGACTGTCTCGCCTTGTCGATACCAATACCAGAATCCTTAACCTCAAACAGTAAGTTCGCCATATTCTCAGACTCGCCCCGGTACTGAACACCAATGGTTACGGTACCTTCTTCAGTGAACTTTACTGCATTGGACATGAAGTTCATCAAGACTTGGCGCATTCGGTGATCGTCTGCCAGGACTCTGAAAGGAACTTTAGAGTCAATATCAACGTTGAGTTCTATCCCCTTCTCTTTCACTTTAGGTGCTACGATAGACGCAATGTCATAAATGGTTTCACGAATAGACGTTGAATGTGGGTTGATCTGTAGCATGCCAGATTCAATTTTAGAAAAATCCAGAATGTCATTAATCAAGCTGAGCAGAAGATGTGAAGACGTTTCTATCGTGTCGACATAGTCTTTTTGGGTCGCAGTGAGGTCGGTATCCGATAGCACTTCTGATATACCAATGACACCGTTGAGCGGTGTTCGAATCTCATGCGACATGTTAGCCAAGAAACTACTCTTCGCTTTACTTGCTTGAATTGCGTTTTCCTTAGCTTGCTCGGCATCTTCCTTCGCCACAAGAAGTCGCTTCTCTCCCTCTATACGCTCATGCGTCAAGCGCTCTACCTCTTTAGCAAATCGGCTTAATTCATCTTTACCGCCAATTTTACTCGTTAATGAGATAGCCTGACTGTCATCTTCTTGCTCTAAAAATTTGAGCACCAACCCTAGGTTTCTCGTGACACGAAGAGCTAGATTCACACCAATGACAATCAACATTACGGTGAGTAGCGATACTACTGTCAAGAACCCCATACGTTGCTGTTCAAAGCCGGCGACTAGAGTGCGGATTTCCTGACGAAGTTGTTCTTCAATAGACAGTGAAACGCCTTGAATCAGATTAGAGCGAAGGTTTAATGCATCAATGCCCGCTTTAATCTCAGCACTACTTAGAGATGCGACACCTTCGCTACTAAGCAATACGTTTCTGAACATACTGCTCTCTTCGAAAGCAGGATTTGAAAATGAATCAAGCAGAAGGTTGACCTGCATAGGATCGGCGTTAATGGCGACGAAGCGCTCAACGAATAACTGTTGGTTTTGTACCAGATTGGCGATCTCTTGCTTACTCAACTCGTCTGTCGCTTCTCCAGATTGATAACTTTGAATCAATGCGCTCGTTTGCCAGATTTCTTCATCGGCCCAAAAAACCAACCACTCCAGCTGTGAAAATGCCACCATATGACCATCCACGACCGGAAGAACGGCTTTCGCTGGCGACTTTTCAATAATCATTAATATCTGTTTATAGGTATCAACCTGCCATTCTACAAGTTCTTGCTTTTCGACATTGTCTGCCGCTTCAGCGACGGAAGCCACACTCTCTTGATAGTCGTCCAACAACCCTGAAAGCCTAACCGCTTCATCTGATGGAAATATCTCAGCGCCCAATACTTTCAACGACTCTAGTGAGCTTGTGATATCGACTACATCTGATGTTGGTCTTGCGTCATTTGCCTTAGATTGGACATCAGAAAGCACTTCTGAGTATCTGACCAAACGCTCTACTTTCTCTAAATCAGCAAGTTGGTTATTGAGGGACGTGATTTGGCGAGATGCGAGGAAAACAATCAATGCTAGTGGCAGTAAAACCAGCAACAACATTTTGTGTTTTACTGACAAGTTGTTCCATAACTCGAGTTTGTTCATTCCGTTGCCCGATATCCATTACGACAAAAGTTTAGATATAGTAAGTCTAGGAAAACTATTGTTTTAGTCGAACTTATTGAGTGAATAATTTATAAATGAGTAGAACAAATAGAGATAGGTCTCACTTCCACCACTTAACTGACTGATCTTGCTCAGGATCAACATAGCGATTGAAGAAGGTAAGAAGAGTATCCAACAACGGAAGGTGCTCGTATACACAAGTTGCTGACTGTATATTTGCGGAGTTATCAACGAGTGCTCTAACAATGGGCATTTGCTCCATCAATAATAGGTACTCTTTATTATTGATATCTAATATAAAATCTATTCCATCAAGTGCAGTTATTGCGATCTCATAAGGTTTAGAGATGAGTTCTTCAATCGGTTTCGTAAACACATTGTTCATTTGCCCTTCTAAGAATACCCTATATATGGTTAATTGATCGATGAGGACAAATAGTTGCCCTGAGAGGCAATTATGGGGATATGGGACAAGAATGTGGTCTTGAGTCTCGTAAGACAGGTTAATAGTCAGTCCCACTTCACCACAACAGTGCTTGAGGTGTTTCAGAAGCCCTTGCTCATCAAGCAGATTTTGAATGGTAAAGACTCGCTTCAAATGGTAATCACTCGAGAGCAAAGTAACAGTCAGCGGTTTATTATTGCTAGCCAAGCCACTATCTATAAGCTTTTCCGCTAAGTTCCGAATGTTCTCTACCGTGTTTGTCGACTCATCTTCAATGATTAGCGTACCAATTGACTCTTGTTTCACTAATGGAACCAACTCGCGAAAGCGTCGATGCATTGCCTCCGCTTCAGATAGCGATTGCCCGTTGGTTACACCACCACAAAACGCCACTATGGTATTAGAAAGATCCTGTGTCATTGCCCTGTCGACCAGAGCTTGAACGCGAGATTCACCCTCTGGCGTCAGAGCATCGTTGTTCAGGCGCTTACCTAATACCACGATGAGATGTTCGAAATCCCTTTCGTCCACATTGTTTCCTTATGCGATTTCCCAAGAGTGCGTCATCTTCACACCCTCACCCAGCATCAAGCAAACTGAGCAGTATTTTTCGAGCGAGTCCTTAGTAACCTTAGCAACCAATGCCTCATCCAAGTTATTGCCTGAAACAACAAAATGGATGTTAACTTCAGTAAAGATTCGAGGTGCTGTTTCACGTCTTTCCGTTGTTAACTTGGCTGTGCAATCAGTGACATCTTGATTCGCAGATTTGAGACCATCAACAACATCAACAGAGCTACAACCACCAGCAGCCATTAGTACCATTTCCATAGGACTTGGCGCTGTCTCGCCCCCATTGCCATCCATAACAATAGAATGACCCGACTGAGATTGACCTAAAAACTTGAATCCTTCGATCCATTTCACTTCCGCTTGCATATAAACCTCTAAGTGGCAGATGAGAATATTGATAAGGATAGTAACCCGACAAGTAGCGAATTTGAAATTTTTAGCGCGTTTGTTGTGTCTTATTAGGAAATTAGACAATCAAGTCTCAGGAGTAACTATGACCAACTTAGCCAAACTCATATTGTCGTTACTGATCGCCGTTCCCGTTATTTTCGGGTTGACCAGCCAATCTGGAATGGCTGACGATAACAAAACGCAACCAGCACAACCTCAAGTGGCAACGCTCGCAGGAGGCTGTTTCTGGTGTACTGAGTCTGACCTCGAGCAGTTGAAAGGCGTCGTAGACGTGGTATCAGGTTATGCAGGTGGACAACTCGAAGAGCCAACCTACAGACAAGTGGCAAGTGGACAAACGGCTCATATTGAAGTGATCCAAGTAACCTTTGATGCAGCTGTTGTCAGTTACGAGGAGTTGCTTGACCACTTCTTCAGACACATCGACCCTACTGACGACAAAGGTTCATTCGTTGACAGGGGACCACAGTACAGACCGGCAGTCTTTTACCATAATGATGAGCAAAAGCAGGTGGCCGCAACGTTTATGGCTGAAATAGACAAATTAGGCGTCTTCAAAAAGCCGCTGGCAACAGAGCTTATAAAGTACGACACCTTCTGGCCTGCAGAGGATTACCATCAAGATTATTACAAAAAGAGCAGCTTGAAGTACAAGTACTACAGATACAACTCAGGCCGAGACCAGTACTTGGATGATATCTTCGGAGATGACCGCAAGGATAACCCTGTCACACTCCGTCAGATGATTGACCGTCAAGCGAACACCAAAAGCTACACGCGACCAACGGACAAAGAAATAAAAGCGACGCTCACTGAGCTCCAGTTCTATGTGACACAAGAAGATGGTACTGAGAGGCCGTTCGACAACAAATATTGGGATAACAAGCAAGATGGTATTTATGTCGATGTCGTCACTGGCGAGCCGCTGTTTTCATCAACAGACAAATACAAATCGGGAACCGGATGGCCGAGCTTCACCAAGCCTATCGATGAACATTACATTGTCACCACAACGGACTATAAACTGATTTATCCACGTACCGAAGTAAGAAGTCGATTTGGTGATTCACACCTCGGTCACGTGTTTAAAGATGGCCCTGAGCCAACGGGCCTGCGCTACTGTATGAACTCTGCCGCGATGCGATTCGTCCCTAAAAATCTTCTCGCGCAGCAAGGCTACGAAGAGTTCCTACCTTTGTTCGACAAGTAAGTTCGGCAACACGTACCTATGCTGCAAGCGTGGCGCTGACAAAAAACTTGAACGCACGCGACACCTAACGATCCTTCCGGGTGTCGCGTTTTCTTTTACAGCGCCAACGTATTCATTCTCAGTTAACCCGTTAGCACATTATCTTCTGGGTATTTTAGTAAGGTAGGCTTTGGACGAGCTAACATATAAGCTAACGTGAGTGGCCCTATACGTCCAATGACCATCACAACGATCATGATCCACTTACCGTGATCAGTCAGATCTGCGGTTAGTCCCGCTGTTAAGCCTACGGTGGCAAACGCAGAAATGGTTTCAAATACCACTCTATCGAATGCGGCGTTTTGCGTAACCATAAGAAGAAACATCGCAAGCGTCAGTATTGCACCACTCACAACAATGATGGCCAAAGATCGTGTCACCGTCTGCCAACTCACAGTGCGGTTGAACATCTCAACATATTGCTTTTGTCTTAAAAATGCCCATGTAGCATAAAACGCAACGGCAAAAGTCGACACCTTTATACCCCCGCCAGTCGATGTGGAACCGGCGCCAATTAACATCAAAATGATCATCACTAGCAGCGCTGGCTGCCCAAATTTTTCTAGGTCAACGCTGTTGAAACCCGCGGTTCTGGCACTTGCCGATTGAAAGAATGCAGAAAGCCATTGACCATCTAGTGTCAAAGCGCCTAACGTTTCTGCATTGCTTCGCTCAAGTAAAAAGAACATTAAAGTTCCGCCAAACAGCAATATCGGTGTCGCAGTTAACATGACCTTTGTGTGTAGTCCCAAGCGAGCGAAACCTTTATGTCCATTCTGTGCAACATCACTAACCACGGTAAAACCCAAACCACCGAAAATAAACAGGCTCGATAAAACCAGTAGAACAACCGGATCCGAAGCGAAGCTCATCATACTGTCTGAAAATAGCGAAAAGCCTGCGTTATTAAACGCGGAGATAGAATGGAAAACGGCGTAGAACAGCCCCTGATTCCAACCCATCTCAGGTACCCACCTAAACGCAAGAATCGCTACGCCGACTGCTTCTGCAACCAATGCAAGGATAATGATTTTCTTAACCAAGCCTTTTATGTTTACTTTTCTATCCTGACCCAGCGCTTCTTGCGCTAAAGCCTGCTGTTTCAAGCTCAATCGAACGCCAAACATATACAATAAGACCGCTGATAGGGTCATTTGGCCCAGCCCGCCAATCTGCATCAAAAGCATGAGCAAGATTTTGCCGGACAAGGTAAAGTGCTGGCCTGTGTCCACGACTCCCAAACCAGTCACACTAATCGCAGAGGTCGCTGTAAAAAAAGCGTCAGTAAAACTGAGTCCAGTCACCGAAAAGACCGGAAAAGTTAACAACAAAGCAGACGGAATTAGCACGGCAAGAAAGCTAGCAACGATTAAATAAGGCTCTGATGGCATTGGGAATCGGCTGTTTCGTTTCAGAGGATACAGCACTCCTCTCTGAAAGCGTCGGCTCATGATTCTCTTATCTTCTGGTAAAGTTCTTTCTCGGGTCCGGCAACAATGATCATGTCGCCCATTTCTAATACTTGATCACATGAAGGACTCGGGTCGATATCTGGTCCTCGTTTAAACCCAAGTACTTTTATGGTGTCCGAGCGACACAGATTAACCTCGCCCAACGTCTGCCCCATTAACTTACTGCCGACCACAATCTCTGTAAGTGCCATACCACTGCCAAGCTCGTTGAACGCAAACACCCGATTGTCCAGCATTCTCTGAGCGACACGAACACCCATGTCACGTTCCGGCATAATGATCTTATCGGCGCCTATTTTCTGGAGAATCTTAAACTGGAACTTATCGTTTGCCTTGACCCAGACTTTTTGACCTTAGCTTCTTTCAAAACAAGCGTTGTGAGAATACTCGCGTTAACGTCATTACCAATGGAAACCATCACCATGTCATATTCGTTTAATCGAAGCTCTGCCACCGTATCTTCAATGGTACAATTTGCGATAATGGCTTGCGCTACATAGCCAGACACTTCTTTCACCCGATCTTCATTGATGTCTATTGCGAGAACCTGCGCTCCTGCCTCAGAAAGCTCCCTGCAAATTGTCATCCCAAATCGACCTAAACCAATCACTGCGTATTGCTTCGTCACTGCTTTCATACCTGTACCTAATGCCTGTTTTGATGTGGCGATTGAGGGCTTATCATCGCGCTCTTTCCTATTAAATATGGTATGGAAATGTAATCTTGCCCAAAAATTCAGTAATATCTGATAATTACATAATCTCATTTGAGTTCTAAACTTGAACAGTAGAGATAAAACCGCTCAACAAAAGGTGCTCTTCAACTATGAATAGTTCGATGGATTTGCTCCAAAACTATATTCAATCTTTCGGTTATGACTGGCTAAGCAATGTGCTACTCATTACTACCGGTAGTTTTTTCCTGTGGGTGATCTGGAAAGTGATCTATGGGCGTCTTGAGGCACTAGCAGATCGTACCCAATTGGCTTGGGACGACCTGGTAATTAAAGCCGTCAAGGCGCCAATCAGTATGCTCATTTGGGTCTGGCCCGCTACTGTTTCAGTTGGGTTAGTGCTCGCCACTCATTCAAATGACGATGTTGTATGGTTAGGCAAGATCGATTTAATTTTAGTTATCTCTACATTTATCTGGATATCCCTTCGCCTGATTTCCAATGTTGAAGCTCACGTGCTTGACCAAAAAAAGCGAGATGAGACAACCGTTCAGGCCATAGCGAAAGTCGCACGTCTGTTTTTTGTCACTATCGGCATTCTTACCATCATGCAGGCGCTGGGGTTAAGCCTCTCGGGTCTACTGACTTTTGGTGGTGTCGGTGGTTTGATTGTTGGTTTGGCGGCAAAAGACCTGCTCTCCAACTTCTTTGGCGGAATGATGATCTACTTCGATAGACCTTTTAAGGTCGGTGATTGGATTCGCTCTCCTGATCGCTCTATTGAAGGTACCGTTGAGCGAATTGGCTGGCGAATGACCATTATTCGGACCTTCGATAAGCGCCCCCTGTATGTACCAAATTCCGTGTTTAGTAACATCGTGGTAGAAAACCCATCACGTATGTTAAACCGCAGAATTTACGAAACCATCGGACTACGCTACGACGACGGAGATAAAATAGATGGGATTGTTGATGAAGTGAAAGCGATGTTGGAGCAACACAAGGATATCGACGCAACTCAAACACTGATGGTGAACTTCGATGCATTCGGTCCATCTTCCCTTAATTTCTTTGTTTATACCTTTACCAAAACCGTCAACTGGGCGCGTTATCATGAAGTAAAGCAAGATGTGCTATTGCAAATTATGGGGATAATAAGGAGTCATGGCGCCGATATAGCCTACCCAACACAAACGCTTAAAATAGATCCTTCCGTTATTGAAAATAATGCCGTTCAATCCAAGAATATTATTCAGTCATAGGCTATTTTATACTATAAGGGCTCGTATAAGCCCTTTTAGTATTTCTTTAAAACAAATAGAGCCTGTATAACTTGGCTTTTACCTTTTTATCTTTATCGATAAATTGAATTTGCGCTCAAGGGATTATCGTCTAATTTGATGTTACCGTTATATGCAAATAAACTGACAGTAATAGATATGCAATCTTATGTATTCTCATTAATAAGCAAGCCTGAAATGTCATCAGCAACCGTATCTGTAATTATATGCATGAGCGCCACAAAAAACGCTTACCAGTTCTAGTTAGAAAGTCTATAAACCCTTAGCTTTGCAATTGGCTACTGAGTAAGACACAGCCATAATCAGTATTCAAATACCAACCGAAACTGAACTACCGATCGCAGTTGATGTTCCTGCATGGGCAGTGTTTTTACATGTGGCAGAAGGATAACTTACGTTCAATTCATCAACATAATAAATCACAGTGCGGTTAACAAGATTTAGGCTCTTCTTACTTATGCTAAGTACCTAAGTTGATATAGTTTCACTACGCCTATCAGCTTGTTTTAAAGATAAAAAGTTATTCAACTCTATAGTTCGGTCAATACAAAATTTTTGTCGAAACCATAAAAACATTGATTAGCTATACCCTCTTCAGTCTAATACACTGAGCATTTTAACTGAATCATACTCTTAACTAAAAACCCAAACTATTTATATAGATACTAGTGATATGAACTGTATTAAAATCTACAACGTCATTCTTATTATATTACTTACCATCTCTGCTTCTGAAAGTTTAGCCAGTGTTGAACTAAGTCTTGAAGAAAGAAAGTACTTATCACAAATTAATGAGCTAACTTTTACTACCCCTCAAGTTGAACATAATCAATTCCCGAAGGATATATATAGTTCTGGAGCCGCATACGAGAAACTTGCTACTTCAGTTGCTAAGCTTTTGAATGTAAAAATTCGCTTTAAAAGCTATGACACAGCAAGTGACGTTTTGGAAGCTGTAGCCATTGGTGATGTGCATTTTGCAGTAGGTTATGCCGAAACCTTTGAACGGAAGATTAAACTTCAGTTTACACAACCTGTTTACGAGGTTCAAAACGTCGTTTGGTACTCAAGCAATAGGTATAATGGCCAAGCTCCAAATTCATTAAAATGGGGGTGTGTAGAAGGTGGCTATTTCTGCTCTCAAATTGAAGACTTTGGAGGTACCAACGTAAGACTTTTTGAAGACTATTATGATTTGTATCTTGCTTTATCAAAGGGAGCCGTAGACGCAACGATTATCGATTTTAATTCGACCCAAGCATATTACTCCACAATAACACCAGGAGAATGGCTAGGTGACTACACACTGTTATCCAATGGATTTACCTTTCCTGTGCAGATTATGTCGAGTCGACGCGACCCTATCCTAGCACAAATCTTGGCGAAAACGCAGCGAGCGCTAGATGATTCAAGCGTGAGTGGAATTAAGTTCAGTGCTGATAGATATCATAAATCTGAGGTAGAAAAAACTCTTGAGCTTAGACATAACCGTCAACATATACGCTACACGATAGGAGATGATATCTATCCAATGTCATACCGTGACGCATCAACAGGCCAAGTTACTGGCTATATCCACGATATTATTGCGTTGATAGCTCGAAAGAGCGGTGTTGAGTTTTTATATGTAGATCCCAAAGATAGAAAACTAACAACTCTATTGGAGGAAGGTGAAGTCGACTTTATCCCTAGTGTAGGGGATATATTTTCCAAGCAAATGGCGAAATATATCTATACAGAACCTGTCTTAGACCTTACTTGGGTAGTTATTCAAAGTAAAATCCCTCCGTCAGAATTTAATCAAGCTATCCTAAAGTTAAGGGATCATTCTTTTTATGATAAGGCAATTAAGACTAAATTCCCAAACATTCAACCTTATACTGATATCAATAGGTTAATCGACAACCTTGCAAAGGGTACGATATCTCGCGGTCTTTTGCCTCGCGTCACGTTTGAGCAATACGTAATTAACCATCATGATGAGATATTGGCTTATGTAGAACGAGTTCCCGAGCAAGATATTAACTTTCAAGTTATATTTAAGTTCAACTCTAATGCGATATTTTTGCGAGATTACCTCAACTACCAACTTTCTAATTTAAAGCAAGATGAGATTAAAATGATTCGCGGTAAGTATCATACTATCGTCAATCAGTATGGATACAACAAAGACCAAGTAACCATTATTATGTTAAGCATCTTCTGTGTGTTGCTGCTCGGTTTGTTATTTTACCTTTTGAGAGTAAGAAAGCTAAAACACTCGCTCAATATATTCAGACTTTCGGAGCAGCACAATGTAGCGCAAATTGTGTGGTTCAAGTCATTGATTGACTTGCTACCGAGTAAGATCGTAATTCATGACGAGTTCGGTACCCGCTTGTTATCAAACCGCGCGTTCGACGAACTTTGTACTAGCTGCACATTTAAGGACGATAAAGATCAGTGTTCAATCCCCCTATCGCCCGATTGCTATGGGACTTGGAATAACTTCTCATGCCAATGTGGTTCAGAAACCTCGTATTTTCGAATGCGATGTGAAGAGATTTTTGATCACAATGGTGAAGAGAAACTAGTTGTCACCATATTAGATGATATGACGGATTGGAACAGGCAAAATGAAGAGCTTGAACTATCAAATCAAAAAGCACTTGATGCTATAAAAGCAAGAGACCGATTTCTTGCCACAGTCAGCCATGAGTTACGCACCCCAATTGCTGCAATGATAGGTTTGATGGAATTGCTTAGTTCAAAAATCGAGAACTCAGAAAACATCGAATTATTGTCTAACGCAATGCTTTCCGCAAATCGCTTAAAACTGTTGGTGAATGACATACTCGATCTATCAAAAATTGAAGCAGACCAACTGCGTATTTATGCTCAGCCAGGCAACGTTTATGACGAGCTTAGCCCTTTGTTAAGAACCTTTGAAACCAACGCTACACAAAAAGACTTAGCCTTCGTATTAGATTGGACGCCGTCTCGATTCAACATCGTCAAGGTAGACTGGTTACGGGTCACTCAAATCTTACAAAATTTGTTGAGTAACGCGTTAAAGTTCACAAGCTACGGACATGTAAAAGTACAAATTGAAGCGACCGAATCGACATTAAATATCATCATCACCGATACAGGGTGTGGTATGGATGATCATCAGCTTGAGCAGGCATTTATTCCATTCTCTCAAGCAGATAGAAGCATCGCGAAAAACTACGGTGGTACAGGACTTGGTATTACTATTGTCAACAGTTTGGTCGACATGATGGCGGGCTCTTTATCGATCGAAAGTCGATTAGGTATAGGAACTCGTGTTGAAGTGGCGCTACCTATTCAGGCTTCTAGCGAACTTGTCATTGATGTCAAAGAAGTCAAAACAAACAATGAAAAAGTCGCACAATGGTTAAGCATTTGGGACCAGCCAGGTCATCATCAGATTCCCGCTTCGACCTATTGGATAAGCATTGCCGACGGTAATATTTATCCTGATATCTTACAGCAAAAGCTAATGGGTATTAACGAGTTGTTGGGCAAAGAAGGCGACAAAGAGCTGGGCATCGCTGGGCAGGTACTAATAGCGGATGATGATGAAATTAACCGCCTATTATTCCGCAAGCAGTTATTGAAACTAGGGCTGAATCCTATTTTAGTGTGCGATGGACAAGAAGCACTGGACTACCTTGAGCATAGTTACCAAAGTATCAACGTGGTAATCACTGACTATCATATGCCAAATATAGACGGCTTTGAACTCGCTAAACGTATTCGAAATTCGGAACTATATGGTCACTTGCCAGTCATTGGCTGTACTGCCGAAGACTCTAAGCGCGTAGTCGAACGCTGCAACGAATGTCAAATGGAGGCAATAATTTATAAGCCATACTCATTAGACGATCTGGCAAATGTTCTTAAACCGTATTTTGAAATACAAATTCGGTCTGATAAAGACTTACTTCAGTGGATGAACAACTATGAAGAAGATGAGCTTTCCCACATGGCAAGTGTCGTGGTGGAATCATTTACCAAAGAGCGCAAATTGTTAAGCGACAATAGTGGTGACCATGGGCGAGTAGTACATAGAATTAAAGGTTCGGCGAGTTTACTTGGTCTCCAAGCACTAGTTTCGCATGCCAAGCTATATGAGTCATCGGATCTAAAAGATAAGAACATGCATGTACTAAACATCATAAATGAATTAGACAAAGAGATAGATGTGGTTAAACAATGGTTAGTGGAATCTCCAGATGAAAACAATTAAAGCTCTAATTGTCGAGGACTGTATTGTTCAATCAACAAGCTTGAAAATGCAGCTAAAGCGCAGTGGAATAACAAATGTTGATATCGCAGAGAGCTCAAAATGCGCACTCCGGTTAATATCAGCAAATAGTTACCATATTGCTTTTGTCGATTTACAGCTACAAGGAGAGGATAGCCTAGCATTTTTGCGGACATCAATAGCGGTTGAAACGATAAGCCACGTCGTCATCATCAGTAAGATGGCTTTAGATGTGATCGACTTATCTCGCAAAATGTGTTCGCTTTTAGGCTATAACTCCGTTCAGGTTCTATCGAAACCAATAAGAAATGAGGATGTTTGTAGCGTTATGCTACAGAGCGAAATACAAAACAGCAGTGAAAATCCTCAACCCAGAGAGATTACGACTTCCTTACTTTCTAAGGAAGAGATCGCTCTTGCCTTCGATAATAAATGGTTCGAGAACTATTATCAGCCACAAATCAGTGCTGATGCAGGCAATACTGTTTCAGGTGTTGAGGTACTAACTAGGCTGAACCACCCAAATAGAGGGATTGTCAGTCCGGAGAGTTTTTTACCTCTATTAAAAGACAATGAGGGTTTCAGCCGATTATTTGATTTAAGTCTTGAGCAATCATTAAAAGACTTTGCCTCAAGTGAAGTCATGAGCGGCCTCACCTTATCAATCAATATTGAGCAAAGCTCACTAGAACATGATGTCAGTCGCCGTATCATTGCACTTTGTGAGTTTTATAATTTTGCCCCCGAAAGACTAATACTAGAGCTAACTGAATCTGAAACTTTGAGTATGACACCGAGTTGCTTAGAAAATCTAGCAAGGCTAAGGATGCACAATATTGGATTAGCATTAGAAGACTTTGGTACTGGATACTCATCGTATTTGAAACTAACTATGTACCCTTTCACTGAGCTTAAAATTGACCGAAGCTTTATTGATTCTTACTTAAATCATAAACCGTCTAGCTTTGTGGTTAATAACTCAGTGGCGTTAGCCAGATTGATGGGGCTGACAGTAATTGCTGAGGGTATCGAAGATAATGATGTTCTTAATGAGCTACATACATTAGGCATTGATCGATACCAAGGCTACTTTTTTTCACGTCCTTTGCCGTTCAATGAATTAGCCGCATTTCTTGAGAGACATTAACGAAATGGAAATTAAAGAACTCTCCGTATTGATTGTAGATGATGCGCCAGTCGTGCTGGCAACGGTAAGAAGCATGCTGCTCAAAATGGGTTATGTTGACGGTAAAATACATACCGTCAAGTCTGCTAGAGAAGCGCTAATCTCATTGAATGAGAACAAGTTTGACGTCGTCATCTGCGACTATAATCTTGGTTTTGGTATGAATGGTAAACAGCTGTTCGAACAGGTTCAATTACATAAACTACTCCCTATGGCGGCGGTATTTGTTCTCGTCACAGGCGAGAACGCCGCATCATCAGTCATGTCGATTTTGGAGCTTCGCCCGGATGAGTATCTGTTAAAACCATTCAACAAAGTCCAGCTACAAGAAAGACTTAACAAGGCATTAAAAAGGAAGCTAGCGCTAAGCCCCTTATATCAAGCGTTGTCTGATGGCGATTCGCCTCGTATTATCGAACTATGTGATGAACTAGCACCTTTTTACACTTCCTATTCGACACTATTATCACGTTTAAAGGGAGAGGCCCTTCTTGAAGTTGGCCAATTTCAACAAGCGAAAAGCGTTTTTGAAGAAAGGCTTACGTTAGCTAATCACGACTGGGCAGTGAGTGGACTAGCATCATCAATATTCTTTTTAGAAGGCGCTGAAGCAGCCAAACCAATCATTGCAGAGAAACTGGCGGAGATGCCAAAAAGCTCATTACTTTTAGATGAGGCGGC
Organism: Vibrio sp. KUL78; assembly: GCF_059725505.1. Classification (NCBI taxonomy): domain Bacteria; kingdom Pseudomonadati; phylum Pseudomonadota; class Gammaproteobacteria; order Vibrionales; family Vibrionaceae; genus Vibrio; species Vibrio sp. KUL78. The sequence goes on along the minus strand of NZ_AP045838.1, from coordinate 215,278 downwards.
GAAGTATGCATTGTTACTAGGTGATAAGATTTCCGCACTCCACCACCTAATGCTAGCTAACCGGGTATCTACACTAAATATTCAGCGAGAAATCTGTTTAATAAATTTAAGCCGGCTGGACGGCAATCATAACGAAGCATTCAATGTTTTTGGTCAACTAATTAACGCTCTCAGAGGAAGTATGCGTTGCTCGACAGCGGATCGGCTTCAGTATACCCGCTTAGCGCTTTACTGTTTATCAAACCGCACAGTTGATACGCATAAGCTTGCTTCAATTGAAAGTGAATATGAAAAATTGCTGCGAACGATCAATGATAGCGTCGAAAGTGAAATTCAAATAATCAACGCGCATATCGCCTTTCTGAGATTTGAACTCAGACGTGCGAAATATCACCTTAGCCATGTCAAACAAGACGAGCTAAGCTTCGAAGGACAATTAGAGTACTTGTGGTTGCTACATAATCTGCACATGTGTAGTGAGTATGTTCTCGCCAAACAGGTAATAGAAGATCATTTAAGGACTCAAAAAGTTTCTCTAGTAAGTATCACCCAAAATGAATTAGTCGGTGCGCTCAATCTAGCACAAACAAAACAACAAGAGTGGGTGAATGGCATACTTGCCAAGGCGGCAGGCAAAAGCAATAAAGACAAACTAGAAGGTTACCTAGATATCGTGACACAGCTTCCTTACGTTAAAGAGCCCGCCTTAAAAGTAATTCAGCTATTGGCAATCATTTGGCCAACTGGTTATGGCTCTTCTCAAGTGCTAAAAGCGGTAAAGCTATGTGCTAGGATTTGTAGGGAATCTTATTCAAACGAAGAGCTTATAGCATTAGAACTTGACTCTTTAATTAGAAAAATCAAACTAGACTGCCAAACCAATCCATAATTCATTGGCCACATCCTCGGTTCAAAACATTCAATAAAGATATATTGCTTGTTAAAAATGGGCTCGTAAGAGCCCTTTAGTTAGCAGCAATTTTGAACAAAAGTTAAATCACGCCCAACTCGCGCAGACGCTCCATCAAGTAACTATCCGCTGTGTACTTTTCTGATAGAACAACTTCTGGATTTGGGTGTAGAAACAGAGGTAGAGAAATGCGAGATGTCTCTTGCTTTGCTCCGGTTGGATTGATGACTCGGTGAGTTGTTGACGGGAAATATCCGCCGCTAGCTTCTTGTAGCATGTCACCGATGTTGATGATTAAGTTGCCAAAGTCACAAGGTACATCTAGCCAGTCACCTTCTTTGCTCAAAACTTGCAACCCGGGCTCGTTCGCTGCCGGTAACACGGTCAGTAGGTTGATGTCTTCATGCGCTGCTGCACGAATAGCACCAGGTTCTTCTTCACCGGTCATTGGTGGGTAATGAAGTACACGGAGGAGCGTCTTTTCGCTACCATTGATCATTTCCGATAAAGCAATGGAAAACTTCTCTTGAACCTCTGCTGGGGCATGAGCTTCCACCCAGCCTAGCAACTCCTGAGCAAAGCTATTTGCTTTATCGTAGTAATCCAGAATTTGCTCTTTCAACTCTGGAGGAATCTGTCCCCATGGGTAGACATGAAAGTACTCTTTAATGTCCTTCACGTTATGACCTTTCGCTACTTCCGATACGCTCGGTGGAAAGTAACCGTCTTGAGTCTCAACATTAAATTGATAGGCATCTTTATCTTGTGACATAAAGAACTGATACCAGTTCTCATAAATCGATTCGACGAGTTCTTGAGGGATTGGGTGATTTTTAAGAACACCAAAGCCTGTTTCGCGTAACGAAGTGACAAATTGCTCGGCTGCATCGGGTGCCTGATAATCAACAGTTTCTAATTTCATGACTTTACTTTCTTGTCGTTATGATTTGGTGCAGATGTTAGAAAAAAGTTGGCGGTTTTTCAAAGAAACTGGTGTAGAGCTTTGTAATAAAGTCACTCTTTTGTGCACTTGATCGCCAATTAAACATATTTAGTAATTGAACAGTGTTTTATTATTCTTATACTATGCTTTATCACACATTCTTTGGCTGAATGCTAACTATGAACTACCCAACTTCGCGACGTTACTGCCCTATACTCACTTTCCTCACTGGCTTTTACTGTCTGGTGTTTGCCTTTTCTGCGATCGCCCCAAGCTCACGAGCAGTATGGGTGGCCGAGATTATTCCCGCCGTCGGTATACTTGTACTTATTTGGGCGGTCTCTCGTAAGTTTCAGTTCTCAAAGACTGCATACATACTCATGTTCATTTGGCTCTGTTTACACACCATTGGCGCAAAATACACCTTCGCCGAAGTGCCGTTCGATTGGTTCAATCAGATCATTGGTTCAGAGAGAAATAACTTTGATAGAGTAGCCCACTTCTCTATAGGTTTATACGCCTTCCCAATTGCAGAGTACGTTTATCGCAAACAGGTGATGAACAAACTCCCGGCAATGATGTTTGCTCTGTTTGCAATTATGAGTTTAGCGGCAGCTTATGAGATCATTGAATGGTGGTACGCTGCGCTGGCGGGCGGCGATGAAGGGATTGCGTTTTTAGGGTCTCAAGGCGATATCTGGGATGCGCAAAAAGACATGCTATGCGACACTTTGGGTGCCGTAACCGCTTTGATTCTATTTGGGCTAAAGACCTCTAGTAAGGATTAACATGTTGTTTTAGCCAATTGAGATACGGTCGATAGCCCGCTTCAATTGGCAATGCCACTATTTGAGGCACCTCATAGTCGTGATTGGCAATAATGGTTCGCTCAAGTCTTGAGTAGGCTTCATTGGTGGATTTGATGATAAGCATGACCTCTTCGTCGTGGCAGATTTTTCCATCCCAGACGTAATGACTTCCAATGTTTTGAGTTTGGATACATGCGGCGAGTCTTGATTCCAGCAGGACTTCTATCAATTTGTTGGCTTGCTCGTCTGTTGCTACGGTCGTCAATACTGTGATTGCGTTTGATTTCATCGAACCCTTTCCTTTTGATGCCCTATTTCATCCGAACCTTGCCACCTATCATCTTGATAGCTGGCGCTCCCCTTATCAGGGTGTCTCTACCAAATACACTCTCGCAATCAGGACACACACCCAGCGCACTGGTGTAGTCTTCCGTTATACGCTCTTTAAAACACTTAACAAGCGCCCCTTTTCCACCTTTGCGATAGCGATACAACTTACACCCACACTTAGCACAAAAGATATTAACGGCTTTAGAGGGTGCCTTTTTATTTGGTTTTGCCATGATTACTCAGAGACCTCTAAGTTATCAGGCTTGACCCATACTTTACTAAAATCAAACCAACCTAGCGCGTTGCATTTCGCGTTTTGCAAGCTACCGCAATGATCTTTACTGATACCTAGCCAGCAATGGAATAGAGGTATCACCTGATAACCTTGCACCAGTTGCTTGCCAATCTCTTGTGCAGGAAACTTAACGTGAGCTTGGCTGCGCCATGCTGTGACTAAATCAGACCAGGCACTGAAGTCATCGCCCCTCGCCATTTTCTCAATATCGCTGTAATCCAACAACCATCCTGCTAAGGCATCTTCTCGGTTACTGGCTATTCCCATAGGTCGAATCCAGATATCCACCTCTTCGTGACTTGGAGACTCTACTCCATATCGAATAAACTTGGCTCGAATCCCATCTTGTTTTAACAGCGTATCAATCGCCTGTGATATCTCTGGGAACGTCGGGTGCTCTGAGTAATAAGCGATACGGATCTCTCTATCCAACTCATGCTCTGCTTTGTTTTCCGCCGACTCATCAGAGGATAGTGGCTGATGATACCAGCCAGGTTTGATGCCATGGGCAGGCACTATCCCTAATTCTTTAATCGTCGTCTCCTTTAACATCCGGAAAATATCCAGTGAGTTAAGTCTTCTGGACAAGTAACGAGCCCAAGCATCATGCTGGGCGATTCCCGAAACGCGGTTTAGAAGCAGGTAGGTACAACCCGGATCAAGGTCGATACCATCTTGAATATCGGAGCGCGCGCCCGCAATAGGGTCTGCAAGACTTGGGAAAACCAATGATGAATGGACTTCATCGACTACCCACACCTCAACGGTATCAAGCAGTGGTCGATAGCCAAAATAGCCATCGAATGCTGTCAAAATCAGTCGTTTATCATTGTTGGTGGTGACACTATACGGACCCGTGCCAATTGGATAACGATCAAAGTCTTCGCCACGCATAGATTCTGGAGGCAAAACTTTAGCTGCGTTCTCCGCAAAAAGTTGAGGTGCACGGTGATCAGGCTGAGCGAAATAAACATCAATCACCCATGGAGATGGGGTGTCGACTCGCTCTAGGTGACGAAATAAATTCTTAGTTTTGAGTGATTCGATACTAAAAACAACATGCTCAAGTTTTAGTAGTTCGCCATTGTGAAAACGAACACCCGGGCGGATATAAAAGCGCCATTGAGTATCGCTGACTTGTTGCCAGTGATGGGCAAGATCTGGCTGTAGTTCGTCATTTTCATCGAACTTAGTCAACCCACTAAATACTTGGCGTGCAATGTGTATTTCGGAGCGACGCATCGGCTTTGCCGGATTTAGCATCGAAAGAGGACGATAGTAAGGCAGACGAATCACCTGTTTACCATCAGATTGAGACACGCCTAAATAACTTTGGATAACACTTGAAAGTCTATTGGCATCTTTATCGAGCACATTTAGCGCATGACCGATACGCCCTTCTTCAAGATAACGTCTTGCTAAAGTCTCGCTTACATCGTTACGATTTTGCTTGAAGATGAGCTTCGAAAGCTTACCGCGCCCCGCAGCTGGGTGCCATTCTATCCATCCCTCTTCTTCCAGTTTATTCAATACAATTCGAGCGTTGCGGCGGGTACAAAACAAAATTCCGGTCACATCATCGAGTTGCGTGTCTGCATCTTGACCAGAGAAGTGTTCAAATAATATTTCGAATTGCTTTCGAAGACGAGGGCTGCTCATAAAGAGGAAAATCCATTATTGCTGTTGGAATTTAGTTTCCTCTTTATCGGCAAAATTAGCAAGTTACAAGCGCAATATCTCGATCCCGCACTCAGAAGAAATGGCCTCTATTTGTTCTACTGTATCGAGCTTTACTGACCATTTACATTCCGCTCCATTTGCGGACAACACACAAGCTGGCAATATCAGTTGCAGAGCATCCACTTGAGCTTGAAGCGTGACTTGACCTTGCGTTAAACGAACGACAATCTCGTGAGGCGTCGCAATCACTTTACCTTGGGAAAAATCGACGATCATTGTTTTGCCTTCTTTTTGCTTTTTCACGGCAATCGTGAGTCGGCTTGTGCAAACAAGTCGCTGCTTTTCATCCGTAATGTCAATCTGCCAAACCTGCGTCGACACCCCTAGGTGCACGGGGCGAGCCGTGCCGATCACATGACCAGAGCGCATCGCTCGAATATGGTTTGCGTTGATATCGAGTCCAACGCAGTAGTGGTTTTCATCCACACAGTAGTTTGCTGCTAGCGAACCAAGAGTCTCCGCTAACACGACTGAAGCCCCGCCATGCAACATCCCAAGTGGCTGATGGGTAAAGCTGCACACAGGCATCGTTGCCGATAAGGTGTCGTCGGTAAAATCGGTGTATTCGATTTGAAGATGTTCCATCAGCGTGTTCTTAGAAGTGCGATTAAGCGACTCTAATGACATAATCTTCTTCCAAATACTCATCGATAAATCCTATACTTAAGTGATTGAATGATAAGAATGATGCCTGTAGTTTTTGCGAATGGCAAACATCTCACTAAAGGACAAGGGAGTCTCTACAATGAAACGTTGGACAAAGGTGTGTTGCGCCGCTGCGGTTACCGCGGCTTTAGCGGCTTGTTCGTCGTCTCCAACTGGACGTGGCCAAATTATTTTGTTCTCTGATGCACAAATGAGTCAACTCGGTGCGCAGTCATTTGAACAGATGAAACAAGAGCAAAAAGTTAGCACCAATAAACGTATAAATGAGTACGTTCAGTGCGTTGCAAAAGCGATAACCGATCACGTGCCACCTCAGCCAGAGTTTGCAGAATGGGAAGTGGTAGTATTCGATTCAGAACAAGTAAACGCCTTTGCTTTGCCCGGCGGAAAAATCGGTGTTTATACAGGGTTGCTTGATGTTGCCGTCAATCAAGATCAGCTAGCAACTGTCATCGGTCACGAGGTTGCACACGTGCTTGCCGATCACAGTAACGAGCGCCTGTCACAAGCACAATTGGCAAATACAGGGCTGCAAGTTACCAGCGTTGCATTAGGTGGCTCTCAGTATAAAGACGTGACCATGGCCGCACTAGGGGTAGGTGTTCAATATGGTGTTATCCTGCCCTACGGGAGAACGCAAGAATCAGAAGCAGACATCGTTGGTTTAGAACTGATGGCCAAAAGCGGATTCGACCCCTATCAAAGTGTTGAGCTCTGGAAAAACATGGCTAAAGCCTCAGGTGGAAACCAGCCACCAGAACTACTCTCTACCCACCCGTCACACGACACTCGCATCAACGATTTAAAGGCTAAAGCAGACCAATTGCCTGCCTACGATATTAACCACCCTACGTGCAAGAAAGCCTAGACTTCCATCTACTTCATATAAGCATGCATCTCAAATCATAAGGGCAGCCAAAAGCTGCCCTTATCTAGTTATCCCTATTTGTGACAACGCATAATATGCGAGTTGTAGCATTTTTGACCTTTTTCTCTTTGATTTTACGTATTCTTTACATATATTTAACAACAGGTCTGACAAGTCGTACCCTACGCTATTAAAGATACGGCAGTTTAGAACCCCTCCATTTATTAAAGGATGACTAAATGAAAAGAAGAATGCTGTTGACGCCAATAGCGCTTGCTGTTGCTTCCCCCTCCTTGTTTGCCGCAGGATTTCAGGCAAACGAACATTCAGCCTCAGGTCTTGGACGCGCTTTCTCTGGTGAAGGTGCTGTTGCCGACAATGCTAGTGTACTTGCGCGCAACCCTGCTGCGATGACTTTGTTCGATAAGGCACAATTTTCTGGCGCCATTTCTGTCGTTGACCCACAAGTCGATATCACGCAAACATCTCCAGTAAATCAAACGTCTAAAGACGTTGCACCAACTCAGTTGGTTCCCGGTGCGTATTACATTAGCCCAATCAATGATCAATGGGCATGGGGCATTGGGCTATTTACTAACTACGGTGTAGCGACAGATTACCCTGACGGCATCTATGCCGGTGACTTAGCCGGTGATACGTCGCTTATCACAGTAAGCCTCAATCCAAACATTGCCTATCGAATTAATGATTCTTTCTCAATTGGTGCTGGGGTCAACCTAACGCACGCTGAGGCAGAGCTAACTCGACATAAAGGTGGCTTAGCACCCGCGTTTGGCAGTAGCAATCCTTCAGAGAACCTCATTGGCCTTAAGGGAGACACCTTTGGCTATGGTTGGAATATCGGCGCTTTGTACGAAATCAATGATAATAACCGTTTGGCACTCACCTACCGTTCATCGGTTGATCTTGAGTTCAAAGATGGTGAATTCTCTAGCTATGACTCGGGCATTGCGAATGCTCCAACCGTCGACGGTCGTCTTGACGTTACTCTTCCTTCTATTTGGGAGCTGTCTGGCTACCACAAGTTCGCAGAGAAATGGGCGCTTCACTACAGCTGGTTTAGAACAGAGTGGAGCAGCTTTACCGAGCTAAAAGCGACCTCGCCTGATTGTAATGATGGCACCGCCGGTCAGTGTTTCTTCAAGAAAGAAGACTATAGCGATAATGACCGCTACTCAGTTGGCTTTACCCACTACCTAAGCCAAGACTGGACCATACGTGCAGGCTTTGCTCTTGATAAGAAAGCGGGCAAAACTACACTCAGCATCCCTGATACAGACCGTTATTGGTACTCGGCAGGTTTCACTTATCAGTGGAATCCAAAGCTGTCGTTTGATGCGGGTATTACCTATATCCATGGTAAACCAGGCTCATTTACTGAAGAAAATGCCGCTGGAGAAGTGTTGACGTTTGACGCTAAATCTTCCGCTGCCATCGGTGCTCTTCAAGTGAACTATGTATTCGACTAATAGCCAGAGAAAGGATTCAACAATGAAAAAGACTTACCTTGCGACTGCTCTATCTGGCGTACTGCTACTAGCAGGCTGTGGTGGAGATGCCGAACAAAGTGGCGAAGCGACCCTTCCAACTTACGAAAGCTACATTACTGAGTCACTCGCTCAGCCAACCAAACTTCAATTCGTTTTACAGGGCGCAAACGCGACTGTTCCAGTTCCCAATAATCTGCTGATCAACACATTAGATGGAACGCTTGAAATTCCAACAGGCGGAGATGATGCACTATCTAATCCACTCGCAGCCATGGGACAAATGGACGGCTGGTCAACAACGGCTAACCTAACTATACCATTTGATGGTGTGCTCGATGCGACGACAGCGCCCAATGCAGTTACAATCATCAAACTTAGCGACAAACTGACGGGAACGCCCCTTCCCGTGCAGACACTTCAGCACGGCGTGGATTATGTCGCCAGCACTTCAGGTGGCAACCTTATCATCACGCCACTTGTAGACTTTGAGGCATCATCTGAGTACATCATCGCTGTTACCAATAGCCTAAAAGACAGTAAATCAGAGCCAGTTGGAATGTCGCAAAGCTACGCTTCTTTGAAATCCTCATCACGTATTCATGAATCTGGAAGTTTGGCATCAGCTCAACAACTTGTACAAGGGGTTGAAGCGCTTATTCAAGCAGGAACTGGCGGAGCTGTACCAGCACAGAACATCGTCTACTCTGCATGGTTTACCACCCAGTCTGTGGGTGAAACGCTGTATGCAACGAAAGCGATGTTAGCTCAGGCACAGAGCGACGAATATACCTACAGCACGATTTGGAAAGAAGGTGCAAACCCGAATAACGCTGCCGTAGATACCATAGGTCAAATGACCTTTGGCGACACTGATGATTTCGCCGTTATACTCGCCGCCGATGATAACTTTACTAAGTACATTTCAAACGAAACCGTACGAAGTTTTGTTATCTCTCAATACACACCTGGTACAGTAACGGTAACCAAAGGTACAGTTAATTTACCTTACTATCTAGAAACAGGCGCTGATTGGTCAACCCAGCCTTTTGAGTCTGGCTCAACGAGCTTGGCGATTGTGACCAACACTATTACTGACAACGAGGCGGAGCAAACTCACTTTGCTGAGCAGCTCGTTAGCTATAATATTGACCCGAACGAGTTTTTCGCCGACCCCGCTTCTAAGCTTCAGGATATTTTAGGGCGTACCTTCACCAAGGTCGACGGTTCCCGATATGACACGGAAAGGATTATCACACAGTACTCACCAGTCCCTGTCGTGAAATCGGTCGAGGCAGTCAACTTCCTACTGTATACACCGACGAATCCGACGGGCGCACTTGATGGTCTTGTGATTTATCAACATGGCATCACCTCAGCGAAAGAGAACAGCTACTTCTTCGCCGACAACCTGGTCGCCAATAACTACGCGGTCATCGCTATTGATGCTCCTATTCACGGTGAACGTAGTCTTGATGACCAGCGCTCTGCAAATACCAACGTGCTGGCATACATGAATTTATCTGTACTCCCGGTAGCTCGAGATAATATTCGTCAGTCTATGTTGGACCTGATTACACTTCGCATGGCGTTAGGGACTACTCAAGCTGCGGGCGGCCTAACGACTACCCCATTGTCAGTGTTACCTTCAATGGCAACCACGCCACCTAGCTTCATTGGGCACTCACTAGGAGGGATCCTAGGCGTACCCACTGTCGCGCAAGCAAATAGAACGCTCAATTCGACGGCAGATGCACTGTTCTCATTTAAGAATGCTTCTTTTGTGAATGCGGGCGGCCAGATCTCGAACCTATTGTTGGGCTCCGAGTCGTTTGGACCTGTGGTAACCCACAATGTCGCGCTAGCGGCAGGTATTGGGTATGACAGTTTTGTCGCAGGCTGTGGAACTCCTGGTGAAACAGACTACGAGAAAAACTGCTTGGAAGCATTTGAAGCTGACGATCCAAACAACTACTCGAAGCTTCTATCAACCAATGCTCAATTTGGTTTTGCCGCACAAACCGTTTTGGACACAGCTGACCCTTACACAAACGCCACCGTATTGAAAGACCTGGCGACACCTGTATATATGGGACAAGTCCTGAGCGATGCTACGGTGCCAAACAACGTACCTGGTCCTATGCCTGGCACTACAGTTAGCAAGTATGTCTTGCCATCACCACTCGCGGGAACAGAACCATTAGCAGCAAAACTAGGGCTTGATGACATCACAGCCTCTAGCGGAGCTGGTGCAAAAACAACTCCGTTCGTTCGCTTTGACGATGTTGGTCAACACTCTACATTTGTGGTCGCGCAAGGTACCGCGGATGTTGCCCATCATGCTGAAATGCAAGAGCAAGTGAAAACGTTCGTCAAGAACAATGCTGCAGATGTCGGAACAATTGATATCAGCACGTTGGAGTAGCTAGCTCCATTAAACCAGCACGGCTTCGGCCGTGCTTTTTTATGCCCACGATCACACTTTTTCTTAAAACCATGTATAATGCGCGGCTATCAATCCAGTGATACTAAAATTAAGTACCACATCATCTTAACCATCAGTTAAAAAACTGCTGGTCATATCAAAATAAGGTATCTGTATGTCTATTGAAGCAACCATGCTTGAACGCTGCGAAAATAAATGTGAACTTTGTGCTGCTGAAACTGCTCTCACGCCATTCGCTGTTGCCCCTCATACACAAATCACGGTTGATCATGCGATCATGCTTTGCGACACATGCACAAGCCAAATCGAAAACCCAGAGACAATGGATGTAAACCACTGGCGTTGCCTAAACGACAGCATGTGGAGTCAAGTAGCGCCTGTTCAAGTGATGGCTTGGCGTCAACTTAAGCGCCTATCTGCTGAGGGTTGGGCTCAAGATCTCGTCGATATGATGTATATGGACGAAGAAGTGGCGAAATGGGCAGAGCTTGGTCTAGACGAAAATATCGAAAAACCTCGTGATGTAAACGGTGTAGAACTTAAGAAAGGTGACGACGTAACTGTTATCAAAGACCTTCCGATCAAAGGTTCTTCACAAGTTATCAAGCAAGGTACTGTTATTCGTGGTATCAGCGTAAACCCTGACGATCCGAAGCACGTTCAAGGTCGCGCCAACGGTCAAGCAATGTATGTTATTGCGGAATACTGCCGTAAGAAATAACCGCTACCATACGGATATAAAAAAGTGACCTTTACGGTCACTTTTTTACTTTCTAACGTACACAAAAACACATCTAATAGTGCTCTATTCAACGTTCAGCACCGTCAAAATCGCAGCGTGGTCTGATCCCTGTATCTCCTTTACTCGCTCTCGCGAGCAAATCGGTGAATGTTGAACATCTTCATTCTTTACCCAAAGGTGGTCAATGGCTGCGACAGGGTAGCTCTTCATCCCCCACCTTTTCACAAACAAAGGCCAACTACCTACAGGTTGGGTGGAATAATCTGAGAGCGTTTGGTCAAACCTACGGGTAGTACTCGCTAAATTAAAATCCCCTAACACTAAGTTAAACGTCAATGGAGAGCGTTCAACGAAAGATCCTATATCTTGAATCAACGCATTGCGCTCAAGCCATAAGACCTCACTTCTCGGTGACGGAGGATGTGCGGCGACAACAAAGACATCTCTTAGATACCGAGTTTGCCATATAACATTGACTATCGAATGCCCGGCTGCCGAAGTCCTGACATTCATACCATACAAAGGCGTGCGGCTCATGATCATGAGTCCATTGGGATACCCTATCCTTCTCTGTCCGCCAAACCTATATGGATAGAGGTTATTGAGTAAGGTTAGCTGCTCGCCATGTTTTGGCGTGACTTCTTGGAGTACAACTAGGTCAGGTTTAGCTTCACGCACATAAGTGATAAGCGTATCCAGCGAAGTGTTCTCATAAAAGACATTGTACTGAAGCACCGATAGAGTCTTCGACTCACAAACTTCTGACTGTAGGAATCTCTGCCCATTTATCCCGACTAAAGTACTTAACGAAGTGAGAATCATCACTACCGTAAGCAGTCCTTTACGAGCGATTAGGGATACTATTCCGAGGGAAGCATAATATATTGGAAGTACAGAAAGGAAGGCCGCTAAATTTTCTAGTTGCCATGACACTTCAAAGAATCGAATGTATACCGCAAGCGTAAGAGGAAGTACTGCAGCCAACAGCATTAGTGTTTTCAGCAAATTACTTCCTTAACGTCAAACAAATCCTTCTAATTCATTAGGATAGACGAAAACTGTACTCTTGTCCGCCTATTGTTCGACTGAACTACCAACAGAGCTTAGATATCTTCATCCAACTCAGTTGTTTCCAATTCGGCGAGCACCAAACCAATTTCCATTGCGTCTAGCCACTCTAATTCTTGTTCATTGTTTTCTCTTTCCATAGCTTTGCTCCTGATACATCTCAAGATAGAGACAGATTAGCCACGCTATATGACATCTCTGAGAAACCCAAGAATCTCTCGTTAATTCCTTGAGCAACATCATTGTTAATCGTTTGCTACGAGCACACCCCACCCACCGTAAATAAATATTTACACCACTATAAATAAAATGATACAAAGCACTTGATCGCTAGTTTATATCACTGCATAATCGCTGCATTATTAGTTCATGCATCTGAATTTTGTCTTAAACATGCCCATCAAATGCTGAACAATCCCAAATCGTAAAGATATATATACAATGAAATCAAAAGTACTCGGAAGCACCCTCATTATTGCAGGCACAACAATTGGTGCAGGTATGCTTGCGCTACCTATCGCTTCAGCCGGCATAGGCTTTGGAACATCAATTCTATTGATGTTCGGGTTATGGGCGCTGATGGCGTATACCGCTCTGTTGATGATTGAGCTGCACCAATACGCCGACCACTCAGCAACGCTTCATACCCTCGCGAAACAGATCCTCGGCGATAAGGGCAAATACATCGCAAGTTTTGCTATGCTGTTTCTGTTTTATGCGCTTTGCGCGGCCTATATTGCTGGCGGCGGTGGTCAGTTTGCAGATCGCCTGGAAATGGTTTTTGGGGTGTCACTCTCCCCGACTCTAGCTACTTTGATCTTCACCTTGATCGTAGCGCTGACTGTGACCATAGGTACACATGCGGTAGACAAGTTAAACCGCGTACTTTTCACCCTTAAGCTAATTGCTATGGGAAGCGTTCTATTTCTGCTAGCTCCAAACGTTACTCAGGGTTACCTAACAAGCCTACCTATGCAGCAAGGACTTATTGTTGCAGCAATTCCCGTTGTCTTTACCTCATTTGGTTTTCACGGAAGTATTCCAGCTATTGTTAACTATCTAGAGGGCGACACCAAAGCGCTTCGCAAAGCCATCGTCATTGGCTCAAGCCTTCCGCTCGTAATCTACGTATTTTGGCAATTGGTAACGCTGGGCGTGGTGCAGCAGGAGACGCTCGTCGAAAATTCGGGACTATCCAACCTGATTACTCTGCTTTCGAGTGCAGTACATGTCGAGAAGTTAGCGACTATCATTGGTGTGTTTGCTGATTTAGCGCTTATCACGTCATTCTTGGGCGTAAGTCTTGGACTGTTTGAATACCTGCGTGACTTAGGTAGCAGCAAGGTAAGTGAGAAAAGTTCAGATAACACCTTCTCTAAACGTGCGATAGCGGCTCTAGTGACGTTTTTACCACCGCTTTGTTTCGCGCTTTTCTACCCTCAAGGGTTCATTATGGCACTTGGATATGCGGCAATAGCGCTAGCGATTCTCGCAATCTTCTTACCTACAGTGATGATCGCTAAAACTCGTAAAGTCGCAGTCAATGCTAACCAAGGTTCAGTAAAAACCGAGCAAGGCACAGTGCATTATCAAACTGGTGGTGGTCAGGTTGCACTTTACGGTGCCATGTTAACGGGTCTAGTGATCGTTACCGCTCAACTGCTTGTTACCTTTGGAGTTTTGCCTAGTCTGGGATGATTTAGTGAACCTGATCACAATTAATATGAATGGGCATAAAGAAATTACATAAAAAGTCGATATCATACACACTACTAAAGCCCCTGTAGGGGCTTTTTTATGTCTATTCAAAATAACAAAATCACTCACGGAGTCCCCATGAGAGAAGTACAATTCAGAAAAATCGATGCGCTCTTTATTAAAATGTCGATCAACGACAAGTTATGGATCGCTTTTGCACTCTTTTTTGCTGCACTCACCTACTCGTCTGTCGCTCGATATCAAGACACCATTTCACAAATGGAAGCTAAGGCAATATCTAACGTTGAATCAAGCCTAACCGCTTATATTAAGTCTGCAGAATCCATGGGCGATATGACTCTATTGAGTAAAATGGGTGTGTCGGAAGGATACGCGCAACCGTCTAGCATAAATAACGGCGTGGTCACAGCAAATGTTCGTGCTAACAGCGGCCAACACTACTCTATGAGTGTGCCATCTAGCGAAAATATGGCTGAAGCAAAATCTGATGCCTTAGTTAGCTTGGCATTGACTTATCTGTGGTTGGTTCCGTTTGGTATCTTCAGTTATTGGCTAGCCACCTTCCTCGGTGGTGCGTTATACACGCTTTACACCACAGTTAACAAAATCGCGGACGGCGATCTGACCTCTCGCTTAAACTTTGTAGCTGGTCGTGATGAATTTGGCACTATCGGTGTAGCTTTGGACCAAGCAATGGACACACTGACTGAGCTTGTTACTACAGTAAAAACATCTGCAACTAGCTTAGAAGAGACCGCCTCGTCTTTCCACGAAGAGATGGCTCGCAGCAATGGTCAAATCAACAATCAGTATGCGTCTTTAGACTCTGTAGCAACAGCTATGGAAGAGATGACAGCGTCAGCACAGGAAGTCTCAAATATCTCTTCTCAATCCAACCAGCAAGCGGAAGAAGACACCAAACAAGTTGAGATGAGCTATCAGCGTGTTCAACAGGCGATTCAAGATATCAATCAGTTGTCAGCCTACATCGAAGAGGCATCACATTCGGTAGCGGCGCTAAACGACAATACAACTCAGATCAACGAAGTCATCACGACGATCAATGCCATCTCGGAGCAAACCAACCTACTAGCGCTTAACGCTGCTATTGAAGCTGCGCGTGCCGGTGAACAAGGTCGAGGTTTCGCTGTTGTAGCAGATGAAGTTCGCACACTAGCAAGCCGCACTCAAGCCGCTACAGTTGAAATTCAAGCGATGATTGAGAAACTTCAATCAGAGAGCCAAAACATTGCTGAAATCACACAACAAACCGTTGAGCAAGCAGAGTCGAGCAGTAGTTTAATCGGTGAAATTGGAAGTGATGTAAACTCAATTGCTGACTCTTCTCGCGCCGTCATGGATATGAGTACTCAGATTTCAACATCAGCGGCAGAGCAAAGCGCTGTTGCTTCAGAAATCGCAGCCGAACTCAGTGACATTCGAACTCAATCCGCAACGATTCGTGAGGTAGCGGAAAACAGTGAGATTGGTGTTGCAAACCTATCGAAGGCAACAAAAACACTGAGCGAAGTCTTATCTCGTTATAGAACGTAAACAACTCTGATTTCTTTCCGGAATAGACCAGCCTTGCTGGTCTATTTTTTTACATACCCTCGATTCTTTCATCATTTTTCACCGAGGAATTTATAAAACCACCCGTATAACATTCGGGTTTTATTTAACGTGCAAAACCTAACGCTACCATAAGTGATATTTGTCGCATTACATTGGCAAAATATTGAGTTATTCAAGAGAGATGCGCTGAATAGTATTACAATTTAAGAACAAGACTCGTCCTGCTTACTAAAGGGGTTTTATGACAAAATCAAAATCGTCCCACCAACCACTTGGTCTTTGCCCTGTGTGTGGCTCAGATGAGGGACTATTGTCGGAAGACAGTGAAACCTTTATATGCGCAGACTGTGGCTACTATACCCAACAATTCTCATATCATAGTTTACTCGTTTACCAAGAAACGACTGCTCAAAAACACATCCCAAGTATCAAACATGTCCAGTTGATCCACTAGAGCTGCGAATGTTTGTTTCAAGCATCACAGGGATCAATGCCGGCTCTTACACCGAATTGACCCTACGAGAATAGAAAATCAATCGATAGATTCTATATGTTTAATGACGTCACTCATGGATGTTAAACAGGTCGAGGCGCTCTGTTTGTAATCACAAGACAGAGCAAAATGAATGGTCTGTATGCCCGCAGCAACGCCCATGTTGACACCTTTCGAAGTATCATCGATGTATAAGCACTGATCAGGTAGGAAACCCATCATAGTGACCGCATACTGCAAAAGGTCAGGTTCTGGCTTCCAACTGTTCGCATCGAAAGCAGAAATAATCCCATTCTTAAAACGCTCTTCTAAACCAACTGTTGCCAGCATTTTCTGAGCTTTATGGGTCGGACTATTAGTGACAACACAGTACTCAATCCCGGAACTATCTAAATAATCCAGAAGCTCTACCGCGCCATCCATGGGTTTGAGTTTCTTTTCAAAAAGCTGTTCGGTTTGTTCACGGTAGATTGGCTCGAGTAAATCCAAAGAGACATGACTGCCTGCTAAAGATTGAGCAGAAGAAAGCACATCTGCGATTTTGCCACCAGAGAAATTATCTAACACCGCCTCTAATCGAAGAGTAACGCCGACTTGCTTGAAAGTCTCTACTATCGCTTCACAGCAAAGTCGCTCACTATCGACTAGAGTTCCATCACAATCAAACAACACACATTTAATACCTGACATGACGTTTCCACGACCTTTTATACTTAATTCTCGTCAAATATTAATATGGTTTGCTGCCCCAAACGTAGATGGAATCGAAAGTTTGACGCTTTCAAACGACAAATCCGCGAAACTCAGCCATTGATCACCGTTTTTCTAACCAAATCTGCGAATTTGTTGCAATCCCAACACTTTGTATTAGAGAAGCTGCAAGCGAATCACTATCGATTAAACAAGTTTCATTGTCACACGTTATGTCTGAGATAAGTGTTGTTTCACCTTCTTGGCATAGCATGGCTGCGGCAATTGGATTCCCTTTTTAAGAAGCCGAGATAAAGGGAGTGAGCAGGTTCAACAATGATCTGAGTTAAAAACTCGACAATCAGCTGCTGATGCTTTTCGTTTGCCCATCGTTTGGATTGGAGAATCGAAAACATAATAGTTAATCGATGAAAATCAACCAAATGCCATTCGATGTCAGAGGCGCTTTCATGGCCTGCTCCTAAAGGCTCTAGATGACAGCTTGACTGCGCCTCTAGATAAAGACCACGTCCTTTTAAGCTTTCTTTTGTTGGATAACCACCCTCGACTTGGCTCGCCAGCCACTGGTTTTTATTATTTTGTAGACGCGTGGCTATATCTTTCATATCAATCCTATTCGATTTTTTTGGTAACCTTAGTTATGGTATATAAAAGCCTAATTTAAAAAGGAAACCTTTATGCTTAAAAAGCTTATGCTGGTCCCACTTGCCACCCTAGCCCTCTATGGCTGTGGTGATAAGGAAGTGGGCGATGTGTCGTTGGGTATGTTCACATTAAAAGATATTAAACTCAACACTCTTAACGACCCTATCGTCACTGGCGTAACCTGCCATGTGGCGAGTATTGAAGCGGATCTCAGCCTTTCCGACCCAAGTGACAGCTCTATCTCTTGCCGTCAAACAGGTGAAATAACGCCAGAGATGATTGCTGAGATCGATAAGTCAAAATCAGGCGAGATTGTCTTTAAGAAGTCTAAAAGTATCTTTTTCAAAAGTATGAAAGTTCGCAGGATATACGATGCTGATAACCAAACTCTGATGTATCTTTCTTACTCAACAAAAGAGACGTCGGGAAGCTTTAAGCACAGCCTATCGACCGTTCCTCTTTGGGGTACCGAGGCATACACAACCAAGCCAGTTGAGCTAGAACAGCAATAAACGAATAGAGCCAACGACACACATCGTTGGCTCTATTCTTTACTCAAGCACGCTTCAAAATCTTGGCACCGAGAGCAACTGGCAATCTGAGAATGCGTTTCGCAATGTACCAGCGTTGCATTTTTCTGTTCATGATTGCGTTTCACCGCCATTAGTGCCCCGTCAGCCTTAGCCATAAACAATCCTTGATTGCTCTCTGAAAGCTGAGAAACGCCTAAGCTAATGTTTATCGTGAATTCTTCACCATCTTCCGAGAAAAAAGTGAGTTTTGCTATCGACTTACGCAGACGTTCTGCTAGTTGAAACGCACAAGCTAATGAAGTATGTGGCAACAACAGCGCAAACTCATCACCACCAAAGCGAAAACACCCATCCTCTTCTCTTACCGAGGTCACCATGACCTTACCGACTTTTTGCAGTACATAATCGCCGATGCTATGGCCATACTCATTGTTGATAGTTTTAAAATTATCTATATCAAACATGACAAACGACAAAGGTTTACTATGCCTTACATGCGAGGCGATCTCTTTTTTCATTTGCAACTCAAGATAACGGCGATTGAATACGCCCGTTAGAACATCTCGAATCGCTAGGTATTCGAGTTTGTCATGTTTCGCTATCGAGTCTGAAATATCAATAGCAAGGCCGAACACCCCGACTACTCGACCTTTATCGTCATAAATTGGTGTTTTTAGGTTCTGAAAATGACGAACATTTCCATTGTGATCGGTATTCTTTTCAACCTGAGAGATGGACTCTCCCGCGAGGACTTTTCTATCATGCAGCACCAGCTCATGGCATACCGTCAAGTCGAAAAACTGAGAGTCGTCACGCCCGACAATTTCCTCTGCTGACTTTTCAAAAAGACGCGCCACTGCGTCGTTGACATAGGTGTACTTGAGGTCTTGGTCTTTCACAAAAAAATAACAGTCGAGGCGACTCAGAACCGCTCGTATTTCTGCAATGCTGAGATTATCAATATTCATACGACCCACCTCATTATAAACTCAGTTACATATTAGTATCGCATATAACCTTTTCAACAAAGTGGATACACATTGCACTTTACGACATGGAACTAGCTATTTTTCACACTCATACACAGCTATAAATCACAAAATCAATGTAAATTGATGAAACAAAAATTACAGCATTGTGATATTATGCCCGCAAATTTTGATCCGCTAGCCTTTACTATGAAATTCCCTGGACAACGCAAGTCAAAACACTATTTCCCGACCAGTAAGAAAGATCTTTCTGTGAGTCAAGCGCAATCAGCGCCAAAACTATACCGCCCGACAATTGTTGGTGTCGGGCAAACAATCGTCGACATTGAAGCACGTGTTGATGATGACTTCCTAGCTAAATACGATTTAAGTAAAGGACACTCACTCGTACTCGAAGAGAGCAAAGCGGATGCTCTGTATGCCGAACTTGTCGAAAAGGAGCTGATTACACATCAATTCCCTGGCGACACTATTGGTAATACCCTTCACAACTACTCAGTCCTCGCGGACAGCAAATCTGTCCTACTCGGCGTAATGTCTAAAAACATTCAAGTTGGGTCATATGGATATCGTTACCTGTGCCGCACATCGTCGAGAATGAACCTAAACCATCTACAGACGGTTGATGGTCCTATTGGGCGCTGCTATACGCTTATCACTGATGATGGCGAACGCACCTTCGCTATCAACGAAGGTGAGATGAACCAGCTTCGACCAGAGAGTGTACCTGAGTCAGTGTTTGACAAGGCTTCTGCACTTGTTGTTTCTTCTTACCTTATGCGTGGTAAACCTGAAGATCCGATGCCTCAAGCTGTCGCTCGTGCCGTTGAAATTGCAAAGCAGAAATCTGTACCAGTCGTTCTTACTCTGGGTACTAAATGGGTTATCGAAGGCAATGAGAAGTTCTGGCAAGACTACATCAAAGAAAACGTCACCATTGTTGCGATGAACGAAGAAGAAGGTGAAGCGTTGACCGGTTTCGCCGATCCTCTAAAAGCTGCTGACAAAGCACTTGATTGGGTTGATCTAGTATTGTGTACTGCGGGTCCGGAAGGCCTCTATATGGCAGGCTACTGTGACAACGTCACACTAAGAGAGACAACACACGAACTTATCTCTGCTGACGAGTTTGTAGACTTCAACAAGTTTGAGTTTAGCCGAGCGATGAAAAAGGACGAGTGTTCTGATCCGCAAAAAGTCTACTCTCACATTGGTCCTTACTTAGGCGGTCCACTAAAGATCAAGAACACCAATGGTGCAGGAGATGGTGCACTGTCAGCATTACTGCATGACATGACTGCAAACTCATTCCATAGCAAAAATGTACCAGACTCAGACAAGCATGTTGCACCATGTTTGACTTATTCGTCACTCTCTCAAATTTGTAAGTACGCAAACCGAGTTAGCTACGAAGTGTTAACCCAACACTCTCCTAGACTCACCCGTGCTCTTCCTGAGAGAGAAGACAGCTTAGAAGAAGCGTACTGGGATCGTTAATAAAAAAGGGCTTCGGCCCTTTTTTGTTTTTAAAACATACAAATAACAGAAGGCTGATTACTTTTAGAACAGCCCTCTGAATATTTAACTTTACAAAGCATTTTTAACCAGTATTATCTCGACGCAAACGTTTTCCTCATTAATTTTGTGGCTTTTTAAGGACCGTTAATGCTATCTGATATCGATATCTGTCGTACGACGTCACTCTCTGCTATTTCTGACATTGCAAAACAAGCTGGTCTTCTTGACCACGAGTATCACCCGCAAGGATTTCACAAAGCGAAAGTGACACTGGATGCGGTCTCGCGCCTAAAAGACAACCGTGATGGTAAGTTGATTGTCGTTACCGCAATCACTCCTACCCCGTTGGGCGAAGGCAAAACCGTCACCACCATTGGTTTATCTCAAGGCCTAAAGAAGCTAAACAAGTCCGTAATGGCATGTATCCGTCAGCCATCTATGGGCCCTATTTTTGGTGTTAAAGGCGGTGCAGCAGGCGGCGGCTATTCTCAAGTTGCACCCATGGAAGAGCTAAACTTACACCTAACAGGCGATATCCACGCCGTGACTGCTGCTCACAACCTGGCGGCCGCGGCGATTGACGCGCGTATTTACCATGAACAGCGTCAAGGCTTTGAAGCATTTGAATCTCGCACTGGTCTTAAAGCGCTTAAGATTGATAGTAAAAACGTGGTATGGAAACGCGTTGTCGACCACAACGACCGAGCCCTACGAATGGTCACCGTCGGTCAAAACGAAGTAAACAAAACGATCAATGGCTACGAGCGCCAAGATGGCTTTGATATCTCTGCAGCATCAGAGTTAATGGCGATCCTTGCCCTATCGAAAGATTTAAAAGATCTTCGTACCCGCATTGGTAAGATTGTTGTTGCCTACTCTATTGACGGCACACCTGTGACCACCGAAGACCTACAAGTAGCGGGTGCAATGGCGGTTAGCATGAAAGAAGCGATTGAACCAACGCTTATGCAAACGCTAGAGGGCGTACCGACACTTATCCACGCAGGTCCTTTTGCAAACATCGCTCACGGTAATTCATCGATTATCGCGGATAGCATCGCCACAAAACTGAGTGACTTTACGGTGACAGAAGGTGGTTTTGGTTCTGATATGGGCTTTGAGAAGGCTTGTAACATCAAAGCTTCTGCGACGGACAAGAAACCTGATTGCGCAGTGATTGTAGCAACGCTTCGAGGTCTGAAAGCAAACTCTGGTCTATACGATCTTAAGCCTGGCACTCCCATCCCAGACAGCATCTACGGCGAAGATACTGCGGCATTAGAAGCTGGCTTTGAAAAACCTGAAATGGCACATCAACAATGTGGCAAAATACGGCGTTCCTGCTGTCGTGGCGATCAACCGCTTCCCGCAAGATAGTGAGCAAGAGCTTGCGCTACTACAAGAGTGGGTCGAAGCACTAGACAGCAACTGCCGAGTCGCTCTAAGTGAAGGTTTTGCGAAAGGTGGTGAAGGTACAGTAGCACTTGCTGAAAAAGTCATTGAAGCATGCGCAACTGACGCGAACTTTAAACCGCTATACACGGCAGAGCAATCTATCGAAGAAAAGCTAATGACTGTGTGTGAGGTGGGCTACGGCGCAGCTCGTGTAACCTTGTCTTACCAGGCTCAGCAGCAGCTAGAAATCTATAAGAAACATGGATTCAATAACCTAGCAGTTTGTCTTGCTAAAACACCACTTTCCATCACTACTGATGGCAGTGTAAAAGGTGCACCGACTGGCTTTGATGTCGTTATCCGTGAGTTACGCTTATGTGCGGGTGCCGGTTTCATCTATGCACTTTGTGGCAATGTAATGACTATGCCGGGCCTTCCAGACAAACCAGCATTTATGAGCCTAGATCTCGACGACGAAGGCAACATCGTTGGTCTTAGCTAATTAGCCGAAATACTAAAAAAGCGACGGTTCTCCGTCGCTTTTCTTATTTCTAAGATTAAGAGTTTTACATCACTGGGCAACAATCAAGGTCAGCTCTACACGACGATTGCATGCTTTACCAAATTGAGTCGTATTAGTACACGCAGGAACGTACTCACCATACCCTCTGGTATAAATCATCTGTCTTGGTACGTTCTTTCCAATCAAGGTGCGTTTCACTGACTCAGCTCTTTTGTCAGACAGCGAATCATTCAAGCGAACGGTACCCGTGTTATCCGTGTGCCCACCAATCACCACGTCTACACCTTGTTGACGAGACAAGAAATTCGCCAGTTGCTCCAACCACATTGCCGAACCATCAGCAACATTCGCAGAACCTGTATTGAAATGGATTTTTTGTTTTAGGCGAATCATGACGTAGTCACCAGGAATGAGTTCATAATCCAGCCCTTGATTCACAAGATAGGTTTCCAACTCATCCCAAGAGTGACTTCGATATTGACCATTTGGCCCACCAACCTTAGCAGTCGACATGATAGGAGCATCCGCCCACTCTGGGTGCATGACGTCGTGCTCACTGCGGGGCGCTGTTTCTAACATTTCTGGAAACATCTTACTCGTTGTCTCGGACACTGAACTGCATCCTGCGAGTACAATCGCAGAGGTTAACCACACCACTCGCTTTAGCATTAACATCGCCAACTCCTAAATCTCAATCATGCTGTTTATATCGACCAAAGCAGCGAAACCTTTACAAAAAATCTTTCGCTTATTCCCCTCTTGTGCGGTCTACTCATTCAACGTTAAACTCTCTGCATCCAATCCATTTAGAAGCATTATGATGTTAAAAACATTTTCTAAGTCTCTTGCCATTCTCGCACTCGTTGCATCTGTAGCTGCTTGTAGCGATTCTTCTACGCCAACTGAAGGCAAACAGTACCGTACCCTAGATACCAATCTATCGACTTACCGACTACCTCAAGTAACAGAAGTGTTTTCTCTAGGCTGTGGCCACTGCCGTAACCTCGAGCCAATGCTGCCTGAACTAGAGTCTAAAATTGATTCCAAATTGGGCAAAATGCATGTCATGTTCAATGATAGTGCGAAAATTGCTGCCATGATTTTCTACACAGCGGTCATGCAATCTGAAGGCGGCAAGGTCCCTGCGGATATGAAAGACAGCTTGTTTGCACTTGTACAAGACCGTGAACTTGATGGAGCAGCAAAGAAAGCCGAGCTGGACCGTATTTTCGAGTCTCGCAACATGGTTAGCCCGTACGCACTTGATGAAGCGCAGCAAGAGCAGTTGTTCACCTATCTAGAGCAAGCCGAAGCGGTGTCTATGGAAGCGCAAATTAACGCGGTACCTACCTTCATCGTTAACGGCAAGTATGAAGTCATGATTTCTGGCCATCAGGGAATCGATGAGATTGCTGAAACTATCAACTATCTAAAAACAAAATAAAGGAACACTCGTGTCTAAAATTCTAATTCCTATTATTGTTCTGCTTCTGGCAGCATTTATGATTTACCGTACTTGGGGTAACAGCAAAGCCGCTGAAGAGAATTTTCAGCAAGGACAAGCATTCCTACTTGAAAATGGCAAAAAAGAAGGCGTGATCACTACAGAAAGTGGACTGCAGTATGAAGTGCTTCAAAAAGGTGAAGGCACGGAAAAGCCAACAGCAACGAGTAAAGTAAAAGTGCACTATCACGGTACACTCATCGACGGTACTGTATTCGATAGCTCAGTCGATCGCGGTACACCAATCAGCTTTGGTCTGAACCAAGTCATTAAAGGCTGGACGGAAGGTTTGCAGTACATGTCAGAGGGCGATAAGTTCCGCTTATACATCCCTAGCACGTTAGGCTATGGCAAAAGCGGTACCGGTCCAATCCCACCTTCTGCGGTATTGATTTTCGATGTTGAGTTACTTGAAATTCAATAATCTCTAAAAAACGCCCCGTTATTTAAACGGGGCGTTTTTTGTTTACACCGGATAAAACTCAAATCCTGATTCTGTCACCAAGTAGCAATCCATTCCTGCAGCATGAGCGGCTTGAAGTCCCAGTTGGGTATCTTCAAATACCACACAGTTCTCGGGCGTCTTACCCATTTTTTCTGCCGCTATCACAAATGTATCTGGGTTTGGCTTGTGGTTTTCCACCTCTGTTGCTGTAACTACGCACTCAAAATCATCAAGTACGCCCGCTTCTGTCAAAAGTCGAATTGCCGAGTCTCTCTGGCTTCCCGTACCGATCGCCATGGGTTTAACATCTATATGTTGTTTGTAGACTTCGAACGTATGCTCAATGATTTGTCCCTCAAAAGGAAGCGTTGTGAAGGTCATCATCTTAAATCTCGACACTTCACCTTGGTCTAAATTAAGTTGGTAACGCTTATTGACCTCGCCAGTAATTTTATAGCTCGGCATTCCACCCAATGAATGTAACCACGCTTGATCATACGGAAACTGGAAATTCTCAGCCGTAATCTCCCATGCTTTGTCATGATTAGGCATGGTGTCTAACAGAGTGCCATCCATATCAAAAATAATTGCGTCATACTTTTCCAGCTGTAACAAGACGTTAACTCCTTCGCGGTGGGTTCATATTCGAAAATCGGGAAAAATCACTAAAGAACGGCGTTCTATTACCGATATTTATATCAATATGGAAACATATTCGTGCATTTAACATGCGGTCGATTCCATTTTTTTGTTTGTAGCGCTGCTAACAGAGACTAGAAATCAATAGCTTGCCAGCTATCGCGGCACCTTTACTCTCCTTGTCACAACGTACAAGCAGCTCGGATTGTCACAGCAGTTAGGATTGCTAGGGCGACGAGCGCCTTACTTTTTCACGATAACCTGCTCATGCTCCATGAGTTCTCGAACAAACGGCGAGGGTGAGGATTGGTAAGTCACCCAAACCTTCACTTTGGCTCGAGTCATTGCGACATAAAACAAACGTCTCTCTTCGGCATGAGGGTATGTATCGGTGCCAGAAATCAGCGCATCGTTGAGGTGAACAAACTTACGCTTCGCTGGGAACTGCCCCTCATCAGCATTAACAATAATGACAAAGTCAGCTTCTTTACCTTTACTGGCATGGCAAGTCATGTAGTCGAGCGATAGATTTGAGAATCGCTTGCACCAATCGTCGAAAAGCTCAGGTTTGTGGTAATGGTTGCGACCCAACAACAGCACTGATTTCGTCACCTTTGCTTTGCTACTAAGGTCATCTAGGATCTTTTCAACACGGTTACCGTGCTCTACTACCACCGCCTTTTGTTTAACCGACTTATGGCTCTTGATCTCTTTGGTTAGCTGCGTTGGATTGGCCTGAATGAAGTCTGAGGAGACCTCAAGCAGCTTGTCACTAAATCGATATGTCGTGTCGAGTAAATGGATTGAAGAATCGGGAAAGCGCTGACCAAATTCTGTGGTCAGATCCACATCAGACCCCGTGAACTGGTATATCGACTGCCAATCATCCCCCACAGCAAACAATGATGCCGTATTACCCTTCTGTTCACACAGCGATTGTACAAGAGCAAGCCTATCCGGCGAGATATCTTGATACTCATCGACCATAATAAACTTCCACGGCGATGAAAATTTACGAGACGAAACACGTTTCGTGGCGTTAGTAATCATCGAGGTAAAATCAATTTGATCGTTGTCTTTGAGCATTTTTTGCCATGCTTGATAGCATGGCCAACAGAGCGCAAGCTCACTATTTAGGCGAGTGTAATCTGCCTCATCGATGATTTTTTCCTGAATGGCCTTTTTGTTTAAACCGGTGGCGATAAGCTGATCAAGTTGCTGCTCCAGCCACGCGATGAGTTTAGGGTTCTCGCTTTGACTACCTAGCTCTTCATCGCCCTTCAAATACGCAATAGGCCACTTAGACAAATGCTTTTGCCAACGTTTAAAGTTTGTCGGTGTCATCCAATGCTTTTTGAGCCACTCAATACACCAACCTGTTTTCTGTGACGATTCCGTTGCCAATGGCGAAAGCTTCGGAGGCTGGATCTCCGTTTCTTTGAGGATTTGGAGACCAAGCTGGTGAAAGGTCAGCACGGAAATCTCATCCGCGGTCTTACCCAGTTTTCGCTCAAGACGATCACGCATTTCTTGCGCGGCTTCGCGTCCAAATGCCACCAGCAAAATCTGATCGGGTTGCGCGAGATGACTCTGCAAAAGATAAGATACTCTCGCCATCAATACGCTTGTCTTGCCCGACCCCGCACCAGCTAAAATAAGGTTTTGATCGTTGTTGTGCAGAACTGCCAACTGTTGTGAATAGTTCATTGGCGAGGATTCAGATTGTGAAAACAGCACCTGCCAGTTCTCCCGCTCCTCTTCTAACCAATTTACATTTCTCTCTTGCAAAGCATTGGGAGCATCCTCAATCCAAGGAAGCAGTTTTTGAATTCGGTTCGGCATAGTGCGCATTGCTTCCGCAATCGACATATTCATCTCAAGAAACTGGCTGTCTACTTCAGCAACCCAATTGTTCATCATCGATTGAGGAAGAAACTGCGGTAATGTTCGTAGGCGATTGAGCTCCTGCTCCCATTTAGGTAGGTAGGTTTTCAGAAGCGCACATTGCTCTTGATGCCAGCTTTGATATACAGATACCGCATGCTTGGCAAAGCGTTGTGCTTCTTGCCACGGTAAGCCTTGCACAACCCATTGAACTTGTTTGTTGTCAGATTCATGGGCGTGAACCGTAATAGAAGACCATATCAGTCCTCTTTTCACACCGAGCTTGCCACTCCATTCGCAAAATGGGATCCGCACTTCTGCCCTCACAGAGTGAAGCACCAAACAATGTTGTTGCAGTTCGATAGTGCGAAACTCGTGTTGAGTGAACATTTCAGCAGTGGGAGTAGCGGTTAGCAGCATGATAAATCTGAATAGCGTTGTTGTGTTTTATGTTTGTAGTCTACTGTATCGCAAGGCTAAATCCATCCAAGTTTATGTAATAAGTGTGAAAAAGAATCCAAATAAAAACGCTCCCTGTTTGTGGGAGCGTTTGTCATTGTTGATTACTTGTTGGTTGGAGTCTGAAGCTTATCCATCACTTCATCTAAGTTGAAGCTGGCTGCTTTTTGCCTTGGCGGGAACTCTTTGAAGGTCTCTAAGAACTTACCTACATACACCTGCGCTGGTACTAACAGGTAAACCCTGTCCAGCATCCAGTCATAGTATGTGTTCGAGGTGACGTCTGCGACTTCATATGGGTCCATTCTCAAGTTAAAGATCTTAGGAACTCGCAAAGTCACAAACGGTTCTGCCCAGATACGAAGTGTGCCCTCTACGCGCTGCTCCATAAAGACCACTTTCCAGTTATTGTAGCGAAGCGCGGTAAGGTCACCATCATCAGAGAAATAGAAAATCTCTGCTCGTGGAGACTCTTCTGATTCACCAGTTAAGTATGGAAGGAAGTTGTAGCCATCAAGGTGAACCTTAAAGTTCTTATCGCCCGCTTGGTGACCTTTGAGGAGCTTCTCTTTCACGTCAGGCTCACCCGCCGCTGCCAAGAAAGTTGGTAGCCAGTCCATATGGTGCATGATGTTGTTAGACACTGAGCCCGCTTCAATTTTCCCTGGCCACTTAACCATGGCTGGAACTCGGTACGCGCCTTCCCAGTTAGTGTTCTTTTCACCACGGAATGGCGTCAGACCTGCATCTGGCCAAGTGTTCATATGGGGACCATTATCAGTTGAGTAGAACACTATGGTGTTATCCTCAATACCGAGCTCGTCGACCTTTTTGAGGAGCTCACCAACATGGTTATCATGCTCAATCATACCATCAGCATAGAAGCTGATCCCCGATTTACCTAGGTTGCCCTCTTTAACATGGGTACGGAAGTGCATTCGGGTCGCGTTCCACCAAACGAAGAATGGCTTCTTCGCCTCGACTGCGCGATCCATAAAATCGAGCGCAGCAGATAGCGTCTCTTCATCCACGGTTTCCATACGTTTACGAGTAAGTGGACCGGTATCTTCAATCTTACCGTCCGCGTAAGACTTAATAACGCCCCTAGGACCAAACTGCTTGCGGAACTCAGGATCTTTTGGATAGTCGATGTTTTCAGGTTCTTCCTCAGCATTCAAGTGGTAAAGGTTACCAAAGAACTCATCAAAGCCGTGATTGCTTGGTAAGAACTCATCCTTATCACCTAAGTGGTTTTTACCAAATTGACCTGTCATGTAGCCATGCGGTTTCAAAAGCTCAGCGATAGTCGCGTCTTCTGCTTGTAATCCAAGGTCAGCGCCTGGAAGACCAACTTTACTCAACCCAGTACGAAGTACACTTTGTCCGGTAATAAATGTTGAGCGTCCTGCTGTACAGGATTGTTCCCCATAATAATCTGTAAACATCATGCCATCTTTTGCGATGGAGTCGATATTCGGCGTTTTATAGCCCATTAAGCCAAATGTATAAGCACTGACGTTTGATTGTCCGATGTCGTCACCCCAAATGACGAGGATATTGGGCTTATCCTCAGCATAACTGCTTGCTGAAACACCAATTAACGCGGTAGCCAATACAGCTAAGCTCCGCTTAAACCTTGTCGTCGTTGTCATGTATACCTCTAAGTTAGTTGGTTGCGTCCTGCCCATTAACGTATAGTCGCAATCATGCATAACCTCCACTAAACAAAGCCCGTTTCTTAGATCCAACCTCACACTTCCATAGGCTGTAATTGAGAATATTCTCACACTCTCTCAAATGACATAAACGGCGTTTCTCCTCTATATAAGCCACTGATTTTATTAACCATGCAATACCAATATAACTTTCTTTTATAGTCTCTATAAGACGACTTTGCCCCTAGCCTGACCTAAAGTGCCGAGCATACAGATACCGTCAGGTGTCTCGTTCAAATCCAATAAGTTAAAAGACGATGGAGTCTAGAATGGCGAACCACTTAAGTAAGATTGCAATGGGCGTAGGCCTAGTTGCTACATCTTCGGCAGCAGTCGCAGCAGACCAACCAAACATCCTAGCGATTTTTGGTGATGATGTTGGTTACTGGAATATTAGCGCGTACAACCAAGGCATGATGGGCTACGAAACCCCAAATATTGACCGTATTGCTAATGAAGGTGCACTATTTACGGATCACTATGGACAGCAATCATGTACCGCAGGGCGTGCGGCATTCATCACTGGTCAAGAACCATTCCGTACTGGTCTTCTGACCATCGGTATGCCTGGTTCTACACACGGTATCCCTGACTGGGCTC
Organism: Vibrio sp. KUL78; assembly: GCF_059725505.1. Classification (NCBI taxonomy): domain Bacteria; kingdom Pseudomonadati; phylum Pseudomonadota; class Gammaproteobacteria; order Vibrionales; family Vibrionaceae; genus Vibrio; species Vibrio sp. KUL78. The sequence continues at coordinate 185,606 of NZ_AP045838.1, read as the reverse complement.
CTACTATTGCAGACTTGTTGAAAGAGCAAGGCTACATGACCGCTCAGTTTGGTAAAAATCACCTAGGTGACCAAGATCAACACCTTCCTACTAAACACGGTTTTGACGAGTTCTTCGGCAACCTTTACCACCTAAACGCGGAAGAAGAGCCAGAGACTTACTACTACCCGAAAGACCCAGAGTTCCGTAAGAACTATGGCCCACGCGGTGTAATCAAATCTTACGCTGATGGCAAGATTGAAGATACCGGTCCTATGACTCGTAAGCGTATGGAGCATGCAGACGAAGAGTTCTTAGAAACCTCTTTGGCGTTCATGGAAAAAGCCGTAAAAGCTGACAAACCTTTCTTCATCTGGCACAACACCACACGTATGCACGTTTGGACACGTCTACAAGAGAAATACCAGGGTAAATCTGGTATCTCAATCTACGCTGACGGCATGTTGGAGCACGACGACCACGTTGGTATCTTGCTAGACAAACTGGATGAGCTAAAAATTGCTGACAACACTATCGTTATCTACTCTACCGACAATGGCGCAGAGACAGTAAGCTGGCCTGATGGCGGCGCGACACCATTCCATGGAGAGAAAGGCACAACTTGGGAAGGCGGTATGCGCGTTCCTCAATTAGTTCGCTGGCCAGGTGTTATTGAACCAGGTACTCGCATCAATGAAATGATGGCTCACCAAGACTGGTTGCCAACTCTGCTTGATGCCGCTGGTGTTCCTGATGTGAAAGAAAAACTCGCTGAAGGTTATAAAGCTAACGGTAAAGATTGGCGCGTACACATTGATGGCTACAACTTTAGACCGTTCTTTGAAGGTAAAACGGACGAAGCACCTCGTGAATCACTACTTTACTTCACAGCAAATGGTGAGCTAAACGCAGTTCGTTGGAATGATTGGAAACTGCACTTCGCGACACTAGAAGGTAACATCACTGACGCGGTTCGCTTCTCTCCAAACTGGCCGAAGATCATTCACCTTCGTGCTGACCCATTCGAGAAAGCACCACACGAATCAGGTATGTACCTGCGCTGGATGGCAGACAACATGTGGTTGTTCGTACCAATTCAAGATGTACTGGGTGACTTCTTCAAGACATTGCCTGACTACCCAATGCAGCAAGGTCAAATGATGAACCCTGCCGCAATCAGCTACCAATCTCTTGGTCTGCAAGGCAAGATGAAGCAACTTGAGCAGCTTCAACAACAAGTTCAACAGATGAAGTAATCGAGTTGAATGAAAGATAAAAAAAGACCAGCCTGTTGGCTGGTCTTTTTGTTTTTCTGGCGGATTAAACGTAAAACGCTTCAACCGTGCCTTTAAGCTTGATCAACATTGGTTGACCCCAACGGTCTTTTGCCTTTGGAGAAGGGATTTTTACCCAACCTTCGCTGATGCAGTATTCTTCAACGTCTGTGCGCTCTTTACCATTTAGGCGAATGCCGATTTGGTGTTCAAAACACTCAGCCACGTGGTGTGGGCTACGTGGGTTGCCTGATAGATGATCTGGTAATTCTGGCTTTGCGTTGTCGCTCATGGTGATAACCTGAATGAGTTAGTGAAAAGTGGCTTATTGTAGTCAATAGACTCTATCGCCTCAACAAGTCTCTGCGCATGTGTCGATATTTTCACCCTCTAAGCTAATCTAACTTAAAAAATGCACAGGGTTGGCTAAGAGAAATCAATCGAGATAGTCCTCGACGGTTTTTGTCCCACATACTTCGCATACGCGATGGCAAGAGTAAGCGTGTGTTGAAGTCATCAAACCACCAAATACCCAGCCTTTGAGCAAGTTTGCGACAAACGCACTACTATCCTGTGAATGTGCCCCGTCCGCTAGCGCAGGTTTTTCTACAAGTACCACAATGTGTTTCGTTTCCGCACAACATACACTGCATACGCAGTTTTCAATCCTTTGCATGATGGCGCTCCTGATAACCAAGTCGTTGATTTGGGCTCGATTGTAAAGCAACCAAGTCGCAAACTATGTTAACCAGGTAGCATATTTAAGCAGAGTTATTGGCTAAATATCAAACAACGCGACAGAAGACAGTTAAACGTGCACTAAAGCGCGACATCAGTCCAAACACCGTTCATGAGAATTCTTTGCGTGTCATAACCAAGGCGTTTTAAAAGTGCTTGGCAATGTTCATGGTGTACACCTAGATGGTGGGGAGCATGCGCATCCGCGTTTATTTGGATGGGAATATTGCGTTGTTTGGCTTCTTCTAACAACCAAGGTGATGGATAAACATCATCGGTTGCCCCTCTCAGCATACCCCCATAGTTTACCTCGAGTATCACACCGGATTGTGCAACCGCATCCAAGGCATCAAGTGCAAGCCCTTTGTACCAATCCTCTGACTCATCGAAAAAACCCAAAGCCTTGTTGTGTTTTTTAATAAGGTCGAAGTGGCCCAAGATATCGAATCCCCCAAGCTCACACAGCTCAGTGACTCTTTGATAGTATTTCGTGATCATCGAACGGGCACTGCCACCATGAACTTCATTCAGAAGAACTAAAAACTCGTCATGGGGACCATCCACACTGAGCATTGGGTATCGGTCATTCGGCGCTTCTAAGGTGTGTACTGAGCCAATTTTGTAATCGAGTGGAAGTCCTTCCCATCGCTGGTGGCTGGGTGTCGTAACCGCAGGAATAAAGTCGAGTTCCAAGCCAAGGTAGACCTGCGTTTCGGCATGGCCTTTCAGTGCGCTAATTTCTTCAATATACGCATCTAGCTTGTCAGCGTGCATGCAGAAATCATTATCAAAGGGGAGCGGCGCATGAGAGCTAAAGCCAACAGAAACAAACCCAAGACGGTTTGCTTTTTCAAACATCTCCTGAGGAGACCCTTTTCCGTCACAATAGTGACAATGCATGTGGAAATTGCTTAGTAACATCACTTCTACCATCAACCTACTCGACCAAATTAAGATTAATAGTAACGAGCTTGATTCATGTTAGAAAGAAAATTAAGCGCTTAATCTTAAGCGTTTATTGCTTGTGGAGACTAAGCGCTGATCGTGTAAAAACAGATCCTACACACCACTATCTTTTGGTGAGCTCTCTTGATTTGCCATGCGTTTATTGGCGACTCGACGGTCAAAATCAGAAATGCGAGCTAAGAATTGTTGTTTCTCTTCTTTTGAAATAGAGGTAGCCAAAGGAAGGTCGACCGTGAGTGGGTTTACAGCTCTGTTTCGTACCAACACTTCAAAGTGAAGATGTGGCCCAGTCAATCGCCCTGTTGCACCAGATAGCGCAATCTTCTGACCGCGTTTTACATGCTGCCCTTGTCTCACCAAAAACTTAGACAAATGTAAGTAACGTGTGGTGTAAACACTGTTGTGCTGAATGACCACATATTTACCAGCATAAGGGTGATTGCGGATAGCCGTTACAACACCATCACCTGTTGAGTAGATTGGCGCACCCACTGGCGTTGCGAAGTCGGTACCGTTATGGGGAGATATTCGTCCTGTCACCGGGTGCTTACGTTTCGGGTTGAAGTGGGATGTTACGCGGCGATATACCTTATCTATAGGATAACGATCAAACGCTTGTTCTAAGCTGTTTCCATCGCGGTCATAGAAGCGCCCATCCTCGGCCAAAAACGCTGCGACCTCTCGGTTGCCTAATTTAATAGAAATCCCTTGAATTTCAGCGTTACCCGTTGGGTGATTACCCAAGTACTGGTGGTTAACTAAAATCTCGAAACGATCGCCGGCACGCAGTTCCCTAGCAAAGTTAACTTTATCCCTCAGTACTTGAGTAATGTTAGCAATCTGTCTCGTTGATAGACCCGCTCGGTGTGCAGACGTTGAAAAACTTCCGTGAACCTCACCGGAATACAGCGTTTCTTTCCATTCACCCTGCTCTTCTTCAAAACGATACTCGAACGAACCATCCGATTCTTTAGTGTAGATCGCGCGCTCGACCAAACTTTCGTGGAAGATCATCGAATCTAACTGATTAGTTTCTGAATCGATAATGAGCTCGAGGTGATCACCAGGTTTGATCGTATCAAGCTTTAGAACGTTCAAATCCGCTTCGAGAATGTGTTGAAGCGTTGAGTACCCAAGGTTCCATGATGAGAAAATGGTACTTAAGGTATCCCCTACTTTAACAAAGTAGTGAACACGAGTTGGATGGCTTTTTGTTTGCTCAAGATTTGAAGAAGAGTCTAAAGCGACCTCGCCTTGATAAGGGGTCACCTTTATCGCAATAGGCTCTGGTGCAGGCTCGGGCAAAAAACTGATGAAAGAAGCGGAAGAGAGAGCGATGACTGCGGTAGTCAACAGAATAGGACGAACAAGCTTCATAACGATGATACGGAAAACGACTAATTGTTATGTTATAACATTATTATCAACTAAAGAAAACACACCGATTGTCAAACTTTGTATCAAGCCATAATTAGCGTTACGCCTTATCGTACTACGAAACCGGATCAAAAAAGAAAAACGCCATAAAATGTTTCAATTTTATGGCGTTTATTGGTTCAAAGTATCGTAGCGCTCTATGGCACACCATGTCCTTTAGATGCAACCCATACTCGGTACCATTGTTCACGCGTTAACTCGATATCAAGCGCCGCGATTGCAGCTTTAACGCGATCGATTTTACCAGAGCCAATAATTGGCAGTGGGTTCGATGGTAACTGCTTGACCCAAGCATAGATAACTTGATCAATACTTGATGCACCAACTTCTGCACGAATTGCCTCTAGCTCACTGCGAACTCGTTTTGCTTGCTCAGATTGACCATTGAAGATCTCACCACCAGCCAGCGTAGACCAAGCCATAGGAAGAACACGCAGTTGCTGAAGTTGATCAAGAGTACCGTCGTGGGCGACCTCGAAATTAAGTGGATTAATCTCGACTTGGTTAGTAACAAGCGGCTTACTTAGGCGTGACTGTAAAAGCTCGAACTGGCGAGGAGTAAAGTTTGACACACCAAAGTGCTTAACCTTACCAATCTTGTATAGTTCATTGAATGCATCTGCAACTTCGTCAGCATTCATCAACACATCTGGACGGTGGATGAGAAGTACATCCAACTCATTCACACCCAGTCTTTGCAATGAGTTATCTACTGATTCGTAGATGTGTTTTGCACTCGTATCGTAGTGGTTGATCTTGCGATCCGGAAACTTGTCACTACAAAGTTTGATGTCGCACTTCGATACGATTTGGATTTCTTTGCGAACCGCTGGGTCAAGCGCTAGCGCCTCACCAAACAGTGTTTCACACTCATAGTTACCGTATATATCCGCGTGATCAACAGTCGTCACACCTAACTCGATATGCTGCTTAAGGAAGGTTAGACGTTCTTGTGGTGTCATTCCCCAGTCAGCCAAACGCCAATACCCCTGAACCAACTCCGAAAAGTCAGGTCCACTTGGCGCCATCGTTACTTTAGAAACCATGGGTTATCTCCTTATTTAACTCTGCCCACATCCTAAGCTTGTTTACAGGTGCCCACAACGGCTAAAATTCGAAAAAACGAACTGGAGTACGAAGTTGTGAGCTTTGCTGAAAGACTTAAAGAATTGATTGGACAAGAAAGCGTCAGCGGATTTGCACGTCGCGTCGATCTGTCTGAAGCTCTCATTCGCAAATACCTCAAAGGTAGTGAACCAAGCTTAGCAAAAGCAAACCAAATCGCTATGAAAGCCAACTGCTCGTTAGAGTGGTTAGCAACAGGTTGCGGCTACCTATATAGACAAGCAGAAGTAGTCGACATGCCCGCCTATCAACTCGCCCATGAGACGGTTTTGGGTACTACCCTAGCACCAGAGGAGATTCTTACCCACCGTAAGCTCATTACGGCTTATCAGTACTTAAGAGCCACCAAGAAAAACGACGGTCATCTAGATGCACATGGTATGAAAAGGCTTCTCGCCACCGTTGATAACTAATATATCTTTCAATATGACTTTCAGAGCATTTACACTAACAAAACAATCTCGATCATTTTGTTAACACCCATTTGAGAAGCACGTAATAGCCCACTCATTCCATTCGAAATCAAAATAGATCATCATTCGCCGCTTAAATAAATGTGACCGAGATTAAACACACGTTTGAATAAAATACTTTACACTAATATCAACAAATAGATTTATTAAGAGCGCTGGAAATATTCCCTTTCTTGAATATAACCTCCTCTCCAATAATGTCCCCCAATAGTGGTATTCAAAAATAGAAATATTTTTGAAGGGGTTCTTATATCCGAAGCAACGGAATAAATATAAAAAGGAACACATATGAAGACTCTATTCAAACTTTCTACATTGGCGGTGAGTGTATTTGCTGCGTCGCAAGTTGCTGCTGTTGAATTGTATAATAGTGAAGGTACAAGCGCCAATATGTATGGTGCTATAGCGGCGCATGTCAGTGCCTATGATTATGATAAGAGCTCTATCCTTGGTAATGCTGCAGGCTTAGGTTATAACAGTGACCAAACGCTTGTAGAAGACCCAGGCTCTTGGTTTGGTTTTGATATCAAACACCAGATGGGTAAAGTTTACGGAATAGCGAAAATTGAATGGGATGTAGACTTTTCAACAGCATCAGACCTAGATGACCGACGAGCATTAACTGCGCGTCAAACCTATGCAGGGTTCGGACACGATGATTTTGGCTCTGTCACTATTGGCCGCCAAGAGAGCCCATATATGAAGGCAGATAAAGGTTATTATGCGTATTGGGTTGGCGGACTTAACATGATGCAATCCGATGAGTTAGGAAGTAGAAGAACCGCTAATACAGTAGTTTGGCAAAATGATTTTGATAATCTTTATGTTGGCCTTCAATATCAAGCAGCTCGCCAAGCGAATGATTTTATTTTCTTTGGGGGCAACGGACTGAACTTTGGTGGCCTTCTAGAAGTAAATGCAGATGATCCAGTCAAAATTGATGGCGGCTTTGGTGGTGCTATTGCATATACGGTAGAAAGTACAAATACCTATTTAGTGGCAGCATATAACCAATCGAATGATATAAATGGTAAATTCACAGACATACTTGGTGATCTTACCGAAACAACAGCAACGGATGCTGAGATCAAGCAATATGCCTTCGCTATTGAACAGCATCTACTAGAGGGCGGTCTATCTTTATCTGCAAGATACGAGCAGTTCGAAGCTAAAGATGGCGCTAACGCGTTTGATACTAAGACCTCCTCGTTTGGATTCGGTGCAAATATGTACCTGTCTGATAGTGTTCGCATTTATGGCGGCTATGAAATGGCAGAAGAAAAAAACCAAACCTCCGGCCAAGTTAAGTCCGAGTTTAAGCAATTTAACCTCGGTGCTGCTTGGGCTCCAGTACCTTGGGGTGAAGTTTACTTGGAAGGTTATAACGATGACGTTAAGCTTAATGAAAGCTATACATTTAATTCCGCAGGAGACGTCATCGGTCTGGGAGGCTCATCAAAAGGCACACACGTATTCTTAGGTGCAGCTGTATTCTTCTAAAGCTTGATAATAAAGCCATTTATTGACTATTTGAAAAGCTCTTTGTTCCTATATAAAGAGCTTTTTATAACTTCGTCAGTCACAAAGAATTCCATCAGACTATAAGATACTGACACTTGTTTATTTAATTTTAACTTTAATAAATTAGTTTCTAAATCACACAACCCCTGTAATAATAAAGAAGAACTTGTTAACCAGTTCTTAATTAGACACACTATTAGTATACGTTAACCACCTTAACCTAACAGCTAACCGAATACGAATAATCACTATGACAACTGATGTGTAAGGTAGCTAACGGCTACGCTGCCACTTACGTTGAACATTACGTAAGTTCTTATCCGAACCAAGAGAACTAAAAGGATTGATAAATCGAGTCAACAATCTCCAGTAGAAGCCAAACGTATCACCACGTCGTCTTGGTATTAGATGCAAGTGCATATGTGGAATGTGCTGTCCTGAACACTTTCCGTTGTTCACTAGCAAGTTGTAATCTTCAACCCCTTCCATGCAAGTAGGAAGTCGCCTCCCAAGCTCACGGGCAAATACAAACATTGCATGATACTCATCATCAGCTAAGTGTTCTAAATGTGACTCATGAGTTTGGCTAATAATCAGTATGTGACCTTCGGTAATGGGATAGCGGTCAAGGACTGCTTTTAGTGGACCTTTCTGAGCGATTAACAGATGCTCCAACTTGTCGTCATTGATATCGCAGAAGATGCATGGTTTCATCGGATTTTAGCCTTTTCCCTAGTTGTAGTATTGGAACTCCTTGGTGTTGAGCGCGTGTTCTCTCGAGCCGCCCCCCACAGCCTCCTATTGAACACCTTCTTAAATGAATTGCGATCAGTATTCAGTCTGGAAATATTCACTCAACAGCTTACAATGCACGCTTAAAATGCTAGCTAGAGTATACCACCAATGATCCCCGATTATACGTTCGACACCCTTAACACCATGCCACGTGAAGAGTTGGAAGAGTTTTCAGCACGCATGATTAGCCGCATGGTACCTGAAGACGTCATGAATGAGCTTTTCACATTCGACCAAGAGGAAGTCGATAATGAAGAGCGTATGATGGCGAGTCAGCTAGACGCGATTCTACGAATGACGGCAATCGCGCTTAGCGAGATTCAACAAGCCTTTGACGATTCAGAAAACGTCAAGCAAAACAGTGAACGAATGACGCGCTTAGTACTTTGGCACTTCTACGCAGTCTCTTTCAACCTAGAGAAAGCCATTCCATTGCAAACACATTGTAATCATGTAGAAGCTCTACTGGGTAACAGACCACAGGATGTTTTAGGCTGGGTCAAAGTACTCAATGACCTACTACATACTTACGCGGGAATCAACGAAGGCAAGTAATTAGCATTCGCTGCCGGTAATATCACTCCCAACCAACACATTTCAGTGACCTTGGGTAGTCTATGCTTATGAGACTAAAATCTTCGTTAGCTTTTGAGCAAAGGGGGAGTGAATATGTCAGAGATCGCTATACAGCTTGAACGCCCAAGAGTTGAAATGCTCTTTAGTCGATACCAAGAATTCATTGGTAATGACTATATGGGATATAGAAACCATGTCTATCGCACCATTACTTACGCTATGCACTTTCTGAACAACGCCGAAGAGTACGAGCAAATTGTTGAGACCGCATTTGTGTACCACGATATTGGCTTATGGACAGATAATGAGCTTGCCTACCTTGAGCCTTCAGAAGCCACAGCCCTAGCGGACAACGAACAATATGAATGGGGGCTAGACCCTGAATTGCTTAGGGGCGCCATCCATTGGCACCATAAGATCACGCCATACACAGGTCCACACGCCAAGGTGATTGAAGCATGCAGAAAAGCGGACTGGATCGATGCTTCCAAAGGGATGGTGCGCAAAGGACTGAGCAAGGAATCCATTGCCAAAGTAGAGGCAGCCTTTCCCAACCATGGATTTCATGACACCTTGCTTCGCTTAGCTAAAGACTATGGTGGTTCAACGCTCGTTGGCGGTATTAAGGTTACCAAAGGCATTGTTAAGTGGTAGAGTTCAAAAAAGGTCGGGACATGCCGACCTTTGTCTCCAATATTTAATATGTTAGCCAGTCCACGGCAGATTGATAATCACCAAATGATTCCATGTCCCCAGATATAAACCAACTCCCTACTTTAGCCGCAAGCTCTTGCCAATTTTTATCACCGTAGATTGCAATTTTGTCTATGTTGGTGCCTACCTTTAGACCAAATTTGAAATCATCCCATGCAGCTCTCAGTTCCCAACCTGTTAGCTCTGTGATATCTACCAGCATCTTAAAACTCCCAGAAGATAAACCAGATAAGCTCGACTCCAATACGGGAACAATGGTTTCATAATCACTATGTGTTAGCTTACCTGAAGCTTTGAGCACCAGAACGGATTCCGAATTAAGTCGCTCAATACCTATCGTGATACCGTGACGTTCTGTATTCATACCAATCCCCTTTTCTGTACTTTCATTCCATAGCTTAGGATATATAAGAGCTCACTAATGCGAGGGAACTGGCATTTGTAGTGTTTGATAAATGGAAAATTAAAGTGCTAATTCGAACAGGATAACGAAGACACATGGTTAGGTGAGATGTTGGATATGTGATAGTTGCATAAGAAAATCTCTAACAAGATCGCTACAATCTAGCTCCCCCGAAAAGATAATAAAATGGACCACGATGAAAGACCTTATTTATGAAACGCTTGTCAGCCTATCAAACCAAACCCCGGAGCAACATTCTAGAATTCGACAAAGTTTGTATGAGCAATTAGATTTGCCATTCGACAAGCAGTTGGATCTCTACGCTGCAGCATTAGGACCAGCGAGTTCAGGAAAACTCGATAGCGAGCAAGCGATGAACAGCGCAGTAGAAAGCGCGATTCGCTTGTTAGAGACACCAGAGCGTTAAGCCCCTAAAAACAGCCCATTCCCCCTGGGCTGTTTCTCTTTAAGAGCACCCTCTTCACTTTTCGAAAGTCATCTCGGACAAATCCATCTCTTCAATTCCACATACTGCTTGTATGGTTGGATTATCACACATTCTCCTCAGGTAGCGGGCTAAATGCTTGAATGTCATCGGTGACTTTGGTACAGGCAATGACCATTCAGCAAGCATAAACAAGAAATAGTCACAGGCCGACAGTTTGTCACCGAGTAAAAAATCGTTTCGAGCGAGCTGCGCATCAATAATAGCGAGTGCTTCAGCAATGCGGTCATCTTGCGCGGCGAGAATGTTGGGTATGGTTGACTCGTCATCAGTATGTCTATGCGGATAATACTTCACCATCAACTCGGCTTGGAGCGTATTAGTCAAAAACGCGAGCCATTGGAAAAACAATGGGCGCTTTGGGTCACCGACTTGTGGCATGAGGCCAGATTCAGGGTAAAGCTCACTGATATGGATGCATATTGCCGCACTTTCAAATATCGGCTGGTCATTGACAACCAACGTTGGAATGCGACCTGCTGGGTTCAATCGCAAATAGTCTGGCGACTTTTGAGAGTTAGATGCCTTATCAACCAGAATCAACTCATAGTCAGCACCAACGTGATGCAGTAGGAAGTGAGGAGCTAAGCTTGCGTTATTTGGATAATAGTAAAGTTGGAACAAAGTATGACTCCATGTCGTGTGCACTCAGCTTTTTATCATGCCTGCCTTAGCAAACCGTCACAACCTTTGATTTGTGTTTAAAAACGTTAGTTGCATACGAATTTACGAAATCAAAAGTCGCTTAGTGATTTTATATAATCTTCCTACACAATAAATGGTTCCATCGTCGAACCAATACCTTTTCCAATATAGGGCGATATAGCCTCATAAGGCCCTTCCCTATTTTGGGAAAATTGCGCTGATTTTGTTCATCATCTCCCACACTACGGCTAACTAGCTCCTAATACGGTACTTAAGTTCAGAAACACGCACCTCTTAAGATACCGCATTTAACTTTAAAATAGTCGTACACCCAATCATCACATTCTTAGATAGACTGAAAGGTGGTATGCCATGAATTACAAAGCTCAACAACTTCTGAAACATCTATGCTCTCAATATGATCAGCTATCAAAAAAAGTATCAGTCTGAGCCCTTCCCCGTTTTCGCAGAGACCTTTAAAAGCGAATACGGGCACTGCTTGGTGCGTAGTATGGCCGGCAGCCAACGCTTTAGTATCGTGTCGATTAACTTTTGTCCTTCAGCAAGAAGCCAAGGCGTACTGACTAAGTTTATCGAGTATATTGAGAACCACCCCTACCACTACCGTGGTGTAGAGGTCGCGATTATTGAAAATGCAGGGTTAGCTGCTCGCCTAAAGCGTTTGGGTTGGGAGTATAAATCACTGTTCAGCAAAATATTTTTTTTCTAAGAAACCAACGCTAATCCATGACTTCAAATTCCTGTCGAACTGACTGGCTATAACAAAATCGTAGATACAGATGATAAAAAAAGAGCCGCTAATTAGCGGCTCTTCGAAAACTCAAGGCTCAGATTTACTCTTTACCAAACACGTTGTTTTCTTGCTCTTGTACACGGATGAATGTAGTACGCTTAGTTAGCTCTTTAAGCTTAGCTGCACCTACGTAAGTACAAGTAGAGCGAACGCCACCAAGGATGTCTTGGATAGTGTTGTTTACGTCACCACGGTAAGGAAGAAGAACGGTTTTACCTTCTGCTGCGCGGTAGTTTGCAACGCCACCAGAGTGCTTGTCCATTGCAGACTGAGAAGACATGCCGTAGAACTTCATAAATTTCTCGCCATCTTTTTCGATAACTTCACCGCCAGACTGCTCGTGACCTGCTAGCATACCGCCAAGCATTACGAAGTCTGCACCGCCACCGAATGCTTTAGCTACGTCACCCGCACATGCACAGCCGCCGTCACCGATGATCATGCCGCCAAGGCCGTGTGCTGCGTCAGCACATTCAATGATTGCAGAAAGCTGTGGGTAACCAACACCTGTTTTAACACGTGTAGTACATACAGAACCAGGGCCGATACCTACTTTAACGATGTCTGCACCAGCAAGGATTAGCTCCTCACACATATCGCCAGTGACAACGTTACCTGCAGAGATAGTCTTGTTAGGGAACTCAGCACGTACTTTTTGTACGTACTCAACTAGGTGCTCTGAGTAGCCGTTCGCGATGTCGATACAGATGAACTCTAGGTCTTCGCTAAGCGCTAGGATCTCTTTAGTTTTCTCGAAATCACGCTCAGACGTACCTGTTGATACGAATACTTTGTTTAGCGTCTCTTTAGATGCGCCTTTTACGAACTCTGCCCACTGCTCAACTGTGTAGTGTTTGTGCATTGCAGTCATTACGCCGTGCTGCGCAAGAGCCGTTGCCATTTCAAAACTACCCACTGAATCCATATTTGCAGCGATTACTGGTGTACCAGACCATTGACGACCACTGTGCTTGAATGTAAAATCGCGCGTTAAATTTACTTGAGAACGACTTTTTAGTGTTGAACGCTTAGGGCGAAACAGTACATCTTTAAAGCCTAACTTAAGTTCTTGTTCGATACGCATTGTAAAAATTCCTCGATTTATTAGTACATGTTCCAGTGGGCATATGTCTAAACATGATGCGTTGGCTTACCGTTGGCAGACGGTTTACCTTTCTTCGGACACAAAAAAACCGGAGCGTTGGCAGACGCTCCGGTTTTCAGCATTATAGGTCGCGAAAACTTTCTCGCAAGACTGATATTTCAATTTTTTTTGTGATACCATTCCGAAAAGCTACAAATTCGCCTCCAGCAAACTTCCAAAACTCTCTTATCTTTCGAACATATACACATATATTTCAACAACTTAAATAAAAACCCACTAACTACTCGCAACGAAAAAACGCCTAAGCAAACGTTTTTCTCCTGTTGATTTTGTCACCAAACGCATCAAATTGCGGCTTTTTGACCTAAAATTTGCGGTCAATTAGCGAGCACCTCATCAAGAAAAAACAAACTTTTTTGATCCATGCTGCACATTTCTTACGTTTCAAGGCCGTTGATACAAAGTCGAATCTCATCAAGCAAGTCAGAAGCCATTAACCCTGCCTTTCCGTATCGAGTCACATTTTTATCAGCAGCAAGGCTGTGAACTAATGTACCAATTACAGCAGCCTTGAACATTGGATAGCCCTGAGCGAGTATGGAGGCAATTACACCTGCTAGAACATCTCCCATACCACCCGTCGCCATGCCTTCATTGCCTGCATGGCAAACAACTACGGTCTTTCCATCACTAATTAATGTCCCTGCACCTTTTAGTACAACCACACCGCCATACTGTGCTTGAAGCCGTTTAATCGAATTGAAACGGTCAGCTTCGATGTCAGTTGTCGCACAATTTAAAAGGCGCGCAGCCTCTCCGGGATGAGGGGTAAGTACGTAGTTTGAGTATGCTTCCGCTTTTTCTGTAGCAGCTAACCAATAAAGTCCATCAGCATCAATAACCAATGGCTTCCCATGTAAGCGAGCTTGATTGAATACATGGGAGAACACGTTTTTGCCCCACTCATCTCGACCTAAACCAGGACCAATACATAGTGCCTTGCTCCACGCGGTGCGTCGTTCTAGTTCCTGCGAATCCGCTTCGGTGACCATAGCCTCTGGTAGCAATGAACGTATTGAATGCAAACTTTCAGCCTGGCATAAGGTTGCAACTAATCCTGCTCCTGCACGAAGCGCCGAGCATGAAGCAAGATACGCCGCGCCGCCCATGCCATTGTTACCACCGACCACCAAAACGCTTCCTTGAGTCCCTTTGTGAGCATCTCGCGGCCTTTTCTTTATAAGATTTAGCCATGAATGATTGGTGAGTAAAGCACTCGGTGCATTCTGCTGTGCGAAAACAGAATCAACCCCAAGACCGGCGAAGTACAACTGACCTGTATACTCTCGAGCTCTTGCCGTCACTAGCCCTTGTTTTGTTCCAATGAACGTAACGGTTGCGTCAGCGAGCACGGCATTACCCGCTATAGAACCCGTGTCGGTATTCAATCCAGATGGGGTGTCGACAGCAATCACAGAGGCTTTAGATTGGTTGATACGGTCAATAACATGCGAGTAAAAATCGCGGACATCGCCGCTAATACCCGTTCCCAGCAAGGCGTCTACAATGACATCGGTATTCTCTGGGACGACATTCTTAGGCGATGAAATAGAGCCACCCGCAGCTAAAAAATCATCGCGAGCCCTCGCCGCATCTCCAACTAGTGCGTTTGAAGACCCTAGCTGCCAGAGTTCGACGTCAATGTTGTGCTCTAAGGCGAGCTTACCAACCACATAGCCATCACCACCGTTGTTACCCTTACCACAGCAGACCAAGATACGAGATACATTCTCAAATTGACTTATAAGACATTCAAATACCGATTGCCCAGCGCGTAACATCAAAGTGTACATATCGATATCACAAGCCTTAGCTGCAGCCCTTTCACCTTCTCTGACTTGAAGAGAGGTATAGAGCGCTTCAGGAAGTGTGGTGAAGTGATGATTGGTATTCATAGCGCATTCCGTTGTTGTCGTCACCAATGACTAGTTGGTATTAGCATAACAAACGTACTGCGCTACGAATGTGAGAAGAATAGACGAATCAGAAAAGCGTTGGCTTACAAGGTATATTGCGGCCACAGAACGTGCAGAGCAAACCTAAGTACAACTGCGAAAATAACAAAGGCAACGCCAAGACGATAACGCTTGTACTCGCCTACGTTCATTGGTACTCGCTTGTAGAACATGGTCACAACACCCTTCCAGTCATGACTGCGGCGTCCATATTGCACAATACCCGTGAGTATAAAGAGAACGCCGACTACCAATAGTGCCTTCTCAGTCCAAAATAACCCTAGTTCCATCATACAGGTACTCGCTCCTTAAATTAGTACCTGTTCAGTGTAAGACTTAAAGACTAAAAATTCTCTTGGACTATGGTCTAATGACATCGACGTCATTAGATCTTCTGCAATGGTTTTCCACTCATCAATTTCTGACGCCAAATGAGATTGCTGCTTGGCATTAATACTGTTAACTGCAAGCGCAATGTACTTAGCCGCCAACGCGCGGTTGTGCGCGATCTTAGCGGCAAGCTCTGGAGTGTAATAGCTTTCTGAATCATTCAAAAAACGCTGGAACTCAGGCTGGTAATAGGCAAGGTCTGCACGGCGGTTGAGAAGCTGACGCATGTAGTAATTCATCTGCTTACGGTGTTCCTGCCAGTCAAATACCGTGACTTTCATACTGCTTGCCCACTCTTTGGCTAACAGCTTTTGCGTATCATTGACAGAGCCGAACCAACGCTCGAAGTTTTCCTCTATGCGCTCGTGATAAATCTCCCGAACCTCATCGTCATTCATACCTTCATATTTCTTTACGAAGTCTCGATTTTTTTCTTCGAAGTTCTCAATGAGTTCTTTTACTTGCTCATCACTCATTTGCTGAGTCAAAGCGTACAAGTCAGGAGTGATCTGTTCTACCAGGCGCTTGGTGTGTGTTTTGACCTCATCCATTTGTGCTAACACATAGTCGCTATCTACTTGCTTAGGGTCTTTATTACTAATAGCATCGAGCTGTTTGACGTACTGTGGTAGCTCATTTTCTTTATGCCATTGCCCAAGCACAAGAATCCGTTCACTAAGAATGTCCTCCTGACCATCGTTGAGCGTCACATAGTCGTCAATATATTCCACCAACAACCAATCTAGGTTGCTATAGAGAAACTTAGTCGTACAACCCGTAATGACAAACAGCAAGCCAACCGCCCATAGCCTTGATTTCTTGAACACTTTGCTCTCCATTTCAATTCTGAAAACCCGACAAACGCTTATACGCTTTCTACAACAAGATTAGATTGAAAATGCAAAAAGCGCCCATCAAAGGGCGCTTCTAGTACTTTATTTTTGAGCTAAAGGTTCTGTGGGGATTATGAGCGAAAGGCCATTGCTCCCTTACCCACACCTTCATAAGCGACAACCTGCAATGACTGCTCAACGGGCATGGAAGCCTTCACTTCATCGGCTATAAAGTTTGCAAGTAACTCAACGGTTGTATCTGTATCAAGAATCTCAGTCTCTTGCTTTGAAATCGCGAGCTCAAATTCCCCTTGCGGCGCCTGATAACGGAAACCAAAATGGGTTGAGTCATCGATTCCTTTCGCTTGTTCGCTAAGACTTAATGTAGAAATATCGACTTGGTCTTCTTTAGACCCTAAATAAATGTCTTGCCAACGCTTTGCGAACGCTGACTCTTTTTCTTCATCTCGCTGACCATCGACGATAAGCTCAATCGGTGAACGGTGTCCATGAGCGATGCGTTGGCAGTTACCATCGTGTTTTTTCAAGCCGTGAGTGTAGTGATAAAACGCGCCATTAATGTTTTCATGGCGAAGCGTAATTTCAAGACCCTCAACGTTTTCCGGCAAATTACCGTTTAGGATCTGGTAGATGTATTGCGTCACTGCCTCAATGGTAATTTCATCGGAATCGATCAAACAAAACGCTTCATCGGGACTGTGTAGATGGATACTCTTATCACCGCGCATGAAATCGAGTGTCGAATAGCCAGCCATAGTGGCAGCGTGGTGAACAGCACTGCTTTTCATTGGTACTAGTAGGCGGTGATCGACATACTCATCGATAAGACGTTTGATCTGCTTCTTAACTTTGCCAAAGTCTAGCACCATGCTCATCTCGTTGAGCTCACCGGACAAAATGACGTCCACGATCCAACTTTCTCCCACCATGCCTCGTGTTTCGCAAAGGTAAGAAGAGTCGATAACGGTAAGATCTCTGACAAATAGATTCAAACTGGGTTCCTTATTGATAGTAGTTGTCATTACGCTCGGACTGCGCATTATACCTATGTCACAAAAAGAAGCATGCTATGCGTAAAGAAAATTTCTGATTTTTAATATCTTGAGACACATCAAGTCTAGTCTATGAGCGTTTATTGGTCTCAAAACGAACAAAAGCTCCCTATGGGAGCTTTTGACTTTTCAGTTTATCACTTTAAATCTGTGGTCTTGCTGTCTCATTAGTCGACGGTGGCAAATGAGGCAATGTGATTACAGGCTGCTCTCCGGTAAGAGAATGAAGAAACGCGGTGATTTTCTTCGCCTCTTGTTTTGTTACTGGAATGCCCAATTGGATATCCGCCATCACCTCTACCGCTTCTTGTAGATCCCACACAGAACCATCATGGAAGTACGGATAGGTTAGTTCGATATTACGCAGCGTCGGCACCTTGAACACATACTTGTCAAAGTCATTACCTGTTATAGCGGCTCTACCAATATCTGTATTGTCGGTTTCAAAAGCCTTTACCAAACCCATCTTCTGATACATCTGCCCACCAGCCAATGGGCCACTGTGACAAGAGGTACAGCCCTTCTGCTTGAAGAGCGCGTAGCCTTCAACTTGCTCTGTGTTAAGTGCGCTGTCGTCGCCCTTAAGCCATTGGTCGAAAGCAGAATTGGGAGTGCGAAGCGTTTTTTCAAACGTCGCAATGGCATCGGTGACTTCGGTAATAGTAAAGTCTTCTTTTCCATATGCTTCTTTAAACCATTCTCGATATTGCGGAATAGATTTTAAAGTGCCAATAGCTAAATCATGAGAAAAAGCCATTTCAATTGGGTTTTCTATTGGTCCGGCAGCTTGTTCTTGCAAATCTTTTGCGCGTCCATTCCAAAACTGTACAAAATTCAAATCGGAATTAAGTACCGTTGGGGAGTTAATTCCACCTACTGCCCATTTATGGCCAATTGAGCTAGGTAAATTATCCACCCCACCCTTTGCCACATTGTGGCATGAATTACATGAAATAGTATTTGAAGCCGAAAGCCGAGGTTCAAACCATAGCGTCTTACCGAGCTCAACCTTTGCGCTATCTAAGCCTGTAGCAGGCTCGATAACTTTAATAGGCTCACTGCTTTCGCGAGAAGCGTAGGCACTGCAAGACACAACCACCATCATTGATATAATAATATTTTTGTTCATGCTACTTCCTTTTGTGTATTCAACAACAATTTGGCATGCAAGTTTTAATAGAAATTTATCGTTATATTGACGCCGAATTTAATATTCGACTTAATCCATCCATTTGGTGTGGAAATAATAATTAACAGAGCGTCGCAAATATAATGCAAAAACTCGATTGGATTTATAGAAAAAAGGAATGTTAAAACCTATTCAAGCCTGCAGCCCTTGAATATAAAATGACTACGTCGTTAGTAATGATTTTGTTATTACAATTCATTCACACATTCTTTACGCATTCGATTGATTCAAATCAATTTGTTAGGCATTAGCGTACGGCACTTCGCAGTATAACCAAACTCAGCTCTTTCTTGTCAATTAACACTGTAAATGCCCAGTTTTACGAGGTTTCAAGCTCCCACCTATCAACAAAATGGTCATCCGTTATTCCTCTGGTAATAATTGATATTCCAAAAGGTTTTTTACGTTGGATTACCATAGTGGCAAACCAATTGGAGTCGTGATTATGAAAAAAACTGTCTACGCCGTTGCACTTACCTGCCTCACCTCATTCTCTAGTTTTGCGAATGTGATTGTCGATATGGAAGGTGTTGACGAGAAAGACTACGTCTATGACTTACACAAATGTGAAGAGATGGCCGGTCAAGTGCAGAAGCAACAAGCTTCCGGTGGTGCGATCAGTGGTGCAGCCAAAGGCGCAGCTCTTGGTTCAGCTGGCGTGGCTATTGCTGGCGGTTCTGGGACTGAGGGTGCGAAGAAAGGCGCTGCCGTAGGGCTTGCTGCGGGTGTACTCGGTCGCGGGCGTGCGAACAGAGATAACGCAGAGCAATATAAGCAAGACCAGCAAACTGTTGTAAAAAACTGTATGACCAATCGTGGATATGTCGTATTAAACTAACTCGTTCTAGTAAAGTTACATTTCTATTCTATACAAGGCATTGAGATACCCTGAATCTTCATATACGTTTATAGTAATTTCATTCACTTAATGGATATCGACATATATGAACGATCTCAATGCCCTTCGCGTATTTCTCACTTTAATGGAGACTGGCTCTACCTCTAAAGCCGGTGTCGCTTTGGGTAGATCGCAGTCGTATATCTCCAAAGTGCTTGCCCAGCTGCGCGAAGAGCTCGATGACCCTTTATTCGTAAGAGATGCAAGCGGACTCACTCCAACAAGTTATGCGATTGGACTGGAGCCAAAGCTAAAGCATGCTATCAACCAAATTACAGACGCTCTTAAGCCCGATACATTCGCCCCTAGCGCTGTCGATAAAGTAACAATACATTTAATCGAGCCTTACTTAATTTCATGTGGCAAAGAGATAATCCAAACCATACGCCGGCACACAAAAGCCCCCATAGAAATAAGGCAATGGAGTAAAGTGTCTGAATCATTGCTTCTCACCGAGCAAATTGACATTGGCGTACATGCGCTGACAGACAGGCCGCAATCCATTTTTCAAAAATACGTGCATACCGGTACCGGTGAACTATACGGCAACAAGCAAGGCGAATTCGTAAAGTACTTAGTCGCTGACTTAAACGAAAATCTCAATCTATACAAACTTCTCAAAAGCGACGCAGAAGCTACCCTGTTTGTCGATAACCATGCCTTGATGACGCAGCTTCTCGATGACTGCTACACACTTCGTTACCACATGTCTGAAGATCCGGAAAGTGCTCCTGTACAATTAGACTTAGCAATACTAGCCAAAGCAACTCGCAAGAATGAACACAAGATCCAATGGCTAATATCAATAATCGATCCAATTCTAAAACGATATAGGCCACTTTCCTACGAACGACTATCAGCAATTTCTGACAACTAACCAACGACAAAATGTTCACCAACCATCAAAAAAGCTGCAAAGTATATGAAACTTCTTTGTTTATTTTTGAAAATGGCGAAAAGCTAACCTATTTTTATCATTGATGTATCAAATCGCATCGTTAACGATAAAAAGGACGTCATTATGAGAAAAACAGTGGTAGCAGCATCAATAATAGGTGCCATGACGGCAGCAGCACCCGTCTTGGCCGATGAAGGATTCTACTTAGGTGGTCGTTTAGGGGGCTCACAGCTCTCCGATGCCTGTAATATCTCTGGCGCAGAATGTACTGATAGTGGCTTCAGTGCAGGTTTCTTCGCTGGTTATGATTGGAATGATTATATCGCGCTCGAGTTCGCTTACGATTGGCTAGGTAGCTATAAAACTTCGTTTATCGAGGGGAGTACTGGTTATCGCCAAGACGTGAACATGAGCGCGCTAACTCTCGCACCAAAATTTGCTTATCCGTTTACCGACGACTGGTCTGTATTCGCTAAAGTCGGGGCAGCGTACACCACTTATGGTGATAGAAACGCGACCGCTCTGATGGGTGGTGTTGGTCTTGAATACGATTTTGCTACTGCTTGGTCTGGTAGACTTGAGTACCAACGTATTAATGACTTTAAAGATGGCTGGCTCAATACAGACGTTGATACATTCTGGTTAGGCGTATCTTACTCATTTGGTAATGCAGCTGCAGCTGCTGCCGCAGCGACCGCTGCTGCAGTAACTCAAGCACCGGCTGAAGAGCCACCAGTAGTAGAAGCTGTGGTTATGACCAAAACATTTGAGCAAGTGTCTGGTCAAGAGACCTTCGCATTTAATAGCACAGAGCTAGACGAAGAGAAGAAAGCTGATTTTGATCCTCTCATCGCACTAATGAAAGAGCATCCAGAAGCGACAGTGACTATTGTCGGTTACACAGATTCATCTGGTCCTGAAGAAGTAAACCAACGTATTTCTGAAGAGCGTGCCGAATCAATCGCTTCGTACCTAGAGTCTCAAGGCATTGATCGTTCAAGAATGTCTGTGAGCGGTATGGGTGAATCTAACCCGGTAGCAGACAACTCTACGTCTGAAGGCCGAGCTCAAAACCGTCGTGTAGAAATTACAGTTCCGGAGTTTGAGTACACAGTAGAAGAGATGATGGAAAAAACTCAATAGTTTCCAGTAATCATCTAAAAGCGGGTCCATTTGGACCCGCTTTTTTATTTGAATAGACTAGGCTTTGAGTGCCTGTTCTAGGTCAGCCAAAATATCATCAATATGTTCAATCCCGACAGACAGACGGATCATCTCAGGTCTCACACCGGCTTCTAACTGTTCGCTTTCACTCATCTGACGGTGAGTTGTCGATGCTGGGTGGCAAGCCAGTGATTTGGCATCCCCAATGTTTACCAAGCGTTTGAATATCTGTAGCGCATCGTAGAACCTGACACCTGCTTCGTATCCATCTTTAAGACCAAATGAGAGAATTGCAGAAGGCTTACCCTTCATATACTTACCTGCTAGCTCATAGTACTTAGAGCTTTCAAGTCCAGCGTAAGACACCCAGCTTACCTTCTCATGATTTTGCAAGAATTCAGCAACTTTAATGGCGTTTTCAGTATGACGCTCCATTCGCAGTGACAAAGTTTCTAAGCCTTGTAACAGCATGAAAGAGTTCATTGGTGATAACGCAGAGCCTGTGTTACGCAGTGGCACGGTTCGAGCACGACCAATAAACGCTGCAGGACCAAATGCTTCGGTGTAGACAACACCGTGATAAGAAGGCTCTGGCTGGTTAAAGACTGGGAAACGATCTTTGTGTTGATCCCAAGGGAATTTACCAGAATCGATAATAACGCCCCCGAGCGATGTACCATGACCGCCAACGTATTTCGTAAGCGAGTGGACTACAATGTCCGCACCAAACTCGATGGGTTTACATAGCACAGGAGTCGCGACTGTGTTGTCTACAATGACTGGCACACCTGCTTGGTGAGCGAGTGTTGAAATGCCCTCGATATCAACAATATTACCCGCAGGGTTACCAATAGACTCACAGTACACAGCTTTCGTGTTTTCATCGATTAGCTCAGCAATAGACTCAGGGCTATCATCTTTAGCAAACTTTACCTGAATGCCCTGCTTCGGCAGCATGTGCGCAAACAAGGTATATGTGCCACCGTAAAGCTGTGGTGTGGAAACAATGTTGTCGCCCGCTTCCGCCAACGTCAAAATCGCATAGTTAATCGCGGCACTACCTGCGCTTACCACTAAACCAGCAATTCCACCTTCTAGCGCCGCCATTCTCTGCTCAAGCACATCGTTGGTTGGATTCATGATTCGAGTGTAGATGTTGCCAGGTACTTCTAGATTGAAAAGGTCCGCACCGTGCTGGGCACTATCGAACTCATAAGCGACCGTTTGGTAGATAGGAGTTGCTACCGACTTGGTTGTTGGATCCGTTTCGTAACCGTGATGTATTGATAGAGTCTCGTCTTTCATCGTTATTCCTTTCACGTAGTAGTCCAAATGGTTTAGGCGCAAGCCACTTCAAGCACAAAGCAAATTTTTGCGTTAGCCCCAAAAAAGTCTACCCCAAACCGCCTACAATAACAGAGACTAGGACCACTAATGTGATGTATGGACACGAGATGAATAGCGAAAACAATCGAGCTTTAAATTCCGTTATCGGTGCGTTGGTTGCCGATGCCGCGTCAATGGGCTTTCATTGGCTTTATGACCAAGTCGCCATCAAGACCTTATCCAACGGCACTCCAGAGTTTCATGCTGCTAACGAGAAGGACTATATAGACAAAGGCTACTATGCACATCATGGCAAAAAACCTGGGGATTACTCTCAGTACGGCGCCCAACTGATCGCAATGTTGGATGCTCTAGCAGTGCATGGCAAATACGAAGAAGCTAGTTATATTCGAGCATTTCGTGATTGGTTTGATCTTGGTGGAAAATGGTGTGGCTATATAGATAAGCCCACTAAACTCACCATACTCAATATTCATGCCCTAGAAGCTCAAGAAGAACCACTTAATCAAGTGGGCGCTGATGATACGCAAAACCCTGCCCTATCAAAGCTACCCGCACTTTTGGCAATTCATCACAGCGACGAAACACTTAATGACCTTGTCGAATCCGCTGTTAGAGTCACTAACAACAATGACAATGCCGTCGATTATGCTCTAGCTTCTGCAATGATGATAATGCAAGCGATAGCAGGGAAAACGCCCGCTGAGTGCGTGAAAAGCGCTAAAGGGATTTCTAAAGTCTCAGATAAGGCGATACAAGCAGCCGAAGAGCGAATTCTGAAACCATCAAATGAAGTGGCACAGGAACTAGGGATGCACTGTGGGCTTGAAGCCTCATTAGCGGTGACCGCTCATCTTCTTCTTAATGCCACCAGCTACGAAGCATCGATTCGGGAGAACATACTGTGTGGTGGAGATAGTTGCGGCCGTGCGATTTTACTCGGTGCGGTGCTAGCTGCATGCTATCAGGGAACAGACGAAGACATTCCGCGTGACTGGGAATTGAAAGTATCGTTACCAAAATCGTTGCTAGCATGCCAAAGACTGCTGTTTATCTAGTATCTTTAGCTCTACGAAATCACTCAGGGGGTTGAGCTCCCCTGAGCTTGGTTATTTATCTAAGGTCGTGCGCAACATAGAAATTGAATGCTGGCTGAAGACTCTGATCTCGTTGGCTTCTAACAAAGCGGCTGTTACGCCAGCGCCATCAACTTTGATCCCTTGAAAGCTCCCATCATAAATCTTTGAGCTACCACAGGACGGACTCGCTTCAGCGAGAATCGCGTACTTGATATTCTGTTGCTGGCAGATTTCCAGTGCATTCCTTGCACCGACTAAAAATTGAGATGTAACGTCAATACCATCATCTCCAACAACGCTCGCTGAGCCTCCAATTACATTGACCCCTTCTCCCCCGATGATCTCTGCAGGGGCCCTTGGCGTTGTTAAACCTGACGAAACTTCAGGACAGATAGCGACTAGTTCGAAGTTGGAGTTCAACCACTTAAGATCAGGCTCAGAGATTGATAAACAACTGCCATTGTATCTTACTTTGTTTCCTAACAAGCAGGCGCTGACAAGTACCTTTTCCAACGATTTACTCCGCAACAACAAACTCAATCACGTACAACTCATCTTCTTCTGGATAAATTTCACGTATCACCTCTCGAAGCTGAGGAAGCGTCATATTTTCTTGGAGAGCATGCGTTTCGTTAATATCGTCAAACGACATTGGTGTAATCGTCAGGATATTCAGGTTGCCGAACACCCTACCATCCTCAAACGTGGCAACAGTTATAGTGCGGTTAAGCTCAAAGTCGATTTCTGACTTATCGCGGATAGTGATTGTCTTTTTACCCGACATGATATCGGCTTCAAAGCGTTCGAAAAAAGTGATTTGGTCACGCATTGTGTTCTGTCTCCTAATTGACCAAACTAACGGTGCTGCCTACTCGAGATGCATGGACATCCAAGCGAAGCGACATTTGTTCTTTCAGCTCCGACACGTGAGAAATAATCCCTATCGTGCGGCCTGATTGTTGTAGCTCGACGAGTGTTTGAACTGCAAGATCTAAAGATTCCGGGTCTAAACTACCAAAACCTTCATCGATAAATAGCGTATCGAGGCGAATGCCGCCGCTATATGACTGAACGACATCAGAGAGGCCCAATGCCAAGGACAACGCAGCCATAAACGACTCACCACCCGATAGCGTCGCTACGTCGCGCCATTTACCCGTGTAGGCATCCTCGACAATGAGATCGAGACCTGAGCCTGCGTTACCTTTCGTTCGGGCTTCTTTGCGTTTTAAATCGTAGCGACCTTTACTCATCAGTCTTAAACGCTGTGACGCCTGAATCAGCACATCATCAAGCAATACGCCGAGTACGAAGCGGTGAAGACTGATTTTGTTGCCCGTGCGACCATTCGCTACATCGCTCAGTGTCCCTACTACTTGATATTGTTTATCGAGCTCTTCATTTTGCTCACGTAGCGCATCAATACGCTTGCGCACTTGAGTAAGGTTATTGAACTGAGACTGGTGCATTTGGAACTGCTTGAGTGCAGACTGATACGTCTCCTCCATTTGCGACTTAACAAGCTTTAACTGCTCTACATCGGGCAGAGTCTGCTCGCCTATCTGAGCAGAGATAAGATTTAACTGCTCTTTGATACGAATGCCGTCGTGCTGATATTGCTCTATACGTTGGCTAAGCTCTTCAGCCTGAGCATCAACTAACTTCGCGTTCAGGAACGCGTTCTCATCAGTAAATGGACTGCTGGATAATTGCAATTGCCAATGGCTTTGAGCGTTAATTCGTTCTTTTTCGCGTTCATCGAGGTCTTTTTTGTAAGGTCTCAAGATGTGATTCGAACTTAGCTAGCATTTCGCTCGCTTGTTTCAAAGACTCTTGGGATTGTTCAAGTGCCTTAGCTTTTTGAGCAATATCTGACTCTAACACTTGCTGACGCGCCACCACGGCTTGGGCGTTATCAAAGCCCGTGTTATTACTTTGCGTTAGCGAACTTACGACACCTTGTAAGTGTTGCATCACGTTAGTAGCATCGGTAATTAATATGGCCTGTTGTTCAAATTTAGCCTGTAGCTGCACACGTTTATCTGAGGATTGCTTCAACTGACGCTCCAGGCTATCGAGGTCGATAGCTTGGAGTTTCGCTATTTGGCTCGTAAGCTCAGCAATATTTCTATTCACGGTTTCAGCAAAGCGTGGCAACTCGGTGGACTCAATACCAAGTGAGCGCAGTGTGTCCTGTTTTCTTTCCGATAACGAAGCTAGTTGACTTTCTAGCTCTGTCTGCTTTTGCTTGTATACGGTGAGCGCTTGGCTCGAGCGAGCTTCTTGGTCTCTTAACGCATTGACTTGATCAAGCGTCACAGCCTTTTCGACTGACTCCGCAACTTTAGGATGGTCCAAACTACCACACACGGGGCAAGGCGAGCCGGTTTCTAAGCTCGCAGCAAGTAAAGCTGCCTGACCTGTATGCCACTGTATTTCCGCTTCTGTCCTCGTTTGTTGCGCTTGTTTAACCTCGGTCTCCTGCGCAGAGAGCGATGACATGAGTATTGCTTTCTGTTTTAGACCTTCCTGCAGAGAGGCTTCGATACTTGAAAGGCTGAGTAGCGACTGCTGCTTCTTGGTTTCAAGATCGAGTGCAAGGGTTAGTTCATTTAACTGAGCTTTTTCTTTTTTGAGCACGAGTAAGAGAGCCATTCAGCTCCTCTTCTTGCTGAGTAATCAGCTTTAATTGATCGCTCAGAGCAGCTTGATTTGCCGTCAAGGATTGGACTTGTTGACTCGCATTAGTGAGCTCGATTTTTTTCTCATCGAGTTCTTTCAATCGACCGATTAGGGCTTTAAGCTCAAACAGCTCTTGGTGTGAAGCTTTCATCCCTTCATTTGCTTGGTGAGCGTGTTCAAAAGTCGCAGTCGCCTTCGTTTTCTCAGCTTTAGCTTCTGAAATCTTAGTAAGGCCATTCTTGATACGATCAGATAGTACCGACACCTCTTTGCCAAGTCGCACGCTGCTATCGTAGCTGCTCTGAATTGCCAAAGCAGATTTATGTGCATTGAGCTGAAGTGTCGCTTGCTGAATCTCATCCAACCTTTGGTTATGCCTAGTTTGAGCCTGCTCTAGCTCGGCCTTAGCCGTGAACTTTTGCTCGATCTGCAGAGCAGCGTCTAAGGTTTGTTGGGCGTTAGCTCTCGCGGCTTCTGCTTGTTTAAGCTCTACTTCGGACTTTTCAATAATCGGCGTCAGATCTGCTAAAACCTGAATCAGGTGCTGTTCTGACTCAATCGAGGCCACATCTAAAGCACCTTTGATCTGATTATCAAACTCTTCTTTAGCTTTGCGAATGCCCGCAGCACGTTCAAACAAAACACGCTCTATGGTGGTATAGATCTGGGTTTGAAATAGCTGACCAAAAATAGACTCGCGCTCTTTAGAGCTAGCGGTTAACAATTCTCGAAATTTGCCTTGTGGAATCACCATTACTTGACGGAACTGCTTAACATCTAGCCCAATAAGGGTTTGGACTTCTGTAGCGACCTGTTTAGGCCTACTGGCAATCAGTGTGTCGGTATCGAGGTTAATCAGCTCGGCAGAGTGAGACTTCTTGGTCATGCCCTCACCGCGCTGTTTTGGCACTTCTTGGTCTGGACTACGAGTGATTTGGTAGCGCACGTTAGCGAGTTCAAACTCAAAGGTAATCGTCGTCAATAGCTTAGCATCTGCGTAATCACAGCGCATCTGGTCACCGGTGCGCTCACTACCCGTCGTTTCGCCATACAGGGCGTAACAAATGGCATCTAGAATCGAGCTCTTTCCTGAGCCCGTCGGACCGTTGATGAGAAATAGCGGCGACTCACCCAAAGAACGAAAGTCTATCTGTTCGACACCAGAAAATGGGCCAAAGGCTTGCAGAGTCAGTTTAATCGGTTTCATTCTACTTACTGATCCTCTGTCTGTTTACGCAGTGACTGTAATACATCCGAGACCATGTCGGTTTGGTCTTCTGTCATTGCATCACCCTGAACCTCAAGGAAGAAGTCTTGGAACATATCAATCTCTGAGCGCCCTAGCCTCGCTTGCCCCATTTCGGTCTCTACGCCAATCAGCATGCCAGGCTTCTCTAAATGAAGTACGTTAGGATATACCTCACGAAGCTTCGCCATTGGGTCTAGGATCGCATGTTTGTCCGTCAGCCTGACTAACAGATA
This sequence comes from Vibrio sp. KUL78, assembly GCF_059725505.1. Classification (NCBI taxonomy): domain Bacteria; kingdom Pseudomonadati; phylum Pseudomonadota; class Gammaproteobacteria; order Vibrionales; family Vibrionaceae; genus Vibrio; species Vibrio sp. KUL78. Next base: position 157,486 of record NZ_AP045838.1, on the reverse strand, counting down.
GTCATCTGCATTTGGGTCTTGCTTACCCTGCTCAATAAGGTCGAGGAGGTCACCTTCGATAATACGCATATCGTGAGGTGCAGTAAGAGGTACGGTTGATATCACAGGCTCAGTTTGACCAGGAGAAAGCTCAACCAAGGTCATACCTTTGTTGTGAAACTGCTCAGAGAAGGAATACTTCATTATCGAGCCGGAATATCGTATGTGCTCTGCTCCACGCTTTTGCGCCTGATGCAAATGACCCAGAGCGACATAATCGAACTGCTTAAAGTGCTCATAACTGACTCGATCAGCACCACCAATTGAAAGTGTACGCTCTGATTCACACGTCTGCGCTCCATCTATAAAGCAGTGGCTCAGTAGGACATTTTGCTTTGAATAATCCACCACTGCATTTAACTGTTCAGCCATATATTGGTGGGCTTCATCGTGATTACTGACCGAGACTTTGTAGTGATGGCGTACTTGCTCAGGATCGGCATAAGGCAACCCATAAAAGAACACCGTATGGCCCTGCTTGTCGGTGATTTCTATCGGGGTCGTGATTTGTTCTAATGAGCTAATGATATGCAGACCCGCTTGGCCAAACTGTCTTGAACCGAACCCGAGTCTTTTGGCCCCGTCGTGATTTCCAGAGATCATGATGACAGGGATAGCAAGCTCTTGAACCACGTGATTCAAAAACTCATCCAAAACTTCAATGGCAGACGTTGGCGGTACAGAGCGATCGTAGACATCCCCTGCAATAAGCAGTGCATCAATATCATTCGTAGCCAAGTAGTGTTTAATTTGTTCGAGGACGTGTTTCTGGTCGTCGAGTAGAGACACGTTGTGAAACTGACGACCGAGGTGCCAATCGGAAGTGTGGATAAATTTCATTCAGTTCAATTTGTTATGGTCCAACCTTAGCATGCAGTATATCACTGGACGCGTGGTGACGTCTGCAAACATGCTAGAGGTTGGTCAAACATTGAGGTGAATGAGAGCGCAAACTATGCGCCTAGTTCGATGCCTCTTTAGGCAGAACTAGTGTGAAGCAAGCACCGCCTAACTCACTGTGGCTGACTTCTACATCGCCACTGTGACGAAGCATAATATGCTTAACGATAGCAAGGCCAAGCCCATAACCACCTGAAGCGCGATCTCGTGCTTTGTCGACGCGATAGAATGGGTCAAACAAACGCTCCCAGTGCTCTGGGTCAACACCAATGCCGTCATCATGCACTTCAATCGCGACTTGATCATCATCTTCAGTGAGTTTTACAAGGATCTTGTTCTGTTTGTAACGCTTAGCATTACTAATCAGATTCACCAACGCGCGACAGACGAGGAATCTGTCCATATCGACTATGATGTCTTGCGCATCGACCTGTAACTCAAAACTCTGACCAAGTTGATTTTGCCATTTGTCTTGATGCTCAAGTAACCAAGCGGCAATATCGATACTTTCGACATCCAAAGCTGCGTCTGGTCGCTCTACTCGTGCATAGTACAAGAGCTCATCAACCAGATGTTCCATCTCTTCCGTATCTTCAATGATACTTGCGAGTTGTTTTTTCGCATCAGGGTCGGTGATTTGCTCCATCAACACCTCGCTTTGCCACTGAATTCGAAAAATCGGTGTGCGCAGCTCATGAGCAACGGCATTCGTTAGCGCCTTGTTACTCACCATGAGATTAGCGATTTTTGTCGCCATACGATTAAAGGTTCGATTAAGTCGACCTAGCCTCACCCACTGCTTTTCCGATGCTCTAGCCTCAAAGTTTCCACTCGCAAATTCGATGGCAGTCTTCTCTAAAACCCGCAATCGACGGCTTAAAAACCAGATAAGCACAAAGCTAAATGCCACGAATCCCGCAAGGAAGAATAACCACACAGAATCATTAGCAAACTCGATGGCTTTTAATAGCTCTGAGTCTGGATCATCAGACATATGGAAGTAGTTTGGATTGTTATCAAACTTGAGCCATAGATGGTCATCGTCATCGAGCAGGAAATGTACGCCTGGATTTTGATTAAAGTGCTCTGCAACTTCTTCAGGAAGTTGCTCTACAGAATGGGCATCGAGAAGTCGGTGGGTCTTTTCAGCAAAAGAAGTGAGCAGTTCAATCGCTTTTTCGTCGCTCTCATTGGTTGAGACATGATTCATGATGTCTCGGAACGCTTCAACTCTTAAGTTAGCATCCACCAGATCAACGTCAGTTTTACCGTAAATAACGTACTCATAGCCAAAAATACTCGCTGCGAACAGCAAGATAAGACCAATGAGTGACTCAAGAAACAGGCGCCACACAGTAACTAACCTTACGCTTTCCAGCCGTCAGCAACGAACAAATAGCCTTTGCCACGCACTGTAATAATGCCTTTCGGGTTGGTCGCGTCGTCAAATAACTTTTTACGGAGCGTCACAATACGGTTATCAATAGTACGGTCGATGCCATCGTAGTCGATACCGCGCAGCTGGCGTGTAAGGTAATCACGCGATAGCACGTCTCCAGCAGATTTGGCCAATAGCCACAGCAAATCAAACTCACTATCCGTAAGCGAGACTGCGCTCTCCGCGAGATGACAACTGCGGCTACTTTGGCAAATCTTTAAGCGACCGATTTGAATCGTATTCGACTCAGCGGCTAGGCCTTCGTCCGTTGGGCGACGAAGTAAGTTTCTTACTCTAGCGAGCAATACTCGTGGTTTAATAGGTTTAGAGACAAAATCATCTGCCCCGGTCTCCAATGCGGCAACGTGGTCAAAATCGTCATCGCTCGCGGTAAGCATCAAGATTTTACCGTTGTAGCTGTCACGCACTTCGCGGCAGATCGATAGACCGTCTTGGCCTGGGAGCATTAAATCGAGGATTGTTACGTCTGGTTGAAACGATTCAATCAGTTCCACTGACTCGTTTCCTTCATGAACTGTTTTTACTTCAAAACCTTGCGTTTTAAAGTAGTCACCAAGCATCGCGTTTAGCTTTTCATCATCTTCTACGATTAACAGTTTTTGATTTACCATCGTTCAATCCACTACATCTATCGAATTTGCCGCAAAGATACATAAATTTACAGAATACTACAAACCTCAGTTATTCTAGTTTTGTAGGTGTATTCTTATTGAGAATCCCGTTACAAATCACTAACAAACAAGAGATTAGCTTTATTTTACAGTCACTTAAAAACTGGCTATTAATCGTTCAATCAACGATGATGGTTAAAAAGGCTTGATTAACTGATTCTGTTGATAATGTAGAGAATTGTCAGGATACCTTGACAGTCGATTACAAAACAAAAAGCCCCTCAAAGGAGGGGCTTTTTAATGAGTTCTATGTTAATTACTCATCGTCTTCTAGTGGCACCAGTTTAGTGTTTCCACCATGGATCTTTTCACGGCGATGCTGGATAAGCGCATAGAAGCCAGGGATAAGGAACGTACCTGCCAATAGCACACACAATAGACCACCAACTAGGGAGATACCTAGTGAGTTTTGACTGATGTGACCTGCACCCGATGCAAAGATCAGTGGAATCATGCCTAGGATAAACGACCAAGAGGTCATGTTTACCGCACGGAAACGCAACATACCACCGCGCACTGCCGCATCATCAACTGGAACATCTTTCTCTTCACGTTCAATTTTGGCGAACTCCACGATAAGAATCGCGTTCTTCGCCGCCATCGCTATGAGTAGGACCAGACCTATCTGAGCGTATAAGTTCAACGGAATGCCCGCTAGGTTCAATGCTATGAACGAGCCAAGTGTCGCCACCGGTACCACAAGTATGATGGCAAGTGGGATACCCCAACTCTCATACTGAGCAACCATGAATAGGTAGATAAAGATCAGAGCAAGCGCAAACGCATAGATTGCTTGGTTACCTGCTAGGATTTCTTGATAAGCCATACCTGTCCATTCGTACTGGTAACCCATTGGCAGTACTTCTGCAGCAACGCGTTCCATTGCCGCGATCGCATCACCACTTGAGTAACCCGGTGCTGGTTGACCTTGGATTACCGCACTGCGGTACATGTTGTAACGCCACGCTACATCTGGTTCAAAGACCTGCTCGTAAGACACTAGCGTGCTTAGCGGGATCATCTCACCTTTAGATGAGCGAACGTGGAACAGCTGAAGATCGTCCATACCACTACGGTATTCAGCATCGGCTTGCATCGTCACGCGGAAGTTCTTACCAAACATGGTGAAGTCATTCACGTACAACGAACCTAAGTTACCCTGTAGCGTTTGGAATATCGACGATAATGGGATACCCAGTTGCTGTGCTTTCTCACGGTCAATGTCCACATAATAGTGCGGAACATTGGCACGGAAAGTACTAAAGGTATAAGCGATCTCTGGTTGTTGGTTCGCAGTTTGAATCACATCCTGCATTACCATCGCGAGATCCGTTCGGCTTCGACCCAGTGTATCTTCCAACACAAATTCAAAACCAGACGCCGCACCCATACCAGGAACTGCAGGAGGACCCATTGCAAACACAACCGCACCCGGAATTTGCTGAGCAGCCATACCGTTAATACGCGCTGCAATAGCGTTCGAAGAGTGATCCCCTTCAAAACCATTACGGGTATCCCAGTCTTTCAATTTGATGAACAGCGATGCACCATTCGATGCTGCCGCGCCAGTCATAAACGCATAGCCGTTCGCCACAGTGATACCATCGATACCAGGCTCTTGCTCAACCAAGTTAACCAACTTATCGGTTGTTTCGGTAGTACGAGACAAAGAGGCTGAATCTGGTAGCTGAACGTTAACCAACAAGATACCTTTATCTTCCTGCGGTACAAACGCCGTGGAAGTGTTTTTCGCAAGGAAGGTTACTGCGCCAACCGCAATAATAAAGAAGGTAACCAGCAATACTGCCTTCTTCACTAGGAAACCAGCAACTTGACCGTAACGCAATGTAATACGCTCTAGTGCGCGGTTAAACGTTTGGAACCAGCGAGCCGTATTGCCACCACCCTTCTTCAGTACCAACGAACAGAGTGCTGGCGACAGCGTTAGAGCGTTGATCGAAGAGATAACTACCGAAATACAGATAGTCAGGGCAAACTGACGATACATAATGCCGGTAATACCTGGCAACAGCGTTACCGGAATGAATACCGCAAGTAGTACCAACGTCGAGGTAATGATTGGCCCCGTCACCTCTTTCATCGCGATCAGAGTCGCTTTTCTAGGTGACATATCTGGATTGCGTTTCATGATGGTATCAACGTTCTCGATAACAAGAATCGCATCATCCACCACGATACCAATTGCTAGGATGATACCAAACAGCGTCACCGTGTTTACAGTAAAGCCGGTCATGTTCATCACAGCAAAGGTACCGATAAGCGATACTGGAATCGCAACAACTGGAATAAGTGTTGCACGCGCACTACCAAGGAACAGGTAGGTTACCGCAATAACCAGAATGATCGCTTCGATTAGAGTCTTAACTACCCCTTTGATGGACTCAGCAACAAACACGGTCGTATCGTAACTGGTCTCATAAGCCATACCCTCAGGGAAGTTCACACTCAAGCGCTCAAGAAGGTCCATCACCGCCTTGCCACTTTCTAGTGCGTTTGCATCCGATTGAAGGTTTAGCGCCACGATAGAAGCGTCTTCACCGCGGAACTGACCACTACCATCGTAGAACTTCTTACCAAGTTCCACACGAGCGACGTCTTTCAGGTAAACCGTTGAGCCATCTGGGTTTGCACGCAGAACGACGTTCTCAAATTCACCAATCGACTCTAGACGACCTTTAGTTACTAGGTTGAACTGCACTTCTTGCGGGTTAGCGTAAGGCGCTGCACCCACTCGACCTGCTGCGACCTGCACGTTTTGTTCAGCCAGCGCTGCATAAACGTCAGAGGTAGTCATCTTTAGGTTGGCAAGCTTGTCTGGGTCTAGCCAAACACGCATTGCATACTCACCACCACCGATTACGTTAACTTCACTGATGCCCTTAACGCGTGCAAGCTGGTCCTTAACGTTCAGGTTGATGTAGTTAATCAGGAACTTGTCATCATAACGACCGTCTGGCGAGTAGAAGTTCAATACCATCAGTAGGTCAGGAGAACGTTTTTTCACCGTGACACCAACCATACGAACTTCTTGAGGCAGTTTCGATTCAATCTGCGACACTCGGTTCTGTACGTTAACCTGAGCCATATCAGGGTCGGTACCGATGTCAAACGTCACATTGAGGTTATAGGAACCATCGTTTGCACTCTTTGAAGACATGTAAATCATATCTTCAACACCGTTCACCGAGGTTTCTATCGGATCGGCTATCGCCTCCTCTACTACCTCTGCACTTGCACCTGTGTAGAATGCTGTGACACTGACCGATGGCGGACTGATTTTTGGATACTCAGCAACAGGCAACACCATCAAAGAGATGGCACCTGCTAGCGTGAGTATGATTGAAATGACCAAAGCAAACTTTGGCCTTTGAATAAAGAAACGACTTAGCATCTATTACGCACCTTGATCTGCTGGCTTCGATTCATCGATTCGAACAGGCACGCCATTCCTTACACGCTGTAAGCCTTGAGTGATGACAACATCAGTCGGTTTCAGTCCTGATTGGATGATGATGCCAGTTTCAACTTGAGTACCAAGTACAACATTGCGACGCTCAGCAACGTTACCTTCCGTTACAACCATAACGAAATCGCCTTCAAGGTCGGTCTGAACCGCACGGCGTGGTACTGTTACTACATCAATCGCTTCTTTTTCCATCAATTCAACACGAACGTGCTGACCCGGAAGTAGGCGCTGCTCTGGGTTTTCAACAATGGCACGCATCGCCAATGTACCCGTGTTTAGGTTGATACGGTTACCCAAGAAGTCGATCTTGCCTTGCTGATCAAACACACGACCATCTTCTAGGATAATATTCACCGCAACACCGTTAGACTCGTCAGAGCCGTCACCTTCGATGGCATCCATACCCAGCGCTAGACGCTCACGCTCACTGATACTGAATGAGGCATAGATAGGATCCATACTCACCAGCGTCGTCAACACGCCTGATGAAGGAGAAAGCAGATCACCAGTACTGACTTTACTGTCGGAAATACGACCCGTGAACGGTGCACGAATGGTGGTATAAGAAAGGTTCACTTCAGCCACTTTTAGCTGAGCTTTACCGGCTTCAAGTTGCGCTCGAGCACTCATTAACGTTGCCGTTAATGCATCGAACTCAGCTTGAGAAATATTGTTGGATTTAACGAGGTTTTTGCCACGCTCAAAATCAAGCTCTGCTTTTTTAAGAGCTGCCTCAGCTTCGGAGAACATCGCTTTCGCGCTAGCTACCTGAGCTTCGAAAGAAGAAGGTTCAATGGTATATAACTCTTGACCTTTTTCGACAATTTGACCTTCTTGGAAATGACGTTCCATCAAGTAGCCCGTTACCTGAGCGGTAATGGCAGTATCTTCTACCGCGTCCATACGTCCAATGTAAGACTTGCTTTGTTGATGTGGGACGACCTCTACGGCAGTAGTCTGCACAAGAGGTGCTGGCGCGTTTTGCGTCGCTGTTGTTGATTCACCGCAACCTGCTAAGAACAGTGCAGAGATAACACTAGCAACTAGTATTTTTCTAGGCATTGAAACACCCTATTTATCTTCTGAAATTGGAACAAGCTTTGGCAGACTAACAAATCACAAGTCCGATGAATGTCCGAGAAGTATTAATAGTTACCATAAAAGTGTTTCAAAATACAACAATCTGTTTTTACAACGCTTTTTCACTTTCCTGTGGGAATGCGAGATCATGTAATGTCATAAAATCAGAACGAATTTTTTGTTCTAGGTGCGTGGCGAGTTCTGTTGGGCAAAAAATCATGACATGGACGATTTGCTCGCCCGTCGCGCCACTTGAGATATGAATATGTGGCTCAGAGCCCGGTAGGTCTACACCTGCATGTTTTTCTATGACGCCGTTATAACGCCTAGCAACATCGATAAAGCTCTCGCTATGGTGCTCTATTTTAGCCGTCAGTTCAGGGAGCAATGGGAATAGGTTTTTAAATCCAGGAACAATGATAGAAAAGCCATGGTAGACATAGCGCTTCATAAAGTTAAGATTCTTTACCGGATAGGTAAAAAACATGCTGTTAGGTAGAGTTATGGTTTTTCCTGTGAAATGGTATTGACCATGATAAAGATCGATCTCTTGAATCACGGTTGCCATCAGATTGTGTTCGATGACTTCCCCACTCGTCTTGCCAACTTCAATCCAGTCGCCGATACGAAATGACCGAGAACTGGCACGTTGAATCGATCCCGTGAAACACAGGATAATTTCTTTGGAAGCCACCACAATAGCCACAGCAATCGCCGTCACTGAGAGCGCAAACTCACTAATTTCTGACTTCCAGACCAAGAACAAGGTCACTACGATAATGGCAAACGAGCCATTTTTAGTGCGCGACATCCATTTACGTTGGTCCTCAGACAAAAACGCCACATCTCCCCGTATTCCTGACAGGGTTATGCGGCGTATGACGAGTATGAGAGTGACAACCAAGACGCTCAACAGCAGTTTGTTTTCTGCCAAAAATGTAATGATTTTCTGAACGTCTTCCATGGTCGCCTACTACTGCATTATGAATGTCTCCTAACGATAACGAATCGCTGTGTCTTTCGCAATTTGCACTATCACATTCACAGCCAATTCCATCCCTTGAACAGTAATAAACTCATGAATGCCATGGAAATTGTAGCCACCAGTGAACACATTTGGACATGGTAAACCCATAAACGAAAGTCGAGCCCCGTCCGTGCCACCGCGAATTGGTTTGATGTTTGGTTTAACCTCACACGCTTCCATTGCAGACTTAGCAATCTCGATAATATGTGGGTGAGGCTCCACCTTCTCACGCATGTTCGAGTAGTTGTCAGTGATCGTTAGCGACACTTTGTCACCATGAGCATTAAACGCTGCTACCTTATCTTCTAGGTAGGCTTTACGTCTTTCTAGCTCTTCACTATCAATATCACGAATAATGTAATTCAACGTCGACTTAGTGACAGACATCTCTGCATTGCTTAAATGATAGAAGCCTTCATAACCAGATGTGCACTCTGGCGTTTCTGCTGCCGGCATATCAGCATGGAATCTTGACGCTGCCGTCATCGCATTAACCATTTTACCCTTTGCGGTGCCTGGATGAACGCTCACGCCAAGAAACTCAACCACAGCGGCTGCGGCATTAAAGTTTTCATATTCAAGCTCGCCTACAGGACCACCGTCTACCGTATACGCCCACTCTGCGCCGAATTTCGCTACGTCAAATAGATCGGCACCGCGACCAATTTCTTCGTCGGGTGTAAAGCCAATTTTAATGTCTCCGTGAGGGATCTCAGGATGCTGAAGCAGATACTCGACCGCTGAGATGATCTCTGCAATACCAGCTTTGTTGTCAGCACCAAGTAGAGTTGTACCGTCTGTCGTAATGATGTCGTGACCGTGCAAATCGTGAAGGTCTGGGTATTGAATAGGTGATAAGACTTCATCACCTTTGCCAAGCGCAATGTCACCACCTTGGTAGTTTTCAACCAGCTGTGGTTTCACGTTTTTGCCTGACGCATCAGGTGCCGTGTCCATGTGGGCAATAAAGCCGATCGCAGGCACTTGCTCTTGGATATTCGATGGAAGGGTTGCCATCAGATAGCCATTAGCATCTAAAGAAACGTTTGATAATCCCAGTGAGTTCAACTCTTGCTCAAGAAAACGAGCAAAATCTATCTGTCCTGGAGTACTCGGGCAGCACTCTTGCGACGGGTTGGATTGCGTGTCAAACGTGACATATTGAAGAAACCTGTCGAGAAGACTTGTCATATTTTCACCTATAGCTTTGGGGGGAATCTCTAAACTCATCATACGGATTAAGCCCCGAGGGAAATTGCGATGAATCAGGTTTATCTGATTTGAAGGTAATTTTCTTAACTTAATATACTCATTTACAAACAAATATACGCCTAACGACCTACGCCCTAGGTTCAGCGTTAGAGGGGGGATGTGAGTTATATATCTAACTGGAATAATAAGTGACAGTTCTATGACGATGAGAGCAGATACGATGAACCATCCACATTTTCTATCGACACCAATTGCGCGACAAACGCAAACAAAACGTCAGAGTAAAGCTTGTCCAAAAGAGCTAGAGCGAATCGCACTGGTTAAACAGATGCAAAAGCAAGGCGGCTTAGGCGCTCATACGCCTTGTCGTTAGGCTACAGATACAAAAAAAGCACCCTACGGTGCTTTTTCTCTCGCGATATTATCGATAAAGACCGATATCACGCTGCATATGGCTAGATAGCTCATTTGCGTGGTAAGTTGGTTCTACATCACCTTTACCGAACAAAATATCTAGGAAGTGTGCAATCAATCCTTTGAAGTTAACCGCGTAGGTTTTCTTATCCATAGAGGGTGCGATAGCGATGGTTTCGATGTTCATTGCTTGTGCCATGATTGCCTCTCTTAAAACTGGGTAACTCGTTGTTGTTGATGGCAATATTAGGCAAAAAAACGTTGTTTAAAAAATGACAAATTTTGGATATTCGGATTAGTTATTCTAATAAAACAGATTATTAACAAACACTTGTATGACATATGCGAACATGGCGACTATTTATTCATAAAAAATCAATACTGCCGAATTATTACGCATTGGCCTTATTAAGTCGCACAAATTGTTACCAGAATGATAAAGAAAAACCTCCCGTTAAATGAGAGGTTTTTCGCAATTAGCGTTAGCTATTCTTATTGACGACTTCAGGAAGCTGTTTTTCTTTATAGATAGAAGCGAGTGTCGCTACTGTCATCGTCGTCATAATGACGCACAGAGAGATCCAAGTTGGGATTTCCCAAGCCGATCCAACCAACGCCATCTTGATACCAATGAATATCATGATGAACGACAGAGCTGGCTTAAGGTACACGAAGCGATTCATCATTCCCTCTAACACAAAGTAGAGCGACCTTAGCCCCAATAACGCGAATACGTTAGCTGCCAATACTAAGAAAGGCTCTCTGGTCACCGCAAATATCGCCGGAATTGAGTCTAACGCAAACAAGATATCCATAAACGCGATGACACCAATGACGACCAACATCGGCGTAAACACGCGCTTGCCGTTTTCAATAATCGATAGTTTGTTGCCATGGTATGACTCCGTCACTGGCAATAAACGTCTAATTAAACGCTCTGGCAATGGATTAATTTCATCCTCACCATGATCACGAGCTAATTGAATACCGGTCCAAATCAAAAACGCCGCAAACAGATACATCACCCAGTGGAACTGAGACAACAGCTGAGCCCCTACACTGATCATGATTGCTCTTAACACTAGCGCGCCAATTACACCCCAAAGCAACGCACGTGGGCGCAAATGCTGAGGTACTGTGTACTGATGGAAGATAATTGCAAACACAAATAGATTGTCGACACTCAGCGACTTTTCTAATAGGTAACCAGTTAAGAAGGATACGGTCGCCTTTTTAGCCGTGTAATCACTGTCCGGCGCATAAAAGTCCCAAAAGAAATAGATAGTCGCTGCAAAAACAAATGCCAACACAAACCAAAAACCGCTCCAAATAGCTGCTTTTCGAATCGTGATTTGTCCGCCGCGAGTTTGATAAATATCCAGTGCCACCAACGTAAGCGTCAATAACAGGAAACCAAGATAGATTGATGGGCTCATAAGTCCTCCAGACGGAAGGACGAGGGATCTTGGGTCGACCTTCCGCAAACCAATAAAATACCAGTGCACTAGATACACTGATTCTATGATTGCGTTGGTCTCGTCAAAGCACGTTAGAGCGCTCTTATTTGCCGGATAAGTTGCTTGCTATATAGAGCAATAACTTAACGAGATGACGACAAATAAACGGGTGACTACTCCCCAAAACGGGTGAATTCTATGACTATAAATTAGTGGTGTCTATTAAAAAGATCCCAAAAACGAAAAAACCAGCATAATGTAGGATGCTGGCTTCACGTCTTGGTATGTAAAGTATTGATTATGCTTTAACTTTAGTCGTTGTTTTCTGGTTTGTTTCTTTCCAGTACTGAATACGACAACGATGAAGTTGGGCACGTCTCATTTTTTTCATGGTTAACTCCTTCTAAACTTTACGCAATCCACGTTACTCATCGAATGTAACAGTGAAATGACAACCGTAAGACCATTGTGTGACACAGTGAAGGAAGTCGTTGTTTGCCTCTAGTTGGCGTTCGACTCACGATTCCAAATAAGTTGAATGCTCTCTGTGTCGCTGGTCATCAATAGCGTTTCTGTTGCTAACGTATTCTGAATCTCATTTTTCCTGACCCAGGTAAATAATTTGGACGTGGAAATGGGATATAAGTTCAAAAATTCAATCAGTTTCTTATCCGCAGTTTGAGCTGTGCCCTGATTGAGCAATTCTTCAACAGTCACGCTTTCCCCGCCAACACTGGCTTTAATGAGATGATAACTGTCTTTGCGAAGCGACGTTTGTACATGCGTGTAGTTATGTACATTGAATGGAAATGTGTAGGTAATTTTGCTCACTAAGTCGTCGGGCTCTACGTAAATAACCACATCAAGTTGGATACCACGGTAAACCTGTTCGAAGCTGCAGTATTCGACGCCCTCGGTTTCACCACAGTCGTAGGTCTCCGACAGGGCTTGTACTTGCTGTTTTGTGCTGATATCGAGAACACCGGAGACAAACTGGGTCACCCATTGCTCGCTCGCAAGCGAGGCATTGCCATACAACAAAAGCAAAAGAAGCAGCGTTCTATTCATTGCACTCTCTCAAATAACATGACGAAGAAAAACGGTCAAAGACAGCCTATCAATTTATCTAACAACTCCCCTCCTCCCCTCACTCTCATCCCCTGAGGCGATTTTGTGAGCAACTGCAAATTATGAGGCGTAGTCATTCGGAAGGATGTGGCGATGATTCACTCAATTTATATTAGCGTTGGAAAACTAAAATAAATGGAATGAACATGAGACAAAAGACCCTACTTGCCTGCATGCTATTTGCTTCGCCAGCACTATTCGCATCACCGTATCTTACGGTTTCAACGTCGACGACAAGCCGTGACTATCCTATTGTTGCCGACGAACCACTAGTTATTCCTCTGACTAAAGACAAATACCAGCTTAAAATCTCTGGCATTGACGGTGACTGTACTAATGAGTTACCGAACAAAGTGAAGTTTAACACCCCTATTCCGCTGCTCTGTGGTAGCGACTCTGTGTTGCCACTAAATATACGTTTTACCGGAGATTACTCGTTTACCTACAGTGCAGAAGATCATTCTTTAGTTTTTAAACGACAACCTAAAAAAGTCGCTAAAAAAGAGTTCAAGCGACCAATTCCAAATGTTCAGTGTGAAACTCTTCCAAGCGAGCCTCAAGTTATTGCGGTTGGAGACAGTTACCCTGATGGCACGCAATTGCGCGATGTATTTACCAATGACATTGTGACCGTTAAGTCAGGCAAGGTTACGGTGAAACCTAACCAAGCATCTGGTGGCTTAACTTTGCTAGAACCCGTTGAAGCCACTCCAAAATCAAATGCGCTTAACTATCGCAATGCCAACATCTATTTTGTCATGGTTGATAGGTTCAACAACTCGAATCCTGGTGCGCCGCAACCGTATGGTCGCCAATCTGATGGCAAGGATAACATCGGTACGTTCCATGGTGGGGATCTCAATGGTATCACTGAGAAGCTCGATTACATTAAAGCACTAGGGACCAATGTCATCTGGCTCTCGCCAATTGTTGAACAGGTTCATGGTTTTGTTGGCGGCGGTGATAGCGGCTCTTTCCCATTTTACGGCTACCACGGCTACTGGACACGCGACTTTACCAAAATTGATGAAAGCTTCGGTAACGATGAGGATCTAAAGCGTTTAGTGGATGAGGCACACAAGCGCGGCATTAAGGTCCTGCTAGATGCCGTGGTTAACCACCCTGGCTACTCCACGCTTGCAGACATTAAATTTGATGAACTAAACGTACTTAAGCCAGAGCACCAGCTGCCAGAAAACATCGCCGCTTGGCAACCCAAATCATCAGAAAACTGGCATAGCTACCATTCTAATATCGACTATCAAAGTGATGAATGGACGCACTGGTGGGGACCAGATTGGGTGCGCACAGGCTTACCTGGCTATGAACAACCGGGTTCAAGTGCTATTACGCTTTCACTTGCTGGGCTACCTGATTTTAGAACCGAATCCACCAAGGCGGTGACGCCGCCTAAATGGCTTCTAGAAAACCCTGGTACGCGCGTAAAAGCGAGAGAGAATCAGACCGTTGCTGATTATCTTATTGAATGGCAGACCGATTGGGTCAAGCGCTTTGGTATCGATGGCTATCGCGTTGATACCGTTAAACACGTTGAAGGTGATGTTTGGCAACGCTTAAAAGCAGAAGCGACGACCAGCCTTGAACAGTGGCGCGAAGAAAACGGCAAGCAAGGCCAACCATTTTGGATGATGGGCGAAGTATGGGGACATAGTGCTCACCGCACGCCTTATTTTGATGATGGTTTTGACGCATTGATCAACTTTGATATGCAGAAGAAACTAGATAAAGGCGCCGCGTGTTTTAGCCAAATGGCAGAGACATATCAGAACTATGCCAACTCGATTCAAGAATCAAAAGACTTCAACCCAGTAAGCTACATGTCATCGCACGATACCGAGCTGTTCTTCAGTCGATTCAAAGATTACACCATGCAGCAAAACGCCGCGAACGCGCTACTGCTTAGTCCTGGTGCCGTTCAAGTCTACTATGGTGATGAAGTGGGTCGAAACATAGGACCCTACGCCGATGACTTCCACCAAGGCACTCGCTCAGATATGGTCTGGGAGCTTAACAAAGACAAGCAAGCACTGTTAAAACACTGGCAGACTCTTGGTCAGTTCCGTGACCGTCACCCAGCAGTTGGGGCGGGTGAGCACAAGGTCATCGATAACGATAACGCCTATGTTTTCTCTAGAGAGCTAGACCAAGATAAAGTCATCGTTGCTTACTTTGGTAAGTAGAGAAAAAGAAACGTAGAAGCATTAAAAAAGGCTCCTCGGGGTACATCCTTGGAGCCTTTTTGTTTGCTAAAACACTCAATGAGTACCCTACTTTGTCGTTCTTTCTCGACGTAGAGCACGTCAACTTATAACTGATTTCAACAGCAACCTATTCCCCATAATCCCAAACTACAACATGTACTCCGTTTTAAGTCCCTAAACCTAGCAAAACCTTTTCTTCTAAGGAAAATATTCAGGCGGTAAAGCGTGGTGATATTTACAAATTTGTTCTAGTTAAATAGGTAACGATCAAAAAAGGAACATGATTATGGCAGGTGCAAGCTTACTCACCCTCATTGATGACATCTCGGTACTCATGGACGATGTCGCCGTTATGTCGAAGGTTGCGGTTAAAAAAACGGCCGGTGTACTTGGTGATGATCTTGCCGTAAATGCTGAGCAAGTCAGCGGTGTTTCAACCGAAAGAGAGCTTCCCGTGGTCTGGGCAGTCGCTAAAGGCTCTCTCCTCAACAAGGTAATATTGGTCCCCGCCGCCTTGCTCATAAGTTTATTCATTCCATGGCTCATCACACCGCTACTTACCCTTGGTGGTGCTTTTCTTTGCTTTGAAGGGTTTGAAAAAATCCACCATTGGTGGACCCATCGAGGGCAAAAAGCATCTGATGTAAAAAAATGAAGCTGCGGTATCAATGACGGCTGAAGAGTTTGCCGAACTCGAACAACAAAAAATCAAAGGCGCAATCCGCACCGATTTTATTCTTTCTGCTGAAATTGTGGTGATTGCTCTCGGCACTATGATGGCTCAATCACTGACCATGCAGGCTGTCAGTTTAAGTATCGTTGCTGTACTAGTCACCGCTGGCGTATACGGCTTAGTCGCTATCATCGTAAAGCTCGATGACGCTGGACTCTGGCTTATCAATAACAATACTTCTAAAAGCGTCTTAAAGCAGAAACTAGGGCTCGGCCTTCTAAGCTTTGCACCTTGGTTAATGAAAGCTCTTGCAGTCGTTGGCACGATCGCTATGTTCTTGGTTGGTGGCGGTATTATTAGCCACGCGATTCCTTGGCTTGAGCACTTAAGTGCTGCGCAGGCAGATACCTTCAATCATATTCCAAGCCTTGACCTATTCTGGGAAAGCATTGGTGCTAGCATGATTCACCTGTTTAGCGGTGCTGTTCTCGGTGCTGTTTGCTTTGGGTTGCACCACGTTTACACCAAGATAAAAGGTTCAGCCTGACCAACGTAATGTCACTGGCGTATAACTCGTCTAGATACAAACTTAATGACCTATTCACGACCCCGTAAGATAACCACAAGCCACAACTGATTTAATACCAATTCAAACAACAATAAGCCTAGATAGGCATTAAGGAAGTTGAAATGAAAAGTGAATGGGTCGGTGGGTTGATGATCTCGAGTTTGGTCGCATTTGGTGCAAACGCATCTGCGCCAGCGTCAATCAATCTAGGTATTTTAGGTGGTGAGAACTCTGAAGCCCAGATTGGCAACAACCAATGTGTGGTTGAGTTTATGCAAGCGGAACTTGGTGTGAAAACCAACATCCGAAACTCAAGTGACTACAACTCAGTCATACAAGGTTTACTGGGTAAGAAAATCGATTTGGTCATCAACATGTCGCCTAAAGCGTTTGCCGAAGTCCATCTTAATGATCCAGAAGCAGTGGACATCATCGGTTTGATTGCCGATAACACGGATAACTCTCGAGGCTACCACTCGGTTGTTATCGTAAAAGCTGACAGCCCTTATCAAAGCATCGACGATTTACGTGGCAAGGTATTCTCTTTTGCAGACCCAAACTCTACCTCCGGCTACTTGATACCAAACAACCAACTTCAGCAGCAGATTGGCGGCACGATGGACAACCGTTTTAACGGTTTCTTCGACACAATCAGTTTTTCGGGCGGGCACGAGCAAAACATCGTTGGCGTGATCAATGGTCAGTTTGATGCAGCAGTCTCTGCGTCAAGCATGGTTGGTGATGAATCGATAGGGTATTCAGCAGGCGCTCTCCATCGCTACGCAAAACACGACCCAGAGGTCATGGATAAGATCCGCGTCATTTGGCAATCTCCACTTATCGCTAATGGTTCTACGATTGTTAGCAATGATTTAGACCCAGCGTTTAAAGAAAAGCTGGTTGCTGCCGTGAAAAAGTTGGATAAAGAAGATAACGAGTGCTTCTCGAAAGCCGCTGGCGGATTAAGACACCTTGCCGATACGAGCATAGAAGAGTATCAGTCGATCATCGATTTGGTGTATGCGACGAAGTTTGTGCAGCGCTAAACCAAGCTTGCACAGAGCTAACTAAAGCACAAAAAAAGTAGGCTCATTACTGAGCCTACTTTTCAATCTGAATTGCTAAGAGTGTCTATGACAGCTCTGACAATTGGTCTGAGAACCAGATTTTGCGTTGAAAACGTGGGTTCTTAGATGACATATCGATTTTATATGGGTTCTTCTCAAGCGCACGCTGAGGCACGTTTAGGATTTTACAAAGCTCTTGCGCCAAGAACTTCTCAATCTTCAACACAACCATCTTCTTACGCAGGCGACCCTGCTCATCACGGTTTAGGATCGTTGGCATGGTGTTCAGCGTCAGAATCTCACCAAGTGCAGGGTGAGACATACGCTCACGCCCTTCTGTGCTCGCGTAGAAGTGCGACACAGTAAATACCATACGCTCAGGCTTTAGCTGCTGGAGGAACTGACAAGATTGAACTACTGTCGAGCCAGTGCGGACCATATCATCAAACAGAACGATACTTGGGTTCTCTAGACCCTCAAATGTATCTTCGCTCTCTTTATGCAGCGTGATTTCAACTTTGCGCTCGGCCGTACGCTCTTTGTCCAGCATGATGAACTTCGCTTTGTTTAAGCCCAGCTTCTTGTAGATCTCTTTAACGAAATCACGAGCGCCTTTGTCTGGAGCACATAGAACCAGACCTTCGCCTTCTGGACCGTAGCTTAGAATGTTTGAGTTCAATAGGTAGTGCGCGTAAATCTCATAAGGAATCAGGTTGTAGAAACGCCCTTTGAACACTTCAGTAAACATCTTCTGCACGGAAACCGAGTGGTTATGTACTGTAATAACGTCATCGACACCAGCAAGCTTAAGCATTTGTGCATAAAGCATCGCCGTGAATGGTTGACCATCAAACTTCTTGATATCAGCAACGTCACGCTCCGCCGACTTATCACCCAACTCAGGACGAGCACCACGGTCTTGAGCAGAGAAAAACAGGTCAGGTTCAACTAAAGTCACACGGCTAGCGCCATTTTCTTTCGCCGCACGTGCAATGATCAAGTTGTGCATTGCAAGCTCTTGACGGCTAGTGACCAGATTGCCCGTGCTGACAATCACTACGGTTTTGCCAGCTAGGCTATTACCAATGTTGTCCATGTCGTTCTCATCAGAGATAAAACGTGGGCAAAACTCGGTATTCATAAAGTGCTTCATGCTGATGACATCGGAGATATCTTCATGCTGCCCCATCGCATAGGCGACATCGATTGCAAATGGGTTATCAGATGAGTTGCTAACAATCACTACGTCACTAGATTGTTCGTTCAGAGTGCTCATGGTATTCCTTATCAAGAAGAAGCGAAGTGGGTTGCGGGTATTCTAGTGGTAAACCACACAAAATGGCATCGGAAATAGCAAGTTTATGCGTAATTAGGTGGAGAACAGCATCAAGCAAACGTTTTCCAACTGAAAATTGCGTCTATTTTCACCATTTCATTTAGTCGAAGGCGCTAATTTCGTCATTTTTTCGTCAAGTAATTGATCTTACGCAGCGATACCGTCATCTATCGCCCCTCCCCTATATTCAGCCAGCAAAGCAAACGCTAGAATCCCCTCCAAATTTTATTTGGCAAAACAGGAAACAGCTTCTGATGACTACTCCAACTCAGTTTGAACTTTATGACATCCTCAAAACCTATGAGGACAACTACCAAAATGGTCCATTCTTTGATGCCAAATACCCGACTCGTCCAGCGGTAACACAGACTCATAAAATCTTCGACTTTGAGGTTAACTCTCGGCTTGGTGTTCCTGCGGGTCCTCTACTAAACAGCCACTGGTGTGATGTTTATGCGAAGCTAGGTTTCGATATTCCGGTATACAAAACAGTAAGAAGTGTTGAGCGCACCTGTCACCCAGCACCAAACTGTGTCTTCCTCGATACCAACGAACAGTTCAACAACCGCGACATCAACACAGAGATCCACCCAGGTGCTCGCCCATCACTCGATGAAAAAATCACTATCACTAACTCGTTCGGCGTACCTTCTCTAGCGCCATCGGTGTGGATGAAAGACATCGAAGAAGGCAACCGTAAGATGGGCAAAAACCAACTCATGATTGTTTCGGTAAACGGCACTCCAGGTCTTGCAGAGCGCGACCTTGTTGAAGACTACGGCTACGTTTCATCAATGGCGAAAGAAGCTGGCGCTAAAGTTGTCGAAGTGAACTACTCTTGCCCTAACCTAGGCGGAAGTAAAGAAGGCGCGCTGTTCTCTGATCCAGAAAACTCTGCTCTAGTGTCTAAGAAAATCCGTGAATCTATCGGTGACACACCACTTCTTATCAAACTAGGTTGGATGCCAGCAGAACAGCTAGAAAAAGTTATCGAAGCAAACCGCCCATTCGTTGATGGTTTCGCTGCAATCAACACCATCCCTCGCCAAGTAGTCACTCCAGAAGGCGTTGCTGCACTGCCAGGTGAAGGTCGTCTGCAAAGCGGTACGTGTGGTTACGCGATTGGTAACTTGGCAGAAGAAGTCACACAAAACCTGATCGATCTTCGCACTAAATGGAAAGATGATTTCGTTATCTGTTCTGTAGGCGGCATGATGAATGCTGAAGACCTACACCGCCGTCTAGATATGGGCGCAGACATGGTGATGAGTGCGACTGCTGCAATGTGGGACCCTTACTTGGCTCAGAAATTCCATGAGTACAAGTAAGCGACTGGGCTAGGTTTAGCTAGTTGAGTAAAGAAGGCTATTGGTGCTAGAAATGGTGCCAATAGCTTTTGTCCCCCTATCAGCACGCGTATTCTAAATCCGTGCGTTCCTTATGAAATCACACATTTTTCAATCATGCGCCAGCCAATATAGATAGCTGCCCCACCGAGCACTAACTCGGAAAGAATTAAGAAGAAAAACAGAAGCCACTTGTTCTCATAGTAAATATTGTTGAGGGTCCGAGTGTAAAACGCTGGAACAAGACTTTTGCCGACGTAGATAACAATAGCAATAAAGAGAATAGAATTAACGAGTTCTGTGTTGGTTATACAGCTAAACATAAAATGCCTTTACGATTTACCCAGGTAGGGTGTCAGAAACTCGCTAACTTGCTCACTGCACAAACCAACCTCCACCTCTACTCCTGCTTCCCTTAGAATTGCTATGCCTTTACCGCTATTGCGGGGATCGGGGTCTAACATGGCTACGACCACCTTCTTGATCCCGGACTTAACGAGTGTCTCTGCGCAAGCTGGTGTTCGGCCTACGAATGAGCATGGCTCAAGCGTCACGTAGGCTGTGATGTTGTCCATCGGACCTGAGTATTTGTTTAGAGCTTCTACTTCAGCGTGATTGTAGCCGATGGGTTGTGTGAAGCCTTCGGAGACGATTTGATTGTCGTCGACGAGGACGCAACCGACTGGTGGGTTGGGTTTACAGTTTGGGAGGGCGGATTTTGAGAGTGTTAGGGCTTTGAGCATGTGGGATTTGGGCATTGGGGTATCCGTATAAAAAAGTTGTTGTGCAGTCGCTGACATAATTGCTACAAGGCAAACGATAGAAGCTTAGAACAGAAGATTGGCTGAGACACAAATACAAAGCTATTATCGCTATAGTCGTTTGTTAGCTTCACACCCCTCGCTAATGTTGTTAAGCCGTTTGATACCATTCGTTGTAGTGTATATGTTAATGGCATGATTTAAAGGAGTATTATCATGAAAAGGACAAATGTTATTGCGTTGGCAAGCCTTGTTACGTTTATGGCACCATCAGCTTTGGCGGAAAAACCGGAATGGGCGGGAAAAGGGAAACCAAACCT
The DNA here is from genome assembly GCF_059725505.1 of Vibrio sp. KUL78. Taxonomy (NCBI): domain Bacteria; kingdom Pseudomonadati; phylum Pseudomonadota; class Gammaproteobacteria; order Vibrionales; family Vibrionaceae; genus Vibrio; species Vibrio sp. KUL78. The sequence goes on along the minus strand of NZ_AP045838.1, from coordinate 136,319 downwards.
AGAAGACGTAAAATCGCTTTCCGATTTGAATAAAGCTGAAACTCAAATTGAAGAACGTGAAGATGAACTTGAAAAACTAATCGAAGAAAAAAAGAAAAGGCAAAGAAAGCTAAAAGTAAAAAAGACAAGAAAGCTTTGGAACGCGAGTTGGAAGAACTTGAAGATGAGCAAGAAGAAGTAGAAGAGCTAAAAGAAAAAGTTAAAGACAAAAAGTCTGGATTCGAAAAGCAGAAAGAAAAGAAAGCGGACCAAGCTCAAAATGAAGTAGACAAAGGCTCAGAGCAAGGGCAAGAAAAGCGAGAAGAGAACAGTAAGAAATGGTGGAAGTTTTGGGAGTAAACTTAGCCAGTAAGTGTCAATTACGATTTCAGGGTAATTCAATGCAAATTGTTTACCCTTTCCAATTTCTTCGTTTCTCTCTGGTTCTCAGCCACAAGAAAATGTCCAAAACAACAACTAAAACTAGACCTGTAAGAGCCAGCATGTTGTGACTTTGGTGTGTTAGACCAGGAATTGAAATCAAAGAATACGTTGGACCAAGCTCGCCTGAGTCTGTGAAAAATATTGGGAACAGTATCAATAAAGCGTTCGAAAGCCCCCCAATATAAGAATTTAATTCCCTTTCTCGATAGTCAATCCAGTAATGAGTGACAAGGTGGAATATTGCAAGAGCTAGCCAAACTGGGAAAAATCGATAGAAGAGCAACACTGTCCCCCAACCATAGCTGGCTGTTTTTAGCGCAATCGCCACAACTAAAGCTGCAAACGCAACGTTTAGACCGTTTTCTTTAAGTAGCTTTTGCTTGTTCATTCGCATGGACCTAAGCTCAATAATTTTAAGCTTAGCACGCTAGATGATTGTGAAACTGCCTAACGCTAAGCTAGGTGCAGCGAACCGACTACTGAACCCAAGCAAGGCCACGTAAACACTGAAGCCAATTGAGCTAAAAATGCCAAAGGTTTAGCTGTCACTCTTAAGCAATTTGTTTGGTGCTACGATGCTAATTCGTCCATAACGCATTGCTATGCGTATTTTCCGATGATCTCAAAAAGATCATCGACTGTACGTGCTATGTAATCAGGTTTACACCCCCAAGACTCTGGTACTGAGCGACTGTACGCTGCCGCCACTGCAATCACACGAGATTCTCCGCCAATTGCAGTTTGTAGGTTACGCGCAAATTTTACGTCTGCTTCATGGTCTCCTATATACATAAAACACTGAGTGTTCGTATGACCGAAAATTGAATCAATGCATTTGAGACCACCAAGTGCGTCAGGCTTTTGGTTCCCATTGGAAACATCGTTATAACCTACTATTGCCTTGAAAGGTGCGGCTATCGAATTGTTCTCCAGTAAGCGGCGAATATTGTTTTGCGAGTTCTGAGAGCAAATACCGTGAGGAAGATGAGAGAACTTAGTGACTACGTCTTTGATGCCTTCAAACAACACTACTTCCGTTGTGTTTTTTTCTTGATGTTCCGCCCACATACCTCCAGCAATCAACATTTCCTCATGTGTTAACCCGTAATAGTCAACGTAAAGTTCTTGCCAATTTTTAGCACTATGGTTGGCTTCATGATACGACTCTTCGTCGCGTAAATACTTAGGTAAAAACTCTCCAGTTAAATGTGGTGCGACAACGGATAAGATAGCTTTTGTAATATCAATATTCTTAGGGACTGAGTTTACAAGAGTCCCATCATAGTCCCACAATACTGCATCTAGTTTCATTTTTACCTCTACACTGAAACACCAAATCTGAACGTACAATTTACTTCAAAATGGCGAATTCGCATAACGCCTAGCTAACGGGCGATAACGCTATACCACCCAACTTAAGTTTTGTGCCCTAAACACTGAAGCCGATTTGCATGGAAGTGGCCAAGCGTTAGGAGTCCCTGTTAAGCGATTTGTTAAGTTACTTTTTAAAACGGATATGCTCGTGCCCACCGATTGCTTTTTTGCCATTTTTACAAAACTCTCGCCACAGGCTTTGACATTGTAAGTTAGGCCACAACCAACTTATGTAGTGTATGTGACTACCGCAGTCCCAATGATTATCAACTACAGCCCTGTCATTGAGGTCAAAGAAAATAGATGCCAGTATCTATGATCATGCCGATAAAACAAGTGAGCTGTAGTTCTTTTCACTTGCAATGGCGCTTGAAACAACTTTTTTATTGCTTTCTGCGCATCAGTACTCAAAGGGCCAATTCCATTACTTTGTATCGCATGCAAATTCTTAGCTGAAAGATGCACATTTTCAGGTACTTCTTCAATGAACTTGCAAGCATGTAGGTACGGGAATTCAATTACGTTAGCCGCAGAAAGGCTAACAAGATACTCGAGATCCTTACCGGTAACAGTTAACTTGGAACATATCTGCTTAATTTCTTTTTTCGAGTCAGCTTCGAATAAGCTGAATATATCTGGTGTCATATAAGTCCTGTAACTTAACGCCGCAATAAGCGGTGAATGAACGCGTGCTATGTTTGAGCGTAAGCGAGTCGGCACGCGTTCATGAATCCGACTTAATTGCTTTGTTATATGCCGCCTCAAGACATCTAAATATTCTGGTTACCGAGCTTTTTCCAAAATGAGTTCAAGAACTCATGTTCCGTTTTAGACAAAGGATATTGGTATACATTTCCCTCGCGAATATTCGCAAACGTCATTTCCTTAGTATCTGATTCAAAGATGATTCCCTGGGTAGTAAATTCGGTTAAAACTCCAAGACACTTATTCACTCGTTTGTTTGCCAAGGTTTCCTTGTTTGCCATAACAAAACTTTTTAAGGTTTGAGCTGAAGCTTGTTGGTAATCTTCGATTTTTGGAACAATGATAGGAGTGTCATCTTCCATTACAATATCTGTCACATTGAGAGCTATCATCCCCCGACTTTTCGAAGAGCGATCAGTCGATAAGCGTGTTTTAATTTGCTTATTAGCTTCTTGTACTCGCTTACCTAGTTGCTTAAATGACTTCATGCGTTTGCATTCTACATAAAGTCGAGTGCCGTCTATGTCTACGACAAGATCAGATATACCCCTCAAGTCGACAGCGTACCCTGCCTTAATAAAGCGAGAAGCAACTCCAAGCTCAAATGCAAAATCTCTAGATTGGTCTTTAGTGGTAGCATTTCTGAATCTCTGCCCTGAAGTCATTTTTTTGATTGGTTCTAAGATTTCTTCGGCATCAAAGGACTTGTAAACATTCATAATACGAACAAGCTCATTGGCTTCTTTGTGTGCATTCATGAAAACAGTAACGCTTTCTTTTGCATCCTTTGGTCCAGCCCCCTTTAAAAATTCTTCAAGGTCTTTTTCATACGTACCAAATCGAGTCTTTTGGTAGGGTACTCCAAAGCTGCTAATCCATTCACATGCTTCAGTATACGCTTCTTCTACTTGCTTACTATCGTGAATAAACTTTTCACAATCAGGTTCGATATAGTTGCTACTCAATACAATATCCTTAATAACATCAATGAAATAGGCATATAACGCCCTGCTAAGGGGTGAGCAACGCAATACCGAAGCCGCCGCAAACCACCTTAATCACTAAATTCAACGCACAGTAAAAATGCCACGTGTTGCGAATCCCTCTTGAGCAGTTTGTTAGGGCTCTATTTCATGAAATTCTAGGGCTTTAGGATATTTACTCCGGCCATGTAACAACATTAAAATCGGCATCGTCGCATATATTATTCCCAATATGAGCATTACCCAATCGACTGTTTGAGTTTCATCTTTTGAAAACATCGCTAAAGAAGGGACAAAGCTCCCAGCAACCATCGCTAAGCCAACTGCTGCAGCAGTGCTAAATATTAGCTTGGGGCTGTTTAGCAAAATGTTAAGAGGGAATTTGTAATTGGATTTTCGTGCTGTGTAAACCCGACCAAGATCTTCAATTCCTTTGGGTATTCCTTTCATAGTTCCCAAAAATTCAGGGTAACGCTGTTCACTATCATGTAAAATTTCAATCGTTGCCCCATCGTTGGGGTCTAAGTATTTGAAGTTAATTTTCAAACAGTTATTGTCGCTCTGCTCTACTTCAAAACCATTAGTGTCCTTTGAGTACTTTATCAGTTTATAGCTTAAAATTCGGTCTTCTTTAGGGAAGTTTAACGTTATTGGGTCTGTATCCACAATACAATCCCCATCTAGAACTTCAGTCCCTTTATTCCAAATAACAATACTAACTTTGGTTAATCTCTCAACTTCCCGGCCTTTATAGGTAACGCAAACTTCAGGAGGAAGGTTGTCTTCTTCACGTCCCAGTAATTTTAGAGAAGACTTCTGATATACAGGCTTCGCACAGCTCTTAGCTACCTTGAAAGAAAATATACCGATAATACCTAATACGATTCCTACAACACCGATTAGCGAACCAACCCAACCTTGATTGAAAAAATCGAAAACACTTTGCAACAATTTTTATACTCCTATTAATTATATAAGTTTACGCATTGAGCCCTAACGCTTATTAGACGGACTATTTCCGTATAAGTCCTTACATTTTGCACTGAGTCTATATGAAACTCAAATACTATCAAACAGTTATGTGACTATCCCTTAGTTGAGGGAAGAAAATACGGATAAATTCCGTGATTTTCCTGAAAATCAGGGTTATGCGGAGTGGCGAGCATAAGTTTGGAGCCCGTGGTGAGTAGATTCCTGCCTGCGCAGGAATGACGTGAACTGGGAGTTTTGGACTCGTAGAAGTACTTTATCAGCTAGAAAGTTGGTGGGGTGGCGGCGCTGATTAGTTCACATTCTACTTTACCCTTGTTGCGGAAGCGGTGAGGCTTTCTGGTTTCGAAGTAGTATGAATCGCCTGCTTTGAGCACGCGAGTTTGGCTGCCTACGGTGATTTCTATTTCGCCACGGATGACGACACCGCCCTCTTCACCGTCGTGTTCGATGAAGTCTGTACCTGTGTCGGAGCCTGGTGGGTAGATTTCGCGGAGGATGGCGAGTTGTCGGCCTTCGCGTTTTGCGCCGACGAGGAGCATTTTGATTTTACCGTCGCCTAAATCTGCCATCTGTTCAGCAGTGAAGAAGATGTCGTCTTTAGGTTCGACGTCTAGGGTGAAAAACTCGCCCATTGAGATTGGAATAGCATCAAGGATTTTCTTGAGTGAACCCACGGATGGGTTCACCAAGTTTTGCTCTATTTGAGAGATCATGGAGTTGGTGACGCCGCTTCGCTTGGCGAGCTCTCGTTGCGACAAGCCGCGCATTGTGCGAATCGTTTTTAGTTGTTTCCCTACATCCATGTCTTTCTCCCTAAATTAAGCTGTGATCTCAGCAAGTTATTTCCATTTACTGCTGACTCATCTTCATCTCTAGAAGCCTACGCTTTTCTGCCTTTGCCATCAACCACCACGCGATAAATGTGGCACAGGAGACGGCGAGTATCGTGAGTGTCGCCAGTGCGTTTATCTTCGGACTCACCCCCTAGCCTTACACTGGAGAACACCACCATTGGTAAGGTTGTCGCACTAGGCCCTGACACAAAGCTCGCAATCACCAAGTCATCGAGCGACAGGGTAAACGCCAGTAGCCAACCCGCTAGAATCGCTGGTGCAATAGATGGCAGCGTGATTTGGAAGAACACCTTCCAAGGCGGCGCACCTAAATCCATTGCTGCTTCTTCGATTGAGCGGTCGACTTCTTGAAGCCTAGAACTAACCACCACAGTGACATAAGCCGTACAAAACGTCACGTGGGCTATCCAGATGGTCATCATGCCACGTTGGCTGAAGATATCGAATACCTGCCCCATCGCAATAAACAGCAGTAACAGTGACAAGCCGGTAATCACTTCTGGCATAACCAATGGCGCAGTAATCATAAAGGCAAAGCCCGTCTCGCCTTTGAACTTACCGAATCGGTTAAGGACGAAGGCGGCGATAATGCCAAGAACCACTGCGGCACTTGCTGATAAGAACCCGATAATTAAGCTGAGTTTTACGCCGCCCATTAGCAAGTCATCTTGTAGTAGCTCAGAGTACCACTTGAATGAGAAACCTGACCAAACCGTTACCAAGCGATTTTCGTTAAACGAGTAGATGATCAGAATGAGAATCGGCAGATAAAGGAACGCAAAGCCCGCGCCCAATATCACCCATTTAAGTTTGCTGTTGTAAACTGGGATGTCGTTCATCCTTGAGCCTCCAATTCACGTTTTTGATAGCGGTGGAACCATAGAATTGGCAGCATCAGAATCAGCAGCATCACTATGGCAACGGCGGATGCCACAGGCCAGTCTCGGTTGTTGAAGAACTCCTGCCACAACACCTTACCGATTAGAACCGTATCGGGGCCGCCCAATAGTTCTGGGATAACAAACTCACCCACGGCCGGTATGAACACTAACATTGAGCCTGCAATGATACCTGCTCGTGTAAGCGGTACTAGAACCGTAAACAGTGTCGTCATTGGCTTAGCACCTAGGTCGCTCGCGGCTTCAAGCAATGAATAATCCACTCGCATAAGAGCGGTATATAGCGGTAGCACCATAAACGGCAAGTAGGTGTAGATAATGCCAATATAGACTGCAGTATCTGTGTGCAGGATTTGTAATGGCTCGTCAATGATGCCAGACATCATCAAAACGTTATTGAGCAGTCCGTTATTTTTTAAGATACCGATCCACGCATAGACTCGAATCAAGAAACTGGTCCACGATGGCAGGATAATCAACATCAAAAGGACGTTTCGAGTACTTGGCGAAGAGTGAACAATCGCCCATGCAATCGGGAAACCGATAATCAGGCAAAGTACCGTCGAGATAAAGGCGATACGAATCGATTGAATGTAAGACGAGGCGTAAAGGTCATCTTCAATCAGGTACTGGTAGTTGCCGACATTGAGCAGCAGTTGCAACTGTTGCTCAGCGTAACTCAACAGCTCTGAATACGGTGGAATCGAAATCTGAGCTTCTGCAAAACTGATCTTAAATACGATAAGAAAAGGCAGTAAGAAGAACAGTAGGAGCCAACCGTACGGCACGGCGAGTAGCAGACACTTAGGTGTCGGTACAACGCTCCAAATATTAAGTTTGGCTAGTTTCTTCATATCTTGAGTACCACACAACTTTCCTTGTCCCAGCAAAGATTGACTCTTTGCTCCCATGTAGGCATTCCTTTCCTAACACGACTGGTGTTTTGCAGCGTTGCGGTCACCAGTTTTCCTGAGTCGAGTCTTACGTGATAGATCGACTGATTACCCATGTAGGCGATGTCTTCGACGAGTCCACTACAATGATTCGGCGACGGATTCATATGATCGCACAGCGTAATTTTCTCCGGTCTCACAGCAATCGACACCGGAATACCTGGCGCACCAGAGATACCGTGGCTGATAGAGATAGGATTGCTCATATCTGGAGTGCGAACGGTTGAATGGTCGGCCTCATTGGTTTCAAGCACACCTTCAAAGATGTTGACCGAGCCAATAAACTTGGCCGCAAATTTGGAGTTCGGGTGCTCATAAATCGACTCTGGCGAGCCAATCTGTACAAACTGCCCTTTATTCATAATGGCGATGCGAGTAGCCATGGTCATGGCTTCTTCTTGGTCGTGGGTAACCATCACACAAGTCACGCCGACGCTTTCTAAAATATCGACCACCTCGAGTTGCATCTTTTCTCTAAGGTTTTTATCTAGCGCACCCATTGGCTCATCAAGCAGCAGCAGTTTTGGTTTTTTAGCTAAGCTTCTCGCCAGCGCGACACGCTGTCTTTGTCCGCCAGATAGTTGATGCGGTTTACGCTTGGCGAAATCGGTCATTCGTACCAGCTCGAGCATGTGCTTAACCGTTGCGTCGATCTCTTTGCTTGGCATACCGTCTTGTTTCAAACCAAAGGCGATGTTCTTCTCCACCGTCATGTGTGGGAACAACGCGTACGACTGGAACATCATGTTCACAGGTCGTTTGTAAGGCGGAATGTCTGCCAAATCTTCGCCATCAAGAATGATTTGACCTGCAGTTGGTTGTTCGAAACCTGCAAGCATGCGCAGTAGTGTTGATTTACCGCAGCCAGAAGCGCCTAGCAGCGCGAATAGCTCGCCTTGATTGATGGTGAGATCAATGTTGTCCACCGCTACGTGACCATCGAAATCCTTAGTCAGACCTCGAATTTCTAGAAGTGGTTTCGGTGGCACTGGGGCAACGTGTTGATGGTTGAGCTCTGTATCGAGTGACATCACTGTCATGGTAGTCTCCAAGCAAACGCGGCGACCCAAGTTGGGTCGCCAAATAGTACTAATCAGTTTTTAAGGAAGTCGGTCCAAGCGCGAGTCATGGCACGAGATGTTTTGTGTGGCAACATCTTCGAGCTGTATAGCTTCGCTTGCGCTTCTTCTGTTGGGTAGATCCCTGGATCTTCTAGAATCTCTGCGTCGATAAACTCACGTGATGGTGGGTTCGGGTTCGCATACCAAACATAGTTACTGATCTCAGCAATCACTTCTGGACGAAGTAGATAGTTGATAAACAAGTGAGCATTTTCTGGGTGCTTCGCTTCTTTTGGAATCGCCATTAGGTCGAACCAAGCCAGCGCACCCTCTTTCGGAATTGAGTACGCCACTTCAACACCATTGTCTGCTTCAGCAGCGCGATCAGCCGCTTGAAGGACATCACCAGACCAACCGATCGCAACACAGATATCACCGTTTGCTAGGTCATTGATGTACTGCGATGAATGGAAGTAAGTCACGTATGGGCGGACTTCTTTTAGTAGCGCTAGTGCATCTTTCTTGTAGTCGTTTGGATTGGTACTGTTTGGATCTTTACCGATATAGTTGAGCGCAGCCGCCATGATTTCGGTTGGTGCATTCAAGAAGCCCACGCCACACTTGTTAAGTTTTTCCATGTTCTCTGGTTTGAACACGAGATCCCAGCTGTCGACAGGTGCATCTTCACCAAGTACTGCTTTCACTTTCTCAACGTTGTAACCAATCCCCGTCGTACCCCATAGGTAAGGGACTGAGTAGTCGTTACCGGGATCGACAGTGTCAGCAAGAATACCCATCAATTTTGGGTCAAGGTTCTTGTAGTTGGTTAGCTTAGACTTATCGAGCTTTTGGAAAGCCCCGCTTTCGCCTGACGACCTAAGAAGTCGTTACTCGGTACAACTAGGTCAAAGCCTGTATTGCCCGATAAGATCTTCGCCTCTAACACTTCGTTTGAATCGAATACGTCATACACGACTTTGATGCCGGTTTCCGCTTCAAACTTCGCAATGGTGTCTTCCGCGATGTAGTCTGACCAATTGTAAATGTTGAGCACTTTTTCCTCAGCAGCAAAAGATGTCATTGAGGTAAGCCCCATTGTCATCCCTAACGCTACACCAAAGTATGCTTTTGCTTTCTCCATTTGGATCTCCGTTTCCTGTTTGCTCTTTGGTTAATACCTTTGTTGTGTTTTTCTGGTATTGGGTGTCTCGTCGGCTACTGCGAAACGTCGGCGAGTGTTTTATCGAGTGCGAGTTTTGCTTTTTCGATGAACTCATCGATCTCGTCTCGGGTGATGATGAGCGGTGGCGAACAAATCATGGTGTCCCCTACCGCTCGAAGAACGACACCTGGAGTTAAAGCAATGCTCGCGACAACGCGTACCTACATCGAGGTCTTTGTGGTATCGCTCATTAGTCTGTTTGTCTTTGACCAGTTCAATCGCACCAACTAGACCTTTGGTTCTTGCTTCACCGACCATTGGATGCTCTAAAAGCTCACTCCAACGTGAAGCAAAGTAAGGGGCAGTATCTTCTCGAACTTGGTTGATGATATTGCGGTTCTGCATCTCCTTGATATTGGCGATGGCAACTGCACAGGCCGCTGGGTGACCTGAGTAGGTAAACCCGTGCGCGAACTCAGTGTCTGCATCTGTCAGCACCTTAGCAACGTGGTCGCGAACCATCACACCACCAAGTGGCAAATAGCCCGAGGTAATGCCTTTTGCCATACACATCAGGTCTGGTTTGATGTTGTAAGTTTGGCTAGCAAACCATTCACCTGTTCGTCCGAAACCACAGATCACTTCATCAGCAATCAAAAGGATTTCATACTTATCACAGATGCGTTGAATTTCTGGCCAGTAACTGTCTGGCGGGATAATTACGCCACCAGCACCTTGGATAGGCTCAGCGATAAACGCAGCGACATTCTCTTCACCAAGTTCAAGGATCTTCGCTTCAAGCTGACGTGCGCGTTCCAAGCCAAACTCATTCGCATCCATACCCTGCCCTTCACCGAAGTGATATGGTTGGTCGATATGAGTAATGTTTGGCAATGGCAAACCGCCTTGCGCATGCATAAATGCCATACCGCCAAGGCTTGCGCCCGCCATAGTACTGCCGTGGTAGGCATTCTTACGGCTGATGATGGTTTGTTTGTTTGGTTTGCCAAGGCTTGTCCAGTAATGACGAACCATGCGAACCACAGTGTCGTTACACTCAGAGCCCGACCCAGTAAAGAACACATGATTCATGCCCTCTGGCGCGACTTCAGCAAGCAGCGTCGAAAGCTCAACAGCAGGTGGATGAGTAGTCTGGAAAAACAGATTGTAGTAAGGCAACTCCTTTAGCTGGTTAGTCGCCGCTTCAATAAGGGGCTCACAGTTGTAGCCCATATTTACGCACCAAAGACCCGCCATGCCATCTAGGATTTTGTTGTCATGCTCATCATAGATGTAGATGCCTTCTGCACGAGTAATCACTCGTGAACCTTTATCGTTTAGTGCTTTGAAGTTAGTAAATGGATGGAGACAGTGTGCGCTGTCTTGCTCTGTCCATTTTGATCCGTTTTGTACTGACATAAATTAATTTCCATTTCCTGCTGTTTAATTGATGCTCTTTTCGATAGCGTTGCCTTAGTTACACGTTTAAAAGTAAGAATTCTCTCTCCCAAGAACTGATCACTTGGAAGAAGGTTTTGTACTCCTTGCGTTTGATTGCCACATAAGCCGATACAAATCGATCGCCTAGGATTTCTCGTAATTCATCGCTGTTCTCTAGCAGAACCAGTGCATCCTCTAGGTTGTGAGGAAGCGAGTATGGTTCGGTTGTCATGTCACCAGTGCTTTTCGCCGTTGGCGTGAGTTTCTCTTTCATGCCAAGGTAACCACACGCTAAGGTAAGCGCCATCGCCAGATATGGGTTAGCATCTGCCCCCGCATAGCGGTTTTCTAAACGTCTTGAATCTCGATCTGATACTGGGACACGAAGACCAACAGTACGGTTGTCTTCCCCCCACGCCACATTGGTTGGCGCTGAATCACCAAATACTAAACGGCGGTACGAGTTTACGTTTGGAGCAAAGAACGCAATCGCTGCTGGCGTGTATTTCTGCATGCCACCGATGTAGTTCATGAACAGTTCGCTGTTTGAACCATCTTCGTTAGCGAATAGGTTTTTACCTTTGTCATCAACTAGGCTTTGGTGAATGTGCATGGCACTGCCGGGCTCATCTTCCATCGGTTTTGCCATAAAGGTGGCGTACACATCGTGTCTGAGCGCCGCCTCGCGTACCGTGCGTTTGAATAGGAAAACTTGGTCTGCTCGGTCTAGTGGCTCGCCGTGGTCAAAGTTAAGCTCCATCTGCGCTGCGCCAGACTCATGGACCAAGGTATCTACATCCAAACCCTGCGCTTCGCAGTAGTCGTACATGTCTTCGAAAATAGGATCGAACTCGTTAACCGCATCGATACTGAATGACTGTCTTGCTGTTTCTGGGCGACCATTGCGACCAATTGGTGGCTCAAGTGGGTAGTCCCAATCAAGGTTTTTCTGAACTAGGAAAAACTCCAGCTCTGGCGCGACAACTGGGTGCCAGCCTTCTTTTTCGTAGAGACTCAACACACGGCGTAACACAGCACGTGGTGAGATATCGACTGGGTTACCCTCTACGGTGTAGCAGTCGTGGATCACTTGCGCCGTGGGCTCTTTGGTCCAAGGTACAAAACGAATTGTGTTTTGGTCGGGCTCCAGAGTCATGTCCTTCTCGGTCAGGTCGATCATACTTTCATCGTCTGGCCAATCACCGGTCACGGTCTGGAAAAAAACCACTTCGGGAAGACGCATGCCCCCTTCTCGAAGGAATTTTTTCGCTGGCATGATTTTGCCTCGAGCGTTGCCCGTGATATCCGGGATCAAACACTCAACTTCAGTAATACGGTTCTCTTCTATCCATTTCCTAATCGTTTCCATAAATCCTTCTTTTCGTTACTCGCTCAACGAATTTATCAATAAGCTCCCATTTAGCATTGGCACCGACCTGTATAAATGTCAAACAAAGATGTTAATTATTTTGCAACTTTTGAGATGATGATTAACATTTTAGATACAATAGTGTTGTGTTTTACTGAACATTGTGTCTATGGTTAAAAAAGCAACCAACACGGTTGAGCCCAATTTAGGGCTTGATATATAAGGAATCGTTGGGAAAAGTGGAGGAGCCACAGTGGGAACGAGTCAACTTGCGAGTAGCGCAGACAACATCGAACCAATTCAACTTGGTCACGAAAAGCTTACAATTGAACGATTTATTGAACAGCACCCAGACGTCACCAGCCTGGATTTGATCCTGTTTGATATGAACGGTGTCGTTCGTGGCAAGCGTGTCCCCATCACCCAACTCAACAAAGTTTTGGAACAAGGTATTTGTCTACCCGCTTCGGTATTCGCTCTGGATATTTGTGGAGAGACGGTAGAAGAGACTGGGCTTGGTTTTGAAAAAGGCGACGGTGATAGGATCTGCCGAATGGTGGCAAGCTCACTCACAACCACGCCGTGGCAAGAGAACAGTGCGCAAGCGATTGTGACCATGTTTGAGCCAACCTCAAACCAACCGTTCTTTGCCGACCCAAGACACGTACTCGAAGTTCAGCTAGAAAAATTCGCTGACAAAGGACTCAAACCTTGCATCGCAGTTGAGCTTGAGTTCTATCTCCAAGATCTTGAACCCGACGAAGCAGGCAACCCACAACCACCCCTGATGCCAATCAGTGGTGAACGCATGACACAAACTCAAGTCTATTCCCTAGAAGAGCTCGACGAGTTCAAAGCCTTCCTCGATGAGATCATCAGCGCCTGTGAAGAGCAGAATATCCCAGCTGAAAACATCACAGCCGAGTACGCCCCTGGGCAGTTTGAGGTCAACCTAAAACATACTGATGATGTCCTACTCGCTTGTGACCAAGCCATGCTGTTAAAGCGCGTGGTTCGAGCGGTCGCCAAAAAACACGGCTTCTACGCCAACTTTATGGCCAAACCCTACACCGAATACGCAGGCAACGGCTGTCACGTGCATATCAGCCTGCGAGATGAAACCGGAACCAATGTCTTTGGTGAAGATGAGAGCGTTCTTCTCAATGCGATTGCGGGCGTACTTGCACACCTTGAAGATAGCATGGCGATCTTCGCGCCTAACGCTAACTCTTATCGAAGGCTACAGCCTAATATGTTCGTGCCGCTGCACGCGACTTGGGGCTGGGATAATCGAACCGTTGCAGTGCGAGTACCTGCAAGTGGTCAATCAGACAAACGCATCGAGCACCGCCTCTCTGGCGCCGATGTTAACCCCTACCTCACCGTCGCAGTATTACTCGCATCGATACTCGATGGTATTGAGAACAAACTCACTCCACCAGAGCCAATTGAAGGCGATGCAACATTGCTCGAGCTTCCTATGCTGCCTATCTCTTGGGATATGTCACTGCATGAGTTTGCCAACAGTCAGTTTATGAAACACAGCTTTGGTGAGGAGTTCTGTAAGGTTTATCTTGCAAACAAAAAACATGAGCAAGCTCGCTTCTCGGCGCAAGTCTCGCCATTAGAATATCAGTGGTACAAGTAAAGTAAGGATACAAAATGAAAGTGAAGCACACAGACTCTTATTACGCGGCATCGCGAAATCAGCAATTCGATTTTCCTAAACTAATGGGAGATCAAATTGCCGACGTCTGTGTTATTGGCTCCGGCATCACCGGAGCCACCGCCGCACTCGAACTTGCCAACAAAGGCTTTAAAGTAATTGTCTTAGAAGCTAATCGTGTTGGCTGGGGCGCATCCGGAAGAAGCGGTGGTCAAGCGATCTTTGGCTGGGCATCTGAGCAAGACACGCTGGAAAAGTTAGTTGGAAAATCCGATGCAAGAAAGCTCTGGGATATTTCAGTTGAAGCGTTAGCGCTGACAAAATCCAACATCAACAAGTACAACATTGATTGTGATTGGCGAGATGGCATGGTGCATGTCGGCGTAAAGCCTCGCCACGACAAAGAGCTTAAAGCTTGGTATGACGACCTCACCGAAAACTACGGCTATGAGTCGCTAGAAATGTGGGATCAAGAAAAGACGCGTCACCACATCGCAAGCCAAAAATACACATCTGGTATGTTCGATAGCAACAGCGGCCATCTTCATCCACTCAATTACACGCTTGGATTGGTAAACGCTGCCAAACAGGCTGGCGCAGAGTTTTATGAAGACAGCGCAGTGACCAAAATCGAGCATGGTGATCCGGCTACTCTGTTCACTAAAAACGGCACCGTAAAAGCTAACCACGTTATCCTCGCCTGTAATGCCTATATGGACGGTTTAGAGACCAAGTTAGAGAACAAAGTGATGCCCGTCGGCACCTATATTTGTGCTACCGAGCCTCTGGGTGAAGACGTTACCGGTGCTCTAATGAAAGATCACATCGCCGCTTGTGACATCAACTTTGTGTTAGATTACTTCCGCTGCTCTGGCGATCACAGAATGCTATTTGGCGGACGAGTCAGCTATTCTGGCGTGGCGCCGTTTAATCTCGAAAAAGCGATGCGTGGACGCATGGTAGATATATTCCCTCAACTATCCGATGCAAAAATCGATTATGCATGGGGTGGTAATGTCGCTATTACCATGAACCGCGCGCCACACTTTGGCCGACTCAAACCCAATGTCTACTTTGCCCAAGGCTTTTCCGGCCACGGCATTGCTGCGACGGGGATGGCAGGCACGCTCATGGCTGAGTGCGTCGCAACCACCGCAGAACGCTTTGCGATTTTTGATAAGATCCCGCATATGCCGTTCCCTGGGGGAAGGCTATTTAAGACACCAGCATTGGTGTTGGCGATGTCTTACTATCGCGTGAGAGATATTCTGTAAAGAACATCCTAAGGCAATAAGGGGCAAAGGTGCCTAGTACCTTTACCCCTTTTCACTTTTCCGTTATTAGCTCTGCTGAATTCCAGCGCAAACTGACTCTAGCGCAATGAGTTAATAAGATACTTTAGTGTCGGTTCTAGCGTCCCACCTTTATCATCGAATCGATACTTTGGAGGGGTCAACCAGTCTCTTTCCACCATTTCACTTATCAAGTCAAGATACTTAATACTGCATTTACCAATCAGTAGATTATTTAAGTTACTATCCTCCTCTGCCCTCAACATACTTAAGAAGCCTGTGAGATAAAGGTAATCTTTGGTAAAGCCCCCTCCTCGATAAACGCGTGTCGTGGTCATAAATGCAGCGTCTTTTTGAATGCCAAGCTCCTCGACTAGGTAAGCATAAGTATTGTAGAAGTTATGCTCCTTCAGCATCGAATCGACAGCCAACACGCGAGTCGAAAGGTCTTTTAGCCTGTCCAAAGACATGTACCCTGCCTTATACTCCGCCATAATAGCCATACCCTCTTGGGTAAAGGTAGAGCCTGGTAAGCCCAACTGAAAGATCTTCAAGGCCTGTTGCTTAGCGTTGTATGTCGTCGCCATGTGTACACCTAACTCATGCTGTATGAGTCGCTGTACTTCCTCATGGGTAAACGTAGCGCCCTTGTTCACAAACAACGTCGGAGGCACGGAACTCACCATCGCTCGTGCTGCAAGTGAGCTGGTTAGCGTTATTTTGCACTTCATCCCCCAGTTTGTAGCCGCAACTTTCATTTGCTCTGCCGCTTCTGATGCTGAATACATTTCACTCGGCGCCGATGAAATATCCTTTGCATACATCAAAAACTTCGCATTGGCTACTGCGACCTCATCGGGACGTCCATGATAAGCCAAGCTGTTGTACAGAAAATTTTCTTGACCAACACTCGTGAGTAGATCAACTTTCTCGCTCAGTTTGTCAATCATGTCGCCATAAAGCTGACGCATGTCAGGATCAGCAATATTCTCTATTGGAAGTCTATAGAGCTGAAACTTAAACTCATTCGCATTGATTGGAAGCTGTCGATAGCGGTAGTTAGGTTGATAGCGAGCCACGTTGGCAAAAAACCGCTTCTTCTCACTTGGGATATTGGTTGGTGTCACATATTTTAGCGTCTCTACTTTGTGAGCCAATCTGTATAGAGCACGATCAACAGACAAAACCGCTGGATCGATGACTGAGCTTAACATGTCTGTCTTGCTCACTTTGGGCTTTCTATTGTAAATGCGCTGAAAGTAAGCACTGGTCTGGCTAAACGCTTCTTTAAGCCCAGATTGTAACGCTTCTAGTACGAGTGGGTATGGAGTGCCACTCTCTTCTTCCATGAATACTTTTTTAACTTCTGTAGGAAGTACCAAAGTACGGTCAAAATTTGCGTTGGTGTGCGCAATAAGGTAGCCACGACCTTCAAACACTGAGTTTTCCTCAGCCGTTACTTGTATGTTTGGCAGTTCGATTTTACGCAGCTCTTGCAAGAAACGAGTGACTGTCTTACCCCATCTCTCACCATCAACCTGAGACGTTCCGACGTTAAAAACAGGAGTATTCTTCTCTATGCGTTTGTAATTGTATGAATGCATGTCGAAAACAATGACGAGACCAAACATCGACTCAAGCTTCTGTATCAGTGCAGAATATATCTGATAAAACGCCGCGTGTTTGGCTTGGCTATTCATACGCTGCTTTGGAGGTAAAGGCTTATCCCAAACCTTTTGCTCCCAGGCACTGCGGTAATACGTACTCAATGACATCGCACGATTTAAGTCGTACTCAAATCTCGAGTCTAATCCAGCTAGAGTAATGGGCTGAGAGGAAATCATCTCATCGGTAAATGGGTCTTCTTCAAAATACCGTTGCTCTTTAGTCAGTAGGCAATGTTTTATCAAATCTTCACGCAGACGTTCGCCTGCGTGAATGGCGGTACACACCACTGGTAAGTACTCGTCTATTTTCAAAACACAACCGGTCTCTTCCACCTCAGCATGAAAAGTCGTGGTATTTTGAATACGCTGAAGAACGTCAGATACAGAGAGTTTTTCCATAGTTAAGACTCGATTTGGTGCGCGTTTTGAACCGCAAGCCTAAATGCACTCTTTCTCTGCTGAAGAAGATCTTTGGAATGTACA
This sequence comes from Vibrio sp. KUL78, assembly GCF_059725505.1. Lineage (NCBI taxonomy): Bacteria > Pseudomonadati > Pseudomonadota > Gammaproteobacteria > Vibrionales > Vibrionaceae > Vibrio > Vibrio sp. KUL78. The sequence goes on along the minus strand of NZ_AP045838.1, from coordinate 118,995 downwards.
ATGTTCTCAACAAAGTCAATAACTTGCCTCTGCAAACGCACTCGATTTAGCTTATTGATGCGCATAATGCCGCCGGGACTCAGCACGTTAACTTCGACAAGCTTGCTTCCAATTACATCGAGCCCTGTGAAGTAGAGTCCATCGCGAACCAACTTGGGGCCGATCGCCGCACATAGACGCTTTTCTTCTTTAGTGAGCGTGTGTTTCACTACCGTACCACCAGCATGAATATTTGAGCGAATTTCACCTGAAGCAGGTACTCTCCTCATCGCGCCAATAGGCTCTCCGTTTAACATCAAGATACGCTTGTCGCCGTCTTCGGCGCCTTCGATGTAGTCTTGCAGGATCACGTAGTTACTCGTCTCACCTTCACCAATGTAAAAGTCGAGCAAAGATCTAAAGTTCTGCTGGGCATTTTTCTCTATGACGATGACACCATGACCACCATATCCATTGAGCGGTTTAAGTATCATTTTCTCGCTGGTACTTTCTTCCAATACGCGTTGCAAATAGTCGCGGTTCTTCGAGACGTGTGTCGCAGGGATAAACTCGCTCGCAGTGCCACCCATACTCGCAGTGTAAAGCTTGTTATTCGCTAGGCGCAGACCTTCGAGATCATTGATGATTAACGTGTCATCTTTTATTGAGTCTAAAAAGTTTAGTGCTAGGTTATCCAGTGGAGGGTTAGCTCGCATAAAGATGACGTCGAAACCAGCCATAGGCAGGCGAGCTTTGCGAAAGTCCGCATTACGATAGAAAGTAGGAATTTTATCGGATACTTTACCTTTCTTTAAAACCTGACAGAAACCAAATACCGTACTATCTCTTATCGTCAGACCACTCGTTGTTGTAATCGCGACCGTATGGCCGCGCAACGCGCACTCGTGAACTAAACGCAGAGTGGTATCTGTCTCGGGGCATACTCGTTCCCAAGGGTACATTAGAAAGCAAATGTTCATTAATCGTCCTCAAGTGTTTCAACTATGTCGTCTTCTGATGCTTCGGGCTTATTGCGCCCGTTGAGGGTGTGAAACTTCTTTCTACCACGAGCTAAGTTAATATATTTAAACCATGTTTTTTCTATCTTCGATTCTGGTTCCACCTCAAAGTGAGCGACTTTCACAAGACGTTTTTCTTCTTCATTTGTTGCTTGAAGTTCGCCATTTTCTAGACTCAATAGTGTCTTTCCATAAAACGTCAAAATTTCTTCTTCAGCTAGAGTGAAATCACCAGATTTAGCGAAGCCGCGAGGGAATTTGAGATTGTCATAGAATCTTGTTGCGCCTTGGCGTATTGAAGTTGGTGTCATAGATACCTCGAATTTACCAATGGGTGAGAAAACTTGATGAATCGAAAGGTAATTCTTTACAGAAAAATTAAAAGGAAATTTTCTTTGTCGTGAAGATAAATAATTTTTATAGAAGTGGTTGAACTTGCGTTTCCGCCCAATATGCCTGCATTTTGGCGTTCGATTAAACAAATACTCTATTTAGCACGGATATTGAATGACCAAGTTTCGATCATTTATTTGATGGAGATAACAGAGAGCAATTACCGCAGAAAGGGATGAGGGGTATGTTATTTATTAGTGACAGAACCATTTCATAAGCAACCTATTGAACAATTAGCATGACTTTATTTAAGGTTCGTAGAACAGACTAAGAGATACTCAACCTTGAATCTGGTCGCTCTACACCAGCAGAGCGACCCAACGACCAATTTAGAAAAAGTATCGAATACCCATATAAACATCAGAGTTCCACTGATTCTGTAGCTCAATACCTGAAACACTTAAGTCAGAATGATCAAGCTCCAACCTAGTATTTATCCACCATTTACGGTCACTAGTCAGCGGCGCGTTGACGATGAGTTTTGTCGAAAGGTTCTCAGTCTCAACACTGCTACCACCTAGCTTTCGGTACTCAGGCCAGATCATCATAAATGCACCGCTGCTACCCAATGGAATAGATGCAGCAAGAGATACATTGACACCATCGACGTCATCTTTTAAGCCACCTACATCAAATTGGCCATAAACATAGCTCGCGATTGGAAATAGCATAAAGCCTGGCGTGTACTCGTGGTTGATCGCACCAACGCCGCCAAGGGCTAGTAGATCAGATTTAAGCCCTGAAGCGCGGATGTTGATGTAATCTACGGAAAGACCAGCCCTTGGCATAAAGTTGACGCCAGTATCCGCTACTTGGAAATACTGAAATCGTGAAGAGCCATATTCAAGCCCAAATTCATTGTCACCGTTATCGCCAGTGTTTCCGAATTTAGCTTCGGCCATAAACGCGAACTGATGACCATTGTCATAGCCCCCAGAGGCCATAGCAACAGGCATTACGTTGCTGTTGCCGCTCACCATAATCGCGGCTTGAGTATATACGTTGGTCAGATCAGAAGGGTCAATGTCTTCACCGCTGGTTTCGGCAAAAGTGTTAAATGAGATAAAGGGAGTGACTGCTAATAGAATAAAGAGTTTTTTAATCATTGAAATATCCGGATTAGGAGGCGAAAACGCCTCCTAGAGTTTTGCTTGCTTGTCAGAAGGCCGATGTCAGAGTTTGCTTGTTCACCATCGGCATGCGAACGTTGCGATCGCTTGGTGCTTAATGATGAATCCGGCTTGAAACCGAACTCGATGGGATTAGTTGATCAGGTAGTGAGACATGACACCAATACGTTCTGAAACTTGGCCTGTGACATCACCAAATAGGTCAGCCCTGTCCGCCTTGATGCTGTAGTTTTTGCCATTGTTCAGCTTGTCGAAGTCAACCATGAAATGGGTGTATGCGTCGCCATATTGATAGCGAACCTGCATTACTTTCTGGTCTAGGTTGTAACCCACCGAATAGATGGTGGCGTAGCCGCGCATCACACCTTCGGCATCTGGACGATTTGCCGCATCCAACGGAATTTTGTAAGTAACACTATCAAGTTTTGCTAGGCCATTTACATAACTTGTCGGCTCTTTTAGTTGCGATTTCATGTACTTGTTCCAGATAAATCGCTGAGCTGAGTTGATGTTTCCAGGGATTGGGTATTCACCATCAATCACATCTGTCGTTGTCGGCTTGGCTTGTTCCCAGTTGGCAAGGTGCTCTTTAAATGTTGGGCTATTCGTCATCACGTCATATTGTTTACCGCGATAGATTTTCCAACCGCCATCAAGAAACTCGAGCACGGCAGAATCGCCGCTTTGATCCTGAACTGAATAGTGCCCACGCATTGAATGGCCGTTGTGCTCAAAACGTTGGATCTCTATATCGTGAATGTTTTGCAGCGCTTCCTCTACTGTCGAGTAGTTATCGAGTAAATAAGCTACAAATATGGCATTAGAGATCTGGTCAGCACCGCTTTCTATGTTGCCAGTTGATTCTTCATCTAAGAACAGACCATTGGCCGAGAAGCCAGCCTCATTAAAACCATCTACAAGACCAATGCCATATAACGTCATTCCGATAGATGCGTATTTAGATGTCCACGTTTTACCATTTTCCGAGTTATGACCTTTGTAGCTTTGACCTGCATGACGAACTTCGATTGTTGGCTGGTTCTCTTCCATCCAATCCATGGTGCGACTAACAAATACACCGTGATCTTCCGTTTCCCATAGGATGCGAGAGCATGCTTCCGCCGTTGCACTGATTGTTCCAATAGAAATGGCTGCGGCTAGGGCTAACACAGATTTGCTTTTAAGAGTTTTCATCATTTTGCCTACTTAACGTTATTGTCTGGAAATGACTTTAAACAGTTAATCGCAACAGTGAAAATCACATATGTTGTATAATCTACAACATAAGTTAGTTTGCTAATGGAGAATTCTAATATGCCGAGAGCGTCATTTGACCAACTTAGTGCCTTTGTGGCGGTTGCTGAACAAGGCTCATTTAGCAAAGCGGCAAGAGCGTTAAATAAAGATCGTTCTACTCTGCATCGCCAAGTTTCCGAACTCGAGATTGATTGGGGAATAGAACTGTTCGAGCGAAGCGGGAAGTTCCCTAAATTGACAGAGCAAGGAGCAAGTTTAGTCCGTCCATCTAAATTCATTATCTATCAGATGAACGCGTTAGAATCGGCGACAGATAGCTTATTCCTGGGAGAGCAAACGAGCCTTTCAATTTGTCATGATGCATCCATTCCTAGCTCAGCGGTTAAGCAAATTGATTGGGAGATTCGACAACGTCACCCAATGACAACGATTAACTGGCTCTCTCGTTCACGTGATACAGCTTTGAATCACCTCATCGATGGCAGTGCGGATTTTTCTATAACACTTAATCAAGGAGCCGTTCATCCCGAAACTGGTGTCAGCTTCATCAATCTTGGCTACCCTGCCTTCGATTATTACGTTCACAGAAACTCCCCTCTAGCCAAAAGCAAAGGCTTATCCTTGGCAGAGGTTCAACTTCATCGGCAGTTTGTATTAGAGGATTTGCAACAAAGTCAATTTGGGCAGCAAACTCTTATATCGTCGAAGATTAGCTCAATAAGCGACCCATCAATGTTGCTAGATCTATTAGAAACGGAAGGATTTAGTTTGTTACCAAAACACCTTCTAGGAGTTAGAGAGGACGAGTTTGTATCACTAGACGTTGAATTTGCGGTTCAGTCTGGGCACTTTGGCTACGTACTACTTTACCCAGCGAGTGCAATAATTAAACCTCTTCAACAAGATTGTATTGAGGCTGTCAGCAAGTGGTTTAAACAGGTTTGTGCTCCTAAAAAGGCAAGCTAATATGGACATTGCATACCAAGTTTTTAATTAATCCTGAAATGATTTCCAGAAAACCACCTTATCATCACCTGCGTCATAGTAATCAGGTATGATCGCTACTTGCTTATATCCGCACTTAGGATAAAACTCCCTCGTCTTTTTGTACTCCGGGAGCCCTGATGTTTCGACCAACAAAATGCGAGCATCTTGGCCCATAACCTGACTCTCAGCATGTTGCATCATAGCTTTCCCGATTCCAACACCTTGATAGTCAGGCAGTACTGCAATCATCAGCAGGTTCCATGTCCCCTCGGTCATTCTTTCTGGGGAACAAAAAGCAACAGCAACAATGCCCGCCTTCTCATTCTCAGCAACCGTCCAAACTTCTCGCGAGCCACCAGAGAAATACTCGGACGTCATTTCATCGATATATTCAGAGGGAAACATTTCATTCGCATCGATGATGGATTTAACTGCTGGTAGATCGTTTTGTTGCATTGCACGAAGTTGGCTATCGGTAATCAATTGTCTGGCTCTCATATTTCTTAAGGATTGAGTTAAGAATAGCTTAAGTTGTGTTTGCCAATGAATGATGTACTTTTACTCAACGTCGAGCTTTTTACGCATTTCTTCAATGATACGTAAAGTATCAATCGTCGCTTTCATTGGATGCTTATCGCTCTGGATTTTGTTTTGTTTTAGACACTCCATCGCCTCCGCGATTTGATACTCAAAGCCGGCACCTAAGTGCGGTGCTTCAAATATTTCGGTGTCCTTGTCAGTAACAAGCGTTGCTTTCTCTGCACCAAAAAAAGGTTCTGCGACTTCGATTCGTCCACGTTCGCCGAATATGACCATGGTATTTGGTGTGCTGATATTGAAACTACAGGTAAACGTCGCACTAGCGCCATTTTCATATTCAAGAATCGCCGAGACACTTTCTTCGACTCCCGTTTCCCCTACTTCACCTGTGATTTGCCAGTTTAGAGGCAGTTGATCGAAGACGTAATTAGATAGTGCGATGTTGTAGATACCAATGTCATGCAGAGCTCCCCCTCCCTGCGCGGGGTCAAACAGGCGGTCACTGTAGTTACGCTCAGCTTTAAAGCAGAAGTTCGATTGGACGAGTTTTATTGGTCCTATTTGCTGCTTCCAGATTTGGATTTGCTTCCAGACAGGAAGGAACTTAGACCAAAAGGCTTCCATGATAAATAAGCCTTTCTCGACAGAGATCTCACGCAGATGCTCAGACTGCTTGGCAGTCATTGTGAGTGCTTTTTCGCACATGACTGGCTTGCCTGCATTCAAGCACATCAAGGCTTGTTCATAATGAAAGGCGTGAGGCGTCGCGATGTAGATAATATCGATAACGGGATCTTGTGTTAACGCTTGATAATCTCCGTAAACAGTCGTTATTTGATACTCATCCGCAAACCGCTGGGCTCGCTGTTGGTTTCTGCTTGCTACGGCGTGGATAGCAGCGTCTTTGGTAACACTGATCCCTTTAGCAAAATTGTGAGCAATCCTACCCGGCCCTATCACACCCCATTTGATCATGAACCTTCATCCTTTCATGTTATTTATTGAGCGTACTGGCAACCTTAGCAATTTGAGTTCTTAACCATTGATGTGCCGTATCCGAATTTCGGCTTGGGTGCCAAACCATGCTCAAACCGTGTACTGACGCTCCGAATGGCATTGGCAGCGCTTTTACGTTGAGTCCTTGGGAAAACTTGGTAAACGTAGAGTGCGTGACCAGACCAATGGCTTCGGTCTGACTTATGGCTGGCAACATATCTACTTCGCCTGGTGCACGATACACGATCTTACGCTTACCAAATTCAGGGAAGTCTTTCTCGCTAAAGAAGCTTTGACGAGTGTGCCAACGAGACATCACAACGTGTTGCTCAGCCAAATACTCTTCGGTAGTGATTGTCTCACCTGTCAGCCTAGGGTGGTCGTTCGATGCGACAACATAAAGCGTTTCTTTGAAGATCTCTTTGGTCTTCAACGTAGTGACATCAGTGCGCGTTCTATCAATAACTAAATCATAGCGCTGCAAGCGCAGGTCGGACTCATGGTCTTCGGTGAACAGCGGATGCACTTCGAGTGACACCTTAGGCGCTATCTTGGCAAACCTTACTAGTAGCTCCGGCAATACTGCATAGTTCGCAGCAGACACAGAGGCGATAGAGAATGTCTTGGTTGAGGTCTTAGGATTAAAATCTCTCGACGCTTCGAGTGTTGAATTGAAGTTTTTGAGCGACGTTGCCAAAGCCGGGTAGATATCATTGGCAAAGGTTGTCGGCTCTACGCCACTGGCATTGCGATGGAATAGAGAATCGTCATAGATTTCTCGAAGACGTTTGAGTGCTTTGCTCACTGCTGGCTGGCTAATGCCAAGCCGTGTTGCCGCACTGGATAAACTTTGCTCTTCGTAGATGGCAACGAAGACTGGAATAAGATTGAGTTCGGTGTTTTTCATTCTGACCTTTTCGTTTTCACCAGCTCGGCTCATGTACTCTAGTGCCACTTATCTAAACCCTTGAGTACAGATGAACGTTCGCTGCGCCTTTTTGGCTTAAGTCTTTTCCACATTCTGCGACTTAACGCGGCGTCTGGTGTTTCATTTTGGATGCTGTGACTCGCTTGCTGCCATGAAGGTTCGTCATGGATCTTTTTGAGTTCAACTTCTCCGCTAACTTCACGACCTTTTTTATAGATTAAAGCCCTGACTAACGCCCACTCTCTGCTTCGTAGCGCTTTCGCCAACTGCCACCACTGTGGTGTTGGGTGCGTTTTGTAGAAGCGGTACATTAGCTTGAACGTTGTTACTATCGCGAGCATTACTACAAAAAGTATAACGAGTTCAGTTTTATACGTATTGATCAGCGAACGCCAAGTGTGAGCAACCTGCACTTTTTTCGCCGCTAAAGTGACAGACTTGACCGATTGCGACTCCACATCCCACCAGCGAATCTCCTGCTCAGGGAACGTCACCTCACCGCCTGTCGTGAGAATATACGTCACCTCGTCGGTACGTTTCGATTTGTATACACCACGGGTCTGGCTATCGTTCAATACACTTGGTTTGGGATAACCTTTTACTCCCTCTACACTCTGCTCACCTAAAGGTGGTAAAAGTATCGATAAAGTATCGGCTGCTTCGATGTTCAAGGTTCTGACTAAACTATCGCCCGCTTTTAAATCCTCCGAGGATGCCTTCCAAGACTCATTAATTTTGACATCTTGAGCAGAGAACCAGGGTTCATTTTGAGTGAAAGTCGCATCTGGAAGGTAAGTAAACAACGACATCGGTTCTGTATACAGAGTACCGGAGACGGTCGAGCCGTCCTGTGCTGAAACCTGAACGCGCACAGGCACTTTTGGTAGTCGATATTCACCACTCTGCTGGGGGTAAAGCGTTATCTCCCAGCGCTGTCGCGACCATGTTTGTCCATTTTTACGTTCGGTGTAGTTGGTCGCTAATTGGTTACGTTGTTTTACAATCAGATCGGGCATCCCAAAACCAGAGATACGAGTACCGCCTGTAAACCACCTTGGCGTTGCCACCTCAATATAGAGAATAACCTGCTCTCGAATTGCGGTAGGCTCTGCTGCGCTATCACCTTTACTTAGCCAAGATTTTATCTCGACACCGCCTTCACGCTGTAATTGATTTATCGTCATGTTCGCATATGCGGGCATTGACATAGATAGCAATGCCGCGAGGAGAATCAGCTGCAACTTAGTGATAGCTAGTCGGAAGTTAACGCTCTTCATTGTTGACTCCCTTGTTCACGAAGCTGTATTTGGAATTTATTCCTCAAAAAGTTCTTTGGATCAGCTTCCACTTTTCTTAGCCATTTATCCGCCAATTCTTGGCTGCCCAATATTTCGTTAGCATTAAGCGTTTCTTTTAGCATTAACTGTGACGCTGTTTCTTCATCCGCGCCATCAGCGGTTCGAGGATTATCTCCCAGCTCCATAGATTCTTCAGGTCCATCGGTTGTACCCGATTGGCTTTCACTCACACGATTGATTTCATCCACCAGCTCACTCATGGCCTGGTAGTTTTGCGCTGCAACATTGGCAATATCTTCGTCATTGGTTTTTTCCATAAGATCTTTATAAAGGTTTCTTGCAGCAAGATATTCACGTTGCCTCGCCAATGTGTTGCCAAGATATAGGACAGCTCGTTCATCGCCCTGCACCTGAACAAACTGAGATTGGGCTGAAACGAAATCACGCCCATAGTAAAAGGCGATACCTTTATTCATCGGCTCTTGATAATGGTTCGCCGCTTTAATGAATTCGCCTTGATTGAAGTACCACTGCCCCTGCTGTTCAGGGGTTAGCCATAGATTCATCCAAGTCTGTTTCGCGCTGTCCCAAAACTCTTCAATATTCGATTTGGGTTCTGTGATCTGCTCAGTTTTTGCCACCACAGAAACAGTTTCGGCCTGAGCTTGGCTTATTATCAAATTAGGACTGATTAACGACGCTAATAGCACCCACTGAACCAGCCAACCTTTTCTAAACCATAGCAGCGCTAGAATCATCACAGGAAAGATGAGGTAGTAACCCATGTCTCTCCAAGGCATCGCTGACTCCCCTGAAATTTGCATGTGACGTTCGACATCCGATGCGATTTTGTTGATGTCACTATCATCAGTTGTGAGCGCGTAGTAACGACCATCAGTATCGCTAGCCAGCTTTTTCAAGCTCCCCCAATCAGTCGCTGAACTACTTTGGATAGCATCGTTGCCCACACCCAATACCATAACTAGCTGACTGGTATCTTTAAATGCCTCTCGATATTGCTTAATACCTTCTTGGGAAACGCCATCAGAGACGATTAAAATAGATGCTGACGGAAAGCCTTTTAACTGAGATTGCAACTCAGGAATTGCCGATTGGACACTCTTACCTTGTACCGGAATCACCTCTGGCGTTATCGCATTGAGAAATGGCAAGAATACTTGATTGTCCTCTGTCATCGGCATCGCCGTATGTGCACTTCCACCGAAGACAATAAGTGACGTTTTTCCACCTTTTCTAGCTTCTAGAAGGTCTCGGATCTTGTATTTGGCACGCTCTAAGCGCGACGGCGGCAAATCCGTTTGCTCCATAGAAGTACTGACATCCAGCACAATAGCGAGCGCCCCTTGGTCTTCTCCAAATGGTGACGGTTCGCGCTCCCAGGTTGGTCCCGCACAGATCACTATGGCAACACTGAGAATCGCACTGAGTAGCTTAAGGGGAAGCTGGCTTTTCCAGCCCTGCTCGCCAATGATCAATGCCTTTTGTAAATGCTCTGGGATGATGGTTTTCCATGCAGATTTTGACTCTCTACGCCAACGAAGCAACAGCAGTACCACAAGTGGGATAAACGCCAACAGCCAATAAGGACGCATAAAATGAAACTGAGAGAAGAACTGCTCAATCGCTAAACTGCTCATGATTTGCCCTCCGTTTCGATAGAGGCAACATCTTGCTTTCTGGCTAAATCCACTGGCTCAGAGTTAAACATGGAACGACGAATCGTGGCGGTGGTAAACGCGATCAGATAAAGCACGACCACAATCATAATTAAGTAATGATGCACGGTTTGTTTAGGGCGGTATTGCGTGCTTTCGTATAACTTTGGCTCTAACTCACCAATGGCTTGATAAGCACTTTGCAACGCTTCTTGGTCCATCGCTTGAAACGCTTCGCCGCCCGATGAGCTAGCGATGTTTTGAATTGTTTCCATATCTAACGCTTGCTCGCCTACGGTTTCTGGATCGCCCATTGCTATCACATGGATCCTCACTTGTTTCGCAGCGGCAACGGTCGCGGCATCTTTCGGCTCAACAAAGCTCCCTGTGTCGTTGCCGTCAGTGAGAACAATCACCACTTTCTCTCGCTCCGCTTCCCCTTGCGATTGTTCAAACACCTTGATTGCCAAGCCAATAGCATCTCCTAAGTGAGTACTTTGTCCTGCCATCGCGACTTCGGTTTGATTGAGCAACGCGAGCCATACACCGTGATCGGCAGTAAATGGGGTTTGCAGGTAAGCGGCATCGCCAAACAAAATCAGACCAAGGCGATCACCATCGCGAGTAGCGACAAAGTCTTTAAGCACACCTTTGACCGCATCCAGTCTTGATATCGCTTGACCATCTGGAGATAGAAAATCCATTTCTGCCATTGAACCCGAGAGATCGACAGCGACCATCACATCTCGTCCGAGTTTCTCGCGCGTCTGTGGCTCGCCAAGCACGGTGGGCTTAGTCATCGCGATAACCAACAAAACCCAAGACGCAACAAGGATTGCACGCTGCCACCAAGACGGATTCAGCTGAGTCGCACCCTGCTCGGGTTCTTCACCAAGAATGTCCAAGAGGCTTCTAAAAAACGGTACCTTAATCGCACTCTGTTTGGTTTTATAAGCTGGGACTAAGCGGTAAACCAGAATCGGTAAGGGTAAGAGCAACAGCCACATTGGGTAAGTTAGAGAGAGGCTTTCCCAGTTCATGAGGACTCCCCCTTGAAGTGAATCAGCGATCGTCGAACACCACTCAATTTTCGCTGAGCTGTATTTTTAAGTGACCAGTATTCTCTTAACCAAGAGGGCGTTTTATGAGAATCAATCCAAAGCGATACCGCGCTATGTATTTGCTGAGTTTCCACATTCGTTAATACCACCGATTGAGAGATAAGCGAGCGTAGCCACTTTTCTCCGAGTTCTGTCGCTAGATTGCTGCTTTGATCTAAAGACTGTTGACTCAAATACCCCAACCAAACCTTATTAAACTGTTGAGGCTGATTTGGATATAGGTAGTGGTGAACACTTTTCAGCACGTCATAACAAACCATCGAAAGATGTTCTGACCGTCGATGTTGGTCGAGTACCCTCTTTGCTTCTGTTCGATAACTCTGCATCTGGTGGTCACAGTAGGCTATGGCGAACTTGTAGATAGCAAATAGAACGATGAATAATGCCAGCACTTGCCATCCTAGGGTCTGTGGAAGCCAAGAGATAGCATCTGGATTCGGGACCTCTGACATATTGCGAAGAATATAGGAACTAGGCGCTGTTTGACTCATGAAGATACCCCTCCCACAGCACGCTTAAACGCATCGATATGTTTACCATCAGTTGATAGCTCGATAACAGGAAGTCGCTTCATCGCCATTAGCTGACCAAGTCTCTCAAGACGTTGGTGAGATTGTTCCCTGAGTCCGAGGTTGGCTTTATCTAACTTCGTTTTTTCAGTCACGCTTAGCTGATATTTGCCATCCCCAAATACCAAAGAAGCTGAGTCGAGAATGTCTGCTGGTAACGCCGCTTCAAGCGGATCGGAAATGACTACGCTTAAGATGTCGTTATGCTGCTGTAAGTACTTCAATCTATCGAGATCGAATTCAGACGCCCCAGACCAATCACTAATGAATAAGACAGTAGCGTTCTTGAGCCCGAGATTACCAAGCATACGAATGGTGGCTGACAAGCTAGATGCTTCTCTGTCTTCACTAGAGATATCAAGCGCATTATTCGCTTCATTGAGCCGTTTTAAGGCATGCAAGAGATGGTTTTGCGAGCGTTGCGGCTTTAAGTATTCAATATGTGTCGACCGGCTAATGATAAAGCCGACTCGGTCATTGTCTTTCAAAATACGCCATGCTGACAGTGCTGCGATCTCGGCAGCGACCACAGACTTCATGGTATCGATAGACGAGAAATACATACCACTACGCTGGTCAACACAGATGATAAAATTTCGGTCTTTCTCTTCGGTATAAGTGCGCACGTGCGGTTTGCCAGTTCGCATCGTGACCTTCCAATCTAGATTTCGAATATCATCACCGAGCTGGTAATGGCGAAGCTCTTCAAAGTTAAGTCCACGCCCACGAAACGGTGAACCATGTCGACCCGACATGCGAGATTGCGCCACGAGATGCGGTAATAATGAGAAAGCTTGCACTTGTGATTGCAGCTTAACCAAACGCTCATACGAGGTATGAATTCGACAATCTTGGTTGTTAGCGTTTTTAGAAGCCATAGTAGTACCTCTGGCGGCTTAGCCTATCGCAACAACATCAAGAAGGTGGTTTACAACATCTTGCTGAGTCACTTGTTCTGCCAACGCGTTGTATGACAGCGCAATTCGGTGTCCGAGCACCATGTTCGCAACCGCTCTAACGTCATCAGGCTCGACATAGTTTCGACCCTGTAACCAAGCATAAGCGCGGCTGCATTTATCTAAAGCGATAGACGCACGCGGGGAAGATCCAACGAGAATCCAATCTGACAGTGACGATTCTGGGTAGCGCTGCGGCTGTCTTGTCGCCATCACGAGACTGACGATATAATTCTCGACGATGTCCGATACCTCAATCTCTAGCATTTCTTTTCTTGCGGCAAAAACCGAATCTGTTGAGATAGTGATAATGTCATTGGAGGTGGTAGTTTCAGAATCCGCAGCAACCATTATTGAACGTTCTTCATTTCGCACTAAGCGAATGATGTCTCGTTCTGCCTCGTCCTCTGGATAATCTACCGTCACCTTCATGATGAAGCGGTCCATCTGCGCCTCAGGTAACGGATAGGTACCCTCTTGTTCGATTGGGTTTTGTGTCGCGAGAACCATAAAAAGCTCTGGCAATTTATGGCTGTCTCCCCCTACCGTCACCGTCCCTTCTGCCATTGCTTCCAACAAGGCGGCCTGAACTTTCGCTGGTGCACGGTTGATCTCATCCGCCAGAACAATGCTGTTGAAGATTGGGCCAGCTTGGAAGTGAAGCTGAGGCTTACCATCCATATCTTGGTAAATTTCAGTACCGGTTACGTCGGACGGTAATAAGTCTGGCGTGAACTGAATACGCCCAAAACTTGTATTCAGGCGATCGGCCAATGATTTAATAGAGCGTGTTTTCGCCGTGCCCGGCAAACCCTCAAGCAAAATGTGTCCATTGGTAATCAAGCCAACCACCAGCGCTGTGACCACATGTTGTTGACCGATAACCGACTTACCTACTTCTGTAATCAGGCGGTTAAGTTCTGTTTGTGCTTGATTCATTGGTTCACACCTTTTGATTGCTCGTCTTCGTTAAATGAATGGACCTCAATGTAGCACTTAATTTTACCTAGCCATTCTATAACTTTTGGTTATAGAGATAATGCTATACGGCCCCTAATAGCGTGATTTTAGCTGCTGTATAACTTCTGGTGGTGCAACTTTGGACAGCTGGCTCAAACATTGAGGCGCGCTTTGGTGTTTGTATTTGAGCATCAAATCGCACTTCGAGAATAAGTGCTCTGGGTTTCGGCTCAGTTGATAGGCTTTGTCTACCGCGTTGAGCGCAACATTCAGATTGGCAGTTTCCATTGATAAGCCGTATACGAACCAATATTGAGGATTGCTTGCCTCTAGCTCGCTGGCTTTTGCCAGTAACTGGCTGGCGGCCGCTTTATCACCCTGTCTTAGTTTTGAAAGCGCGGCACTGTAATGAATGGCTGCCGAGTTTGGCTGATTATTCATACCTAGCTTGAGTGTTTGGTCTGCCAACTTCTCATCGCCAAGTCCTCGGTAGAGATCGGCAAGATTGATGTAGCTATTTTCAAAATAAGGCTCTATTTCAATGGCCCCTTGGTATTCTGCAATTGCTTGTTGGCTTTTACCCTGTGCCGCGTAGATATTGCCAAGATTGGTTCTTCCAAACCCTCGATCTGAGTTGTACTCCTGAATTTCTATGTACTCTTTCAAAGGGGCATTTAGTTGGTCTTTTTGGAGTGGGTTTAACTCTCGCCAATATTGAGCCAGAGCACCTGCGGCTTCCGCTCGAACGGCGAGCACTTCATCTTCAAGGAGCGGAGAAATAATCTGCCAGCGCTGCAGAGCCGGATATGGCGCGCTGCCTTGTATCGCACCAATTCGAATCATGGATTGCTGGTTTTTCACGGCCCGTCCTAACGCGATCAAACTGTTTTGCCCTTGAAAACCAGCCATTCGTTGCAACGCTGACGCTCGTACAATGGATGGTTGGTTCACATCTTGCGCAATGTAAGAGAGCGCGTCTGCAGCCGCTGGATGACCAATATCCGCAGCATAGAAAGCTACACCATAGTGTTGAGTATTTTGGTAGTTGGATTTAGGGAACCACTGAGCCAAAGTTTCGCTCGCCCAGCCTGCATCTTTATCCTCATGACAGGCAGTACAAACATTAGGCGTGCCGATGTGTTTACTCATATCTGGTCTAGGTATGTGCCAGCTATGATCTCTTCTCGGATCGACTTCCATGTACGTCGTCTCTGGCATATGACAAGTTGTACATCTGTTCGCCTCTGTTCCTGCTTGGTGGAATGTATGCTTTTCTGGCGTGTATTCAGAGGCAACATGACACTGAGCACAAACAGCTTCCTCTGGAATTTTGAGCTTTGCTGAATGGGGATCGTGACAATTGGTACAAGTCACACCCTTTTTGGGCCATCTTTGACTGTTCAAATGAGCCAAACACATACACTTCGTCGTAGATCTGACCATCTGAGTGATAAAGTTCTGGCGTTAAATTTGAGACTAGATACCTATCAAATAGATCCCCTTGAACGTGATCATACTGCTCTGACAACTGAACACGGCGACTGTGGCATTGAGCACAAACCTTAACCTGTTGTGTCTCTTTGATGGACTTTGGTTGTAGTGTCGAATAGCCCTCTTGATAAACCCACTCCGAGACCGCTTTGGTTAAATCACGATCAAAACCGTAATGATTATCTTGAGAGAAGTTTGTCGGATTTTCCTGCTTTGAGAGAGCAACATGCAAACTGGCTGGTCCATGGCACGCTTCACAACCTACGGTGATTTCTGACCACGTTGTGTCATAACGGTTCGTCGCTTTATCGTATTTTTTCTCAAGATTCGTTGAGTGACAATCGGCGCACATGAAGTTCCAGTTTTGACCGGTGTTAGTCCAATAAAACTCATCATTGGTCGTTGTTTCTGGATAGAGGTGATACCAACGTTGCCCACCCTGCGATTTAGCCCTGGAATCCCAAGTAAAGGGGATTAACTGTACGCGACCATCATCAAACTCGACCATATATTGCTGAAGGGGATAATGACCGAATGTGTACTGGATTTGGTAGTCATGAAATTGACCATCAGGACCTTGGATATTGACCCAAAATTGGTCGTCCTTTTTAAAGAATCGGTTGTCTTTGCCTTTAAACTCAAATACAGCGTTATCGAAATCGCCTAGGACACTGTGCACTGTTGCGTGGTCCATAGCTCGCTCATGGTCTGAGCCTTTCCATTGCTCAACTTCTTTTTGGTGACACTCAACACAAGCTTCACTGCCCACAAAACTCGCTTTTAAATTGTTTGAGGTCGACATCGTGCCATCACCGCCACGTGCCGTAACGCTCGCGAGCAGTATCACAACCACACTAAACACTCGAACCACTGCGCCCATCTGACATTCCTTTGCTTTGTTGCAAGTTATTGTTATTTCAATAATAACAATAGTCTAGAATCATCACTGAGCAAGGTGAGTTAGTTGATTTGGCTTAGATTTATACAAAAAAAGAGAGGCGCTTTGCCTCTCTTTTCATTCACAAATATCTCTACGCCTCATTCAAGCCGCATAGCTTTAAAAGTATCGATTCTAAGTCTTGCCACGGCATCAGTTGCGAGTCTATAACTTCAATTCGAGATTCATAGCCCTCTAGTGACATTTGATTTACGGAAACCACGCGGTTAGCCACATTGAATGCAAAGCAGCCCTTGTCTGTATTGACCACCGCCTTCACGCGCTCAGCATTTAGATCGCTAAACAGCGAGAATAACTGGTCGAAATCAAACTTGTGTTCTTCGCCGATGATCCATCCACAGCTAAAATAGCCTTGTCCCTGGTTTTCTCTACGTATATACGGCTTTTCTGGTGGCAACTCAAATATAGGTTCAAGGTCGCTATGGTCATGATCGTCGTGATGTTGCTCATGTTTAGCTGCCTCTTGTGTCACTTCGCGTCTTTCTATATCAAGTACTTCAAGGGGAAGCTCACCATTTTTAACCAGTTTGTGGAAGATTTTCGCTGGCTCTTGGTCGGTCAGCCAATCATTGAAGACATCAATGTCTTCTGCTGTGCATTGATCGACTTTGTTGCCAATAATGACTTCCGCCGAGGCAAGTTGATCATTGAAGTTTTTATTCTCTAGATGTCGCTCGTCTGACAGGTTACGCGGGTCAACCAACGCAATAGTGGCTCTCAAATCAATATACTTATCATATTGGTCTGACGTCAGCGTTTTAATAACCTGCTTAGGATGTCCCAAACCTGTTGGCTCGATGATCAGGCGGTCTGGCTTTTGTCTTAATAGTGCATTGATGCCAACAGACATAGGAACGCCCGCTGTGCAGCACATGCAGCCACCTGGCACTTCTTTAATCATGGCGCCACCATCTGCCATCATTGCGCCGTCAATGCCAACCTCACCAAACTCATTGACCAAAACTGCCCAGTTTTCATTCTCGGGTTTGTCTTTCAGTAGATTGAGTATCGTTGTGGTCTTACCGACACCTAGAAAGCCGGTGATTATGTTGGTTGGGACTTGATTAGTCATAGTCTTACTCTGTGTTTGCTTTTAAGGAAAGTATAACCGCAATTTATTCAATGATTCTAGAGTGATAGAGAGGAGAGCAAGAAGTGTTCAGGAGTTTGCTTTATCGCAGACGACAAAAGGCGCACTTTGCGCGCGCCTTGATCCCTCGTGACTCAATCGTGAGTTTGCGAATCTCTGAGCCAAATCGATCGGCTGAGATAAAATACGAGGCAGTAGTATGTGTATGTTGCACATCCAAATTGTAGGTAGGGATTTGAATCCTCCATGTAAGTCGAATATGAACCCTACACTCTAACTATGGTACAGAAACGATAAATTACAAGTTTTGAAGTGTGCCTGACATCACATATGTTGAACGGTGGTTCGAAATTGGAAAGCAAAGCACACGGTCTATGCATAACCTCAATTAGGCGAGTCATTTTCGGTGTATCAGCGAATAGTGAAATACTACTTTTCATTCTTGCCACTGTTGCCAACTTTGTGAAGTCGTATAATTTTACCTTAAGTACCCATCAGTTAAGCCAAAAAGGTTCTTGCTACAATGACCAAAAGAGAGAAAATTAAACAGTCGTTACTTGCCCATGTGCCAAAAGAAACGATCAATCAATTTCTCTCTAGAGACAAAACCCCGATTTCAGTTCTTCTTCTGTCATGTGTGGTCGGCATATTTGCTGGGCTCGTCGGGACTCTTTTTGAGCTGGGTGTTCATTTCGTTACTGAGACTCGAACGGATTGGCTAAAAGACGAAATAGGCTCCGTTTTGCCGCTATGGTTACTTGCTTTTCTTATCAGTGCCTTACTCGCGTTCGTCGGTTATTTTTTGGTCCATAAGTTTGCACCTGAAGCAGCGGGGTCAGGTATTCCAGAGATCGAAGGCGCGATGGATAATATGCGCCCTGTTCGTTGGTGGCGAGTTTTACCTGTAAAGTTCTTTGGTGGTCTTGGAGCCCTCGGCTCAGGCATGGTATTGGGACGTGAAGGCCCTACCGTTCAAATGGGTGGTAATATTGCCCGTATGGTGACGGATATATTTCGGGTGAAAAACGATGATAGTCGCCATACCCTTCTGGCCTCTGGTGCCGCGGGTGGTCTTGCCGCTGCGTTCAATGCCCCTCTAGCGGGCATTATGTTTGTTGTTGAGGAGATGCGCCCACATTTTCGCTACTCCCTTATCTCTATCAAAGCCGTGCTGATCTCCGCGGTGACGGCCACCATCGTTTTTCGCGCCATCAATGGACAACACGCGGTCATTACTATGCCGCAGTACAGCTCGCCTGACCTGCAAATACTATGGCTATTCCTGTTACTTGGGGCTTTGTTTGGTGGATTTGGAGTTGTGTTTAATCGCCTAGTGACGGTATTTCAGGACTTGTTTGTCCGTATTCATAAAAACGACCTAAAACGTTTCCTTTTCACTGGTTCAATGATCGGCGGTATGTTTGGCTTATTGCTGCTGTATGTACCAGAACTTACTGGCGGAGGCATAGGTTTAATCCCCGAAATAACCAATGGGAGTTTCAGTGCTCAAGTCTTGATACTTCTCTTCATCGGACGGGTTCTGACAACGCTTATCTGTTTTGGCTCCGGTGCGCCTGGCGGTATATTTGCGCCGATGTTGGCGCTTGGTACTTCCTTTGGTTACGCTTTTGGCCTAGTCGCGCACACCCTTTTCCCAGAGCTTCCCATAGAGCCGGGAGTGTTCGCTATCGCAGGAATGGGAGCACTATTTGCTGCCACTGTGCGTGCACCAATCACAGGAATTTTGTTGGTTATCGAAATGACCAATAACTATCACTTGATATTGCCTTTGATCATTACAGCGGTTGGCGCTACCATCGTCGCCCAGATGCTCGGTGGCCAACCTATCTATAGCCAACTTCTACATCGCACCATTAAAAACGAAAAACTCCAACAAGTTGATCTACCTAGAAAAGAGTGAATTTAATCATACTGTAAGATGTTTCATGGTTACGTGATCTAGAAAAGCATGTATAATTAGACGGCTAGACTGCTAAAAATTAAGCAGCCATTGGATATGGAATTTCAAGAGAGCCCCCTGTGACAATAAGCTTTGCTCCCCTTAAACGTCTTACCCAGTTTCACAATGTACCGACTTCTCAAGCCTCTTTAGCGCTTGGTATGATTGGCTTAGGGCACGCTTGGGCACTGTATATTCCTGAAATAGGTAAACAGATTCAGCCTATATTAGCGGCAGTAGGCGCTATTCTGCTGCTACCGGTATTAATCAAATACCTGCTAAATAGACATATCTTCTCTGCGGATATTAAGAACCCTTTAACCGGTAGTTTGATGGCGCCAATGAGCATGGCGCTTTTAATTCTATGTGACTACCTCGCGGTTATTCAGCCAATCGTAGCCTATCCCCTGTGGTTTGCCGCGCTAACACTTCATGTATCGATGGCTGTGTTATTTTTCTTCCACCAAATAAAAAACTTCCGAATGTCGAATATAGTGCCTAGTTGGTTTCTCTATCCAGTAGGCCTAATCAGTAGTTCATTGGCTGGAACACAATTTGGGCACACTGTTTACTCGGAAACTATTGCTTCGGTTTGTATTACTATTTACTTTTTTATGCTGCCGCTTGTTCTATACCGTTTGGTATTCGAAGGGATGCTAAGAAAACGTGCAAGACCCACTTTGGCCATTATGGCCGCTCCGATCAACCTCACATTATCTGCATACTTAGTCAATTTTCCCGAACCTGATCCTATACTCACTGGTGCGTTAGCTGGCATCGCCATTACAATGACTATGCTGATCTATTTGTGCTACTTCCGACTACTTAAGCTCAAATTCCAACCTTCAATAGCAGCGATTACGTTTCCCTCAGTCATTAGTTCGATTGCAATGCATAGGCTTACTACGTTTTTTGAAGCCGAACATCCACATTGGCACTGGCTGCATAATTTTGGATTTCTCGAACTGACTGTAGCGACGTTAGCAGTGGTTTGGGTGAGTGTCGGATTTGTAAAAATGTACTGGCCTGAGCTTGGTAGAAGTCGCTAATATTTTGTGATACAAATATCAATAATGCGATAGGAGCGTAGAGTTTTCAATCACTTAGACCCCCAACAGGTATAAGCAAAATAAACATAATCCCATAGAATATAGTTCATTTTGCAAACAGAACCAAAAAATAAAATATTCACTAATGACAGCAGCTCGTTTGTCGGCAATAAATAAGTGCATCGGCCGACATATGATTTCAATTACATAGAGAATAACTGCTATGCACTTAACTCAGATTAAAAAGTCTCTCCCAGAATTTATTACTAAAAAGCATGAGCATTTTATTGCGGACAGGATCAGTTCGAATACAGAAAATCATCCTGTTGTTTGTGGCGGTCGACCAACTAGCAACGATGTTGTAATGCAAACGAATGACTACCTTTGCTTGCATGACCACTACGAAATTCAAGAAGCTCATATTCAGGGAATACGCGAAACCAAAGAAAGCTTACTCATGTCTGGTGTTTATTTACTGGGCGAAGATAAAGAAAGTGACTTCGAATCGAAGTTGGCGCGTCATGTTGGGTTCGAAAGCTGCTTAGTTGCTCAGTCAGGCTGGACTGCCAATGTAAACCTTCTGCAAGCCATCTGTGACAAAGATACAAACGTCTACGTTGATTTCTTTGCCCATGCTTCATTGTGGGAAGGGGCACGCATTGCCGGGGCCAAGGTGCATATGTTTATGCACAACAATATCAAGCACCTAAAACGTCAAATATCGAGAAACGGCAGCGGAATCATTCTTGTAGATTCTATTTACAGTACCGTTGGCACGGTTGCTCCACTGGTCGATCTCGTTTCGCTTGCCTACGAGTTTGATTGTGCCTTGGTCGTTGACGAATCTCATTCGCTAGGAACCCATGGTCCACGAGGGGCTGGTCTCGTTGCCGAGCTGGGGCTTACCGAGCATGTTGATTACATTACCGCGAGTCTCGCTAAAACATATGCCTATCGCGCTGGTGTTATTTTAGCCAATGAGAAAACCAACTATTGCGTGCCAATGGTCGCTTTTCCGGCAATTTTTAGTTCAACAATGCTGCCTTACGAACTCGCTCGACTAAGCAAAACACACGACGTCATCGTAAGCTCTGAGAAGAGACGACAAACACTCAACGAGAACGCCCAATACCTAAATAAGGAACTGCGTTCCATTGGCTTTGCCATTCAAAGTGAATCACAAATCATAGGCTTGGAAACTGGTGATGTGGAAAACACGATTAAAGTAAGAAACTACTTTGAGGAAAACGGTGTGTTTGGCTCAGTGTTTGCCCCACCAGCGACACCTAACAATAAGCACATACTAAGATTATCCATCAATACGATGCACACAAAGCAAGACCTCGATAAAGTCATAGAGATTTGCCGATCAGCTTGGCTGAACAACGACCTTATCTTCTATTAAGATATAAAAACGCCTACATCAATGTAGGCGTTTTCTTCTTTGTTAATCCAGTCCCTTTACAGTCGTAGTTCAACTACAACCAAGTCGCTACTTTATCAATTAACTCATCTTTTGGCGTTGGCTTAACAATATAATCATTCATACCACTTTGGTTGATCTGAACGACAGTTTCTTCGCTTTTATCACCGGTATAACCAACGATTGGAACCGATGAGTAAGGCATGTTTGACTCACGAATTTTCCGAGTCGCAGATAAACCATCGAGTACTGGCATCTCTACATCCATAAGAATTAAGTGGACGTCTTCTTCATCGAGAACATCTAGGGCAACCTGCCCATTTTCAGCTTGTATTACATGTAAGCCTTGTTTTTCGAGCATAATACTAGTAATCGAGCGCAATGAGTGGTTGTCATCGACAATCATGACTGTTTTTTTAGTAGAGATTTCATTATAAGCCTGATCAGGCTCATCATCTTCTAAAGAATCAAACAATAGGTAGTCTAACGTAGCCAATGGTTGGCTAATGAACGTTTCCCTGCTATTGAGAACGATATTGACATATCGTTGGAAATAAAGGTTACGAGTAGCATCCTCTTCGTTGAGGAACACAATCCTAGCCTCAGTGAATCCCAACTTACCTTCAAGGCGTGACATTAATGACCAGCCATTGCTATTAAACTCACCATCTATAAGTATCAAACTGTATTCAAAGTAATGTTCATCTCTCTCACAAGCATCCTCTAAACTCACAAACTCGACTTTCATCTGAGTGATGCCTTGCAGTTTTATAAGCTCAGTTGCAACATCCGATTTTTCATCTCCGATAAATAGCACAGATTTTGCCTTGACCAGCTCAGTTTTGATATTTTTTACCGCTGTCGAGGAATAATTAGGGAAAAACAACTCAAACTCCGTCCATTCACCAACACTTGAACGACAGACTATCGTGCCGCCAAATGAACGCATTACCTTCTTACAAAAAGACAACCCTAAACCAAACGTGCCGTTTTTGCCCGTGGTATAAAAATCATCAAATATGTTTTTTATAAGCTCAGGCTCAATCCCAATACCCGTATCTCTAAATAAGATACTATTGCCATTCTCAGTCGCCTTGGAGCTGATCACAATGTTAAACTTACCCGCTCCTCGATGTCGGAAAGAGTTCTTTAAGAGGTTATATACAACATACTTTAAAAGTGTGTCACTCCCGAAATAGCTAAAATCTTCCTTAATATCGAAGAAAACGAGCCTTTTATCAGCTGCATTTTTATAACTGAAACTATCAACTGCATTATCTACAATCGACTTAGCATTTAACTTACAAAACGTTGAAGTTGACACCCTATTTTGATCTATTGATGTCAACAATAAGTCTATGGTTTCGTTACCAGTCCAAATTGCTTTCATAGAATCATCAATAATATCATTGAGTATTTGTATTTCTTGTGCATTTAATTGATATGTATTCCTGTAAGACGAGTTACCACTTGGTATGATACTCTTGATTACTTCAAACGAAGACAACAATGCACTCAGTGGGTTTCGCATTTCATGGGCAATACCTGCACCAAACGATCGGGCAACAGTAAACTTAGCTTCATGCTCTGTTTGATTTCGAAAGTAAAACAGATTACCAAATAAATACGTAAACGCGAAGATAGGCAAATATACCAGATGGTCAGAAAAGTTCACACCGTCAGGTAAATTAAAATGGGCAAATATAGCTGCACACATTACACAGATTAACGCCTGCGATAACATAACCCTAGTATCATAAACCAAGAGAATATGCAGAAATATAGATGACATAAATGATAATATCCATACATCATTCCAGCCATTCATAAACATCATATAGGAGAAGAAAAAAGGAAGACAAAAACCTATGGAAACTAGGTAATAATATGGAACCACCTTCTTTAATCTATTGGTCATCACGCCACGAAATGCTAGAACGAAAACCGCTAGCGAGCAGAGCAATCTCAACCATAAGTTTTCGTAGGGCTGAGGATAGAGCGTATCCCATACCCAATAGTATACAGGGTAACCAAACCCACCCATCACAACCACCAGAGTCGTATTAGGCTCAGCATAACTGTAGATTTTTTGAATTCTGTTCATTTCAACCTAGTCCAACTATAAGAACAGCAAACCAGGACGAGGTATTTTTTTGTTTTGAACGTCCATAGTCTAGCTGGCTAATTTCTTAGCAAATCCTTTATGTAATCAATAGTATGAACGAAAAGCAGTGACAAATACAACAACGCCCTCTGAAATTAGAGGGCGTCTATAGCTTTTTATTTACAATCGAGAGATTTAGCGCAAACCATGTAGAAACTCATGGCGTGTTGCAGGATTTGATTTGAAAATACCGCCGAGTGCTGTTGTTGTTGTCTCACTCGTTGCGTCCATAACGCCACGAGATTTCACGCAGTAGTGTACCGCGTCCATTGTTACTGCAACGTCATCGGTTTCTAGCAAGGTTTGTAGCGCAACTAAAATTTGCTGCGTCATGCGTTCTTGCACTTGAGGGCGCTGAGCGAAAAATCTGACGATTCGATTGATTTTCGATAGGCCGATGATCTTGCCGCGTGGGATGTAAGCGACAGCTGCTTTACCATCGATAGTCACTAAGTGATGTTCACAGGTACTGGTCACAGTAATGTCTTTTACTCGCACCATTTCACTGACATCCATCTTGTTTTCGATGACGGTTATTTTTGGGAAGTTACTGTAATCTAGGCCTGAAAAAATCTCATCCACGTACATCTTAGCAATGCGATGTGGCGTCTCCATCAAACTATCATCCGCAAGGTCAAGTTGAAGGAGGGTCAAGATCTCACGCATGTGATGCTCGATACGCTCTTTCTTTTCTTCTCTTGTTACTTCATTCGGCAACATTGGGGTTTCCAGTCCACGTTCTGACAACGCTTCTTTCACCAATGTTGCTGACTCACTTAAACCTGACATCTTACTTCCTCGCACTAACTCCCGTAAGGGGAGACAAGGATACTCGGATTTACACGCAATTACACCCACAAATTCCGTATTGCTTTGTATCCGCTATGATTTGGAGCAACATTTAGCTGCTTTTATCCAAAGGGATAAGCCTCTCATCCATTAAAGTGTGTTAGAGTCGAATGGTTTTATTGAATCAATCAGGATGACTTATCTTATGGGTTGCTGCGACGCACCAGGCTTAATGCCTATCGAAGAAGCATTGGATAAAATGCTCACTCCAATCACCCCTATTTCTGACACCCTAGCCCTTCCGCTAGCTGAAGCATTAGGCTATGTACTGGCTGAAGACATTCTGTCACCTATTAATGTTCCACCGTTTGATAACTCAGCAATGGATGGATACGCCATTCGCTTGAGCGACCTTGAGCAATCTACCACCATGCTTATGGTTGGCAAATCATTTGCTGGCGCTCCTTTTGACGGTGAGTGGCCTTCAATGACGACTGTACGCATCATGACAGGAGCGAAAATCCCTGAAGGTTGTGACGCAGTCATCATGCAAGAGAACACCAGTGTAGATGGTGACAACATCACTTTTTCTCAGCCTAGTGTCAAAGCTAACATGAACATTCGCCCTACCGGCGATGATATTTGTGCCAACGACATTGTGCTAAAGAAAGGTGCTCGCTTAACCGCTCGTGATATTCCTATGATAGCCACACTTGGCATCAGTCATATTAGTGTCTATCGCAAACCAAAAGTCGCGTTCTTCTCAACCGGTGATGAGCTCAAGCCTTTAGGCACCGAACTCGAAGCAGGTCAAATATACGACAGCAACCGATACGGTATTAAGCCACTCATTGAAAACTTTGGTTGCGAAGCCATTGACCTAGGTATCATCCCTGATTGTCAGGACACACTTAAAGCGACATTCGAGCAAGCTCAACAACAAGCCGATGTTGTCATTACGTCAGGTGGTGTGAGTGTTGGCGAAGCCGATTACACCAAAGACATTCTTGAAGAACTTGGTCAAATTGGCTTTTGGAAACTTGCTATTAAGCCTGGTAAACCTTTCGCGTTTGGTGAACTTGATAATGCTTGGTTCTGCGGTTTACCCGGCAACCCTGTATCAGCCGTATTGACTATGTATGTGCTGGTACAACCGCTCATTGCAAAGCTTGCAGGCAACACAGAGTGGAAACAGCCTGAATCGATCCCTGCGACAACCCGCAGCGCATTTAAAAAAGCACCGGGTAGAACAGACTACCAACGTGGTATCTATACTATTGAGAATGGTCAGTTCGTCGTAGAAACAACGGGTAACCAAAGTTCAGGTGCGTTCCGTTCGATGAGCCTTGCTAACTGCTTTGTCGTGCTTGAAAGAGAGCGTGGCTCAATAGAAGTTGGTGAAACGGTCCAGATTCAACTGTTCAACCCTACGCTTTACTGAGAGGTGACCTTGGATATTCTCTCTGATGAAGAGATGCTTCGATACAATCGGCAGATCATTCTCAAGAACTTCGATTTCGATGGACAAGAAGCGCTTAAACAGTCTTCAATCTTAATTATTGGAGCTGGCGGATTAGGTTGCGCAGCAAGCCAATACCTCGCTACTGCAGGTGTTGGCACCATCACCTTAGTCGATGATGATAAAGTGGAGGTGTCGAACCTGCAGCGTCAAGTCCTCCACTCTGACGAGACGGTAGGACAAAACAAAGTAGACTCCGCCAAACTATCACTGTGTAAACTCAACCCCTTTATCACTGTCAATACAGTCGCTAAGCGACTGAGCGATAAAGAGCTTGAGCAGCAAATCCTTCAGCATTCATTGGTTTTAGATGCAACAGACAATGTTGAGACACGAAATCAACTTAACCGTCTTTGTTATCAGCATAAAAAACCTTTGGTGTGTGGTGCGGCTATCCGCATGGAAGGACAAGTGTCGGTATTTACCTACCAAGATGATGCTTTGCCCTGCTATGCGTGTTTGAGCGCTCTATTTGGTGACACGAGCCTGAGCTGTGTTGAAGCTGGCGTGATGTCTCCAATAGTCGGTATTATCGGAGCAACACAAGCGCTCGAAGCCATTAAGGTGCTCGCCAACTATGGTCAGCCAAAGATCGGAAAGCTGATGTTGTTTGATGGCCTTACCTTAACTTGGCGTGAAATGGGGCTTCCTAAGTCCAAATCCTGCCAAGTTTGTGGTTAAGCTTGTAAACCAGTGACGGAGTGAGCAAATGAAACCGTTGACCATCGCTATTACGCTACTCTTAGCCGGCGTCGGTCTTTTGGTACTTTTGCTCACTTTTCAATCCTCTGATGATAACCAAACTATCACCGCAACGGTGCAAAGCCACGTCCTAACTCAGTCACTTGATGGCAATCGCCATTACATGGTAGTTATTTTTGATGATGGCACCTCAACTCGACTCCTAGCCAATGCCCTATCTCTTTGCCCTGTCGGCGATAAAGTCGTACTGAGCGCTTCCTCATCGTGGGGAGATTCAACCACCTATCAGTTGGACCATTGCGTACCTAAATAGTGTTTTACACCTAGACACTTGCGTTTTTTGCCTGCATGCTGAAACAGCATAATAGTGGAACAAAACAATAATAAGGAACGGCACATGACAGATACCCTCATCTCTCCGCAGTGGTTAAAAACGCAACTAGATAACAATCCAGATACCATTGTTTTAGACGCCAGTATTGAATTCCAAATCCCGCTCGAACCCAATAAAGACAAGAGTGGCGTCATTCCAACCGCCCAGCGCTTTGACTACGACAATGAGTTCTGTGACCCGCAGGCATCACTACCCCACATGATGCCGTCCGAAGTGCGTTTCAATGAACTCGCAGGTAAACTCGGAATAACGCCAGAAAGCACCATTGTCGTCTACGACAACTCAGGAACATTTGCCTCACCTCGTGCATGGTGGATGTTGAAATCTCTTGGTCTTAAGCACGTGCATGTCTTGTCCGGTGGTCTACCAGCATGGAAGGCGGCGGGCTATTCTGTTGATGAAAACTACAGTGCGCGAAGTGCCTCTACACTATCGCAACCCATTGATGGCAACTATTTCATTGCCGCTGAGCAAGTGTTGCAATATTCAGATAACAAGTGCGCACGTATCGTTGACGCCCGCTCATTGGCACGCTTCAAGGGCGAGACTCCCGAACCGCGTGAGGGAATTCGTAGCGGTCACATTCCAAATTCAGTGTGCTTACCGTTTGCTGAGCTGATGGAAGAAGGTACTCTCAAACCACTTGAAGAGCTTGCTCCCTTATTTTCGTCTATCAGTGCGAGCAAGCGAGAGCATCTAGTGTTTAGTTGTGGGTCAGGTGTGACAGCGTGTATTTTGGCGCTAGGGGCGCACTTGTGTGGCTACACTAACTTGTCTGTGTACGACGGGTCATGGACCGAGTGGGGTCAGCGAACTGACCTACCTATCCAGCTATAGCATAGAGAAGAAATAGCCTTCATATAAAACAACGCCCCACTTGTCTGTTGGGGCGTTAGAATCAAAAACCTTCGTTGTTTAGCCTGTGTAAGCACCACTTGAGTAATGCAACTCATAACTGTGGGAGTAAATCTCTAGAATGTTTCCAAACGGGTCTTCCATATAGATCATGCGATAAGGCTTCTCTCCCGGATAGTAATAGCGAGGCTCCTTCATTCTTCGTTTGCCCCCAGCCGCTACGATTTTGTCCGCTAACCCCTCCACGTCTGGGTCTTGTACACAGAAATGGAATATTCCGGTTTTCCAATACTCAAAGTTATCCTCTGGGTTTTCTTGATTATCGAACTGGAATAACTCGACACCTATGCGATCGCCTGTCGACATATGAGCGATACGGAAGTGCTTCCACCCTGCCCCAAAGACGTCGGTACACATTACACCGATTGCCGAATCATCTTCAGTGACATCGGTTGGTGGCATGATCAAGTACCAACCTAAAACTTCAGTGTAGAACTTCACAGCAGCTTCCAAGTCGGGCACTGATATTCCGATATGGCTGAAAGTACGTGGATAGGTGGGATTTGTATTGGGTGAAGTCATGAGTGGTGTCCCTCTCTCTCGTTGAGAATAAGATACTTCTGATGGATTCGTTGTTATTTATCATATACTCTTCAGACAATAAGAATTTGTTATCAAATATTGAGTGTATGATTAACACAACTTGGCTTAATACGTTTAAAACTCTAGTAGAGATTGGTCACTTTACCCAGACTGCAGATAAGCTGTTTATGACTCAGCCTGGTGTGAGCCAGCACATTAAAAAGCTCGAAGCGAGTCTCAAAGCGGAACTGATCACAAGAGAAGGTAAAACCTTCGAACTGACGGAGCAAGGGCGACTGGTTTATAACTACGCATGCGACCTAGCCAAGCAAGAGGCCTCATTACTAGAAAAGCTCAAATACGATGACCCTGAATCAGGAAATCTCAGCTTTTCTGCCTCTGGTGCAATAAGCACCGCGCTGTACCCCAAACTGCTCCTACTTCAAACTCAATACCCGGGTTTACGCGTCAATATTGAAGCGGCTCCAAACCGGCGAGTAATAGAGAGCGTCACCAACGGCACGATAGACTCGGGCATTGTTACCGCGGTACCCCAACATCCAGACTTATCCTCGGAGTATTTGGGGCAGCTTGAATTATGTCTGATTGGCTCCAAAGCCTCCGTGTCTAACCTTAGTCCGCGTGACGCGCTTGAGCAGTTGGGCGTGATTGACCACCCAGATGCTCAGTACTACTTACAAAAGCTATTTGATCAAAGCGGGCTCGAAGAACTCGAAGAGGCTGAGTGGCAGGATTTTAGAAAAGTCAGCTATATCAACCAACATAGCCAGATCCTGCAACCCGTTTCGATGGGAATTGGTGTAACCGTCTTACCCAAAGTCGCTATCGAATACTCAGAGTACAAAGACAAAGTCGACGTTTGGCCAACCGCAGAATTGGTGAGTGAACCGCTGTACTTTGTGAAGAAGAAACGTAAACAGCTGGCGGCGCGTTATTCGTTTCTTCTTGAGGTCATTAAAGAGACGGAGTTTTCCTAATCGCCTTTTGCGGTGTCTGGCAGGCTTAGCATTTGTTCGTCAAGGTTAAGCACTGTCAGCGCGTTACTAACGCTTGTTGCAACAACATCCACTACGCCCGTGCGAAGCGCACCCAACAATGCCATTGGTTTGCTGTTTTCAGAAGCTATAGCGATGACTTCTGAAATGCGGCGGAACTCTTCAAGCCCTAATCCGATGACGCGATCACTCATAACGGTGTTTGCTGCTCTGCCCTGAATGTCGAAGAAATCATAGCCTGCAAAATCACCGACAACCCCTTGATTCAGCCGTGATTGAACCACTTCATCCGTGGTAAACCATCCTAGATCAACCATATAGCTGTTCTCGCTCATATCGCCCACACCAACAATTGCCACATCCGCTTTGCGTGCCAAGTCGAGAGTTTGCTTTACCGTAGCGTTTTGCATAAACGCCATTTTCTGGTCTCTATTTTCAGCATACGCCGGCGCATAAAGCGTTTCTGACGTTCCCCCGTACTTCTTCGCCAGTTGTCGACAAATATGATCGGCATTAAAGCGTCCTCCCCTTGGGTGGATGCCTCCGATTCCGCAAACAAACTTACAATCACGGGGAGATATAACCCCCATATGATGCGCTACTGCGGAGACATTCCTTCCCTGACCTACGGTAACAACGGTTCCGCCACGTAAGGTTTGAGCAAGGTAGTTCGAAACCAAACCGCCCACTTGAGTTCGCTGCGACTCTTCATCTGGCTGGTCGAGAGCGATAAGCGCCCGCTTAATCCCAAATCGTTCAATCAGGCGCTGCTCTATCTTGGCACTGTATACTGGGTGATACTTAACCGTGATCTCAACAATGCCCTCGTCTCTCGCCTGTTTTAGTAACCGTCCTATCTTTGCTCGCGATACCCCAAACTTTTTGGAAATCTCTTCTTGGGTCGCTCCATCTTGATAATAAGCCACCGCGATTTCGGTCAATAAATCGTTGCTGGTTTCGTTGCTGTCGTTTTTCATCGGCTTTACTACTCCGCGATTCTATTCAGGCGAGCATTGGCTCACATATCAATCATATGCTCAATGATAACCTTACCGTACCATTCGCTCAATAGCGTGACATTTTCTCAGTCGCATTTTTGACCGCTCAAATTCTTCTCTAGCCCAAGCTAGCACTCATTTTCAGTCGCAATTCGGGTCGCGCTAACAAAAACCAAAAATAACCCATGGAATACGAATTTTTGTACCAGTATTTGGTTGACATTATTTCTGCATGGGGTAAATATGAATCCAACATTTACTCACGAGTGATGCAAATGTTCACGACAATTTGCGCACTCTGTACTTAAAAGTTTTGTAGCGGATTCGTAGTCGACTGAAACTTTGAACCGCTGAGCAACATTTGTATTTAGAGCCTTAGTCTCAAATTCTCTGCCCTCAAGAATAGGAACGAACCGATGAGCAACAAATTAGAGCAACTTCGCAAACTAACAACTGTCGTTGCAGACACTGGTGATATCGAAGCAATTCGCAAGTACCAACCACAAGATGCAACTACTAACCCTTCTCTGATTTTGAAAGCGGCGCAGATCGAAGAGTATGCACCTCTCATTGACCAAGCGATTGAGTACGCGAAATCTCAAAGTGACGACAAAGCACAACAAGTGCAAGATACGTGTGACATGCTAGCGGTTAACATCGGTAAAGAAATTCTAAAGACGATTCCTGGTCGCATTTCAACAGAAGTTGACGCGCGTCTTTCTTACGACATGGAAGGCAGCGTAGCGAAAGCACGTCAGCTAATGAAAATGTATAACGATGCAGGCATCGCAAATGACCGCATCCTTATTAAGCTAGCTTCTACTTGGGAAGGTATTCGTGCTGCAGAGATCCTAGAAAAAGAAGGCATCAACTGTAACCTAACGCTTCTGTTCTCATTCGCTCAGGCTCGTGCGTGTGCTGAAGCAGGCGTTTTCCTAATCTCTCCTTTCGTTGGCCGCATCATGGACTGGTACAAAGCGAAAGAAGGTCGCGATTTTGAAGCATCAGAAGATCCTGGCGTGATTTCAGTAACAGGTATCTACAACTACTATAAAGACCACGGCTACAACACAGTAGTAATGGGCGCGAGCTTCCGTAACACGGGTGAAATCCTAGAACTTGCTGGTTGTGACCGTCTAACTATCAGCCCACAACTGCTTGCAGAGCTTGAAGAAGCGGAAGGCGAAGTCGTTGAGAAACTGGTTGACTCTAAAGGCTCTAAAGAGCGCCCTGCTGCAATGACTCACGCTGAGTTCCTATGGGAGCACAACCAAGACCCAATGGCGGTAGAGAAGCTAGCAGAGGGCATCCGCAACTTCGCTATCGACCAAGGCAAACTAGAAGCTATGATCGAAGCTAAGCTTTAATCAGCACAGATATTCAGAGGGGAACGTTTGCGTTCCCCTCTTCAATTCTCTCTCTTTAAAATCTATTTTTTCGGAATGTATTATGGATCGTAAACATCTCGCTAATGCTATTCGTGCTCTAAGCATGGACGGCGTTCAACAAGCAAACTCTGGTCACCCTGGCGCGCCTATGGGTATGGCTGATATCGCTGAAGTTCTTTGGCGTTCACACCTAAACCACAACCCATCTAACCCAGAGTGGGCTGATCGCGACCGTTTCGTACTATCAAACGGCCACGGCTCTATGCTGATCTACTCACTGCTTCACCTAACAGGCTATGAGTTACCGATTGAAGAGCTAAAGAACTTCCGTCAGCTTCACTCTAAAACACCTGGCCACCCAGAGTATGGTTATGCACCTGGTATAGAGACGACAACAGGCCCGCTAGGTCAAGGCATCACCAACGCAGTCGGTATGGCGCTGGCTGAGAAAACACTAGCGGCTCAATTCAACAAAGACGGCCACGACATCGTAGACCACTACACGTATGCATTCATGGGTGATGGCTGTTTGATGGAAGGTATCTCTCACGAAGCATGTTCACTTGCTGGCACACTAGGCCTTGGCAAGCTCATCGCGTTCTGGGATGACAACGGCATCTCAATTGATGGCGAAGTTGAAGGTTGGTTCTCTGACGACACGCCAAAACGTTTTGAAGCATATGGCTGGCACGTAATCCCTGCAGTTGATGGTCACGATTCAGACGCTATCAATGCAGCGATTGAAGCGGCTAAAGCAGACCGTCGTCCTACTCTTATCTGTACTAAGACCATCATTGGTTTTGGTTCTCCAAATAAATCAGGTTCACACGACTGTCACGGTGCACCTCTAGGCGCTGACGAAATTGCAGCAACACGTAAAGAACTTGGCTGGGAGCACGGTCCTTTTGAGATTCCAACGGACATCTATGCGCAGTGGGATGCGAAAGAAGCGGGCGCAGCTAAAGAAGCAGCGTGGAACGAGAAACTTGCAGCGTATGAAGCAGCATACCCAGAGCTGGCAGCTGAGTTCAAACGTCGCGTAAATGGTGAGCTACCTGCTGAGTGGGAAGAGAAAGCAACACAAATCATAGCTGATCTTCAAGCTAACCCGGCGAACATCGCCTCTCGTAAAGCGTCGCAAAACGCACTAGAAGCATTTGGCGCAATGCTACCAGAGTTCCTTGGTGGTTCTGCTGACCTTGCTCCGTCTAACCTAACCATGTGGTCTGGGTCTAAATCTCTTACTGCTGAAGATGCATCTGGTAACTACATTCACTACGGTGTTCGTGAGTTCGGTATGACGGCGATTATGAACGGTATCGCGCTTCACGGCGGTTTCGTACCTTACGGTGCAACCTTCCTAATGTTCATGGAATACGCGCGTAACGCAATGCGTATGGCTGCTCTAATGAAAGTGCAAAACATCCAGGTTTACACTCACGACTCTATCGGTCTTGGTGAAGATGGTCCTACGCACCAACCTGTTGAGCAAATGGCATCGCTTCGTCTAACACCTAACATGAGCACATGGCGTCCATGTGACCAGGTTGAGTCGGCAGTTGCATGGAAATTTGCGATTGAGCGTAAAGACGGTCCTACGTCTCTCATCTTCTCTCGTCAAAACCTTGCACAGCAAGAGCGTGACGCGCAGCAAGTAGCTGACATCGCAAAGGGTGCATACGTCCTGAAAGATTGTGAAGGTACTCCAGAGCTTATTCTTATTGCAACAGGCTCTGAAGTTGAGCTAGCCGTTAACGCAGCCGCAGAACTCAGCGCTGAAGGTAAGAAGGTACGTGTGGTATCTATGCCTGCAACTGACGTGTTTGACAAGCAAGACGAAGCATACCGCGAGTCGGTACTACCTTCGAGCGTAACTGCGCGTATTGCGGTTGAAGCGGGTATTGCTGACTTCTGGTACAAGTATGTTGGCTTCGGTGGCAAGATCGTTGGTATGACAACCTTCGGTGAGTCAGCACCAGCTGGTGAGCTATTTAAGATGTTTGGCTTTACAACAGAGAATGTTGTAAGCAAAGCAAAAGAGCTGTTGAAGTAAGCTTCTCTTTCAACACATAAGGCTGAGCAAATGCTCAGCCTTTTTTATGTGTGACTGTTTTAGATTCAACATGTCTCATATGTTAGACACAATTTCGCTTGAAGGAGTAATCTCGCTTTCTACACTGTACGGTATGGTCAAAAAGGATTTTTACTATGCGAGCTAGAACACTTCTCATCACCCTTGTCTCACTACTCTCAGTTTGCCTGACTACGGTCCACGCTGCTGATCTTGCCGTCAAAAGCGGTGGCGTTTTGCTAAAGACCTACTCCGATAGTGACTTATCAAACATGCCCCAAGCAACCATAGATACAGAGTTGCCATGGTTAGACGGAATAAAC
The DNA here is from genome assembly GCF_059725505.1 of Vibrio sp. KUL78. NCBI lineage: Bacteria > Pseudomonadati > Pseudomonadota > Gammaproteobacteria > Vibrionales > Vibrionaceae > Vibrio > Vibrio sp. KUL78. Next base: position 84,414 of record NZ_AP045838.1, on the reverse strand, counting down.
TCATTTACTGGGGTAAACCTTGAAGAGTTTTTCGCCCAGTCTAATACCCCGCTTCCAGAACTGATCACTTTTATCGCACTCAATGACTACAAAGTCACCATTAGGCAAGAAGATATCAAGCAATACCAACCTATCATCGCTAATCGGAAAAACGGCGAAAAGATGTCTATCCGCGACAAGGGGCCATATTGGGTGATCTTCCCGTTGTCACAGCACCCAGAGATCGATAATACCGATTACCACGCTATGATGATCTGGCAATTAAAGGAAGTACGGTACTAGCATGAAAGCCAAGGAGTGCGTCGAACGATTCCCAATCAATCTAATAAAGATTATTTTGGCGACCATAACCGCTTGCGTACTCGCCGTAAACGTCATCACCATCGACCGTATAAATCAAATCAACGAAGACCTTTCTGACCGCAAAAACGAAGCGACCTGGTTCATTCTTCAGTTAGTCAAAGAGTACTCAAATTTCATTACGCAATCACATATAAAGCCGTTAAGAAAGGACGAGATCTGGCTGGCATATGACCTGACGTGGAGTCGATTCGACATCATATTGCACAGTAAAGAATCATCAAAGTTTATTGAGCAAGCGAGCTATCAAGCCTTTATGGAAGCGCAGTTTGATAAGTTCAAGGCCTTGGAGAAATCTTTGGTACTACTCGACACCCAACCAGAAATACAGGATGCCCTCAAGCAGCGCATAGAAGTTAACTTTGAGGAAATCGTTCATTTCATCAACGAGAAGTTTCAGATTGAAAGCCCTATTACTGAGAAAAACCGGACTGAGCTTGAACGTCTCCTGATGTACCAAAAAGCCAGCACCGTCGCGCTCATCGTCCTTTTTCTTCTAATTTCTTGTATTTTCTGGATAGATTCGAGACTTCGTAAAACGCTCCAGCGCAAAGACGCGCTCACTTGTTTATTAAACCGCACTGCGCTAACCAATGACATCAAAAGCCAACTGAAACAACCCTATTACCATTTGCTATCGGTGCGTATCCTCAACATCTCAGAAATTAACCACAAGTACGGCATTGATTATGGTGATGTGTTGATCAAAGTCACTGCTGACAGGCTACTCAACTCCATCAACGCTGACTACTCACTGTACCGTTACAGTGGTTCTCAGTTCATTATTTTGAGCAATACCCCGGACTCTAAAATTACCCCTTCTCTTCAACAAACGATCAAAGACATACTAGCGGAGCCCATTGAACTGTCTGACATGGCTTTAATTCTCGACATATCAATGAGTCGTGAATCAAACTTAGTAAGACGAGGTTTGATTGAGAAGCTGACCCAATTATCTAGAAAAGCATTGTCAACAGCGCTTTAGGGCGAGTTCCTTTATACGAAAAGATGTAAACTACGATATGCTTAATGCTTGATTATGGTGATATCCGCCATCTTAGCTTTAAGGTCGGTTAGCCTATCCTGAACATAAAAGTCGCAAAACGCCTCAAAACCCAGCGGTTTACTAAACCAATAGCCCTGAAGATAGTCACAGCCTAAATCGGAAAGATATCGACATTGGTAGCCTGTTTCGACACCTTCGCCAACAACCTTCGCATTGCAGTTGTGACCGAGAGCAATAATGGAGTTAAGCATTCGCTCCTCCGTACCATCGGTGCCAATACGTTCTACAAAGCTCTTATCCACCTTCAGCTCATCAACCGGGTAACTAAGCAATTGATTTATTGAAGTAAAGCCCGTTCCAAAATCATCCAGTGACACCCTAAACCCTATATCTCGCAAACCAGCGATAATCGCTATCGTGTCTTTGGTACTTTTAACGTAACTCGTTTCTGTTACTTCTAGAATCACGCGGTTGGGCGTGATGTTATGCGAATGACACACACTACAGATGAGCTCAATAAAATCATTGTTGTAAAGCTCAAGGGCAGAAATATTGATTGAAATATCTCCGACGTATCCCACTTTTGATTGCAACATCGATAAAGATTTGATCGCATTGTTAATGACCCAAGTGTCTATATCGCCAATTAAGTTAGCTCGCTCTGCTGCCGGAATAAACTCTTCTGGTCCAATCCCCATTGCCCGTAATTTAGGGCACCTTACTAACACTTCAATACTAGCAACCTGATAGGTCGTTGAATCAATGAGCGGCATATAGTTCAGCTCAAACTCGCCATTTCCACAGCAGCTCAGGAGTATTTTTTCTATCTTATCTCTTCGTTTTAACTCATCAAATAGAAGATGATCAAAATAGACCAACGGCGCTTTATTTTTGATCTGTTTCGCTTTGCTTAACGCCGCCTCTATGCCTTTCTGCCAAACTCCTCTCTGAGATTCGTCACAAAGAGGAAAAATAGCCTGGGCAAAATCAAGGTGAAGCGGGACGCCCTCAACACGTATCGCGGTTTTGAGGGACTGCTCAAAGTTGGCCATCAGTAATCTAATGGCCTGCTCGCTATCCGCGTTCACTAAAGCGTAGAATGTATTGCTGCCGTAACGACTGATTGAGTAATCGCTGCAACCACATCCCGCGCTTGATTGATTGGTGCAAATACACCGCTCGATTTCCCTCGCGATTTTGACAAGAGCACGGTCACCCTCGAACAAACCATGCAAATCATTAACTCTTCTGAAGTCCATGACATCCCAGGCCACAATATAGGTATGCTCATTACAATAGCTTTCAGTTCTCTGGTCGACAAACCTAATAAAAGAAGCTCGATTCGCTAACTTTGTTAGGCTATCAAATTCAGCCTCAAACTTTACTTTGCTCAAACTGTCTATGTAAGCATTTTTGAGAATAGAGACTTCATCATTATCTTTAGCTCGTTTAAAGTAGCGTAGCTCTAAGCCTCCTCTTTTTATGTCTTTCAGTAAACCGTTGATTGGATCGAGCACTTTCGTTCTCACAATCACGTGAATAATAAGTAACAACGAGATCACGACCGCAAGCATATAGGCCAACACTTGTGTCGCTATCTGTGATTTAACATTGGCATAATGGTCATCCAATATATCCAATTCTATCTCTACTCCTGGGCCAAATATTTTAATCACTTTCCCGTCAACGAACTCATTGTTTACAACCTCAAAATGAATGTCAGACCAAAGCTCAGATGTCTCAGCAACTTGATTGAAATCCAAAATAATGTTTTCGTGGTTTGATGCATCGTTAAACAACTGGTTTAGCTTTCTTAATGGTCCATCAACAACGAGCAAGCTTCTGCTTTTGCGTGTCATCGCTTGTTTATCATCTGGCAAGAGTTTCGGATCATAAGCTCCGATGTAGCTGTACCTAATTTCTCCTGTTACCGATTGGTAGGTGTACCCTGTATTACAAAACTCTTCGCCTAACGAAACTAAAATGTAAGAGTCGAAGACAGTTTGATAGATGTCATCAGCTAACGCGTTTGCTTCAAACGGATCGGATTTAAGTGAACTCGCTGTTAGGTTGAAAAGTGGATCCAAGCTATAAACTTCAACATTTCCTAACTTCATGGTTCGTTCTTGGTGAAGCAAATAATTAATGTGAGACTCGAGAAAGCCCCGCAATACATAATCACTCGTGTCCTGAATGTGATTTATAAACTGGGCGCTGCCTGAAATCTCATGTCCAAGCCCCTCTATACCACTTCGCTCAAACTCAGCGGCACTCAACGCATTTTTGACTTTTGTGACCCACTTGTCCTGTTCGAGTGTTTTTTGCTCGCTTAACTGCCAAAAATAGAGCCCTGTACCTGCAAGCGCGGCGACAACCGTCATCACTGGTATGAGAACAAGATCTAACCTTCTGAGTAGTCTCATAGATCACCTCAAATCTTCTACAATTCTTTGGCGAATGAGTAAGCCGTTGTCGCTCACGGGCGTGTACAGAAAGCTTTTCTCAATGAGGTTTGAGGCTGGACTGATTGCAGGGTCTTCACGGTACTCTCTACTTAGCAGAGCTTCAACATTTGCGTTGGGTGTTGAAAACCAAGCACTTTGAGCATTAAGAGTGGCCACTTCAGGTGAGGTCAAGTAGTCTAATGCTACTGTTGTTTGTTCACGGAAACGGCTACCAGCAGGAATTGCTAAACACTCCAACCAGACAATTGTGCCCTCATTAGGCACAACATACTCCCATACATCTTTGTTTTCAGCTTCATTTAATACATGGTGATCACCTGCATAACCAAAAGCTATATCGATGCTCTCGAGCGCACTTGGAGTAGCAACATTTGCAAGAATGTAGTCTGTGGAAGCAAGCGATGATCGTTGGGTCTGCAATAGCTTATGCGCTTGCTGAAGTGATGCTTCATCATCAGTAAATGGACTTTTGTTGGATGACAGTAACGCTACCCCTACAAGGTCTATAGGGTGGTAGTACATAGACACTTTGCCGTCGAGACCCTTATTCGGCTTGAGTAGCGTTTCCCAAGAATCTACCGGCTTGGAAAATTTATCACGTCTATAAAGAATACCACTGGTACCCCACGCATAAGGAATACCAAAATCACCACATGCCTCCATCCATTTGTGCTCAAAACGACCTGACAGTTTTTGTCGAAGCTCTGGTATAGGGCGGACTACACCGAGTTGACCCAATGTTTGTAATCGGACACTTTCAACGACAACAATATCAATGGTTTTACCACGTTCACTCAGCAGTAACTCATCACGAACTGACTCGTCAGAGAAATAGATTTGTTCGATGCTAATTTGATGATCTTGTCTCAGCTTCTCGATGACAATCGGAGCCAAAAACGCTTCCCAGTTATAAAGGTGAACGGCGTCATCGCCTTGGTGAGCGTACAAGGGCAAGCAAACAACAAACAACAGATATAACCAACGACTGAGTACAGCCCTTCCTTTGACCAAACTTCGTTTCGACATCTGCTAAGTCCTTTAGCTTTTACTAACATAAAGAGCCTAGGACAGTAGCAGGGTGATGGCGAAGTCTTTATCATCTCAAAATTGAGAATTATTACTCTTTAGCCGGCTCCTGGCCGTTAGTGTTGGGACGCATATCCAATTCCGATTCTCCAGTAACCATATCTATGGTAAATAGATAGTGGTTATCAGGGTCTCCATGATGCTTGAAGTCAAATTGATACGTATGAGCAGGAAAAAATATCGGCACTTCCTCGACCTGTGTTAAATCAAAACCGTCTTGCACATAGATCTCTTGTATTTCAATTTGCAGCCTTGCAGCTTCTAACTCTCGGCTCCTATCATATTCGGGTTCAACCGATGGGTTAGAAGGGTACGATTTTCCATCAAATGCCATGGTTCTAAGAGAACCATCACTCCAAACATAAAAATTTTTCCACCCATTGGTTTCTCGATTAGCAAGGAGTACAGGCGAATTGGTCACTGTCATTCGATTAATCAGCTCTCCGGAGTCTCTAAATAGATAAGCCGTACAGCCACCCGACCCGCAAAAGTAAGGGTCTTGCATTAATACAAATAACTCTTCACTGCCATTTCCGCTGAGATCGGTTGCCCCCGTTAGGTACTTATAGTCTTTTTCTCTAGGATCGAGCTTCTCTGGAATTAGAATATCTTCAACCACTAATCTGTCGATATTCTCTAGGGTAAACACATCTGGGCGAGGCTCATCATAGTCGTGATCACACCCTTGAATCACAGCAACAGTAAACACACTGAGTAGTATGGTAGGTAGTTTCAATTTGTTCTCCGAAACATGAGAGAGATATCTAAGTCTATGAAGATAAACACCATATCTCAAGTTTCAGTGAACAAACTTGTTTATTAAACTGTGAGGTTTAGTGAGAAAACTATAGAGTGGTGACAACTCTTACCGCAAGAAGAATCAGTACCACGCCAGACAATTGGTCGATAAGTTTCGCTCTAGACTTTAGCGTATTCAATAAGCGTGGTGATGAAAGCATAAACGTAATTAATGTATACCAAAGTCCGTCAACGATCAGGGGTGTAGTGACGATAATGGCTTTATCAGTAATTTCGCTGCCCACGGCAACAAACTGACTAAATAGAGCCGTGAAAAACAGAGCGATTTTCGGGCTCAGTAACGAGATAAGTAGCCCTTCTCTTGCAGCAGACGCTACCGATACTTGCTTGCCAGATTCTAATCTATCAACAATGCCACCTTTGGAGCGAATCGCGTTATATCCAAGCCATGCGAGATAAAGCGCCCCCAGTAGAGAGATCGTCTTAAATAGCATCGGGAACTGATGTAGAAGCACTGAAAGACCAAGCACAGTAACTAATGCATACACACCGATACCAAATGCATGAGCCCACGCAGTGGCGAGACCATGGCGTCGCCCACCAGCCAAGCTGTGTTTAGCAACAATCGCTAAACTCGGACCTGGGGACATAGCCCCTAATAAGCAAATGGCTAGTAGTGATAACCAAATCGTAAACGTCATGATGTATTCCGTGTGTATTTCCAACTCATTGATTGAACTCTATCATCTCAATATCATGATTTGAAATCACAAATAATCATGGCAATCATCACATGAAATCATAGTACATAGAGAATCAACTTTTCACGGAATACATAGACGATTGCATATACGCGAGGACTTTGTCTCTTACCCACTTGTGGGCAGGATCTTGTTCGTACTTTGGATGCCATATAAGCCAGTACTGATGTGTAGGCGGACTAAATGGCAGTGAGAAGGTACGCAGTGATAAGCGTTTCTCGAGATTGTGAGCAATGTGCTCTGGTAGCGTTAATAACCCATCACTTTGCTGCACCATCGCGAAAGCCGAGCTAAAAAACGGGGTGGAAACTAAAATTCGACGCTCAAGGCCTCTTTCCTTCATTGCAGAGTCGAGAAAACTGTCTTTGTCTCCTCCTGCGGAAATTCGGATATGTTGATAGGACTCTAAATCATTGAAAGTGATGTCAGATTTCGAACTCAAAGGGTGCCCTTCTCGAACTACCACCACAGGTACATCTTCGCCAATCTTACGCGAACATAATGATTCCGGCGCACTAGGCAACATTGTCGAGGCCAGTTGAACATCTTCATCGCCCAACTTCTGTAGCAACTTAGGTTCCCACAAACGGTAAGAGAATTTGAGTAGAGGTGCGAGGGGCGATAACTGGCTAACAAGTTCAGGAAAAATGTATTGTGCGACATAATCCGATGAGGAAAACGTAAGCGTTTGATCATAAAGTTTCGGGTCAAACTCCTGACCACCCAAGACTCTTTGAATTTCCTCTAATAGCTTTTCTAACTCAGCACTTAACTGTATTGCTCGGGGAGTTAAAACATAATGACTTCCTTCTCTCACCAGCAATGGATCTTGGTAGATATCTCTTAGCTGACTTAATTGACGGCTAACAGCAGACTGAGTCACGTTAAGACGCGAAGCCGCTCGACTGACATGCTTTTCTGAGAGTAGCACTTGAAGCGTGTACAACAGGTTTAGATTGGTTTTACTAGCCATTGTTACCGTGAAAAATACGTTAGACAGACGCACTATTCTAGTGCTTGTGCCGGTTCAACTTGAGTGGGTATGTACTCCACTACAGCCTGGTTTTTACCTTGTTTTTTAGCAGCATACATGAGTTTATCGGCCTCATACAGCGTTTCAAAGTCGCTAGCACAATGATAGATCGCACACCCGAGACTAACGGTCACTGGCCAACCATCTATCTCATCGAGGTCGATATCTCTCATAGACTCACAAATACGGTGTGCAAGTTCATCCGAGAAACAAACAGGCTGATCAATGAAGGCTAACGCAAACTCTTCTCCCCCAATACGAGCAACGATATGACTTGAGTTAGTCAATGCTTTTATTTTCTCGGACACATGCTTAATCACCACATCCCCTTTTATATGCCCGTAGGTATCATTCACAATTTTAAAATTGTCGATATCGATAATCATGACCGTTAAATTGCTGTTGGACCTTCGGAAGTACTTCAATTTGTCCAGAAAATAGCGACGATTCCACAGCCCCGTCAGAGCATCCGTCTCTGAAAGGTACTTCAACTGTACGTTTTCAGCGGACAATTCTTGAGTCTTGGTTCTCACTACATGTTTTAGAATTACTAGGTAGATAAGAAGCATGATAACAATGCCAGAAATGGCGATTGCCGGTAAGTAGGAGGGGTACACGGTTTCTATATGCATCCATCGTCCGTAAATCCGCTGTAAATCCTGTTTTCCGACATGTTTGAAGTCGGCAATAATCGACTCCATTAGGCTTACATTCGATTGCGACGTGGCGTAATGAATATCACCCGAATATAGGTGCTTAACATCGATAAACTGACCGCTTTTGGGGCCAATATGCAAATAGTAGTTCGCTACTTGAAGGTCAGCGACAAAGGCTCGAATCCTGTTGTCTCGCGCCGCTTTTATCATCAGAGCATTATTGTCAAAATAAGCTAACCCAACTTCGGGAAAGTGGTTGAGCATATATTCTGCTTCATAACCACCCTTAACTACCCCGACCTTGTGGTTGTGGTGACCGAGAAGAAATTCATCAGCATCAAAGCTTTGTAATGAGTGATGAAAATAAAGCTGAGTGTCTAATTCGAATAGAGGTTCTCCGAATGCCAAAACTTTCTCTCGATCACGCGACCATAATAAGCCGGCATGGACGTCTGCTTGCCCCGCTTTGACGAGATCAATGGATTCTTGCCAATCAACAAGTTTGAATTCGATAACAATATCGTTAGCTTCGCCGTATGCTTTCCATAGGTCGATCAAAATCCCCGCAGGCTGATTAGCGTCGTCGAGAAAAGAATAGGGTTTCCACGCCTTCGAGTTAGACACTATCAGACGCTTTGGAGCCAGCGGTTGCTCTCCGCGCTGTTCAAACGCCAAAACACCTGTATCTTGCACCGAAAATCCAGATGCCTGTGCTGGCAATGTCCCCAAAAGCAACATCAGAATCGAGGTCACCAACGTACTAAAGTTGGCCCGAATCAACATGTTATACACTCACCATTATCTATAAGAGTATTATTTATAGTAGGTAAAACTGTGACTTTCCTTCCGCACTGTTGTAATTCTGGATCTACGTCTCAATATGCTTGAGACTTAAGCAGCATTTATAAAATAAGGCCTGCTTAAAACAACCTAAAATATTGACTACTAGAGTTTCGCGGCTACGTCTCAAAACCGAAATCAGTCTAAAATTTCACTTCAACCTGTGTTCTCTGAACGCATAGTTCATTTAGAACTCGAAGCAATACCTCGTACTATGATTGTACTCGTCATCAGGTCTGAGAATGGTGTTGGATTCGCGCCAATCTCGGTTTGGCGAATCTGGATAGAACTGAGTCTCTAGTGCCAAACCCGTATAATCTTCGTATGTTCCACCATTTCGATTTGGGGTACCCGCTAGCCAATTTCCAGTGTAAAGCTGCATCCCGGGCATGGTCGTACTCACTGACATTCCCAGCTTTTTATCTGGAGATAGCAACGCTGCAACGCGTGAGGAGATATCGCGCCTACTCAACAATAAATAGCAGTGATCATAACCTTTCGCTTGTACTTGTTGCTCATTGACTAGTAGTTCAGAAGACAATCGTTTGGTGCGGTTAAAATCAAAGCTCGTTTCACTCACCAGCTCAGGCATTTCGTGCGGGATGCCAACTTCGTTAGTCGGTAAGTAATGCGATGAATCGATTTGAAGCCAATGTTCTAACGCCGTCTCCCCGCTATCGGCCCCAGATAAATTGAAATAAGCATGATTGGTAAGATTAACTGGGGTCGCCTTATTGGTTGAGGCTCGGTAATCAATGTTGACAGAGTTGTCTTCGGTGAGCGTGTAAATCACTCTCGTCACGAGTCTACCCGGAAACCCTTGATCACCATCTTCAGAGATAAGTTCAAACACAACGCTATTTGCTGTTTGTTTTATGAGGCTCCAACGCCGTTTATCGAACCCGTCATGTCCGCCATGTAGGCAGTTTCCGGCTTGGTTGGCATCTACTTGGTAGCTATTTCCATCGATCGAAAATTTCCCCCCAGCAATACGATTAGCATATCGACCAACCGTCGAGCCCAAATAGACTTGCTGACGCTCGTAAGCCTCTATTGAACTCACGCCCAGCAGCACTTCTCGTAAACTGTTGTCTACTGGAACCTTGCAACTCAGCCAAGCCGCCCCGATGTCCATGACCGTTATTTCCATCCCAGCTGCGTTGGATAAGGTGACTAACTTTGGTGCCTGACCATCTTTTGCGATACCACTAAACTCGATTCCCATAACTTATCTCTTATTAGTAAAGCGCTTCAGCAAGTCCCGCGCCTGATTGAGCTTGGCAAACGTAGATCGACTCTTTTAATCCTGTTGCTGCTTCGTAGTTCTGATTCACTGCCTGCTCGATGACTGGCACTAAACTAGGTGGAACTAATGCAACAACACAACCACCAAACCCGCCTCCCGTCATGCGAACGCCGCCATTTTCGCCAATAGCAGACTTCACGATGTCAACAAGCGTATCTATCTCCGTGACTGTGATTTCAAAATCATCTCGCATTGAGGCATGTGACTCAGCCATCAGTTCGCCCATTCGCTTCATATCACCAGCCATCAGTGCTTTGGCCGCCTCTTCAGTACGCGCGTTTTCAGTGATGACGTGACGAGCGCGCTTCGCGACCAGCTCATCAAGTTGGTCCTGCTTTTGATTAAACGCCTCAATCGACACGTCACGCAGCGCTTTAACCCCTAACACGCGAGCCGCTTCTTCACACTGTTGTCGTCTGGTGTTGTATTCACTATCAACTAAACCGCGCTTTTTGTTGGAGTTAATAATGACGACAGACATGCCTTCGGGCATAGATACAGAGGTGGATTCAAGGCTTCGACAATCGAGTAACATGGCATGATCTTTTTGTCCCTTCGCCGAAATCATCTGGTCCATAATTCCGCAGTTACAGCCAACAAACTCATTCTCAGCTTGTTGGCCGTTTAGCGCGATTTCTTCTTGGCTGATATCTAAGTCATAAAGCACTTTAAAGGTTTGCCCAATCACGACCTCTAAAGCCGCTGAAGAGCTTAAACCAGCACCTTGGGGCACGTTGCCACTAACGGCAATATCAACGCCGTTAAACTCATAGCCCCTCGCCAACAAATACTTGACCACGCCTCGAATATAGTTCGCCCACATTTTATCGTCTTGAAACTCAATCGGCTCTTCTAGGTTGAACGCATCGGTATCATTGTCGTAATCCACAGCGACGAGTCGAACTTGGTTATCTTCTCTTTTGGCCGCAGCGACCACCGTCTGGTAGTTGATTGCACAAGGTAATACAAAACCATCATTGTAATCGGTATGTTCGCCTATTAAATTTACACGCCCCGGTGCTTGCACAACATGGGTCGGCTCGTAATCTAATACCTGCTTGAAAGACGCTTTCACGTTATTTATTAAATCAGACATAATGAACTCTCAAATCTTGTGTAAACACGTCGACTCAGCCAACGTATGGGATGTTGTATTAACGCTCTTTGTAATGAACGTCACTCAGTACGCGCAGTCGCTCAGCGGCTTGCTCTGGCGTTAAATCTCGCTGTGATTCAGCGAGCATCTCGTAGCCCACCATAAACTTTCTAACCGTGGCGCTGCGCAAAAGCGGTGGATAGAAAAGAGCATGTAATTGCCAATGGTCGATATTCGTACCCTCTTCAAAGAACGGCGCAAAATGCCAGCCCATTGAGTAAGGGAAAGAGCACTGAAACAGATTGTCATATCGGCTGGTCAACTTCTTGATTGCCAAGGCGAGATCATCGCGCTGCACGTCACTTAACTCACTCATTCGTCGAATATGGGCCTTAGGCAACAACATGGTTTCAAAAGGCCAAGCAGCCCAATAAGGGACGACGGCTAGCCAATGCTCTGTTTCGACGACCGTTCTCGAACCGTCCTTTTGCTCAGATTCGACATAGTCCACGAGTAAGTTAGAGCCGTACTGTTCAAAGTAATCTTTTAGATGGATCTCTTTGCGCTCAATTTCATTGGGCAAAAAACTGTTCGCCCAAATCTGTCCATGAGGGTGAGGTTGAGAGCACCCCATGGTTTCCCCCTTGTTTTCAAATGCCTGTACCCAAAGGTAGTCTTTACCCAACTCTTCAATCTGTTCATTCCAGGTATCGATAACGCCACGAATTTTAGTGACGGATAACTCTGGTAAGGTTTTGCTGTGATCAGGAGAAAAACAGATAACGCGACTCAGTCCTCTCACGCCTTGAATTTTAAACAACGGATTGTCAGATTGCGGTGCGTCTGGTGAGTCGGGCATCAATGCTGCAAAGTCATTGGAGAAAACGTAGGTTCCCTCGTAATCAGGATTCGTTTCGCCAGAGATTCGAGCGTTACCCGGACACAAAAAACACCCCTTATCAAAACTTGGTAGCTCAGCGGTTGAGGGTTTCTCATCTTGACCACTCCATGGACGCTTGGCCCTGTGTGGTGATACCAAGATCCACTGACCGGTCAGCGGGTTATAACGGCGATGTGGGTGGTCTACTGGGTCAAAATGTATATCAGCCATAATGTTTCTCAATCTGTTTCGCAGGCCCGTTTTGATTATTCTATCAAGCTAGTCGATTAGTAATCCGTGATGCAACTCTCGATAATGTAAACGTTTTCACTCCCAAAACATCCAATTCTTTTAGCTTATTTCTGCACAACGTTCAAAAAGTGATTAACGGTTACAACCAATTAATCCGCGGTCCTCAATACGACGGCATATCGATAGTGCTGCTCACGAAGTTGGTACTCATCATGAACACTTGGTGTCCAAGAGTCGTCGCCCCCCACTCCCATGTGAAAGCCGTCAATCCGTACATACACCGCATCATCTTTTACAAGGTCGTTTGTGTGTTTTGCGTTGGCAAGGTTCGCTTGATTAAACTCACTGACAGAAAAATGAAACTCACCTTCCACCGAGAGATTGCCTACCGTTAATTCATGACAATCACAACGAAGACCATTCTCTGAAGGGAAAATGTAATTGGTGTGCATCTCTTCAAGACATTTTTGGTAACGACCGATATGAGCTGAGTACAATCTGTCTGGGTAGTTTTCGTGTGGACCACGGCCAAACCAATCAACTATAACTCGATCTTCGCTTGACGTCTGTTTTGGCAAACACAACTCAAGACCAACACGCGGAATTGGTGGTAGACCTCGAGCGAGCGTGACATCAACATCGATAGCAATCGAGCCATCATTCGCTATGTTGTAGCGCCAAGTGCTTGAAATAACGGCGGCTAGATCATTACTGTAGATAGCAACACACTTTATCTCTATGCCACCAGAGACCTTATAAGCCTCAAAGCTTTGAACGTCTCGTCGAAGCGTTCTAAATCCAGCGGCCTCCCAGCGTGCGAACCAGGAGTTAGGGTCGAGCTTATTCGCTTCACTTGTACCAATGTCATTGTCTAGGGGGGCACGATAGAAATTGTCTTTTATTGGTTGGCTCAGTACCTCGGCTCCACTTACCATCCAATCAGCCAAATAGCCTGTCTCTTTATCAAACTCAATAACAAAACTATCGTTCTCAATTCGAAGCTTGGTATCAGTATCAAGCAGTTGGAGCGAACCAAAGTTTTCCTTTTCAGCAAGATGGAGCTTGGGAATAGAGGCTAACTCAATTTGCTCACACGCGGTGATGTGTCCTGACTCTGCCCAAGGTGTAGCATTGATTAATCTCGCTTGTAGATTAAGGTGATAGCGTGCGCCAGGGATTCGCTTGATAGCATCACACAGCTGTATCTGAAGACTAGCTTGAGCGGGAATAGATAGTGCGACCTCTCCAGATTGCACGATGTTGCCATTTTCTAAAAGTTGCCAAGAGAGGAGTTCATTGTCGCTGGAAACAAACAAGTTTTCAGACACAGCCTCTATCACAAGTGGCTGGTCGCTGATCAACTTGAACTGGAAAAACTGCTGCGCTTTTTTAACTTCAAATAGAGTTGGGTGCACCGTTCTGTCAGGGAAAATCAGTCCGTTGATGCAGAACTGTCGGTCATTGATTTCATCACCGAAATCACCACCATAAGCCCAATAGGACTGCCCTTTATCATCAAATTTGGTAAGCCCTTGATCTACCCAGTCCCAAATAAACCCACCCTGTAATCTTGGATGGTCACGAAAAGCTTTCCAGTATTCAACGAAACTACCAAGACTATTTCCCATCGCATGGGCATATTCACATAGGATCAGAGGGCGCGTTTCATTGGGTAGCGCAATGGCTTTTTTGATGCCCACGCGGGGAGTGACCTCTGGCTGATGCCCGACCACAGGTAAATCCCAATCGACGCGGGCATACATAGGACAAATGATGTCCGTCGCCGATGTCATCGCACCGCCACCCTCGTATTGAACCGGTCTTGATGGGTCACGCTGCTTAACCCATTGGTACATTGCATGATGATTGCTGCCAATTCCCGATTCATTCCCCAACGACCAGATGATGATCGAGGGATGGTTTTTATCTCTTTCAACCAGATTAACCATACGCCTCATGAAAGCATTTAACCACTCGCTATCATCAGACAGACGGGACATTGGAAACTGACCGTGAGTTTCAATGTTCGCTTCGTCGACCAAATACAGGCCAAACTGGTCACAAAGCTCATACCACATCGGATGGTTTGGATAGTGCGCCGTTCGAACAGCATTGAAGTTATTTTGCTTAAGTAGTTTGATGTCACGAATCATGTCTTCTCGTGTCATCACATGACCAAGCTCAGGGTGATGCTCATGGCGATTCACCCCACGAACGAGCAAAGGTTTACCGTTTACACATAGCTGGCCATCTAAGATCTCGACGTTTCTAAAACCTACAGAGTAAGCCTCACAATCGACAACTTGCTTCTGATCGTTAAGCAGTGAAACGACAACTCGATATAAATAAGGGCGCTCTGCGCTCCATGCGTTTACATCGTCCAACTTGATTCTATGGATAGATTGATTGTCCCACGCACCTTTTTCATCAACAAACTCAACGCCCATCACTTGCGACTGTTCCGATACAAGCCTCCCTGTATCGTCATAAACTGTGACCATTATGGTTTGAGTAGACTCTGGCTTGGCAACTTTTGTCACCACTTTAAGAAGCCCATCGCGATAATCAGACTGGAGACTAGCGATCGTCTCGACATCGGCAATATGGCTATTAGGTTTGGTCCTTAGAGTGACATCACGAAAGATGCCGCTAAGCCACCACATATCCTGATCTTCTAGATAAGAGCCATCTGACCAACGTAGAACCATAAGGGTCAGTTGGTTTTCGCCCTCTACTAAATGAACACTCAGGTCGAACTCAGCAGGCAGACGTGAGTCTTGTGAGTAGCCGACCCAAGCCCCATTACACCAAAGATGGAAAGCACTGTTGACGCCATCAAACGTGATGGTTGTAGTCGCACCTGACTGACTCGCAAATTGAAATCGCTTGCGATAAACCCCTGTAGGGTTTTGCTCTGGAACATACGGAGGATTGTCATCGAATGGGTACTTTACATTGGTATAGATTGGCTTGTCATAACCATGCAGTTGCCAATTGCTCGGAACGGATAGAGCGTCCCATTGCCCATCATCAAAATCACTCGCAACATACGACTCCAACATATCCTCAGGACGTGCCAACAAGTGAAACTTCCACTCACCATTTAATGACACTTGGTTTAAAGATGCTTGATTGGTTCGAGCCTCTTCTATGGTGCCATAGGCACGCAAAGGCGCATGAGGGGCAAGCACATTACGTTGCACGACGTGTTGGTTTTCCCACTCGCGAGCGGCGATGACTTGGGTGAAAGATCTCATCTCTACTTCCTACTGTTCCGAGACAAAAAGAGCGCTCCAATGCGTTGAGAGCGCTCATTGGTATTGGGTAAAACAGATATCCTGTGTTTACCTAGTTTTTAAATGTACGTTGACGCACTTTTTCCAAACGCTTGAGGATCTGATCGACACGCTCAGGTTTTACCATGAACTCTTGGAAACCTTTCATGCCCTCTTTCGCCATGGCAGGATCAGTATCGCGGTCATAGAACTGAGCTGTACCACTCGCTTGAGCTAGCATTTCAACACCGATGTTTAGGAACTCGTCATCGGCTGGCTTCGCTTTGCTATTAGTAGGGATTTGCAATAGAACGTCGTTAACAAGCTGCTGAATCTCGGGCTTAGCAACAAATGCAAGGAACTTACGAGCGTCTTCTTTGTTCTTCGCTTTGCTTGGGATGTGAATCGTATCCATCGGCGCGTCTTCTGCCAAAGGAACCGCAGGGTCAATCACAGGGAACTGGAAGAAGCCCATTTTGCCTTCCAACTCATCAGGGAAGTTTGGAGCAATAAAGTTACCAATTAGGTACATTGCAGCTTCACCGTTATATAGGAATGGCTGTGCTTCTTGCCAAGAGTATGATGCGTGGTTTTCAAGGTAGTAGCCTGGTTCAACAAGTTCCGCCCAGTTAGCAAATGTCTTTTTCACTCGCTCATCAGTGTATGGGACCTTACCGTCCATTAGGTCGATGTGGAAATCTAGACCGTTGGTACGTAGGTTGATGTAGTCAAACCAACCTGCTGCTGTCCAAAGGTACTTAGTACCGATAGCGAATGGTGCAACCTCATTTTTCTTAAGTGTTGCAGCGGCTGCTTTTAGCTCATCCCATGTCTTCGGTTCTGCGATGCCATACTTCTCAAAGATATCTTTACGGTAGTACACACCCCATTGGTAATACGTGTATGGTACGCCATATTGCTTACCGTTTACCGTCATTGCCGGTGCTGCAGATTTGAAGTCCTGAGCCATGTTATTCTCAGCCCAGATATCACTCACATCTTCAAGCAAACCACGGTCTACGAACGTTTTCATACGGTTACCCGCATACCAGAACACAACATCCGGTGGAGACGTTACCAGCCAGTTACGTATCGTCGTCTTGTACGCTTCTTTGTCATACAGGTTGTACTTCACCGTAATGTCTGGGTTTTCTGCTTCAAATCGTTTTACGATTTCAGCCCAAGCTTCCTTTGGTGCAGGGTCTGCTTGGTCAGAGTTGATCACTAACTCACCCGCCCATGCTGTAGCAGAGACAGTTGCGCTTAGTATCGTGGTAGCAACGAGGTGTTTCACAGTTTTCATAGTAAGATCCTTATTGTCGAGCGTAAGCTCAGGCTCCATTTGTTATCGTTATGTTTTGCGTTGATACACTGCATTCAACGCGGGGTATGCAGTACAATTAGAATTAACCTTTGGTCGCTCCTAATGTTAAACCTGCAATAAAGTGACGTTGCATCGTAAAGAACAACACCACCGGAGGAATAGCAGCGACGATTGCACCCGCCGACATAAATTGCCATGCTGCCAACCACTGCCCTTTCAGAGAACTCAATCCAGCTGTTACCGGACGTACTTCATCACTTTGAACGAGTACTAGTGCCCAGAAAAAGTCATTCCATATAAAGGTAAAGACGAGAACCGACAATGCCGCAAGTGCAGGTCTCACAAGAGGTAGCACGACATGCCAAAAGATTTTCATTTCACTGACGCCTTCAACTCGCGCCGCTTCAATCAGTGCATTTGGAATGCCAACGATGAAGTTACGCATAAACAGCGTGCAAAACCCTGCCTGGAACGCGACATGGAAAAAGATGAGAGCCCAGTGGGTATCGTAAAGCCCAAAGGTAATGGTCAGGTCACGCACAGGGATCATCAAGATTTGAAACGGGACAAAATTGCCTGCGATGAACATCGCAAAGATCCAGATGTTCGCCTTAAAGTTGTATTTGGCTAGAGCAAAGCCTGCCAACGTAGACAGAGCAACCGCGCCAGCAACAGCAGGCAACGTGATGATAAGACTGTTGAGCAAGTATTGACCCATAGGCGTCGCAGTGAATACCTGAGTATAGTTTTCAATAAACTGGATATCCGTTGGCCATCCCCAATAGTTACCTTTGTTGATGTCCTCCATAGAGCGGATAGACGTCATCATTACCGCGATAAGCGGAAGTAACCACAGGACAATGGCGATAGGCAAAGCCACTCGATAGCTTATGTTGGTAAAGCGTCCTGACTTTTCGATCGGTTGTGGGTACATTATTTTTCACTCCTCAGCATTCGCCACAAGAAGTAAGCGATATAGATATCCATAATCAGGAACAGAACAACAGAAACCGCCGCGCCATAACCCATCCGATAGTTAAAGATTGACTCTTCGTACATTTGATATGCCAACACTGTAGAACTACCCCACGGGCCACCAGCCGTCATAGTCGCAACCAAGTCAAAGGAGCGAAGTGCCCCAATCACAGTAACGACGATAGCGATAAAGGTCGCTGGACGAAGCTGAGGCAGAACCACATACCAAAGCATGCGAAGCTTTTTCGCACCATCTAATCGTGCTGCTTCAAGCTGCTCTGGATCGAGATTGTTTAAGCCCGTTAAATAGAGAATCATGCAGTATGAAATTTGTGGCCACAGACCCGCTGCAATGATGCCGTAGGTGACGTAGTCCTCATTCGACAAAATCGCGACAGGCTCAACATTGAAGAAGCCCAATACGATATTGAACAAACCAAATGATGGGTCATAGAACCAAGCGAAGACCAAACCGACAACCACTTGAGAGATAACAAAAGGGAAGAAGAACAACGACTTAACAACGCGTATCCCCCTTACCTGTTGGTTCAGAAACAGCGCGATAGCAAGCCCTAGTGGTGGTGCAAGCATAAAGAACACCAACCACAAAAAGTTGTTTTTTAAAGAGGTGTAGAAGGCTTCTGAGTCAAAGAGCTCGCGATAGTTATCTAAACCAACCCATGTTTTCTCGCCGAGCCCGTCCCACTCATAAAAGCTCAGCCAGATACTATCCAGAATGGGATAAATCACGTAAACCGCAAAAATGAGCATCGCTGGCGCCAAAAACAGCCAGGGGGCAACATTGGTATTAATGCGGCTCTTACGCCGCTGTGAAGGTAATCGGTTTTTGGGGTATACCGTTTTCACAGATTGTTCCATTTCAAGGTGACTCCTACCTCATCGCAACATACTGTTAACACATATTAATTTTAGTAAATATCAACAATAAGTACTGTTTTAGATGAGTTTAAGTGAAAATACACCTAAATATTAGCCAGCATGGTGAAATGTTGTACTGCTCAAAATTAAAACTGTAAACGTTTCCACACTTTTCACTCAAATTCGTTAACAAATTATGATCATGATCAACTATTCTGGGTTTGACAGCTAACAAGAGTGCGATTAGGGCGTATGGTGATGGTATCAACGGACATCATGCGAGCACGATTAGCGCTATCGAGAACGTATAGGCTAACCGCTAACACTCGCTAAACTTTTGCTTTTACTTGTCTGCATAACTAGGAGTTCTTATGGCTGACATCCGCTTAAACCAAGTCATCAAACGCTTTGGTAAGGTACAAACCATCCACGGTGTGGATCTCGATATTAATGATGGTGAGTTTGTGGTGTTTGTCGGACCATCTGGCTGTGGTAAATCAACACTGCTTCGCTTGGTCGCTGGGCTAGAAGAGATCTCCGATGGTGAGATTTACATTGATGATGAGAAAGTCAACGACGTCGACCCAGCAGAGCGTGGCGTGGCGATGGTGTTCCAATCTTATGCCCTCTACCCTCATATGACGGTAGAAGAAAACATGGGTTTTGGTCTCAAGATGAATAACCATCCTAAGGACTACATCCATAAGCAAGTACAGAATGCAGCTAAAACACTGCAATTAGAGCACTTGTTAAAGCGCAAACCCAAAGAGCTGTCTGGTGGTCAACGCCAACGTGTGGCCATCGGTCGCGCCATTGTCCGTAACCCTAAGGTGTTTCTATTTGATGAACCCCTATCCAACCTAGATGCAGAGCTGCGCGTTGATATGCGATTGCAAATCGCCAAGCTCCATCAAGATTTAGCCAACACGATGATCTACGTGACCCACGATCAGGTTGAAGCGATGACGCTAGCCGACAAAATCGTGGTGTTGAGAGATGGTCAGGTAGAACAAGTCGGCAGCCCTCTTGAGCTATATCACACACCGCAAAACGAGTTTGTTGCTGGGTTTATCGGCTCTCCTAAAATGAACTTCATTCCTACCCTAGTAGAAGAGATTACCGACAATAACCTCACCCTAAAAACCGACAAAGGTGAGCGCTTTACGCTTCCGCGAACTGACAGCAGTTCCTCTACGCCGAATACAGGTGACAAACTGAGTCTTGGCGTTAGACCGGAACATCTAACACTCAACCATGACAGTCCGGTCAAATTGCAGTTCCAAAGTGAAGTTGTGGAGCGTCTAGGTAACAGCACCTATCTGTTCGGACAGGCGTCCGGTGTCGACGGATTCAAGGTACACCTGCCAGGTGACCAAGCAGTCAACAAGTTTGAAAAAGTTGAGATAAGCTGCACTTATGAGGATGTGCATCTGTTCGATGCGGACGGGCAACGCGTCACTTTATAATCTCGAGTCCGTCGCAAGTCTCAGCGAGTATTCGAGCAATCATAGCAAACACAAGGATTTGTTTATCCAGCAAATTGCGCTCCGCTATGAAACACGCTCTAATACTCGCCTAATTTAAGAGCCCAAGTAAAAGGTGCCCAATGGCAACCATCAAAGATGTCGCAAAAGAAGCAGGAGTCTCTGTCGCTACAGTGTCTCGTGTGATCAATAAATCGCCTAAAGCGAGTCAGTCTTCCATTACTTCTGTAACGGCAGCGATGAAGAAGCTCGGCTATCGCCCAAATGCGGCAGCGCGTGCCTTGGTCAATCAAAGCACCAACACAGTGGGTGTTGTCGTAGCGGATGTCTCTGACCCATTTTTCGGGACTCTATTGAAATCGGTCGATCAAGTTGCTCGAGAAGCTGGAAAGCACATATTAATTGGACATGGCTACCACAACGCTGAGGATGAACGCCATGCGCTAGAACTGTTGATTAACAGTCGATGCGATGCAATTATTCTGCACGCCAAAGGTCTCAGTGATGAGGAGCTCATCAATTACGCCAAAGAGGTGAAAGGGTTGGTCATTATCAACCGCTACATACCAGAGATCGAATCGCGCTGTATTTCTCTTGATAATGAACGTGGTGCCTACCTTGCCACTCTGCAGCTAATCAAATCAGGGCATCGTAACATCGCGTGTATTGCCTCTTCTCAGGATATCGAAGATACCCATCAGCGAATTAAAGGCTATCGCACCGCTCTAGAAGACCACGGTATTGCGCTTTCCAAAAACTACATTGAGGCTGGCGAACCGAGCAGTGATGGCGGTGAGCTGGCTATGACGAATTTGTTGTCAAAGTCACTCGATATTACTGCCGTCGTGACTTACAACGATTATATGGCAGCAGGTGCTATCCAAGCGCTGGAAACCAATGCCATTGCTGTCCCTCAAGACATTTCCATAATTGGCTTCGATGACGGTCTGATCGCCCGTTTCGTGCATCCTCACCTAACTACGGTCCGCTATCCTATTGCCATGATGGCAGAAAGAGCGGCTCGATTGGCCTTGCTACTATCACGTGGCGAGAAGATTGAGGATGACCCAATTGTTTTCACTCCAACTCTCGTGCAGCGTAAGTCCGTAATGACACGTTAACCAACCCTTAAGGTGGCGCAATGATTTTTGTTAATAGCGAACAGCTTGAGTTTCATCTCCAAACATCCAAAACCAGTTACATCATCAAAGCGAACGAAACGGGTCATCTTATCAATCTTCATTACGGTGATAAGATGACACATCGCAGCAGCTTTGCAGCACTTGATCAGCGTTACAGCGGAAAGATGGGCTCGACAACGGACTACGCTGATGTTCCTGGACAAAGTTTAGATACCCTGAAACTCGAAGTCCCCACCTTAGGGAAAGGCGATTACCGAAGCCCACTTTTACACATTGAGTATGCAGATGGGTCACGCATTACCGACCTCACCTACTCTTCACACCAAGTTGTCGACAGCAAACCCGAACTCGCTGGGTTGCCGTCAGCAAGTGGCGAAGAAAAAGGTCAGCACCTTATCGTTACGCTTGTCGACGCTATCACTCGATTGGCTGTCGACGTTCACTACTCGGTTTATGAAGCCTCAAACGTTATTACTCGCCATCTTGTTATTCGCAATGAAGACGGCCAAAGTATGCAGATTCATCGCGCGCTCAGTAGCTGCGTCGATTTTGCAGAGGAAGGCTTTGACCTTATCCACCTTCAAGGCAAGTGGATAAAAGAAGCACAAATTGCACGCCAACGCCTCAACAAGGGCATAGTGCAGATAGATTCGAAGAAAGGCGTGAGTAGCGCGAACCACAATCCGTTTATTGCAATAGCAAATAAAGAAACCAACGAGCACATGGGGCCTTGTTACGGCTTCGGTGTCTTATACAGCGGAAATCACCTATCTGTTGCTGAAGTGTCGCCGCATTGCTTAACTCGCGTCATGACAGGAATCAATGATTTTGACTTCCGATGGGAGCTAAAACCCAACTCAAGCTTTACGACGCCAGAGGTTGCTCTCACCTTCTCTGCCACAGGCTTAAATACCATGAGCCAACAACTGCATCACTTCATAAATCATCATGTGGTACCAGAGCAGTGGCGATTAGTTGAACGCCCCATCCAAGTGAATAATTGGGAAGCAACTTACTTCGATTTTGACTACGACAAACTGGATGCTATTGCCCAAAAGGCTCAAGATATTGGTGTTGAGCTGTTTGTGCTCGATGATGGTTGGTTTGGAAAACGAGACGATGATACTACGAGTCTCGGAGACTACTTCGACAACCCAAAACTCCAAGGCGGCATTGCTCGTATCAGCAACAAAGTCAAAAGCTACGGACTTAGATTTGGTATTTGGGTCGAACCTGAAATGGTGTCACCAGACAGTGAGCTATTTAGACAACACCCCGAATGGGCGGTCGCTCATCCACTAAGAGAGCCTTCTCTGGGACGCAACCAGCTCGTTCTAGACATGGCAAACCCAGACGTAGTCGACTACCTGTTTGATAAACTGAGTGACGTATTTTCCAGAGCGGATGTAGACTATGTGAAGTGGGATCATAATCGTAACTTCAGTGATAATTACGCCCAGTCTTTAACCCCAAGGACTCAAAGCGGATTTAATCACAGATATGTACTTGGGCTATACGACTTGTTGGCTCGCTTAACCGGTGCATTTCCAAATATCCTATTTGAGTCATGTTCTAGCGGCGGCAACCGATTCGATCTTGGTATGCTTTGCTATATGCCTCAAACCTGGACCAGTGATAATACCGATGCTATTGAGCGCTTAAACATACAGCACGGCACATCCATGTGTTATCCCCTATCCTCTATGAGTGCTCACGTCGCTGCCAAACCTTCACATCAGGTACTGCGTCGCACACCATTGGAGACTCGCTTTAATGTCGCGGCATTCGGCAACTTTGGTTATCAACTTGATATCACGCAGCTCTCAAGCAATGAAACGCAGGCTGTTAGAGAACAAATTGCGTTCTATAAGCAACATCGCACGCTGATTCAATTTGGGCGTTTCTATCGGTTAGCCTCGCCTTTTGACAACAATATCTCCACTTGGCTTGTCACTAACGAAGACGGTACTGAGGGACTGCTTGGCTATTACCAAAAACTTCAACAAAGTAACGGCGATTTAGAGCGAATCAAGCTACCATTTTTCGAGCCCGAATCTGAGTTCGAGGTCCAGTCACGCTCTCAATACAATGAAGAGGTGGAAACAACGAACGTGAAAGCGACACCAGAGCTTTATCACCTATTTGGTGACCAGCTCGCCGCGTTTGGTTTGCCTTTGAACAGCCAATTTCTAGGTGTAGAGATCACTGAACAGACCCGTCATATTGGCGATTTCGGTTCGAGAATCTACCACCTTAAACGAAAATAGATTTATAAATCAGCACGCTAATCGCCCGCTATTCCTAACCACGGAATAGCGGGCGATTGCTTTTATATATCCTTACTTATATCACTGTTATGACCAGTAAAAATATTCGATATATCCCTCTAAAGTTCATGCCTGACAGGTCGATAATCTGTATAGTTATACAAAACACTGTTCTTAATAATAAATCTGATTCATAACACCAGTTATGCATTCAATGTTGGCTATCTATAAAGGCAATATTTAGAGCTAAATCTAGGAAGTAGTATGAAATTTAGTCACAAAATCGTTTCCGCTTCGGCGGCTTTGCTACTCGTTACCGTTTCAACCCTAGGGATTACCCAGTTGATCACGGTGCGTAGCGAACTTCAAAGTCACATTGACACTAGCATCAACGAGTTAACCACAGGCGTTAAAAACACTATCACTTATGACTTAAACGCTAAGCGCGATATGGCAAGTGCCGTTACAGAGTCATTGGAAATTGACCCTCTAAATAACGACTACGTGGAAGACATCATTACTACCTCAACACTGAAGTCTAACTTCCAAGCGGTAGGTGTGGGCTATGAATCAAATGGTTCGCTAATCAGTAACGATGGGTGGGTACCGGATAGCAGCTATGACTCACGTACGCGTCCTTGGTATAAAGAAGCTAAGGCAGCCAACAGCACAATCATTACTGACCCTTATGTCGATTCGTCGACTAACAATGTGATTATCTCGTTGGGCTCAGCGCTTAACGACGAATCCGGTCGTTTTGTAGGTAGTGTTGTGTTTGACGTCACCTTGACCACCCTAGCAGACTTGGTAAACCAAACTAACCTTTTCAACGCAGGTTATTTGTTTGTAGTGACGGATAAAGGCATGACGATTGCTCACCCAGACGCAAGCCTTAACGGTCAACCTGTAGCTAAGTTCGTTCCTGGCATTCAGCTCTCACAAGGTACTCAAGAGCTTCAAATTAATGGTAAAGATTACCAAGTAAACCTTATCCAAGTTCCTGACGAGAACTGGTACGTGGGCGCGATCATTGATAAAGATGTCGCCTTTGCAGCGATTGGTAAGATGCGTAATCAGTCTATCCTGTTTATCTTGGTTGGCGTGATTGTCAGCGTTATTGCTCTGACACTTCTAATCCAATTCCTGATGCGTCCTCTGACAGATCTGAACGCTGCAATTCAAGACGTTGCAAACGGCGACGGTGACCTAACTCACCGCCTAGACACAGACACGGATGCAGAGTTTGCTGAACTCGCGAAAGGCTTTAACACCTTCACCGCAAACCTTCAGCAGCAAATCATTCAGTCGAAAGAGATTTCAACGAAGATCCTAGCGCTAACACAGCAAACAACGGAAGGCGCTAAACACTCAGCAGTTGCAATGAATACCCAGCTTCAAGAACTTGAGCAGCTTGCGACCGCAATGAATGAAATGGCCAGCACGTCGTCAGAAGTCGCTAACAATGCTCAAGGTGCAGCAAGTGCCGCGCAAGCCGCAGACACTGCGACTCAAGAAGGCTCTGAGGTGGTACTTGATACCACATCGGCTATCACTAATCTCTCTATGAGTATTGAAGAAGCAGTTATCGAGGTTCAAGGGCTAGAGTCAGCAACAGACAACATTGAAACCATTCTTAAGGTTATCAATGACATTGCAGACCAGACAAACCTACTCGCTCTAAACGCGGCCATTGAAGCCGCACGTGCTGGTGAATCAGGTCGCGGTTTCGCAGTGGTCGCCGACGAAGTTCGTACTCTAGCTCAGCGCACTCAAGAGTCAACAACAGAAATTCGCAGCATGATTGAGCAGCTTCAGGCAGGTGCACACTCTGTTTCTAGCGCTATGTCTCAAAGCAAAGAAAGCGCCACAATGGCCGTCGATCGTGCGCAAAGTGCAAACGATGCGCTAGAACGTATTCGTCAGTCTATCGCACAGATTTCTGATATGAACATGCAAATTGCCGCAGCAGCAGAAGAGCAAAGCTTGGTTGCAGAAGAGATCAACGCTAACACCATCAAGATCAAAGATCTGAGTGAGCAAGTATCTGACGCCGCTAACGGTGCAAATACGGCAATGACTGAGCAGTTTGATAACGTTCATCAGCAAGAAGCGATCCTAAACCGCTTTAAGGTATAAGCTCGCTAACACTTCAAGCTTAAAGCTCCGGTCTCAATACCGGAGCTTTCTTTTTTAACCATCGCTATTTCTCCAAATTTTCTCCACAATATTGAGGTAGACTAAAGTTAACACTCCGTTTTCTCTGGATTCGCATGCGCTTTACTCTGTTTCAAAAGCTGTTTTTATCGCTTCTAACTTCAAGCTTGTTACTGTTAGCAGGTATGGCGTATCTGATTAACTCCAGTTTCAAAGAAGGGCTACAAAGCTACTTGAATCAAGAAGAGCTCACGAAGGTAGAAAGCCTTGCAAGCAATGTCTCTAGTTACTACTCCGAAACCTATGGTTGGGATAAGCTGCTTCGCTCTCCACAAGTACTCGCCACCTTGATGCAGCAAATTGGCGAAGCGCCCCCTCCTCGCCCTAGGCGAGGTCCACCCCCAAGACATAACCGATTGTCTCCTGATACGCTTCCACCTTCATCAAAGCTTGAACGCGAGCAAGCCTTATTCGTGCCACTTGGAGTGCGTATCAGCTTGCTAGATGAGAGTCGCACGCCTCTATTAGGCCCTATGAGTCACGACTTTATCCTTGATGAAAGCTTGCAGTATGTAAGCTATGTGCCTATCGAACATGACGGCAATACAGTTGGCTGGCTTAGCGTAGTGCAGAGTCGCAGCGTCTCAAATAAGCTTGCCGAGAGCTTTATTCAGTCACAGACCACTCATGTACTGACCATTTCATTAGCCGCTCTGTTACTGACCTTAACAATCGCATTTTTCTCAGTGCGGTATTTGCTTAAACCACTCAGCGCACTGCACCATGGCGCCGTAGTTGTTGGCTCTGGTCAGTTGGACCATCGCATTGAGCATACAGGGAGCGATGAGCTTGCCGACCTTGTCGATGCATTTAATCAACTCACCGCGTCGTTAGAGCAGCAGAAACAATTGAGAGACCAGTGGCTGTCCGATATTTCTCATGAGCTTCGAACGCCCGTGGCTGTACTAAAAGGTGAAATCGAGGCTCTACAGGATGGGATTCGCCCCCTTGAAATGCGGTATGTCGATGGATTGCATGACCAAGTATCCACGCTGACACGGTTGATTAATGATTTACACACATTAGCGCTATCAGACAGTGGGGCCAAAGACAGTGACCAGAGAGATGCCGTAACACTTGTAGACGTGTTATCACCTATCGTTGAGCGTTATGAACTGAGGCTACAAGAAAAATCCATCTCACTTGAGCATCAACTTGAAGGCAATCCTGAAATTGAAGTCTTCGCCGATTCGAAGTCACTTCAGCAAGTTTTTCAGAACCTGTTTGAGAACTGCTTCCGTTATACTGATGAGAATGGCTCGGTCAGACTTTCAATTCAAGAGAGCAAAAACGAGGCGACTATCATTATTGAAGACAGTTATCCAAGCGTGCCAACGCAAGCTTTACCCAAACTCTTCGAGCGCCTTTATCGCGTCGATAAATCTCGCAGCCGCGCCAATGGCGGCTCCGGACTGGGGCTTGCTATCTGCCAAAGCATCGTAAAAGCGCACAATGGAAGCCTAAATGCCGAGCACTCACCGCTGGGCGGCTTGAAAATGGTCGTAACGCTGCCAAAATCCAGCAACGATGAGCAATAAAAACAGAAACAAAGGAATGACCATGATTTTAATCGTTGAAGACGAACCTTCACTGGCAAACATTGTGTCCGAATACCTTCAGCATAATGGATTTGAATCACACATTATCGATGACGGCGATAAAGTCATCGAATGGGTAAAGGAACACACCCCTTCTTTAATTTTGTTGGATTTAATGCTCCCTAATCGCGATGGATTGGATATCTATCGAGAACTACGCACTTTCAGCGATGTGCCCGTCATGATGGCGACGGCTAAAGTCGACGAAATAGACCGCTTGCTAGGTTTAGAACTGGGCGCTGATGACTATATCTGTAAGCCTTACAGCCCAAGAGAACTTGTTGCCAGGGTCAAGAACGTACTAAGGCGCAGTCAAAGCACCAAGACGGCGTCACTGTCCGAGGCTGAACAAGTCAGCCCACAAGCGACGCTAATCATCGACGATGCGCAAATGAAGGTCACTATTGATAGTCAAGTTTTATCCTTAACGCCCGCTGAGTTTAAATTATTGCGTCATTTCAATAGTCATCATGGTGTTGTCTATAACCGAGATCAGCTCATTGATCGCATCTATTCAGACGGAAGAGTCGTCACCGATAGAACCATTGACAGCCATATAAAAAACCTGCGCAAGAAGATATTGGCTATCAACCCAAGCTACGATTGGATTAAGTCGATATACGGCGTGGGTTATCGATTCGAGTTGAATGAACGCGACTAGCCATAGGATTTCATCTTCACAAACAAACCCAGATACCTCCATATTTTCTGCACTTTTATCAAGCATACTTATTTCATCAATTAAGTATGCTTTTGCACACGAACGTGAGGTAGTGTATGAACTCAGACAACCGCCGCCAAATCTTTCCCAAGCTTTCTACGTTGACATTTGTGCTTTGGGGAACATTTTGCTTCACCGGACAGGCTTCCAGCAGTGAATCCCTCAGCTATAAAATCGTCGATACGGGTCAATCGGTTTGTTCAGACGCGTCAACTCAGCTTTCAACCTGCCCGGTTCAAGGGGAGTATGGTTTCGGGCAAGACGCCCAATATCAAGGATACGCGCCAAGTTACACCGCAAATAACGATGGGACGGTAAGTGATAACGTCACCGGCCTAATGTGGGCAGCATCGATTGACACCAACCGTGATGGAAAAGTAACTGCAGCCGATAAAATGAGTTACGACCAAGCAGTCAGCTACATCGCTAACCTAAACACGGCAGGATTTTCTGACTGGCGACTACCTACAATCAAAGAGCTCTATTCGCTGATCCTCTTTGACGGCGAGGATCCAAGTGGCATTAATGGTCCTGATTCTTATTCTATTCGACCTTTCATCGACCATCGCTACTTTGGTTTCGAGTCTGGCGATATGGCATCGGGTGAACGTCTTATTGATGCTCAATATTTGAGTAGTACTCAATATGTCTCTAAGACAATGGGCAAAGATGACACCGTATTTGGCGTGAATTTTATTGATGGACGCATCAAAGGTTACGGAATGCAGAGCCCCCGTGGAGGAGACAAAACCTTCTATATCCTGGCTGTTCGGGGGAACTCTGATTACGGTGTAAACCAATTTGTCGCTAATTCAAACGGCACAGTACACGATGAAGCGACAGGTTTGATATGGCAAACAGCCGACAGCGTAACGAGCTTAGATTGGAATGGTGCATTAGAGTACTGTGAGAATCTCGATTTAGCGGGTCGTCAAGATTGGCGTCTACCTAACGTGAAAGAGCTTCAATCCATTGTTGATTACTCACGTTCACCGGCAACGAGCAATAGCCCGTCCTTAGATCCAATATTCAATGCTAGTCAAATTACCAATGAAGGTGGTGAACTTGACTACCCTAACTACTGGAGCAGCACGACCCACATGAATCTAAAGAACACCAAGAACGCGAGTTACGTCGCCTTTGGCCGTTCCATGGGTTACATGCGTGACAACTGGGTGGACGTACACGGTGCTGGTGCTCAAAGAAGTGACCCTAAGGTGGATAATGGTCAAAGCTATCCACAAGGTCACGGGCCTCAGGGTGATGCGGTAAGGTTTGAAAACCACGTTCGATGCGTCAGTGACAATAATACAAGGTTCGTCGAACAGCCAGAGACAACTGAACGTCCAACGAAAACCTATACCCTGTCTAACTCAGACCTAACTGACTCTAAAGCAGCAGGCAAAGTGGAGGGCAAGGGAAGATCGCAGCGTCGTAGTGGGGACCCGTTTGCCGACATGGACACCAATGGCGACAACAAGTTATCTCGTAGCGAAGTCCGCGGTCCCCTAGCTAGAGACTTCGATAAACTCGACAAAAACAAGGATGACTTCATAACTAGAGATGAACTGCCTAAGAGATAAGTGGAATTCTCTACTTTATTTAGCAATCACTCGCATTATTAACTATAGTTTAACTTATCAACATCGCGATCATTCTAAACAAGCGGACGGGATAATTTACAGCACCATCCCGTTCAATTTTACCCCACCCTATTGACATCGCATTTATCTATATATTCTTTGCCATAATCGGGTAATAATCCGATATAAACATGCATTTTCTCACCTTCCAGGCTGGTAGCTAGCACTAATCGTCCGAAATTATATTCACTTAACAATCGCCAAAATGAAAATGCACTCATGCTAAAAATGAAAGCAACTCCAGAATCTTAATCTATAATATGCAAGTGAGTGATTAGTAAAAAACAGAAAATGGCGCCACCTAGTCAAGCATTTATAGAAACATCATCAAACAATGTTTAAAAAATCAGCAGTTGACAACAATTTGAATACAAAAGTCAGAAAAAAACACTTTTAACACTTCCAACTGCAACCATAAACTGTTTTACTTGTCACGGATAAAGCGCCTCTACAACTTTTAGAAAGTGTATATAAATAAATACACACAACGTTTCGGCGCCAAAGTTACGGACAAACACAACAGATTATTTGGAGTTATCGTGGCAACGAGCAACACAAACGCAGCACCCCGCGACAATTGGGGTTCGAAGCTTGGCTTCGTAATGGCCGCAGCAGGTTCTGCTGTAGGTCTTGGTAATATTTGGAAATTCCCTTACACAGCAGGTGAAAATGGCGGTGGTGCATTCATCGTTATTTATCTTGCATTCGTAATTTTCATTGGCTTCAGCGTAATGCTGACTGAGTTTGCGGTAGGTCGTAAGACTGGTCGCAGTGCAGTTGGTGCGTTTAAGTCGACAGACGGTCGTTGGACATTCGTAGGTGTTATCGGCGTATTGAGTGGTCTACTTATTATGGGTTTCTACCCTGTTGTAGGTGGTTGGGCTCTAGCATACGTTCAGAAAGTATCTACAGGTCTTCTAAGTAACCCAGAAGCTATTGGTGATAGCTTTGGCGGTTTCATCACTAACCCTATCCAACCACTAATGTGGATGGGTGTTTACTTGCTGATGAACATCATCATCGTTAGCCGCGGTATTTCTGGCGGTATCGAGAAAGCGGGTAAAGTCCTGATGCCAATCCTATTCCTGATTCTTATCATCGTTTCAGTAAAAGGTTTGTCTCTACCAGGCGCAATGGCGGGTGTGGAATTCCTATTTAGCCCAGACTTCTCGAAAGTAGACAGCGGCGTCGTGCTAGCGGCACTAGGTCAAGCGTTCTTCTCTCTAAGTCTTGGTATGGGTTGTATGATCACGTACGGTAGCTACCTGAAGAAGAAAGAGAACCTAGTTCAAACGACTGGTATGGTTACGGCAATGGATACAGGTGTCGCTATTCTTGCTGGTATCGCAATGTTCCCTGCAATGTTCGCACTTGGCATGGAGCCAGCAGCGGGTCCTGGTCTAGTATTCGTCGTTGTTCCTCAGCTGTTTGCTGAAATGGGCGGCGTTGGCCTTATCTTCGCACTACTGTTCTTCGTTGGTCTAACGGTTGCAGCACTGACTTCTTCGGTATCTCTACTAGAAGTAGTTGTGTCTTACCTAATCGACGAGAAAGGCATGAAGCGTACTACGGCTGTACTATCTGCAGCAGCAGTAATGGCAGTTCTTTGTATCTTTGCTTCTCTATCTCTAGGTGGCGTTGGTCCTACTCTGTTTGATACTGGTGCATTCGATATCTTCGACCTACTAACAGATAAGATCTTCCTAGCAGTTGGCGGTATGTTGGTGTGTATCTTCGCTGGTTGGAGACTAAGCCGTGAAGAGCTAGAGAAAGAAATCACTAACGACGGTGAAGTGAAGTTCCCACTGTTCGGTCTGTGGTACAACCTAGTTAAGTTTGTTATCCCTGTAGCAGTTGCAATCGTAGCGTTTGCAGGCATCTCAAGCGGCTTCGATAGCGGTAAAGGTCCAATCATGCTGATGGGTATCGGTATCATCGCTCTGACTGGTCTTCTATCTAAGAAGCTATAATCTAAACAACGATTACTTGAAGCCCTCGTTTAATACGAGGGCTTTTTTTATCTTTTCAACACTCCCCCTCCCCAATATTTTTATGCATCTATTCGGTGCACCTATGAGGACCTATTTTGTCTCTAAGACTTAAAATACGTACTCTTGGCCTGAGCGCAAAGAAAGCAAAATCAGCCTACCTTATGCGTTGAATTTTCGCTTGTGCATTCTTGTTAAAGGCCTCTTGCCAATAGGGTGAGTTTCTCGGTGACAGTTCGTTCAAACCATGGGTGACTCATTTACCTTGCGGGGGTAATTGGCGGGCATGTTACTCATGGTTTTCATTCAGTTCCAACACGTAAAGTCGTCGCGATTGGAACTGAGTTTCGTCATCGAGAAAGTGGTGAGAGGCCTTTAAAAGAACTCGAAGAAAGTTTGATTTTGCAAAGCAGCTAGACCGACGATCAACTGGCTGTTTTGCAAATAGCTCTAGCAAGTCTTTTTCTCAGCATGAGATTATAGCTTCATCCCTATAGTGCTAGAGCTATTTACAGAGTGCTTCTAAGTGGAACTAGAAGCACTCTGCCCGGTGCTCAAAGTGATTGGGGTTGGTAAGCGTATTAGGGGTATTCTTACCTAACAGTAACCACACTTTGAGCATCACTTTATCTGTGAGACAGGTAACAAGCACAACTTTATACATTCTTAATTGCAATTTGCATTTTCAGCCTGAGTCCGCTCAGGCTTTTTTTTACATGCAAATTGTATCTATACCCTGACCTATTCGTATTTCAACCCCAACCTATTCGTATTTTCGAGCGTCTCCTATTTTGTCTGACTTGACAGCGATAGATAACATACCTCACGCAGTCATTGGTCTGGCCATCTCTGCCCAATAAAAGGAGTTGTTGGCTCGTATCACCTTATTCAATCCGATTTGAATCAAACTGAGGACATTGGTCATACGAGACAAATCGATGCTTTAATTATCTTGTCAGTACGGCCATACGGACAAAGATGTCAAAGCATCTCTTCCAATTTAAGAGGTAATCGACATGAGTAATGGAGCAAACAAAACACTGGACGAACAAGAGATGACCATCAAAGACTTAGTTAACACGCCTTTGAAAAAGGCCGCGTTGCTGGTGTTCATTCTAACGAATATAGGAATGGTTGCTGTACCAGCGGCACTTGCCGCTTATGGTGGAGCACTAGGTTGGAGTGCTGGCGAAGTCGCCTCAGCATCTGGCATCGGTTTTGCCGTCAATGAAGTCGTTCTTATTGCATCGGCACTATTACTGGGTAAACCGATCGTCGCGCTGGTTAAGTCCAAGATCAAGAATCGCTTTGGCAAGAAAAAATAACAGATTTTCTATCATTTAAATGGGGCTTCGGCCCTTTTTTTGTGCCTATTTTAAGCTGCGATCTAGGGTCTTGGAAAATTATTGCAACCTCAAGTATTAACCCTCGTAAAGAACTCCTATTTTGTGATTATCTTGTAGAAGCTTGATACTAGCTGCACGCCCACAGTTGGACACGGGTCATTGTTTTAATCAAGGATGCGACCAAATAGGTAATCAATATGACTGACATTAAAATTGCAGAAGCTCAAGTAAACGCACAAATCGATACAACCTACAACGAGGACTGCGATCCAGCAAAGACCTACGAGCGTATGGCATCGCCGGATATGGCGTTTTATGACGCTGTTAGAGCAACGAAAGAAGATAATACTCGACAACATGTCTACGATGATATCTTAGAAGCTCATACTGGCAATGCGTTCTTCGTCAAAGCAGGTCAAGTAATTCGATTCGAGCAGCGCCCAAGTCTGCACAATGGTCGTACACAAATAATCGACGTACAAATGATAACCCCAGACCTAGAACAATGGGCGGATCACCTCAACACCTCAGCATTAGAGGGCTTGAACTTAAGAGTAAACTCTGGCGTCTGGTCTCAGCGTCATAAGATGGAAAAAATGGCTACACTCGTTGAAGATGAGTTCCCATATGAAAAACTCGAAGAAGGGTTTACGCATATCTTCTACGCTGCGCACTGTAATGCTGATTGGCTCACGATGCTTTATGGTGAGGAAGGCAACGTAAACTCATGCAACGAGAACTTCCTTCATGGATTTCTACGTGTACCAGCGATTGCTAACATCGAAGATGACGAAAAACGCAGAGAGGTGGCTGTTTTTCATGCGAACCGAAACGACGTCAATATCTTCCAGCCCAACCGATTTACCCAAATGGACGGAGATATCACTCGCTGCGTGTTAGCACCAGCGCCGGCCGTTGACGACGGTGTGGGTGTAGAATTCTATGCTGAGAAGGATCAATACTTCGTCGTATCAAATTGTCCTTATGCGGATCAGCAACTGCCGTTTCCCGAGGCTCGACCGAATCCTGTCTACGTATCGGTATTCGATACTGGCATTAAGCCAGAACACCCTGGGATGAACAACCAAGGCTGGGAAAAGCAGGTTTGGGATAGAATCATGTCAAAAGACACCAGCGCAAAATAACTTAGTTTCAACCCATTAGCCCCTCCTAAAGGGGCTTTTGCTTTTAGCGTTTTTTTGTTTCTCACCAAAAAGTAACGCTTGATACTTTTCTCCGCGCTCACCACACCTACCCGATTACTCGAAAGAACATATCTACTTATCCTATTATTGCGCAGAGTTTATATCGCCCCAGTGTTAGACGGCCATAATAAATTTCAGTACTATAAATCCCGCATGAAATGTTCATATTGATTACCTCGAAGATGTGAATTCTTGCCTCAATCGGAACAGGCGGCCACCTGTTCCGATTACTCTCTTCAACTAACCACTTCACTATCATCACAAATAGAGCAACCATCGGGCACAAAAAAAGCCCAACACTTTCGAGCTGGGCTCATATTTCTATCTTGCTCTACTTACTACTTTATTTCACCGAATCGTTCTAAGTAAAGGATCGTCGCAGCAGTACGCGAAGGCACTTGCAGCTTTCTTAACAAGCTCTTCATGTGCACTTTAACTGTCGATTCAGAGATAAACAGTCGGTCGGCAATTTGCTTGTTTCGAAAGCCTTTCGCTACTTCTTGTAAGATCTGCATCTCACGTTCAGTGAGTGTGGTGAACACATCTGTCGCGTTGGCTCTTTCGTGAAGGTACGTTTTAATCGCTCCGCTGAACGCCTTGTTGCCTGAGGAAAGTCCGAGAAGCAAATCAACGATTTCATCAGGCTCAGTGTCCTTGAGCAGATAACCGTCCGCACCAGCCTTAACAAGTGCATCGATATCAGCAGGGATATCAGACACGGTTAAAATCACTATGTGACCTTGGAAGTCATCCTCTCGAAGCGCTTTAAGCGTGTCTAAACCAGACATTCCTTTCATGTTGAGGTCAAGAAGCACCAAATCTGGCTCGGTTTCTTTTGCCAATGCTACGGCGTCTGACCCATTACTCGCTTCCGCCACGATCTCGAAATCGTCTTCAAAGCTGAGTAACTGTCCTATACCACGCCTCATTAAAGGGTGGTCATCGACTAACATGACTTTACATTCGCTCACTTAGTGGCTCCTTAGTTCTTTGGAACGTGAATTGCACTTCGCAACCTTGATTCTCTGCAGAGGTAATTGAGAACTCAGCATTCAATCGTGTGGCACGTTCTTTCATAATACTCATGCCATAGTGGTCTAACTTTTCAATAGTTTGGTCAAACCCTACGCCATCATCACTAATTTTAACAGTTACAACAGCGTTGTCTTCCTCAATGCAGGAAACTTGTATAAAGGAAGCTTTGGCGTGCTTAATCGCATTAAGCACAGCTTCTCGGATCAATTGTAGAATATGGACTTGTTCGTTAGCCCCTAACTCAAGGGACGACATTTGATTGTCCAATTTTATTGTAGCGCTCGTCTGCCCATCGAGTTGGTTCAGCATCTCAGTGAGCGCTTCCCCAAACGTTCCCTCTTTTATCGACAACCTGAACGTCGTTAATAACTCACGGAGCTGAATATACGCATTATCTAAGCCTTCGCGAATATCGTCTAGTACGCCTTGAGATCGGCTTCCCTCAAGAGTATCTATTTCCTTATTAAGCGAGCGATTGAGTAGTGTAACCTGTATCTTCAAATAAGACAGTGATTGTGCGAGAGAATCGTGAAGTTCACGAGCGATCGTCGCCCTCTCTTCCATCAAAATTAACTGCTCGGTTTGACGTTGGGTTTTGTTGTAGTAGACCGCTCGAGACAAGATCTGCACAAAGTTATCAATGAGCTTTTCATCTGGACACGGTAACTCTATTTGATATCTAAGCTCGCCTAAAACTTCGCCGTCAAGCTGCAGTTGCTTTATACGCTCAGAATTACCATTGAACTTCCCTTCACTAGCAACCCAAGGCGACCCTTCAACTTCTGTCACTTGAAGTTCGACCGCGGTAATTCCTTCAACACTATGGATGTAGCTGAGTATGGCTCTGAAATTTTCATGTGAGATTCGTGTCGCGGTCAGCTCTTGTGAGGATTGGTATAGCACCTGAAGTGACTGATTCGCGTGTTGGAGCTTATGCGTTTTTTCATTCACTGCTCCTTCTAGCCCTCGATAGAGCTTACCGAGGTCCTCAGCCATATTCTTGAAGGCTTTGCCCAAGATCCCAAGCTCATTATCTGAGTTAACATCCACCTTGACGTCAAACGATCGATTTTGAATCTGTTCACTTGCAGAGATAAGCTGTCCTAACGGCCTAACGATTTGTTTGCGGACAAACAACACCACATAAACGGCCACGATTAATATTCCACCTAACCCAAGACCACCAGCCCAAGCTAATCGAATAAGTTTATTTTCTGAATGCTCTTGGAGTTTAAGAACAAAATGGTCGATTCGGTCTACAAAATCCGCTACCAAAATTAGATATTGCTCGCGTTCTTCGCTAATTAGCACTTCCTTAAGTTCGTGCCAACGAATAATGAGTTGGTAGTAATCATTGGTGATTTCTTCTGGCACATCCCAAGACTGCAACGCTTTCATTGAAGGGGAATAAAGAGAGCGTTCAAATTGCTCCACATGAAGAAAATAGAGCGGCGAGTTAACCTGCATATCATGCGCTAAACGATAGCTCTGCATACGCATAGAGCCTGAAACATTAACCGCTTCGGCGTCATTCAAACTAGACGCAAGTGTCAAAATAGCGAAATTAGTGGTCAACACGGATAGCAAAAGTATGAAAATCATAGCTTTAGCTATTGTTCCCGTTACAGATTTAGTCGGTTTTCTCATGATCCATTCATCTCGTCAAGGTTTCAGACTTGTCCAACTTCAACCTCTCTCTTGGTGGCTACACTATCCTTCTCTATTGTCGGTAATTTATTGATCCAAAACAAGGTTGCACCTTAATTACCTCCTTGGAGGTATTTATACAAATGTGTCCAAAACTACAATTTATATGACTATAAATTAAGGATTGTTAACAGAAAAGATGCGCTAAACTCTCAGTAACGCATTTTTTTATCGGTGTGGTGAATGGTAGATATCGCAAAACGTCGCTTTTTTACGAGAAAAAAAATAGACACATCGCAAGTCAAACTCCCTTGGGTTAACAATTTACAACAGTTTACAGACTTATGTACTCGTTGCGGAAAATGTGAAGAAGTTTGCGAAACGAGAATTATTCAAAAAGGGGATGGCGGATACCCCTCGGTCGACTTCACAATTGACGAATGTACGTTTTGTTACAAGTGTGCAGAAATCTGCCCAGAGCCTATATTTAATAGTGCTGACACCGAACCATGGAGCGCAAAAGCCGGAATCTCCGACACCTGCTTAGCAAACAACAATGTTGAATGCCGAAGCTGTGGTGATAGTTGTGAAACGATGGCGATTACCTTCAAGTTGCGCGCGGGTGGTGTTGCGTTACCTCAATTGGAGCTAGCGGACTGCAATGGATGTGGAGCATGCGTCTCTATTTGTCCTACTTCCTCTATCTCAGTGAGCAATGTTTAAAATCAGAATTAAAAATAACAAAGAGAAGACCGTTTAATGTCACTAAACGAAGTGCATATCTCAAGTTTGGTAGTTAACTGCAAGGCTGAACACCTTGCGGAAGTGAAAAGCGAAATCGAGAAATTCGATAACGCGGAAATTTATGGGGACAGTGAGGAAGGCAAGATTGTTGTCGTCCTTGAAACCGAGAATCAAGGTTTCGTCACTGACACTATCGACGCTATCAACAACTTACCTAATGTCCTCACCTGTGCTTTGGTTTTTCACCAAATCGAGTCCGGGTTAGACGACGATGAAAACAACACTGGAAGTAACCATTCCCAATTAGAGGGTGAAGTATGAAAATGACAAGACGTGCGTTCGTGAAAGCGAACGCAGCGGCATCAGCGGCAGCTGTGGCGGGTATTACCCTTCCTGCATCAGCGACCAACCTGATTGCTAGCTCCGACCAAACAAAAATTACCTGGGATAAAGCACCTTGTCGTTTCTGTGGTACAGGCTGTTCTGTACTAGTAGGGACGCAAAACGGTAAAGTTGTTGCGACCCAGGGTGACCCAGAAGCCCCAGTAAACAAAGGTCTAAACTGTATCAAGGGTTACTTCCTGTCTAAAGTTATGTACGGTAACGACCGTCTAACTCAGCCTCTTCTTCGCATGAAAGATGGTAAGTTCGACAAAGATGGTGAATTCACGCCTATCTCTTGGGACGA
The DNA here is from genome assembly GCF_059725505.1 of Vibrio sp. KUL78. Taxonomy (NCBI): domain Bacteria; kingdom Pseudomonadati; phylum Pseudomonadota; class Gammaproteobacteria; order Vibrionales; family Vibrionaceae; genus Vibrio; species Vibrio sp. KUL78. The sequence goes on along the minus strand of NZ_AP045838.1, from coordinate 45,739 downwards.
AGCGTTCGACATCATGGCGGAGAAATGGAAAGCATCTCTCAAAGCTAAAGGACCAACAAGTATCGGTATGTTTGGCTCTGGCCAGTGGACCGTTATGGAAGGCTACGCTGCTGCGAAAATGATGAAAGCGGGCTTCCGTTCAAACAACATCGACCCGAACGCACGTCACTGTATGGCGTCTGCAGTAGTTGGCTTCATGCGTGCCTTTGGTATCGATGAGCCGATGGGTTGTTACGATGACTTCGAGAACGCTGATGCATTTGTGCTTTGGGGTTCTAACATGGCAGAGATGCACCCAGTATTATGGACTCGTATTACTGACCGTCGTCTAAGCCACCCTCATGTTCGCGTTAACGTTCTATCTACGTACTACCACCGTTCATTTGAGCTTGCGGACCATGGCTACATCTTTAATCCACAGTCTGACCTTGCGATCGCAAACTTTATTGCTAACTACATCATTCAAAACGATGCGGTTAACTGGGACTTCGTGAACAAGCACACGAACTTCAAGCAAGCTGATACCGATATCGGTTACGGTTTACGCGACGACGACCCACTGCAAAAAGCCGCAGCTAACCCTAACTCTGGCAATATGAGCGATATTTCGTTCGAAGAGTACAAAAAGTCTGTTGCGCCTTACACGGTAGAAAAAGCTTCTGAAATTTCAGGTGTAGAGAAAGAAAAACTGATTGAGCTTGCTAAGCAATACGCGGATCCGAACACCAAAGTGATGTCTCTTTGGACTATGGGTATGAACCAACATACTCGTGGCGTATGGATGAATGGCTTGGTTTACAACATCCACCTACTGACCGGTAAGATTGCAACTCCGGGTAACAGCCCATTCTCATTGACAGGTCAGCCATCAGCATGTGGTACTGCTCGTGAGGTAGGTACTTTTGCTCACCGTCTACCTGCAGACATGGTTGTAGCGAACCCTAAACACCGTGCAATCGCCGAGAAAGAATGGAAACTGCCTGAAGGTACCATTCCACCAAAACCTGGTTTCCACGCAGTTCTGCAAGACCGTATGTTGAAAGACGGCGTACTCAACTGCTACTGGGTGCAATGTAACAACAACATGCAAGCTGGTCCTAACATCAACGAAGAGCGTCTACCTGGTTACCGTAACCCAGAGAACTTTATCGTTGTTTCAGACCCATACCCAACTGCAACAGCACAAGCTGCTGACCTTGTTCTGCCAACCGCTATGTGGATCGAAAAAGAAGGTGCATACGGTAACGCTGAGCGTCGTACCCAAGCTTGGTATCAACAAGTTGAAACTGTGGGCGAAGCTAAGTCTGACTTGTGGCAAGTTATGGAGTTCTCTAAGCGCTTCAAGATGGAAGATGTTTGGCCAGAAGAGCTTCTAGCGAAAGCACCAGAATACCGTGGCAAAACCATGTACGACATGTTGTTCAAGAACGGTCAAGTCGACAAGTATCCAATCGAAGAAGCACGTGAACTCAACGATGACGCACACCACTTCGGTTACTACGTTCAAAAAGGTCTGTTCGAAGAGTATGCCGCGTTTGGTCGCGGACATGGTCACGATTTAGCTCCGTACGATGTTTATCATCAAACCCGTGGTCTACGTTGGCCAGTTGTTGATGGTAAAGAGACGCTTTGGCGCTACAAAGAAGGCTCAGATCCATATGCGAAAGCAGGCTCTGGCTGGGACTTCTACGGTAAACCAGACGGCAAAGCTTGGATCATTTCAGCACCATATGAAGCGCCACCAGAAGTACCAAATGACGAGTTTGACTTGTGGCTATGTACCGGCCGTGTTCTTGAGCATTGGCACACAGGTACTATGACCCGTCGTGTTCCTGAACTGTATAAAGCAGTGCCTGACGCGGTATGTTATATGCACCCTGAAGACGCCAAGTCGCGCGGTATTCGTCGCGGTGAAGAGGTCCTCATTGCTAACAAACGCGGTGAAGTGCGCGTACGTGTTGAAACACGCGGTCGTAACCGTCCACCTCAAGGTCTGGTATTCGTACCATTCTTCGATGCTCGTATCCTAATCAACAAACTGATTCTCGATGCGACCGATCCTCTGTCCAAACAGACAGACTTCAAGAAGTGCCCTGTTAAGATCACGAAAGTGGCTTAAGCGAGAGCGAAATTGGAACGTGGCTACTCTCAAGAGTTTTTAGAGTAGCCCCTCGAAGAACTTGCCTTAAGGCGGAGAAACAAAAATGAAAAAATTGATTGTTGCTATTCTCTCTGTTGGTGCACTTATCGCTGGCGTAGCACAAGCAGAATTGAATAACCCGGGTGGAACTGGTGGTCTAGATTCACTCCGTGGTAGTACTAACCTTGAAGATACTCGTCCTGCGGATGACTTCAAACACACACCTAAAGACCAACTGGTAGAGAGTTCATATGTGTATCAGCCTCCACTGATCCCTCACCAAATTCGTAACTATGAAGTATCGCTTAACGCGAACAAGTGCTTGGCATGCCATAGCTGGAAAAATGCGAAAGAAGCAGGTGCAACCAAAATCAGTGTGACTCACTACATGAACCGTGAAGATGCTGTGTTGGCTGATATGTCCCCTCGTCGCTACTTCTGTCTTCAGTGCCACGTACCTCAAGTTGACGCTCAACCATTGGTTGGCAACGACTTCGAGCGCGTTGATTCATTGCGTACTGAATAGCCAATTGAAGTAGAGAGAGGCTATCTATGAAAATTCTAAAAGCGTTTTGGAAACGTCTTAAGTCACCAAGTAAAGTCGCGGCAGGTGTTGTCCTGTTCCTAGGCTTCTCTGGAGGACTTTTGTTTTGGGGTGCGTTTAACACGGGTATGGAAATGACCAACACCGAGGAGTTTTGCTCGGGCTGTCATGCTCCTATCGTAGCGGAAATCCAGGAAACCATTCACTGGTCAAACCGTTCAGGTGTTCGTGCTATCTGTTCTGATTGTCACGTTCCACATAATTGGACGGATAAAATCATTCGTAAGGTTCAAGCATCGAAAGAACTATTCGCTCACTATGTACTCGACACTATCGGTACAGAAGAGAAGTTCCAAGCTCGTCGTGGACACCTAGCAGAACGCGAATGGGCTCGATTGAAAGCTAACGATTCATTGGAATGCCGAAACTGTCATGAGTTCGACTTTATGGACTTCTCTGAGCAGGGACCACGAAGCGTTCAACAACACTCAACTGCCCTAGCATCGGGTGAGAAAACTTGTGTAGACTGCCACAAAGGTATCGCACACCGCCTACCTGATATGGAAGGCGTGGAAGGCTGGCAATAAAGGAGCACTAAATGAGTACACTAGAGTCGGTTATTTGGCATGTTCTTGGCTACGCAGCTATGCCTGTCATTATCCTGTCTGGTTTTGCCGGTGTAGCAGCGGTATCACTTTGGCTACTATCACTAGGTAAAGATAAAGAAGTGTAAGTTATTTCTGATAACTGGGAGGCCTCGCAGCGTTGCGAGGCCTTTTTTTTCTAACGTAAAGTTTCTCGTCTATAGTTAAAATTCAATAAGCTCAATAAATTAACGAATAAATGAGCGTCAGATTTTGCTTGCTGCTATAGGACGAAGTCCCCACCTATGGATACTAAAAAACGATCAATACGGAAGTTGTCAATTCGACGTGTCGTCGCGCTTTTTAATCACTCTAGCGATTACAATAATGGCATTGATATCTGCTGCTGTTATCTACTCATTGACTAAAGAGCGAGAGATCGAGAGTACTCTGGAAACCTATCAACTAGTCTCTTCTGTGGTTTCTAATCGACTTGAACAATTCGATAGAGTGGGCCAACAAGCGGCATATCAACTTGGTTATTTACTCAACTCGACCCCAAAAGGAAAGACACCGGCCGAGCTTATTGACTTGTTCGGGGCAGCATTTGTGGGTAACGAGTTTCTTCATAGCATCTATATTGGCTACGACAATGATGATTTCCTTCAGCTCTTCAATGTGAAACCAGAGTACATCGCGAAACAACTGTCTTTACTCGACGATGAGACTTGGATGGTTGTCGCTCATGTCACTGTCGATGGTGAGCGGTTAAAAAAGGACAAGATATTTCCTAAGTGATTTGACTGTGAGTCGTGAAACGGTAGAAGTCAGTCACTATTATCCCACTCAACGTAACTGGTATTCGCAAGCTCAGAGCAATGCAAATACGGTACACAAAACAGCGCCTTACCTGTTTCACAATCTGCGTGTGCCGGGACAAACGTATTCCATCAGACTCCCTGAGCGCGATGCAGTGATTGGTGTCGATATCTCTTTGGCGTCACTTGGCGGCCGGTTTGAAGACAGTTTAGATCACATCGATCTGCTTCAAGAGTCAAATGTCTACGTGGTTGAATCAAACGGTAAAATGATCGCAGCTAGCTCCTACGACTCCAAAAGCCGTGGTTTACCCCAAGTGACAGCAATGCCACTCACGGATGACGAAATTACTCTGGTTGTCGATTCACCTCCTCTCCAGCTCTCCAATCAATCCGACTGGGAACCCTTAGACTTTACGATTGCAGGTGAACCATACGGTTTAACCGCCGATCTCTTTACTCTCATCTCTGATGCAACAGGACTTCAGTTTCAGTTTGTGAATGGCAGAACGTGGGAGGAACTCGTCGAAGACTATCAACTAGGAAAAGTCGACATTTTGCAGTCTGTGGCTGAGGGGAGTGATCTCGCAAACGAACAGTTAGAGGGAGACACCCTCTACACTGTCGACTACGCACTCGCTACACGCTCCGATGAAGCAAAGATATCGAGCTTAGATAATCTTGGTGAAAGATATATCGGTGCAATTGCTGGTTGGAGCATCATGGACGCGATACAAGAGGCTTATCCAGACCTCACCATTTATTACTATGATTCCTACGAAGAGGCATTCAAAGATCTCACCTCACAGCGTATCTCAGCTGTATTGGATATCGCCGAAGTATTACAAACTAAAGTCGACCGTATCAAACACCAAGGTATATCGCTGCAGGTTTTAGAGCCACATCGCCTATTGCCCAATCGCTTTACCTATCTAGCAAAAAAAGACCTAGAGCCCTATGTTGCCCTCATCAATAAGAGCCTTACACACTTAGAGGAAACCGGAGTGGTAGCACGGCTTAAAGCTAAGTGGTTTGAGACGTCAAGCGAAAGTTATGGTCACTTCGCAAACCAAAATATCCTCGATAAACTCTCACAGCCAAAGTACTTTGGCACTATTAGTCAGGCCACTATAGAAGGTATTCCGCACTTCATTTATCTTGATAAAGTAAGCAGTGAACCAAATGAATATTTAATTATCTCAATCCCGACACAGAAAATTCTTGAAAAAGCTTATCGCTACGTTGCCGTCAACGTTATGTGGATATTAGGCACACTGATCATCGTCCTACCTATAGCCTGGTTTGCGAGTACGCCGCTCTCCACACCTATCAAACGCCTCGTTATCGAGACTAAAAAGATAAAACACAGGCAATACAACAAAGTTACCATCCATAAAAGCTCGATTTCCGAGCTAAACCAACTCTCAACTTCCATCTACGATATGGCACAGTCACTCGAGCAATTCCAACGCTCTCAAGATGAGTTTATTGAGTCGGTTATCCAATTGGTCGCGAAAGCCATCGATGATAAGTCTCCATACACAGGAGCGCACTGTCTGCGTGTGCCAGAGCTCGCTCTCATGTTGGTTCAAGCAGCTGAACAGGACAAATCTAAGGCTTTCAGAGCGTTCCGATTTGAAAACGACGATCAACGCAGAGAGTTCAGAATCGCCGCTTGGCTTCACGACTGCGGAAAAATCACAACACCCGAGTACGTGGTTGATAAAGGCACCAAGCTAGAAACTAATTACAACCGGATTAATGAAATCAGAATGCGTTTTGAAGTATTGTGGCGTGACGCAGAAATCGAGGTGTTAAAGCAGCAGCTTAATGAACCCGAGAGCATTGGGCCACTCATGGCTCAACTCGACGTTCGTAAAAAAGAGCTAATGGCTCAATTTGATTTTGTCGCAAAAACCAACGTCGGCGGCGAGTTCTTAAGTGATGAAGACAAACAAAAACTGAATGACATTGGTAGCCAGACTTGGGTAAGGCACTTTGATGACCGATTAGGGTTATCCCCAGTTGAAGAACTCCGCATGCCTAAAGAGCGACCTACATTGCCGACCACTGAAACATTGCTCAGTGACAAAGTCCAGCATGTCATCAAACGCACAGCTGAGGTGACATTCCCACCAGAGCTTGGGATTAAAGTCGATGTACCCGAGCATCAATATAATCTAGGCGAGCTGCACAACTTGTCGATTTCTCGGGGGACGCTCACACCTGAAGAGCGTTACAAGATTAATGAACATATGATTACTGGGATCAAGATGCTAGATAGCATTCCTTTCCCAGACTACCTTCAAAATGTGCCTCGCATTGCTACCACGCACCACGAGACAATGAAAGGCACCGGTTATCCAAGAAAGCTTAAAGGAGAGGAACTCTCTATCCCCGAACGCGTTCTCGCTGTCGCCGATATATTTGAAGCATTAACCGCTGGAGATCGACCATACAAAAAAGCGAAGACGATAAGCCAATCATTGAACATTCTTCATAAAATGGCGCTAGATGAGCACGTGGATATAGAGGTATTCCGATTGTTTATTCGCAATAAAATCTATCTTAAGTATGCGGAGCGATTTCTATCTGAAGAGCAAATCGATGAAGTTGATGAAAGCCAATACCTCTAATTGAGGTATTGGCTAATTGAGCGTTAAGGGGCGGTGTCTATCTCGACTGGAAGATAGTGTTTTCCTTCTAGGTGCAGCCACTCAGGGATCACCGTACCCATCGAAATGGATGACCACGTACCTGAGAAGATGCCGATAAACATTGCCGTCGCAAACCCTTGCAATGCATCACCTCCCAGTAACCAAAGCGCTCCGACCGTTATCAATGTCGTGCCCGATGTCACCATAGTTCTGGCAAATGTAGCAATGACAGCTTGGTCACTGACATCAGCCGTTCTCTCGTTTGGCTTAAGTTTTAGAATCTCACGAATACGGTCTGCAATAATGATCGAGTCATTTAAGGAGTAACCCAAAATCGCCAATATCGCCGCAAATACGGTTAGGTTGAACTCCATTTGCGTTAAGGCAAAAAAGCCCAAAACCAGCACGACATCATGAAGTAACGCGGCCAGTGCACCACTTGCCAAACGCCATTCAAACCGAAAGCTTAGATAGCCTAAAATACAGAGCAAACATACCAGTAACGCTAGACCACCTTGGTCATAAAGCTCTTGGCCCACCTGTGCTCCTACTATGCTGTCACTTACGATGTTTGAGCTTGGATAGGCATCGGCTAGAGCTTGTTTAAATGCGTTGTGCTTCTCCGCACCTTGATCTGCCGCATAGCGAATCGTCCAACGCCCCTCTTCTCCAGACTTAGTTACAGAGATGCCCTCACCTAGCACTGGCGTTAATGTATCTCGCAGTTCACTTTGTGTAGTCGCGCTAGAAAGTTGTACTTCGGAAACAACACCGCCAGTAAAATCTAGGCCAAAGTTCAGCCCTCGCATAGCAACGGCCGCGATAGACAGAACCACTAATGCAATTGATAACACGTTGGTTAGATAACGAATACGTCGAATATTAGTCTTAAAGAAATCTTTCATGCTTAAACCCTCACCTCACGACGAGTGTCGCGCCCCCAAATTAAGTTAATGATTGCGCGGGATGCAAAGATCCCTGTAAACATACTGGTTAGCAGACCAAGCCCTAGTGTTAGTGCAAAACCCTGAATAGGGCCATTACCGATGGCATAGAGAATCACGGCAGTGATCATAGTCGTGATGTTGGCATCAAGAATAGTGGCAACTGCCGAATTGAATCCTTGATCAATAGCCTGTGCAAAACTTCTGCCTTCAGCAAGCTTATCTCGGATGCGTTCAAAGATGAGCACGTTGGTATCCACTGCCATGCCCACTGTTAATACCAAACCGGCAATGCCAGGTAGCGTCAATACCGCCCCTGGTACGAGAGCAATCAGCCCTAATAGACATGACATGTTTAGTATTAACGCGACGTTAGCAACCCAGCCTAAACGGCGATACCAAAGCGCCATAAACGTGAGAGTAAGACCTAAACCCAGCGCTAGTGCAGCAAAGCCATTTTGAATGTTCTCAGCACCTATAGAGGCGCCAATAGTGCGTTCTTCAACAATCGTGACAGGTGCAGTTAATGAACCTGCTCGCAGCAACAATGCCAACTGCTGCGCCTCTTCGAGATCACCAGAGCCTGTAATTCGGAACTGGCTTCCTAACTGAGATTGTATCGTTGCGACACTAATGACTTTCTCATTACGCTCAGTTTCGCCGCGCGCATTAACACCATATTCTCGATACACTGTCGCCATCGGTTTACCAATATGAGTCGCCGAGAAATCGCTCATCTTCTTACCACCAGCATGATCGAGAGAAATATCCACTTCAGGGCGATGCATTTGGTCAAAACCAACGCGAGCATTGACGATGTGTTCACCGGTCAGCACAGGCTTCTTCACAAGCGTGACCAATTTTCCTTGGTCATCTTTGATTTTTAATGTCGAGATAGGATTTGATGATGTGCTCACTTCATGAAACGCAAGGCTTGCCGTCGCACCAATGACGCGTTTGGCCAACGATGGATCTTGAACACCCGGCAGTTCAATTCGGATACCTGTACTGCCTTGACGCTGCACCAATGCCTCGGTAATACCCAGCTCTTCAATGCGCTGACGCATGATTTTAAGGTTTTGCTGCATGGTCAACGTTTCAAATTCTGTGTACGACTGCGCTCGCATTGAAATGGAAAGCGCGTCACCCTCGCCTTTTGCCTGCCATTCAGGGTAATTTGCATTGATGAACTTACGAACGGCAATCTCACTCCCTTTTTCGTTAGATGTCACGAGAATGCCCGTGTGCTGGTCGGCTCTAACAGTGACACCAAAAACTCGTTCTTTACGTAGCTCAGTTTTAATTTCATCAATAACAGCATCACGCTGCTCTGAGACCGCCTGATCAACATCGACATTGAGTAAGAATTGCACCCCTCCACGCAAGTCAAGACCAAGCTTTATTGGCGTAAAGCCCATCGACTGCAACCACTGAGGGGCCACGGAGGTATAGGAATAAGACATGGTGTCATCTTTACCAACCCACTCACCCAGTACGTTTCGAGCCTTGGTTTGGTCAACTTCATTGTCAAAGACGAGCTGAGCCACGTTGTTTTCAAGCTTAATAGACTTAGAATCTACACCCTGCCCTTCAAGTAGAGAGCTAAGTTTAAATGGGCTATTTAAGTGGTCGTTGGTTTGACTCAATTTGATTTCAATAGCAGGTTTCTCGCCAAACCATGAAGGCATGGCACTCAGTGCCAACATGACACAAGTAACGATTAAAACCAGATACTTCCAAGTGGAATAATGGTTTAGCACTGCTCTAGATTGTTTTTTTGTACGCATAATGTTTCCTCAGCCTCAAGAGACTGAAAATAAAATAGAACCAAGCTCAAAGCTCCCGCGACAAATTGTGCGCGAGCATGAACGTTTTATTCAGATAATGGAGATTATGCGTAGAGTGAGTTTAAGTAGACGTAGAGGGTATTTCCGTCTTTCCAGCTACTAAGTCGGTGCTGCGACGATGCATAACGGAAATAAAAAGGTGTGAGTAGTCGAGTCGTCCCATTGACAGCGAATTGCTCTAAGTAGCAAGGGGCACCAAAGTCAGCAACTTGTGTGTAGTGCGGTGTTTCTTGCTCTCGAGATTCATGGCCGCCACCAATCCATCGCCAAGATGACAGAATACCTTGAGCATCATGCTCACCAAAAGAGTTCGAGGTTGGTCGAGTTGGTTTATTCGGTGTTGACTGGCGCTGGTTTAGCCTGTTTGCAAGCCGAGATGAAGGTTCATGCGATATGGCTAGGAAATGATTATATGACGACGATTGCCACGTTGTTCCCGCTGTATTAAGCCTAGTATCCTTTATATCAGACGCAGCCATTCCCATTGGCGCGAAAAACGCGACAATCAAAGATAGAAAAAACGACAAACCGAACTGACTCAAAAGGAAAAACCAATATTAGTTGAAGATCTGCATTATGTTCCCATACTTCTTCAAAGACAAATAAAAAAAGCTAAAACATAGGTTGGTAAATTAGCAGTCATCTTGAGGTAACAAAGCTAAGCAACTATATTCAAAAAAGCAGTGGTGGAATGGAGTTGGCAATGGAACTGTCAAAGAATGAAAGACTTACCTTAGTCAAGTACGCACTCGGTGTGTTGGACGGCTGGGGCGCGTCGAATGAACAAACAGAAGCTATCTTAGAGCTATCAAAAGAACAGCACGCGCGACTAAAAGTGACGCCGGCTACTGTACCTATTGGACCCTCTACGTTTGAGCGCGTCCACCTCATCGTAGAAATCGACGGTCTATTGCGAACCGCATTCGAAAGCTCTCACTTTATCAATAATTTCATCAACGTCAGAAACAACTCAACCGTTTTCAATGGCTATGCGCCCATTGAGCACATCGAGCACGGTGATCTCACGGCGATAAAACGTCTAAAACAGTGCGTAAGAGACATGGCTAGAGCCGCAGAGAAAGAACGAGATCAGTCTCCTTGGTAACTCCCAGGTTAGAACACTTCACCACTTGCCACATTTAAGTAGATCTTGTGTTCGGTTTCTATTCCGCCGCAGTAGGTGAAGTACACACTATCCTGGTGATTGATTGATTTTATCCAACCACCAACTTCCTCAAAGTCAGCAAGGCGACATCGACGTTGTCGAATAAGCTTAGTACTCGCATCGAGAAAGGCTTCTTGATAGCTCATATAGTTGTCACTGTTTTCGATGTAATCTTTAAGTACATCTAGCCAAACTTTCCCCTCTAGCTTAACTTGCTTAGTAGAGAGTGACGTTGAATCAACCCATTGCGATACTTCTTCAGCGCCCTCTTCTAACTGGTAAATTGGCGCTATACGTATCCAGTCACCGCGTCTTTCCATGACACTTAAACGCTCACCATAATAGGCAATACCATCGGGCACAGAGTTGGTTTCTGGCTGAGTGTAGACGGTTTCCGAAGCTCGTGAGACGTAATAATGAGTCGGTAAAGGAGCTGGCGCAGGAGAGGGCTCTTCAATCGTTGTTGGCTCAACGACACTATCGGCAACCGTTTCTTGGCGTGCTTCGTTTTTCGCTACGGGTTCATCTTGATCAAAGTAACCCAAGTAATAGGCGACAGCAGCACCTATACTAAGCAGTACCGTCAACGCCCCAAGTGCCATTGCTATTTTCTTCAAACTCATTTACCTGCTTTCTTTTTTGACGCACCTCTGTATCGGCGTGATTGCCAAAGAGTTTAATTGATTGTGGTTTGAGTGGGCATGCAGATCGTCAATAAATGGGCTCAAGTCGATGAATATGAAAAATTTTTCTCGCCACTTACATTCACGCGCGAAATGTTTATGTTAACATTTCTCACTATAACAACGACTAAACTATCAACAACGCCAATGCTAGTACTAGATATAGATAACAATAATAAGCACTTACTACACGATCTACAGCCATTCTCTGCGTCAAAATTTTCAATCGTGATGTGTGATTAAGCTCGAATGTCGAGAGCTATCACCTAATATACCTTTAATAAGATTACATAAAGCGGATACTGCGCGTATGAAGTATATCTTTTGCCTTATTCTTACCATGACGCTTACTTTAAGCAGTCAAGGTTTTGCTGCACCCTCGAATCATGATGCCAAGAACCAAACCTTTACTATTGGCGTTTTAAGCAACAAAGCACGTAAACATATCGTTTTCTCATCTCCACTCGCGAAATATGTCAGCCAAGGGCTCACTGACTATGGTTATACCAGCGGTCGCGTAAAAGTCACCGACTCTATCTTTGAGCTTGGTCAATGGTTGGAAAACGGCGAAGTCGATATGGTATCGGAAACACTTTTTGCTGCTCTAAAACTTCAAGAAGATTACCAGGGGGACATCGTTCTGCGCCGATGGAAAAAAGGTCATCCAGAGTATCAGACCGTATTCTTTGCCCGAAAAGATAGCGGTATCCAGTCTCTTGATGATCTACATGGAAAAATCCTAGTCCTAGAAGATAGAAGCTCTACGTCTGGGTTTTATATGCCGATACAGAGCTTACTCAGCCATCAATTAGAAGTAACCCCTCATTTTTCACTTCCAAAAACGCCAACAGCGGATAAAGTTAATATAGTACTGGCTTCAGATATTTTGCGTCGAGCAGACGAAATTTCGCTCTCAACATGGGTCGCCCACTCTCAAGCCGATGTTGGTGCTTTTTCCAACACAAACTGGGAAGACTCAGGGGATATGCCACCTCATATTAAGCCAGGAATGGAAATTATTCATCGTACTGAATTTGTCCCTCGTAGCGTTATTTTACTTCGAGGTGATTTAGACACAACTGTACGCTCTGCAATCATCGAAATCTTGGTCAATGCTAACAAATCAGAGGAAGGAAAAGCTGCGCTTTATAAATTTCAAAAAACCACTAAGTTTGATCGTTTGTCCAAAGAGCGGTTGCAGTCTTTAGCAGACTACAACCAATCCCGAGTTCAAATAGAACAGTTATGGTTAAATTAGGTTGGTTATAAGATGAAGTTAAACTTAAGACTACAAGGGCAGTATATGCTAGTGACCTTTGCGCTAGCCGTAGTCATGACGTTGACCAGTGCTGCAGTGCACCTTTGGCTATCGTCAAACCACTCTGAAAGGCTGTTGCAAGAACTCACCGTTCAAAACAGTAAGACATTTAGAACCGAACTAAGTAAGCGTGCAACTCAAATGTCAACATACCTTGCTGAGGCTATGTTCGACCCACTTTACATGTATAACCTTGAAGAAGCAGGTTACCTAATCGAGCCTTTGCTTCAGATGGAAGAAATTGAGCACCTGATTATTTTCGACAAGAAAGGCAACGTCTTTCATGATGGAGACCCTTCTTTAGAGCAACTAGGAAGGCCTGTTAACTTCGCTGTTGATGTAAAGCAAGTTATAGCGAATGGCAAACCGATTCATATGTTTATGGAATCAAGCCTAGTCGTTATTCGCCCTATTCGAGCTGCCGATGAAACTATCGGTGGGATTTACCTAGAAATGTCTCTAGACAAGGTGGATAACGAAATATCTGCCATGGCTACGCTTATTGAAGCGACAAATAAGCGCTCTCAAGATGAGCTATATGTCGGAGTGTTGGCTGCAGCGGTTCTGCTTCTGTCACTATCTGGATTAATGGCCGCTATAATATCGAGAAGATGGAGCCGCCCACTTGTTCAGCTTACCAAGCAAGCCGAGTCTATCGGGCGCGGTGATTTCAAACTTGCTCAGACAATGAATAGCGAGGAGCGAAAAGACGAAATCGGCAATTTGACCCTCGCTGTACAATCGATGGCGACCAAACTAGAGCATCGTACGCAGAAGATTTCTCACTTAGCTTATCATGATGCACTTACGGACTTACCCAACCGCACGCGTTTCATTCAGCATTTGCAAGGAACTATCAAGTCGTATCCAGCAACGTCATTTAGCGTACTCTTCCTCGATCTTGATGAGTTTAAGGTCGTCAACGATAACTATGGCCATGACAGTGGCGATTTCCTGCTTATGCGCATTGCAGAGAAACTCACCCGTTGTGCACGAGAAATTACCAATGATCATCCGTTAACCATGATTTCCCGCATAGGCGGGGATGAATTCCTAATGCTGATTCCACATCTAAAAACAACAGAAGATGTCGACGCTGTTGTTAAGAAGATTTTCTTAGCGGTACGATCCCCAATTCTGATGGAAAATGAAGAGCTTGTTGTGGGTGGTAGTATCGGCATCGCTCGCTACCCAAGGAATGGAAAGACAGCTGAAGACCTAATCAAGAATGCAGATATTGCCATGTACCGCGCAAAAGCTGATGGCAAAAACACACACAAAGTATTCACACCCAAGATGTTCAAGTCTGTTGTACATCGCGCCAATATTGAAAGGGAGCTACGCCGCTCACTCGCGGATTTACAGCAGTTTGAATTATGGTTCCAACCTCTTGTGTGCCTCAAAACAGGACGGGTTATGGGTGCTGAGTCCTTAGTGAGATGGCGCCATCCAACACTTGGAATTGTGCCTCCTGGTGATTTTATTCCTATTGCCGAAGAAACCGCTATGATTCTGCCTTTAGGTCAGTGGCTAATTGAACGCTTGTGCTTTCAAATTCAGCAATGGATGCCCTATTTCTCACACGACTTCCATGTTTCGATCAATATTTCGTCGAAGCAGCTCTATCGTCAGAATTTAGTTGAGATGTTCGCGTTTTACATGGAGAAATACCATGTGCCACCGCACACCATTCGTATGGAAATTACTGAGAGCTTGCTGTTACAAGACGAAGATGAGGCAGAAAGAACGCTAAAGGCTATCCGTGCGAGTGGCATCGAAGTTTGGCTTGACGACTTTGGTACTGGTTATTCATCGCTTAGCTATCTACGCCGATTCACTGTCGATGGCATCAAGATAGATCAGTCATTTGTCAGAGACATTATCGCTGACTCTAAAGACCAACAGCTCGTCCAAGCAATGGTTGCAATGGCAAATAACCTTGATCTCCTCGTCGTAGCTGAAGGAATTGAAACGCTTGAACAAGCGGAAAAACTCGCACAAATTGGCTGTGAGGTAGGACAAGGGTTCTACTTTGATAAACCAATGCCGGTCGATGATTTTGTGCGAAGGCTAATTAACGAGAGTAACTCGAACGTCGTAGAGTTCAAGGTGTAAGGTGTAGGAACAAGGGCATTCTTTCTTATCGAATGCCCTTAGTTATTCTATTGACGGTTTAAATGTTGGTCGACCTCAACGGCCAACGCAACCGATGCCCCTACCATTGGGTTATTGCCCATTCCGATAAAGCCCATCATGGCAACGTGAGCCGGTACCGATGAGCTACCAGCAAATTGCGCATCAGCATGCATTCGACCCATGGTATCTGTCATACCGTAGCTTGCTGGACCCGCTGCCACATTGTCCGGGTGAAGAGTTCGACCTGTACCGCCTCCTGATGCTACAGAGAAATATTTTTTGCCCAAAGCAAGACGCTCTGATTTATAAATACCAGCGACCGGATGCTGGAATCGCGTAGGATTAGTCGAGTTTCCGGTTATGCTGACATCGACATTGGCTTCGTGCATGATAGCTACACCCTCACGAACATCATCCGCCCCATAACAGAGAATTTCTCCACGCTCACCTTGGCTAAATCGCTTACGGCTTACTTCTTCTAGTTCACCCGTCTCATAATGATATTGGGTTTTGACGTAGGTGAATCCATTGATTCTAGAAATCAAATAAGCAGCATCTTTACCTAGACCGTTTAATACGACTTTTAGCGGTGATGTTCGAGATTTATTGGCGTTCAATGCAATTTTGATTGCGCCCTCTGCCGCGGCAAATGACTCATGACCGGCTAGAAAAGCAAAACACTGAGTTTCTTCGTTAAGGAGTCTTGCAGCCAACGCACCGTGACCAAGACCAACTTCTCGCTGTGACGCCACACTTCCCGGCTTACAAAATGCCTGAAGCCCTTCACCGATACTGAGCGCAGCCTGTTGAGCATTATTTGCCTGACGATATAGAGCGAGTGCACCACCCAATGTATACGCATTGCAAGCGTCTTCAAACGCGATGGGTTGTGTCTCTAAAACGAGTTTCTTTGGATCGATATCTTGCGCTAAGCAGTATTGGTAGGCTTGCTCTAAATGTATCGAAGCCCATTTCATTTAATAGTGATTGTTTAGTGGTTGGCATAATAGGTACCTCAGCTTAGTCTTGACGTGGATTAACGGTTTTTGCAGCTTCATCAAAGCGACCATAACGCCCCGTAGCGTTTGCCACCGCCTCTTGTGCAGGTATGCCCTTACCCACATCTGCCATCATTTTCCCTAAGTTAAGGTATTCATAGCCGATAATTTCATTGTCTTCATCTAGTGCAAGCTGCGTGACATAACCTTCAGCGACTTCCATGTATCTTGGACCTTTAGCACGCGTCGAGTAGCTTGTACCAACTTGACTTCGCTGAGTTTTGCCTAGATCTTCAAGCGCAGCCCCTACCTCAAGCCCCCCTTCAGAGAACGCCGACTGAGTTCGACCATAGGCGAACTGCAAAAATATCTCGCGCATCGCAACGTTAATAGCATCACAAACTAAATCAGTGTTCATCGCTTCAAGAATGGTTTTACCTGTAAGGATTTCCGACGCCATTGCGGCCGAGTGGGTCATTCCCGAACAGCCGATGGTTTCTATTAAGACCTCCTCTACAATGCCGTTCTTAACATTGAGGGTGAGCTTGGCAGCGCCTTGCTGCGGCGCACACGCGCCAACACCATGACTGAGACCAGAGATAGCAATCACGTCTTTTGGGTTTAACCAGCGACCTTCGACAGGAATAGGTGCAGATGGATGCAGTGCCCCTTGCTGAATTGGACACATTGATTGAATTTCTTGAGAGTATTGCATTGTGTTTTCCTATGACGGGAAAACAGGCGTAGGAATCGGCTTATGAACTACAGTCAGTGGTCGACAGAACCCGTCCCACGCAATAATAACGCATAGACAAGTTACACCTGTTTTCTGAAACTGTAGGAGTCATCAGCCAAATGGCGGTTAAGTAGGTGGAACCCCATCACCTTGGTGGCAATATTAGATCTAAGTCACATTTCATTGCAATAGTTCGCACTAGAACAATTCGTCATAATTATTCGACTCTTTATTCCTTCCCTTTGTAAGTATAGTTATATCAAACGTTACAAAAACAACATATAAACGCACCTTATTGGTCGGTATGCTCCTGTCAGATAAGCGTTAAATTTACCGGATAAAAGTATAGATTTCATACACAAAGTGTTGATGCCTACATGCTAGAATTTTAAAATCTAGCGCTTTTATTTTATAACAAGTTTTAATATTAGGTTCGCAAGCTAGCTTTATTAGTGCGCAGCATAATTGGAGATAAAAAGTGTCAACAACACAAACTGGCGACCAAAATCAGAGTTGGAAATTCATTCTTCTACTCGCCATCGTCGCTGTGGTATTTAGTGGTCTGTTTGATCATGATGTCTGGACGCCAGATGAACCCAGAGTCGCTGCGATTATTCACAGCATGTACTTAACTGGGGACTATATTATCCCTCAGTTTGCAGGGATTTCATTCGTCGAGAAGCCACCTGTTTTCTTTATTGTTTCAACTCTATTTATGCACGCAACGGGTCTCGATGCCATTATGGCAGGCCGTTTGGCGCTCGCTCTACTGTGCATAGGCTCACTCGCAGCGACCTATCGCATCGCCTATCTTTTCAAAGGAGAAAACTTCGCTTGGGTCGCACTGGCCGTACTGGGCACGCTTGAGGGGTTTGTACTGAATTTTCATTGGCTCCGTGTCGACGCCGCGCTTATGTTTACCACTATTGCCGCTATTTGGGCATTCAGTGAAGCTTATTTGCGACAAAAACTAGGCTTTCTCATTGTCGCTGGCGCATTCACTGGTCTCGCATTCTTAAGCAAAGGACCCGTTGCGATCGTACTCTGTATTGGTCTTGCTTGGGTTCCGTTGATCAGTAGAGCTGTGTATCTTCGTAAGCAGTTCCCAGAACAAGCAGCACCAATGGGTCAGTTTGTTCTGATGCATATTATTGGTATTGCTGCCATGTGTTTGGTTGCCGCAAGCTGGATCTATCCATTCTATAAGACCGCGTCACCAGAACTTTGGAAGGCATGGTTCTGGGACAATCAAGTAGGTCGCCTAACTGGCTCCGCAACCAATACCCTTGGGCACAACAACGCGGGTAAACCCTTTTTATTATGTCAACGGTGTCCTAGAATACGGCGCCCCTTGGACACCTCTATTATTGCTATGGCTCGGACATTTCATTTACAAGCTTCGCCAACCAAAGCAACTTACATGGATTGATGGCTTCTTGGCGTTTTGGTTTACCCTGGCGATATTTGTTTTATCTTACTCAGTAACCAAGCGTTCAATGTATCTGGCACCCTTGATGCCGCTGTTCGCTCTCATGATCGCAGATGCGCTCATCACCTTCTCAGGCAAATGGTTTGATTGGTACCGCCGTGGTTGGATGGCATTAATGTCATTTGTCTTGGTGGCTTTCGCCGTTGTCCCTCTGTGGGCTAACTTGCTACCTCAGGAGAAAATCCCTGAAGCACTAATGGACTGGCTCAGTACTTGGCACCTTGTTGCATTAATTCCATTGATTGCTATTGCACTAATGCTGATTGTTGAACGCAAACTTTGGCCACAATGGACAAAGATGGCGATAGTGACTGCGCTATTTTTCTCGAGCGCATTTACTTACTTGTTCCCAGCTATCGATATTGCCAAAGATATGAAGCCTGATCTTCAAGCATTTGTTGAACAAGTACCAGAACAGAAGCGTGACCGTATCGCGAGTTACCATTTTTCGGAAACCATGACCTCTATATTCTTCCTTTATCATGACTGGGCAGTCCCGCAGGTTGACCGAGCCCGCGCGCAAGATATTCTTGATGGTGTCGACCCTGATTACGACTATCTTCTGCTAGATAGAAGTAATTCTCTTCAAGATATTGTGACGTTTGCCGGATTTAGACCCGACACTCAAATCGACATACTGGCAAAAGGTACGCCACGAAGTGACAAAGTCAGAGACGCCGTATTCTGGCTCTCCGGGAAATAGCAAAGACCCATTTGAAAGCCCCTGCATCCTCGTGGACAGGGGCTTTTTTTCGATCTATTTAAGATTTAGATCACATCTCTGAATGCACCTAATGAAAGCCAGAGCAACGAGTTAACAATACGTTACAAAATACCAACTCAGGATCAACCTAGTTTCAATCAGTTAAAAGTCAGCACCAGTAATCTGATATACCAAACCAATAGTAGCTTGATTGATATAGCCTCTTTCCATTGGAATCTAATCGAATAACGCACTATGATGTGCTCACTATAAAGATACAAACACCGCTGTTTGACCGATTGTTGCAAGTTTTAAGGCTAAATTGTCACAATAAACAGGTAAGATAGCGGTACAAAACAGATACAACAACGTCACAGGCTCACTAACATGTTCGAACAGAAACAATTTGAATTAATGAAGAACACTCTTGAGGGAAAGGTAAAAAAACATTGATGTTATCCCTTGCTGCAGCAAGGAATCTCTCATGGATGCAATAAGAGGCGCCACTTCTGTTAACGATCTTATCGGGATCAACAAAGCAATATTACGATTAGTCAGTAAAGCAGCGTAAAGACTGCGCGCTAACTCTGAAAAAGAGCAATGCTAGGTTGCTCTTTTTGTTCACCCCATTCACCCTGCACATTGATACCCAACCTACCCATAATCTGGGTAATTATTTTCACTTGACGTTTTTCACTTGACGTTTTTCAGTAAGACGTTAACTTAGTCGTGTCTTAACTGGGTGGTTTATTACCTTCCAATCAACGATTGAGAAAACACTTTTTGCATACTTTTAGGCACAACACTTTTCGCGTTCTGTTTCTATTCACTGCCGTAATGGTAGTGTTGTTGTGCGCCCTCAAAACGAATGTCGCCTACCACAGCAAAATTCAGACCTCTAAAGTTACGCTATCTAGTCGTTTAAGCGTCAATGACCTATTCAACGCAGAATCAATCGATCATATTGTGCACGACACTGCTTCGACTGAAGAACCCTGCTTTGTGACTAAAAAGTTGCTGACCCATTCCCTTCCTAACATGGAAGATTTTACACCCATACTGTTTCTTATTGCGCTTGCCGCAATCCTGTTTACTCGCCAACCTCAGCATAAAGCCACACAACGTGTGGACGAAGCTCCACCGAAAAACCGGCTTCATCTCACTCTCTGCACATTTCGGGAATAAAAAAGTACTCACCAAGGTCTATTAATTACTTTTTGGAGAATACTGTGTCGAACGAAAACACTGAAGTTAGACGTGCCCCGATGATGGCACTCACAATTACCTCGTCATTAAGACGAACAATCAGCATTGCTTTTATGCTTCTGCTGACGAGCACCGCTGCATTTTTTAGCGCGACCTCTGTCGCTCAGTCTACAGGCTGGGTACAAGACCCTATGCACCCTCCCGTTAGAGTGCGAGCTCTGTCTACTGGACACATTGATCCTAGCACTCGTCAAATGGAGATGGTGTTAGATGTTGAATTAGATGGAGAGTGGAAAACCTATTGGCGTAGTCCTGGCGAAGGTGGTGTTGCTCCCGAGTTTGATTGGAGCGACTCAACCAACATCGACAACATCGAGTGGCATTGGCCAGTACCTGCCTATTATGAGCAATTAGGTGTGCTCACCTTAGGCTACAAACATGAGGTGAGCTTTCCGCTTATCGTTACGGTTACTGACCCCTCACAGCCAGTACAGCTCAAGGCTAACCTGCGCCTGCCAAGTTGTACGAATATCTGCGTTATTGCCGATTACCCTATCGAGCTTACCATCGACCCGAGCTCACTTGTGCTTGATTCCGACGCGGCGTACTTGTTTGGTCAAGGTATGAGTTTAACGCCAAAGAAAAGTGAACAAGTTCAGGTTTCCGAGAGCTATTGGAATCAACAAGCGCAAACACTCACCCTCAAACTAACGACGGATTCTGCCTGGAAAAAACCGTTTATTTTGGTCGATGGAAAAGAGGTAGCGAATGAGTTTTTCTCTCAGCCCAAGCTTACCATTGAGGGTCATGCTCTTTATGCCACCTATCAAGTAAGTAACTGGCTTGGCGAAGCAGATATTTCAGACAAAACCATTCAGGTCACTGTATCCGATGAACTGATACTGGCAGAAACCTCGACCACAGTATCTACCAACCCAATATCGGTACCGAGCGAGGGTGGATTAATCTGGATGCTAGGTTTTGCTTTGCTAGGGGGCTGATTCTCAATGTGATGCCCTGTGTGCTTCCCGTCTTGGGAATGAAGCTTAATTCTATCATTGTCGGCGCTAACCAATCCGCAAAGCAGGTTCGTCTATCATTCCTCGCCTCAACCGCCGGGATCATCACTTCGTTTTTGATTTTGGCAGGCGGACTCAGTGCGTTGAAAATGGCAGGTCACATGGTCGGCTGGGGGATCCAATTTCAAAGCAGTGGATTCATCATTTTCATGGCGGTTGTAACATTGCTATTTGCCGCAAACCTTCTCGGACTGTTCAATATCCAGCTACCAAGTTCCATGAATACTTGGTTAGCGACGAAAGGCGATCACAGTTACGGCGGACACTTCATCCAAGGTATGTTTGCAACCTTACTCGCAACGCCATGCAGTGCACCTTTTCTTGGCACCGCCGTCGCCTATGCACTCGGTGCAAGTTATGGCGAGCTTTGGCTTATCTTCGTCGCCTTAGGCGTTGGAATGAGCTTACCTTGGATTGTATTCACCATTTTCCCGTCTTTAGTGAAAGCTTTCCCGCGGCCTGGTCCATGGATGAATAAGCTCAAGGTTGTGTTTGGCGCCATGATGCTACTCACAAGCTTGTGGTTAACCTCTTTGCTCTCGGTGTTTATCGGCAAGCCAGCAACCGCCGCTATTATCGGTGTTATTGTACTGACCGTCTTTATCTTGGTGGGTAAGACGTTCGGGAAAAAAACGGTGATTTTGATGTCGGGCTTTTCAGTGTTTGCGCTTGGTGGAGGACTTATTGTCGGCAGCATCACTGCAGATAGTTGGTCGACACCAATCGTTGATAACCTCAATTGGCAGCGATTAGATGCCAATTCTATCCCAGCGCTGGTCGCGGATGGAAAAACCGTGTTTGTTGATGTTACCGCAGATTGGTGTATTACCTGCAAAGCCAACAAGATTGGTGTCGTCCTCCAAGACCCTGTTTACAGCGAGCTGCAACAAAGTAACGTAGTGACAATGCGCGGGGACTGGACAACACCAAGTGACAGCGTCACAAGGTATCTACAAAGTTATGGCCGTTATGGCGTGCCGTTCAATATTGTCTACGGACCTAACCATCCAGAGGGAATTCCACTGCCTGTAATACTCACCTCTGAGTCGATAACACAAGCACTTAATGCGGCAAGTGGGACTCCAAATGGCTAAACGCAAAAGTTGGAAAGGCACATTGTTTAAATGGAGCAAAGAGCTTATCAGCGTCTTTGTACTGGTCACTCTGGTTTCTCTCGCTCTCGATTGGTATCGAAGTTTAGATATGCCGAATGGGGAGGCTCCAGCTCTTCAAGCGGTAACACTCGACAATATCCCCGTTGATATTATTGAGCAAAGTCACCAAGAGCCGGTTGTCCTCTATTTTTGGGCGACCTGGTGCGGAGCGTGTCGATTTGTAAGCCCAACCATTGATTGGTTCTCAAACCACTACCATGTGGTATCGGTAGCCCTCTCATCCGGTCCCGATCAACGAGTAGAACAATACATGCAAGCAAAAGACTACCACTTTCCAGTGATCAACGATGCTAACAGCCTTATTAGCCGTCAATGGAACATTACAGTTACGCCCACCATCGCCGTCATCAATAAGGGCCAAATTGAAAACATCTCCACAGGTGTTACCACACCGATGGGGCTTTGGTTAAGAATTTTATCTGCTCAGTAGTTCACTGAGCCAAGGAAAAAGACATGAAAAAAACAATTATCTCAATCGCAGTCAGCATCGCAGCTATGTTGCCAGCACTTTCACATGCAGAACTCACCAGCGCGCAACAACAGCAATTAGAAGGGATTCATCAGCTACTGAGAGATAACCCTGAAATCATCGCAGATCTTCATGCCAACCTTCAGCAGTATGTTGAAAATCAAAAGCAACTAACAAAAGCAAAGCAGCAAAGTGAAACCTGGTTAAATGACACGACGATCCACAGTGTGACGGGTAACCCTGAGGGCGGTACTGTCATCATTAACTTTACCGATTACAACTGCCCTTATTGCAAACGCTTGGACAATGTTTTAGCAAAAATGGCCGGCAAGAACTCAGATCTAAAAGTGATCAATATCTATGTCCCTCTTAAGCAGCAAGTCATCGATGGCTTGGAGACAAACTCTGCCGCATTTGCCATTAAGGTATGGCAAAACGCACCAGAGAAGTTTGCCGAGGTCAATCGTCTACTTGTTGCTAAACCAGGTCTGCACGATAAAACGTCCATAGAAGCGGTTGCGAAAAAGACAGGCACTGAGGAATACCTAACGGGTGATACGGCGATCAACGAATCACTTGTAAAAAACTACAAAACATTCGTTGCATTAGGACTTCGCGGCACACCAGCCATGTTCATTGGTGATGAAGTGATCCCAGGATTTATCCCTTATGACAAACTTGAAGAGATCGTGAAGAAACATCAGGCCGAACAAAAAAGCTAACTTTCGATCGGTCCCCAGCCATGACGCTCAGAAAGCTGTTCTAGCTTTCTGAGCTCTTCGACAGTCTCTTGTTTCAACCAATCTACCAACTCTTCTACGATGGGTGATTCTGTCCTTTGGTGGCAGAAATATCGCCAACCACTCGGATGTATCATCGCATTCTCTGGACACACAAGATACTCCCGCTCAAGTTCCGGAAGGGCAAGTAACAAATCAGTGACCGCCACACCATGACCTGACAGACAAGCACTAAGCGTCAAATCGAGGGTAAAAAAAGTCGAGTTACGAGGAACCTTTCTATCGATGTGATTAATCTTATTTAGCCACGCACGCCAATCTAAATGGTCGAGAGTTGGGTGTAACCTAGGAAGCGTCAGTAAGTGCTCAATATCTCGTCTATCTCCTATCAACTGCTGAGTACACACTGGCGCCATATACTCTTCGCGCATAAAGAATATCTCAGGATCATTGTCATAGCTTTCGCTATTTCTTGTGGTGAACACAAATAAGTCGTAATCCCCTTTGCCTAAACTCTCTTCCTCGTCAATGACAGGAATAACGGCAATTTCATAGTTAGGGAAACGTTCATTCAATTGCTGGATCTTTGGCAATAGAGCGCGAGTGGCATAACTTAGCGCTGCACGAATGACGATTTTGTTTGCCTCGGATTCTTTCCACGAATCCAACAGCGACTGCAAAGCCGCGTAATTTCGCCCCAATACTTCATAGAGCGCCTGCCCCTTTAGCGTTAACTGAATTGAGCGATGGCGACGAATAACCAAAGATGCATTCAGCTCATCCTCTAACTGCTTCACCTGTCGGCTTACAGCACTTTGCGTGACATGAAGCTCCTGTGCAGCAGTTGTAAAGCTCATATGCCTTGCAACAGCTTCAAACACTTTTAAGGCATTGTGTGAATACGGAATGTTCGAATATGGATTCATAATTGCTCACATGATCTGAAGGAATACCAGAGTGACACAAATGTTAATTGAACACCATAAGTATGCATCTAAAATACACCTATCATCATTAGAGGTTATCCATGAAACGCATCTTGTCACTCGCGACACCCTTAATCATTTCACAGCTCATCGCTATGGCGTTGGTCTTGACCGACGTCTGGATGATGGCGCAATTAAGTGTCAGTGACCTAGCTGGTGGCGGGTTAGGTGCGTCCGTCTATACCTTTGTTTTTCTGGTAGCGGGCAGTACTGTAGGCTGCGTGGCTAACTTGATCGCGATCGCGTACGGACAAAGCGTTGCACGACCTGAACACGGTTTAAAACAGGTTCGCCTTGCGGTCAAAGGGGCTTTCATGCTTTCAATTTTGCTGACTATCATACTCACGTCAGCTTTTGTCTTTGCTCCTGACTTTCTGAGAATGGCCAAGCAACCAGAAGAAGTGATTGTCGTCGCAATGACCTACCTCGATACACTCAAGTGGGCCATGCTTCCAACCTTGTTACTGCTGATCCTCCGTGGTTTAACCAGTAATTACGGTGATGCAAAATCTGTCATGATTATGTCACTCGCAACCGTTGCCTTGAACGTACCGTTTAGCTATCTCCTTGCCTTCAACATGGGATGGGGTATTGCAGGGCTTGGGCTTGGGACAACACTTGCCGCTTCACTTGTTCTGTTGGGTTATGGTTTTTGGGTGTTTAGGCGCCCTACCTACTATCGATTCGCGCCTTGGCTTAACTTGGATGAATATGAGTGGCGTTTAATGCTGCCTTTGCTTTCAATGGGCATTCCTATCGCTATCGCTGCCGCACTGGAAATGGGGCTAATTTATGGTGGCACGTTAATGGCAGGGTTTATAGGCGTTACGGCACTAGCGTTGCACCAAATTTTACTGCAATGCCTGAGCTTTACTTGGAACATTAACTTCGGCTTCTCTCAAGCAGCAGCGATTCTTGTTGGCAAAGAGTTCGGTAACAATAACTTAGCTGGCGTAAAAGCCGTATCCAAACGTAGCTTCGCACTAGTTACGATCCTAAGTGCGGTGTTAGCGATAGTGTTCATCGTATGGCCAGAAGCGATTGCCAGCCTATTCCAGCTTGATGGTGAAGGTGAGCATGAGCTGACCGATATGCTTGCATCGCTTATTTGGGTCGTTGCTCTAAGCTTTGTCGTTGACGCTTGGCAGTTACTCGCTATAAACCTATTAAGAGGTATGAAAATCGTCGTACTGCCTACAGTGATGACAGCAATAGGCTACTGGGTGTTTGGTCTACCTGCTGCGTGGCTATTGATGTCTCGTTATGAGCTCGCTGGGATTTGGGGAGGCATACTCGTTGGTCTAGCGGCAACAGGGCTATTGTTGCTCGCTCAATTGGTGTTTGAGCTAAAAAGAACCAAACTCGATACATTTTCAAACGCTCACACAGCATAGCGATCACACTGACTTGATAATGAAAAGCCCCCTCGGCATGCCTGTCGAGAGGGCTTTGATGATTAGCGTTATGGCTAATTAAGCTTCCGTTTTTTCTACCTTGCGATGACCTTCTTGCAGGTGGACAAAGTCAACCAAGTCGTCACCAGAGACTTGATACGCCTGACCAAAGCCTTTAACAAACAAGCCGTGTTCAGCTTTTAAGTTGAACAGAATGAAATCTTGCAGCTGGCTTAGGCCATCAATAATTTCGCCGAAACGGTCTTTCATTTGAGCAATCACTTGCTGCCATTGCTCAGACTCACGGTCTACCACGGTTGCAACCGCATCAAATGTTAGACGCTTACGAGCAAATAACTGCTTACTCTCTGTCTCGTCTTCAATCATCATTAAAGACACATTCGGGTTTTGCTCAAGATTACGAGCATGACGAGCAATTTGTGAAATCAGTACAAAGTAACCATCCTGATTTTGCACAAAAGGTGCATAACTTACGTTTGGACGACCCTCTTCATCAACGGTTGCCAATTGAATGGTTTTACGCTCTTGGCGAAACTCTTTAATTTCCGGTCCAAGACGTCCCTGCAGGCGCTCTTGCTTAACTTGTTGATCCATGTTGAAACCTCACTTTCTCTAATAATTATAATTTAATTTGAATGTTGCTGTTACGCTGCTTAGCCACGCAGTTCTGTCTGTAGCGCTTTAAAGTTATCTACTTGTTCAGGGATAAGTACACGCTTTTTGTCGCGACCTAAGTAGATTTTGAAGACGTTGTTACCTGTTTCATCAAAGAAACCAAAGTAGTGGCTCTCATTACCCATAAATGGCTTACTCACAAGAGCAACGGTTTTAATAAGGTCTAACTTGAGGTGACCATGCAACTCACCTTCTTTACCCATGAGGTTATAATAGCCGCGTGCCACTTTTCCCTTCGGAAACGGTGCCTTCACTTCAAAGATGGAACCAAACGAGTGAACGATAGTGGTTACTGGTCCCCAAGTCGTAATTGACTCCAGAACATCCTGCGCAATATCGCCACCTGCAAATGCGACCATCTCTTCAGGCATTGCACAGACTGCATCGCGCTCACTCACTCCGAGCTTTTCTGCGATAGCAGCCGGTAGGAGCGATGGGTCTTGTTCTAAGATAGTTGCAACGTTTTGCTTCAATTCAGTTGTCATTTTCTTTCCTATGCAGCGTTATTTTTTGCTTTGTTGTCTTTATGAGTAGGCATAGTTTTACCGTGCCCCATAGTCATGCCCTTTGGCATAACTGGTTTGTCTTTGATGAGTGTATTGATGGCCGCGATAGCACCTTGAGCCAGGGTGACACACCAAAATGCACCAGCGACCGTCAACACTAGATAATCGTCATGAAGTTCTACCAAGCCATTTTGCTGCCAAATTTTAAAGAGCGGCAGCAGAAGGTCGAAGGTATCCTCGTCTTCGAAGTCGACCAATAAACTACGTCGCACAACACCGCTATCAAAGCCTGCTTTTAGACTCGCTAATACTGGTTCGTAGCGACTTTGCTTGCTCATCATCGCGATTGTCGTCTTTCCTGTACGCATCGCCTCCATGTAGGCATCAAGTGTTCTATGATGCATCATGCCGTATCCGCCGATATTGCCACCAGCGCCAGCTCCCAAAGGCATCACTTCTGCAAAGGTTTTTGCCACGCTGTTGTATTGGCTGCGCTCTCTGTTGTCACGAGCCCAATGATTGACGCTTAACTGTTTGACGAAATGTTTGTTCATGAAGTTCACACCCATTTCATACATCGCGGCTTTTTCTGCGGATGACGCCGGCGGTTCAGAGCGCCCTTTTTCCACTAGATTCAGCATAGGCGCACTGCCACTGACAACAAGCTGATACAGGTCTACACCATGGGCACCTGTCTCCATGTAGTCTTTTAGGTCTTGCTCAAAGACATCTAGAGTTTGATATGGCAGTCCGTAGAGTAAGTCAATAACGATTGGGGCTTCATCACGAGCGGCGAGTTGCGACAGTCGCTCCATGACAACCTCTCGGTCATCGAGACGTTTTGCGCTTCGTCTAACTTTAGTATCAAAGCTTTGAACACCAAATGAGAAACGATTGAAGCCGCCCTCAAGCGCTTTATCAAACATCTCATCAGTAAAACGATTTGTGCGACCTTCTAAGGTAATCTCACAATCTGTCGCGAGAGGAAACGAAGCATGTATTGCTTTACCTAAACGCTCTACTTGATCTGGTGAAAGGTCGGTTGGTGTCCCTCCTCCGATATAAACTGCATGAAACAGTCCACTTTGCGTCCACTCTAGCTGTGACTTAATCTCAATTTCCTTCATCAGAGCATCAAAATAGTCATCGACTAATTTTCGACTTGAAGCATTCTGGAAGAAGTTACAGAACGTACATCTCACTCGACAAAAAGGAATATGAATATACAGACAGCGCTTGTTACTGCGAGTGGTAGACTGCTCGGTTAAGTCAGTAAATAGCTGGTCATAACACTCAGACGGCACTGGCATACCCATCCCGCCTGCGTGCGGTGAAGTTTTCTTTCCAAATGCGAATCGCAACGGATCCGGAGTGCTTACTCCGAAATGCGATTCATTAAGTTGACTTAAATCAATTTTCATAACAGCTCATGATTGGTTTCAAAGCCTTGTTGTATAAGGCTTAAACTAAAACTGAGATGATCATAATTTGATGTAGTTGATAATGCAATTGATAATTGATCTTATTTTCGTTGTGATACATAATCTCATTTAACAACTGCACAAGACCTATTTTACGGTTACCCATGCAGCCAATGCTTTACGGACAAATCATCCGCCTCGTTAGGATCCACACAATGAAACAAACAATAAAAAAACTACTTTCGATTAGCATCGTTGCTTCTCTTCCTTTTAGTACTGCGATAGCAGAAGGTACAGAGAAGATCGTCAGCGCAGGTGCGTCTGTGACTGAGCTTATCTATGCTCTAGGCGCTCAGTCCCAGCTAGTTGGTGTGGATGTCACTAGTGTTACACCCAAAGAGTCCCCTCTGCCTAAAGTCGGCTATCATCGAGCTTTGTCAGCAGAAGGATTAATTGCTCTAGAGCCAACGATCGTTATTGGCTCTGATGAGATGGGGCCGAAACCGGCTTTGGATCAATTAGAACGAGTTGGAGTCGACATTGAAATTGTGGATACCGCACCAACCATAGAAGGTCTCAATAAACGCATCGACCAAATTGCAAAGCTCACTGACACAGAGGCAAATGCACCAGCACTCAAATCTAACATCGCAAAACAGGTGAATGCACTAACCTCTAATCAACCCCAAGAAAATGAAGCGAAGAAAGTCTTATTCCTACTGATTCATGAAGGCCGCCCAGCAAACGTAGCAGGTAATGCAACCACACCAGATGCCATCATCGAGCTAGCGGGTGGTATCAACCCTGCAGCGGCATCTATCGACTCTTATAAGCCAATCTCAAACGAAGCCATCATCGAAATGCAACCTGATGTCGTTCTTGTTAGCGGGAGAAGTTATGCCAAACTCGGTGGCAGCGATGCGGTACTCAAAGCCCTGCCAATGCTCTCCGCGACTCCTGCAGGACAAAACAATGCCATCGTGACAATAGATGGTCACGCGCTTGTCGGCGGGCTAGGTCTTAAAAGCTTAGAAGAGGCAAAGCGTATCAACGCCTTGCTATACCCTTAACTGTCTATCTATTCAGTTGGTTGCTGCAATTGAGCAACCAACCTTCACCACCTCAGTTTGACTGGGTTTAGATGTAAAGAACTCTATGCTTCGAAATGTATCCAACAGATTAGTCTTCTCCGCATTCGCGTTATTGCTAATGCTGTCCGCCATTTACTCTATTACCGTTGGTCCTATGAACATCACGTTTTGGGACAGTGTGACGTCGTTGACGACTCGTAGTAATGACCTTGCACCGCATATCAACTTGGTAATTCAGGATATTCGTTTACCTCGCACCGTACTTTGTATGCTCATTGGCGCCATTTTGGCAATTTGTGGCACAGTAATGCAGGGACTATTTCGTAACCCATTGGCGGAGCCTGGGATCATCGGTGTATCAGCAGGCGCTTCTTTGGGCGGCGCTCTCGCCATCGTTGGTTTTTCGGTTCTAGGAATAGAGTTTCCTCAGTTTATGGCACTTGCAGTAGTACCGATTTTTGCATTTTTCGGCGGTGCACTAACCACAGTGTTGGTTTACAAACTGGGCACCAGTAAGTTTGGAACCTCTGTCACCATTATGCTGCTCGCTGGCGTGGCCATCAGTGCATTATCTGGAGCCGCTATTGGTTACCTCAACTTCATTGCTGACGACCAGATGTTGCGCGACTTATCTCTATGGTCAATGGGGTCACTTGCAGGTGCAAGTTGGGGAAAAATTGGGTTATCCGGTGTCACATTGATACTGCTGTTTTGGTACTTCTACAAAAAAGCGATGTCACTAAACGCCCTTCTGCTTGGTGAGTCTGAAGCAAAGCACCTGGGCATTCCAGTGCAGAAGCTTAAACGCCAGTTAATACTTCTCACCGCCGTCGGTGTTGGGGTAACCGTCAGTGTCTCTGGATTGATTGGGTTTATTGGTCTAGTGATACCCCACCTAGGGAGAATGCTCGCTGGTCCTGACCACAGGACGCTACTACCACTGTCTGCACTTTTAGGTGCTCTACTCATGACTGCGGCTGATATGTTTGCTCGCGTGGCAGTTGCACCTGCAGAGCTCCCTGTAGGGATTGTCACCGCCATTATTGGCGCACCTTTCTTCTTGTATTTGTTGTTTCAACAAAAAGGAAAAATCTTATGAGTCGAGTCAATGCTACTAGTGCCCTCGCTCACGGAGGAGCACACCAAAACCACGACAACCAAACGGCTATATCGGCGGAAAACATCTCTATGACGTTTGGTGAACGTGTGATTCTCGATAACATTGATATCGAACTTTACTCTGGTCAAGTTACCACGCTTTTAGGTCCAAATGGCGCAGGCAAAAGTACGTTACTAAAGCTGTTATGTGGTGAGACATCATCCAACTTAAATATCGAGTATTTTGGTAAGCATAAGAACCAATGGTGTGCCCAGGATCTCTCTAAGCATATGGGGTTGCTCCCCCCAGCACAGCACACTGTCATTTCCTTTTCTCGCTTCTGAAGTGGTAGAACTCGGTGCCATCCCGCTGAGTTTGTCCAATCAAGCCACAAAGGAGCTTGCATTAAACTACATGCATTCCGCTGACGTTGCTCATTTGGCAAAGCGACTGTATCCGTCCCTCTCTGGTGGAGAAAAGCAAAGAGTACACTTGGCACGTGTTCTAACGCAGCTTCATTTATCTGGGGATAAAAAAGATACTCATGCTGGATGAACCAACATCAGCACTGGATCTCGCGCACCAGCACAACACCCTAGCTATCGCAAGGGAACTTGCAGATAAAGAAAATGCCGCAGTGGTTGTGGTTCTTCACGACCTGAACCTAGCAGCTCAGTACTCAGACAGGTTACTTATACTTGATAAAGGCAAAATCGTCTCGGATGGTCAACCGTGGGATGCTTTAAGCAGTGAACTAATACAAGAGGTTTATGGGTACAGCGCGCTTGTCACACCACACCCGACTCTCGACTTCCCGACCGTTTTGCCTCAATAGGCACGGTTAAAATAGTAAGTAGATAACAAAAAAGCCGCTCTACTGAGCGGCTTTTCGTTATTAAATACAACTCTTTACTTAGAGAGTTGAATCAGCGAGCGACCAATCAGCCATTCTAGCTCTTTGTCACTACCTTCACCGTATTGGGTTTCAACCAATTTGTATAAACGGTCGATACCTTTTGACGCAAACTCATGTGAGTTTTCTGACGTCACAATGTGGTGGAAAAGCAGCTTTAGGATTGCTAGAAACTCATCATTCTTTAGAGACTCGATCCAACTACCGGTAAAGCCATCGATACCCTTTTCAAACTCTAAATGCTCGACGAACATTTTGAAGATGCGTCCATCAAGCGCGGCCGTAAAGTCCGTCTTTTTTGGGAAGTGGTGACTGATCCCTGTTCTTGATATACCTGTCTGCTGGCTTAAAGTGGTGTACGACATTTTGTCATACCCTAGTCGGATAATCTGATCGACGACCGCTTCCATGATTTTCTGGATCGTAATCTCAGTATCTTCTTTACTACGCTTTGGCATTTCTTAAGCTTCTCTAAATCGTTATCTGCGTACGCTGTATGCTATACCATAATTAAAGCAGCGCTCGTTATAATTTTCTATCCATTATTGTATCGATTTGCAAAAACTCAGTTTACGGCATACCGAATGCAAACCATACACGAGACAAATACTTGGCATAGATACCATTCAAAAAATATAAAAATCATCTTATTGATTAGTAACTTATAAAGTTTACCATTTCGCCAAAGGTCATGTACTAATCTGTACTATATCATTAGTACAAGAGTCTCATATTTGAGAACCCCATCACATAGTGCAGATACCACTTGCATATTACAAACTCATTATTAAACAAGAAGATATTCATAATCTCCATGAATATATCGTTTTAATTATGCTAATTACCCATAGCTAGACCTATGCAACTGCAATACATTCGCGAAATTTATTGCTGGATACCTCACAAACACAGTTATAGAATAACCACAGATTTAATAAGAGGTATCGTTATGTCAAACACTTATGAAGAACCAACCGTATGTGACGCTTGTGGCGTTGCTGGTGAAATGGGTTTTATCATCAAGGAAGGCGATGACGTCGCAGAAGTTCAACTTTTCGGCGAATCCCAAGCTCAACTGGAAGCAGAAATTCAAAAATACATCGAACTGGCGAAGACTGTGTCAGCAAACGTTGAGTTTGAAGTTTCAGAGCTAGTAGAAGAAAGCAAAGAGCTGGTTGCTCGATTCAAGTTTGAAGTGAGTGCAGAGAAGCTGATCTTTGAACTAAAAACGCGCTCTCTAGCGCGCTAATCGTTCAGTTCACTAAAGTTTTTGTAAAGCGAGCATTATTGCTCGCTTTTTAGTGCCTTCCACTTCAACTGACCATTCATTTCAAAGTCTTGCTCCTCGACACATTGAAGTACAACACCCTCTACGTTAATCACTGATCCTAGCGAGTAAGCTTTGTCATTGTAATAGCAAACCCTTTTTCCCAGCTTTGAATCAGAAAGTAACACAGCCGCACCAACATCGGCCCCAGGTGTCGTAATGACTTTCGCGAAAGCAGTACCACTTACCAACAATCCACTCAAGGCTACTATCACAACCTGTGCGGATTTCCATTGTGAATTTATTCTATCCATTGCAAACTACCTAACGTATCTACTGAAACGAATTTCTATCATCATGCTTCGATCTTTTGCCACTCTGTTGACCACACTTTTGCTTTCGACAAGCCTGTCTGCGATTGAACTCGACTACTACAAAACGCTCAATCATCTTGATAACTACGGCAATCTAGATTTGAGAAATAAGCCATACACATCATTACCAGACGGAATGGTGGTCAAAGGCAACCTCAATATCGCCAAAACACCAATAAAAACATTGCCAAACAACTTGGAAATCAAAGGTAGCTTAGATGCCTCAGATAGTTTAGTGGAATTCATGCCAAGAGGAACCAAAATCACAGGTTACGCCAACTTTTTGGGAAGCAAACTCAAAGCCTGGCCGCAAGGAGTCATTCCTGGAGGCTATATTAACCTTGGCGACACACCCATTGAAAAATTACCCAATGGCATGGTTGTGAAAGGCGATTTGAGCATAGTTCGAACTCCGATAACAGAGCTTCCTGAAGGCATCGTAGTTGAGGGAAACCTCTACTTAGGTGGTTCTAACATCACTCGCTTCCCCAAAACCATGACAGTGAAAGGAAACATATTTCTCGGGGGCAACGTCATCACAGAGTGGCCCGAGAAGCTCGACCTGGGTGGTGCAGTTGCTCGCTAAACTGTAATCAAAAGTAGTGCGATATTGCCAAATATCGCGTTCGGATATGCTCTATCAATAATCGAACCTTGTTAGGTGGTTGGCGAGTAAAGGGATACACGGCATAGATACCGAGACGTTTGCCCACTTGATCAGGGAAAATATCGACGAGCTGACCATTTCTAAAATCGTGATAAACCAGACACCTTGGGACATAAGCGATACCGTGGCCACCTAATGCCGCCTTCCTCAATGCCGTTGCATTATCGGTAGAGAAAGACCCTGAGACTTTGACGATATAGTTCCCCTTCGCACCTTTAAACTCCCACTCTGACGCTCCGGTTGTTTGATAAGCGTATTGAAGGCAATTGTGTTTGGTAAGGTCTTCAGGTTTTAGAGGTTTACTGTTTTTGGCGATATAAGATGGTGAAGCGCACACTACCCACTGGGAATCTAATATGTGTCTTGCGATTAAACTAGAGTCCTCCAAATAGCCAGTTCGAATGACCAGATCATAACCACCATCAAACAGGTCCACAAAGCGGTTATCAAGTGACATATCGACAGATAGACCTGGATGCATGTTACAAAATTCCGCAACCGCATCGGCAAGTATTAAATCTCCTGAGATAGTCGGCACAGACATTTTGATATGACCGCTGATATTTTCTCCATAACCTGAAACTGATTCCATAGCCTCCTGAGTGGCTTGCTTCACATTTTTAGCCCCGTGGACGAGTGCCTTACCCGCCTCAGTCAAGGTTAATTTACGCGTTGTTCGATATAATAATTGAACCCCAAGCTCTTCTTCCAACCGTGCAATTCTTTTGCTAACTACCGAATTTGTAAGGTTATTTTGCTCTGCCACTCGGCTAAAGGCACCGGTTTCTACTACCTGATAAAACAGGATTAAGTCGTCTGCTCGCATAGTATTATGTCATTTTTGGAAATAATCATTTTCATTATTTCTCTATATCAATAAAAAATAAAGGGATAAATTCACCCCACCTTAACAACCCTATTACAAAAACTATAAAGACTACTTTGCCCGTTCACATGGTTGGAGTGAATGAGCTGAGACAAAAGGAAGTAACTCATGTCTGAAACCTTACTTGCCCTCGTGGCCTTCTCACCCATTGTGGTCGCTGCCATTCTGTTAGTCGGATTGAACTGGCCTGCTAAAAAAGCCATGCCCGTAGCATTTGGCCTCACCGTCGTTATTGCACTGTTTACGTGGGATATGTCTGTCACACGTGTTATTGCCTCTATTTTCCAGGGCTTTGGAATTACCGTTGCCGTGCTATGGATTGTGTTTGGTGCCATTTTCCTGCTCAACACGCTCAAACATACTGGCGCAATCACAACGATCCGCAATGGATTTACTGATATCTCGCCAGACCGCCGCGTTCAAGCCATCATCATTGCATGGTGCTTCGGCTCATTCATAGAGGGTGCTTCTGGGTTCGGGACGCCAGCGGCGATCGCAGCCCCTTTACTTGTCGCCATCGGTTTCCCAGCTCTTGCTGCCGTTCTAATGGGTATGATGATTCAATCAACACCTGTGTCATTTGGTGCGGTTGGTACTCCTATTATTGTTGGTGTAAACAAAGGTCTAGATACACACAACATCAGTGAGTTGCTGGTTTCCCAAGGTGCATCATGGGACATTTACCTTCAGCAAATCACTTCGAACGTTGCCATTATTCATGCCTGTGTTGGCACCCTGATGCCAGTTCTGATGGCAATGATGCTCACTCGCTTCTTTGGTAAAAACCGCAGTTGGACAGAAGGCCTCGATATTCTTCCATTCGCACTCTTCGCTGGCGTAGCTTTCACCGTCCCGTACGCATTAACAGGTGTTCTTCTTGGCCCAGAGTTCCCTTCTTTGATTGGTGGTCTGGTAGGTCTTGCGATCGTCGTAAGTGCAGCTAAGCGTGGCTTTCTAGTGCCTAAGTCTAAGTGGGATTTTGAAAGCGAAGACAAGTGGCCAGCAGAGTGGCTTGGCTCACTTAAAATGGACCTTAAAGAGCACTCTGGTAAACCGATGTCAATGGCGATTGCTTGGCTACCGTACGTTCTACTGGCTGTCATTCTGGTAGCAAGTCGCGTGAGCAGCGAGTTCAAGGGCTTCCTGACCAGTGTAAGCCTGTCATTTAGTAATATTCTTGGTGAAACGGGTATTAGCACTGCCATTCAACCCCTGTATCTACCGGGTGGAATCTTAGTCTTTGTTGCCCTACTTGCTGTCATCATCCAATCACGATCTGCCAAACCATTAATGGCGGCATTTGGCGAATCAAGCAAAACCTTGATTGGTGCTGGCTTTGTACTTGTGTTCACTATCCCTATGGTTCGCATCTTCATTAACTCTGGCGTCAACGGCGCTGACCTTGCGAGCATGCCAGTTACTACGGCCAACTTTGCTTCAGCTCTCGTTGGAGAGGCCTTCCCGGCTTTGAGTGCCACTATCGGTGCGCTCGGTGCATTTATCGCTGGTTCGAACACCGTATCGAACATGATGTTTAGTCAGTTCCAGTTTGAGGTTGCTCAAACGCTCACTATCTCAACAACCGCAGTCATCGCCCTACAAGCGGTCGGCGCTGCTGCTGGTAATATGATTGCCATCCACAATGTGGTCGCGGCCTCTGCCACCGTTGGTCTACTTGGCCGTGAAGGTCTGACATTGAGAAAAACCATTATCCCTACGTTCTACTATCTAGTTGTCACTGGCCTTATCGGACTTGCACTGGTGTACGGTTTCCATTTTACCGACGCACTCATGAACTGATTTAGGTTTAAGTCAAAGGCGCACTTGCTGACTGTCGGCAAAGTTGTGAATCACTTCAAGAAGGTAAGTGCGCTTATTTTTCATAACCTTACAACTAGTCTATATAAAAATATGAACCCATATAAATGGGTCTAGTGCTGGAGCAATACAATGCGAATCTATCCCTCAAAACCGAGCAAGGTCTACTTCTATGCGACTTGCCTCGTAGACGTATTTGACCCTGAAGCAGGCTTAGACGCCATGACCCTTCTGGAGAAACAAGGCATTGACGTTGTGTTTGTCGAAAAACAAACTTGTTGTGGACAACCTGCCTACACGTCAGGTTATGAATCAGAAGCGAAACAGGTCGCACAAAGCCAGATGGATCTGTTCCCTGAAGAGTATCCGATTATTGTTTTGTCAGGCTCATGCGGCGGTATGATGCATCACCATTACCGTCGCCTGTTTAAGGGAGACAGCAATCAAGCTCAAGTCGATAAATTCTGTGACCGTGTATTTGAGTTAACCGAGTTTCTTGTTAACGTCTGTCGCGTCAAGCTCGATGACAAAGGTCAACCTACAAGCGTTGTTATGCATACTTCATGCGCTGCAAGACGTGAGATGAATGTCCACGTCACTGCCACTGAACTGCTTGGTCAACTCTCCAATGTTGAGCTTCGTATGCAAGATTACGAAAGCGAGTGTTGTGGCTTTGGCGGTAGTTTCTCTGTACGCCACCCTAATATCTCCGAAGCTATGGTGAAAGACAAAACTCACCATATTGAAGCGACCCAATCCGATACGCTGGTGAGTGCAGACTGGGGATGTCTTCTGAACATCAATGGTGCGTTTGAATATCAAGGAAAGCCAATCAGAGGGCGTCACCTTGCCTCATTTCTTCTTGAACGAACACAGGAGAGCGCACAATGAGTCAAACTCCTGAACAATTCCACCAGCTTGCCAAAAACGCCCTAGGCGACAAACAGCTACGAGCAAACTTTCGTGGTGCCATGGATTATCTGCGTGATAAGCGTAAGACAGCATTTAGCGACGCTGAGGAAGAGAAGCAGATAAGAGATCTTGCCGAATCGATTCGCCAGCGCTGCCTGAGTAAGCTGCCAGAACTTCTCGAGCAATTAGAGTTCAACTGCTACAAAAATGGTATCCAAGTTCATTGGGCTGAAAACCCAGAACAAGCGAACGCCATAATTGCCGCAATTGCTAATGAGC
Source organism: Vibrio sp. KUL78 (assembly GCF_059725505.1). Taxonomy (NCBI): domain Bacteria; kingdom Pseudomonadati; phylum Pseudomonadota; class Gammaproteobacteria; order Vibrionales; family Vibrionaceae; genus Vibrio; species Vibrio sp. KUL78. The sequence continues at coordinate 7,999 of NZ_AP045838.1, read as the reverse complement.
ACGACGCCAAGCAAATCATCAAAGGCAAATCCATGGTTAGCGAAGAGATCGAGATGAACCATGAGATGGCCAAGCTCGGTATTGAATGCCTAGAGAGTGATATGGGCGAATACATCGTTCAGCTCGACGGCGATAAACCTTCTCACATCATCATGCCAGCGATTCACAAGAATAAGCAGGAAGTCAGTGACACCTTCGAACAGCACCTTGATGGTTTCACACCAACGACAGATGTCGACAGCCTGATTCAAACCGGTCGCACGCGCCTAAGACAAAAGTTCTTTGAAGCCGATATTGGTCTGTCAGGCGTTAACTTTGCCGTCGCTGAAACTGGAACACTGTGCTTGGTAGAAAACGAAGGCAATGGACGTATGTCGACGACAGTGCCCAATGTGCATATCGCGATAACGGGTATTGAAAAGGTTGTCGAATTTCTCTCGGACGTTCCACCGCTATACAGCGCTCTAACCCGTTCAGCTACCGGACAAGCCATTACCACCTACTTCAATATGATCAGCTCACCGCGCAAATCGGGAGAGAAAGACGGTCCGCAAGAAGTGCACCTTATCCTTCTCGATAACGGCCGAAGTCAAGCCTATAGAGATGAAGAACTACGTAAGACGCTGCAATGCATTCGTTGCGGTGCATGTATGAACCACTGCCCGGTTTATACCAAAATTGGTGGTCACGCCTACGGCACTGTCTACCCAGGTCCAATCGGTAAAATTATCTCACCTCACCTCCTTGGTATCGACAAAACCAAAGATCTGGTGACGGCTTCAAGTTTATGCGGCGCCTGCGGTGAGGTTTGCCCTGTTCGTATTCCGATCCCAGACATGCTATTGCGCCTTCGTAAAGAAGCGAAGAACAAAGCGGATAAAGATATACCTGCGCTACAAGGGCAAAACGCGGCTAACAATAAGCTCGAGACTGCAGCAATGAAAGGCTATGCCTTAGCGGCTAGCGCTCCAAGTCTGTATCACGCCGGAACATTCATGGCAACCAAAATGCAAAACCTAATCCCTAACAAACTCGGCGCTTGGACTCAGTGCCGAACAAGCCCTAAGCCTGCGGATAAAACCTTGCATCAAATTATGAAACAGAAACACAAAGCTAACGCTTCTAAGAAGTAATGAGGAAACCGACATGAATACCCGACTTGCAAAAGACAATATTCTAGGACGCCTCAAACAGGCTAAACGTACACCCAAGACCGCTGAGGAGATGGCTTTTTTCCCATGGGGTAGCCATCCATCGATTACTCAAGAAGACAAAGCAGAGCGTTTTGTAGAGATGATGTCGGCTAACCATGCCGATGTTCGCAAGACGACTCGCTCCGAGCTCACATCAATGCTGACAAGCATCATCAATCACTATCAGTTTGAACGTATCGCTATCGGTACCGCTGGTGAATATATCAACGATATAGAAGTGGCCTCGAGCTCAAAACAAGTCACCGCATTTAATGAAAGCATCGAGCAGTGGAAATCTGAGCTTTTCAATCAGATTGATGTGGGTATTACTCACACCCTTGGCGGCATTGCCGACACGGGGGCATTAATCTTGTGGCCAAACGAACATGAGCCGAGAACCTTGTCCCTTGTACCGCCGAGCCATATTGCTATTGTCAAGAAATCAGCGCTTTACGGCCACTTCCTGCAAGTCATGCAAGATAACAACTGGAATCACTACATGCCGACCAACGCCCTATTGATTTCGGGACCTTCTAAAACTGCGGATATCCAACAAACCCTAGCATACGGTGCCCACGGACCTAGCCAACTGATCGTAGTGCTATTGGAAGACGAATAAAAAAATTAAAAAGGACACTGGAATGAGCAACGAGAACAAGCCCAAGCGTAATCTCAACTACGAAGCATTGAGACAGCAGCTCGCAACACGAATTAATGAACAACGAATCATCACCGGGGAAGCTGAGTGTTTAGCCTATGGGACCGACGCCAGCTTCTATCGCTTGATCCCTCAAATTGTACTTAGATTAAAGGATCTCGATGAGGTTGTGTTTGCCATTCAATGTTGTCGCGAACACCTCATTCCATTTACTTTCCGCGCCGCAGGTACCAGCCTCTCGGGCCAAGCGGTGTCGGACTCTGTGCTGATTGCTTTAACCGATGACTGGCGCGGGCACTCCATTCTAGATGAGGGGGAGAAGATCCGACTTCAGCCTGGCGTCATCGGGGCAGATGCGAACAAATACTTACTTCCCTATCAACGAAAAATCGGTCCAGATCCAGCATCAATCAATACCTGTAAAATAGGCGGCATCGCAGCTAACAACGCCAGTGGGATGTGTTGCGGTACGGCGCAAAACTCCTATAAAACCGTTGAGTACATGAAGCTGGTATTCTCTGATGGAACGATTTTAGATACTGGTGACAAAGCCAGTGTGGAGCGTTTTAAGTCTGAGCGACCTGAGTTTATTGAAGGTCTAACTCAACTTGCACAAGAAACCAAAGCGAACCAAGACCTAGCCGACAAAATTGCCCATAAATATCGTCTAAAGAACACCACGGGCTATGCACTTAATGCACTTGTTGATTACAGCGATCCCATTGAGGTACTTGAGCACCTCATGATTGGCTCCGAAGGAACGTTGGGCTTTATCGCTGAAATCACCTATAACACGGTTGTTGAGCACAAATACAAAGCCTCTACACTCTTGGTGTTCTCTGATATCGAAGAAGCCAGTAAAGCCGTTGCTACGATTGCGAAAACCCCTGTGGCTGCGGTCGAAATGATGGACGGACGCGCACTCCGCTCCGTTGCCGACAAGCCGGGTATGCCAAGCTTTATTAAAACGCTTGATCTTGAAGCCACAGCGCTGCTGGTTGAGGTACACGCATCGTGCCAACACACGCTCGATGATCATACCAATGCGGTGATGACAGCGCTAAATGACTACACCATCATAGAATCCGTCCCGTTTACTCTCGATCCAGCGACAGTCGCAACCTTATGGGGCATTCGTAAAGGTATGTTCCCGGCAGTGGGAGCTGTTCGTGAGGTAGGTACCACGGTTATCATTGAAGACGTCGCTTTCCCCGTAGAAAATTTGGCGTCAGGGGTACGAGATCTCCAAGAGCTATTCGACAAGTATCATTACGACGAAGCGATCATCTTTGGTCACGCGCTCGAAGGCAACCTTCACTTTGTATTTACTCAGGGGTTCGAGAGCCAACAAGAGATCGAACGCTATGGCGGTTTTATGGATGATGTCGCTGACCTCGTCGCGGTTAAGTATCAAGGCTCGCTGAAAGCCGAGCATGGTACTGGACGTAATATGGCACCCTATGTAGAGCTCGAATGGGGTCAAGAAGGCTACGCGCTTATGCAACAAATCAAGGCGCTATTCGACCCTGAAGGTCTGCTCAATCCGGGCGTTATTATCAACGACAACCCAAACTCTCATATCGAAAACCTTAAACCGATGCCGGCAGCAGACGACATCGTCAATCGCTGCATCGAATGTGGCTTCTGCGAACCTGTCTGCCCTTCAAGAACGCTGACGCTGACCCCAAGGCAGCGTATCGTGCTATTCCGAGAGTTACAACGACGCAAGGCTGCGGGCGAAGATGTAGAAGCAAGTGAGCTTGAACAGGTATTTGAGTACCAAGGAATTGATACCTGTGCCGCCACGGGTCTCTGCGCCGACCGTTGCCCAGTTGGTATTAATACAGGCGAATTGGTAAAAAAACTCCGTGGACCTAAATACAAGAAGTTTAGACCGATAGCGAAATGGACCGCTGATCACTTTAGTGCCACTACCACCATTGCTCGATTTGGTCTCAAAAGCGGTACGGTTGCATCCAATATTCTGGGAAGAGATCGCGTCGCTAAACTCGCAGATGGGATGAGGAAAGTCACCAAGCAAGCCACACCGGCGTGGTTACCAGAAACTCCAGGTGGCGCCAAGTTCGATGTACCAGAGGCTCAAAATGGTGCTAATACGAACGATAAGAAGGTCGTCTATCTGCCTTCTTGCGCCAGCCGAAATATGAATACTCAGCCGAATGCATTTGACCAACGCTCTCTCGGTGAGGTGACAATGTCACTCTTAGAAAAAGCAGGATATTCGCTCATCGCCCCCAAGTCACTCAGTGATCAATGTTGTGGTATGCCTTATGACAGCAAAGGCATGACGGATATCGCGACTCAGAAAAGCGAGCAATTAGAACAAGCACTTTGGGAAGCGTCTGAGCAGGGCAAATACCCTGTCCTTATGGACACCAGTCCATGTGCCAAACGCAGTATCGAGCAGTTCACCAAGCCGATAACCATCGTTGAGCCAGTGAAGTTTGTGTCCAATTACTTAATTGACGAACTCGAGCTAACACCTGTTGAAGAAACGGTAATGCTGCATGTTACCTGCAGTTCGAGACGAATGGGGCTCGAGTCGACAATGCTCCAGTTAGCGAAAGCATGTGCGACCAAGGTTGTATTACCTGAACACATTCAGTGTTGTGGTTGGGCGGGCGACAAGGGCTTCACTACCCCCGAACTTAACGAAGCAGCTGTCGCCCCCCTCAAGGATCAGGTGCCAGCCGATTGTACTCGCGGCTTCAGCAACAGTATCACCTGTGAAATAGGTTTATCTCATCACAGTGGCGTGCCATATCAATCGATACTCTATCTCGTTGATCAGGTATCGTCGCCAATCAAAAGCTAGAGTTTGGCCGTAGGTAAATGTCCTCCGCATAAACACAAAATGGCAAGCCAACTGGCTTGCCATTTTTATTAACACGCTGTTTATTTTAGCTTTTCGATAATCGCATTCACAGCGCTTACCATTTCTGCGTCACGAATATCGTCAATCGACGCTTCAGCACTAGATTGACGGACAATCACTACATTCTCCGTTGGATCTACATAGATCCATTGACCAAAGATACCTAAAGCTGTGTAAGCCTGATTCGCATTATCTGTGTGCCAGAATTGGTTGCGATAGCTCCAACCTGTCATACCATGGTGGCTATAGCCGCCTTTTTCGAACGCTTCTGGTTCACCACCCGCTTGAGTTGACTGAATTGCTTTTGCTGGAAGCACTTGCTCACCGTTAAGGTTTTTACCTTGGTCGGCTAGCATTTGCCCAAACTTTGCCAAATCGCGAGCTGTCGCGTTTAAACCACCAGCGGCCAACCCAGTACCTTCTCCGTCAACGATAACAAAGGCATCACGCTCTGCACCAATTTTTGACCAAATGCGCTCAGACATAATCTGATCAAATGATTTTCCCTCTGCGCTTTCAATGATCCACGCGACCACGTCTGTGTTCGCTGAAATGTAGTGAAACTCTTCACCGTGCGGACGATCACCGTCTTTCTTAAGCGATTTTAGGAACTCTCGAATGGTCTTAGGACCAGCGTAACCCTCTTCCATCGGCGCAAAACCGAACGTTTTCATGTGCTGGAACACTTCTGCGTTTGGATCTTCATACGCTTCTGAGTATTTGACATTGTTGGTCATATCCATCACTTGTCCAACCGTGGCGTCACCGTAAGCTGAGCCTTTCAGCTCAGGAACAATAGTTTCAACCAAGGCATCGCGGTCTAGTTTACCTTCAGCAACCAGCGTCGCTGCTAAGATGCCTGTGAATGACTTTGTGACACTCATCATCTGATGCTTTGTGCGCTCATTCTGACCATCAAAATACTGCTCATGGACCACCTTACCGTCTTTAAGCACGATAAATGCGTCAGCACGGTGATCTTTAAGCATGTCTTGTAAGTTCATCTTTTTGCCATCGTAAGTGAACTCTACATTGCCTAATGGTTTGTCGGCTTGCTCTAGTAAAATTGGTGCCATAACACCTGAGTCTATGTTTTTGGTTTTCATAAACTCTTGCATGTTTTTGTAGGTGTAACGGTTTTGGTCAGCAGCCAGCAGGTTAGATTCTGTAATGCCCATGTCTGCGCCGAACTTTTCCTTCTGATGGCATTGCGCTTGCCAAGCCCGAAGTCATCAAAGTAGCGAGTGTTAATGAGATTATCGTCTTTTTCATTGAATTACCTTTAAACATTGGAGCAGGAATGCGAGAGAGTATAGAGGGATGTCCTTCTGAGCGTAAATGAGTGCCTATTAGTACTGCTAACAGGTTTTATATACGCGTTCGCTGCCGCTACAAAGGTAGAATAATTATAGTTCACGACACTCCAAGCCATGAGCTTTATAATCCTATAATTGAAATAATAGTATCGTGTAAGAATCTAGAGATAACATAAATGAAACGCGTGTTTGATGATCTAAATATCTTTTGTAAAGTCGTCGAGACTGGGAGTATGAAGAAAGCGGCAGAGGCCCTCAGCATCCCCCACAGTACAGTAAGCCGACGTATCGAAGCCCTCGAAAATGCACTTGGCTTGACACTGCTGCATCGCACCACTCGTGAGGTGAAAGTGTCGTCCCGTGGACAAGAGCTTTATGACGACTGTGCAATTCAGTTTGGGGCGATTCAGCGTTCAATTAGTCTCGCTGTCGATGCGGAAGTTGAGTTTAAGGGTAAGTTGTCAGTCTCAATGCCAGTTCGAGCCGGTATTGACTTTCTCGGTGCCTGGCTCATCGACTTTGCAAGCCTTCATCCAGAACTACAGCTCGATCTCGCCATGTCAAACAGCAATAAGGACCTAATAAAACACGAGATTGACCTCGCCTTCAGGGTCGGCCCCCTTGTCGACTCTTCAGCCATTGCGCAAAAGCTCTGGGATATCCCCTACACTGTCTGCGCTCACCCAGTACTGATGGAGAAATTTGGCATTACCGATTCCAAGATTAGTGAGGATACTCTGCGTTCTCTGCCTTGCGTCGTCGCCCGACCAGCACTTTCCTGGATGTTTATGAATAGCAATCGAGAGGACATCTCTATAGCCGTGAAACAGGAACTCGTGGTCGATGACTTAGGTCTGGCTCATCATGCGGCATTAGGCGGGCAGTATGCTGCGATGCTTCCAACTTCGATGCTTAAAAACGACAAGCTCATTCAGCTAGAGGTAGACGGGTTGAAAGCTCGAACTCGCGTTATGTACGCTTACTATCTCGGTCGTCGACATGCACAAAGTCAGATCAAACAACTTGTGAACTACATTAAACAGCGAAACGAAGCTCTGAGCTAACAATCTCATTTTTGGGATTGTGTTATCCCAAATTGCGGATTTTTTAATGTCATCGCAACCACTATTATCTCTCTCGAAGCATAATTCAAAACATCGACACTAGGTCGGGAAGGAGAGAAAGATGAAAGCGGTTGTGATTGAACAAACAGGTGGTAGTGACGTTTTGAACTATAAAGAACTCAACCAACCAAAGCTGCAACCAGGTCAAGTGTTAGTGCAGGTTAAAGCAGCGCCGGTAAACTTTATCGACACTATCATTCGAGAAGGTAATATGCCTCCAGGCATGATGCCGAATCTGCCTTTTATCTCCGGTGTCGAAGGAAGCGGTATTGTCGTAGATTCGAACGGTACAGCACTAAGCAAGGGCCAAAAAGTTGCATTTTTGGGTCCAATCGGCGCTTCTATGTATGCCGAATACACCGCTGTAGACGCAGATAAGTTGGTGCCGTTATCGGAAGATACCGATTTGATTGAAGCAGGCGCGATGCCTGTCACCTACTTCACAGCCTACCACATGCTGCACAATGTGGTTCGAGCACAAAAAGGTAAGTTTGCGCTTATCTACGCCTCTACTGGCGGAGTCGGTACAGCGCTAATTCAGTTAGCAAAAGAAGCGGGACTGAAAGTCATCGCCCTTGATCGTAAAGATGAAAAAGTAACACAAGCACGCAAGTTAGGCGCCGACTTTGCGTTTAACTCTACTGGAAATTGGGATGAGGACGTTAAAAAAGTCACTGAAGGTAAAGGTGTAGATTACATTTTCAACCCAGTGGCTGGCGATACCATTGTTCAAGATCTAGAGGTATTAGCCACGCTGGGACATATCGTCGTTTTCGGCTTCTTGACAGGCGCAGGAGAAACAAACCTGCAAG